>OY969785.1:0-3249030 GCA_963703065.1 uncultured Solirubrobacterales bacterium | reverse complement strand
CGAGGCGCGGATGCGCTCGGCCAGCCCGCGGTCGACCTCCTGGGTGTCGACCGTGTCGGCCTGGATCGCCACCTCCGAGGAGCCGCGCCAGCGCACCCGCGCGCCGAGCGACTCCAGGAGCAGCGTCATCGCCCGGACGTCGGCGATGTCCGGCAGGTTGCGCAGGATCACCTCGTCGCCGGTGAGCAGGCAGGCGGCGAGGATGGGCAGCGCGCCGTTCTTGTTCCCGGCCGGCACGATCGTGCCCGACAGGGGCACGCCGCCTTCGATGACGAACTTCTCCATGGGGATGGTCGGCGCCGAGACGCGGTTCGCCGTGCCGGAGCCGGCTGGGGGGAGAGCCGGTCCCGAGCGCTCAGCTAGGGTAACAGCCATGCCGTCGCCGTATTCGCGCTCGGAGGCGTGGAACCTGCTCTGCGCGTGGACGGCGAGCGATTCACTGCGGCGCCACATGCTCGCGGTGGAAGCGGCGATGCGCGCCTATGCGCCCCGGTTCGGCGGCGACGTCGAGCTGTGGGGGCTGACCGGCCTGCTCCACGACCTGGACTACGAGCGGTATCCCGACCTGGAGACGGGTCACCCCCGGATGGCGCTCGCCGAGCTCGAGAGGCGGGGCTATCCGCCCGAGCTGGTGCGCGCGGTGGCGTCCCATGCCGACTTCATGGGCGTCCCGCGCCAGAGCGACATGGAGCGGGCGTTGTACGCCGTCGATGAGCTGTCCGGGTTCGTGCTCGCCGTCGCCTATGTCCGCCCCGACGGCCTGTCCGGGATGACGCCGAAGTCGGTGAAGAAGAAGCTGAAGGATCGCTCGTTCGCCGCCGCGGTCGACCGGGACGAGCTGCGGGAGGCTGCGCAGGCGCTCGGGGTCGACTTCGACGAGCACCTCAAGACGGTGATCCAGGCGCTCGCCGCTCAGTCGGACGAGCTCATCGTGCGGGCCTGACCCACCAAGCGCCCAGCTGCAACGAAAATTGCGCGTGAACCGGCCGTTCCGTCCGCCCCGGCGCCTAGCCTGTCGAACATATGTTCCACTCAATGAGACAGCGCTTCGAGACGCTGCTGAGCCGGGTCGACGACATCCTGGCCGACCACCCCGACGAGGTCCGGGAGGACGCGGATGGCGCGACGGGGAAGCTCGGTCCGCCGCCCGTCCATCCCCACCGGCGGCCGCTGCGCTCGCGTGCCGTGCGCCGTCCGGGCAGCGTGCCCGCCCTCACCGCCCACTGCATCTCCCCGGTGCGCCGGCCGGCCGGCGCGCGGCGGCAGTCGGTGGTCCCGGACCGTTAGCGCCGGCAGGCCCGGGCTCAGAACACCCCGGCCAGCGCGAGCGCACCCGACGGCTCTCCACTCACCTGTCCCCCGCCCTGCGTGGCGAGGCTGATGAGGACCGCCAGGAACGTCCCGAGCCCCAGGATCACGCAGACGAGGAGCAGCACCAGGAGCTGGGGGTTCGCCCGGAGGTAGCGCCCGAGATCGCGCATCGCCAGATGTTCCCAGACCGCCGGGCCACCAACGTGACCACCCCGCCGCTCCGCAGAAGCCGCGGCCTCGACGGGCAGTGAATGGCGAGCGGCTCCGCTCATCACGGTGAGCGGAGCCGGATCGCGAGCGAAGAAACCGGCGGCGACCTACTCTCCCAGGCCCTTGCGGGCCAAGTACCATCGGCGCTGAGGGGCTTAACGGCTCTGTTCGGAATGGGAAGAGGTGTTTCCCCCTCGCCATAGCCACCGGAAATCGGTGGAGACCGGCCTCTGGCGCGGGCCTTCAAAACTACACAGTGCCAATGCACGGATATCAAATATCCGTCAAGCCCTCGACCCATTAGTACCGGTCTCCTACGGGTGTTACCACCCTTCCAGATCCGGCCTATCAACCTGGTGGTCTACCAGGGGTCTTACTCCCTCAAGGGGATGGGAGAGCTCATCTCGAGGCCGGCTTCCCGCTTAGATGCTTTCAGCGGTTATCCGATCCGCACGTAGCTAACCTGCGATGCCCTTGGCAGGACAACAGATACACCAGAGGTGCGTTCATCCCGGTCCTCTCGTACTAGGGACGAATCCTCTCAACTCTCCAACGCCCACGGCAGATAGGGACCGAACTGTCTCACGACGTTCTGAACCCAGCTCGCGTACCGCTTTAATGGGCGAACAGCCCAACCCTTGGGACGTACTTCCGCCCCAGGATGCGACGAGCCGACATCGAGGTGCCAAACCGGGCCGTCGATGTGGACTCTTGGGCCCGATAAGCCTGTTATCCCCGGAGTACCTTTTGTCCGTTGAGCGACGGCGCTTCCACTTGCTACCGCCGGATCACTAAGGCCTGCTTTCGCACCTGCTCGACCTGTCGGTCTCGCAGTCAAGCTCCCTTGCTGCCTTTACACTCTACGCACGATTTCCGACCGTGCTGAGGGAACCTTTGCGCGCCTCCGTTACATTTTGGGAGGCGACCGCCCCAGTCAAACTACCCACCTGTCACTGTCCAGCGCCCGGATTCACGGCGCGCTGTTAGAGATCCAATACACCAAGGGTGGTATCTCAAGGTTGGCTCCACACCAGCCGCAGCCGGTGCTTCCTAGCCTCCCACCTATCCTGAGCGAAATGCATCGAACCTCAATACCAAGTTGTAGTAAAGGTTCACGGGGTCTTTCCGTCTAGCCGCGGGTACTCGGCATCTTCACCGAGACTGCAATTTCACCGAGCCCCTCGTTGAGACAGCGTTCAAGTCGTTACGCCATTCGTGCAGGTCGGAACTTACCCGACAAGGAATTTCGCTACCTTAGGACCGTTATAGTTACGGCCGCCGTTTACCGGGGCTTAGTTTCGGTGCTTCGAGCCGAAGCCCTAACACCTCCACGTAACCTTCCGGCACCGGGCAGGCGTCAGCCCCTATACGTCGTCTTACGACTTAGCAGAGACCTGTGTTTTTGGTAAACAGTCGCTTGAACCTATTCACTGCGGCCCTCTCGGGCTCCCCTCGCGAGGAGGTTCACCCTACTGGGGCGCCCCTTATCCCGAAGTTACGGGGCGATTTTGCCGAGTTCCTTAACGAGGGTTATCTCGATCACCTTAGTGTTCTCCACTTGCCCACCTGTGTCGGTTTTGGTACAGGCACGTGCGTCCTCCCTAGAGGCTTTTCTCGGAGGCTTGGCATCCGGGACTCGCCGGCTTAGAGCCAGCTGGCATCGCACCTCGGGTTATGCGGCTCCGGATTTGCCTAGAGCCACCCCTACATGCTTACCCCAGGACGACCATCGCCTGGGATCCCATAGCCTTCCTCGTCCCCCCATCGGTCAAACGGATGCGACGTGGTACGGGAATATCAACCCGTTGGCCATCGACTACGCCTTTCGGCCTCGCCTTAGGTCCTGACTAACCCTGAGCAGACGAACTTTACTCAGGAAACCTTGGGCAATCGGTGGAGGGGATTCTCACCCCTCTTTCGTTACTCATGCCGGCATTCTCACTTCCGGCGCCTCCACGGCTGGCTTACGCCGCCGCTTCGCGGGCACCGGAACGCTCTCCTACCGCGCGATCCAGAGGATCGCACCCGCAGCTTCGGTGGTTAGCTTGAGCCCCGTTACATTGTCCGCGCCCGAACACTTGACCAGTGAGCTGTTACGCACTCTTTCAAGGATGGCTGCCTCTAAGCCAACCTCCTGGTTGTCTATGCATTCAGACATCGTTTCCCACTTAGCTAACACTTGGGGACCTTAGCTGGCGGTCTGGGCTGTTTCCCTCTTGACGCTGAAGTTTATCCCCCAGCAACTGACTCCCGGAGTAACCGTGACGGTCTTCGGAGTTTGCCTGAAGTTGGTAACCTGGTAGGGCCCCGCGTCCAAACAGTGCTCTACGGCCGCCACGGAATTTATCCGAGGCTATACCTAAATATATTTCGGAGAGAACCAGATATCACTGAGCTTGATTAGCCTTTCACTCCGACCCACAGGTCATCCGCCCAGTTTTCAACCTAGGTCGGTTCGGTCCTCCACGAGGTCTTACCCCCGCTTCAACCTGCCCATGGGTAGCTCGCTCAGCTTCGGGTCTACCGCCTACGACTATGTCGCCCTGTTCGGACTCGCTTTCGCTACGGCTCCGCTCATCGCTTAACCTTGCCGCAGACGAGTAACTCGCCGGCTCGTTATGCAAAAAGCACGCGGTCACGGCACGAGGCCGCTCCCACCGCTTGTAGGCACGTGGTTTCAGGTACTATTTCACTCCCCTTCCGGGGTACTTTTCACCTTTCCCTCACGGTACTAGTCCGCTATCGGTCACCAAGGAGTACTTAGCCTTGGAGGGTGGTCCCCCCAGGTTCAGTCCGCGTTTCACGGGTGCGGACCTACTCAGGAACGCCTGCGGAAGGCAGCTCGGTTTCGTCTACGGGACGGTTGCCCTCTGTGGTGCGCGGTTCCACGCGCTTCGACTACTGAGCTGCTTGATGACTTCCGCCGGGTCGGTCACGACCCGGACCAGGCGCCCTACAACCCCCGACGCGCAACGCGTGACCGCTTACACGCGCCGGGTTTGGGCTATTCCCTTTTCGCTCGCCACTACTCAGGGAGTCTCGGTTGATTTCCTTTCCTCGGGGTACTGAGATGTTTCACTTCCCCCGCTTGTCTTCGCCGCGCCTATGTGTTCAGCGCGGGATAACGCCGCATTACCGGCGCTGGGTTTCCCCATTCGGGCATCCGCGGGTCACTGGCCATTCAGCGCCTCACCGCGGCTTATCGCAGCCGTTCACGCCCTTCATCGACTCTTGGTGCCAAGGCATCCACCATGTGCCCTTAATATCTTGACGGTGATCTTGGGAGGGAGCGCAGAGCTCCCGCCCGGTGATACCCGTGTCATTGGCTACTGTGCAGTTTTCAAGGTCCGCGAAGAGGCGCGACCCGGCACGTGGCCGGGCTGGTCTCTCAAAACTCAACAGCATGCGGGCGCCCGAGCGACGGCATGAGCCGGCGCCCTGCGCCCCGCCAGGTTCGGTCGACGTTCGGGAACCGGGCGGGCTCCGGACACGACCGCTCGCGAGCCTCCGAACGGAGACCCTGGAAACGGCGGCCGTGCTCGAGCCGACCGGCGCCCTCCGGTGAGGAGGGCTCCCTAGAAAGGAGGTGATCCAGCCGCAGCTTCCGCTACGGCTACCTTGTTACGACTTCACCCCAGTCACGAGCCCCACCTTCGACGGCTCCCTCCCAAAAGGGTTAGGCCACCGGCTTCGGGTGTTGCTCACTCCCGTGGTGTGACGGGCGGTGTGTACAAGGCCCGGGAACGTATTCACCGCGGCAATGCTGATCCGCGATTACTAGCAACTCCGCCTTCATGCAGGCGAGTTTCAGCCTGCAATCCGAACCGAGACGCGCTTTAAGGGATTCGCTCCACCTCGCGGTCTCGCCACCCTCTGTACGCGCCAATGTAGCACGTGTGTAGCCCTGGACATAAGGGGCATGATGACTTGACGTCATCCCCACCTTCCTCCGGTTTGTCACCGGCAGTCTCGCATGAGTCCCCAACTGAATGCTGGCAACATGCGACGGGGGTTGCGCTCGTTGCGGGACTTAACCCAACATCTCACGACACGAGCTGACGACAGCCATGCACCACCTGTGATCCTGCCCCGAAGGGAAGCTGTGTTTCCACAGCGGTCAGGAACATGTCAAGCCCAGGTAAGGTTCTTCGCGTTGCGTCGAATTAAACCACATGCTCCGCTGCTTGTGCGGGCCCCCGTCAATTCCTTTGAGTTTTAGCCTTGCGGCCGTACTCCCCAGGCGGGGCACTTAATGCGTTAGCGTCGGCACGGAGGGAGTCGACACCCCCCACACCTAGTGCCCATCGTTTACGGCGTGGACTACCAGGGTATCTAATCCTGTTTGCTCCCCACGCTTTCGCGTCTCAGCGTCAGTACCGTCCCAGCGAGCTGCCTTCGCCATTGGTGTTCCTCCTGATATCTGCGCATTTCACCGCTACACCAGGAATTCCACTCGCCTCTTCCGGACTCTAGCTCGACAGTTTCCACCGGCATTCCAGGGTTGAGCCCTGGACTTTCACAGCAGACTTGTCGAGCCGCCTACACGCTCTTTACGCCCAATGATTCCGGACAACGCTAGCCCCCTACGTATTACCGCGGCTGCTGGCACGTAGTTAGCCGGGGCTTCTTCTGAAGGTACCGTCACCCCAGCCGGCTGTTCACCGGCGGAGCTTCGTCCCAACTGAAAGGGGTTTACAACCCGAAGGCCGTCTTCCCCCACGCGGCGTTGCTGCGTCACGCTTTCGCGCATTGCGCAAGATTCCCCACTGCTGCCTCCCGTAGGAGTCTGGGCCGTGTCTCAGTCCCAGTGTGGCTGATCGTCCTCTCAGACCAGCTACCCATCGTTGCCTTGGTGAGCCGTTACCTCACCAACAAGCTAATGGGCCGCGGGCCCATCCCGATGCGGAGGCCGAAGCTTCCTTTCCCCAGCGGACTTGTGTCCGGAGGGCACATTCGGTATTAGCCCGAGTTTCCTCGGGTTGTCCCGATCATCAGGGCAGGTTACCCACGTGTTACTCACCCGTTCGCGGCTTTGCCCCAGGCCGAAGCCTGGTTCGTCGCTCCACTTGCATGTGTTAGGCACGCCGCCAGCGTTCGTCCTGAGCCAGGATCAAACTCTCCGTGAAGAACTACCCGGCGGGGGCAAACCCGCCGTTCACAAAGAGTCGTCAGAGCAGGCGCCCGCGGACCCCACGCGAACGTGGGTGGGCGGGCGAAACTCTGGGCTGCCCTTGGCAGGGCAGACCCTTGCGTCGCACGGGGAGGGCCCGAAGTACACGGTGGGCCCCCGGACGCAAGACGGGGTCAATCTGGCACCGCCGACTCCGGCCCCTCGTCATGGACGAACGGGCACGGGCGACGGCGTCGAACCTGGACACACTCCTCGACCGAGGGATCGGTCGAAGGGTGCGCATGCTGTTGAGTTTTCAAAGACCGTCGCACCTCTGGGAGAGGGGGAACCCCCCTCCGGGGCGTCCGGGACCCGGGACACGGATCCCGAAGCGGACCGACGACTATAGCGCTCGCCGTCACGGGGAGCCAGTGCCGACCCGCAGGCGGGCGAACCGCCGCTTCCCGAGCTGGATCACCCGCCCGTCGAGCTCGGCGCCCGGGCGGTCGAGCGGCTCGGCGGGCAGCGGCTGTCCGTCGAGTCGGGCACCACCCTGGACGAGCAGCCGGCGCGCCTGCGAGGTCGAGATCCCGAACGCGGCCGCGAGCATCGCCGGCAGGTGGACGGTCCCCTCCACCCCCACGGCGACCGGCACCTCCGGGATCTCACTCGGGGCCTCGTGGCGGATGTGCACCCGGTCGAACTCCGCCTCGGCACTGGTGGCGGACTCCGGGTCGTGGAAGCGACCGACCAGCGCCCGGGCGAGCGCACGCTTGGCGTCGCGGGCGGACACCCCGTCCGGCACCGGGGCGTCGAGCAGGAGCCGGTACCAGTCGGGCAGCGAGGCGTCGGGGATGCTCAGCGTCCGCCCGTACATCTCGCTCGGCGCATCAGTCACCCCGACGTAGTTGTCATACGACTTGGACATCTTGCGCTCGCCATCGGTCCCGGTGAGCAGCGGCAGGGTGAGAATCGCCTGTTCAGGCTGGCCGTAGGCGCGCTGGATGTCCCGGCCCAGCAGCAGGTTGAACTTCTGGTCCGAGCCGCCGAGCTCGACGTCGGCTCGTACGGCCACCGAGTCGTAGCCCTGGAGCAGCGGGTACAGCAGCTCGAGGATCGTGATCGGTGTCCGCGCCGCCCACCGCCGGGCGAAGTCGTCGCGCTCGAGCAGCTGGGCCACCGTGGCGTGGCGCAGCAGGCCGAACAGCGCCTCGGCGGGCATCGCCAGCCATTCGCTGTTGCGCACCACCTCGAGGCGATCGGCCGAGAGCACCTTGAGCGCCTGGGCCTGGAAGGTGGCGGCGTTGCGGTCGATCTCCTCGCCCGACAGCAGCGGCCGGGTGGCCGAGCGGCCGCTCGGGTCCCCCACCCGCGCGGTGTAGTCGCCGATGATCAGCACGACGGTGTGGCCGAGATCCTGGAACTCGCGCAGCTTGCCGAGCACGACGATGAAGCCGAGGTGGATGTCGGCCGCGGTGGGATCGATCCCCAGCTTGATCCGCAGCGGTCGGTCGAGCGCCAGCTTGCGGGCCAGCTCCCCCGCGGGGAGCGAGTCGACCGCGTTGCGGGACAACCAGGCCGCCGTCTCCGCCGCCCCGCCGCCGGCCGGAGCGGTCGCTGTCGAGGCCGGGCTGCCCATCGGCGGCAATGCTAGACTCCCGCTCCGCGCGGGGGCCGTGCGTTCCACTGCCGCCGGACCCGGTCCTCGCCGCGGTGACGCCGGACAGGCGGCCCTCCGCGGGTCGCCGCCGCCCGTCCCCTCCATCGCATGAGCGACGGCCACGACATCCCCGGGCCCGACGACGAGCCGGCCGCAATCGCGTTCGCGCCCGGCCGCCGCTTGCGCGTGGGCATTCGCCGCCGGTCCGCCGGACCCCGGCCGCGGGTGCGCAAGCTCCGCCTGTTCTCGGTCCTCATCGGACTCGGGGCGCTCGCCGTCGTCTCGACGGTGTTCGGGATGATGATGGCCGTCGCCTCCGATCTTCCCCAGCTGGAGAACAAGGCGCAGTACCGCAAGGAGGTCAACTCCTACCTGTACGACGACCACTGGCGGCCGATCGGGATCTTCGCCCCGCCGAACAACGTCGTCATCGACTCGATCACCGGGGGGCGGAACGAGATCTCTCCGGCCATGCAGGACGCGATCGTGTCGGTCGAGGACAAGCGCTTCTGGACCGATCCGGGCGTCGACATCCGCGGTATCGCGCGGGCATTCGTGGCCGACGTCGGCGGTGGCTCGCGCCAGGGAGCGTCGACGATCGCCCAGCAGTTCGTCAAGAACGCCCTCTCGGAGCAGAACAACCGGACGGTCTTCGAGAAGCTGCGGGAGGCGGCGCTCGCCTATCACCTGACGCGACGGTGGAGCAAGCGCAAGATCCTCCAGGAGTACCTCGAACTCGATCTACTTCGGCAACGGCGCCTACGGCGTCGAGTCGGCGGCACGGGTGTACTTCGGCAGCAAGTACGGCTTCGCCGGGGCGCAGAGCGACGGCACGGCACCGCCGGCCGGCGTGGGCTGCGGCGACAGCACCCCGGCCATCCCCCGTCCGAAGTGCGCCTCGCTGCTCACTCCCGCCGACGCCGCCCTGCTGGCGGGCATGGTCGCCTCGCCGACGGCGTTCGACCCGGCGGCCCACCCGGTGGCGGCGCGCGACCGGCGAGACCTGGTGCTGCGCGACATGCTCCAGCAGCACTACATCACCCAGACCCAGTACGCCCAGCGGCCTCGCCACGCCACTCCCCACCGCGAACGACATCCAGCAGCCGTCCGAGCCCAGCGCCGCGCCGTACTTCACGAGCTGGCTGCGGCCCCAGATCCTCCAGGCGATGGGCCTGGGGCGAGGCGTCCCGGCCGGCGTGGCCGAGTATCGCGCCTACTTCGGCGGGCTCCAGATCCGCACGTCGCTCGACCTCGAGCTCCAGCGCTCCGCCGAGCAGGCGATCTCCGCCGAGCTGCCCAACGGCCCGGGGGAGCCAACCGCCTCCCTGGTGGCGATCGACAACAAGACCGGCCAGGTGCGCGCCATGGTCGGCGGCCCGATCGTCGACGGTCACGAGGACTTCGCGCACTCCCCGTTCAATCTCGCCACGCTGGGGTACCGCCAGCCGGGCTCGGCGTTCAAGCCGTTCACACTCGCGGTGGCGCTCGAGTCGGGCCAGTACTCGGCCGACTCGGTGATCGACTCGGCACCCCAGGACTTCATCGTGCCCAACAGCGCCGGCAAGGAGCACTTCATCGTCCACAACTTCGGCAACACGTATTCGGGTCCGATCAGCCTCGCCGCCGCGACGGCGATCTCCGACAACAGCGTCTACGCGCAGGTCGGCATCAACGTCGGGACGCGGAAGATCGCGCGGCTGGCGCGGCGGATGGGGATCCGCAGCCCGGTATCGGACAACGACGCGATGATCCTCGGTGGCCTGCGCCACGGGGTCAGTCCGCTCGACATGGCCCACGCCTACGAGACGTTCGCCACCGGCGGCAACCGGGTCTACGACCCCCTGCTCGGCGATGTCGACGAGGGGCCGACCGGCATCGCCGAGATCCACTGCTACCTCGTGCCGTGCGACGGCCGGCGGGACCTCGCTGACCGCCCGACGCTCAAGCGCGTCCTACCGGCGGGCATCGCCCAGCAGGTGCACGACATCCTCGAGGGCGTGGTGCAGAACGGCACCGGCACGTCGGCCGCCATCGCCGGAGTGGACGTCGTCGGCAAGACCGGAACCACCTCGAACTACGGCGATGCCTGGTTCGTCGGCTGGACCCCGCAGCTGACGACCGCGGTGTGGGTCGGCTTCCCGACGAAGCTCGTCTCCATGGCAACCGACTTCAATGGCGGCCCGGTGGAGGGCGGCACGTACCCGGCCATCATCTGGCACGACTTCATGAGCTCGGCGCTGCAGATCCTGGCCAGCGAGCAGACCGCCGGCCAGAGTTCGACCTCGACCACGGCGACCGACACCGGAAGCCTGAGCACCGACACCGGGGCGGGGACGGCCACCGGCGGCGGCGGCGGCGGTGCCGCCAGCACCTCCAGCGCCGGAACCGGAGGCACGGCGGGCGGGCGCGGGACCGCCGGCACGGGCGGCGGCGGTGGCGGGGCCACGACCGGCGGCGGGGGGGCCACCGGCGGCGGGACGACTGGCGGCGGCGGGGGCGGGGGCGCGAGCGGCGGCGGGGGCGGCCCCGGGGGCGGGGGCGGCACCGGCGGCGGCGGAGGCGGCGGGACGACCGGCGGCGGCGGAGGCGGGGGCGCGGCCGGCGGCGGGGGCGGTGGCGGCGGAGGCGGGGGCGGCAGCAGCTCCGGCGCCGGCGGGACCGGTGGCGCCGGCCTGGGCCACTAGGGCTCGCCGGCTACGCCACCTCAGCGAAGCGGCTCGGCCCGCGGGAGAGGAACCGGCTCCCGGTGGCGCAGAACCGCCACGGCAGCTCGACCGCCCGCGTGATCCCGATCCTCCGGTCGACGGTGATCGCCACGTCCCGCCAGGCACGGGGCCGGGGCTCGACGACGATCGGACCCCGCAGGCTGCTTCCGTTCAGCTCGAGCCCGACGCCGAGCGCCTGCGTCAGCTTGCCGGGCCCGGAGCACAGGTCACGCAGTGGCTCGAGGCCGCGGCGCTGGCGCATCTGCTCGACGCCGTCGAGCGGCTCGAGCGCTCGGATGAGGACGGCCGCGCCCACCCCCGCGGGCTCGCACACCGCGTTGAGCAGGGCGTGGATCCCGTAGGAGCGGTAGACGTACGCCCGGCCCGGGGGCCCGAACAGGGTGGAGGTGCGGGGCGTCAGACCGGCGTAGGCGTGACACGCGGCCTCGGAGGCGTGGTAGGCCTCGGTCTCGACGATCACCCCGGTGGCCCCCTCGTGGGTCACCAGGCAGCCGACGAGCTCCCTCGCCACCTCGAGCACCGGGCGGGCGTAGCAGTCCGGCCTCACTCGTCGAGCGCCGCGCGCACCCGCTCGAGCTGCTCGCGCACCCGCGGCAGGGCTGTCCCCCCACGCGAGCGTTTGGACTCCAGCCACGCGCCATCGCCGAGCACGCTGTAGTACTCCTCGTCGAGCAGCGGAGAGGCCTCGGCGAGCTCCTCCGGGGCGAGCGCCGACAGCGACCGCCCGCTGTCGACGGCCCGCCGGACGAGCCCCGCCACCACGCCGTGGGCCTGGCGGAACGGCAGCCCGCGCCGAACGAGGAGGTCCGCCACGTCGGTGGCCGCCGGGAACTCGTCGGCGGCGGCCGCCGCCATCCGCTCCCGGCGGAAGGCGAGGGTCTCCACCATGCCCTGCGCCGCCGCCAGCGACAACTCGAGCGTGTCGACGGTGTCGAACAGGTGCTCCTTGTCCTCCTGGAGGTCCTTGTTGTAGGTCAGCGGGAGGGCGTGCAGGGTTCCGAGCAGCCCGACCAGGTGCGCGGCCACCCGCGGCGCCTTGGCCCGGAGCAGCTCGGCCGCGTCGGGGTTCTTCTTCTGCGGCATGATCGACGAGCCGGACGCCCAGGCGTCGGACACCTCGCAGAAGCCGAACTCCTGGCTGGACCAGAGCACGATCTCGGATCCCAGGCGCGAGAGGTGCATGGCGCACGTCGCAGCGGCGGCGAGGTAGTCGAGCACGAAGTCGCGGTTGGATACGGCGTCGATCGAGTTCTCCGCCGGGCCGGCGAAGCCGAGCGCCGTTGCCACCCGCTGACGGTCGATCTCGAAGTTGACCCCCGCCAGCGCCCCGGCACCGAGCGGCAGCGCCGCCGTCTGGCCCACCACGCCGAGGAATCGCCGGCGGTCGCGCACCAGCATCCACCCGTAGGCGAGCAGGTGGTGGGACAGGTACACCGGCTGAGCGCGCTGCAGGTGGGTGTAGCCGGGCATCGGCCAGTCGAGGTGGCGCTCGGCGAGGTCGATCAGCGTCGCCGCCAGGCCGGCCACCGCCTCGGCCGCCTCGGCGGCGTGGGCGCGCGTGAACATCGCCACGTCCGTGGCCACCTGGTCGTTGCGTGAGCGCGCGGTGTGCAGGCGGGCGCCGGCTTCACCGGCCAGCTCGGTCACCCGCCGCTCGATCGCCATGTGGATGTCCTCGTCACCGTCGGAGAACGGGAACGTCCCCTCCGCCAGCTCCCGCTCGACGCGGTCGAGCGCGGCGAGCAGCCCATCCACCTCACCGGCCGGGATGATCCCCTGCGCCGCCAGCATCTCGGCGTGCGCGCGGCTCTGCCGGACGTCATAGGGCCCAAGCCGCCAGTCGAAGCCGATCGAGTCGTTCAGGCGCCGAAAGGCCGCGGCCTGGTCGGCGGCGAAGCGCGCGGAGGAGCGGGGCATCGGCTCAGTCTCCCAGGACCGCGCGCAGGCCCTGGCTCACCTGGTCCACCTGCCCCTCGGTCATCTGCGGAAAGAACGGCAGGGCGATCGAGCGGGCCGCCACGTCCTCGCACACCGGAAACTCCCCGGGGCGGTGGCCGAAGCGGTCTCGGTAGAAGCTCATCAGGTGGACGGCCGGGAAGTACGGCTTGGCGGGCACCCCGTGGTCGCGCAGGGCGCCGATCACCGCGTCGCGCTCGACCCGCCGCGGCAGCTGGACGACGAACACGAACCATCCCCGCACGGTGCCGCCGGCGTCGGCGCAGGGGAGCGCCAGCTCCTCGACGCCGGCGAGCGCGCTGCGATACAGCTCGGCCACCCGCGCGCGGCCGGCCAGCAGGTCGTCGAGCCGCTCCAGCTGCGCCAGCCCGAGCGCGCAGGCGATGTCCGAGAGCCGGTAGTTGAAGCCGAGCCGGTCGTGGTCGAGCCAGTCGAGGTTCGGCGCCCGGCCCTGGTTGCGCTCCGAGTCGATCCGCTCCTTCGTCTCGACGTCGCCGAGCGTCACCATTCCCCCCTCCCCGGTGGTCAGCTGCTTGTTGGCATAGAAGCCGAACACCGTGGGATGCCCCCGCCCGCCGACGGCGCCGCCATCGGGGTAGCGGGCCCCGAGTGCCTCGCAGGCGTCCTCGACGATCGGAAGCCCCAGGCGCTCGAGTGCCGCCACATCCGCCGGATAGCCGAACACGTGCACCGGCAGCAGAGCGGTGGTTCGCTTCCCCACCGCCGCGGCGGCGGCCGCCGGGTCGAGGTTGAGCGTCACCGGGTCGATGTCGGCGAATACCGGCCTCGCTCCCTCGTACAGCGCGACGTTCGCGCTGGCCACGAACGAGAACGGGCTCGTCACCACCTCGTCTCCCGGCCCGACGCCGACCGTCCGCAGCGCCAGATGCAGCCCGGCCGTCCCACTCGACACCGCGCTGGCGCAGCGGGCGCCGACCCGGTCGGCGAACGCGGCCTCGAACGCGGGCACCCGCGGGCCGAGGGAGAGCTGCCCGGAACGCAGGACCTCGAGGACGCGTGCCTCCTCGGCCGGCCCGAGCACCGGCCGGGCGAGCGGCAGCGGCTCCGCGCTCACGACCCGGCGCCGGCCGCCGATCGCCGGACATCGGGAGGCTGGGTGTCCCCCCGCCGGTTCCCGTACTCCAGCGAGTCGACCAGCGCCTCCCACGAGGCCTCGATGATGTTCTCCGAGACGCCGATCGATCCCCACACGGCTTCGCCGTCCGAGGCGTCGATCAGCACCCGGGTGACCGCGCCGGTGCCCTTCGTCTCGTCGAGGATGCGGACCTTGAAGTTGACGAGGTCGATATCGGCCAGGTGGGGGTGGATCTCGACCAGCGCGTCGCGCAGGGCCCGGTCGAGCGCGTGCACCGGGCCGTTGCCCTCGGCGGTGCGGACGTACCGCTCCCCGCCGACCCAGATCTTGATCGTCGCCTCGGTCTCCACCCGGCCATCGGCCCGCTTCTCGACGATCGCCCGCCAGCTCTCGAGGCGGAACAGGGGCTCGTACTCGCCGCTCTCTTTGCGGAGCAGGAGCTCGAAGGAGCCGTCGGCCGCCTCGAAGTGGTAGCCGGCGTGCTCGAGCTCCTTCACGCGCTCGATCACCCGGTTGGCGGTGGTGTCGTCAAGCTCGATGCCGGCGTCGGCGGCCCGGGCGTGCACCGTCCCCTTGCCCGACAGCTCGGAGACGAGGACCTCCCGGGTGTTGCCCACCGTCGCCGGTTCGACGTGCTCGAACGTCGCCGGATCCGCGCTCACGCCGGCGACGTGCATGCCGCCCTTGTGGGCGAACGCGTTGCGCCCGACGTAGGGCTGGTCGGGGTCGGGAGTGAAGTTGAGCAGCTCGTCGAAGAAGTGCGCGGCGGGCGTCAGCGCGGCGAGCTGCTCATCGCTCACGCACTCGTGGCCGAGCTTCAGCTGGAGGTTCGGCACGATCGTCACCAGGTTCGCGTTGCCGCAGCGCTCCCCGTAGCCGTTCATCGTCCCCTGCACGTGGGTGGCGCCGGCGGCGACCGCGGCCAGCGTGTTCGCCACCCCACAGCCGGCGTCGTCGTGGCAGTGGATGCCGACCGCTGCGCCCGAGCCGGCCATCAGCTCCACCGCCGCCGAGGTGGCGGCGGCGATCACGCCGGGCAGCGTCCCCCCGTTCGTGTCGCACAGGACGACGGTCTGGGCGCCCGCCTGCGCCGCGGCGCGCAGGCAGGCCAGGGCGTACTCGCCGTCGTCCCGGTAGGCGTCGAAGAAGTGCTCGGCGTCGTAGACCACGCGCTTGCCCTCGCCGACCAGGAAGGCGATCGACTCGGCGATCATCCGCAGGTTCTCCTCTCGGCCGACGCGCACCACCTTCTCCAGGTGCAGGGACCACGTCTTGCCGACGAGCGTGCAGACGGGCGCGAAGCAGTCGGCCAGGATGCGCAGGGCGGGATCCTCGGCGGCGGCCACGTCACGCCGGCGGGTCATGCCGAATGCGCAGATCTGCGCATGGCGGAAGCGCTCGCCGCCCAGCAGCGCGAACAGCTCGAGCTCCTTGGGGTTCGAGCTGGGAAAGCCGGCCTCGATCAGGTCGATCCCCAGCTCGTCGAGCCGGTGGGCGACGCGCAGCTTCTCGGCCGCGGTGAGGGACATGCCCTCGCCCTGCATGCCGTCCCGCAACGTCGTGTCGTAGAGCGCGATCCGGGTCACAGGGCCTTCGTCGGCACCTGCACGCGGTCGAGCCACTCCGCGTAGCGCGGGTCACGCCCGTGGAGCGCGTCGTCGAACACCCGCTGGAGCTCGCGGGTGACGGGCCCCGGGTCGCCGGGCACGCCGGTGGTGCCGCCGCCGATCAGGTGGTCGTCGATCTCCCGCACCGGCACGAGCTCCGCCGCCGTGCCGGACATGAACACCTCGTCGGCCAGGTAGAGCTCGGCCCGGGCGAGGTTCCGCTCGACGACCTCGATTCCGAGGTCCCGGGCGATGCGCAGGATCGACTTGCGGTTGATCCCGTCGAGGATCCCGGCGCTCTGCGGCGGGGTGAGCACGACGCCGTCGCGCACGACGTAGATGTTCTCGCCGCTGCCCTCGCACACGAAGCCGTGCGAGTCGAGCAGGATCGCCTCCTGGTAGCCGGACTTGGACGCCTCGATCTTGGCCAGCACGCTGTTCAGGTACTGGCCGGAGGCCTTGGAGTGCGGGATGAGCGCGTCGTGGGGGATCCGCCGCCAGCTCGACACCTTGGCCCGGATGCCGTGCTGCTTGCCCTCCTCCCCGAGGTAGGCCCCCCACTTCCAGGCCGCTATCGACACCTCGACCGGCGCCTCGAGTGGGAACAGCCCCATCTGGCCGTAGCCGCGGAACACGATCGGGCGGATGTAGCACTCCCGCAGGTCGTTGGCCACCAGCAGCTCGTGCGTCGCCTCCCGCAGCTCGGCCGCCGTGTACGGGATCGGCATGTAGTAGAGCTCGGCCGACTTGAACAGCCGATCGAGATGATCGTGGTGGCGGAAGATGGCCGGGCCCTCCGGCGTCTCGTAGGCCCGGACGCCTTCGAACACGCCGGTGCCGTAGTGCAGGCCGTGGGTCAGCACGTGGACCTTGGCGTCCTCCCACGCGACGAGCGATCCGTTGTGCCAGATGGTCTCGGCGGTTTCCACGTGGGCTCCAGAACTCCGATCAGAGGTGGTCGAGGACGGCCCGGGTGGCCTCGGATGTGCTCGCCGGGCCACCCAGATCCGCCGTGCGCAGCCCCGCGGACAGCGCACGATCGACGGCTGATTCTACCGCCGCCGCCTCCGCCTCCCGTCCCAGTCCGTGGCGGAGCATCAGCGCAGCGGACAGCACCATGGCCAGCGGATTGGCCGCGCCGGTCCCGGCGATGTCGGGCGCTGAGCCGTGCACCGGCTCGAACAGCCCCGGGCCATCTGTCCCCAGCGAGGCGCTCGGCAGCAGGCCGATCGACCCGGTCAGCATCGCCGCCTCGTCGGACAGGATGTCGCCGAACATGTTCTCGGTGACGATCACGTCGAACGCGCTTGGGTTGGCGATGAGCTGCATCGCGGCGTTGTCGACCAGCAGGTGGTCGAGTGACACTCCCGGTGGACGGTCGAGACCGCTGATCACCTCGCGCCACAGGCGGCTCGTCTCCAGCACGTTCGCTTTGTCGACGCTCGTCACGCGGCCCGCCCGCCCCGGCGCGGCATCGAACGCCACGCGGGCGATCCGCTCGACCTCCCGGCGGGTGTAGACGCAGGCGTCGGAGGCCGCATCGGCGCTGCGGGTCTTCTCGCCGAAGTAGATCCCGCCGGTCAGCTCGCGCACCACGAGCAGGTCGGTGCCCTCGATTCGCTCCCGGCGCAGCGGGCTGGCGTCGTACAGCGCGGGCAGCGGCCGGACCGGGCGGAGGTTGGCGAACAGGCCGAGCCCCCGGCGGAGGCCGAGCAGCCCCTGCTCCGGACGGGGCCGGACCGGGTCGGTCGTGTCCCACCGCGGTCCCCCCACCGCCGCCAGCAGCACCGCGTCGGCGTCCGCGCAGGCGGCAAGCGTCTCATCTCGCAGCGCCGTGCCGTGCGCGTCGATCGACGCGCCACCGAACGCGTGCTCCTCGTACGCGAAGGCGCCGGGCGCCGCCGCCTCCAGGACCTGCACCGCGGCCGGCAGGATCTCGGGGCCGATCCCGTCGCCGGGCAGCAGGACGATCGTCTGGGTCACGGCGACGGACGCTACCCGAGGGCCCGCCTGGCGACGATGTTCAGCCGCACGTAGTCGAGCACGAGCGGCTCCCCGGCTCGCTCCAGCGCGCGCTCCACGAACCGGCCGCGCAACTCGTCGGGCAGGGCGTCCAGGTGGCGCACCAGGCAGACCGTGCTGACGAACTGGCTTGGCTCCGCCGGTGTCGTCGGCTTCGGCTCGAGCCAGGTGTGGATCTCGGCGAAGCCGGCCCGCTCCAGCCGCTCGGCCGTCTCCTCTGCCCCGGCGTAGTACCACGGCTGCGTCCAGCCGGCGAAGTACGGTGCGAACGGCTCCTCCCCGGTGAGCGCCTCGCCGATCCGGCGAAAGGCGGCGATGTTGCCCTGCCCGCCGCACTGGGCGACGATCCGCCCGCCTGGCCGGAGAGCGCGCGCCAGGGCCGCGAACAGCGCGTCGTGGTCGGGAATCCAGTGGAACGTGGCGTTCGAGAAGACGACATCGACCGGCTCGGGCAGGCTCAGCGCCACCAGGTCCTGGCAGCGGATCGTCGCCCGGTCGCCGAGCGCCCGCGCGGCATGCTCGGCCATCGACGGGGCGGCGTCGACGCCGTACACCCGGCCGTCCGGCACGCGGTCGGCGAGCAGCGCCGTCACCGCGCCGGTCCCGCAGCCAGCGTCCAGGACCACCTCGTCTCCGTGCAGCTCGAGCCGCTCGAGCTGCTCGGCCGCCCAGGCCTGCTGGGGCGCCGAGACGCGAGCGTACGTCGCGGCGTCCCAGTCGCGGTTCGTGCCCAGGCTCATGCCAGAGCCGTGGTCGGCGGGCCGGACCGCTCGTGGCCCGACTCGTAGGCGGCGATCGCGTCCTCCTGCTGGAGGGTCAGCCCGATGTCGTCCAGGCCGTTCAGCAGCCGGTGCTTGAGCTCCGGGTCGATCTCGAACCGCGCCGTCCCCCCCGGCCAGCGGACCTCCTGGGCGGCCAGATCGACCTGCGCCTCCTCCGCATCGCGGATCGCCGCACATTCGCTCTCCGTCAGCTCGACCGGCAGCAGGCCGACCTTCGTGCAGTTCGAGCGGAAGATGTCGGCGAAGCTCGGCGCCACGATCGCCTGAAAGCCGTAGTCCTCGAGCGCCCACGGCGCATGCTCGCGACTCGATCCGCAGCCGAAGTTCCGCCCGGCGACGAGGATCGGGTTGCGCGGCAGATCCCACCCGGGCTCCTTGGCCCAGTCGTAGAACAGGAACTCCCCGAAGCCGGTCCGCTCGACCCGCTTGAGGAACTGCTTGGGGATGATCTGGTCGGTGTCGACGTCGTCCCGGTTCAGCACCGAGACCCGCCCGGTGATCGTCTCGATTGCTCGCATCGGTTACGCCTCCCAGCTCCGGATGTCGACGAATCGGCCCTCTATCGCCGCCGCCGCGGCCATCTGTGGCGAGACGAGGTGCGAGCGGGCGCCGCGGCCCTGGCGCCCCTCGAAGTTGCGGTTCGACGTCGAGGCCACCCGCTCGCCGACGCCCGCCACGTCGGGGTTCATCCCCAGGCACATGGAGCATCCCGCCGTGCGCCAGTCGAAGCCGGCCTGCCGGAAGACCTCGTCGAGCCCCTCGCGCTCGGCCTGGAGCTTGACCTGCTGGGAGCCGGGCACGACCATCGCGTAGACATCGCCGGCCACCCGTCGGCCCGCGACGACGGACGCGGCTGCCCGCAGGTCCCCGATCCGCGCGTTCGTGCAGGACCCGATGAACACGCGGTCCAGGCGCACGTCCTGCATCGCCACCCCGGGCGCCAGGCCCATGTACTCGAGCGCGCGCTCGTCCTGTTCGGACCGGGGCTCGGGCACCGCCTCGGTGACCGGCACCACCATCCCGGGGTTCGTGCCCCAGGTGACCATCGGGCTGACTGCGGCGGCGTCGACGGCGATCTCCCGGTCGAAGCGGGCGCCGTCGTCGGTGCGCAGGGTCCGCCAGGCGTCGGGCACCTCGCCGGGGCCGCCGGGCCGCGCCGTCACCCACTCGAACGTCGTCTCGTCCGGCGCGATCATCCCCGCTCGTCCACCCCCTTCGATCGTCATGTTGCAGATCGTCATCCGGCCCTCCATCGACAGCGCCTCGATCGCCGGCCCGGCGTACTCGACGACGTGCCCCACCGCGCCGTCGACGCCGATCTGGCCGATCGTGGCCAGGATGAGGTCCTTGGCGGTGACGCCGTAGCCCAGCGCACCGCCATACGCGATCCGCATCGACTTCGGCTTGGCCTGGACCAGGCACTGAGTGGCGAGCACGTGCTCCACCTCACTCGTGCCGATGCCGAACGCCAGCGCCCCGAACGCCCCATGGGTGGCGGTGTGCGAGTCGCCGCACACGATCGTCATGCCCGGCTGGGTGACGCCGAGCTCCGGACCGATGATGTGCACGATCCCCTGGTGCTCGGAGCCGAGCGAGTACACCGGGACGCCGAACTCCGCGCAGTTGCGTTCGAGCGTCTCGACCTGAACGCGGGAGAGGGCATCCTGGATGCGAGCGGCCACCGGGGTGCCGTCGGTCGGCACGTTGTGGTCGGCGGTGGCGAGCGTACGGTCGGGGCGGCGCACCGTGCGGCCGGTCATCCGCAGCCCGTCGAACGCCTGGGGGCTCGTCACCTCGTGCACGAGGTGGAGGTCGATGTAGATCAGGCCCGGGGCGACCTCGTGGGCTTCCCAGATCTTGTCGAGCAGCGTGGTGGACATCGGTGTCTCCTCAACTCCGGCGCAGGCCGGCGCTGAGCACCGCCAGCAGCACGGCCGGATCGGTTCCGTGGTTCTCGAAGTGGTGGGGCAGGTCGGCGTCGAACGTGACCGAGTCGCCGGCCAGGAGCTCGTAGCGCCGGCCGTCGCAGTGCAGCTCGACGGCACCGGTCTGGACCAGCGCGGTCTCGCGGCTGCCCGGCTCGTGCATCGGCGGGTCGCCCGGACCGCCGGTGACCCCGCCCGGCGCCAGCGTGTGGGAGGACACCTCGGCCCGCTGCCCGGGCAGTGGCGGGGTGAGGATCTCGTACGCGTGACCCCGCCGCCGGGGACCCTGGCGGCGCTCGCCGCGGCGCACGACGCTCACCGCGCCGTCCTCGTCCAGCCGCAGCAGCTGGCTGAGTCGCAGCTCCAGGCCGGCGGCGATCCGGCCCGCCACCTGGAGCGTCGGGCTCGTCTCGCCGCGCTCGACCTGGCTGAGCATCGGCGCGCTGACGCCCGAGCGTTCGGCGAGGTCGCGGAGCGAAAGGCCGCCCGCCTCGCGCAGCGCGCGGACGCGTGAGCCCAGGGGATCGACGGATGTCGTCAGCGTGGTCACTCGTGTGTACGTTATCACGTACGTCTGTATGTCGCTGGCACCGAGCGCCTAAAGTCGCGGCCTGATGCTGACCCGCCCGGACATCCTCGTGCTCGGCGGCGGTGGCGTGCTCGGCGAGGCGTGGATGATGGGTGTCCTGGGCGGGATCGAGGACGCCGCCGGGTTCGACCTGCGCGCCTGCGAGTACTTCGTCGGCACGTCGGCCGGCTCGATCGTCGCGGCGCACCTCCTCGCCGGCCGCGCCCCCCGCCGGCCACCGCAGCTCGGCACCGATCTCGCACGGGCCGGCACCGGCGCGTCGAACAGCCTGGCCGGCGTCGGCCTGCGCGCGGTTCGCCGGGCGGGATCGCTGGCCCTCACCGCCGGGTCGGCGTTCGCCCCGCTCGCGCTCGGCCTCTCGGCGCCCGGCGGCGCCGTCCTGCGCGCGGGGATGCTCCGGGGCCTCCCCCGCCCCACCGACACGCTCGATGATCTGCGCGACCACGTCGCCGGGTCGGGGGCCCGGTTCGACGGCCGGCTGCGCATCTCCGCGGTCGATCGTCGCAACGGACGGCGGGTGATGTTCGGCAGCCCGGGTGCTCCCCCGGCCACCGTGGGCCAGGCGGTGGCGGCATCGTGCAGCGTGCCGTGGCTGTTCGCTCCGGTGCGGATCGCCGGGCGGGACTACGTCGACGGCGGGGTGTGGAGCGCCACCAACCTCGATGCCGCGCCCGCCCGGCTCCACACGCAGGTCCTCTGCCTGAACCCGACGGCGAACATCGCCGGCAGCCACAGCATGCTCGCCCTGATCCGGAGCGTCGCCCGCTCGGCGCTGTCGGTCGAGACGATGGTCCTCCGCCGACGCGGAGCCGTCGTCCAGGCGGTGGCGCCCAACCTCGACGCGGCTGCCGCGATGGGCACGAACTTCATGGACCGTGAGCCGCGGGAGCGCGTCCTGGTCGCCGGCTACCGCCAGGGACTGGCGTTGGCCGGCGAGCGGGCGCCGGACTGAGCGCTCAGGGCAGCAGGCCGGCGGCGGAGAGCTCGGCGCGCAGCCGCGACGCCTGCGCGAGCGTGCTCGCCGCCGCAACGCCGACGAACGTCACCCGGCCCCGACGCGTGCCGTACACGTAGCGAGCCCCGCCCCGCAGCCGGCGCCCTGCCTCGACGCCGGACAGCACCCGCCGGACGCCACGGCTCGGCAGGTGGCTTCCGACCCGCAGACCGCCGGCGCGGACCAGCGGCGCCGCGGTGGCGATGAGCGCCACGCGCCCG
Organism: uncultured Solirubrobacterales bacterium; assembly: GCA_963703065.1. Lineage (GTDB taxonomy): Bacteria > Actinomycetota > Thermoleophilia > Solirubrobacterales > Solirubrobacteraceae > Palsa-465. The sequence continues at coordinate 3,226,821 of OY969785.1, read as the reverse complement.
GCATCGTTGAACACGCTCGCCGCCGGGACGCCCGAGCCGCGGACGCACCAGCGATACGAGCCCCCCGGACGGGACTTCGGTTGACCGCCGCGGAACAGCGCCGCCTCGGCGCTGTCGCCCAGCGCCAGCCGAGGACCGAGTCCGGTCGCGCTGAGCGTGGCGTGGCCGGGCAGGCAGCTGGCGATGGGCACGCCGTCGGCCCGCTCCCACATCTCGAGGTAGGCCTCGGCGCCCTGGAACATGTCGCTCATCACCTGCGGGCCACCGGTCAGCTGGACGTCGCGCAGCCAGTCGGCGTACAGGCCGTAGTTGGCCAACCCGTCGGTGTTCAGGTTGAACGTCCGCTGCCCCCATTGCTCCTGGGTGAACGTGACGTTCCCGGCGTAGGCGCGGAACGGGTAGCGGACCACGGCGGGCGTGGCCGGTCCGGGCTGCTCGGCCAGCCCGTTCATGTCCGACCCGTAGCCGAAGCCGAAGTGGTAGCTGGGATCGCGCTGCGCGCGGTCCTGCCGTTCGATGTTCGAGAACGCCACTGCCTGGTCGACCGGTTCGGAGATGAAGCCGCCGTCGGCATAGACCTGGCGGAACAGCTGCGGCGAGGAGCAGCAGTGCGCCGAGACGACTCCGGAGTAGTGCGCAGCGCTGGCGACGGCCAGCGCCGAGGTGGCGGTCCTGGAGTCCATGTGGTCGAGCTGGATGATCAGGTGCGCCTTGACCATCTGGCGGATGAGGTAGCTGCCGAGGTCGGTCAGCCCCTGCACGTTGCACTGCGGGCCGGGGCCGTAGACCGGGGCCGGGCTGCCCCCGAGCAGGGAGGCGGCCGGCCCGTTGAGCAGGCTGGACAGCGCGCCCGTCGGCTCGAAGCTCAGCTGCGGCGCGTCCTGGTCCGGGGCCGGGCAGGGGCTCAGGGTGAAGAAGCTCCCGGTCTCCTCACGGTTGCCGGCGTTGATCAGCTCGCCGGTCTCGCCGGCGATCATCTTCGAGCCGCCGAACGCGTTGTTGAACTCGTGCACCGGGAAGAAGGTGCGGACGCCGAGCCGCTCCACCTCCTGCAGACCGGCGTCGATCTGCGCCGGGCCGCACTGCGGCTGGCCGTTCACCTCCCCGCAGCCGAACAACCGGGACACCTCGATCCCCTCGATCACCGCCAGCTTGCCCTGGTTGATCACCTCTCGCGCCTGGAACGGCGTGGTGACGATGCGGAAGAACCCCTGGCCCGGTCCGCCGGACTGGGCGTCGATGTAGTCCTGCAGCGCGTACAGGTCGGCGCTCTGGATGCGCACACTGGCCATGTCGTCGCACGGGTTGGTGCGGGTGGTCATGAGGTTGCACAGCGCCTCGTTGTCGACGAGGTTGGTGACGAAGATCCGCAGGCCCGCCTTCCAGGCGCGCTCCACCCCGGTGTAGTAGTCCTCCTCCTCGGCCAGGGTGGTCGGCTCGGGCCAGTCCACGAAGGTCGGCCAGCCGTGCATGGCGGGCGGGCGCGTCGCACCGCCGTAGTCGAGGAACGACTCCACCTCGCCGTTGGTGCCCTGCTGGTCGGCGGCACAGCTGGCCGGCAGCGCGAACGGGGCACCGTAGGGGCTCCAGGGCCGGCCGCAGTGCCAGTCGCCGCCGAACAGCTCGAAGGCGGTGATGTGGGCGTGGCCCTCGACGGTGCCCAGCACGTCGGATTCGGGGCTGGCGCCCGTGAACGAGCTGCCGGTGGCGTCGACTCCCGCCTCCGGATACAACGCGCATCCAGCCGCCGGCCGGAGGGCCACGGCCTGCTGGGCGCCGGTGCCGAGATCGGTCAACGTGAACCCGTGCGTGCCGCTGCCGTCCAGGCGCCACTCCGTGCTCGGGCTCGGGGTGGCGGCGAGGCCCCCTCGGACGTCGCTCAGATAGCGGCCGGCCGGGCTGTACAGGAGGTAGACGCCGAGGGCCGCCGCCTGCATCCGGAACGGCCCGGAGGCGATCCCGGCTCCCCCGGGCTCGGCGCTCACCGCGTAGCAGCCGTGCACGACGGAGTACCGGGTGAGCGCCGGCGAGGCAGGTGCGGCCGGTACCACGTTCCGCGCGCTGGAGCTGCCCAGAGCCGCCACCAGCGCCGCGGCGACGATCGCACCGGCCAGGACGATCCGGCCCGCGCCGCGCCACCGCGCGGCGATCCATGTCGACGAGCTCCTCACGCACCTCCCTCGATGCACCACAGTATGGCGCAACGCTACGGCGCGCGGACCGCCTCGGTTCCCGATGCCGCCCGCGCGGTCGCCGCCTCGGCCTCGGCGGCCACCGAGCGGCGGTGCAGGGCGCTGGACAGCGCCCGGACGTACGCCCGGCCGGCGGCCTCGAGGATGTCGGTCGAGACGCCCTGGCCCGAACCCGTCACCCCGCCGACCTCCAGGACGACCGACGTCTCGCCGAGCGCGTCCTGTCCGCCGGTCACCGCGTCGACGCGGAACTCGCGCAGTCGCACCTCGGCATTGACCGCGGCGTTGATGGCGCGGAAGATCGCGTCGACCGGCCCGTCGCCGGTGAACGAGCCGTTCAGCTCGCTCCCATCCGGGGCGAGCACGCCCACCACCGCGTGCGGCGGCCTCCGGGAGGACGCCTCGACGTCGAACCAGGCCAGCGAGTAGGCCGCCATCTCCTCGCGCAGCTCGTCGGTCACGAGCGCCTCCAGGTCCATCGCGGTCACCTGCTTCTTCTTGTCCGCGATCTCCTTGAAGCGCTTGAACGCGGTGTTGAGCGTCTGGCCGGAGACCTCGAAGCCGAGCTCGGCCAGCGCCTGCTGGAGGGCATGGCGGCCCGAGTGCTTGCCGAGGACGATCGCGTTGGCCTCCAGGCCGACCGTCCGCGCGTCCATGATCTCGTACGTCGTGCGCTCCTTGAGCACCCCGTCCTGGTGGATGCCCGACTCGTGGGCGAACGCGTTGCGCCCGATGATCGCCTTGTTCGGCTGGACCGGATAGCCGGTGAGCCGCGAGACGAGCCGTGAGGTCCGGGCGATCTCCTTGGTCACCGCCCCGGACCACAGGCCGACGTCGGCACGCCGCGTGTGCAGCAGCATCACGATCTCCTCGAGCGAGGCGTTGCCCGCCCGCTCGCCGATCCCGTTGATCGCGCACTCCACCTGCCGGGCGCCGGTGCGCAGGCCGGCGAACGAGTTGGCCACCGCCAGGCCGAGGTCGTCGTGGCAGTGGACGCTCAGCACGACGTCTCCGAGCCCGGGCACCAGCTCGTAGAGCCGGACCAGCAGCGCCTCGAACTCATGGGGCATCGTGTACCCGACGGTGTCCGGGATGTTGATCGTCGTGGCGCCCTCGTCGATCGCGATCTGGAGCACCTCGGCGGTGAACTCGACGTCGGCCCGGGTGGCGTCCATCGGCGAGAACTCGACGTCCTCCACGTAGGACCTGGCGTGGGACACCGCCGCCCGCGCCTGCCCCTTGACGTCCTCGCGGGTGCTCTGGAGCTGGTGCTCGATGTGGATGTCGGAGGTGGAGATGAACGTGTGGATCCGGGGCCGCGGCGAGTCGCGGACGGCATTCCACGCCGCGTCGATGTCGGCCACGTGGGTGCGGGCGAGGCCGGCGATTACCGGGCCCTCCACCTGGCGGGAGATCGTCTGCACGGCCTCGAAGTCGCCGGGGGAGGTGATCGGGAACCCGGCCTCGATGACGTCGACGCCGAGCCGGGCGAGCTGCTGGGCGATCTCCAGCTTCTCGGCGGTGTTCAGCGCGATCCCCGGCGACTGCTCCCCGTCGCGCAGGGTCGTGTCGAAGATGAGGACGCGGTTGGGATCGTCGGGTTGGGTCATGTCGCTCCTTCTCTGGCTCGGAACCTGGCTTCTTCTCGGACTCGTTCGCGGCTACGTGCGGCCGCCGGCGCGCTATTCCCCCCGAAGGGGGAGGAGAAGAAGTCGCAGGTCGAGCAGGAGCGCCATGCCCCCCGGAGGTTAGCGGCCCGAGGCGGGCACGGTCAACGGTGCCGAGCGGGGCGCCCGCCTGCGCAGCCGCAGGACCCGGAGCCGCCGCCGATCGACGGCGGTCGGGGAGCGGCGGCGGGCGACGCGGTGGCGGCCGAACCACCCGAGCAACGCGAAGTCGAGGAGGGCGGCGACGGCGACGAGACCCCAGTAGCCGGCCGAGATGAGGATGACCGGATGCGGGAGATGATGGGCGATCACGCCGATCACGAGCGCCGCGGGGACGAGGGAGCCGAGCAGCAGGCCGGGCAGCGTCTCGCGCCAGCAGACGCCGAGCTCGGTCGTCTTGCGCGTGACCTTGTACACCGGCTTGCGCCGCGGGCCGCCGAGGATCGCCTTGGCGACGGCCGTGATGTACACCGGGCCGAGTCCCAGCCACATCACCTTGAGCCGCCACAGCGCCCGCAGCGGACGGCGCTGAGCGCGACGGCGGTCGCCGAACGGCCGGTTCAGCACGAGCAGGCGCAGCTCCGCGAGCAGCGCGTAGGGGGTCAGGTGGATGAGGCAGGCGAGCGCCGGGGCGTTCACCGGCGCGATGCGCAGGCAGGCGAGGGCGGTGACCGGGACGTACACCAGCGTGGTCAGGCTGTGCAGGTAGAAGCAGAGCGTCTCGGTGAACGACAGGCGCTGGACGAGCGAGAGGCCACGCCGTCGCCCCCAGACGAACAGGCGCACCGTGTCGATCGCCCAGGTGCCCCGCTGCTTGACGACGTTCGGTACGTCCTCCGGGCTGTGTTGCCCGACGGCGCCGACGATCGGCAGGTAGCAGCTCCGCCAGCCGCGCCGCAAGGCCTCGACGCCGGAGTGCAGATCCTCGACGAGGTTCCACGTCGGGAACCCGCCGATGTCCTCGAGCGCGGCGCGGCGCCATACGAGTCCGGAGCCGCAGGGGAACACCGTGTTCCGCGCGTTGCGATACAGCATCTGGCCGCGGTAGAAGTGGCCGTCGAAGTTCACGAACGGATCACCGTCGGAAACCTGGGTCTCCTTCACCGTCTGGACGAACGCGACGCGAGGGTCGTGCTCGAGCTGGCCGACTGTCTGACGCAGGAAGCGCCACGAACCGATCTCGTCGTCGGCGTCGCGCGTCTCGACGTAGCGCACCGCCGGGTGCCGGGCGAGCACGGCGGCGAGGGCTGAGTTGAGGTTGCCGGCCTTGGCAGCGCCGTCCCGGCCCGGTGCCCAGCGATCCGGCGGCTCGTGGTACTCCACGCCGAGCACGCGGCAGGCATCGCGCAGCGCGGGGTCATGCCCGTCGTCGCTGACCAGGACCACACGCCGGTCGGCGGGATAGTCCTGCTCGAGGACGCCGACGATGGTGCGGGCGATCATTCCCACCGGCTCACCGCAGGTCGGGATCAGCACCGCGACGAGCGGCACCGCATCGCCCTCGAGCGGGCGCTGCGGCGTGATCCGGCTCGTCCAGTGGTTGACCACCGACAGGAGCAGGCAGAGGGCGGAGAACACGCTGGCGGCGGCGAATGGCCAGCAGAGCCACGGCAGGCCCGTGGCCAGGTGCTCGAACATCCACACGAGGTAGAACGCCATGAGGGTGACGAGGGCGGACCCGAGGACCCGCAGTGGCCATTGCCGGCGGCGCTCGGGGTAGCGGTCGCCGAACCGTCGCGCGGCGACGGCGATCGGTGCTGACGAATCGATCTCGAGCGTGGGTTCGTCGTGGGCCGGCGCAGGCCGCGCGGGCTCGAGGAAGATGGCCATGACTCCTGGTCTCGGCCGAACGGTGTCGAGCCGGAATCCAGACCGACGGATCTCCACCATCCGTCCAGGGCGCGCCCCGCCCGACTATTCGTACAGCGCGGCGATCTCCTCCGCGTACTTGTCGGCGATCGGGCGGCGCCGGAGCTTCATCGTCGGCGTCAGCTCGTCGCCCCCCGGCGGCCAGTCGACCGGCAGGATGGCGAAGCGCTTGATCTGCTCGACCCGCGACAGGGCGGCGTTGGCCCGCTCGACGCCGGAGGCCACCTCGGTGAGCACGGACGGCTCACGCGCCAGCGCCGGCACCCCGCCGTCCGGCAGGCCGTGGGTGGCGGCGAACGCGCGGCAGGCGTCCGGATCGAGCACGAGCAGCGCGACGTTGTACGGCCGCCGGTCGCCGATCGCCACCGCCTGGCCGATCAGCGGGCTGCCCATCTTCAGCTGCTGCTCGATGTTCGCCGGCGACATGTTCTTGCCCGCGGCGTTGATGATCAGCTCCTTCTTGCGGTCGACGATCCGCAGGTAGCCATCACCGTCGAGCTCACCGATGTCGCCGGTGTGCAGCCAGCCGTCGGGGTCGATCGTCTCCGCCGTCTGGTCCGGGCGGTTGCGGTACCCGGCCATCACGATCGGTCCGCGGACGAGCACCTCGCGGTCCTGCGCCAGGCAGAGCTCGACGCCGGGCAGTGCCCGTCCCACCGTCCCGTAGCGCGGCGCCTCTCGCGGGACGAGCGTCGCCACGCAGGACAGCTCCGACATCCCCCACACCTCACAGATCACGATGCCCAGCCGGTCGAAGAACCGGAACAGCTCGGGTGGCGCCGGCGCGGCCCCGATGACGAACCACTCGCAGCGATCGAACCCGAGCTTCTCCCGCACCGCCGCGGGGTCGGCGTCGCCCAGGCCCTGCGCCACGAGCGCCGCCTGCAGCTTCTCCCACATCCGCGGCACGCTGCCGAACCACGTCGGGCGGGTCTCGGCCACGTAGTCGAACACCTGCGCCGGATCGGGGCACGGGGTGATCGTGAACCCCCAGACCATCTGGCCGTAGTGGACCATCCCGCGGTCGGCGATGTGCGCGGTGGGCAGGAACGAGACCGCCGCCCCTCCCGGGTGCCGCCACGGCGTGGCGGCCTGAAGTGCCCGGCACTCCGCCATCTGGTTGGCGTGGGTGATCTGCACCCCCTTCGGTGGTCCGGTGGTGCCGGAGGTGTAGATGAGCGTCAGCACGTCGTCGGGCCGGATCGCCCGCCACGCCGACTCGAAGTCGAAGCCGGGATCGGGCTTGGCCGACTCGAGCTCCTTCAGCGAGCGGCAGCCGGCCGTCTCGCCGTCGACCAGGAGCACGTGCTCGACGACCCCGCCGTCGGCCATCCCCGCTCGCGCACGCTCCAGGAAGCCGACCTCGGTGACCAGCACGCGGTTGGCCGCGTCGTCGAGCAGGTACGCGATCTGCTCCGGGGCTGACGTGTTGTAGATGGAGAAGGCGGTGGCGCCGAGGTGCAGCGCCGCGGCGTCGAGCAGGTGGAACTCGATCCGGTTGACGAGCAGGAAGCCGACGGTGTCCCCCCGCCGGACCCCCAGGCCGTGGAGCGCTCCCGCCAGCCGGCGGACCCGCTCCGCGTACGCCGCGAACGTGATCTCGACCTCCCCTCCCCGGGTCCGCAGGGCGACCTCGCCCGCCCGCTCGGCCGCGGTGAGCGCGAACGCCTCGGCCACCGTGGCGGCCGTGAGCGCCGGACTCGCGTAGCTCAGCGCGCTCACGGTCTCAGCACCACCTTGCCGACGTTGCGTCGCTCGGCGATGAACCGGTGCGCCTCGCCGGCCTGCGCCAGTCCGAACGCCTGGGCCACGACCGGCTGGATCGTGCCGTCGTCGAGCATCTGGAGGAGGGGTTCGCGCCAGCGGGCGGCGCTCCCCGCCGCGTCCCACAGCGAGAGCAGGTTCAGACCGATCACCGCCTTGGAGTCCGACATCTGCTTGATCAGGTTGAAGCGTGGCATCCGCAGGGCCGTCCGGGCCGCCGTGAGCAGGTCGCGCTTCTCCCCGGACATGACGCCGCTGGCGCCGAAGCAGACCATCCGCCCGCCGGCGCGGAGCAGCCGGTAGGAGCGGCGGAAGCTAGCGCCACCGATGGCGTCCATCACCACATCGATCGGCGGTACGTCCCGCTCCCAGCCGGCGCGGGTGTAATCGAGGGGGTGCTCGACACCGAAGCTGCGGATCGCGTCGTGCTTGCCGGGCGACGCGGTGCCCCACACCTCGGCCCCCGCGCGCCGGGCGATCTGGGTGGCGGCGATCCCGACCCCTCCGGCGGCGGCGTGGATCAGGACCCGCTCGCCGGCCTGGAGGTGCGCCTGGCGGAGGAGCGCCTCCCAGGCGGTGGCGTAGTTGATGGGGATCGCGGCGGCGGCCTCGAACCCCAGGTCCTCCGGCAGCGGCACCGCGCCGTCCGCGCGCACCACCGCCCGCTCGGCATAGCCGCCGAAGCGGATCGGGGCGGTGATCCGCTGTCCGATTCTCAGACCGTCCGCCTCGCCGGCGCCATCGCCGAGCTCGGCCACCGTGCCCGCCACCTCGTAGCCCACGACGACCGGCGGCTTCGGCGCATCCGGATACAGCCCGACCCGCGCCATCGTGTCGGCGAAGTTGACCCCCGCCGCCGCCACGTCGATCAGCACCTCGCCCGGCCCCGGACGCGGATCCGGCCGCTCCTGGACCTCGAGCACCTCTGGCCCGCCGTGCCGGGTGATGACCGCGGCTCGCATGGAGGGCTGAACCTACACGTTCACGGCGTGGCCGGCCACGAATCCCTCGCCGGCGACGATCGCCGCCACCACGTCGGGCGCCACGGCGACGTCGGTCGTGATCGCCATCGCCGCCAGCCGGTCGGTGTTGCCCTCGGGCTGGCGACCCACGGCGGCCGACACGATGTTGATCCCGTGCTCGCCGAACGCCGAGCCGACGCGGCCGACCATGCCCGGCACGTCGCGATAGCGCAGCAGCGTGATGTGCGGCTCGAGCTGGAGGTCGAACCGCTGGCCCCAGGCCTCGAGCAGGTGGGGCCGGTTGCGGCGGCCGATCAGGGTTCCCGCCACCCGCACGGTGCGCTCGCCGGAGCGCACCGCGACTCGCACGAGGTCGGTGTAGTCACGAGCCGCGGAGCTCTTGGTCTCGGTCACGGCGATGCCGCGCTCGGTGGCCAGCGCCGGAGCATTCACCACCCCCACCTCCTCCTCGGTGTGGCCGCGCAGCACGCCGAGCAGCGCCTCGACCGTGAGCAGGCGGGTGTCCCGCTCGCCGACGCGGCCGAGGAACTCCGTGCTCACCTCGTCGATGGCGCCGCCGTCGGCCAGCGCCACGCCGATGCGGCCGAGCGCCCGGCACAGCGGCACGAACGGACCGAGCACCTCCATGTCCTCGGCGGGGATCGCCGGCAGGTTGACCGCGCTCGTCACCACCCCACCGGTCAGCGCCGCCACCACCTGCTCGGCCGCCTGGTAGCCCGCCCGGTCGGTCGCCTCGGCGGTGGACGCCCCGAGGTGCGGGGTGACGATGACGTTCGGGCGTCCGAACAGCGGGTGCTCGGTGATCGGCTCCGCGCGGAACACGTCGAGGGCCGCGCCGGCCACCTTGCCGCTGTCGAGCGCCGCCTCCAGGTCCGCGTCCACCACGAGCGGACCACGGGCGACGTTCAGCACCCGCACCCCGTCCCGGCACTTGGCCAGCGCCTCGGCGTCGAGCCACCCCTCGGTGTCCGGCGTCTTGGGCAGGTGGAGGGTGAGGAAGTCGGCCACGGCGTACACCTCGTCCGAGCTCGCCGCCTGCTCCACCCCCAGCTCTCGGTAGCGCTCGGCTCCGACGAACGGGTCGTAGGCGACGACCCGCATGCCGAACCCCTTGGCGCGCTGGGCCACGAGCTGGCCGATCCGCCCGAAGCCGAGGATGCCGAGCGTCTTCTCGTACAGCTCGACCCCGGAGAACTTCGAGCGCTCCCATCGCCCGGCGGTCAGCGAGGCATGCGCCTGCGGGATGTTCCGCGCCAGGGCCAGGAGCAGCGCGAGCGTGTGCTCGGCGGCGGTGATGACGTTCGACTGCGGGGCGTTGGCCACGACGATCCCCCGCTTGGTGGCGGCGGCGACGTCCACGTTGTCGACCCCCACACCCGCCCGGCCGACGGCGCGCAACCGGTCGGCCCGCTCGATCAGCTCGGCGTCGAGCTTGGTCGCCGAGCGGATGAGGATGCCGTCGAACTCGCCGATGCGCCGGGCCAGCTCGTCGCGCTCCCAGCCGACTCCGAGCTCGACGTCGAAGTGCCGGCGCAGCAGCTCGACCCCCGAGTCGCCGATCTTCTCCGCCACCAGGACCGCGGTCATCGGTCCAGCACCCAGTCGAGGCACGCCGTCAGCGCGCGGACGTCGTCGGGCGGGGTGGCCGGGAACATCGCCACCCGGAGCTGGTTGCGGCCGAGCTTGCGGTACGGCTCGACGTCGACGATCCCGTTGGCGCGCAGCGTGCCGGCCAGCGCTGCGGCGTCGACCGACTCGTCGAAGTCGATCGTCCCCACCACCGGGGAGCGCTTCGCCGGGTCGGCGACGAACGGCGCGGCGTGGGCGTGGCCCTCCGCCCACCCGTAGAGGTGGGCGGCCGACTCCGCGGTCCGCCGGGTCATGGCCGGCAGGCCACCCTCGCCCAGCATCCACTCGAGCTGGTCGGCCAGCAGCCACAGGGTGGCCAGGGCGGGCGTGTTGTACGTCTGGTCCTTGCGTGAGTTCTCGAGCGCGGTGGCCAGCGACAGGAAATCGGGGATCCACCGGGCGGGGCCGGTGCTCGGGCGGTCGCGGTCGATCTGCGCTATCCGCTCGAGCGCCGCCGGCGAGGCGAGGGCGAGCCACAGCCCGCCGTCCGACGCGAAGCCCTTCTGGGGGGCGAAGTAGTAGACGTCGGCCTGGTCCACGTCGACCGGCGCCCCGCCGGCCGCCGACGTCCCGTCGATCAGCACCAGTGCGTCGGTGTCCGGCCGCACCACCGGGACGAGCACCCCGGTCGAGGTCTCGTTGTGCGCCCAGGCGACGGCGTCGGCCGCCGGGTCGTCGGCCTGCGCCGGATCCGGCGCGTCGCCCACCGGGGCGTCGATGACGATGGGATCGGACAGGAACGGTGCCCCGCGGGTGCAGGCGGCGAACTTGGCCGAGAACTCCCCGTAGGCCAGGTGGAGCGCCCGCTGGCGGACGATGCCCGCGGCCAGCCCGTCCCACAGCGCGGTGGTGCCGCCGTTGCCGAGCAGCACCTCGTAGCCGTCCGGCAGGGCGAACAGGTCGGCCAGGCCGGATCGGATCCGGCCGACGAGCGACTGCACCGGCGCCTGCCGATGTGAGGTGCCCATGATCCCGGCGCCGGGACCGGCCAGCGAGTCGAGCTGGGCCTGGCGGACCCGGGAGGGACCGGAGCCGAAGCGGCCATCGGCCGGCTTCAGGTCGGCCGGGATCTGCAGGTCGGTCGTGGTCTGGGTCATGCGCGACTCCCGTTGGGTCGGTGGCTGAACATGCCCAGGCGCGCGGCGATCGATTGCCGCCGCTCCCCGGTGGTTTGGATTCCACCTCCGAGCGCCAGTCACGGCGGCTCGTCCAGGGTATCGAACCGCCGGCCGCTACTCGTGGAAGTCGGTGTCGATCCAGTCCATCTGGGACCGGAGCTCCTGGCCGACCACCTCGACCTGATGGCCCGCCTGCTCCTCGCGTAGCCGCTTGAAGTTCTCCTGGCCGGCGCGGTTCTCGGCGATCCACTCCCTGGCGAACGCGCCTGACTGGATGTCGTCGAGCACCTGCTTCATCGCGTCGCGCGTCGCCTGGCTGATGATCTTCTGACCGCGCGTCAGGTCGCCGTACTCGGCGGTGTTGGAGATCGAGTAGCGCATGCCGGCGATCCCCTTCTCGTACATCAGGTCGACGATCAGCTTCAGCTCGTGCATGCACTCGAAGTAGGCCAGCCGCGGGTCGTAGCCGCCGTCGACCAGCGTCTCGTACCCCGCGCGGACGAGCTCGGTGACGCCGCCGCACAGGACGGCCTGCTCGCCGAACAGGTCAGTCTCGGTCTCGTCCTTGAACGTCGTCTCGATCACGCCGCCCCGGGTGCCGCCGATGCCCTTGGCGTAGGCAAGCGCGAGCCCGAGCGCGTCGCCCGAGGCGTCCTGATTGACGGCGACGAGCGCGGGCACGCCCGAGCCCTCCTGGTACTGGCGGCGGACCAGGTGGCCGGGGCCCTTGGGCGCCACCAGCGCGACGTCGACCTCGGGCGGGGCGACGATCTGCTCGTAGTGAATCGAGAAGCCGTGGCCGAACAGCAGCATGTTGCCGGGAGCGATCCCGTCCTTCAGGGTCTCCCAGATCTCGCCGTGGAGCTCGTCGGGCGCCAGCAGCATCACCAGGTCGCCGGCGCTCGCCGCCTCGACCGGGTCGAGCACGCGCAGCCCGTGGCTCTCAGCCTTGGCCACGCTCGCCGAGCCGGGCCGCACACCGACGACGACGTCGACGCCGGACTCCTTCAGGTTGAGCGCGTGGGCGTGGCCCTGGGAGCCGTATCCGATGATCGCGACGGTCTTGCCGTCGAGCTTCGTGAGGTCAGCGTCGTCGTCGTAGAACATGGACGGCGAGGCTAGCGACCGGGTGGGTGCGACGAATTCAGCCGCCCGCCGCGAAGCGTTGCTGGTCGGCCAGCACGTTGTTCACGTACCGCTGGGTGCTCGGGTAGATGCCGAACGTCCGCAGCGCGCCGAGCCCCTCGTTGTAGGCGGCGACCCCATCGGCGACGCTCCCCGTCTGGTTGATGAGCGACTGCAGGTAGAGCGCCCCGGCCCGGACGTTGTCGGTGGCCGAGTACGGATCGAGCGGCGCGCCGGGCGTGAGTGTCTGGTTGATGTAGCTCCAGGTCGACGGCTCGATCTGCATGATCCCCACGGCGCCGGTGTCGGACACCTCGTCGTTGTTCAAGCCGCTCTCGTTGTAGCCGACGCCGGCGGTCAGGGACCCAGAGACGCCGTTGGCGGTGCCGATCGAACCGACGGTGTCCGGACTGAGCGACATCGCGGTGGGATACGGCCCCCCGGTGTCTGCGCTCTCCGTGCCCGCCGACGGCTCGGTCGAGGACGCCTCGCCGGAGCTCGCCCCGCCCCCCAGACTCAGCGAGCGGCCGGCGAGGAGGAGCCCACCCGGGTCAAGGCCGTTCTCGGCGGCGAGCTCGGACATCGAGATGCCCGCCCGCGCGGCGATCGCCGACAACGTGTCGCCGGGCTGAACGACGTACCCCCCGCCGGAGGTGCCCGCGCTCGTGCTCACCGGGGCCGCGGACTCGGTCGACCCCGCGAACGAGGCTGACGAGCCCGCATACGACTCGCCGGACGGCCCCGATCGCGGGGGGATCAGGATGGTCGCGCCGGCGGTGAGCCCTGCATCGGGCGAGACGCCGTTCTCGGCGGCGAGCTGACTCACGCTGAGACCGTCGGCGGCGGCGATCGAGGAGAGCGACTCGCCCGGGGCGACGGTATGCGGGAGCTGGGCGGCGGCGGTGGCGGGCAGCGCGAGGGCCAGGATGGCGGCACGGCACAGGTGGCGGAGGCTCATGCTTCGCAGTCTCGGCGCCGGGGAGGCCGAGGGGAACCCCTGCAATCCTGCCTTCAGGGCGCAAGATCGCTGTCAGGCCGACGCGGCGGTCATGAGGCTCCGACCGCGCAGCGTGAACGTGCCGTCGGCCGAGACGTCCTGGCCGGCGAGCTCACGCAGCCGCTTGGCCACCGCGTCGCGTTCGCCGTCCGTCAGCCCGTCCCACGCGGTGCGGAAGGTCATCGACAGAGCGAGCGTCTCGGCGAGCATCGCCTCGACGCTCGGCAGCCGTCGCTCGAGCGTGACGGCCTCGACTTCGACCTCCACGAATCCGGCTGCCCCGAGCAGCTCGCGCAGCCGGTCGGGATCGGCCAGCGACAGCGGCCCGGGGGCTCCGGAGTCCGCTGCGGGCAGGCGGTCGCCGAGCGCCTGCCGCGGCAGCGTCAGCCAGGGATTGGCCTCCGCGGTGTCCCACACGGCGATCGCCAGCCGCCCGCCGGGCCGGAGCACGCGACGGCACTCGCTCAGGCACGCGGCGGGATCGACGGCGAGCATCACGCCCCACCGGCACACGATCCGGTCGACGTCGGCTGTCGGCAGGTCGATCCACTCGAGCTCGAGCTGACGAAACTCCATCCCCCGCACCCCGAGCGCCTCGGCGCGGCTGCGGGCCACCTCGACCATCGCCTCGGCCCCGTCGCTCGAGATGACGACCCCGCCACCCGGCGCGACGATCTCGGCGGCCAGGAAGCCGGTGTCGCCGGGTCCGGCCGCCAGCTCGAGCACTCGCAGGCCGGGCTGGAGCTCGAGGTGGTCGATCAGCCACGTACTGACCGGCATCCCCCAGTCCCGGATGGCATCGGCCCGGTCCCGCCAGCCCGCGGCGGCGGTCTCCCAGCCGGCACGGAGCTCGGCACGCCGTGCCTCGGGGTCGTTGGCGGTGCTCATCGTCGTTGCTCGGCGGCCAGGCGCCGGGCGATCTCCCGGAACGCGCCCTCGATCTGGGTCGAAAGCCGCTGGCCGAAGATTGCCATCAGCGCCTCGGCGGCGATCGGCCGCAGCCGCTCGACCGCCGACTCTATCTCGGGCCAGCGCTCGGGCGGCATGTCGGCCTGGGCGAACGGCTTCCACACCTCGGCCAGGAACAGCCGCACGAATGATCGCGACACGGAGTCGACGTGACGGTCGATCTCCGCCATCACGTCGAGCGCGCTGCGCAGCGGGATCCCGCGGGAGACGAGCTTCTCCGCCACCGCCAGCAGCGACGGACTGGGTGCCTCGTAGGTCTCGCCGCCGACCGGCACGAGCACGCCCAGCTTCGTCGCCTGGGCGAGAACCTCCGGCGCCTCGTCGGGATCGACCCGGAACCGGCGGCCGAGATCGGCCAGGGTGAGGATCTCCGGCGCCTCGGCCTGGGCTGAGTCGCTCAGCGACAGCTTGAACTGGAGCAGCCGCTCGGTCGTTCCCTGCGTGTCCTCGAGCAGCCGCTTGATCCCGGTCAGGTTGAATCCGTCGTCCTGGAGCTCACGGATCAGGCGCAGCTGGGCGACGTGCTCCGGCCCGTAGTAGCCGACGCGGGCGCGGACCTCGGGCGGGGCGAGCAGGCCTCGCGCCTGGTGGGCACGGATGTTGCGCACCGACATCCCGGTGGTGGCGGACAGCTCCTCGATGGTCAGGCCGACCGCGCTCACGTGGTCGCGAGCTCCCGCCGGAGCAGCTTGCCCGAGGCGGTGCGGGGCAGGACCTCGAGCAGCCGCACCTCCTTGGGAACCTTGTAGCCGGCGAGCCGCGCCGAACAGTGCTCGCGGAGCGCCGAAGGGTCGATCGCCGCTCCGGGCTGCGCGACGACGGCGGCGATCACCGCCTCCCCCCACTCCGGGTCGGGGCGGGCGTACACCCCCGCGTCGATCACGGCGGGATGCTCGAGCAGCACCGCCTCGACCTCGGTCGGCGCGACGTTCTCGCCACCGCTGACGATCGTGTCGGCCTGGCGGCCGGTGACGGTGAGCGCGCCCGCGGCGTCGAACGCGCCGAGGTCGCCGGTGTGCAGCCAGCCGTCGTCGGCGGCCGCTGCGGGGGCAACCGTCCCGCCGCGGACGAGGATCTCCCCGTCGGGCGTGATCTCGACCTCGGTCCCCGGGAGCGGCCAGCCGAACGTGACGATCTGGGAGCAGGCCTCGGTCATCCCGTACGTGGGCGCCACCGGCACCCCGGCCTGCTCGGCCCGGGCCAGCAGAGGGGGCGGGATCGGCCCGCCACCGAGCAGCGCCCAGCGCAGGGTCGGCGGTCGCTCCAGGCCGGCGTCGAGCAGCCGGGCGAGCATCGTCGGCACGAGCGAGACGAGGGTGATCCGGCGTGCCGGGTCCGAGAGCTCGGCCAGCACCCGCTCGGTGTCGAAGCGCTCGTGGAGCACCGTGGTGGTGGCGTAGATCGAGCTGCGCAGCGGGATCGACAGCCCGCCGACGTGGACGAGCGGCATCGGGCACAGCCACCGCTCGGCCGGGTCGAGCCCGAGCGCGACCGCGGACCCGAGCGCGCTGGCGTGGAAGTTGCCCCACGTGAGCACGACCGGCTTGGGCGCGGCGGTGGTGCCGGAGGTGTGGAGCACCGCGAGCGGAGCGTCGAGGCAGATTTTGCCCCTGTGGGGGGCCTTTTCCGCCGTCGCCGGCGGCTCGCGGACGACGTTGACGGCCCCGGCGATCCGGGTGGTCTGCTCTTCGGCAGTCAGCCGCAGATCCACCGGGACAACCACTCCTCCGCGCAGCAGGACGGCCCACAGACTGATCACCCAGTCGATACCCGGGGTCAAGGCGATCCGCACCCGCTCTCCAGAGGCCACCTCGAGGGCGGCCGACGCCGCCCGGTCCAATAGCTCCTGGTAGGTGAGCCGATCGCCACTGCACTCCACCGCCACCCGCTCGGGTGCCCGGCGCGCCGCGCTGACCAGCCAGGGATCCATGTCCGGGAACGGTAGTCTGGCCGGCCGTGAGCACGACGTGGAACTCCGCCGCCGACTACGAGGACATCCGCTACGAGCTGGCCGGTGGCGAGGACGCCGGCATCGGCAAGATCACCATCAACCGGCCGGAGGTGCGCAACGCGTTCCGGCCGGAGACCGTGGTCGAGCTGATCGACGCCTTCGAGCGGGCCCGCGAGGACCCGGAGGTCGGGGTGATCATCCTCACCGGCGAGGGCGAGCAGGCCTTCTGCTCCGGCGGAGATCAGCGGGTGCGGGGTGGCAAGGGGGGCGGCTACGTCTCCGGCGCCGATCCGGGCCAGGCCGGGCGCCAGACCGGCACCGGGCGCTTCCACGTCACCGACCTCCACGTCCAGATCCGCCGGCTGCCCAAGCCGGTGGTGGCGATGGTCGCCGGCTACGCGGTGGGCGGCGGCCACGTGCTGCACGTCGTCTGCGACCTGACGATCGCCGCGGACAACGCCCGCTTCGGCCAGACCGGTCCGCGCGTGGGCAGCTTCGACGGCGGCTTCGGCGCCAGCGTCCTCGCGCGCCAGATCGGCCAGAAGCGCGCCAAGGAGATCTGGTTCCTCTGCCGTCAGTACGACGCCGAGCAGGCGCTGGCCATGGGGCTCATCAACGCCGTCGTCCCGCTCGCCCGCCTCGAGGCGGAGACCGTGCAGTGGTGCCGGGAGATGCTGTCGCTCTCGCCGTTCGCGCTCCGGCTGCTCAAGGCGAGCTTCAACGCCGACGAGGACGGGCTGGCCGGGATCCAGCAGCTGGCCCACGATGCCAACCTCCTCTTCTACATGTCCGAGGAGGCCGCCGAGGGCCGGCTCGCCTACCTCGAGAAGCGCCGGCCCGACTTCGGGCAGTTCCCGCGCCGGGCGTGAGCGCCGCCCGCATCTGGCTGGTGGCCGCCCGGCCGCGCACGTTGCCGGCCGCGGTCGCCCCCGTGCTGGTCGGCACCTCGCTGGCCGGATACGCCCACCTCTTCCACCCGCTGCGCTTCGTCGCCGCGCTGTGCGGGGCGCTGTTCATCCAGGTCGGCACCAACCTGAGCAACGACTACTCCGACGCCCGGCGGGGGGCCGACACCGAGGACCGGCTCGGACCGGTGCGGGTGACCGCCGGCGGCCTCGTTCCCCCCCGGCAGGTGCTCGTGGCGACCTACGTGTCGTTCGGCCTCGCGGTCCTGTTCGGCAGCTACCTCATCGCGGTGGCCGGCTGGCAGCTGTTGCTGGTGGGCGCGGCGTCGATCCTGGCCGGCGTGGCGTACACCGGCGGACCTCGTCCGTATGGCTACGAGGGTCTCGGCGAGGTGTTCGTGTTCCTGTTCTTCGGCCTCGTCGCAGTCACCGGCTCCTTCTTCGTCCAGACCCGGCACCTGCGCTGGGAGGCATTCGCGCTGGCGGTGCCGGTCGGGCTGCTCGCGGCGGCGATCCTGGTCGTCAACAACGTGCGCGACATCGACACCGATCGGCGCGCGGGCAAGCGGACCCTGGCGGTGCGGCTCGGCCGGCCGCGGACCCGCACGCTGTTCGCCGCCATCGTCTACCTCGCCTATCCGCTGGCGCTGCTCACCTGGTGGTTCGACGGGCTGACCGCCTGGCTGCTCCTGCCCTGGCTCACCCTGCCGCTCGCGGTGCCGCTCGTCCGCGTGGTGCGCAACCGGGCCGATGGGCCGTCGCTGAACGGGGCGCTGGCCCAGACCGGGATCCTGCAGCTGGCGTTCTGCATGCTGCTGGCGGCCGGGTTGCTGCTCAGCCGGTGAGGCTCCAGACGGAGCTCGTCCGCGTGCCCCTGCGCGAGCCGCTCCTCGCCGCCCACGGCACGCTGCTCGAGCGCGAACTCGTGCTCGTCATCCTGCGCGACGGACCGGACGTCGGCTATGGCGAGGCGGCGCCGCTGCCGAGCTACGACGGCTGGCACACCGATGACGTCCTGGCCGCGCTGGCCGCTGACCCGCACGCCGTCGCCCCCGCCGCGGCCGCGCTCGACCAGGCGCGGCTTGATCTCCAGTGCCGTCGCGACGGCGTGCCGCTCTGGCAGCGGCTCGGAGCCGGGGCACCACCACCCGTGGCGCTCAACGCCACGATCGGGGCGGCCGACCGGGCGCGCGCCGCCGCTCAGACCGCCGCCGCGGCTCGGGCCGGCTTCGGCACGGTGAAGGTGAAGGTCGGGCTCGGCGACGACGCGGGGCGGGTGGCCGCCGTGCGGGCGGCGGGCGGCCCGGAGCTCCAGATCCGCCTCGATGCCAACGGCGCCTGGACGGCCGAGCAGGCGCTCGCCACGCTGCGGGCACTCGAACCGGCGGGAATCGAATGCTGCGAGGAGCCCTGCCACGGACTCGCCGCCTGCGCCGAGGTGAGCCGGGCGAGCCTCGTCCCGATCGCGCTCGACGAGAGCGCTCGGCTGCCCGGCGCGCTCGACGCCCGTCACGCCGATGCGGTCTGCCTGAAGGTCGCCGGCTGCGGAGGCGTCACCGGGCTCGTGGCCGCCGCCGACCGCTCCCGCCGCGCCGGCTACGAGGTGTACCTCGCTTCGAGCTTCGATGGCCCGCTGGGCATCGCCGCCGCCCTCCACGCCACGGCCGTCGTCGCGCCCGACCGGCCATGCGGCCTGGCCACGCTCGCCGTGTTCGACCGGCCCGACCCGCTGCCGCCGAGCGCCGGCGCACTCGCGCCGCCGCCCGGCCCCGGTCTCGGCGACGGTCTGCTCAGCTGGTACGGCGGGTGAGGATGCGCGCCACCACGTCCGGCGCCTCGAGGTGGACCGCGTGCCCGGCTCTCGCGACCACCTTCAGGTCCGCGCGCGGCAGCCGTTCGGCCATCTTCGCGGCGATCGCCCGGAACTTCTCGTCCCGCTCCCCGACGACCAGGGTGGCCGGCACCGCGACGTCGCCCAGCCGTTCCCACAGCGACGGCAGTGCGCCGGTGCCGAGGCCGCGCAGCGCGGCGGCCAGGCCGGTGACCTCGTTGCGCAGCCGATCCTCGCGCACCCACCGCCTGACCGCCGGCGGCTGGCCGCCCAGGACCGGCGTCTCGGCGGCCCAGGCCGCCGCGAACGCGTCGATCGTCATCCCCTCCGCCCGTTCCGCGAGCGCCTCGTCGGCGGCCCGCCGGGCCGCTCGCTCCTCCGCCGAGGCCAATCCGGGCGAGGCACCGATCAGCACGAGCCGGGCGGCCCGGTCCGCGAGCGCGGGGGCAAGCGCCGCGTGCAGCGCGATCCGACCGCCCATCGAGTAGCCGCTCAGAACGCAGCCGGGCACCACCACCGCCTCGAGGTCGGCGAGCACACCGGCCAGCGACACCGGGCGGACCGCACCCGCGGCCCCGTGGCCGCGGAGGTCGGGCGTCGCGGCCGGATAGCCTCGGCCGAGCGCCGCCCGCACCGGATCCCAGCTCGCGCCAGTGTGGGTGAAGCCGTGGAGGAGGACGAGCGGCGGCATCCCGGGACTATGACCGCCCACGACCCCCACCTGCTCCTGCGCGCGCTGTGCGACGAGCTCGCCCGCTGCGGGCTGACAGAGGCCGTGACGTCACCCGGATCGCGCAACACCCCGTTGCTGCTGGCCCTCACCCGCCAGCCCGGGATCCGCGCGCACTCCCACCTTGACGAGCGGTGCGCCGGGTTCTTCGCGGTCGGTGCGGCGAAGGCGAGCGGCCGTCCGGTGGCCGTCACCTGCACCTCCGGCACCGCGGCGGCGAACCTGGCGCCCGCGGTGATCGAGGCGTTCCACGCCCGGATCCCGCTCGTCGTGCTCACCGCCGACCGTCCGCCGGAGCTCCGCGACGTCGGCGCCGGCCAGACGATCGACCAGCTCAAGCTGTACGGCGGAGCGGTCCGCTGGTTTGCCGAGCTCGACCTCGACCGGGCGACGCCGGAGCGACTGCGGTGGATCCGGGCGCTCGCCTGCCGCGCCTACTGGACGGCGCTCGGGCCGCCGGCCGGCTCCGTGCACCTGAACGTGCCGCTCCGCGAGCCACTCGTCCCCGACGGCAGGCTGCCGGCGGATCCGGTACCCGGCCGCCCGGGCGGCCGCCCGTGGGTCGACGGTCCCGCATCCCCGGCTGCGAACACCCCCGATCCCCTGCGGATCGAAGGCGCCCGCCCGGTGATCGTGGCCGGGGGCGGCGCTGATGGAGCCGCACTCGTCGCGACCTCGACGGCGGCGGGGATCCCACTGCTCGCCGACCCCCTGTCCGGGGCGCGGCGCGGGCCGGCGGCGATCGCCGGCTACGACCTCATCCTCCGCAGCCCTGCGTTCACGGAGCGCCACCGGCCGGACCTCATCGTCCGGACCGGGGCGCTGCCGACCTCGAAACCGCTGCGGGCCTGGCTCGCCGCCGAGCGGGAGGTCGAACAGGTGGCCATCGACCCGGACGGCCTGTGGCAGGACCCCGACGCCGCGGTGCGTCACCACGTTCGCGCCCTCGACACCCGGGCGGCGCTCGCCGACCCCAGCTGGCTGCCGGCGTGGCGGGCAGCCGACGCCGCGGTCGCCCGGGCGGTGGACGGCACGCTCGGCGACGAGCTGTCCGAGCCTCGGGTCGCCGCCCGGCTCGTGGAGTGGCTCGCCCCGGAGGCCCTGCTGTACGTGGCGGCGTCGATGCCGATCCGTGACGTCGAGGAGTTCACGCCGGCCCGGGACGACGGGCCCCGGGTCCTCGCCAACCGGGGAGCGAACGGCATCGACGGCACGGTGTCGAGCGCGTTCGGCGCCGCCGCCGTCCACCCGGGCCCGGTGGTGCTGCTGATCGGCGACGTCGCCCTGGCCCACGACCTCGGCGGCCTCCTCGCCGGACGGCGTCTCGGGTTGTCGCTGACGATCGTGCTGCTGAACAACGACGGCGGGGGCATCTTCCACTTCCTGCCGGTGGCGGGCGAGTCCGACGCCTTCGAGGCTCACGTCGCCACCCCACACGGACTCGACTTCGCTCACGCCGCTTCGCTGTACGGCGCCCGCCACGTTCCGGTGGGCGACGAAGCCGCGCTGCGCCGCGCGCTCGGCTCCACCGACGGCACGACGATCGTCGAGGTGCGAACCGACCGGGCGGAGAACCTCGCGCTGCACCGCCGGGTGGCGGCCGCTGCCGCCCGAGCGCTCGCCGGGCGCCGCTAGCTCGGCCTAGCCGGCGAGGACCGGGAGCAGCGCCGCGAGCTTCACCTCGGTCTCGGCCAGCTCGGCCGCCGGCTCGGAGTCGGCGACGATCCCCGCCCCGGCGTACAGGCGGGCGGTGCGCCCGCGCAGCAGCGCGCAGCGGAGCGCCACGCACAGCTCGCCGTCCCCGGTGGCGTCGATCCACCCCACCGGGCCGGCGTACCAGCCGCGGTCGAAGCCCTCGAGCGCGGGGATCAACCGCTCGGCGCGGCTCCACGGCTCACCCCCGACCGCCGGAGTGGGATGGAGCAGCGCGGCGAGCTCCAGGACGTCGAGCGGGCGGGTGAGCTGAGCCCGGATGGCCCGGCCGAGGTGCTGGATGTTCGCCACCTTGACCAGGCCCGGCTCCCCGCTCGTCACCCACACCGCATGGGGTGCGAGCGCCCGGGCGATCCGGCGGGCGACGATCTCGTTCTCGTGGCGGTCCTTATCGCTGCGCAGCAGCGCCTCACCGAGGTGGTCGTCGACCGCGGGATCCGCGCTTCGCCGGGTCGACCCCGCGAGCGCCACCGTCGAGGCGCGTGCCCCCTCCCGGCGCACGAGCAGCTCCGGGCTGGCGCCGAGGAACACCCCGTCTTCCCGCCCCACGGCGAACGTGAAGCAGGCCGGGAACGCCTCGCGCAGGACCGCCAGGACGGCGGCCGGGTCGTGCTTCCAGTCCGCCCGGACCTCGACCTCGCGAGCGAGGACGACCTTCTCCAGCTCGCCGGCCCGGATCCGGTCCACCGCCCGGGCGACTGCCTCCTCGTAGTGGGCGGGCGGCATCACGCTCTGCACGACGGCCCGGCCGGCCGGCGCCGGGTCGAGGAGCGGCAGCGGCCGACGAGACAGCCGCGCGAGCCGCGCCTCGATCGCCGCACGCACCTCATCGGCGATGTCGTCCGGCGCCAGGAGCGCGGCCACGGTCAGCCACGTTCGCCCGGCGACGCGGGCGAACGACAGCTCGGGGACCGTGAGCCCGCCGGCCCCGAAGCCCTCCCACGGCCGGCTCGTGCCG
The DNA here is from genome assembly GCA_963703065.1 of uncultured Solirubrobacterales bacterium. GTDB lineage: Bacteria > Actinomycetota > Thermoleophilia > Solirubrobacterales > Solirubrobacteraceae > Palsa-465. The sequence continues at coordinate 3,204,420 of OY969785.1, read as the reverse complement.
CCGCCGGCCGCGAACGCCAGGCCGCCGAGCGCGACGATCCCCGGCCCCGGCGTGGCGGCCGGCGGATCGATCTCGCCCTCGGCGACGAGCGCCCGCCAGCGTGCGGCCGGCTCGGCGAAGCGCTCGGCGCCGCCGGCCGCCAGCTCGGCGACGGAGCCCAGCGCGGCCAGCGCCCAGGCCCGCTCGGGCTGCTCGAAGCAGAACCAGGGCTCCCCGACCCGGCGGGATGCGGCGACGATGGCCACCGGATCGCCCGGCCCGGGCCACTCGGCGGTGACGCCGGCGAGCACCGGTCGGCCGCCGCCGCGCGCCCGCTCCAGCGCGGTCCCGATCCGGCGAGCGAGGCGGGAGGCGTCGCGCGGTGCGAGGCGGACCTCCGCCCCGACAGGGCTGACACGCTGCATCCCCCTGGAGGCTAGAGGTCTACGGCCGGTGGGCGGCCAGGAGCACGTAGCCGAGCACGTCGTCGTGCATGAGCTCCGCCATGATCTGGCAGCCCTCCAGAAACGCCGCATACGTCGAGGCCCCCAGCGGGCCCTCGACCCGCTCGCGCACCTCCAGCGCGCGCTCGCGCCAGCGCTGGTACGTCGGCAGCACCTGAGCGGTGATGTCGGTCGTGTGGACGCTCGTCAGTCCGCAGGCCTCGGCCAGCTCGCCGAGGTCGGCGGCGGGCACCATCTGAGCATCGCCGAACACCTCCCGCAGGACCGCCAGCTTCGAGTTCAGCCGGCGGAGGTCCCGCAGGGTCAGCTCGCGGCGCAGGACGACGTCGGCCAGTGTCAGCCGGCCGTCCTCGCGCAGCAGCCGCGCGCACTCCGACATCAACCGGTCCTTCGGCACCAGGTACTGCGCGGACTCGATCAGCCAGACGACGTCGAAGCTCGCGTCCGGCAGGCCGTTGTCGAGCGCGTCGGCCCGACGGAACTCGACTCCGCCCACCCCCGCGTGGGCCATCTGCTCGCGAGCGGTGGCGATGCCGACACGGCTGGTCGAGAGGCCGAGCACGGTGGCCCCGTGGTCGGCTGCCAGCTGGCGGGCCTGGGTCCCGATGCCGCAGCCGATGTCGAGCACGCGCGTCCCGGGGACGATGCCCGCAGCGAGACGCACGTGGTCGGTCAGAGCCTGCGTTGCCGTGGCGAGATCCTCGTCGCCGGAGGCGAAGTACCCGTGGTGGAAGTCGGGACCGAGGATGACGCTCCACCCGGGCGTGATCCGGTCGTAGTGGCTCCCGGACTGGAGCAATGAGGGGCTCAAAGGGGATCAGCCGCCGGCCGGAGAGCTGGGTGCGCCACCGGCATACCGTATCCGGACGCGAGGGGTTCTCTCAGGGCCGCAGCAGACGCTGTGGCCGTGGCGATGAGCTCGACGATCAGGTCGTGCACCAGCGACTGTGCCGGGAGTGACCGCAGGTCGTGATCGATCGAGGGGAGCTCGACCACGCGGATGAGGGGCCGCGCCCGAAGCCACGACGCCAGCTCCGGTGCCAGGAAGCAGCGGCGCAGCGGCTCATCCTGGCTGAACGCGAACGTAACCGGCGCGTTGCGATCGGCCACCGGCTCGAGCATCGCCTGGAGCCCGCCTCCCCCCGCGTCAGCCGATCGACGGGCTCGTAGCAACAGCATCCCCGACGCGAGCGCACTCGACATGCGGAGCTCGCCGCGCAGGACCCGCCACCAGGTCCGGGGGCGCAGCACGCGACCGAGCTTGCGCACCACCATCTGCCGGTCCTGCAGGGGGAACAGGCTGATATGCGGGAAGTTGAGCGCCACGGCGCCGCTCACCCGCTCGTCGGCGAGCAGGCCCCGCAGCGCCCAGGTCGCACCGGAGCACAGGCCGACCAGCAGGAAGCGCTCGCCGACGTTCTGCGCCTGTGCGGCATCGAGGACACCCCGTATCTCGGCGATGACCTCGGGATGATTGACGTTGAGGGGGGCGCTCAGCCACGTCGATCTGCCGGTGGCGTCGCCGATCCCGGGCAGGTCGACCCGGAGAGCCGGAACGCCGAGGGCCGCGGCCCTCCGGGCGGCCTCGGTCCAGAGCCGGCTCGGGCCCGAACGCCGCTCCCCCCACGCCGGCAGGAAGACAACGACCGGAGCCGCCGGCTCACGGCGGTGCGGCTCCGTGATGGTGGCGAAGGACCCACCCCGCGAGGCCTCGACGCGAATCGTCCGTTCCCGGGCGCAACCCAGGTCGAGCTCGAGCTGCCCGGCGACGGCAACGGGCGGGCGGCACCGCGCAGCGGTCCGCGGGCTCGCGGCGAGCCACGTGCGCACCTGCTCGCAGGTCTGCTGCGGCGCAGCCGCCAGATGGGGCGCCTTGACCATCGCGCCATAGCCCGGGCCGTCCGCGATCTGCAGCTCGACACCGAGCTCCATCCACCGCGCGAGCTGGCCCGGGGGGAGCGACGCGTCATCCCGCGGCAGCAGCAGGACGCGCTCGAGCGAACCCGGTGCCTCCAGCCACCCCCTTACCGACCGCAGCTCGCGGACCGTGTCGGCGCTCAGCACGTAGCCGCTGCTCTCGATCCCGCCGTCGGGCAGGACACCCTCCTCGGCGAGGAGCCGATCGTCCTGCAGCCGGCTGAACGTGAACTCGGCGCGAATGAAGCTCGGTCCGTCCTGCGGGCACCCCCAGAGGACGAGATCGTCGATCTGGGTTCCCCGACGGATCGTCTCGACGGCGATGAGGCCACCAAAGCCGATCCCGATCGCCGCGATCCGCGTCACCCCGGCCTCGAGGCGCAGCCAGGCGGCCACGTCGTGCAGTGCTGCGCACCACGCACCCAGCCGGCCGGGCTCGCGGGCGCTGCCAGCTGAATCTCCGGCGCCCGGCCAGTCGAACCGCGCCGTCGAGAACCCCTCCGCGTGGAGCGCGGCCGCCCACGCCCGGCGCGCCGGATACGACGCCACGTCCTCCCATCCGAACGGCGAGCAGAGAACGACCCCGACTCCGGCGTCGCCATCCGTGTGCGCCATCGTGAAGGTGCCCTGGCGGCCGATCCAGAGCGCCTCGTCCGTGTCTGTGGACCGCTTCATGTTCGCTCTCCGTAGCGTTGGCCCTGCCCGCCGCGGATGTTCGCGCGGCCGGACCGCCCGAACCCTCGACAGCAATTTGGAGAAACGATACCTCCAGAAGCCGGGTTTTCGGCCGATTGCAAGGCAAATGCGCGGAGTTGCACTGGAAGCTGCATGAGCGGCCGGGCCGCCGCATGGCTTGTTGACCGCGGCGCCGCCTCGGGGTGCTACGCCGTGCTACGTTCGAGCCATGGCTCGTACGGTGCCGGTCCGCGAGCTCGTCGACCACACACCTGACGTCATCGCGGCGATCCGCGCCGCGATCGACGGCGAAGCGGGTGCGGCTGGCGCCCGGCTTCACGACCTCGCCGGCGTCTAGGACGATCGGAGCGAGCGAGGGTCATGTTGGTGCAACGGGTGCGGCGCGCTCTCGCCCGCTATGGGCTGGCCGGGGCGCTGAGGGCGGCGTGGCACCGGCTGCTGGGGCTGGTGTACCTGTGGGAGCACCACGTGTGGTACGCCATGGATCTGGCTGGAGATCGGCCTCGGCGGGATCTGGGCCCGGGGCTGGCGACGCGGCGGGGGAGCGACTCCGATGTGGCGTTGCTGGCGCAGCTGCCGACGGTCGGCGAGGCTGAGGCGCGGGAGCGTCTGGCGGAGGGGAACGCGTTGTGGCTGGTGGTGGAGGAGGGAACGCCATTGTTCGCCTGCTGGATCTTCTTTGCCCAGACGCCGGTGATCGCCGCCCACGGTGGCCAGATGCGCTTGGCTCAGGGCACCGTGTGCTTGGAGGACAGCGTCACGGCGGAGGCGGCGCGCGGGCGCGGCGTGGCGCCGGGAGCCTGGAGCGCGATTGCCGATGGGTTGGCCGGCGAGGGCTTCCAGCAGCTGATCACGAAGGTCGACGTGCAGAACATCCCCTCGCGGAAGGCGGTGGAGAAGGTAGGGTTCCGCCCGGCGGGCGTGATGCACTTTCTGCGGCTGGGCTGGTGGTCTTCTTGGCGCATCGATGCGATCGATCTGGAGCGCGGCCCGCAGCTAGAGGCGATGCTGGAGCACGCCTGAGGCTCGAGCGCACATCAGATCTGGAGGCGGTGCGCCAGGATTGGACCCGGCTGGCGGCTGGCGGGAGCGTGTTTGCGAGCTGGGAGTGGGCTGATGCCTGGCATCGCCACCTGGGTGGAGGCTGCGAGTTGTCGATCGGGATCGCTCGCGACGGGGATGGGGAGGCGGTGGTGATCGCGCCGCTGGCGGTGGAGCGTCGGGCATCGCTGCGCCTGGCGAGGTTTGTCGCCAACGGACCGGCTGACGAGCTCGGACCGTTGAGCGCCGATGGCGTGAGCCCGGCGGCCACGGCCGACGCACTGGTCGGCCACGTGAGGGCGACATTGGGTGACTCGGGGCTGTTTCTGGGGGAACGGCTGTGGGGCGGGAGCGCTCTGGCGCGGGAGTTCGCCTCGGCGGTGGTCCATCGGGTCCCCAGCCCGGTCCTGCCGATCGCAGGCGCGGGCTTTGCGGACTTCCTGGACTCGCGCAGCCGGAACTTCCGCAGCCAGGTCCGCCGCCATGAACGGAGGCTGCAGAGCGCGGGGCAGGTCACCTACCGCCTGTGCGAGGACCCCAACCGCCTCGAGGCGGACATGCACACGCTGATGCGCCTGCACGCCGCCCGCTGGGGTGAGACCGGCGCGTTCAGCGCCGCGCGGGCGCCGTTCCACCTGGACTTTGCCCGCCGGGCCCTGGAGCGCGGCTGGCTGCGGTTGTGGATGCTCGAGCTCGACCAGCGGCCGGTGGCGGCGTGGTATGGCCTGCGCTACGACAACATCGACTTCTACTACCAGGCCGGTCGCGAACCTGCCTATGACCGCCTGGCGGTCGGCTTCGTGCTGCTCAACCACACCATCCGCTGCGCGTTTGAAGACGGCATGCACGAGTACCGCTTCGGTCGCGGCGGAGAGGCCTACAAGGGGCGCTACACGGACCACGATCCCGGCCTGGACACCATCGCGATCGCCAGCGGCGTCCGCGGCAACGTTGCCCTGGCCGCAATCAGAACGCTGCTCCGCATGCCTGTCCAGACCAGACGCGCGATTCGTGGAGTCATCGATTGACGTGGTAGCCCTGCCGGCACCCATGCTCGGGCGATCCAGGTCGATCTACCCCTGGCCGTCTGGCGGAGCCAGCTTGCGGCACACGAAGATGTCCTCCTCGGGATCGAGCTCGAGCCGCCGAACCACCTCCTGAGGCAGCGCTCGGACCGGCGAGGCGACCTCAACGGCGAACCCGGCTTCACGCAGCCGCTCCGGGTAGTCGCGGCCATAGACGCGGACGTGGTCGTGCTGGCCGAACACCCGCAGCCGCTCACCCGGTTCGGTCACGGTGGCATCCTCGAACGTCACCGCGCGAGCTCGATCGAATGGCACCTGCAGCATCGCCCACCCCCCGGGGCGGAGGACGCGGAGCATCTCCCGCATGGCCCGCCGATCATCCGGAACGTGCTCAAGCACGTGGTTGCAGATGATCACATCGAACGAACCCTCGGGATGCGGGATGTGCGTGATGTCCATTCGCTCCATCGCGCGGATCGAGTCGAGGTCGGCGGAGAGGTAATCGACGTTCGGCAGCCTGCGGAGCGCCCGCTCCAGGCACCGCTCGGGTGCCACGTGCAGCACCTGCTGGGGAGTACCCCGCAGGTTCGTGTACTCAGTGAGGAAGATCCAGTCGACCCGGTGACGACCGAGCGACCCGCACCGCGGGCACATCATCCAGCGAAATCCCTGCTCGTCGATCCAGAGGCGGAACCGCCTGAACCGTCCGTCACAGCAGTTGCAGCGGACGCCGCGCCCGATGTACAGGGGCCACGTGAACTGGTCCAGGCGCGCGCGCAGGCCGTCTCGCCACCGGTGGGGAAGGAGCCTCCGAGCCACCGCCTTCGCCATGACCTGCCCGCGCCGAGCGCGACGAGGATGGGTCCTCATGCCGCACCCCCGCCACCGCTGCCGAGGCCGGCGACCGGGATCCCGGCCGCCCGCCACGGCGCGCGCGGCAGGATGCCGCGCCCGTCGAGCACCGCCTGGATCCCCGGCAGCTCATCCGGGCCCAGTGAGCGGTAACGCTCGTGGTCGGCCTGGACGATCGCCCCCGTGACCGCCTCTCCGTCCCAGGGATCGAATCCGAGCCGGCGCAGCTCCTCGGCGCTGAACAGCGGATCGCTGGCCAATGGAATGGCCCGCTGCCGTCGCAGTTCCTCGGCGAGCGCGAACGCGCCGGAGAACGCTGTCTCCTTCACTCCCCCGCGGTAGCTGACGCCGAGGATCACCACGCGCCGCCCAGCGAGATGACCTCCGAGCAGGGCCGCGAGGCGCGCCACCGCGTAGCCCGGCATCGCCTCGTTGATGGCCCGTGCGACTGCCGGGAGGCGAGCCTCGGGATCGCGGCTCAGGTAGAAGCGCGGGTAGACCGGGATGCAGTGCCCGCCCACGGCAACTCCCGGACGATGGATGTGGGAGAACGGCTGGGAGTTCGCCGCTTCGATGACGGGCGCGATCTCGATGCCGGCGCGGTCCGCGAAACGGGAGAACTCGTTGGCCAACGCGATGTTCACATCGCGGTAGGTCGTCTCGACCAGCTTCGTCAGCTCGGCTGCCTCCGCCGAGCCCATCCCGCGCACCTCCGCACTGAGCAGCGACCCGTAGAGCTCGATCGCCCGCGCCTCACCCGCCTCGCTGAGGCCACCGACGAGCTTCGGATAGCGATCGAGGTCGGCGAGCACCCGGCCGGAGTACACCCGCTCCGGGCTGTGCACGACGCAGAAGTCGACCTCACCCCGCAGACCGGAGGCCGACTCGATGCGGGGGGCGACTCGCTCACGCGTCGTGCCCACCGGGATCGTCGTCTCGACGCTCACCACCGTGCCCGGCTGCAGTCCCCGCCCCACCTCTCGCAGCACCGCGTCGAGTGCCGAGAAGTCCGGCTGGCCCGACGCATCCACCACGACCGGCGGAACCGCGACCACGAGCTCCGCACCGGCGCCGACTGCCTCCGCGGTCTCCCCCACCGCGCGCAGTCGCCCGTCGCCGACGACCGTCCGCAGACCATCCGCCAGACCGATCTCCCCGGGGAACGGCTCGCGGGCAGCGTTCACGAGCTCCACCGTGCGAGCATCGGTGTCGCAGCCGACCACCCGGTGGCCGGCCAGTGCAGCCTTGACCGCCAGCGGCAGCCCGACCTTGCCCAGCGCGACGACGACGACCCGCACTCAGCCGGTGCGCTCGATGTGCAGGGTCCGACCGGTGCGCGCGCTCTCCAACACCGCCTCCGCAACCTCGACGATCTCCACCCCCTGCTCGAGCCGGACGACGCCGGTGCCGCTCCGTCCCTCGAGACAGTCGAGGAACGCCTCGTGCTCGACGCGCAGAGGCTCCTCCCGGCGCAGCGCGTAGCGGACTGCGTCGCCCTCGGTCACCCCACGAAACTGCTGGGCGGCCGGCCACACCACCGCCACCGCTCCATTCTCGTAGAACGTGAGGTCGCCGGTCAGCGTGTCGGCCTCGAGCAGGCCCCGCTCACCGAGCACTCGGGTGCGGCGCGTCTTGGTCGGGGAGACCCAGTCGACCACCGTGTTGAACGCAGACCCGGACTCGAGCGCGCCGACGGCCAGCACGAGATCCTCGTGCTGGCGGCCGGCCAGGTGCTGCACCTGTGCCGAGACCGCGGCGATCCGCGAGTCCGACAACCAGGAAACGAGGTCGATGTCGTGGGTGGCGAGGTCCTTGACCACCCCGACGTCCTGCACCCGGTCGGGGAACGGCCCGCTGCGCACGGTCGAGACCGAGAACAACCGTCCGATCTGCCCCTCGAGCAGTCTCCGGCGAAGCTCCTGCAGCGCCGGGTTGAACCGCTCGACGTGACCGACCGCCGCAGGCACGCCCGCGTCCCGGCACAGCGCCACGATCTCCCTGGCCTCTCGGCTCGATGCGGCGAGCGGCTTCTCGATCAGCAGCGCCACCCCGGCCGCGCTCAGCTCCTCGACGACCGGTAGATGCAGCTCGGTGGGCACGCACACCACAGCGAAGTCGACCTCGCCCTGGGCGAGGAGCTCCTCCACGGACCCGAACACCCGGCCGGGATCGTGGACTGCGACGTGACGATCGCCCTGGGGATCGACCGCGCCGACGAAGCGCACGCGCTCAGAGCTCTGCAGCAGGCGGGCGTGATGGCGGCCGATCATGCCGAGGCCGACCACCGCACCGGGGTGACGAACGCGATTCGATGTGGATCCCACGGGCGGCCATCACGGTAGTCAACGCCCCCCCTCGACGTCACCCCCAGCGCCGGCGAGCTCGGCGGACGAGCACTCGGTGCCGTTCCCGCCACGAGCGAGGACCCGGTCGAGCGCACGATCCATCGCGTCATGAGCCAGTCCCTGGAGCCAGAGCGCGCGGAACAGGTGCTCACGCGTCGGCAATCGCTCGAGCGCGATGTTCGGCCAGCGCTCCAGCTGCCCCCACTGTCCGCCCCGCTCGAGTTGAGCATCCATTGGCTCACCACGACTGAACATGAACGTCAGCTGGGTCCCGGCCTCCCGCAACTGGTCGAACGCAAGTTCGATATCGGGACCCTGTTGTGCCTCGAGGGAGTGGCCGATGCGTCTCAGGTTCCGCGGGCTGAAGCTGCGTACGCCCAGAACCAGATGCTCTCGGCGGAGCCGCCCCCGCGTCACGCGGGTGACGAGGTTTCCCCGGAGTGCCGCCGCCGATGCCCGGCGGTTGCGCTCAGCCGCCAGCTCATCGCTGTACTGGAACGCGTTCAGGTTGACCATCACCGCCGCCACGACCGTGGGATCGGCGAGCGCGCCATGCAAGGCGCAGAACGCGCCGGAGCACAATCCGACCAGGATGAACCGCGGCGGTGATCCGCGGTCCCGAAGGTGCTCGAGCACCGCCAGCACCTGTGGGATCCGGATGGGATCGTTGAGGCCGAAGTTGGTGAGCTGTCCCCCGTCGCCGTCCTCCGCCTCACCGATCCCGCACAGGTCGACGCGGACGGTGCTGACGCCGCGCGCCGTCCAGCGACGGGCGAGCTCGACGTAGAAGCGGTGCGGCCCGATGTGCCTGAGCGCGCCGGCGTTGAACAGGACCGCCGTCAGGTCCCGGCGAGCCTCGATCGGCTCGCAGGCGACGCCGAACATCCGGCCGGCTCCGAACGGGATCGCGAACGGGGTCTCGCGCAGCAGTTGTCCACCCTCTGGAACCACCATGGCATCCACCGCCTTTGGCGGAGCGGGCGGTGCAGCCGGCTCGGGAACGCTGAGCGCCTGCGGTCGCCGCGCCGACGATTCGCCAGTGAGCCATCGCACGACGACCTCGATCGGCTCGGGCCGCGCCCGCGCTCGCTGAGGATGGGCCGTCAGGTCTCCGTAGCCGTCTCCCCGCGCCACGGTCAGCGGAACGTCGTGGGCCCGCAGGTGATCCTGGAGTCGTGCGTCCGGCGCGATCCCATCGCGGCTGAGGAGCAGAACGCGCTCGAGGCGACTCGGCACGGGTGCTGCGGTGAGATCGGTGGCGCTCAGTGCCTCCGCAGTCTCCGGGGTCATCGCGTAGCCCACGAGGTCGAGCATCTCGTCCTCTGAATCCTGGTGGTGGTCCTCCCGATACGGCTGCGCGATCATCGTGGCCTGCGCTCGCAGCTCACGCAGCAACCTCCGTCCCTCACTGGGCACGGACCAGAGGATGAGCTCGTCGACCGGTGCGCCCTGGTCCATCGCCCGCCACGCGAGCATCCCGCCGAGGCCGATCCCCAGCACCGCGAGCCGGTTGGCGGGACGTTGACGGTTCAGCCACGAGATCATCTGCGCGACCGCACCGATCCAGGCGCTCAGCAGGTCTCGATCGCTGGGACGACCGCCGCTGTCGCCGGTGCCGGGCAAGTCGAACCTGACCGTGAGGATCCCGGCTTCGGCGCAACGGCACGCCCAGGTCCGGCGAGGCCGGTACGAGCACATCTCATCCCAGCCGAACGGCGCGCAGATCAACAGACTGGTGCCGGCGCCGCGATCCGGGGCGGGCTCGTGGACGAGCGCCTGGACCGGCTCCGGATCGAGCTCGAGGCAGATCTGGCAGATCACCGGCTCCCCCCCCACCTCTGAGCGGGCCTCGCCGCCCCGCGCCCCCACAATCGCCCGATCAGCGGGTGGAAGTGGGCGGGCCCGTGGTCGCACTGCATGCACCTGAGAACCCGAGAGCTTAACGTACCCTGGGGACGCGCTTCTCCCAGGTGCCGGGACGGTGGCGAGATGGCGTTTCGCGGTGGCAGGTCGCCCGCACAGATCGAGCCGATGGCATGACGAACCCCCCCATGAGCCGAAACCGGCGCCCAGATAACGGGCGTGACACCCTGGTGCTCTGCTACCACGCCGTCAGCCGGCAGTGGCCTGCGGAGCTGGCAGTCCACCCCGATGCATTTCAGCGGCAGCTGGAACTGCTGCTGAAGCGGGGGTACCGCGGCGTCACCATGTCCGAGGCGGTGCACGGCGAAGCGATCGGCCGACGCGTTGCGCTCACCTTCGACGATGCGTACACCTCGGTCTTCGACCTGGCGTTCCCCCTCCTGCAGCGCCATGGCGTTCCCGCCACCGTGTTCGTCCCCACGGCGTTCCCGGGGCACCATGGCCCGATGCGATGGCCGGGAATCGACGTCTGGTTGGACGGCCCGCATCAGCCGGAGCTGGAATGCATCTCGTGGGGCGACCTCAGGACCCTGGCCCGATCCGGATGGGAGATCGGTTCGCATACGAAGACGCACCCCGATCTGCGAAGCATCTCCGATGTGTCGTTGATGCAGGAACTCGTGGAATCACGCGAACGATGCCGGGAGGAGCTCGGCGGGCCATGTGAGACGATCGCCTATCCGTACGGATTCCACGATGAACGCGTCGTCGAAGCCGCGCGCCGGGCGGGGTTCACCAGCGCGTGCACGATGCCCACGGTCCTCGGCTCGCGTGATCCGCTCACCTGGCCGCGGGTGGGCATCTATCGCAGCGATGGGCTCGGCACGTTTCAGGCGAAGATCTCACCGACCTTCCGGCGCCTTCGAAGTCTCGCCGCCATGGATCCGGCGATGTCGTCGCTGCGGGCGGCAGCGCGCCTCCGTCGACGACTCCGTCCACCCAGCTGAACGAGCCCGCACGGCTTGGCTCGCGACGTCCCGGTCACTGTTCCTCGTCCCTGACGATCGGCGTCTGGCCGATCACGTTGAGGGCGGTCACGAACCCCCGCTCTCCGGCTCCGTCCGGCAGGCGCTCGAGCCCGATCCGGCGCGAGGTGCCCGGCTCGACCGAGAAGGCGTCCTCCATGGGCCGGAAGCCGGGCAGGTGGACGCGCACGCCGTCGGCGAACCGCCGGGTGGAGACGACGAGCTCCGGGGTGGGACCCATGTCGTCGAGCGTCGCGGCGAGGCCGCACAGCGCCGCCTCGGTGGGCGCGGGGCGCCCGGCCGGCATGACGAATGACTGGGAGAGCAGGCGATCTCCCGCCTCCAGGCTGAGCACGATCAGATCCTGGGTCGGGGGACCGAACCGATACGCCCACGCCGCGTCGACGAATCGCTCGAGCACGTCCTCCACGTTCAGGGCGATGCCGCTGTGAGCAGCGAGCTCGACGGCTCGACCCGCCGCGTCGACCGGCGCCTCGAACTCCCGGTAGGTGGAGATGCGAAGCGTCGCCTCGAGCGGCTCGCCGCGATCGTTGGCGACGTGGGCGAGGATGCCGTCGAGTCCCTCGTCGCTCGGCCACACCGCCACCGGGGCGCAGGCTCGACGCAGGTGGTGGAACGCGACCTTCGGCTCACCGCGGTAGTCGAGCACTCCGAGGCCCGCCCCCGGCAGCATGTCCTTCAACCACAGGACGAGCGCGCCGCGGCACGGCGAGCCCCGCCGTCGCCACTCGCCGATCACCTCGGCCATTACCTCTCCGGTGACGAACCGGCTGAGTTCGAGGTAGCGCTCGATGTCGTAGCGGCGCAGCGCGAGCGGGTCGACGCCGAAGCGCTCCCGCAGGTAGTGGTCGCGCACGTCGTCGAAGTCCCAGCCGGCCCCCATCCCCCAGCCGGTGCCGGCGTCCCGCGCCACCCCCGCCTTCCACCGCGGGTGGTGGACCGGGACGTCGACCTCATCCGGGACGTTGGCGAACGCCAGGCACTCGGCGGCGAACCGGACCCCAGCTCGTCGCGCGTCCGCCACCGGACGGAAGTAGCCGCTGACTCCGAAGTAGTGGGCGATCCCCTGCCCGACGTGGAACGGCAGGGTCCCACCGGAGGGCGTGCTCGGTACATACGCGCAATCGGCCTCGAGCTCGCCGAGGATGGCCGGCACCCGCTCGTCGTAGAAGGGCGCTCGGCCAAGCCCCGGATCCAGCCCGAGCATCGCCGCCTGCTGCTCGACCTCGGAGTTGCCGCACACGACCGCCAGGCTCGGTCGTCCGGCCAGCGCTGCGAGCTCCTGCCGCGCCTCGGACTCCGCCACGGCGAGGAAGTCCGGATCGGCGAGGGGATAGTCGAGGTTGGCGAACATGAGGTCCTGCCAGACGAGGATGCCGAGCTCATCGCACAGATCGTGGAAGGCCGGCGGTTCGTACGCGCCGGTGCCGACGACCCGGAGCAGGTTCATCCCGGCGTCGCGCACCGACTCGAGCAACCGCCGGAGCTCCTCCGGGGGTGGGGCCATCCCGATGAGGTCCGACGGCGTCCACACCGCGCCGCGGGCGAACACCGGGATCCCGTTGACGTGGAGGTCCAGCCCATCGGTCGCGATGTCCGGCGCCCAGTCAAGGGAGCGAAATCCGATCCGGCGGCGGTGGCGCACCTCACCGTCGATCTCGAGCGACACCTCGTGGAGCGTCGGCTCGCCGTGTGTGTGCGGCCACCATCGGGCCGGAGCGGGAACCCGCAGCTCGGCGAACCATCGGCCGTCGTCGCCGGGAATCGCCCGGACGCGCCGCTCACCGAGCACGAGCTCGGCCACCGCGACGGGCTCGACGAGGCGAAGATCGGCCCGGATCACCCCCTCCTCGCCGTCAAGCGCGACGCGCAGGGCGATCCCGTGCGGGTGCTGCGGCCCCCGGGGCTCGAGCCGGACCGGGCGCCATGGGCCGACGGCGGCGGGTCCGGGCGCGAAGCCCGGCGAGCGGCCGAAGGCCATTGTGCGAAACCAGCGCAGGTTGCCCTCGTGCACGATCCGGGTGCGCCAACGGGCGGCCGGCCGCCGCCGCGCGGCGAGCCGGGGACGCAGCGCCCGACAGGCAATGGTCAGCTCGTTGACCTCCGCCAGCCGGTCGGTGACGTCGACCTCATGGGCGCGGAACATGGAGTCCGAACGGAGCAGGAGCTCGCCGTTCAGGTAGACCTCGCTGACCGTCGCCACGCCATCGAGCGCCAGCCACCAGCGCACGTCTGAGGCGCCACCGGGACGGACGAAGCGACCGCGGAACCACCAGTCGGACCCATCGAGGTCGGCGTCCGCCGCGTCGCCGAGGGCGCCGGCGACGGTTCCCGGCACCCGCGCGGGGCTCCACCGGCCGTGCTCACTCGCCTGCGCCGGCGTCGCCCACTCGTCGGGTGGGCTGCCAGCAAGCTCCCAGGCGGCGTCGAGGCTCGCAGTCACGAAGCCGAGGCCGCCGCCTCGAGCGCCGCCATCCCCTCCGCCCACGACTCCACCATCCCGGCCAGTGCGTCGCCGGGGTCGAACCGGCGACGGCGGGCGAGGCGGAAGGAGACGGTCTTGGATCCATCCACGATTCGGCGCAGCGCACCGGCGGCGGCGGAGCCCTTCGCGCCGAGCGCCCAGTCGACGTGGTCGGCCAGCAGCTCGAACGCGGACCCGACCATGCGAGCGGTGACGAACGCGTACTCGTGGTAGTCCTGCTCGGAGCCGTCGAGCAGCCGCGGCAGGTCGCGCTCCAGCGCCTCGGCCCAGGCGGCGAACGGATTGCGCGCCGGCCGCCGGCGCAGGTGGAACCACAGCAGCTCGCGGGCTGCAGCGCGCAGCGGCTCCCCGGTCAACCGCGGCCCGGCATCGAACGCGACGACCTCGGTGAACGGGTCCATCACGTCCGGGGTGAAGTGGTCGAGCATCCGGAAGGCACCGCGATAGTCCTCGCCGGAGAGCTCGTACAGCCCGGTGTTGTGGAAGTAGCGCAGGTACTCAGCATCGCGATCGATCGCCTCCGGGGCGATGGTCGTCTTCAGGTGCTCGCGGCGGTAGCTCGTGGCCGCCGTGTCGGGCAGGTAGTGCGCGTCGATCTCGACGAGCACCGTCCGCCCCTGGCGGAGCTGAGCCTCGATGTGCTCGGGCAGCGACCGGTACGGCAGCATCTCGTGCACGTCGATCCCGAACAGCCGGTCGAGGTCGGCGAGCAGCGGCTTGGCATAGGTGAACTGGTCCCCCTCCCAGTCGATCCGCACGAGCGAACCGAGCGCGGCGAGCGGCTCGTCGCCCCGGGCGTGCAGCAGCTCGATCCACACATCGGCGTAGCAGTTGGTCTCCAGGTACGTGCGGTCGGCCCCGTGGACGGGATGTGGCCGGTGCTTCTCCGGTCGCATCCCCCACAGCGTCACCGCCCCGGTGGTCGACGTGCCCAATGAACCGCTGCCTACAGGGCGAGGGCCCGGCGGACCTCCGCCGGCCAACGGTCGACCTCGAGGCCGTGCGCGCTCAGCAGCGCGAGCGTCACGCGCTCCTCGCCGAAGGCCATGCAGCCGGTGTGGGCGGGCTCCCCCTCGGCGGTGCGCAGGTCGCAGGTGTGGCCGAAATGGTCCTGGTGGTAGTTCGAGGATGCGATCGCGGTCGGGTGGCCGGCCACCGGCGCCAGGAGCTCCCACTTCAGCTCCTGGTCGCGCTGGGCGGCCGCCAGCAGCCGTCCCGCGCGGCCGAAGAACGGATCGGACGCAACGTCGAGCTCGAGCTCCAGGCCGAGCCCGCGCAGGAGCGCCTCGGCTCGCGCCCGCCAGGCGGCGCGCCAGGCGATCACCGTGTCGCGGTCGGCGACCCGGACGATCTCCCGCATGTGGAAGATCTGCATCCGCGCCGGGTCGTCGGACGGCTCGCGGCGGAACACGTACGCATCCCCGGTGTCGAGCGTCAGCCCATCCTCCGGCAGCGCTCCCCGGGCGGCCACCGCCGGGTACAGCGGGTAGCAGGCGGCCGGGGTGAGCACCATCTCGGTCATCCGCTGGTAGCCGCTCCAGTCCTCGTGGGCGGCGGCGGTCTCGGCCAGCGCGGCCGCGTCGGCCTCCGTGCCCTCGAACGAGAACACGCTGCCGGCCAGGTGTGGGAAGGAGCCCAGATAGCCGAACGTCTCGAGCTGCTCGCGGGGGAGCAGCGGCGGGAAGTGCAGCGGCTCGGGCGACTCCGGCGCGGCGGTGCGGGTCACCAGGGCGTCGAGGGCGAGCCGCACACGCTCGAACCCGCCGCCTCGGGCGTACACGCCGTGCACCCCGGTGCGGGTGAGCAGCCCGGCCTCGACCAGCGAGTCGAGCAGCGAGGTCTGCTCCACGGTTCCCGCCCGGAACTCCGGCATCAGACCTCCTTGGCGACGAGCAACAGTCCCGCGTTCGTGTCGTGGATCCGCTCGTTGGCGACCATCAGGGCCCCGGACATGGCATCCCGCAGATGGCGGCCGACGCTGAATGGCGAATCGTTCTTGAAGCCCATGATCCCGCATACCTCTAGCGCGCCACGGCACACCTCGGCGGCCTGCTCGGAGGCGGCGACCTTCAGGTTGTTGTAGCGGAGTACGGAGGCCATCTGGGACAGGCGCGGCCGGCCCGGCTCGGCCGACGCGGCGGTGAACTCGGTCAGTGCCGAGGCGACCTCGGCCCGCAGCGGGGAGAGCTCGCTCATCAGCCGGGAGAGCCGCTGCGCGGCAGGCAGCGGGGCGTCGGGCTTGCGCTTCGCGGCGGCGCGGACGAACGCCCGAGCGCGAGCGAACGCGTCCTCGGCGATGCCGAGCCAGACGTGCGACCAGAGGATGTGGGAGACAGGGACCATCGACTCGGTGGCCACGCGGTTGAACGGCGTGCCGAGCACCTGCTCTCCGGGGCACCGGGCCCGCACGACGAAGCCCGGCGAGCAGGTGCCGCGCATGCCGAGCACGTCCCACGTACCGGCGCGCTCGAGCTCGGCCTCGCCGTTCCGGGTGAGCACCAGGACCTGATCTCCGGGCTCGGCGTCGGGTCCGCGGCGCAAGGTGGTCAGCAGGTCATCGGCGTGCTCGCCGTAGCTGACGGTCGGCGCCTGCTTCTCGAAGCTCACGATCCCGTCGCCGGCGTCGTTCAGCGCCGCCACCGAGCGGCCCATGTCCCCGCCGGTGCCGACCTCTGAGGTGACCGAGGCGATCAGCCGGCCCTCGGCAGCGAGCTGGGCCAGATAACGCTCGAAGAACGAGTCGGGATCGAGGTGGCGGACGAGCGAGACGACCTGCATCTGGTGCATGGCGAACACCATCGCGCTCGCCGCGCAGGCTCGGCCGAGCTCCAGGCAGCACCCGGCAAGCGCGGGCACGGAGACGCCGCCACCCCCCAGCCGTTCGGGAACGAAGGCCCCGAACGCGCCGATCCCGCGCAGTGCATCGACCGTCTCGGCCGGAAACCGGGCGTCTCGGTCCACCTCGGCGGCGTGGCCGGCCGCCACCTCGCGGGCGATCTCCCGCACGCCCGCGGCCAGCGTCGACTCGTCGGCCACGGTGACGCTCATGCCGCGACGTCCGCCTCGAGCTCGCGCAACGCCCGGCTGATCGACGCGATGCTCTCGAACACGCTGCGCTTGAGCATCTCGTCCGGGAACTCGACGTCGAAGGCGTCCTCCAGGCCGAGCATCACGCTGACGCTGGCGTGCGAGGACATCCCGGCCTGGAACAGGTCGTCCTCGTCGCCGAGCGACGCGATGTCGACCGGGAGGCGAGCATGTTGAGCCACGACCTCGCGGACCCGTGCCTCGAGCCCGCCATTCATCGTGCCGCCTCCCCCAGGACGACCGCGCACGCGCTCGAGCGGGTGCGGGAGAGCGAAATCGACAGCGCGCCCACCCCGCTCCGCCGCGCCAACCGCCGCGCTGCGCCGTGCAGGACGACCTCGGCGACCCGGCCGGGTCCGGTGCGCACCTCGATCGATCGCCAGGGCAGAGGCTCGTCGCGCCGGCCGATTGCCTTCATCGTCGCCTCCTTGGCCGCAAAGCGAAGCGCCAGCCGACCGGGATGGCGTCCGCACTCGGCGCGTTCGCCGTCGGTGTACACGCGGCGGAGATACCGGTCGCCGTGCGCGCGCACCGCGTCGCGCACCGGCTCCACCGCCGTCAGATCGATTCCCACGAACACCGGCATCCGGCTCACTGCATCGGCACCCACGGCGAAAACCTGAGCCGCCCGCTTGCCGTCAGGTCTCGCCGCGCCCGCGAGCGATGGCGATCTCGCCGGTGCGCGCCATCTCGACCAGCCCGAACGGCCTGACGAGCCGCTCGAAGGCATCGACCTTCTCGCACGTGCCGGTGATCTCGGCCACGATCGAGCGCTTGGTCACGTCCACCACCTTGGCCCGGAAGATCTCGCAGATCTGCATCACCTCGGCCCGACTCGCGCCGTCGGCCGACACCTTGAACAGCGCCAGCTCCCGCGCGAGCGTCTCCGCCGGCTCCAGATCGCGGATCTTCAGCACGTTGACCAGCTTGTGCAGCTGCTTGGTCACCTGGTCGATCGGGTGTACCGCGCCGTCAAGCGTGAGCGTGATGCGGGAGACCCGCTCGTCGTCGGTCGGCCCGACGGCCAAGGTGTCGATGTTGAACCCGCGGCGGGCGAACAGCCCGGCGATCCGGGTCAGGACGCCCGGCTTGTCCTCCACCAGGATCGACAGGATGTGCTTGCGCCCGGTCCGCCGGCCGGACACGGCGTCGAGCTCGTCGAGCGACAGGACCTCCTGGGTGGCCGGCTCGCCCATCCGCCCTAGCCCACCATGTCGCGGGCGGCCTGGCCGGCGGGGATCATCGGGTAGACGTTCTCCTCGGCGGTGACGCGGACGTCGGCCACCACCGGGCCCGGCGTGGCGAGCGCCGCCTGCATGTCCTCGACGAGGGTGTGCTTGTCGGTCAGGCGAATCCCGGTGGCTCCGTAGGCCTCGGCGAGCTTGACGAAGTCCGGCCAGCGCCCCATGTCGACCTGGCTGTAGCGGCGTTCCCAGAACAGCTCCTGCCACTGGCGAACCATGCCGAGGTAGCCGTTGTTCATGATGAACACCTTGATGTCGATGCCCTCCTGAGCACAGGTGGCGAGCTCCTGGGCGTTCATCTGCACCGAGCCGTCGCCGGCGATGCAGACCACCGTCGCCTCCGGGCACCCGACCTTGGCCCCCATCGCGGCGGGCAGGCCGAAGCCCATCGTGCCGAGTCCGCCGGAGTTGATCCACCGGCGGGGGCGGGCGAAGTGGTAGTGCTGGGCGGCCCACATCTGGTGCTGCCCGACGTCGCTGGTGACGATCGCATCGCCGCCCGTCGCCTCGTACAGGGCCTGGATCATGCGCTGGGGCTTGATCTCCGAATCGTCCGAGTCGTCGTAGACGAGCGGATGGCGTCGCTGCCACTCCCGGATCCGGCTCCACCACTCCTCCAGGCGCCCGCTCTCGGCGCTCTGGGCGCGGTACTCCGCGGTCAGGCGCGGAAGGATGTTCCTGGCGTCCCCCACGATTGGGATGTGCGCCGGGACGTTCTTGGAGATCTCGGCCGGGTCGATGTCGATGTGGATGAACTTGGCCCGCGGCGCGAACTCCGAGAGCTTGCCGG
Source organism: uncultured Solirubrobacterales bacterium (assembly GCA_963703065.1). Taxonomy (GTDB): domain Bacteria; phylum Actinomycetota; class Thermoleophilia; order Solirubrobacterales; family Solirubrobacteraceae; genus Palsa-465. The sequence goes on along the minus strand of OY969785.1, from coordinate 3,185,586 downwards.
TGATCCGGTCGTCGAAGCGCGCCCCGACGGCGATGATCAGGTCGGCCTCGTCCATGGCGTAGTTGGAGGTGCGGGTGCCGTGCATCCCCAGCATGCCGAGCCACTGCTCGTGCTGGGCCGGGAAGGCGCCCAGCCCCATCACCGTGCAGGTGACGGGGAAGCGATCGGCGGTGGCGAGCTCGATCAGCTCGGCGGAGGCGTCGGCGCCGACCACTCCGCCGCCGGCGTAGATCACCGGTCGCCGGGCGTGGGCGAGCGCCTTGGCCGCCAGGCGGATCTGCTTCTGGTTGCCGTCGATGGTCGGCTGGTAGCCCGGGAGGTGGACGTCGCTCACCGGCTCGTAGGGGATGTCGGCCCGCGAGAGATCCTGCGGGACATCCACCACGACCGGGCCGGGGCGGCCGGTGCGGGCGATGTGGAACGCCTCGTGGATGGTGCGCGGGATCTCCAGCGGGTGCTGGATCATGAAGCTGTGCTTGACGATCGGCATCGTGATGCCGATCGTGTCCGCCTCCTGGAAGCCGTCGGTGCCGAGCAGCTCGGTGCGGACCTGGCCGGTGAGGAACACGACCGGCACCGAGTCCATCATCGCGTCGCAGATCGGGGTGACGAGGTTCGTGGCCCCGGGACCGCTCGTGCCGAGCGAGACCCCGACCTTGCCGGTCGCCTTGGCGTAGCCCTCCGCGGCGTGGCCGCCGCCCGCCTCGTGGCGGACGAGGATGTGCCGGATGCCGGCGTCGTAGAACGCGTCGTAGGTCGGCAGGTTCGCGCCGCCGGGAAGCCCGAAGACGACGTCGACCCCCTCGGCCTTGAGGCACTCCATCAAAGCGTCAACTGCGCGCATCGGGCTCCATCGGTGGATCGGTGGTTCGTGCCGGGTCGGGCGACGGGCGACTGCTCGCCGCCGACCTGGGCACGGTAGCACCGGCCAAGCGGGGCTCGTTCACCCCGAGCCCGCCCCTCAGGCGGACGCCGGCGCCGTGCTCCGGCCGAGGATGCGAGCGAGGTGATCGCGAGCTTGACCGAGTCGTCCCGGCTCGAGCGCCGCGATGACCAGGCCGTAGACGAGGATGCCGCAGACGAGGCAGGCGGCCAGCGTCAGCCACGGGTCGGACGAGCCGAGCAGGCGCGTCACTCCCCAGGTGCCGAACCAGGCCGGGACCGAGGCCACGAGTGAGGGGCGGAGAGCGACGAGCTGGGAGCGGAACGAGACATCGACGTGTCGGCGGATGAGCATCGAGGAGATGACCGCAGAGAGGATCGTGTCGCCGAGCGGAACGAGCGCGACGGCGGTCAGACCCCCGAGCTGCGTCGCCACGATGCACCCCACGGTCAGCGGGACGAGGTTGAACAGCGACAACCAGCCGAGCAGGCCAGCCCGATCGACCGCGTTGAGGAGCCATCCGATCGTCTGGTCGATCTGGCGGATGCCCGCCCACAGGCCCATGACCATCAGCGGGTGGATCATCGGGATCCACCGGTCCCCGAACACGGCCAACGTGAACGGTCGGGCCGCCGCGCTCATCAGCAGCCCGACCGGGCAGGACACGAACGCGACCAGGCCGAGCACGTTCAGGAAGCTGCCCCGGATGTCGTCGCCGGCGGCGCGCGATTTCGCGAAGCTGGGGAAGGTGACGTTGGCCACGGGATGGGCGATCGTCCAGTACACGAGGTCGCCCAGCCGGTTGGCCATGGAGTAGAAGCCGACCCGCCGGGTGCCGAACGCGGCGCCGGCCGCGAAGGTGTCGACGTTCTGGCGGACGTACATCGCCATGCCTTGACCGAGGAAGCCGCGACCGCTGGCGAATGCCCGGGCGGCGGCCGCGCGGTCGAGCGCCGGACGCACGTGATACGGCGCGACGAGGAACAGCACCAGCCCGAAGGCGGCCATCCCGGCGATCTGTCCGAACACCAGCGCCCACACCCCGTCTCGGACCGTCGCCGCCAGGGCGATCGACACCCCTGCCGTCGTCGCGCTCTGGATGAGCAGGCCGTAGAAGCGACGGCGGAACTCGAACTCCCGCAGCAGCACCGCCTCCCAGAAGCCGGCGATGCTGCCGAGGGGCAGGAGAGCGGCGATCGCGGCGAGGACGCCGACCAGCCGGGGCTGGTGGAACACTGCAGCGGCCAGCGGCGCCAGCGCCACGGCGATGAGCGCGGCGGCGAACCCACTCGCGATCATCATCGTGAGCAGGGTGCCCTGACCTCGCTCGTCGAGATCCTGCCGCACGACGAGCGCGCTCGAGAAACCCATGTCCGCGATCCAATTCAGGAAGTTCGTCGCCAGCGTGGCCACGGCCAGCAGGCCGAACTCCGCCGGCGCCACGATCCGCGCCAGCACCACCGTCCCGAGCACCGCGATGACCTTGCTCCCGGAGTACGAGAACAGGGTCCAGAGTACGCCGCGGATGGCTCGTTCGTGCATGTGCGTGGAAGCGCCCCGTCGCCCATGTTAACCCTGCCGCGGCCGACTCTCCTGGGGTGCACGAGCGGGATCCGGGCCCAGACGTCGAACCAGCAGGGACGATGAACGACCTCCTGGTCCTGCGGTACGCAGAGCCCGTCGACGTGGCCGGCGCGCACCGGATGGCGAGCCGACTCGCGACGCTCAAGCGGCGCGGGTTCCGCGGCCGGACATTCTCCGCCGCGCTCGCCGCTCCGCGAGCCGGGCGGATCCTCGCCGTCACCTTCGACAATCCCTCGGCCGAGACGTTGCGCGTCGTGGCTCCGCTGCTCGAGCGCCTCGAGCTGCCTGGCAGTGCGTTCGTTGCCGCCGGTACGGCACCGTGGAACGAGCTCGGTGCCCTGCTCGCCGCCGGCTGGGAGATCGGCTCCGCGGGTCGGCGGTTCGTGCGGCTGACCGAGCTCGAGGACGAAGCGCTGCGCGACGAGCTCACCAGCTCCCGCCGCGCCTGCGAGGCAGCGCTCGGGGTGGAATGCCGGGCGGTGGCCTACCCCTACGGGGACACCGACGTGCGGGTGATGGCGGCGGCGCAGGCGGCCGGCTACCGGATCGGCGCCGGCATCGCCCGGCAGCGGATCCACGTCCCGCTGAGCCTGAACTGGCCGCGCATCCCGGTCTCCGGGCGCGACGGTCGAATCGGCTTCGGCCTGCGAACCTCCTACCCGGTGCGGCGCCTGCGGAGCTTTCCCGTGCCGCCGGCCGGAGCGACCGCCTCTCCCGCGCCCGCTCCGCCATCGACGGAGCCGCCCGCGCCCGCCGGGCAGGACAACGGCGCGCGCATCGCGGTGATCATCCCGTGCTTCAACGACGCCGAACTCGTCGGAGAGGCCGTCGCGTCCATCGCCGAGCCCGAGCCGGTTGAGGTGATCGTCGTCGACGATGGCTCGACCCAGCCGACGCTCCCCGCGGTGCTCGATCAGCTGTCGTCGGAGGGGATCACCGTCGTTCGCCACCTGGCCAATAGCGGCCTGCCAGCGGCGCGCATGACCGGCGTGCGACACACCGCCGCGCGGTACGTGTTCCCCCTCGACTCCGACGACCTGCTGGTCGGCGGCGTACTCGCGCCGATGGCCGACCTGCTCGACCGTCAGCCAGAGCTGGCGGCGTGCTTCGGTGACTACGCCGAGTTCGGCACGCGGGACGGCGTGCGCCGGGTGCCCGCCGCCCTCGACGCCTTCCGGGTGTCGCTCCGCAACGACTACCCCGTCGCGGCCTTGTACCGCCGGACGTGCCTGGAGTCGGTCGGCGGCTGGCAGGACGTGGGCGCCGAAGTCGGCTACGAGGACTGGAACCTGTGGATGACCCTGGCCGAGCGGGGGTGGCCGGCGGTGCACTGGGGCCAGGGCGTGGTCGCCCGCCGTCGCCTCCACGGGCGACGCATGCTCGCCTCCGTCGCGTCGCGCCACCTGACGCTCTACGCCACCCTGCGCACGCTCCACCCGCGGCTGTTCGGCCGGGGCGCCATCCACCACCACCGAACCGACGGAGGGTGGGTCGTCCGGTGGATCTATCCGCTGGCGTTCGGCTGGCGACCTCCGCTCGGCCTGTGGAGCCGGATCGAACAAACGTGGACGCGCGCTCAACAGATTCCCCGAACGCTCCGAAACAGGTCATGAAGCCATGGCCCTCAGCTCGCCCCGAGAAGTTCCGTCCTTGGCCCATCAGTTCGCGGAGACACCTACACTCCCACCAGTGAGCCCCAGCGCGCCGTTCTCCGAGCCGGGGATGATGGGCCATCCGAGCGAAACGACCACGATCGGCTCGTTCGCGAACGCTCTCCACCGTCACCGAGCGCTCGCCGTTGTCCTGTTCCTGCTCGTCCTGGTCCCTGTCCTCGCGTACGCCGTGAAACGGACCCCGACCTATCCGGCCACCGCCCGGATCCTCGTCAACCCGCTGCCGTCGGACGACACCACCTTCCTCGGGCTGCCGTTGCTCCGCGACACCGGCGATTCCACGCTCACCATGCAGACCGCGGCGACCCTGATCGACTCGCAGCCGGCGGCGGCGTTGACGGCCTCCGCGCTCGGCAGGCCCTGGACGGCGCGCCGCGTGCGCGCAGTCGTCTCCGTGCAGCCGGAAGGCGACAGCGAGATCCTCGACATCACCGCCGCCGCTTCCCGACCGTCCGAGGCCGCCCGCATCGCCACGACGTTCGCCCGTGCAGCGCTGGCCGCTCGAGCGAGCGCGCTCAGGCCGGTCGTCGCGCAGGCGATCACGGCTGCGACCCAGCAACTCGGGAGCATCCGCTCCTCGAGCTCCAATTTGGCGGGAGCCGAGATCCAGCAGAACCTGAGTCAGCTGCAGAGCCTGCGGGACGGGCACGATCCCACGCTCAGCCTCTCGGAGGCCGCGGTGGTGCCCACGGCTTCGAGTGGGCTCTCGACCTCCCTCACCCTCGCCCTCGGGCTGATCGGCGCCCTCGCGCTTGCCGCGGCGGGACCCGTGCTCGTCGAGATCGTGCGCAAGCCCCGGCTCGACGACGACCAGCAACTCTCGGCGATGATCCCCGGTCCGATCATGGCCCGGGTCCCGACGCTCCCGCGGAGCTTCCGCTCCGCGCGGGGCTCATCCCTGAGCCACCCGCTGCCGCCGGCGGTCGGTGAGGCGCTGCGCGGCCTGCGGATCATCCTCGATCTCACCCCCGGCCGCCACCGGTCGATCCTCATCACGAGCGCCTTCCACGGAGACGGGAAGACGACGACCGCGGTGAACCTGGCCCGGGAGATCGCGGAGTCCGGATCCGAGGTGCTGCTCATCGACGTGGACATGCGCAAGCCGGACATCGGCAAGCGCCTCAACCTGCAGCCGGTTCTGCCGCTGAGCGAGACGGTGCTCGACCCGAAGCCACTCAGCTACGCGGTCTCTCCTCCGGAGTTCCCCAACCTCCGGGTGCTCACCACCTATGCCGAGCCGGATTTCGCCAGCCTGGATCGTGTGGCCGACGAGCTCCCTGCCGTGCTCGAAAAGGCCTTGGAGCAGGCGGAGTTCGTCATCCTCGACGCACCTCCGCTCGGCGAGGTGGCAGACGTGATGCGCTTCGTCGGCGCGGTCGACGACGTCCTGCTCGTCTCGCGTCTCGGTCAGACCCCCCTGGGAGCTCTGCAGGTGGCTCGCGAGATGCTCGCTCGGACCTCGCGGCAGGCCGTGGGCCACGTCATCGTCGGGAGCAGCCCGCAGTCCGGCGGGTACGGGTACTACTACCACACGGAGACCTCACCCTCCGTCCGCGACCGCGGGACAGACGTGCGCCTCGTGCCGCTGGAACGCGAGGAGTCGGCATAGCGCCGTCCCGCAGCGGCACAGCGACGACCGTCTTCCGGCTCGGCCGCTTCGACTTCGAGACGACGGGCGGGACGGCGGCAGTTCACCTCAGCGGCTGGTTCGTCGGAGGTCCGGAGGCCGTCATCCCCGCGCGGTCCGCCGTCGTGGTCCTCCGACGCGGTGAGGACGAACTGCTGCGCTACGCCCCGTCGAGCATCGGGACCCCCGACCTCGAGCCGCTCGGCGTGCCCTGGATGCTCGCGCTCGCCGTCCGGACGGAGCTCGTGCAGGACACCGACGTCCGGTTCGAGCTGCAGATCGGCGACGAAGCTCCCATCGATCTCGGTGTGCCGAAGCGCAGGGACCGGCTTGGTTCTCGCTCGTCGGCCGACTCGTCCACCAGCACGCTGGTCCCTCCCGAGCCGTCCCGTCGTCAGGATGGACGGGAGGTTCGCGCCGCCCGCCGCGCGAGTCGGCTGCGACTCTCGCCAGCGGTGCGACTCGCCTTGGTCTGTGCCCTGGTCGGCGGTCTGGGCGCGGCCGTCGCACTCGCGTTGCTTCGTCCGCAGGCTGAGGCCTCCGCTCTCATCAGCGTGACGCCGTTGCGCGCCAGCGACGCCAACTTCGACGGCCTGCCCCTGATCCGGTTCTCCGGCGATGCCGGTGTGGCGATCTCGACCGCCGCTGACGTGCTCGGGCAGCCGGCGGCGGCCGGTGCGGCCGCCGCCCGGATCGGAGACGGCTGGACCATGGACCGGGTCCTCGCGGCGATCACCATCAGCCCGAACCGGACGGTGGGCGTCGTCGCCATCACAGCTCGCGCGTCGAGTGGTCACACCGCGGTCGCTCTCGCTGACGCCTACGCCAACGCGGCGCTGGTGCTGCACCGTCGCCAGCTGCTGCCCGCGATCGGTCAGCAGCTCGCCACCGCCAAGGCCCAACTCGCACTGCTCGGCCCGGGAATCACCCCGGCGAGCAACGCGGCGGCCGACCGAGTGGCCACGCTCGCCGCGCTGCAGCGTTCCGGCGAGACGCCGGACCTGCACCTCATCCGGCTGGCCACCGCCTCCGCCACGCGCAGCGGACTGCACTCGGCCGCCCTCGTCCTGCTCGGTCTGATCGCCGGCTTCCTCCTCGGTCTGCTGGGCGATCTCGCGGCGAGTGGGTTCCGCCGCCGCGACGCTGGGGCCAGCGAGCTCAGCCGCCTGACCGGCCTCCCGGTGCTGGCGCGGGTCGGCTCGGCTTCCCCCGGCTCGTCAGCCTTCTCCGAGAGCATTGCGGGACTGGAGACCATGCTGAGCACGAGCGGGCGTGGGAAACCGGAGGTGATCGCGCTGGTCAGCGGGACGCGTCCTGACTGGCAAGCGCCGGCCGCGCGCACCCTGGCGCTTCACGCCGCCCGTCGCGGTACCGCAACCGTGCTGCTCGGGATCGACCGCGCGCACCCGGGTCCGCCGACGGGGGGTGGCGGATCGATTCAACGCTCTCCCGACGTCGCGCCCCTCCTCCGCCCGCTCGCCAGATCGGTCCTCGCGGGGGTCGTCCGGCCTCGCACGGCGGACGAGCTGCTGACGGTGATCAGCCATCTCACGGACGCGGTCGAGCTGGTCGTCCTCGACGCGCCGTGGCTGTCCGAGAACCCGGCCGCGCTGACGGCGGCTGCCGCCGCCGATGTGGCGCTGCTCCTCGTCACCCTCCCGCTCGATTCGTCACATGACCCGCGGGCGACGCTGGCCAGGCTGCGCCAGGTGCAGGCCGAGCCATTGGGCATCGTCGTCTGAGCCGCTTGGCGCGTGCCCGCTGCGGCCGCCGGTCATCCGGAGGGTGACCTCCCCAGCAGGCCCTCGGCGCCGCTCAAGCTCGAACTGGCTGAGCGGCGCCCGTACCCGCCCGGGCCGGCAGCCTGGAGAGTGCCAGCAGCGCCGGGCCGAGGCCGAGCAGCGTCCACAGGCGCTGATCGACGCCGGCCGAGATGAAGGCGGCCGCGGCGAGCATGGCGATCGTCCCGACCGTGACCGCACGCGCGAGGTTCTCCATCACGCTGTCACCGAGCGAGTGGAAGCGCCGGGCCGCAAGCGCCGCCGCGCGGATGCTCAGCCCGCACACGGCGAGGAACAGGATCAGGCCGATCGCGCCGGTCTCGGAGGCGAACTGGAGGTAGGTGTTGTGCGCCACCTCGGGCTGCTGTACCAGGTACTGGGCCTCGGTGAGCAGTCCCGGCTGGCGAGTGTAGTTGCGCGCCACGACGACGTAGTTCGCATCGCCGGCGCCGGTGATCGGACGCGCCCCGAACACGCGCCAGGCCACGGTCCACTCACTCGTCCGGCCGCTGCCGTTGCCGGCTTGGCTCACCCGCTGCAGGGCTCCGGGCGAGGTGACGAGCAGGACGGCGATCACGGTCAGCCCGACGCAGCCGACCGAGAGCACCCACGCCCGCTGGCCAGGGAAGAAGACGAGCGCGGCGACCAGCGCAACCCCGAACGCGATGAGCCCGCCGCGTGATTCTGTGGCCACCAGCCCGACGCAGAGCACGAGGATCGTGCCGACGATCGCGGCGCGCAGCACGCCACGCAGCTTCGGCGTCAGCTCCCGGATCATGGACAGAGAGGCCACCGCGAGCACGATCGCCGGAACGATGCCCGCGGCCAGGAAGTTCGGGTCGCCGGTCGCCCCACCGAGCCGGCCGCCGTAGGTCGCGGTGTCGACCGCCTCTGAGCCGGACACCCCGCCGGCCAGCCCGTAGAGCACGGACAGTACGGCGCCGACGACGAACGACAGGATGATCACCTTCGCCAGCCGCCGGGTGATGACGCTCGAGACGACGATGGCGAAGATCAGGCCAACGGCATACCAGTGCCAGAGATCCGATGCGGCGGCATGCGGGTCGGTGGCCCACGCCACCGACAACGTGACCCACAGGAGCAGGCCGGCCACCGCGGTGAGCAGCGTGCGATTGCGGCGGAGGCCCGCGCGCAGCGGCCCATCCCGCTCGGTGAAGCCCAGCAGCCAGATCCCGGCGACCATGAGCCCCACGCCCTTGCCGGCCAGGTTCAGCGCGCTGATGCCGGCCAGGAACGGCAACGCGACCCACGTGGCGAGGCCGATCCCGAAGCTCGAGAGGAGCAGCGGAGTCCAGCACGCGGCGACGAGCAGGGCCAAGCCGATCTTCACCTGCACCACGGCGGCGAAGCCGACCGCCGCGCTGGCCGCCACGGCGAGTCCCCGCTCCGGGAAGCCGCGCCGGCGGAGCCCGGACCTGGCACGGCCGGGCAAACCCAGGACGCTCACGACCGCCTGGCTTCCATGCCCCGCCTCACAGTGGCTGAAGTGTAAGCGGCTGGTCGGCGTACACCATCCATCGAGGGCGGACAGTCGGTACGCTCGCGTCCGAGGTGGAGAAGACGGAAGACCTCGCGAACACGAACATCCTCGTAACCGGTGGCGGAGGATTCATCGGCAGTCATCTCGTCGAGCGGCTCGTCGGAATCGGCGCCTCGGTCCGGGCCCTCGTGCGCTACAACTCCCGCAACGAGTGGGGCGCCCTGGACTGGTTGCCGGACGAGGTCACGCGTGAGGTTGACGTGCATCTCGGCGACCTCCGCGACATCGAGTCCGTCGGCCGGGCGATGGAGGACCGCGAGGTGGTGTTCCACCTGGGGGCGCAGATCGCCATCCCCTACTCGTACGTCAACCCGCGCGACTTCGTGGCCACGAACGTCGTGGGCTCGCTCAACGTGGCCGAGCGCGCCCTTCGGTCGGGGGTGCGCCGGATCGTGCACACGTCGACCAGCGAGGTCTACGGGACCGCGCAGTTCGTGCCGATAACCGAAACGCATCCGCTCCACCCGCAATCGCCGTACGCGGCGAGCAAGGTCGGAGCCGACACGCTGATGGATGCCTACCACCGCACCTTTGGTCTTCCCGTGACGATCCTCCGCCCGTTCAACACCTACGGTCCCCGCCAGTCGGCCCGGGCGATCATTCCGACGATCGTCGCCCAGGCGATCGAGGGCGAGTCGCTGTCCCTGGGATCGCTTGATCCGCGGCGGGACCTCACGTACGTCGGCGACACGGTCGCCGGATTCCTCGCCGCGGCGGCGAGTGACGAGGCGATCGGTCGTACGGTGCAGCTCGGCACGGGGAGCGACGTGACGATCGGCCAGATCGTCGAGCTCGTCTCCGAACTGGTCGGGCACCGACTGACGGTGCGGACCGACCCGGCGCGGGTCCGGCCGGCCCAGAGCGAGGTCGGACGCCTCATCTCGAGCCCGGATCTCGCCCGGGAGGTGATCGGCTGGACTCCGAGCGTCGACCTCGCGGAGGGTCTCCGGCGCACCATCGACTACGTCGCCGAGCACCGGGACCGCTACCGCGCGCAGGAGTACGTCATCTGATGCGAGCGGTCGTGCTCGCCGGCGGTCTCGGGACGCGGCTGCGTCCGTACACCACGGTGATCCCCAAGCCGCTGGTTCCGGTGGGGGATCGTCCGATCCTGGCCCACATCCTCGGTCAGCTGCAAGCCTGCGGGTTTCACCAGGTCGATCTGTGCGTCGCCCACCTCGGCGAGCTCATCCGGGCGTACTTCAGCGAGTCGGATGCGGCGCCGGAGGATCTCGAGTTGCGCTGGCACTGGGAAAACGAGCCGCTCGGGACCGCCGGAGCGCTGCGGGTCGTCCCCGACCTCGACGGGACGTTCCTGGCCATGAACGGCGACGTGCTGACCAACCTCGACTACCGGGATCTCGTCGGGTTCCACGAGTCCCAGAACGCGACGCTGACGATCGCCATGCACCGCAAGCAGATCCAGATCGACCTCGGGGTGATCGAGCATGCCGACGGTCGCGTCCTCGCATACCATGAGAAGCCCTCGCTCGACTACCACGTGTCGATGGGGATCTACGTCTACGACGCTCGGGCGCTGGCCTACCTGCCGGATGGCCCGTGCCAGTTCCCGGATCTCGTGCAGCGCCTCCTGGCGGCCGGGGAGCCGGTGGCGGCCTACCCCGCCCACCAGTACCACTGGCTCGACGTCGGGACGTTCGGCGAACTGGAGCGAGCGACGGCGCTGCTCGAGGCGGAGCCGCACGTGTTCGACCCGCCGATCATCGATGGGCGCGCGCGCACCGCCGTCCTGCGCCATCACTCGTAGCTCGCCTGACCGTTGTCGTAGAAGCCGGCTTGGCCGATGATTGGGCTGTTCTGGCTGGGGGCGTAGCTGCCGGACTGGAACTGGGGGTTTAGCTGCTGGTTGTTCTGCAGGGTCAGGCCGTCGGCCTCCTGGCCCAGGTTGCCGCTGCCGTTGCCCCACACGTCGTTGCTCTGCACCAGGTTGCCCGTCCCGGTCAGCCCGGAGCTGCGGATGCCGTTCTCCTGGTTGTCGGCCACGATGTTGTTCGCGATCGTGTTCTGCGAGGCCGTGTCGCCCACCACCACGCCCGCCTTGTCGTTGGCCGCGATCGTGTTCCACTGCACCCGCACCCCGCTCGCCCCCGGATACAGCTGCACCCCGAACGACACGTTGTCGGTGATCAGGTTCCCGGCGACCAACCCACTCCCGTCGCCCCAGTAGATCCCCTGATCCTCATTGGCCTGCGTCGGGTCTGAGCTATCGCCATTGCCATGGATGTAGTTGCCGACGATCTCGTCGCCGTCCGCGCCGGTCACATAGACCCCCGCGTGCCACAAGTCGCCGGTGACCTCGCTGTCGAACAGCTGCACGTCAGGCGCGTCGAGCCACAGCAGCACATCCTCACCCTTCGGATCGGCGCTCGTCGGCGCATGGACCATGCCGGTCGGACCGTCGAACAACAGGTTCCAGATCCGCACATGCGAGCCGGACACCACGTTGTAACCCAGCACCATCGGACGGGTACCCGGCGCGCCCATGAACGTGATCGGCGCCGCAGCGGTCCCCGACGCACTCCACCCCGTGCGAACCCCACGCGCCCCATACGTCCCCGCCTCCAACACCACCGTATCCCCCGGCTGCGCCGCACTCACCGCCTTAGCCAACGACTGCCACGGCGCCGACTGCGTCCCCGGATTGCCATCCGACCCCGACGGCGACACAAACTTCGCCCCCGCCGGCACCCCCGGCAACCCCACCCCCGGCAACACCGAACCCGACGACACCGCCGCAGAGGTGGTCGAACCGGGGGTCGATGCCGCCGCGGAGGTGGTCGATCCGGTGCTCGACGCGGCCGAGGTCGATGCCGCCACGGTGGACGTCGACGAGACCGTCGCCGTCGCGCTCGGCGTCGCCGGCGCGGCGGTGGTCCCCGCGGCGGCTGTGGCGCCTGACGAGCTCGAGACTGTCGTCGCACCCGAGACCGTGGAGCTGGAGAACGGCGACGAGCCGGAAGTGGAGCTGGAGGTGGACGCGGTGGCCGAAGCCGACGAGCTCGAGGTGACGGGCGCCACCGGTCGCGACGCCACCGGCGGCGCGACGACATGGCTGGGCGCGGTGCTGGTGCTCGGCGCCGGCCGCTTCGGTGCGGCCGGCTTCGCCACGGTCTGCTTCGGCCCGGCTCGCTTCGCCTTGATCGAGACGAGCAGCAGCGGCGTGCTCACCCGCGCGGCCACGGCGCCCCGTGGCTCGTCGACCCGGAGGATGCCGTGCCGGAGCGCGCTGTGCAGGCGCTTCATCGCCAGAGCGCGCCACCTGCCGCTGATCCGCACCCGGGCCCAGCTGACGTCGTTGCCGTGCAGCTTGCGGAGATCGAAGGCCACGACGCTGCCGCGCTCGATCCCACCCACCCGCAACAGGCTCTGCTGAGCTCCCAGGGCAGAGGCGGATCCGATGGCCATGAACACGGCTGCGGCGGCGACGATGCTCGCCGCGCGGCGCAGCAACCGGCTCCGGTCGCGGCGCATCGGATGACGAATGGACACCGGGCAGATGCCGGCGCTGCGGCAGATGTGGTTGCTGCGATCGAGGTTCATAACTCCTCGATCGACCCCCGGTCAATCGTCGAGCAGCTCGCGCCGTGATCCTGGACGGGTGTCCGTACCGGCCGTCCAGCCGATGTGGACGCACATGGCACCCCGCCGCGGCGCGGGCGCCGCACCCGCACTCCGTGGGCGGCTGACGCATCGCCGCTCGACGCCGCTCAGACGACGACCCGGCTCATCCCGCGACGACGACCGAAGCCGCGGCTGGGCACCGGCTTCGATCTCGGCGGCGGCTGATGCGGCCGGGCCGGTGGGTGGGCATCGGCTCCGCCGAGGCCGGGACGACAGGCCGGTGGCCCCGAGGCCGCCCAGAGGGTCCACGGGGGTCGCAGGCGTCACGCCTGAGTCCCCTGCGCGAGGCAGGTGAGCCCCGTCCCGTTGCGCCGCCCGGGCGCTGCCGGGTGGACCCAGTCGGGGGTCAGCCGCTGATGCGGCTGGCCCCGAAGCCGGCTTGGCCGATGATTGGGCTGTTCTGGCTGGGGGCGTAGCTGCCGGACTGGAACTGGGGGTTTAGCTGCTGGTTGTTCTGCAGGGTCAGGCCGTCGGCCTCCTGGCCCAGGTTGCCGCTGCCGTTGCCCCACACGTCGTTGCTCTGCACCAGGTTGCCCGTCCCGGTCAGCCCGGAGCTGCGGATGCCGTTCTCCTGGTTGTCGGCCACGATGTTGTTCGCGATCGTGTTCTGCGAGGCCGTGTCGCCCACCACCACGCCCGCCTTGTCGTTGGCCGCGATCGTGTTCCACTGCACCCGCACCCCGCTCGCCCCCGGATACAGCTGCACCCCGAACGACACGTTGTCGGTGATCAGGTTCCCGGCGACCAACCCACTCCCGTCGCCCCAGTAGATCCCCTGATCCTCATTGGCCTGCGTCGGGTCTGAGCTATCGCCATTGCCATGGATGTAGTTGCCGACGATCTCGTCACCGTCCGCGCCGGTCACATAGACCCCCGCGTGCCACAAGTCGCCGGTGACCTCGCTGTCGAACAGCTGCACGTCAGGCGCGTCGAGCCACAGCAGCACATCCTCACCCTTCGGATCGGCGCTCGTCGGCGCATGGACCATGCCGGTCGGACCGTCGAACAACAGGTTCCAGATCCGCACATGCGAGCCGGACACCACGTTGTAACCCAGCACCATCGGACGGGTACCCGGCGCGCCCATGAACGTGATCGGCGCCGCAGCGGTCCCCGACGCACTCCACCCCGTGCGAACCCCACGCGCCCCATACGTCCCCGCCTCCAACACCACCGTATCCCCCGGCTGCGCCGCACTCACCGCCTTAGCCAACGACTGCCACGGCGCCGACTGCGTCCCCGGATTGCCATCCGACCCCGACGGCGACACAAACTTCGCCCCCGCCGGCACCCCCGGCAACCCCACCCCCGGCAACACCGAACCCGACGACACCGCCGCAGAGGTGGTGGCCTGGGGCTTGGCGATCGGTGAGCTGGACGGGCGCCGTGGGCTGACCTGCACCGTCCGCCGCACGGAGAGGACGAGGACGTCGGACCGGCTGGCCGCCGCGACCGCCACCCGGAGGTTCCGCCGTGGGACGCTGAAGGTCAGGACGTGGCGGCGCGCAGCGCGGCGCAGGCGGGCGATCCCGAGATGGTGCCAGCGTCCGTGCAGCCGAACCTTTCCCCAGCGAATCGAGTCGCTGGACACACCGCGAAGCTCGAACACGACGACGCTGGCACGCTGCCGGCCGGCGTACCGGATGGTGTGGCCGGACACCGAAGCGGCCGTAGCCGACGCAGCGGCGAGGAGCACCACGATCATCGCGACCAGCAGGCCGCACACCGTCCCACGAAACCGAAACGCCTGAGCACGCACGCGAGCACCTCTTCACTGTTCGGACTCGCGATCCCAGCGCTGTCCTTCGGTAGCCCGGCTGACTCCGGTAGGAGCCCCGTGGCTTTGCGTCCCGCCCTCACGGACGGTTTGCCTTTGTCGGGAGGCGAGTGGTTGGGGTTCTGACCGCGATATCGAGCGGCCGCGGAGCGAACTAGCGCTCACCGGGCCGAACTCGACGGATGTCCGCGCCGGCCGGGGGCCGGCGTCGAGGGACTAGCTGCTACATCCAGCCCGAACGGTGCTCGCCCCGACCCGCCCGTAGGCGACCGTGGACGCCCCGATCGCCCTCAGCGGATTCGCGTTCGTCGTGCTGACACGTCGTCCGTCGGCGTTGACGTAGCTCGGACGGTTGACGGCGTTGTGAACGACGGTGAGTCCCGCGTGGACCTCGCCGATGTTTCCTTCGCGGTTGTTCCAGAACACGTTGCTCTCGACGAGGTTGCCGGCGCCGGCGAGGTCGAAGGCTTGCACGCCGTTTTCCAGGTTGTCCGCGAAGATGTTGCCGACGATCCAGCTCTTCGAGACGTCCTTGGCGAGGATGATCCCGGAGCGGCCGTTGTCCAGGATGGCGTTCTGGGTGACCAGGACCAGGCTCGCCGCGGGGTACAGCTGGATGCCCATCGCCTGGTTGTGGACGATGAGGTTGTGCTCCAGCCGGCCCGTCCCGGCCGCCCAGTACACCCCGTGATCGAGGTTCGCCTGAGCGGGGTCCGAGAAGGCGCCGTTGTCGTGGATGTAATCGCAGGCCAGCCGGATGCCGTCGAGCCCATCGACGTAGACGCCGGCGTGCCATCGGTCTCCCGTCACCTCGGAGCCGGTCAGGGCGATGTCCCGGCCGGTCAGCCAGAGGAGGACGTCCTCCCCCCCCGGATCATCCTGGGTACGCGGATCCACCGGACCCGTGGGCCCCATGAAGCGCAGCCCGGAGATGTCCAGATGCGAACCCCGGATGACGTTCTCGCCGAGGATGGTGGGCGCAGGGCGTCCGTGTGGATCTCCCTCGAAGACGATCGGCGCGCGCGACCGCCCGCTCGCCGTCCAGAACGTCTTGTGCCCCCGAGCGCCGTAGACGCCGGCCAGAAAGACGATTCTGTCTCCCGGCCGCGCCGAGCGGACGGCGCGCGTCAGCGTCCGCCAGGGGTGCCGGGCGGTGCCGCGCCAGTGGTCGGAGCCGTGCGGCGACACATAGCGGGTCGCCGCGTGCGCCGTGCTTGGCAGCAGCAAGGCGAGCGCGCACGCCGCCCACCGGCGTGCCCGTAATCCCTTACCTCGCACGCGCACAGCATGGCAAACTCTCCGGCGGCAGGTCCTTGCGGCGTGTTCGCCCGGCCGGCACCGGACGCGATCTACGGCGACTGGAGCGCTCCGAGATCTCCGCGAGGGGGTCGGCTCCGCCCGGCGAAGTCGACGCTCGGAAGCTGTGGGAGCCGGGTCGCGCGGTCGACAGCCGGACTGCTCGACGCCAACGCGTAGTCGTCGCGCCCCCGAAAGCCCGGCGGCGCCACGATGCTTCCGCTCGTGGCCAGGGCCCCGGCAGCGTCGTCGACGTTGCCGGTCGCGTTGTTCCACAGGAGGTTGTCCTCGACGCGGTTCCCGATCCCGCTCAACTCGTATGACCGGATCCCGTACTGGCCGTTGTCGGCGATGATGTTGTCGACGATCATGTTGTCGGCCGCCTGTCCGGCCACGATGACTCCCGACTTCCCGTTGCCGACGATCGTGTTCTGCGCCACCACCACGTCGCTGGCGGCGGGATAGAGCTGGACCCCCATCGCCAGGTTGTGGACGATCAGGTTGTCGGCGATCACGCCGGGGCGACCGGCACCCCAATAGATCCCGTGGTCGAGGTTCGCCTCCTGGGGGCGAGCGAAGTTCCCGTTGTCGTGGATGTAGTCGCCGATCAGACGAACGTTCCCCGCCCCGCTCACGTACACGCCGGCATGCCAACGGTCACCGCTCACCTCGCACGACCGCAGCTCGATGTCCCCCCCACGGAGCCACACGAGCACGTCCTCGCCGAGCGGGTTCGATCCTGACCTCGGCGCGACCGACCCGGTCGGTCCGTGGAACCGCAGGTGCAGGATGCGCAGGTGCGATGCGGCGACGGTGGTGGAGCCGAGCACGATCGGCGCGGGCAGCCCGAGAGCGCCCTGCACCACGATCGGCGCGGAGCTGGTCCCGCTGCGAGCCCACACGAGCGCCTGGCCCACCGCGCCGTAGACGCCGGGCTGCAGGATGAGCGTCTCCCCCGGCCGCACGTCGCGCATCGCGTGCCGCAGCGTTCGCCAAGGTCGCCGGGCGGTGCCGGGCCAGTTGTCCGATCCGCGGGGCGAGACGTAGCGCACGACCCGCTGCCCGCCCGAGCCCCGCAGCAGGAGCGCGATCGACGCCGTCAGCGCGACCATCAGCACGATCAGGACCACGAGGCGGCGGCTCATCGGCCACGTTCACCCGTCGCCGTCCAGGAAGCCGAGTACGCGAGCGGCCTCCGCCTCGAGCGTCCGCTCGCCGACCACGTGGGCCGCCCGCTCGGCGAGCTCCTCTCGCAGCCTGGAGTCCGAGGCGATCCGCTCGACCCCGGCGACGGCGGCGCCGGCGTCACCGGGCCCGATGAGCAACGCCGCGCCCCCGAACGCCGCCTCGATGCCACCCACCGCCGTAGCGACGATGGGCAGTCGCGCCGCCGCGGCTTCGAACAGCACCTGGGGCAGTCCCTCGGTCCACGAGACGTGCAACAGCACGTGGCTGCTGCGGTAGAGGTCCGCCAGACGATCGTGAGCGAGGTAGCCGAGCAGGACGATCGCCTCCTCCACGCCGAGCTGGCGTGCCCGCTCGCGGAGCGCGGCTTCCAGCGGTCCCTCGCCGCACACGAGCAGCCGCCAGCGGGCGTCCCGGCGGCGCAGTCCGGCGGCGACGTCAGCCAGCAGGAGCGGGTTCTTCTCCTCCTCCAGTCGACCGACGCTCAGCACGCGCAGCTCGGGATCGTCATAGCGGCGCGCTGTGAGGGCCTGCGCCGGTGCGATGGCGCGTTCCGGGACCAGCGAGACGGCGATCTCGAGCGTGCGACCGCGGGCGTACCGGTCGCCGAGCGCAGGACCGACGACGATCGTGGGGACCCAGCGGGCCAGCGCCCGCCACAGCAGGTCGAGTGCATCGCCCGTCCGCACCAGCCACCGCCGGCCGGGGTGGCGCGAGCGCACGTAGGTCGGAAAGTCCTGCCGGACGCCGAGAACGACCGACCGCCGGCGCGCCAAGGCGATCGCCGCGAACGTGAGCGCCAGCGGATGCGGTCCGAGCAGCCACACGCCATCAAGGCCGTCGAGAGCACGCCAGAACGCGGTGAGCGACCGCACCATCGCCACCGTCGCGGCGACGAAATGCGTCATGCTCGGGTAGTACGGAAGCTCGACGAAGGCGATCGAATCCGGCAGCCGGTACCGCAGGACGCCCGGCGCGCGATCGATCTTGCCCAGGACGGTGATCTGCCCACCGGACTCCGCCAACGCCGCCAGGAACAGCGAGAACGCGCGCTCGGCGTAGATCACCCCGTCAGCTCGACGGTAGGTGTAGTCGGTGTACACCCCGATCCGGGCCATCAGGCGCTGTCGGTCCGGGAGCGACCGGCGAGCGCCGCCGCCGCCTCGATCGGCGGCCCGTACCGCTGACAGCCGATCCAGAACCCCGCGCCGTAGCTCAGGTGCATGGTCGCCCACGCCGCCGGCAGCGCGAGGGCATCCGTCAGCCCCCCGGAGCGCGCGCGCAGGCCTGCCGTACCGATCGTGGCGCCGTACACAGCCGCGGCGGATCGAGCCACGGCCCCGATGCGCCCCGGCGCCACCAGACCCGTGAGCACCGCGGCGACGACCGCCGGCGGCAGGAGCTGGGAGCGACGGAGGCTGCTCGGGTGGCGCCGTGCCGTCTTGACCCGGAACTCGCCGTAGGTTCGATACTGGCGCGCCAGAGCGCGCAGGCTCGAGCGGGGCACGTACCGAGCGGCCATCGCCGGGATGCACACGATGCGCTCGCCGGCGGCCCGCATCCGAGCGGCCAGCTCGAGGTCCTGGTCGTTGACCCACGCCTCATCCCAGCCATCGAACCGGAGCAGCGTCTCCCTGTACCACACCCCCGTGAAGCCGCTGTCCACCTCGACCTCCTCCTCGAGGCTCCGGCGGAAACCCGCCCCGCCGCTGCCCAGGACGCTCCTCAGGGCGCGTGCGGTGCGTTCGGAGCCCGGATCCGTGCCGTGCGGGAGCTGGGGGCCGCTCACCCAGCCGACGTCACCGCGCCGCAGCCGGGCCACCCCCGCAGCCAGATAATTCGGGGGATAGAGCGTATGGGCGTCCATGCGCGCGACGAACTCCCCGCCGGCTGCACGCAGTCCGATGTTGAGTGCGTGTGGCGTTCGTCGGTGCGGGTTGGGGAGGACCCGCACCCGATCATCGCGCTGGCGCAGTTCGTCGAGGAGCTGCAGCGAGCCGTCGCTCGATCCGCCGTCGACGAAGATGAACTCGAGTCGCCCGGCGAACTCCTGCCCCAGCATCGCCGCCGCCGCCGCTTCGAGATGGGCGCCCTCGTTGAGCACCGGGACGAGGACGCTGACATCGACCGAACGCTGCAACGGCGCCGCGGTCCCGGCTCGCTCCTCGTCCGCGGCTGCCACGGCGGAGATGGTAGAGCGACCGCGCGGACGCTCGATAGATTGGGAGCCGGATGCCGACCGCCACAGTGCCCGCCGTTCCGCTCTTCGACCTTCGCCTGACCGACGCCGACATCAGTGCGGTGACTGAGACGCTGCGCTCCGGGTGGCTGACGATGGGGCCACGGATCGAGGAATTCGAGCGAGTCTTCGCCGCCCACCTCGGGGTGCAACACGCGGTGGCGGTCTCGAGCGCCACCGCCGGCCTCCACCTCGCGCTTCGCGCTGCGGGCGTCGAGGCCGGTGACGAGGTCGTCGTGCCCGCATTCACCTTCGTCGCCACCGCGAACGCCGCGCTCTACTGCGCGGCGACGCCGGTGTTCGCCGACATCGTCGGGATCGATGATCCAGGACTCGATCCAGCCGAGGTCGCGAAGCAGCTCACGCCACGCACGCGGGCGGTGTGCGCCGTCCACTTCGCCGGGTACCCGGCGGCGGTTGACGTGCTGGCCGACCTGTGCCACGAGAACGGCCTCGCCCTGATCGAGGACGCTGCCCACGCCCCGAGCGCCACGCTGAACGGCCGCCGCCTCGGCACGTTCGGCACCGCCTCGGTGTTCTCGTTCTTCTCCAACAAGGTCCTGTCCGTCGGGGAGGGCGGCCTGATCGCCACGAACGACGACGACATCGCCGTGCGCGCGCGCCAGCTGCGCTCGCACGCCATGACGAGCGTCACATGGGACCGCCACCGCGGCCACGCCGACTCCTACGACGTTGTCGACATCGGCTTCAACTACCGGATGGACGAGCCGCGGGCCGCGCTCGCCCTGTCGCGGCTGGCGGGGCTCGAAGCGGACATCGAGCAGCGCCGCCGGCTGGTCCGCCGCTACCGAGAGGCGCTCTCCGGGCTGCCGCAGCTCGTCCTCCCGTACGGCGAGGAGGACGTCAGCGGCTCCTCGTGCTACGTCATGCCGGTGATGCTCCGGGAGCCCGAGCGCCGACCGGCGGTTCGCGACCACCTGCGCAGCGCCGGGATCCAGACGAGCATCCTGTATCCGGCGGTTCACGAGTTCTCGGCCTACCGCGAGCGCTTTCCCGGCGTCTCGCTGCCGCGGACAGAGCGCGCGGCCCGCGCGGAGCTGACGCTCCCGCTCTACCCGCACCTGACCCGCGACGACCAGGATCTGGTGATCGAGACGCTGGCGGCGGCGCTGGGCGCGTAGATTCACCCTCCGGGCAGCCGGCTGGTAGCATTCCGCCGCCGCAAAACACTACGGACGCTGGGAGATCTGCATGACTTTGAGGGCAAGAATGCTCGTACTGGGCGCCATCTGCGCGGTGCTGCTGGCGCTCAGCGCGCCGGCACTCGCTGCATCCCCCGCGGTGGACGCCTACGGGGGCTCAGCCGCGAATCAGACCGTGTCCACCTCCTCGCTGCCGTTCACGGGCATCAACTCGACGCTCGTCGCGGTGATCGGCGCCGGCCTGCTCGGCACCGGGTTCGCGGTTCGGCGCGCGGTCCGCAGCAGCTGATCCGAGCCGCACCGCGGCAGCGCGGCGACGCGCCGCTTCCCACAGCGACCGCCGGAGGCGCGACGGCGCCGGCCGGCGGCCGCTGGGCATCGGTACCCGCCGTCCTGCTGCTGGCCGGCTTCCTGGCCTGGATCCCGGCCTCCGGCGGGTACTTCACCGGCACCTGGTATCCGAGTGCCGCTGTCGCACTGGTGGTGTTCGCGCTGACCGCCCTCGGCCGCCGGCGCTGGCTGCCGGATGCCGCGCCCGCACAGGCGGCGATCCTCGCCTTCGCGGCGCTCGTCGCCTGGAACTACCTCTCGATCCTGTGGGCGGCAAGCGGCGCGGACGCGCTCGACGCGGCGAACAAGCTGCTGCTGCTGCTCATGGCCGGCTGGACGATCGCGCTCCTGCCCTGGACCCCCGTCCGGCTCGGCTGGCTGCTCGGAGGCTGGTCAGTGGGGGTGGCCGTCATCTGCGCAATCGAGCTCATCCGGGTCGCCTCCGCCGTGCAGCTGGGGCCCTTCTTCTACGAGCTCCGCTACTCGACGCCGATGGCCTACCCGAACGCGACGGCTGCCTTGGCGGTCGTGGCCCTGTGGCCGGCGGTGGTGCTTGCCGCGCGCCGTGAGGTGCCGGGCTGGGTGCGGGCTGGACTGCTGCCGGTGGCGATGTTCCTCGCCGGGTTCGCCTTCCTTCCCCAGAGCCGCGCGGCGCTGCTCGGACTCGTGGTCTCGGCCCCGGTGATCGTGCTGCTCGTCGACCGCCGGGTGGCCCTGCTCGTTCGGCTGCTGGTGATCGGCGGCGGGCTCGCGGTCGTGATCCCGCGCACCGTCAGCCTCTATCAGGCGCTCAACGCCGGTCGGGCCGTGCGGCCGGAGCTGCACTCGGTCGCGCGCGACCTGTTGCTGGTGACGGTGGCGTCGGCCGTCCTCTCCGGTCTGCTGGTGATCGCCGAACGGCGCCTCGTGCCGCCGCGGTGGGCGAGCTGGCGGCCGTCCGTGTCCCCCGCCCGCCGTCGTGCGGTGCTGCGGACCGCGGCGATCCTCCTCGTGGTCGTTCTGGCCATCGTCGCCGTGCCCGCGGGCCACCTCGTCACCTCGGTGGTCCGCAGCGGGCGCCACGACGCCTCCCCCGGTTCCGTGCGCCTGCTGTCTGCCAGCCCGGAGGAGCGCTTCGACTACATCCGGGTAGCGTGGAAGCTCTTCACCGGAGCGCCGGTCGGCGGCGTGGGAGCCGGCAACTTCGGCCTGCACTACGACGCGCTGCGTCGCTTCGAGAAGCACTCTCAATACACGCACAACCTCGTCATGCGGGTCTTGAGCGAGACCGGCGTCGTCGGCCTGCTGCTCCTGGGAATGACGCTCCTTGCGCTGGCGTGGGGGATCTGGCGCGCGGTGCGCACCCGCCCGGGCCTCGGGCGGGCGCTCGCCGTCGCCGCACTGGGAATGGCGCTGTACTTCCTCGTGCACGACCTGTTCGACTGGATGGATGAGTTCCCCGCCATCGCGGCGCCGGCCCTGGCAGCCCCGCTGGCCGCCGCCGCCATGACCGGACCGACGCCGGGTGCCCGGGCGACTGGCACCGCTCGGCGGGCACGGTTCCTACCCCTCCCCCTCTCACCCGGGCTCACGACGGGCGGCGCCGTGCTCCTCGTCGCGGTCGAGCTCGGATTGGGGGTGGCGCTCGGCGGGCCCTATCTGTCAGCTCGCAACGTCGCGCGCGCCCGGGCGGTGTATGCCACGCATCCGGGTCAGGCGTACGCCGATCTCCGCCGGGCCTCCGACCTCAACCCGCTCAGCTCGGACGGGATGCTGACCGAGGGTTCCATCGCGATCGCGCTCGAGGAGGACGATCGGGCGATGGGGGCCTTCCACCAGGCGATCGGCCGGGAGGACGGCTGGTACCCACGCCTGCAGCTCGCCGTCCTGCTCGCTCAGGCCGGCCGGTTCGGCCCGGCGCTGTCCGAGGTTCGCCGCGCCGCCGGCTTCGACCGGGACGACCCGCTCATCGGGCAGGCCACGGCGGCGATCCTCCACCATGAGCGGATCGACCCGATCGCCTTCACGGGCCTATTCGAGCAGGGCGCTCAGGCCGACCTCTTCCAACGCCGCGCGATCAGGTGAGCGAGCGAGGGGGGACCGCGGCCTCGGGCGCAATCGCCACCGCGGGGAACTCGAGTTCGCTGCCGCAGCGCGTGCACACCGCGTCGTGGAGCTTGACCACCCGACCACAGTCGGGGCACTGGCGGCGAAGCTCCTGACTGTCGAATCGGTAGACGAGCGCCGTGAGCAGCCCCAGGAACGGCACCATGCCGGAGATCATGAACCACATGAGGAACGAGCTGCCCTTGAGCCGCCCGATGATGCCGCCCGACAGTCCGAAGCAGATCATGATGATGATCAGCCCGGAGCCGGCCACCCCCTCAGCGTAGCGCTGAGCGACGGTTCGTCCGAGCCGGGCGGGCCAGGCGGAAGCGGCGGACGACGGGCGCCGCGGCACGGGGTCCGGCCGGGGCGGGTACGAGCACGAGCTTGGCGGATGCGGGAGCTGGGTTCATGGCGAGCATGATCGGCTCCCGGCGACTTCGTCGCATCGGCCACGTGGCCAATCTTGCCCACCGGCCCGTGGCCGGAGGGCGGATCGGCACCCCGGGACGGCTCAGGCCGTGGCGGCGCGCAGGGCGGTGCGCATCGGCCGCGGCAGCCGGCGACACAGGCGCCAGGCCGCGCCCGAGAACGCCAGGTTCGCGAGGGTCAGGAACCCGACCTCGTCGCTGCGCAGCGCCAGCAGGAGGTGCGAGGTCCGATCCGGTCCCGGTAGGTCGGCCTCCGGGATGCGGATGCACAGGCAACGCACCCGCCGGCCACCCGGGCTGACGAGGACCGCGCCGGCCTCGCCCACGAGCCAGGTCCCGAACCTCCCGCGCTCGAGCACCAGTCCGGTCCGGGCGTACAGCTCGCGACGGTCGTGGTCGAGCAGGTCGCCGAGCAGACCGAGCGCCCGCCGGGCGGACGCCTCCTGGCCACGGGAGGCCGGCGCCAGCACCCGGGCGCCGCGGGCGGCGTACAGCGCGGGGAGGATCCACATCCAGGCTGCCCCCAGCCCCAGCAGGGGCGCCAGCACCGGGTCGGCCAGCGTCAGCCCGAGGGCGAACACCGGAAGCGGGATCACCTGGGCGACCATGCTCGCCGTCCACAGCCGGTCCGCGCGCCGCAGCGCCGCGTGATCGACCGGTGCTCGCCAGCAGACCGCCGCCAGCTCCGGCAGCGCCGCGGTCAGGATCAACCTCCGGCGATCGGGCGCCGCAGGACGACGAGCGGCGCGTCGAGCGGGAGCTCGCGCACCATCTCGGCCTGCCCCTCGCCCCGGGAGACCACCGCGATCTGCCCGTCGGCCAGCTCCCGCTGGAGCGCCCGTGAGGCCCGCTCGACGCCACCGGCATCACCGGGCGACCACTCCGCCACGACCGTGTGCCCGGTTCGATCCATCCGTACCAGCTGTGCCATCTCCGACCTCCGGTTGGAAGATCCATCGTATCCCGGGTACCAAACCTGTCGAAGGTTGCACAGGATTGGGTACTATTGACCGTGCGGAGACGTAAACCGTCACAAAACGTGACGGCGGGATCCTATGTTCACGGGAACCCGACGCCTCCCGCGCCGAGGCCGGCCGGCGGATTTGACGGCAACGACGGGGAAGCAACGGCAAAGGAGCATGACGTTGAGGCAGGTAGACCCGCCCCGGGCGCACGGACGCGCCGGCGGCTCCACGATGGAGATCGATTCACTGGCCCGCTGGCTCGGGGGGCTCGACCGGACGCTGACCACGCCCATCCCCCTGCAGCCGGCGGCAAAGCGGGGCCTCGACGTCTCGCTCGCCGTGCTCGCCCTGCTCGTGCTCAGCCCGCTGCTTCTGGCGATCGCGCTGGCGATCAAGCTCGACTCCCGGGGTCCGGTCTTCTACCGGGTGCGGCGGGTCGGCTTCCGCGGCACCCCGCTCCACATGTTGAAGTTCCGCAAGATGCACCACGACGCCGCCGGGGGCCCGCTGACCGCCGGTCGCGACCCACGGCTGACCGCTGTGGGGGCGCTGCTGACGCGCTTCCGGCTCGACGAGCTGCCGCAGCTCTGGGATGTCCTGCGCGGCCGGATGAGCCTCGTCGGGCCCCGTCCGGAGGACCCGCGGTTCGTCGCGCTGCACCCTGAGGCCTACGAGCGGATCCTGGACGTGCGTCCCGGGATCACCGGCCTCTCGCAGCTCGCGTTCGCCGAGGAGGCGAAGATCCTCCAGCCACAGGACATCGTCGCCGACTACGTCTCCCGGATCCTCCCGCAGAAGGTGGCCCTCGACACCATGTATGCCTCCTCCTGCGCTGTGCGCCGTGATCTCGGCGTGCTCGTGTGGACGGCCAAGGCCATGGTGCTCCGTCGGCCGGTCGCCGTGCACCGCGGCACGGGGGCCCTGAGCATGCGCCGCCGTCCGGCGGCTGCCCCGGTGGCCCAGCCGTGCCTCGCGCCGGCCGACGCCGCCTGATCCGCCTGGCGCTTCGCACCACCGCCTGACCGATGTGGCCGTCCTTCGCCGGCGGCCGATCGACCAAACATCTGTCCACACAGAGCGCCTGTGGGGCCGTCCGGCTCGGCTCCCTGCCGATCTAGGTCGTGCAACGACGTGTACCCCGCAGCTGACCTGACCCCGGCCGCACGTCCGGCTCCCGCCGTCGCGCACCCGGGGGATGGCAGCGCCCCAGCCCCGCAAGGAGACGCATGACCCCGCCATTCGACGGGCGGCCGGACGGCCCGGCGCTTGCCATGTCAGCCGTGCCCGATGCCGTCGCGCTCGGCCCCCCGGCGCTCGGCGGCACCGTGGCGGGAAGGCCCGCCCCGCGGGTCGTGCGCACCGTACCGCCGCCGGTGGCCGTCCTCGACCCGTGGCTGACGCCGGACGGCTCCCGGTCCGCGTCCGCCGCCTGGCGGGCCGCCAAGCGCGCATTCGACATCGGCTTCTCGCTTGGCTCCCTGCTCCTCGCGCTGCCCCTGCTCGCCGTGCTCGCGCTGGCGATCTGGCTGGAGTCCCCCGGTCCGGTCTTCTATCGCACGCGCCGGGTGGGCCACCGAGGTGGTGAGCTGCTGATGCTGAAGTTCCGCAAGATGCACCGCGACGCCGACGGCCCCCCACTGACCACGCGCAACGATGCCCGGTTTACGCGAGTCGGCGCGTTCCTCACCGCGTCGCGGCTCGACGAGCTGCCCCAGCTGTGGGATGTCCTGCGCGGCCGGATGAGCGTCATCGGCCCGCGTCCGGAGGATCCGCGGTTCGTCGTCCTGCATCCGGTGGAGTACGACGAGATCCTCACGGTGCGACCGGGCCTGCTCGGGCTCTCCCAGCTCGCCTACCAGGCTGAGAGGCACATCCTCTCCCCCCAGGATCCGGTCGAGGACTACGTCGATCGGATCATGCCCCAGAAGCTGATCCTCGACCGGTTGTACGCCCGGCAGACGAGCCTCCGACTCGACCTGTCGATCCTGCGCTGGGCGATCGTCGCGTTCGCGCTCCGCCGGCCGGTCTCGGTCGATCGCCGGACCGGGGCGATGAACGTGCGCCGCCCCGGTCCCCGGCGGACTACGCCGGGGACGACAATCGCTCGCGGATGATCCGGCTGGCCTCGCCGGCATCGGCGCGGCCCTTCGTCTCGCGCATCACGGCGCCGACCAGCGGCCCGACCGCCTTGAGGTTCCCCGCCCGTACCTGATCGGCCGCCGCCGGGTCTCCGGCGATCGCTCGTGCCACCGCCTCGTCGAGCCCGTCGCGCAGCGCCTCCAGGCCCTCCCGGGCGACGATCGCCTGCGGGTCACCGCCCTCCTGCACCAGTCGGCTGAGCACCTCCCGCCCCGCGTCCCGGCTGATCCGCCGCGCGAGGACGAGCGCTGCCAGCCTGGCGAGTGCCTCCGGCGTCACCGACGACTGCGCCGGGTCGGCCTCCCGCCCGATCCGCTCGACGAGCTGCGGGATCCAGTTCGACAGCTCGACCGGCTCGAGGTCGGGCGGTGCGGCGGCGAGCGCCGCCTCGAAGTAGTCGGCCCGCTCGGTGCGGAACGCCAGCTCGCGAGCGCGATCCGCCTTGATCCCCAGCTCGTGTTCGAAGCGCTCGGCGCGGGCCGCCGGCAGCTCGGGCAGCTCCGCGCGCGCCGCGGCGATCATCTCGTCACTGACGATGACCGGCACGAGGTCGGGCTCCGGGAAGTAGCGGTAGTCGTGCGCCTCCTCCTTGGAGCGCAGCGGGGTCAGCGTTCCGCTTCCCGGGTCGTAGTGCAGGGTCTCCTGCGTGACGGTGCCCCCGCCGCCGAGCAGGCCGATCTGGCGCTCGATCTCGGCTCGCACCCCGCGCTCCAGATAGCTGAACGAGTTCATGTTCTTCAACTCGGTCTTCGTGCCGAGCTCGCTCGTGCCGACGCGACGCACCGAGACGTTGGCGTCGCAGCGCAGCGACCCCTCCTCCATGTTGACGTCAGAGACCCCCAGCCGCTTGAGGGTCGCCCGCAGCAGGGTGAGCCACTCGCGCGCCTGCTCCGGGGAGCGGACGTCGGGCTCGGTGACGATCTCGACCAGCGGCGTCCCGCCCCGGTTGAAGTCGACCCAGCTCCGCTCGGCGCCGTGGATCCGTCCGCTCGCGCCGAGGTGGGTGAGCTTCGCGGCGTCCTCCTCGAGGTGGGCGCGGTGGATGCGCACGTCGCCGAGCCGGCCGCCGCGGCAGATCGGGACGTCGTACTGCGAGACCTGGTAGCCCTTGGGCAGGTCGGGATAGAAGTAGTTCTTGCGGTGGAACAGCGAGCGGGGAGCGACCTCCGCGCCGAGCGCCAGCCCGATCATGAGCGCCAGGTGGACAGCGCGCGCGTTGGCGACCGGCAGCGCTCCGGGCAGGCCCAGGCAGACCGGGCAGGTGTGGGTGTTCGGTGCGGCGGCGAACATCGGCTCACAGCCACAGAACATCTTCGTCCGTGTCTTCAGCTGGACGTGGATCTCCAGGCCGATGACCGGCTCGTATCCGTCGGCCACGCTCACGCTCACGCCCGCGCCGCCCGGCCGTCGAACCCGATCGCCGCCTCCAGGGCGTGGGCCGCGTCGAGCAGCCTCGGCTCGCTGAACGCCGGACCGGCGAGCTGGAAGCCGACCGGCAGCCCATCGCTCAGTCCGGCCGGGATCGAGATGGCGGGGATGCCGGCCAGCGGCATCGGCACCGTGCAGAAGTCGTTGAGGTACATGGCCAGCGGATCGTCGGTCTTCGCGCCCAGCGGGAACGCGACCCAGGGGCTCGTCGGGGTGACGACGAAGTCGAAGTCGGCGAACACCCTCCGGAAGTCCTCGGCGATCTTCGTCCGCACCTTCTGAGCGGCACCGTAGTACGCGTCGTAGTAGCCGCTGGACAGGGCATATGTGCCGAGCATGATCCGCCGCTTGACCTCAGGCCCGAATCCGGCGGCCCGGGTTGCGGTGTACATGCGGGTGAGTCCGTCCTCGCCGTCCCGCTCTCCCGCGTCGGCCCCCCCACCCTCGCCGGCCCGCAGGCCGTACCGGACGCCATCGAACCGCGCCAGGTTGGCCGACGCCTCAGCCGGCGCGATCAGGTAGTAGGCGGAGAGCGCATGCGGGGCGTGGGGCAGCCGGCACGGCTCCACGGTGGCACCGAGGGACTGCGCGAGCGCCAGCGTCGACTCGAACTGCTCCCGCACCCCGGCCTCCACCCCGCCCTCCGCACCGGTGAGCTCCTCGGGGACACCGAGCCGGATCCCGCGCAGGTCCTCCGCGCTCGGGAGCGGGATATCGTGGGGGAACGGGACGCTCGTGCTGTCGCACGGATCGTGGCCCACCATGTGGGCGAGCAGCAACGCGGCGTCGGTGACGTCCCGGGTCAGCGGTCCCGCCTGGTCGAGCGAGGAGGCGAAGGCGATCATCCCGTACCGGCTGCAGGCACCGTAGGTCGGCTTCAGGCCGACGATCCCGCAGAGGGCGGCCGGCTGACGGATGGAGCCGCCGGTGTCGGTGCCGATCGCCCACGGGGCGAGGCCGGCCGCCACCGCCGCGGCGCTGCCGCCACTCGAGCCGCCCGGCACGCGGCCGGGGTCCCACGGGTTGCGCACCGGGCCGAAGCCCGAATTCTCGTTCGAGGACCCCATCGCGAACTCGTCCTGGTTGGTCTTGCCGAGCAGCGGCGCCCCGGCGGCGGCGAGACGCTCCACGACCGTGGCGGTGTACGGCGGCCGGTAGCCCTCGAGGATCCGGCTGCCGGCCTGGCTCGGGACGCCCGCGGTACAGAACAGGTCCTTGACCGCCAGCGGCACCCCGCCGAGCGGGCTCCCGGCGGCGGGAGCAGCGCCGGACGGTGGGGCGTCGGCCACCCAGGTGAAGGCGTTCAGCTCATCGCTCGCCGCACGCTCCCGGTACGCGGCGAACAGCTCCGCCGGATCGAGCTCGCCGGCACGCGTCGCGGCGGCCGCCTGCGCGGCCGTCAGCTCCAGCAGCTCCCGGCTCACGGCCGGCCTCGGCTCGCCGTCCGGGCTCGGCTCGCGGTCGGAGCTCGCTCGCTCGAGCCGTCGTGCCTCATCCGGCGGCCGATCCCGGACTGGGAACCCCGAAGCCGCCCTCCAGCGGCTCGGGCGCGGCAGCGAGCGCCACCTCGGGCGGCAGCGACGGTCGTGGCTCGTCGGGCCGCAGCCCACCCGGCACCTCGACGACGTGCGAGGTCGGCTCGACCCCATGCAGATCGAGCTCGCCGATCTTCTCGATGTGGTCGAGGACGTGGGAGAGCTCCTCCCCCATCCGCTCGACCTCGGCGTCGGTCAGCTCCAGGCGAGCCAGGCGGGCGACGTGGAGCACCTGCGCGCGGTCGAGCATCGGCGCCGATTCTAGGCACTCGCCGGCCGGGCGCCGGGCGTGCGAGCGGCCGGTTCCGGCCGGGTCAGCGTCAGATGCGCAGCGTCGGGATGTCCTGCGGAGCGTCGCGCTCGAGCGTGCCCTCCTGGCGTAGCGAGCGCACGGCGGCCGCCGGTATCGCAAGCGTCGCCGCCAGCCCGACGTAGGCGCCGAGCTCCGGCCCGGCCCCGCGCGGCGGATGGAGCACCCTGACGAGCGTGGCCAGCGCGGTGGCCAGGGCCGTCGGAGCCAGGACCCCCGCGGTTGCCACCGGGATCGCCGGGGCGCGGCAGCGCCCCTGGGCGGTGGCGAGCGCGACCCCGCCGAGCCCGGTGATCGCCAGCGGCCAGCGGAGCCCGGCCAGCGCGCGCCAGCCGGTGATGCCGGGTGAGCCGGCGCTCGCCGGCCCGGGCCGGTACCACCGCACCGCCACCAGGTCGATCACCAGCGCCAGCCCCGCGGCGCCCGCCACCCACTCACCGGCACGCAGGCGGGCCGGTTGGAAGCGGGCGGCACGGGGTGAGCCGGCCACGCTCGCGATCGGCTCGGACCTCGTCGGTCAGGCTCCCGGAGGAGGCGTGGAGCCACCCGCGGGATCGGCGCCGATGTCAGGGTCGCCGATGCCCGCTGCCTGGCCCGGCGGATGCCTCGGCGGCGTCACGGGCCCGGCGCCCGGACCCACCGGCGCGGCCCCCGGACTGCCGAGCCCGGCATCTGGAGCGGGCTCCCCCGAGCCGGCACCGGCGGCGCGGGTCGCGGGAGCGGCCGGGCCGCCGCCCGGACCACCCGCACCGGTGCGTCGGCCGCCGAGCGACGGCCCGCCGATCGTCACGCCATTGCGCACCTGGAGGGCGAAGTACACGAGCGCCGCGGTGACGATGATGTCGACGTAGAAGCCCCAGCCGAACTTGACGACGCCGGTGAAGTGGATGTGGAACAGGAACTTCAGGACGATGAGTGCCGCGGCGACGGCCGCGATCACGAACCGCGTGTGGACCCGGCTGTTCAGTAACGGCACCTGCGTCTGCGGCGAGAAGCGCTCGACCGCGATGTCGGCCACCAGCGCCAGGCAGGCGAGGAAGGCGAGGATTCCCAGCCAGCCGTCCGGGTCACCGGTGGCCGACGAGCTGGCCGAGACCGTCACACCAAACGCACTGGCGCTCGCCTTGAACCACGGCAGCACCAGCAGGAAGATCGCCAGCAGGAGCGCCAGCCCGCCGACGATCCAGTCCTCGCGACGCACGTTCTCCAGGTCCACAAGCCTCTCCGTTCCGGTTGGTTCCCGATCCCAGGTCAGGGTGCGGCACCTGCGCGCCACCCCGGGTGCGGGCCAGCCTACCGGCCGCGACGGCGGAACGTGTGTGTTCGGTTACGCGTTTCGGGCTGCCGGTCGCGCGTATGTCGCCATCCGGCGGCCGCGCCGACGGCCAGCGCCACCGCGCACAGCAGCCCGAGGTAGCCGCCGAGCTTGACGTCGACGATCCGCCCCGCCTGCGGCGGATCGAGCAGCACCCGGTAGGCGAGGGCTCCCGCGGCGGCCGCGGACAGCGCCAGCGCCGGGACGGCGAGCGCCTGGCGCCCGCGCCGTCCGAGCAACGCCCGGACCAGGGCCAGCGCGGCCGCCGCGACGAGCAGCCACGAGACGACGGCCAGTTCGCCCCACGCCCCGAGGGCGAGGAGCCGCCCGGTGGGTACCAGGCCGCGGGCCGGCGCGACGGCGCCGAACCAGCGCAGGGCGAACAGGCAGCCGAGCAGGCCGCAGGCGCCGAGCACGCCGACGGCGTCCGCCCGGCGGATCTCCGCCGGGTGCCGTCGGACCGCGGTCCAGTCCTCGCCGGAGCGGGCCGTCGCCGGACCCACGCGGGCCCCCGCGTGCCCGACGTCGGCGCTCATCCCCCGGCGGCCGCCGCGGCAGCCAGCACGGTGTTGCGCAGGAGCATGGCGATCGTCATCGGTCCGACCCCGCCGGGCACCGGCGTGAGGAGCCCCGCCCGCTCCCGCACCGGCTCGAAGTCGACGTCGCCGACGAGCCCCTCCGGCAGCCGGTTGATGCCGACGTCGATCACCGCCGCGCCCGCCTTGACGTGCCCGGGCCCGACCAGCCGCGGCACCCCCACCGCGGCGATGAGCACGTCCGCGCGGGCGCAGGTGCCGACCAGGTCGCGGGTACGGGAGTGGCAGACGGTCACCGTGGCGTTCCGCGCCAGCAGCAGGGCGGCCACCGGCTTGCCGACGAGGTCGCTGCGCCCGACGACGACCGCCTCGGCGCCCTCGAGCCCCACGCCGTGGGCGTCGAGGAGCTCGATCACCCCCGAGGGGGTGCACGGCCGCAGGCCCGGGGTCCCCTGGGCCAGCCGGCCGGCACTGATCGGGGTCAGCCCGTCGACGTCCTTGTCCGGCGAGATGAGCCCCGTCAGCTCGGGGGCGCGCAGGCCGGCCGGGACCGGCAGCTGGAGGAGGATGCCGCTGATCCGCGGATCGCCGTTGCACTCCGCGATGAGGTCCGCCACCTCGCCCTGCGTGGCGGTGGCCGGCAGGTGACGGTGGAAGTCCTCGATGCCCGCCTCGGCACAGGCCCGCCGCTTGTTGCCGACATACACCTCGGAGGCCGGGTCATCCCCCACGAGGATGGTGGCGAGCCCCGGAGGCCGGCCGATGCGGTCGGTGAGCGCCGCGGTGTTGGCCTTCGCTGCCTCGCGCACCCGGGCGGCCACCGCGCGGCCGTCGATGATGGTCGCCGTCACGAAGCTGACGCTACCGCTTGGAGATCGGCGCCAGGTCGGCCACCAGCTTGCGCTCCGAGCGGTCGGAGCTGAAGCGGATGACGACGATCCCGCCGGGCTCGACCCCGGTGACCACCCCGTCGCCGAACGTCGGGTGGACCACGTCGTCGCCGAGCCGGTAGGCGGCGGGCGCGGGCTCGGGGGCGCTCGAGTCCCAGCTCAGCGCGCGGGCTCGAACGGCGCCCATCGCGTGGGGCCCGCGCCGCCGCGTCTGCTCCTCCCGGTCGGTCAGGCTGACCGGGATCTCGTTGATGAACCGGCTCGGGGCACCGTAGGCGCGGGTGCCGAACACCGTCCGGGTGCGGGCGTAGGTCAGGTACAGGTCCCGCTCGGCCCGGGTGATGCCGACATAGCAGAGCCGTCGCTCCTCCTCGAGGTCGCCCTCGTCGAGTGCCCGCGAGTGCGGGAACACACCCTCCTCCATCCCGATCATGAACACGATCGGGTACTCCAGGCCCTTGGCGTTGTGCAGGGTCATCAGCGTCACCAGGCCAGTGTCGTCGGCGCGGGTATCGGCGTCGGCCACGAGCGCCAGCTGCTGGAGGAACTGGGGCAGCGGCGGCTCGTCGCTGTCCAGGTCTGAGGCGTCGAACTCCACCGCCACGTTGACGAGCTCCTCCAGGTTCTCCATCCGGCCCTGCGCCTCGATCGTTCGCTCGGCCTCGAGCGCCGCCAGGTAGCCGGTCTCCTGCAGCAGCTCCCGCAGCAGCTCGGCCACGGGAGCACCGGATTGCACCCGCTCGCGGAGGACCTCCATCGTGGCCATGAAGCGGCGCAGCGCCTTGACGGCGGCGGCGCCGACCCCGGGCACCCCGTCGGCCGCCGCCGCGGCCTCCCACACCGAGGTGCCCATCGTGTTGGCGAACGCCAGGAGCTTCGACACGGTGGTCGTGCCGATGCCCCGCCGGGGGGAGTTGACGATCCGGGTGAACGCCCCGGCGTCCTGGGGGTTGGTGAGGACCGTCAGGTAGGCGAGCGCGTCCTTGATCTCCGCCCGCTCGTAGAAACGTGTGCCGCCGATCACCTGATAGCCGATCTCCATCCGCACCAGCGTGTCCTCCAGCACCCGCGACTGGGCGTTCGTCCGGTAGAAGACCGCGATCTCCGACCGGGACACGCCCTCGTCGACCAGACGCTCGATCTCCCCCGCCACCAGCCGGGCCTCGGCGTGCTCGTCGTCGCACTCCCGGACCTTGATCGGATCGCCCTGACCGATGTCCGTCCACAGTGCCTTGGGCTTCTGCCCCCGGTTGCCCGCGATCAGGGCGTTCGCCGCGTCGAGGATCGTCTGCGTCGAGCGGTAGTTCTGCTCGAGCTTGACGACGTGGGCGTCGACGTAGAAGTCCTCGAACTCGAGGATGTTGCGGATGTCGGCACCGCGGAAGCCGTAGATCGAGTTGTGGGTGACGATGCCCTCGGCGATGAAGTTGTGGGTGTGTTCGACGTCCAGGTCGTACACCGGCGCGTCGAGCGTCACCGGCTCGACTGAGAGGACCGTGTCGTAGCCGCCGTGCTGATCGAACATCACCATGCCGGGGCGGACTCGGTCCGCGGCGCAGAACGGGAGCACGGCTCCGCCGCGCCCCAGCCGGGCGGCGGGTCGGACGGCACCGGTCGTGCGGGCCGCGACGGCGGCCATGTCCGGCGTCAGCAGCTCCAGTCCGCCACCGCTCATCCGGTGCAGCGGTCGCTCATCGAGGCGACGGCCGTCACACAGAACGAGCTCGGGCACCTCCCGATGCGAGAAATGCCTCATAGACGACCTTTTCTCGCACCGCAGCGCACGGATGGGGGCCCCGGCGAAGTGAACGTGCTCCGGCGTGCTCACCAGGCGTCGCCCCGCAGCGGTCGTGATCGCCACGCCGGAGGCCCGCCGCGATTCGTGCACCCGCAGGATGCGCGACCCGCGGAAGTCCCCGCTGCCGTAGCCGGAGAGCACCGCGTCCCCCGGACGTACGTCCTCGATCGGCTTCTCATCCCCATTCGCCATCCGGATGCGCGTCCCGGCCACCAGGCATTGCGCATCGTCGCCGACGACCATCAGGTTGCGGTGCTCGCCGGTCAGCAGCTGGAGCCACCGGTACTGGGCGTGGTTGGTGTCCTGATACTCGTCGACGAGCACCTGCCGGAAGCCCGCGGCGTACGCGTCACGGACCTCCTGGAACAGCTCGAGCACGTTGACCGCCCGGACGAGGAGGTCGTCGAAGTCCATGGCGTTCATGCGGTGGAGCTGGCGCTCGTAGGCGCGGTAGGCGTCGGCCACCGTCTGCTCGAAGAACGAGCCGACCTTCTCACCGTAGGCGTCGGCGTCGAGCAGCTGGTTCTTCGCCGCGGAGATCTGGTGGCCGATCGCCGCCGGCGTGAACCGCTTGGGATCGATGCCCGACTCGTCGAGGCAGCGCTTGATCAGCCGCCGGGAGTCGGCCGTGTCGTAGATCGTGAAGCCCCGCGTGTATCCGAGCTTGTCGGCGTGGGCGCGGAGCATCCGGGCGCACGCCGAGTGGAAGGTCATGATCCACATCGCGCGGACCCGCCGGCCGACGAGGAGC
The DNA here is from genome assembly GCA_963703065.1 of uncultured Solirubrobacterales bacterium. GTDB lineage: Bacteria > Actinomycetota > Thermoleophilia > Solirubrobacterales > Solirubrobacteraceae > Palsa-465. Next base: position 3,150,662 of record OY969785.1, on the reverse strand, counting down.
TCGGCCCGGTCACGCATCTCCCCCGCCGCCTTGTTGGTGAACGTGATGGCGAGGATCTCGTTCGGTCGCGCACGGTCGGTGGCGATGAGGTAGGCGATCCGGTGGGTGAGCACGCGGGTCTTCCCCGACCCCGCGCCGGCCAGGATGAGCAGCGGGCCATCGCCGAAGCTGACCGCCTCACGCTGGGGTTCGTTCAGCCCGGCGAGCAGGGTGTCGATCGTCTCGGCCGCGTCGCTCATCCGCCACGGCGACGGTAGCGAGCCGGGCGGCGCCCAACCGGTGCGATGATGGGGACCGCCATGCGGCAGACCGCCACAGCCGCCGCCGTGCTCCTCGCCGGGCTGGCCGGTCTCGCCGGGTGCGGCGGGGCCCACCGCCCGAGCACCCGGGCGGCCGGGCCGCCGGCCGCCGCCGCGCCGCTCCCGCCGACCGTCGGCCTTCCCGCCCCGGGGCCGACGAACATCCCCGCACCGGCCGCTGATCTCGCCGTCATCCGGGGCTGGGCGGACATGCTGCGCCGCGGCGACGTGGCCGGCGCGGCCCGCTACTTCGCGCTGCCGAGCGTGCTGGTCAACGGGACCGACGGGGCCGGCCAGGTCCTGGTCGCCCACATCTTCACCCGGCGTGACGCGGTGGCGGCGAACGCCGGCCTGTCCTGCGGCGCCGTCCTGCTCGCCACCGATCTGCGTGGCCGCTACGTCAATGCCCTGTTCCGGCTCACCGACCGGGGCGGACCGGGCGGCGGCTGCGGCGCGGGGGTCGGGCAGACGGCGCGGACGAACTTCGTCATCGCGCGGGGCCGGATCGTGCAGTGGCTGCGGGCCCCAGCCGACCCCGGCGATCCCGGGTCCGGCGGTCCCGCCGGTCCCACCGTGTGAGGCCGGACCCCGCCGCGCCCCGCCTGTCCGCGCTGCGCCCGGCGTGTGGCGAGGTGGCCGCCCGGGCGACCCACGTGACGGTCCTCGCCGGGCGCCTGGACGCCTACGGCGCCGAGCTGGCCGCCGAACCCCCGCGGACCGGCGATCCGCTCGACGCCTCCCCGCACGATCCCGAGGCGGCGGCCGCGTTCTGGCTCACCCTCGACGCGGTGAACTTCGGCTCGGGCTGGTTTCCCACGCTGCGCAAGGCGCCGGGATCGACCGGGTACCGGACGATCAGCGGCGGCATCCGCCGGCGGTTCGCCGCTGCCGGGCCCTGGCCCGCAGTGGCTCTGTGCGAGATCGACTCGCCGGAGCTCGCCGGCTGGCTCGGCCAGGCTCCGGATCACCCGCTGATGGCGCTCCAGGCCGAGGCGCTGCGCGATCTCGGCCAGCGGGTGGCGGCCGACCACGCCGGCCACTTCCTCGCCCTGGCGCGTTGCACCGGCGGCTCAGCCCCCGCGCTCGCCGAGCACCTCGGCGGACGGCCGGGCTTCGCCGACTCGGCGCGGTACGACGAGCTCGAGCTGTCGTTCCTCAAGCGGGCCCAGATCGCCGCCGCCGATCTGCACCGGGCCGGTGTGATCCCGGCCCCCGACCTCGCCGGGCTGACGATGTTCGCCGACAATCTCGTGCCCCACGTCCTCCGGCTCGACGGGGTGCTCCGGTTCGATCTGCCGCTCGTGGACCGGATCGAGCGGGGGGCGCTGCTCGAGCCGGGGTCACGTGAGGAGGTGGAGATCCGCGCCTGCGCCCTGCACGCGGTGGAGGGGCTCGTCGCGCGCCTGCCGGGCGTCACCGCGGCGGAGCTCGACGGCCGGCTCTGGCAGCGAGGGCAGGGGGCACGCTATAAGGCGTCCCCTCGCCACCGCTGCCGCACCACCGCCTACTGATCCTCGAGCGCCTCGGCTCGCGCCGCGGCGATCGCCTGGGCGCCGGCGTCGCCGACCAGCCGCTCGGGCCGCAGGGTGCCGCTGCGCACCAGGTCGAGCGCCGGGTAGCGTCCGGCTGCCACCAGGTCGGCGTCGAGGGCGATCACCGTCGTCTCGCCGCCGAGCGGGACGGTGGCGGTGGCCACGATCGTCAGCGAGCCGCCGCCGCTCAGGTTGCGCGCCGCGGCCAGCGTCTTGCGTGCCGCGGGCAGGTGCAGGCCGTCGAGCGTGTCGATGAGCACGACGGCGTCGGCGCCCCGGGCTGCGATGCGCCGCGCCTGGTCGACCGCCTGATCGACCGCCTGGCTCTGGGCATCGGCCGAAGCGGCGAAGCTGAGCGCCTGGACGGGCGCCGGCTCGCCGGCTCGCCATTCGGTGATCTCCTCCGGGCGCACCCCGGCCAGCACGAGCGAGACCTGGAGCTCCTCCTGCCCGGCGAGCGCGGCGGCCAGCCGGCGCAGGGCCTCGGTCTTGCCCGCCCGGGCCGGGCCGGTGATCGTGACCCGGGACCCACGGCCGATCGGGGCGAGGAACTCGATCGCCTTGACCGTCGGGTCCTCGGCTCCGAGCCGGATCCGCTCGGCCGGAAACTCGGCTGGCAGGTCGTCGAACCGGGTGCCGCCGGCCAGCTCCCCGGCCGGCGCGCCGTTGATCGTGTCGACGCGGACGAGCGAGGCGAAGCGCTCGGAGCGGCGCGGTGCCCGACGGGGTCCGGTGACGGTGTCGCCGGAGACGAGCTCGCAGCGCTTGATCTGGGCGGCGGAGATGTACACGTCCTCGTCGGAGGGCTCGGGCGGCGCCACGCGCAGGAACCCAGAGCCATTGGGCAGGAGCTCGACGACCCCCTCCGCGACGGGCTCCGGCTCGGCCTCACGGGCCCCGCGCTCACGCGGCACGCGGGAGCGAGTGGGCGCCGGCTCGGCGTCCGACGAGTCGCCAGCGTCCGGCGCACCGGCATCGGCCTCGGCCTCGGCCTCCGCCTCCGCGTCGGGCTCGGCATCCGCCTCGCGGCTCCGGCCGCGGCGGCCCCGGCGCCGGCGACCGGCCTCGCGCGCGGGGGCGTCGGCACGGGCGGCGTCGGCGGCCTCGCCGTCGTCCGCCACCCCGCCGCCTTGGCGCTCGAGGATGCGGTCGATCAGCTCCGCCTTGCGCAGGCGGCGGTAGCCGTCGAGGGAGAGCTCGGAGGCGAGGGCGTGGAGATCGGCGAGCGGGCTGGCCTGAAGCGCAGCGCGGTCAAGGACGGGCATGGAGAACCTCCTGGTCGGTCGTCGGTAGGCTCCGGCCGCGTTGGGGCAGCGGCCGGCGAACGCCCCCGAGGGTAGCCGCTCAGCTGCGCGGTGGCGGGACCGAGGCGGGGGCGGCGAGGATCTACGAGCCCGGAGCGGGCGGCGGCTCGCGCCGCAGGGCATCGGGAAGCGCCAGGGCCGGGTCGACCGCGCGCCGTCCGGCCAGCGCGTCGTGTACGGCGAGGAAGTCGGTCGCCGCCGCGACGTCGAGCACCGAGACGGCGCTCGCCCCGCGCTCGATCGCGTCCGCCAGCTCGGCGAGCGCCAGCGGCACGTCCCTCGTCTCGATCACCGCCATCCAGCGCACCCCGGGGGCCGGAACCGGCCCGCCGGATCGCACCGCCACGAGGTCCGCGAGCGCGGGATCCACCTCACTTCCCGGCTCTCCGGGATCGATCAGCCGCACTCGGCTCATCGGGCGCCGGCCGGCTCGACCGGCTCGACCGGCTCGACCGGCCAGGCGCGGTAGCAGCTCGCAGCTTCGAGCATCGCCCCCTGGGCCATCTCGCAGGTCGCGCAGCCGGCGAGGTGCGCGTGTAGCCAGTCCTCCTCGGCGGGCTGCAGCGGCTCGGCGTCCTGGCGGCAGGCGAGCACCCGCAGGGCACGGTCGGCCTCCGGGCACGCATCCACCCCGACCGGCTCGGTGCCACGCCGGGTGGCCCGCAGCCGCAGGCGCGCCCGAGCGAGCAGCGGCGCGACGGCCACCGGCTCCATCTCCATCGCCGCGGCGATGTCCGGGTAGGCGAGGCGGAGCGCGTCGCGCAAGGCGAGCACCTCCCGCTGGCGCTCGGGGAGCCGACGGGTGGCGGCGGCCATCTCGGCGGCGACGTTGCGCCGGAGGTCCTCCCCGGGCTCGGGCGTGGTGCGGGCCGGCGGCCCGCCTGACTTGGCCGGCTGATCCCGACACAGGCGAGCCGCCATGCGCAGGCCGTCGACGCGGTCCCCGCCGGCCCGGCGGGCGGCGAGCGCCACCTCCGCGGCGACCGGGCCGTCCCCCAGCACCCGTCGGCAGAACAGCTCGAGCTCCCCGGTCATCCGGCCAGCCCCTCGGCCGCCGCCTCGGCGGCGAAGCGATCGATCTCGGCGGTCATCCGCGCCCGGTCCCAGCCGAGCTCGTCGCCGAGCGCATGCGCCACCCGTTCGACGGCCGGATGGTCCGGCACCGCGAGCTCGCGGCCGGCCAGCAGCCCGAGCCGCGTCCGGCGCAGCAGCACGTCGCCGACGCTCGTCGCCTGCTCGTGCCGGGCGGCGAACGGCACCTCGGCGAGCAGGTCGGGCAGCCCGTCGACGATCGGCGCGGCGAGGGGCCCGGACGCGGCAGCAAGCTCCAGGACCCCCTCGGCAGCGTGTCCGTAGCGTTCGGCCAGCGCCACCCGGGAGGCATCCGTCACGCCCTCGACGGCCGGCAGCTCCCCGGCGTCGACCGGCTGCCCGAGCGGGATTTCGTGCGTGCGACACGGGGCCTGCCGGCCGTCGCGCTCGACGAGGCGGTCGACGGCGAGCTTCGCCATCCGCCGCCAGGTGGTGAGCTTGCCCCCGGTGATCGTGATCATCCCGCTCGAGGTCTCGTACAGCTCCGCCTTGCGGGAGATGTCGACCGACTTCTTCGTGTCGGCGTTGGAGATGAGCGGGCGCACCCCGGCGTAGGCACCCGTGAGGTCGGCCGGGGTCAGGTCCCGGGCGAAGAACTCGTTGGTCGCCTGGAGCAGGTAGGCGATGTCCTCCTCGGACGGCCGGATGTGGTCGATCTCGCCGGTGTAGGTGTGGTCGGTGGTGCCGATGAGCGCCCGCCCGAGCCAGGGCAGCGCGAAGATCGAGCGGCCCTCGCCGGCGGGGACGATGGCGCCGCCGACGAGCGGCAGGGCGTCGACGTGCAGGGTGATGTGCGTCCCCCGGCTCGGGGCGATCCGCGGCACCTCGGCCTCGGAGTGGAGCTCCTCGGGCCGGATCCGGTCAGCCCACACGCCGGTGGCGTTGACGACGTTCTCGGCCATCACCCGCACCGTCTCGCCCGTCTGGACCTCGCGGGCGCAGACGAGCGTCGAGTCGTCGTCCTGCTGGGCCAGATCAGTCACCTCGAGGCCCTTGGCCAGCACCGCACCGAAGCGCTCAGCCTCGCCGAGGACGGTGAGCACGAGCCGTACGTCGTCGGTCTGGCAGTCGTAGAACAGGTAGCCGCCGCTCGGCTGGCGGCCGGCCAGGGCCGGGAGCAGCTCGAGCACCTCCTCGCCCCCGATCGTCCGGTGGCGAGCCGGGCTCCACGCCGCCTCGGCCTCCTCGCCGGCGGCGGCCGCGGCGGCGGCCGCCCGGCGCTCGGCGCGCCGGCCGCGCAGCCGCGGGGTCGCCATGACGTCGTACATGTTCAGCCCGATGCCCATCAGCCGGTCTGGCCGGGCGCCGTCGAACGCCGGCACGACGAGCGGCAGCGGACGGACCAGGTGGGGGGCGAGCCGCACCATGAGCTGGCGCTCGAGCAGCGCCTCGCGGACAAGTCCGAGGTCGAAGTTCTGCAGGTAGCGCAGCCCGCCGTGCACGAGCTTGGAGGACCGGCTGCTGGTGCCGGCGGCGAAATCGGCCTTCTCGAGCAGCGCCACCGAGTAGCCCCGGGACGCGGCGTCGAGCGCCACGCCCGCTCCGGTGATCCCCCCGCCGATCACGACGACGTCGAAGCGCTCCTCGCTCAGCTCCGCCAGGGCGTGCTCCCGCGAGATCATGTCCGCAGGCTAATCGACCTCGCAGGAAGGAACCGGGGCTACCGGCCGCCGGCGGCGTGGTAGAGCCGCAGCACGACGTCGTACATCTCGGTGTGCGTCTCGCCACCGGGGCAGCACGGCGGGCCGCCCGGGTCGCTGATCCCGATCTCGATGTGCGGGCCGGCGGAGATGCCGACCTCGCCGCAGCCCACCTCGGCGATCGGCTCGCCGGTCGTGACGTGGGCCCCGACCGGCACCAGGGCCGGCGCGGCATGGCCGTAGTAGATGTAGCGGCCCCGGTCCGGGCCGCTGGCGACGCGGAGGATCGGCGCGTACGGGCCGAAGCCGGAGATCCCCTCCTGGACGATCGTCCCGGAGGTCACCGCCACCTCGACCACCTTCGAGCCGCACGCCGCGTTCACCGTGCCGATGTCGACGCCCTGGTCGAGTGTCCAATCGCTCGGGGGCAGCACCCGGCTGATCGGCCGCAGCGGGAACACCCAGCTGCTCGGACTGCCGTTCCCGCCGACGGCCGGGCGCGAAGCCGGGATGGTGACGGGCACCTTCGTGCGCGCGGCGACTGCAGCGCCGAGCAGCCGGACGATGCTGCTGCTGACCACGGCGTTGACCGGATGGAGGCGGTGCGCCCGCTGGAACCCGCGGACGGCTGCTGCGGTCTGCGAGCCGAAGTAGCCGGTCTCCGGCACCGCATCGCCGAGCTCGGTCAACCAGGTCTGGAGCGTCTTGACGTCCTGGCCGCGCATACCCTGCCGCAGCGTGCGGGAGATCTGGCCGGAGGCTGGCGACTGCGCCGCGGAATCGAAGCCGTGGGGATGCTGGACGGGCGGAGCGGACAGCCCGGCGCCGCCGCTCGAGCCGCCCGAGCCGGGAGCACTTCCCGCCCCGCCGCTGGTGCCGCCGGCCGCCGCGGCGCTCCCGGCGCCGGCAACGATTGCGGCGAGAACGAGCAGCACGGCGGTGAGATAGCGCATCGCACCCACGGCTTCGGGGCAACCCACGAGGGTTCCCCGGTGCGGGCTGGGCATGCACACCTTCGGGATCGGAAAGCTGCGTGAACTGGGCAAGCGGACACCACCCATCCCTGATGGCCAGGGAGGACCTCCATCTGGACGCCTGGCGCCTGCGGGGTTAGCTGACGGGCTGGCGCTGCGCGCCTCACGCGGATCACCGCGCGACTCGCCCCACGTTCATGGGTTCCCCGCTCCCCGGCGCGGCACGACCGAGGATTCGGCGACGGGGACGCTAGCAGCTGCGCCGGGCGGCGCTCAGATCAGGTCTGGTGCGGCCGGGTCGGCGACGCCGCGCTGCTGGCGCTCCTGGACGATCTGCTTGATCCGGTCGAGCGTGTCCTCGGACATCCGCCGCACCTCCCAGTGGGTGAGCTTGATGACCCGCATCGGCGAGGTGGCCACGACATCGGCGGTGCGGGGTCCGCGCTCGAGCAGGCCGATCTCCCCGATCAGGTCGCCGGAGCCGAGCGAGGCGATCTTCTCGCCCCCGCGCACCACGTCGGCCGAGCCCTCCTCGATCGCGATCAGCTCGGTCGAGTAGTCGCCCTCCTTCATCAGGATCTGCCCCTCGGCCACGCTCGTCTCGGTGGCGAAGGCGGCGAGCCGGTGGGCCTCCTCCTCGGAGAGCTGGGAGAAGATCGGGATCGACTTCAGCCGGTTTTCGTCCATCGCGGTCTCCGGAATCTCGGGTTGCGGGCTGGGCCGTCGGGACTCGGGCCCCGACTGACTCTATAGCCCTTGGACCTCGGTGGTGATCTCCCCCACCGACCCCTTCGCGTCGCCGAACAGGAGCGAGGTCTTGGGGTCGTAGAACAGCGGGTTGTCGATGCCGGCGAAGCCCGATGCCATCGAGCGCTTGAGCACGATCACCGCCTGGGAGCGGTCCACTTCGAGGATCGGCATCCCGTAGATCGGGGAGCCGGGCTCGTTCTTGGCCGCCGGGTTGGTGACGTCGTTGGCGCCGATGACGAGGGTGACGTCGGTGCGGCTGAACTCCGGGTTGATGTCGTCCATCTCCCGCAGCAGGTCGTAGGCGACGTCGGCCTCGGCGAGCAGCACGTTCATGTGCCCGGGCATCCGCCCGGCCACCGGATGGATGGCGTACTTGACCTCGACGCCCTTCTTCTCCAGCGCCGCCTGGAGCTCCTTGACCGCGTGCTGGGCCTGGGCCACCGCCATGCCGTACCCGGGCGCGATGACCACCTGCCGGGCGTACGAGAGCTGAATCGCCACATCCTGGGCGCTCGTCGACCGGACGGTGCCACCGGCCTCGCCGCCCGGTCCGACGGCCGGCGCCGCCACGGCGCCGCCGAAGCCGCCGGCGACGATCGCCGGCACCGAGCGGTTCATCGCCACCGCCATCAGGTTGGTGAGGATCGTGCCGGACGCCCCGACGATCATGCCGGCCACGATCAGCGCCGTGTTGCCGAGCGCGAGCCCGGTGGCGGCGGCCGAGAGGCCGGTGAAGGCGTTGAGCAGCGAGATGACGACCGGCATGTCCGCTCCGCCGATCGGCAGCACGACCATGTTCCCCAGCACCGCCGCGGCGACGAGGATCCCGAGGATGAACAGCGCCTGCGAGTGGGTGCCGGCGGCGAGCACGATGGCGCTGCCGACGCAGACGAGCAGGAGCAGCAGGTTGAGCACCGACTGCGAGGCGCCCGGCAGCTTGATCGGGCGACCGGGCAGGACCTCCTGGAGCTTTCCGAACGCGATGTTCGAGCCCCAGAACGAGACCGAGCCGACGATCGCGGCGAACAGGGACGGGATCTCGACCCGCAGCGCCCACGGGTGCAGACCGAAGTGATGGCGGTACTCGACCCAGGCGATGAGCGCCACCGCGCCGCCGCCCACCCCGTTGAACAGCGCCACCATCTGCGGCATCTGGGTCATCTTCACGTTGCGCGCCGCCGGGATGCCGATCGCGGTTCCGAGCACCAGGCCCAGGGCGATCAGCCACGGCGTCGAGGACCCGTGCAGGACCCCTTTGTGGAGCAGCGTCGCCACCACCGCGATCGCCATCCCCACCGCCGCGATCTTGTTGCCGCGCACGGCGGTGCGCGGCCCGGTCAGCCCGCTCAGGCCATAGATGAACAGCCCGAACGCGATGATGTACAGCACGTCGATGAAGTTCGGCGACTGCAGGAAGCTGCCCGTGGCGAGCATCAGGCGGCGCCCTCCTCGTCCTTCGGGGGGTCCTTGCGCTTGAACATCCCCAGCATGCGGTCGGTGACGAAGAAGCCGCCGATCACGTTGATCGTGCCGAACGTCACCGCGATCACCAGGATCACCTTCTCCAGCACCCCGCTCGACTCCGACACGAGCAGCAGCCCGCCGAGCACGACGATCCCGTGGATGGCGTTCGTCCCCGACATGAGCGGCGTGTGCAGCGTGTTCGGGACCTTGGAGATGACCGCGTAGCCGACGAAGCCGGCCAGCACGAGCACCGCGATGTCGATGACGAGTCTGTCCATCTGCGAGATCCTCTCCTCTATGCGGCCGCGCCGGCCGCGGCCTTGGCGCCCTCGTGGACGATCTCGCCCCCGCGGGTGATGCACGCGCCGGCGATCACCTCGTCGTCGAAGTCGAGGGCCAGACCACCCTCGTCGTCGAGCATCAGCCCGAGCAGCGCGTCGATGTTGCGGGCGTACAGCTGCGAGGCGTGCTCGGCCATGGTGCTCGGCACGTTCAGGGGCGCGACGATCTTGACGTCGTGGCGGACGACGGTCTGGCCCGGCTCGGAGAGCTCGCAGTTGCCGCCGCTCTCCGCGGCCAGGTCGATGATCACCGAACCCGGCTTCATCAGCTCGACCGCCCGCTCGGTGACGAGGATCGGTGCGCGCCGGCCCGGGACGGCGGCGGTGGTGATGACGACGTCGACCTTGCCGATCGCCTCGGCCATCAGCTCCTGCTGGCGGGCCTGTTGCTCGGGCGTCAGCTCCTTGGCGTAGCCGCCCGCGCCTTCCAGATCGCCGCCGAGGTCGAACTCCAGGAACTTGGCGCCGAGGGACTCGACCTGCTCCTTGACCGCGGCACGGACGTCGAAGCCCTGGACCACGGCTCCGAGCCGCCGGGCGGTGGCGATCGCCTGCAGTCCGGCGACCCCGGCTCCGAGCACGAGCACCGTGGCCGGGCGGATGGTGCCCGCGGCGGTCATCAGCATCGGGTAGTAGCGCCCGAGCTCCTGGGCGCCCATCAGCGCCGCCCGGTAGCCGCCGATGTTCGCCTGACTGGAGAGCGCGTCCATCGACTGGGCCCGGCTGATCCGGGGGACCGCCTCCAGGGCGAACGCGGTCGCGCCGCTGCGGGCGATCGCCTGCACCCCGGCGCCGTTGGTCAGGGGCTGGAGAAACCCGATGAGAACGCCGTCGCCCCGCAGCCGCTCCGCCTCCTCGCTGCTCGGCGGCGCCACCTTGACCACGACGTCGGCGCCCCATGCGTCGTCCACCAGCCGGCCGCCGGCCTCCTCGTAGGCGGCATCCGGGATCATCGCCCCGGCCCCGGCGCCCCGCTGCACGATCACCTCGAGGCCGCGGTCGGTGAGCTTCTTCACCACCTCGGGCACCATCGCCACCCGCCGTTCGCCTTCGGTGGTCTCCTGGGGAACGCCGATCTGCATCTGCGGCGCGGGAGAGTACCGCGCGGCGGGGGAAGCGTGCGGTCAGAGACCGACGGGGGCGTAGGCGACCGCGGCGAGCAGGCCGGCCGCCGCGGCGAGCGGGCCGAGCGACCGTCCACCCGCGGTCTGACCCGCGACGGCCGCCCGCCGCCGGGCTCGGGAGCGCGGATGCGGACCCGTGCTCCGCCCGGAACGCGCGTGGCGTCCCGCGGCGGATCGGACGCCCGCCCCGGTGCCCACACGCGTCACCGCGGTCAGCGGGAACGGTCGTCCGGCCAGCGCCAGCAGCGCCTGCGCGGTCACCCACACCGGCGTCTGGTCGGTGCTCGGCGAATAGCGGACGTGGCCGTCGGGCGCGATCAGCGAGGACAGGAAGCCGAGCGCGGTGGCTCCGCCCCGGTGCAGCGCACCGGGCGCGATCCCGGCCGCGATCAGGCCCTGGACGACGAACGCCGTCGACTGGGCGTTGCTCTCCTCGCCCGGCGTGCCGGGAAAGCCGCCATCCGGGTTCTCGGCCGCGCGCAGGAAGCGCAGTGCGCGCCCCACGGTCCCCGGCCGGGGGCCGAGCGCCTCGAGCGCCGCGCCGGTGTCGTCGGCATCACTCGCGCCGCCCGCCACCGAGAAGTTGAATCCGCCGTCGCCGTCCTGCTGGGCGGCGAGCCAGTCGAGGGTCTGCCCGGAGACCGGGGCACCGGCCGCGCGCAGCGCGAGCACCGCAAACGCGGTCAGGTTCACCTGGTCGGCCACCGAGCCGTCCGGCCGCAGGTGGCGTTCGAGCGTCGCCACGAGGTCCTGACCCCCGAACGCGCGTGGATCGGCTCCCGCAGCCGCGCCGGCGAGGATCGTCCGCTCGACCGCTCCGACGTCGGGCAGGCTCGCTGCGCCGCGCTCGAGGTAGGTGAGCAGGCTCGTCCCGTCCCGTGACTGGTCGGCCGGATTGACCCCGGCGGCGGCCAGGCCGAGCGCCGCCCAGCCGGAGAACAGCGGGTCCGAGCCGGTGCCCGGCGCGGCGCCGTAGCCCCCGTCGGCGTTCTGCGCCGCGGCAAGGTAACTGGCCGGCGTGGCGGCCGCGGCGGCGCTCGAGGGTCGCAGCCCCGGCACCGATCGCCGCCACCGCGAGGCCGATGATGATCAGGCCGAGTCCGCCCGCCGGGTGCCAGGTGACCTCGAGCCGGGCGGTGAACCGGGCGATCGCGCTGATCAGGGCCGGCCCGATGGCGAGCGCGAACGCGACGCAGCCAACCGCGTAGACGAGATCGAAGCCGGTGCCCTGCCCGACGTAGACCCCGAGCTGGCCCAGGCTGTGGTCGGAGAAGTTGACCCAGTCGCCGACGTCCTGGACCGCGGTGAAGGCAAAGCCCGACACGCCGCACACGAGCGCCAGCGGCACCCGGCGGACCCGACGGCCGGTGATCCGGGCCAGGGCGGCCCCCAACACGCCGGTGGCCGCCCAGGCGCCCATCTGCCATGGCGTCCACGGTCCCTGACCGAAGAAGAAGTTCGAGGCCAGCCCGGCGATGGCGCCGACCGCGGCGCCGGGACCGGCACCGAGGCCGTAGCCCGCGGCGAGCACGATGACCGACGTGGGCTTGACGTTCGGCAGTGCCGCGAACGCGATCCGGCCCAGCGCGGCGAGGGCGGCGAGCGTGGCCACCAGCGCCACCACCCGCGCGTCCGGCCGGCCACGCTCGTACCACGCCGCCGCACCGGCCAGGCCGAGCGCCAGCACGACGAAGCTCGCCACCGGCCAGCTCAAGCCGGCACCCCCTCCCGCACCGGGCTCGCCACCGCAACGTCCTCCGGACGCAGCGCGCCGGGAACGATCCGGGCCGTCTCGGTGGCGAAGTACGTCCCTCCGGCCAGCACCTCGCGCACCGGCCCGTCGGCGATCGGTGCCCCGTCGGCCAAGAGCACCACCCGCTCGGCGAACAGCGCAGCGAACTCGGGGTCGTGGGTGGCGACGAGCACCGCCGCCGACGTCTCCCGCAGCAGCCGGGCGAGCACCAGCCGATCGTCGCGGTCCATCCCGCGCGTCGGCTCGTCGAGCGCCAGCACGTCCGGCGCCGGACCGTCGCCGATGACGACGGCGAGCGCCAGCCGCTGGCGCTGGCCACCCGACAGCTCACGGGGGTGGCGCCCGGCCAGATCGTCCGGGACGCCGGCGTGCCGGCGAGCGGCGTCCGGCGCCTCGGCGCCCACCGAGTCGTGCACGAGGTAGTCGCCGGGATGCTGGAGCAGCAACGCGACTCGTCCCGCGGGCCGCTCGACGCGGCCACGGGTGGGGGCGGCGAGGCCGGCCGCGTGGCGGAGCAGCGTCGACTTTCCGGCCCCGTTGCGCCCCATCAACGCAACCCGCTCCCCGGCCCGCAGCTCGAGGTCGACCGCGCGGAGGATCGCCGGTCCGGCCCGCAGCTCGTGCCACGCACGGCGGAAGCGCAGGACGACCGGGCGCTCGTCCCCGCCGGATCGGGCGGGCGGGTCGGGCGCCGCCTCGGCCGGCCGGCGGGCCGCGCGCAGCGCCGCCCGCGCCCGCCGCACCCCGGCCACCGGCGGCAGGCCGAGCCGGTGCAGCAGCACGGCGCCCGGTGTGGCCAGCGCAGGGGCAGCCAGAACCGCGTGGTCGAGCAGGCCATCCGGCGTGCCGTCGTAGGCGATCCGGCCGGCGGCCATCGCCACCGCGCGGTCGGCCGCCGGCAGGCAGCGCTCGAGCCGGTGCTCGGCGATCAGCACGGCGACGTCGAAGTCCTCGGCGAGCCGGCGGAGCAGGCCGATCAGCTCGTCGCCGGCCACCGGATCCAGCTGGGAGGTCGGCTCGTCGAGCACGAGCAGCGGGGGCCGGGCGGTGAGCGCCGCGCCGAGCGCCACTCGCTGCATCTCCCCGCCGGACAGCTCGGCGGTCGACCGGTCGAGCAGATGAGCGACCCCCAGGGCGAGCGCCGTCTCCTCCACCGCGCGCCCGACGACCGTGGGTGACTCGCCCCGGTTCTCCGCGGCGAACCCCAGCTCGGCCCGCACCGTCCCCATGACGAGCTGCGTCTCGGGGTCCTGGAGCACCGTGCCCACCACGCGGGAGAGGGCGGCCGGGCCGTGCTCCCGGGTGTCGCGCCCGGCGACCCGCACGCGGCCCGCCAACTCGCCGCCGTGGAAGTGCGGCACCAGGCCCGCGGCGGCACGCAGCAAGGTCGACTTCCCGGAGCCCGATGCGCCGGCGAGCACCACGATCTCCCCCGGGCCGACCGTGAGCGACACCTCGTGGAGGGCGAGCGGCCCGGCCGGATAGCGGTAGCTCAACCGCTCGACTTCGAGCACCGCGCTCACGCGATCCCCCGCCGGTCGGTGAACGGCAGCAGGGCGCAGGCGAGCACGGCGGCCGCGACCGTGATCGCCGCCACTCCCGCCGCCACGTGGAGCGCCGGGTAGGCGTGGAAGGCGGCCCAGCCGGCCGCGCGCGCGGCGAGGGCCAGGACGGCGAGCGCCACGGCCGCGAGCAGGAAGCTGACGTCGTGGCGGCTCCACGGCCGGCGGAGCCGCCTGGTCGGCGTCCCGCGGGGCGCCAGGCCATAGCCCCGCAGCTCGAGGGCGGCGGCGACGTCGAGCGCGCGGTCGAACGTGCCGGTGGTGGCCGCCCGGAGCAGCGTCGCCCGACCGGGCGGGCGGCCGGGACGGCAGCGCTGGGCGTCGGCCAGCCGCCGCGAGTCACGCAGCAGCACGGGGAGCATCCGGGTGGCGATCGTCGCGGTGAGCGCGGAGCGGGGCGCCAGCCGGCGGAGCAGCCGGAGCATCTCGTCGGGGTCGACCGCCGCGCTGTACAGCACCCCGCAGAGCAGCAGCGCCACCGCCCGCAGGCCCAGGATCAGCCCGTAGACCGTGGCCTCGAGCGTGATGTCGGTGTGACCGAGGACCGGCACCTCGCCGAGACGGACGATGACCGTGAGTCCGTTCCGGCTGACCAGGGCGTTGACGAGGGCGACCGACAGCGCCAGCGGAACCCCGAGCAGCAGGGCCCGCGCCACGGTCCGTCCGCCGAGCGCCGCCGTGCCCGCCGCGACCAGCGCGACGACGGTTGCGCCGAGCACGATCGGGTCGTCGATGAGCAGGGCCACCAGCCCGAGCGCCGCGCAGTACGCCGCGCCGGCGCCGGCCCGGGCGGCATGGAGGGGCGTGGGGCGGCGGCGGTACATGGCTAACCGGAGCTGACGGGTACCGGGATGTCCCGGCCGCCGGCCACCGCGAGCGCAAAGTGGTCGCGCAGGCGCGACGGGGTGAGCGCGGCGGCGGCCGCGGCCACGCCGGCCGGGTCCGTCCCGGTGATGATCCACACCGGCTCGGATACCGCGTCCCGCGTCGCGGCCACCAGCCCGCCTCCGGGTCCGAGCGTCTCGGCCACCGTGCCGTCGGAATCGAGCAGCTGGAGCGCAGTGCCGCGATCGGCGAACCGCGCGTAGACGCCGCTGGAACGAGGGCCCTGGTCGATCAGCTCGCCGGCCACCAGCTGGCGCAGCTGCGGCCAGGTGCCGACCAGCACCCCGAGCGTGTCGGTGCCCGAGCCGGTCCCGAGCAGCTGACTGGGCGCCGCCACGCCGAAGGCGTGCAGGGTCTGGGCGATCCGGTCGCACACCGCCTGCTCGCCGTCGCCGCACTCGACCGTGGTGGGAAAGCGCTTGCCGTCCAGACCGCGGATGAACGGCTCGGGGAACGACCCGACGACCGCAGGGACGGAGTCAGTCTGCGACCAGTCGTGGAGGTCCCACCAGATGCGGTCGCCGGCGTGGACGGCGGTGCTCGCCGCGCCGTGGTCGGCCTCGATGCCGTTGACGTAGAAGAACCAGTCGCGCTCGGCGGCGTTGCCCGCGCCGCCGTCGATCGACTCGACGAATCCGCCGCCGTAGCGGGTGGTCACGGGGTAATGGCGCTCGAGCAGTCGCATCACCGTCTCCGAGCCGGCAACCGAGCGCTCGGTCAGGGCCGACACCGGCCGGCTGCCGAAATCGTGGGTGACCGTGAGCTCGACGTCCGAGCTGCCGCGCCCCGGGCCGAGCCCGCAGCCCGCGACGCCGGCGGCCAGGACCGCCGCCGCCGCCCAGCGAGCTGCGAAGCTCGCCCGCACGGTCAGGCGACGCGGATGGTCAGCGTCTGCGAGCGTACGTAGCCCGGGGCGAGGGCGCGGAGCACGAGCGTGCCCGCCCGGGTCAGCTGAATCGTGGCGTGGCCGCTGTGGTTCGTCCTCGCTCCGTCCACCTCGATGCCGGCGGCCGCCTTGAACGTCGTGTGGCCCTTTGCATCGGTGAACGGGTAGCCGAGGCTCAGCGTCACGCTGTGGCCGACCGACCCGCGCGTCGGCCCGCTCAGGCGCAGGGCCGGCAGGTCGCCGTTCTCGTCGGCGAACAGCAGGCGCTCGCCGCGGTGCAGCTTCACGCCGCAGATACCCGTCTGCGACGTCTGCTCGTTGACGAACAGGTCCCAGTAGTCGCTGCCGGTCGGCTTCTCGCCGAGGATGCTCGTCACGAACAGCCCGGTGCCCGGGTAGTACTTGGCGGCGAAGTGGCCGCGCACCGCACGGGCGAACGCGCCGGCCGCGGTGTCCGCCGGGCAGGCGCCGGCCGGTGCACCCCCGCCGGTCACGCTCCCGGAGCTCGGCACCGTCACGCTGGTCGCCGGCAGCAGCGTCCGCTTGGCGCCTTCGATGCGCACGGTGACGCTCACCGGCGCGGCGAACGCCGCGGAGGGCAGCAGCGCGAGGCCGAGCACCGCCCCGAGCACAACACGCCTGGTCTGGGTCTTCATCTGAGGGCCACCCCTTTCCACGAGGGCTTTCGGCTGGTCGGTCGGCGGCTGGTCTCCTGGCTCCCGGGCCCATCCCCCGCGCCTTCCCGGCACGCGGTGCGCGCCAGTGGCGTCCTCGACCTGCGGGGGACCTCCCCGGTCACAGTGGCGGGTCCGCGCCGGATTCGCACCGGCTTCCCATCACCATCGACCCTGAACGGCGAGCAACTCTAGCGGCGTAGACTCGCCACCGGCGATGACCGTCAACCTGACCCGGATCTACACCCGGCTCGGCGACTCCGGCCAGACGCACCTCGGCGACATGAGCCGGGTGCCGAAGACCCACCCGCGGATCGAGGCCTACGGCACGATCGACGAGCTGAACAGCCACCTCGGCGTCCTGCTCGCCCGCGACGACGTCCCCGATGAGTACCGGGGGTGGCTGGAGCGGATCCAGAACGACCTGTTCGACGTCGGCGCCGACATCGCGGCGCCGGAGGATTCCGGCGAGCGGCTGCGGGTCCTCCCGGAGCAGACGGCGTGGCTGGAGGCACGTTGCGACGAGGTGAACGCGCGGCTGGACCCCCTGCGCAGCTTCGTCCTGCCGGGTGGCACGGCGGTCGCCGCCGCGCTCCACGTCTGCCGCACCGTGTGCCGCCGCGCCGAGCGACTGGCGGTCGCCTGCGGCCAGGAGGTGAGCGCCGAGACGGTCCGCTACCTCAACCGGCTCTCGGACCTGCTGTTCATCCTGGCGCGGGGGGCGAACCAGGGCCGGGAGCCGCTGTGGCAGCCGGGGCGCTACCGAGACGGGTGATCAGGAGGACCAGCCCGGTGGCCAGCGCCAGGGCCAGGATGGCAATCACCATCGCTCCGATGACGAACGCGTGGTGGAGGTGCACGTAGCCCACGACCTGGTGCGGACGGGCGATGAGGACCACGACGGCCAGTCCGAGCGCCGTCAGCAACGCCAGTCCCGGGGGAGTCAGGGCGCTGCGCCACGACAGGCGGCGGGGCTCGGCGGCCTGGCGCTCGGCCCGGCCACCGCCGAGGCGGAGGATTGCCGCGATGCCGAGCAGCGTCCAGACCCCGGCGACGAGGAAGCCGCCGAGCACGTCGCTCGGGTAGTGCCACTGCAGCGTGAGGAACGCGTAGGAGACGGCGACGGCGAACGCGGCGCCGGCAGCGGCGACCCATGGCCGCCATCGGGCCGGAGCGGCGAGCACACAGCAGAGGGCGAGCGACATCGCGGCGGCGGCGTGACCGCTCGGCCACGAGGCGGCGTCGACCGGCAGGCCGCCACCGAACAGGCGCGAGGGCCTGGGTGCGGCGAGGAGCGGCTTGAGCAGCTGGGTCGTCTCGTTGGCCCCGAGCAGGATGGCGCAGATCGCCACCGCCAGCCAGCCCCGCCGCCGGGCGAGCGCCACGCCCAGCGGTACCGCGGCCAGGTACACGTACGGTGACGGATTGCACAGCTCGGCGACGAAATTCGCCAGGCTACCGACGTGGGGCCGCTGCCCGACAGTGGTGAAGCCCTGGAGGATCCGCTGGTCCGCGCGCTGGGCGAACCCGACGTGGAACGCCAGCAGCCACAGGACGAACAGGAGCACGGCGCAGACCGCCGCGCCGACCAGCGCCGGGGCCGCTCGTCTGGGCATGCCCTGACTGTACTGCGCGGTGCTGAGAGCGCCCGGGGCGTCAGCCGGCGGCGGATGCCCGGCGGATGCGCATCTCCGGCGAGACCCCGGTCCGCCGGACGTGGTCGAAGTGCTCGATGTCCTCCGGCGCGGCGACCTCCACCGCCACGCCGGTGGCGAGCTCGAACCGCGTCGCCTCGTACAGCAGCTCCTGGTAGCGCGGCGTGCCCGGCTCGCCGGCCCTCGATGTCGAGATCGTGCGCGCCGCAGCGCAGCGTCCACCGCTTGCCCTCGCACGAGCTTCTCCGCGGTCAGCTTGACTGGCATCGTCTCGGCGCCGGCAGTGCCGGGCGGCCCGGCGTCGACCCGCACCCGAGCGTGGGCCGACCAGAGCGCACGGGCCAGGCGGTCGAGGTTGCGACCGTACGGTGCGGGGACGATCGTCAGCGGCCCGCGGGCGCCGGACTCGCCGCGGACCGCGCGGGCGCCGGCGCCGATCAGCACGAACTCGACCCGGCTGGCCTGCAGCCAGCGCAGCAGCGTCAGCCAGCTCTCGTCGAGGTGCTCGTAGCCGTGCGCGGCGGGGGCGGTCTGGGATTCGATGCGCGGCGGGCGATGGCGAAGCAGCATGTCGTCGTGTTCGCCCCCGGCCGGCGAACTCCTGCTCAGGCCGCCGCCGGGGCCCGGGCGCTCGCGCGGCCGCCGTCCACCGGCGGGGTCTCGATCACCACGCGGCACGGCCGGTGGGAGAGCAGGTAGCTGGCCGTGGGACCGAGCGCCCGCTCGGACGGCGGCGCATGATCGGTGGCCAGATAGATGATCTCGGCGCTCGAGCGCTTGGCCTCCTCCACGAGCGCCGATCCGGGGTTGCGGGTCCGGATCAGCCGCGTCGTGACCCGCAGGCCGGCCTTGCGACCGGTCACCTTGGCGCTCTCCAACACGCTCATTCCCAGGCGCTCCTCCTCCTCGAGCCCGGCGTCGAGCGAGAGCTGGTTGGGCACGCGGAGCACGTACACCGCCTCGACCAGCGCGCCCTCCCCGACCAGCCGGGCGGCCGCGCGGAGCGCCGAGGCGTCGACGTCGGTGCCGAAGATCGGCACGAGCGCCGAGCGGTACTCGAGCTCGATGAAGAACGAGGGCCGCTCCCGCCGCGGCAGCACGTGGTGGCTGGTGAGATCCATGCCCTCGCGCCGCCGGTAGACGACGAACAGCGCCAGGCCGACGATCATCCAGCCGGTCCCGACGTAGCGCGCGTCGACGTGGAGCACCATCACCGACACCCAGGCGGCGAACGTGCCGAGCCCACCGAGCACCGCCATCACCGGCAGCTGCCGGCCGCGAACCCGGATGTTGCCCGGGATCCGGTACGGCCGCTCGCGGTCGGGGTCCTTGAACCGCAGCGTGATCACCGCCACGTGCGCGGTGGTGAACGACAGCATCGCCCCGTACGAGTACAGGTTGCCGAGGAAGTTGGTCTGGCCGGGGATGAGCAGCAGCCCGGCGAACGTGGAGAAGAAGACGATCGTGAACCATGGCGTCCGGTAGCGCTTGTGCAGGCGGGCGAAGATCTCCGGCAGCTGGCGGTGCTCGGCCAGCGACCACGAGAGGCGGCTGATGCCGATCAACCCGGCGTTGGTGGCGATGAACAGGATCGTCGCGGCCAGGATCCCGACGTAGTAGCGCAGGATGTGCCGGATGACGGCCGGGCAGCCCCAGGTGCTCGATGATCCCGAGCACCGGGTCGGCCTGGTACTTGCCGCCGAGCTCGGTGAAGGCGTGGGGGCCGGTGCCGTGGACCGGGAGCGCTGAGAGCGCCACCACGGTCATGCCGGCGTACACCCCGAGGACGGCGACGAGGATCAGGTTGACCGCGCGCGGGACGTCGCGGCCCGGGTCGCTCGCCTCCTCGGCCATGTTCGACACCGTCTCGATCCCGGTGTAGGCGAGCATCGCCAGCGACAGGGCGAAGATCGTGCGCGACCAGGTCGGGGTGCGTCCCGAGGTGGACCTGATGGACGAGCAGGGACGGCTTGAGGATCAGGAACGCGCCGACGATGATGATCAGGATCTGGGTCGAGAGGTCGGCGAGCGCCAGGAAGAAGTTCAGCTTGGCCGACTCGCCGATCCCGCGGATGTTCAGCAGCGCCAGCGACACGACGACGATCAGTCCGCCGATCACATCCCCCGGCCCGTGGGTCAGCGCCGGCCAGAACGCGCCCAGGTAGTGCGGCACGAAGAAGGCGGAGATGGCGATCGTGAGGATGTAGTCGAGGCGAGAGCGCCCAGCCGGCGAAGAACGACACGAACTCGTTGAAGGCATGGCGGGCGAAGCTCGACGAGCCCCCGGCCTCGGGGAACATCGAGGCGCCCTCGGCGTACGTCTTGG
The DNA here is from genome assembly GCA_963703065.1 of uncultured Solirubrobacterales bacterium. Classification (GTDB taxonomy): domain Bacteria; phylum Actinomycetota; class Thermoleophilia; order Solirubrobacterales; family Solirubrobacteraceae; genus Palsa-465. The sequence goes on along the minus strand of OY969785.1, from coordinate 3,130,401 downwards.
CCGTGATGGCGAACAGGCCGCCGGCGAGCATGAAGATGACCGGGGTCAGCCCCAGCGCGTACGCCGCCACCAGCCCGAGGGCGTAGTAGATGGAGGAGCCGACGTTGCCGTACGCGGTGGAGAACAGGCCGCCGAGGCCGACGCTGCGCCGCAGCCCCTGTGTCTCGATCCGCGCCATCAGCCGTTCTCCTCGCTGCCGTCGGACGTGCTCCGTGACCGCGGCCGGCAGCGCACCGTCCGCCGCGCGGCCGGGCACGTCGTGCTCGGCGGCGAACCGGTCCTGCCACCCTTCGGGCGGCGCGGTGAGGATCACCCGGCAGGGCGCCTTGCCGATGACGTAGCGGGTGACGTCGCCGATCGTGTTCTCCGGCGAGGAGCCGCCGAGCAGGCCGCCGCCCCGCACCCGGCTCGGCTCCTCGGCCGCCAGCACGATCGCCTCCGCCCCGCGCCGCCGCGCCTCGGAGACGATCTTCTGGGCGGCCCGCCGGGCGCGGACGACGGCCGTCGCCACCTGCACCCCCTCGTACTCCTCGCCCACCGCCTTGGCCCGCTTCAGGGCCTCGCGGGCGCGGTGGACCTGGGACTCGGGCACCGGCGCATCGAGCGGCAGCGAGAGCGGCATCTCCAGGATCCAGATCGCCTCGATCACCGCTCCTGCCCCCTCGGCGTCGTCGTGACTCTCCCCGGCCAGCCGGGCGGCCGTCTGCACGATGTCGTCGTCCAGTGCGGTGCCGAAGATCGGCACGACGATCGACCCGTACTCCGCCTCGTCCTCCGTCGCGCGCTCATGGCGCAGGGCCTGCTCGGGGATCGTCACGCGGCGCAGCAACGGCTTGCCCTGGGTCTTGCGATAGGCGACGTACAGCACCAGGCCGGCGAGCAGCCAGCCGAGGCCGACCCAGCGCGCCCGCGAGTGGTAGACGAGCACCGCGATGAGCCCGAGCAGCGAGAGCAGGGCGCCGAGCACCGCCGGGACCGGCACCGGTACGCCGCGCACCCGCAGCGAGAACGGGACCCGGTAGGGACGCGCCCGGTCGGGCTCACGAAAGCGGAGCGCTATCACCGACAGGTGGGCGATGAGGAACGCGACGAGCGCACCGAACGCGTACAGGCCGATCAGGAGCTCGAGGTCGGCCGGCAGCACGAGAGCGGCGGCGGCCAGCGAAGCGGCGCCGATGACCACATACGGGGTGCCGAACCGGCCCTCCAGCCGGCCGATGCTGCTCGGGATCTGCCGGTTGGTGGCCAGGGAATACCCGACCCGGGACACGCCGAGCATCGACGATCCGGCGCCGGCGGCCAGTCCGAGCGCGCCGCCGATCGCGACCGCGAACTCAAGCGCCCGGGCCAGCCAGTGGGGATGGAACGCCAGGGCCACGCCGAGCAGCGGTGCCTGGAGGTGATGGCGGCCGAGGTCGCTCAGCCCGTGGTGGACCGGCAGCGCCGAGATGCCCACGAATGCGATCCCCACGTAGACGAGGACGATCACCGCCGAGCCGGAGAGGACGAGCGAGCGGATCTGGCCCCGTCCCTCCCGCACCTCGCCGGCGATCGACGCCGCCGCCTCCAGCCCGGTGAACGCGATCACCGCGATCGGCAGCGCGAAGCCGAGGCCCGACCACGTCGGCGCGGTGCCGAGGTGGACGGTCTCGGTCAGCCGGCCCGGGTGCAGGGCGAGCGCGAGTCCGAGCACGATGACGAGCGCCTGGAGGGCGAGGTCGAGTCCGGTGATCCCGATCCGCCGGCGCAGTCGCCCGCTGCTCACCCCGCGGACGTTGTCGATGGCGACGAACCCGATCACGGCGAACGCCACGAGGATCTGGGGGGCGCCGTGCCCCAGCGGGCCGTAGAACGCCGCCAGGTAGGCCGGCACCGTCAGCGCGCACACCGACAGCAGGATCGTGTAGTCGAGCACGATCGACCACCCGGCGACGAAGCTGACGAGCTCGTTGAACGCGTAGCGGCCGAGCACCGCCGAGCCACCGCGTTCGCGATGCAGCGAGGCCCCTTCGGCATACGTCATGGCGCTCAGCTGGAAGAACAGCCCCCCGAGCAGGAACACGAAGGGGGTGAGACCACCGGCATGGCGGGTGACGACGCCGAGCGAGAAGTAGACGCCGCTGACCGAGGTCGTGTAGACGACCGCGAACAGGGCGCGCCAGGAGAACGGTCTGTCGGCGCTCACCGCCGGCCTAGCGGCCCCGGAACTGCCAGATGATCCGTGCCGCGCCGCCGACGAGGAACAGCACCCCGAGCAGCACTCCGCTGGCCAGCGGGCCCCCGCCGGCCGCGAGCGTCCGCACCACGAGGGCGACTCCGATGACGATCATCAGGGCGGACATGACTCGCGTCGAGGCGCGGTGATACTGGGAAGCGGGCGGCATCCTGTCGGCCGCACAGCTTAGTCCCGCCGGGGCCGCGGGCAGGGCGGCGGGCGGACGCCCGGGCCCACCCGACGAGGGCCGGCCCGGGCGCCGCGCCGCAGAGCGCTACAGGAGGTGGTTGGCGGCCAGGAACAGCTTGGCCACCGCCGCCGGCGACTGCTGGTCGAGTGACACCGCAGCGTTCATCTTCTGAATCGCGGGCAGGCTCAGCAGCGCGCTGACCTGGTTGATCGTCTGGGCGAACGCCGGTCCTTCGGCCTTGAGCACGCTCGTCTTGACGATCGGGGCGACGTTCTGGAAGCCGAACACGCGCTTGGGGTCGGCGAGCAGCAGGTACTTGCCGGTCGTCAGCTGGGCGTCGGTGGTGAACGCATCGAACGTGTCGACCTGCCCGGTGTCGATCGCCTTGTACGTGATCCCGATGGCGAGCGGCACGAACGTCGGATTGATGCCGTACGCCTGCTTGAGCCCGACGAGGCCCGTGAACCGGGTGCGGAACTCGGGGGCTCCGCCGAGCCGGACCGAGCTGCCGAGCGGCTTCAGGTCGGCGATCGACGTCAGGTGGTGCTGGGCGGCGTACGCCTTGGTCACCGCCAGCGCGTCGGAGTCGTAGAACGGCGTCTGGCCCAGCAGCGTGAAGCCCTGCTTCTGCGCGCACGCGTTCGCCAGGGCGTAGGTCTGCTGGGCACTGGTCGGCGGCTTGGTGTCGTTGCAGATCGCGGTCAGGTACGTGCCCGTGTACTCGGGATACAGGTCGATCTGCCCGCCCTGAGCGGCCTTCCAGATGATCTCCGAGGAGCCGATGTTCCCCTTGAGCGTCACCTTGTATCCCTTGGCCGCCAGGGCCTGCTGGTAGAGCGATCCGAGGATGTACTCCTCGGTGAAGTTCTTGTCGCCGATCGTCACCGCCGGCTTGCCGACACCGGGCCCGGAGGCCGCCGTGGCCGGACTGGACATGGCGCTCGAGCTGGCGCTCGCCGTGGTCGTGCCCTTGCCGTTGTTCTTCGACGAGCTGCCGCAGGCGGCGAGCAGCCCGACCGCGGCGAGCAGCACGCCGGCCGTCAACAGGGTCCTGATGTGTCTCACTGGTCCTCCTCGTGATCGATGGTCACTGCAGTCCTCACGCCGTCGCCTCGGCCACCACCGGCACGAGGGCCAGCGCCGGTTCGTCGGATCCGGCGACCTTCAGGCCCCGCGGGGTGAGCAGCCGCTGCACGCCCGCCAGGACGAACTCCACGACCAGCGCCAGGCCGGCGATGACGATCGCCGCTCCGACCACGCCGGACAGGTGGTAGCTCGTCTCGTTGGAGATGATGTCCCCCAGGCTGCCGCTGTAGCCGGTGAGCGAGGCGATCGTGGTGGTGGAGACGACGAACAGCGCCGCGGTGCGGATGCCCGCGAAGATGAGCGGCACGCCAAGCGGCACTTCGACCCGGCGCACGATCTCCCACTCGGTCATCCCCATGCCGCGCGCGGCGTCGACCACGTCGGCCTCGATCCCGTCGATCGCCACGTACGCGTTGGTGATGACCGGCGGCACCGCGAGCACGACGAGCGCCAGCTCGACGTTGGCCAGGCCGATGCCGAGGAACGCCACGCCGATCGCCAGCACGGCGAGGCTCGGCAGCGAGCGCCACACGTTGCCCAGGTTGATGGCGGCGAACGAGCCGCGGTGGATGTGGCCGAGCCCGATCCCGATCGGCAGCGCGATGAGCAGGGCGAGGGCGATCCCGATCCCCGCGATCTTCACCGTCTCGAGCGTGAGATGGACGAGCGTGGGCAGCCCCGGATCTCCCGGGATCTGGCCGTTGCGGCCGATGAAGTGGAGCGCGTCGATGAAGCTGTTGGCGGCGGGGACGAGCACTAGGTCGCCCTCGTCCGCGCCCACGGGGTGAGCAGCCGCTGGAGCAGGACGAGCAGACCGTCGGCGCTCAGCGCCAGCAGCACGGCCATCCCGCCGGCCACGATCAGCTCCGTCTTGAACACCTCGTTGGAGATGGCGGCGAAGATCGGCGCGCCGAGTCCCTCGTTGTCGATGTACGCGGCCACGGTGGCGAGCGAGATCACGGTGACGGTCGCGATCCGCAGGCCGGCGATGATCGCCGGGAGGGCGAGCGGGATCTCCACCCGGAGCAGCGACTGCAGCGGTCGCATCCCCATCCCTTGCGCGGCGTCACGCACTTCGGCCGGCACCTCGCGCAAGCCGGTGAGCGTGTTGCGGAACATGATGAGCAGCGTGTAGGAGACGAGCGCCACCTCGGCGGTGGTGGTCGACAGACCGAAGCCCTTGATCGGGGTGAGGATCTCGAACAGCGCCAGCGAGGGGATCGTGTAGAGGATCGAGGTGACGATCAGCACCGGCCGCTCGAGCCAGTTGCGCCGGTAGGCGACCAGGGCCAGCGCGGTCGAGATGACGAAGCCGATCGACACCGCGATCAGCGTCAGCACGACGTGCTGGCGCAGCGCCGGCCACAGCACGGGGCTCCAGTTCTGCGAGACCCAGTGGGGACAGAACAGGCGGTTGGCGCGCTCGCAGGAGAACGAGGCGGCCGACCCGCCGAAGCTCGGGATGACCGGCCCGGCGGCGGCCAGGGGCAGGCTCATCGCGGGGCTGGCTTGGCGCTCAGGGAGCCGTCGCCGTCCCGGCCGAGCAGGCCGCCGAGCAGTCCGAGCGTCACCGTGCCCACCGGCTCGCCACCGTCGCAGACCCCGAGCGCCTCGCCCCCGGACGCCAGGACCATCGACAGCGCGTCGCGCACCGTCGTCTCGAGCGTCAGGCCGTTGCGGGCACCGTTCGGCGCCAGGAGCTCGACCTCGGCGAGCGTCGAGAGCCCGAGCCGCTTCAGCGCCCGGTCGGTCCCGACGAACTCGGCGACGAAGTCGTCGGCCGGGGCGGTGAGGATCCGCTCCGGCGTGTCGTACTGGGCGAGCAGGCCCCCCTCGCGCAGGATGGCGATTCGGTCGCCCATCTTGATCGCCTCGTCGATGTCGTGCGTGACGAATACGATCGTCTTCTTCACCTGCCCCTGGAGGCGGAGGAACTCGTCCTGGAGGCGGACGCGGTTGATCGGGTCGATGGCGCCGAACGGCTCGTCCATCAGCATCAGCGGCGGATCGGCGGCGAGGGCGCGGGCGACGCCCACGCGCTGGCGCTGGCCGCCGGAGAGCTGGCCGGGGTAGCGGGGGCCGACCTCCTCGGCGTCCATGCCGATCAGCTCGAGCAGCTCCTGCGTGCGGGCGGCCGTTCGCGCCTTGTCCCAGCCGAGCAGGCGCGGGACGGTGGCGATGTTCTCGGCCACCGTCTGGTGGGGGAAGAGGCCGATCTGCTGGATCACATAGCCGATCTCCCGCCGCAGCTCGTTCGGCGGGCGATCGAGGACGCTCGTCCCGCCGAGCACGATCTCCCCGCTCGTCAGCTCGATCATCCGGTTGATCAGGCGCATGGCGGTCGTCTTGCCGCAGCCGGACGGCCCGACGAGCACGCACACCTCGCCCGCCTCCACGTGGAGGCTGAGCGACGCGATCGCCGGCTGGCGCTGACCGGAGTAGCGCTTGCTGACCTCGCGCAGCTCCAGCGTCGCGGCTTGCGGGAACGCCGACGGCCCCTCGGATTGGGCGGTGTTTGAAATGTTCACGAGGCGTCCCGGACCGGTGGGAGGCGACATGCTACCGGCCGCCGAGGCAGGCCGGGGACCGGACCCGCGCCGCTAGCCTCAGCTCGCGCGTGACGTCCCCCTCCCGATCCCGCCGGCTGCTCATCCTCGGGATCTGCTGCATGAGCCTGCTGATCGTCGGGCTCGACAACACGATCGTCAACGTGGCGCTGCCGGCCATCCACCGCTCGCTGCACGCCTCGTTCACCGGGCTCCAGTGGACGATCGACGCCTACACGCTCGTCCTGGCCAGCCTGCTGATGCTTTCCGGGTCGATGGCCGACCGGGTGGGGCGACGACGGGTCTTCCAGCTCGGGCTGGGCCTGTTCTCGCTCGGGTCACTGCTCTGCGCGCTGGCGCCGAGCTCTGGCGGGCTGATCGCCGCCCGGGCGCTCCAGGCGGTGGGCGGGTCGATGCTCAACCCGGTGGCGATGTCGATCATCCGCAACGTGTTCGAGGACCCGCGCGAGCGGGCCCAGGCGATCGGCGTGTGGGGCGGCGTCGTCGGCATCAGCCTTGCCCTCGGGCCGGTGGTCGGTGGCGCGCTCGTCGACTCGGTGGGCTGGCGTTCGGTGTTCCTGGTCAACATCCCGGTGGGAGCGGCGGCGATCATGCTCACCGCCCGGTACATCCCGGAGTCCCGGGCCGAGCGGCCGCGACGCCTGGATCCCGTTGGTCAGGTGCTGGTGATCCTCGGGCTGGCCTCGCTGACCTACGCCATCATCGAGGGCCGCTCCCACGGCTGGACCTCACCCGCGATCCTCGGGCTCTTCGTGGTCGCGCTCGTCGCCTTCTCCGCGCTCGTCCACTACGAGCGGCGCCGGGAGCAGCCGCTGATCGAGATCCGCTTCTTCGCCAGCGCGCCGTTCTCCGCGGCCAGCGCGATCGCCATCGCCGCATTCGCCGCGCTCGGGGGCTTCCTGTTCCTGAACACCCTCTACCTCCAGGACGTCCGCCACCTCTCCCCCTTCCACGCCGGCTTGCTGATGCTGCCCATGGCGGCCATGGCGCTGGTGTTCGGCCCGCTGTCGGGGCGCCTGGTCGGCGCCCGCGGAGCTCGGCCTTCGCTGCTCGTGGCGGCCGTCGGCCTCGGCGTCGGCGCGGCGATGCTCACCCCGATCGGCCCGAGCACCTCCTACGGGTACCTGGCGATCGCCTACACGGTGTTCGGCCTCGGCTTCGGCCTCATCAACCCACCGATCACGAACACCGCGGTATCCGGCATGCCCCCGTCCCAGGCGGGAGTGGCTGCGGCCGTCGCCTCGACCAGCCGGCAGGTCGGGCAGACGCTCGGTGTCGCGGTGATCGGCGCCGTGGCGGGCGGCGGGGTGGCGGGCGCCATCGGCCCCGGGTTCGCCGCCGCGACCCACGCCGGGTGGTGGATCATCACCGCGCTCGCCGTCCTCATCCTCGTCCTCGGCGCGCTGAGCACCACCCGCTGGGCGCTCGCCACCGCCGAGCGGGTCGCCGAGGGCGCTCCGGCCTGAGGCGCTCCCTGGGTAGCGTGCCGGGGGTGGACGATCCGGGACCCCCGCCCCTGACCGAGCTCGTCGACCCGCCGCCGGGCGGCCGGCGGTTCACGATCGAGCGCTGGCCGGGACTCAGCGACTGTGCCCCCGGCGGACGGATCCGGCTCGACGCACTCGCCCGCTGGCTGCAGGACGTCGCCTACGCCGACGTCGAGGACGCCGGCTTGGCGCAGCTGGCGTTCTGGGTGCTGCGCCGCAACCGGATCGCCGTCCACCGCTGGCCCCGGTTCGCCGAGCGCCACCATGTGACCACGTTCTGCTCTGGACTGGGACGGATGTGGGCCGAACGCCGGACGACGATCCATCCCGCGCAACCGGCCGCCGGCGCCCGACCGGCGGTGGAAGCGGTGGCGCTGTGGGTCCACCTCGACCCGGCCACGCGCACCCCGACGCCGTTCAGCGACCGAGAGCTCGCGTCCTACGGCGCCCAGGCGGCGGGCCGGCCGATCCGCGCCCGGCTCCGGCACCCCGCTCCCCCGGCGGGCTGTGCGGAGCGATCCTGGCGCTTCCGGGCCGTCGACTGCGACATCGCCGGCCACGTCAACAACGCCGCCTACTGGCAGCCGCTCGAGGAGGAGCTGCTCGCCACGGCGAGCGAGCCGGACACGTTCGACGGGGAGGTCGAGTTCCGGGCCGGCGCTCAGCCGGGGCCCCAGCGGGTGCTCGGTAAGGGCTCGATGCGCTGGGTGGCGACTGCGGATGGCGCCGTGGCCGCATCGTTCCGGCTCGGCGCCTGACCCCGCTCGAGGCTCCTGTGCGGCAGCTCACACACGCTCCTGCCAGCCGTGGGACGATCTCGGGAGGCATCCAGCCGTTTCGAGGGAGGGTCGGAGATGGTCGACACGACGCTGCCGCCGGGCCCCCGGTGGCCGGCGGCGATCCAGGGAATCGGGTTCTGGACGCGGCCGCTGGCGTTCCTCGAGCGCTGCCGGGCCCGTTTCGGCCGGCGGTTCACGATCCGCCTGCCCGGTACGCCACCGTTCGTGATGCTCGCCGATCCGGACGACATCCGGGAGGTGTTCGCCGCCGACCCGGACGTCCTGCGCCCGGGAGCCGGCGCCCGCGTCCTGGAGCCGATCGTGGGTCGTCACTCGGTGATCCTGCTCGACGGCGCCGAGCACCTGCGCCAGCGAAAGCTGATGCTGCCGGCGTTCCACCGCGAGCGGATCGCCGCGCTCACCGCGCTCGTCGGCGCCGTGACGGATCGGGCCGTGGCGAGCTGGGCCGATGAGCCCCCCGCTCCCCTGCACCCCCGGCTCCAGCGGCTGACCCTCGAGATCATCCTGCGGGCCGTGTTCGGCCTGGAGCCGGGGCCGCGAGCCGACGCGCTGCGCGACCGGCTGGCCGGGATGCTCGAGTTCGGCGACCGGCCGATCAGCCTCCTGCCGCCCGCGCCCGGCAGCCGCACCGAGCGCATACTCGAGCGGCTCCCGCCGTACCGGTCGTTCGTCCGCCTCCAGCGCGAGGCGACCGAGATGATCCTCGCCCTGATCGACGAGCGGCGCGGGGACGGGGGACGAGGGCGAGGACGTGCTGGCGATGCTGCTCGCCGCCGGCGGGTTGAGCGACGAGGAGCTCCACGACGAGCTGCTCACGCTGCTCGTCGCCGGCCACGAGACGACCGCCTCCTCGCTCGCCTGGGGCCTCGGCGCGCTGGCCCACCACCGCTCGGCGCTCGATCGCCTGCGCGACGAGCTCGAGGCGGGCGAGGAGACATACCTGACGGCGACGATCCACGAGATCCTCCGCTCGCGTCCCGTGCTGCCGAACGTCGCCCCCCGGCTCGTCGCCCACCCGATCGAGATCGGCGGGCAGCGCTATCCCACGGACGTCTGCCTGGTGCCGAACGCCTACCTCGTCCACCACGACCCGGAGCTGTATCCCGACCCGTACTCCTTTCGGCCCGAGCGGTTCCTCGACGCCCCACCCGGGACGTACACCTGGATCCCGTTCGGCGGCGGCCGGCGGCGGTGCCTGGGGGCGAGCTTCGCCCTGCTCGAGATGCGGCTCGTCCTGACCGCCCTCGTCCGGCGCTACGACCTCCGCGCCGCCGGTCCGCAGCCCGCGTCGCCCGCGCCGGCGGAACATCACGATTCGCCCGGCGGATGGCTGCACGGTGCGACTCCTCCCGCGGGCGCGGGAACGACACGCTTCCCGGGTGAGCGCGTGAGGCGGGATACTCCCGTCATGGCCGGAGAGCGCGATCTGGCCGCGACGGCGCGGCGGCGGATCCTCAGCGTCGGCTGGACGAGTGCACTCAGCGGGACGCTCGTGACGTTCATGGCCGTCGGCTTCCTCATGCCGCTGGTCGGCATCTCCAAGCACGCCGAGCTGCGTACCGGCCTGATCAACGGGGCGGCGGTCGCCGTCTACCTGTTCGGCTGCCACCTGCTCGAGCGACGGATCGGCGCCGGATACACCGCGCGCACCCTCAGCTGGCTGCCCGCGGGCCGCGCACCGAGTGTCGAGGAGCACCGCCGGACGCTGTCGCTGGCCCTGCACGAGGTCAAGATCGACGCGCTCATGTGGGCCGTCGCTGCGGTGGGGTGCGGGGTATTCAACGGCCTCATCACCTCGTGGGCGCTCGGGGCCGTCGTCGCGGTGACGATCTGGCTCGGCGGCGAGACGACGTGCGCGCTCGGCTACATGCTCTACGAGCGGGCGTTGCGGCCGGTCACCGCGCGCGCGCTGGCGCACGATCCGGGCGGCACGTCGGCGCCCGGCGTCCGCCTGCGCCTGGCGATGGCCTGGCTGCTCGGCACCGGCGTCCCGCTGATCGGCGTGCTGGCCCTGGGCGCGCTGGCGGCGTTCGGCTCCACGCGTCACCCGCAGTACGTCGGCGCCGCCGTGCTGTTCCTCGGCTGCGTGGCGGTGGCCACCGGATTTGCCGCCACGCTGCTCGCGGCCAAGGCGATCGCCGATCCGTTGCACGCGGTGCGCCGTGGGCTGTCGCAGATCGAGCAGGGGGAGCTCGAGGTCTCGGTTCCGGTCGACGACGGCAGCGAGGTCGGCCAGCTCCAGGCTGGCTTCAACCAGATGGCCGAAGGGCTGCGAGAGCGCCAGCGGATCCGTGAGCTGTTCGGGCGCCAGGTCGGAGAGGACGTGGCCCGGGCGGCGCTGACCGACGGCGTCCGGCTCGGCGGCGAGGAGCGCCACGTGGCGGCGCTGTTCGTCGACATCGTCGGGTCGACCAGCTTGGCGCTCGCCCTGCCCCCGACTGAGGTGGTGGCGTTGCTCAACCGCTTCTTCCGCGTGGTGGTCGAGGTGGTCGAGGCCTCCGAGGGGCTCGTCAACAAATTCGAGGGCGACGCCGCGCTGTGCGTGTTCGGCGCGCCGGTGGCGCGCGAGGACCCGGCCGGCGACGCGCTGGGCGCGGCTCGACGGCTCGCCGAGCGGCTGAGCCGGGAGCTCCCGGAGATCGACTTCGGGATCGGTGCCTCGGCCGGGACCGCGGTGGCCGGCAACGTGGGTGCTGAATCGCGCTTCGAGTACACGGTCATCGGCGATCCGGTCAACGAGGCGGCGCGTCTGGCCGAGCTGGCCAAGCAGCGCCCTGAGCGGGTGCTCGCCTCGGCCGCTGCCCTGGAGCACGCTGCCCCCGCTGAGCGCGAGGCCTGGACGCTGACCGAGTCAGCCCAGCTGCGCGGACGTCTCGCCCCCACCCGCCTGGCGCATCCGGCGCCGGAACCGGCACCCGAGCCGACGCTCTGACCGCTCCGCGGGCGCCGGCCCGTGACGCTGGTCCTTGGCAGCGGCGGACGGCTACGCGGCCGGCCTGAGCGCCTCGAGCTCGCGGCTGGCCGCCAGCTCGGACAGGGCCTTGCGCTCCAGGCGGCGGACCGCATCCTGCGAGATCCCCAGCCGCCGGCCGGCTTCGACCAGCGGGATCGGCTCGGCGCCGAGCACGCCGTAGCGGAGCCTGACCACCTCGCGCTCGCGCTCGGGCAGCCGCTCGAGCGCCCGGCGCAACGCGTCGGCGGCCAGGCGGATGTCGACCTCCTCGGCCGGGCCGAGCTCGTCGCTGGCCAGCAGCGCCCCCAGCGACGTGTCGTCCGCCTCGCCGACCGGCCGGTCCAGGCTCGTCACCACCCGTGCCGCCTCGAGTGTCTCGCGCACCTCGGCCTCACTCAGCTCGGCACCGGCCGCCACCTCGGCTTCGGTCGGCTCACGCCCGAGCGTGGCGGCGAGCTCCCGCCCGACCCGCGCGATCTTCCGCTCGCGCTGCCCGAGATGCACCGGGATCCGGATCGTCCGCGCGCGGTTGTCGAGCGCGCGCTGGATCGCCTGGCGGACCCAGAACGTGGCGTAGGTGGAGAACTTGAACCCCTTGCGGTGGTCGAACTTCTCGGCCGCGCGGATCAGGCCGAGGATCCCCTCCTGGATCAGGTCGAGCAGGGGCAGCTCGTGGCCCTGATACTTACGGGCATTGGCGATGACGAGCCGTAGGTTCGAGTTGACCAACCGGTCCTTGGCGGCCATGTCCCCCCGCTCGATCCGCTGCGCCAGGTCGATCTCCTCCTCCTTGGTGAGCAGCGGGTAGCGCCGCACCTCCTGGAGGAACAGCGACATCGCATCCGTCGTCTGCTGCGCCAACTCGGCGTTGGAGTAGGACGTCTGTTCGGAGGATTCGCGGCCGCAGTCGTCGCGGACATCGAGACCTCGCTCCTCGAGCAGGTCCTGGAGGGTCTGCGCATCGTCCTCCTCGAGCTCGGAGGCCTGGACCACCTCGCTCAGCTCCGAGAGGTCGACACAGCGGGCACCGCGGCGCTCGCTGCGCGCGGCAAGCTCGTCCGCCAGCTCGACCAGCGCGTCGGCGGTGCGCACGACTTCGGGCATGTCTAGGCTCTACCCCCTCCCCGGCCAGGTCACGCCCCGCCTCCATTGACCGAGTTCGACTCCCTGCTGCACCATGGTTTCGTGCGTATCGGCGCGGCGGTGCCGCACGTCCGGATCGCCGATCCGCCGTACAACGTCGAGCGCACGGTGGCGCTGGCGCAGCGGGCCGGCGAGGCGGGCGCGTCGGTGCTGGCCTGCCCCGAGCTCGGACTGTCGGGCTACTCCATCGAGGACCTCTTCCACCAGCAGGCGCTGCTCGACGCGGTCCGCGCGGGTGTCGCCGAGCTCGTGCGCGCCAGCCAGGACCTCCCGCCGGTGCTCGTCGTGGGAGCACCGCTGGCGCTGCATGGCGCCATCTACAACACGGCGCTCGTCATCCACCGCGGCCGGATCCTCGGCGTCGTACCCAAGAGCTACCTGCCGGAGTACCGCGAGTACTACGAGAAGCGCCAGTTCCGCGCGGCCCGAGACGCCCTGTGGACGGAGATCGAGCTGTGCGGCCAGACGTGCCCGTTCGGGGCCAAGCTCGTGTTCGACTGCCGCGACCTCGCTCACCTGTCGCTCCACGTCGAGATCTGCGAGGACGTCTGGGCGCCGATCCCCCCCTCGAGCTTCGCCGCGCTGGCGGGGGCGACCGTCGTCGCCAACCTCAGCGCCAGCAACATCACCGTCGGGAAGGCCGACTGGCGACGGGTGCTCTGTCAGGCGCACTCGGGCCGCACGATCACGGGCTACATCTACACCGCGGCCGGCGAGGGCGAGTCGACCACCGATCTGGCCTGGGACGGGCAGGCGCTCATCTGCGAGAACGGCGATCTGGTCACCGAGGCCGAGCGGTTCGCCACCGAGGAACAGCTCATCCTCGCCGACATCGACCTGGACCGCATCGTCAGCGACCGGGCCAGCGCCAGCGCCTTCGCCGACGCCGCCGGCGACCACCGGGAGGTGCTGCGGACGTTTCGCCGCGTTCCATTCGACCTCGAGGCGCCGAAGGCCCATCGCCGCGAGCTGCCACTCCGCCGGGACATCGAGCGCTTCCCGTTCGTTCCCGCCGACCCCCAGAGTCGCCGCGAGCGCTGCGAGGAGGTCTACAACATCCAGGTCCGGGGCCTGGAGACGCGCCTGCGGGCGACGCGGATCGACAAGGTGGTCATCGGCGTCTCCGGCGGCCTGGACTCGACCCAGGCGCTGATCGTCGCCGCGCGGGCGATGGACCGGCTGGGGCTGCCTCGGGAGAACGTCCTCGGCTACACGATGCCCGGCTTCGCCACCAGCCCGACGACCCTGCGCAACTCCCACCGGCTGATGGAGGCGCTCGGGGTCTCGCGGGCGGAGATGGACATCCGCCCCTCCGCCGAGCAGATGCTCCGCGACCTCGAGCACCCCGCGGCGCGCGGTGAGCGGCAGTACGACACCACCTACGAGAACGTTCAGGCCGGCGAGCGGACCTCGCACCTGTTCCGCCTGGCCAACTTCCACCAGGGGCTCGTGCTCGGCACCGGCGACCTCAGCGAGCTCGCTCTCGGTTGGGCGACCTACGGGGTCGGCGATCAGATGTCCCACTACAACGTCAACGCCTCGGTGCCCAAGACGCTCATCCAGTTCCTGCTCCGCTGGGCGATCGACACCGCGCAGTTCGATCCGGCGGCCGGCGAGGTGCTGGAGTCGGTGGTGGGAATGGAGATCTCCCCGGAGCTCATTCCCGCCGACGAGCCCGACCGCGATGCTCCGGGAGCCGACACCGAGAGCGTCATCGGCCCGTACGAGCTCCAGGACTTCTTCCTGTACTACATCCTGCGCTTCGGCTATCGGCCGAGCAAGGTGGCGTTCCTCGCTCGCCACGCCTGGGGCGAGGCCGAACGCGGCGATTGGCCGGACCTGATCCCGGAGGATCGCCGGCACGAGTACGCCCTGGCCGACATCAAGCACTGGCTCGAGGTGTTCGTGCGCCGCTTCTTCGGCTTCAGCCAATTCAAGCGCTCGGCGCTGCCGAATGCGCCGAAGGTCGGCTCGGGCGGCTCGCTCTCCCCCCGCGGTGACTGGCGCGCGCCGAGCGACAGCACCGCCACCGCGTGGCTGGCCGAGCTGGCCGGCGTGCCGGACGAGTAGGCCCTACGCGGCGATGAGCTGATCGCGCTTGGCGGCCACGCCGTCCAGCAACTCGGAGAAACTGTCGGCGAACTTCTGCACGCCCTCGCGCTCGAGGGTCTCCACGACCTCGTCGTAGTCGACGCCGGCCTGCGCCAGCCGCTCGAGCGTCCGGTGCGCCTCGTCCACCCCGCGCTCCAGCGTGTCGCCCAGCCGGCCGTGGTCCTCGAAGGCCTCGATCGTCTCCAGTGGCATCGTGTTCACCGTCTCCGGTCCGATCAGCTCCTCGACGTAGATCGTGTCGCGGTAGTCGGGGTTCTTGGTCGACGTCGAGGCCCACAGGCAGCGTTGCGGCGAGGCACCGCCCGCCACGAGCTCCTCCCACCGCGCGCCGGAGAACACCTCACGGTAGGTCTGAAAGGCGAGCTTGGCGTTGGCGATGGCGAGCGTCCCCTTCAACTCGTCGTGGCCCCCGATCTCGTCCAGCCGCCGGTCGGCCTCGGTGTCGACCCGGGAGACGAAGAACGAGGCCACCGACGCCAGGGTGCGCACGTCGCCGCCGTCGGCCTGCAGGCGCTCCAGCCCGCGCACGTAGGCCTCGGCCGCCTGCCGGTGACGCTCGAGGCTGAACAGCAAGGTCACGTTGACCGGGATGCCCGCCGCGATCGTCTCCTCGATCGACTGCAGGCCGGCCTCGGTCCCGGGGATCTTGATGAACAGGTTCGGCCGGCCGACCGCGGCATGCAGCCGCTGGGCCTCCCGCGCTGTCCCCTGCGCGTCCCGGGCCAGGTTGGGATCGACCTCCAGCGAGACCCACCCGTCGCGAGTCGCCTCCCCGCGGTCGTAGACCGGTCGCAGGACGTCGCAGGCCTCACGGATGTCGGCGACGGCCAGCGCCAGGAAGACCTCCTTGGGGTCGTCCTGCTCGCCCAGCACCTCCCGCAGCTGATCGTCGTAGGCATCACCCTCGCTGATCGCCTTCTGGAAGATGGTCGGGTTGGAGGTCACGCCGACGATGCCCCGGTCGACCAGGTCTGCGAGCTTGCCGCTGCGCGTGAACTCGCGGGCGACGTAGTCGAGCCAGGGGCTCTGGCCGTGATCGGTCAGCTGCTGCAGGGGGCTCGCCATGATCGACTCCTTCGCTCTGGTCTCAGGTCCGCTCCATCCTGACTACCCGGTCGCGCGCATCGTGGCACAGCTGTACGAGGCGCTGTCCGGCCCGACCGGCTCCTGCACTCGCCGGCGCGATGAGTCTTCCGTCATGGCACGGTCTCAGGGGCCATGAGCCCTCTCTCCCCCATCCATCCGTTTCTGTGGTTCGACCACCAGGCCGAGGAGGCGGCCCGGTTCTATGTCGAGGTGTTCCCGGACTCCCGGATCACCGGCGTCTCCCGCCTACCCGACGAGATCGCGCAGGTGGTCGGCTTCGAGCTCGGCGGCCAGCGCTTCCAGGCATTGAACGGCGGTCCGGCCCATGCCGGCTTCACCGAGGCGATCTCGTTCATGATCAGCTGCGCGGACCAGGACGAGGTCGACCACTACTGGACCCGACTCACCGACGGCGGCCAGGAAAGCCGATGCGGCTGGCTGCAGGACCGGTTCGGCCTCTCCTGGCAGGTCGTGCCGGTTCAGCTGCTCGAGCTGCTCGGCTCGCCGGACCGCGCGGCCGCCGGCCGGGCGCTGGAGGCGATGCTCCAGATGCGAAAGCTCGTGATCGCGGAGCTCCAGTCAGCGGCCGCCGGCTGAGGCTGAGCCGGTCGGTGCCGGCTCCGGGCTGACCTTCGCGCTCGGCGAGCTCCCCCTTGAGGATCTTGCCGGCGGAAGTAAAGAGTGTTTCGATCAGCCGGAAAGGGTAACTTTGACCCAGAATTTACGGATGAAGCTGACTGGGGCGGGATGGACATGAACCTGCGGAAGCGCTCATATTCTCGGCAGCGGGGTTTGGCTCGACGCGCGCAGATGGCCGGCCTCGCGGCCCTCACGCCCATGGTGATCGGCGCAGTCGGGGTTCCATCCGGAAGCGCGCTGGCCTCGCTCACCCCGCCCGTGGTGACGGCGCCTTCGGTGACTGCACCCACCGCGAGTGCCACCTCGCAGAGCACGCCGTCCGTGAGCACCCCGGCGGCTGGCGCGCCATCGATCAGCACCCCTTCGGTGAGCACACCCCCGGTGCGCACGCCGTCCGTGAGTGCCCCCAGCGTCCAGACGCCGTCCGTGAGTGCCCCCAGCGTTCAGACGCCGTCCGTCAGCACCCCGGCGGGTCCCACTCCATCGCCCAGCACGCCCTCGGTGAGCACGCCCCCGGTGAGCACGCCCCCGGTGAGCACGCCCTCGGTGAGCACGCCCTCAGCGAGCGTTCCCTCGGTGCGCACACCTTCGCCCAGCGCTCCCTCGGCGAGCATCCCGACCACCCGCACGCCCTCGGTGGTGAGCATCCCGATCCTCGCCGCGTCTCCAGTGAGCACCTCCTCCGTCCCGCTCACCGCTCCGTCGTTGCGGACGCCGTCGCTCAGCGCGATAGACGGCCTGGCCGGGGGCATGTCGGGCACATCGGCGATGCTGCCGCTGGCGGACCGCTCCGTTGCCGGGTTCGGGGTGGCCTCGCTGTCCGGGGTAATCGGTGGCGGCACCGCGTCGGGCGCCGGCCTGATGCCGATCCTGTCGCTCGGGACCACGACATCGCTCTTGCCAGCCGCGCCGGGGTCGACCATTCTCGCCTCCCCGTCTGAGATTGCCGGCATCCGCGCCTTCGAGCTGGCGGAAGGCGGTCGGCTGTTCTCGCCATCCGCGCTCCGGCGCCTGATCTCGAGCCTGAACGGATGCCTTCCACTGCTCAGCCGTGAGGTTCAGCAGGTCCTGGTTCTGCGTGCCGGCTTCAACGGGCCGAGTTGGAGCCGACAGGCAATCGCGCGAGCGCTCCACCTCAGCCTTCCCGCCGAGGCTCAGGTCGAGCTGGTGGCGGTGGCCGCGCTGGAGTGGACCGCGGCCAACCGAGGTTGTGCGGCCAGCTCCGAGTTCTGGTTTCCCTTCGGCGCACAATTCACCCCAGCCGGTGCCTTTCCCGTCGCAGCCACCCCGGCGCTAGCCGCGTCGGCGGGACAGACGAGCACAGGCCGCGGCGGCTCGCCGACGGCCCGCGAGCTCCTCAGGGAACGGCGCGCGGAGCTTGGCAGCATCTTCGATTCGGTCCCGACGCACTCCGCAGCGGTCAACGCCCTGCTGACGCTGCTCCTCCTTGGGGGCGTCGCGGCGGCCATCCTGCTCGTCGGCGGCGGCCAGGTCGCCGCCCGTCGCCGGCGCCGGCTGGGAGCCGCTTTCGGAGTGCGCTTGAAGGCTGAGTGGGATGCCATGGACGAAGCGATCGCCAGGGCCTCTAAGGTGGCTGCGCGCACGCATCCCCGGCGCAGCGGGAACCCCCGGACGCGGGTTGCTCGAGGCGAACACAACGCGGAGCGCCAATGACGGCGTGCTGCACGAGCACGGCGCCGACGTCGTCTGCCGCCTCCTGCGACCGCCGCCGCGGCCACAGTCAGCGGCCGCCGGTTGAGGCTGAGCTGGTCGGTGCCGGCTCGGGCTGATCGTCGCGCTCGGCGAGCTCCCGCTTGAGGATCTTGCCGGTCGGGTTGCGCGGCAGCTCATCGAGGAACACCACCTCCCGCGGGACCTTGTACCGCGCCAGGTTCGCCTTGACGTGATCCTGGAGTTCCTGCTCGGAGACCGTCTGTCCCGCGCGCAGCGCCACGAACACCCGCAGGCGCTGACCGAACTGCTCGTCCGCGACGCCGATCGCCGCCGCCTCGGCCACCGCAGGGTGCTCGGTGAGCACGTCCTCGACCTCTTGGGGGAACACGTTCTCGCCGCCGGAGACGATCATCTCGTCGTCCCGGCCTTCGACGAACAGCCGTCCGGTCTCGTCGAATCGGCCCACGTCGCCGGTGGCCATCAGCGCCCCGATGCGGTCCTTCCCGCCGCCGCCGGTGTACCCCTCGAACAGCATCGCGTTGCCGACGAAGATGCGCCCCGTCCGACCCTGGGGAACCTCCCGCTCCTGCTCGTCGAACAGCTTGACCACCGTGCCCCGCGCCGGCCGCCCGGCGGTGCCCGGCGCCGCCCGCATGTCCCGTGGCGAAGCCAGCGTTGCCGCCGATACCTCGGTGGATCCGTACATGTTGTAGAGGTGCTCGCCGAACTCGTCCATCCACCGGGTGGCGAGCTCGCCGGACAGCGCCGAGCCGCTGGCGCACACCGCGCGTAGGCTGCTCGTGTCGTAGCGGCGACGGACATCGGGGGCGAGGGCGAGGATCCGCTGGAGCATCACCGGCACGACGACGAGCGTGTCGCAGCGGTAGCGCTCGACGTCAGCCAGGCACACCTCGGGGTCGAACCGGCGCCGGAGCACGAACGTGGAGCCGAGCGCCAGCCCGAGCGCGAAGTTCCCCAGGCCCCAAGCATGGAACAGCGGCGCCCCGATCCGCACCGTCTGCCCCTCATGCTGGGGGATGCGCTCCAGCAGCGCGGCCGGCGGGTCGAGCGTCAGCGGGGCGCTCGTCCGCGAGGCCCCCTTGGGAGTCCCAGTCGTCCCCGAGGTGAGGATGGTGACGTGGCCGGCCCGAGGTGGCGGGGCGAGCGGCGACGGGTCGCCCTCCTCGATCAGGCGGCTGAGCAGCGGATCGCGCGGGGGTTCGCCGGGCTCGGTCTCGTGCCAGGCGAGGATGCGCAGCCGATCCTCCGCCGCCTCGTCGATCAGCTCCGAGAACTCCCCGTCGTACAGGATCGCCGCCGCATCCTCGCGCTCGCACACCTCGCGCAGCTGGCGAGCGGAGAACGAGGTGTTCAGCAGCAGCAGGTCACACCCGAGCTTGGCCACCGCGAACGCGCCGAGCACGAACCCGCGGTGGTCACGGCACATCAGCCCCACCCGGTCTCCCGCCGACAGGCCGGCGCCGCGCAGCGAGAACGCCAGCGCGTTCGATTGCCGGTCAGCCTCCGCGTAGCCGAGCTCGCCGAGCTCGTCGATGAGCAGCCGGCGATCGGGGTGGCGGATGGCCCCGGCGATGGCCGCGGTGGCCAGCGATCCCTGCCAGCGCAGCCCGGCGATCGCCAGCCGCGCCAGCTTGTCCGGCCGCATCGGCGCCACCAGGCCCCGGCGGGCGAGGATGAGCACGTTCCCCGCCTCGTGCAGGGCCCGGCCGGCGAGGCTCGGCCCGCTGCGACCCGGCGGATCGGAGCCCTCGGCCACCGCCTTGACGTTGCGCAGGCCGCGGCGGATCCGGGCACTCACCTGTGGCCCGGAGAGTAGTTCGGCCAGCGTCCCGAGCAGCGGCCCGGGGGCGCCGTAGGAGATCCGCATCGTCAGGCGGGTCCGGCCCCCGCCGGCCGGCCGGAGGCGCAGCCGGCCTCGCTGCTCGATCCCGGTGACGCTCGTCCACACGATGTCGGCACACCGGTCGTACTCGATGATCTCCACCTCCCCCCCGACGTCGGCCGAGCCGACCGCCACCCGCATCTCGTACCGCGCCCCGGGGCCGGGTTCGCGCTGGGGGTCGATCGCGTCGAACGTCGTGACCCAGTCGAGCAGCGCCGGATAGCGGGCCGGATCGTGCAGGAGCTCCCACACCGCCTCGCGCGGGGCGTCGACCGTGACGCCTTCCTCGAGCCTCATCCGAGCACCGGCAGCCGCCGCTCCGCGGCGAGGGCGTCGAGCACGTCCTGCATCCGCGTGATCAGGTCGTCGTAGACGCGGTCGACGTCGGGCGCCTCGCCGTAGCGCTCGCGCAGGTCGATCTTCTCCATCACCTGGATGGTGATCTTCGCCGGCAGCGGGATGTGGCCGAAGACCGCCGGCATCAGGCCGAACGGCAGACCGAACATGATCGGTGCGGTCTTCAGGCGCATCAGGCGGTCGAGCCCGGCGAGCCTGGCCAGGCGCTCACCGCGGGTGAGGAACAGCGCCGTCTCCTGGCTGCCGATCGAGACGATCGGCTGGATCGGGACGCCGAGCCGCAGCGCCAGGCGGATGAACCCCCGGCGCCCGCCGAAGTCGACCTTCGCCGACTCCCAGCTCGGGCGGAACACCTCATAGTCCCCACCGGGGTAGACGAGCACGGCGGCTCCGCTCTGAAGCGCCAGCTCGGCGTTGCGCGGATCGGCCGCCACTGTCCCGTAGCGACGCACCAGCCGCCCCGCCGGCGAGGCGACGACCCCGTTGTGGGCCAGCTGGTAGAAGCGCCGCTCGACGCCGAAGTACGTGCTGAACGCGAGCACGAACACGAACAGGTCGGGTGCCATCATCCCGCCGGAGTGGTTGCCGACGAGCAGCACCGGCCCCTCCCGGGGGACGTGGTGCAGCCCGCGGACGTCGGCTCGGAAGTACAGGCTGGCGAGCATCCACAGCCCGGGAAGCGTCTCGCGGATGTAATCGGTGTCGCGGACGTCGAGGTCGGCCTTCGGCACCCGGGCCAGCACCCGGCCGGCCAGCGTCGAGACAGCCTTGCCGGCCAGCCCGGTCATCGCTCCGGCGAGCTCGGGTGCGCTCACCCGCCCACGATCCTGCGCCTGCACCGCCACGGGGTTCACCCTACCCGCCCCGGCGGGGGGTTGACAGCTACCGCTCGCCGGGGGCGCGGGCCGGCGGCCCCAGTGATCGGACAGCCCGCGGCCGAGGCGGAGTCGGCGGCGGGCGTCAGCTCCTCGGACGCGCTCGGGGAGCGAGCGAGCATCTCGCGGACGATGACCGCTGTGTCGTGCTCGTCGGGCGAGGCGTTCGGTCCCGGCGCCGGCGCCCCGCCGTTCGGCCGCCGGCGAGGGCCGCGGTGTGGGAAGGGCGAATCACCGAACGGGCACATCGCGGGTGCGGGAGGGTGCCTTGGTCAAGCACCGCTGAACAGGGGTCGTCAGAAGAAGGTGCTGATCGAGGTGGTGATGCTCGGCCGCGTGCGCCCGGAGTAGCGGCTGGAGTCATCGACCTGCAGCCCGTAGGTGGCGGCGGGAACGCGGCCGAGCGGGAAGAACTTCGCCCGCACCGACAGCGTGCCGCACGGGCCGGTGGTCCGCCCGAACCGGATCTCACCGATCTGCTTGCCGCGGCGGGTGAAGTGCGCGTAGAGCTCGTGACCGGACGGGAAACCGGAGAACGACCACCGCACCCTGGCGCTCAGCTTCGCCACCCGCGGCTGGGTGACGAAGGCCAGGTTCGCCACCCGCACGGTGGCGGTGGCCAGGGTCTCGCCGCCGACGGACGCGTCGTCGGCACTCAGGGTGAGCGTCCGGGTGGCCGGCCCCGAGGTGTCGAGCAGGGGCGCCGCGGTGACGAACGTCACCCCGCCGCTCCCGTTCGCGATGCCGCTGGCGGACACGCCGCTGCCCCGCAGGCTGATCTGATGGCCGGGGGCGAAACCACCCCCCAGCAGTTTGACCTGACCCGGGTCGGCCGGGTCGGAGTTGACGAAGCAACCCTGCGCCGGAACGAGCACTGCAGCGCTCGCAGGGACAGCCGCCGCCGCCGAGGCCGCCAGCAACGCGGCCAGCGCCACGAACGCCCGCCGGATCCCCACCTGCCTCACGCGACTCCCCTGTTCGTCATTCCCTTCCCGAAATCTACCGGGGCGCGGACGATGCGCCTGGATCATCCGCCACTCAGCTGAGTCGTCGCGAGCTGCCGACAGCGGTAGCGCTGTGCCTTCCCGCTCGGCGTCTTGGGAAATCGGCCCGGTTCGAGGCTCACGCAGCCGTCGATGCGCAGCCCGTGACGTCGGGCGGCGATGGTTCGGGCGTCCCGAAGCGTCTGCTCGGGGTCGTTTCCCGCATCGAGCTCCGCCACGAGGACGATCTTCTGCGAGTCTCCGATCGAGACGTCAACGATGGCACAGCTTCCTTCGCGGACCCCGGTGCGCTCCCCGATCTCGAGCTCGATGTCGAGAACGTCCACGTTGCGTCCCCCGGTGATGAGGCGATCATCGAGCCGCCCGATAACGTACAACTCGCCCTGATAGACGAAGCCGAGATCGCCGGTCAGGAGCTGCTCCTGCGGAAGGCCGGCGGCGGTCAGCCGTGGCTGACCACGGTACCCCCGACTGAGTGAGGGGCCGCCAACTCGAAGCTCGCCGATCTCGCCGTCGTGGGTGACTGAGAAGTCGGGCAAGGGCCGCCCGCAGCTCACCAGCTCCCGGCTGGATTTCGCCCCGGGAGCGGTGAACGAGAGTTCCCCCTCGAGCAGCCGCTCCCCGTCCACCCACACGCCCCGCGGCTCCTGTTCGGGTTCGGCGATTGCCACGGCGAGCGTCGCCTCCGCCAGGCCATAGGTCGCGGTGAAGGCTGACAGCGAGAGGCCGTAGGAGCCGAAGGCGTCAACGCAGCGCTTGGCGTGAGCGGCGAGGACCGGCTCGCCGCCCTGCATGCAGAGGCGGAGTTCGAGACGCCCGGGAAGCGGACGCGATGCAGAGGCACGGGCCGCGAGCGCGTAGGCGAACGACGGGCCGATCGTGATCGTCGCCCCGAACCGGGCCAGATCGTCGAACCACGTCCGGGGATCGGCCAGGAACCTTTCAGGCGCCGACACCACCCCGCGCATTCCGGTGTACCAGGCAAGTAGGACTCCGCCGAAGAAGCCCATGTCGTGCGACAGCGGCAGCCACATCGCGCCGACGTCCCGCTCTGGGTCGATCTGCAGGTGCGTTGCAAGCCGACTGAGCTGCGCATCGATTGCGGAGGCGGTCAGATCGACCCCGCGCGGCGCGGCCGTCGTGCCGGAGGAGAACTGGGTGAACGCCACGGCGTCCTCGTCCGGCGGCGCGATCTCGACTCGCGAGGGATGGTCGAGCAGCTCCTCGCAGGCGACGAGCTCGGGCTCCGCTTCGGTCCACAGCTCGCGCAGGAAGCTCGCATAGCGCCCCTCGATCAGCAGATGCCGGGCGCCGACCAGCTCGCACTGCCGTCGAAGCTGGGCGACGTACCTGGGCAGGCTCTGGCCGCGGGCGATGATCGGCAGGGACGCCACCGATGCGCCCGACCACCAGGCGCCCACGACCCCCTGGAGCGAAACGACCGAGTTGGTGAGGATCGCGGCGACCGTCCCGCCGGGCTCCAGGCCTCGCGCCTGAAGCGCCGCGGCGGCTCGCTCGGCGGCGTGAAGGTCCTGGTGATAGCTCTGCCGCGCATAGCGCTCCCCGGTCCAGAACCACGCCCACCCCGGCACCCCAGACTGGTCGAGGATCCGCTCCCAGAGGCCCATGGACTACGTTCGGCCCCGCGCCCGCGACGAGCGCACGGCCGGCGAACCGCTCAGATACTCGTCGTACAGGGCGCGCACCGTCACGTCGTCCCAGCTTCGAGTCTCGAGCTCCTGAGACAGGCTGTAGGTGTTGAAGCGGTCGACGAGCACCACCCCGAGCTCGGCGAGCGTGAGTGAGTCGAGGGCGAGATCCTCCAGCACCCGGCTCTCAGCCCGCACCTGCGCGACGGGGACCTCAGCGATGCTCGCAATCGCGGCTCGGAACTCGTCGAACTCGACGCCGCGCTGATCCCTCGAGGACGCGAGCGGAGGCAGGCTCCCCTCGAGGTCGGTTCGCACTCCGAGGTCAAGCCGCAGCCGCTCGGCATTCGCCGCCGCCTGCTCGCGATGGATCGCCAGGATCAGCTGGTCCCAGCGCTGAGCACCGGTGCGCAGGTGGCCGGTCAGCCGTCCCTCGACCGAGAAGAAGCGATCGAGCCCGCTGGCGAACTGCGCGAGGTTGTACTCCGGCACCTCCATGTACAGCTTCTCGAACGGCCAGTTCGTGAACACGTAGCGGAGAAACAGCGAGATGCCGTACACCATGAGCGGGGAACGATTGGCCGGCTCGAAGCGCAGTGCGGCGAAGTACGCATGGCGATCCTGGAAGTTCGCGTTGTAGACGAGAACTCGGCCGATCGGCTTGTTGTTCCTCACGCCAACGACGAGGAACTGCACGAGCACGCCGGCCCAGAGGGCGTGCACCCATTCCTCCGGGCTGGGCGTGACACCGCGGTGTCGCCATCGCGGCGCGATGTCCCCGGCGGTCTCCAGCATCTGGAGAAACGCATAGTCCGCGGGTGCGACCGGCCGCAGGTACACGTGGCGCGCGCGGAGCGGCGCGACGACGAGTTCGCCGCTGCTCACCGTCGTCGGCTCGGTCCGCGGCGTGGGCTCAGGGCCCGACGAACCCGTTGCCGTTCGAGTCGACCGCCACGCACCGGCTCGTCGAGCTGCACGAAACGTCCGTCAGCTGAGAGGTGCCGGACAGCGCATAGCTCGACGCTGTGGTCGGCGACGTGGGATTGAACTGGACCGCGTTGGGCAGGTTGTTTGCGCTGTTGTCCACGGCGGTGCACTGGCTGGTCGACGCGCAGGAGACCGCCGCGGGGGTGTCGACCGAGTCGAACGTTCCGCTGGTCACCGAGCCGGGCGAGGTCGGATTGAACGTCGCCGCCCGCCCGAGGATGTCCACCGCCGTGCACTGGCTGGTGCTCGGACAGGAGATCGCCTCGAGGACGTAGCTGTCGATCGCAGCGGACGTGTAGCTGCCGGGGGTGGCCGGGTTGAACGTGTACTCGTTGCCCGACGCATCGATCGCCGTGCACTGCGTCGTCGTCCCCGTCGGGCAGGAGACGGCGAGCACCGAGCCGGTGCTGCCGACCGCGGTCGGCGTTCCGGCGGACGCGCCGGGCACGAAGGTCACCACCCGGCCGAGCGAGTCGACCGCGGTGCACTGACCCGTCGTGGGGCACGACACCGAGATGAGCGGATGCCCTGAGTCGATGTATACCGGGGTGGGGCTGCCGGGAGCAGCCGGGTTGAACGTCACCTGCTCGCCGGCGGTGCCGACCGCGGTGCACTGGGTGGTGCTCGGACAGGACACCGCCGTCGGGGAGTGGCTGTCAATGGTGGCTGGCGCTGGGGTGCCTGGCGCGCCTGGATTGAACGTCTCCTCCCGGCCGAACTCATCGACCGCCGTGCACTGGCTGTCCGACGGGCACGAGACCGCGGAGAGGTAGCTGCCGCCGCTGTCCACCTGGTACGCGGTTGGATACGAGTGGGTCGTCGCGCTGTAGGTCATCGTGTTCCCGGCCGTGTCGACCGTGGTGCACGACGTGATCGCCGAGGGGCAGGTGACGGCCACGAGGTGCTGCGCCGGGTCGATCGTGGTGAACGACATGAACGTGTGCCCGGTCTCGAACCAGACCTGGCGGCCCCCGTCGTCCACCGCGGTGCAGTCGATCCCCTGACACGAGACTCCGGTCAGGTACCCGTACTCCAGGCGCAGGTTCGAGAACGAGCTGAGGTTCGCCGGGTTGAACTCCAGCGCCGATCCGCCGGTGTCGACCGCCACACAGGAAGTCGAGCTGGGACAACTCACCGCGGTGACGCCGGCACCACCCCCGAGGTCGAGGAGGAAGCTGCCGGTCGGCGAGGCCGGGTTGAACTGCACGACGACACCCTCCCCGTCCCCTTCGACGCAGTTGGTCGTGGAGATGCAGGTGATCGAGGTGGGCGACGAGGAAGGGAGCGAGCCCGCGTTGGAGAAGGCGGTGTACGACAACGTGCTCGTCGCTCCGGGACTAAACACGACTTCGGCCAACCCAGCGGAGAGCATGGCGACGCATTCGCTCGACGAGGGACAGGTGACCGCGGACAGCCCGGAGTTCCCGCTGACAAAGGCCCGGCGGGGGTTACCGTCGCCGTTCGGATCGAACGTCAGCACCTCGCCGGTGCTCGATACCGCAACGCAGGTGCTGGTCGAGGGGCAGGCGACGCCGGTCAATGCCTCGCTGCCACCGATGCCGCGCGTCAGGTGCACCGGCGCAGGATGGCCGGGCGAGCTCGGGTTGTACGTCGTCATCCGCCCGTCGCTGTCGACCGCGGTGCACTGCGTGGACGATGGGCAGGCGATCGCCGTGGGGCTCTGCGGCCCGCCGCTGGTCAGCGCGTCCGGTCCGGACCACGGGTTGCCCTTCGTCGCGGCGGCTCGTTCGGCCCCCTGCGCCGCGTGATACAGGCCGGAGTGCGACCTTGACGAACCAGCGCGAGCGGCTAGCGACCCGGGCGGGGTGTGGATCCGTCGCGGATGGGCGCAGTCGAGCCGCTCGCCGTCGTACCAGCGGGTGTGGTGCTCAGCGGTCCACTCCTCGCAGACCTCGGTCAGCGATCGCCCGGCGGCCAGGTGCCCGGTGTGAACGGCGTCCCAGTTCAACTCCGTCGCCGACCTCGGGTGCTCGGTCGCCCGGCAGGCATCTCGTTTCGATCGCTCCGCAGCATGATGGTCCGTGACGTGCCCGGTCGAGCCGTCGCTTCGCGCGGCGCACCCGCCCGTCGTCTGCCCGTCGGCTGGCGCCGCGCCTGCCCATCCCGCCGCCAGCGCACCGATTCCGAGCGCAGCGGGCCCCAACAAGCTCAACGGCTTCCTCAAGACTCCACCCCCATTGATGTCGATCCGGCCGACCACCACGTCGGCAGGATCTACATAAAGCTTACGTTAAGCCGAACCTAGCAGCATCCGCCATGCGGTGCAACGACGTCGCGGATCTGCCAGCGCAGGAAGGATCCCTACCGCTACCGGAATTCAAAGCCAGCCTCGGAGGAGTGAGATCGACCGCCTCGCTGCAAATCCGCAAGATCGAGGTGGGGGTGAACCGCCGTCGAGGGGCTGGTAGCCGCCCCTCGCTCGGGGACGACTGTGGCGTAAGTGTGGCGCACCCACGATCAGGCTTTGGAGTACGAGTTCGACACGCGGCCTATCCGGCTGCGCCTAGCCGCCGGGAGCGTTAGCGCTGCTCTAACCGCGAACGGGACCATCGACGTCGTACGCGGCTCTTTTCGAGATGTGCTGTTTTCGCCTGGAAGGTCGAGACCGTCCGGCCCCCGGCGCCGAGGCGACGAGGTGCGCAGGTTAGCCTGCGCCACCGAACCGGGTAGAAGGCGCGTCGCCTGGCCGAGGCCGACGCTTTCGCCTGCGACCTCAGCTCGCCCACTCGAGCCCTTCCCCACATGACCGGCACCACCCGTCCGAACCTGGTTCTCGCCCGCGTCGGCGCGAACTCCCTGCATCCGGCCTGGATGGACGCCGACACCGAGCGGACCTGGGACCTTCGCCTGGTCCCCTACCAGCCGGTCCCGGCCACGCCGGAGCTCGACTGCCACATCGGCGAGGTCGTGCCCGGTCCGAAGTGGACCGGACTCCGGGAGGTGCTGACGACGTGGGACGGCTGGCGCGACTACGAGTACGTGTGGCTGCCCGATGACGACATCCTCGCGAGCCAGAACACAATCAACCGGATGTTCGAGGTCGCGCGAGGAGTCGGACTGGATCTATTCGCTCCGGCGCTCGACGAGCGTTCCCACTTCGCTCACTTCATCACGATGCGTAACCGGCGCCTCTACGGCCGCTTCACCGGGTTCGTCGAGATCATGGTGCCCGGTTTCCGGCGGTCCGCCCTGGAGAAGCTCCTGTTCACCCTGGACCTGGGCGACACCGGGTGGGGCTGGGGGCTTGACTCCGTCTGGCCGAAGCTGCTCGATTACAGGAACATCGGGATCATCGACGGCGTCCCCGCACGGCACACGCGCCCGGTCGGGGAGATGCGCGATGCCGAGCTGCGCCGCCGGGTGCTCGCGGAATCCGACCGGCTGCTCGACACCTTCAAGTGCGGCCAGGTGCACACCACCTTTGGCGCGTTCAGGTCGGATCTGGAGCCCCTTGCCCTCTCTCCCGAGGATCTCCTGGCCGAGCTCGTCCGGGGGTGGGACTACCTGATCGATCGGGATCCGCGCGTGCTGGCATGGATCGCGGAGTTCCAGCGGCGGCAGTTCGGTTGCCCGGAGTACCCAGTCGCCGGCACCCAGTCCTAGGCCTTGCCCCCTCGCCGCATTAACAGTCTGCTTAGCCCGCTTGATCGCGGGGTAACGGTTGAGCCGGCGTCCCTTTGGTAGCAGGGCGGGCGCTGAGAGAAACCATATGCGCGGCACCTCCTCGCTCGGTCCGGGCGCGGTCGGAGCAGCATTCATCACCGACTTTGGAGGTAGCAATGCGACGTGGTCCAATCCCTCTGCAGATGCACGCTGCGATCGAGCCGGTCGCGGCGATCGTGCTGATTGCATCGTCCTGGATCTTCAACTTCTCGAGCAATGGCACGGCACAGGCCGTGACCGTGGCCATCGGGGTGATCATGCTGGTGTCCGGAGCGTTCACCGACTGGCGACTCTCGGTGGCGCGATTGATCCCGCTGCGGATCCACTTCCTGACCGACGTCGTGTTGGGCCTGATGTTGGTGATCTCGCCGTTCGTGCTCGGCTTCAGCCATAACGGTGGAGCGACGCGCTTCGCCGTGATCTTCGGCGCGGTCGAGCTGCTGACGGCCCTGTCCACCCGCTGGGAGCCGGCCGCTGATGGCCCTCTGGCCAGGGGCGGCGCCGCTGAGGCACATGCTGCGCACTGAACCCCGCGCCCCGCAGGGGAGGCGGCGGTCCGGGCGCCGCTTGGAGTCGCTTCCCCTGAACGGGTGCACACTGGCCCGCCATGCCGCGCGGGTGGCGGTTCCCAGCTACGACCGCGCCACCCTGCGCCGCGGCGTCGTGCACATCGGGGTCGGGTCCTTTCACCGATCGCATCAAGCCGTCTACTTCGACGAACTGGCAGAGCGTGGGCTGGGAGACGGATGGGGACTGACCGGCGTCGGGATGCACCGGAGGGCGATGAAAGAGGCGCTCGAGGCCCAGGACGGGCTCTACACAGTGGTGTCGCGCGCAAGCGACGGACACGACCAGGCACGGGTCGTCGGGATCATGAACCGCTATCTGTTCGTTCCCGAGCAGACGCAGGCGGTGCTCGACGAGCTCACCGACGAGTCCACACGCCTCGTGACCCTCACCATCACCGCCGACGGCTACCGCGTCGGTGCGTCGGATCCGGCGGCCCGGGGCGAGCGCACGGACGACCCGAACGCGCTCGCCCTCCTGGTCGAAGCGCTCGATCGCCGTCGTCGCCGGGGAACTGCTCCGTTCACGGTCCTCTCCTGCGACAACACACCCGGGAACGGATCGCTCGCTCGACGCTCCGTCCTGTCGCTCGCCGCGCAGCACGATCCCAAGCTCGCCGAGTGGATCGCGCAGCGAGGCGCGTTCCCGAACTCCGTGGTCGATCGGATCACCCCGGGCCCGTCGGAGGAGCAGAGGCGCCTGGTCGAGAGTGAGTTCGGGGTCAGCGACCGCTGCCCGGTCATCACGGAGCCCTTCGCACAGTGGATCGTGGAGGATGCATTTTGCAACCGACGACCCCCTCTGGACGAGGTCGGGGCGCAGTTCGTCTCCGATGTCCGGCCCTATGCGCTCATGAAGACGAGGCTCCTCAACGCGTCGCACTGCGCGATTGGGTACCTCGGATCACTCGCCGGCCACCGCCGAACCGATGAGGCGATCAACGACCCGTTGCTCGGTGAGTACATCGAGCGGTTGATGGACGAAGAGATCGCGCCGCTTCTGCCACCGGCAGACATGAACCCGCTGGCGTACGCGACAACGGTCAGAGCACGCTTCGCGAATCAGGCGATCGCCGACCCGCTGTCGCGGCTGTGCCGCAACGGCTCGACCAAGGTTCCGGTCCACCTGCTGTCGTCGATCAGGGAGGCGCGGGCCACCAGACGGCCGCACCGCCTGTTGACCCTCGCCGTATCGGCCTGGTGCCACTACCTGGAAGGACGGCACGAAACCGCCCCGCACCTCGAGGATCCGGACGGCGAGCGACTCCGGGCGCTCGCCCGAGCAGGCCGGGGCGACCCGCTGCCCCTGCTGCGCGACAATCGAACGTTCGGGTCTCTCGGTGAGTGCCGTGACTTCGTGGCGACGGTCCGCCAGGATCTGCAAGGCTTCCGGACCATGGGATCGTCCGCCGTGATCGCGGCTCGACTCGCCGATTCCTCGACCCAATCGGTCGCCGTTCTCAGCGGCGTTCGACCGTCCGTGGAGCGGCTCTCCGCGCGCGGGTCGAACCACTCCGGCCCCGGCGTTCGCTCGAGCCGCTCCGACGGCGCGAGGGCAGCGTGATGTCCGGCCAACGTGTGGCGGTGGTCGGCGCGGGCCTGACCGGCTGCACGGTGGCCCACCGACTCGCTCAGGAAGGCATCTCGTCCGTGCTGCTCGAACGAGCGACCGTGCCCGGAGGCCTGATCCGCTCTGAGCACAAGGAGGGCGTCCTCTACGAGCCTCACGGGTCGCACATCTTCCATACCGAGGATCGCGAAGTGTGGGAGCTGGCCAACCAGATGACGCCCTTCCGGCCCTACCGGCACCGCGTCGACATCCTCGCCGACAGCCAGGTCCTCAACTGGCCGATCCTCCTATCGGACATCCACAAGCAGTCCCGCTCGGCGGAGATCCTCCAGCAGCTCGAGGAGCGGCGCAGTGTGGACGCCGCCGCGCGAGCCCAGGCCGCCAACTTCGAGGACTGGTGCCTGGAGCTCATGGGACCGATCCTCTACGAGCGCTTCATCCAGCCGTATACCGAAAAGCAATGGGGCCGGCCCGCGCGCGAGCTCTCGGCCAGCTGGGCTCCGCGACGAGTGTCGGTCCGGTGGGACAACGATCCCTTCCTGTTCCCGGATCCGTACCAGGGATGGCCGAGCGGTCCGAACGGCTACACCGACCTGATCGACGGGCTGCTGGATGATCCGCACATCACCGTGCGCACCGGCATTGACGTGTCCGCCGCGACCGTCGCCGATCACCTCGATTCCCTGGAGGTCGACGCGATCGTGCTCACCTGCCCGCTGGACGAGTTCTGCCACTTCGAGCTCGATCGGCTGGAGTGGCGCGGAATCCTCGTGCGCAACGTCCATGTTCCCCATGTCGACTACGCGCAGGGGGCGATGGTGGTCAACTACCCCGGTCGCGAGTTCCC
Organism: uncultured Solirubrobacterales bacterium; assembly: GCA_963703065.1. Classification (GTDB taxonomy): domain Bacteria; phylum Actinomycetota; class Thermoleophilia; order Solirubrobacterales; family Solirubrobacteraceae; genus Palsa-465. Next base: position 3,099,007 of record OY969785.1, on the reverse strand, counting down.
GTTCATCCGCGTGCATGAGACCAAGCATGCGTCAGGCCAGCAGATCGAGGGGACGGTGCTGGGCTTCGAGTTCACCGGCGCGCCCACGCGCTATTACCCCATCGAGACGGAGCGGAACCGAGCGCTCAACGACCGCTACCAGGCGCACGTCCGCGAGCTCCTGGGCGAAAGCCGAACGTTCTTCGCCGGCCGCCTGGCGAACTACGTGTACATCGACATGGACGACTGCATGCGCCAGGCGATCGACGCGACGCAAGAGATCGAGGCGTTTCTCCGCGTCGCGACCTGAGGACGTCCACGGCCCGGATCACTCTCACGGGAGTGTGGCGGCGGGGTTGAGCAGACGACCGATCGCCGTCCACGACGTCACGATCGCGAACACGCCCGCCGCCTCGAGCTCGGCGGCCCGGCCCGCTCGCTCCTCCGGCGCAACGAAGCAAAGGTTGCCAATCGTCGGGATGTCGGCCCCGACAGCGGAACGAACGCCGCTCAGGGCGTCCTCGATGGCCAGGGCCTCGTTCGCGGCGATGTTGAGGCGCTCGAGGGCAGCCAGGTAGATGGCCGGATCCGGCTTGCTCGTTGGACGCGCGAGTGAATCCTCGGCGCTGAAGCGGACCGTCTGTGGCAGCAACTCGGAAAGGCGGGTCGCCTCCAAGCAGACATCGAGCCTGCCAAGTGCGCTGGAGCTGACTAGGGCGAGCCGGTACTCCCGGCCGAGGTTGTCAAGCACGGAGGTGACCTCGTCGTCGGGCCGCAGCACCTGCCCGAGGTGCGCGGACACGGCATGCCCCTCCTCGCTCACCCATCGCTCGAGCGCGTCGTCGCCCAGGCGCGCACCGGACGCCTCCATGAGCTCGGTGGCCAGCGCCCGGAACGTCTTGCCGCTGCTCGTTCGCCGGAGCTCGTCTGCCTCGTAACGCTCCGGTCGCCCGAGCTCGGCGATGAGCCGATTCAGCACCTCGGTCGACGCCTCGAAGGCCGGCTCCTCGGACGGGAACAGGTTGCCGTCGGCATCGCACAGGATGGTGCTCAGCCGGCTCAGCCCTACCTCCCGGACAACCTCGACGTCTGATCGCTCCGGCGCGGACGTCCGGGTAGCCGACTCGAATTCACTCACCGGGTCTCCCGCGTGTTCGCTCTGGTGTACCGGACGGGCGGTCGCGCAACGGGGTCGGGAACGCAGTCAAGGCCTGGCAGGTTGGTTGATTCCTGAAGTCGGACCGCGCATCTCGGGAACTTTCAGCATCCCTGGGTCCAGGGGAGGAAGGAAGCGCTCACCCAGCGCATTGAGGACGCGGTGCTGCCGTTCGGCACGCGGCGTCCGCTTCCAGGGGTCCAACACCGCGAGGGCTGCCTGACGACCAGCCTCCTCCCTGCGTTGTACCTCACGCAGCGGCTCCTGCTCGCGCGCGTCGGCGTCCAGCTCGTCGCGGATCTGGGCGTAGGCCTGATGCAGCAGTAGACCGGTTCCGGATTGGGTGCTTCGGAGTAGATCCCCGAGCGCGTCCCTCGCAGCCACCATCAGCTCGCGGTACTCGTCTTCCATGTCACTGTCCCCTCTCGGTCGGACACCGACGGGGCGATTGGCGAGGAAGGCAGCGGCGTACGCTGACTGACGCGCCGGGAGTTGCCACTCTCGGTGCCATGCCCCCGGCCGTTCGCGCGGTGCGGGGGCGCTTTGTTGGTCGGCGCACTGTACGCCGAGCGGCGGCAGATCGCAAGAGACGCCGAACGACCAGCGAAGCGGCGGTCATCGCGTCGAGGCGCGGCAATCCGGTTGAAACCTTTCTCCAGGAGGTGGTGAGTGGTAGGGTCGCCCGCGGGCCGCTCCGCGGCCGGGGACCAAACATCGGAGGGCCATCGTGAGCGATCTGCCGAGAGCGCGACACAAGGGGCTCGTTGTCGAGGAGCTCGACAGCGAGCTGCTCGTGTATGACAGCCAGAGCAACCTGGCGCACGCCCTCGAGGCGGAGGCGGCCGCGGTGTGGCGCGCCTGCGACGGGCGCAGCGACATCCCCCAGCTCGCCGCCCGGTGCTCGATCAGCGAGGCGGCGGTGCAGAGCACCCTCGCTCGTCTGGGAGAGCTCGGGCTGCTCGAGACCTCGGCGGCCGAGCGGGATGGCTACACGCGCCGAACGGCGCTGCGCAAGATCGCCATCGGTGGGGCCACAGTCGCCTCGGCGTCGGCGGTCAGCTCGATCCTCGTCCCCACCGCAGCCGCAGCAGGCTCGTGCACGCAGACGGGAGCGTGCGTCCCCGCCACCGGCGGCAGGTGCTGTGACGGGACGCCACCGATCCCGTACCCAGGCGGCCCCGCCTACCCCGGGTGCGAGAGTGCCACCATATGTTGCGTGCCAGCCGGGAGCTGCGCGGCGCCGATCGCGGGAACCAATGTTGCACCGTTTTTCACGTGCTGCGACTACGAAGGAATCCTTGACCCCACCTGTAGCTACGGCTGGAGGTGCGTGTAGGCTGGCGGCCCGACCTCCGCGAACTCGCTGGTCATGAGGGCAGAAGCTCGTGGGTCATGTTGCAAACGGTTGGCATCTGTCCGGGCGACCGTACCGTCTTCGACGGCCGGAGCGCGCGAGCGATCCCGACGATCCGTGTCGAACGTAGTCCTCTCGATCTTGCCCCAGAGCTTGCCCCAGAGCTCTCGGAAACGGCGAAAGCCCCGCTGAGCAGGGCTTTCTAAAATACCGCTACCGGGATTCGAAGCCAGCCCCTCAGGAGTGAGGTTGGCTTGACTGGCCTGGAAATCAATGATCTCTCGGTTCAGTGGGAACCGCTCCTGAGGGGCTCATAACCGCCCTCGATCTGGGTCGAGTGTGGCGCGACTGTGGCGCAGGACCGCTCGAGCCGGTCGGAGACCCGATCCCTTCTCAGGTCATTTGCCGTTGGTCGCCGGGGGCGTCGGTGCCGCCACCTCGATCAGGTAGCGAGGATCGACGCTCCGACGCGCCAGCCAGGCGTGGACTACTGGCAGCTGGTCGCGGAACGCGGCCGCGTCCATCACCGGAATGAACGGCCTCGACGCAGCAGGCGTGCCGCCCGCACGCCGCCACCAGCCTGAGTCGCGGCCGGTTAGGCACTGGCTTTGTCGCCTGCGGTCGGCCGCAAGCTGCTCAACCCTCACGCACGGCTGAAGCTCACCGGCCGAGCGACGTTCAAGCCGACCGAAGCTGCCGCCGTGTCCGTCAAGAAGACGTTCACGGTCAGCGCTGGACCGCGTCCGCACGTACGAGAGATCATCCGTTGACCTACCTACTCGTCGCTGCGATCGCAGTGCGGCACTCTCCTGCTTCCCGTGCGATCCCGTCCGCCGCTAGGCGTTCGGCAACGTTCTCGGCCTGCGTGAGCATGCTTTGCACGCGGTCGAGGTCCTCGGGCCGCCCGCGGGCGATGAGCGTGCGAGCCCAGCCGATATGCGTACGGGCCAGGAATAGCGGTGTGCCCAAACCCTCCTCGATCTCTGTGGCGGCGGCGAAGTGGTGCTCGGCCTGTTCGTAGCGCTCGAGTGTCGTAGCGAGCCTGCCGAGCGCGCAATCGACCGACCCTGACAGGGTGTTCGCGGTGGACACGAGCCCGCCGGACAAGGGCTCCAAGAGCTCGTAGAGCTCGCCGGCTCGGTCTACGAGGGCGAGGCGGGCGCACACATCGGCCCAGATGAACATCGTCAGCTGGCGCATGACGTCCCGCGGCACGCTGTGAAAGTTCTCGGCGAGCGCCAGCTCGCGAGCCTCATCCGCATGGTCGCTTACGACCAGCGCGAGCGCCGCATCAGCGCGCAACACCGCGAGACTGTTCGGCTTGCCGGCGAGCCGCACCAGCCCCTCGACGAGCTCCCCGAGCCGGCCCTGCTGGTCGCGGATATTGAACATCAGCCCACCGAACATCACCACCGCGTCGGGCTGGCCGCATGCCTTGCCCGCCGCGAACCCTTCCAGCGCCAACTTCTCGGCTGCCTCGAGGTCGCCCTGAACGAACGCCCAGCCTGACTCGAACACCAGCCCACGCCAAACGAGCGTCGGCTCCGGCACCGATGCAGCCATAGCCCGCATCGCTTCCAAGGCGCGCTCGACCCGCGGACGGTCCCCGGCCTCCATGCCAATAGCGATGTTTCCGAGGGCCGCCTGGAAGGTCAACCGAGAGTCATCGAGATGCCGTGTGAGCTCGACCAACTCGTCCATGATCCGCTGGCGCTCGGGAAGCGATTCCGGAACGAAGACCGCCTGAAAGGCGCCCTGCAGCGCGTGCGCCAGCGCGCCTGCGTCACCGGCCGCTCTCGCTATCTCGATGGCCTCAGCGGCCAGCGCCTGGCAGCGCTCGGGCTCGCCAGCATGGTGGAGCTCGCAGGCCAGCAGCGCGAGTACCCGCGCCCGTCGCGCATCAGCTCTCGGAAGTGCCTCTGCTGCGGCCTCGAGCGCCCGCAGGCGCTCGGAGTCGACAGCGCCGGTCTTGCTCACGAAGCCCCGGTTGTTCGCGAGCACAGCGCGGCAGAGCCGGTCTGTGTCCCCGAGCTCCTGGGCGACGGCTGCGGCGTCGAGCAGAGTTTGGCGAAACCCGGGGTCCCCGACCTGGCGCTGAGCCTCTCCGAGGCCGATCAAGAGCTCGCAGCGCTCGGAGTGCCCGCCGCCGGGCGCGTGATCATGGAGCTCGAGCGCCCGCCGGTACCAGCGCGCGGCCTCATCGGGGGCGAGTTGGACCAGAGCGCGCTCGGCTGCTAGGCGGGCGTAGTACTTCGCCTTGCCGGTGTCTGCGCTGACGAGCGCCGCCGCCCAGTGGCCGGCGATCTCACCCAAGCGCTCGCCCGGGTCGTCCCCGCACTGCTCCTCGAGCGCCTCGGCTATCCGCGTGTGAAGCAACGCGCAGCGTGTAACCCCGAGATCCTCGTGCAATGCATGCTCCACGAGCGCATGCGTGAACGTAAAGCGCCCGGCCCTGTCCCTGCTCTCCTGCACGAGCGATGCCGTAACCGCCTGATCGAGCACGTCGAGCAGCCGGCCCTCGGGGAGATCGGGGACTACGGCGCGCAGGAGATCAAGGTCGAAGTCACGGCCGATGACCGCGGCGGCGCTCAGAACCCTCCGCGCGTTCGGGTCGAGGCGCTCCACTCGCTGCCCAATCACCTCACGCACGCTCTGGGGCAGGCCCAGGTCGGCGAGGTCTGCGGTCAGGCGCCAGCGACCGTCCTGTTGCGCGACCGCCCCGGACTCAGTCAGATGACGCAGCACCTCTCCGACGAAGAACGGGTTGCCGTCTGTCTCGCGCGTGATCTCTCCGGCGAGCGAACGCCCCGACTCGTCCAGCTCGTGCCCAGCTGCGGCTTCCACAAGCGCCTGCACCTCCTGCGCGTCAAGGCCCGCGAGCTTCATGCGCACCACGCCCTGCTCACGGTGGAGGGCAGCCAGCAAAGCGCCGAGAGGATGATCGTGCGACAGGTCCGAGTCACGGTAGGTCCCCACCACCAGCACCCTCATCGAGGAGCCCGAGGCGATCACGTAGCGCAGCAGCGACAGCGTCGGCGCATCGCCCCAGTGCAGGTCGTCAAGGATCAACAGCAGTGGCTCCTGGCGGGCCGCCCCCTCCAGCAGTCCCGCGACTGCGGCATACATCATGTAGCGCTCGGTCTCGGGATCGCTCTGACGAGTTGCCGCGCGATCGCGTAGAGCGGGCACGAGGAGCGCGAGCTCGCCGCTGGCGTGCGCGTCGACGATCGTCCTGGGCGCCTCCATCACGAGATGCGAAAGCGCCTCCACCCACGGCTGATACGGGACACCGAGCTCCTCGTCACAACGCCCATACAGCACGGCGGCGCCTTCCTCATGCACCTCTAGCGCAAGGTGAGTCGACAGGCGGGTCTTACCCACACCGGGCTCCCCGGCTATGAGCACCAGGCGCATCGAGCCCTCCCGAGCCTGCCGCCAAAGCTCCGTGAGCCGATCACGCTCGGCGATGCGCCCGACATATCGGGTCGCCGGCAGCTCACGCAACCGCTCGGGCAGCGTCGTCGCGGGAGGCCAGCGGCTCCCACACCACCTCAACCGCCCCCAGCGCCGTGGGCAACCCCTTTAGCTCGAGCGCACCCATCGCCTTGAACTCATGGCCGCGGCCGCCGGCCAGATGGGCTACCAGTTCCTTCGCCAGGATCTGGCCGGCCGAGCAGCGATCGCACAGTCGCGACGCCTCGATTACCGGCATCCCAAAGACTTCACCCTCCGCAATGCTCGCGTCCCCCGAGCTCATGCCCACCTTCAGGCGCAACGGCTCGCTGGCCGAGCGGTTGCGCCAGTCAAACCGCTGCTGAACCGACGCCGAACAGGAAACAGCCGCCGCAGCACTCCCGAACGCCACCATCAACCCGTCACCGGTGTTCTTGATCTCCCGCCCACCGAACTCGCTGATCACCTCCCGCAGAAGCCCAAAGTGCTCCCGGCGAAGCTCCTCTGCCACCGCCGGCCCGACACGCGACTCCAATGCCGTCGAGCCCACGAGATCAGTGATCAGAATCGTGACCGTTTCAACGCCTCCGGAGCTCACGTGCGCATCATCCACGCTTCAAGCCCATGGCGCAACGTCGTCCTCGCGGCGATCTGGGGAGTCGCCGACATCTAACTCACGACTGTGGCGCACGACCCCACAGACGCGAAAACCCCCGTAGAGGCCTGGGGTTTCCGCAGTACCGCTACCGGGATTCGAACCCGGGTTTCCGCCGTGAGAGGGCGGCGTCCTAGTCCCCTAGACGATAGCGGCGGGGGCCCGTTCGGCCGGGCACGCGGGAGGGCCGCATCCGCCCGGCGACGGCGCAGCCAGCGTAGCGCGTGGGCCGCCTGGCCCAGGCTCGCATCCGTCCCGATCCGCGGGTCCAGCTGCGTCACGCTCAGCTCCTCCCGGGACCGGCCCGCCGTGCCGCTACATTCTCTGGCCCCCGCGGCTGTGGCGGAATTGGTAGACGCGCAGGCTTCAGGTGCCTGTGTTCTTCGGGACGTGGAGGTTCGAGTCCTCTCAGCCGCACTCCTGCCTCGTCGGCTGGCCGCGCGGCGGTCAGCCGCCGAAGTGCCGCCGCAGGTCCCGGACCGACCCCTGCATCACCCGCTGGCTCAGCATCCGCCGCACCGGACCGGGGATCGCGCGACCCGGATCGATCGCCAGGCGAAAGCAGGCCTCGGTGGTGCCGTCGCCGCGGTCGGTGAACGTCCATTCGCCGTGGCAATCCCGAAAGTCGCCCTCGACGTAGGTGCTGCGGATGGCGGTCGGCTCCTCGTAGCGGTGGCGCAGCGTGTACCGGACGACTCCGAGCCGGACGTCGACCTCGTAGGCCACGACCGTCCCGCGGCCGCGCGCGTCGCGCTCGACCACGCGCGCCTCGTTGACGGCCCGCTGCCACTGCGGGATGCGGTCGTAGTCGAGCAGGGCCTCCCACACCTGCTCGATCGGCGCCGGGACCGTCTCGCTGGCGCTGCCGCTGTAGTCCGGCACGAGCCTGCGCTACCCGGCCCCGCGCCGCGGTCAGTCCGGCGGCAGGTTCCAGCTCAGGACGACCGGCGTGTCCCGTTCGTGGCCCAGGACCGAGGTCGTCCCGGCGTCGAGCCGGAGGCGGGCCCCTCCGGCCACCGGGAGCTCGATCCAGCGCGCGGCGAGCACGCGCAGGATGTGCCCGTGCGCGAACAGCAGGGCGTCGCCGTTCAGTCCGGCGAGCCGCGCCGAGCACCCCATCGGCGCGCACCTGCACCTCGACGGGCGACTCGCCACCGGGGCAGCCGTCCCGCCACAGCACCCAGTCCGGGCGCTCCTGGCGGATCTGGGGCGTGGTCAGCCCCTCGTACTCGCCGTAGTCCCACTCCACGAGGCCGTGCTCGACGTCCGCCACGTCGCCGAACCCGGCTCGGCGGCAGGTCTCGCGCGCGCGCTCCAGCGGGCTCGTCAGGACGAGCGCGAACGACCATGCCGCCAGCCGCGGGGCCAACGCCGTCAGCCATCCGCTCCCCCTCGGGCAGCAGCGGGAGGTCGGTGACGCTCGTGTGCTGGCCGGATCGACTCCACTCCGTCTGCCCGTGGCGGACGAGGACGATCCGGTCGGCCATGGCAGTCGGATCCGGCCGGCTACTCGGCGACGCCGCCGGTGCGCTCTATCTCCGCCACCTCGGCGAGGCGGCGGACGTGGCGCTCCTCGCCGCTGAACGTGGCCAGCAGGAAGGCCGTGACGATCTCGGCCGCCACCTCGACGCCGACCACGCGCCCGCCGAGGCAGAGCACGTTGACGTCGTCGTGTTCGACGCACTGGTGGGCGGTGTAGGTGTCGTGGACCGTCGCGGCCCGGATGCCGCGGATCTTGCCGGCCGCCACCGACACGCCCGGCGCCCGAGCCGCAGACGATGATGCCCCGCTCCGCCTCGCCGCTCACCACCGCCCGGCCGACCTCGAGCGCCTTCTCGCGGATAGTCGATCGGGGGCGAGGGGCGGTCGGTGCCGAGGTCGAGCACCTCGTGCCCGAGGGAGAGCACCAGCGCGCAGCAGCCGGTCCCGCAGCGGAAAGCCGGCATGGTCGAAGGCGCAGGCGACCCGCACGGTCAGCCCACCCCCGCCGGCGTGTCGTGGATCGCCGCCGAAGCTGCACCGTCCGGCCGGCGATGACCGAGCTCCTGCTCGGCCAGCAGCGCCGCGCCGAGCACCCCCGCCCCCACGCCGTGACGGGCCAGGCGGATCGTCGTCCGCGCGCCGAGCCCCGGCACGACGTACTCGCGCGCGACGCGCCGGGCGGGACCCAGCAGCATCTCCCCCGCCTGGCCGGCGCCTCCCGCCGATCACCACCTCCTGCGGATCGAACGTGTTGATCGCGTTGGCCACGCCGATGCCGACCCGCTCGGCCCACCGCCCGACAACTTCCCGGGCCACCCGGTCCCCGTCGAGCGCCGCGCGGACGGTGTCCCGCCCCGGGCGCCCGCCCATCCGGTCCAGCGCGTGCCCGGAGGCGACCGCCTCCAGGGAGCCGGGACGCGGGAAGCCGCCCGGCTTGCGGCAGCGGATCGGACGCCGCGACCGAGGGTGTGGCCGAGCTCTCCGGCGCCGCCGCTGGCCCCGCGGTAGATCCGCCCCCCCAGCACCAGGCCCCCGCCGACCCCCGTGCCGACGGTCAGCATCACGAGATCCTGCGCCACCAGCCGGAGGTCGTGATCGTGTGCCTCGGCCAGCCCGGCGACCGTTGCGTCGTTGTCGACGAACACCGGCACGCCCAGCCGCTCGCCGAGCACCTCGCGCAGGGGGACGTCGGTCAGGGGGATGTTGACCGACGAGACGACTCGGCCGGTGGCGAACTCGACCACCGACGGCACCCCGATCCCGACCGCGTCGAGCCGCTCCCCGCGGGCCCGGTCGACGATCGCCGCCAGCTGGGCGAGGAGCGCCTCGGCGTCCCCGAGCTCGGTCGGTTCTATCACCGCCTCGGCCAGGGCGGTGCCGTCGAGTTGCGCCGCCGCCACCTTGGTGCCGCCGAGGTCGATGCCGACGACCTGGGTGCCCACGGCCTACAGCCTCGCTGCGGCCGGCGGATCGAGCAGGACGGTGACCTGCTCGGCCACGGTGGGCACGAGCGAGGCGGGCACGTCGCGGCTCGGCTGCGCGTCGGGTCCGAACGCCCGGCCCGCCGCCTCGGCCTTGCTCTCGCCGACTGATCAGGAACGCCACCCGCGCCGCCCGGCCGATCGTCGACAGCGTGAACGAGATCCGCGGGACGTACGGCTCGAGGCCCGGCATGCGGGACGCCGACGACGAGCCGATCACGCATCCCGAGCGTGTCCTGGCCGGGGAACAGCGAGGCGACGTGCCCGTCGGGGCCCATCCCGAGCAGCAGCAGGTCGAAGTCGGGCTCGCCCGCCTCCCGGAGCTCGGCTTCGTAGGCGGCTGCGCCGTCGTCCGGCCCCCGCTCCCCCGCCATGCGGTGCACCACGAACCCGGCGTCGCCGAGCGGGTCGAAGATCGACTCGCGGGCCAGCCGGTAGTTCGAGCGATCGTCCTCGGGCGCCACGCATCGCTCGTCACCGAACCAGAAGTGGCTGCCCGTCAGGTCGACCGATACCGCCCGGACCGCCGAGACGAACTCCGCGTAGGCGATGCGGGGCGTCGAGCCCCCGGTGAGGACGATGTGGCCGCCACCGGCCGCCGCCCCCACCATCATCGCGGCGCAGGCTCGCGCCGGGTCCTCGACGATCTCCAGCTCGACGCTCATGCCGGCAGCAGCCTCTGCGCCGCCTGGAGCGCCGGGCCGTAGGTCGGGTCGCGCAGATGGGCCTGGCGGACTCCCTCGCCGAGGATCCCCCCCTCCCCGCGTGAGTGACCGAGCACCTGCCAGGTCCGCTCCTGCCCGTCGCGCGCCTCGCACGCGCGCAGCCCGCCGGGCGCTCGATCGAGCGACAGGGTCAACCCGCCCCCGGACACCGTCACCCCACGCAGGCCGGGGACGTCCTGCTCGCTCGGCTCCAGTCGCAGCTCGACCTCCCGCCGGTGAGCGCGCAGCTTGCCCTCCAGGCCGGAGCGGCCGGCCGGCCGCAGCGGCTCGACCTTCCAGCCCAGCCGCGAGGCGAGCCACCCGGCGAGCAGCAGCGCGCTCGTGTTCGTCGACTCGCGGTGCCGGATCTCCACCCGCTCCAGGCTGCGCAGCGTCTCACGCCGCCACGGCGGGTCGAAGCTCGAGGCCAGCCGCTCCCGCCACGGCGTGGTGCGCAGCCAGGCGAGGTCGACGACGTACGCCGACTCCAGCACCTCGGCCGCCTGGGCGAACGTCTCGTGCGAGCCGCCGCCGTCGTCCGAGTCGAGCAGCATCACGTCGATCATGCGGCGGAGCGTCTCGACCGCGTCGCGGTGGCCGTGCGGGGACCACAACATGGTCGGCAGCTCGGACACGATCACCGGATCGATGATCGTGTCCAGGCGGGGCAGATGCACCTCACCGACGTCGATCTCCACCTGTTCGTGCATGACGCTCGAGCCGCTGTCCTCGTAGGACATCGCCGCCCAGGCATCGAGCCGGGTCCGCCCGGGGTCGATTGCGCAGAGCACCGTGCGCGAGGCGTGGTAGCGACCGACGTTCGCCAGCCGGTTGGCGATCTCGCCCTTCCACTCGCGGTCGACGAGGACGACGAGGTTGAGCACCCGAGCCGGGACGAGCGCCTCGTTCTGGGCGTGGCGCTCGCGCAGCAGGCGGCGCAGCGCATCGTCGATCCGATCGGGCGTCGTGTCCCGCTCGGACCACAGGTCCTCGGCCTGCCCGGCGGCCAGCTCCTCGATGGCGCTGTCCGGCTCGCTCATCTGCGCACCGGGGAGTCCAGTCGGTGGTTCGCTTGGCTCACAGGCGTCGCCAGCGCTGTCCGTCGACCAGCAGGCGGTCGGCCTCGTCGGGACCGGCGCTGCCGGCCTCGTACTGGAGGATCTTCGACTCGGTGTCCTCGTGCCAGGCGGTGAGGATGGGGTCGATGATCCCCCACAGCGCCTCGATCTCGTCGTTGCGGGTGAACAGCGTGGCGTCGCCGCGCATGGCGTCGAGGATGAGCCGCTCGTAGGCCTCCGGTGACTCGGACATGAACGCCGTGCCGTAGCGGAACTCCATGTTCACCGGGCGGATCCGCATCCGCGGACCGGGGATCTTGGCGCCAATCGACACCGACACCCCCTCATCGGGCTGGACGGTGAGGATGATCTCGTTCGGCTGCACCCCGACCGATCCGTCGGTCTGGAACGCCAGGTGCGGCACCGGCTTGAGCGTCACCGCGATCTCGGTCACCTTCCGCGCCAGGCGCTTGCCGGTGCGCAGGTAGAACGGCACCCCGGCCCACCGCCAGTTCTGCACGTACAGGCGGAGGGCGGCGAACGTGTCGGTGCGCGAATCCTCCGCCACCCCGTCCTCCTGCCGATATCCCTCGACCGCATCGCCGCCGACCGTCCCGGCGGCGTACTGGGCCCGGACCGCCATGTCCGCCACCTCCTCGGGCTTGGGCGGCACGATCGCCTCGAGCACCTGGAGCTTCTCGTCGCGCAGCCGGTTGGCCTCGAAGGCGATCGGCGGTTCCATGGCCAGCAGCGCCAGGAGCTGGAGCATGTGGTTCTGGACCAGGTCGCGCAGCGCCCCCGCTCCCTCGTAGTAGCCCGCCCGGCCACCGATGCCGACGTCCTCCGCCGCGGTGATCTGCACGTTGTCGACGTAGTTGCGATTCCACACCGGCTCGAACAGGGTGTTGGCGAACCGCAGCGCCAGCATGTTCTGCACCGTCTCCTTGCCCAGGTAGTGGTCGATGCGGAACACCTGGGACTCGTCGAAGACCTCCAGCACCTCGCGGTTGAGCTTGGTCGCCGAGTCCAGGTCGTAGCCGAACGGCTTCTCTATCACCACGCGGCTCTCCGCGCGCTGGCATTCGGCCAGGCCCGCCTGGCCGAGCTTCTGGCAGATGACGGGAAAGAACTCCGGCGCCGTCGACAGGTAGAAGATGCGGTTGAGCGGCTCGCCGGCCTTCTCATCGAACTCCTGGAGCGTCTTGCCGAGCGCGGCGTAGACGTTGTCGTCGTCGAACGTGCCGGGCACGTAGCGCATGTCGTCGATCAGGCCGTTCAGCACGTCGTCGTCGGGCTTGCGGCGCGAGTACTGCTCGATCGACTCGCGAGCGATCTGCTGGAAGTCCTCGTCCTCCTTGTCGCGCCGCGCCACGCCGATGATCTCCACCCGCTCGGGCAGTCCGCCCTCGTGGGCCAGGTTGTACAGCGCCGGGAGGAGCTTGCGATGGGCCAGGTCTCCGGTGGCGCCGAAGATGACGAGCGACGTCGGGCGGACCGGCAGGCGCTCGAGGCCCTGGGTCAGCGGGTTCTCGGCCGAGTCGGAGCGGGGGGCCACGCCGTCGTCCTGCCCCCCGCCGCGGCCACGCTGTTGCCGCTCAGCCGAGGTGCTCATGCGCCTGAGGCCTTGTTGACCGCGTGGCCGCCGAACTGGTTGCGCAGCGCGGCGAGCATCCGTGCGGTGTAGTCGCCGTTGCCGCGCGAGCTGAAGCGGGAGAAGATCGACGCGGCGAGCACCGGCATCGGCACATCGTGGTCGATCGCCGACTCGAGCGTCCAGCGGCCCTCGCCGGAGTCGTTGACGAAGCCCTCCAGGTTGCCGAGGTCGTTGCCGTCGGCCTCGAACGCCCGGGCGGCCAGCTCGAGCAGCCAGGAGCGGATGACCGACCCCTGCCCCCACACGTCGGCGATCTGCTTGACGTCCAGGCTGTACTCGGACTTGTGCAGCAGCTCGAACCCCTCGGAGTAGGCCTGCATCATCCCGTACTCGATCCCGTTGTGGACCATCTTGACGTAGTGACCGGCACCTGGCCCGCCCATCCGTCCCCACCCGTTCGGCGGGGCGAGCACGTCGAGGATCGGCGCCAGCCGGCCGACCGCCGCCTCATCGCCCCCGACCATCATGCAGTAGCCGACCTCGAGCCCCCACACGCCGCCGCTCGTGCCGACGTCGATGAAGTTGATGTCCCGAGAGGCGCACAGGGCGAACCGGGCGATGGAGTCCTTCCACTTCGAGTTGCCGCCGTCGACGATCGTGTCACCCGCCTCGAGCAGGTCGAGCAGCGTCTCGATCGTCGATTGCGTCGGATCCCCGGCCGGCACCATCACCCAGACGTGGCGCGGCGCCTGGAGCTGGCCGACGAGGGCCTGGAGCGAGTCCGCGCCGGAGGCGCCGTGCTCCTCGGCCGTCTTGACCGCGTCGGCCGAGAAGTCGAACGCGACGACCTCGTGGTCGGAATCTCGCCTGATGCGGTGCACCATGTTGCCGCCCATCTTGCCCAGCCCGACGAATCCGATCTGCATCCGCTCAGCTCCTGTTCAGTAGTTCGTGAATGCGCGCGGTCAGCGCGTTCAGGCCGGCCACCGGGTCGGTGCCGAGGCTGACCCGCTCGGCCGGCAGCCCGTGGTGGCGCAGGGTCTGCAGGTCGCCGGCCGCCTGCGCCGCGATCAGCGTGGCGAACGAGTACGGCTCGTCCGGGATGGCGATGTCTCGCGACGGCTCGGAGGTCAGCTGTAGGAACCGTCCGACCGGCGCGCCGCCCTTGTGCAGCTGGCCGGTCGAGTGCAGGAAGCGGGGGCCATAGCCGAACGTCGTCGCCGCGCCGGTCGCGGCGCGGATCCGCCGGCGGAGCTCGGCCACGGCGGCGTCGAACTCGGCCGAGAACGGGACGTAGCCCATGATCGCCACGTAGTGCGGAGGCTGCGCGTCGCCGAGCAGCGCCCGCAGCGCGGCATCGTCGGCGTCGGCCAGCTCCGGCACGCTGCCGGACTCGAGCACACGCTTGGTGTTGTCCTTGGCCTCCTGGACGTTCGGCTGGTCGAACGGGTTGATCTCCAGCGCCCAGCCGGCGACGGCGACCGCGAACTCGGCCAGGAAGAAGATCCGCCCCAGGTCGGCCGCGCCGTGCACGACGAGCTCGAACACCGGATGCCCGGCCTCCTCCAGGGCCTTGGCCGCGGCGTCGAGCGCCTCGTCGGGCCGGTCGGGGTCGCGCAGCAGCGCAAACACCCGATCGTCCCCGTACTCGTCGGGCTCGCCGACCGGCTCCTCGGCCACCGGCAGGATCCCCCGCCCGTGCTTGCCCGTCGACTCGGCGACGAGCTGCTCGACCCACAGGCCGAAGCTCGCGACGTCCCCACCGACGAGGAACGTCAGCTTGTCGCGGCCCTGGCGGGCGAGCTCGCCGATCACCGCGCCGAGCCACAGCCCCGAGTTGGACTGGCTCGAATCGTGATGCGCGCAGGCCGCCTCGGCTACCTGGCAGCCGTGCAGCAGCTCCTCGACGTCGACGCCGGCCAGGGCCGCCGGGACGAGGCCGAAGTACGACAGCACCGAGTACCGGCCGCCGATGTCACTCGGGTTGCGGAACACACGGCGTAGCCCGTCCCGCTCGGCGAGCTCGTCGAGCGGGCTGCCGGGATCGGTGACGACGACGAACTGCTCGGGCCCCGCCAGGGTCCTGAAGTGGCGGTAGTGCGAGAGCGTCTCCACCGTGCCGCCGGACTTCGAGGAGACGATGAAGATCGTCTTCGCCGGGTCGATCGACTCCTGCACCGCCAGCACCGTGTCCGGATGCGTGGAGTCGAGCACCTGGAGCCGGAGCCCCGGGCTCTGATCGCCGAACGACTGGCGGATCACCTCGGGACCGAGCGATGAGCCACCCATGCCGAGCAGCACGGCATCGGTGTAGCCCTCCTGCCACAGCCCGGCCGCGAACGCGCTCAGCTCACCGGCGTGCTCGAGCATCGTGTCGGCCACGGTCAGCCAGCCGAGCCGGTTGGCGATCTCCGGCGTGTCCGCATCGCCCCACAGCGTCACGTCCCGCCGCCACACCCGCTCGGCCACCCGTTCCCGGAGCGCACGCTCCACCCTCGCCTTGACCGGTGTCTCGAGCGCCGGCGGGAGCGCCCCGGAGATGGTCGGCGGCCGTCCGGTGGCGACGGCCGCGCGCTGGCGGTCGATGCCGGCCAGCAGCCGGCCCATGGCGTCCTCGAACTGGGCGAGCCCGTCCACCAGGAGCTCGTCGGTCACCCGGCGCAGGTCGATCCCGGCCTCGCTCAGCGCGTCGAGGTCCGCGGTCGGGTCTGACTCGACCGTCGGTCCGCTGATGTGCGCGTGGTCGGCGGCGGCGTGGAGCGTCGCCATCGGCATCGTGTTGACGGTGTCGCGGCCGACCAGGCCCTCGACGTACATCGTGTCCGCGTAGTCGGGGTTCTTCACCCCGGTCGATGCCCACAGCGGCCGCTGTACCGAGGCGCCGGCGTGGCGCAGCGCCTCCCAGCGCGGGCCGGAGAACAGCTCCCGGAAGCGGCGGTAGGCGGCGCGGGCGTTGGCCAGCGCCGCCCGTCCCGCCAGATCGCCTCGACCCAGGTCCTGCAGCTTGCGGTCGATGTTCGTGTCCACCCGGGAGACGAAGAAGCTCGCCACGGAGTGGACGTCGAGCGGCAGCCCGTCGGCCTGCCGGCGCTCGAGCGCCCGCAGGTACGCCTCGGCCACCGTCTCGTAGGCCTCGACGGCGAACAGCAGGGTGACGTTGACGTTGATCCCCTCGTACAGCGCCTGCTCGATCGCGCCGACGCCCTCGGGCGTGCCCGGGATCTTGATCATCGTGTTCTTGCGCTTCAGCCGCTGCCAGTAGTGCCGAGCGGCCTCGGTCGTGCCCTCGGCCTCGTGGGCGAGGTTGGGGGCCACCTCGAGCGACACGTAACCGTCGACGTGGTTCGAGGACTCCCAGATCGGCTTGAGCACATCGGCCGCCAGCTGCACGTCGCGGATGGCGATCGCGTCGTAGATCTCCTGCGCCGAGCGCTCCTGCGCCGCCATCTCCCGCAACTCGTCGTCGTAGTCCTCCGAGCCGAGGATCGCCTTCTCGAAGATCGACGGGTTGGCGGTGACACCGCGCAGCGACTCCTCCTCGACCATCCGGCCGAGCTCTCCGCCCTCGATCAGCGAGCGACGGATCTGGTCGAGCCACACGCTCGTGCCGGCGCTCGTCAGCTGCGCCAGCCGCTCGTTGACTCCGGAGGTGGCCGTCACCTGGGCACCTCGTCTTCGGCTCGGTGCTGCACAGGGGTTTCCAGATGAGGGTTCGCTGCGCTCACTGGCCCACCAGCTCGCGGCCAATCCGGGCCACCTCGTCGGCGGTGATGCCGAAGTGGCGGTAGACCTCGGGCGCGGGTCCGGATTCGCCGAACGTCCGCATCCCGACGAACCTCCCGCCCGGCCCGATCCACCGGTCCCACCCGAACGGGCTGGCCGCCTCGACCGCGATCCGCGCGGTCACCACCGGCGGCAGCACCTGGTGCTGGTAGACCTCCTCGGTCTCGGCGAACGTGTCCATGCACGGCATTGACACGACCCGCACGGCGTACTCGTCGAGCTGCTCCGCCGCCTCGAGGCAGAGCGACACTTCCGACCCGGTGCCGATCAGGATGAGGTCGGGCTGGGCGCCCTCCTCGCCCGTCTGCCGGAGCACGTAGGCGCCCCGGTCGATCGCGTCGTCGGGCACGGCGTCCGGGTCGAGGATCGGCAGGTTCTGCCGGGAGAGCGCGAATGCGGTCGGCGCCTCGTTCTGGCGCAGCGCGAACCGCCAGCCGAGCACCGTCTCGTTGGCGTCGGCCGGGCGCACGACGTTCAGCCGGGGCATCGCCCGCAGGCCGGCCAGCTGCTCGATCGGCTGGTGGGTCGGCCCGTCCTCGCCGAGCCCGATCGAGTCGTGGGTGTAGACCCAGATCGACGGCAGCTTCATCAGCGCCGAGAGCCGGAGGGCTCCGCGCATGTAGTCGCTGAACGTGAGGAACGTGGCGCCGTACGCGCGGAAGCCGTGGAGGGCGAGGCCGTTGGTGATGGCGCCCATGGCGTGCTCGCGGACCCCGAAGCGGAGGTTGCGGCCGTCATAGCTGCCCTTCTCGACGTCGCCGGCGCCGTCGATGTCGGTGTTGGTGGACGTCGCCAGGTCGGCTGAGCCGCCGATCAGGTGCGGCACCGCCTGGGCCGCCCACTGGATCGCCGCCTCGGAGGCCTTGCGCGTGGCGATCGGGTCGTCGCCGGGGCTGAACGTCGGCGGATCGGCGTCCCAACCCTCCGGCATGCCGCCCCGGTCGATCATCTCCAGCTGGTCGGCCTGCTCGGAATGGTCGTCCCGGAAGGCGTCGAAGCGCTCCTGCCATTCGGCCTGGGCCTCCCGCCCGCGCTCGCAGCAGCGGCGGAAGTGCTCGAGCGCCTCGGGCGGGACGTAGAAGTGCTTGTCCGGGTCCCAGCCGTAGGCCTCCTTGGTCAGCCGGACCTCGTCCTCGCCGAGCGCGGAGCCGTGCGCCTTGGAGGTGTCCTGGAGGTGCGGCGAGCCGAAGCCGATGTGCGAGCGGACGATGATGAGCGACGGGCGGTCCTCGACCGTCATCGCCTCCCGCGTCGCCGACTCGATGCGCTCCACCGACAGGTCCTCGCCGATGTTCAGCACGTGCCAGCCGTACGCCTCGTAGCGGGCGCCGACGTCCTCGGTCATCACCGCGGAGACCTTCGAGGCGAGCTGGATGTGGTTGTCGTCGTAGTAGGCGATCAGCCGGCCGAGGCCGAGGTGGCCGGCGAGCGAGCTCGCCTCGGACGCGACGCCCTCCTGGATGTCGCCGTCGGAGGCGATGGTGAACGTGTGGTGGCCGACGACCTCGTGCTCATCGGTGTTGAATCGAGCGGCGAGCATCCGCTCGGCGAGCGCGATGCCGACCGCCATCGAGATCCCCTGCCCGAGGGGCCCCGTCGTCGCCTCGATCCCCGGCGTGTACTTGCGCTCCGGATGGCCGGCGGTCGGCGAGCCGACCTGGCGGAAGTGCTCGATGTCCTCCAGGGTGAGCGGATACCCGGTGAGGTAGAGCATCGAGTACAGGAGCATCGACGCGTGGCCGGCCGACAGGATGAAACGATCGCGGTCGATCCAGTCCGGGTCGGCCGGGTTGTGGCGCATGACCCGCGTGTACAGCGTGTAGGCCAGCGGCGCCAGCGCCATGGGCGTTCCGGGGTGACCGGAGTTCGCCTTCTGCACCGCGTCCATCGACAGCGTGCGGATCGTGTCGATGCAGAGCTCGTCGAGCCGGGTCACAGAGCTGTCGGTGGCGGTCATGCGTCTCCTCTGAGCATTCTCGGTTGCTGACTGGTTCAAACAGGCCTGTTACCCGAACAGGACGTCGTAGCGGCGGTACTCCTCCAACGGGACCCGCCGTACCGCCTGTACCGCGTCCGAGAGCTTGACCATGTGGATCTCGGCTCCCTGGAGCGCCGCCATGCCGCCCCACTCCCCGTCGTGTGCGGCATCGATGGCGGCCAGACCGAGCCGGGTGGCGAGCACCCGGTCGAACGCGGTCGGCGTGCCGCCGCGCTGGATGTGCCCCAGCACCGTGGCTCGGGTCTCGTAGCCGGTGCGGGCCTCGATCTCCCGCTCGAGCACCTGGCCGATCCCGCCCAGGCGGGGATGGCCGAACTCGTCGGTCTCGCCGGCGGCCAGCGACAGCGTGCCCGCCTTCGGCGTTGCGCCCTCGGCGGCGACGACGATCGAGAAGTAGCGGCCCCGCTCGTGGCGGCGGCGGATGAGGTGGCACACCTCCTCGATGTCGAACGGCTGCTCGGGGATGAGGATGACGTCGGCGCCCCCGGCGATTCCCGAGTGCAGGGCGATCCACCCGGCGCTCCGCCCCATCACCTCGACGATGAGGATCCGGTTGTGGCTCTCGGCGGTCGTGTGCAGGCGGTCGATCGCCTCGGTGGCCACGTGCAGCGCGGTATCGAACCCGAACGTCACGTCGGTGGCGCCGAGGTCGTTGTCGATCGTCTTCGGCACGCCGATCACGTTCAGGCCGTCGCCGCAGAGCCGGTTGGCCACCCCCAGGGTGTCCTCCCCACCGATCGCGATCAGGCCATCGAGGCCGTGGCGCTGCAGCGTGGTGCGCACGCGGTCGAGCCCGCTGTCGTCCTTGTACGGGTTCGTGCGGCTCGAGCCGAGAATCGTTCCGCCCCGCGGGAGGATCCCGCGCGTGGACTCGATCGTCAACGCCGAGCAGCTGTCCTCCAGTACGCCGCGCCAACCGTCGGCGAATCCCAGCAGCTCGTCGCCGTAGTGGTCGATTCCCTTGCGCACGACGGCGCGGATGACCGCGTTCAGGCCGGGACAGTCGCCGCCGCCGGTGAGCAGGCCGATCCGCATCGTGGGCGCATCCTATGGGGATTCGCAAGCCTGGCTGGCTACGGAGATGTAGGCTGCCGGACGTGCCCTCGCGCCAGACGCTGATCGGTCTCGGAGCGGGCGCGGCAGCCGCGGCCACCGGCGCCGGGCTCGCCGCCCAGCGGAGGCTGGCGCGGGCGATCGCCGCCGATCCGGAGTCGGCGCAACTCCGCGAGCCGGCCCGGGGCGAGGCGACGTCCGTCCACTCCGCCGACGGCACCGAGCTGAGCGTCGAGCGGTTCGGCGAGCCGGGCAGCGGCCCGGTCGTCGTGCTCCTGCACGGGTGGACCGAGACGATCGCCATCTGGACCCCGGTGATCGAGCAGCTCCGGCGCGACGGGATCCCGGTGCTGGCACTCGACCTGCGCGGCCACGGCCGCAGCGGGCGGGCGGCGAGTGACTACGCCATCCCCCGCTTCGGCGAGGACCTGGAGGCGGTGCTGGCCAGCTGCGTGCCGGGCGGCGGCGCCGTCGTGGCCGGCCACTCGCTCGGCGCGATGTCGATCGCCAGCTGGGCCGAGTCCTTCGACGTACCGCGCCGGGCCGCCGCGGCCGCCCTGCTGCACACGGGCGTAGGCGCGCTGGTGGCCGAGTCCCTGCTCGTGCCGCTGCCGAAGTTCGCCCACGCGCTGCGGGGACCGATCGCGGTGCGCGGCTTCCTCGGCTCGCGCGCACCGCTGCCCCGCTTCTCCACCCCGGTGAGCCACGCGATCATCCGCTACGCGGCCTTCGGGCCGCAGGCCGGACCGGCAGCCGTCGCCTTCTACGAGCGGATGTTCCTCGCCACGCCACCGGACGTCCGGGCCGACGTGGGCATCGCGATCTCGGAGCTCGACCTCTACGCGGCGCTGGCCAACCTGACCGTGCCGACCGCGGTGGTGGCCGGCGAACGCGACCGCCTCACCCCACCCTCCCACGCCCGCCGGATCGCCGAGATGCTCCCGGAGCTCCACTCGCTGACCGTGCTGGACGACGTCGGCCACATGGGGCCGCTGGAGGCGCCACGGGAGATCGCGGCCAAGCTCGTCGAGCTCGTGGCGCTGGCGCGGCAGCGGGGCGCGGTCACGGCCTGAGCAGCGGCCGCACTGCGGCCGCCCAGACCACGCCCGCCCGGCCCGCCAGACCACGCCCGGTCCGCTACGCCCGCCCGTCCGCCCGTGGTTCAACCCTGATCCTCCCCAGCCGGGCTTGAACCGCCAGCGGCTCTATCGATGGCCAGTGGTTCAACCACCCGCACGTCGGCCGGTGCTTGAACCGCCGGCGCACAACGGCCCGGGCTCGCTCGCGAACTTCACGGCGCCCGGCCATTCGGGCCCGGCGACGGCTAGAGGTTCGCGACGAGCACGGGGGCGTGGGTCGGCACCCGACTGCCGCCCTCCGGCTCGGGCGTGACCATCACCTGGCTGACGCCGTGCAGATTGCCCGGCACGTCGACCTGGGCGGCGCCCTGGGAGGTGACGCTGAACAGGGCGTTGGTCGGCGCCGGCGCGGCGCTCGGCCGCGCGAGCCACACCTCGTACACCTTGCCCGGCGGTGGGGCCGGCATGCGCTCCATCACCAACTCGCCGTGGCCGCCGGTGATCCGGAGGGTGGCCCGGGAGCCGGGCACCGTCGTGCTCGCCTGAATGACGCGGGTGCTCCCTCCCCCACCGCTGAGCGCCAGGACGACGACCACCGCCGCCGCGGCGAGGGCGCCGACCGCCCCCGCCAGCGCCGGGCGCGGGAGCCATCCCGTCGCCCAGCCGCGCCTTGGTGCGGGCCTGGGCTCGGCGGCTCGGGCCTCCGTCCGCACCGTGGCCATCACCCGCCGCTTCAGCGCCCGCGGCGCGGTCTGAGGCGGCGCGCCGAGCGGCAGCACGTCGACAACGGCCCCGAACGCGCTCACCTCGTCCCGGCACACCGCGCAGGACTCCAGGTGGGCCCGGAACGCGTTCGCCTCCGCCGGCTCGAGCGCGCCGAGCACGTACGCGGCGGCGTCCGCGCCGCAATCTCCCTGATGCAGGTCGCCTGACATCACGGTGCCCTACGCGGCAAACCCAGCCGGATCGCCCAACGCCATTCGCATCTTCGTCAGTCCCAGTCGCATTCTGCCCTTCACCGTGCCCGCCGGCAACGCGAGCATCTGCGAGATCTCGCTGTGGCTGAACCCGCCGAAGTACGCCAACTCGATCACCTGCCGCTGCTCGGCCGGCAGTTCGCCGAGGGCACCCCGCACCTGGCTCGCCTCATCGCGTCGCGCCACCTCGACCTCGGTGCGCTCAAGCGCTGGCAGCTGGTCGGCCAGGCCCTCGTCGGAGACATTGCGGCTCTCCCGCACGACGCCGCGCCGAAACGCGTCGATCGCCCGGTTGTGGACGACCCCGAGGATCCAGGTGCGAACGCTCCCCCGGCGCCGGTCGTACCGCGCCCCGCTGCGCCACAGCGACAGGAACGCCTCCTGCACCACGTCCTCGGCCATCGCCCGCCGGCCGCACATCCGGTAGGCGAGTGAGAACGCCGCCCCGCTGTGCCGGTCGAAGATGACCTCGAACGCGCGCGGCTGCCCATCGCCCACCAGCTCCATCAGATCCTCGTCAGCCAGATCGCGGAGCTCACGGCGACGGGTGGCAGGGACGGACAGGAACACGGTCAGCAGATGTGTACGTCGCGGCGGCGGGCGCGGATCATCGCTACGACCGCCATACCCCGGAACGAGCCATGGCAGCGGGGTATGATCGCCGCACCACGGGGAGTGGCGCAGTCTGGTAGCGCACCCGGCTGGGGGCCGGGCGGTCGCAGGTTCAAATCCTGTCTCCCCGATGTTAAGGAAAGCCCCGCTCAGGCGGGGTTTTTGTTTGAGGCGACCATTCGATTGAACTCGATGCATGTACCGTCCGTGTACTGTTTTCGTTTAGAACGCAGCCGTGACCGTCCGTTCCAACGGACAACCTTTGGCCGTGACCACAGCAATCTGGACTGCGGCGATTTCGAGCGCCAGCGCACTGACTGGCGTTTCGCTAGGGGCGTGGTTCCAAGGCCGACACGCACGGCGTGAAGCTGAGCGACAGGCGCGCGCCGAGCTCGACGCTCGCTTCACGGCGTTCCTGTCGGCGGTTGACGCGCTTGCGCTCGAAACCCAACAACTGCCGCCACAAAGCAAGCAAGCGGAACTCGTCAACTTGTGGATGGCGAAACGGATGCCAACGCTGGATTACTTCTTTGGGGCGATCAACCGAGCGATCCTCGGACGGCCGCTCTACGCGGCGATGCACGACTTCCGACTCGCCGGAAACGCGCTGCTTTTCGGCACGCCGGTCGAGGTCCTTCGGGCGTGCGAGCTGATCGCTGACTGTTTCAAGGACTTTCAGGCGGGTTCGGAGGAGTTCCCGAAGAAGCTGGAGGGGGCGAAGCAGGACTTCGTGGTCGTCGCGAGGCTGACCGTCACCGGGGACCTTCATCCGCGCCAGTCGGTTCGTCTCCGGCGATGGCTGAAGCGTGAGCGGCCTGCTCTCACGCTCCCGGAGTCGATCCGAGTCGCACAGCGAGAACACGAGGCTCCGCCGGAGGCTCGGCGGGAAGAGCATCCGGAGGCAGGACTGACCGGAGGCGGCACGCGGGGTACCGTTCAGTCGGCATGAGTGAACGGGGGGTGGATAGCCCGAACGGGGCGGCGCTGTTCGAGGCAGCGAACAAGTTGCGGGGCTCGGTCGAGTCGGCCGAGTACAAGCACCTTGTCCTCGGGCTGATCTTTCTGAAATACATCTCGGATTCATTCGAGCAGCGGCGTCAACAGCTTGAGGCCGAGCTATCCGACCCCGCCAGCGACGGTTACGTCGAGGATCCGGCGACCGAGTCGAGATCCTCGAGGACCGCGATGAGTACGTCGCCGAGAACGTGTTCTGGGTTCCGGAGGAGGCGCGGTGGTCAGCCCTTCTGGCGGCTGCTTCGCAGCCGGACATCGCGAGGCGAATCGACGAGGCGCTTGCGGCGATCGAGCGCGAGAACCCCGGCCTTCGCAATGTCCTGCCGCGGATCTACGCTCGCGCGCCGCTGTCTGCGGAGTTGATGGGCTCGCTCGTCGAGACGATCGCCAAGCTCGGCTTTGGCAAGGACCCAAGCGAGGCACGCGACATCCTCGGGCGGACCTACGAGTACTTCATCAAGGAGTTCGCGCGCGCCGAGGGTCATCGCGGCGGCGAGTTCTTCACACCCGCGCCCGTGGCGCGGCTGCTGGTGGAGATGCTCGAGCCGTTCGAGGGTCGCGTGTTCGATCCAGCGTGCGGGTCATGCGGCCTGTTCGTGCAGTCTGCGCGGTTCGTCGAGGCTCACGGCGGTCGTCCAGCGCAGATTTCGATCTACGGCCAGGAGCGCAACCAGGCACGTGGCGGATCGGGCGGATGAACCTCGCGATCCACGGCCTTTCGGGCGAGGTGAACTACACCGAGGGCGGCTCGCTGCTTGACGATGCGTTCCCGACGCTCAAGGCCAACTTCGTGATGGCGAATCCGCCGTTCAACCAATCGGAATGGTCGACGCCCGCGATCCTCGACGACGCGCGCTGGGTTCACGGCACACCGCCGGCCGGGAACGCCAACTACGCCTGGATCCAGCACTTCCTCTTCCACCTGGCGCCCGACGGCCGCGCCGGTTTCGTGATGGCGAACGGCTCGCTGACGTCGATGACCGGCGGAGAGGGCAAGATCCGCGAGGGCCTGATCCGGGCCGACGTCGTGGACTGCATCGTCGCGCTCCCGGCACAGCTCTTCTACACGACAGGGATCCCGGTCTGCCTCTGGTTCCTCGATCGCAACAAGGCGTCGAGCGGCGAGCGCGACCGCCGCGGCGAGACGCTGTTCATCGACGCTCGCTCGATGGGGCGCAAGATCAGCCGCACGCAGATCGAGCTCACCGACGAGGAGATCGAGCGGATCGCGTCGTGCTACCACGCCTGGCGCGGAACGCTCGAGGGCGCTGAGTACGCCGACGAGCCGGGTTCTGCCGTAGCGCCGCCTTGGCCGAGATCGAGGCCGCGGGCTTCACGCTCTCGCCTGGCCGCTTCGTGGGAGCGCCGGAGTCCGAGGAGGACGAGATCGCCTTCGAGGAGAAGATGGCGACGCTCATAGATCAACTCGCCGAGGAGATGGCGGAGAACGAGCGGCTGGCGGGCGAGGTCAAGGCACGCGCTGGCGAGGATCGGCTATGGCAACTCCGTTTGACTGGCAGACATTCGCGACGCTGATCGATCGCGGCGTGCTGCAAATCGGAGACGGGCATCGACGCGAAATTGTCGGAGCTAGGCGGTGACGGGCCGATCTTCCTGCGGGCTGGGCTCCTCGTCGGATGAGGCGATTCGATCTCTCAAGGCGCGGATCGGTTCCTCGAAGATGTCGTGATGCCCGTCTGCGAAGTTCGCCCGGGCACGGCGACATCGTTCGTTACGACGAAGGGCAACAGCGTCGGGAGAGCGGGCTATGTCCGCGACCGATTTGCCACAACTCGTCTACTCGCCTCACCTGAGCTACTGGCGATCACTGGACAGCGACGCGCTGCATCCGGAGTTCTTGAGGTATTGGGCGCAGGAGCCCGCCTTCGTGTCGCAGCTCCACGCGATGGCGCATGGCACAGACATGGCCCCCGTACCTGAGTCTGCACGACCAGAAACGTCTCGTCATCTCGTTGCCGTCGATACAGGAACAGCGAAACATCGCGTCCGTTCTCGGGCACTCGACGACAAGATCGACAGCAACCGGCGGCTTGCCGATCTGCTGGAGGAGGCCGCAGCAACGCTGTTCCGCGCTCGGTTTGTGGACTTCGTCGGGGTGGAGGAGTTCGAGGAGAGCGAGATTGGGCGGATACCGCGAGGGTGGCGCCCTGGCGCTCTGGACCAGATCACGCGAAATCGATCAATGTGCGGGCGACGATCAGCCGAGCGCGCAAGCGACGATCGCAGCTGCGATGCCTCGCGGATCGATGTGCTGAACGGCGACTGGCGGAATCCCGGACCGACCAGTTCGCTTCGTACGCGAGCATTGACAAGCGTACGCATTGCCGTGGGCGACATCCTGTTCGCAGGGTCCGGGTCATTCTGCGGTCGGAGTGTGATCGCGACCCGGGCTGGCGATCGCTCACGGGGAGCAACTGACCTCAGCATTTCTGTCAACGGTGCGACCGACGGTTTGCCTTGGGCATAGCCGCGATCGCTGGCGGCACCTGCGAATGCTTTCGAGCATCGCGCGTGACGGCAGCGTCGAACATGGCCGCACATCCGAGCGTCGACACTCGATGAGCTTCGCAAGCTGTCGGTTTGCCGCCCGCCGCGCGATCTGAAGCAAGATGCATGTCCGTCCGCTGTTGCGACCTGCATCGGCAGCGTCGTTGCGGCAGGAGTCGCAAACGCTAGCCACGCTCCGAAATGCTCTTCTCCCCAAGCTCATCTCCGGCGAGATCCGCGTCCCGGACACCGCTGATCCGGCAGAGGTGATTGAGCCCGCGGCGGACGCGCTCGCGGCGGCGTCGCGATGACGGCTCGGCGGTCAGCGAGGACGCGCTCGTCGAGCAGCCCGCGATCGCGTGGCTGTGTGACCGGCTCGGTCCGAAGTGGACGCACGTGCACGGTGCCGGAGCTCGCGCCGGATGCACCGAGCGCGCGAGCGGAAGCTCTGGTCCGATGTCGTGCTGGTCGAGCGGCTGCGGGCGGCGGTGGCGCGCATCAACCCGCAGCTGCCGCCGGATGCGGTCCAGCTGGTTATCGACCGGGCGCTGACCAGCAGCTCGCCGGTCCTGATCGAGGATCACCGCGGCTTCCACGAGCTGCTGCTCTCCGGTGTGCCGGTCTCCTACATCGACCGGGACGGGCATCGAGCGCCACGACCGCGCGTGGCTGGTCGACTTCGAGGACCCGGCGAATAACGAGTTCCTAGCTGTCAATCAGCTCACGATCATCGCGGGGACGAAGAACCGCCGGCCGGACATCCTGCTGTTCGTCAACGGGCTTCCGCTCGGGCAGCTCGAGCTGAAGGCGCCGGGGCTAGTCGGACTCCGGCGGAGGCGGCGGTCAACCAGGTCCGCCACTACACGGAGACGATCCCCGACCTGTACCGCTACGTCGAGATCGTGGGCGTCTCGGATCTGATGAGAGCGCGGGTCGGGACGAGCGACACGCCGCCCGAGCACTTCGCGCATGGAAGACGATGGGCGGCGAGCGACAGAGGCCGCTCGCAGCTTGAGGTGCTGATCGAGGGCGTGTTCGTGCCCGAGCGGTTCCTCGAGCTTGTCCGCGACTTCGTGCTTTTCGAATCAGACGGCGCGAAGACGTGGAAGGTGATGGCCAAGTACCACCAGGTGCATGCGGTCGACGCGGCGGTCGAGTCGGTCGCGGCAGGCGATGGGAGGCGATAGGCGGGGAGGGCTTGTGTGGCACACGCAGGGCGCCGGCAAGAGCTACACGATGGTCTTCTTCGTCAACAAGCTGCGCCGCGATCCTCGCTTCGCGAATCCGACCGTGGTGGCGGTGACCGACCGCACCGACCTCGACAACCAGCTCGCGGAGACGTTCTCGCGCACGCATCTCGCGACGTCGGTTCAACAGGCGGAGGAGATCACGGGCGGCGCGAGGAGCCTGCACCAGCTGCTGAACGTTCCGGCCGGCGGGATCGTGTTCACGACGATCCAGAAGTTCGCGCCGGCTCGCGGCAGCGAGGAGATGCCGGTCTGTCCGAGCGTGAGAACGTGGTCGTGATGGCCGACGAGGCGCATCGCTCCCAGTACGCGACGTTCGCCGAGAACATCACGTTGGCGCTGCCGAACGCGACGCAGGATCGGCTTCACCGGCACCCCGGTTGAGAGCGCCGACCGCTCGACCCGGCTGGTCTTCGGCGACTACATCTCGATCTACCGGATGCGCCAGGCCCAGGAGGACCACGCGACCGTCCCGATCTACTACGAGTCGCGCCAGATCCCGCTCGAGATCGCCGACCCGGACTGCTCTCCGAGGTCGAGGACGTGCTCGAGACCGAGGAGCAGGAGGCGGCGTCGAAGCTCGTGACGGCCTGGGCGAAGCTCGAGAAGGTGGTCGGCGCGCCCGACCGGCTCGACAAGCTGGCCGACGACGTCTACGAGCACTTCACCGCCCGCTGCGAGGTGCTGGCGGGCAAGGCGTTGGTCGTCGCGTACTCGCGGCGGATCGCCGCCGAGCTGACAGAGCTGCTGCGCGAGCGCTTCGGCGCCGAGGCGGTCGAATGCGTGATCTCGGCGCAGGCGACCGATCCGCCCGAGATCTCGCGCTGGCGTCGCTCGAAAGCCGAGCTGCAGCAGGTCGCGAAGGACTTCAAGGATCCCGAGCACGAGCTGCGGATCGTCGTCGTCAAGGACATGTGGCTGACCGGCTTCGACGCCCCCGTGCTGCACACGCTCTACATCGACAAGCCGATGCGCGACCACGGGCTGCTGCAGGCGATCGCGCGCGTCAACCGCGTGTTCAAGGACAAGCCCGGCGGCCTGGTTGTCGACTACATCGGGATCGGCGAGGACCTGCGGGCCTCGCTCCGGGCCTACGACGACACCGACCTCGACGATCCGGTGATCCCGCGTGGAAGGCCGTCGCCGGACTCGGTGAGAAGTACGAGGTGATCTGCGCGCTGCTTCATCCGGCGGGCTACCGGCAGGGCGAGCTCGGGCTCGTCACCGACCCCGACCGACTGTTCCTCGACTGCTACAACCACTTGCTCGCAAGCGAGGAGCGGATGCGCGAGTTCCTCGACGCGCAGGCGGCGCTCGCGAGCTGGTACGCGCTCGCGCGCACCCAGCCGGCGGTGATCGAGCTGCGCGAGGAGATCGGCTTCTTCAACAAGCTGGCGGCCGAGATCCGCAAGATCACGACGCCCGACGCGCAGGCAAGCCCAGCCGCCGAGCAGGCCGTGCGCCAGTTCATGTCCGAGGGACTCGCCGCCGGGCGAGATCGTCGACGTGCTCGCCGTCGCGGACCAGGACCGCCCCGAGATCTCGGTGCTGTCCGACGAGTTCCTCGACTCGATCGCCGACCAAGACGGAGCACCCGAACGTCCAGATCCGGCTGCTCGAGAAGCTGCTCAAGGGCGAGGTGCGCAGCCGCTCGCGCACCAACCGAGCACAGGCCAAGCTGTTCAGCGAGCAGATCGAGGCCGTTCTCCGCCGCTACGAGCTGCGGCAGATCTCAAGCGCCGAGGTCGTTGAGCGGCTCGTCGAGATCGCCAAGAGCCTTCGGGACGCCCGCCGTCGTCACGAACAGCTCGGTCTCAGCGTCGAGGAGGCCGCCTTCTACGACGCGCTCGCTGGCGGCGCGGCACCGACGGCGCCGCCGACCCGCAGATCGCCGCGATCGCGACCGAGCTGGTCAAGAGCATCAGCGCCGACCTCACGGTCGACTGGGCCGACCGCGAGTCGACCGAGGCGAAGATCCGCACGAAGATCAAGCGGCTGCTGCGCAAGCACGGCTACAAGCCGCCGACCGCTGCGGAGGAGGCGGCGGCGGCGATGCGCTCGGGCACTACACCCAGCTGGTCCTCGACCAGGCCAAGGAGCTGTACCGCTACTGGCCGGAGGTCGGCGACCGGCTGTTCGCGTAGTCCGGCGATTCGCGAAATCGATCGTATGTGGCGAGGGCGATGAGGGGGGCATCCGTGCCCTCGCTCAGCGCTGAGAAGAGCGCGGCCCTTAGTTGCCTCGCTCGCAAGCCGCGAGCACTCGTCGCAGCGAGGCCTTCCGTCGGTGCCGGAGACACGGTGCCACGGTTTGATGTCCTTGCCGTAGCCGCACTCGGAGTTGTCGTGGTAGACGTTCCGGTGCTTCGGCCCGTACTCGGGGCTGTTGGTGTGGAAGGGGGAGGTGGACGGCACGGTGTGCTCCTTGCTGTAGACCCTCCGGACTGCCTGCTGGCACAGGACGACGAAGTCCGCGGGATTGCAGCGATTCTGTAGGCCCCTCCGGACGGCATCCGATCGCGTTGTAAGGATGCGCGCGTTGCTCCTGCTGTGGCGGCGGCCCGGGCTGGCACCCGGGCCGTCTCCGCTTCCGCGTCGGCGGCGTATGGACGGCGTTATGGACGGCGGGTCCACGCCGTCCGCCCGGCCCCGCCTGGGTTTAGGACCGCGCCCGGCCGCTGACCCCGCCCCCACATCGTGTGTGACCGGGGTCAGCGGCCGGGCGCGTGAGATCTGAGGCGGGGCGGGCGTACGACGTACGTCTAACGAATCCGAACGGGGCTTTTGGGCGTTGGCCCCCATACCTAAGCTCGCTATGGCCCTCAATACACAACTCATAACTTCTTGTAGGCGGGCGGCCCGGGCGGGACTCATCGGGCCTAGCGCTGAACAGCTCGGCCCTGGCGCTGGTCGCAACGACACCAGCTGTGCCGACGATCCGGGTCGTGCAGCTTGCGCATGTGGTTGCGACCTTGGGTCTGGTCGTGATGATCCTCGCGGCGATCGGAACCGCCCTGGCGCTCGTCATGCGATGGACGGGGCTTGCCTGGTCGTGGGGACTCCTACTGCGTCGGTGCCGCTGCGCTGGCCATACCGGTTGCGTGGGAGCAAGCCGTGACGCCGAGCCGGCGTCGGCCTCTGTGAAGTCGTTGGCGTCGGCGGGTATTGGCATCTCCCGCGACCAGCTCGCCGGTGGAGACCTCGCGGAGCGAGCGCGGGCTCGAATCGGGCCGATGGACCTCGATCCGGCGACGGATCTCCTGGTGGCTCGATCCGTCATGGTTCTTGGGTAACTGGGGAAGGGGTGGCAGTCGGGATCGATCGAAGGGGGAGGCTCGTGCGAGTGCCGATTTGCGGCCCACGCCCAGTGAACTGCCTCGTACCGCGGCGCCACCGGCTCCGGAAAGACAGTCACGATGACGCTGCTCGCACTGGCGGCGATCATGTGCGGATACGCGGTCGTCGTCATCGATCCGAAGGGCGATGACTTCATGCTCGGCGAGCTGCGCAAAGCGGCCAAGGCGTGCCGGCCGACGGTTCGTCTCTGGTCTCAGCGAGGGGGGACGCTGTTTACAACCCATACGAGCCCGGCTCGGACACCGAGATAGCCGACAAGCTGCTAGCGGGCGAGACGTTCACCGAGCCCCACTACCAGCGGCTTGCACAGCGCTATCTGGGTCATCTGGTTCGAGCGCTGAGAGGCGCCGGGCTCACCGTCAGCCTCGCAACCCTCGTCCAGTACATGGATCCCGGTCGGCTGGCGTCGCTCGCGCGCGAGCTTCCGGCCGAGAAGTCCCGAGTGCTTCTCGATTACCTCGAGACGCTGACCGCCCAGCAGGAGCGCGACCTCTCGGGCACTCTGAATCGTCTCGCGATCCTCGCCGAGACGGAGTTCGCCCCGTGGCTCGATCCCGGGACGCCGGGCGAGTACGATCGATCTCCGCGAGTCGCTCGATCGCGGTGACGTGGTCATGTTCCGACTGGAGGCCGATCGGCTTCCGCTCGCGGCGCCCATGGTGGCCGCGGCCGTCATTCAGGACCTGGTCGCGATCAGCTCGAAGCGCCAGCATGGCGACCACCGACCAGCGCTCCTCGTGATGGACGAGTTTTCTGGCTTCGCTGCGAAGGCCGCCCAGCGCCTGTTCAGCCGAGGCCGCGGCGCTGGCTTCAGCCAGCTGCTCGGCACCCAGGAGCTTGCGGACATGGCCGCTGTCATCACCGAGGGAGGCGCGCCCAACGGGATACGAGATCAGGTCCTCGGCAACCTCGACGTGCTGATCAGCCACCGACAAGCCGTGCCCGAATCGGCAGAGCTGATCGCGCAGATCGCTGGCACCCGCGGCGCATGGATCACAACACACCAGACCGGAGACGGCATCGGCAGGATCTCGGACAGGTCTCGGATCACGTGTCCGCGGACGCGAATACGTGATCCACCCCGACGACATCAAACGGCTCCGAATTGGAGAAGCCGCGGTGATCGTCCCCAGGTTGCGGGTGGCAACGATCGTCAGGATCTTCCATCCCGACGATCTGCGTCGCAGGGGCCGGCGATGGTGACCGAGCGCGACATGAAGCTCGTGAGGTGGATTGGGCGGCACGGAGCGGTACAGACCCGGCACCTGATGACTCGCTACGGCATGGGCCGCACCGCCACATACCGGCGCGTCCACGAGCTCGTCGCATACGGGCTGGTCCGCCGACACCGACTGCTCTACAACGACGGCGGTCTGCTCATAGCAACCGCCGACGGTCTGCGGTGCGCTGGTCTCGATCCGCTCAAGCCGGCGCGAGTGAGTCTCGCTCAACTGCCGCACATGATCGTGTCGGCAGCCCTCGCCGCGATGCTCGAGCCGCGGCTCGTCGACACAACGCTGCTCAGCGACCGTGAGCACCGAGCGGCTGAGAATGCGGCCGGCCAGCCGATCGCCTCCGCGATCCTCGGGCCGCCCCGTGACGATCGTTCTCGTCTACACCGCCCCGACTTCGCTCTGGTCGGAGCCGACGGTGAGAACGTGATTGCGATCGAGGTTGAGTTGACGCTCAAGACCAGAGCGCGGCTCGAACGGATCCTTCGGGGCTACCTGAGGAACCAGAACGTGTCACGGATCCGGTATTACGCACCGACGAATATCGGCGAGGCCGTGCAGCGCGCGGCACGAGCGGTCGGCGCGGAACGGCTCTTGGAGCTCGCTTCGTTGCCAGCGGTAGGTCCTTCGATCAGCCGGCGCTGGCCATGAGCGATCTCAGCGTCCCGCTTGATGATCGGCTTCTGACAGCGGAGGACGTGGCGGAGCTGCTGCGATTGCCCGTGTCGACGATCTACGACCTCGCCCGCACCGGGCGGCTGCCGCACCTTCGTATTGGGCGAGCGCTCCGGTTCAGCCGACACGATCTCGAAGCGCATTTGGCCGAGCGCTGCCGCGGGAATGTGGGGGCTCGGTTCGTGATCTGGCCGAAGTAGCCTCCGCGCCCCGGCCGTCAAGGGCGCCGCTTCGCGGCTCGCTTCGCTCGGCCCTGACGGGCCGCCCTTGACTGCCGGTCCGCTCCGGCTATGTGGCAATGATCGGTCCGCTGGCGCGGACCCGCTTGGACCCGGCGCCCCGAGCTGGACGCGGTGACGGCCAGGCCGGTAACACAACCCAAGGTACGCTCGGCGTGTGCCCGACTCACCTCAAGCGGCAGCGGATACGCAACCGCCTCGCGTGCTCCATCCGGTGTACCTCGACGTGCCGATGATGGTGAGCTTCCTCGCCTCGCTCACGGGCGGTGTTAGCTTCGAGGACGAGACGACCCGTCGCTCTGGCACCGGCAGCGAACGCGAGCGGGAGGGCGGCGCTGGCATCCGCATCCCGGCTCTGGTTCGCTACTCGGGTTGGACGTATCGGGCCGCATGGGTCGGCGGGAGCACGATGAAGACAGCCAGGAAGTCAGGGCCGTCCGCCAACACACGTCCGCTTCTCTGTTCAACGCGCTCTATGAGGCACTCGACGTCGGCAATGGCCTTAAGCACATAACCGGGCCCGAGGACCTCGAGAACATCGGGCCTGGCGACGTCGTCGAGGTAACCGGCGAGTTTGTTGGCAACCCGCTCCAGGAGATCCTTAGCTTTTTCGCGCAGGCACTCCCGTATTTCGCTCTTACCCAGCAGGACGCGCTGCAGGCCGCCGCGCAGGTTGACGTGGCTGCTGTCCAAGCCGAAGTAAGCACCCTCCAGACCGAGGCCCAAGCGCTTCGACAACAAGCGGCGGAGACCGCCCGATCGGGCAACCCAGCACGAAAGGCGGAAGGCGGCGACCTCATCGCCCAAGCCGAAGCAAAGGAAGCCCAGGCTCAGGAGACGGCTGACGCCGCCATGCAGGCATTACAACCGTGGATTGAGTGGCAACAGCAGAACCGCGGAGTGCTCATGCTTGGACAGATGCGCGACGACCTTGCTAATGCTGCCGTCCACGACACAGTCCTCAAAGGCCCAGGGCTTCAGGCGGTCCTAACAATGTCATCGGAGTTTTTCTCCGACGCGACAAGCGCCTTCCTCCGCGCTGGCATCTTCACCGCCGTCGGCAAAATCACGCGCGTTCTCGGGAATGAGGACAAGATCAACCTTCTCCGACGGACGGTGCTCGCCGCAGCGGGTCCAGACTTTGGGCGAGATCTGATCGAGAATGCTGCGAACGCCGAGGAGCTGAAGATCGAGACATTCGATCCGATTATCGAATCCCCCGCAGTCCAGATCCTTCCGCTCGCGGTTTACATCTGAGGATTCACAGTCCGGTCACAGCGGCGTTAGCCTCTGCACGTGGAGGCACGCTCGGTGTCCGTCCGTCAGGTCTCGAGATCCAGGAAGTAGACCGGCTTGATCGGCAGCAGCTGACGGCCTTCCTCATCAACACGCTCGTAAGGCTCGACCCACAGGTCAAGGAAGGCGTCGCCGTCGATGAGCGTGATGCGCCGGCTCGCTCGACGTGCCGACTCCTCGGCATCGCGCGTAAAGCCAGCGAGCGAGATATAGACGCCCACGTCATCCTGCTCGACAAGCGAGAGGAAGGAGCGGAGCTCGTCTTCCGTGGTCTTCTGCTCACGCCGCTTGACCTGTCCCTTGATCCGCGGGCCCTTCACGCCGAGAGGATCGCCCTGGGCGAGCAGGTCAAGGCCGCCGTCGCGGCCCTTTGGTGCGATCCAAACGACGTGGTAGCCCATCGCCTCGAGCAGCTTCCCGACCAATCTTGAAGTGCATACGGATTGACCCTCGCGAGATATCGAGGATCGCTCGTCGTGCCGCCTCCTCCGACTCTTCAAGAGTCGTGGCGGCGATCAGCCCGCCCTCGTCAGAGACTCACCGTCTGGTGGTATCCGGCTCGGTGTCGGGCTGGCTGGCCTTCCAGTCTTTGTACAGGCGACGGGACTCGCCAAAGAGCGCCTCGTGATCGCGAACGCCTCCATCGCCGCTCGTCCTTCATCCGTGAGCGTCCAGATGCCGGCCTTCTTCCGAAGCCAGCCGGCCTTCACCGCGTTGATCGTCGAGAACCAGAAGATCTTCGGGAAGCGGACGAGATCAGGATTCTTCGGAAACGTCGAGCGATCGAATGGCGTCAACTCCATCGACGCCTCGACCCGCGCAATCGCATCCTTTGCCTGCAGACCGTCGGGCTCATTCGCGAGGATTTCGAACAGCGTCCGAATCATCTCGCCCTGCCGTCGCCTCGTTATCTCGGCCATCGATCAGCAGCCTAACGGGGCGCCGGTGGACCCCTGTGACCCGAGCGCCCGATCCGTCGCGCTTCGCATCATGATCGCCGACTG
This sequence comes from uncultured Solirubrobacterales bacterium, assembly GCA_963703065.1. Lineage (GTDB taxonomy): Bacteria > Actinomycetota > Thermoleophilia > Solirubrobacterales > Solirubrobacteraceae > Palsa-465. The sequence continues at coordinate 3,064,017 of OY969785.1, read as the reverse complement.
GACCGGTAGAACTGCGCGATGGCTCGGACCCAATGCGTCTACTACCGCGCGCCGGATGGTTCCGAGCCCGTCAACGACTTCATCGACGGACTGGACGAGCGCACGCAGCCCACGATCGACCTTCAGATCGATCGCCTGAACGATCGGCCCCCGACCGCACCGCCGCTGCCCTTCCCGCACACGAGTCAGGTGCGCGGCCAGCTCCGTGAACTGCGTTGTCACTTACGGATCGGCCGCTGTACCGCATCCTCTATCGACGGTCCGGCAACCTCGTGATCCTCCTCCACATGCTCCGCAAGGACACCGCCGCGATCCCGGAGGCCGATATTGCGATCGCGGAGGAGCGGTGGACCGACTTCAAGCGCAGGATGGATGCGCCCAAGCGCCGGCCGCCGCGCGCGGCCGGCCACGACGCTCCCTAACGGACTTACGTTTAGCAATAATGCTAAGCTCTGCGAGCGAGTTGCCGATAACTCTCAGCGAGGACTCCATGTCGAAGACGAAAGCCAAGCCCGCAGCCATCCGCTCGAATCAGTCGCCGATCGGCTCGACGCATCGCGCCGCGAGCCGACGCCGCGCGCAGCGAAGCGCCGTGTACCGGGAGGAGCTTCGACGGATCGCCCCTTACGAGGGTGATCGCCCGCATTGTGATCGCCCGGCGTCAGACGCTTGGTCTGACCCAGCAGGAGCTTGCCGAGCGGATCGGAACCAGCCACTCGGTCATCTCGCGTATCGAGAGTGGCCAGTATCCGACGAGCGTTACGACTCTCCGCCGCCTCGCCGATGCGTTCGAGACCCACCTGGTCGTCGGCTTCGAGGACGAGCCCGACAAGGTCACCGCGGCCGAGCTGGTCGCTGTCTCGTAGCGAGATTCGGCTCTACGCGAACGCCCGATCGACCGCGTCGGCCTCCTGGTCGCTCGGCTGGTAATGGGCGTAGATCTGCGTCGTCTTCGAGTCCGCGTGGCCCATCCAATGCTGGAGCGTTCGCATCGGCGTGCCGGCGGCCGCCATCCGCGTGCCGAACGTGTGGCGCAGCTCGTGGAACGTGATCCGGTGGACGCCGGCGCGGTCGAGCGCCTGCTTGAAGCGGCGGACGAGCTTCGAGCGGTCGAGTGGCTTTCCGGTCTCGGGGTGGCAGAAGACCAGATCGCGGTCGTGGGAGTAATGCGAGCGCTCGCGCAGCTCGCGGAGCGCCACGGCGACTCGCTCCGCCATCGGCACCGACCGGCCCGACCCGGCCGACTTCGGATCGCCGAACTCGCCGCGGACGAACGGCGAGACGACGCGGATCTTGCGCGCCTCGAGATCGACGTCGCGCCATCGGAGCCCAAGCAGCTCGCCCTGGCGCAGCCCCGTCATCGCGGCGGTCAGATACAACGTCGGCTCGATCCGGCCGAACGCGTCGTCGGGATACGGCGCAGCGAGCAGCTGCTCGAGCTCCGGCTGATCGAGGAACTGGATCCGCGTCTCGGTCTTCTTCAGCGTCGGCCGGTCGGCGAGCTTGACCGGGTTCACCTGGCACCAGCCCTTCCGCAAGCCCAGGTCGAAGATCGAGTGCATCGTGTTCACGTGGTTGCGGATCGTCTTGATCGCGAGCGTCTTGCGCTTCGCGGCGACGTAGCGCTCGATGTCCTCCGGCCGGATCCGGTCGAGCGTCTTGCCGGCGAAGAACGGCGCGATGTGGTTGCGCAGATCGGAGGCGACGGTCAGTCGGTGCGACTTGCGCCGGCCCTTCAGCTCGAGCCGCTGGCAGAACTCGCGCCCGCCTGCTCCATGCGTCACCCGCTCGGCCGTCGGGCGCCGCGCGCGGCGCGTCGATCTCCCGCATCCGCCGCAGCACACGCTCTGCCTGCGCCTTCGTGAGCCCGTCGGCGCGGGCCTCGCGTGCGGACGTGCGCCCGACCTTGCGCTGAATCGCGCCGACCCTCCGGCCCGTACCACGATGCCGATCCACGAGCGGCCGACCACCCGCAACGTGCCCGGTTCCGTAGGCCCGTCGACCCGACTTGCCATTCGTGGCAGTCATCGCCGGAGCTCGCCGTGTCCGGCAATTGGTACACGATTGGTACACGGCTGACGGACCCCTATCGGGCCCGGACGGTTCGACTCATGTACCGTTCATGTTCCATTTTGACCGGATCGTACCTGATCGCACGGACAGAAAAGGCCCAGTAAATCAGGCGATTCAGACCGCAACGAGAACCAGCCTAGTTCCGGCTGGGGGCCGGGCGGTCGCAGGTTCAAATCCTGTCTCCCCGATTAGAGAAAGTCCTGGCAATCGAGGTGTTACTGGCGATTGTGAGGCGAGCGGCGACTGTCGGCAGCCAACGTCCTCGAATCCGGAGCCCCAGCATCTCCAAGAGCGTCTCGCCGAATTCGTGCGCTACCGCCGCGAGCTTCTGTCGGGAGATGAGAAGCAGAGGCGCAGGTCTTTCTTGACCGATTCTTCCGCGCCCTCGGCCATGAGGGCGTGCGTGAAGCAGCAGCCACGCTCGAGCAGCGGTTGCGGCCGCGGTCGCCACCCCCTGGCTTCAGATGATCGGTTCGGCATCGGCCCGAAGCGCGTCGCGCGAATCATCTTGCGACGGGCTGCAGATCGTCACTCGCGTCCATCGCCCCGCGGGCTCGGTGTGCCGCTCGGTGCCCGGCGATCCGCCCGAACACCGCGCCGCGGGTGAGGCCCGCTCCACCCGGATAGTTGTGGTAGAAGAATCCGCCGGTAATCTCGCCGGCGGCGTAGAGGCCCGGCATCGGGCGACCCTCGTTGTTGAGCACCCGGGTATCGGTGTCGACGCGCAGGCCGCCGTAGGTGAACGTGATCCCGGCGGTCACTGCGTAGGCGGTGTAGGGCGGCTGATCGATCGGATTCGCCCAGTTGGACTTCGGGGGGTAGAGCCCGGGGGCGGTGGCGTGACCGTCCTTGTGCAACGGGTTGACCTCCGCCCGTGTGGTGGCGGCGTTGAACTCCCGGACCGTGTCGCTGAACGCCACCGGGATTGATCCCGAGCTTGCCGGCCAGGCCCTCGATCGTGTCGTCGACGATCGGCGTGGCGGTCCGGTAGCGCGGCTCCAGTAGGTGGATCGTCTTCTGATCGAAGATCTGAAACGCCGTGGCCCGTGGCTGGCGGCGGATCTCCGAGCCGGTCTTGGCGTAGGTGTAGGCGAAGATGTCCTCGCCCTCGTCCATGAATCGCTGCCCGTCGACGTTGACCATGATCGCGTAGGGGTAGGAGTAGCGCGACATCTCGTCGGTGACCGCCAGATCTCCCACCCGCGGGGCGTTCACGTCCTGCGGGGAGGAGTGGCAGCCCCCCCAGTGCCCGTAGGCCTGGGCGCCGGCGACGATCGCCTTCTCCAGCATCGTGCCGGTGTTGAAGCGGGTGCCGCGGACCACGACCAGATCCCAGCCCTCACCCAGGTAGCGGCGTCGCAGCGCCGGGTTGGCCTCGAATCCACCGCAGGCGAGGATCACCTGAGCCCCGAAGTCCTCGAATGAGTCATGGGCCCGAACCCGGACCCCGAGCACGGTGTCGCCTTCGATGAGCAGATCGTGCGCCGGGTGGTCGTAGCGGACCTCGATGTCGATCTGCTCGACGGCCGCCCACAGGTCGTCGGTCAGCCCGATGCCCTCGCCGCGGGCCTTGATTGCGCCCCCGCCCGGCAGCTCGATCACGTGCTCGAGCGCCTCGGGGTTGAAGAACTTGCGCAGCGTCAGCTCCCAGTGCACGCCTTGGTCGCGCATCCACTCCATCGTCGCGTAGCCGTCCCGGATGACGATCTCCATCTGATCGCGGTCGGCTCGGTTGTCCGAGGTGGCGAGCATGTCGTGCCGGAAATCATCCGCGGTGTAGGGAGCGATCCGTACCTTCTCAAGGTCGGCCTGCGCCTCCTCACCGAGCAACGGCATGATGCCGTCGATCCCAGTGTGCGGAGCGCGAAAGATCGCGCCGGCAAAGCGGCTGTTGCCCCCGCGTTCCTCACGCGGCGCGGCCTCCAGCACCAGCACGCGGGCGCCGGCTTCGTGGGCCGACAGCGCGGCGCACAGAGCGGCGTTGCCGCCGCCGACGACAACGACGTCGTAATCGGTGTTCATGTTGACCTCTCTGGTTGTTCTGAAGCGGATACCGCGGCGTCCAGCAGCAGCTCCGTGACCGCGTCGGGAGCGATGATCATCGCGTCGTGCCCGCAGCCCAGCTCTCGCCACCCCCAGCCCGGAAGCGAGCGGGCGAGCTCGCGGCTGCGCACCGCGATCTCCTGGCGATTCTCCGTGCAGGCGACGAACGTGCAGGGCAGCCCGTGGCCGAGCGGATGGTCGAGGTGGACCGGCTCCAGGAACGGGCGGATCGGCTGGGGAGTCATCCGCCGCTCGAGCCACGCGGCGTCCTCGGGGTCCTCGACCCCGAAGTAGGCAGGGGGCGGAGGCGGCAGCGCGAGGTCGGTGACAGCCGCCCCGGTGGTGGATGCCCGGCGCTCGCTCTCCCCCGGCGGCGCCATCTCAAGCGGCGACCGTCCATCGGGCACGAGGAAGGCGTCGAGATACACGAGCCCGCGCAGCCGCGGCGCCGCGCGGTCAGCTACCCCCGAGATCACCGGGCCGCCGAAGCTGTGCCCGACGGGCACCGCGTCGGAGAGCTCCTCGCTCTCGATCACCCCGACCACGTCCTCGATCCACGTCTCGAGCGTGACCGACTCGTCGAGCTGGTGGCGGCGTTCGCCCAGACCGGTGAGGGTCGGCGTGAACACGCGGTGGCCGCGGGCCCGGAGTCGGTCGGCGACGCGCCGCCAGCACCACCCACCGTGGAAGGCCCCGTGGACGAGCACGAACTCGTGTCCGTCGCCGGCGGCCGGTGCTCCGGCGTTCATGTCCTAGCTCCCGACCTCGCGCCCGCTGCCGTGGATCTTCGACGGGTCCGACGGGATGAAGCCGTCGGCCACGAGCTTGGGCAGGAGCCCGCCCCCGGCGACGATCTCGAGCACGAATTCGGGCAGCGGTTCGCCGGTCAGCCTCGCCCCGTCGGCCGGGCGCTCGATCGTCGCTGAGCGGACGTCGAGCCTGACCTCGTCCCCGTCCCGGATCAGCTCCGTGACGCCGGGGATCGTGAGGGCCGGCAGGCCGAAGTTGATGCTGTTGCGCAAGAACAGCGAGTTGAACTCGTCGGCCACCAGCGCAGCAACCCCGAGGTGCTTGAACAGCTGGGCCACCGGGCGGCTCGAGCCGATGCCGAAGTTCCGGCCGGCGATCACGATGTCGCCGACGCCCACCTCGCTCGCCCACCCGGGCCGCAGGTCGTAGAAGACGTGCGTGGCCGCCTCCTCGACCGGGAGCTTCATCGCGAAGCCGGGGTACATGTTGTCGGTGTCGACCGAGTCGCCGAACACCCAGGCGCGTCCTGCGATGACGTCGTTCATGCGACGGCGACCTCCCGGGGATCGATGATGTGGCCGGCGATCGCCGCGGCGGCCACCGTGTACGGCGAGGCCATGTAGATCTCCGCGTCGGGGCTGCCCATCCGTCCCTTGAAGTTCCGCGTCGAAGCGGTCAGGCAGACCTCGCCGGCCCCCAGCACGCCCATGTGGTAGCCGAAGCAGGCGCCGCAGGTGGAGTTGGTGATGATCGCGCCGGAGTCGGCGATCGCCTCGACGTAGCCGGCCCGGATCGCCTCGCGGTAGACGGCCTGCGAGGCGGGGGTGACGATCAGCCGCACGCCGGGGGCGACGGTCTGCCCACGAAGCATCTCGGCGGCGATCCGCAGGTCCTCGAGCTGCCCGTTGGCGCACGAGCCGATGAAGCACTGGTTCACCGGCCGGGGCTCGATCTCCGAGATCGGGACCGCGTTGTGCGCGACGCCGCCCGGTCGGGCGACATACGGCTCGAGCGTCGAGAGGTCGACCTCGCGCACCGCGGCGTAGCTGGCGTCGGGGTCGGGGTCGGCGGGCGAATATGCGTCACCGGACCGGTCGTCGATGAACGCCTGGCACAGCTCGTCGGCCGGGAACGTCGTGAAGTCGGCGGAGATCTCCGCGCCCTGGGTGGCGATCGTCCGCCGGTCGTTCATCGGCACCGACGCGAGGCCCGGTCCGCCGAACTCCAGGTTGTGGTTGGTCGCGTCACCGAACGCCCCGGCGATGTGCAGGAAGACGTCCTTGCCGGTGACGACCTCCGGCTTCTCGCCGACCAGCTCGTAGCGGAGTGTCGGCGCCACCTGGAACCACGTCTTGCCGGTGCACATGATCGAGTACACCTCGACCGGACCGAGCCCGCGGGCGGCGGTGTTGTACGCGCCGCCCGCGCACGTGTGCGAGTCGGTGCAGGTGAGGATCTCCCCCGGCCGGGCCAGCCCGTTCTCGGCGATCACCTGATGGCAGATCCCGTGCCGGCCGACGTCGAAGAACCGCTTGATCCCGTACTGCGCGACGAACGCGCGGGCATGGACACCGCCGTCGGCGTCGGCGATCGACGGAGCCGGCACCGCGTGATCCATGATCACCGCCAGCCGATCGGGATCGGCGATCCGGGTCGGCTCGGCCCACAGCGTCGCGAACTGCAGGTCGATCATCACCGTCATGTCGACTTCGCAGACGACGAACTCGCCCACCTCCACGTGGTCGCGTCCCGCCGCCCGGGCGAGGATCTTCTCGATCATGGTCATCGCCATCTCAGGCCGTCTCCTCGGTTGCCGGTGTGTCGTACCGCTGCCCGAGCTCGTTCCAGGCGCCCAGGTCGAACAGGTCGAAGAAGCTCTCAGGGCTCGCCGGGCCGCCGGGCGCCGGCGTCGCCTCGCGCAGTGCGCTCAGCGCCGCGATGGCCGCCGGGACGATGGCGGCCAATGCCACCCCCGGGTGGATCGCGATCCGGTAGCCGAGCTCGGCCAACCGCTCGTGCCCCACCTCGGGCGTCCGGCCGCCCGGGACGACGTTGAGCAGCAGCGGCGCATCGACCTCGGCGGCGATCTGCTCGATCTCCGCCACGCTCCGCGGCGCCTCGACGAAGATCACGTCAGCCCCGACCTCGGCGTAGCGGTTCGCCCGCCGAATCGCCTCCTCGATGCCGAGCGGTGCGCGGGCGTCGGTCCGCGCGATGATCACCGTCTCCGGGTCCCGACGCGCCTCAACCGCCGCCCGCAGCGAGCGGGCGAACCGCTCGGCGTCGATCACATCCTTGCCCGCCAGGTGACCGCACCGCTTGGGGAACACCTGATCCTCCAGCTGGATCGCCGCCACGCCCGCGCGCTCGTACTCCCGCACCGTCCGCACAACGTTGATCGGCGAGCCGTACCCCGTGTCGGCATCGGCGATCAGCGGGATCGGCAGCCGGTCGGACAGCACCGATGCCCGCTCCGCCATCTCCGTCAGGGTCAGCAGCCCGATGTCCGGCAGGCCGTGCGAGGACGCGCAGACTCCAGCGCCGGTCATATACGCCGCGGCGAAGCCGAGCTTCCCAACCAATGCGGTTGAAATCCCGTCGAACACGCCCGGCGCGACGATCAGCTCGTCCCCGGCCAAGAGCTCGCGCAGCTGGGCCGCTCGCCTCATCAGCCCTCCTGCGGCGCGGAGGCAACTGGCCGGACAAGCAGCCTCGCGAGCTCCCGGGCGTCATCGAGCTCGTCCAGGTGCAGGACAGCGTGCTCGATCGAATGCGCGTGCTCTTCGTCAACCAGCCCGGCGACCAGAGTCCGGAATTTCTCCACGACCTCCTCGTTGGGCAGCGGTTGGTAGATCCCGCCCCGGGGATGTTCCACGAACGCCTCGCGCACAGCCCCATCGCGCAGCCGGACCCGCAGTCGGGTGTTGTAGCCATCCTCGCGACGCTTGTCGAACTCCGGCTCGTGCCGGATGGTCGTACGTTCGATCAGCTGCCAAACGTCGTCGGAGGCGATCCGCTGATCGGCAAACTGGGCGGCCAGCGCAGTGCCGTCCAGCAACGTGACCGCCACCGCGAACGCAGCGTTCATCTGCGCCCCTACGGCGGTCAAAGGCCGCTCCGCTCGCCAACCGCCGTGATGAAAGGCCGGCTCGGACATCGAGATCTCCACCGCGTCGATCGCCGCGGCGTCGATCGGAGCCTCAGCGCGCATCGCTCGGGCTGCGTCGATGGCCGCGTGCAGTCCCGCCATCGCCGCATACGGCTTAACGGCAATCTCCAGCGTTTCCCACTGCCGGCCGAGTTCCGCGGCGATCTCTTCGGGCTTGGGGTCGTGGCCCTCGCCGAAGGTCGCCAAAAAGCCGCCGTAGGGCATCTCGAACACACCCTTGATGCCGCTATAGCCGCCGGCCGCCAGAGCGGCCGCCAGCAGGCCGTTGCGGGCGGCAAAGCCGTGTTGCATCCGTTTGACCATGGCCCCGAACTGCGCGGCCATCAAGCCGCACGCCTGGGTGGCCGCAATCCCGAATGCGTCCTCGAACCCTTCGGCATCCAGCCCGTACAGGGTCCCGGCGGCGGCGGCCGCTGCCGGACCTCCGAACACGGGACCGGAATGCCAGCCGCGAGTCAGCATTTCAGCCCCGTTGAGCGCCCGGCCCACCCGGGGCCCCACCTCGAACCCGCGGATCGCGCCCAACAGCAAATCCGCGCCACCTCGCCGCCGCGCACCCGGCAGCGCGGCAAGCATCGCCGGCAGCACCAAAGCCGCGCTGTGAACCGGCGCCACCGGGTGGTAGTCGTCGAGCTCGAAGCCCTGCACGTACGCGCCGTTCAAGAGTGCCGCCGCTGATGGCGACGTCGCCAGCCCGAGGCCGATCAATATCGCACGACCATCAGCAGGTTCACCGTCCGATCGTGGCGCCGGTCGAGAACCTTCCATCGCGCACACCGCATCGGTCGCCGCCTGTGACCACGCCAGTCCGGCGCCGAGCAGCCCGCACCCGACCCCGTCCAGAAGTATGTGCTTAGCGCGCTCGCGGACGGCCGCCGGGACCTCGGACAAGGTGACGGCCGCTATCCACTCAGCCAATGCTGCGGTTTCGGACCCATCGGTGACGACTTCGCGCTGTTCGGAGACGCTCATTTCGATCCGAGCCTAGAAGGAGAAGATTATAATGTCAAGTGCTAGCCTACCTGGAGGAATAGGGTTATGACCTTGGCCATCGAACAGCGCCCGCTCCTCCGGACATCCGAGGCGATCGCCGCTGCGGAGCTGCGCGATGCGATCCTCAGGGGCGAGCTGGCCCCAGGGGCGAAGATCCGCCAGGAAGCCACGGCGCAGGCACTCGGTATCAGCCTGATCCCCGTGCGGGAAGCGCTGAAGACCCTCGCCGCCGAGGGCATCGTGACCTATCGCCCGCAGCGCGGCTACTTCGTCACGGAGCTACCGGCGACAGCCATCGCTGACATGTACGTGGTGCGCAACCTGCTCGAACGCCAGACCGAAGAGCTGGCGATCCCGCACCTCAACCAGCTGGACCTCAGCGCCATGCGGCGACACCTCCGCGATCAGGCGCGGGCCGCTGAAGAGCAGGACGCGGTCGAAATGATCTCCACCAACCGCCGCTTTCACTTCGTGGTGTTCCACCGCTGCACGAACCTCTGGCTGACCCGCTTGGTTGCGCAGCTCTGGGACACCCTAGATCCCTACCGGGTCATCTCCTATCGCCGCATGTGGCTCCACGACCCTTCGGGCCAAGTGCCGGGCGAGATCGTCCAGGAGCACCAACGCATACTCGAGGCGCTCGAGCGACATGAGGTTGAACGCTCGCTCAAGCTCTTGCACCGGCACCGCACACGATCCGAGACGTTTCTTCAAACGCTCGTTCAAGGCTGAGTGGCCGGGGGATATCTGTCGTGATGGGTCGCTTGCCGAATGCTCGCCGTGAGGATCGGGCCCCCCGGCGGTCAGGAGCTCTGGGATCGGATCGTCGAGTCGAACACTTGAGCTCGTCGATGAGCAAGGTGGCCTCCTAGGTCCCTTCAACGCCTTCGTTCAGGCACCGACGGGCGGACGGAGGGTGGCTGCACTGGGCCGGACTCTGCGGTTTGAGACGTCAATCGAGCGCCGACTGCTGGAAGTGGCCGTCATCACCGTCGGGGCTCATTGGAAAGCCGAGGGTTTGATCGAATTGATACCTATGTCAGACAAGTGAGACATGTGTGGGGAAAGCTGCGCCGTGCGTGGAACCTGATGTGCCAATTCGTCCCGGTTGCGGTCCATTTCTGTGGTACGGTGCCGGCAACGCACAGCTGGCGCGCCGCCCGCGCGGCGTTGCCACAGAGGAGGAGGAGACATGGCAGACCCTGTTCCCGCGGGAAGCGACGTGTCATCCGGCACGTACCGGTGCACGGAGTGCGGCTATGAGCTGTCGGTGGGCTCGACGCAGCATTTGCCGCCCTGCCCGGAATGCTCGAACGGCAGCTGGGAGACGCAGTCCGGCGGAGACAGCGTCGATGATCCATATCCGGATCGTTGAGACGGGTCGACGGGAGCCTCGCAGATGAGCGGCGGCGTAGACATCTTCCTGATCTTCGTCGTACTGCTGCTGGTGGCCGTGGCCTACGGCTTCTACAGCCGCCGCGGGAGTGGGATCAACCAGCACCCCGGGGGTCCGGAGGGCTGGGACGGCGCGCCCGGCGCGGCTGGTCCCAGTCGTATCTCCGCTGGGGAGGACGAAACCGAAGGTCTCCCCGACACGCACGGGACCAGGTGACGCCCGGACCGCCTCATCGCACTGGGCCGCGACGTCGATTCCCCGCCTCGAGCACCTGATTCGCGTCGGCTGGCTCAGCCTGATCCGAGCCGCTGGCGCAGGAGCGTCTTGCCCTGCTCGCCGCCTCGCCGGCTCGCGTCCTGAGCGCGCCGGAAGAACTCGGCGATCTCCTTGTCGCCGTCCCGCTCGGCGTCCTCGATGTAGGACTCGAGGCGCAGGGCGTTGCTCAGGCTCTGCTCGGTGAACCAGATGAGGTTGTAGTCCTTGTCCTTCGTGCCGGTGACCTTTCCGGTTTCGCTGGCCATGTGGTCGCTCCTTTCGGGGGCGGGAAGGGGATGGCTTCGGGATACCCGGGGGGGTCCGGGACGAACCTGACGGCAACCGCGTGGTTGGGGCTTGACGGGCGCCGGGTGGTCCGGCTTACATCTCCCCGGCCGTGAGCTCCTCGCCCGCCATCACTCGCCGCGCGGTCCTGGCCCGCGCCGCAGCCGCCGGCGCGGCGTTCGCGCTGCCGGCGCGATGGCCGGCCGGCGCCCTCGCCCGGACGGGGGAATCGGGCGCCTGCTCGTTTCGCAACTCGCTGAGCGTCAGCCCGTTCACCGAGACCGTGCTGCGCCGGACCGCGCTGCGCGACGGGGCGCGCACCGCCCGGACGGTGCAGGAGGTCCAGGAGCTGTTCATCCGCCGCGGCTCGACCGAGGTCTACCAGCGCATCGCCACCCGTCGATACGCCGGGCAGAACGGGCAGGCCGAGATGGGCTTCGCCCGCGGCATCGAACGGGCCCGGCTGGCCCGCGCCGTGCACCTGCCGTTCAACCCCGAGCTCGGGTTGTTCCGCGACTACGGCGACGCCGGCAACTACCAGGAGCCGCCTGACTTCACCGACTATCCGGCCATCCGGTTGCCCGGTCCGTGGCTGACGCTGCGCATCGGCCAGATGGAGGCGGCGCTGCGCCAGTACGGCGAGCTGGTCGCCCGCCAGATCCTCGGCACCGGAGCGCGGGTGAACGTGTGGGACATCGGCAACGAGGTCGAGTTCGGGATCGCGGGGGTGGCGCTCAAGCCGCTGCTGTCCAGCTCGGAGCCGTACGTGGCACCGGATGCGGTCGATCCGGCCATCGGCCAGATGAGCGTCGGGTCTCTCGTGGGGATGTCGGAGTCGGACCGGATCGCCTGGCTGCGCCGCCACCTGTGGCCGTACGTCGGGCGGCTCATCGCCGCCACCGCAGCGGGGATCCGCAGCGTGGACCGCACCGCGCGCTTCAGCACCCACATCAGCGGCATCTTCCAGCCGACCCCGGCCACGGCACTCGCGTTCTGGGAGACCGTGGAGGCGGTGGGATACCAGCCCGCCGTGTTCGGCGCCTCCTACTACCCCACGGCTGGGGCGCTCGCCGCCCCCGGCAACCTGCTCACCCTGTTCAAGGACATCGCCACGGCCCTCGGGCAGCGGTTCGGTCGGCAGGTGTTCATCGCCGAGGGCGGCTACCCGTCCGGACACATGAGCGGGTCCTTCCCGTACAACACGCCGGTCCCCGGCTACCCCCAGTCGGTGCCCGGCCAGGAGCGGTTCATCGCCGACCTGGTGCGCTGGGGCATCGGTTCCGGCCGGCTGGACGGCTACCGCCAGTGGGCTCCCGACTACTGCACGACGGACTGGCAGCCCATGAGCTGGTTCAGCACGCCGCGGCATCGGGTGGCCACGGCCAAGCCGGCGCTCGGCGCCGTGGCCGGCGTGCTGGCCTCCGCTCGCTGCTGAGCGGATGCTCGCCCCGCCCCGCCGGCTGGTCCTCGCCGGCCGAACCCACATCCTCGGTCCCGACCCGTGGCTGATGGGCATCGTCAACGCCACCGTCGACTCGTTCTCCGACGCCGGCCGGCTGCCCGACCTCGCAAGCCGCCTGCAGCTGGCCCGGGACCTCACCGCGGGCGGCGCGCAGATGCTCGACGTCGGGGGCGAGAGCGCCAGCCCGGCCACCCCTCGGGCCACCGACCGCCGGGAGATCGCCGCGGTCGTGCCGTTGATCGAGGCCATCCGGGACGCCCTGCCCGCGGTGCTCGTCTCAGTCGACACCTACAAGCCCGCGGTCGCCCGGGCGGCGCTCGCCGCGGGTGCCCAGCTGGTCAACGACATCAGCGGCCTGGCCGATCCGGCGCTCGCCGCGCTGTGCGCCGAGGCCGGGGCGGGCTACGTGCTGATGCACCAGCGAGGACGCCCCAAGGAGCGCCGCCTCGATCCCGACGGCTACGCCGACGTCCCGGCCGACCTCGAGGCGTTCTTCACCGAGCGGCTGGCGCTCGCCGCCGCCCACGGCCTGGCCGCCGAGGCGGTGATCCTCGATCCCGGGCCTGACTTTGCCAAGACCCCGGCCCAGACCGTCGCCGCGCTGCGCGCGCTGCCGCGCCTGCACGGCTTCGGGCGTCCGCTGCTGCTGCCGGTCTCCCGCAAGGACTTCATCGGCGCGCTCACCGGGCGCCGTCCGCGGGAGCGACTGGCCGGCACCCTCGCTGCGCTCGAACACGGGTGGGCGCACGGGGCCCACGTGTTCCGGCTGCACGACATCGCCGCGGCACAGCGATTCCTCGCTCGCCGGAGCGAGCTCGACGAGCGACTCGCGTCCGGCTGACCCCGGCGCTCGCCGCACCGCCTCGACCCCGGTTGCCGGTCGGCGCCGGCGCTACAGCGGCTGGCGGACGATCGGCCGCCGCACCGCCCCGGCCTCGTCGAGCCGGCGCACCGGCGTGCTGTACGGCGCCTGACGGGCGCGATCCGGGTCCTCCCGCGCCTCGCGCAGGATCTCCGCCACGGCGGCCGCGAACCGATCGAGCGTCTCCTTGGTCTCGGTCTCGGTCGGCTCGACGAGCAGCGCCTCCTCGACGAGGAGCGGGAAGTAGACGGTCGGCGGGTGAACGCCATGATCGAGCAGCCGCTTGGCCAGGTCGAGTGTCTTGATCTGGAGCTCGCGCTTCATCGGAGCGCCGCTGAGCACGAACTCGTGCATGCACAGACGCTCGTAGGCCACCGGCAGGAGTTCGAGCACGCCTTCGGCGCGCAGGCGGGCGAGCAGGTAGTTGGCGTTCAGCACCGCCACCTCGGAGGCCTCGCGCAGGCCGGCCGCCCCGAGCGACCGGATGTAGGCGTACGCCCGGACGAACACCCCGTAGTTGCCCTGGAACCCGCGCAGCCGGCCGATCGACTTGGGGCGGTCGAAGTCGAGGTCGAACCACGGGCCGCCGTAGCGCCGGCCGTTGCCGTTCGCCGCGGTCTGCCGGCGCACGACCTGGGGTCGGGGCAGGAACGGCTCGATCCGATCCGATACCGCGATCGGCCCGGCACCCGGGCCACCACCGCCGTGCGGCTGGGTGAACGACTTGTGGAGGTTGAAGTGGACGATGTCGAACCCCATGTCCCCCGGCCGGCAGACGCCCATGATCGCGTTGAGGTTCGCCCCGTCGTAGTAGAGCGTGGCTTCAACCTCGTGGACGATCCGCGCGATCTCCACGATGTTCGGCTCGAACAGGCCGAGCGTCGAGGGGTTGGTGAGCATCAGGCAGGCGACGTCCCGGTCCGCCTTGGCGCGCAGGTCGTCGAGATCGACGTTGCCGTGGCGGTCGGTGCCGACCTTCACCACCTCGTAGCCGGCCATCGTCACCGTCGCCGGGTTCGTGCCGTGCGCGGTGTCGGGGGTCAGCACCTTCGTCCGGTGCTCGCCACGGTCCTCGTGGAACGCGCGGGTGAGCAGGACCCCGGCGAGCTCGCCGTGTGAGCCGGCGCTCGGCTGCAGCGACACGTGCGGCATCCCGGAGATCTCCCCCAGCGCGTCTTGGAGGCGCCACATGAGCTCGAGCGCCCCCTGGGCGTGCGCCGGATCCTGGAGGGGGTGCAGCCGGGCGTGGCCGGGCAGGGCGGCGATCCGCTCGTGGAGCTTGGGGTTGTGCTTCATCGTGCACGACCCGAGCGGGTAGAAGCCGGTGTCGAGATCGAAGTTGCGCTTGCTCAGCCGGTTGAAGTGGCGAACGATCTCGGGCTCGGCCACCTCAGGCAGCCGGGGCGGCTCGGCCCGGCGAAGCTCGGGGGGAAGCAGTTCGTCCAGAGGCCGCTCGGGCACGCCCGCCGCCGGAGCCACGAATGCCCGGCGGCCGGCCTTCGAGCGCTCGAAGATCGTCAGCTCGTCGTCGGCGGCGCGGAACATCAGCCGACCTCCGCCAGCCGCTGCGGCGTCCCGGCGGTGCGCGCCTCCGCAATCCCCTCCGCCAGCGCCTCGGCCAAGCGGTCGATGTGCTCCTTCGTCCGCCGCTCGGTGATCGCCACCAGCAGACAGTCCGCGTAGCCCGGCAGATCCTCGCGGGCCAGCATCAGGCCGGGGTTGATCCCCCGTGCGCGGCACGCTGCGACGACGGTCTCGACCCGCGCGTCCTCGATGCGGAGCACGAACTCGCGCACGACCGGCCGGTGGTGGACGAGGCTGACGCCGGCCACGGCACCCAGACGCTCTCTGGCGTAGGCCGTGCGCTGGACGAGCAGCTCGGCGAGCTCGACGATCCCCTGGCGGCCGAGCCAGCTCAGGTAGATGACGCCGGCCAGCGCGTTCAGCGCCTGCGCGGTACAGATGTTCGACGTCGCCTTCTCGCGCCGGATGTGCTGCTCGCGGGTCTGGAGCGTGAGCACGTAGCCCCGTCGGCCGTCGACGTCGCGCGTCTCGCCGGCGATCCGGCCGGGCAGACGGCGCAGGAGCGCGTCGGTGACGGCGAAGAAGCCGAACGAGGGGCCGCCGAAGTCGAGCCGGTTGCCGAGCGTCTGGCCCTCCCCCACCGCCACGTCGACCCCGCACTCGCCCGGCGATCGGAGCAGCGCCAGCGGCAGCGGGTCGCAGGCCGCCACGGCGAGCGCGCCGACCGCGTGCGCCGCATCGGCCACCGTGCGCAGGTCCTCGACCACCCCGAGGAAGTTCGGCTGGGCGACGATCACCGCGGAGACGTCGTCGTCGAGCGGCGGCAGCTCGGTCACACCGTCGCGCAGTGGGGCGAGCTCGACCGTCACGTTCCAGGCGCGAGCGAGCGTGCGCACCGTCTCGACCGCGTGGGGGTGGACGCCCTGGCTGATCACGATCCGCGGTCGGCCGTTGGCCAGCTTGGCCAGGTAGGCGGCCGCTCCCACCGCGCTCGGCCCCTCGTAGACCGATGCATTGCTCACCGGCAGCCCGGTCAGCTCGCAGATCGCGGTCTGGTACTCGAACATCGCCTGCAGCCCGCCCTGGGAGATCTCCGGCTGGTAGGGCGTATAGGGGGTGAGGAACTCCGAGCGCTGGGTGATGGAGTCCACGAGCGCCGGGACGTAGTGGTCGTACATCCCGCCACCGAGGAACGTGATCTCCTCGTCGGCCGACGTGTTGCGCTCCCCCAGCGCCTTGAGCTCGGCGTAGACGTCGAGCTCGGAGCGCGGTCCGTCGAGGCGGAGCGGGCCGTCGAGCCGGAGCCCGGCCGGCACGTCGCCGAACAGCTCCTCGATCGAGTCGACGCCGATCAGCTGGAGCATCTCCCGCCGGTCGGCGTCGGTGGCCGAGACGTAGGAGGTCACGTCAGCGATCCCTCGTAGGTGCCGGCGTCGAGCAGGCCGTCGAGTTCGGCCGGATCCGTCACCCGGACGCGCACGAGCCACCCCGCCCCGTAGGGATCCTCGTTGACGACCTCGGGCTGCTGCGAGAGCGCCGCGTTGACCTCGACGACCTCACCCGACAGGGGCGCGACCACGTCGGAGACGGCCTTGACCGATTCGATCTCGGTGTACGACTCGCCCTGGGTCGTCTTCGCGCCGACCGCGGGGAGCTCGACGAACACCACCTCACCGAGCGAGTCCTGCGCATACCAGGTGATCCCGAACGTCGCCGTGTCGCCCTCGATACGCGCCCAGTCGTGCTCGGGGTGGTAGCGCAGGTCGATCGGGTAGCTGGCATCGGCCATGATCAGCGGGCGTCCTTTCGATACAGGGGCTTGGACTCGATCCGGGCGCTCCGGGTCTTCCCGCGCACGTCGATCTCGATTGCGCTCCCGGGCTGCGCGCGATCAGCGGGAACGTACGCCATCCCGATGCCGCGAGCCAGCGAGGGCGAGAACGTCCCGCTGGTCACCACCCCCCCACCGAGCACCGGATTGCCCTGCCGAGCGATGCCCTCTCCGTCGATGCGGAACGGAACCAGTCGCTCGGCCGGCGGCTGGGCTCGCGCGGCGGCCACCGCCTGTGCCCCGATGAATCCCGTGTCCTCCCGGCAGCACCAGCCGAGCCCCGCCTCGATCGGGCCGTGGTCGAGATCGAGGTCGTTGCCGTACAGGTGGAAGCACACCTCGAGGCGGAGGGTGTCCCGCGCGCCGAGTCCGACCGGCGTGACACCGGCGGCGATGAGTGCCTCCCACAGCCTGGGCGCGTCCGCGGGGGCCACGAGCAGCTCGTAGCCCGGCTCGCCCGTGTACCCGGTGCCACAGGCGGTGACCGCGACCCCCCCGAGGACCACCTCGGCGACGTGCATCCGGGGCGGCAGCAGGGTGTCGGCCATGCCCGCCACCGTCTCCGGCGCCAGCGGTCCCTGCACTGCGAGCAGGGCGAAGTCGGCCGCTCGGTCGATGACGTCGACGTCGAAGCCGTCGGCGTGCGTGCGGAACCAATCGATGTCGCGCGCGTGGTTCGCGGCGTTGGTGACGGTGAGAAAGCGCCGTTCGGCCAGTCGGTAGGTGAACAGGTCCTCCAGCACGCGACCGGCCTCGTCGCACAGCACGGCGTACTGCGCCCCGCCGACCGGGATCCGGCGTACGTCGTTGGACAGCAACCGCTGGAGGTACGCGCCGGCGCCGGGCCCGCGCGTCTCGATCTGGCCCATGTGGGAGACGTCGAACACCCCAGCCCGGCGGCGGACCGCCTCGTGTTCAGGCCGAATTCCGGTGTACTGGATCGGCATCTCCCACCCGGCGAACGGCACGAGCTTCGCTCCGGCGATGCGGTGCTGCTCGTACAGCGGGGTGCGGCGGAGGGTCTCGGCGGCGGTCGACATCCTGGCCGTCCAGGCTACCGTGCCCTCAGGCCACGGCCATCAGGCCGCGCGCCGGCCCGGCGGCCACGCGGAGCGGTCCGAGCGACGCCGGCGCACCGCTGCTGTCCCCCCCTACCGGGCCCGGTCCTTCGCCATCTGGATCGTCCCGTGGTAGATCGCCGAGACGACCGCGGCCGCCGGCTTGGCGTTCCCGTACTGGTCGTAGAGCCCCTTGTGCAGCCACGGCGGGTCGGGCAGCGGGTTGCCCCCCGTCCAGCCGGGCTTGACGGCGAAGTCCTGGAGCGCGAACGCGATCGCCCCGGACAGCCACGGCTTGGTGGCGAACACGCCGAGGTGGAACGCCATGGCATCCGACTGGAACTGGTAGGTGCCCCGCTCCTCGACCGTGCCGTCGCGGTTGGCCTCGAAGCCGAACTCGGTGACCATCAGCGCCTTGGTCGGGTAGCAGGCGCGCAGGAAGTCGAGGTAGGGCGAGAGCGCGTCGCGGTCGTCGGTCGTCCCCCCGCCGGCGTCGTACCAGCCGAAGTAGTCGTTGTAGCCGATCACGTCGAGCGGGGCATACGCCGCCTGGCACGCCACGCCGGGCCAGGAGCTGATCGCCAGGCCCACGGGCCGGGTGGGGTCGAGCTGGTGGGCCAGCTTGGCCGCGGCGGCGATGTAGGTGGCCTCCGGCGCGTCGACCGGAGTGGCCAACTCGTTGCCGATGCTCCACAGGAGCACAGACGGGTGGTTGCCGTTGGTGGCGATGTTCGCCGCCAGCACCCCCTCCGTCCGGGTCAGCCAGCCGGGTGTCGTCATCGTCGCGCTCGGTACCTGGTAGACCGGGATCTCCGACCAGATGAGCAGGCCGTCACGGTCGGCCATCTCCTGGAGCTCCGGGCTCAGGGGGTAGTGAGAGCGGATCAGCGTCGCCCCCAGCCCGCGGGTCCAGCCGATCAGCTGCGCGGTGCGGGCCGGGCTCAGGACCCCGCCGGTGGCGACGTCCTGCTCGTGGATGAACACGCCGCGCAGGTCGAGGAGCCTCCCGTTGAGCGTCAGCCGCCCGCCGGCCGTCACCGCGATCTGCCGGACGCCGAGGTACGAGATCCAGCCGCCGAGCGACGTCGCCCGGGAACCCGAGTCGGTCAGCGAGAGCGACGCCCGGTACAGGTAGGGGTCGGCGATCGACCACAGGTGGGGTTGGCGGAGCAGCCAGCGGGCCGGCGCGCTCACCGTGGCGCCGGGACGCAGCGTGATCGCCCCAAAGTCGATTGGCAGGGTGCCGAACCGGCCGCGGAGGCGAACCGTCTGCGGGCGGGAGGTCAGGTTGCGCAGGGTCGCCGTCTCGGTTTCGGTGACCGCGCAACCGGTGCACCGGAACGTGGCGGCGGCCTGCACGCTCTGGATGTCGACCCGCGCCACGCGGCGCAGGTACACCTCGCGCAGGATTCCGCCGAAGTTCCACCACCCGCCTCCGGGCCCCGGCGGGAGGTCGTCGGGACCCTTGCGGCTGTCGACTCGGACGACAAGCCGATTGACCCCCGCCCGCAGGCCGTGGAGGTCGAGCTCGAATGGCAGGTATGCGCCGGCATGGGTGCCGATCTGGTGGCCGTTCAGCCACACCGTGGCCCGGTAGTTCACTGACTCGAAGCGGACGATCCAGAACTGATCGGCCGCTCGGATGCCCGGCGCAAAGGCGCCCGCCGGCAGGACGAAGTCCCGGCGATACCACCCGACCGAGCCGGCCATGCTGGCCTTCGACAGATCGCCGGCGTTGAACGAGTTCGGCACGCTGACCGGGCTCCAGCCGCTGGCGTCGGCCGTGTTGGCCCAGTATCCGGCGGACACGCCGGCATCCCCCGGGTCAGCCCGGTAGAGCCACGTCCCCCCCAGCAGGTAGCGCCCGGTCTGCCCATCGCGGTACAGCGCACCCGCGGTGGGGGCGGACACCGGCGCCGGGATCTGGGCGCCGGCCGCTGGGGCCAGGCCGGCCGCGGTGGCCAGCACCGCCACCCCGGCCAGCACCGCCACTCCGGCCGGCAGTCGACGGCGGCTCACCGGGGCACCGTCCGGCGCTTGGGCCTCGCCTTCGGCTTCGGCTTCGGCTTGGGCGCGGGCAGGATCTGCACCACCATCGAGGCCGACCCGACGTTCCCCGCCCGGTCGGTCGCGGTCAGCGTGATGCGGTAGCGGCCGGGACGCCGATAGGCGTGGTATCCCCGGCTGGCGCCGGACAGGGCCGTGCCGTCCCCGAAGTTGAGCGTGATCCGAGCGACCCCCGAGGAACCGCCCGGCACCTCCGGCGGCGCGGTGTCGCTCACCGCGCCGAGGACGTGGAGGTGGACGCCGACCTGACGGCGGCCGGTGAGGGCGAGCGTCGCCACCGGCGGGAGGTCGTCGACGAAGAAGGCGGCAGGTCTCATCGTCGCCCGTTGGCCGGCTGGATCGGTGGCGGTGACGGTGAACGAGTGGGGGCCGTCGGTAAGCGGAGCCGGCACCGTCACCGAGGTAGCCGTGGTGGTGCCCAGCGCCGCGCCGTCGAGCGCCACCGTGTAGCGGATCGGTCCCCAGTCGGCGCCCGCCGGCGTCCAGGCGAGGGTCGGCCGGGCCGTGTGCACGTAGCCGCTCGGGCCCACCGCACTCACCCCGCCGGGCGCCCAGTAGAACTGATCGGCGACGATCGCCCGGGCGCCGGGAGCGCCCTGGACCCAGGCGACGGCGGCATCACCGCGCAGGTCGCCGGTGGCGGCCAGGCCGTCGGCCGTGTCGGCCGGTCCGAGCACGGGGTCCGAGACGACCTGCTCGGGTCCGAGCGTCGTCCCGTCGGCTGCGTAGCGCACCCGGACGTCGGCCGGGCCGAGCGGACCGGGGTCGTACTGATAGGCGAGGAGTGTCGAGACGAGCCCGGCGGTGCCCGGGACGGCGGCGGGCTCCGAGGCCTCCGGACCCGCGTTCACCGGTGACTGGATCCCGCTCAGCGCACCGTTGCTGCCCGCGCGGGCCGCGGCGATGTCGTACGTGTCGGTGCGCACCGAGGTCATGAACCCGCGCCCGTACTCGCCGAGGGCGATCTGCGGCTGATCGGCGCCGCCGGCGCCGGCACCGAGGGCATCCACGGCGAGGGCCGGCTGGGGCACCGAGGCGATCGAGCCGCGTCATCAGCACGCGCGTCTGGGTGCCTCCCGCCGCGCTCACCACCGTCTCGCGGAAGACGACATCGGCGTAGGACGAGTCGCCGCCGGCGGAGATCGCCGGCTCGTCGGCCGACACCTCCGGCCGACCCGCGGCCGTCGCGGGGTCGAGCTGCGCCACCGCGGGGCTCGGCGCCGCCGCCCTCACGCGTCGCACGAAGATGTGGCCGGCCTCGCCCCAAGCCACCAGCGCCACGCCGTCGCCGGCGGCCACCACCGACGGGCGGCCGGTGCCCACGCCGGCGTCGTCGCTCGCCACGGCGTCGAGCGGCGTCGGCTCGATCGACCACCCGGTGCCGTCGAAGTAGGCCAGGCGCACGTCGTGCCCGCCGGCCCCGTTGCCGGTGAAGGCCACGTACACCTTCCCGAACGTGGTGGCCGAGATCGCCGGGGTGAGGGCGCCGGCGGCGAGCCGGAGCGGGGCGCTCCACCCAGCCAGCCCGGAGGTCCGGGTGACGGCATACAGGCTGCCGCCGTTGAGGAACGCCACCACCAGGCGGCCCCCGCTCGACCCGGCGATCACCGGCTCCGACGAGGCGCCGGGCAGACTCGCGTCGAGCTGGACGGGCGGGGCGAACACTCCACCGACGAGCGGGGACACGAACACGTGTGCCGCACCGCCCGCCGTCTTCAGGTAGGCGACGCCGCCGCTGCCGTCCCGCGCCACCGCCAGCCCACCGAGCGAGTCGATCGCCGAGCTCGGTCCGTCGATCACGGTCGGCGGCCCCGGGCTGATCCCGGCGACGGCCGGCGCCGGCCAGGCGAGGGCGAGGCCGCACAGCAGCGCAGCCGCGGTGGACAGGACGCGGTGGAGGGACAGACGGGGGACCGGACTAGAACAGCGGACGACGGCCGGAGTTTCCCCGGCGGCGGATTAAGTCCGCCTCAATGGTCGCGCAGGAACGACGGGATGTCGATCTCGTCGTCGCGGATCTCGAGCGAGGATCGCTGGCGATCGTCGAGCGTGACGTCGCGCCGGGGGCGGCTGCCCCGCGTCTCCGAGGACCGTTCACGCGAGGGCGTCACCCCTCGACCGCGGTCGAAACCGGTGGCGATGACCGTCACCCGCACGTCCTCGCCGAGCGAATCGTCGATCACCGCGCCGAAGATGATGTTCGAGTTCGAGTCGGCCGCCCCCTGGACGATCTCCGCCGCCTCGTTGACCTCGAACAACCCGAGGTTGTGGCCCCCGGTGATGTTCAGCAGGATTCCCGTCGCCCCCTCGACGGATTCCTCGAGCAGCGGCGAGGAGATCGCCGATTTGGCCGCCTCGGCCGCCCGGTTCTCGCCGTTGGCGTTGCCGATGCCCATCAGCGCGCTCCCGGCGTCGTGCATGATCGTGCGCACGTCGGCGAAGTCGAGGTTGATCAGGCCGGGGATCGTGATCAGGTCGGTGATCCCCTGGACGCCCTGGCGGAGCACGTTGTCGGCCTCGCGGAAGGCGTCGAGGATGGTCGTGCGCCGCTCGACGATCGACAGCAGCTTCTCGTTCGGGATGACGATCAGCGTGTCGACGTGCTCGCGCAGGCGCTGGATCCCATCCTGGGCCTGACGGCCTCGCTGACTGCCCTCGAAGTTGAACGGCCGGGTGACGACGCCGACCGTCAGGGCACCGATCTCGTTCTTGGCGATGTCGGCGATCACCGGCGCCGCACCGGTTCCGGTGCCACCGCCCTCGCCGGCGGTGACGAACACCATGTCGGCGCCCTTCAGCGCCTCCTTGATCTCGTCGCGCGATTCGGCCGCAGCGCCCTGGCCGACATCCGGGTTGGCCCCCGCTCCGAGGCCCTTGGTCAGTTCGTGGCCGATGTTCAGCTTGATGTCGGCGTCGCACATAGCGAGCGCCTGCGCGTCGGTGTTGCTGGCGATGAACTCCACGCCGCGCAGGCCGGCGTCGATCATCCGGTTGACGGCGTTGGTGCCGCCGCCGCCGACGCCGACGACCTTGATCACTGCGAGATAGCTGCCGTTTGCCATGTGTGGTTTCCCGTCCGACCCTTGAGTTAGCGTTGAGTGTTTCTCCCGGCTGGGGCCGCTCGCACCGGAGTTTCGCACGTTATGTCCGGGGATCGGGCGAAGTCAACGTGCGCCGTCCCGGCGCAACGATCGTTGCAGAACCGGGAACTCTCGATCCACCGCCGAGCGTTCCGTTCCCGCAGCCATCAACCTCAACTTCAGGTCGAGTGTCTCATCCGCCGCTGCTCGCCGTGGCGGACGCCCCGGCGTCTGTCGCCGCGGATCCCGCCGCGGAGGCGGTCGAGCTGATCGCCGCCGCCGCACCGTCGGCCGGGCCATTGCCCTGGAGGGTGGGCCCCGCGGCCGGCCGGGCCGGGTCGCTGACGTCGATGTAGCCGGCGCCCGCCGAGCCGGGATCGGCGAGCACCGCGGCGGCCGCCGCCCATTTGACGGCCACCGTGCTCGCGTCGCCGAACACGAGCTCCGGACCGCCGCGCAGCTGGGCTACGACGCCGTGCCCGGCGATCGTCGTCACCTGCGTGATCTGATGGAGCAGGGGGTACGGAGCGGCACGGAGCACGGCGACGGCCTGGCGAGCGGCGGGATCACTGACCTCCGTTCCCCCCGGCGGGACGTGGACGGGGATCGTCGCCAGCCCGCTGGTTGTCGCGTCGCGCAGCAGGGTGCCGTCGCCCGCCACCGCCACGGCGTGCCCGAGGGCGACGAGCGCACCGACCGGGATCTGCTCGATGATGCGGATGCGCAGACCGTGCGGGAAGTGGGTCGCCACCTGTACGTCCTTGACCACCGGATAGGGCGCCACCGCGGTGCGCAACGCGCCGAGCTGAACGTCGAGCGTGGTCATCCCGTGCGCCGCCACACGCAGCGCGTGCGCGATCCCGGCCTGGTCAGGGCCGTCGTTGCCGGTGATGCGGACGCTTCGCACCGCAACGAGCGAGGAGTCGCGCAGCCAGAGGTACCCCCCACCGAGGAGCAGCCCGCACAGCAGGAGCCCGACGAGGGCGCGCCGGTGCCGGCGCGGCACCGCCAGCCGGGCACCTCGCCGCAGGACGCCGGCCCGTCCGAGCGCGCTCACCGCCGCCACTCCGCGGGCAGCGCGACCGTCCCCAGCACCTGCACCTCGGGCTCCAGCTCCACCCCGAACCGCTCCGCCACCCTCCGCCTGCCCTCCATCATCAGGGCCACGACATCCGCCGTGCTCGCGCCGTCCACGTTCTCGACGAAGTTCGCGTGCTTGACGGAGAATCCCGCCCCCCCGATCCGCAGCCCGCGGCAGCCGGCTGCCTCGAGCAGCTGACCCGCCGTTCGCCCGTCGGCCCGCGGGTCGTCGGGGTTCTTGAACGTCGAGCCGAACGTCTTGATCCCGCTCGGTTGCGCCTCCCGCCGCCGGCCGCGCAGGTCGGCGAGCTTCGCTTTCACCGTGTCCGCATCGGCAGCGTCGAGCGCGAAGCTCGCCTGGGCCACGACCTCGCCGGGACCGAGGTTCGAGCGCCGGTAGGCGAATCCGAGCGCCGGCGGCTCCCGCCGCTCGACGCCGCCAGCGCTCACCACGTCGACCCACTCGAGCACCCGCGCCAGCTCGCCACCGTAGGCGTTGGCGTTCATCCGCACCGCTCCGCCGACGGTTCCCGGGATGTTGACCCCGAACTCGATGCCGCTCAGGCCGAGCTGCGCCGCCCGCGCCGCCACCGCAGGGAGCCGCGCGCCGCCCCCGCAGTGCAGGCGCCGGCCGTCGGGCTCCATGCGGCTGAGCTCGCCGTCGAGCTTGATCACCAGGCCGGGGACTCCGTCATCGCTGATCAGGAGGTTCGACCCCGACCCCACGACCCCTACCGCCACCCCCATGGCGGCGGCCCAGGCCAGCTCGCGCTCGAGCTCGGGGATGGTGGCGGGCCGCGCGAACCACTCGGCGGCCCCTCCGGTCCGGATCGTCGTCAGGCGGGCGAGCGGGACGTCACGCTGCACTCCGGGCGGCGGGGCAGCCATTCCGGGCAGGCTAGACGGCGGCCCGGCGTCAGCCGGCGACGAGCGCGCGGCCCAGCCGGTCGACGTCCCCCGCCCCCATCACGAGGCAGAGATCGCCGTCGCGCAGGGTGCTGACCAGCCAGCGCTCGGCAGCGCCGAACCCCGGTAACCAGGCGACCTGCCGGCCCGGCGCAGCGTCGGCCGCCGCGGCGGCGACGAGCCGCCCGTCGACTCCGGGAAAGTCCTCCGCCCGCTCCCGCGCCGGGTACACCGGCAGCGCCACCACCACGTCGGCGGCAACCAGCGCGGCGCCGAACTCGCGCGCGAGGGCGCGGGTGCGCGAGTACAGATGGGGCTGGAAGACCCCGATCAGCCGGCGCGGGACGAGCGTCCGGGCGGCGGCGAGGGCGGCTGCCACCTCGGTGGGATGGTGGGCGTAGTCGTCGAAGACCACGGCACCGCTCGCCGTCCGCCCCAGCGGCTCGAGCCGCCGGCGGGCACCTCCGAAGTCCCGCAGCGCCGCGACGGCGGCGTCCAGATCGGCTCCGGCGAGCCGGCAGGCGGTGAGTGCGCCGGCGGCGTTGACCGCGTTGTGGGCGCCGGGCACGGCGAGCTCGACCTGCCGCCCGTGCCAGGCGAACCGGGCGCGCCCGGATCGCAGGTCGGGGGCGGGGGCGTCGTAGGGCACCGCCTCGGGTGGGCAGAGGGCCCGGAGCGCCGGCCGGTCCCATACCGCCACGCCGCTCCTCGCCCGCGCGACAAACTGGCGAAACGTCGCCTCGAGCTCGGCCAGCGACCGGTAGGTCGAGTGGTGGTCGAGCTCGGCGTTGGTCAGCACGGCGATCTCCGGATGCAGGCGGAGCAGCGAGCGATCGGACTCGTCGGCCTCGACGACGATCCAGTCACCACGGGACCACTCTGCGTTCTGCCCGGTGGCACGGAGCTCTCCCCCGACGACGTACGCCGGATCGGCTCCGGCCCCCCTCAGGGCGTGGACGATCATCGCCGTTGTCGTCGTCTTGCCGTGCGTGCCGGTCACCGCGATGCACCGCTTGAGCGCGGCGATCTCCGCCAGCAGCTCGCTGCGATGGAGCTGGCGGCCGGCCGCCGCCAGCCGCTCTGGGTTGTCCGGCGGCACGGCGGTCGAGTAGACGACCTGCGCGCCGGGCGGTACATGAGCGGCGGCGTGACCCAGGACCGGCTCGATCCCGTGCTCGCGCAGCCGAGCCGTGTAGCTCGACTCGGCGCGATCGCTCCCGGTGACCCGGGCGCCGAGCGCGGCCGCGACGAGCGCCAGGCCGCTCATCCCCGCTCCCCCGATCCCGACGAAGTGCAGGCGGCGATCGGACCAGTCGGCGCTCACAGCCGCGCCGAGGCTAGCGGCCGCCGGTAGACTCGGGCCGCAGGCTCGGGGTAATCGACGAGGAGGGCGCGGGGCGATGCGCAGGACACGGCTGTGGGGTGCGATGGCCGCGGCGGTCGGAGCAGCGGCGTTCGCCGGAATCGCCGTGGACGGCCGCATTGCCGCGACGGCCCGGCCGGTGGCCCGGGCCTCCCAGGCGTGTCCCGGCTCCCCGGGGAGACGAGATCCGGCCAACCCGCTCGCGCTGGCCCGCTCGCCCGGCAGCGACCCCCTGCGCGGGGCGCACCTCTGGGTCGGTGGTCCGCGGTACGGCCCGGCCGCCGGAGCGATCGCCCAGCTGCTCGGCATGAACCCGGACAACTTCTCCGACAGCTACTCGTGGGCACAGTTCCAGGCCGCCATCAACCGACCGCCCATCTCGACCCGGCTCGCCCGGGACTCCGGCCTGCGCTACCAGGTCCACGAGCTCTCGAAGGTGGCCGCGCAGCCGACACCGCTTCGGCTCTCGAGCTACGCCCACGGCGGGACCCCGGGCGGCACCGAGCAGGAGGCCGACAAGTTCTTCTGTGACGTGCTGCAGAGCGACCCCGGGAGCGTTCCGGTCATCAACACGTACTACGCGCACCCGTTGACCAAGTCCGTCTGCGGATCGCGCTCAGGGATGAACCGGGTGGTGCCGCTGTTCCACCAGTTCGTCGACGCCATGGCGGACGCCACCGGCAACCACCCGGCGGTGTTCATGCTCGAGCTCGACGCCCTCGGCTCCTCAGGCTGCTTCGCGCGCGGAGGAACGCTCGGCACCTGGGAGGAGATGCTGCGCTACGAGGTGGAGAAGATGGCCGCGCTGCCGCACACCGTCGTCTACCTCGAAGGCGGATATTCCGACTCCAACTCGGCGGCGTACACCGCCTCGGCGCTCAAGGCGATCGGCCTCGGCACGATCAAGAACTTCCGCGGCTTCTTCACCGACGACACCCACTACGCGTGGACGATCAACGAGGTGCACTGGGCCGAGCGGATCTCCCGCGCGCTGCATGGGGTCCCCTACGTCGTCTCCACCGCCCAGAACGGGCAGGGCCCGATCGTGCCGGCCAATCGCGTCAAGGACGGCAACGAGATCCTCTGCAACCCGCCCCGCCGCGGCCTCGGCCCGCGGCTGACGATCGCCCCCGGCGGCCCGGCGCCCCACGCCGACGCCTACATGTGGGTGGTGCAGCCCGGCAACAGCGACGGTGACTGCAACGGCGATGGTGGGCCGTCCTCCGGCAGCTTCTGGCCGGCGCGGGCGATCACGCTCGCCGCCCTGGCCAATGCGCGGCTCGGCCCGGGGTACCCGAGCCGTCCCTACTAGCCGCCGGCGGCGGCGAGGAGCTCCCCGGCGATCACCTCGGCGGCATCCGGCCGCGCGAGCCCCTGCGCGGCGCGACCCATCGCCGCCAGGCGTCCACGGTCGGCGAGCAGCGCCCCCACCTCGGCCGCCAGGCGCGGGCCGTCGAGCTCGCCGTCCGGGATGACGACCGCCGCCCCAGCCTGCGTGAAGTACCGCGCGTTCGCCGTCTGGTGATCGGCGGTGGCGTGCGGGTAGGGGACGAGCACGGCCGGCCGGCCATGGGCGGCGATCTCGAACACCGACCCCCCGGAGCGCGCGACGATCAGGTCGCTGGCCAGCAGGGCCTGGGCGAAACCGGGGATGTAGCCGCGCAGGTCGTAGTGCGCTCCGGGGGCTCGGAGCCCGGCCAGGTCACGCTCGCCGGCCGCGTGCAGGACCCGGAAGCGCGCCCCGGCGAACGCGGACAGCGCTGCCTGGTTGATCGAGCGAGCACCCTGCGAGCCGCCGAACACGAGCACGCACGTCTCCTCCGGCCCGATCCCGAACCGCCGGCGAGCGGCCGCCCGGTCGGTGGCCGGGGGGGGCACGGGGCGCCCGGTGACCCGGTACCGCGGACCGTCGTGTCCGGCGAGTGAGAAGGCGAGACACACGCGGCGCGCGAACGGCGCGAGCAGCCGGTTGGTCAGCCCGAGATGGCTGTCGGCCTCCATGAGCACGAGCGGGCGCCGTCCGAGCACCGCGCCGAGCCCCACCGGGCCGGCGACGTAGCCGCCGGCTCCGAGGACGGCGGCCGGGGCCAGCTGTCCCAGGACGCGCTGCGCGCGGCCGAGCGCGGCCGCGTCGATCGTCAGGGCGCGGGCCGCCGCGAGGGGGGCCCGGCGGGGCAGCGGGCGCACCCGCAGCGTGCGCAGCTCGTAGCCGGCGGCCGGCACGAGCTCGCGCTCGGCCCGCTCGCCTCCGATGAACACCGGCTCGGCCCCCCGTCGGCGCAGGGCATCAGCCACCGCCAGCGCCGGCACGACGTGGCCCGCGGTGCCGCCGGCGCCGATCACGATCCGCGGCGCGCTCACGCGCGTCGGCGCGGACTGGCGGACTGGGGTCGACCATCCGCAGGCGCCGCGCCCCCGGTCGGGCGATGCCGAGCAGGAGGCCGACCGCGGTGAGCATCACGATCAGGTTCGTCGGCGCGTAGGAGATGAACGGCAGGGGAACGCCGGTGAGCGGCGCCAGGCCGAGGACGACGAAGATGTTCAACAGGCCCTGGCACAGGATGAGCGAGGTGAGACCCGCGGCGAGCAGCTTGGCATACCGATCGGCCGCCCGCCGGGCAGCGCGCAGGCCGGCGAAGGCGATCATTCCGTACAGGAAGACGACGACCAGGATCCCCATCACGCCGAGCTCCTCGCCGATCACCGCGAGGATGAAGTCGGTCTGGGCCTCGGGCAGGTAGAAGATCTTCTGCACCGAATGGCCGAGCCCGACGCCGATGAGCCCGCCGGAGCCGAGCGCGATCTGGCCCTGCGCCGCCTGGTAGCCCGCGCCATGGGCGCTGGAGAACGGGTGCAGGAACGAGAACAGGCGCGCCTCCTGGTAGGGCGAGCGCATCGCCATCAGCACCACGCCGCAGATGCCGAGCGCGGCGAGCAGGCCGACGTAGCGCAGCGGCACTCCGGCAGCAACGAGCAGCGCGCCGGCGGTGAAGGCGACGACGAGCATCGTTCCGGTGTCCGGCTCGGCGGCGATCAGCCCGCAGACCGGGACGAGCACGACGAAC
Organism: uncultured Solirubrobacterales bacterium; assembly: GCA_963703065.1. Taxonomy (GTDB): domain Bacteria; phylum Actinomycetota; class Thermoleophilia; order Solirubrobacterales; family Solirubrobacteraceae; genus Palsa-465. The sequence goes on along the minus strand of OY969785.1, from coordinate 3,034,755 downwards.
ACCGGCCCTAGGGCCGGCTTGAAGCCCCGCTTGAGCCGGCGGGGATGGTCGGCCAGGTACCGCGCCACGTGGAGGATGACCGCCAGCTTCGCCAGCTCGGAGGGCTGGAACTGGAGCGGCCCGCTGCTCAGCCAGCGGCGGGCGCCGAGCACGTCGACGCCGAACCCGGGGACGAGCACCAGCGCCAGCAGCCCGAGCGAGGCGAGCAGCAGCCAGCGGGTGACCCGGGGCGCGCAGAGCGCGAGCCCGTAGCGCTCTGCGAAGTACATGGCGGCCAGGCCGATCCCACCCGCGATCAGGTACTGGAGGAACTCGCCGGTTCCGGTACCGCTGCCGGTGCCCGAGCCACCGAGCACCCCGATCGGCGAGGAGGCGCTGTAGACCATCACCGCGCCGAACGCCAACAGGCAGAGCGCGGCGGTCATCAGCACCCGATGCTCGAGCGGCGGGGGTACCCGACGGGTCGGAGCCGGCTTGGTCACGACGGCCATCGCCCTGCGGCGGCGATCGCCAGCTCGCGAAACCGGTCTCCGCGGGCCTCGAAGTCGGCGAACTGGTCGAAGCTGGCACAGGCCGGCGAGAGCAGGACGGTGTCGCCGGGCCGGGCGGCTGCGGCGGCGGCGCGTACCGCACGCTCGAGGCTGCCGGCCGGCTCGAGCGAGGGGGCGCCCGGTGACGCGCCGAGCGCGGCGGCGATGGCGGGAGCGTCCTCGCCGATCAGGTACACCCGGCGACAGCGCTCCCGGACCGGGGCGCGGAGCGGCGTGAAGTCCTGGTCCTTGCCCTGGCCGCCGAGGATGAGGTGGACGCGGCCGGGCGGGAACGCGGCGAGTGCGACGAGGGTCGAGGCGACGTTCGTCGCCTTCGAGTCGTTGACGTAGGCGATCCCGCCGGCCTCCGCCACCCGCTCCAGCCGGTGCGCCACGCCGGGAAACGTGCGCAGGCCGCTCGCCACGTCCTCGGGGGACAGCCCGCGGGCCAGGCACGCGGCGGCGGCGGCCATGGCGTTCTGCCGGTTGTGGGCGCCGCGCAGCGACAGCTCGTCGTGGTCGATCAGCACCCGCTCGTCCCACCACAGGTGGCCGGCCCGATCGGCCAGTTCGGCGCCCTCACCCCCGAAGCAGACTCGCCGTCCGCAGCCACCGAGATCGTCGATCCCCAGCCCGCTCGGCGCCACGGCGACGTCGGCGTCCGCCTGCCGGGCGAAGATCCGCAGCTTGGCGGCGACGTAGGACTCCAGCGAGCCGTGGCGGTCGAGATGGTCCGGGGCCAGGTTGAGCAGCACGGCGACCTCGGGCGCGAACTCGGAGGTGTCCTCGAGCTGGAACGAGGAGCATTCGGCGATGACCGTGGCGTCCGCCGGCACCTGGCCGACGAGCGAGGCGAGCGCGGTGCCAACGTTGCCGGCCACCGCGACCGGCGCGGCGGCCTGCCGGTGGATGTGCCCGATCCACTCGGTGGTCGTCGTCTTGCCGTTCGTCCCGGTCACGGCGACGAACTCGTTCGGCAGCAGGCGCCAGGCGAGCTCCAGTTCCCCGAGCACCGGACGGCCACGACCGAGCGCCGCCCGCACCGCGGGTGCGTCACGGGGAACGCCGGGGCTCTTGACGATGGTGCCGGCCCCGGCGGCGAGGGCCTCACCTGATGCATCCAGCTGGACTTCGACGCCCGCCGCGCGAAGCCTCCCCGCGGCTTCGGCGAGCGCCGGCCGGTCGGACGGGTCCCGGTCCACCCCGGTCACCGTCTCCCCCTGGGCGCGGAGCGCCAGCGCGGCCGCCACCCCCGACCGCGCCAGGCCGACGACGAGGTACGGGCCGGGCGGCAGCGGCGGGCGAGGCTTCATCGTCGCGCGGGCACGGTAGGCGCCGTCCCGGACGGCAGGGGCGGATGGGCGCCGCGGCGCCCGGGTCAGCCGCGGATGCTCAGCTGGTAGACGGTGAAGCCGATCGCGGCACACGCCGCGGCCAGGATCCAGAAGCGCAGGATGATCTTCGTCTCCGACCACGCCTGGAGCTCGAAGTGGTGGTGGATCGGCGCCATCAGGAACACCCGCTTGCGGAAGGTCTGGAACGAGAAGACCTGGATGAGCACCGACAGCGCCTCGATCACGAAGATGCCGCCGATCAGGAGCAGGAGCACCTCGGTGTTCGTCATGATCGCCAGCCCGGCGATCGCCCCCCCGAGCCCGAGTGAGCCCGTGTCGCCCATGAAGATGCTGGCCGGGAAGCTGTTGAACCACAGAAAGCCGATGCAAGCGCCGACCAGGCAGCCCGCGAGCATCGTCAGGTCCCGCTCGCCGTTGGTGATGAACGTGATCCCGATGTAGGCGAGCAGCACGATCGCGCAGCAGCCGGCGGCCAGGCCGTCGAGCCCGTCGGTCAGATTGACCGCGTTGGTCGTGCCGGCCACCACGAGGTAGATGAACACGGGGAACAGCGGCCCCAGGTCCACGCCGACGTCGACGAACCGCAGGTCGACCGTGGTCGGCTTGTGCGCCTTCTGGGTGGCGATCCACCACAGGCCGAGCGAGATGGCGATCGTCACCACCAGCTTCGTCCGTCCCCGCAGGCCGAGCGAGCGCTTCTTGGAGATCTTCGTCCAGTCGTCGGCGAAGCCCAGGAGCGCGCAGGCCAGCGCGGCGCCGAACACCCCGATCGACTGCCAGTCCCGGGTGGAGAGGATCAGGAACGGGACGGCGAACGCGAGGAAGATGACGATTCCGCCGAGGGTCGGGGTCCCGGCCTTGGCCTGATGGCCCTCCGGGCCCTCCTCGCGGATGTTCTGGCCGAACTGGTTGCGGCGGACCCACTCGATGAAGCGGGGGCTGAGGAACAGGCACATGAGCAGGGACGCCGTCCCCGCGATCAGCACGCGGCCGGAGACCGAGCCCATCAGGCTCCCGCGCCGGGGTCGGTGGGGGACGGAGCCTGGGCGGCCAGGACCTGGACGACGACCTCCAGCCCGACGCCTCGCGAGCCCTTGACGAGCACCGTGTCGCCAGGAGCGACGAGCTCGGCCACCACCGCCGCCGCCTCCCCGGCGTCGGCCACCGGCTGGCACTCGCCATCGAACGTGTCGGCCGCCGCCGCCGCCCGCGTGCCGACCGTGATCAGCAGGTCGACCCCGGCCTGGCGCGCCTGCTCGCCGAGCGCGGCGTGGTAGGCCGGCGCTGTCGGGTCCCAGCTCGAGCATGTCGCCGAGCACCGCGACGGCCCGCCCGGCGCCGTCCCGCCCGGCATGGGCCCGGGCGAGCTCGGCCAGGGCAGCGGCCATCGACATCGGGTTGGCGTTGTAGGAGTCGTCGAGTACGAGCGTCCCGTCGCTCAGGACGATCGGCTGGCCGCGCCCCGAGGAGAGCTCGAGCTCGATCCGGCCGGCCGGTGTCACCCCGACCGCGCGGGCAGCCGCCACCGCCGCGAGCAGGTTACGGCGCAGGTGGGCCTGGGGCAGGGCGATCTCGAGCTCGACCGACGTCCCCGCCGCGTCGATCCGGAGACGATCGCCCGTCGCGTCCTGCAGCGCCACGTCACCCCCCTCGCCGAAGCTGAGGTTCGTCACGTCGCGCCGCAGGTGGGCGGCGAGCTGCGGCTCGCCGGCCGGGGTGATCGCCGTGCCGCCGGGGCGCAGGGCGGTGATCAGCTCCGCCTTGGCCGCGGCGATCGCTGCCACGCTGCCGAGCAGCTCGAGGTGAACCGGCCCGATCGAGACGATCACGGCGACGTCCGGCTCGGCGATCCGAGCCAGCTCCGCGATCTGACCCGGTCCCCGCATCCCCATCTCGAGCACGAGCACCTCGGTGCCCGCCGGGGCGTCGAGGATCTCCAGCGGCAGCCCGATCTCGGTGTTGAAGTTCGCCCGGCTGGCCCGGGTGGCCCGATGCGGCGCGATCAGCGCCCGGGTCAGATCCTTGGTGGAGGTCTTGCCGGTCGAGCCGGTGATGCCGATCACCTGCGGGGCGAGCTCCCGACGCCAGGCGGTGGCCAGTCGCTGGAGCGCGCGCAGCGGCTCCCCGCAGGCGAGGACGACCCCGCCGTCGCCCGGGCCCCCGCTGGCAGCGGCCAGCGCGTGAGCATCGGCTGCCAGTACTCCCCAGGCACCGTTCTGCAGTGCCTGCGCGGCGAACGTGCCGCCGTCGACGCGGGCGCCGGGTAGCCCGATGAACAACGCCCCGGGACCGGCCTGCCGGGAGTCGATCACCGCCCGCTGGGGCCCGGTGTCCCCCGCCGAAGAGGTGGCGATGAGGCGGGCGCCCGCCGCCTGGGCCACCTGCTCCGGACTCCAGCGCTCCACGGCTCGGCAGGCTACCCGGCGGACCGGCGCCGATCGGCGCCGGCCGGCTCCCCGGCTGCGCCGGCCGGCCGAGAGCGGCCCGACCCCTCTGGCAAGATCCCGCGGCGATGGCGATTCCGCTGTTCGACATCCACGCCCCGCTCGCGCCACTCCGGGCCGAGCTCGATGCCGCGGCCGAGCGGGTGATCGCCGGCGGCAGCTGGATCCTGGGACCCGAGGTCGAGGCATTCGAGCAAGAGTTCGCCGACTACCTGGGAGCCGGGCAGGTGATCGGGGTGGCCAACGGAACCGACGCGCTGACGATCGCCCTGCGCGCGCTCGGGGTGGGCCCGGGGGACGAGGTGGTCGTGCCGGCGTTCACCTTCTACGCATCGGCCGAGGCGATCGTGCCCACCGGCGCCCGTCCGGTGTTCTGCGACGTCGATCCGGACACGATGATGGTCAGCCCGGAGACGGTGCGCGCCGCGCTGACGCCTCGGACCCGTGCGGTGATCGCCGTGCACCTGTTCGGCAACCGCGCCCCGGTGCGGGAGGTCGAGGCGCTCGGCGTTCCGGTGGTGGAGGACACCGCGCAGGCGGCCGGCACCCGGGGTGCGGACGGCCGGCCCGGCACGCTCGGCACCATCGCCACCTTCAGCTTCTTCCCGTCGAAGAATCTCGGCTGCCTGGGCGACGGGGGGGCGGTCGCCACCGCCGATGCCGGCCTCGCCGAGCGGGTGCGAATGCTCCGCTTCCACGGTTCGCGGGATCAGGTGACCTGGGAGGAGGTCGGCTACAACTCGCGGCTCGATGCGCTCCAGGCCGCTTTCCTGCGCGTGCTGCTGCCCGAGCTCGACGGCTGGGCGGCGGCCCGGGCGCAGGCCGGGGAGCACTATCGGGAGGCCGGGCTGGGGTCGCTCGTGCGGCTGCCCGAGCCGGCCGGCGGCTGCACGCCGGCCTGGCACGTGTACGCCGTGCGCAGCGAGCGGGTGGACGAGCTCCACGCCGCGCTGGCAGCGGCCGAGATCGCCAGCAAGGTCTACTACCGGCCGGCGATCCACCGCCACCCGGCGATGGCCCCATATGCGCCCGAGCACGAGCTGCCGGCGACCGAGTGGCTGTCCCGCACGCACCTGGCGATCCCCATGAGCCCGCTCCTCGGGCGCACTGCGGCCGACAGCGTGACGGCCGTCGTCGAGCGGGCGCTCGCCGCCTGAACCTCTCGGCCACGATGCGGATCGTCACCGTCCTCGGCAACCGGCCGCAGTTCGTCAAGGCCGCTGCGGTGTCCGGCCGCCTGCGTGAGCACCACGACGAGGTGTTGATCCACACCGGCCAGCACTACGACGACGAGCTCTCCCGGATCTTCTTCACCGAGCTCGGCATCCCGGCTCCCGACGTCGAGCTCGAGCTCGGCACCGGTTCGAACCTGGCGCAGACGGCTCGCATGCTGCCGGCGCTGGAGGCCGAGATCACCCGGCGCGAGCCGGACGCGGTGATGGTGTACGGCGACACGAACTCGACCCTGGCCGGTGCGCTCGTCGCCGCCGGCCTCGAGCGACCGCTCATCCACGTCGAGGCGGGGATGCGCTCATTCGACCGCACGATGCCCGAGGAGGTCAACCGCGTGATCACCGATCACCTCAGCGGCCTCTGTCTCTGCTCGACGCCGGTTGCGGTGGCGAACCTGGAGCGCGAGGGACGGGGCGGCCGGGCGGTGCTCGTCGGCGACGTGATGGCCGACGTGGCGCTCCGCTTCGCGGCGCTCGCCGCCGAGCGCTCGACGATCCTCGCCGATGCCGGCCTCGCCGGATCGGAGTTCGGCCTGGTGACCGCGCACCGAGCGGGCAACGTCGACGATCCGGCGCGGCTGGCCGAGCTCGTCGCGGTGCTCGAGGCGATGCCGCTGCGGCTGTTCTTCCCGGTCCACCCCCGAACGCGGACGCGGCTGGAGGCGACGGGCCTCCTGGCGCGCCTGAGCGCCGCCCCGCACGTGACGCTCCACCCGCCGGTCGGCTATCTCGACCTCCTCGCGCTCGCCGGCGCCGCCCGGACGGTGCTCACCGACTCCGGCGGCCTGCAGAAGGAGGCGTATGTGCTCGGGACGCCGTGCATCACGCTGCGCGAGCGCACCGAGTGGGTGGAGACGGTCGAGGCGGGATGGAACGTGCTCGTCGACCTCGACGCCGGCCGCGCCCTCGCCGCGCTGGGGCGGAGCGCCCCGGCTGAGCGTCCGGACCTGTACCGGGCCGGCCGGGCGTCGGAGGCGATCGTCGTCGCGATCGACGGCTGGACGCCGGCGCTGAGCTGAACGATTCGTCAGGACCAGCGCTCGAGCAGGTCGGCGTCGGGTACCCGCCGGACCTCCCGAGCCGGTACGCCCATGACGACCGTCCGCGGCGCGACGTCGCGCACGACCACCGCGCCCGCCGCGACGAACGCCTCCTCCCCCACCTCGATCCCGGGCGTGAGGATGGCGCCGCCGCCGACCCGGCAGGCCCGGCGGAGCGTCGGGCCGCGGAGCCGCTCGGCCGCCGCATGGCGGCCCATCGCGTGGTCGTTGGTCGTCGTCACCCCTGGCCCGATGAACACCTCGTCCTCGACCACCGAGCCTCCCGTGAGGTAGACGCCGGTCTGGATGAGGACCGCGGAGCCGAGCATGACGTCGAAGTCGACGCACGAGCCCCGGCCGACGACTGAACCGGGTCCCACTACGGCCAGTTCCCGGACCTGGGCCTGGTCGCCGACGATCACGCGGTCGGACACCCGCGCGCCCGCGTACACCACCGCCCCGGAGCAGACCGTCACGCCGTCGCCGAGCTCGAGCGGCCCCAGCTCCCGGCCGGCGGCGCTCGAGCCAGGCCGCAGGCGAGGCCGCTTGCCGAGGACCGCCAACGGCTCCACCAGGCAGTCGCGGCCGAGCCGGGTGCCCGGGTGCAGGACGGCGTTCGCCCCCACCTCGCAGCCCGGCCCGAGGCGCGACCCGGTGCCGATCACCGCCCCAGGACCGACGATCACCCCGTCCGCCAGCTCCGCGCCGGGGTCGACGTGCGCGCCCGCCGCCGGCTCAGCCACCGCTCACGCGCTCCCGGCGCAGCGTCTCGCGCGCGACGCTCACGTCGTCGAACGGGACCTTCCGTCCACCGGCGAGCTCTTGACCCTGCTCGTGTCCCTTGCCGGCGATCACCACGACGTCCCCCGGCTGCGCGGTCTCCAGCGCCCGCTCGATCGCGGCCCGGCGGTCGACCTCGGACTCGGTGCCGGCCGGGCAGCCGGCGAGGATCTCGGCGATGATCGCCGCGGGGTCCTCCGAGCGCGGATTGTCCGACGTCACGATCGCCCGGTCCGCCAGCCGCGCCGCAATCTCGCCCATCAGTGGGCGCTTGCCCCGGTCGCGGTCGCCGCCCGCGCCGAACACGACGTGGACGCGGCCGCCGGTCAGCCCGCGTGCGGCGCGCAGGACGTTCTCCAGCGAGTCGGGCGTATGGGCATAGTCGACGAGCACGGCGAACGGCTGCCCCTCGTCGATCGCCTGGAAGCGCCCGGGGACCTGCCCGGCGCTGCGGATCGCCGCCTGACAGGTGGCCACCGGCACGCCGAGCGCGCGAGCGGCGGCGAACGCCCCGAGCACGTTCAGCACGTTGAAGCGGCCGGGGAGCGGCGAGGCGATTTCCAGCTCGCCGTCCGGCCCGCGCAGCGTGAAGCGCGTGCCGGCGAGCCCGGTCCGCAACCCCTCGGCGCGGTAGCTCGCCTCCGGCGCGTCGATGCCGAATGTCAGCGCGGCCGGCAGCTCAGCGGCGAGCCGGGCCCCGTACGGGTCGTCGAGGTTGACGACCGCATGGCGCCGGTCGCAGGTCGATGAACAGCCGCCGCTTGGCGGCGAAGTACGCCTCCATCGTGGGATGGAAGTCGAGGTGGTCCTGGGTCAGGTTGGTGAAGACCGCCACCGCGAACTGGATGGCGTCGGCACGGTGGAGCTCGAGGGCGTGGCTCGAGACCTCGATGGCGACCGCACGGTCCCCGGCGGCGAGCATCTCGGCGAACGTGCGCTGGAGGTCGATCGCCTCCGGGGTGGTCCGCTCCACCGGCCGCTCGGTGCCGCCGATCATCGAGGTCACGGTGCCGAGCAGGCCGGTCGGACGGCCGTCGGCCTCGAGCAGCGCACGCAGCAGGAAGGCGGTCGTCGTCTTCCCGTTCGTCCCCGTCACCCCGGCCACGTCCAGGCGCGCGGTCGGGTCGCCGAAGAAGGCGGCGGCGGCCGGAGCCATCGCCGCCCGCACCGACCCCACCCGCACCTGCGGCACCTCGAGGCCGGGCAGCGGGCGCTCCACCACCAGCGCCGCCGCGCCGGCGGCCGCCGCCTGCGGGGCGAAGTCGTGACCGTCCCGGGTGAAGCCGGGGACGCAGAAGAACAGGCTCCCGGGTCGTACCCGTCGGGCGTCGTAGGCCAGCCCGGCGATCTCCGTGGAGGCGTGCTCGGCGGCCGTGGCGGGGATGATCTCGCCGAGGCGCATCGCCGGCGAGACTACCGGCGGGCGCGGCGTCAGCCGGTGGCGAACCCGCGCCGCTGACCGGGCAGATCGCGCCGCTCGATCACCCGGTCGACGAGACCGTAGCCGACCGCCTCGGCGCCGGTGAAGAAGCGATCGCGGTCCATGTCGGCGTGGACCCGCTCGACCGGCTGGGCGGTGTGGGCGGCGTAGATCTCATCGATCCGCGCGCGGAGGGCGAGCACCTCGCGGGCGTGGATCTCGATGTCGCTCGACTGGCCCTGGAAGCCGCCGCTCGGCTGGTGGATGAGGATCCGGCTGTTCGGTAGTGCCATCCGCTTGCCCGCCGCGCCGCCGGTGAGCAGCAGCGAGCCCATCGACATGGCGATCCCGTAGCAGATCGTCTGCACGTCGGGCCGGATGAACTGCATGGCGTCGTAGATGGCCAGCCCGGCGTACACGTCCCCGCCCGGCGAGTTGATGTACAGGTGGATGTCCTTGTCCGGATCGTCGGATTCCAGATGGACGAGTTGCGCGACGACCAGGTTGGCGATCTCCGGATCGACCGTCCCGCCGAGGAACACGACGCGATCGTTCAGCAGACGGCTGTAGATGTCGAACGAGCGCTCGCCGCGGGCGGTCTGCTCGACGACCATCGGGACCAGGGGCATGGGCACCTCCTACGGTTGTTGTCGAGGTGCAACCAATCGGTTGCTCATCCAGCCTAGCGTATAGTGCAACCGGACAGTTGCTCCCTCGTCTCCCGGAGGCTCGCCATGTCGGACACCTTCAGCCGCGAGATCGACCTGCCCGCCCCACCCGAGCACGTGTGGGCGGCGATCGCGTCGGCCGACGGCCTCGCCGGCTGGCTGGCCGACGCGGTGGAGCTCGACCCGGTGCCGGGCGGCGAGGCGGTGTTCCGGGAGGGCGAGACCGTCCGGCGCGGCTGGGTCGAGGAGGTCCTCCCGCCCCGGCGCCTGGCGTTCTGGTGGAGCGAGGACGAGGGACCCGCTTCCCGGGTCGAGCTGACGCTCGTCCCCCTCGGGGTGAGCGCCACCCGCCTGCGGATCGAGGAGGCGCGGCCGCTCGACCGGCTCGAGCTGATCGGCACGCCGCTGCCGGGGGCCGGGGGCGAGCGGTCCGGCCCCGCCCTCCTGGCCGGCTGCCGATGAACGGCTCGGCGATCCCGTCCGGCTCGCCGTCGGGGCCGGACGCGGTGTTCGCCGCCCTGGCCGACGGCACCCGGCGGGGGCTGCTCTCCGAGCTCGCCGCCCGTCCGGCATCGGCCACCGAGCTGGCCGCGGCCCGCCCGATCAGCCGGCAGGCGGTGGTCAAGCACCTGACGGCGCTCAGCCAGGCCGGCCTCGTGGCGCGCGAGCGGAGCGGCCGCGCGGTCCGCTACCGCCTGACCCCCGCGCCACTGTCGGAGGCGGTGGGGTGGATGGCCGAGGTCGGCGGGCAGTGGGACCGCCGGCTGGACCGACTGGCCACGCAGCTCGCTCACCGCTGAAGCCCAAGCGTGTCCATCTGAGACCACCCCGCGGAGGAACGTGGACACGCTTCGGGCCGGGGCGCGTCGGCCCGGCTCAGCGCGGCGAGATGCCCAGGTACGGCACCGCCCAGCCGACGATCTTCTGGAACGCCGGGGCGGCGACCGAGCCGCCGTAGATCGACCCCTGCGGCTCGTCCACCATCACCGCCACGAGCAGTCGCGGCCGGCTGGCGGGCACGAACCCGATGAACGACGCGATGTACTCCGACTGCGAGTACTGCCCGTTCACCACCACGTTCGCCGTGCCTGTCTTCCCGGCCAGGTCGTAGCCCGGGATCGCCGCCCCCGAGGCGGTGCCGCCGTCGGCGAACACGCCGCGGAGCATCTGGCGCAGCTCGGCCGCCGTCGGGGCGGAGATGACGCGCCGCCCGGCCGGCTCGGGCGTGGGCCGGTCGCCGACCGCCGCCACGACGTGCGGCGGTCGGAGGATCCCCCCGTTGGCGATCGCCGCGTAGGCGGTGGCCATCTGGATCGGGGTCACCGACTCGCCCTGGCCGATCGGCAGGTTGCCCATGGAGGATCCGGAGTACTGCCACGAGTGCAGGACGATCCCCTGCTCCTCGCCCGGGAGGTCGATGCCGGTCGGCGCCCCGAAGCCGAACCGGTGCACCCAGTCGTCGAAGCGCGAGGCGCCGAGCTTCATCCCGATCAGGTCGGCACCGATGTTGCTCGAGACGCGGAGGATGTCCCCCACCGACAGGTCCTCGTAGCCGTGGTCCTCCGCGTCGTGGATCGTCCGGTCGGAGACCTGGAGCTCCGGCGGAACGTCGAACTGGCTGTCCGGGGTGACCACGCCGTCCTGCAGGGCGCCGGCCACGGTGATCGCCTTGAACGTCGAACCGGGCTCGTAGTTGAAGCTCACCGCCCGGTCCTCGTTGGCATAGCTCGGCGCACCCGAGGGGTCATTGGCGTTCACCCGCGGCCAATTGGCCAGGGCCAGGACCGCCCCGGTGTTGGGGTCCATGGCGATGGCCGTGGCGCCGCGCGGCGAGTACTGCGCGCCGACGCCGGCCAGCACCTGCTCCACCTCGTCCTGGAGCGCGGCGTCGATGGTCAGGCGAATCGTCTGGCCGGGGACGGTCGGACGGACGTCGTCGATCTCGATCGGCTGTCCGATGGCGTCGTTGACCAGGCGACGCACGCCGTCGCGGCCCCGGAGCACCGAGTCGTAGCGGTACTCGATCCCGCTCAGCCCCCGGTCGCCCCACCCGACGCTGCCCAGGACCTGCGAGGCGGCCCACGAGCGAGGATACATCCGGCGGATCTCCGGGAGGAGCGTCAGCCCCGGCAGTTTCATCCGGGAGATCGCCGTCGCCCGGTCACCGGGCACGAGATGGGCGAGATACACGAACCCGGTGTGGCGCCGGGTGAGCAGGCTGATCAGGGTCAGCACCGGCCGGCCGAGCAGCGGCGAGAGCCGCGCCGCCTCAGCCTGCGGGTCGTCGATCTGGTACGGATCGGCGGCCACGTCGTCGGCCGACACGCTGATCGCCAGCTCGACGCCGTTGCGGTCGGTGATCGAGCCCCGCGGTGCGGGCAGCGTCTCGGTCGTCACCTGCTGGACGTGAGCGGCCCGCTGGAGCGTGCCAGCCCGCACCGCCCCCAGGTAGGTGGCCCGGGCGACCGCAACCCCCAGCAGGCTGAGGAAGGCCAGGAACAGCAGGCCAATACGGCGGTCGATGAGGTTCAAGGGGTGGGCGAGGCGGAGGACCCCACGCTCGGGATGGTGGCCGCCCCGCCGGACGGCACCGTGGCCGGGGCGGCGGAGGGCGCCGCGCTCGCCGCGGAGGGCAGCACGCTCGCCGCGCCGGACGACGCCGTGCTCACGGCCGCCGGCGCCGCGCTCGCCGCGCTGGGGGCGGCACTCGTCGCGTCCGCCGGAGCCGCCGGGACCACCGGGGCCGCCGTCGTGTCGGCCGAGTTCTGACCGACCGATGTCCCGCCGGCGGCTGCGGCGTCGGCCGCCGTCACCACCGCACCGTTGCCGGTCGTGGCGCTGAGGAAGGTGCTCGGTGCGGGCGCGTGGATCGCCGAGACCGCCCGCTGCATCGTCGCGTCGCTCGCCGGATCGACGAACGCGATGCTCGACGGAGCGGGCATCACCATCCCCTGCCGGGCCGCCAGCGCCTCGATCCGCCCGTCGTCGGCCAGCTCCGCGACGCTCGTGCGCAGCGTCTCGTTGTGAGTCTGGAGCGTCGTGGCGAGATCGAGGTTGCGGCCCACGCCGGCGCCGAGCTTCAGCACCTCGACCTGCATGGCGACGATTCCCACGAGCATGATCCCAAGCAGCGCGATCCACACCCGTCCCCGGATCAGCCGGTCGAGCAGCGGGTGGTCCGGTAGCTGCTGGAGTGCCCGCAGCGCCCGCGCCCCCAGCCGGTGCGCCGGGCCCGGCGTGGCGGTGGGGCGGGCACCCGGTCCCGGCGTGCGCCGGGGACGCGGGGCGGTCGCCGGACCGGACACCCGCCGGGGCCGAGGCGGGGCAGTGGCAGCGCCGGCGGCACCCGTACTTCGGCGCGTCGGCCCGGACGGGCGCGCCCTCCGGGCGGCAGGGGTGGTGGCGGCGGGGGTCATGCACTCACCTCCAGCTTTCGCGCGACGCGCAGGTGCGCCGACTTCGACCTCGGGTTGTGCGCCACCTCGCCCGGCGTGGGCGCGACGGCACGGCGCGTGAGCAGCTCGGCATCCGGCTCGTGGCCGCACACGCAGATCGGGATCTCCGGGGGACAGATGCAGCCGCGCGCGTGCCCGGCCAGGAACCGCTTCACCCGCCGGTCCTCCAGCGAGTGGAAGGCGATGGCGCCGAGGCGGCCGCCCGGCCGCAGCAGCTCGAAGGCGAGCGGCAACGCAGCGTCGAGCTGACCGAGCTCGTCGTTGACCGCCATCCGCAGGGCCTGGAAGGTACGGCGGGCCGGATGGCCGCCGGCGAACTGGGCCGGAATCGGCACCGCCCGCTTGATCGCGGCCACGAGCTGCTGGGTGGTGCAGAGCGGGGCTCGCCGCCGTTCGCGGAGGATCACCCGAGCGATCTGGCCTGCGTAGCGCTCCTCGCCGTATTCCCGCAGCAGCCGGCTCAGCCGGCGCTCGTCCCACTCACGCAGGATGTCGGCCGCGGTGAGCGGCTGGTCGGGGTCCATCCGCATGTCGAGCGGCGCGTCGTAGGAGTAGGAGAAGCCCCGGGCCCACGTGTCGACCTGCATCGACGACATCCCGAGGTCGAGATAGGCCACGTCAGCCCGCAACCCCGCGTCCAACAGCTCGCGCAGCCCGGTGGCGAAGTCGGCGCGGATGAAGCGGGTGCGACAGGGGACCTCGGCGGCGAGCTCGGCGAACCGCTCCTCGGCCGCCGGGTCGCGGTCGATCGCGATCAGCGTCCCCGCCGCACCGATCCGCTCGGCGATCAGCCGCGCGTGGCCGCCGCCGCCGAACGTGCAGTCGACCGCGGTCTCGCCAGACTGCGGATCGAGCAGGTCGATCAGCTCGCCGGCGAGGACCGGGATGTGCGCCTGGACCATGTCAAGCAGGGTCGCCAAGGCTCGCCGCGATGTCGGGGATCCGGATCAGGACGTCGTCGTGATAGGCGCCGTAGGCCGTGCGATCGAAGATCTCGATGCACTCACCCGAGCCGGTGACCACGACGTCCTTGGCCAGGTCGGCGTAGCGCATCAGGGTGGACGGGATCATCACGCGGTTGGCGGCGTCGAGCTCTGAGTCAAAGGACGTGTTGAAGAAGAATCGCTTCAGCTCGCGAGCTCGCGGCGAGACCGGGTTGAGGTCGTCGAGCACGCGGGCGGTGTACGTCTCGTAGGTCGCGGGCGTCCACAGGGAGACCGAGCGCGGCGAGTCGCCGGAGACCTCGTGCGAGGCGGCGAGCACGACGCCGCCCGCCAGTGCCGCGCGGAACTTGGCCGGCACCGTCAACCGGTGCTTGGCGTCCAGGGCGTGCTCGAAGGTGCCGCGAAAGATCAAGGGGTCTCATCGGCTCGGCCGAATTCGAGACCCGGATGGCCAGGTGGGAGGAGCCTTGCCATCCGGGTCCCACGTGCATGCATGACCCACTGTAACCCACGCTCTCCCACTTTGCAACCCAAATTGTCTGTGGTCTCCCACGAAGCCGTCCCCCTGGCCCCGGGGAGCGGATTCGCCCGCTCCACCGGCGATTCCGGCCGCCGCCCGCCTGCCGGGCGAGTGCAGGACTTCGTGCAGGCGGCGCAGCTGGGCGGCCCTGTGCATGATCGACCGGCTTTCCGTCCGGGCGGTGTGCCCGGCTACCGCGGCGCGCGCGGCAGCTCGAGCACCACGCGCGCGCCCGTCTGCGCCGCAGCCGCCACCAGCTGCCCGCCGTGCCCCGCGGCCACGGCGGCGGCGATGGCCAGGCCCCGGCCACGCCGGCCGCGTCCGCCCCGGGCCCGGCGGGCCAGTTCGCTGACCGGTGCCGGCAGGCCCGGGCCGCGATCGACGACCTCCACCCGGACCGCGGCGGGCGTGCACCGGCAGCGGACCCTGACCTCACCACCGCCGTGCTCGATCGCGTTGGCGATGAGGTTGCCCGTGGCCTGGGCGAGGCGGCCCGGATCGCCGAGCACCCGCGCGCCGGCGGTGGGAGACGGTGGGTGGAGGCGTACCCCGCGGGCAGCGGCGTACGCACTCCACGCCCCGACCGAGTCGGCGGCCAGGGCGTCGAGCGCGACGGGATCCAGGCGGCGAGGCGCGCCTGGCGTTCCGGATCGCCCGCCCCGTCTCGCCGCGGCGTCCGGCCGGGCGAGCGCGGCGAGGTCGTCGAGCGCCAGGGCCACCCGCCCGAGCTCCCGCTCGACCGCCTCGAGCCGCCGAGCCGGGGGCGACCCGCCACCCGCCACCGCTCGCTCCCGGCGCTCGGCGGCCACCGCCAGCCCGATCGCGGTCAGCGGCCCCCGCAGCTCGTGGCCAACCCGGGCCACTGATTCGAGCGTCGCCTGACGCACCCGCCACATCCGGACCAGGGCCACGAGCGCGACGCCGGCCAGGGACCAGCCCGCGATCACGAGCCCGAGCCGCATCTACTCGGCGGCCGGATCGACCAGCCGGTAGCCGATCCCCCAGACGTTCACCACGAGATGGGCGCCGTGGCCGGCCAGCTTGCGCCGCAGCCGCGAGGCGTGCGAGTCGAGCGTCCGGGTGCGTCCGGTCGACCGAAAGCCCCACACCAGCCGCAGGAGCTCCTGCCGGGTGAACACCCGGGTCGGGTCGGAGGCGAGCACCCGGAGCAGCCCGAACTCCTTGGCGCTGAGCGACAGCACGTGGCCCTCCACCCAGGCTTCGCGCGCCACGGCATCGAGCTCGAGCGGCCCCACCCGCAGCCGCGCCCCGCGCCGGCGCACCCGGGTCCGGCGCAGGACCGCTTCGATCCGGGCCCGCAACTCGGGATAGCTGAACGGCTTGCCGAGGTAGTCGTCGCAGCCACGCTCGAACCCGCGCAGCCGCGCGAGCTCGCCGGCCCGGCCGGAGAGGACGATCGCCGGCAGCTCGGCGTCGAGCCGGCTGTGCTCGTCGGACTCGCGCAGCGCACGGAGCAGGTCGAGGCCGTCGCCGTCCGGCAGCCCGAGGTCGAGCAGGACGAGGTCGAGTGCGTGTCGCTCGAGCAACCGGCGGGCGCCGTAGGCCGTCTCCGTGTCGAGCACCTCGTAGCCGTCGGCGGTGAGGTTGTCGGCCAGGAACGTGCGGGTCGGGTCGTGGTCCTCGACGACGAGAATGGTGGCTGGAGCGCCCATACTGTTACAGAGGCGCCAGCCGGGGCCTTCTGTCCCCCCACCGGGTGCAACATCGCTGTCAGAGGCTGCGGCGGAGCAGGATTCGCTCATATAGTCACGACGCCCATGTACCGGCGCGGGAACTACAGCTCGGGTGATGATTTCGTGCTCGAGTACGGGGAGCTGAGGTTCACGTTCAACGAGCGCGACTTCCGTGAGCGGTGCGAGCAGGCGGCCCGCAAGCTCGGGTTCCTCGGCACCGCGGTCGAGGAGGACGAGGCCGAGGATCTCATCAACCTGGTGGTCAACGGCGAGGTCACCGATCCCGCCTCGGCACTCGGCGAGCATGTCAACGACTGCTGGCCGGAGCTCGTCGGGCCGTCCGACCGCTCGCTCGTGCACTGGCTGCGCCGCCTCATCTTTCGCAGCGCGTGGCTCGATCAGCGGGTCAAGGAGGGCGAACTCGACGTGGTGTTCGACGAGGATCTCAGCGGGTTCGTCTACATCCAGCCCCACCGGGGCGGCGAGCCGATCGAGCTCGCGCCCGAGCCGAGCTGGAACCGCGTGGCGTACGTCCGCCGCTGAGGCGCCCTACCCACCCCCGGCGCCGGCGAGCGACGAGATGTCCTGGTCGGCGGGCGCCGGGTTGTCGAGCAGCAGCCGCGGCACGGTCACCAGCCGGTAGCCCCGCGCCCGCAGCCCGTCGATGATGGCCGGCAGCGCCGCGATCGTCTGGGTGCGGGTCCCGCCGGCGTCGTGCATCAGCACGATCGCCCCCGGGCGGGCGCCGGACAGCACCGATCCGACGATTGCGGGCACCCCGGGCTGGCGGTAGTCGCTGGTGTCGATCGTCCACAGCACCATGAGCAGCTTCAGCTGCCCGAGGATGGTCAAGGTGGCGGAGTCGAAGGATCCGTAGGGCGGGCGGAACAGCCGCGGGTACGGCGCGCCGTAGGTTCCGGTGGCGGCGATCTGCTCGAGGATCTCCGACTCCTGATCGCCCGGCGCCAGCTTGCCCAGCGCGGCGTGCAGCTCGGTGTGGTCGCCGATCGGGTCTCCGGCGGCGACGATCGCCCGGGTCCCGGCGGAGAAGTAGCGCTCCTCCACCCCCACCTCGAAGAACGTGGCCGGAGTGTGGTGTCGCCGCAGGACGGACAGCAGCCGCAGCGTGTAGGGCCCCGGACCATCGTCGAACGTGAGCGCCATCTCGCGATGCCGGGCCCCGGCGATCCGGACGTACGGCGTGTACGCGAGCGTGCGGCTGACTGCGGCGTTCTCGGCCGACTGCTCGGCGGCGGAGAACGATCCCTGGCCCTGGCCGGCCAGGGTGGCGATCCGGGCGAAGAACCCGGCCGGCGTCGCGGCCGGCGGGGTGTGCGTCGAGCGCCCGCCCTCCGTCCCCAGCACCACCGCGATCACCACGAGCACCAGCGCGGCCGCCACGAGGCCGAGCGCCCAACGGCGCCGGCGGCGGTGGTGGGGCAGCTGGCTGCGGTAGCGTGCCCCACCGCCTCGACCGCCCGCCGGGCCGGCAGCGGGTTGCAGGACGGAGCGCATCGGTGGCATCGGGCGTCGGGTGGGAGTGTGCCGGTCGTTCGGCGGCCGGGGATCCGTTACGGCACCTGGCCGGGGTACCCTGCCAGGGATGCCGGCGCCGATCTGGATCGTCATGCCGACCTACAACGAGTCGGCGAACCTCGACGCGGTCGTGCGGGCGACGGCGGCCGAGCTCCAGAGGCTAGCGGGCGAGCGGTTCCGGATCCTGATCGTCGACGACAACTCGCCCGACGGGACGGGCCAGATCGCCGACTCGCTGGCCGCCGAGCTGACCGGCGTCGAGGTCCTCCACCGGGCCGGAAAGTCCGGCCTCGGCCCGGCCTATCTCGCCGGGTTCGCCCGCGCCCTGGAGGGCGGCGCGGAATACGTCTTCGAGATGGACGCTGACTTCTCGCACGACCCGCGCTATCTGGGGGACCTCCTCCAGGCGGCACAGGGGGCCGATCTCGTGCTCGGCTCCCGCTACGTCGCCGGCGGCGGCGTCCGCGACTGGGGGCTCCTGCGCCGGGCGATCAGCCGGGGTGGGGGCGCCTACGCCCGCCTCATCCTCGGGGTCGACGTCCAGGACCTCACCGGCGGCTTCAAGTGCATCCGGCGGCGGGTGCTCGAGTCGATCGATCTGCCGAGCCTGCGCGCCGCCGGATACGTGTTCCAGATCGAGGTCACCTACCGGGCGATCCTCGCCGGCTTCACCGTGCGCGAGGTGCCCATCGTGTTCCGCGACCGGACCCGCGGAGCGAGCAAGATGTCCGCGCGGATCGCCGTCGAGGCGATGCTCCTCGTCCCCCGGCTCCGGGGTAGCGCCCGCCGAGCGGTGCGCCAGGCGGGGACGCTTCCCGCCGCGTCCGGGGTAGAAGCAGGCAGTCGATGACCCCGCCGCCGACGATCAGCGCCGCACCGGGGGTGCCCCGCACCTCGCTGGCCGCCGGCGCGCTGCCCCGTCCGCGCACCCGCGGGCTCGCCACCCGGGACGCGCGGCTCGGGACCGTGGCGCTCGGCGGGCTCGTCATCTGCGCGCTGCTCCTGGCGGTGGGCGCCGCCGGCACCGACGGCCTGCTCCCGGAGTCGGTGCGGCCGGTCCCCAACTGGCTGGCCGGGCCGCTCGGCGGGAGCGGCCTCGACCTCGGGGTGTGGCCGCTGATCGCGGTGCTCGTGGCGATGTTCACCTGCTATGTCCTCGCCGCGGATCGGGCCGAGCGGCTGTCGACCCGCGCCGTGCTGATGACGGTCGCCGCACTGCACGCCATCGTGCTGCTGGCGCCCCCGCTGCTGTCGACCGACGTGTTCAGCTACCAGGCCTACGCGAAGATCTGGGCGTTGTACGGCGGCAACCCGTACCTCCAGGGCCCCCACGCCATCGCGCTCGATCCGGTGTACCCGTTCATCGGCGCCAAGTGGGTGAACACCCCGAGCACGTACGGCCCGTTGTTCACCGCGCTGTCCTATCCGTTCTCCCACCTGTCGATCGCCGCCAGCGCCCTGGCCTACAAGGCGATCGCCGCGGTGTCCAGCCTCGGCACCGTCGCGCTCATCTGGCACGCTGCCCGCCTACGGGGCCTCCACCCCGCCCGGGCGGTGGCGCTGTTCGCGTTCAACCCGCTCGTCCTCGTCTACGGCGTCGGCGGCGGCCACAACGACCTGCTGATGCTCATGCTGCTGATGGCGGGCCTCTGGGCGTTCCTGGCCCACCGCGATCGCCTGGCCGGCGTCTCGGCGGTGCTCGCCGCCGCGGTCAAGCTGACCGGCGGGCTGCTGCTCCCGTTCGTGCTCGCCGCCGAGCACGGGTTGGGCGGAACCGGCCGGCGCCGGCGCACGGCAATCGCCGGCGCGACCGCGGCGGCGGGCAGTGTGGCCTTTGGCCTGATCGCCTTCGGCAGCGGGCAGCTCCACCTGTTCGCCACGCTGCGTCAGACCCAGGCCGAAGGTGACTGGCGGAGCATTCCCGGCCTCATCTCGACCCGCCTCGGCCTCGGCGCGATCGGCCAGGTGGCCGGCATCGTGCTCGGCGTGGCGTTCGTCGTGCTCCTCGTGTGGCTCGTCAGCCGGACGGCCCGGGGTCGCCTGGACCCCATCGACGGGGCGGGCTGGGCCACCGTCGGGCTGCTCGTCACGGCCGGCTCGCTGCTGCCCTGGTACGTCGCCTGGCTGCTCCCGCTCGCCGGGCTGGCCACCGACCGGCGCCTGTGGCGGGTGGGCCTTTGGCTCAGTGGCCTCGTGCTCTTCATCCAGCTCCTCGGTTACGTTCCTCATGGCAGCTCCTTGCTGGGTCTTTAAGCCGGCGCTTAAGCCTCCCGGTATGACCACTCCGGCTCCGGAGGCCACCGCCCGGTCGCTGCGGCTGCTCAGCGTCGTGGCGCCGGTCTACAACGAGGAGCTCCTGATCGAGGAGTTCCACAGCCGGGTCTGCACCGCGCTGGAGGGAATCGAGTTCGAGCTCGTCCTGGTCGACGACGGCTCGAATGACGCCACCGGCCCGAAGCTCGACCGGCTCGCCACCGAGGACCCCCGGGTGCAGGTCGTCTTCCTGTCGCGGAACTTCGGCCATCAGACCGCGCTCACTGCCGGCCTCGATCACGCGCTGGGCGACGCCGTCGTGATGCTCGACGCCGACCTCCAGGACCCGCCGGAGCTCATCCCGACGATGCTCGACCACTGGCGCAGCGGCTGCGACGTCGTCTACGCGGTGCGCGAGCAGCGCGAGGGCGAGTCGGCGTTCAAGCTCACCACCGCCCGCTGGTTCTACAGCCTGTTCGACAAGCTCGCCCAGGTGCCGCTGGAGCACGAACTCCGGCGACTTCCGCCTGCTCGACCGCCGCGCGCTCGACGCGCTGCTCTCGATGCGCGAGCGCAACCGCTTCCTGCGGGGGATGACCGTGTGGGTCGGATACACGCCAGGCGGCGGTCCCCTACCGGCGGGATCCCCGGTACGCCGGCGAGACGAAGTACACGCTGGGCAAGATGCTCCGCTTCTCGCTCGACGCGATCTCGTCGTTCTCCCACCGGCCCCTGCAGCTCGCGACCCTCCTCGGCTTCCTCATCTCGACGCTCGCCTTCGTCGCCATCCCGGTCGTCGTCGTGTTGCGGATCCTCGGCTCCTACCTGCCCGGGTTCGGATCGATCACGATCGCCATCCTGCTGCTCGGGGGGATCCAGCTGATCGCGCTGGGGATCATCGGCGAGTACGTCGGGCGGATCTACGACGAGGTGAAGGGACGGCCGCTGTACCTGGTGCAGGCGCGGCGCAACCTGCCGGACCCCGAGACGATGCCCGATCCGCTGCCGGTCGCCTCCGAGGCCGGCCCGCACGGTCGCTGAGGGCGACTCGCGGTTCAGCCGCCGGCCGGGTTCGGGCCGACCGCGCGCCCGGGTCCGAGCCCGACGTCGAGCGCCCGCGAGCCGTCCACCGCCCGCAGCGGGCGGACCTCCGCCCCCCGCGCGATGTCGAGGGCCGCTTCGAGCTCGGCGATCCGGGCCGACAGCGCGGTGAGGGCGTCGGCGATCGGATCCGGGAGGTGGACCCAGTCGGCGTCTGGCCCCTCCGGGCGGCGCCCCTCGACCCGCACCGGATGGCCCGGGTTGCCGACCACGGTCGAGTTCGGCGGCACGTCGTGGATGACGACGCTGCCGGCGCCGATCTTGGCGCCGTGGCCGACGGTGATCGGCCCGAGCAGCACGGCCCCGGCCCCGATCGTCACGTTGTCCTGCACCGTCGGGTGCCGCTTGCCGGTGGCGAAGCCGGTACCGCCGAGCGTCACGCCCTGGTACAGGGTGACGTTGGCGCCGATCTCCGCCGTCTCGCCGATCGACGACGCCCATGCCGTGGTCGACGAAGAACCCGCTCCCGATCCGGGCTGCGGGATGGATCTCGATCCCGGTCAGCGCCCGGGTCAGGGCGGCGATCGCTCGCGGCAGGAGCGGTACGCCGGCGGTGTAGAGGGCGTGGGCCACCCGGTGGGCGAGCAGGGCGTGGACGCCCGGCCAGCTGAGCAGGATCTCGCCCGGACTCACGCCGCGGGCGGCGGGATCGCGGCTCTTGGCGGCGGCGACGTCCGCGCGGATCTCGGCCGTGGTGCGGCGGATGAGGCGGAGGGCCACCGGCTAAGCGTAGAGCGCGGCCGACGTCGGCTTGGAATGTCCATCTCCGGACACCCGCGGCCCGGCCCTCGCCTACTGACCGGTAATGGACCTCCTGCGTCGTCTCTGCGTCAGCTGCCCGCCGGTGAGGGCACAGCTGTCCGCAGATGGACCTCCTGATCGAGGCCTACGGCGCGAAGAACGGCGTCGAGACGTACCGCTCCCCGGAGTCCGGGCAGGACGGTGACGATCCGCGCGCCGCGGAGCTCCGGCCGCCGCGCCAGCTCGAGCGCCCCCGCCACCGCGGCGCCGCACGAGATCCCGGCCAGGATCCCCTCGCGACGGGCGAGCCGCGCGGGCGGTCTCGATCGCCAGCCTCGTCGTCGACCGGGATGATCTCGTCGAGCAGCTCCCGGTTGAGCACCGGCGGGGACGAAGCCGGCGCCGATCCCCTGGATCTTGTGCGGCCCGGGTCGGCCGCCGGACAGCACGGCGGACGCCGCGGGCTCGACCGCGACGATCCGGCAGCCGGGGCAGCGCTCGCGGATCGCCTCCCCCGCGCCGGTGATCGTGCCGCCGGTGCCCACCCCGGCGACGAACACGTCGACGCGGTCCTCGAGCGCGGCGAGGATCTCCGGACCGGTGGTGCGGCGGTGGATCGCCGGGTTGGCCGGGTTGGAGAACTGGTCGGGCAGGAACGTCGCTCGCGCCGTCCGGCCAGCGCCCGGGCCGCCGCCACCGCCTCGTCCATCCCGCCCAGCGACTCGGTGACGTGCACCTCGGCGCCGTAGAGCCGCAGCAGGCCCTCCCGCTCGCGGCTCATCCCCTGGGGCATCGTCAGCACCAGCCGGTAGCCCTTGGCCGCGCAGACGAACGCCAGGGCGATCCCG
The DNA here is from genome assembly GCA_963703065.1 of uncultured Solirubrobacterales bacterium. Taxonomy (GTDB): domain Bacteria; phylum Actinomycetota; class Thermoleophilia; order Solirubrobacterales; family Solirubrobacteraceae; genus Palsa-465. The sequence continues at coordinate 3,012,194 of OY969785.1, read as the reverse complement.
GTGTTGCCGCTCGTCGCCTCGACGATCGTCGTGCGGCCCGGTGACGATCCGTCCCTCCGCCTCGGCCGCCTCGATCATCGCCACGCCGATCCGGTCCTTGACGCTGCCGCCCGGGTTGAACGACTCGAGCTTGGCGTACAGCTCGACGTCGAGGCCGTCGGTGATCCGGCTCAGCCGGACGATCGGCGTGCGCCCGACGTACTCGGCGATGTTCGACGGGATCCGGGCCAGCGTCGTCAGATGTGGTACATGGGCGCGCGCGCCGCCCGGTCCTCGGCCTCGGCCACGTCGGCGATGCTCGAGGCGGCGAGCACGCGCCGCGGCCGCGCCCGCCGCCTCGGCGAAGATGCCGCTCGCGCCGCCGCCCAGCGGGCCGTCGAGCAGCTCGACCACCTCGAGCACGGTGATCTCCGCCGCCGGGCGCTCGAAGCTGTAGCCGCCCTTCACCCCGCGCTGGGAGCGCAGCAGCCCGGCCCGGCGCAGCGTGGCGAACAGCTGCTCCAGGAACTGCACCGGGATGTCCCCGCCGCCGGCACAGCTCGGCGATCGGCACCGGTCCGTCCGTCGCCCTCGCCGATGCAGCTCGACCAGGGCCCGCAGTGCGTACGGGGACTTCGTGGTGATCGACAGCATCGGGCAGTGGAAACCGATGCTATCCCGATCGGGATCGAGCGCGGTGTGGCTCAGATCCAGCCGCGCTCGGTGGCGATCAGTACCGCCTGGGCGCGGTCCATCACGCCGAGCTTGCCGTACACGTTGTGCAGGTGGGTGCGGACGGTGCTCGTCGAGAGACCGAGCTCGGTGGCGATCTGCTTGTAGACCATGCCCTTGGCCAGGCGCCGCAGCACCTCGACCTCGCGGGTCGACATCGGGCACGGATCGATCTGGCGCGGGCGCTCGCCGGCGGTCGGCAGCGGCAGGTCGTAGAGCACGGTGCGCAGCTGGGCCGGGCTCGAGCCCCACCGCCCGGCCGACCGCGAGCAGGTCGCTGGGGCTGATCGCCGCGCCGAACACGTAGTGGGCGAGCATGTCGGCCAGGCGCACGATCGCCGCCTCGCCTTCGCAGTCGACGGCGTGGTGGCGCTCGATCACCGCCGGCCAGCGTGCGTGGGCAGGCCCCAGCGCCGGGCGAGCACGCCGCCGACCAGCGCGTGGTCGACGCCGAGCTCGCGGCGCTCGCGCGGTGATCCGCTCCTCGGGCGTGCGTGCGTCGCCGTGCACCTGCCGCGGATAGCCGGGATAGGCGTGGACGAGCACGAGCTTGCCGATGTCGTGCAGCAGCGAGCTCACCATCAGCCGGTCGCGGTGGTCGTAGCCGATCTCCCGCGCGATCCGGTCGGCCGCTCGCTGGGTGGCCACCGCGTGCAGGCGGAAGCGCTCCGGGATGCCCTGCCAGATGGCGGAGCGCTCGAAGAAGTCGTAGGTGCGGGCGCGGCTGGCGATCGTCTGCACGGTGCGCGGGGAGAGCACCTCGACCCCGCGCACGGCGCTGTCGACCTGGCCGGCGCCCTCGACCCGTCCGCCGAGCCGCAGCACGGTGACGGCGAGCGCGACGTCGCCCTCGACCGCGGCCACCACGTCGCCGGTCGCCGGGCTCCCCCGCCTCGAACAGCCGCAGCACCCGGTTGCGCGACTCGGCGAGCACCGGGAACGCCTCGAGCGCCTCGAACGCCGCGGTCAGCCGCCGGCCATGACCCTCGTTGTGCGAGCGGTCGCGGGCGGCGTACGGATCGGTTGGTGCTGTGGTCACAGCAACGAGCGCTGACACTTCAGTTCGTCGTCCTGTTCTGCCGCCCGCCGCAGCGGTGCCTCGGCTTCGGGTTCTTCGACCCCGGCGGGAAGTTCACCCGCTGGCTTCAGATATCGGCAGATGTTCGACCTAGATTAAGCGGCGCCGGCTCCGCTGTGGGGCCGAGCACGTGCGAGCGCAGCGTCGATGCGCCGCAGCGACTCCTCCCGCCCGAGCGCGACGAGGCTCTCGAAGATCCCCGGCGAGACCGTGCTGCCGGCGATCGCCACCCGGATCGGCTGGAACACAGCGCCGGGCTTCTGGCCGCTGCGCTCCACCACTTCGCGCAGCGCCGCCTCGACCGCCGGCGAGGTGAACGGCTCGAGATCGGCCAGCGCGTCGCGCGCCGCCTCCAGCCGCTCCGCTGCCCCCGGCGCGCCCAGGATCCGCTCGAACGCCGCCGGATCGTCGACCGGGCCCTCGAACAGGAAGCGCACGAGCGGCCAGAAGTCCGCCAGGGTCTGGATCTTCTCCCGGCGAGATCTCCACCGCCCCCCGCAGACCGGTGCGTCCGGTGAACGCCTCGAGTCGCGCGGTCAGCTCGTCGATCGGCAGCTCGCGCAGCCAGCTGCCCGTTCATGTGGCGGAGCTTCCGCTCGTCGAACACCGCCGGGTTCTTCGACACCCGCTCCAGGCGGAAGCGCTCGGCCAGCTCGTGCGGCTGAAGTGCTCCTCGTCGGCGGCGAACCCCGCCCCCAGCAGGGCGATGTAGTTCGTCACCGCCTCCGGCAGGTATCCGGCCTCGCGCAGCTCCTGCACCGAGGCGGCGCCGTGGCGCTTGGAGAGCTTGCGCCCGTCCGGGCCGTGGAGCAGCGGGAGGTGGGCGTAGCGGGGCGGCGCGGCGCCGAGCGCGGCGAACACCAGGAGCTGCTTCGGCGTGTTGGACAGGTGGTCCTCGCCGCGCACGACGTGCGGTGATCTCGGCGTCGAGATCGTCGAGCGCGACGGCGAAGTTGTAGAGGACGCGACCCGTCGGCCCGGGCGATCACCGGGTCGTCGAGGTGCGCGTTGGGAAAGCTCGTGCGGCCGCGGATCACGTCGTCGACCTCCGTGTCGCCTTCCGTCCGGCACCCGCAGGCGGATGGCGCCGCCCGCCTCGGGGGAGCCGCGGAAGCCACGGTCGGCGCCGTGGGTCGCCTTGTATGCCCTGACGTCCTCGGCGGTCGCGCTCGAGCGATACGCGTGCCCGGTGTCGAGCAGCTGTTCCAGCGCCTCCGCGTGGCGCGCGGCGCGGTCGGTCTGGAAGATCGGTCCCTCGTCCCAGTCGAGCTCGAGCCAGCGCAGGGCGTCGAGGATCTGCTCGACGTTCTCCGGGGTGGAGCGCTCGCGGTCGGTATCTTCGATCCGCAGCAGCAGCGTGCCGCCGCGCTCCCCGCCCTCCGTCCGTCGGTGCGCGAGCAGCCAGTTGTACAGCGCCGTCCGGGCGCCCCCGATGTGGAGGGCGCCGGTTGGCGACGGAGCGAAGCGGACGCGCAGAGCCACGGTCATCGCATGCTAATCGGAGCCCACGTTTCGCCCGCCGGCGGTCTGGCTCAGCGCTGTGGAGCGCGGGGTGGAGCGCGGCTGCCGGGCGATCCAGATCTTCAACCAGTCGCCGCGCATGTGGCGGCCCACCAGCTACGGGGAGGCTGACTTCGCCGCCTTCCGCGAGGCGCAGGCGGAAAGCGAGATCGAGGCGGTGCTGATCCACGCCGTCTACCTGCTCAACTGCGCCTCGGAGGACCGCGGAGATCCGAGCCAAGTCGCTGGCCTCGCTGACCCACTCCCTGCGGGTGGGCGACGGGATCGGCGCGGACGGGGTCGTGCTGCACCCCGGTTCGGCGAAGGGCGGTGAGGTCGGTCCGGCGATCGCCCGGGCCGGCGAGGTGATCGCCGAGGCGCTGGCCGACTCCGAGCGCTGTGCGCTGCACCTGGAGGACACCGCGGGCGCCGGGGGGACGCTCGGGCGCTCGTTCGAGGAGCTGGCGGCGCTGATCGAGGCGGCGGGCGGCGGGGCGCGGCTCGGCCTCTGCCTCGACTCCTGTCACCTGCTCGCCTCCGGCTACGACATCCGGACCGCGGACGGGCTGACCGACGTGCTCTCGGAGTGCGACCGCGTGCTGGGCCTCGAGCGGCTTCACTCGCTGCACGTCAACGACTCGCTGACGCCGCTGGGCTCCTACCGCGACCGTCATGCGGTGCTCGGGAAGGGCGAGCTCGGCGAGGCGGGGTGCGCCGTGTTCCTGTCCGAGCCGCGCTTCGCGGGACTGCCGTGCGTGCTGGAGACCGGCTCGGAGGGTGGCGGCGCGGGCGCCGAGGACGTGGCGCAGGCGTTCGCCCTGCGCGAGCGCGGGCTCGCCGCGCGCGGGCGGCGCGCGTGAAGCCGGCACGCGGGGTCTAGGCTCCGGTCATGCCCGACGAGCCGTTCGTGCGCAACGTCGCCACGGCACCCGCCTTCAGCCACCCGCACCGCGCGACGTTCGTCGCCCTGGAACCCGAGGGCGTGCACTGGCCGGACACCGGCGTCAACGTCCAGATCCTGGTGCCGGGTCAGCCGAACTGCCGCTACCACTCCGAGCCGGCCCAGGAGGACTTCCTCGTCCTGCACGGCGAGTGCCTGGCGATCATCGACGGTGAGGAGCATGCGCTGCGGGCGTGGGACTTCGTGCATTGCCCGGCGGACACGCCGCACGTGTTCGTGGGCCGGGGCGAGGAACCGTGCGCGATCCTGATGATCGGCTCTCGGCGCGTGGAGGCCGCGCACTACCCGTCCGATGCGCTCGCCGCCCGCCACGGCGCCTCGGTCGAGCGGGACACCGACGACCCCGCGGAGGCGTACGCCGATTGGCGCCGGACGCCGTTCAGGCCCACCTCGATCCGGTGGCCACCGCCCTGAACGGTTGCCGCCGGCGAGGCCAGCTCAGGCGGCGGACACCGCCACCGCCGGCGCCTCGGAGACGGTCGTCGCGCTGCGGAGCACCGCGTGGCCGAGCAGCGCGTCGAGCTCGGCGTGCAGCGTCGCGCTGCGGGTGACGCGGAACTCCGGACCGAGACGCAGTCGGCGCCGCCCGCCGGCGCAGGGCAGATCGATGACGACGTCGCACTCGCCGGGGAAGTTGGCGAGCACGTCGCGCAGATCGCCGAGGATCGTCGCCGGCAGCGCCGACGGGTCGAGGCACAGCCGGAGCGCCGCCGGAGCGACCGGCGCCTTGGCCGCCTCGAGCTCGGCCCGCGTCACCTCCTCGGGCGTCGGTTCGAACCGCTCGACCGACTGGACGATGACGCAGGTCTTCTCCTTGTCCTTGTGGTCGATCCGCCCGCGGACGAGGACGATCGAATCGTTCTCCAGCGCCGCCTCGTTCCCGGCCAGGGCATTGCCGAACACGATCACCTCGACGCTGGCATTCAGGTCGTCGAGGGTGGCGAACATCATCGGGTCGCCCTTCTTGGTGCGGATCTTCTTCGCCTGCGTGATCATGCCGCCGATCGTCACCCAATCGCCATCCCGGCGGGTGGCGAGCTCGCCGAGGTTCAGGTCGACCTTGGCCCGCAGCGCCGCCCCCACCTCCTTGAGCGGATGGGCCGAGATGAACAGGCCGATCGACTCCTTCTCGGCCGCCAACAGCTCGCCCCGCTCGAACTCCTGCGTCGGGATGAGGGCATGGCTCGGCGCCGCGAACGCCGCCGCTGCCCCTCCCCCGTCGGCCGGGCCGGAACCGAGGTCGAAGATCGAGCTCTGGCCGACGGCCAGGTCCTGCTGGGCCTTCTGGCCGGCCCCCTGCGCCTGCTCGAGCACCATCATCATTCCCTTGCGGCTGGCACCGGTGGAGCCGAACGCACCACACTTGATGAGCGCCTCGATCGCCTTCCGGTTCACCGAGCGGCAGTCGACGCGGGCGCAGAAGTCCCACAGGTCGGTGAACGGGCGGGCGGGTGGGTCATCGTCACCGCGAGCGCGCTTGATCGCCTCGACGGCGGCATACCCGAGCCCCTTGACCGCGTCGAGGCCGAAGCGGATGTTGCCGTCGACCACGACGAACTCGTGATCGGACAGATTGACGTCCGGCGGCAGGATCGCGATCCCCATCTGCTCGGCCTGGGCGACGAAGAACGGAACCTTGTCCTTGGTGTCCATCACCGATGAGATGAGCGCCGCCATGTACTCGGCGGGGTAGTTGGCCTTGAGCCACGCCGTCCGGTAGGCGATCAGGGCGTAGCAGGCAGCGTGCGCCTTGTTGAACGAGTAGTCAGCCGATCGCTCGTTGATCGTCCACAGCTGCTCGATCACCGGCTCGCTGGTGCCCGACGCCCGGCAGCCGGCGAAGAACTCCGGCTTGAGCTTGGCCATCGCCTCGCGGTTCTTCTTGCCGATCGCCTTGCGCAGGTCGTCGGCCTTGGCGCCGCTGAAGCCCGCGATCTCCTTGGAGATCTGCATCGCCTGCTCCTGGTAGACGACGCAACCCCGGGTCGACTCGAGGATCGGGCGCAGCCGCTCGTCGGGATAGGACACGGACTCGGGGTCGTGCATCCCCCGCGTATAGGCCGGGATCTGCTCCATCGGCCCCGGGCGATACAGGGCGTTGAGCGCGATCAGGTGCTCGAGCTCGCCGGGCCGGACCTTCCTGAGCGTCTCCCGCATTCCCTCGGACTCGAACTGGAACACGCCCACCGAGTCACCGCGCGACATCATCGCGTAGGTCTTCTCGTCGTCGAGCGGGAGCGTCGTCATGTCCGGCCGCTCGCCGGTCGAGCGCTCGATGATGTCGAGCGCATCCTCGATCACGTCGAGGTTGCGCAGCCCCAGGAAGTCCATCTTCAACAGGCCGAGCTGCTCGACCGGCTTCATCGAGAACTGCGTGACGGCGCGGAAGATCTTCTCGCCGGACTCGTCGGTGCCGGCGTCGGCGATCTGCAGCGGCACGATGTCGGTCAGCGGCCGATCGGCGATCACCACGGCGGCGGCGTGGATCGAGGAGTTGCGCACGATCCCCTCCAGCCCCTGCGCCACCTCGACGATCTGCCGCGCCGTCGGATCGCGGTCGACCTCCGCGCGCAGCGGCTGGCCCGGCTTCAGGCAGTCCTCGAAGCTCGGCGGCGCGGCCCATGATCGGGTCCGGGATCAGCTTCGCCAGCCGGTCGCCGGCGCCGTAGTCGTGGCCGAGCACGCGCGCGGCGTCGCGCGTGGCCGCGCGGGGGAACATCTTGCCGAACGTGACGATCTGCGCCACCGACTCCTTGCCGTACTTCTCGGTGACGTAGCGGATCACTCGCTCCCGGCCCCGCACCGAGAAGTCGATGTCGATGTCCGGCATCGACACCCGCTCCGGGTTGAGGAACCGCTCGAACAGCAGGTCGTAGCGGAGCGGGTCGACGTCGGTGATGGCCAGCGCGAAGGCGACGATCGACCCGGCCGCCGAGCCGCGCCCCGGGCCCACGGCGATGCCCTGGTCCTTGGCGTGCTTGACGAAGTCCCAGACGATCAGGAAATAGCCGCTGAACCCCATCCGCTCGATCACACCGAGCTCGTACTCGGCTCGTTCCAGCGCCCCGGCCGGCACCGGATCGCCGTAGCGCCGGGCCAGCCCGTCCAGCACGAGCTCCCGCAGGTACACCGCCTCGCTCTCGCCCTGCGGCGTGGAGAAGCGCGGGATGAGCCGGCGCCCGAGCTCGATCTCGACGTTGCACCGCTCGGCGATCTCCAGTGAGATGGGCAGCGCCTCCGGCCACTCGGCGAACAGCTCGGCCATCTCCTCGCGAGGAGCGCAGGTAGAACTCGTTCGTGTCGAACGTCATCTTCGGCGCGCTCAGCGTCGACTTCGTCTGCACGCAGAGCAGCGCGGCGTGGTGGTGGTAGTCCTCCCGGCGCAGGTAGTGGACGTCCGCCGTGCCGACCAGCGGTCGTCCGAGCTCCCGCGCGATCCGCACGATCCCCTCGTTGACCTTGTCCTGCGCGGCCAGGCCGTTCTTCTGCACCTCGAAGTAGACGTTCTCGGCGCCGAATGCGTCGAGCATCTCCTGCGCGTGCGCCCGCGCCGGGCCCAGGCGGTCGTGGAGCAGCGCCTGGCAGAAGCGCGATTGCAGGCAGCCGGTGAGCGCGACGATCCCCTCCGCGTGGGCGGCGATCTGGCCGAAGTCGACCGACGGCTTGCCCCGCTGGAACCCGTCGAGGTAGCCAGCCGAGCACAGCTTCACCAGGTTCCGGTAGCCCGTCGGGGTGGCGGCCAGCAGCGTGAGGTGGAACCGATCGAGCCGCCCGGGACGCCCGGCGGGCGTGGTCGTCCACGACATACACCTCGCAGCCGACGATCGGCTTGATCCCGTTGCGGCGCGCCGCCTGGTAGAGGTCGACGGACCCGTTCATCACCCCGTGGTCGGTGAGCGCCAGGGCCGGCTGTCCGAAGGCCGCCGCCCGCTCGGCCAGCGCGTCGATCTTGCACGCCCCGTCGAGCAGCGAGTACTCGGAGTGGACGTGGAGGTGGGCGCAGCCGGCGGTCATACGGTGCCGGCCAGCATAGGCTCGCGGGCGGACGTTCCGGGGGCCTGCCGTGCGGTGCGGCGGGTCCTCACCCGCTCTGTGCGGAGAACAGCCACCGCCGGACCCGCTCGAGCCCTGCGGGATCCCCGGCGAGCGAGAACTCCACCCCGGGGGACCCGGCGAGCAACCCGGCGAGCTCGGCCTCGGCCACCGTCACCGTTGTCGCCGCCACCCCGCCGACCGGCGCCCGGACCACGGCCGGCCGTCGACCGTCGGCGATGGCCAGCAGCAGCGGAGGATCCTCCTCACCCTCCACCGCGAACGCGACCACGAACCGCTCCCCCCGGGTGGCGGCCGGGTCGATGGCGTGGGCGACGAGCGTCAGGGCGAGCCAGCCGTCGAGCCCGACCCCGGCCGCCAGGAGCGCGCGCAGGGGAACTCGGGCCCGCACCGGCAGGTGGAGTGCTCCGGCGGCGCCGGTCGATCCGCGGATCCGCCCCCGACCCCGCCATGCCGCCGCGGTGGGTGCGCCCGGCGGCGACCCGGCGCCCCAGGGCGGCGAGCGTGCCCTGGAAGGCGAAGTCGACGTCCGCGGTGGCCCGCGGCCACGCCGCGGCGCGCACGACGACGGAGGCCCAGGGTCCGGCGGCGTCGACCGAGATGACCCCGGCGTCGTCCAGGACGAGGTCGTAGCGAACCGCGAATCCGTCGGCGAGCGTGTGGGCGGGCAGCAGCGCCAGGACGAGGCGGCCGGCCGCCGCCGGGTCGACGGCGAGCAGGGAGCGCAGGGCGCGCTCGAGCCAATCGGAGGCGGGAGCGACCGGCTCGGCGAGCGGCGTGCGCAGGCGGGAGCGCGCGGCGTCGAGGCGGTCCGGGTCGAGTCCCGGCGCCGGGTCGGCCACCGGCCTGGCGCCCGGCGCCGGCGGGCCCGGGGATGCCGGCCGCAGCTCCGGTCCCGCCACGCCGGTGGGTACCGCCGGGGGCGAGGGCGGGACGAGCCGCTCCGCCAGCTCCATCCGCAGCCGCTCGAGTGCGGCGTGGGTGTCCTCGGCCCGGCGGCGGCTGGCCGCCAGCTCGAGCTCGGCCTCGTCGGCCCGGGCCTCGGCATCGGCGGCGCTCACCTCCGCCGCGGCCGACCACGCCTCAGCCTCCTCGGCCCGCGCCTCTGCCTCCTCGGCCCGCGACTCGGCCGCCGCGCGCGAGCGCCTCTCAGCCGTCAGCGCATCGCGCAGTGTCGCCAGCTCCCCTCCGAGCTCTCGGAGCACACCGTCGAGCCGCTGGATCTCGACCCGTGAGGCCGCCGTCCGGTCCGGACGCAGTCCGCTGGCAGCCACCAGCCGACGCTCGACGGCCAGCGCGCCGGCGACAGACCGGCCGACGACGCCGGGCCCCCGGATGCTCGGAACCGGGCGCATCAGCGCCGGGGTGGCCAGTGCGGTCTCCCGGACGAGGATCGGTGGGACGGCGCGGCCGGGGCCAGGCGTGTCCTCCATCGGCGGCGATGGGGCGGGAACCGCGTCGGGCTTGGCCGGCCGGCGAACCACCCGCGCCGCGCTCAGCGCCCGCTCGGCCTCGGCCAGCCGCCGCAGGAGCGACTCCCGCTCGCCCTCGAGCTCCTCGACCCGCAGCGCGAGCCGGTCGCCGACGTCGGGCTCGCGCTCGGCGCGCAGGGCGGCGAGCTCGGCCCCCAGCGCCTGACGCTCAGCGCGCTCGGCATGCTCCCGCTGCTCGGCCAGCCGCCGGGCCCGATCCCGCTCGGCGAGCGCCTCCCGGGCCGCGGCCAGCTCGCCGGCTACCCGCGCAAGCTCGTCCTCCAGCTCCCCGCGCCGCGCGTCCGCCACCACCCGCTCGGCCCGAACCGCCTCGAGCGCCAGTTCGGCGGCGCGCAGCCGCCGCTCGGCGAGCACGCTCTCCGGCGCCGACGCCGTCACGCCCCCGGCCGCCGGCGGCTCATCCGGCTCGACGCCGGGGAGCGGGAGCAGGACGCCGCCGATCCGCAGCCACGCCCGCTCGCCGGGCCGGGGCACGAGCGTGTCCGGGACCGAGAAGACCAGCCGCCAGGTTCCGGGGGCCACTGCGGCGAGACCGGGCGGCTCGGGGCGAGCCGGGACCCGCCGGCGCTCGCCTTCGCGCTCCACCACGAGCTGGGGCGGCTCACCGCCCAGGGGCCTCCGGCGGCGCCAGCGGCCGGTCACCTCCAGGCTGACCCCGCCGGGCCGGTGATCCCATTCCACCGACTCCAGGCGGACGGCCGCCGACACCGGTCCGAGCTCGCTCACGATCAACCCAACGTAGGGAGCGGGGCGGATGGATCGACGCGGGCCAGCAGCGGGCGGCGAGCCGCCCGCCGCTTACTCGAGCGTGGCGCGCAACGTGCGGGCCTCGGCGAGCAGCGCCTCGGCACGCTGGAGCTCGGCTGCCGGAGCGTCGGCCGCGGCGGCCGCCCGTCCCCGCTCGCCACCGAGTCGCTCGACCTCCTCCCCCAGCACCCCCACCTCGGCGAGCACCGCCTCACGTGCCGTCCGGGCGGTGAGCTCGGCAGCCCGCACGTGCACGAGCTCGGCATCGAGGCGGCCCACCTCGCCCTCGAGCGCGGCCACCTGCCCCCGCAGATCGTCGTTCTGGCGCTGTGCCGCGACCAGTTCGGCCTGAGCGGTGTCCCGTTCGTGCTCGGCGGTGGCCAGCTCGGCGGCCAGGATCATCGCGCGGGACTCCACCTCGCGGCGGCGCTCCTGCTCGGTGGTGACGAGCTGACGCACCCGCCCGAGCTCGGCGGCGAGCTCGTCAGCGAGTGCCTGCACCTGCTCGGTGGCGGGATCACGCTGCTCGACCCGGACCCGGAGCTCGGCCACCTCGGCCCGCAGCCGAGCTTCCGTGCGGGCGCGCTCCGTCAGCTCGGCGCGCAGCGGCGCGAGCGGATCGGCGAGGTCGGTCGCCTCCGCCCGCGACTCGGTGGCCGGCTCAGCCGGCGCCGGCGGCGGCGGCGCCGGGGCGTCACGCAGCGGTGGCACGGGCAGCGTCCGCTCGCCCGTCAGCAGGGTCATCCGGCCGTCGAGCTGAGCCGCCAGCCACGCCGGAACCGTGAACCGAGCCTCGAACTTGTCGGCGTCGGCGCCGACCACCTGACGGGGCTGCGGTAGGGCGGGAAAGCGGTGCCGGCGTCCCTCCACCTCGACGAGGAGCAGGAGGCGAGGCCCGAGCGGCAGCTCCGGCTGGCGGGTGCCGCCCAGGCGTACCGTCACCCGCTCGGCATCGAGCGGAGTGCACGTCGCGTCCGTGAGTTCCATCGGCGGCATCCTGCCTGTGGCGGACATTCGACTCCGGAGGTTAACCGGCCTGCTGGTTTCCCGACGCGGAGGCGGCTCGTCCGGCCGCCACGACTCCGGCGAGCACGGCGGCGGACACACCGGCGATCGCCACGCGGCGCCGCGTCCCGGCGAGCCGGCGACGGGCGTACCACCTGCCGGCCCGCCACACGACGAAGCCGAGAAAACGGTAACCCATGCTTAGTTGACTACCCGCTCTCGCCGTGCCTGACGCGCCACGCCATCCGCGACTGGAGGGACCACAGCTCGATGAAGCCCGGTGCGGCGTCCTGGGAGAACAGCCCGCCGGACTCGGCGAATGTGGCCAACTGGGCGTCGTAGACGGCGTTCGGCGAGCGCCGAGTGACGACGCGCGCCGAGCCCTTGTACAGGCGGACGCCGATCGTCCCGGTCACCAGGGCGTTGGCGGCATCCATGTAGGCGTCGAGGTCGGTGCGCAGCGGTTCCCACCACAGCCCGGCGTAGACCAGGTAGGCCCATCGCTGGTCGAGCGTCGGCTTCAGCGTGTTCTGGTGGATCGTGCCGACGAGCCGCTCGAGCTCGGCGTGGGCGAGCAGCAGGATCGTGGCGGCCGGCACCTCATAGATGTCGCGAACCTTCAGGCCGACGATCCGGTCCTCGATGTGATCGACGATCCCCACGCCGTGCCGGGCGCCGATCTCCCCCGCCCGCTCGAGCAGCGCCACCAGCTCGAGCCGCTCCCCGTTCAGCGCCACCGGCACCCCGGCCGCGAAGTCCACCTCCAGCACCTCCGGCTCGTCCGGCGCCTCCTCCGGTCGGACCACGAGCTGGAAGACGTCGTCCTCCGGCGCGTGGTCGAGGTCCTCGATCCACCGGCCCTCGCTCGAGCGCCCCCACAGGTTGTCGTCGATCGAGTACGGCGCCGCCCCCTCGCTGCCGCCCTTGACCGGGATCTGGTGGTCACGCGCGTACGCGATCTCCTCCTCGCGCCCCATGCGCCAGGAGCGGACCGGCGCAATCACCTTCAGCTCCGGCGCGAGGGTGGCGATCGTCGACTCTATCCGCACCTGGTCGTTGCCCTTGCCGGTGCAACCGTGGGCGATCGTGTCGCAGCCGGTGCGGCGGGCGTACTCGACGGCCAGCTTGGCGATCAGCGGTCGGCCGAGGGCGGTGAACAGCGGATAGCCGAGGCCGTAGACGGCGTTGGCCTTGATCGCCGGGACGACGAAATCGCGGGCGAACTCCTCGCGCGCGTCGACCACCTGGCAGTCGACGGCACCGATCTGCAGGGCCTTGCCGCGCACGACGTCGTAATCCTCGCCCGGCTGCCCGAGGTTGACGGTGAGCGCCACCACCTCGGCGGCGAACTCGTCCTGGATCCACTTCAGCATCACGCTCGTGTCGAGGCCACCGCTGTACAGGAGCAGCACGCGCCGGACGTCGGCCGGGTCAGCGAGGTAGGTGGCGGTCTGCGGGGTGGTCGAGTACTCGTGGGCCATGGCGGTCGAGCGAGGGTACGGGTTCACAGGCCGCGCACGCGGGTCCGCACATCCCACCACAGCGCTTCCCGAATGGTGGTTGCTTCGCTCACGGGCGAAAGGTGTGCTTGACCGATCGCCGCACCCGGCCGGCGGCGAACGCCGTGAATCGGTCGGCGAACTCGGCGCGCGCGGCGAGTGCGTCCTCGCGCAGCGCGCACACCGCCACCCCGACCGCGATCAGCGCCCGGTCGCCGCCGTCGCGCTCGAGCAGCGAGGGGCCGAGCGCCTGGAGCTGCTCGATCTGCACGTGCCGGTCCTGATGGCGTCCGAGGGTGTCCTGGAGCGCCTTGAGCGCCTTGACCAGCGGGTCGACGACCTCGGCCGGGAACAGCTCCGCGCCGAAGAGCTCGAGCAGGTAGCGGAGCTCCTTGCCGCGCTTACGGAGATCGTGCAGCTCCTCGTCCGGGCTCTCCGGACCGATCCGCCGGCCGTCGCGGACCATGCGCCGGTACACCTTGGCGATCCGCTCGCCGGCGAGCGCAGCGATCGGCTCGGTGGCGCGCGGCCGGGTATCGGTCGGCAGCGCGACGAGCTCCTCGAGCAGGCCGCTCCAGCCCTGCAGCAGCCGGCTCGTCCGTCGGCCGCGCAGCGTTCGAGCGAGCTCCGCCTGTGCCGCTGAGCGCCGCTCGGCGAGCACCGCGGCCACCGGATCGAGATGGGGGGCGAACGCCGCCCCCACCCACTCGCGCAGCGCATCGAGCTCCTCGAGCTGGACGTCGAGGTCGCGCAGCTCGCCGGTTGCCCGCTGGAGCCACCGGAACTCGCCGCGCATCCGGCGGAGCTCCGCCGGGGGAAAGACCGCCTTCAGCTGGCGCTGCACCGCACGGCAACGGCGGACCGACACCCGCAGGTCGTGCAGGAACTCCGGATCGAGGTCTTCGACCGCCCCGTCCAGATTGCCCTCGGTGACCATGGCCAGCGCGCGCAGGACCGCCACCGCAGCGGCATCGGCCCGTTGTTCGGGAGCGAGAGGCACCGATACCTTCGAGCTGAGCGCCGCCGGATCGTGCCCGAGCGCGCGGAGCGCCTCATCGGGCAGCGGCGCGCCCGCCGGGTGATAGCCGAGCTCGTCACGCAGGCGCTCGGCCAGCGCGTCGCATGCGGATCCATAGCCCCGCAGCGCGTGCAGGTGCAGGCGGATCGAGAGCGGCGGCGGCCGGCCGGTCCGCACGTCCCACAGCTCGATGCGGGCGACGGTCTTGCGCCGCTCGTCGAGCACGTCGAGGCGGCGACGACGGGCGTCGAGCCCGGCCTCCTCGAGCAGGGAGCGCAGCTTCGGGTCGGCCGTGTCGAGCCAGTTGCCGTCGAGGGGCTCGGTGCCGTGGTCGCGGACCTCCGCCACCCGGGCGATGGCGCGGGCGAGCCCATCGAGGTCACCCTCCGGCGCCAGCAGCTCCCCCCCGCTCACGGCGCCAGGGCCGCCAGGCGCTCGAGCGCCTCGTCGACCTCCGCCGCCCCGATGATGAGCGGGGGCTCCAGCCGGATCGTCGCCGGTCCGGTGGCGTTGACGACGAGCCGCTGCTCGATGAGCGCCCGGCGGGCAAGCTCCGACGCGTCCATCGAGAGGTCGGCGCCGATCATCAATCCCCGGCCCCGCACCGCCACCACATAGGGCAGCTCGGCCAGGCCGTGGCGGAGCCGCTCACCGAGCTCGCGCACCGAGGCGAGCAGCTCGGCCTCGGCGCAGATCGACAGCGCCACGAGCGCCGCCCGGCAGGCCACCGGGCCGCCGGCGAAGGTCGAGCCATGATCACCCGGACCGAGTACGTCGGCCAGGCGCGGAGAGGTGACCAGCGCGCCGATCGGATATCCGCCGCCGAGCCCCTTGGCGCTGGTCAGCGCGTCGGGGGCGACGGGGCACGCCTCGTAGGCCCACAGCGTGCCGGTCCGTCCCATCCCGGTCTGCACCTCGTCGAACACGAGCGCCGCGCCGGCCGCATCGCACGCCTGCCGCGCGGCGACGAGCACCTCGTCGGGAACCGGGTGGATACCGGTCTCGCCCTGGATCGGCTCGAGCAGCACCGCAGCCGTGTCGTCGCCCACCGCCGCCCGGATCGCGTCCGCGTCGGCCGGCACGGCGAGGAACCCGGGGACGAGCGGGGCGAACGGCGCCTGCTTGGACTCCTGGGGGGTCGCGCTCAGCGCGCCGTAGGTGCGGCCGTGGAAGCCGCCCTGCAGAACGACGACTCCGCCCCCCGGCTTGGCCTTGCGCACGAGCTTGATCGCCGCCTCGTTCGCCTCCGCCCCGGAATTGCAGAGGAACACCTTGCCGCCGAGCGAGCGCTCGGCCAGCTCGGCGCAGAGCTCCAGCGCCGGTGCCGTGTAGTACAGGTTGGTCACGTGGGTGAGCTGGGCCGCCTGCTCGGTGACGGCGGCCACCACCCGCGGGTGGCAGTGGCCGACGTTCAGCACCGAGATGCCGGCCAGGAAATCCAGGTACTCGACGCCGTCCTCGTCCCACAATCGCGCGCCGGCGCCGCGCACGAAGTGGACCGGGGCGCGAACGTAGGTCCCGATCGCGTGGGCGCGTTCGAGTGCCCGGAGCTCGGCGAGCGTCGCGGTCACGGCGTGATCATCGTCCCCTGGCCGGCGTCGGTGAACAGCTCGAGCAGCAGCGAGTGCGGCTCTCGGCCGTCGACGATGTGCGCCGAGCCGACTCCGCCGGCCACCGCCTCCAGGCAGGCGGCGAGCTTCGGCCGCATCCCGCCGTCCACGCCACGGAGCTGGCGCCGGACCTCGGCCGCGCTCGCCCGCGAGACGATCGAGCCGGCATCGGCCGGATCGCGCAGCCATCCCGCGACGTCGGTCAGGAACATCACCTTGTGCGCGCCGAGGGCCCTCGCCACCGCGCCGGCGGCCTCATCGGCGTTGATGTTGTACGAGTTGCCCTCCAGGTCGGCCCCCACGGACGCGATGACCGGCACGTAGTCCTGCGCGATGTGCAGGAGCACACCGATCTCGACGTGGTCGATCCGGCCGACGAAGCCGATGTCCTGCCCGCTGGGGGACGCCTGACGGGTGGCTCGGAACAGCAGGCCGTCGTCGCCGCACAGCCCGACCGCCGGCTGCCCGAGGCGGCCCAGCATGAGCACGATGTCCTTGTTCACCTTGCCCACCAGCACCATCTTCGCCACCTCGACGGTGGCGGCATCGGACACCCGCAGACCGTCGACGAACCGCACCGGCAGGTCGAGGCGCTCCATGTAGCCGGTGATCTCCGGACCGCCGCCGTGCACGATCACCGGGTTCATCCCGACGTACTTGAGCAGCGTCACGTCGCGGGCGAAGTCGAGCTGGAGCGCCGGTTCGGTCATCGCCGCGCCGCCGTACTTGATGACCACCGTGCGGCCGTGGAACTCCCGGATGTAGGGCAGCGCCTCGAGCAGGGTGGCGACGTCGCGCATGGCTCAGCTCGTGTACTCGGCGTTGAACCGGACGTACTCGGGTGACAGGTCCGAGAAGTAGACCTCGGCCTCGCCGCCCGACCCGGGAAGCGTCAGCCGGTACTCGACCTCCGGGCGGTCGACGAGCGGTGCCAGCGCGTGGAGGTCCTCGAGGACCGTCTCGCCGGCGCTGACCACGGTCTCCCCCTCGATCTCGAGGTCGACGACGAACGGGCCCCGGCCGGTATACGCCTGGCCGGCCGCCTGGAGGATGCGGCCGAAGTTCGGATCGCCGCCGTGCAGCGCGGACTTGACCAGCGGCGAATTGGCCACCGCCCGCGCCACCGGTTCGACCTCTCGCTCGTCGCCGCTGACCACGACGCGGCCCACCCGCCGGGCGCCCTCGCCGTCGGCCACGATGCGCAGCGCCAGCGCACGCATCGCCAGGTCCATCGCCTCTCCCAGCTTCAGCTCATCCGGCGTCTCCGGCTCGATCCTCACGCCGGCTGCGCCGCTGGCGATCACGAACACGGTGTCGCTGGTCGAGAGCTGGCCGTCGACCGAGATGCGGTCGAACGAGCGCTTGACGCAGACGGTGGTCAGCAGGTCGAGCGTCGCGGCATCGAGTGCGGCATCCGTCTCCAGGAAGCAGAACGTCGTCGCGTAGCGAGGCGAGATCATGCCCGCTCCCTTCGCTTGGGCGGCCAACCGCACGGTCGTCCCGCTGGGCAGGGTCACCTCGAGGCAGGCCCGCTTCGGGCCGCTGTCGCTGGTCAGGATCGCCCGGCTGAACGTGTCGGCATCGGGCCCGAGCTCCTGGCTCGCCGCGCGCACCCCGGCCAGCAGCGGCTCGCGCGGCAGCTCGGTGCCGATGACGCCGGTGGAGGCGACGCCGACCTGCGCGGGCTCGAGCCCGAGGTGCTCGGCGGTGGCCGCCTGGGTGGCCCGGGCGGTGGTCAGGCCGCGCTCGCCGTCGCCGGTGTTCGAGCCGCCCGAGTTCGCCACCACCGCACGCAGGCGGGTCGTCTCGGACTCGCGGCTGACGATCACCGGCGCGCCGACCCGAGCATTCGTGGTGAACCGGGCGGCCGACACGACATCCGGCGCGTCGCACACGAGCAGCCCGACATCGAGCCCGGAGGGCTTCAGGCCGGCCGCCACCCCGGCAGCCCGGAAGCCGGCCGGCAGTGCGGCCGGCTCGAGCTCGCGCACGTGGTCGAGCGGCTCGATCCAGCGGCTGGCGAACACGCCGCTCACGAGATGCCGAGCCCCTCGTCGAGGCCGAACATCAGGTTGAGGTTCTGGATCGCCTGCGACGCGGCGCCCTTCCACAGGTTGTCGATGGCGCCGAACACGACGATGCGCCCGGTACGGGGGTCGTGATGCACGGAGATGCGGCAGACGTTCGTCTCCCGCACCGCGCGCACGCCGACCGGGTCGTCGGCCAGCTCGACGAACGGCTCGTCGGCGTAGGCCGACTCGTACAGCGCGCGCAGCTCGCCGGGCGCTCCGTCCGGCGTCACGTAGCACGAGACGAGCTCACCCTGGTCGAGGGGGAGCAGGTGCGGGGTGAACGTGATCCGCAGCTTCGCACCCAGCGCCGCCAGCTCCTGCTCGATCTCCGGGGTGTGCCGGTGGCGCGGCACCCCGTAGGCGCTGACGTTCTCATCCACCGTGACGAAATGGGTCTGCTCGCTCGCCGCCCGTCCGGCGCCCGACACCCCGGACTTGGCGTCGATCACCACGTCGGCGATCAGCCCGGCCCGGGCCAGGGGCTGGAGGGCGAGCAGCGCGGCGGTGGGATAGCAGCCGGGATTGGCGACGAGATCGGCCTCCGCGATGTGCTCCCGATACCCGAGCTCGGGGAGGCCGTACACCCCGGCCTCGAGCAGCCCGGGGGCCGGGTGCGGGCGGTACCACTCGGCGTAGACGTCCGGATCGCGCAGGCGGAAGTCGGCGCTCAGGTCGACCACTCGCACCCCGCGCTCGCCCAGCGCCACCGCCACCTCGGCGGCCGCCCCGTGCGGGTAGGCGAGGACCGCGGCGTCGAGGCCGTCGGCATGGCGATCGAGGTCGAGGGTCTCGAGCCTCAGCGGCACCCGATGGTGGGGGTAGAGGGCGTCGAGCCGGGCGCCGACGTCGGAGCGCGACGTCACCGCCCGCAGCTCGAATTCCGGGTGGCGGTGCAGCAGCCGGGCGGCGAGCGCGCCGGCGAACCCGGCAGCGCCGAACACCGCCGCGCTAGGCACCGCGCACCTGCCCGGCATGCTCGGCGGCGAGGGCGGCCACGATCCGCTCCCGGGGGCCCGCCACCTCCTGGTCGGTCAGGGTCCGGTCGCCGGCGCGGTAGCGCAGCCGCAGGGCCAGCGAGACCCGATCGGCGCCGATCCGCTCCGGGTCGGCGAACACGTCGAACAGCTCGGCGCCGACGAGCAGGGGCGCCCCGGCCCGGCGCACGGTGTCGAGTACCCCGGCGGCCGGCGTTGCCTCGGGGACCACCACCGCCAGGTCCTCCCGCACCTCGGGGAAGCTCGTCAGGTCCTCGTACCGGGGCGGAGCGGGCAGCGGCAGGCGATCCAGATCGAGCTCGAAGCCGGCCACCGCACCGCGGAGCTCCCACCCCGCGGCGACCGACGGGTGCAGCTCTCCGAGCCAGCCGACGATCTCGTCGCCGACCCGCACCTCGGCTGCCCGGCCCGGGTGCAGGAACGGCCGGCTCGCCGGCGTGACGGTGGCGGCCACCCGCAGCCGGACCAGGAGCCCCTCGAGCACCCCCTTGGCGACGAAGAAGTCAGCCGCCCGCGGCTCGGCCGAGCGCCAGGTGGCAGGCAGCGCCGGGCCGGCGAGCAGCGCCGCCAGATGGAGCGGCTCGGCGGGCAGCTCCCCGGGTTCGCGGGGGCGATAGACCGCGCCGGTCTCGAACAGGCGCAGGGTGCCGGCGCCGTGGTCGGCGTTCCGCCGCGCGATGTCGAGCAGCGAGGCGAGCAGCGTCGTTCGCAGCTCGGCGACCTCGGCCGACATCGGGTTGGCCAACCGGACGGCCGGCAGGTCGCCGAGCCCGAGCCGGTCGACGGCGTCGCGGGCCGTGAAGCTCCACCCCACGACCTCGTGCAGGCCGGCGGCGAGGAGCGCGTCGGCGGCCGCACGCCGCTGGCGCTGGCGCGGGGTCAGACGCCCGACGGCCGCATGACGGCTCGGGAGGGTGGCCGGCAGGCGATCGAGCGCGTCGAGCCGCGCCACCTCCTCGATGACGTCGGCCTCGCGGGTGACGTCGGCCCGGCGGAAGGCGGGCGGCCGGGCATCGAGCCCGTCCGGGACCTCAGCGGTCTCGAACTCGAGGGCGGCCAGGACCTCGCGGCAGCGCTCCCGCGGCACGCGGATTCCCAGCAGGCCGTGCAACCGGGCATCGCGCAGGCGGATGACCGGCGGCCGCGGCCCCGGCCCTCCGTGGTCGAACGTCCCCGGTACCAGGCGGGCATCGCACAGCGCGATCATCAGCCGCGCGGCGAGCGCCTGCGCCTCCATCGCCGACTCGGGCTGGAGGCCCTTCTCGAACCGGCCGGAGGCCTCGCTGCGCAGCCCGAGCCGTAGCGAGCTGCGGTGGATGTTCGCTCCGTCCCACGTCGCCGCCTCCATCAGCACCCGGGTCGTCGTCGGCTCGACCTCGCTGCGCGCCCCGCCCATGATCCCGGCGATCGACGTCGGGCCCTCGCCGTCGGCGATCAGCACGGTCTCGGCGCTCACGCTCCGGCTCTGGCCGTCGAGCGTGCGGACCGCTTCGCCCTCGCTCGCCTGGCGCACCGTCAGCCGAGTCCCCGCGATGCGATCGAGGTCGAAGGCGTGGAGCGGCTGGCCGGTCAGCAGCATCACGTAGTTGGTGATGTCGACGACGTTCGAGATCGGCCGCTGGCCTGCCGCCATCAGCCGTGCCTTGAGCCACGGCGGGCTGGGTCCGATCCGCACGGCCTCGAAGACCCGGGCGGTGAACCGCGGGCAGAGCGGGGTCTCGACCGCGATCTCGATGTGCTCGCTCAGCTCGCCCGGCGCCCCCGGGTCCTCGGCCCACGGCGGCGCGGCAAGCGGGGCGCCGGTGGCGGCGTGGACCTCACGGGCCACTCCGTAGACGCCGAGGCAGTCGGGCCGGTTGGGCGTCACCTCGAGTACCAGCACGTCGTCGGCCAGGGGCATGAGCTCGCTCAGCGGCGTGCCGGGAGCCAGCCCCGTGTCGAGCACGAGGATGCCGGCGTGCTCGCTGCCGATGGCCAGCTCGTCCTCGGCCAGGATCATCCCGTCGGATTCCTGACCGCGCAGCCGGGCCCGCTGCAGCGTCGTGCCGTCGGGCATCACCGCCCCCGGCCGGGCAACGGCCACGGTCTGTCCGGCATCGACGTTCGGCGCCCCGCAGACGATCTGGGTCGGACCCGCCCCGCCGACGTCCACGCGGCAGACGCTGAGCCGGTCGGCATCGGGATGGGGGTGGCGCTGGAGCACCCGGCCGATCACGAAGTGCTCGAGGGCCCCCACGCCGTGGCGCTCGACCCGCTCGACCTCGGTGCCGGTCATCGCCAGCCGCTCGGCCAGGGCCGCGGCGTCGAGGGCGGGCGCGCAGTACTCGTGGAGCCAGCTCAGCGGCACCCGCATCAGAACTGCTCCAGGAAGCGGACGTCGTTGTCGTAGAGCAGGCGGAGGTCGGGGACGCCGTGCTTGAGCATCGCGATCCGCTCGATCCCCATCCCGAACGCAAAGCCCTGCACGGACTCCGGGTCGTAGCCGTGCCCGCGCACGGACGCGAACACGTTCGGGTCGACCATGCCGGCGCCGAGGATCTCGATCCACGATGTCCCCTTGCACAGCGGACAGCGCACGCCGTCCGCCGTGACACCGCCGACGCAGTGAAAGCACGAGACGTCGACCTCGACGCTCGGCTCGGTGAACGGGAAGAAGTGCGGGCGCAGCCGGACCTCCCGCGCGTCGCCGAAGATCGCGCGGGCGAACGCCAGCAGCGTCCCCTTCAGGTCGGCCAGCGTGATCTCGGTGTCGACCGCCAGCCCCTCGATCTGGTGGAACTGCGGCGTGTGGGTGGCGTCGGAGTCCGGCCGGTAGACCCGGCCCGGCACGATGATGTACAGCGGCGGCGGCGAGAGCTCCATGGCCCGGATCTGGACCGGACTGGTGTGGACGCGCAGGAGCTGGGCCTGCGGGTCGAAGATGTCATCGGCCGGCGCCACGTAGAACGTGTCGGTGAGCAGCCGGCTGGGGTGAGTGGGCGCCACGTTCAGCGCGTCGAAGTTGTAGTGCACCCGCTCCACCTCGGGACCCTCGACGATGCCGAAGCCGAGCCCGACGAACACGTCCTCGATCTCCCGCTGCGTCTGGGTGATGAGGTGCCGGCGGCCCACCAGGGGAGCGGGATCGCCGGGCAGGGTGACGTCGACCCGGTCGCGCACCAGGCGCTCCTGCAGCTCGCTCGCCGCCAGCTCCGCGCCCCGCGATTGGATCGAGCGATCGAGCGCCTGCCGCGCCTGGTTGGCCCGCTTTCCGACCGCGGCGCGCTCCTCGGGCGGCAGCTGTGCCACCTCGCGCAGCAGGTTCGGCAGCTCCGCCTTGCGGCCCAGGTGGCGGACACGGGCGTCCTCCAGGGCCGCGCTGTCGGCTGCGGCGGCGATCTCCCGCTCGGCCGCGGTCTGGAGCTCGGCGATGCGGTCGAGGGTGCTCATGACGCCGGGCGCATCCTAGATACCTCGTACAGGGCGATCGTGGCCGCCATCGCCGCGTTCAGCGAATGGGTGACGATCGGGATGCGAGCCGTGCGGTCGGCCCCGGTGAGCACCTCCGGCCCGAGCCCGTCGCGCTCGGAACCGACGATCACCGTGCACGGATTGGCGGGATCGACAGCGATCTCATGTCGAACCTGCCACAGCTCGTCGTCCGCGGCGGCATCGAGCGCGATCGTCGTGCCGGGGAGCGCCCGGAGGTCGTCCGCGCGCGCGAGCGGCACCTCGAACACCGCACCCATGCTCGCCCGCACCGCCTTGGGGCCGAACGGATCGGCGGTGCCGGGGCCGAGCGACACGCAGCCGGCACCGAACGCGGCGGCGCTGCGCAGGATCGTCCCCACGTTGCCCGGATCGCGCACCCCGTGCAGGTGGACGCAGAGCG
Organism: uncultured Solirubrobacterales bacterium; assembly: GCA_963703065.1. Taxonomy (GTDB): domain Bacteria; phylum Actinomycetota; class Thermoleophilia; order Solirubrobacterales; family Solirubrobacteraceae; genus Palsa-465. The sequence continues at coordinate 2,989,581 of OY969785.1, read as the reverse complement.
GCCCGTGCGGCTGTTCGGCCCACCGCTCGTCGTAGAGGGCCAGCGCGCGGGTGCCGGAGGCCAGCCCGGCCACGCGGGCGAGGAGCTCGGGCTCGACCTCGATCCCGGCCAGGCCGGAGCCGGCGACGCAGAAGCGCTCGAGCGGCGCCCAGCCCGCGGCGTCCGCGGCGGCCAGCAGGTCCTCGCCCTCGGCGACGAACCGGGCCGCGCGGTCGCGCTCGCGCCGCTGCATCCGCAGCTTGCGGATCTCCTTCAGCTTGGTGTTGTGGGGGCTCGAGATCATGAAAAAGGGCGCCCTCCGTATCGGAAGAGGCGCCCGGGTGTGCGGCGGAACTGGCGGGTGGGCTGGTCAGCCGGCCGCCAGCGCCTCACGGGCGCGGTCGGCGAAACGTCGGAACGTGGCGGCGTCGTGCACGGCGATGTCGGCCAGGACCTTGCGGTCGAGCTCGACGCCGGCGGCCTGGAGGCCGTGGATCAGCTGTGAGTAGGACATGCCGTTCTGCCGGGCCGCCGCGTTGATCCGCGTGATCCACAGCCGGCGGAAGTCCCGCTTGCGGTTGCGCCGGTCGCGGTAGCGGTACTGGTCGGCCTTGAGCACGGCCTCCTTGGCCGTTCGGTAGTGCCGGCTGGCGTCTCCCCGGTAGCCCTTGGCGAGCTCGAGCGTCGCCCGGCGCTTCTTGCGCGCGTGGACGGAGCGCTTGACCCGGGTCACGACGCCCTCCGCTTGGCGCCCAGCAGCGTCTTCACCTGCGCCACGTCGTGCGGGGCGACCTGCGAGGGCCGGCCCAGCCGCCGCTTGCGCTTGGCGGACTTCTTCTCCAGGATGTGGCTCGTGAAGCTGTGGCGGCCCCGTACCTTGCCGCGCGCGGTCAGCTTGAAGCGCTTCTTCGTGCCGGAGTGCGTCTTCATCTTGGGCATGGGCGGCTGATCAGTAAAGCAGACGGGTTCGCTGCCCCGTCGGCTCTGAGGGCCTGGTGGGGCTAGCCCGCAGTCGACTCGGCGGGGGCCGGCTCAGCGGGGGCCGGCTCGGCGTCCGCGGAGGCGGTCGCCGGCTCGGCCTCGACGTCCACCGGCGCACCCTCAGCCGCCGCGCTGCCGTTCGGCGAGCCGGCGTCCTCACCGGCCAGCACGGTCCGCGACGGGGCCAGCAGCATCGTCATGTTCCGTCCGTCCTGCAGCGGCGACTGCTCGATCACCGCGATCTCCGACAACTCGCCCGCCAGCTTGTCGAGCAGCGCCGTGCCCCGCTCGGGATGGGTGACCTCCCGCCCACGGAACATGATCGTGATCTTCACCTTGTCCTTGTTCATCAGGAACCGGGTGACGTGACCCTTCTTGGTGTCGTAGTCGTTCTGCGCGATCTTCGGCCGGAACTTGATCTCGCGGATCGTGATCTGCTGCTGGTGCTTGCGCGCCGCCTTCTGCTTCTGCGCCTGCTCGTACTTGTACTTGGAGTAGTCGAGCACGCGGACGACCGGCGGGCGGGCGTCGGGAGCCACCTCGACCAGATCGAGGTCACGTCCCTGGGCGTATTCGAGCGCCTCGGTGGTCTTGACCACGCCGACCTGGTTGCCGTCCTCGCCGATCAGGCGCACCTCGGGCACGCGGATCCGATCGTTGATCCGGGTCTGATCGCGCTCTGGGGGGCGCCGGTCGAACCTGCGGGGGACCGGCACTAGCGGAGGGTGCGGCGGAAACTCAAGCGGCGCCGCGCCGGGCAGGTGGTGTGAGTCGGATCAACAGCGTCGAGTATAGCCGCGCTATGCCGCGATGGCACGGGTCTGGACCACCGCGTGCAGGTGCTCGGCGAACTCGCTCACCGGCTGGGTGCCGAGGTCGCCGCGGCGGTGCTCGCGCACGGCCACCTGACCATCCGCCTGCTCGCGATCGCCGACGACGAGCATGTACGGGATCTTGCGCAGCTCCGCGTCGCGGATCTTCCGGCCCACCGACTCGGCGCGATCGTCGAGCTCGGCTCGCAGGCCGCCGGCACGGAGCTCCTCGGCCACGCCGCGCGCGTACTCGAGGTTGCGGTCGTTGATCGGGAGCACGCTCGCCTGCACCGGCGCCAGCCAGATCGGCAGCTCGCCGGCGAAGTGCTCGAGCAGGATGCCGATGAACCGCTCGTAGGAGCCCATCAGCGCGCGGTGGATCATCACCGGCCGGTGCTCGGCGTTGTCGGCGCCGGTGTACGTCAGGCCGAATCGCTCAGGGAAGTTGTAGTCGAGCTGGCAGGTGCCGAGCTGCCACGAGCGCCCGAGCGAGTCGGTCATGTGCATGTCGATCTTCGGGCCGTAGAACGCGCCGTCGCCCTCGTTGACGGTGTAGTCGAGGCCCCCGGCGTCGAGCGCGCCCTGGAGGGCCGCCTCGCTGCGGTCCCACAGCTCGTCGGCCCCGATGCGCTGCTCGGGCCGGGTGGAGAGCTCGAGCCGGACGTCGAGGTCGAAGATCCGGTAGGTGGCGAACGCGAACTCCAGCACGCCCGCCACCTCCTCCCCGATCTGATCCTCGGTGCAGAAGATGTGGGAGTCGTCCTGGGCGAAGTGGCGCACCCGCAGCAGCCCGTGGAGCGTCCCGCTCGGCTCCCGGCGGTGGAGCAGCCCCGGCTCCCAGTACCGGATCGGGAGGTCTCGGTAGGAGTGGCGGCCGAGCGCGTAGAGCTGGCAGTGGCCAGGGCAGTTCATCGGCTTGACCGCCATCTGCCGCTCCTCGTACTCGGTGACGAACATGTTCTCCCGGTACTTGTCCCAGTGACCGGAGGTCCGCCACAGCGCGCTGTCGTAGATCTGCGGCGTCTTCACCTCCTGGTAGCCGCGTTCCCGGCCCATCTCCCGGCTCAGGGCCACGAGCGAGCCCCACACCTCGGTCCCGGCCGGCAGCCAGAACGCGGCCCCCGGCGCGACTTCGGAGAACTGGAAGAGCCCGAGCTGCGGCCCCAGCCGGCGGTGGTCGTTGGCCCGGGCGCGCTCCAGGCGCTCGAGATGCTCCTCGAGCTCGCGACGGTCGAAGAACGCGGTCCCGTACACGCGCGTGAGCATCGTCCGGCTGGCGTCGCCACGCCAGTAGGCCCCGGCCACCGACTGGAGCTTGAACGCCTTGATCCGGCCCGTGCTCGGCGCGTGGGGACCGCGGCACAGGTCGGTGAACGGGCCGTTCGTGTACAGGGAGACGGACTCCGCCTGCTGGTCTCGGACCAGGTCCTCGATCAGCTCGACCTTGTACGGCTGATCTTCGGCCCGGAAGCGCTCGAGCGCCTCGCCGGGCGTCACCTCGGTGCGCCGGAACGCCTCGTCGGCCGCGATGTGCTCGCGCATCTTCGCCTCCAGCGCGGCGAAGTCATCCTCGTTCAGCGTCACGCCGGGCGGGAACTCGAAGTCGTAGTAGAACCCCTGCTCGATCGGCGGCCCGATCGAGATCTTCACCCCGGGGTACAGCTCGAGCGCGGCGGCCGCCAGCACGTGCGCCGTGTCGTGGCGGATGAGCTCCAGGGCCTCGGCGCCGGAGCGTTCGGTGAGGATCTCGATCCGGTGGGCGCCGTCCGCGGCGGGGAGCGGGCGCGTCAGATCGCGCAGCTCGCCGCCGACCTTGATCGCCAGCGCCGCGCGGGCGAGGCCCGGGCCGATCGCGGCCGCCACGTCGGCGCCCGTGGCGCTGTCCGGGAGCGTGAGGATGGTGCCGTCGGGCAGCTCGACGTCGATCGCCATGGGTCGCCGGATGCTAGTGCCGGCCCGTCCGACCGGCCCGCGATCGTGGTCAGCCGAGCGGGGCCGAGACGGTGCCCGGCGCGAACACGTTGACCATCGCCAGGGCGAGACAGCCGATCGCGATCCCGCGGCGCAGGACGAGACCGTGTTGGTGGCTGTGCCAGACGATGAACAGGGCGAGCAGCGCGCCCCACAGCGGGGCGTACAGCGCGAGCAGCAGCAGGACGAGCGTCACGACCACGAGGTCGGCGGCGTCCCGGTCCAGCGTCGGTCTGGCGATCGGCAGGCGCCGCCGCGGGGCCTCGAGCCGGCGTCGGCGATGGGCATCCAGATCGGCGCCGCACTCGGCACAGCTCGCGGCATACGGATGTACCGTTGCTCCGCAGTCGGGGCATCGGATCGCGTTCGCCACGCCGGGCGAAAGGCTACCGTCGTCCCGCCCGCCGGAAGACCGTCCCCCCGCTACATTTAGCCGCCTCCCGGGCGATTAGCTCAGCTGGGAGAGCGCCGCCTCGACAAGGCGGAGGTCACTGGTTCGAGCCCAGTATCGCCCACTCGGCAGTCAGAGGGAATTCGACCCCTTCCGGTCATGGTCGATGTTCCGGGCGTGCGTCCTGACCGCGTCCCCCAGACCTCCTCGCGGGCTTGGCGAACCGCCTCGGACGTGGGGACACGGGCTCGGTCTCCGCTGCGGTTGCCGGGACGCCACATGCGCCGGCGCCGGTGAGCCCAGTCTTCTGGGTCCACGCGCCACCGTCATCTCGAGGACTTCGGCGCGTCGGGCGGCACGCGGATCATCGTGCTGCGCCCGAGCTCGTTCAGCCACCGCTCAAGAGGCAGGATACGGCATCACAGGCGGTAGTTCGTTGCCGGTGAAACAGGCTGCCAGCCCACTCAGCTTCGAGCGCCAACCGGATCTTGCCGTTTGACTAGATTGCAGGTGCCATTGTTATCGTGCGGTCGGTGAACCTGGCTCTTCCGGACCGGGGGACGAGCGAGCGACGTATTGCCGGCGATTCGGGTCGCTTGTGGACGACAGCGCTACCGGTATCGGTTGGTCTGCTCGCCGGTCTGCCGGTGATCGTTTCCCTCGGTCGGGCGCTACGTGGAGGATGGACCGTTTACGGCGACCGCGCTGTCATAGCCGCACGGGCGTTCGACGTGTTCAGCATGCACTCACCCCTTGTCGGCCAGTACTCGTTCATCTCGGCCGTGCTTGGTCGACCGGTGCGCAGCCCGGGACCGCTGCTGTACTGGCTGCTGGCCATCCCGGCGCGCCTGGGGGGCTCTGACTCCCTCGCGATTTGGATCGCAGCAGTAAATCTTCTGGCAGTCATCGGGACGGTGGTGCTTGCGCACCGGCGCGGCGGAAACGTCCTGATGTTCGCCACGGCCGCGTGCATGGTCTTGATGCTCCACGCCTTCGTCCCTGAGACGTTTCACGACATCGACAATCCGTCGGCCACGCTGCTGCCATTCGTACTGCTGGTGCCAGTTGCCTGGTCGGTCACCTGCGGTGAGCTCGCGCTGCTTCCGCTGATGGTCCTCTTGGCGAGCTTCGACGTACAAACGCACCTGGGTTACGCCACACCGTGCGTGCTGTTGGTTCTCGTCGTTGTGGCTGAGGCCATCTTCGGCAGCCGTCATGCGCGTGTCGCAAGGGGAACACGCACAGATGCACGGCTTGCGCCAGGCGTTCGCGCTCTGGCGGCGTCGGGAGTCGTGATCCTCATCTGCTGGGCTCCGCCGCTGATCGATGAGATCACCCATCATCCCGGGAACCTCACGGAGCTCATACGCGCGGGAACCCATAGCGGCAGCAGCCCGAGCCTGGCTGAGACATGGGACGCAGTCGTACGAGCGGTTGGCGTCGTGCCGTGGTGGCTCCGGTCACCTCAGACAACCATCGAGCGGGCCTTCGAAACCGACATCCCGCAACCCGTCCTCGTACAACTGACCGCTGCGCTCATTCTCGCCGGGCTGGTGGCCCTGGCCGTGCTCGCCCATCGACGTGGCCGTCACGACCTTCGGCGGGCGAACACGGTCGCCGTCGCGCTCGCCGTTGCGATTGCAGTTGCGTACAAGACGTCCCCGACCGAGCGTGGGTTGTGGATTCCCGAGGGATATGCGCTGTGGTGGACGACCCTAGCCGGGATGTACGCCTGGCTGTTCCTCGCGTGGTCGAGTTGGTCTCTCTTGCTCCGTCCCCGCCTGCCGAGCCTCGCGGAACGGCCGTGGAGATCGGGTGTTGCACTCGCGAGCATCGTTGTCGGCGGGCTCGGGCTTGCGGTCGGCCTGAGGGGGAAACCCGATGTTGACCAATCCGAGTACCGTCCAATTCGCCAGCTCGTCAAGATTGCCCTGCGCGCGGTCCCCCGGCACTCCGAAGTCGAGGTTCTGGGCCCCGCCGACGGGTCCGCCTTCGACGCAGAGGCGGCGATCGTTTTTGCGCTGTCCCGCCGAGACACCCACGTCGAGACGGATCTGGCGTCCCTGTTTGGCCCGAGCTACGACCTGCGCGAAAATCCAGCTGCAGAAGGCTTACAAATCCGCGTGGGACCGGTAGGGCCGCTCTCACCACGTGCGCACGTGCTTGCTCGTGAATCCGCGTCCACACCCTCGTCTCTCCCGTTCGGATCGATGAATGGCACCGACACTCTAATCATGACACCCGACTCAGAATGCTCAAGCGGTCCGAAATCCCACTCCACGCAGCAGTGTCGGTCATGACAGCCTGTGTCGCGGCACGCCTTTCGTGGCGACCTCGTCACCACCCTCGGCGCCTAACGGCCGGACGACCGCCGTCGCGCACCTGAATCACGCCCCGGGCTGCTGGGGTCAGATCAGGATCTTCATGGTGCAGGGCCCAGGTGACGGGACAAGCACGCGATCCCGTCGAACGCCTTGGTGCGGTTGATCGGGTCGGCCGGGATCGGCCCCTTGCCGGCCTGCTGGCGGCTGATCGTGGCGACGTTGAGGTACAGGCGCTCCGGGCTCTCCCACCCCCGGAACGCGGCGAACTCAGGTGTGCCCAGGAGCCGTTGGGCGACCTCGAGCGGGTGCTGCCCGGCGCTCTCGTGCGTCCCCACCGCGGTGACGAGCCAGGTCCAGTACTCGCGCAGCGCGTGCAGTTCGGTGCGGGTGCTGACCGGCCCGTGGCCCGGCACGAACACGTCGGCCTCGAGCGCGGTGATCGCCTCCAGCGCCTGGAGCCAGGCTTGCACCGGCCCGTGCCACATCACCGGGGTGACGCCGCTGAACAGCAGATCGCCGGTGTAGACGACGCGCGCATCGGGCACGAACACGATGCTGTCGGAGGCGGTGTGGGCCGCGCCGAGGTCGATGAACTCCACCTCGCGCCCGCCGACCGTCTCCGTCCGGCGACCGGTGAACGTCCGGTCGGGAAACCGCAGGGTCACCTCCTCGAGCGCGAACGGCGCGAGCATCGAGCTGACGTAGCGCCCGGCGGCGCCGGGGCGGCCGGGGAGCCGGCCACCGACCTGTGCGAAGCGGCGGAGCGAGAGGAGCCGCTCCGGCGTCGGCTCCGCCCGCATCGCCCGCGTGCACCCCTCCGACGCCACGACCTCGGCGCCAGGGAGCGCGGAGTTGCCCCACCAGTGATCCGGGTCGGCGTGGGTGTTGAACAGCATGGCCACGGGAGCGCTGTCGGTGAGCGGCGCGAACGCGTCGAGCATCGAGCGCGTCAGCCGGAGATCCCACGGCGTGTCGATCAGCAGCGATGCGTCCCGGCCGACGACCAGCCCGATGTTCGTCTCCCCCCAGCTGCCGGGGAGCCGCAGCCAGGCGTGGCAGCCTGCTGCCACTGCTTGCCGGACGGTGCTCACGTGGCCAAGTGGGATCGGGGTCGGCGGCGGCTGCCGCAGGGTGGCGCGGGGCTCGGGCGCTTCCGGGAACCGTACTCCGCAGCCGGGAGAATTCGTTTCCGATCGGAACCCGTGCTCCCATACCCTGCTCGTATGGGAGACCTGACGGATCGAACGTTCCTGGTCACCGGCGCCAATTCTGGGATCGGTCGCGAGACCGCCCTCGCCCTGGCCGGACGCGGGGCACAGGTGTTCCTCGCCTGCCGCTCGGAGCCCAGCACCCGGGGCGTGATCGACGACATCGCCGCGCAGACCGGCAACACGGCGCTCGAGTTCCTGGCGCTCGACCTCGGCGACCTGTCGTCGGTCCGAGCCTGCGCCAGCGCGTTCCTGGCCACCGGTCAGCCGTTGCACGGGCTGATCAACAACGCCGGCGTTGCCGGCCGGCGAGGCTTCACCGAGAGTGGATTCGAGCTGGCGTTCGGGACCAACCACATCGGACCGTTCCTGCTCACCAGCCTGCTGCTCGACCGCCTGCGCCGGAGTGCCCCGGCCCGCATCGTGAACGTCTCGAGCCGAGCGCATGACCGGGTGAAGGGAATCGACTTCGAGGCGGTTCGTCGGCCGACCAGGAGCCGGACCGGCCTCCCGGAGTACGGGGTCTCGAAGCTCGCCAACCTCCTCCACGCCCAGGAGCTCGCCCGCCGGATGGACGACTCGGGCGTCACCACCTACGCGCTGCACCCCGGCGTGATCGCCTCCGACATCTGGCGCAGCGTCCCCTGGCCGGTGCGCCCGCTGATCAAGCGCGCGATGCGATCACCCCGCGAGGGCGCCCAGACCACGCTGTACTGCGCCACCTCGCCCGATCTCGCCACCGAGAGCGGGCAGTACTACGACGATGCCCGCCGCGCAGAGCCCGGGGCCAGTGCCACCCCCCAGCTCGCCGCCGAGCTGTGGGACCGCAGCACCGCGTGGGTCGAGTCCTCGGCGACCTAGCCCTGGATGAGTCAGAGGTTCCAGCCGAAGTAGACCTCGGCGGCGACGATCCGGTCACCCTCGAAGGTGAGGACCTCGGTGTTCCGGCCCCTGCCTCCGTCGCGCCGGGTCATCTCGTAGGTCACGATCACCGCATCGCCTGCCTCGATCAGGCGCACGAAGTCGAACCGCTGTCCCTGTCCCGCGCCAGGCCAGCAGCGCTCGAAGTAACCGGCGCGGTCCAGGCCGACGTCGAGCGGACTCGAGAACGTGAAGTCGCTCGCCAGGATCCCCTCGACGACCTGGCGGTCGCCCGCCGCAAACGCGGTGTACAGGTCCCGCGCGCAGTTGATGCGATCACTCATCGACGAGACGCCCCTCAGACGGCCTCGAGCACGACTGCCAGCCCCTGCCCCACGCCGATGCAGATCGTGGCGACGCCGTAGCCGCCGCCGCGGCGGCGCAGCTCGTGGGCCAGGCCGGCGAGGATCCGCACCCCGGATGCTCCGAGCGGGTGGCCGATGGCGATCGCTCCCCCGTTTGGGTTCAGCCGTTCGGGGTCGAGCCCCGGCCAGCCCCGCAGGCAGGCGAGCGATTGCGCGGCGAAGGCTTCGTTCAGCTCCACCACCTCGACCTCGTCCCAGCCGACCCCGGCTCGGGCCAGCGCACGGTTGGCCGCCTCGACGGGGGCGATGCCGAAGATGTCGGGGTCGACGGCGTGGACGCCGCGGGCGACGATCCGGGCCAGCGGCTCGCCCGGCACCGTGGAGTCGCCGATCAGCACTGCGCCAGCCCCATCGGTGAGCGGCGACGCGTTCCCGGCGGTGATCGTGCCGCCGGCGGTGAATGCGGGCTTCAGGCTCGCCAGCCGCTCGAGTGACGTGTTCGGACGAATGCCCTCGTCGCGCGCCAGCTCGATGCCGGGGACCGGCACCACCCAATCGGCGTAGAAGCCGGCGTCCCAGGCCGCGTGGGCGAGCCGGTGGCTGCGCAGCGCGAAATCGTCCTGTGCCCGCCGGGTCACACCGTGGATCCGGGCCAGCTTCTCCGTGCTCTCGCCGAGCGAGATCGTCCACCGTTCTGGCATCGCCGGGTTGACCATTCGCCACCCGAGCGTCGTCGAGTGCAGCGTGGCGTGCTCGCTCGGGTAGGTCTGCTCCGGCTTGAGGAGCACCCACGGCGCGCGGGACATCGACTCCACTCCCCCCACCACGACGCAGGAGGCATCGCCGCACTCCACCATCCGGCTCGCCTGCATCGCCGCCTCGAGCGAGGAGCCGCACAGCCGGTTCACCGTGGCCCCGGGAACGCTCGTGGGCAGCCCGGCGAGCAGCACCGCCATTCGCGCCACGTTGCGGTTGTCCTCGCCGGCCCCATTCGCGTCGCCGAACAGGACATCGTCGATTCGCTCGGGCGGAAGATCAGGATGACGGTCGAGCAGCGCGCGGACGGCATGGGCGGCGAGGTCATCCGGTCGCACGCCGGCCAGCGCACCGCGGTAGCGCCCGAACGGGGTGCGGATACCGTCGTACAGGTAGGCCTCGGTCATGCGCCGCGCTAGTTTCCCACCGATGAGGGGGCGGGTAGGCCTCGGGGGTTCACCGGGAGAGGAGAACGGGAGATGACCTCAGCCATCGGCGACGTCAGCGGCCTGCCCGACCGCAAGGTGCACGACCAGGAGATGCGGGAGATCGGCAAGATCACCCACATCTACGCCATCGGCGGCGACGGGGAGCCGGCCTGGGTAGCGGTCAGGGCGTCGTTCGGGCTGTTCAGCAAGCGGTCGGTGATCATTCCCCTCTCTCGGCTCAAGGAGGAGAGCGGCGAGCTCGTCGTGCCCTACAGCCTCGAGCACATCCGCGCCACGCCGGAGGTCGACGGCGACGAGATCGGCGAGGAGGACGATGCCAGTCTGCGTGAGCACTTCTCGATCGGGGTGGGCGACCACGAGCTGCGAACCGACAACCGCGGCTACGTCACGCTCGTGCCGGAGTCGAAAGGCACCGCCCAGCGGGCCGAGGACCCGGACGCACTCGAGACGCCCGACGCCGACAAGCGCGACGATGAGACGTTCGAGCGCCTGAAGGACGCCGGTCCGGCGGAGACCCGCAAGGTGGATGCGGGCGAGATCGCCAACGAGCTGACGACCGAGCAGGCGGGCAGCGGGGATGGTGAGGAGCGGCGCGAGCGCAGCGGCGGCTGAGTCCCTCAGGCCGCTCGCCGCAACGTCCGCCCCTCGGCCACCCGCACGAGCTCGGCGAGGATCGAGGCCAGCTCCTCGGCCATCTCCAGCCGCAGATGGCCCGCCTCGTCGTAGGAGTCGTGGACTGCAGGCACCGCAAGCTCGCGGTCGATGACGCGGGCGCCGGCCGTGGCGAGCGACTTGCGGAGCTCCGCCTGCGCCCACACCGCCCCGAACATGCCGGTGCTGGCGCCCACCACCGCGGCCGGCACGTTGCGCAGGGCCGGGTCGGCGAACGGGCGCGATCCCCAGTCGACGGCGTTCTTCAGCACTCCGCGGATCGACGCGTTGTACTCCGGCGTGGCGAACAGCAACGCGTCCGATCCGCGGATCGCCGCGCGCCAGTGCTCGACCGCGGCCCCGGGCGCCGGCTCGTCGTCCTCGTCGAACGGGGGGACCGCCTTGAGCCCGTCGTACTCGACGAGCTCGACCGCGGGCGGCAACAGCTCGGCTGCCGCCCGCAGCAACTCTCGGTTGTGCGAGGCGCGGCGCAGCGATCCCGCGACTCCGAGCACTCGCATCGCGCTACGCCTCGACGAGCTCGAGCTCGACGGTCAGCTTGACGTCGTCGGCCAGTGCGAAGCCGCCCTTCGGCAACGGCGCGTTCCAGTTCAGGCCGTACTGCGTGCGATCGATCGAGGTCTCGAGCGTCAGGCCGAGGCCGGTCTTGCCGGCGATGTTCACGTGCGGCCCGGCGATCTCGCCCGTCGCGGTGATCGGATGCGTGTTGCCCTTGATCGTCAGCTCGCCGTTCACCGTCACGGCGTCGCCGTCACGGCGGATGTCGCTGGAGCGAAACGACAGCTCCGGGTACTGCTCGACGTCGAAGAAGTCCGGTGCGCCGAGATGACCCTGGAGGTTCGGGTCCTTGACGACGATCGACCCGGCCTCGACCGTGCCGAGCAGATCAGCGCCGTCCTCGGTCACGCTCAGGGTCGCCGCGAAGCGCTCGAAGCGACCACGGAACGTGGCGACCACCATGTGCTTGACGGCGAAGCTCGCCGAGGAGTGCGTCGGGTCGAGGGTCCAGGTACCGACGGGCAAGCCGGTGGCATTCGTGGCCGGGGCGGAAGTGGACATCTGAGCTCCCTTCGGAGATGGTTGCGTAACTAACTGTTGAGCACTCTAGCGTATCCGGACCGTGGTCCGCAACGGGCCGTGACCCGCGTGGATGGCGCAGACGCCGCCCTCCGTGTCAGAGTCACCCGATGCCGGTCCCCCGGACGCTCCCGGTGTTGGCCGACGCCCACGTCGAGCGGGTCGACGCAGCCCGCAACCGGGAGGCGATCCTCTGCGCGGCGCGCCGTCTGCTCGCCGAGCAGGGAGCCGCATCGATCACGATGGACCGGCTGGCCGCGGCCGCCGGCGTCGGCAAGGGGACCCTGTTCCGGCGCTTCGGTGACCGGGCGAGCCTCTTCCACGCGCTGCTCGATGAGAGCGAGCGCCGGCTCCAGGAGGACTTCATCCGCGGCCCGGCGCCGCTCGGACCCGGAGCCCCCCCGCGCCAGCGGCTCGTCGCCTTCGGGCGCGCGGTGCTCTCCCTGACCGCTGAGCGAGGTGAAGTGCTCGTCGAGGCGCTGCGCGGCGCCGGAAGCCGCTACGCCTCCCCCACCCACCAGGCGTACCGCGGCCATCTCGTGGTCCTGCTCGAACAGCTCGTGCCGGCCGACGAGTCCCAGTACCTGGCCGACGTGCTCCTCGGCGCCCTGGCTCCCGAGCTCGTCGTCCAGCAGCTGCGCGGCGGAATGACGCTCGACGAGCTCCGAGAGCGCTGGGCGGACCTGGTGGCCCGGCTGGCACCAGTCGGTTGACGGGTCAACTAGAATCCTCTCCGATGGCGACCACCGTCCCCCAGTCCCAGCTCACCGGCCTCGCCCTCGAGGCGTGGCGCAGCTTCCTGCGCAGCCACGCCACGATCCTCCGCGCGCTCGACGCTGAGCTCGTCGCCGACCACGGCCTCACGGCCCGCGACTACGAGGTCCTCCTCGTGCTCGCGCAGGCACCGGAGCGGCGCCTGCCGATGTCGGCGCTGGCGGAGACGACGATGCTCACCCGCTCGGGGATCACCCGGCTGATCGACGGGCTCGTACGGGCCGGGCTGATCGAACGCGTGTCCTGCGCCCGCGACGCCCGGGTGTCGTACGCGGCGCTGACGGATACCGGCCTCCAGACCCTCCGCCGAGCGGGCGAGAGCCATGCCGCCGGCATCCGACAACTGTTCCTCGACCACTTCGCGCCGGGTGAGCTCGAGCAGCTGGCCCACCTGCTCTCCCGTCTGCCCGGAGCGGCCGGCGGTGGCAGCTGCACGGTGGAGTAGCACCATGGGCACCATCGCCGACCATCCCCAGCTGGCTGCGACAACTCACGTCGGCGCCGTGTCGCTCACCGTGCGGGATCTGGCCCGCGCGATGGCCTTCTACCGCGACGCCCTCGGTCTCGAACCGGTGACCGGCGACGAGGGCGAGGTACGGCTGCATGCCGGTGACAGAACCCTCATCGTGCTGCGGGGGGATCCGGCGGCCCCGCCGCAGGATCCTCGGGCTCCGGGCCTCTTCCACCTGGCGATCCGCCTGCCTGACCGCCTCGAGCTGGCCCAGGCGCTCGTGCGCGTGACCCGGGCCCGAGTCCCGCTCCACGGCGCCTCCGATCACCTGGTCAGCGAAGCGCTGTACCTCGCCGATCCGGAGGGCAACGGGATCGAGCTGTATCGCGACCGTCCGCGGGCCGATTGGCCCACCGAGCACGGTGCGCTCCGCATGGCGACCCTCCCGCTCGACCTCGACGATCTGCTCGGTGAGCTCAACGGAGCGACGGACGTGCCCGTCCGGGCTCCGGCCGGGACCGACATGGGCCACGTCCACCTCCAGGTCACCGACCTCGCCGCCGCCGAGGCGTTCTGGAGCGGGATCGTGGGCTTCGATGTCAGCGTCCGCGGCTATCCCGGGGCGCTGTTCGTCTCCGCCGGTGGCTACCACCACCACATCGGCCTGAACACCTGGCACAGCGCCGGGTGCCCCCCGGCGCCGCCCGGGGCAGCCGGGCTGCGGTGGTTCGAGATCGTGCTCCCCGACCCCGAGGCGCGCAATGCGCTGCTCGAGCGGGCGCGCGGCGCCAGCGCGACGGTCGAGGAGACCGGCGGCACGCCCCTCATCCGAGACCCGGACGGGATCGTGGCGCGGCTGCGGGTGGAGCTGGTCCGGACGCCCGCCGCCGGGCTCTCCCAGATCTGAGCAGAACGAGAGGCGACGACCGGAATCGAACCGGTGTAGACGGCTTTGCAGGCCGCTGCGTAGCCACTCCGCCACGTCGCCCGGGAGCGCGAAGCCTAGCGACCACCGACCGGTGGCTAGCCTCGGTCGCGACCCTGGCTGTTAGCTCAACAGTTTGTTGTGGGTAGCTTCAACATCATGGCTGCGACCAGCTACTTCACCGATGACGCCATGCTCCGCCGCGTCCACCGCGAGCGGCTGATCGGACTCGGCGGTCCCCGTGCCCTCCTGCTGATGGCCGCCCACCCGGTGGCGTTCGAGGGGTTCTTCGCCCAGACCGGTTCGCTCGATGACCCGTACACGCGGCTGCGGCGGACCGCGGAGGTGCTGGAGACGGTCACCTACGGGGAGAAGCGCCGGGCCGACGTGATGACCCGCCGGGTCCGCCAGCTCCACCGCCGGGTCCGCGGCACGCTGCCGGAAGCCGCCGGCCGCTTCCCGGCCGGCACGCCGTACGCCGCCGACGATCCGGAGCTGCTGCTGTGGATCCTCGCCGCGCTCGTCCAGTCGAATCTGATCGTCATCGACCGCTACATCCGCCCGCTCGATGCCGGGGAGCGCGACGCGTACTGGCGGGACTTCCGCGTCCTCGGCCGCCTGTTCGGCCTGCGCCAGCGCGAGATGCCGCGCGACATCGACGCGTTCGACGCCTACATGGACGCGATGCTCAGCGGCCCGGATCTGCACGTGACCGAACGGGCGCGTGAGCTGGCCGTCCGCATCGTCCTCCATCCCCCTGTCCCGTTCGCTGCTCGACCGCTCGTCGAGCTGGCGAACTTCGTCACGGTCGGGCTGCTCCCGGCCCGTCTGCGCCGCCAGTACCGCCTGTCCTGGGATCCGGCGCGCCAGCTCGTGCTGTTCGGCGGCGCCGAGTACGCCCGGCGGCTGCTGATGCCACTGCTGCCGGGCCGCGTGCGGTACTTCGACCGCGCCGCGGCCTGACCATCTCCGGAATATCCTCCCGCGGCCATGTCGGTCGCGGATGTCCGCCGGGTGGGCACCGGTTCGGAGGCCGGCCAGTTCGGCGTGCCCGACGCGGTCAAGCCGCCGCCGGGTCATCCCCGCTTCCCGCTGATCGACGGGGTGCGGGCGCTGGCGGTCCTCGGGGTGGTGAGCTTCCACGCGACCGCCACCTGGGGACCGGCCGGGCACTGGTGGAGCCGGTATGCCTCCCACCTGGACGTCGGGGTGACGATCTTCTTCGTCCTCTCGGGGTTCCTGCTCTACCGCCCGTTCGTCGCTGCCCGCCTGCACGAGGCACCCCGTCCGCGCATCCTCCCGTACCTGCGACGCCGCGCGCTGCGCATCGTCCCCGCGTACTGGTTGGCGCTCACGTTGTTGGCGATCTACCCCGGGCTGACGGACGTGTTCAGCAACCGGTGGTGGGCGTACTACGGCATCCTGCAGAACTATCGGACCGCTTGGGAGGCGTTCGGCCAGGGGCTCCCCCAGGCCTGGTCGCTCTGCACCGAGGTCTCGTTCTACCTGGCGCTGCCGATCATCGCCGCGGCCGCCAGCCGCTTGCCGGGCCGGCAGTGGCGCGGGCGGGTCCGCGCGGAGGTCGTCCTGCTCGGCAGCCTGTCGCTCGCCGCTCTGGTCTTCCGCGCCGCCGTCCACGGAAGCCACGAGTTCCCGGACTCGGAGTGGCTCCCGGGGATGTTCGACTGGTTCGCGCTTGGGATGGCGGTGGCGGTGGCGAGCGCAGCCACGTGGCACCGCCCGACTCCACCTCGCTTGGTCGCGGAGATCGAACGCCATCCCATCACGTGCTGGGTAATCGCGTTCGGCCTGTTCCTGCTCACCGGCGCAGTGGACCAGGCGAACCCGGGATTGACCCACACCTCGCAGGCCGTCTGGCTGGGCGAGCATCTCCTGTACGGCGGCGTCGCGCTGTTCGTCGCGCTGCCGGCCGTGTTCGCCGGCAGTGGCGGCGGGGCCCCCCGGCGCTTGCTGGCACACCCGGTGATGGCGTGGCTAGGGCTCGTCTCCTACGGGATCTTCCTGTGGCACTACACGATCCTCTCGCAGCTCAACAAGTGGGGCGTGACGCATGCCGTGGACGCGCTGGACTTCGTCCCGTTCCTGCTCATCGCGCTCGCCGTCTCCACCGCCTTCGCCGCGTTTAGCTACTACGCGGTCGAGCGCCCGCTGCTGCGCCTCAAGGAGGACCGCCTGCCCGTCCTGGCTGTCGTGCCGATCGTCTTCGCCGGCGCGATGACGGTGAGCATTCTGGTGCCGCACGGCCCGGCGCCGCGCGGCCGCGCACCACGTCCGATCGGGTGCCTCGTCGCCCGGGTGGACGACGTCGTCCCCTTCCATTGCGTCCCGCCCGGCGTGCCGCCGGCGATCCGGCTGCATCGCGACGCCGTGTTCGAGCCCGGCCGTCGCATCCCGCTCGTCGCCGGGTCCACGACCAGCCAGCTCGAGCTTGGTGCGGTGACGCGGAACCAGCTGCTCGGCAGCATCCTGCAGCTCGGCGGCTGGGCCGCGGGCGCCGCGGATCGTCGCCCGGTCGATGCCATCCTCATCTTCAGCGCCGGGCGCTTCCTGGGCGCCGTGAGACCGGTTCTTCCGCGACCTGACGTGGGCCGCACGCTGCGCGCCCGCGGCATCGATCGCTTCGGCTACCTCGTGACGGTGCCGCTGGCGCTCGCCGCGCCATCCGGACGACGCACGACCCTGCGGCTCGTCGCCCTGACCGGTGGAACCGCCTCGTTCCTGCCGCTGGACTGCGCGCCGATCACCCGGTGGTTCCGGTGCTAGCCAGCTAAGATCCGCGTCGCGCGCGGCTGTAGCTCAGTTGGCTAGAGCGTCTGCTTGCCATGCAGAAGGTCGAGGGTTCGAGTCCCTTCAGCCGCTTGACACGAAAACCCCGCTAACGGCGGGGTTTTCCTTTTGGATGGGCTCACAGATCGCGCGGTCTTGGGGCGGCGCTACCATCCGGCGCTACCACGAGGAGGGCCGGTGGTGCCCAGGGCGGACGTTGGTTAGTGGGCTCTGCGATGAGGGCGCTCGGTCGGCGATGGAGCACCCTCTTCGCTCGGTTGTGATGCGCCCAGTAGCGTTCTCAAGATGAGTCACGAGTGGGTGCTGTGGGTCTTGACGACTGCTGCGGCACTTCACGTGGTGGAGGAGCGCGGGATGGGCTGGCAGGGCTGGGCCGCGCAGACGCTCGGCCCGCGTCTCGGAATCATTCCGACGTGGTCGGACTTCTGGGCGACGAACGGTCTCCTGATCGTGTTCGGAGTCAGCGCCGCAGCGGTCGGATGGCGCGCACCCGCATTCGCGCTGGCGTTCCCCGCGCTCAGTCTCATCAATGCCCTGTTCTTCCACCTGCTGCCCACCGTGCAGGCGCGGCGGCCCAACCCGGGATTTCTCACCGCGATGCTGTTGTACCTGCCGATCGGCTTCTGGGCTTACCTCGCCGCGGGCAGCGACGGCGTGCTCAACCTCGCGACCGTCGTCCTCAGTGTGGTGATCGGCGCGGTAGCGATGGCCTCGGCCATCGTGCTGCTCGCCATCCAACCCCGCCTGCACTACTCCGATGTCGATCCAACCCCGCCCATGCAGACCCCGGAGGCCGTCCAGTTGCCAAAAGTTCGAAGCGCCTCAGGGGCGCGATCCCGCTCAAGCCAGCCCGCACAAGAAGTCGAGTGACGTCTGTTCCCGTTAGAGGTTCAGCAACGCGCCAGGCGTGCCCGAAGGACCCGACCTGAGGCACACCGTCATGACGTCCACTGCTCTCAGCTTGCGCGTGAAAGAGCTGGCAGCTGCACACGAGCCGGCGGCCGCATTGATCGATCACTCAAACTCGGAAATACCGAACTTCACTTGACATAGGAGCAGCGATAGGGACCGCGCGAATCCCACTCGGCGTGGCGCCGATCCGGTCGCCGATACTTAAGCATTGCGGCCTGCGGGCTGCGCCGCGTCGACCCTGCCTCCCGCGCAAGGCAGGGCTCTGCGGGCAGCTGTTGTGTGCTTGTACGGGAAGCAAGCAGGGCTGGCTGGTAGGTGCAGGGTGCCCATGGTCCAGGTTCGAGCCGGTCGACGATCCGTCGTACCGAGGAGCGGCATCGTTGGCTGTCAGGTTCTTCGCGCGGCACGTGTCTAGGAGGTATGCATGTCACCTATCTCGTTATCACGATCCTGGCGGCGATCGCGAACGGCTACGCCGCCTCGTTGAACTTCGTCGGCGCCGAGTCGGTCAAGGTCGTCGCTGACCGGGTACAGGTCTCCCGACGATGGATGGTCCCGCTAGGCACGCTGTTGGCCTCCGGCGCGGTCGGACTTCTTACGGGCTTTGCGGTACCGGCGTTGGGGACGGCTGCGGCGATTGGCCTCGTCGTGTACTTCATCTGCGCTGTGATCGCTCACCTACGAGTCCGCGACCGCCAGATCGGAGGAGCCGTGTTCTTCTTGGTCCTGGCGGCGGCGGCTCTGACCACCAGCGTCGGCTACCACAACCACTGGTGACCGATTTGATCCCGGGAGCGGGGAGCTGACGATGGACGAGCGCGAGTGGCTGACCGAACGGTTCGAGCAGCACAGACCGCATCTCCGCGCGGTCGCCTACCGGATGCTCGGGTCGGTGAGCGAATCCGACGATGCCCTGCAAGAGGCATGGCTGCGAATTCGCGACCAGGATCCCGCGACCGTCGAGAACATGCGGGCCTGGCTGACGACGGTCGTCGGTCGGGTGTCTCTGAACATGCTGCGCGCGCGCAGAGCGCGACGCGAGGAGCTCTCGGTGTACGTCCCGGATCCCGTGGTCAGCTTCGAGGAGGATGACCTCGAACACGAGGCGCTTCTGGCCGAGTCTGTGGGTCTGGCGCTGCTCGTGGTACTCGACGCGCTGACCCCCGCCGAGCGACTCGCGTTCGTGCTGCACGACGTGTTCGGCGTGCCATTCGCCGACATCGCCACCGCGCTGGACCGCTCCGAAGCCGCCGCCCAGCAGCTCGCCAGCCGCGCCCGGCGGCGCGTGCGCAACTCGCCGGAGCCCGACCGTGACCGGGCGCGGCAGAGACGGGTCGTCGACGCGTTCTTCGCCGCCTCGCGCGATGGCGACTTCGATGCCCTCCTGGACGTGCTCGATCCCGCCGTCGAGCTGAGGATCGATGGCGGCGTGCTGCGCGCAGACGCCTCACTCATGCTGCACGGCGCGGACGCCGTGGCTACGCACACGGCCACCTACTCGAAGCTCTACCCGTTCGTCAGACCCGCGCTCGTGAACGGCGCCGCGGGGGCCGTGGTGGCGCCCCCCGGCCGCGTGTTCTCGGTGATGGCCTTCACCGTGACGAACGGGAAGATCGCCCAGATCGATGTTCTTCTCGACCCAGAGCGTCTGGAACAGCTCGATCTCAGCATCCCGCCGACCGCGGGCAAACACCATTGATCCCGGGCGAGCTTTCCGCGCCAAGCAGGACGCTCCTCACGTAGGCGGGAGTGCTTGCTGTCGAGCGAAAGGGGGTCCCTTCTTCGCTGCTGGATCCAGTGCAATGCAGGAGCCCGGATCGCCTCTGAGCAGGTGGCGGAACCGCGACCCGTGCGTGAATGGAGAAACGAGATCGCGTCAATGTGCTTGCTGTCTCGTCGCTCAAGTGGACGTGCTGACGAGCTCGCTTGTGGTCCAGCCAGCGACGTTTTTTGGGTATGGAGCTGGTAGTCCGAGCACGATGTGCTGGAAGCCGGCGTCGATGGCGCGGGCGATTGAGTCGCGGGTGTTGGAGGGATGGTCGTAGGAGACCGGCAGGTGGATCGAGCGGGTGATCGAGGCGGGGTTGCGGCCGATTTCGCCGCAGAGCCGGTCAAGGAGAGCGCTTCGGCGAATGCAGTCGTCGAGGTTGCTGCCGGGGATGTTCCATAGGTCGGCGTGCTCGGCGACCACGCGCAGCGTCGCGGTGGTGCGTCCGCCGATCATGATCGGCGGGTGGGGCCGCTGGACGGGTTTGGGGTTGCCGATTGCCCCGGTCAGTTGGATGTAGGTGCCGTCGAAGTCAAACGGCTCGTCCTCGGTCCACAGGCGGCGGATGACCGTGCATGCTTCGGCGAGGCTTCCGACCGCGTCGGCGAAGTCGAGGTAGGGCAGTCCGTGCGCCGGGTACTCACGCCGGGCAGCGGGGGGGTTGGGCCGGGAGCCCACTCCGATGCCGAAATCGAGCCTTCCGTCAGACACGATGTCGACGGTCGCCGCGATCTTGGCCAGCACCGCGGGGGGTCGGAAGCGGTTGCTGGTAACCAGCAGCCCGAGGCGCAGGTGTTCGGTCTGTGCCGCGAGGGCTGAGAGCAGCGTCCAGCCTTCGAAGATCGGCCCGTTGGGGTCGCCGCCGATCGGCAGGAGGTGGTCAAACAGCCACGCGTGCTCGATCTGCGGGATCGCGTCCGCCTCTTGCCAGACGCGCAGAATGTCGTGGTAGCTGACCTGCTGGGGGGCGGTCGCGATTCCGAAGCTGACCGCGGAGGGTGGGGTCGACCGGCTCATTTCGATTGCAGTCGACCGAGCTGGGTCGGCGTCCCGTGCGATGGCGTCGCGTGCCGTCGGCCAGCTCGTCTCCTCGACGCCGAGGGCGCTGCGCAGATACGCCGTGGTGATCCGCTGGACGAGGGCGACCAACGCCGGGGCTTTCGGCGGTCGTCTGCGGATGCCGCCGTAGGCGTGGATGCCGCCCTGCGAGTGCTCGGCCCCGAACAGGGTCAACAGGCTCTTCTCGCCGGGGCTGAGCGTGTATCGCGTCGGTCCACCAGTCCGGGCCTCGGACCGAGAGCAGCGACTGGTCGTGGTCGCCGGCGATCATGAGCGCCGGGGTCCTCATCGTCGGCGAAGCTCGGATTCATGAAGGAGAACATCTCGGCGGCGAACGGGGTCAGGTTCTCCCCTCCCGTTCCGGCCAGGGCGAGCAGCACGCCCGCCGCGACCCGCGGATCGGACATGTCCTCACCGGCGCGGCCCTCGGGGTCAAGGATGCGCGCGCCGAGCAGCGCGCTGGCCGTCGTGGCGCCGTAGGAGTGCCCGGCCGCGGCGATCCGGTCGCGCTCCAGCCGTCCGCGGAGATCGGGCACTGACGCCTCGATGCGATCGAGCTCGTCGAGGACGCGGGCGAGGTCCTCGATCCGGAAGCGCCAGATGTGCGGGGTCCGCGGATCGTCCGGGGCGAGGCCGAGCGTCACGGAGTCGAGGTGGGTCGGCTGGATGACGACGAAGCCGTGCGCGGCCCAGAAGTCGACCAGCGGCCCGTAGGCGTCCATCGAGAAGCCGAACCCGTGCGAGAAGACGATGATCGGAAGCTCCCGCCCGCTCCTCGGCGCGGTCACTCGCACCTGCAGGTCGTCGCCTCGATCCGGGGCCGGCAGCACGATCGGCCTGATCGAGACGACCGGGACGGGGCTGCCGATGGTGACTTCGACAGTCGCCGGCTGGGTATGGCTCATGAGAACAACTCCTTATTGATGTCGCGGTGAGCCGCGCCGACCGCTGAGGTCGGCGGGGGTAGACTTGAACCAAGAAACGGAGAGGGTGCCCACATGAATGTAGCGGAGACCCTCCCCACTTGCTAGATGCCAGCGAACACAGCCACGCCCCACCAGCGACCCGACGAGTCGACGCCGAGCGCAACCGCGAGCGGATCCTCGACGCCGCGCGTGCCGCGTTCGCCGACCCGGACGCCGACGTCTCGATGGCGGAGATCTCCCGGCGCGCCGGGGTCGGATCGGCCACGCTGTACCGCAACTTCGCCAACCGGCGCGAGCTCTTGGAAGCGCTCTACGTCGATGAGATCGACGCGGTCTGCCAAGCCGCCGCGACGATCACCGGCGACACCCCCGCAGCCATCCTCATGGCATGGCTGCGCCGCTTCTACGCCTACTTCACCAGCAAGCGGTTCGTCGCCGCCGAACTGCTCGAACACGCCGATCGCGACGATCCCGTCTTCGGGGCAGGCTCACGCGCGTGCTCGACGCCAGCCGGCCCCTCCTGCGCGCCGCCCAGCAATCAGGCGAGGTTCGGACCGACCTCACCCTTGAGCAGATCCTCGACATGATCGCCGCCGTCGCCAAGATCCCAGGAGACCCCAGATACCGCGAGCCGATTCTCCGCACCGCACTCGACGCGCTCCGACCAGCGCCCACGCGCTAAGAAGGGCGACCCGCTGACCGGTCCGGTCCCCTGCTCCTCCCTCGCCATTCCGGCACCCTCAACGACGCCGCCGCTCGCGACCCGACGCAGAACCGCAATTGAAGCCTGCGCCGCGGCCAAAGCAAGCCGCCCGGGACTCAACGACGACTTCCCTGCTCCTCGCCACAAGCGAGACTGCTGCTCTCACAGGAAGCGGCAGTCGCTCCCTCGTCCAGCCGGCGTCTGAGTCGGGCTACTTCCGACACTCTGACCGAGAAGGCGACCTACCGCCGGCTACAAGCAAGCACGGCCTCGGCGGTGCGGAAAGCAGCGTGGAGCATCGCGGCCTTCTCGGCCACTTGCCACGACTCCTCGCGCAGTCCAGCGCCGTGTGCCAGCGCACGGTGTGCGGCGCGGCCGGGATCTTTTTCCAGGCCCGGGTCGCCCGGCAGGTGATCCTCATCGAATCGGCTTGACCCGGCGGCTACTTCCGCTGACCCGCCATCGGACGCTGCACCCGCGAGGGCCATCTCGCGGCCGGTCCGTTCGGCCCGCAGCGATTCGCATTCGGTCAGGGTCTCCTCCTTGACCGAGGCCAGCAGGTCGATGCGGAGCCCTCCCCCACGCGTCGTCCTCAACCCGATTCGCTCGGCGGTCCGCCGGATCCGTTCGGCTCCGTCGGCATCTCCGCAGATGTAGATCACCCCACCGATCGCCCGAGCGGCATACCAGTCAGCGTGCAGCTCAAGGATCGCCTTTAGCCGCGCCTGCGACTTCTGCGCCAGCTCAACCTCGATCGGGACCCGCCGGCCCTTGATCAGCCAAGCGAGGTCCGGACGGTGCCGAGCCGTGTGCATGCCCTTGTGATCCTCCCAGCGCACCGTTCCCGACCAGTACGGATCGGCGATCACCTCCCGGCACCCCTGAATCTCCCGACCACGCCCGGTCAACCATGCCGCCGCCCACGCACACCCGCACATGTGCGCCCACCAGGTCGGCGCCGGCGGACCCGTCGCCCGCACCGGCACGCCCGACATCGCCACACCGCTGCGGGTGACGGCGAACAGCGAGCCCTCCCCCCGCGTCATCGGATAGCGCCCGAGCCACCCCTCCCGCTCAAGGCGCCTGGCATGACTCCTCGCTGCTACCTCGCTCCAGCCCATCGCACACCGCCACGCATCCAGCGGAGCCGGCCCCACCCTCGCCAACCACACCAGCCCCCGCACCGACCCAGGACCCGCACGAAGCTCCCGTCCCATCAGCCCTAACCCCCACCCATCCAACCCATCCACCCGATCTCCTGACTCTCCCCACCGCACCCACGGTTCGCCTCCGCCCCCGCAGACTCACTGATGCCGAAGTGTGCATGACTACCCGACCCCAACTCCCGTTCTACGTGGGGGGCGGGTAGTCATGCACACCCGAGGCCCCAACCCCAAAGGCTGCGGGGGCGGAGGCGAACCCAGATGTTCCGCCGCTGAAAACAGATCACAAAACACTTCACACAACCCCAACCACTCCCCCACTCCGCCGCCCACAGCGCCGCTCATCCCGCCAACCGCTCCCGACCCGCGAGATCATCCTCGAGATGGTCGGCGATCTCATGCATCACCTCGCCGAGCTCACCGAACCGCCGCGCAACGACCCGAAGGTCGGTCTGCCGCATCGCCTCACCGAGACTCCGGGCGGCAGCGTCGAACCGCGCCCACAGCTCAGCCGGCCCCGGACGATTCGCACCCGCCCTCAGCTCATGCGACAACGTCAACGACCCCGGCCCCGCCTCCAGCGGCTTCCAACCCAACCTCGCCCCGGCAGCCCGCTCAAGCGCCACCGCCTCCCGACCGGCAGCATCCGCCAGGGCCCGCACCCGCGAGCTGAACCCCGGATCCGGAGGCGGATCCTCCGAAGCATCAAGCGCAGCCGCCCACAACGCATCCGCCGCATGGACCGCCTCAATCGTCTCCCTCATCCCACCCGCCACGACCCGATCCGCTGGCCGCCCCACCGCCCCCGCGCCAGTGGCACGGATTGAGCCACCACCGGACCGATCAACCTCAACCGGCGCGGCTGGCTCGACCCCCGAAGCGCCAGGCGCATCAGCCTCCCGCAACATCCGATCAAGCTCAGAGCGCCTGACCAACAGCTTTCGCTGCCCAGGCCGCATCGCGGTAAGACGACCACGAGCGATCCACAGACGAACGGTGGCCGGGTTGACCCGAAGCTCCGCAGCGATCTCCGCCAAGGTCAGCCAGGGGTCGTCCGGTGGGTGCAGGGCTTCGTCGTTCACGAGGGCGATTTCTTCCTCCAACTAGCGCAAACAGCGCAATTAGGCTACTCTACCTGATTCCCGCAAGCAACCCGCCTCACGGGACAAGAGCACACCGTGTCCAAACCAAGCGAAATCCTCGGAAGCCGTTACCTCCCGGCCTGAAGCCCAATGATCGAGCGCAAAGCTTTGGTTACGCAGGTGCTGCGGTGAGCATCACCCGGGAGGACGTGCTCACCGTCCCGGACGTCGCGGCGCTCCTCGACCTGAAGCCCTACACCGTCAAGGAGTACGCGCGTCGCGGCATCCTGCCGGGCCGCAAGCTTGGTCGAACCTGGCGCTTCCTACGTCCGGAGCTCGAAGAGGCCATCCGGCGCCTTCCGCGAACTCCGGAATAGGCGCCGGAGCCGACACCCCCGAGAAGTACGATCGCTTCGTGACCATGCTCGCGACAACCCAGGTTCCACTCCCCGCCGACGACCGTCGCATGACGGTCCCGTTGTTCACGCTGCACGAATGCGCGACCTATCTGCAGACGCCGCGCTCGACCCTGCACGCGTGGGCCCGGCCGAAGGACGGCGCGCCGCTCGTCACGATCCTCCCGACTCCCGGGAGGCAAGCGACCGTTCCGTTCGTCGGCTTCGCTGAGGCGTTCGTGCTCGGCGCGCTGAGGCGAGCTGGCGTGCCGATGCAGCGCATCCGCCCGGCCGTGAAGAAGCTGAACGATGAGATCGGTTTGGAGCACGCGCTTGCCTCCCAGCGCGTCTACACCGACGGTGCGGAGCTGATCTTCGACTACGCATCGAATAGCGACGACGAGCAGCTGCTGACGGTCGTCCGCACCGGTCAGGAGCACCTGACGGACGTGATCCGCGAATACCTGAAGCGCATCACCTACGGCGACGACGGGTGGGCGCAGCGGCTGCGCCTGCCGGCCTACACGCACGCGGATGTGACGGTCGATCCGACCGAGGCGTTCGGACAGCCCTTGGTTGTGCACGGCGGAGCCCGGGTGGAGGATCTCGTGGATCGTTTCCGCGCCGGCGATGGCTTCGGCGAGATCGCGGCCGACTTCGACGTGCCGAGCGACGAGGTCGAGGACGTCATCCGCGTTGCCCTTCGGCTCGCCGCCTGAGTTCTTCATCGACCGAAGCCTGGGCAGGCACGTCGTCGCGGATGGCCTTCGCGAGGCCGGTGCGGTGGTGCATGTGATGGCCGACGTCTACGGCGAGCGCGTGGGCCAGGGACTGAGCGACACGGAGTGGTTGCACGACGCCGGCATCAACGACTGGATCGTCCTGATGAAGGACGACCGGATTCGATACCGCCCAGCCGAGCTCGACGCGCTCATCGCGGCTGGTGTCCGCGCGTTCTGCCTGACGAACGCGAACCTGCGAGGAGCGGCGATGGCCAAGCGCTTCAGTCGAGCAGCTCTTCGCGATCGGCAAGATCGCCATGGCCCAGCCTGGGCCCTACATCTACGGCGTGTACGCCGACGGCGTGCGTCCGCTCTGGCCGAAGTAGCGGCCGGCAAACTCAGTCCTGGGCGGCGGTCGCGTCGAGCCGACCGACCTCAGTGCTCGGACTCACGGCGAAGATCGCGTCCATCCGTTCGGCGAGCTCAGTCAGCGGCCGTGCGTGCAGGTAGCGCTCCGTCGTCGTGATCTTCGAGTGACCGAGGAGCGTCTGGACAGTCGCCGGGTCGAGCCCGCGGATCGCCAGCGTCGCGAAGGTGTGGCGCAGGTGATGGAACGGCAACGGAGGTAGGCCAGCCGCGTCTCGCGCCGCGCGATAGCGGCGGCGGAGCGCAGAATCGTCAACCGGATCGCCCGCCGGCCCGCAGAAGACGAAGTCGTCCGGACCGGTGAACCACCGACGGCGGCTGAGCTCATCGAGTGCGACGAACGCCTCGCGCGTCAGCGGGACCGCACGCCATTTCCCGGACTTCGTGCTCGAATCGACCCCAGCGGACATGCCAGCGACGACGACGAGCGTGCGGTCGGCGAAGCGGACATGGCGCCAGCGGAGCGCCCGAAGCTCGCCCTGGCGCAGGCCGGTGAAGCCGGCCACCGCGTAGATCGCAGCGTCCTGCTCGTTTGCGCGCTGCTGCTCGACGTCCTCCGCGTGACTCGCCCACCGGCGTCCTCCGTTGAGATGCCGCCCTTCGCGCGCAGCCCGGGAAAGGGCCAGGACTTGCTCCGCGGTGAACGTCTCTGGCGGCTTCGTGTAGTCCTCGCGCCGCTTGTCCGCTCCCCGAACCGGATTTGACGGAAGCGCGAAGGTCTCGGCACGCGTCGCGTACTCGAACACGTTGGCGAGCACCTGCCGGTGAGCGTTGACATTGCGCCCAGTCAGGCCTTCCCGGTCCAGGCGGCGCAGGAAGCGCTCGATATCCGCCGTCGTGATGGCGGCGATCGCGCTGTCGCCGAAGGCCTCCATGATCCGCGCCGAGCGCGGACCGCCGTTGCGCGGTCGCAGGCCCGGGCGCGCGAGCATCGCGTCGTAGCTCCGGAGGGTGGCCGGCTTCAGCCGCTTCGTGTGCTCGGCCCAGCCACGCCACTCCACGGCCGCGTCGGCGAAGGTCGCCGCGTGGTTGGGCCGAACGTCGGCGAGCGTTCGCTCGGTCTCGTCGATCAGGACATCCATCGCCCGCTCCGCCGCGCGGAGGTCAACGTAGCCCTCGGGCGCGCGACCGCGCCGCCGCCGCCAGCCCCCGACCCCGTCGGACTCGACCCAGGCCCGCCCCACCCTCCGGTACCGCTGGCAACCGGTGGAGTCGCGCCACTTGGCGACGGCATACACAACGTCGGCAGCAGCGCCCTTCCCGGCCCGATAGAGAATTGCTCCGTCTGGCTTCTGACCGCTCACAGAGAGCAGTCTAAACCGGCGCTACCACGGCGCTACCAGCGGCGCTACCACTCGACCCCCGTTCGGGCCCGAGAATGCCCCATAAACAAAGGCAATCTCCCGTAACCATCGGAACACGACGATCGGACCAAGTGTTGCCATGCAGAAGGTCGAGGGTTCGAGTCCCTTCAGCCGCTTGGCGAAAAGCCCTTCAAATCGGAGGGTTCTTTGTCAGACGCTCGCTGGCGGTTGGTCTCACAGCGGCGCACAACACATTCGTACAACAGACGGCCGCATTCTCGCGTAGAGACGGCACGCACTCCGGCGCAGCTACAGCGCACTTGCGCTGGGACTGAGGTCAGTCAGCCGAAATGTCCTTTGCCACTCTGTCGGCAGCTTGCTCGCGCGAACCTCCGGACCCCCGTCTTCCTCCGCGCCTTCCTGGGACACGCGAAGCTCACCACCACCCGCCACCTCAGCGCAAAGCACCGGCCCCGAGAACCTCGAGCTGGTCGACCGCACGTTCGCATCGACCGTTGCCGCCGACAAGACGGCAGCGACGATTTCCTGGCGGTTCAAGAGGTGGCCGGCGTGACTGAAGCTCAACCAGCAGACGGTTCGCAACTGGATCGACGCTGGCGAATTGCGAGGACTCCGGATCGGTGCGAGACGGGTCCGCATTCGCAAGGAGGATCTGTAGGCCTTCATCGAGTCCGGCGGAGTCCGGTCGGTTGAGCGTCCTACAAGTAGGCCGAAATCACAGGGCTCCCGAATCGCCCTCCTCGAAGCCCGGATTGCTGCTCTTCAGCCCGAGGTCGAAGCGCTTCGATTTCGGCTTGAGCAGGACCCAGCTGATCCGTTCGTCACCTTTCGACCGCACCGGCGCTCGTCGTTCTCTGACTCCTGGCCACCGCATCGCCGCCGACGCGATCAGGCAAGCCGCGATTGCAGAACCCCCAAAAAGACGCCATGGCCGTAAGGTGTTGGATCTAGCCCAACTCAGCATTCTGGCCAGCCTGGTTAGTAGTGTCCTTTCGCACGACTGGAAGCAGAAGCGCTCTAGGTGACGGCGTACAGCGACCAGCGATCTGGGATGCCTTTGAGTTCGTGTTCGCCGTTGTCGGAGAAGGTCAGTTCGCTGCCGATGACGAGATCGCGGACCGTACGTGAGACGAGGACCTCTCCCGCGCCGGCGAGACTCACAATTCGCGCGGCGAGGTGGACGGCGAGTCCGGCGACGTCGTCGGTGCTGCGCTCGACCTCGCCGGTGTGCAGACCGCTGCGCAGGTCAAGTCCCCGGTCCCGTGCTTCGGCGACCATCCGCCGAGCGCAGCGCACGCCCTGGGCCGGGCCGGTGAACAGCGCCAGCACTCCGTCACCGGTCGTCTTGATCACGTGACCACCGTGCTCGCTCACCGCGGCGCGGCTGTCGGCGAGATGGCCGCCGAGCGTGTCCGCCCACGAGCGATCTCCGGCGCGCGCGGCGCGTGCGGTCGAGTCGACCAGATCGGTGAACACCACGGTCGCCAGGACACGATCGGTGACCGGTGCCGGCGTCGTGCCGGTGACGAATTCCGCGATCATGTCCGCAACGCCGGCGACGTCCAGCGCGTAGAGCAAGGCGCTGCCACCCGGAATCTCCCGGAACTTGGCGCCCGGGGTTAGCGCCACGAACTCATGCACGTTCTCGGCGGCCACCATCGCCAGCTCGCGCGGATACACCGCCAGCGTTGGCGCCTGGACCAGCGGTAGCGCCTCACCGATGTCGCTCGACAACATCATCCGCAGCACCCGCTCCGACTGCAGCGGCGTCACACACGTCTGGAAATAGCGCTCGAGGCGATCATGGCGCACCGGGTCATCCGCCCAGGCCGGGACCACCGCGGAAGCCACCACCCCGTAGTCAAGGGCGGACAGGGCCTCAAGCGCCATATCCAGGAGCTCTGGCTGATGCACGGCAAGCCCGCGGACGGTCGGCGCGAACGCGATCAGCCCGCCAACCAACTCCGGCCGCGTCGCGGCCAACAGCGCGAGCGACCGCGCGCCCTCGGTCGCGCCGACGAGCACCGGCCGCTGCGCACCGGTCGCCTCGATGACAGCAACCGCATCACGCCCATGCGCCTCAAGCGTCACATCCTCCTTGATCGGATCAGACAGACCCGAGTCACGCCGGTCATACCGGATCACGCGCGCGAAGCGACCCAGGCGCTCGAACAGCCGGTGCGCCTCAGGAAACTCCCACATCGTCCCGATGTTCGAAAACGGCCCGATACTGAACAGCAGGTCGTGATCGCCCGACCCATGCACCTGGTACGCGATCGCAAGATCATCGCTACGGGCGTAGCGCGTCTTCGGTCGATCCATCAGCGGACCGTACTCTGACTCGCCAGAGCGAGGAGCCGAGCATCGGCCGCACTGCTGCAAAGAATGATCAGCGGCACCCTCGGCGTGAATGCCGGGAGTGCCGCAATGATCGACGAGCAGTAGCGAACGCTCCGTCGACATAGTGTCGTGCGCCGGCCATCGAGCCGGCGAGCACCTTCGCGGCAACGCGATCGCCCGTTGTCGACGCGCCGGGTGATGGCCTCGTCGCCAAAGCGGTCGGCCGAGTTGGAAGACGGTCCAGGTGAAACCGCTCGTCCGGTGGGGTGCTCGATCAACTCAGCGGAGATCGGCGCAGAGCCGCAAGGAGAGACAGCCGCTCGGGGCCAACGCGACACTCCCAAAGGCCGTCAGCCTCCGGTCAGGACCGTGTCCTCATGCGAGTATGCGGGCGCGCAGCAGCACATCAGCACCAGCGCCCGAGTGCCGGTGTTCCATAGCTTGTGCACGATCCCAGGTGAGATCACGACGCAGTCACCAGCCTTGATCTCGGCCTCCTCAGAGCCGAGGCGCATCCGCCCGCGGCCGGCGGTGAAGTAATAGATCTCCTCCGCCCGAGGGTGGTAGTGCTCGGCGGTCTCACCGCCGGGGTCGACCGTCGCCTCGGCGAGGCTCTGGTTGCGTGCCTTGGTCCAGCTAGGCCCGGCAAGCTCACGAATCCCGGAGCCGTCCGCGGTGATAAACGACTCCAGATCTGACAGGTGTGCGATCTGGCGGATCGGAAGCGGTCGTTCTTGATGAGCTCCGCAGCGGCGGCGATGCGGCTGTCTGGGCATCGAGCGCGGGGGACCGACCGGTAGCGGTTCCGGCGCTTCGTCCGGGCGCGGGTGGCGGCAGCGCCGTGCGCACGCCAGTGTTGCAGTGTGGGCGTCGTCCCGAGTGTGTGTGGGCAGGCGTCGCCGGCGCGGCGTCGTCGCCAGGCTGCCGGTTCCGAGGTGTGTAGTGCTTGAAAGGGGTCCCGGGTCTGACATTGGGGGAGGCGGTCCGCGGGTGTGGAGTACGTTCGATGTGTGAGCCGAGGCGAGCATCTCGCCCGCACGTACTGGTTCGATCTGTTGATCGCGCTGCTGGCGATCGTGGCGATGCTTGACGTGGTGCTCGGACGCGGCTCGTCCGGAGCTCCGACAACGACGCTGTGGTTCTGCCTTCCCGCGCTCGCGATCCTGGTGCTACCCGTGTTCGCGCGGCGATGGTTTCCGTTTGCCGGACCGGCGGCGTACTGGCTTTTGGCCGCGGGAATCTCGTTCGTCGACCCGCTGCTGATCCCCTACCCCGAGTCACTCTTCCTGCTCGGGCTGGCGACCGCATTCCTGCTCGGGAACCTTCGGGACGTCCGGCAGGCCGGCCTCGGACTGGCGATCGTGGTCGGCGCTGCGGCGACCCTCATCTACAACATTCCCGGACATTCGGTCTTCCAGCTCGTCTTCATTCCCGTCGACTTCGCCGTCGCGTGGGTTGCGGGCCTTGCAGTCCGCGCGCGGGCCGAGCGGGCCGAGGTGGCGGAGTCACGTGCGACACAGGCCGAGCACGCCGTGCTCGAGGAGCGCGTGCGGATCGCGCGGGAGCTGCATGACGTCGTGGCCCACCACGTGAGCATGATGGGCGTCCAGGCCGGCGCCGCCCGGGTCGTGATCGACAGTGACCGTGTCAAGGCCAAGGAGGCGCTGAGCGCGATCGAGGTCTCGAGCCGACAGGCGGTGGGGGAGCTGCACCGCCTGCTCGGATTCCTGCGGCAGGCCGGCGACCAGGACGATCTGCTGGCTCCGCGCCCTGGCCTGGGCCAGCTTCCGCGGCTGGCGGCGAGCATGAGTGAGTCCGAGCTCGCCGTCGCGGTCAGCATCGAAGGGCAGGAACGCTCGTTGCCGCCGATGATCGGCGTGTCGGCGTACCGCATCGTGCAGGAAGCGCTGACGAACACCCTCAAGCACGCGGCCGCGTCGCGCGCCGACGTGCGCGTGCGGTACTGGCCCGACGAGCTCGAGGTCGAGATCATCGACGACGGCCGCGGCGCGACGGCGCTATCAGGGACGAGCCCGGGCGGCCTGGGGTTGATCGGCATGCGCGAGCGTGCCGCCCTGCACGGCGGCCAACTGACGGCGGGGCCGGCATCCGGCGGCGGGTTCGCCGTGCGCGTCAAGCTGCCCACCCCAGACGGTGCGCTGTGAGCATCCGTGTGCTGTTGGCCGATGACCAGGCGATGGTTCGCGCCGGCTTTCGGATGATCCTTGAGTCCGATCCCGAGATCGAGGTGGTCGGCGAGGCGGCGAACGGCGAGCAGGCCATGGCCAGCACCCGGCGCCTGGGGCCCGACATCGTGTTGATGGACATCCAGATGCCCGACGGTGACGGACTGGAGGCCACTCGGCGGATTACCGAAGACGGCGAGCTGCACAGCCGTGTGGTGATCCTCACCACGTTCGAGCGTGACGAATACGTGTTCGAGGCGCTGCGGTCGGGCGCCAGCGGCTTTCTGCTCAAGAACGCCCTACCCGAGGAGCTCCTGCACGCGGTGCATGTCGTGACTGCCGGCGAGGCGCTGCTCGCCCCGTCGGTCACGCGGCGCATCGTCGAGCAGTTCGCCCGCCGGCCGGTCAGGCCGGAGCTCGGTACGCGGCTGGACGCCTTGACGGAGCGCGAGCGCGAGGTGCTAACGATGCTGGCGTGCGGTAAGAGCAACGTCGAACTGGCCGCCGAGCTGTTCGTCAGCGAGGGCACGATCAAGACCCACGTCTCCAGCCTGCTCGCCAAACTCGGACTCCGTGACCGGGTTCAGGCCGTCGTGCTGGCGTACGAGAGCGGGCTGGTCACGCCCGGCGCGTAGACGCGCCTCTGTCCTTTGACAGAGGCGCGAGCGGCAAAGATCTGCGCTGAGGAGGAGCGCAGACACGCCCCGCGGGCGATGACAGGCACAGCCGACGGTCCAAGACTGATCCCCAGGCAACTACCACCAACCTGAGGAGCAGTGATGACCGCACCACACGCGGTACTGAAGAACTCGATCCTGCCGGCCGTCGCCGTCGGATCGGAGGGCTGACGATGGCCCCTGTCGAGATCCGCGATCTTTCCAAGCAGTTCGGTGGCGTCGCCGCCGTCAATCACCTTTCGTTTGACATCGAGCCCGGCCGCGTCACGGGGTTCCTCGGATCGAACGGGGCCGGGAAGAGCACGACGTTGCGCGCGCTGCTTGGGCTGGCGCAGCCGTCACCCGCCATCACGCAGTGACCGTCTCGGTCGACGACACGCGGGGCGGCCACCGCTTCGACCTCGCCGAAGCCCGCGCGCTAGGGGCCTTCTATTACGACGCTGCCACTTCGGACGGTGCGGTGTGAGCATTCGTGTGCTGTTGGCCGATGACCAGGCGATGGTTCGCGCCGGCTTTCGGATGATCCTTGAGTCCGATCCCCAGATCGAGGTGGTCGGCGAGGCGGCGAGCGGCGAGCAGGCCGTGGCCAGCACCCGGCGCCTGGGGCCCGACGTCGTGTTGATGGATATCCAGATGCCCGACGGTGACGGACTCGAGGCTGCGCGGCGGATTACCGAAGACGGCGAGCTGCACAGCCGTGTGGTGATCCTCACCACGTTCGAGCGTGACGAGTACGTGTTCGAGGCGCTGCGGTCGGGCGCCAGCGGGTTCCTGCTCAAGAACGCCCCACCCGAGGAGCTCCTGCACGGGGTGCACGTCGTGACTGGCGGCGAGGCGCTGCTCGCCCCGGCGGTCACGCGGCGGATCATCGAGCAGTTCGCACGCCGGCCGGTCAGGCCGGAGCTCGGAAAGCGGCTGGACGCCTTGACGGCGCGCGAGCGCGAGGTGCTGGCGCTGCTGGCGTGCGGTAAGAGCAATGCGGAGCTGGCCGCCGAGCTGTTCGTCAGCGAGGGCACGATCAAGACCCACGTCTCCAGCCTGTTCGCCAAGCTCGGACTCCGTGACCGGGTTCAGGCCGTCGTGCTGGCGTACGAGAGCGGGCTAGTCACGCCCGGCGCGTAGACGCGCCTCTGTCCTTTGACAGAGGCGCGGGAGGCAAAGATCTGCGCTGAGGGGGAGGCCAGACACGCCTTGGGGGCGATGACACTCGCAGGCGGCGGTCCCAGACTGATCCCCAGGCAACTACCACCAACCTGAGGAGCAGTGATGACCGCACCACACGCCGCACTGAAGAACTCGATCCTGCCGGCCGTCGCCGTTGGATCGGAGGGCTGAGCGATGCGGGATCTCTCCAATAACGGCAAGAAGACCATCGCAAAACGCTTCGGCCCAGGCCGGATCACGGGCCTCGTGCTGATCGCCCTCCTCACGCTCGCGCTCGGCTACCTCCACTTCGCCGGCAGCTCTACGGCCGTCTCCGTGCCCGCCGGCGCGCATGCCGGCCAGCTGACACTCAAGAGCTGTACCTACACCACCGAAAAGGGCGTCTACGCCGCCGACTGCGGGACGCTCGTCGTGCCCGAGAACCGCCATGACCCGCACTCGCGCCTGATCGCACTTCCGGTCACAGTGATCCGTGCGCGTTCGGCCCATCCGGGCGACCCGATCTTCCGCCTGCAAGGCGGCCCCGGCATCACGAACATGTCGTTCCCAGACGCCAGTCGGTTCACCGCCAACCACGACCTCGTCCTCGTCGGCTACCGCGGCGTCGACGGCTCCGTCCGGCTCGACTGCCCCGAGGTGAGCTCGGCAATGGAGAACTCAACAGACCTCATCAGCGAGCAGTCGTACCGCGCCGTCGCCGCAGCGTACCGGTCGTGCGCCGCCCGGCTCCGCAGCGATGGTGTCGATCTCGCCGGCTATTCGATCCCCGAAGAAGTCGCCGACCTCGACGCGGCCCGCCGCGCCCTCGGCTACCACCAGATCGACCTGGTGAGCGAAAGCGCGGGCACCCGGGTCGCGATGATCTATGCCTGGCGCTACCCCAAGAGCATCCATCGCTCGGTGATGATCGGCGTCAATCCACCCGGCAACTTCCTCTGGGACGCAAAGACGACCAACGAGCAGATCCAGCGCTATTCCGCGCTCTGCGCCCAGGCGACGAGCTGTCGTAGCCGGACGCCGGATCTCGCCGCGTCGCTGAACTCCGCGGTCGCTCACGTTCCCAACCACTGGATGCTCCTGCCGATCGAGAAGGGCGACTTCAAAGCCGCCGCATTCTTCGGCCTGATCAACGAGACCTCCGCCGGCGGCAACTCGATCGCCGCGCCACTAACGATCAACTCGCTCCTCTCCGCCGACAAGGGCGACGCAAGCGGCGCGTGGTTCCTGTCGGTGATGGCACGGCTCACCTTTCCGAGCGCGTTCGTCTGGGGCGACCTGGCGGCGATCGGCCGCAGCGACGCCACCTACGCGAAGCACTTCTACGCCTCAGGAGCAAACCGCGGATCGCAGATCAGTGCTGCCGGCAACAACCTGATCTGGGCCGGCGGCAGCGTCCTCGACGCCTGGCCGGCGAACCCGGACGAGAACGAGTACACCCACGTTCAAGACTCGAACGTTCCGACGTTGCTGATCGGCGGCAACCTCGACTTCGCAACGCCGCCCGAGACTGCGACCCGCGAGCTCCTGCCCCACCTCGCGAACGGCCGTGAGGTCGTGCTCTCGAACCTCGGCCACGCCGACGACTTCTGGCCCTACGAACCGACAGCCGGCACCCGTCTGATCAACACCTACCTCGACACCGGCAAGGTCGACACGTCCCTCTACACCCACAACAAGGTCGACTTCAGCCCAAGCTCCAGCCAAGGCGCCTACGCCGAAGACGCCCTCGGCGCGATGATGGGCCTCGGACTCCTCACGATCCTGTCGCTGCTACTGATGTGGCGCCGAGCGCACAAGCGCGGCGGCTTCGGGCGCAAGGCGAGCGCGATACTGCGCTCCGTCTACCTGCTGGTGCTCGGCCTCGGCGGATGGTTCATCGGCCTGATCATCGTGCTGGTGGCTTTGCCGACAGTCCCCCTCAACAGCGAACTCATGCCTGTTCTCTCCATCGGCACGCCGATCGGCCTCGGCACCTACTGGGCCTGGGTCGACCGCGACCGGCCGGCCAGGACCACGAGGATCGGCATCCGGGTCGCGCTGGCGGGCGCCCTCGTCGGTGCGCTGCTGGGGTTCAACGCAACAGCCGGGATCATCGCGGTCATCACCACGATCGTCGGAGCAGCTGCCGGTGCGAACCTCGGCCTGATCGCCCTCGACGTCGCACGATTCGGCGAGCGGCCGGAGACGGTTCCACCCATCGCACCGGAGACCGTTCTGCCCATCGCACCGGAGACCGTTCCGCCCATCGCCATTCCAGCGGTCGAACACTGACCCCCGGAGCCCGTTCGCGCAGAGCATGTGGCGGTGTGCTTGCTGGTTGCCGCCACATGCTCTGCTGACGCAGGTGCGCGGAGCCAGCTGAGCCTCGGCGCCCACCCGCACCTGCTCACCATCGGCATCGCCACACTCGGCAGCGGGCTCCTCTGCTGCTCAGCAGCGGAGCCCTGTACGTCGTCGCTCGTCGCAGACGCTAGCCCCCCAACCCGATCGGCCCGCTCACGGGCTGTGCGCATAGGGGACGAAGTCGTCGCCAGCTTGGCGGAGCAGCCGAGTGCCGCTTGTGATCATTGCCAGAGTGGCATCGTCCGCGACTCGGCCACGCTTAGTCTTCGTGGATCGGGTTCTTCGATCCACCAGATATTCCACCGCCCGCCCCACCGCCGCCTCCGCCGCGGCAGCCCGAGTGGATTGGCCCGCCCGGGAACATGCTTCCGGGTGTCGCAGCCCTGGAACTGGTCCTCGTGCGAGATGGGCTTCACACCTGGTGGATCCCGGTTGTTCACGCGTATCCGACTGGACTGCTGATTCAAGTCGAGCTTCACGGCCGCGAGCCGGCACCGTCCGGCGTCGAAGACGGTTCCGGGACATGGCGATTTGGCGTGCAACTCGCCGATGGCCGAAAGACGACGACTTACGGGCTCGGCATTACACGCATGGGTGGCAGGATCCAAACCGTTGGTGCGGCGCTCCACACCGACGTGGCCCCAGACGGCCCGCTGCTCATATCCCGTGGCGGCGGAGGAAGCCGGACCGTGTACCGACAGGACTACTGGCTCTGGCCGCTGCCGCCGCCCGGCAAGCTCACGTTCGCAGCGGAATGGCCAAACGTCGGAGTCGGTCTCGCGCTCGAGACGATCGACGCTGATGTCCTACGCGAAGCAGCCTCACGCGCCAGGAAGCTCTGGCCAAACCCCTGAATCCACCGCTGCTCTTCGTCGATCATTGCGACAGCGGTTGCCTCAGGGGCGGTCGAAGAGAAACCCCCGGTGCCGGAGCAACGGCTCGCCACTAAGCGTGTGCGACAACCTCGCTCACCTCGTTGCTTTCGATGGTGGTTCCGGAAGGGACCATCGACGGCACGCGGTCAGACGCGGTCTGCGCGTTCTCCTCTGAGTCAAAGACGACGATCGATCGTCCGACCCCGTCGCCCCGGGTCCAATAGCCGGCCACGAAGCCCGGAAGTTCCTTCACGCGCGGCACGACCTGCTCACGCAGAATCGTGGGGTTCGGGTTATCCGACAGCTTGACGTTCACGAACACCGCATGCATCGCCGCCTCCCGCTGTTGTGGTCGATCCGCCGACCTTATCCGGAAGCGCCCTCAAGGTTTGTGGTTTTCGTTCGGGCGGCGCTCGCCAGCGCCATCATCCGCATCTTGGCCACGTTGGAGGCCTCACGGGCGATCGCCTTTCGATCCAAGCGACAGCGAGCCAGTTGCATCGCCGTGGTCGGCTCGTTGGCGGATCGACGGCTCTGGGACCATGTGGAGCCGTGCGCGGCACTGATTACGACGACGCTCGAGCTGCTGCCCACGATGCTGTGTCTGACGTCTTCGTCGAGGCCGTACTGCAGGAGTCGGGGCTCGCCTCAGTAGTCGCCGCCGTCCAGCACGGGCGTCCCGACAACGGGGATGTGGTCGCCGCCGAGAAGGCAGTCGAGCGCTACGACGAACGCGCCTTCGCTATCAGAGAAGCTGCCGAGGAGGATGGGGATACGACCGGTGGTCGCGCTTACTCGGAGGCGTTCAAGAAGGCCCGCTGCTGCGTCAGCGGTGCACGAGCTTCTCCTCGGGAACTATGAGCGTGCTCGATACGAGGCGAAGTACGCACGTGAGTGTTGATCTTGGATACGCAGTCCCCCTCCTGGGTCATGACGATGCGCTTCGCCGCGATCAACGAGCAGCTGCGACTGCCCGTCCTCGGTCAAACCGACACTCGGCAGGCGGCTTCGGCTCGGCGGTCTACGTGCTCGCTGGCGATCTACGACGGATTGCGAACAGCGGCGCAGCGCACTCGGGGCAGTAGCCCTCCCAGCCCGGTCGACCGTTGGGGAGGGTGATCTCTTGCGCGTCGGCGATCGTGACCTTCTTGCCGCAGACGCATCGGCCCTGGGGTCCCGAGTCTCTCGCGTGTTCGTTCGGTTCGACCATCCCGAGAGCTTATTCACGGTTTCCGTCCAACCGAGCAGTCGTCAAGCCAAGACCGAAGCGCAAGTCCAAGTTCACGGCCGGTCGGGCGACAAGCGGGGGAGCCAGGTCGGCGCAGTGACTCTCGCCGCTGCTCGATCGAACGGGGAGCGAATTGGTCCCTGATCGCGGCTACTGTGCCTGGCGATGGACTCGCAGACTTTCTGGTCGATCATCGAGAGGTCCGCCGCGCCGCAGGAGCTTCACGGGCAACTGTCGCAGCTCGACGATGACGACCTCTTCGCGTTCGAACGACTGCACGAGGAGCGAGTGCGCGCAGCCTATTCCTGGGATCTGTGGGGCGCGGCGTACCTGATCAACGGCGGCTGCAGCGATGACACTTTTGAATACTTCAGGGCGGCTTTGGTCTCACGTGGGCAAACCGTCTACGAGCTTGCGCTTCAAGACCCGGACTCACTGGCTGAGGTGGATCTCGGGTCAGATGAAGAATGGGAAGACTGGATGTCTCCGACGATGCATGTCGTCCAGGCGCGAACCGGCAGCTACGGCTTCGTCGGGGGCCCGGCGGGACCCGCTCCGACTGAGCCGTCAGGAACTGAGTGGGACGAGGAGGAGCTCCCCCGCCGCTCCCTCGCCTCACCGCAAAGTACGGCTGATCGCGATTCGTTGCGGCGACTAATCGCTGCTGCTCGTCGATCATTGCGGAAGCGAGGACGCGACGCTCCGTAGGAGCTGCGTGCGGCCCACGGCCGTTCACCGGTGATTCCGCGCCGCTGATCGAGCGGTTAGGGAGGTGCTTCGTCGGCAAGCGCGAGCACCCGGTCACTCAATTCGACGGCATGCGGCAGCCCTCTGAGCGTCGCCGCGTCGGCCACAACGCCGTGCTCCCGAAGGGTCCGCACGAGCGCCTCCCAGTGAAGGAACTCCATGTCGGCCTGCGAGCGGTCCCCGAACGGCTCGTCCGGTCCAACGACAAACCGCGCGGTTCGCTTTATGTCCTCTACGGGAGCATTGGCGGCGCCTCTGCTGCTCGTCCATCCGCGGTCGGCCAAGAGAACGACCCGCTGCCCGTCCTCAACGACGGCTTGGTGCAGCGCCGACACCGACAGACCGCGAGCATCGTGATCATTGATATCCACGAACGTGAGCAGGCGAATCACGTCAGCCATACGCTGAGTATCCCGCTTACATCCCGCCGGATTCGCACCAGCGTTGCCGCTGCTCGATCTAAGCAGAAGCGGGCGACTCCGGGTCGGTGACATATGAGACATCCCGCGCTACGACCGTTTCCGGATCGAAACGAATGAACAGCTCGTCCCCTTCGCCCTTCAGCGAGTGGAGGAAGCGACCGTCCCACGTTCTCTGGTCGCGGCCCAGATATCGGCTGAGAAGCCGACGGGCTCTTGCTGGGTCGAACGGTTGGACGGTCGCTCGACCTCGAAAACCTAGGTGGAGTACGCGCCCGGTCTCTCGAACGAAGTCGACTATTCCGATGGCGCACCGCGGCTCTCGCTCGATCCTCAGCGGGAACGTGTCCGTCGATTCGTCCCCGATGATCCATAGCGCGGCCTCCTCCCAGAGAAACCAAACAGGCGAATCGCGGGGACCGTCTTCCGAGGCCGTCGCCAGGTGCGCGAACAACGGGCGCGACAGGACCGCCTCGAGGTCAACGGTGCGGCACCGGTCGCGGATGATTCTCACGGCCGACGGACCTGAGTGATCGCAATCGGCGCCCACGCTTTGCTCGCGGGCTCGTGAATGCGTCGCTCGAGTGGGATGCGCGTCACCAGCCTGGCCGCTCAGCTTCCCAGAGAGGCCACGGATTGGGTGCTTGGCGCCACGGCTCCTGCCTCCAATCCGCGTATGCCTCGGCCGGCACGTCGGTTGCCTGACTCACTGAAGCGCCGTACCTCGCGGCCACCTCATTGACCGGGTAGTGCGCGGCATCCTCGCGCCTTGAACCGATCATGAGTACGGCGCACGTCGCGTCGCCGGCCCCGACGAATACATGTTCGGTTCCCGCTGGGCAATGCACGAAGCCCCATTGCCGGAGGTGTCGCTCCTCGCCGTTGAGGATGACGATGCACTCACCGTGCAAGACAAGGAAGTCCTCTTGTACCGGCTCGGAGTGATAGCGACAGTTGGGCTCGCCGGGCTGCATTACCTGGAGATTCACGCCGGTATCCGGCCAACTCACGCCCTCCGGCTCCAATCTGACGTGCGCCGCACGGTGGGAATGTTCGAACGACGGAGCGTCTTCCAGGTTGACGACGAACGGCTCGTCCATCCACCAAACATATCCTCGCATCAGGCCCAGCACGGTAAGTCGCGACCACCCGACTGGTCGCCGCGCATCAAGCCATCGCGAACGCGCCTCACGGCTCCGGGGCTGCGCTGCGCGCCTGACCGGTCCTTTGGGCTACGCGTGCCCCGCGTGCCGGTGCTCGATCGATGCGACCGAGCGCGAGGCTCGCGTGGTCCCAGCACATCACTTGCTCGAAGGTATTACGCGTGGCGCGAGCGGCCGACAGTCAGCATTGTGCGGACTACGGCAAATAGCACGAGGACGACGATGAGCCCCATCAGGACGAACAGGCCGCCTTCACACATGATCCCGAAGATGCGCCACAGAACCTCGCTGGGATGCACCGCGCCACTGTCGGGATTGAAGGCCCATGCTCCCACCCCACCCAACGGGATGGCAACGAAGAGAACGCCGACCGCAGCCAGCCACGCGCGGTACATGCTTCTGAAGATACTCCCCGGCCGGCCCCCTTTCCCTTCGCACTAGGCGGGGCTGCTGGTCGTCGATCTAAGCGGCAGCAGGGCCCCTGCGATGGGTTACGTGATTAGTTGATCACGGCTTGCCCGAACGTGCGGCACACATCGGGCTCGGCCGCGGACCCCAGGTGCGGGTCCATCACGGACACATTTATTGTGCTTACGGTCGCACCGGTCAGAACCTGCAGGATGAGCTCCTTCGCGTAGGTGTCCCCGAAGAGCCCCGTACTACCGCCGACCTTAATCACGCGGCTGAATCCTGCCGAGGTTGTGAAATACTCGGTACTTGCCGAGGTGTTTCCGTAACTCCAGGTCAGGCTGTTGACGTTGTCGTTGCACTTCACGAACACGGACCCGACCCCCGGGATGTCAAGAGCGTCGCCGCTGACCCCGATCGCAATATCGGTCTGCTGCTTGACCACACGTCCGTATCGACCGTCGGATTCAGCCTTGGTGTAGAACTGCGACGTATCGAGAGAGCCGGCCGGCCCTTGCGGGCCCCGCGGTCCGGCCGCGTTCCACACTAGGTGCTGATCGCGCCGCGCGCAGCTGTGCGCCTCGTACAACCCGCCGCCGACGCGATGCACACACGCAACGATCGTCCCTTGCGATGCCGTGACCGCGGCGTACGCGCCGCCAGAGGACGCCGCTACGAGCGCAACAAGCGCTATCCCCGCCGATGGACTGACATGGACCCGCCGTCGTTCCCGTTTCACCGGTCGCCCTCCATGTTGAATTGCGGAACCTGTAGCCTAGCCCCGAGGAAGTCTTGGTACCACAGGCATGACGAGGCGCGCAACGACCTGTTCCTCGCCTGGCCCTCGGAACCGAGATCACGCACCTGCTCATCGCCCGGGAAGCGGTCGATCAGCACCTGCAGGTGAACCAGCCCAGAGCAACTTGTGGCGCTAACGGCAGCGGAGCCAAACTTTCGCGTTGGGCTAATAGCGGAAGCCAGAGCGCCTGACGCGACCAGGCCGTCGGTACGGCCCGGCCCGTGCCGCCGGCACATGTCGTTTGATGCCCAAGACTGATGCCCAACCCAGAGCTCTCGGGAGCCGCATAGGCCATCAGGACCCTCAATCCCCCGTGGCTGCGACGCTTTCGTTGATGGAGCGAGCCGGGATCGAACCGGCGACCTCCTGCTTGC
Organism: uncultured Solirubrobacterales bacterium; assembly: GCA_963703065.1. Lineage (GTDB taxonomy): Bacteria > Actinomycetota > Thermoleophilia > Solirubrobacterales > Solirubrobacteraceae > Palsa-465. Next base: position 2,947,573 of record OY969785.1, on the reverse strand, counting down.
AAACCCTGGCCGCGGAGACCTGCCAAGTTAGCGGCGCCGCGATGGACCGGCGGGTCCATCGACCGGCCCGGAGCGCCTCCGGCGCCGAGCGACGTGCGTTTGCTCAGACGCGCCAGCCAACCCGGTGAAGGTCCCGAACGGCGGCGAGCTGATGGGCTCAATAAGCGGTGACGTTCAGGTCGATGTAAGGGAAGAGGTCGCTCTGCTGGTTTACGTTGATCGAGGTTACAACTGGACCGCTCGTGTAGACGACGTCGAACGTGCAGGTATCACCCGGCCCCAACGCATTGAGCATACACGTGTCGTTGGTGATCGAAATCCCGGGATCGTCACCCCCGGATAGGGTGAGTGGGTTCGAGGTCCCGGTACCGCCGTTGGTGACCGTGAACTGCTGGGTGAAAGGTCCTGCTCCAAAACTGTTGTATTCGTAGACCTTCGTGCCGTTGAAGTCCGGGTTGACGAGCTCGCCGGGGCTGAGGGTGAGATCAGGGACGCCGCCGCTGGCTGCCATCGCCGGTGTCGGCGCGGTGATCGAGATGATCGCCGGGACCGCGACCCCAGCCGAAGCACCCGCGATCAGGCTCTTGCGCAACATCAACCGACGCGTCACCCCAGGCGCAGCCTCATCCACCAGCGCCGCCTCCTGCAGCAGTTCGAGCGCCAGCTTGACAGCGTCCCGGTCAAGCTCGCACTGCGCCCTCAACGCCTCGATGTCCCGCTCCCCATCACACGCCCGCCACACCTTCGACGTGGCCGCGTTCAGCGAATGCGCACGGCTGTTCTCGGTATCGAAGACCAGCAGCTCGTCGTCCAGCTGCTCGACCACCAGGCCCTGCTCGCGCGCCCGGGGCGCGTACGCCCGATCACCCACGATACCCTCCAATCGTTCCATCCCGGTCGGTCGCTGGCAGCCTATCCCACAGGGCACCCGGCGTGCAAGCGATCCGAAGCGGCCGCGACCCGCTCACGGTGGCCGGCCGGCCACGATCGGTGTGCAGGTCCGCCGAGCCATCGCGAGGGAGCAACCCGCTACCGGTCCGAGATCGCTCCCTGGCGCGCCGTCGTTAGTGACGACGCCCGGTCGCCCTCACCTTGAAGCTCATGATCCCGCCTGAGCCCGCTCCGCTGAACAGCGTGAACCCATATCCCCAGAAGATGCGGTTCTCCACGATTGATGGCCCCCCGCCGACCTTCGCCGGAGCGGCGTAGGTCCAGAGCTGGGCGCCCGTCCTGGTGTTGAGGGCATAGAGGTTGCCAGCATCGGTGCCGACGAAGGCCACGCCAGGGACTGCGCTGATCGGGCCAAAGACGTTGCCCTTCTCGCTCGCCGCCCATTGGATCTTGCCGGTGGCGGCGTTCGAGAGAAGATCTTCGAGGTACCCGTCGTTGCGTTGGTTGCCGGATCACCGACATTCGATGAAGCGATGATCTTGCCGTCAACAAGTGCCGCCGAACCGAGGACCCCCCCAAATGTGCTGCCGGGAGTCAGCATGGTGTTCCACACTTCTTTGCCGGTTGCGGCATTGAGCGCGTGGTAGACGCCGTTCTTTTGACCGACTCCCACCATCTCCCGACCGTGAGAGGTCCAAAGGTTGGGCGATGCACCGACATCGGCATCCTTGCCCGTGAAATTCCCAACGCCGAAGACATCAGGATTGGTGAACTGCCTCGACCACTTCAGGACGCCGGTCCGATAATTGATGGCGAGTAAGGAATCAGCCAGCGGGCCGGTCGGCTCCGAGATGTTCTGCCCGGTGCCGACGTAGAGCAGCCCAATCTTGCGATCTACAGCAGGAGTCGACCAGACTCCCTCGCCCGCCCCACTGGTCGCATTGTTCGGCGTCGTCACGAAGTTCCAGACCTGGGTCCCGGTGGCCGTGTTGAATGCGCCGATCGATCCGCGGAACGTGAATGGGGCCATGCCAACGACTTCCTCAAACTGTGCCGTACCTTGGATGACGAGATCTCCGACCACCACTGGCGACGCGTTGATCTGCGAAAACGGATTGGCGTTGGTCACGGTCTTCCACACCACTGCTCCAGAAGCAGCGTCGAGACGGTAGAGCTCATCACCGACGCCGACATACAGGGCGTTGCCGGCGATGGCGGGCGAGCCGACCACGTCTCCGCCAACCTTGACCGTCCAGATCACCCTCCCGGTAGCCGCCTTGACCGCCCATACGTTCCCCTGCCAATCACCGAAATACACATCGCCATCGGCCACAACCGGCGTGCCGGTGACGCCGACCAATCCGTCCTTCGTCCAATTCACCTTGAGGTCGCCCACCGATGCACGATCGACTGCACTGCGGGAGAGATTCGTTCGGGTATTGTCGAGGTCATGCCCGTAGCTCGGCCAATTGCTCTGGTTGATGCCGCGGGTCGCTGCGCGCTCGGAACGTGTTGACGTCCCGCCGGCGCTCAGGGCCGGCGTGGCCGCCGCGGCTCTCATCGAGCCGCATGAGACAACAGCAGCTATGGCCGCGATGAGCAGCCCGCAGCGGGCTGCGGCGATGCCCTGACGCTCGTGGCGTCCGTCGGCCATGGCCGCGAAGCCTATGGCTCACGAGAGGCAAAACGGGAAAAGTTGGACCAGATGGACCCGGTGGCATCCCTCGGAGGTCTGTGCGGTCCGTGCAACGCGCCAGTACAGCCACGCCTCGTCAGGGCCGTCTCCGAACCCCTAACCACGAAGAGGTCACCGGCTATCAGGCACCCGTCCCGCCCGAACTGTTCGCCGACGTTGGGTCGTGGCGGTGCCGTCGCCGTTATCGCTGAACGTGAGACCGGACGGCAGGGCACCAGACGCCGCGAATGCTCGGGGTCGGCGATCCGCTCGTCTTGACCGTGAACGAACTGGACTGCCCCACGGTGAACGTTGCCTGGTTCGGCGTCGTGATCTCTGGCGCGGTGGTCGGCGTTCCGATCGGCGCGATCTATCGGCGGGCGGGGAGACGACGATGAGCTCCCAACTGCGGGCGCACCACCTCAACTGCCACACGTGACCGCGATGAAGCTCGGCGGCTCGTACTTCGCGTGCCACGCGCTGGCGAGTCGAAACTCCGTCAGACGGCCTGGCGCTGGTCGACACGGGGTGGGCACGGGGACTACGCCGCAATCTCCTCGCAGCTGGGATGGACCCTCGCTCACGTGTGCGGCCGGCCCACGATCGACCCGTCGCTGGCCGCGATCATTCAGATCCGGCGCTCGGGTTCGACTCCGGTGTCCGCCACGTCGTCCAAACCCTCGTCGACCTTGATTACGTCGACGGCCTCTCCGACTTCTCCTTGGGCAAACCGTCGACCCTCGCGCCACCGCGCACCAGGCGGTGATCCCCCGCAGGGGGCTCGAAGGCCCCCGGCGCCACCGACCCGGTATGTCGGACCTCCGGACTCCGGCCTCCGCCGCCGCCACCGCCGTGCGAGCCTCGGACGGCGCTGCATCATCGGGCGCGGCGACGCTCCTCGGTACCGGCCACACGAGGCGGACGGAATGCATTAGCGTGTGCTGACTGCACAACCTGGGAGGAGAACGATGACTGGAGCTCGCGCCCGCCTGGCCCAGATCTTGATCGCCGGCGTGCTCGCCCTGCTCGGCGCGGCGTCCGCGGGTGCCGGAGCCGCCGGTGCGACCGTGTGGCTCTGCCAGCCGGGGGTGAGCCCCGATCCGTGCGCGCCCGGCCTCTCGACGACCGTCTACAGCGCGACGGGCACCGTGCTGCGGGTCACGCAGCCCCGGCAGGAGAGCCACCCGAGGGCCGACTGCTTCTACGTGTACCCCACCGTCAGCGACCAGACCACGGGGAACGCGAACTTCGACATCGATCCCGAAGAGCAGTCGATCGCGCTCTACCAGGCCGCCCGCTACTCGCAGTACTGCCAGGTGTACGCGCCGATCTACCGCCAGGTGACGCTGGCGGGGATCGGTCTCGGCGCGCCAACGACCGCCCCTGACTCTGCGCTGGCGCTCAGCGACGTGCGCAGCGCCTTCCAGGACTATCTCCAGCACTACAACCACGGCCGCCCGTTCGTGCTGATCGGCCACTCGCAGGGCGCCTTCGTGCTCCGTCAGCTGATCCAGGACGACGTCGACCCGAACCCCGCCGTGCGCGGCCGGCTGCTGTCGGCGATCCTGATGGGCGGCAACGTCCTGGTCAAGACGGGTTCGGACATCGGCGGCGACTTCCAGCACATCCCCGCCTGCCACTCGAACTGGCAGGTTGGCTGCGTGGTGGCGTTCTCCAGCTTCGACACCCCGGTGCCGGCCAACAGCAAGTTCGGCATCAGCACCACCCCGGGCGAGTCGGTGCTGTGTACCAACCCCGCCGATCTGGCGAACAGCTCCCAACCGGCGCCGGCTCACTTCATCGTGCCGAGCGCGCCGTTCGCCCCCGGCACCCTGATCGCCGCGGGGATCACCGCACTCGGGCTGACCAACCCGATGCCCTCCACGGTGTGGGTCAGCGAGCCGCACGCGTACCTCGCCGCCTGCTCGTCGGCCAACAACGCCAACGTGTTGCAGATCACACCGATCAACGGGGCGCAGACGCCGCACCCCAGCCCGGATCCGACCTGGGGCCTGCATCTACTCGATGCTCAGCTGACGCTGGGCAACCTGGTCCACCTCGTCAAGACGGAGACAGAGGCCTATCTCGCCTGGCACTTCGACTGGGGCTGGGGCTGGGGGACTGCCGGGACTCGCCTCGGCCGATGACCCCGGACGGCTTGTCATCCCCGAGCGCCGGCAGCGGCTTGCGCAACCAGACCCGCGACAGCTTGGGTCCATGACCTAGCCGGGACTCACCAGATCGCGCTGGGCAACCTGCACCGGGAGCCGGACCAGCCGGAGGCCTCTCAGGCGAACGTGGCTACACCCGCACGGCCTGCGCCGGGGCCATCCCCGCCTCCTCCACCACCCGGCCGCCGCGCAGCAGCGACGCCGCCGCGGCCACCAGGCAGGCGCCGACCGCGAAGATGAACGCCGCGTGCAGCCCGGTGCGGAACGGCGCCGAGATGAGGGCTGGGAAGAACGTCCGCCCGGTCAGCAGCGCGCGCGCCGGCGCGTGCAGCGCGGCCAGGGCGTGGACGCCGAGCAGGTGCTGGACCGGGTTGTAGCCGAGGAAGGCGGCGAACAGGACCGAGATCGGCGGCAGGTGCGCGGCGTGGGCGGCGGCCGCCGAACCCACGCCGTGGGCGCGTAGCCCAGCACCGAGCGCCGCCGGGAGGGTCGAGGAGAGTCCGGCCACCATCAGGGTGAAGAACACGCCCACCGAGATGACCTGGGCGGAGTTCTGGAACGTCTGGTTCATCCCGCCGCCGGCGCCGCGGTCGCCCGCCGGCAGGCTGTTCATCACCGCCGCGCGGTTCGGCGAGGCGAACAGGCCCATCGCGATCCCGTTGGCCAGCAGCACGACCGCGAACACCGGGTAGGCGAAGTTCGTCGGCAGCAGGATGAGCGCGCCGAAGCTGAGCGCCGCGCCCACCATGCCGGCACTGGCGAACCCCCGGGCGCCGAACCGGTCGGACAGGTAGCCGGACACCGGCCCGCTGGCCAGCATCCCGACGGTGAGCGGGAGCATGTAGATGCCGGCCCACAGCGGGGTGTCCTGGAAGTCGTAGCCATGCTGCGGCAGCCAGATGCCCTGGAGCCAGATGATGAGCATGAACATGAGACCGCCCCGGGCGACCGCGGCGAGGAACGTCGACAGCGTGCCGAACGTGAACGCCCGGATGCGGAACAGATCGAGGCGGAACATGGCGTCGCGCACGCGGCGCTCCACGAATCCGAACGCCACCAGCAGGGCGACGCCGGCGGCGAGCAGACCGATCACCCGAGGACTGCTCCAGCCGGTCGAGCGCGTTCCGTAGGGCCGGATCCCGTAGGTGATGGCGACCATGAGGCAGATCAGGCCGACCGCGAACAGGACGTTCCCCCACCAGTCGATCCGCGCCCGGCGCGGCGTGTTCAGCTCCCGCAGCTTCAGGTACGCCCACACCGTGCCGAACAGGCCCACGGGCACCGAGATGAGGAACACCATCCGCCAGGAGATGGGTGCCAGCAGGCCGCCGAGCACGAGCCCGACGAACATCCCGCTCACCCCGACGATGTTGTTGATCCCCAGCGCCATACCCCGCTGGTTCTCCGGGAAGGCATCGGTGAGGATCGCGGCGGAGTTGGCCATCAGGCACGCCCCGCCGATCCCCTGGACGATGCGGAACACGATCAGGTACGTAGCGCCCGCCCGGCCCTGCAGCCAGTCGACCGTCAGCAGCAGCGACGCGGCGGTGTAGATGACGAAGCCGAGGTTGTAGATCCGCACCCGGCCGAAGATGTCGCCGAGCCGGCCCAGGCTGACGATCAACACGCTGCCGACGATCATGTAGCCGAGGATCATCCACAGCAGGAAGAAGCTGTTGCCGGGCTGGAGGGGGTCGAGGTGGATGCCGCGAAAGATGTCCGGCATCGCGATCAGCGTGATCGACACGTCGAGCGTGGCCAGGAGCACCGCGAGCGTCGTGTTCGACAGCGCGATCCACTTGTAGTCGAGCTTCTTCATCAGGGCGTTTGCCCAGGTTACCTGCTCAGGTAGCCTGTCAAACTGATCCGCCATGAACCCGACGGCCCTCGACAGCGATCCGGTGCTGCTGGCGCACGACCTCGGCCCCGTCCTGGGCCGGCTGGTCCGGCGTCTCCGACGCGAGCGTCGCCTGCCGTTGACCCACGGCGCAGTGCTCGCCGCCCTCGAACGTGAACCCGGGCGCAGCGTGGCCGACCTGGCCAAGGCCGAGCGGGTGCGCCCCCAGTCGATGGCGCAGACGGTGGGCGAGCTGGAGGCAGACGGGCTGCTCACCCGCGCCCCCGACCCCGGCGACGGGCGCCGGGCGCTCATCACGCTGACCGACGGGGGGATCGAGCTGCTGGCGACGGAGCGGGGCCGGCGCGAGGGCTGGCTCGGGGCGGCGATCGCCGACGCGCTGAGCCCGACCGAGCGCGCGGCGCTGGCCCGCGCGATCCCGCTCCTGGCCCGGATCGCGGACCGGGAGCGATAGCGCCGTGGACCGGCCGGCGCGGCGGCGCTCAGGCTGAGACGGCCTCGCCCCGGCGATCGACCTCCGCCGCCGTCGGTCGCCCGCGCAGCCGCTCGAGCCAGGCGCAGGTGAGCGGGTGCGACGAAGCATCCGGGGCGAGCTCCGGGGCCCACACCGGCAGGCGAACCGCGAGCGGCAGGGCGCCGAGGTCGGCCAGGCTCGGCTCCGGGCCGCCGAGCAGCCAGTTGCCGCCGCCACGCTCGAGCAGGCGCTCGGCGTCCGGCCAACGTTGGACGAGGCGGCGGCGCAGGATCTCGACGATCTCCGGGTGGTCGGAGCGGGCGACCCCGAACGCCGCCTTGCGCGCCGCGAGGAAGAAGTTGACCGTCAGCTCGTCGTCGACCCAGCGCAGCAGCCCGCGGCCAGCCGCTCGCGCGGCGGGCTCGGTCGGCCACAGCGCCGGATCCGGGTGGGCCTCCTCGATCCACTCGCAGATCGCGCTCGACTCCCGGATCGCCTGGCCGTCGACCTCCAGCACCGGCACCGTCGCGGTCGGGTTGAGCTCCCGCAGGCGCGCCGGCCGGTTCCGCGGATCGATCTCCAGGAGCTCGAGCGCCACCCCCTTCTCGGCGCAGGCGATCCGGACCTTGGCCGAGAACGGGGAGAGGTGCCACGACCAGAGCCGAAGGCTGCTCACCGGGCCAGAGCCTACGGCAGACTCTCGACCATGCGCCGTACCGCACGGCTGTCGCTGCTCATCCTGGCCCTCGTCCTCGAGGTGACGCTGCCGGGCTGCGGCGCCCGCCAGCTGCCGGCGGGCGACGCCGTCGCTCCGCGGGCCGCCCTGCCGGGCGGCCCGCCGGCCCACGTGGCGGTGATCGTGATGGAGAACGAGGAGTACCGCGACATCCTGGCGGCGCCCCACGTCCCCTACCTCCGGCGGCTGGTCGCCGCGGGGGCGGTGCCGACCGAGATGTACGCCGTCGCCCACCCGTCGCTGCCGAACTACCTCGCGCTGAGCACCGGCTCAACCCACGGCATCACCGCCGACTGCACCGACTGCTCGGTGCCGGGGTCGGGGCTGGTCGGTCAGCTCGCGGCGCAGGGCATCGGCTGGCGGGCGTACATGGAGGGTCTCCCCCATCCCTGCTTCACCGGGGCCGGCGCCGGCGAGTACGCCAAGAAGCACGACCCGTTCATCTATGCCGACGCGGTGCGGGCCAGTGCCGTCCAGTGCCGGCGGATCGTGCCGCTCACCCGCCTGACGCTCGACGAGCGGGCGCGCACCCTCCCTCGGTTCATCTGGATCACCCCGAACCTCTGCCACGACATGCACGACTGCGCGCCGGCGGCCGGCGATCGCTTCCTGGCCGGGGTCGTACCGCCACTGCTGCGGGCGATGGGTCCGCGCAGCCTGCTCATCCTCACCTGGGACGAGGGAACGTCGGACGACGGGTGCTGCCGGCTGGCCCACGGCGGCCACATCCTCACGGTGCTCGCCGGTCCGGCGATCCGGGCCGGGGCTCGGTTGGCCACGCCGGTCGATCACTACTCGACGCTCCAGCTCTTGGAGGACGTGTTCGGGCTGCCGCGGCTCGGAGGCGCCGCCTGCCGCTGCACGCCGTCTATGGCACCGCTGCTGGCGCGGCCGGCGCCGAGGCCGCCCGCCAGGCCCCGAAGCTGACGGTCAGTCGCGCCCCACCCCCCGGTGCGTTGTCGGCTTGGGCCGACCCGCCGTGCGCCTCGGCGGCCTGGCGGACGATCGCCAGCCCGAGCCCCGAGCCGGGCTTGCCGCGCGCGTCCCGCGCCCGATGGAAGCGGTCGAACACGAACGGAAGATCCTCGGCGTGGAAGCCGGGGCCGTGATCGCGCACCACGAGGGTGCCGGCGCGGAGGCTCACCTCGATCGTCCCGTCCTCGCCGCCGTACTTCACGGCGTTGTCGAGCAGGTTGACGACCGCGCGGAGGATGCGCTCCTCCTCGCCGTGGACGATCGTCGCCTCGAGGTCGGATTCGAGGCCGAGGCGGGGGGCGCGGCGCCGGGCGTTGCCGAGCGCCTCCTCGACGAGCTCGTCCAGGCGCACGTCGCGCGGCTCGCTCTGCGGCTTGGTGCCGCGAGCCAGCTCCACCACGTCGGCCACCAGAGCCGTGAGGGCGTCGAGCTCCTCGATCATGTCCCGCCGCAGGGCCGCGCGGTCCTCGGTCCCCAGTCGGTCCTCCTCACGCAGGAGCTGGAGGTTGGCGCGCAGCGAGGCGATCGGGGTGCGGAGCTCGTGTGAGGCATCGGCGATCAGGTTGCGCTGGGACTGGATCGAGCGCTCGAGCGCGTCGAGCGTGGTGTTGAACGTGCGCCCGAGGCGAGCCAGCTCATCGTGCCCGGACACTTCGAGTCGCTGGTGCTCGAGACGTTCCGGGTTGGCCGCGATCGCCTCGGCCTGGCCGGTGAACCGACCGATCGGACCGATCGCCGTCCGCGCGACGAGGATGCCGAGCACCGCCGCCAGCGCGATTCCCCCCGCCGCGATGGCCACGAGCAGGAGCAGCTCGCCGCTCAGCGAGTGGTCGACGCTCGTCATCGGCAGCGCCACGGCCAGCGCGCCGTCGACGCCAATCCCCTGCACGATCTCCCGCAGGTGGGTGCCGCGCAGGTGCAGCTCGGTGAGCAGCTGCCCCCGGCCGGAGGCGGCGACCCGCCGCATCGCCGCGTCGACCGGGAGCTGCTCCGCCTGGTTTGGCGGCACGTACACGCTCCCACTCGGGTGGATGAGGGTGACGATGCCGCTCGGGCCGCCGAAGCCGGGGGCACGGCGGTCGAGCGCCAGCCCCTCGTCACCCACGCCCGGCGGCTCGCCAAAGGCCGCTCCTCCGCCGCTGCCGACACCGCCGGCCAGGCCGGGAGGGCCGCCCGGCCCGCCACCCCCACCGCCGCCGCCCTCACCCGGTCCGAGCGCGCGGCCGACCAGGTCTCGCAGCTGGTCGTCGAGCTGGCCGCGGAGCTCCGACTTCGTCCCGGCGTACGCGGTGACGGTCACCGCCAGGACCGCCAGGGCCACCGCGACCCCGGCGGCCAGAGCCAGCCGGACCCGGAGCGTCACGCCGCCGCCGCCTCCCCCGGCTCGCGCAGGGCGTATCCCACCCCACGCACGGTGTGGATGACGACGTTCGCGCCCGCCTGCTCGAGCTTGCGGCGCAGGTACCCGATGTAGACCCGCAGGGCGTTCGAGCTGGGCCCGAAGTCGTAGCCCCATACCCGGTCGTAGATGAGGCTGTGCGGCAGGACCCGGCGCGGATTGAGCATCAGCAGCTCCAGCAGCTGGTACTCGGTGCGGGTCAGCTCGACGAACCGGTCCTCCACCTCGGCGCCGTGCCGGGCGGGATCGAGCCGGAGGCGGCCGAACCGCAGGCCGCCGGTGGCGTCCGGGTCAGAGCCGGCCCGCCGCAGCAGCGCGCGCAGCCGCGCCTTGAGCTCGTCGATGTCGAACGGCTTGACCAGGTAGTCGTCGGCCCCGGCGTCCAGCCCGTCGATCCGGTCGCTGACCGCATCGCGCGCGGTGAGCATGAGCACCGGGACGCGGTTGCCCTCGCGGCGCAGGAGCCGGCAGACGTCGAGGCCGTCGATGTCCGGCAGGCCGACGTCGAGCACCACCGCGTCCGGAGGGGTGCCGGCGACGAGGGCCAGCGCCTCCGCGCCGCCCTCGGCGAGCACGACCTCGTATCCCGTGAGGGTGAGGGCGCGCCGAAGCACGTCGCGCAGGGCACGGTCGTCGTCCACCACGAGCAGTCGCATGCGGCGGATTGTGCCGCTGCGCGCGGCACGCGGGGCGCATTCCTACGCCGGGCTTACGCGAGCGGCCGGCGTCAGGCGCGCTGCTCGCGCAGCACGGTGCCGAGGATGCCGTTGACGAAGCCCGGCGCCTCGGTACCGCAGAACCGCTTGGCCAGCTCCACCGCCTCGTCGATGGCGCCCTCCGGCGGGATCGTGTGCTCGCCCGGCAGATCCTCGCCGAGCAGCATCTCGGCCAGCGCCAGCCGGAGGATCGAGCGCTCCAGGGGCGCGATCCGCTCGACCGTCCACCCGTGGGCGTGCTCGGCGATCACCGCGTCGAGCACCGGCAGGTGGTCGCGCACGAGCTCGGCCAGGGCGCGGGTGAAGCCGGGCACGTCACGGGGGAACGTGTCCTCCAGCGGTCGGTCGAGCAAGTCGCTCTGGTAGAGGGCGAAGACCGCGGCGCGCCGCTGGTCCGTCCTACGCACGCGAGACGTACTCGCCGCTGCGCGTGTCGACTCGGACCACGTCGCCGACGTCGATGAACAGCGGCACCTGGATGCGGGTGCCGGTCTCGAGCACCGCCGGCTTGGTGCCGCCGCCCGAGGCGGTGTCCCCCCGCACCCCCGGCTCGGTCTCGGCGATCGCCAGCTCGAGCGCGCTGGGCAGCTGGACGTCGGCCGGCTCGTCGTCGATGTACAGCACCTCGACCTCGTCGGAGTCCCGCATCCAGCGCAGCGGCTCGGCGAGCGTCGACTCGGGAATCGTCAGCTGCTCGTAGCTGCCGCTGTCCATGAAGTGCGCGTCGTTGCCGTCCTTGTAGAGGAACTGCATCCTGCGCACCTCGGTGCGGACCGGCCGGAACTTCTCCCCCGCCCGGAACGTCCGGTCGATGAGGGCGCCGTCGCTGGTGCGGCGGAGCTTCGTGCGCACGAACGCCCCGCCCTTTCCGGGCTTGACGTGCTGGAACTCGACGATCTTGAAGACGGTCCCGTCGACGTCGATGTGGTTGCCGTTCTTGAACTGGTTGGTCGAGATCATGCGCGCGTCGAGGGTAGCGGCCGACCGGATCCCGTCCCCCGGCGGGCCGCGTCAGTCGACGACCCGGAGCTCCTTGGGCAGCGAGGTGAGGATCTCGCAGCCGCCGTCGGTGACCACCACCAGGTCCTCGATGCGCACCCCGAGCTCGCCTGGCAGGTAGACGCCGGGCTCCACGGTGACCACGTGGCCGGCGAGGAGCGTGTCCTCCGAGCGCGTCGAGAGCCGTGGCGCCTCGTGGACTTCGATCCCGACGCCATGTCCCAGTCCGTGCCCGAAGTGCTGGCCGTACCCGCCGTCGGCGATCACCGCCCGCGGCACCGCGTCGACCTCGACCCCGGCGGTCCCGGCGCGAACCGCCTCCAGGCCGGCGAGCTGCGCCGCCCGGACGAGCGCGTACACCTCCCGGCCGCGCTCGGAGACCTCGCCGGTGGCGACGGTGCGCGTGCAGTCCGAGCAGTAGCCGTCGAGCTCGGCGCCCCAGTCGATGACCACGAGCTGGCCCGGCTCGATCGGGACCTCGCGCGGTTGGGCGTGCGGCAGCGCGCCGTGTCCGCCCGCGGCGACGATCGTCTCGAAGCTCGGGCGCTGCGCGCCGAGCTCGCGCATGTGCATCTCCAGCGCCAGGGCCGCCTCCCGCTCGGTCCGGCCGACCAGGCCGTCGGCGAGCAGCCGCTCGAGCGCGGCGTCGGCCAGCCGGGTCGCGGCCCGGATCCGCTCCACTTCCGGGGGCGACTTGATCGCGCGCTGGTCCTCGACCAGACCACGGGTCCCGCGCAGGCGGACGCGTTCGCCGGCGAGCTCGCGCAGCCGCTCGAAGCTCGCCACCGTCAGGTGCGCCGCCTCGAACCCCAGCTCCAGCGGGCCGTCCCCCAGCAGGCCGGGCACCAGATCGAGCAGCTCCTGCGGCGCCTGGTGGCGGGCGAATGCCGGGTCGACCTCCTCGGCCGCCTGCTCGACGTAGCGGAAGTCGGTGACGAACTCGCGGTGGGCCGGGCCGACGAGCGCCAGGCCGTTGCTCCCGCTGTAGCCCGTGAGGTAGCGGATGTTCGGCAGGCCGGTGACGAGCACCACGTCGATCCCATCGGCGGCCACCCGCTCGGCCAGCCGGTCGGCGCGCGCGGCCAGGTCGCTCACGCCGCCAGCTCCCCGGCCAGGAGGTCGAGCGCCTCGGCGTACCCGTCCGGCCCCCGGCCGGCCACGCGGCCGACGCACAGCCCGTCGAGCACCGACACCCGCCGCCACGCCTCGCGCGCGTCGACGTCCGACAGGTGGACCTCGACCGCCGGCAGCCCGGTCAGCTCGAGCGCGTCGTGGATCGCCCACGCGTAGTGGGTCCAGGAACCGGGGTTGAGGATGACGGCGTCGGCTAGCCCGTCCAGGCGGTGGAGGTGCTCGACGAAGTCGCCCTCGTGGTTGGTGTGGAAGAACCGCACGACGAGGCCGCGGGCTTCCGCCGCCCGGGCGATCTGGTCCTCGAGCGCCTCGAAGCTCAGCTCGCCGTACACGGCCGGGTCCCGGCGGGCGAGTTGGTCGAGGTTGACGCCGTGCATCACCTCGACCCGGTTGCGGAGGTGACGGAGGCTCACGGCCGCAACTCTCGCACGGCGGCGATGAGATCGCGGTGCGGGACCTCGCAGCCCGGGCGGACCTCGCCCGGCGCGTCGACGAGCACGAACGGGACCGCCCCCTCCCCCAGGCGCTTCTTGTCCCGCTGGGTGGCCATGACGACCGCGGCGCCGTCGACCTCGGGCGCCAGCGCGGTCGGCAGCCCGGCCCGGGCGAGCAGCGCCTCCACCTCGGCGCGGAGTTCCGCCTGACCGGACAGGCGGAGCGCTGCCAGCAGGCCGAGGCTCACCGCCTCGCCGTGGCGGTAGGTGGCGTACCCGGTGACCGTCTCGATCGCGTGCGCGACGGTGTGGCCGAGGTTGAGCACCTGGCGCCGGCCCGCCGTCGCGCTCGTCGGCGGCGACGATCCGCAGCTTGGTCAGCGCGCAGGCGGCGATGATCTCGGGGTCTGCGGCCGCTGCGCCGCCCCGCACCCGATCCCACAGCGTGCCGCCGGCGATCAGCGCCGTCTTCACCACCTCCGCGTATCCCGCCGCCAGCTCCGTGGCGGGCAGCGAGGCGAGCAGCCGCGGATCGAGCAGCACCGCACTCGGCTGGTGGTAGGCCCCGACGTAGTTCTTGGCCTCCGGGAGATCGACGCCCGTCTTGCCGCCGAGCGCCGAATCGACCTGCGCCACGAGCGTGGTCGGCACCTGGACGATCGGCACGCCGCGTTGGTAGGTCGCGGCACAGAACCCGGCCAGGTCGCCGACCACCCCGCCCCCGAGCGCGACGACGACGTCCTGCCGGGTCATCCCGGCTCGAGCCAGCTCGGTCCACACGATCTCGGCGTGGGCGATCGTCTTCGACTGCTCGCCGGGCATGATCGCCACCCGGCCGGCGAGGGGCTCGAGCCGGTCGGCGTACAGCCGACCGGCGTTGCCGTCGGTGACGAGGAAGCGGCGGCCGGGCACCGCCGGCGGCCACCAGCGATGCTCGCCGACCAGCCCGGGCGCGATCGCCACCGGATAGTCACCGGAGGCGGTGGCCGCCCACAGCACCCGGGTGCCGCCTGGTCGCCCGGCGAGCGCAGCCAGGATCCGCATCGAGCTCGGACGCCCGGGAGTTCGGCACGATGACCGTGGCCGCCTCGGCGTACTGCGGCTCGCGCGCGGCGTGCAGCCGCTCGAACGCCCCGCGGTCGCGGGCGAGCGGCCGTCCGGTGTCCGCAGCGCGCTGCCAGGCGGTGGCCGGGTCGATGTCGAGCCACACCACCTCGCAGCCGGACAGGGCCTCGCGGACCGCCGGGTGCCCGAGCGCGCCTCCGCCGAGCGAGATCACGGGCGGCCCGGATGGATCGCCGAGCAGCTCGAGCGTGGCCGCCGTCTCCGCCGCGCGGAACGCGGCTTCGCCGTCGGTGGCGAACACCTCCGCGATCGGTCGCCCGAGCCGCTCCTGCACCACGGTGTCGACGTCGACCGCGGCGGGGGACAGCGCCCGGGCGGCGGTGGTCTTGCCGGCCCCCATGAACCCGATGAGGACGGTCCGCGTCACGCCGGCCAACGGCCGATCAGGCGACGGCGGCGCGGACGAACCCGATCCGCTCCTCGTAGGCCCGCACCGCCCCCTTCACGTCGTCGAGGTGATCACCGCCGAACTTGCGACGGTACGCGTCGGCGAGCACGAACGCGACCATCGCCTCCCCCACCACCCCGGCGGCCGGCACCGTGCAGGAGTCGGTGCGCTCGCGGAGTGCCTGAGCCGGCTCGTGGGTCTCGATGTCGACCGAGCGCAGCGGCTTGGTGAGCGTCGGCAACGGTTTCATCGCGCCGCGCACCACGAGCGGGCCGCCGGTGGTCATCCCTCCCTCGAGCCCACCCGACCGATTCGTCTCCCGGAGGTAGCCGCCGTCGTAGAAGATCTCGTCGTGTGCCTGTGAGCCGGGCACGCCCGCGACCTCGAAGCCGTCGCCGATCGACACGCCCTTGATCGCCTGGATGGAGAGGATGGCGCCGCCGATCCTGCCGTCGAGCCGCTCCTCCCACGAGACGTGGGACCCGAGCCCCGGGACGAGGCCGAACGCACGCACCTCGAACACGCCGCCGAGCGACTCGTTCGCCTTGCGCAGCCGGTCGATCTCGGCCACCATGCCGGCCGACGCCTCGGGGTCCAGGCACCGCACGGGCGACTCGTCCACCGCGGTGAAGTCCTCCGGGGCCAGGTCGTCGCGGCGCGGCGCGTGGACGCCGGCGATCTGGATGACGTGCGAGAACACCCGCACCCCGAGTTCGGCCAGGAACGCGCGGGCCAGCGCACCCCCCGCCACTCGCGCCGCGGTCTCGCGGGCGCTGGCCCGCTCGAGGATGTCCCGGACGTCGCTCAACCCGTACTTCTGGGTGCCCACGAGGTCGGCGTGGCCGGGGCGCGGCAGGTGGACCTCCTTGACCGGAGCCTCGACCGGCCAGGGGTTCATCCGCTCCTCCCAGTTGGCGTAGTCCCGGTTGGCGATCTGGAGCGCGACCGGGCCGCCGAGCGTCCGGCCGTGGCGCACGCCCCCGGTGACGATCGCGCGATCGCGCTCGATCTTCATCCGCCCGCCGCGACCGTGGCCGAGCTGGCGGCGCGCCAGGTCGCGGTCGAGCGCGTTGCGGTCGAGCGTCAGTCCGGCCGGCAGGCCCTCGACGATGCAGGTGAGGCCCGGGCCGTGCGACTCGCCGGCGGTGATCAGCGTGAGCGCCATCGGCGCCCAAGATTAGGGGGCTGAGACGCTCAGCAGCCGTTCAGGTCGATCGACGGATTGGCCTGCAGTGTCGTGTACGTGTTGCCATGGCTGTCCGTGGGCTGCGGTGTGCATTCGACGTACTGCTGCGCTCGGAACACCTGGACACCGTCGTAGATCGGATAGTTGCCGAGGTCGAGATCCTGCGTGATCTCGCCGGCGGTGAGCGACACGTCGTTGCCGACGACCGCTCCGTCGAACGTCCCGGCGATCCCCGTGGTGCCCGTACTGACGGTGACCGCGGACGTGGGGGCGTAGATCACCATGCTCTGCGTCAGGCAGGTGAGCACGCACGTGTCGCCGATCGTGACCGAGGTGTTGTCGTCGTAGCTGCCGTCACCGGCGACGTAGATCTGCAGGCCGCTCGGCGCCGTCGTTCCGCTCAGCGTGTTGTTGATCCCCTTGCTGGCGATGAAGTTGCCCTGGCTCGCTCCGAGCCCGTCGTTCGCACACCGCGAGGAGGTCGGGCTGTCGACGAACAACCGCACGGGCGCAGAGGCCGTCGGAGCTACGTTGATCGTGCCGGCTGTCACGTTGACGTTGCAGAAGACGTAGTCACCGGAGGAGAAGCTGACCGACTCGGTGGCCTTCGTCATCGTCAGCGTGTCGGTGCTCGAGTTGTAGCCGTCGGAGCCGGACGCGCCGGTCACCGCCGGGCAGCCGCCGGTCGGGCAGTTCGACTTCGTCTTGGCGATGCTGACCGCCTGGCGAAGCGGAATCGAGCCCTTCGACACGGTGCCGCCGTTGACCGTGCCGACGAGCGTGCCGGAGATGGTGGGCGCCGCCACCGTCGCCTCGACGCTGCCGGACTGCGTAGTCGAGAGGTTCGCGCCCACGTACAGCGAGGGCAGCGTGATCTTGTTGCGGGCCTGAACATCGCCGTTGACGATCGCCGCCGAGCCCAGGCCGAAGGCGCTCAGCCCATTCAGCGTGACGTTGTTCATCCCCTCGACGGCCTGCAGGGCGGCGATCGGCTGCAGGATCACCTCCTCGCGCGAGTACACCGTCGCCGGGTCCGTCTCCGTCCCGAGCGCGACGATCTTCGGCCAGAGGATCCGCTCGGCTCCGCCGAGCAGGTTCGTCTGCCCGGGGATGAACTCCGCCTGCTCGGTTTCGTCGCCTCCGAGTGTGTCCGTGTAGCTGGCGCCGGAGGTCGTGGTCTGAGGGCACGCCCCCGCGCTGTTGACGCTCGCCGAACCCAGGCCGGTGATCACCCCGCTGCTCACCGTCAGGGGCAAGCAGTCGGCGGTCGAGCTGAGCCCCAGTGGCCCCCCGTTCAGGTTCCAGTTGTCGATGTTGCCCTCCGCCTGCTCGTAGAGCACGCGCTGCGCCCCCGCCTCAGCCGCCTGCTGGGCTCGCCGCACGCGGGAGTCGCGGTTGGTCAAGCTGCGGGAGCTGATTGCCTCATCGAGGCCGGCGAAGGCCATCAGCATCGTGATCAGCAGGACCATCAGGGCCATCGCCATCGCGAAGCCCTGCTCGGCGCCGAGTCGAGCACTCCCCCGGGTCATCCGAGCTGCGCCCCCAGCGTCAGCCCGATGGAGCTGTTGACCTGGTTGCTCGGCACCGGATTGGTGAAGATCGTGGTGACGTAGTACGGCGTGTTCTGGCCTTCCCGCAGCTTCGCCCCGGCCCCCGTGTTCTCTGCACCCCCGTTGTTCATCTCCACCGCCACGATCACCCGACGGGCGTCGCCCGTGGCACTGCTGCAGCTGCCGAGCGAGGAGCTGCAGCCAACGTAGGTGTCGGTGACGTAGGTGTCGACCGTGGCGGTCCCCGTCGCGGTCCCGCTGCCCACCGTCACGGTCTGCTGTGGCGTGACGAAGCCGTTGGTGGCGTTGACGACGAGCGGCTCGGAGCCCGCGGGGCAGTTGCCCCAGCTCGTCAGGCCTGACGGGCTGCCGGCGGTCGTGTCGTCCCAGTTGGACTCGATCGTGTAGGCCAAGCCGGCGGAGCCGCAACCGGAGGCGGAGGAGACGAAGTCGTTGGGGTCGGTGTGCACTGCGGCGCTGTACAGCGTCGAGCTCGTGCCCGTCGCGGGTGCGGACTTCATCGCCAGCGCACTGAAGCCCGCGGTCTTCACCTGCTGCCGGACCGCCTCGATCTGCTGGTCGGCGATCGCCACGAGCTGCGTGTTGCGCTGGCCGGCCAGCGAGCTCTCGTTGCCGCTGACGTAGAGCATCGCCGCCGCTCCGATGAACAGGACGATGCAGAAGGCGGCGACGACGACCTCGATCAGGGTCATGCCCTCCTCGCCGGACAGCTTCACGAGAAGTTCCTCAGGTCCGCCGTGGTCGAGATCGTCACCGTGTTCCCGGTGCCGCTGACCGTGTGGCTGCCGCTGCTGTCGGCCTGGCTCACGACCTGGAGGTTGAGGGTGATCGCGACGCTGGCCGGATTCGAGAAGCTGCTGTTCGCGGTCGGGCTCAGGATGTGCGATGTGCCGGAGCTGTCGACCGGGCTGAAGGTGGCCGATTGCACGCCGGTGATCATCGTCTCGCTCGCTCCGCTCGCACCGAGCTGGCGGTAGCACGTTCCGATGTACGTGCTCGCCTCGGCCGTGCTCGGGCAGGTCCAGGTGACGAGCTGCCCGCTCGAGTCGTTGCCTGGGCTCGGGATGTAGACCTGCATCGAGGTCGTCTGGGCGCTGGCCGAGGTCGAGACGACGGCAGTGAGCGCGTTGCCGGTGGCGTCCTGCGACATCGCCTGCCGGACGTCGCGCACCATCTGCTCCAGCCCGGTTTCAGCCTGCCGGGAGATGGAGGCGCGGCTGGCCACGGTGTTCTGCTGGTGCAGCGAGATGACGACGAACGCCATCGCCGCGGCCGCCACGATCAAGCCGCACACGGAGGCGACCAGCACCTCGATCACCGTCATGCCTCGCTCGTCGGTGAGCACCGCTACCTCGTGGGCAGCTAGTAGCTACCGGCGGCGTCGACCGTCGTGCGCAGTCGACCGCTGCCCACCAGCGTCATGCGCAGCGTGAACGTCAGGTGGTGCAGCCGCCCGAGCTTGCGCGCGATCGACGCCGAGAGCCGCACGTGGACGGTCATCGTCCCGGCGCGGATGCCCGCCACGGTACCCCGGCCGACGACGACGCTGGTGGCCGAGCCGGTCCTCAGGTGCGCCCGGCGAGCCAGGCTCCGGGGGATCTCCAGCGCCACCAACCCGTCGGCCACCCGGTTGGAGGTGATCCGCACCACCATCCCGGAGCGCAGCAGGGAGCGCAGGCTCTGCGGGACGAGCCGCAGCGAGGCCTTGAGCACCGGGGGCGGTGGTGGCGGCGGCGGCGGGGGAGGCAGTGCGCCGAGCACGGTGATCGCCTGGGTGAGCGTCGCGACGTTCCCGCCGCGATCGGTGACCGTCAGGGTGACGTTGTACGTGCCGCCCTTGGCGTAGCTGTGCACGACGCTCGGCCCGGTGGCGGTGGTGCCGTCGCCGAAGCTCCAGGCGTACCCGCTGCTCGGGACGAGCAGGGTGGAGATGGTCTTCGATCCATCGAACTCGACGACGTCCCCCGGGTCGACCGAGCTCGGCACGACGAACCGCGGGGCGAGGGCGACCGTGCCTTCGCACCGCAGCGCGTTGGGGTCGCTCTCGAGCACGCCGCCGTTGTTGAACACGCGCTGGAGGAGGTAGGACGAGCCGCCGACGGTGACGTTGTCGAGGTTGTCGGGCAGCGGTTCGCAGCCGTTGTCGTTGATCTCCGAGCCGTCGAGTCCCGACCAGCCGTTCAGGAACGGATCGGTCAGGGCGGCGATCATCGCCTGGCTGATCGGGCTGACCAGGCGTGCCCCGATGTCGACCGCCAATGTTTCCGGGTCGGGGTTGCTCGGGATGGTCGGGGCGCTCGGGTCGTCGCAGCCGGTGAGGGCGGTCCACGGCTGCACCACGTACGGGACCTGGACCCCGTTCACCGTGGCCGACGAGTGGTAGGAGCAGAACGCCTGCTCGGCCACGGGCGGGACGGTCGGGGTGCCGTCCGGCGGGGCGCCCACGGGAAGGGCCTCATCCAGCGGGAACGGGTCGCCCTTCGCGTCGCTGGTCAGCTTGTAGAAATCGGTGCCGCCGGCCTGCGTGATGTATGCGTACCAGCCCGTCGCGCCGGCGGCGGACGGTGGCGGCGCGATCGTGATCAGGCCGGTGTCCGCGTCGGTCCCGCTCCCGCTGCCCGAGCTGCCGCTGCCCGAGCTGCCGCTGCCCGAGCTGCCACTGCCGGAGCTGCCACTGCCCGATCCGCTGCTCGAGGCCGGGGCGCTGTCCACGGTCACGGTCCGGGGCGCGCTGGCCACCGACTCGCCACTGGGCAGCTGGACGGTGATCTCGACCTTGTAGGTGCCGGCCGGCAGGCTGCCGCCGGAGTCCGCGGTGGTCACCGCCGGGACCGGCGGGACGAAGACGCCGTTGACCGAGCACAGCGTGCCGGCGG
Organism: uncultured Solirubrobacterales bacterium; assembly: GCA_963703065.1. Taxonomy (GTDB): domain Bacteria; phylum Actinomycetota; class Thermoleophilia; order Solirubrobacterales; family Solirubrobacteraceae; genus Palsa-465. The sequence continues at coordinate 2,926,985 of OY969785.1, read as the reverse complement.
TGTCCAGGCAGTCGACGACGCCCGGCGGGGTCATCACGACGACGAGCGGCGTGTGTCCGCTCTGCGTGCGGCCGATCAGCCCCTCCTGCGCCACCTGCGACGCCACCTCGGCGTTGATCTGGGCGTCGGTCAGGCAGACGTCGTTCGATCCGCTGTCGATCGGGCCGTTCGGCCCGTCGGCGAACTGGTTGACGCCGGTCACCGGACAGCCGCTGGCTGGGTAGTCGGTGCCCGCGGCTGTTCCCGGTGGCGTTGCCGAACTGGCAGGAGGCGCCGCCGGTGCTCCCGTAATCGATGCAGCCGCCGCCGTACACGGAATCGTTGGCGGCCCGGCCACCGCTGTCCTTGTACTGGGTGGCCACGGCGTACGGGGAGGTGAGGGTCCCGCTGCCGTCCGCGACGTTGCGCAGGAAGCCCTCGACGTAGTTGCGCGTGGAGGACCAGTCACGGCGCAGCGGGTCCCAGGCGAGGTCGAAGACCTCGTTGCTGTGGAGAACCGGACCGCCGTGGTAGCAGAGCCCCCCGGCCGGGATCGTCGGCCCGCCGAGGTCGGCGGCGAGCCACGGATCCTGACACGGCGGCGCGGCGCTCACCCGCTGGATCCCGGGCGCCGTGGCTCCCGGCACCAGTGCGACCCCGTAGGACCCACCGCCGGCGGTGACCACGACGGCGCGCGCGGCGGCCGCGGGGAGCAGGCACCCCAGGAGCAGGGTGAGGCAGACGGTGAAGCGAACGCGGCGCATCAGCTACCTCCGGCGCTCAGACTGCGCTCGTCGAGGAGCGCCCCGAGCCGCGCGTCGTAGGGGAACAGGGAGACGGCCGGCAACTCGGCGGAGGCGAGCATCTGCCGCCCGATGTCCGACACCTGGCTGCGGGCACGGTCGGCGGCGGCGACGCTGGGGTAGCGCACGGCCTGCACGCCGGTGACGGCGAACTGGGTCACCTGGGCGGTGCCCGTGCTCGTCTGCCGCCCCAGATCCTCGATCTGGTTCGGCGAGAGGACGAGCACCTCGCAGTCGACGGTGCCCGGAACGCAGCGACCGGGTCCGGAGACGACCGCGCCGGGCAGCACGGCGAACAGCACCCGTCGCCCACCCTCCAGGACGCCGAGCGGCAGCAGCAGCGGCTGCGCGGCGCTCGGCAGCGGGGCGAGGCGCGCGACGTCGGCGAGCGTGTTCAACCCGTTGCCCTGGGTGAGCCCGATCGTCAGGGCGTACGCCTCGTCGTCGGCGAGCTCAGTCGGGGCCGCGGGCGGCGGAGGACGTCGTGGTCGTGGTGGTGCTCGTCGTGCTCGTCCTCGAGCTCGATCCGCCGCCGCCCACGGCACTGCCGCCGGAGGTGGTGGTGTGGGTGCTCGAACCCGAGGCGCCGCCACCGGAGCCGGCCGGGCTCGGCTTGCTGGCCTCCTTTGGCGCACCCGCCGCCGGCCCGGGATTGAACGGGTCGTGGACGCCGCTGGCGAGCCGCGCCGAGGCGGCGGTGGAACGCAGCGAGACGGCCGGCAGCGATGCTGCGCCCGGCACGCCCGAGGCCAGCGGCGCCGGCGCCGAGGCGGGCGACGGGGACGCCGTCTTGGACAGCGCCACCGGCACGGCGACGATCGCCACCAGCAGCAGGCCGGCGACCGGCAGCAGCTGGCGGTCCTTGCAGTTCGCCGAGCAGACGCGTTCAGCGGGTTCATCGCGCAGCTCCGATCGCGGCGGGAGCGAGTGGGGTGGTCGTGCCGCCGCTGGCCACCGGCTGCGGCCGCGGCGGGTCCAGCGGGGCTTGCGGCGGCCCGCAGGCCCTGGGAGCCGGCAGCAGGTAGGTGGTGGCCGAGACCGTCGCGGTGATCTGGGGGAAGCCGGCCGGACCGGCCCCGAGGCTGATCGCGTTCAGGGTCATCAGCCGCCCGCTGACCGCGATCCGCTGGTTCCTGGCCCGCACGAAGTGCTTCAGGCGGCCGAAGAAGTCCGACAGGTGGAAGAAGTTGCCGGTGAACGTGAAGGTGAACGGCTCGATCGGCAACCCCGCCGTTCCCTGGGACGCGCCGGGGGGCAGCGCGCCGGTGCTCGGAGCTGCGATGACCGCCCCGCTGCTGCCGGGTACGAGCGTCAGTCCGCCGAAGTCCACCCTGGCATCGTTGGCCGCCGCCTGGACCTGGACGATCAGGGAGGCGACGTCGTCGTCGGCCGGCACCGCCTCGCCGAGCCGTGCCATCGTCGTGTAGTTGGTGGCGAACGTGGCCCGGGCCGCCTCGCCGGCCGCGATCTGAGACCGCGCGGTGGCGAGCTGCGACTGCGCGGTGCTGATCTGGGCGCCGAGCTTGGAGGCGTGGTCGCGGACCGGGGAGACGACGAGCAGCCAGGCGGCGGCGAGCGCCGCCAGGACGACGATCACGATCACGACAGTGCGATCCCGGGCGGTCACTGCGTGCTCCCGCTGCTCACCGGCTGGGCGCTCGCCGCGCTGCTGGACGTGGAAGTCGTCGACGTGGTGGGGTGGTGGTGGTCGCGCTGCTGGCGGTCGTGGCCGCGCCGGCGGGCGAGGTGACCGGCGCCGCGCCCGGCGCGCCAGCGGCCCCCGTGGCGCCGGCCAGCGGCTCGAAGAACACCACGAGGTCGAAGTTCGCCGGGTTGCGCCCGCAGGCCGGGGCGGCGACGTTGCTCGCGGAGCCGCTTCCGCCGCCTGAGCTCTCGATCTGGCTCCGCACCGAGTCGGCGAGCGTCACCCGCTGGACGTCGGGCATGGCGCGCAGGCGGGAGATCAGGCGAGCCACGGCGTCGTGGGAGATCGAGCAGCCCTTCACCTCGAACGCGGGCGCCGAGATGTCGCTGCGCAGACCGCTGGTGCCCGCGCCCCCGCCGACGCTGCCGCCGGCGCCGGAGACGCTCGTCGCGGGCGACGCCGTGGCGAGCAGCGACTCGAAGACGGTGTTCGGCGGCACGACGTGCGCCAGGTTCGACATCGCTCCGTCCCAGTCGAAGCGGCCGCTGACGATCTGCTGGACGGTCGAGATCCGCTGCTGGGCCAGCTTCTGGTAGTTGACGTAGCTGGTCAGCTGGGTCGCCTGCGCCTGTGCCTGCTGCGCCTCCTGCTGCACGGTGGCGAGCTGCGCCTGGCGCGAGGAGACGGTGTTCGAGCTCAGGACGTACATCGTCACCAGGCCGAGCGCGACGGCCAGCACGGCGACGAGGCCATAGGCCGGGTTGAGCAGGGCGGTGGGCGAGGCAGCCGCGCCGCGGCCGCTCTCGGGCATGAGGTTGACAGCCCTCACGCGCTCGCCTCCTCCAGGGTCAACCCGGCGGCCACCGTCAGGCGGCCGGGATCGACGTCGCCGAACGCGCCCGGCCGCGCCTCGGCGGCGGCGCCGACCTCGACCGACACGCCGAGCTCGGTGGCCAGCGTGTCGCCGAAGCCGGCCAGCGCGGTGGCCGAGCCGGTGAGCACCGCGGCCTCGACGGGGTCCGTGCCGCTCTGGGCCCGGTGGAAGTCGATCGTCGTGCGCACCTCGTCGGCGAGCCGGCGCAAGCCGTCGTTCATCACCTCGCGGGCCGCGAGCACGATCGCCTCGTCGCCGTCGACCTCCTCGAGGGGGGTCAGCAGGCCGACGTGGCGCAGCCAGCCGTGGGCGTGCTCGAGCGTCAGGCCGTGTCGTTCGGCCAGCTCGGTGGCGAGCGACTCGACGCCGAGGGGCAGCGTGCGGGTGAAGACGCACGTGGTGCCCTCCGCCACCGCCAGGTTCGTCATCCCGCTGACGCTCAGATACAGCGTCGGGATCGGCCGGCCCGGCCGGTGCAGCGCCCGGATCATCGCGAAGGCGGAGAGATCGACGCCCTGGGGTCGCAGACCGGCGCGGCGCAGCGCCTCCACCAGGCGGGCCACCATGTCCCGCCGGGCGGCGACGAGCACGACGCGGGTGCGCTCACCGTCGGGCGTCTGCACCGAGCCGACCACGTGATGCTCGAGCACCGCCTGGTCGAGCGGCATCGGGATGTGGTCCTGGGCCTGGAAACGGACGATCGAGGCGAGCTGCTTGGCGTCGGTGACCGGCGGCAGGTCGATCGTGCGCATGACGATTCGCTGGTTGGCCAGCCCCACCCGCACGTTCCTGGACAGCTTGTGCTGGGTGAAGAGCTCCTTGAGCGTGGCGGAGAGGCTGTCGACGTCGGTCACCTCGCCGTCGCGGACGACTCCGTCGGCCAGCGGGGCGCCCGCCGCCCGCTCCACGGCCACCCCCCCCGGCCGGGCCTGGACGGCGGTGACGTAACCGGGCTCGATGTCGACGCCCGTCAGGCTCTTCCCCGCGCTCATTCGCATGCCCCCCCTGCATCGGCCAAACGTCCATGCGGGTTTAGTGCGGCGAGGAAGTTTTGCTCGGCGGCCGTTGCCCCCGACCCGATCGGCGCCGGGCCGGAGCCGGCGCGCTACACCGGAGCCGAGACCGGCAGGGGCCGGATCGGCTGGCGCAGGGCGGCCGCCGTCGCCCTGGCGGGGGCGGGACGCAGCACCGAGAGCGGCAGGAGCCCGGCGATCCAGACGAGGTAGAGCACCGACCAGTAGTCGGCGGCGAGCTCGAGGCCCGTCAGCACGGCGAGCGTCAGCCCGGCCAGCCGGGCCGGCGCCTCGAGTAGATCCGGGTGCTGGCGCAGGTGGACCAGCACGGCGACCAGGCCGCCGGCGAGCGCGGCCTGGGCCACCGGCTGCAGCCAGGCGACGGGCAGCGCCGACCAGACCGATTGCGGTGAGCCCCGGGAGAACTGAAACGCGACGGCGTGGACCATGGCGGCGGGTCCTCCCACCCCGCCGAGGGCAACGACGAGGCCCAGGGCGGCGGCGGTGACCGCCACGACGGCGAGCCCAGCAGCCCGCCGCTGACGCCCTCGCCGGACCACCAGCCACAGCGGGAGCAGCGCGAACGGCGCCAGCTTCACCCAGCCGCCGAGGGTGAGGAGCGCGGCGCTGAGCGCGGGCCGCCGCCAGGCGCAGAGCGCGCCCAGGACCAGCGCGGCGAGCAGCACGTCGGTCGTACCGCTCGAGACGGCCACGAGCAGGGGCGGGAAGGCCAGCCAGGTGAGCGCGGCGCGCAGCCCGGCAGCGTCGCGCTCGGAGGGCTCGAGCCAGGCGGCGCCCCGGGCGCTCACGCGCACGAGCCACGCCGAGAGGAGCGCCAGTCCGGCCCCGGTCCCCAGGGCGAGGTCGACCGAATCCCAGGTCGAGTGCACCGGCGCCAGCCAGGCGAGCGGCGCGTACAGCGCGTAGCTGCCGATGGGATACGTGTCGCCGTGGATGACGTCCCCCGGGAGGTGTCCGTAGGGCAGGATCCCGGCAACGAGCTTGGTCGCTCCCTCCATCACGCCGTAGATGACGTCGACCGGGCCCGGCGAGCTGACGGCGACCATCAGGTAGACGAGGCCGAGGGCGAGCAGCGCCAGCCGGAGCAGCCGGACGCGCTGCGCCGCGGACCAGCGAGGGCTGAGCGCGTCGAGCAGCGGGATCTGCGCCGGCTCCTCGCGCGCGCCCTGGAGGGCGAGCCTCGCCCCGCCGGTGGCGAGCAGCAGCAGCCCTGGCAGCGCGGAGACGACGCTCGCGGCGACGTAGCGATGGGCCAGCAGGACGAGCGGCACGACGAGCGAGAGCGCAGCGAGCACGTCGAGGTTGCGCCGCCGGCGCAGGGGGGCGACGCCACAGCCGAGGACGAACAGCGCGCCGAGCAGGACGAGCACCGCCGGCTCGTAGGCAACCCAGTTGCCGAATGGGACCGACCGCCCGACGTACACGTCGACCTGGGCCGGAGAGCCGTTGCGGCGCAGCGCGATCTCGCCGACGATCCGCGGCCCGTCCCAGAACGCCACCCGGGTCAGGTTCGCGTCGATCGCGTCCACCGACGCGCGGTCCCACCGCGCCCCACCCCAGCCACCGGCCCCGCGGGAGGCCCGCAGCGCGTCCGACACCGCCACCGCGCGCCGCAGCGCGGGACGCGGCGCATGGCGCACGGCGAGCAGGCCGGCGAGCACCCCCAGGCCGACGAGGCCGCCGATCAGGACGGGCCGCAGCGGCCGGCTAGGCCATGGCATGCAGGTACCAGTGGACGATCTGCGGGCCCACCAGCAGCGCCAGGATGCCCCCGGCGGCCAGGAACGGCCCGAACGGCACGGTGACCTTGCGGCCTCGCGCCACGCCCAGCCGGGCCATCACCGCGGCGCCGAACAGCGCCCCGGCCAGGGTCCCCGACAGCACCGCCACGATCACCGATCTCCCCAGGAACAGCCCGAGCACGGCAGCCAGCTTGGGATCGCCCATCCCCATCCCGCGGGGATACGCCAGGGCGAACACCAGCAGGAAGCCTCCGGCGGCCGCACCGGCGATCAACTGCTCGGGCACGCCGGAGGGCCGGGTGAGCAGCCCGATGAGCACCGCGGCGACGGCCGCCGGAGCGGTGATGCGATTGGGAATGATCCGGTGGTCCAGGTCGATCAGGGCGACCGGCACGAGCACCGCGACCAGCGTCAGGCCGAGCGCCAGGTCGTGAGCCGAGTGCTTGACGAGCACCACGGCGAGCGCCAGGGCAGCGCTCGACGCCTCGACGATCGGATAGCGCCGGGAGATCCGCGCCTGACAGGACCGGCAGCGGCCGCGGAGCAGCAGCCAGCCGAGCACCGGGAGGTTGTCGTAGGGCCGGATCGGCGTCCCGCAATCGGTGCAGTGCGAGGCGGGGAACACGATCGACTCGCCGCGCGGCAGCCGGTAGGCGACGACGTTGAGGAAGGACCCGATCATCAGGCCGCCGAGGAGCGCGAGGGCGATCAGCACCTCACACCTCGACCAGATCGGCCACGGGCTCGAGCGCGGCCGGGAGCACGAACGGGCGCCCACGCTCCGGCCGCGGGGAATCGGTCGGCGGCGCGTCCTGGCCGGCCAGCAGCGCCACGGCGACGAACGGCACGAACCAGGCGATGTAGTAGTAGAACCAGTGCACGGCCGGGATCTGCAGGGCGATCGTGACGGCGGCGGCCAGCGCGCTCACCTGGGCCAGCGTCCGCCGTCGCGGAAGGAAATACAGCGCGAGGCTGAACAGCACCGCCGCGGCCTCGATCGCGACCTTCAGGAAGTCGAGGCTGGGATGGAGCGCCCACGCCGAGAACACGTCGGTCCGGGTCAGCTGGAAGCCGAGTGTCTGCTGCCAGAACTCCGCCACCCCGCCGCTCGGCAGGAACAGGACGACGGACAGGATGAGGACCGCGCCACACGCCGCGATGCAGTTGCGGGCGTCGCTGCGCCCGGTCCGGCGCGGCCCGGCGAACAGCGGCAGGAGCGCCCCGGGCGAGAACTTAGCCGCCGCCGCCAGTCCGAGCAGCACGCCGCGCCTGACCGGAGAGGCGAAGGCGAGGAGGCTGAGGACCGACAGCATCGCCACCAGCCCATCGTTGGTGTGGCCGATCAGCACCAGCAGCGTGAACGGGCAGGCGGCCCACACCCAGCCGAGCGTCAGGCCGAGCGAGCTCCCCGCCCGTCCCGGGGCCATCCGCCGGCCGAGCAGGACGAGCGCGCCGATGGTGACGAGGTCGAACACGGCCGAGGCGAGATGGGCCGAGAGCAGGTAGTCCCACCGCCCCGTCCATGGGAACAGCATCTCGAACGGGACGTAGGCCAGGTAGTTGATCGGCCCGTACGTGTCCCCGTGGCTGGGATCGGCGAAGTACAGCGGCTGACCGTGCGTGATGCGGTGCGCGCCGAGCACCGAGGCGTAGCCGACGTCGCTCACCGGGGTGTAGATGAAGCTCAGGACGATCCGGGCGATGGTCAGCACGACGAGCCCGGCGAGCAGGAGGCGGGGGTCCAGCCGGGGAGGCCGCACCAACCGGGCGCGGCCGAAGCCAACCGCGATCATCCTGCCCAGCAGGTAGACGAGCGGCGGGTAGATGCACCACACCGCGGCCCGCAGCTCGATGTGCTCGAACAACGCGTAGGAGCCGAGGAACGACAGGAGCACCAGGGCGTCGAGGTGCAGCATGCGCCGCCAGCGGCGCCAGTCCACGAACGGCACGAGGAACAGCAGGGCGAAGGGCACCACCACGTACCAGCGGTCGAACAGCGGGTTGTAGTTGCCGTGGGTGTAGACCGCGAAGGCATAGGGCCCGATCCACACGCCGGTGACCCGGCCGGCGGGGCTGACGTCGACCACGGCAGCGGTGTGGTCGCCGCGGTAGAAGTTGATCCACCAGTGCGCCTGGTCCCACACGAATGCCTGGACGAACAGCGGGTGCTCGCGGCGGTGGAGCGCCTGCATGGCCGGGGCGGCCTTCGCCGCGATGATCGCCTGGGCCGCGGTGCTGGTGAAGCCCGGCGGGATGACGCCGGGCCGCGCGGAGACGATCGGCTCCCCCACGCCCTCGGCCATGGCGCTCGGGACGCTCCGGGTCGACGGCCTCGCCAGGGCGCTGGTGGCCGGCCCCAGGCATGCCGCGAGGAGGATGAGCAGGGCCAGGATGCGCCGCACGAGGTGTCTATCGACGTTCGCCGGGGGAGGCTTGAACGACGCGGCGCACAACGACGGAAGGCGGCCCGCAGGCCGCCTTCCGCACGAGGGGGTTGATGAGGCCGGCTACCAGCTGCCGCCCACGCAACCACCGCTGGTGGAGCCGGAGGTGGTCGGCGTGCAGGTACGGCTGACCGACCCGCTGTCGCTGCGCGTGATCGAGAACGAGTTGCTGTCCGAGGAGTTCGCCACCACGGTGTAACCCGAGTTGGTGCCGTCCGGCGTGGCCGACGAGAACGTCGCGCCCGAGGTGTCGGAGAGCGTCGGCTCGATGGCGACCAGCGCTGCCGAGCTCAGGCCCGAGTACGAGCCGTTGTGATCGGTGGCGTAGGTCTCGGCCGCCGTCTGCGCCGTGCGAGCCATCTCCTTGGCCTGCGAGTCGTTGGCCTTGGACTTCTGGTTGAGGAACGACGGGATGGCGATCGCGGCCAGAATGCCGATGATCAGGATGACGACGAGGAGCTCGATCAGGGTGAAACCCTTCTCGTCCTCGGCGCGCTTACGGAAAGAATGCAGCATTGACCCTCCTGTGGGATCGGTGATTGGAATCGCCAATCGACCCTTTCGTCCAAATCCCGTCGGGCTAGCACTTGCCCTGGTGGTAGCCCGGCTCCCTCCCGGCGGTGGGAGGTCCGTGGCTTTGCGTCCCGCCTTCGCAGACGGTTTGCCTTTGGCACTGAGACGCTTGGCACTCTTGGTATCGGCCGGCTGACCGGGAACTTGACGCCACCGGACGGTTGTTCGACTCACGTCACAGAACGAGAACGGGGCGGCCACCGGCCGCCCCGTTCGTCACTCCGGCGGAGGTGGAGGTGACTACCAGCTGCCGCCCACGCAACCACCGCTGGTGGAGCCGGAGGTGGTCGGCGTGCAGGTACGGCTGACCGACCCGCTGTCGCTGCGCGTGATCGAGAACGAGTTGCTGTCCGAGGAGTTCGCCACCACGGTGTAACCCGAGTTGGTGCCGTCCGGCGCGGCCGAGTGGAACGTGGCGCCGCGAGGTGTCGGAGAGCGTCGGCTCGATGGCGACCAGCGCAGCCGAGCTCAGGCCCGAGTACGAGCCGTTGTGATCGGTGGCGTAGGTCTCGGCCGCCGTCTGCGCCGTGCGAGCCATCTCCTTGGCCTGCGAGTCGTTGGCCTTGGACTTCTGGTTGAGGAACGACGGGATGGCGATCGCGGCCAGAATGCCGATGATCAGGATGACGACGAGGAGCTCGATCAGGGTGAAACCCTTCTCGTCCTCGGCGCGCTTACGGAAAGAATGCAGCATTGACCCTCCTGTGGGATCGGTGATTGGATGTGACATCGCCAGATCCAACGGTCCCCGTTTCGCCAATCCTGGCTTGCGACAGCTCGAGCCGTGATGGCAACCCGGCGCCCTCCATGGTCAACCAGTGGAGGTCCGTGGCTTTGCGTCCCGCCCTCGCGAACGGTTTGCCCTTGGCACCTTTTACTCTGGCCTTACACGTATCGGCGCTGCGGCGACCGGCCTTTACGTTCTCGACACTTGTGCGAGTGACTGCTCACCCGCCGGTTCGACGCTAGCTCGGCGCCTCACCGGGTGAGCTGCCGTCCCGTTGGGCGTCCCGGCCCGGCTGGAAGCTGCCGCTTCCCCCGCACCACGGGCACGGCACCTCGTGCGGGGTACCGCCCAGGCCGGACATCAGTCGCCCGGTGCCCCGGCACGGGGTGCACCGCGTCCGATCGTGCTCCGGGGGCGCAGGCCGCCTGCCGGCGGGCCTGCCGCCGCTCGGCCGCCCGGCGCCCCGGCGCGGCTGGGGGCTCACGCGGCGGATGCGGATCGGAGCGGCATCCGCCGCACTGTACCCGCGCGGAGCGCGTCTAGCGGATGCTGTTGTAGACCGTGAACAGCGGCATGTACATCGAGATGACGATCACGCCGACGATGCCGCCGACGAGGATGATCATCACCGGCTCCATGATCGAGGTCAGCGCCTTGACCGCAGCCTCGACCTCGCTGTCGTAGAAGTCGGCGATCTTCGTCAGCATCGTGTCCAGCGCACCGGTCTCCTCGCCCACTCCGACCATGTGGGAGACCATCGCCGGGAACACCGGGGCCTTGCGCAGCGGCTCGGAGATCGTGCCGCCGGACTTGATCGAGGTGATCACGTCGTCCATCGCCTTCTCCACCACGAGGTTGCCCGAGGTCCGGCCGGTGATGTCGATCGCCTGGAGGATCGGGACGCCGGCGTGGGAGAGCGAGGCGAGTGTGCGCGACCAGCGGGCGATCGAGACCTTCTGCACGACGTCGCCGATCTTCATCGGGATGCGCAGCCGGAACGCATCCCAGTGCGGACGGCCGAACTTCGACCTCTTGAACGACAAGAAGGCGACGACGACCACCACGAAGACCAGCAGCATCAGGTACCACTGCTTGGTCAACAGGTGCGAGAAGTTGACCATGAACTGGCTGAGGGCGGGCAGCTTGCCCGGGAACTGCTTGAACACCCCTTCGAACACCGGGATGAGGAACGCCACCAGGGCGAGCAGCACCGTCACGGCGAACGTGATGACCAGCGAGGGGTAGATCATGGCCGCGCGCACCTGGCGGCGCAACGCGGCGTCCTTCTCGAGCTGGTCGGCCACCCGGAGCAGGCACTCCTCGAGCACGCCGCCCGTCTCCCCGGCGCGGACCATCGACACGTACAGCGGGCTGAACACCTTCGGGTGGCGCTCGAGCGCGTCGGAGAACAGCAGGCCCGCCTCGACGTCGCGCCGGACCTGCACGACCGTCGACTTCAGCAACTTGGATTCCGTCTGGGTCTCCAGCACGTACAGGGCGCGGAGGATCGACATGCCGGAGGTGACCATCGTCGAGAGCTGGCGCGAGGCGACGGCCAGGTCCTTGGCCCCCACCCGGGCGAACAGCTCGAAGTTGAGCTCCTTGGACCGGTACTTGTTGGCGATGTCGACGACGATCAGCCCGCGCTCCTTGAGCTGCTCGGCCACGTCCTGCTTGGTGTTGGCCTCCACCTCCCCCTGGGCCGGCACCCCGGCCAGGTCCATCGCCTTGAATGTGAACGTCGCCATCGCCTACGCCGCCATCGCCTGGGTGCCCGCACCGCCGAGCAGCCGCCGGAGCTCTTCGGGGAAGTGGGCGCGCGCTTCGGCCACCGCCCGGGTGATCTTCCCCTGGCGCACGAGGGACACCAGCGAGGCGTCCATCGTCTGCATGCCGTGGGCTCCGCCGGTCTGGAGCACCGAATAGACCTGATGGGTCTTCGACTCCCGGATGAGGTTGCGCACCGCCGGCGTGGGGACGAGCACCTCCGTCGCCACCGCGCGGCCCGACCCGTCGGCGGTCGGCACGAGCGTCTGGGTCATGATCCCCTGGAGCGCGACCGACAGCTGGGCGCGCACCTGCCCCTGCTGGGACGGGGGAAAGACGTCGATGATCCGGTCGATCGTCTGTCCGGTGTCCTGCGTGTGGAGGGTGGCGAACACGAGGTGGCCGGTCTCCGCCGCAGTGATGGCGGTGCCGATCGTCTCCAGGTCGCGCATCTCGCCGACCAGGATCACGTCGGGGTCCTGGCGCAGCGCCGCCTTGAGCGCCGCGGCGAAGCTCGTGGCGTCGGAGCCGAGCTCGCGCTGGTTGACGACGCACCGCTTGTGCGTGTGGAGGAACTCGATCGGATCCTCGATCGTCATGATGTGCTCCTCGCGCGTCTGGTTGATGACGTCGATGAGCGAGGCCAGCGTCGTCGACTTCCCGGAGCCGGTCGGCCCGGTGACGAGCACCAGCCCGCGCGGCCGATCGGCGAACTGGGCGACGACCGGCGGCAGCCCGAGGTTCTCCAGCGGCACCACCTCGAACGGGATGAGGCGAAACGCCGCTCCGAGCGCCGCCCGCTGGAAGTACGCGTTGACGCGGAACCGGGCCACGTTCGGGATCTGGTAGGCGAAGTCGAGCTGCCAGTCGTTCTCCAGCCGCTGGCGCTGGGAGTTCGAGAGGATCGAGTAGACGATCTCCCGGGTCTCGGTGGGCCCGAGCACCGGATAACCCTCGAGCGGGGTCAGCCGGCCGCGCACGCGCACCATCGGCGCCGCCCCGGCGGTGATGTGGAGGTCCGACGCGCGGCGCGCGACGACCTCCATCAGCACATCGGCGAAGTCGATGTCCATCAGGCTCGTTATCGGCTCACTCAGCCGGACCCTGTAACCCGCGCCACCTCGGCCATCGAGGTGAGGCCGGACTTGACCTTCTCCAGCCCGTCCTCGCGCAGCCGGCGCATCCCCTCGCGCACCGCCACATCGGCCAGCTCGTCGGCCGAGGCCCGCCGCAGCGTCAGCGCGCGGAGCTCGGGCGACATCAGCATCACCTCATAGAGCCCGACCCGCCCCCGGTAGCCCATCCCCTTGCACCGCACGCAGCCGACCGGCTCGTAAGCCTCGACGTCGAACTGGGCGGCGAAGCCGTGATCGTGCAGCACCTCGACGGGCACCAGCGTCCGCCGCTTGCAGTGCGCGCACAGGGTCCGCGCCAGCCGCTGAGCGACGACGCACTCGATCGCCGAGGCGATGAGGAACGGCTCGACGCCCATCTCGATCAGGCGTGAGATGGAGGCCGGAGCGTCGTTGGTGTGCAGGGTCGAGAGGACCATGTGACCGGTCAGCGCCCCCTCGACCGCGATCTGCGCGGTCTCGCGGTCGCGGATCTCGCCCACCATCAGCACGTCGGGGTCGGCGCGCATCATCGACCGCAGGCCGCTGGCGAACGTCAGGCCGGCCTTGAGGTTCACCTGCATCTGGGTGATCCCCTTGATCTGGTACTCCACCGGGTCCTCGATCGTGATGATGTTCCGGTCCGGGGTGTTCAACTCCAGCAGCGCCCCGTACAGCGTCGTCGACTTGCCCGAGCCGGTCGGTCCCGTGGTCAGCACGGCGCCGTGCGCCCGCCCGATCGCCCGCCGGAAGTCGTGCATCTCCTGCTCGCCCATCCCCAGCTTGTCGAGCTCGAGCGCGACGCTCTCCTTGTCGAGGATCCGGATCACCACCGACTCGCCGTGGACGCTCGGGATCGTCACCACCCGCAGGTCGACGTGGCGGCCATCGATCGTCAGCCCGACGCGGCCGTCCTGGGGCAGCCGGCGCTCGGAGATATCGAGCTCGGACATGATCTTGATCCGGCTGATGACCCCGGGGATCATCCGCTTGGGGACCATCGTCTCCTCGGTCAGCACGCCGTCGACCCGCATCCGCACCCGCATCTCCCGCCCCGGACGGCCCTGGTCGTCGGGCTGGGGCTCGAAGTGGATGTCCGAGGCGCCCGTCTCGGCCGCCTGGCCGATGATCGAGTGCACGAGCTTGATCACCGGTGCGTCTTCGGCCGACTCCCGGAGGTCGACGATCTCGACCGGCGCCGCCCCCTCCTCGGACTGGTCCACCGCCTCCTGGACCGCGTCCTCGAAGCGGTTCATCCGGCCGATCAGGCTGTGGATGTCCTCGGCCGAGGCGACCGCCGGGCGAACCTCCATCCGAGTCAGCATCGCGATGTCGTCGATCGCCAGCACGTTGGCCGGGTCGGCCATGGCCACGAGCAGCGTGCGCTCGTCGACGTGGGCCACCGGCACGGCGCTGTAGCGCTTGGCCGCCGCCACGCTCAGCAGGTTCGTCGCCGCCATGTCGACCTTGAACAGCCCCAGGTCGACGTGGTCGAGACCGTAGCGCTCGGCCATCGCCCGCGAGAGCTGCTCAGGGTTGATCGCCCGCTGCGAGATGAGCAGCCGCTCCGGTGGCATGCCGCCCACCCGGGCCTCCTCGATCGCCCGCGTCACCCGCTCCTCGGAGACGTAGCCGAGCTCGACCAGGACATCGGTCAGGAACCGGCCCGACCCGCCGCGGCGCTGGGGCGGCGTGAGCCCGGCCGGCTGCTCGGTCTCCCCCTCCGGGTCGAGCGCGCGCAGGTGCCCGACTTCGGTCATCCGGCTCGCACCGCGGCGCGCATGGCCTCGATCGGCGCGGGCCGGCCGGTGAGGCGCTCGAAGCTGAGCGCCCCCTGTCCCACCAGGAGATCGAGGCCGTCGATGAGCGGGATCGAGTGCGCCCGGGCCGCGGCGATGAGCTCGGTGTCGCCGCTGCGGTAGACGAAGTCCACGACGCAGTCGAACATCACCACTCCATCGGGTCGCACGGGCAGATCCTTGAACATGTGTCCATCTCCGTCCAGCCCGCTGGACGTACATTGGACGAGCACCGCGGCCGGATCGGCCCGCTCGACCGCGACCGCCCCCAGCTCGGCCGCGAGCGCTCGCGCCCGCTCGGGCGTGCGGTTCCACACCCGCACGGGGTCCGCGCCGGCCTGCCGGAGCGCCCACACCGCAGCCCGGGCGCTCCCGCCGGCGCCGAGCACGAGCGCGCTCTGGCCGCGCACGTCGAGCGGGAGCGCGGCGATCAGAGCGGGCGCGTCGGTGTTCTCGGCCACCACCGTCCCATCGGGCTCGAAGCACAGCGTGTTCGCCGCCCCGATCGCCCGGGCCGTCTCCCCGGCCCGGTCGGCCAGCGCCAGCGCCGCCGCCTTGTGGGGGATGGTCACGTTCGCGCCGCGGAACCCGGCGGAGGGGAGCGCTCGCACCGTCTCCCCGAATCGGTCCGGGGGGACCGGCAGCAGGCTGTAGTGCCAGCCGGCCAGGCCGGCCGCTCTCAGCGCCGCGTTCTGCATCGCCGGGGAGCGGCTGTGCGCCACCGGCCAGCCGAGGACCCCGAGACGGGTTCGGGCTGCCGGCGCCGGGATCACGCGCCGGATGTTCTCAGCACTGGGTGTTCGGGTCCGAGCCGCCCGGCACGCACGTCGTCTCCCGCGACAGCTCCCAGCCCGCGTTGGAGACGTCGAACAGGTAGGGCGGGAGCAGGTACTTCAGACGGTCGTCGTAGGTGTAGTTCTTGATGTAGCCGCTCGTGGTGGCCGAGGAGCCCGTGCCCTGGGTGGCGCCGACCGTGCCCCGGAAGTACTGCGCTATCGCCCCGTTGACCGTGAGCGTTCCGAGTTGCCCGCCGCACAGGTAGTTGTCGACGATGAAGGAGTGCTGCACCGCCAGGATCGCCGCGTCGATCTTCAGGTTGTCGAGCGTCTGGCTGGCGGTGCTCGAGCAGGTGATCTGGTTGTTGGTCTCGCCGTAACCGCTGACGCCGTGCATCACGCGGACGAACTCGTTGGCCACCAGGCCGAGCGTCGCGGTGCCGGTCGGGGTGCCGGAGCTCTCGGTCGTCTGGAGGTTGCCGTCGATGATGATGTCGTCGGCCGCGCCGATGGTCAGCGGGGTGGTGTAGGTGCCCGACACGTAGACGTCGCCGGCGCATCCCGTGGCGTCGCCGCTCGGCTCGCTGCCGTAGCCCGGGCGCGAGGTGGACGGATTGAAGTACGGCGTGTACGAGGTGGGCGAGCAGCCGGAGCCGTTCTGCACGTAGATGATCGGGTACTTCGTCAGGTCGACCGTGCTCGTGGTGCACGACGACGGGCAGTTCGTCACCGTCGCCGTCGTGTTGTTCAACTGGATCGTCGTGGTGCCGGTGTACACCTGCCCATTGTTCGCCGCGTCGGTCTCCAGGAAGCTGTTCGTCGTCGGCGGCGGAATGGGGTTGACGCCGGCCTGGGCATTGCCCTTGATGTCGGCGTTCTGGCAGTTGTCGTTGGCACAGATGTCGGAGCTCGCGGTCCCCGGTGCCGAGCTCTCGATCGCGTCTCCGGAATTGCGCCCGAACGTCGGGCTGTTGCCCGAGGCGACGAGGTACTGGTCCTCGGTGTACATCGGCCCGTTCACCGAGTCCCCGCTGACCCAGTTGATGTTGCAGGCCGAGTTGCGACTGTTGCGGTAGAAGACGTTGCAGCCGCTGTAGCCGCTGAGCGTCGAGTCGAGCGCTTCGTACACCGTGTACCAGAGGAAGTCGAACGGGGTCTTCTCCCGGAAGCCGGCGACGATCCCGCGCTGCACCTGCGGTGAGCCGCCGGCGTAGCCGGTGAACTTGATCCGCAGCGAGCCGCTCGAGTCGTCGATCAGCGAGGAGATGACGCTTGGGGTGCCGCAGGCCGAGGCGCCGTTGGCCAGGATCGGCGCGTACGAGTACTCCTCGCCGGTGGTGGAGCCGGGCACCGCCGTCGCCGACTGGCTGTCGTTGGCGCAGGTGTCCCAGTAGTCGGGGTTCTGGTTGAGCTGGTAGAGGAAGGCGTTGACCCCGGCGCTGGCCGCGAAGTACGCCCGCTTGGCGTCGAGGTCGTGCTGGTTCTGGTGGACGTCCCCGTCGACCGCTATCCACACCGCAGCGAGCAGGAGCGCCGTCACCGCCAGCACGCCGAGCGCGATCAGCATCGTGAAGCCATCCTCGCCGGAGAGGCGGAGCCGGCGCTGGTTGCCGCCCGTCACTGACATGGCCCGAACGTGGTTCCCGATCCAACGTGGTTGGCCACCGGGCTGAGCCGCAGGATCGCCGAGTCGGTGATCGTGCCGGCGATCTTCGGCGTGGTAACCGTCGTGTTCTCGTTCGATCCGCCGGCGGCGCCGACCGCCAGCGTGATCATCACCTCGGCCGCCGAATCGGCGGTGTCGGTGCTCAGCGGGACCGGAAGCGGTTGCGCGGTGGGGATCGTGCTCGTTCCCGGCACCGGGGTGCTCCCGTCGAGCAGCATCTCGTACGCGTTGCCGTCGGCATCGGTATACGGTGCGCCCGAGCTCTGCAGCGGCTCCTGATAGGCGAAGTATTGGAACACCGGCGTGCTCCCCGACTGCGCAACGTCCGTCAACAGCGTCCGGGTGCCGGAGGTGGTCGTCTCGGTCAGCGTGCCGGCCGAGCTCGAGAACGTGATCTGGTGCTGGACCGGCGTCGGGCTGACGGCGTTGCCGTCCTGCGTGGTGAAGATCAGGCTGGTGTCGCTCGAGCTCGGCTGGATCGGCGTGTCGCCGCTCGACAGGCAGCTCGACTGCAGCTCGTCGACCAGGGACTCGATGGTGGTGCGCGCCCGCCCCGTGGCGTCGACGCGGCTGAACGTGTTCGTCGACTGGTGGAGGGTCACGTCGATGATCCCGAGCAGAGCGGCACCCACCACGAGCCCGCCGATCATCACCACGAGCATCTCGACGAGGCTGAAGCCGGCCTCGGATCGCAGGCGGCGGCTCAGCACGTTCCCGAGGCCGACGTCGAGGTGAGCGGGACGGTGACCGAGTTCAGGCCGGTGAAGCTCGAGTTGCTCTGGCCGCTCACCGTCGCCTCCTGGTTGGCGTAGTCGGCGCAGATGGCCAGGCTGCCGCTCGAGCTCGAGACGTACGGCTGGCCCGGTGAGGCGAGCGCGCCGTTGGCGTCCGTGGCGGCGTCGGCGGCCACCGCGGGGTACCAGCTGTCGCTGCACGACACCCCGGTCGAGCTGGTGAACGTCAGCTTCACGTGGCTGGGCGCCACCCGGCTGCCTCCGTAGGTGACGAACACTCCCAGCGCCGGCTCCTGGACGCTCAGCGTCGACGTCGAGGCGGGAGCGACCGAGAACATGTCGGTACCGGAGGGCGGCTGCATCTGCGTGCACTTGCCGCCCCACGCCTGGTAGTTGTTCGTGTAGCTCGGGCCGCTGAACGCGAACGGGTAGAGCGCCTGCGTGCCGCTGGCCGGCAGCGACCCGACCGGCGCGGAGGCCAGGGGCGAGTAGGTCCGCGCCGACGCCATCTGCTCCGAGGCGCCGGTGCCGATCCAGGAGAACGTGTCGGCCTGCCCCGGCACCGATCCGCTCGTGCCCTGGGCGGTGAACGTGACGGAGATGTTCCCGGCCGGCGCCAGCTTGACCGGGTTGCCGCCCGACGGGGTGGCGGTGCCCGAGCTCGTCACCGTGGCCGACAGCCCGGGGGGCGAGGCGTAGCCGTTCAGGTCGACGTAGCCGCTCTTGGCCAGGGTGAGCGTGTACGTGCCGGCCGTGAGGCCGGCGAGCACGGTGCAGCCCTCCGAGTTCGTCGAGGCGGTCTCGTCGTCCGGTCCGCTGGCCGACACGCCGACCCCCGCCACCGGGCTGCCGGTCTGGTCCTCGACCTCGGCCAGGATCGTGCCGCCGGCCGGGGGGGTGACCAGGCTGTCCTCCACCACCGGGGTGCGGAGGTTGCCGAGCCAGTTGACGCTCGAGCTCGTGCGGTAGTACGCGGCGGCCTGCGATCCGGTGCTCGCACAGCTCGAGCCGCCCGAGCTCGACAGGAACTTCGTGGTGGTGGTGACGGTGTAGGTCGTGCCGTCCACCGTCTGGGTCCGCTGCTGCCCGTTGGCGTCGGTCAGCTCCTGGGCCGACAGGCCCCGCAGCCGCTCCTGGTCCTGCTGGGCCAGGGCATCGGCCGTGGAGCGGTGACGCTGGTCGGCGCTCAGGTGCGCCGAGCCGATGAGCGAGGTGGCCGCCGCGGCGATGAGCAGCGCGACGAGCAGGGCGCTGATCACCATCTCGATCATCGTGAAACCGTCCTGCGCGCCCGCGGCCGGGCGGCAGCAGCCGGCCGGCGCCGGGATCATTCCGACTCCGCGGCCTGTCCGATGCTGGTGGTCACGCGAGTGAGCTCGAGCAGCGAGGTCACTCCCTTGGCCACCTTCTCCAACCCGTCGTCATACATCGAGCGCATCCCGGTCTGCCGGGCCGCGGCGGCGATCTCGTCGGCCGGGGCCTGGCGCAGCAGCAGCGAGCGGATCTCGTCGCCCACCGGCATCACCTCGTAGATCCCGACCCGGCCGCTGTAGCCGGTCTCCGCACAGCGAACGCAGCCTCGCGCCTCGTACACCGTGGCGTCGCCGAGCCCGTGCTGCTCGCGCACCACGTCCGGCAGGTCGGACACGGTGCGGCAGTACGTGCACAGGGTTCGCATCAGGCGCTGGGCGACGACGCAGTCGATCGCCGCGGCGACCATGAACGGTTCGACGCCCATGTCGATCAGCCGGGTCAGCGCCGACACCGCGTCACGCGTGTGGAGCGTGGAGAGCATCAGATGGCCGGTGAGCGCCGCCTGGATCGCGATCTCGGCCGTGTCCCGGTCCCGGATCTCCCCCACCATGATCACGTCGGGGTCGGCCCGCAGGATCGCGCGCAGCCCGGTGGCGAACGTGACCCCGGCCTTGACCGCCACCTGCATCTGCTTGACGCCCTCGACCGGCGACTCCACCGGATCCTCGATCGTCACGACGCTCCGCTCGCCGTCGTTGATCTGCGACAGCCCGGCGTACAGCGTCGTCGACTTGCCCGACCCCGTCGGCCCGGTGACGAGCACCGCGCCGTACGGCTGCGTGATCGCGTGCTCGAACCGCGCGAGGGCGGCGGTCGGCATGCCGAGCGACTTCAGGTCGCGGACGACGGCGCCGGTGTCGAGGATGCGCATGACGATTCCCTCGCCGCCGACGAGCGGCAGCGAGACGACGCGCACGTCGATGTTCCGGCCGTCCACCGTGACCGCCATCCGGCCGTCCTGCGGCACGCGCCGCTCGGCGATGTCGAGGCCGCCCATGATCTTGATCCGGCTGACCACCGACGGCGCCATGGCCCGCGGCACCGTCCCCCCGCGGGTGAGCACGCCGTCGACCCGGAACATCACCGGCATCTCGGTCGGCTGCGGATCAAAGTGGATGTCCGAGGCGCCGGCGTGCACGCCCTGGGTGATGATCTGGTGCACGAGCTTGACCGCCGGACCGTCGGCTTCGGCGATCGTCGTCAGCTCCAGCGCCACCGCCGAGTCCGGACGCTCGATCGCCAGCTCCTCCTCCGGACGATCGAGCCGGCTGATCAGCTTGAGGATGTCGTTCTTCGGCGCCGCCGCGGCGCGCATGCGCCGCCCGATGATCATCGACAGCTCGTCGATCGTCAGGACGTTCGTCGGGTCGGCCATGGCGAGCACCGCCGAGCCGTCGGGCAGCAGGCCGATCGGCAGGGCGGCGTAGCGGCGAGCCAGCTCGTGATCGACCAGACCGGTGGCCGCCGGGTCGACCTCGAACTGAGCCAGGTCGACGTAGTCGACGCCGAATCGCTCGGCGAGCGCGCGGGCGAGCTGGTCGGGGCGGATGGCGCCGGACTCCAGCAGCAGCTCTCCGGTCGTCCGCCCACGCTCGCGGGACAGGGCGACCGCCTGGTCCACGGTCTCGCGGCGGGCGAACCCCAGGTCGACGATGACGTCGCCGATCATCGCCTGCGAGCGGCGGCGCTGGGTCGGCGCGATCAGCCCGGACGGCCGCTCCTCCCGTTCCTCCGCCGGCTGCTCGGTGACGCCGCCTGCCAGGACGCTTTCCATGTTCGCCAGATCGGCACCTGACCGGTCCGGCTTTACGACTCTCCCGTTAAGTGAGCGTCACCGGCAGAACTCGGGCGAGCGCCCACCGCGCCGCGCCCGGGCTGTCTCGTAGCGGGCTTCGAGCACCTGAAACTGGGCGTAGGTGCTGGCGAACGCGCTGGCTCCGTTGCCACACGGCTTCACCACGAAGAACAGGTAGTTCGTGTGGGCCGGGCGGGCGGCAGCCTGCATCGCCGCCAGTCCGGGGCTGTTGATCGGCGTCAGCGGCAGGCCGAGGTGCGTGTAGGTGTTCCACGGGGAGGGCGAGTGGAGCTCGGAGAGGGTGATCGGCGCCGTGTAGTTGTCGGTGGCGTAGCGGACGGTGGCGTCGATCTGGAGCGGCATGTGCGCCCGCAGGCGGTTGAGGATGACCGAGGCGATCCGCGCCCGGTCCCCCGGCGTCCGGGCCTCGCCCTGGATCAGCGAGGCGATGATCAGCACGTCGTAGGCCGTCAGGTGGTTCCGGCGGGCGACGGCCAGGTTGACGCGGCGGAACTCGCTGCGGAACGTGCTCAGCTGGTCGGCGACGAGGGCCGTCGTGGTGATCGGCTCGCGGAGCTGGTACGTGTCGGGGAACAGGAAGCCCTCGAGGCTCGGGACCGAGCGCGGCGCGCCGTAGGCCCTCGGCGAGAGGAGCCGCGAGCTCCGCGTGGCGGCCAGGTAGTTCCCCCGGATGCCCTGGCTTCTCAGCAGCCGGCTGAGCTCGCCCCGGGTCGTCCCCTCGATCACGGTCAGCTCGGTGGTCCGGACGGCCGGCGGGGGGGTGGTCAGCCGGGTCAGGACGGCGCCGTAGCTCATGTCGCGGCGCAACAGGTACGTTCCGGCGCGGAGCTTGCCGCGCTCTCCGGCCAGGGTGGCCCGCAGCTCGAAGAAGAAGCCCGAGGCGATCACCCCGTCGCGGGCGAGCAGGTCGCCGACCTGGCGGGAGCCGAGGCGCGGTGGGATCATCACCCGCACCGGCGCGCCCCCGCTGCCGTGGAACGGCTGGAACAGCAAGGCGAGGAACCACAGGGCAGCCGCGATGAGGACGATGGCGGCGAGGGCGAGCGCGCGGCCCCGCCACGAGCGTTGAGGCCTCGCCGGGCGCTGCGGGGCCGCCACGCGGTCGAGCCCGCTGATCCGTCGCGTTCCTGCCGGGGCGTCGACGTGGTCGTCCTCCCACATCCCATGTGGGCTCTCTGCCGCGTCGACCGAGTCGAGCTCGATCGCCCGGCCAGCGCCGGCGTGACTCGCTTCGCTGCGCCCGGCCCGCCGCCGCTCGCGCTCGACGCGCGCCGCCTCCCGCTCGGCCTCCGTCCGCCTCACCGGCCGCCCCGATCGTGCGCGGCCAGCCACCCCTCGAGCAGATGCGCCGCCGCCCGCGAGTCCTCACTCGCCGCCCCCCCGGTGCGCAGCGCGAGCCGGGTGGTGAACCGCTCGTCGTAGAGCTCGACGGGGACCGCCACGGCGGCGGCGAGGGTGGCAGCGAACTGCCGCGCCTCACGCGTCTGTGCCGAGTCGCCGCCGGACAGCGAAAGTGGAAGGCCAACGAGCACCCGCTCGGCCGCGGTGTCGTCGATCAGGCCGCGCAGGCGGGCCAGGCCCCGCCGGCTGGCCGGCGCCGGCACCGGCTCGAGCGGGGTGGCCAGGACGCCGGTCGGATCGCTGACGGCGCAGCCGCAGCGTGCGCTGCCGTAGTCGAGCGCCAGCACCCGCATGACCCTACAGGGCCGCGATGATGGTCTCGCGGGCCGCGCGGAGGGCCTCTTCCAGGCGGCTCGGGTCCCGCCCGCCGGCCCGGGCCAACGTGTCGCGCCCCCCGCCGCCACCCCCGAGGACCTCGGCCGCCCCGCGCACCACCTCGCCGGCCCGGATGCCGCGCGCGACGAGCGCCGGGGCGACCGCCGCCACCAGGTCGACCCGTCCCTCGCCCGCCACCGCCAGGACGACCGCGGCGTCCCCCAGCCGCCCGCGCAGGCCATCGGCCAACCCCATGAGCGCCTGCGGGTCGGCCTCGAGCGTGCGGATGAGCACCCACGCACCGTCGTGCGCCTCCGCGGCGCCGGCCAGGGCGTCGACGTCCGGGCCATCGCCGGCGCCGGCGGGGCCCGACCGGGCCGCCTTCTCGGCCGCGCGCACCCGGGCACGCAGCTCGCGGGTCGTCTCGGCCACCCGCTCCACCGGCACCCGCAGCTCCCGGGCCGCCGCCTCCAGCGCCGCGTCGCGCTGGCGGAGCAGCTCGACCGCCTGCGGCCCGGTCACCGCCTCGATGCGCCGCACGTTCGCCGCGCTCGAGCTCTCGGAGAGCACCTTGAACACGCCGATCTCGGCCGTCGTGCGCACGTGGGTGCCCCCGCACAGCTCGCGGGAGAAGGAGCCGTCGCCGACCTCGACCATCCGCACGATCTCGCCGTACTTCTCGCCGAACAGCGCCATCGCGCCGAGCCGGCGGGCCTCGTCGAGCGTGGTGCTCAGTGCCCGCACCGGATGGCGCTCGAGCACCCACCGGTTGACGGCGTCCTCGACGTCGGCCAGCTCGGCGGCGGACAGTCCGCCGCCGTGGGTGAAGTCGAACCGGAGCTTGTCCGGGCCGACGTAGGAGCCCGCCTGGTGGACGTGGTCGCCGAGCCGGGCCCGCAGGGCGGCGTGCAGCAGGTGGGTGGCGGTGTGGTTGCTCTCGGTGGCATGCCGGGCCAAGCGGTCGACCCTCGCCCGCACCCGCTCGCCGGGCTCGAGCACGCCTTGCTCGGACACCGCCGCCACCACCTGGTCCTCCCCGAGGCGCACGACGTCCTCCACCCGGACCCGGCAGTCGCCACTCAGACACTCCACCCAGCCGCCGTCGGCCACCTGACCGCCGCCGGCGGCGTAGAACGGCGACTCCTCGAGCTTGAGCAGGAGGCGGCCGTCGGCGGCGCCGAGCGCCGCCACCGTCGTCTCCCGCTCGGTCGTCTCGTAGCCGACGAACTCGGCTGGCCCGGCCTCGGCGGCCACTCCGGCCGCCCGCTCGCGCAGCTCGCTGCCGACCTGGCCGCGCCCGGCGCTCTCCCGACCCCGCCGGCGCTGCTCGTCCATCAGCCCCTGAAAGCCCGCCTCGTCGACGCCGAGGCCATGGTCGGCCACGAGCTCCAACGTCAGGTCGATCGGAAACCCGTACGTGTCGTGGAGCCGGAACGCATCGGCGCCGGAGATCCCCTCCGCGCCGGCGTCGCGGGCCCGGGCGATCAGCTCGTCGAGCAGCTTCGAGCCCTGGGCCAGCGTGCGTCCGAACCCCTCCTCCTCGGCGGCGAGCCAGCGCTGCACGAGCTCGCGCTCGGCCGGCAGCTCGGAGTAGTGGCCGCCCATCAGCTCGGTCACGACCTCGGCGTAGCGCCCCAGGAAGCCGGGGTCGAGCCCGAGCGTGTGGCGGCCCTGGAGAATGGCCCGGCGGATCACCCGGCGCAGCACGTAGCCGCGGTCCTCGTTGGAGGGCACGACGCCATCCGCCACCAGGAACGTCATCGCCCGGCTGTGATCGGCCAGGATCCGCAGCGCGCGGTCGACCGCGAAGCCATCGTGGCCGTAGCGGCGACCCGACAGCTCCTCCCCGAGCTCGATCAGCGGGGCGAACTGGTCGGTCTCGAACACGGTCTCCTTGTCCTGGAGGATCGCGGCCAGGCGATTGAGGCCGAGGCCGGTGTCGATGTTCTGAGCCGGCAGCGGGGTCAGCTGCACCCGGGAATCCGACCCGCCCCCGACCGGGCTCTGGTCGAACTGCATGAACACGAGGTTCCAGTACTCCAGGAACCGTTCGTTCTCGCCCCCCGGGAGGTCGTCGGGGGCGCCGAACTCGACCCCCCGGTCGAGGTAGAGCTCCGAGCACGGCCCGCAGGGTCCGGTCGGTCCCATCTGCCAGAAGTTCTCCGAGCGGCCGCACTCGACGATCCGCTCCCGCGGCACGCCGACCGCTCGCCACGCCTCGATCGCCTCCTCGTCCGGTCCCAGGCCGAGCGCCTCGTCGCCGGCGAACACGGTGATCCAGATCCGGTCGGCCTCGAAGCCGAAGCTCTCGCGGGACAACGCCCAGGCGAACTCGACCGCACCGGCCTTGAAGTAGTCGCCGAACGAGAAGTTGCCCAACATCTCGAAGAACGTCAGGTGGCGGGTGGTCGTCCCGATGATCTCGATGTCGGGCGTGCGGAACGTCTTCTGGCAGGTGACCAGTCGCGGATGGGGCGGCGCCTCGGTACGCAGGAAGTACGGCTTGAACGGCACCATCCCGGCGATCGTGAACAGCACGGACGGGTCGTGCTCGGCAGGGATGAGCGACGCCGAGGGCAGCACCCGATGGTCGCGCTCGGCGAAGAACTCGAGGTACCGGCGGCGGATCTCGTCCGAGGTCACGGGGGCCGAGTGTAAGAGCCCCTAAGCAGGTGTCCGCCTGCGGGTGGGGTGACTCAAGGCGCCGGGATGGGGCTCCGAAATCTGGTAAGGCATGCCTTGGATCCTGCGCCCACTGCTCGCGTCGCTCGCCATCCTGGCCGCGGTCCCCGCTGCGGCAACCGCCGCGCTCGACCCACTCGGCTTTCGCTTCGCCTCGCCGGCGTTCACCGCCACCGCGAGCAGCGGCGCCGCCACGATCACCGTCACCCGCCTGGAGACTGCGAACCCGGCCCAGGTGCGCTACATCACGACCCCGGGCACCGCGATCCCGAACGGCGACTACACCCCGGTGAAGAACCGGCTCGACTTCGCCGCCGGACAGGCGAGCGCCACCTTCAGCGTGCCGCTCCACGACAGCGGCGTACCCGGTCTGCGCACGGTGAACCTCGGCCTGTTCGGCGCCTCGCCGATCGGTCTGGCCCTGCCGTCGAGTGCGGTGCTCACCGTGGTCGACGACACCGCCACGCCGTTGGCCCGGAACCCGCAGAACCCCCTCGCGCTGGCCGCCGCACCTCCGCCGTCCGATCCCCTGATCGGCGCGCAGCCGTTCATCGACTGGACGTGGGGACTGGCCGCCCGGCAGGCGCAGGCCTGGCGCTCGCGCCAGCCAAATGCAGCCGCGCTGCTCGACGTGATCGCCCGCGAGCCCCAGGTGGAGCGGTTCGGCAACTGGACGACCGACCCGCAGACGAGCGTCGGCAAGCTGCTGGCCCGGGCCGCCTCGGAGGAGCCGGGGACCGTGCCCG
Organism: uncultured Solirubrobacterales bacterium; assembly: GCA_963703065.1. Classification (GTDB taxonomy): domain Bacteria; phylum Actinomycetota; class Thermoleophilia; order Solirubrobacterales; family Solirubrobacteraceae; genus Palsa-465. The sequence goes on along the minus strand of OY969785.1, from coordinate 2,901,036 downwards.
AGATCTCGACCTACTACCTGCACGACACGCGCTACGACACCGGCCCCTGCGGCACCCAGACCGATCCGGCGTGGCGTCCCGCCACGTACCACCGCTGGATCTCCGCCTTTGCGCAGGGGATCGGCCAGTACCGGGCGATCGTCTTCCTGGAGATGGACGCCGTGCTCATCACCGGCTGCCTGAGCCACCACGGCCTCGACCAGCGGCTGGCCGAGCTGCGCGACGCCGCCACCGTCCTCGGCCAGCTCCCCCACGCCGTCGTCTACATGGATGCCGGCGCGGCGGACGGCCTGTCCTCGCAGCGCACCGCCTGGTTGCTCAACCAGGCCGGGGTCTCGCACATCCAGGGCTTCTTCCTCAACTCCACCCACGACGACTGGACGAGCAACGAGATCCGCTACGGAGAGGCGATCAGCCGGATGACCGGTGGCAAGCACTTCGTCGTCTCCACCGCGATGAACGGCCGGGGACCGCTCGTGCCGGCCAACCGGGTCAAGGACGGCAACGAGGTCCTCTGCAACCCGTCCGGCCGCGGACTCGGGCCACTGCCGACCTTCCACACCGGCTATCCGAACGTGGACGCGTTCGCCTGGATCGGCAATCCGGGGCGCTCCGGCGGGACGTGCAACGGTGGTCCGGCGACCGGCACCTTCTGGCCGCAGTACGCGGTCGGCTTGGTCGAGCACGCCGACTTCCACGTGCGCTGAAGTTCAGCCGCGAGCGATCGTGCCGTGCCCGACGATCAGCTCGCCGTCCAGCAGGCAGGCGAGCTGGCCCGGGGCCACCCCGTGCGCGGGCACGGCGAGCTCCACCTCGAGCCGCCCGTGGCGGCCGGCCGCCGGCGCGCCACGCAGGCGAGCGGGAACCGGCACCGCGCCGTAGCGCAGGCGGACCGCATCGACCCGCTCCCCCGGGCGGTGGAGGGTCACCGCGCGCAACCCGACGGTGGTCCGGGCGAGCGCCCGGCGCGGGCCGACGACGACGCGGTTGCTGGCGGCGTCCTTGTCGATCACGTACAACGGCTCGGCCGCCGCGACACCGAGGCCCCGGCGCTGCCCGACGGTGAACCGGTGGTGACCGTCGTGCACCCCGACGGACCGGCCGGCCAAGTCGACGAGCGCCCCCCGCCGCGACGGGACCCCCCCGTGACGGGCCAGGAAGCGTGCCCGGTCGGTACCGGCCAGGAAGCAGAGGTCCTGCGAGTCGGGCGCTTCGGCGACCGGCAGGCCGGCGGCCCGCGCCCGGGCCCGCACCTCGGGCTTCGTCCACTCCCCGAGCGGGAAGCGCAGGCGGGCGAGGCTCGCCGGGCGCAGGGCGGCGAGCGCATAGCTCTGGTCCTTGTGCGGATCGGCGGCGGCCCGGAGCAGCGGGCCCGCCGGGTGGTCGGCCTCCGCCCGCCGGGCGTAGTGGCCGGTGACCAGGGTGGCGCAGCCGAGGTGGTCGGCGAGCCCCAGCAGCGCGTCGAGCCGGACCTGCCCGTTGCAGCGCACGCACGGGTTCGGCGTCTCCCCGGCGGCGTACCCGGCGACGAACGGATCGACGACGCCGGTCCGGAACTCGCCCCGCAGGTCGAGCGTCAGATGCGGCAGCCCCATCCGGTGCGCGAGCGCGCGGGCCCGCGCGACCGCACTGGCCGAGCAGCACGAGCGCTCGGCGTCGTGGTCGGGATCCGCCCAGAGCTCCAGGGTCACCGCCACCGCCTCCCCCTCGCCCGACACCACGCGGGCGGCCACCGCGCTGTCAACGCCACCGCTCATCGCGATCAGCGCCCGAGGCGCTCCGCCGGGCGGCGGGACCGGAGCCCGGACCGCGGCGGCCACCGCGGCGCCGAGGGCGCGGGCCAGCGCGTCGGCGGCCAGCTCGGCGGCGTGGAGCTTCCCGGGGCCCAGGCCGCCGAGCTCGGCGGCGATCTCCCCGGCGCCGATTCGTGCCGCGCCGAGCACGTCGTGGCCCCGGGCGAGCGTCACCGCTGCGCTCCCGGCGGCGGTGGTGGCACCACAGCCGCGGGGGGTGAAGCCGGCGCTCGCCACCCTCCCATCCGCGGCGAGCAGGATCGACATCGTCAGCTCGTCGCGGCAGGCGCCGCCGCCACGGGTGACCGTGGCCGCCGCTGGCGGGTGCTGGCCGAGGCCCTGGGGCGAGGTCAGATGATGCTCGAAGGCGAGCGCATCCACGCCCGCACACGATAGGCGGGCGCTACCGGACGGCGAGCGCGTCGTCGATCCGCTGGGCGATCTCGAACGTGTCGGCGAAGCCGACGATCTCCGTCGCGCCGCGGCCGCGATCGACGATCACCAGCGTCGGGGACCCGGTGACCGGCACCTGCTGGGTGATGATGCTGTAGCTCGCCACCTCGCTCAAGGGGATCGACAGCTTGACCACCGCCCCGTGGTGGGTGGGTACCTCCGCCAGCTCCTGGCGGACCAGGCGGTCATCGGATCCGGCCGGGTTGTAGAACAGCATCGCCAGGACCTGGTGGTCCTCCAGGGCGCGCGCGACGAGGCGCAGGCGGGCGGCGGCCGTCTGGGGCGGGCGGACGTGGACCGCGTGGCGGCCGGGGCTCGCGTGGTGCGCGGTGTGCACGGCGGACGCCGTCGTCGTGGCCGGGATCCTGCCCGGGGCCGAGATCACGTGTCTGGCGGCGGGCACGCCGGGACTGCCGGGCGGGACCACGCCACCGTGGCGCACGCTGGCCGCGTTCGAGGTGGCGACGGCCCCGTGAGCGGCGGTGATCGCGCTGTTCAGCTGGCCGAGGCTCGGCCCGGTGGCGGCGCTGCCGGTGCCGCCGGTCTCCGACGAGCTCGGCTTGAGCATCGTGACCCACAGGGCGAAGAACGCCACCGTGGCCACGAGCAGCCCGATGAGTGGTCTGGAGACCCTGTCCATCCTGGGGTGGTTGTCGGCAGATGTTCTCGGGAGCATGAGACCCGCCGGAGCCGACGCCGGACCGGGCCCCGCAGCTCAGCGCAGCCGCAGACCGAGCTCGCGCAGCTGCGCTGGATCGACTGGCGCCGGCGCGCCGGTCAGCGGGTCGGCGCCACTCGCCGCCTTGGGAAACGCAATCACCTCGCGGATCGAGTCCGCACCGGCGATGGCGGCCGCGATGCGGTCGATCCCCATCGCGATTCCGCCGTGCGGCGGGGCGCCGTAGCGCAGCGCGTCGAGCAGGAAGCCGAACCGCGCCTGCGCCTCCTCGGCGGAGATCCCCAGGAGCTCGAACACGCGCTCCTGCACCACCCGCTCGTGGATGCGGATCGACCCGCCGCCGATCTCCGCCCCGTCGAGCACGAGGTCATAGGCGCGCGAGCGGAGGCTTCCCGGGTCGCTCAGATCGCCCAGGGGCGCCGTGAACGGGTGATGCGCGGCGTCCCAGCGGCGGGCCTCGGCGTCCCAGAAGAACGCCGGGAAGTCGACCACCCAGAGGACGTCGTGGCGCTCGGCCGGCACCAGATCGAACCGGTGGGCCAGCTCGAGCCGCAGTGCGCTCAACACGGCTCCCGCGGTCGCCTCGGCGTCGGCCACGATGAGCAGCAGGTCCCCCGGCTCGGCCGCCAGGCGGGTGCGGATCTCCGCCGTCTCGCCGGCGCTCAGGAACTTGGCGATCGGCGACCGCAGGGAGCCGTCCTCGAGCGCGAACGCCCACACCAGCCCCTGGGCGCCGTGCTGTCGCGCCAGCTCGGTCAGCGCGTCGAGCTCGGAGCGCGGCAGCTCGCGGGGACCGGCGTTGATCCCGCGGACGACCCCGCCCGAGGCCAGCGCCCCGCTGAACACGCCGAACTCGGTTCCGGCCACCGCCTCGCCGAGGTCGTGGAGCTCGAGGCCGAAGCGGGTGTCGGGTCGGTCGATGCCGTAGCGCCCGACCGCCTCCCCGAAGGTCATCCGCCGCCACGGCGGTGCCGGCACGTCGAACCCGGTGGCGGAGAAGACGCCGTGCATCACCGCCTCCATGCACTCGATCACGTCGTCCTCGGTGACGAAGCTCATCTCCAGGTCGAGCTGGGTGAACTCGGGCTGGCGGTCGGCCCGGGTGTCCTCGTCGCGGAAGCACCGAGCGATCTGGTAGTAGCGCTCGGCGCCGCCGATCATCAGGAGCTGCTTGAACAGCTGGGGCGACTGCGGCAGGGCATAGAACGATCCGGGCTGGGTCCGGGCGGGCACGAGGAAGTCCCGCGCCCCCTCCGGGGTCGACCGCGTGAGGTACGGGGTCTCGACCTCGAGGAAGTCCCGCTCGTCGAGCACCCGACGCATCGTGGCGATGACGGTGTGACGGATCTGGAGCGCGCGCTGGAGCTCCGGGCGCCGGAGATCCAGTGAACGGTGGCGCAGGCGCAGGCTCTCGTCGACCGCAGCGCCGTCGTCGAGCGGGAACGGCGGGGTCTCGGCGTCGGCCAGGATCTCGAGCTCGGCCACCGCCAGCTCGACCTCGCCCGTCGGCAGGTTGGGGTTGACGTTCGCCGGGTCGCGCCGGGCCACGGTGCCGGCGGCCGTGACGACGTCCTCGCCCCGCAGGGCGTGGGCCCGGGCGTGCGCCTCGCCGGCCGCATCCGGATGGAAGACGAGCTGGACGATCCCGCTGCGGTCGCGCAGGTCGATGAAGATGAGCCCACCGTGATCGCGCCGGCGGTGCACCCAACCGGCGACCCGTGCCGGGGTGCCGGATCGCTCGGCGCGGAGCTCACCGCACCACGCGTCGCGGTACGCGTTGGGGCGCGGGGCGCGGCGCATCTAGAGCCTCGTGCCCCGCAGCACCGACGGGATCACCTCGTCTGGGGTCAGCTCCCGCTGCTCACCGGACTCCATCTCCTTCAGGCTGACCGTCTCCCCCTCGCCGACGATCGCCACGTAGCGGACCCGCAGGCGATCGGCGTGCTTGAGCTGCCCCTTCAGCGAGCGTCCGGCCAGCTCGAGCTGCGCCGCAACGCCGGCGGCGCGGGCCTCCCGGGCGAGGCGGAAGGCGAGGCGGCCGGCCGCCGCCGTGTCATGTGCCGTCCGGGCGACGAACAGATCGACGAGTCCGGGCGCCATCGGTGGCTCGCTGCCGGCCAGCAGGATCCGCTCAACCCCGGCCGCCCAGCCGCAGCCCGGCGTTTGGGGGCCGTCGAGCTCCTCGATCAGGCGGTCGTAGCGCCCGCCGCCGGCCACACCAGACTGAGCACCGAGGGCATCGGAGGTGAACTCGAACAGCGTGCGCGTGTAGTAGTCCAGACCGCGGACGAGGGTCGGGTCGAGCTCGTAGGGCAACCCGGCCTCCTCGAGCAGCGCCCGGACCTGCCCGAAGTGCTCGGCGTCCTCGGCAGCCAGCCGGTCGAGCAGCGTCGGGGCGTGCGCCATCACCTCACGGGTGCCGGGATCGGCCGCGTCGAACGCTCGCATCGGGTTGAGCGCGATTCGCCCGCGGACCTCGCGGCTGAGCCGGTCCTCGTGCAGCCGGAGGTAGTCGCTCAGCTCGGCCCGGTAGGCGCTGCGGGTCTCGGGGCTGCCGAGGCTGGCCAGCCGCAGGCGCACCTCGCGCACCCCGAGGGCGGCGAGCAGCTCGGCGAGCAGGACGATGAGCTCGGCGTCGACCTCGGGCGCGGGACTGCCGATCGCCTCGGCCCCCACCTGCCAGAACTGGCGGTAGCGGCCGCGCTGCGGCGCCTCGGCACGGAAGAAGCTCGACAGGTACCACAGCTTGACCGGCTGCGGGAGCTTGTGCATCCCATGCTCGACGTAGGCGCGGCAGACCGGCGCCGTGCCTTCTGGGCGCAACGTCAGCGACCGCCCTCCGCCGTCGTCGAAGCTGTACATCTCCTTCTGGACGATGTCGGTCGCCTGACCCACCCCGCGGGCGAACAGCTCGGTGGCCTCGAACGCCGGGGTCTCGACCCGACGGTAGCCGGCGGCGCCGAGGATCCGGCGCACCTGCGACTCGAGCTGCTCGCGCCGCTCGGCGTCCTCGGGGAGGACGTCGAAGGTGCCCTTCGGGGCCTGGATCACCGAGCCGCCAGCTCGGTGAGGAACGGGTTGGTCTGGCGCTCGCGGCCGAGCGTCGTGATCCCCATGTGGCCCGGGTAGACCGTCGTCTCCGGCGGGAAGCGCTCGAGGAGCCCCCCGATCGATCCCAGCAGCGTCGGCCAGTCGCCTCCCGGCAGATCGACCCGCCCGACCGAGCCCTGGAACAGGACGTCGCCGGAGAACAGCGCTCCCTCGGTGGCGTAGGTGAGGTGGCCGGGGCTGTGCCCGGGGGTGAACAGCACCTCGAAGTCGATCCCGGCCAGGCTCAGCGCCTCGCCGCCGGCCAGGAGGTGGTCGGGTTCGTAGCTCTCGAAGGGCCCGAACTCTGCCCACGGGACGTAGTCGTTGATGTTCACCAGCAGCGGCTGCTCGCGCTCCGGGCAGTACACCGGCGCGCCGGTCGCCCGCGCCACCGGCGCCACGGCACCGATGTGGTCGAAGTGGCAGTGGGTGAGGAGGATCGCCTCGACGGTGTCGATCTGCAGCGCGCCGAGCGCCTCGAGCAGCCGGTCGGCCTCCTCGCCGGGGTCGACGAGGACCGCGGTGTCCGCCTCCGGTCTCCGGACGACGAAGCAGTTCTCCTGCACCGGCCCGACGGTGAACATGCGGACGTCGAGGCTCACCGTCCCGCCCTCCGCTGCCGGCGGCGCCACAGGTAGCGCTCGAGGAAGTAGCCGGCCGGCACGTACAGCACGAGCGCCGCTATGGCGAACACGATCGCCGCCACCACCCGGTTCTTGCCGTGCGTGGTCAGCAGGAGGAACAGGAACATGATCACGGCGGCGAACCCGGCCCGGTTGAGCGAGCTGCGCCACGTCGGCTCGGCGTTCAGCCGCCGTTCGCGGGACTGGGCCCGGGTCTGGCGCTTGCGCTCCTCTGCACTCGGCGGCCGGCCGGTCCGCCCGCGGGTCTCGATGTTGCCCGCGGGCGTCCCGCGGTGCTTGCTCCGGCGGCGTTTGCGCGTCTGGGCCATCCGGGTTGGACTTTAGAGGCCGAGCGCGTCCTCGATCGTGCGGCGATGGCGCACGTCGATCCCGGGCGGGAAGCCGTCGAACGCCGCCCGCGGGGCGAGACCGACGAGCTCGGTCCCGGCGATCTGCGCCCGGTCGGCCACCGCGGCGACGAGCGCGGCGAGCTGCGTCGCCCAGTGATCCTCGACGTTCGTCGAGACCTGCGCCGTCCGCCGCTCCTCCAGCCACAGCCCCATCGCCCGCACTCCGGGCAGGCCGCGCGGGCCGCCCTCGCGGATCTCGGCGGCGATCCGTCGCGCGTCGGCCTCGGTGGCCGGGGGCGCCAGCTCGAGGTTGAACGCCACGAGCGGCGGGCGGGCGGCGAGGAGCACCGCCCCGCGGCTGGGATCGAGCGGCCGGGGGGCGAAGTCCGGCCTGAGCTCGCCGGTCTGCATCCGCCGGGCGAGCACCGGCAGCCCGCCGCGCCGCAGCTCGGCCCGCGTCCGGCCCTGCGCCAGCCCGCCGTAGAGGAACACGGGCAGACCGAGCTCCTCGCTCAGCCCGTCGCCCAGCACCAGCGCCTCGGCCTGGGCCGCGCCCCGGTCCCCCGGCGTGAGGTGGACGATCGGGGCGACGTCGATCACCCCGACCCGCGGGTGCCGCCCGTCGTGCGCGGTCAGGTCGATCCGCTCGAGCGCCGTGGCGGCGCCGCGCAGGACGACGCCCGCCAGCTCACCGGGAAGGCCCCGGACGGTGAACACGCTGCGGTGATGATCCGGGTCGCTGTGGAGGTCGAGCAGTCCCGGGCCGAGCGCCCGTCCGATCGCCTCGATGGCCCGCTGGTCGCGACCCTCCGAGACGTTGGGGACCGCGAGCAGGGTCGGCGGGCCTACAGCACCCACCGGCCGCCGTCGAGCACCGGCTCCTCGCCGATCTGGAGGCTCGCGTCGAGGACGACGACGTCGAGGTGGATCGGCACCGAGACGGTTCCGCCGATCCCGGCCGACGCTCCGAAGGCCACGTGGACGGTGCCGAGGATCTTCTCGTCCTCCAGGACGTTGCCGGTCAGCGTGGCGCGGTCGTTGGTCCCGATCCCGAGCTCGGCCAGGTTGCGGCCCGGATCGCCGTGGGCGCTCAGGCGGCTCAGATACTCCGGACCGAACCCCCCCTTCGCGTCGACGATGCGGCCGTCCTGTACCTCGAGTCTCGCCGGCTGGTCGGTCAGGCCAAGCGGTGCCAGGCTGGCCGGCACGATCCGTCCGGCGCCCGCGGCGGGCGCGATGAAGCCCTCGCCGCACGGCAGGTTGCCGAACGCCCCTCGGGCGGTCAGCTCCCCGGCGTCGGCGATTCCGCTCCGCCCGGCGAGCTCGAAGGTCATGTCGCTTCCCCGCGGGCAGGTGAGCCGCGCCGTGTCGGCGGCGCTCAGGAGCTCGGCGAGCTGCCGGGAACGCGCCGCCATCGTCGCGAAGTCGACCGTCATCACCCGGGCGAGCATGTCGGCGGTGACGCCGGGCATCGTCGCCCCGCGGACCCCGAGCTCGCTGGCCCGCTTGCGCGCCATCGTGTGGCTGAGCGAGCGGCTGGTCGGCGCGATGAACACGTCGCAGGCGGCCATGGCGGCGGCGAGTGCCCGCGGCGGCTCCGTGCCGTCGGTCGCCCGCTCGTCCATCAGCGCCAGGAGGGCGTCGGCCCCGGCGGCCGCCGCAGCGTCCCGCAGCGCCTCGCCGATCGCCCGGCTCCGCGGGTCGGCGGCGACGAGCACCTCCTCGCCCGGCGCGACGGCGAGGCACCGTTCGATCACGGTGCGGACGGCGAGATCGAGGTCGGCGGACAGGTGTCGGAGCATCGCACAGCGCCCGGGCCGGGCGCACGCGGGCTCGGCGCGATCCGGGCCGCCGGGACGTCGCGTACGTTATGGGTCCGCCGGGCGAACGGGCCAGGCGATCGCCGATGCTGCGTCTACGAGAGGTGAGCAAGAGCTACGGCACGGTCGTGGCGCTGGATCGCGTCGAGCTCGAGGTGGCTCCGGGCGAGGTGCTGGGGCTCCTCGGTCCCAACGGTGCCGGGAAGACCACGCTCGTCAGCATCGTCGCCGGCCTGCGGGAGCCGGACGCGGGGCATGTGCGCCTGTGGGACATCGATGTGCTCGCCACGCCGCACCGAGCCCAACGAGAGATCGGCCTCGCTCCGCAGACGCTCGGGATCTACACGATGCTCACGGTCAGGGAGAACCTGAACGCGTTCGGCCGGCTGCGCGGGCTGCGCGGCCGACGGCTGCGCGAGCGGGTCGAGGAGATGGGTACGGCGCTCGGACTCTCGTCGCTCCTGCACCGGCGCGCGAGCACGTTGTCGGGCGGCCAGCAGCGACGCCTGCACTCCGCCCTGGCGCTGCTCCACCACCCTCGGCTGGTGCTGCTGGACGAGCCGACCGTCGGCGCCGACGTCGAGACCCGGGCCGCCCTGCTCGGGCTGGTCAGGCGCCTGGCCGCCGACGAGGGGGCGATCGTCTGCTACACGACCCACTACCTGGACGAGGTCGAGGCCCTCGACGCCACGATCGCCTTCATGCGAAACGGGCGGATCGTCGCCCGGGGCAGCGTGGCGACCATCGTCTCCCGCCTGGGAGGACGCTCGATGGTCGAGCTCCGGTTCGACGGCGAGGCTCCCCAGATCGACCTCGGGGAGGACGCCCGGCGCGAGGGATCTGCGCTGCTCGTGCCCAGCGACCGCCCGTCGGAGACCGCGGCGTCGGTGCTCGGCAAGCTCGGACCGGAGGCCGGTCGGCTCAGATCGGTGGAGTTCCGGCGTCCCAGCCTCCAGACCGCCTACCTGGCCCTGACCGACGACGGCGATCGCGGCGACGAGCGGCCGTGACTGGACCCGCCGACGAGCCGGATGGGACCGAGCGGGTGTCTCGCGCCCGGCAGGTGGCGGCGCTCGTCGGCCTGCAGCTGCGCCTGTCGTTCACGGACTGGCAGCCGGTCGGGATCCTCATCGTGATGCCGCTGCTGCTGATCGCGTTCATCCGCCCCGTGTACCGCGCCCAGCTCCTGGCCGAGGGCTACCGGGGCGCCGACGGGGCCGAGCAGGCGGTCCCCGGACTGGCGGTGCTGTTCTCGTTCATGCTCGTCTCATACATGGGGTTCGAGTTCTTCCGCGAGCACGGCCTGCACACCTGGGACCGGCTACGCGCCTGTGGGCTCCGTGGCGCCGACCTGCTGGTGGGCAAGGCGCTGCCGTTCGCCGCCCTGGCACTGGTCCAGTACGGCGTGCTGTTCGGCGCCGGCGGGCTCCTGTTCGGGATGCGCGTGCGGGGCTCGGTGACTGCGCTGGTGCTCACCTGCCTGCTGCTGTGCGTGTGCGTTCTGGGGCTCGGCCTGATGCTGATCGCGATCAGCCGGACCTACCAGCGGATGAACGCAGTCGCCACGCTCGGCGCTTTCGTGTTCGCGGGGGTCGGTGGCGCGCTCGCTCCCCTGTCCACCTTACCCGGCTGGATCCAGGTCGTCGGTCGCGCGGTCCCCACGTATTGGGCGATGCGCGCGTTCGATCAGGTGATCCTCCGCGGCGGGGGCGTCTGGTCCGTGCGGGGAGAGCTTGCGGCGCTGGCCGGCTTCGCGATAGCTTTCGCCGCCGTTGCGCTGGGCCGCTTCCGGCTCGGGGACGAAAAGGTGCTGTGACGTGGAGGCCAACCTGCCGAACGACCCACCGGGACCGGCGTTCGTCGTCCAGACGGACCGGATCGGGCTGGCTACGCCCACCCGCGAGGAGTACGTCGAGCGCTGGCGGCTCGACAACGATCCGGAGCTGGCGATGCTGCAGATGCTCCCCACGTTCAGTCCCGGCACGCCGAACTTCCCCGCCCGGCCGCCCGTCACCCGCTCGCAGCGGGAGCGCCAGTGGGAGGGGGTGGTGGAACGGGCGATCCTGCCGTTCGACATCTGGGACCTGGAGCAGCAGAAGATGGTCGGCGAGGTGCTGCTGAACTCGATCCAGTGGCCGCACGCCATGTGCGAGATCGCGGTCAGGATCTTCGATCCGGCCGACCGGGGCCGCGGGGTCGGCACCGAGGCCACGAAGCTGGTCATGGCCTACGGGTTCGACGGATTGGGCCTGCACCGCATGTGCATCCGGTTTCTGGCGGTCAACCCGGCGGTGGTCGGTGCGGTCACCCGCTGGGCGGCGTCGTTCGGCGCCAAGCCGTACGGCCGCGAGCGCGAGAGCGTGTACGCGTTCGGCGGCTGGCAGGACGTGCTGATGTTCGACGTGCTGGCGCACGAGTTCCCGCCCCAGGAGGCCACGGCGGCGCTCCGCAGCGCGCCCCCGGTGCGGGCAGTCGCCGGCTGAGCGCTCAGCCCCCTAGGCGCGCCCGGGCCATTCCCGCCACCTCGACCCATGCGTCGCGAGAGCTCGGGGTGATCCCCGTGAGGTTGATGAAGCCGTGGATCAGCCCCGGAAAGCGCCGGAGCAGCACCGGCACGCCCGCGTCGCGCAGCCGGCGCGCATACGCCTCGCCCTCGTCACGCAGGGGATCGAAGCCGGCGGTGACCACGATCGCGGGCGGAAGCCCGCTCAGGTCCTCAGCCCGGAGGATGGACGCGCGCGGGTCCTCGCCGGAGGTGGCGCCGAGGTACTGCGCGCTGAACCAGTCCATGTCCCGCCGGACGAGCAGGAACCCCTCGTCGAACATCGCATGTGAGGGTGCCTGGGCAACGAAGTCGGTGGCCGGGTAGACGAGGAGCTGCAGGACGGGCAGCGGCCCTCCCTCGCGCGCGGATTGCCAGCTGGCGATGGCCGCGAGGTTTCCGCCGGCGCTGTCGCCCGCGATGGCCACGCGCTCGGGATCGCCTCCGAGCTCGCCGGCATGCGCCGTCGCCCAGCGCAGCGCCGCGGCGGCATCCTCCACGGCAGCCGGAAACGGCGCCTCCGGCGCGAGCCGGTAGTCGACCGACAGCACCAGGGCGCCGGCGTGGCGTGCCAGCAGGCGGCACGGGGCGTCGTGGCTGTCGAGGTCGCCGAGCACGAAGCCGCCACCGTGCAGGAACACGATGAGCGGAAGCGGCGCGTCGCGCTCGTCGGGCACGTACAACCTTGCCGTCAGGTCATCCGCGATGGTCAGTGAGCGCACTTCGGCCACCGGGGCCCGCGGACCACCGCCGACGATCGCTCCCGCCCGGAGCTCCTGGCGCGCCTCGAGCAGCGACATCTCCTCGTAGGGAGGCCGCCCGCGCCGTTCGACCAGGGTGAGCATCAGCTGCACGTCGGGCTCCAGCGTCTGACCATCGCGCACCACCGGCGGCCGGCCGGAGAGCCGAAGCTGGGCCCGCGGCGAGAGCCGCGAGAGCCAACGCGCCACCCGAGCCTCCATCCGCTGGCGCACGGGCAGCGTCGTCATCGGCGCCCACCCTAGAGGAGACACTGGGGTCCCGCTCCAGCGATAGCCTTGTGCGATCCCGCCGGAGTAGCTCAGTCGGTTAGAGCAGCGGAATCATAATCCGCGTGTCGGGGGTTCGAGTCCCTCCTCCGGCATCTCGTTTTGCCTGCAAATTGCTGCTTTCAGTTTGGGCGGACAGTCGGCCAAAGGCCAAATGTGTCCCGGATGTGTCCCGAGATTTGCAGTTGATGAGTCCGCGCGACACGAGCTCAGCTATGGACTGAAGTGTGGACTCAGGTATGGACTGCCAGTCCATACCTGAGCTTCGGATCCGCCTGCAAACCGGTGGGTTCGTGAGACGCCCAGAGCTGGACTACCCGCCCCCCACGTTGTGTGTTTCGGGTAGTCCGGCTCTGGGCTCTGATTTGTCTCGAACAGGGCCGAAGCGGAGGCTGATGGGCGGCTGCTCGACCAAGGCACGGGAATCTGCTTCGGTCGTGAGAGGGCCCTCCTGTGGCCTGCTCTCACTGTGTCAAGCTCGCGGGTCATGAGACGCATCGGTCTGTTGGGTGGGATGAGCTGGGAGTCCTCGGCGGAGTACTACCGGCTGATCAACGATGCGACCCGGGCGCGGCTGGGTGGCTTGCATTCCGCGGATTGCGTGTTGCGGTCGGTCGACTTCGCGGAGATTGAAGCGCTGCAACGGGCGGACGCGTGGGGCGAGGCCGGCGACCGGCTGGCGGCCGAAGCGCGTTCGCTCGAGGCCGCGGGCAGCGAGCTGTTGGTGCTGTGCACCAACACAATGCACAAGGTGGTCGATGTGATCACGGCTGCGATCGGGATCCCGCTGGTGCACATCGCGGACGCGACGGCTGACGCCGTCCGCGCTGCGGGGCTTTCGAGGGTCGGGCTGCTCGCCACGGCCTACACGATGGAGCAGGACTTCTACGTTGGGCGGCTGCGCGATCTACACAGTCTTGACGTTCTGGTACCCAATCGCGAGGGGCGTCGGCGTGTCCATGACGTGATTTATGACGAGCTCTGCCTGGGCGTGATCAACGACACCTCTCGGGAGGCCTACCGAGCCGTGATCGCGGACCTCGTTGAGCGTGGGGCTGAGGGCGTTCTGCTCGGCTGCACCGAGGTCGGTCTTCTGATCGGTGCCGATGATGTTGACGTGCCGGTGTTCGACACCACCATCATTCACGCTCAGCGCTCGGTGGAACTTGCCCTCGCGCCCAACTAAGAGCTGGCAGGCGCGGTGATTCGGTAGCGCTCAGCCGTTCGCCGACTCGCCGGCGGACGCTGAGACGTGAAGTTCGATCATCCGCTCGATGTAGTCGTCTTCGGTTGGCCACGGGAAGGTTGGAATGGCGTCGCCAAGCGCGACGCGACCGTGGAGTCCGGCCCAGAGGTAAGCGGTTTGGGCGAAGGCGTCTGCGTCGCCGGGCAGGCAACGGGCGACGATCGCGAGGAAATCATTGAAGGAATCGACGCCTTCGTCCTCTCCGACGGGACCGTCGCGGACGGGGACGGGTACGCCCTCGCGGATTGTGGTCATGAACAGAACGCGGAAGATCCCGCCGCGCTCACGCGCGAACCGAAAGTAGCCGCGGCAGTACGCGCGAAGTTGCTCGGTCGGATCGGCATCAGCGCCGATTCCAGCGTTAAGGGCCGCCCTCCACTCCTGGTAGCTGGCCGTCATCACGGCGCCCAGCAGCTCGTCCTTGGTGGCGAAGTGGATGTAGAGCGCGTTCGGACTGACAGCGGCCCGGGCCGTCACGGCTCGGACGGAGACTTTGTCCTGGTCGCCGAGCTCGAGCAGCAGCTCCCGCGCTGCCTCCATCAAGGCGATGCGAAGTTGGTCGCCCTGGCCGCGGGGGTTCCGTGCTCGGGCTTGCGAGGCGGGCATCGGAGGAACATAGCGGATTACTTGACAAGTATACATGTACAGGCGTACATTGACGTTCTCAACTTCCTCGAGCCGAAGGCACACCATGGACGCAGTTGCAGTCGACGTCATCAACACCTCAAGCGCCACCGAACCGGTGGCGGGCCAGTCACTCACACCATGGTCGAAGCGGGTGCGGTGGGTTGGCGGGCTGATCCAGGCAGCGTTCGCCGCCTTCTGGTTGATCCGGGGCAGCGAAGCGATCGGCGGAGACGCAGCATCGGTTCTAACCGTCACGTTCGGCCTCGCCGCCATCGGCGTGTTCTTCTATGCGATTAGGGCTGCCGCCGGCACGGCTCCCCGGCCGAGAACTCACGAGGACAGACGAACGGAGCGACTCGTGACCATCGCCACGGTCATCGAGTTCGCAGCGGCCATCGTGCTGCCCGTGCTCGTCAGCGCCGCCGGGCATTCGGACTGGGTGTTGCCGTCGATCGCGATCACGATCGGACCGCTGCTGCTGTGGCTGGACCATCGCGTGAGCGTCCCGCGCTATCGGCCGGTCGGCTGGGCGTTGACCATCGGACCGGTGATCCTCGTGATCGCGCTGTCCGGGACGGCACTGGTGGCGACCACTGGTCTGGGCGCCGGCATGCTGCTTCTCGGCACCGCGTGGGCGGGCTTCCACGACCTTGCCCGAGTGCGTGAGGCCGCACTGCGCGCGAACGCCGAGATCGTCGTTCCCGCGACCGGGGGAGCGCGGGCATGAGCGGCGATCAGCTGCATGTGGTGTTCGGGGCCGGGCAGGTGGGGCTTGCTTTGAGCGACCGCCTGGTTGAGATGGGACTCTCGGTCCGCGCGGTGTCGCGGAACCGTCCGCCGGCGCTGCCCGATGGCGTCGATTGGCGAGCAGCCGACGCGAGCGAACCCGAGGCTGCCGCGGCAGCGGCCGAAGGCGCGTCCGTCATCTACCAGTGCCTGAACGCGCCATACACCGACTGGCCCGAGCAATTCCCACCACTGCAGCGCGGGGTGCTGAGCGCCGCGGAACGCCACGGAGCGCTCTTGGTGACCCTGGAGAACCTCTACGGCTACGGACCGACCGCGGGCCAGGCGATGACGGAGGGGCTCCCGCTCGCAGCCACGACCGTCAAGGGAAGAACGCGGGCCGCTATGACCCAGGAGTTGTTGGACGCATCGGAGGCCGGTCGCGTCCGGATCGCGATCGGGCGCGCGTCTGACTTCTTCGGCGCCGGGATCACCACCGGGACGACACTCGGCGAGCGAGTGTTCGCCAACGCGCTCGCCGACAAACGCGCGGACTTCATCGGCAACCCCAATCTGCCCCACACCTACAGCTATGTCCCGGACATCGCCACCGGGCTGGCCACACTCGGAACCGACGAACGCGCGATCGGCGAGGTCTGGCACCTACCAGGACCCGAGACGGGCACGACCCGCCAGCTCCTCAACCTCCTGGCCGCCGACGTCGGGCACCCAGTCGGCGTCCGCAACCTACCCAAACTCGCCGTGCGAGCTATCGGCCTGTTCAACCCGCTACTCCGGGAGCTGGTCGAGATGTCCTACGAGTTCGACGAGCCCTTCGTGCTCGACACGACCAAGTACGAGGCCACCTTCGGCAGCGCGGGCACACCGCTCGCGACCGCGATCACCGCGACAGTCGAGTGGTATCGCAGCCAGAACGGCTCCTCGAGCCATGTCAACGGAAAGACCTGAGCCATGCAGCCCACAGACACCGCGACCGCTGCGTTCCGGGAGTTCGCCAACCCGGCCACCGGCGAGTCGATCACGTTCACCGCCACCGCGCAAGACGACGCAGAGGATGTCGCTCGCTTCAACTGGCGCAGCGCGCCCCGCGGCGCGATCACCGAGCATGTCCATCCCCTCCAGGAAGAGCGCTTCGCGATAACCGCTGGCGAGGCTCACTTCACCGTCGCCGGCGAGCACCGCGTCGCCGGCCCCGGCGAGACGCTCGTCGTCCCCGTGGGCGTGCCCCACTCGGAGTCAAACCCCGGATCGATCGCGGTCGAAGGCACGATCGAGCTCCGTCCGGCGCTGCACACCAAGCAGATGTTCGAGGCCTTCGGCGGCCTCAGCTCCGAGGGCAAGGCCACGGCCCGCGGGGCGCCGAAGAATCCGCTCCAGCTCGGCGCGACGCTCTGGCACTTCCGCCACGAGAGCCGAGCCACGTCGCCGCCGATCTGGCTGCAGAACCTGATTCTCCCGCCGCTTGCGGTGCTGGCGAAGATCTTCGGCGTGCGCCCCTACTACGAGCGGTGGGACAGCCGGATCTAGCCGGCCCGCGGTTCCCGGCATCCTGAGTCGCGTTCGGCAGAGGCTCCGGGCCATCAACGAGCAGTTGGCTTGCGCGGGTTGGTCGCCTCGACGTCGGAGTAGCCACCGCGTTACGCCGCCAAGAGCAGGTGTGATCCGTCATCGAGATCGTGCGCTGCAGACGCATGCGGAGGGCCGCCGGGCCCAACCGGCATCCGACTCTGGACGCCTACGCAGAACCGACCGGCCAGCGTTGACGGGGTCGAGAGTGCTCACGATCGAAACGCGCGTGGAGTCGTCCGATCGACTCATGGCTCATGAGCGGCGAGAGTGCGCACCGACACCGACTCACGATCACGTTGTCGCATAGACGTCCTGTGTAGGCGAACGAGCCCGTGAGTACTTTCGCTGCTCCTATGTCAAGTGGTTGTCGGTATTTGCGAGTTTCAGCAATTTGATCAACACGGGATGTGCGCGGGGGTCTCGGCGGTGTAGAGCAAGCGCCAGATGCGACGAGCGAGGTGGCGTTTGAGACACCGGATGGCCTCGAGTTTGGTCTTGCCCTCGGCGTGCTTGCGGGCGAGATAGGCGCGGGTCTCGGGGTCGTCTTTGGCGCGTGAGATCGCGATGATGTGCAGCGCGCGGTTGAGCTGGCGGTCGCCGCCGCGGTGCAGGCGGTGGCGTTGGGTCTTGCCGCTGGAGGCGGGAACGGGTGCGGTGCCGGCGTGGCGGGCGAAGTGTCCGTCAGTGGGGAATCGTTGAGCGCCGGCGGTGTGCCCGATGATGATCGCGGCGGTCGGCCACAGCCAGGGCGGGATGGTGCCGCGCTGGGCGCTGAAGTGGTGGCCCGACGTCCGCACCTACGTCGGCGATGTGATCGGCCTGTCGCCCAGTAACCACGGGAGCCCCCTCGTCACCCCGCTGTGCGCCGGCCCGTGCCCACCCGGGGTGCGCGAGCAGGAACCCGGATCGCCCTTCCTCGCGGCGCTAAACCGTGGTGACGAGACACCCGGCACCATCTCCTACACAACGATCGGCTCGACGACCGACACGACCGTCCCCTTCCAGTTCGCAGCCCTGCGAGGCGACAGCGACGACTCGAATGTGGCCGTGCAGCAAATCTGCCCGGGACGACAGGTCTCCCACACCGAAATCATCTATGACGCGGTCGCGATCGCACTCGTGGAGGACGCGCTCAACCATTCCGGACCAGCGCGGGCGTCGCGCATCTCGCGGACCACTTGCGATCGCACCCTCGCCAAGGGCCTGGACGCAGGCCAGGTGGCAGCCGAGCAGGCGCAGAGCAGCGCCTACTTCGGGACCGCGCTCGGGCAGGCACCAAAGGTGAGCGCTCAGCCCCCGCTTCTTCCCTACACCAGGACAGCAGCCCCGGCACCCAAGGCGGCGCTCAGCGTAGTTCCCGCGCGAGTACATCTCGGAGTCGTGACGACCATCCGGGTACGCGCGCTTGGCACCTGGCATGGTCAACGCTGGCCGCTCCTCGACGCCCTCGTGACTCTCGCCGGCCGGTCGGGTCGCACCAACCGAGCGGGCATGGCCACCTTCCGGGTGCGTTTCGGCGCGTTCGGCCGCAGCCGCCTCAGCCTGACGGAGACCGGTCTCGACCCCGTCCACAGCAGCCTCCTGGCGATCCGACCGTAGGCGCAGACTGGATATTTAGCTCCAACCCGCGTCAACCAGCGGCTGGCGCAGTACGACGGTGTTCACGTGACCGCGCGGCATGCGCATGGTGTGAGCCTCGGCGCTCGGCTCGTAAGAGGTAAGACGTCTCTCCCCAGCGGCACCCTCGGTACCAGGCTGCCGCTTCGGCGTCAGGCCGCTGCTGGCCCCACCCGGTGCCGGCACGCCTCGGCATACAGCGGCCTCGGGCGCCATGTCGACCCCGCTCGGCCAAGCGATCGTCCCCGACTTGGCGAATTGCGCGTCTCCTGTGTCCTGGCCTTCGGGACCTGCGTTTCTGTGGCGCCGATACCTCGAATGAGTGTGCGTGCCAGCTTCACCTGGAGAATGATCTGCGGAATGTTTGATGCCCAGGCGCTGTACCGAGCGCTCGACACCCAGCGCGACGAGCGCGATCTCACTTGGCCGGCGGTCGCGCGGGAGTTATGGGAGATGTCGTCGGAGCTGGCAAAGCGCCGGGGCGAGGATCACCCGATCGCGGCGGGTACGCTGACGAATCTCGCCAAGCGCGGCGACACGTCGTGTCAACACGCGCTTTTCATGCTGCGATGGCTCGGCCGCGATCCCGAGGACTTTGTCCCTGGCGCGCCGTCGGTAACGCGCGCGCCGCTCCCGACTGCCGGCCCCGACCGGCGGTTGCGGTGGCATCTGCACGCCACTCCCCGCCGTGGCCTCCCAGGCCTTTACGAGACGCTCGATCAGCGTCGGCGCGACCGCGAGCTCGCATGGCCGGCGCTCGCCCGTCAGCTCAGGTGCGGGCCGAGCCAGCTCACGGGTCTACGCACAGCGGGCTTCGCGGTGAGAATGACGCTCGCCATGGCGATCACGCAGTGGCTGGAGCGGCCAGCCGCAGAGTTCGTCTACGCGGCGCGGTGGTAGCTGCGATCGGGCGCGCGCGAACGCCGAGCGGCGAGCCGGCTGCAGCAACTCCGTCGCCGCGGCGCAGAGCTTGTAGAAGCAGACGCTGGTGGAGTAGGTATGACCGCGGCTGGGGCTGGCATTGAGCTCTCGATCGAGGCGGGATCGAGGCGATCCGCGCGAAGTCTGTGGCGCTGACCGCGTATGCGATCGAGTTGGTGGCCCCGCTCGGGGTCAGTTTGGATTCGCCCCCGGGACCCTGCCCGGCGCGGCAGCCACGTGGCGCTGGTCCACCCGGAAGCACGCACCCTCACCGCGGCGCTGGCCGCCGGCCAGGTGATCAGCGACTTCCGCGCCCGACGTGATCCTTCGCCTTGCGTAGCACCTTCGCCGGCGTCCTTGGCCGGCGTAGGAGCCCTCCGCGCGCTGTTGCTCGAATAGGCCCTTGACTTTGCCCCACAAAGTCCTCTAGAGTTTGCGTCACAAACTCTAGTTGGGAGACAGACCATGACTACACACATCGGACGGTCATCTGGAACCCCCGAGGAGGGCAGGATGGAGCCCCGCGAGGCGGCGCGGGTGCTGGCGCAGACCCAGGCCGACGCGCGGCGCTCGCTGGACTTCCGCGCGGCGTGGGTGTCGCTTGTGGCGGCGGTGGTGGCGCTGGCCGGCTTCGGGATGGTGTGGCTAAACGTCCGCAATCAGCACCCCTTCACCGGCCCAAGCCCCGCGTCGCTGGTGTTCTTCTACGCGCTGATCGCACTCCGGATCGCCACCGTCATCTACGCCTACGCGCGAGCGCGGACCGGCATCAGCGGCCACTCGGTGAAGGTGCAGCGCAACGAAGCCGCGGCGATGGGCGCGGCCCTGTTGGTCTGGTATGTGCTGCTGATCGCAATCGCGACCAGCGCCCACCACGGCGCAGGCTTCTACTGGTCGCTTGGCCTGAACGGAACCCTGATCGCGCTCGCCACCACCTGGGCGGGGCGCTCCGCGATCCACAAGAGCTGGCAACAAGTCGCGCTCGCCGTTGCGGTCGCGCTGATCGCCGCCGTCGGCGCAATTGCCGGGTCCCGAGGCATGTGGCTCGTCAACGGTGTGGGGCTCTGCGCGTTGCTGCTAGCGAACGCGACGATCGGGACGTGGCAGCGGCGCGGAACCCGGGCACACACGGTGCGGACGGGCGCATGACCGCCGAGGCGCTCGACCCGCTGATTCATGTCCCGGCGCGACTCCAGATCATGGCGGCCCTGGCCACCCTGCCCGACGGCGACCAGCTGTCGTTCAAACGCCTCCAGGACATGATCGAGCTAACGCCGGGCAACCTGATCACGCATCTACGCAAGCTCGAAGAGGCCGGCTACCTCGCGACCAGCAAAACCGGCAGCGGGCCGGCCTCCCGGACCTCGGTCGCGCTGACCCACAACGGGCGCCACGCCCTCGAGATCTACGCCACGACACTGCGGGGACTGCTGAACGCAGTCTCAGCAGTCCCCGCAGCCTCGGGCTCGCATCTCGACCGCCGCGGCGCAGAACACTAGGCGCCGCGAACTGACGAGAGCGCACTGCCGCTCTCGCCCTCAGCAGGTTCAGGCGAGTCTTGCTTTCCGGCCCCGGCGAGCATCTGCGGCCCGGTCACAAAAGCGTACGGCCCGAGGTTGGAGTGCCGGCTCGTGAGTCGCTGTGGCGCTGCTGGACGCGCCTGCACCTCGCACGATGGTGGGTCAGCTTGATCGCAGCGCGATCGGGACCGGCGCGACGCCGAGCTCTGGGGGCGGTCCAAGCCGGCGCGTCACGATCTGGTCGGTGATCGCCCAAGCCGCGTAGCAGAGCGACCCGGTGATGCCGGTGGCTGCCACCAGCACCCCGGCGGCAGCCGTCGCGGCGACTCCGTGGGCGCCGAGGATGAGCACAGCAGCGGCAGGGCCGATGCTGGGTCCGATCGGAAGCTGCCCTAACGTGAACATCGCGATCAGCCAGGCCATAGCTGCGAAGGCGGAGACATCCACACCGATCGCGTGCAGCGTCAGCCAGTTGCGGGCGACCTGCGCGCACACCGCGATCAGCGTGAACCCGATCATGCGACCGCGACCCTTCCTGCGGACGATCGCCAGGCCAGCCCACAACCCGGTGCGGTGGCGGTGCGAAACCCCGCGTAACCCGATGACGACCCCGCCTATCAGCCCCACAGCCGCGACGGGCGCCCACCACGGAAGGCTCAGCGGCGCGATCAGCGTGAACGAGAAAGCCGCCGCCAGCACGACTTCGACCGTGATGATCGGAACCTCGGCAGCCAGCAGAGCCGGCACTCGAGGCGCATTCTCCCCGGCGGTCCGGCGCAACGACATGATGCGTGCGGCCATCCCCAACGATCCGTTCACCACGCTCGCGAGATAGCCCACTCCGGCAGCCCGGAAGAGCAGCCGCCGAGACATGGAGCCACCGGCCGCTCGCACGCAGACGTTCCAGGCCTCAGTGCGGGCCAACAACGCGACGATCTGCAGCAACGTCGCCAGCGCCAGGAGCGTGATGGGAGCGCTGTGAAGCGCGGCGATGAACTGACCACGGCGTCCGGCCAGAACGAACCCCAGAACGGCTGTGACCGCCAGAGCACCCAGCACGCTCAGCAGGACCTTCCGCCGAAGCGAGCAATCTCGCCCATCAGCCGCAGCGGGCTTCTCCAGGATCATCGGGTCGAGGCCAAGCGACAAACGGGCTCCACGTCTAGAGAGGTTCGGAGAATCGGATGACGCTGCCTTGTGGGCCCCCACGTCCGGCCGATGCTCCCGTGGACTAACCCTATCGATGACTCACGGGCTCCCACCCCGGCTCTCGAAGCAAGAGCGCCGCGCTGATGGCCGCGGTGGCGAGGAACCAGCGGTGGGTCCAGTGGCTCGTTCGCCGCCTAGCCTGCCAAGACATCTTCGCCGGAATTGGAACCAAGGCGCGCCTCGTCGCTGGTAGGCGCCAGGGGCGATGGACTCTGAACGGGCGTACCCGTCGGATTCGTTCAGTGAGACGCAAGCCCGGCGTCGGCCGAGGATGCAGCCGATCCGTTCTCGCGTCTCAGGTACTGCTCAGCGCTGAGCGAACTCAATACCCAAGAACGCTGACACAGCCGCGTTACCCTCCGCAGGCCTGAGTAAACGCGATGATCGGGGCGCCGGTCTCGTCGATCGTGTTTCTGGACACTGGCTGCCGCTGCGAGGACGTCATCAGGGGGGTGTCTGGGTCCGTGCGCTCGGCGTGACGCTTGGTCGCGTTAGGCGGTGGCGTGAGGCTCGCCAGCAGTTCGCCGAGCGGCTTGGTCTGCAAGAGCTGATCGGGCACGGGCTGGTCAGGATGGACGGTGTAGTGGTTGCGACGCCCATCGCGGCGACGCGATACATGGCCGGCGGCGACGAGTTGGTCAACGATCCGGTAGGCGGCGCGCTCCGTGATCCCGATGCGCTCTGCGATCTCGCGCAGACGGATCGCAGGATCCTCGAGGATGCAGAGCAGAACGCGCGCGTGGTTGGTGAGAAACGACCAGGTCGGCCGGTTCGGGGGTGGCATCAAAAAAAAGAATATCTTTTCTTGAAATCGATGTCAGGTAGCATCGGGTTCCAATCGAACGGAAGAGGGCCGCGATGCCCCATTACGCAT
Source organism: uncultured Solirubrobacterales bacterium (assembly GCA_963703065.1). Taxonomy (GTDB): domain Bacteria; phylum Actinomycetota; class Thermoleophilia; order Solirubrobacterales; family Solirubrobacteraceae; genus Palsa-465. Next base: position 2,878,328 of record OY969785.1, on the reverse strand, counting down.
GCGGGACGTGCAACACCCGGCTGCGCGCTGCGAGAACGCCCGCCCAAGCGGTCACAGAGTCCTGCCCCAGGTGCGGTTGCCCGCTTGAGCCGGTAGCCGATCTCACCGACTTGGTCGGTTCTCGGTTGATCAATCGCCGTGACGAGGCGAGCAGTTCGGTGCCGGCTCCGCGCGGGGCGAACGTGGCTCGTGTGGACGAGTTCATCGTCCGTCGCGCCGACCGGCTTGAACGCCGGCGTGCCGTTCTTGCCGCCGCGTGCGGGCTCGCTGGCGACGATCCCCCTGCCGACGCTGTCGCTGTGGCGCTGCAGCCGGCGGGACCGCGAGCAGAACGATGAACAACCAAGCCGAGCAAGATCACCGCTACCGGTGTGCCTGTCAGCACGACCTGCAGGTCTTCGGCCGCGGGCGACACCGCGTGTACTTCGAGATCTCCGACACGACCTCGACCGATCCCGTGATGTCTGGAGCATGCCCTGGATGTCGCCGCCCCCTGCCGGGCAAACGCGGCACATAGAAGCCATGGACGACGTCGCGATTCACGCTCTGGTCACTCGATTGGCGCGCCCCCGTGAGGCCGGGGGGCATGTCATCGAGCGCGCCGCCATTGTGGCCGCGGGACCTGACCGCGCGGCAATCGAGGCGTGGATCCTCGCGCACGCCGGAACGCCTGAACAGACCGAGCAACCAAGTCCGACCGGTGTCCATAGCCGCGGGCTTGGCGGAAAAGAAGAACCGGTCCGTCGCTTCGTGTTCCCGCACGGCGTGCTCTGACCGCCCGCTCCACCCCACCACCGACATCCCAGGAGTCAACAATGCCAGCAAAGCAACCGGTGACGGGCTCAGTTCAGCCCATCCACCCCCGACTCAGCGCCACTGAGCGACGTGCCGCCCAGGCCGCGGCGGTCTCGACCAAGCAAGCCGAGCTCAAGCAGGAGACCGCCGCCCGGCGCCGTGCGCGCGAGCTGCGCGACAGTTCTTCGGACCAGGCAAAGTCACCCAGGAAACGCAATCGCCCAGCCTCCTGACAGGCGCTCATCCGCCACCAGCGCGTCATCACCATGGAGCAGGCCCTGCTACAGATGCAGGCCAGGCTTGAAGAGGCGATGCAGCTGCTGCCCGATCCGACCGACGACCGTGGCCCGCTGACAACGGCCAAAGACGCGATCACCGGCGCCTGATTGCCCTCCGTTCCACAGACATGGGCAGGCGAGCGATCGGGTGAGATGCCGACCGCGCTGTGCTGGGGCGCGCGCGGGTAGCTTCTGCACATCATGACGACGCAGCCTGGGGCGGTGGACACGAAGCGCAGCGCCGGCTGGCTGCCGGAGCAGGAGGATCTGGAGGCGTGGCTCCACGGCCATCGCGAGCGAGTGGAGGCGAGGGGCGAGCAGGTGGTCCTCGACCCCGTGATCGAGGAGTTCCAGCAGCTGATCGCCGCCGATCCGGTCGTGCGCCTGTACCTGAACCAGATGATCGAGCAGGTGCCGAGCAGCAAGCCCTACGACCAGCGGCATCTGTTGAGCGTTGAGCAGATGCTGCGCCTGATCAACGAGCTCCTCACGATGGCGCCCGAGTTCGGGGAGAGCTCGATGGTCGCCACGCCACTCAACGCGATCCTCGATTGGCCGATGGGAACGCCGGCGGGATTTGCCGCCTTCCGGGACCCGCGGATCAACGCGATGCTGAAGAAGGTCCTCGGCGTGTGGTGCGAGTTTCTCAGCAGCCGGGACTCGCTGTACGTGCTCAACGACTCGTCCTCCGGCTGGAAGAGTCCCGAGGCGCAGCGCAAGGTCGGGATGGGTCAGTACGAGCACGACCCCGAAGCCGAACACTGGGGCTTTCAGTCGTGGAACGACTTCTTCACCCGCCGCTTCAAGGATGGGGAGCGGCCGGTGGCGTCGCCCGAGAACGACAAGGTGATCGTCAGCGCCTGTGAGTCCACGCCCTACGGCATCAGCCTGGACGTCCAGCGCCAGGATCGCTTCTGGATCAAGAGCCAGCCCTACTCGCTGCAGGACATGTTGGCCAATGACGAGTCGGTCGATCAGTTCGTCGGAGGGACCGTCTACCAGGCCTTTCTGAGCGCGATCAACTACCACCGGTGGCACAGTCCCGTTGCCGGAACGCTCGTCCGCGCGTTCGTCCAGGAGGGCACCTACTACTCGGAGGCGGACTCTGAGGGCAAGGACGCGGTCGAGCCAATGAACTCACAGTCGTACATGGCGCACGTCGCGGCTCGCGCGATCATCCTCATCGAGGCCGACGATCCGGTCATCGGCCTCATGGCCTTTGTCGCCGTCGGCATGTCGGAGGTCTCCTCCTGCATGATCGACTCCAAGCTGGCGCCCGGCTACCACCTCGACAAGGGCGAGGAGCTGGGGTACTTCCAGTACGGGGGCTCAACCCACTGTCTCGTCTTCCGCCCAGGAGCGATTGACGAGTTCGCGCTGGAGGCCATTCCTCAGCCCCACGACCCCCAGGCGCCGCTGATGCTGGTCCGGTCGAAGCTCGCCACCGCCAACAGCCAAGCCGCAGCAGCAGCACAGCAACGCGACCGCTGACGAACGGCAGCGAGGTCCTGGTCCCGAACCCGACGGGCGTCTGGGTGTATGGTGCCCGGTAGGCAAGAATCCCGTGGCGACGGCTCTGTCCGGGGCGGCGGGTGCGCTGGTTGCCCGGACGGCTCGATCCGTCTCCTTCCTTTTCGTGGCAGCCCTTTCCTGGCGAGGAGACCGAGAGTGAGCTGTGATGTCCGACGGTCCCGCGGGGCATGCTCATGGTGGTCCGCTCGCGGCTGCGATCTCGAACCGGGTCGTGCGGGTGATGAGCGAGTACACCGGTCGCGGACCGACCAGGGCCCGCACCTATCTGCACGATGACCTGGTCAGCGTCGTCGTGCGTGACACGTTGACCAAGGGCGAGCGCAGCCTGGTGGCTGACGGCAAGGCCGAGATCGTCCTCACCATGCGCAGCGAGTATCAGGAGACGATGCGCAGCGACCTGATCGGGGCGGTCACGGAGCTCACCGGACGAGAGGTGATTGCGTTCTTCAGCGCCAGCCACATCGATCCGGACACGGCGCTGGAGTCATTCCTGCTCGCGCCGGTGGCCGAGAGCGAACCGGCGCCCGACAGGCTCGCTGCGACAGTCGACGCCGAGCCGCATGCGGAAGACGGCGGCCGCAGCGCCGGTGCCGGGTCAGCCTGAGGCCGGCCTGATCGTCACGACGCCACCGGGCCGCCCCTTGGCCGCGAAGAGCGCCTGATCGGCCCTGGCGAGCAGCTGCTCAGCTGTCATCCCGATCGCCCACGCCGCAACGCCGATCGATGCCGTCAACGGCTCGTCGGAGCCCTCGGCCTGGCGGGCGATCTGCGATCGCAGGCGCGCTGCGAGGCGGGCCGCTTCGGGCTCACGCGTCTGCGGCAGGATCGCGATGAACTCGTCGCCCCCGTAGCGTCCCACGGTGTCGCAGCTGCGCACCCCCTCGCGCAGCACCCGGCCGACCTCGGCGAGCACGGCGTTTCCACGCAGGTGACCGTGCCCGTCGTTGACGCGCTTGAAGCCGTCGAGATCGATGAAGCAGCACGTCAGCGGCAACGCCGCGCGGGCGGAACGGTTGATCTCCCGGACCAGCTCTGCCCGCACGCTCTCATAGGTCAAGCAGCCCGTCAGGCCGTCGTGACGAGCGGGTTGCAGGACCCCCTCGAGCGCGTCGCCGTCGTGCAGCAGCAGACCGAACAGCCGGGCGAAGCAGTCCGCGATCCAGAACGTGCGCTCGAGCTCGTACGGGGGAGTCGAGAATCCCGCCACGAGCACTCTGGCATCGTCAGCGCCGAACACCGGGACCGGCGTCGTGAGCACGTGAGTCAGCTCGCCGCCGGCCGCCTCGATCAACCCCGCGTCGAGGTCCGGGTCGAGCGCCTCGAGCACGGGGGTGCTGCCGTGCCACGGTTGCCGGCCGCCCCAGCAACCCGGACCCGCGGACAGATCACCATCGACACCCGATGAGGCGACGATCCGTGACCGACCATCGTCATCCAACTCGCCCACGAAGGCGACCGGGCAGTCCAGCACCCGCGCGACGTCGCCGACCAGGAGATCGAGCTGCCCCGCGCCCCGCCGATCCTGGTCAGGCTCCCAGGCGGCGGTGACCGTCGGCGAGAGCACGCCCCCGTCGGCGTATGCGCGACGGTGGCTCACGCGCGCTCGGCTCCCGGACCTCCGGCGCGCTCGAACCCAGCAACTGATGAGGGGGGCATGACGACTCCTGCTCAAGCAGGGAATGGACGTTGCTCCGAAGTGCAACGCCCCCGCATGCCGCTCCTTGGCCGCCGGCGAACGCGAACACCGATCTCGAGCTGGAACCTCGGTGCAGCCGCACGCGACCACACGAAGCTCCAACCTCACACACCATACGCCTCCAACTCAGGAGCGCAACCGATTTCGAGATCTCCAGCACGACGATCGTGTTCGCGCAACCGATCAGGGCGTAGGGGATCCCGATCCGAGCGCTGTGACTGAATACGAGGCGGACGAGTCGGTGCGGCGGTTCGGCTGGGTCGTCGTCGAACGGGGGCCGCACGGTTCTATGCCACCGATGACTCGACGGCGGTCAACGGCGGTCGGCGACGCACGGTGAGCTCGCCGGTCTCGCGGTGCACCGCGACCTCCGTTCGCAGCAGCAACGCCGCTGCTGTCCAGCTCAGCACCTGGAGATCACCGCCGACGGAGTGTCCCCCCGCGTAGAGGATGTCGAGGCGAACCTTCTGGGGCAGGATGCGCGCGACGTAGTCGTCCACGATGTGGTCGGCGTGGAGGATCCGGCTCTCGTCGGCGAACGCCAGCTGGGACAGCCCCGTGATGCCGGGACGGACCGACAGGATGCGCTGGTAGTCCCGGGGGTGCAAGGCGACGAACCTCGGGTCTTCGGGACGGGGCCCGACGATGCTCATACGCCCGCGGAGCACGTCCCAGAGTTGCGGCAGCTCGTCGAGTCGCCAACGGGTCAGGAGCGCCCCGATGCGCGTCAGCCGCGGATCCGCCGAGGCGGTCAGCGGTCCGCCTCGAGCATCCTCGTGCATCTTGCGAAACTTGAGCATGAGCAGCGGCGCGCCGCGGAACCCGACGCGGCGCACGCGATGGAACACCGGACCGCGGGAGTCGAGCTTGATCGTCACCGCGATCACCGCCAGCAACGGCAGCAACACCACCAGGGCGACCGCAGACAATCCAACGTCCAGCGCCCGCTCCGCCACCCGCCGAAGCACCGACCGTGCGCCACAGAGGTCGATCCTCTTCTCGCGCGAGAGCGCGGGCACGATGCGGCTCGAGTTCAGTTCCACATCACAATCCCCCCGGGTGGCGTGTCTGGTGGATGGGCAGGCCGGGCGGGCGGGTGCCAGCCGGCGAAACGGTGAGGCCCCCCGAGCCGTCGATGGCGGCCTCGGCGTGCACGCCATGCGCTAGTGCTTGGTCAGCTCGTCGTTCGGCGAGCCGGCGCGGAGATCAGCCACGGCCCAGCGGGACGGTGCACCGCAGGTTGAGCGCCTCGGAGGCCGGGCGCCCGTCAAAGAGCGCCCGGCCCGCGAGTGTGCCTGCGCCCCGGTCCGCGGCCGCCCCGCCGCCTGCCCCCACGATGGAAAACCGTGTTCACCGGCAACGTCGATGCCCCACGACGCGTCCGAGCGCTTGGCTCGCGAGCACCTGATCCCCGGGCGACCGGCGCCTGGCGCGAGTCCAGCAATTGATGAGGGCGACATGACGACTCCTGCGCAGCGAATGGACGTTGCTCCATGCAACGCCCTCGCATGCCGCCCCACGGCCGCCGGCGAACGCGTCCATCAATTTCACGCTGAAACCCTCGTAGCGGCCGCACGCGACCGCCCACAGCTTCAACCCGAAACACCATACGCCGCCAGCCCGAAAATCGCAACCGGGCGCGACCCGTTGGCCGATCCCCGGTTGCAACAGATGCGACACGATGCCTCAGGCCGGTGATAGCCTGTTACCCGGCTCGGACGAACGGACGCGCAGGCGCCGTGACGACAAGCCCGACGCACCGTCGATGGATGGCCTGGGTCCCTGGAGGCCCTGACAGACCTCGAAAGGAAGCACAGTGGCGACATCGCCAGACACGGATGCAGATGTGGGCACCGAGCGCACGCCGGATGCGCCACTCGCCGGGGGAAGGTTGCTGTCGGCGATCTCCACCGGTTTCGTCCGACTGCTGCGCGAGCACTACGGCCGCGGCCCGCTGAAAGCCAAGACCTACGCGTTGGACGACATCGTCGTCTGCGTGATGCGCGGCAGCGGCTTCACCCCTCTGGAGCAGACGATGATGGACATCGGCGACCGCGAGCGGGTCGTCGCGATGCGCGAGCAGTTCCAGCAGATGATGGCCGCGCGCTACCAGAACATGATCGAGGACCTCACCCACCGCAAGGTGCTCGCCTTCCTCTCACAGGCGCACGTCGAACCTGACATCACGGTCGAGATGTTCTTCGTCGACCGTCCGCTGGATGGCTTCGGCGCCATCGAAGTGCTCGACCCCGGCAGACAGTCGGCCGAGTAGACCGCGCACCGGCGGTCCCGACCGGCTGGCAGGGCAGCCGGCACGCCACCGCTCGCGGCGCCAGCGCGCCTATATGTTCGACCCGGTCAACGCTCGTGCGGTGGCGCTTTCGTGGGCGCCTGTCCATCCGCGCGTGCCGCGGAGGCGCCCGTCTAGTCGGGAACCATGTCGAAGCGATCGGGGTTCGGGCCGATCCGGCCCTCCTCCCCCCGATCGAGGTCGTCGATCCGCTCCAGCTGCGCCTGGCTCAACTCGAAGTCGAACAGGGCGAAGTTCTCCGCCGTTCGCTCCGGATCAGCCGACTTGGGGAAGACGATGTTGCCCCGCTCCAGATGCCAGCGGAGCACGACCTGACCTGGTGTGCGGCCGACCTCCCCCGCGATCTCGCCGATCGTCGCGTCTTCGAGCACCGCCCCCTGCGCGATCGGCGACCACGCCTCGGTGGCGACGCCGTGCGCCTCGCCGTAGGCCTTGACCTCCCGGTTCTGGAAGTACGGGTGGAGCTCGATCTGGTTGACCGCGGGCACGACCGCGGACTCGCCGGCCAGCCGTTCCAGGTGCTCGACCTGGAAGTTGGAGACGCCGATCGATCGGGCACGGCCGGTCCGCGCCAGCTCCTCCAGCACCTGCCAGGTGGAGACGAAGTCGCCGTCGTAGCGGGTGGGCAGCGGCCAGTGGATGAGGAACAGGTCGACGTGCTCGAAGCCGAGTGCCGACAGCGTGGCCGCGAAGGCCTTCCGCGCGTCGTCGGGCCGATGCGCGCCGTTGTTCAGCTTGCTCGTCACCCACACCGCCTCGCGATCGAGTCCGGAGGCGCGGATCGCCTCCCCCACCTCCGCCTCGTTGCCGTACATCTCGGCGGTGTCGATGTGGCGGTAGCCGATCTCGAGCGCCCGGCTGACCGCCGCCGCGGTGTCCTGGGGCGGGATCTGGAACACGCCGAAGCCGAGCTGCGGGATCTGATGGCCGTCGTGCAGGGTGACGAGGGGAACCCGGGGCATGACCGGCGCGGTACCCACCGGCGGGCCCGATCAATCCGTGCCGTGGCCGCGTACGGATCGGTCGACCGGGTAGGCCGCTGGCGTGAGTCGAGTCGCCGATTACGCCGTGGTCGACGCGGACGACGTCGAGGATGTCTATGCCGGGACGAGCGTGCCGGGCGAGTTCCGCCCGCTGAGCGACGCCCTCGGCGGCGATCAGCTGGCGGCCACGTTCATCCGCATCCCGCCCCACTCCGACTTCGAGCAGGGCACCGGCCACCACCACGACGCGGTCGAGGAGCTGTACATCATCACCCGGGGAGCCCTGACCATGCGCTTCGGCGAGGAGGTCCGGCTGGTCCGCGCCGGCTCCGCCGCTCGAGTCGCGGCGCAGACCGTGCGCTCGCACCGCAACGAGGGCGACGAGCCGGTGGAGATGTGGGCGGTCTCCCGGCGGTCCGGGGGTGACGGCGGGACGAAGGTCGACGGGTTCTGGTCGGCTTCGCCGGACGCCGTCCAGACCCGGTGAGGCCTCGCCGCACACCGCGGACCACGTAGCCTGCGCCGGCCATGGCGCCGGCCGCTGAGCAGCCCTCCCGTTTCGAGCGCGCCGTGGCGGTGGCCGGGCGCGAGCGCCACTACACGGCCACGATCGACCCGGCGTTCCACGGCCCGGTGGCGCCCAACGGCGGCGTGCTCGCCGCGATGATGCTCCGGGCTCTCCAAGCCGAGCTCGGCCCGGATGCCCCACCCCCGCGGAGCATCAGCGCCCACTTCCTCGACGCGCCGGCCACCGCCGACGTGGAGCTCGAGGTGGAGCTCCTGCGCCCCGGCCGCCGGGTGGTGTTCGCCGCGGTGCGGATGCACCAGGCCGGCCGGCTCATGTGCACGGCGACGATCGTCTGCTCGACGGCCCGCCCCGCCGCGCTACCGCTCCGCGAACGGCCGGCGGCGATCCCCCCCGGGGCGCCCCCGCACCGCTCGACGCCGCGGCGCTGGAGCGCTTCCCCCCCGTGTTCGCCCAGCTCGAGATCGAGCCGACCGAGGGGCCGGGAGTGTTCGCGGGCGGCAGCGAAGCGTCGACCGGAGGCTGGATGGCGCTGCGCGGCGACCCCGCCCCACTGGACGCGGCGCGGCTGGTGGCACTCTGCGACCTGTGGTGGCCGGCCATCTTCGCCGTCACCGACGGCCCCGCCGCCGTACCGACGCTCGCGCTCACCGTCGATCTCCGTCACACCGGGACGCCGGCGGTCGGCCCGGTGTTCGCCCGCTTCGCCAGCCGCAGCCTGGCCGAAGGTCACCTCGACGAGACCGGCACGCTGTACGGCGCCGACGGGACGCTGCTCGCGGAGAGCCGGCAGCTCGCCCTGCTCGTCCCGCTCGTCCGCTGATCCGGCCGCGCCGGATATCCTCGGGCCGCAGATGAGCCTCCTCGCCTACCTGATCATCCTGGCGTTCTCGGGTCTGTTCGTCGGCGCTCTGGCCCGGCTGTCACTGCCCGGCCCCGATCCGATGACGATCACCCAGACGATCCTCCTTGGACTGGCCGGCAACCTGCTCGCCGGGGTCGTCGTCTGGCTCCTGTGGGCGCACCGGGTTCCCGGCCTCATCCTGTCGGTTGCCTGCTCGAGCCTGATCCTCTACGTGATCCGCCGCCGCCGGGGCGGCGGCATCTCCTCACCGGGCCGTCGCTGAGAGGGCTGCCTGACCACCGGCTCGTTTGAGCGGCGGCGGCGGCGGGCAACCCGACATCCGACATGAGCGACGTGCCGAATCGCGACTCCGATCCGCCGCCGGACGGCGAGCCGGCCACCGGCTTCCCCGAGCCCCCCGACCGGGTCATCGATTCCTCCCGTGACCCGCACCACGTCCTGAACAACCCGGTCGGCGAGCCCGACCCCACGGAATGGCCCGACCCGTACGAGCAGCGGCCGGACCCGCTCGACCCCGCCGATCCGGACGGTGCGCCGTTCGGCACCGAGCGGCACACCCCGACGGGCGCGACGAGCACGAGCGAGCCCCACCCCTCCCAGGATCCCGAGGCGATCCGCTGGGAGGGTCCCAAGCGCGACAAGCTCGACGAGTAGCCGGCCATCCCGCTCGCTGGTCGGGGCGACCAGCCCCAGGAGGCGAGACGACTGATAGGTTGCGCATCGCACTCGGCGGCCCGGCGCCTCCGCGGCCGAGTCGAGTCATAGCGCGCATGAACCGATCGCATCCGCATGCCTCGCGTCCTCATCCGCCGGCTCCACGCCGGCGCCGCGGGCACCTGGGGGTCCGCGCCGGCCTGCTCGTCCTCCTGTGTGGGGTGCCGGCGATCGCCGAAGCCCGAGATGGCGCCCCGTCGCGGCCGCGCGCCGCCCACGGGCCCGAGCTCGGCCGAATCGCGGATCAGAAGCCCAGCGGCGAGCCGCGCGCGCCGGCTGCACCCCGGCTGGCGTTTCGCGTCTCGCCGGCGCACCCGAGAGCCGGACAGGTCGTGTCGGTGCGGTTGATCAGCCCGCCGGCTGCCTTGCACGATCTGCGCTGGTCACTGAGCGCTCCCGCGAAGCTCGTGTCAGGAGGCGACGCGGTGCGCCTCCGCCTGGCGCACGCGGGGCCCCACCCGCTCCTCCTGACCGCCGTGATGGACGGTCGCACCATCTCGGGCACCGTCGTCATCGACGTGAGTCGCGCCCCGGCGCTCGCCCCGCGGCCCGCCACCTCCGTGCACGTCGCTCGCCGGGCCCACCCGCCGGCGGCGACGAGCGGAGCGCGGATCCTCCGGGGTCCGATCGCGCACGCGGCGGGCGATCCCGGCGTCACCGTGGTCGACTTCGCGTTCGACCCGGCGACCACGACGATCCACGTCGGCGACACCGTCACCTGGACGAACACGGGCAATGCCCCGCACACCGCCACCGCCAACAATGGCAGCTTCAACACCCCGCTCCTCCAGCACGGGCAGTCCGCCTCGCACACCTTCAGCCAGCCCGGCACCTACACGTACTACTGCACGGTCCACCCGTTCATGAAGGGGACGATCGTGGTGCTGGCGTCGACGTCGAGCCAGTCGACCACCAGCACGAGCACGACCGCAGGCAACGGTGCTTCGGGCGGCAGCTCATCGGGGTCCGGCTCGTCCGGGACGACCGGCTCGACGTCGACCGGCGCCGGCCACTCGACGCTGCCCTACACCGGTCTGGACCTCGCCGGGCTGACCTGGATCGGCCTGCTCATGCTCGGCGCCGGGACCCTGCTGCGCCGGGCCTGGCGCTGACCCGGGCCTCAGCCGTCGAACTCGAACAGCCGGTCGGCCTCGGTCAGCTCGAACACCCGCTGAACCGCCCGCGGTCCGCGGAGCAGCGCCAGCCGCTGCCCGGTGCCCGCCAGCGCCTCCTGCGCCTGGACGAGCGCGTGGAGTCCGGCGCTGTCGACGAACTGGAGGCCGCTCAGGTCGAGCACGACCCGCTCGGTGGCGCTGGAGCGAGCCATCTGGAGCTTGCGGCGGAGCACCCGTGCGCTGGCGATGTCGAGCTCGCCGTACAGCGCGAGGTGAAACGCGTTGCCCTCGCGCACGCCGCGGACCACGAGGCCGCCGGGTTCGACGGGACCGGCGTCGAACTCGAGGTCGGCCATGTCCTTCAGCCCTCGTCACCGCCCCGCGGGAAGGCGCGGCGCGAACTGGTGGTGGGCAGGGAGGTGACGGTCACCCGCGAGCGACGTTACCACCCGCACCCCGCGCAGGGGAAACCTTCCACGCGCAGTCGATGAACGCCGAAGCGGCTCAGTCGCCGGGACCGGTCCCTGGCGGCCGCCGGTCGGCCCAGGGCCGGGCCGCCTCGATCTGGCCGGCCAGCGCGTACAGCACCGCCTCGGCTCCCCGGCGACCCACGAGCTGGATGCTGAGCGGGAGGCCGTCGCTCCCCAGGCCGGACGGGATGGTGATCGCCGGCTGCCCGGTGAGGTTGAACACGGGGGTGAACGGCGTGAACCGGCCGCCGATGTCCGTGGCCACCGGCGCCGAACGGCCAAAGCCGCCCTCGGCCGGGATCGCGGTGGTGGCCAGGCCCGGCGTCAGGAGCACGTCGAACTCATCCCACAGGGCCATGATCCGTGCCGCCACCCGCTCGCGGCGATTCAGCAGGGCGTCACGCCGGCGGGGCGGCACGAGCCAGCGGCCCTGCAGCGCCATCTGCCGGGTCGAGGACTCGAAGCGCTCGGGCTCCTCGGTCATCAGCGAGTCCTCGTAGATCCCGCGCAGCCAGAGCTGGAGGAAGAACAACTGCGCCAGGCCGTAGCGCGGGTCGCGCTCCTCGACGTGGTGGCCGAGATCCTCGAGCGTGCGCGCCGTCTGCTCCCAGCCCTGCCGCTGGTCGTCGGACAGCGACCCCAGCAGGCCCGGCGGCAGCTTGGCCGACACCGCGATCCGCAGCCGTCCGGGCGGCGTCGCCGCGGCGGCCTGATAGCTGCCGGTGAACGGCCGCACGTACTCGATGTCGCCGTCGCTGGTGCCGTGCAGCACGTCGAGCAGGAGCGCGCTGTCGGCCACCGTCCGCGCCAGCGCGCCGAACACGCTCAGGCCGAGCCAGCTCTCGCCCGCCGGCTGGTTGGACACCCGGCCCCGGCTCGGCTTCATCCCCACGAGCCCGCAGGCGGCGGCCGGGATCCGGATCGAGCCGCCGCCGTCCGAGCCGGTGGCGAACGGCACCATCCCGGCCGCGGTCGCCGCCGCCGACCCACCGGACGAGCCGCCCGGGGTGCGGCTGGGGTTCCAGGGATTGCGCGTGACCCCGTTGGCCGCGGAGGCCGTCCAGGGGAAGATCATCAGCTCCGGGACGTTCGTGATCCCGATCGGGATCGCCCCCGCAGCCCGCAGCCGCCGCACCACCTCGGCATCGGCGGCGGCCACCGGAGCCGCGCTGCGTGAGCCACGGGTGCGGGTCTGCCCCGCCACGGCCAGGTCGTCCTTGACCCCGAACGGCACGCCGGCCAGCGGCCCCTCCCGCGGCCGATCGGCGGCCGCCAGCGCCTCGTCCGCGAGGAGGACCCGGAAGGCGTTCAGCTCAGGGTCGAGCGCCTCGATCCGGCGCAGGCAGGCCTCGACCAGCTCCCGCGCGCTCAGCTCGCCGGACCGGACGCGCGCAGCGAGCGCCGCCGGCCCGGACAGGACGAGATCGGCATCTGCGGCGGTCGCGGTCACTCCGAGGCAGCATCTCACGCCGCCAGCGCGTTTGCCAGCGCCGCCACCGCGCGCGGGTACTGCGCCCGGATCGTGCCGTGGCCGCCGGGGTACAGCTCGAGCGTGTGGCGCACGCCGAGGGCGTCGAGCTCGGCGGCGAACGCGGCCGCTGCCAGGTCCAGGTAGTACTCGTCCCCCCGGCCGGCGTACAGGTGCACCGCCCGCAGCGAGCGCAGGGCATCGGCGTGGCGCGGCGCCATCCGCACCGGATCGTGAGCCAGCCAGCGCGCCCACACCGCGTCGATCAACCGCCCGGTGGCGATCTCGAATGGCAGCTCCGCCCGTCCCGGACGGGTGGGGTCCGGGGAGTACGCGCTGGCGTAGGCGTAGATCTCGAGCGGCTGACCGAACCGGCCCCAGTCGAACGTATCGGCCGGGCCGAGCTCGGCGAACAGCCGCTCGTACGAGCCGCCGAAGCTGTCGCGCAGCTGCCGGGCCACCGCGGGGAACGCTCGCAGCAGCGAGCACTCGAACAGGCCATCGCCGGCCACCGAGCCCAGCGCAGCGAACACGTCGGGGCGGAGCATCGGCAGGACCATCGCGCCGTAGCCGCCCGAGGATCCGCCGAGCACGGCCCGGCCGGCCGGCCGGCCGTACCGCGCGTCGACGAACGGGACCACCTCGTCGCAGATGTAGTCGGCGTACCGTCCGTTGGCGGCGGAGTTGATGAACTGGGAGCCGCCCCGGGAGGTCCAGGCGTCGGGGAACACGATGGTGGCGGGCGGCGCGGGACCGGTGGCGAACATCGCGTCGAGCCGCTCGACGATCGTCGGCTCGAACGCGCGGCGGGCCAGCCAGGTGTCGAGCTGGTTGGAGTAGCCCTGGAGCAGGAGGACGACCGGGGCCCCGGCCGCCCAGCCCGGGGCTCGGTAGACGTACAGCGGGCGGCGGGCCGGATCCCCGAGGGGATTGCCGGCCAGCAGCTCAGACTCGACCGTCAGGCGCTCGAACTCCCCGCGCAGGGGGCGGGTCCACGGCTCCCCGAGGGGCTCGGCGGTTTCCCGCAGCGTCATCGCGGCGGACGGTACCCCACGCATGCAGGAAACCCCCCGGACCAGGGGAAGGGCCGGGCGTATGATCGCCGCGATGGCCGAGCGCGCGGAGATGGCGGTTCGGAACGGCGCCGACCCCGACGCCGGGGAGACCGGCGAGTGGGTGGAGGCGGTGGAGGCGGTCCTGGCGCACGACGGCCCCGAACGGGCGCGCCACCTCCTGACGCGGGCGATCGAGGCCGCCCAGCACGGCGGCACCGGCCCGATCGCCGGCCTGACCACGCCCTACCTGAACACCATCCCGCCCGAACGGGAGGCGCGGCTGCCAGGCGGCGCGGCCGGGGCCGAGACCGAGCGGCGCCTGCGCTCGATCGTCCGCTGGAACGCGATGGCGATGGTCATCCGCGCCAACCGGGAGTCCTCGGAGCTCGGTGGCCACATCGCCTCCTATCAGTCGCTGGCGACGCTGTACGAGGTCGGCTTCAACCACTTCTGGCGCGCGGCCTCGCCGGCGCACGGCGGAGACCTCGTCTACTTCCAGGGCCACTCCTCGCCGGGCAACTACGCGCGGGCGTTCCTCGAGGGTCGCCTGGCCGAGGCTCAGCTCGACGGCTTCCGTCAGGAGGTCTCGGTGTCCGGCGGCCTGTCCTCCTATCCCCACCCGTGGCTGATGCCGGACTTCTGGCAGTTCCCCACGGTGTCGCTCGGGATCGGGGCGATCACCTCGATCTACCAGGCCCGCTTCATGCACTACCTCGCGGCCCGCGGGATCCTCGACACGACCGGGCGGAAGGTGTGGGCATTCCTCGGGGACGGCGAGATGGACGAGCCGGAGTCGATCGGGGCGACGGCGCTGGCCGGCCGCGAGCGGCTGGACAACCTCATCTGGGTGGTGAACTGCAACCTCCAGCGCCTCGACGGCCCGGTGCGGGGGAACGGCAAGATCATCCAGGAGCTCGAGTCCGACTTCCGCGGGGCCGGCTGGAACGTGATCAAGGTGATCTGGGGGAGCCGGTGGGACCAGCTGCTCGCCGCCGACACCGACGGGCGGCTGGCGCGGGTCATGGAGGAATGCGTCGATGGCGACTACCAGACGTTCAAGTCCCGCGACGGTGCATACGTGCGCGAGCACTTCTTCGGGCGCGACCCGGTGCTCGCCGAGCGGGTGGCGACCCTGTCCGACGAGGAGATCTGGCTGCTCAACCGCGGCGGCCACGACCAGCAGAAGGTCTACGCCGCCTACCACGCGGCGGTCGCCCACCGCGGCCAGCCGACGGTCATCCTGGCCAAGACGATCAAGGGCTACGGCATGGGGGCCTCGGGCGAAGGCCAGATGATCACCCACCAGGCCAAGAAGATGACCGAGGCGGCGCTGCTCCGCTTTCGCGACCGCTTCGAGCTGCCGCTGAGTGACGCCCAGGTGCACGCCGGCGAGTACTACCGCCCGCCGGACGACGCCCCCGAGATGCGCTACCTGCGCGAGCGCCGGGCCGCGCTCGGCGGGTCGCTGCCCGCCCGCCGCCGCCGGGCCGAGCCGCTGCCGGTGCCGGCCCTCGAGACCTTCTCCGGCCAGCTCGAGGGCAGCGGCGAGCGTGGGATCTCGACCACGATGTCGTTTGTGCGCGTGCTGGCCGCGCTCCTGCGCGACAAGCAGATCGGCCCGCGGGTCGTCCCCATCGTCCCCGACGAGTCACGGACCTTCGGGATGGAGGGGCTGTTCCGCCAGGTCGGCATCTACTCGCCGTTCGGCCAGCGCTACCAGCCGCAGGATGCCGAGCAGCTCATGTTCTACAAGGAGGACACGCACGGCCAGATCCTCGAGGAGGGGATCACCGAGGCCGGGTCCATCTCCTCGTTCATCGCCAGCGGCACGTCCTACAGCGCCCACGGCGAGCAGACGATCCCGTTCTACATCTACTACTCCATGTTCGGCTACCAGCGGGTCGGCGACCTGGTCTGGGCGGCGGCCGACAGCCGCACGCGGGGCTTCCTGCTCGGCGGCACCGCCGGTCGCACGACGCTGAACGGCGAGGGCCTCCAGCACGAGGACGGCCACAGCCACGTCCTGTTCAGCGTGGTGCCGAACTGCCGCGCGTACGACCCCGCGTTCGGCTACGAGGTGGCGGTGATCGTGCAGGAGGGACTGCGACGGATGTGCGGTGAGCAGGAGGACGTCTTCTACTACCTGACCCTGATGAACGAGAACTACCGCCACCCGCCGATGCCCGACGGCGCCCGCGAGGGGATCCTGCACGGGATGTACCGCCTGGCGGGCGTGGAGCGCCCGCAGGTGCAGCTGCTCGGCTCCGGCACCATCCTGGGCGAGGTCCGCGCCGCGGCGGACCTGCTGCGCTCCGAGTTCGATGTCCGCGCCGACGTGTGGAGCGTCACCTCGTTCACCGAGCTGCGGCGCGACGGGCTGGCCTGCGAGCGCTGGAACCTGCTGCACCCCGACGCCGAGCCCCGCCGGGCGTACGTCACCGAGCAGCTCGCCGACGTGCCCACCGTCGCCGCCACCGACTACATCCGCACGCTGCCGGACCTCATCCGCCAGTGGGTGCCGGGCGCGTACCGCACGCTCGGGACCGACGGCTTTGGCCGCAGCGACCGCCGGGCCGCGCTGCGACGCTTCTTCGAGGTCGACCGTCACTGGGTCGCGCTGGCCGCGCTGCGGGAGCTGGCGGACAGCGGCGCGATCGAGCCTGGTGTCGTCGTCGGGGCGCTGCAGCGGTTCGGGATCGAAGCCGAGGCTCCCTCGCCGGTCGACGTATGAGCGCCACCGCCGAAGAGGTCGTGGTCGAGGTCCCGGACATCGGCGACTTCGCCGACGTGCCGGTGATCGAGATCCACGTCTCGCCGGGCGCGACGGTGGCGGCCGAGGACCCGCTCGTCACCCTCGAGTCCGACAAGGCGACGATGGATGTCCCGGCGCCGCTCGCCGGACAGGTGGCGAGCGTCGAGGTGGCGGTCGGTGACCGGGTGTCGCAGGGCACGCGGCTGGTGACGATCGTGGCGTCCGCGGCGGCGATCGACGTCGCCGTCGGCGACGACCCACCGGCTGCGGACCCTGAACCGGACCAGTCGGAGCCGCCCCCCCACCCCCGCTCCGAAGAGCTCCCTGCGGCGGAGCCGGTGTACGCCAGCCCGGCCGCCCGGCGGCTGGCCCGCGAGCGCGGGATCGACCTGGCCCAAGTGCGGGGCAGCGGCCGCGGCGGGCGGGTCTCGGTCGATGACCTCGAGCCAGGTTCGGGTTCCACCCCGGCGGGGACGACGCCGGGCGGTCTCGGCCTCGCCCCGTGGCCGCGGGTCGACTTCGCCCGATACGGGCCGGTCGAGCGCGTGCCGCGCACGCGCATCCAGCGGATCTCGGCCCCGAACCTCACCCGCAACTGGGTGATGATCCCCCACGTCACCCACCACGACGTCGCCGACATCACCGAGCTCGAGGCGTGGCGGCGGGAGCTGAACGCTGAGGGGCATGAGGTCAAGGTGACGATGGTCTCGTTCCTGGTGGCCGCGGCCGTGCGCGCGCTGCGTGAGTTCCCGGACGTCAACGCCTCGCTCGACGGCGAGGAGCTCGTGCGCAAGCGCTACTTCCACATCGGCTTCGCGGCCGACACGCCGCAGGGCCTCGTTGTGCCGGTCATCCGCGACGCCGACCGGCTCGGGCTGCTGGAGATCGCGGCGGAGCTCGGCCGGCTGTCGGACAAGGCCCGCGCGGGCAAGCTCGGTCCGGAGGACATGGGCGGCGGTTCGTTCTCCATCTCCTCGCTCGGCGGCATCGGCGGCACCGGCTTCACGCCCATCGTCAACGCCCCCGAGGTGGCGATCCTGGGGGTCACCCGTTCGGCGACCCAGCCGGTGTGGGACGGGACCCAGTTCGTGCCACGCCTCATGCTGCCGCTATCGCTCTCCTACGACCACCGGGTGATTGACGGAGCCGCGGCCGCCCGGTTCACCGCCTACCTGGCGGGGGTCCTGTCCGACCTGCGCCGGGCTCTGCTGTGAGCCAGGACGAGGTTTCCGTCCCCGACATCGGGGACTTCCGTGACGTCCCGGTGATCGAGGTCCACGTCGCCCCGGGCGATGCGGTGGCGGCCGAGGACCCGCTGGTCACGCTCGAGTCCGACAAGGCGACGATGGACGTCCCGGCCCCCTTTCCGGGCACCGTCTCCGAGCTGCGAGTGGCGATCGGCGACCGCGTCTGCGAGGGCACGGTCCTGCTCGTACTCGAGCGCGACGGGTCGCCGACTCCGGCGGCGCCGGAGTCGGCCGGCGCTCCGCCCCCCGCTTCCGGCCCGGATCGAGCGCCCGACGTCGATCTCGTAGTCATCGGCGCGGGGATCGGCGGCTACAGCTGTGCGTTCCGCGCCGCCGATCTGGGGCGGCGGGTCGTCCTCGTCGAGCGCCAGGAACGGCTCGGCGGCGTGTGCCTGAACGTCGGCTGCATCCCGAGCAAGGCACTGCTTCACGCGGCGCGGGTGATCGCGGAGGCGCAGGAGATGGCCGGCCACGGCATCGGCCTGAGCCCGGGGCCGATCGACCTGGCGCGGCTCGTCGAGTGGAAGGCCGGCGTCGTCGGGCGGCTGACCGGCGGCCTGGCGCAGATGGCACAGGCCCGCGGCGTCGAGGTGATCCGGGGCGCGGCGGAGCTGACCGGGCCCCACACGGTCCGGACCGGTGAGCGCGAGCTGAGCTTCGCCCACTGCGTGATCGCCGCCGGCTCGGAGCCGGCCCGGCTCCCGTTCGTGCCCGACGACCCGCGTGTGCTCGATTCGACCTCCGCCCTCTCCCCCGAGTCGGTTCCCGAGCGCCTGCTCGTCATCGGCGGCGGGATCATCGGCCTGGAGATGGCGACGGTGTACGACGCGCTCGGCTCCGCGGTGACCGTGGTCGAACTGCTCGACGGGCTGCTCCCCGGCTGCGATCGCGACCTCGTCGGCCCGCTCGGACGGCGGATCGCCGAGCGGTACGCGGCGATCCACACCGGCGTCGAAGTGCGCTCGGTGCGGCCCGCCGCGGGTGGACTCGCCGTCGAGCTGTCGACCGGCGAGACGGCGGAGTACGACGCCGTGCTGGTCGCCGTCGGCCGGCGCGCGAACGGCGACCGGGTGGGCGCGGAGGCCGCCGGCGTGGCGGTGGCGGCGAACGGGGTGATCGACGTCGACGCGCAGCGGCGGACGAACGTCCCGCACATCCACGCCATCGGCGACCTCACCCCGGGTCCGATGCTGGCGCACAAGGCGGCGCACGAGGGTCGGGTGGCGGCGGAGGCGATCGCCGGTGAGGCGGGCGCCGCCTTCGACCCGCGGGCGATCCCGTCGGTCGCCTACACCGACCCCGAGGTGGCCTGGGGCGGGCTGACCGAGACCGCGGCGCACGAGACCGGGACCGACTATGAGCGCGCGGCATTCCCGTGGTCGGCATCGGGGCGGGCCCTGTCCCTCGCCCGTCCGGAGGGCCTGACCAAGCTGCTCGTCGCCCCCGGAAGCCACCGGGTGCTGGGGGCCGGGATCGTCGGGGTCGGTGCCGGGGAGCTGATCGGCGAGCTGATGCTGGCGATCGAGCTCGGTGCGGTGGCGGAGGACCTCGCGCTGACCATCCACCCCCACCCCACGCTGTCCGAGACGGTCGGCTTCGCCGCCGAGGTGGCGGAGGGGACGGTGACGGACCTGCCGCCGCGGCGAGCGCGCTGAGGCCGCTCAGCGGCGCCGGAGCCGCCGCACCACGAGCAGCGCGAGCAGCCCAGCCCCAACCTCGGCGGCGAGCCGGCGCCGTCCCCCGCGGCGCTCGACGAGCGTGACCGCTGGATGGGGCAGCTGGGCCGGCATCGGGAACTCCTCGGCCGCCAGCACATCATGCGGCTCTGCATCACCCGTCGGATCCTCCGGGAGCTGGATCGGCCCGTGGTGGTGCAGGTATGGATCGACGTCCGGGAGGGCGAAGCCCTCGGCGGCGAGGATGTCGTGCGGCTCGTCGTTTCCGCGCTCTGCCATCGCCGGTTCTTGTATCAGATCGTCGGCGTCCTCTCCCCAGTGACCCATTTTCCGGGGCCAGGGGCTCGGGGGTCTCCGAGGCGATAATCTCAGCGTCCTTGACTGAGATCCACTCGGACATGGTGTATCCTCTACTTACCTTGCATAAGTCCCTAGCGAAAGTGAACCATTGATGTCACGTCTCCTCCTGGTTCCGCTCGACGACGCCGTCGTCTTCCCGGGCATGTCCGTCACGCTGGCCGTAGACGCCGGCGACGAGGAGCGGGTCCTGCTCGTCCCCCGCCACGACGGCGACTTCGCCGGCGTGGGCACCGTGGCCGAGGTCGTCCGACCGCGTCCGCCTGCCCGGCGGCGCCCGGGCCGTCCAGCTGAACGGCCTCCACCGCGGCGTCGCCGGCGCCGCCCACACCCTCCCTGACGGCCGCCTGTTCGTCGAGGTCGACGAGCGGCCCGACGACGTGCCGGTCGACGGCCGGACCCGCAACCTCGAGCGCGAGTACCGCGCCGTGGTCGAGGAGATCCTCGAGCTCCGGGGCGACGACGGCCGCATCGCGGCGTTCGTGCGCAGCATCACCGAGCCCGGCGCGCTGGCCGACACCTCCGGCTACTCCCCCGATCTGAGCTACGAGCAGAAGGTCGAGCTCCTGCAGGCGATCGACGTGACCGAGCGCCTCGAGCTGGCGGTGCGTCTTCCAGCGCGAGCGGCTGGCCGAGATGCAGGTCCGCAAGCGGATCCGCGACGACGTCGAGTCCGGCGCCGAGAAGCAGCAGCGCGAGTACTTCCTGCGCAAGCAGATGGAGTCGATCCGCAAGGAGCTCGGCGAGGACGACGCCTCTGTGGTCGAGGAGTACCGCACGAAGATCGCCGAGGCGGGCATGCCCGATCCGGTCCGCGAGCAGGCCGAGAAGGAGCTCGGGCGCCTGGAGCGGGTCGGCGAGCAGAGCGGCGAGTCGAGCGTCATCCGCACCTACCTGGACTGGCTGATCGCCGTGCCGTGGTCGGAGCGCTCCGACGAGCGGCTCGACCCGGGCCACGCGCGGGAGGTGCTCGACGCCGACCACGCGGGGCTGGAGGACGTCAAGGACCGGATCGTCGAGTACATCGCGGTCAAGAAGCTGCGCGTCGAACGCGGGATCACCGAGGACAGGCGCTCGGGCGCGATCCTCACCCTGATCGGGCCCCCCGGCACCGGCAAGACGTCGATCGGCGAGTCGATCGCGCGGGCCACCGGGCGCGAGTTCGTGCGCATGTCGCTCGGCGGCGTGCGCGACGAGGCGGAGATCCGCGGCCACCGGCGCACGTACATCGGCGCCCTGCCGGGCCGGCTCGGTCCGCGCGCTGCGCGACGCCGGGACGATGAACCCGGTGATCATGCTCGACGAGGTCGACAAGGTCGGCGCCGACTGGCGCGGCGATCCCGAGCTCGGCGCTGCTCGAGGTGCTCGACCCGGCGCAGAACCACTCGTTCCGCGACCACTACCTCGACGTCGAGCTCGACCTGAGCGGGGTGCTGTTCATCGCCACCGCCAACGTCGCCGACACCATCCCCGGTCCGCTGCTCGACCGCATGGAGGTGATCCGCTTCGACGGCTACACCACCGCCGAGAAGGTGGCGATCGCCCGCGGCTACCTGTGGCCGCGCCAGCTCGAGCGCAACGGCCTGCGGCCCGACGAGGTCGAGATGCTCCGACGAGCTGCTGCGCACGATCGTCACCGAGTACACCCGGGAGGCGGGCGTGCGCAACCTGGAGCGGGAGCTCGGCACGCTGCTGCGCAAGACCGCCACGCAGATCGCGTACGGGACCGCGCAGGCGCCGGTGCACGATCGACCTCGAGGCGGTGCGCGAGCGCGCTCGGGCGCCAGAAGCACTTCCAGGAGTCGGCGATCCGCACCGCGGTGCCGGGCGTGGCCACCGGCCTGGCGGTGACCGGCGCGGGCGGCGACGTGCTGTTCGTCGAGGCGACCGCGATGAGCCGGCAAGCCATGGCTTGACCCTGACCGGCCAGCTCGGCGACGTGATGAAGGAGTCGGCGCAGATCGCCCTCTCCTACGTCCGCGGCCACGCCGAGGCGCTGGACATCGACCCGCACGCGCTTCGACGAGCGCTCGTTCCACGTCCACGTCCCCGCGGGAGCGATCCCCAAGGACGGCCCCAGCGCCGGCGTGACGATGGTCACCGCGCTCACCTCGCTGCTCTCCGGCCGGCCGGTGCGGCACACCGTCGGGATGACCGGCGAGGTCACCCTCCAGGGCCGCGTGCTGCCGATCGGCGGGGTCAAGCAGAAGGTGCTCGCCGCCCACGCCGCCGGGCTGACCGACGTGGTGCTGCCCGAGCGCAACCGCGGCGACCTCGACGACGTCCCGCAGGAGGTCCGCGACGCGATGGCCTTCCACTTCGCGATGACGATCGACGAGGTGCTCGGCGTCGGCGCTCGAGCCGGCGTCGGTGCCCCAGTCCGCGGCTTAGCGCGGCTCCCCCGCCCGTCGCCTGCCACCTCAGGCAGGCGACGGGAGGACCGCTTCCCCCAGCACCGGAGCGCCCGCCGCACGTGGCGTGAGCGGCCGGGGGACTCGCGTGCGCAGCACACGCGCCAGCCCGGCAGCGCCACCGAGGGCCATCAGGCCCAGCAGTGCCGCCAAGGCGTCGAGCGCTGCGCTCTGACCCGGGAAGCGCCACCACAGGTCGGGAAGGAACGCGTGGACCGCGCGCCCGGGGTCGTCCAGGTTCAGCTGGTGGCCCGTGCCCCACGTCGGGTCGTAGGTGACCGTGAACCCGTGTCCGAGCACCTGGCGCCCCACCCAGGCGGCGAGCATCTCGCCGTTGAGGATGATCGGCGAGAGCTCCGGCACCCAGCGCGGGCCATCGCCGCCGTAGGGAATGGGTCCGCCCGCGGTCACACCGATCGGCCACACGGTCACTCCGGTCAGCTGACGAGTGGCGACCGTTGCCGCTCCGTACGGCGCGAACACGCCGAGGCCCTGCACGACCACCGCCACCGCGGCGACGCCGGCGAGCACCCGGCGGCGAGCCACCCCCCGCCACCACCAGGCGATCGGCAGGACGAGCAGCCAGGCGGTCGGCACGATGTACCGCGGGCCCCAGGTGTCATCGGTCCAGACGAGGGTCGCGCCGATGATCAGCACGTTGACGGCCAGCGGCAGCACGACGGCGAGCGCCAGCGCCCGGTCCTGACGCCACAGATCGCGCAAGCCGATCGCCCCGAGCAGCACCAGCGGGCTGTAGAAGAGCAGGCCGCGCCCGGGGCTGACGAGCAGCCCGAGGACGTTGAGCGGCGAGCTGACGAGGGCGGTCGGGTTCGGGTGCAGGAAGTTCGTCACCGACCCGGAGCGGTACGCGTTGTACCAGCCCACCGAGACGATCCCCAGAGCCAGTGGGACGATCAGCGCGGCGAGCGATCGTCGCCGATCGCGCGCCGGAAGCGCCCGCCACGGCCCGAGCAAGAGCGGAACCGTCCCGACCAGGAGCAGCAGGCCATAGGGCTTGGTGGACGTCGCCAGGGCGGCCGCTGCACCCACCGCAGCCATCCGGGACGCCGTCGGACGGTCCGCCGCCCACGCGGCGGCGACCATCGCCAGCGCGACCATCCCCATCAGCGTCGTATCCATGCCGATCTTGGCGTACGGCCAGACGAGGCTGCCCACCGCCAGCAGCAGCGCCACCACGGTCGCCCGCCGCCGCTCCACGCCGCGCAGGAGCAGGAGGCCGAACGCGCCGAGCACCGTGAGCACCGCCATGGCCGGATCGAACAGCCGCAGCGCGGCCAGCCGCCACTTCTGATTGCGCCCGCCGGAGGCGACGGCGTCCACCGCATCGCCGACCAGGTAGAACGGGGCCTCCAGCAGCGGCTGCGTCAGCCCGGTCCGGCTGAAGCGCCGGCCGTCCCGGCCGGCGATCCCCTCGCTCGTGAACCCGTTGCCCGGCAGCACCTGGAGGGTCCCCTGCTGGACGAGCGCCTGGGTGACGGCGGCCGTCTCGCCTTCGTAGCCGACCAGCTGGCCGGTCGTGAACCCATACAACCCGAACGTGCCGATCGCCAGCAACAGGGCGATCACCCAGGCGCCCCGCGGCGCCGTCAGAGGTCGGAAGGGCCTCACCGGCGGTCAGGCTATCGACCGATCCCGCTGCCTGAGAGCGCTGAGAGGTGGGTAGGTTGCGCGCCATGACGACCATCAGCGCATCCGAGGAGCAGCGCGTCCTGCGACCAGGTTCCGACCCAGCTGTACATCGGTGGCGAGTGGCGCGACGGCGCCAAGGGCACGTTGTCGGTGGAGGATCCCGCCACCGGCGAGTCGCTCACCGAGGTGGCCGACGCCTCCGAGGACGACGCCCGAGCCGCGCTCGATGCCGCGGTGGCAGCCGGCGCCGAATGGGCGAGGACGGCGCCGCGCGACCGGGGCGAGATCCTCCGCCGGGCATTCGACGCGATCGTCGCCCAGCAGGACGAACTGGCGCTGCTGATGACGCTCGAGATGGGCAAGCCGCTCAACGAGTCGCAGGCCGAGATCGCCTACGGCGCCGAGTTCCTGCGCTGGTTCTCCGAGCAGGCGGTGCGGATCGACGGCCGCTATGCGGTGGCGCCGAACGGTCAGGGGCGGCTGCTGACGATGAAGCAGCCGGTCGGGCCGTGCCTGCTCATCACGCCGTGGAACTTCCCGCTGGCGATGGGCACGCGGAAGATCGGCCCGGCGATCGCCGCCGGCTGCACGATGGTCGTCAAGCCGGCCCAGCAGACGCCGCTCTCGATGCTCATGCTGGCCCGGATCCTCGAACAGGCCGGGCTGCCCGGTGGGGTGCTCAACCTCATCACCGCCTCGTCCTCCGGCGAGACGATGGGCCCGCTGATCGCGGACTCCCGCCTGCGCAAGCTGTCGTTCACCGGCTCCACCGAGGTCGGGCGCAGCCTGATGGAGCAGGCGTCCCAGAACCTGCTGCGGCTCTCGATGGAGCTCGGCGGGAACGCCCCGTTCATCGTGTTCGACGACGCCGACGTCGACGCGGCGGTGCAGGGCGCGGTGATCGCCAAGATGCGCAACATCGGCGAGGCGTGCACGGCGGCCAACCGCTTCCACGTCTCCGACCGGGTGGCCGACGAGTTCGCCGAGAAGCTGGCCGGCAAGCTCGGCGCGATGAAGGTCGGCCGCGGCACCGAGGACGGCGTCGAGGTGGGGCCGCTGATCGACGACGACCAGCGCCAGAAGGTCGCCGATCTCGTCTCGGATGCCGTCGGGCGCGGCGCCACCGCGCTGGTCGGCGGTCACGAGCGCGACGGCGCCGGCTACTTCTACGACCCGACGGTGCTGACCGACGTGCCGGACGACGCCGACCTGCTGCGCGAGGAGATCTTCGGTCCGGTGGCGCCGGTCAAGGGCTTCGCCGACGAGGAGGAGGCGATCGCCGCCGCCAACCGAACCGAGTTCGGCCTCGTGGCCTACCTCTACACGCGCGACCTGAAGCGGGCGCTTCGTGTCGTCGAGCGGCTGGAGACCGGCATGGTCGGCCTCAACCAGGGCATGGTCTCCAATGCCGCCGCCCCGTTCGGTGGGATCAAGCAGTCCGGCTTCGGCCGCGAGGGTGGGCCCGAGGGCATCGAGGAGTACCTCGAGAACAAGTACGTGGCCGTCAACCTCGACTAGGGTTAGTAGATGGAGGGGCCTCGGGTGACCCTTACCATGCACAGGGGAGGATAAGAAGTGGCGGGCCCTTGCGGACCGCAGATCGGAACGATCGGAATGTCGCGACCAAGCCATCACGCGGCGCCGGGGCGGTGGGCGATTGCGTTGCCGCGAGGGGACTCGCTAGCGGCGCTGTTGGCTTGACCGGCGGGTCGAGTGGAAGTCCTCGCGTCGATGAACGGCGCCGCGGACGGGTCTGCTGCAGAAGGGCTTCAGGATTTCGGGGCAGGGTTGTGGATCGCGGACCTCACCTACCTCCGAACCTGGGAGGGCTGGCTCTATCTCGCCGCGGTGCAGGACGCCTTCAGCCGACGGATCGTTGGCTGGGGGATGGCCGAGCACATCCGCGCCGAGCTCGTCGCCGACGCCTTGCAGATCGCGATCAGCCGCCGTCGACCCGGGCCCGGGCTGATTCACCACTCCGACCAAGGATCCCAATATGTGTCGCTGGGCTTCGGGCAGTTGTGGGCGAGCGCCGGAATCGCCCGGTCATGGGATCCACCGGCGTGTGTTGGGACAACACCGTGGCCGAGACGTTCTTCGCGACCTTGAAGAACGAGCCCGTTGACCGCCGCTTCTGGCCGACCCGCCGCGAGCTCACCAGCGAGGTGTTCGAGTACATCGAAGCGTTCTACAACCGCCGCCGTCGGCCCTCCACGCTCGGCTACCTCTCCCCAGTCTCCTACGAGAACCGAAGGGCGCTCGACGGTTCAGAGACTGGATGACTCATCATCAACAACAACCCTCAACCCCTACGCTTGGAACCCAAGCGCTGCGGTGTCTACCGAAGCGGGGGAAGTCCAGAGGCTCGGTTTCCTGGCGTGCCTGCACGCCGCTGCGTTGATGTTTGGCTTGATTGGGAGTAGCTTTGCGGGGTGAGGTGGTGTGTTGCGGTGGCGTGTCTCGCTGGAGCTGTGGTGCTTGGCGCTCCGTCGGCTGCGGCCGCGGCGATGACAGTAAACACGTGCACAGTGCAGCCGGTCCAGTCTGGGCCGTGGCCGGTGCTCACCGGGTCAACCGCCCGGTTGGAGGGCATCGTTACTCAGCTTCAAGCGAACCTCGAGGGCGCGCTGGGAAGCCAGGATGGCGGCGACGCTGTCATCGACGCGGGCCAGCGGTTCGAGCTTTCTCTGGCGCCGGGTCCGTTGAGCGTTGAGGCTGCCCAGCGGGCGGTCGACGCTGTGCTCGATCAGGATTTGAGCGCCAGCGACGCCGCGTTCGTCCAGCCGCTGATCGAGGTCGTTCCAGCGCCGTACACGTGGGCCAGGCTCCTGGCTGATGAGAGGACGGTGTACGCGCAGGTGCAGGCGGTCATCTCCAACCCTCGCGCTGCGGAGATCGGCATCGGCTCATCGGCGACGCTTGGAGCAGCGGGGCCACCGCATGTCCTCGTCGTTGAGTTGAACAACCTGGCGACCCCGGCCGACTGCGCAGCCGCGTTGGCGGTCACGAAGCCGTATGGCAGCGAGGTGGTGCTGATGCGGCTCGAGCGGGGGCCGCCCGTTCCAGTTGTCGCCCCGGTCAGTGAGCCCGCGAAACCTTTGACCCCGGCGGCGTGTGCCCGGAATGCGCCGTCTGCGATCCCGAGCAACTCGTGGTCTGCGGCACAGAGCAAACTGGCGCCCGACGGCGCGACCGAGATTCGCCTGTGCCGCTACTCCGGTTTGAACGCCCATCCAGCCCTTCAACTGATCCGCTCCGCGCTCGTGACGTCCTCGCGACTGGTTCACAAGCTGGTGGATCAGTTCGACCAGCTTCCCGCGCAAGGGCCCGGAGCGATCGCGTGCCCCAATGACGACGGGAGCAAGATCGTCGCGCACCTGGTCTATCCGGGCGGACAGCGCGTCAGGATCAGTGTCGGGCTCACGGGATGCAATGCAGTCACGAACGGCAGCGTCCAGCGGGTGGCCGATGGATACGGCCTGCTGCGCCTCGGTCCCCAGCTTGTAGCGGAACTTCTCGCGCTCACACCGCGTCGTTAGCCATCCTGCCCCCACCATTCCGCCCCCGGCGCCGGCTGATCGCCGCGGCGCCCAGGGACGGAACGCGGCCACCCAGATCTCATCCCACGTTCGCATCACGTCACGGGCGGGTGCCGGTGCTCGACCTAGGCGAGGCAAACTCGACGATCGCCACCAACAGCCCGCGCTAACAGCGACGAGAGCGGGCGCTTCATCTCACTCGCAGATCCTAAGCGTCCCTTCCGCTTCGAGCCAACCACCGCTGCCGGTGCTCGATCTTCGCGGCAGCCGACCCCTCCGAGGCGAGTTCAACATCGGTCAGGCTCAAGGCCCAGTAGAAGCCGCTGAAGCTGAAGTAGTAGTCCTGCTTGGAGGGTGGCACTGAAAATGCAAATGCCCTGATGCTGAGGCGAGGCTTGAATAGATCTATGGGGACGGTGAATGAATTTCCGGAACCACGAGCTCTCGACCCGTGAGCATGAAGCCCGTGCGTTCGGGATGGCTGGCAGCAGCCGCCCGCCCCTCTACGTCGGCCTGAGCCTGGCGTGTTCCTCGGCGTGTACGCGAAGTCTGTCCGCCAATGGGGTACCTACCGTCGGAAGGTCTGAGGCTGCAACGGCTTCGCGGATGTGCGTCAACGAGTGGCGCAAGCCGAGCAAGTCGTGGTAGAGATGATCACCACGAACGGCCTCTATCCATCTCGGCGGCGCACCTCCACAGGTGGCTTGTAGCGCGGGACAGCGCCTTGGTTTGGCTGCTTCGATCGAGAGGTCTCGCGCGTCATCCACGATCCCGCAATACAGGCGGCCGCGCAGCAGCACAGAGATCCAAAGCCGTGATGGCGCTTCCGGGCTGCCCACCGGACATGAGCCATGTCCACAACCTGCCAGGTGTGATCGCAGGACGTCGGTAGCAACGTCACGCGGAACTAGATGCTTGTCGAGATCGACAAGCTAGTGCAACCCGTTCACGCATTCGATAGCGCAGGACAGCCGCTCGGGCATCGCCATTGACAGAGTTGAGCCGCCACGCGGCAGCTTGGGGATCACGTGACCAACGGGCTCGGACATGTCCGCAATCACGTTATGCAGGCCATGGCGCCATCGGCGCTCGGTTCTCGCGCGATCCCTTGCGGCGGCCAGTGCGCGAGGGCCGGAGCCTACGACCGCCGGGCGACGGTTTCCGCCTGGGCAACACGGCGGAGCAGCCGATCGCGAAGACGACGAGGAGGCATCCACCGACGCTAAACGCCCACGAGCCTGCCGACACGAATACGCTCAAGCACCCCACACAAGCCCGGACGAACACTGCGGCGTGGATGCCGATCGCCATCCCCTATCCCGGGTGCAGCCGCGGCGCCCGCCCCCCATCCAGCCCCCATCTCCGCCATCCGCGCCACCAACCGCACCGGCCTCCGAATTCAAGGCGTTGAATTCGTCTGGCACGCGTTGAGCCTAATCGAGCCTTGGCCGCTGCGGCCTGGTGGACCCCAGTCTCGGGGGGCGAGCGCTGCTGGCAACGGCAAGCACACTGCAGCTTGACTTACTCGAATGGCCGGATTAGGGTCGGCTGTGACGGCAGCCTCCAGACATCGAAAGGAAGCTCATGATCCACAATTCGGTCCGACCGGCAGCGTCGCGTGAAACGGGAGTCTTGACGCTGCGCCGCTGGATCGCCGCCGGGATTGGAGCTGCGGTCGCGGTGTTCTGCCTTCTGACTCTGCTTGCGCCGAACGCGAGCGCTGATGTGACGATCGATTGCTCACAGCCGGTTACCCACAGCATCACGCTGACGAGCAACGAGAGTTGCGCCGATGGCAGCAAGGTTGGGATCATCATTGGGGCTAATGACATCACGATCAACCTCAATGGCTATCAACTCGAAACGGAATTTGGCCCGGTGATCCAAGACAGCGGTCACAGTGGCATCTTGATCGAGAACGGTACGGTTACCGGCCAAGGGACTGCCATCGAGCTAGACAGCAGCCGCCGGTCAGTCATCCGAAACGTTCATGCCGACGGTGGCTCCTCGCTTCCACCGATACTTCTGCAGAACGGCCTCAAGAATACGGTGATCGCTACCACAACGGACAATGACCCCCTCTACCAAGGAATCATGCTGAATGGAGAGCGTCACGACGTCATCGCCCACGACGCCATCCTTACACAAGGCACCTCGAGTGGACTCCTAGAGCTCGACAACTCTCGCAAGAACTTGATTACCGACAACACGATGGGAGAGATCAAGTTCAACGCTTCAAACCGGAACCTGGTCCTCTGGAATACCGTGATAAGCGGCAGCAATTCATTTGGTCTCACTAGCAGTATTGTCGGTGACGGCAACTTTAACCTACTCGTGCGGAATGTGACGGCGGCGCCAATCGCGCTGACCGGCAGCGGCAATGTGCTGCTTGGCAACTCTGTCCGCCCAACTAGCTGAGCGGTCGCAGTGGAATGTGATCCGGGGCACTGGTCGCACGTCGGAATGGCTCGCCAGGCTCGGCGGCACTCAGTCTGTTCTGTTCGTAGCAGTCCCGCGGAGGTTGATGAAGCCCACCAGTTAGCCATCTTCACACGCTGCCGCCAGTACCGTCACTTCTCCAGTTGACTGTGATCCTCATTGCATTTAGCCGGCAGGCGACGGCGACCCGCAGGGGCCGGGTGACACTGCCACAAAAATTGGGAGGCCTAGCCGCAGGCCCGATTCAACCGAGCGCGCGGCGATCCTTCTCGGAGTGTGGGCGCTGTCCATAGAGCGATCCCGTTGGTGCATAGCCGTGATCCACCGACGGCGCTTGCACGTGCTCACCACGCCGTCACGCTAGTGCGGCCACGCTGCGGTCAACCCGCCTCCCGCCACCCCCTGCTGCCGCGACACCAACCGCACCGTCCTCCACGAATCGAGCCGATTGATCGGCAACCCTGGGAAACCCTCCGGCGTCAGCCGCCGCCCGAGCCGCGTCTCCAGGCACCCGCCGCACCCAAACTCCGCGGGGTCGCCCGACGCCCGCCACACGTCCAACGTGCGTGAAGCCTGCCCACCAGACGATTGACGATGAGCGCGTGCCCCCAAAGTGGCCAGTTTGCGACCCTCTACTACAACCCCGTCAAGCTCGACTGAGCCACCCCGGTCGGCACGTATGCTGCCGCCGACGCCGACGAACAGGAGTGAGATGACGTTCCATTCAGCATCCCCCGGTCCGCCGCGGCGGCCCCGGCCGAGCGACCACGCGCTTACCCGTCGCTCCGCCGCCGGATCCTCCCGCTCGCCCTCGCCGCCGGCGCGTTGTTGGTCGTCCCGGCGCTCACGATGACGGGGGCGGCTCGATCCGTCACCCGTCCGTTCCGCGCGACCGCCCAGGAAGTCGACATCCGCGACGCCGGCGTACCGGCCGCCGGCAGCACCGCGCTCGCTGCCGCCGTCGTCACGGCGCACCCGGGCGGCGCGGCGCGACTGGTCACCCACCTGGACTTCAGCGGCCCGACGGGCGCCCTGGCGACGTTCGGCCTCAACGCCGCGCCACCGCGTTCCTCGCCACCGGCGCGATCAACTTCGCGCTTCGCCGGGACGCTGAAGGTCGGTGCCGGAGGACGCGCTGGAATTCGCCGGCCGGGGCCGGTTCGCCGGCGGCAGCGGCGACTTCGCGCGGCGCGCGGGGGCCGGTCACCGCTGAGCGGAAGGCGCCGAGCGCGGCCGCCGGCCACGTCGACACGCTGCGGATCAGCGGGCGCCTGAGCACCTGACGCGCGCCGCGCCCGCGCGGTCAGCCGCGGTTCTCGGTCACCGCGCGCAGCGCCTCCCGTCCCGGGCAGCACGTGGGCGTGCATGTTGCGCTCCATCATCGTCAGCGCCGCGTCGGCCAGCCGCGGTCGATGTGGGCCACGCAATCCCGGGCGACCGAGATCTCGAAGTGCCGGACGTAGCCGTCGAGCGCCGAGTAGAGGATGCACTGCTCGGTCACCTGGCCGGCGAGCACGATGCGCTCGACGTTCTCGGAGTGGAGCATGTACTCGAGCTGGGTCTCGTAGAAGATCGAGTGGCGGGCCTTGACCACGAACGGCACCCCCCGCCACGGCCGCACCGGCTCGACGAGCTCAGGGTGCGGCCCGGCCAGCGCCAGCATCCGCCAGCTTGTTCGCCCCCGCCCCCCAGTCCCCATGGTTGTCGTTGACGTAGGCGACGAGCACGTCTCGCTCGCGCGCCTCGGCGATCAGGTCCCGGAGGTCGTCCACCATGCCGCGCACCGACTCCACGAGCGGCTCGGCGTCCTCGTGCTCGTAGGTGTTGAGCATGTCGACGACGATCAGCGCGGTGGCCATGGCCGGCCAGTTACCCGCCGCGGGGGCCGGCCGATCTGCTCACCGCTCGAGCGGCGCGATCGCCCGGGTGAACGCGGCCAGCGCCGGCTTGACGACGATGCGGCCGCTGCGGTAGGCCAGCA
Source organism: uncultured Solirubrobacterales bacterium (assembly GCA_963703065.1). Lineage (GTDB taxonomy): Bacteria > Actinomycetota > Thermoleophilia > Solirubrobacterales > Solirubrobacteraceae > Palsa-465. Next base: position 2,846,467 of record OY969785.1, on the reverse strand, counting down.
GGCCGGCGTAGTTGAACCCGTACGGGCTGGACGTCGGCGACTCGTCGCCCATCCACGTGTACCAGTAGATCGCCGCACCAGCTTCAGCCGTGCCGGCGGGCCGCGGCGAGCAGCGGCATCACCTGGCCGATGCAGCTGTGCCTGCGCGGCCTCGGTGACCCCGACGCCGAACTGCGGCGGTGCCTTGCCCTGCGAGCTCGGCCAGGTGATCTCGGTGGCCAGCAGCGGCTTGGCGGCCGCGCCGTGGGCGTCGAGCGCCGCGCGGTCGCGATCGAGGATCGTGATGCACGCCGGCCGGGCGAGCGGTGTACGGATGAGCGGCAGCGATGTCGAAGTCGCCGATTGCGCCGGGCACGGCACAGGATCTGCGCCAGGTACTGCCAGGAGAACTCGGGCAACCCGGCCAGCACCACCTGGGCGCCGGGATCGGCGGCCTTGATCGCGCGGTGGGCGGCGGCCAGCAGGCGCACGTAGCTGGGGGCGAACGGCTGGAGCGCCCAGTAGTGGGAGAAGTCCGGCTCGTTCCAGATCTGCCACATGCGGACCGGGTCGGGGGTAATCGACGGGTGCGCCCGCCACAGGCGTGCCGCTCGGGCCGTAGCGGCCGATCAGCGCGGTGAGGAACCGGCCGTAGTCGCCGGATCGCTTCGGCGGCGAGTTCGGCCGCCCCGCCGCCGGCCCAGGCCGGCGTGTACACCACGACCGGCAGCAGCGCGAGGTGCTGGCGGGCGGCCGCCAGCACGACCCGGTCGGTGGTCGCCGAAGGCGAAGCGCTGCGCCGGCGCGCGCGGCTCGGCGGAGGCCCAGCTGAACGAGACCCGCACGCTCTGCACGCCCGCTCCGACGCGGCCAGCGGCCATCTGGCCGCCCAGGTCGATCGTACGGGCCGAGCACCGGGCCGTCGAACATCGCGCCGACAGCGAAGCCGTTGCCCTGGGCGCCTGGCGTGGAGTTGGCGGCGTGGGCGTTCCTGGAGGCTGACTTCGAGCTCGAGCCGCCGCAGCCCGCGAGCAGCGAGCGCGACCACGACCGCCGGCCGCGGCGCCCCGACCGCCTCACGATGCGCTCCTCCCGGGCCTGGCGGCGCGCCTCCCGCCGCTCGCTGCGCTGCTCCTCCCGCGCCGCGCGGGCGGCGTCGGACCGGCGGGCGGCGAGCCCGCGCGGGCGCACCGTGAACGGCCCGGCGAACGGCCGCAGCAAGCGCTCGGCGTGCGCGGCACCGCAGGCGGGGCAGGCGCGCCTCGCCGCCGACCGGCGGCGACGCCTCGAACTCGTGCCCGCAGGCGCGAACAGCGGAAGTCGTAGAGCGGCATCGCCCGGCATTGTCGCCGAGGCACCGACGCGGATCTGCGCCCGTGCGCGCACGATCCGGGCGCACGCGCCATCCGGCGCGCCAGGGTCGTCGCCTTGTACCCTGCAACAGGCGCATGGCCTACGTCGAGGAGAGACCGATGCCCGCGGGGTCGGCGGGGAATGAGCGAGCACCACTCCGAGCTGGCGCGGGAGTGGCGACGGCTGGACCGGGCGGCCACCGCGGTCGCGCTCCTGACCAGCCCCGCGCTGTACCTGCTGCTTCCACGACGCCAACCACAGCGTCGTCCTCGTCGCTGGTGCTGACGGTCGTCGCCCTGCTGCTGTTCCGCGGCCTGGTCGACGTGATCGTGCACCGGTTCATCCCGTGGCCGAGCATGTACGGCGCCGACGCAGGACGTGAAGGCCGACGACCTCGTGGCCCGCCGGCGCAACTGGACGTGGAAGTGGGTCCTGTTCCGGCTGATCCCGATCCTGTCGTGGTCTGGATCTGCTGCTGCTGGCGCTGATCCAGTTCATGCTGTTCGTCGGGGGTACGTCGGCGCCGTTCTTCAACCCGTGGAGCGCGATCAAGGGGCTCATCCCCCCCACCGACCTGGTGCTGGTCGTGCTCCAGATGCTGCTGTTCCCGCTGTTCTTCCTGGGGAACTTCCTGATCATCGGCGGCCCGATGGTGATGATGGCCGCGCGGGCGATCCGCTCCTACGAGCCGGGCGACGCCAGCTGGGGCGTGCGGATGGAGGACGTCCGGGGCCAGGCCGAGGCCAAGGAGGAGATCACCCGGGTGATCACGCTCTGGCAATCCGGCGAGGAGTTCGAGGAGGCCGGCGGCAAGCGCGAGCGCGGCCTGCTGTTCCTCGGCGCGCCCGGCACCGGCAAGACGATGATCTCCAAGGCGATCGCCACCAACTTCAACTGCCCGTTCGTGACCATCCCGGGCTCGGGCTTCGCCGGCATGTTCATCGGCCTCGACGCGCTCACGGTGTGGTTCCTGGCCCGCCGCGCGCGCAAGCTGGCCCGCAAGTGGGGCGGGCAGTGCATCGTGTTCATCGACGAGATCGACGCCGTCGGCATGCGCCGCCAGTCGCTCCAGGGCGCCTACGCCACCGCGCGCCGAGCACCGGCACCCCGCCGATCAACGACCTCTGCTTCTTCGGCCCGCACGGCGCGCTGAACCCCACCGGCGACCTGATCGTCGAGAGCCGGGCCTGGCGCGAGCGCCTGTTCGCCGCGCGGGCCGAGACAGACGCCGCCAGCCGCGGCGGGTTCCTCGACGCGATCAACACGAAGATCCGCAGCTTCATCGGCGGGATGGGGATGAACTACTCCGGCCAGGCGCTCAACTCGCTGCTCGTCGTGATGGACGGAATCGGCGAGCCGCGGTGGTTCCGCAAGTTCTCCACCAACCGGATCAACACCCTGCTCGACGCGCTGTTCGTGATCCCGCGCCGGGTCGGCCGGTCTCGCTGCGCCTGCCCCGCCCCGGGCCGAGCGGCGAGCAGATCTACTTCATCGGCGCCTGCAACGTCCCCCTCCAGGTGCTCGACCCGGCGCTCATCCGTCCGGGACGGATGGGTCGCCACATCTGGTTCCGCACCCCGACCAAGGACGACCGCCAGGACATCTTCGACCTCTACCTGAACAAGGTCGAGCACGAGCCGGATCTCGACACCGCCGCGCCGGCGCGACGAGCTGGCCCGGATCACCAACGGCTACTCGCCGTCGATGATCGAGCAGTGCTGCTCGATGGCGCTGACCATCGCCCACACCGAGGGCCGGCGCGAGCTCGGCTGGCGGGACATCGTCGAGGCGCTGACCACGGTGGAGAGCGGCACGGCCCAGAACATCGAGTACATCCAGGAGGAGACCCGGGCGGTGGCCATCCACGAGGCCGGCCACGCCGCCGCCGGCCACGTCTTCCTCCGGGACGAGCTGCTCTCCACCCGTCTGTCGATCCGCAAGCGCGGCGGCTCGCTCGGCCACTACCAGAGCATGGAGAAGGACGAGCGCTTCTCGCACTTCCGCGGACGGGTGATGGGCGAGCTGATCATGACGCTGGGCGCGATGGCCGCCGAGCACGTGTTCTACGGCGAGAACTCCCAGGGCGTGAGCGGGCGACGTGTTCTCGGCCACCGCCAAGGCCGCATCGATGGTCGGGGTGTGGGCGATGGGTCCCGAGCCGCTGACGTTCAACGGCCGCCCGGAGCCCGACGGCATCGAGAAGGAGACCGCCGATCGCCTGCGAGCAGATGGGCGACACGATCATGAACCGGGCCGCCAGCCGGTGGCGCTGATGCTCCGACAACCCGTCCAGGCGCCGTGCTCGGTGACCGCGACAAGCGCGCCGCCGCGGCCCAGATCCTGGGCCAGGCGTACGTCATGCGCCTACTCGCTGATGGCGGTCAACCGTGCGGCCCTGGAGCAGATCGCCGCAGCGGCTGATCGAGGCCAAGGAGCTCTACGGCGACGAGGTCGTCGAGATGCTGGACGACGCTCGACCTGTGCGCCCGGAGATCGACCTGGACGACCACACCACCTGGCCCACGCGTGTGAGCCCACCCTACGGACAGCGCTTCAACGTCGCGCTCGGGATGCTGGCCGGCGTGGCGGTCGCCGCCGTCGTGATCGCCGTCACCCTGCTGGTCAAGGGCTCGACGACGAACAGCAGCCAGCCCTGGTCGGCGTGGTCACCGCCCGACAGCGGGCTGCTCGGGCGCGCGGGAGATCGCCGACCACATCGCGCCGCTCTACCGGATCTCCGGGGTCGACCAGCTGGCGGTGGTCACGGTCTCCGATCCTCAGCGATCCGAGCGCCGCTGCCGCCACCGACAGCACCACGAGCTCGTCCTCGAGCACCACCGGCGGTCTCGAGGTGGCGGTTCGCCCCGATCCGAGCTCGAGCTGCGGTGTCGCTCGTCTCGGGCAAGACGATCGCCTTCAACCTGTGCGGGCTGGGCAGCACGAACTGCTCGATCGGGGTGGGCACGCCGTCCACCGACCGCCTGCTGCTGCTTCGCCGCGAGGCACTCGAGCTCGCGCTGTACACGTTCCGCTACGTCTCGGGCGTCCAGAACGTCGTCGCCCTCCTGCCGCCCGGACGCGAGCAGGCGAACGCCTCCTCCTCCCTGACCGCCAAGCCGCCGAGCGGCACGTCGACCCAGGCTACGAGTCAGCCACTCGACCTGGCGCTGCTGTTCCAGCACCAGGAGCTCCAGCCGTTCCTCACCCATCCGCTCTCGGAGCTGTTCCCGGAGAGCATCCCCCCGACCGTTTCCCAGGTCGCCCTGTGGAAGCAGACGACCGAGGCCGGCTACGTGGCGCAGATCACCGAGCGCGGCATGTTCTCCGAGCACCTGACGACGGCGCAGGACGGCACGAACCTGATCGTGCTCGACCCGCTGCCGCCCTCCTAGACGCGGGCTCAGGCCCGCGCCTCGAACCCGGGGCAGCCCAGCACCGGCAGCCGCGGGTAACGCGGGAACCGCTCGGGCTCGTCTCGCGAGCGGCGGCAGAGCGAGAACCGGCCCCCGCGGGTGGTGCGGACGACCTGCTGGTGGACGCAGCGCTCGCACAGCCCGGCCGATGGCGTCCGCGGGATCCCGGCACCCGGCTCGCCCGGGCCGCTCACTCCAGGTTCATGCCCGGCGCCACGTCGACCTGGACCAGGCGCGGCCCATCGTCGGCGGCGATGTCCTCGCGCAGCGCGTCGGTCAGCCCGTCGGCCTGGACCGTGCGGGCGGACATGCCGTAGCCCGCGGCCACGGCGGCGACGTCGAGGCCCGGCAGGTCGAGGCCCGGCGCCCCGGTGACGTTCTCGAACATGGCGAACCACTTGAGGATCGAGTACTCGCGATTGCGCAGGACGAGGAAGGTGACCGGCACCCGGTAGGCCACGGCGGTCCACAGCGCCGTGATCCCGTACTGAGCCGAGCCCTCACCGAGCACGCACACCACCGGCCGCGACGGCTGAGCCAGCTGGACGCCGACGGCGGCCGAGATCCCGAAGCCGAGGCCGCCGCTGGCGCCGAAGTAGTAGCTGCCGGGTCGCCGCAGGCGCAGGCGTCCTCGTAGGGCGAGCGTCGAGCTCGGCGACTCGAGCACCGCGATTCCGTCCTCCGGCCACACCGCGGCCAGCGCGGCCATCGCCGCACTGCCGGACAGCGTTTCGCCCTCCGGCGGGTCGGTGGGCGCCGGACGCGGCGGCGGCGCCGCACGATCCGGCGCCTCACCGGCCAGCTCGACCAGCGCGGCCAGCGCCAGCGCCACGTCCCCGACGATCGCGTCGCCCATCGGCGCCCGCGCCGCCTCCGCCGGGTCGCTCGTGATCGCCACCAGGGCCGAGTCCTCGGCCAGCAGCGGCCCCGGGATGTACGGGTAGTAGGGGAAGACGCTCGATCCCGCGACGAGCACGAGGTCGTGCGCCTTGAGCGTCTCGGACACCGCCCCGATCGCCGGCGGGAGCACGCCGGCGAACTGCGGATGGTCCTCCGGGAACCCGATCCGCCCGCCGCCCGGGGCGGGGGTGGCCCATACCGGCAGCCGCTGGCGCTCGGCGAGCGCCACCGCCGCGTCCCACCCGCCGGCGGCGTCGATCTCCGGCCCGGCCACGAGGACGGGCGAGCGCGCGCCCGACAGCCGCGCGGCGAGCGCACGGAGCGACGCCGGGTCGGGAGCGGCCCGGCCGGTCACCCGGCGGGCGGTCACGTGGCGCACGAGCTCCGGATCGGCCTCGGCGTCCCAGTCGTCCATCGGGATCGAGACGAACGCCGGCCCGCGGGGCGGCAACGTCGCATGGTGAATCGCCCGGGCCAGCGCGTGGGGCACGTCCTGGGCGCGGCTCGGCTCGTGACTCCACTTCACGTAGGGCTGCGGACCGAGCACCGCGTCGCGGTTGGTCAGGTTGGCCTCCATCGCGATGTGCGGACGGACCTGCTGGCCGGCCGTGATGAGCAGCGGTGCCTTGTTCGCCTGGGCGTTGAAGATCCCGCCCACCGCGTTGCCAACGCCGGGCGCGGTGTGCAGGTTGACGTGGGTGGGGCGGCCGGTCGCCTGGGCGAAGCCATCGGCCATCCCGACCACCGCGAGCTCCTGGAGGCCGAGCACGTAGGTGAAGTCCCCCGGGAAGTCGCGGAGCATCGGCAGCTCGGTGGAACCCGGGTTGCCGAAAATCGTCGTCATCCCGTGGGCACGGAACAGCTCGAACGTCGCCTCGCGCACATTCGCCACGCGGACCTCCTCTCGTCGGGCGGACGATTCTGCCCCATCGCGGGGCAAGATCGTCCTCCGCCCTCCGCGCCGGCTAGAGCTCGGCCAGCACCTCGGCGCTCACCCGCTCGGCGGAGCGCACCGCTCCGTCCATGTAGCCGTTCCAGTAGTCGGAGGTCTCGGTGCCCGCCCAGTGGATCCGGCCCACCGGCCGGCGAAGCCACGGGCCGTACGCGTACAGCGCGCCGGTGGCCGGGATTCCGACCGGGCAGCCCCGGGTCCACTGCTCCCCGGACCAGCTCGTCTCGAAGAAGGCCCGCGGCGAGCGGGCCTTCGACCCGAACCAGTTCGCCAGCTGGTTGATGACCGCGGTCCGCCGGGCGGCCGGCGAGAGGACGTTGTACCGACGGGCGTTGTCGCCCCCGACGAACCCGAACACCACGCCCGGGGAGCCGTCGGGCGGCGAGTCGTCGAAGCTGGCGCTGATCGGGAAACCCGTGTCGACGACCGTCCCGTTCAGCCCCTGCCTGCGCCAGAACGGTTCGTCGTACACCGCCGCCACCTTGGTCAGCGTCCCCTGCCCGTAGCGCTGGGTCAGCTGGTCGCGCTCGAACGGCAGGGCCGGCTCGTAGTCGATCCGGCCCGCCAGCGTCGGCGGCACCGCGACGATCGCCTGCCTGGCCTGGACGGTTATCCGGTCGGACCTGACGACGACCCCGGAGCCGTGCTGCGTGATCTGCCGCACCGGCGTGTCGAGGACGACCCGCTTGCCGAGCCCGGCGGCCAGCTTGAACGCGATCAGCTGCGAGCCACCGATGAACCGCGACTGCTGGGCCCCGCCCCGGGTGTCGAAGTTGCGCTCGAACGTGCCCGGGTTCTGGGCGTCGCCGCTCGCGGCGATGTAGAACAGGGTGAACAGCAGCGACAGCTCGCGGGGCTCCGCGCCGAAGATCGGGCGGGTGGCGATCGGCACGAGGTCGATGAAGTTCGGATTGACCTGCCTGGCCCGGATGTAGCTCTCGAGCGTCTGTCCGTCATACGCCGCCGCGTTCGCTGCCGACCACGGCGCCTGGACCCCGACCTCCTTCGCCATCGGGTCGAGGTCCTCGGTGATGATCACCGCCAGGTCGGGCAGGAGCGCCGGGTCGGGCGGCGCGGTGCCGGTGATGCCGGTGTCGCTGTACTGGATGCGGGTCGAGCCGTTCAGGTACAGGTCGTCGCCGGTGTCGAAGGTGTCGAACGTCCCCACCCCCAGCGACTTGGCCAGCGCCATCAGGCGATCCTGCGTCGGGCCGACGAACGTCCCACCGCGCTCGGAGACCTTGCCCCCGCCGAGGTCGTGGTTCCACACCCGGCCGCCAACGCGATCGCGGGCCTCCAGCACCATCACCGACTTCCCCTTTTTCACCAGGTCCCGCGCCGCGGTCAGGCCGGCGAACCCGGCACCGACGATCACGACGTCGACCTGGGGGGGCCTCGCCGGCTTGTGCTTCGCCGGCTTCCCCGCCGCCTCGGCCACGGCCGGCGCGGCCAGCGCGGTGCCGGTGGCCACCGTGCCGGCGACGAAGCGTCGCCGGGTGATGTCGTGCTCGGGCTCGCTCAAGTGTCCCTCCTCCTCGCCTGGCCGAATCGGCGCGCAACCCTAACGGACCTCACGGCTTCGGCGCGCGGGTCAGCCGCGGGAAGTAGCCGGTGCCACGCCATGGCCCCAGGGATATGCGGGCTGCACCTCGCACCGCACGTTGCCGAAGCTGAGCGGGACCTGGGAGGCGTCGAGGCACGGCGGGAGTGCGTCGACCGGCCACCGGCGCGGGCTACGTCACTGCGACATCTTGCCGCGAAGCGCCAACTATACTTTGTGAAGCATGACGACGTTTCGGCGATTGCTCGGCTTCCTGAAGCCCTATCGCCGGTCGGTGAACGGGTCGTTCGCACTCGCCGCGGGGGCGATGGGGATGACGGTGCTCATCCCGTACCTGACCGGCCGGGCGATCGATGCCGTGCGCGCGCACCATCGGCCGGACCTCATCGCGTTGGCCGTCGTGATAGCGGTGGCCGCCGTCCTGCGCCTGGGGATGAGCGCCACCCGTCGGCTCGTCGCCGGCCGCGTCTCGCTCGGCGTCGAGCTCGACCTGCGCGACCGGCTGTACGCCCACCTCCAGCGGCTCGAGCTCGGCTTCTTCGACCGCCAGCAGACCGGGCAGCTGATGTCCCGCGCCACGGTCGACCTCCAGTCGGTCCGGTTCTTTCTCGGCTATGGCCTGATCTTCATCGGCCAGTCGCTGCTGTCGATCCTCCTGGCCGGCGTGGCGATGTTCGCCCTCCAGCCGCTGCTGGCGGTGCTCGCCCTGGCGCCCGTGCCGTTCGTCGTGCTGATCGCGCGGTCCTACGGCCGCCGCTCCCGGCCGGCGATGCAGGAGGCCCAGCAGCGGATCGCCGAGTTGACCGCTGAGGCCGAGGAGAACGTGTCCGGCGTGCGCGTGGTCAAGGCGTTCGCTCAGGAGGACCGCCAGCTCAGCCGGTTCCGCGGATCCGTGCAGCGCGTGTTCGACCAGCAGCTGCTCGCCACTCGCATCCAGGCGATCTACACGCCGATGATCAGCTTCCTGCCGAACCTCGGGCTCGGCCTCATCCTCCTCGTCGGCGGGCGGCAGGTGATCGACGGGACGATCACCCTCGGCCAGTTCACCGCCTTCTACGCCTACCTGCTCATGCTCATCTCGCCGATGCGCACCCTCGGCTACATGCTCGGGGCCGCGCAGCGCGCGACCGCCTCGGGCGCCCGGATCTTCCAGGTGCTCGATCGCGAGCCGCAGATCGTCTCGGCCGAGGATGCCCCGCCCCTGCCGGCGGGGTCCGGTGCCGTGAGCTTCCGCGGCGTGTCGCTGCGCTACGACGGGGCGACGCGGGACGCGCTGCACGGGGTCTCGCTCGACGTGCCCGCCGGCCGCACGGTGGCGCTCGTCGGCGCCATGGGATCGGGGAAGACCGCGCTCGTCTCCCTGCTCGGCCGGCTGTACGACGTCACCGCCGGGAGCGTGTCGATCGACGGCGCCGACGTGCGCAGCGTCGATCTCGTCTCGCTCCGCCACGCGATCGCGGTGGTCGACGACGACCCGTTCCTGTTCTCCGCCACGGTCCACGACAACATCGCCTATGCCCGGCCGGACGCGACGCGCGCCGAGGTCCAGGCGGCGGCGCAAGCCGCGCAGGCGGCGGACTTCATCGACCGGCTGCCCGACGGCTACGACACGGTCGTCGGGGAGCGGGGGCTGACGCTGAGCGGCGGCCAGCGGCAGCGGCTGGCCATCGCCCGCGCGGTCTGCGCCGACCCGCGGATCCTCGTGCTCGACGATGCCACCTCGTCGGTTGACGCCTCCACCGAACAGGAGATCAAGCTCGCGCTGCGCCAGGTGATGCGGGGGCGGACGACGTTCATCATCGCCCACCGGCTCTCCACGATCGCGCTGGCCGACGAGATCGCCGTCCTCGAGCGCGGGCGCGTGGCGGCGCACGGCAGCCACGACGAGCTGCTCGAGGTCTCCCCGCTCTACCGGGAGATCGTCGAGAAGGGGATGCCCGACCAGGTCTTCCTGAACCGCAAGCCGCTCGAGCCGGAGGTGGCGGGCCTGTGAGCGGTGGCGGGCCCGGGAGCGACGGCACCCTCGTGCGATCCTCCGCGCTGCGGGGCCGCTGGCGCGCCGGGCGCGGCCGGGCCCGCAAGCTGCGCGGCCTGATCGAGTTGCTCAGCCCGTACCGCTGGCGGGTGCTGGCCATGTTCGTGTCGCTGCTCGCCGCCACGGGGGCGGCGCTCGCCCCGGCGCCGCTGGCCAAGCTGGCCATCGACGACGGGATCCAGCGTCACGACACCGGCACGCTCGACGTGATCGTTGTCGCCTTCCTCATCTCGGCGGTGGTCTACGGGGTGGCGACCTACGCCCAGTCCTATCTCGTCGGCTGGGTGGGACAGCGGGCGCTCCAGGACCTCCGGGTGCGGCTGTTCAGCCACCTCCAGTCGCTGTCGCTGTCGTTCTACTCGCGCAACCGCGCCGGCGTGATCATCTCCCGGCTGACGAACGACGTCGAGGCGCTCGACCAGCTGGTGGAGGACGGGATCGCGACGCTGTTCGGCTCCGGCCTGACCCTCATCGGGGTCGTCGTGATCCTGTTCGTCATGGACACCCATCTGGCCCTGCTCACGTGTCTGGCCCTGCCGTTCCTGTTTGCCGGCGGGGTCGCGTTCCGGATCGCCTCGGCCGACGCGTACCGGCTGACCCGGGAGAAGATCGCGGCGATCACCGGCTACCTCCAGGAGTCGCTGTCCGGCGTACGCGTGGTGCGTTCGTTCGGCCAGGAGCCGCGGCATCTGGCGCAGTTCAGCGCCCTGAACGCCGAGAACCGCGACGCCAACCTGCGCACCGTCCAGCTGAACGCCGCCTACTTCCCGGCGGTCGAGCTGCTCTCGGGGCTGGTCACGGTCGAGATCCTGCTCGTCGGCGGTATCGCGGCGATCGAAGGCCACACCTCGACCGGCGTCGTGTTCGCGTTCATCGCGGCGCTGAACAACTTCTTCGATCCCATCCAGCAGCTCTCGCAGCTGTACACCACCTACCAGTCCGGGATGGCGGCGCTGGACAAGATCTTCGACCTGCTCGACCAGCAGCCGGAGCTCGTCGACCGGCCGGACGCGCTGACGCTCGGGCGGCTGCGCGGCGAGGTCCGCTTCGACGCTGTCTCGTTCCGTTACGGCCCGGACGCCGCTTGGGCGCTGCGCGACATCGACCTGACGATCCCGCCAGGACAGACGGTGGCGCTCGTCGGAGCGACCGGTGCGGGCAAGTCGACGCTGGCCAAGCTCGTCGCGCGCTTCTATGACCCGGTGGGTGGTCGGGTGCTGGTCGATGGTCAGGACCTGCGCTCCGTCCACGCCGACTCGTTGCGCGCCCAGATGGGGATCGTCCCCCAGGAGGGGTTCCTGTTCAGCGGCACGGTGCGCGAGAACGTCGCCTTCGGCCGACCCGACGCGACGCTCCAGGACGTGCGCGCCGCGGCGCAGGCGGTGGGCGCCGAGCCCTTCATCCTCGCGCTCGAGCACGGCTACGACACCCAGGTCGGCGAGCGTGGCGTCCAGCTCTCGGCCGGCCAGCGCCAGCTGCTGGCCTTCGCCCGGGCGCTCGTCGCCGATCCGCGGATCCTGGTGCTCGACGAGGCGACCTCCAACGTCGACGTGCACACGGAGTCGCTGATCGAAGCCGGCCTGCGGCGACTGGTGGCGGGTCGCACGGCGATCGTCATCGCCCACCGGCTCTCGACGATCCGGGGCGCCGGACGGATCGTGGTCCTGGAGCACGGGGAGATCGTGGAGAGCGGGACCCACGACGAGCTGCTCGAGGCACGCGGCCGCTACTGGGAGCTGTACCGCGACTGGGCCGAACAGGCCGCGGCGTGAGCACCGCCCGCGTCAGGGCGCTGTCGATCACACCGATCAAGGGCACCCGGCTGCTGCCGGTCGACCGGGTGGCGCTGGAGGCATCTGGAGCGGTGGGCAACCGCCGGTTCTTCGTCGTCGACGAGCGCGATCGGATGGTCAACGCCAAGGTGATCGGCGAGTTGCAGCAGATCGTGGCCGAGCTCTCGGCCGACGCGCTCCGCCTGACGCTGCCCGACGGTTCGGTCGTCGCCGGTCCCGTGGGGCTCGGAGCATCGCTCAACGCCCGGTTCTTCTCCCGGGTCCGGGAGGCGCGCCTCGTCGAGGGTCCGTTCGCGGCGGCGATCTCCAGCGTGTGCGGCCGTCCGCTGCGGCTCGTGGAGGATCGTTCGGGCGCGGTCGACCGGGGCGCGGCCGCCGGGGTGTCGCTCGTATCCGGTGCCTCGGTGGCGCGGCTGGCAGATCAGGCCGAGGTCGACGCGGTCGACGCCCGGCGGTTCCGGATGCTCGTCGAGGTCGACGGCGTCGGCGCGCACGCGGAGGACGCCTGGGTCGGCCGCACGGTGCGGATCGGCGATGCCCGCGTGCGCTTCGCGGGTCACGTCGGGCGGTGCCTGGTCACCTCGCGTGATCCGGACCGGGGCGTGATCGACCTGCCGACGCTCGAGCTGCTCGGGGCCTACCGCGGCCCCGGCCACGTGGCGTCGACCGAGCCGCTGCCGTTCGGCATCTACGGACGGGTCGTGGCGCCCGGCGAGGTCCGGCTCGGCGATCCGGTGGCCGTCGAGTAGATTGGCGCTCGTGAGCACCGTCACCCTGCCCGGCATCGATCCCGCGCTCGTCGCCGAGCGTGTCCAGATCGAGGTGGCCGATCACGTCGCGACGGTCAGGCTCGCCCGCCCGGACAAGCACAACGCGCTCGACGCGCCGATGTTCCAGGCGATCCTCGAGGCGGCCGAGCGGCTGCGCACCGAACCGGGCGTGCGCGCCGTCGTGCTCTGCGGCGTCGGACCGAGCTTCTGTTCCGGGATCGACATCATGAGCCTGGCCGGTGCCGGCGATGGCCTCGGCGCATTCACCGGCCAGCTCGACGGCCCGGCGCCGAACGTGTTCCAGCGGGTCGCCTACGACTGGGTGCGGCTTCCCGTGCCGGTGATCGCGGCGCTCCACGGCAACTGCTTCGGCGGTGGCCTGCAGATCGCCCTCGGCGCCGACATCCGCCTGTGTGCCCCCAACACACGGCTGTCGGTCATGGAGGTCAAGTGGGGCCTGGTGCCCGACATGTCGCTCACCCGCACCCTCCCCCGCCTCGTCGGCCTCGACGTGGCCAAGGAGCTGACGTACACCGGCCGGGTGTTCGGCGCCGAGGAGGCCGCCTCCCTCGGCATCGTCACACGCCTGGCCGACGATCCCCTCACCGCCGCCCGCGCGCTGGCCGCGGAGATCGCCGAGCGCTCACCCGACGCCGTCCGCGCCGCCAAGCGCCTGCTCGACGAGTCGTGGACCGGGCCGGCGGGGGAGACGCTGCGCCTGGAGGCCGATCTCCAGCGGAGCCTGATCGGCTCCCCGAATCAGCTGGCCGCCGTGCAGGCGGGCTTCACCAAGCAGCCGGCGGACTTCGTCGACCCCTGACGGGGCCCGGCGGGGGGTCCCGTCGCGGTACGGAGCTGGGCGGCGCCTCCCGCCGCCGCTCATGCACCGCTCAGCCGGTCAGGTCCTGGCCCGCGTGCGGGCAGCCTTGCGCGCCGAGGCGCTGCGAGCGGCGGCCTTGCGCTTGCGAGTTCGCGCCGCCTTCTTGGCGGCCTCCGACCGGCTCGAGCCGGTCACCCGGCTCTCGATCTCGCTCGCGGCTCGCCGCAGGTTGTCCACCACCTGGTTGACGACCTCCGGCTGCTTGCCGTTCGCCCGCCCGGCCGTCTTGGTCACCGTCCGGGCCACCTTCTTGCGCAGCCCGGCGCCGCGCAGCATCTGCAACAGGTCGTTGTCCTGCTTCTTGGCCATGAACCCTCCTCCAGGGATCGCGGTTGACCTTCGTCTGTGGTCATAGCTGCCCGGGCGTGCGGCGAGCAAACGCGCTTCTGCCCAGTGCGCGTTTTCCGGGCATTCGCTTGCGCTGCACCGACACTGACGTTGGCTCGACGCATCAAGCGGAACCGGGCACCTGTCGCCCGAGCCATATATCTATCACCGGCTGGAGCAGACAGGTGGCTGATGTGGGGAGCTGGGGACGGAGGACTTGAACCTCCACTACCAGGGCCAGAACCTGGCGTGCTGCCATTACACCAGTCCCCAGAGCATTGGACGCCATGCGGCGGCTCATCGAGTATATGCAGGCCAGCCGGAGCCCCCAAGCGTCCAGTCCGTCCGGGCCGTTTGCGCACATATGTTCGTGTCTGAGATTCGACGGCGAGTGCAGGAGCTCCAAGTCAAGGACTGGCTCACGTTGAGATCGCCCACCGGCTGCAGGTGGCGCAGGCGACCGTGCACCACCACCTACGCCGCCTGGCTCAGGAGGATGTTCCTGTCGCGCCGGCGAAGCCGGTCATCCGCCGCGGCGCTCATCGCCGGGTTCGTACCCGTGAGCAGGTGAAGCAGCTCCTGACGCGTGGTCTTGTGCGAGCCGAGATAGCGCGCACTCTCGGCATCTCGAAGTCGACCGTCAGCTACCACGCCCGCCGGCTGGGCGCCGAGAGCGACGAGCGTTTCTCCCGGCGGTACGACTGGGATGACGTCCAGCGGTTCTACGACGATGGACACAGCGTGCGGATGTGCATGATCCGCTTTGGCTTCTCGAGCCAGACGTGGCACGCCGCGGTGCTGCGCGGCGCGGTCGTGCCCCGCCCCGGGTTCATGCCGGCCGCGGAGTTCTTCGCCGGTGACACCCGACGCAACCGTGGCCAGCTGAAGCGCCGTCTCATGCAGATGGGTCTCAAGGACGGCAGCTGCGAGCGATGCGGCATCACTGAATGGCAGGGGGATCCGCTGGTCACCGAGCTCCACCACGTCAACGGCGTGCGCGATGACAACCGCATCGAGAACCTGCAGCTGCTCTGCCCCAACTGCCACAGTCAGACCGACACGCACGCCGGACGGAACGGACGTGCCGGTCGCCGAGGTCCGGAGGTGCGCCAGACGCCGGAGTAGATTCAGGCCGGATGCGCGTGCTCGGACTTCCGCTCGCCTCGCCGGACGTCGTCGTCTCCCGCGCCGCGTCGGATCTCGCCGCTGTCGCCCGGGCGGCCCGCCGGGCGCCGGAGCAGCTCGACCGCCTGCTTGACATCGGCGAGCAGCTCGTCGTGCTCGGCCGCGGGGTGCTCGAGCTCGGCGAGCGGATCGACGCGCGCGCGGAGCTCATCCTCGCCCTCGGCGAGCGCATCGACGCCCAAGCGCAGGCGATCCTCGGGCTCGGGGAGCGCATCGACGGCAGCGCCGATCGGCTGCTCGAGCTCGGTACGCAGATGCGCGAGGTCGGGGAGCAGATCGACGTCCGCGGAGCGGAGATCGTCGAGCGCGCCACCCGGGTGGCGGACACCGGCAACGCGCTGGTGGCGGCGCTGCCGACGCTCGAGCGGGCGATCGAGATGACGACGCCGCTGGAGGGTGCGATCGATCGGGTGGGGCGGCTCGTGGACCGGCTGCCCGGCGGCACGACGCGCCGGCGCAGCTCGTCCTACGGAGGCGCTCCGGGCCCGGCTAGCGATCCGGCGGATCGCCCGCCAGATCCGCCCGATCGCCGGTCAGATCCGCCGGATCGCTCGACAGATCCGCCAGCATCTCCGGACGGTCCACCGCCCGGCCTGAGCTGATCAGCTCGCGCGCGGCCGCCAGGTCCTCGGGACGTCCCACCCCGAGTGCTCCGACCAGCCGGTCGCCGGTCAGGTGCCAGACGCTGAACGCGCCGTCGGCGGGCCGGCCACGCACGATCTCCCGCTCCGGCACGGCCACCGGACCGACGTACTCCAGCGCCGCCCAGTCCCCCAGATCCGAGAAGAAGTACGGCACCTCCGTGTAGTCCGAACCGTCGCCGAGCATGCCGTGCGCCGCCGCCCGGCCCTGCCGGATGGCCACGTCCCAGTGCTCGATCCGGCGCGGCCCACCGTGCAGCCGGCTGTCGTACTCGGCGACGTCGCCGGCCGCGAACAGGCCCGGCGCCGGCGTTCGCAGCTGGGCGTCGACCCGCACTCCGCCGCTGTCGCCCAGCTCCAGACCGGCGGCGCGTGCCAGCATGACGTCCGGCAGCGCACCGGTGCCCATGACCACCGCGTCGGCCTCCAGCCGCCGCCCGCTCTGGGTCACCACGTGCGTCACCCGCTCCCCGGCGCCCTCGAAGCGCTCGAGCGCCTCGCCGCCGAACCACGTGATCCCGTGTTCGGTCAGCCGATCCGCGCACCACCGCCCGACGAGCGGACCGAAGCCACGGCTGAGCGGCAGGTCCTCCAGCATCACCAGCGTGCACTGCGACCCGGCTGCCGTCAGCGTCGCTGCCACCTCGCACGCCAGATACGAGCCGCCGACGAGCACCACCCGCCGGCCCGCCGCATCCTGCCGGATCGCGTCCGCGTTGCCGAACGCCCGCAGGTAGTGGATCCCCTCGAGCTGGGCTCCCTCGACGTTCAGCCGCCGGACGTTTGCGCCGGTGGCGAGCAGCGCCGTGCCGTAGGTCACCTCCTCGCGGGTGGACAGCGTCGCCGTCCGGCCCGCCGGGTCGAGCTTGGTCACCGACGTGCGGCTCAGCAGGTCGATGCGATGATCGCCGTACCACTCGGCGGGGTGGATGAGCGCCTCCGTCCGGTCCTCCCGGCCGCCGAGGTAGCCCTTGGACAGCGGCGGGCGGTGGTACGGCGGGTCGACCTCGCGCCCGACGAGCAGGATCGAGCCCTCGGCCCCCGCCACGCGCAGCGCCTCGGCACAGCTCGCCGCCGCCACGCCGCCACCGATCAGCAGGTGGTCGACCTGGCGGGGGGCCATCGCCGACTGTCAGCCGCCGGTCGGAGTGAACTGGGGCATGATCTGCCCCTCGAGCCCGGGGTCGAGGATGAGCAGCACCTCGTCGCCCGCCGTGATCACCGAGTCGGCCTTGGGGACGAAGCCGGAACCGTTGCGCAGCACCGAGATGATGAGCGAGCCGTCGGGCAGCTGGACCTCCTGCACCCGGGCCCCGGCGGCCGGGGAGCCGGCGGCCACCTGGATTTCGATGATCTCCAGGTGCTCCTCCTCGAGCGCCAGCAGCTGGACGAGGCCGTACTCCGGGACCTCGTGCTCGATCAGGCGGAGGATCAGGTCGGTGGCGGACACCGCCGGCTGGATCCCCAGCAGCTTGAAGTGCTGGAGGTTGCGCGGGTTGTTCACCCGGGCGACGATCCGCTGGCAGCCGTACTTCTCCTTGGCCATCTGGCAGATGAGGATGTTGTCCTCGTCGTCGCCCGTGACCGCGATCACCAGGTCGGCCCGCTGGATGCCGGCCCGCTCCAGCACCCACAGCTCGGTGGCGTCCCCGTACTGGACCGCGTGCTCGAGCTCCTCCTCGATGACCCGGTAGCGACGGTGGTCGGACTCGATCAGCGTCACCTCGCGGTCCTTGGCGATCAGCTCCCGCGCCAGGTTCCAGCCGACCTTGCCCGCCCCGGCGACGATGACGTACATGCTCGCCTCCATCTAGGCCAGCACCAGCCGCTCGGCCTGATCGATCGCCTGCTGGGTGGGGCAGATCGTCAGCAGTCCCTGCTCGGCGTACCACGCCGCACGGGCCGGGTCGGCCACGCGCACGACCACCCGCGGCACGTTGAACCGGCGCTGGGCGATCTGGGCGATGACGAGGTTCGTGTTGTCGCCCGAGGTGGCGGCCAGGAACACGTCCGCCGACTCGATCCCGGCGGCGATCAGCCCCTCGATCTCGAGTGCCGTGCCGACGGTGAACCGCCCGCCGGCGTCCTCCCAGGTGCTCGTCTGGTCCTTGTCCAGCCGTTCGTGGGAGAGGGGGTCGCTGTCGATCACCGACACGTCGTGCCCGGCCCCCAGCGCGCGCTTGGCCACCGCCGAGCCGACCCGGCCGCAGCCGACGATCAGGATGAACATGGCGCGCACTCTAGACGCCGCCCGATTCCCGTGCGGACGGCCCGATCGGCGGCGGAGTGAGGGCGGCGGCGGCCACCACGAGGCCGAAAGCGAGCAGTCGCACGACGAGGGCCAGCCGCCCGTTCGGCCACGGCTCGGCGAACACCAGCGGCCCGGCGGCGACGGTGGTCAGGTTGGCCGCGGCGCTGGTCAGGGCGATCACCGGCACCGCGTCTCCCGCGCCGTGTCCCCGGCGTGGGCGCCACCCGTCGGGGCGGCAGCCTGAACCTCAGGTGATGATCGGGATGATCAGCAGCGCCACGATGTTGGCCACCTTGATCATCGGGTTGATCGCCGGGCCGGCGGTGTCCTTGAACGGATCACCGACGGTGTCGCCGGTGACCGACGCGGCGTGGGCCTCGGAGCCCTTGCCGCCGTACGCGCCGTCTTCGATCAGCTTCTTCGCGTTGTCCCACGCGCCGCCACCAGCGGTCATCGAGATGGCCATGAAGACGCCGACGACGATCACGCCGATCAGCAGGCCACCGAGCGCCTGGGTGGAGATGATGCCGACGACCACCGTCAGCACGATCGGGATGAGCGCCGGGAGGATCATCTCCCGCTGAGCCGCCTTGGTGACGATGTCGACGCAGGTGCCGTACTCCGGCTGCTCGCTGCCATCCATGATCCCGGGCTTGTCCCGGAACTGGCGGCGCACCTCCTCCACGACCGCACCGCCGGCCCGGCCGACGGCCTCCATCGAGAGGGCGGCGAACAGGTAGACCATCATGCCGCCGATCAGCAGGCCGATGAGCACCGGCGGGTTCGACAGGTCGAACGAGATGGCGTGCTTGCCCGCGCCGTTGTCGATCAGCTCCTGCTTGAACGCATCGAACAGGACGAGGGCGGCGAGGGCGGCGGAACCGATGGCGTAGCCCTTGGTCACGGCCTTGGTCGTGTTGCCCACCGCATCGAGCGGGTCGGTGATGTTGCGGACCTCCTCGGGCAGATCGGCCATCTCGGCGATGCCGCCGGCGTTGTCGGTGATGGGGCCGAATGCGTCGAGGGCGACGATCAGGCCGGTCAGCGACAGCTGCGCCATCACCGCGACGCCGATGCCGTAGATGCCGTGGCCGAGCTTCCAGGCCCCGAAGATGCCGAGCGCGATGACGACGGCCGGCAGCGCCGTGGCCTGATAGCCCTGGGCGAGTCCCTGGATGATGTTCGTCGCGTGGCCGGTCTGGGAGGCCCGGGCGGTCGACTTGACCGGCGAGAAGCGCGTGGAGGTGTAGAAGTCGGTGATCACGAACAGCAGCGCCGTGATCGCCAGGCCGATGAGGGCGCAGAGGTAGAAGTGCCACCACTTCGGCGCCGAGCCGCCGTCGTTGAAGGCTAGGCCGTGCATCAGCCAGTACGTGATCGGGATGAAGGCGAGCCCCGCCAGGACGCCGGAGACGATCAGGCCTTGGTACAGCGCGCGCTCGACGTTGCCGCTGCGCGACTTGACGGCGAAAGTGCCGATGATCGAGGCGATGATCGACACGCCGCCGAGGACGAGCGGATAGATCGCGACCTTGGTGTCCTGGCTGAAGGTGAGGACGCCGAGGAGCATCACCGCCACGGCGGTCACCGCGTAGGTCTCGAACAGGTCGGCGGCCATGCCGGCGCAGTCGCCGACGTTGTCGCCCACGTTGTCGGCGATCACCGCCGGGTTGCGCGGGTCGTCCTCGGGGATGCCGGCTTCAATCTTGCCCACGATGTCGGCGCCCACATCGGCGCCCTTGGTGAAGATCCCGCCGCCCAGGCGGGCGAACACCGAGATGAGCGATCCGCCGAACGACAGCCCGATGAGCGCATCCACCGCATGGCGCGTCGACTCGCCGGCGATCGCGGTGAGGATGCCGTAGTAGGCGGCCACCCCGAGGAGCGCCAGGCCGACGACGAGCATGCCGGTCACCGCTCCGCCGCGGAACGCCACGTCCAGCGCCCGGGAGATCCCGCCCCGTGCCGCCTCGGCCACGCGCGCGTTGGCGCGCACCGAGACGTTCATGCCGATGTAGCCGGCCGACGCGGACAGCAACCCGCCGATGAGGAATCCGATCGCCACCCGGATGTTCTGCAGCGGGATGAGGACGATGAACAGGACCACCCCGACCACCGCGATCGTCGTGTACTGCCGGTTCAGGTAGGCGGAGGCGCCCTCTTGCACGGCCGCGGAGAGCGACCGCATCCGCTCGTTGCCGGGCGACAGGGCCAGCAACGACCGGGAGGTCAGGGCGCCGTAGAGAACGGCGGCGCCGGCACACACCAGCGCGACAACGACGCCATGATGCGTCAGAAAGCTAGACAAAGGGTCCTCCGGGGAAGCTCTACGGGGAAGTGGCGCGCGAGTGTTGCGCGGCCAGACAACAGCAAAAGGCCGCCACCCGGGGTGGGCGGTGGCCACTGACGGCGCGGGAGTGTAGCGAGCCGGACGTCGTCGTGCCGCCGACTATTGACCCGGCACCCAGAGCCGGCCGCTGCGCTGGGCAGGGCCCGTCCCCGAGGAGGACCCCGGGGGCGCGGAGCCCTGACCGGGACTGGCGCCGGACGACGCCGCCTCCGCGGGTGCAGCCGGCGCGTCCGGCGCCTCGGCGGCCGAATCCGGCGCCGCCGAGCCGCCACCGCGCACGAAGGCCAGCTGAAGCTGCGAGAGCGCCTCACGGATCGGAGCGGCCTGCTCGGCGGCCACCGACTCGACGACTGGCAAGAGCGCCCGCACCGCCTCGATCGCCACCCGGACCTGCTCCAGATCGCGCTCGGACTCGGTGCCGGCCATCAGGCCGGTGCGGCGCATCCCCAGGTTGACGAGGGTCACCACGTGCTCCAGCACCACGTGCTCGACCCGGATCTGGCGAATCTCCGCGTCATAGGCCGCGCGGAGCTCCTCCTCGGTTGGCGGCCGCGGATCCGACGTGCTCATCACGTCACCTCGTTCATCGCCGCCCCAGCATACGTCGCGCGGGTCTCGCCCACGGTGCGGGCGTACGCCGCCCGCAGGTCGCCGGTC
Source organism: uncultured Solirubrobacterales bacterium (assembly GCA_963703065.1). Taxonomy (GTDB): domain Bacteria; phylum Actinomycetota; class Thermoleophilia; order Solirubrobacterales; family Solirubrobacteraceae; genus Palsa-465. The sequence continues at coordinate 2,825,420 of OY969785.1, read as the reverse complement.
TCCCGGAGCAGCTCGCGCTGGCGCTGGGCCCCGTTGCGCCGCGGGACGCCATCCTCCCCCACGCCCAGCTCGCTCCGCACGGGCGCCGTCCAGCCGAGCAGTCGAGCGGCCGCCTCGGCGGCCGGGTAGGACGCGCGGCGCTCCAGGTCGAGCAGCTCGCCGTCCAGCCCGTAGCGGATCGCCCGCCACAGGTTCTCCTCGATCAGGCGGCCTGGCTGATCGACGTGCGGGATGCGCTCATCGTGATCGCGTGCCGCCTGGGCGATGCAGGCGACGATCAGGCTGGCGAGCGCCTCGGACTCGGCCGCCGTCGGCTGCGCGTCGCAGATCCGGACCTCGACGGTGCCGAACCCGAAGTGCGGGCGCACCGACCACCAGACCTGGGTGTATTCGACGATCGAGCCGGTCCGCACGAGGAAGTCGATGTAATCGGCGTAGGCGTCCCAGCTCCCGAACGCCTCGGGGACCCCGCAGCGCGGGAACGTCCGGGTGAACGTCTGGCTGCGGGCACTGGCCAGGCCGGTGTCCCGCCCTTCCAGGAACGGCGAGCTGGCCGACACGGCGAGCAGCACCGGAAGGACCGGGCGCAGCCGGTCGCACACCGCCACCGCCCGATCGGCGCCCCGCACCCCGACGTGAACGTGGAGCGAGAACGTGTTGTTGCGCCAGGCGACATAGCCGAGGTCGGCGTTCAACCGCCGGTAGTGCTCGGTGTCGATGATGTGCTGCGCCCGGTAGTCGGCCCACGGGTGGGTGCCCGTCGCCCCCAGCTCCATCCCTTGGCCGGCGGCCAGGGCAAACAGGTGGCGCCGCCGCTCCCGCTGCGCCACCAGCGCCGCGGTCAGCGTCTCCCCGCGGCCGGAGCGAATCTCGATCTCCGAGTCGATCAGCTCGCCGGCCACCGCGTCGGCCAGCACCGGGTCCTCGGCCGCCGCCGCCCGGAGCGGCTCGTAGCGCCCGACGAGATCGAGCCCGTCCGGGTCCAGCAGCGCGAACTCCTCCTCGATGCCGACGGTACCGTCGGCCGAGCCGTCGAACACCGCGCGTGCTCGGTTCAGGTCGAGGTCCACGCGGACGACCTCAGGCCAGGTAGAAGTACAGCGCGTACAGCAGGTCGACGGCTGGACTGGAGGTGTGCACCGTGACCTCCGGAGGTACCTGGAGCAGCGCGTCGGAGTAGTTGAAGATGATCTTCACCCCCGCCTCGACGAGCTCGTCGGCCAGCGACTGCGCGGCCCCGCCAGGCACCGCGAGCACCGCCACCACGATCTCCTGCTCCGCGACCGCCTGGCCCAGCGCTCCGCTCGGCTGGACGGTCAGCTCGCCGATGCGGGTGCCGACCTTCGCCTCGTCGCGGTCGAACACCGCCACGACCTGGAACCCGTGGTCGGCGAAGATGTCCGAGGTGGCGATCGCCGTGCCCAGGTGGCCGGCGCCGAACAGCGCGATGTTGTGCTGACCCGCGGTATGGAGGATCTGGCGGATCTGGGCCACGAGCGAGTCGACCCGGTAGCCGACGCCACGCTTGCCGAACTTGCCGAAGCCCGACAGGTCGCGGCGGATCTGGGTCGAGTTGACGTGCGTGTAGTCGGCGAGCTCCTGGGAGGAGATCGTCTCCTTGCCCATCTTCCGGGCCTGGGTGAGCACCTGGAGGTAGCGCGACAGCCGCGCCGCCACCCCGAGCGAGAGCTTTTCCCCCGCCCCCTCGGAGTCGGACGTCGCGGAGGAGTCGTCGCGGCCGACCGTGGTGCTCATCCGCCGCCCACTCTACCGCGCGCTCAGTCGCCTCCCGAGGCGATCAGGCGGCGCTCGAGCTCTCCTCATCGACGAACAGCTCGAACGCCACGGCGCCGTCGATCTCGACCACCGGAATTCGCTCCAGATAGGCCTTGAGCAGAGCCTCGTCGGCCTCGATGTCGCGCTCGACGAACCGGAACGATCGCCGTCGCCCGACCGCCTCGAGAACCGTGCGCGCCTCGTCGCACAGGCAGCAACCGGGCCGGCTGTACAGCACGATGGTCGCCATCAGGCCGCCCGCGGTGCCGGCTCGCCGCTGGCGTACACGTCCAGGCCGAGGTAGTCCGGGTAGGCGATCGGCGCCACGTGGCGGGCGGCGCTGGCGATCATCGCCGCGTTGTCGGTGCACAGGGCGCGGGGCGGGATGTCAAGCTCGACGCCAATGCCCTCGAGCCGCTCGCGGAGTGGGCCGTTCGCCGCCACCCCGCCCCCCGCGGTCAGCCGGGTCAGCCCGGTCTGCTCGAGCGCCCGCTCGACCCGCCGGGCCAGTGCCTCCACGATCGCCCGCTGGTAGGCGGCCGCCAGGTCGGCGCGGTGGCGCTCGGTTTCGGCCTCCCCCAGCTCCCGCACCCGGTAGAGCAGCGCCGTCTTCAGGCCGGCGAACGAGAAGTCGAGGCCCGGTACCCGGCCGGCGATCGGGAAGTCGTACGCCCTCGGGTCGCCCTCGCGTGCCAGGCGTTCGAGCGCCGGACCACCCGGATACCCGAGCCCCAGCAGGCGTGCGCCCTTGTCGAACGCCTCCCCTGCGGCGTCGTCGAGCGTCAGCCCCAGCACCCGGAAGTCCGGCCCGCGATCGCGCACGTCGGCCAGCAGGGTGTGGCCACCGCTGGCGATGAGGGCGAGGAACGGGGGCGCGAACCGTGCCGGGGCCAGGAAGCTGGCGGCGACGTGGCCGTGCAGATGGTCGACCGGCGCGAAGGGCAGCCGACGGGCGGCGGCGATGCCCTTCGCGGCGCTCAGCCCGACCAGCAGCGCGGCGACGAGGCCCGGGCCCCGGGTGGCGGCGACGAGCTCGATCCCGTCGAGCGTCGTGGCGGCTGTGCGCAGCGCGTCGGCCACCACGACGTCGATCAGTTCGAGGTGGTGGCGCGAGGCGATCTCCGGCACCACGCCGCCGTAGCGGTCGTGCACCCCCTGGGAGGAGATGACGTTGGCCAGGATCTCTCCGTCCGGGGTGATCACCGCCGCGCAGGTGTCGTCGCAGCTCGTCTCCAGGGCGAGGATCATGGCGCTGGGGCGAGCTCGCCGGTCCGCCACATGATCAGGGCGTCCTCGCCGGTGTCGGCGTAATAGCGGGGGCGCGTGCCGGCCGCCTGGAAGCCGAACCGCTCGTAGAGCGCGATGGCCGGCGTGTTCGAGGTGCGGACCTCGAGCGTGATCGGCGCCTGCTCCCCGGTCCTCTCCACCATCGCCGCGAGCAGGCCACGAGCCACGCCGGAGCGGCGCCGCGCGGGCTCGACCGCGATGTTCATCAGGTGCCAGACGTCGGCGTAGCGCGCGCAGACGAGATAGCCGGCCAGGGGGTTCGCCTGCCAGGCACCGATGCAGATCGACGCCGGCTTGGCCAGCTCGAGCACGAACATGGCCAGTGACCAGGGCGTGGGGAACGAGCGCCGTTCGATCGCCATCACGGCGGGTAGGTCGGCCGGGCGCAGGGGGCGGATTGTCAGCTCAGGCGCTTGCATCGGGGGTCGCCCGCCGCGCGAGCTCCGCGTCCGGCACGCGCAGGTACTCCGGGCGGATGTCCTGCGGGCGAGCCGCCGGCGCGTCGCGGGCCAGCCGGCAGTGGGCCACCGCTGAGACGCGGTGCAGCTCGGAGCCATCGGGGGGCACGATGGCACCGGATGGCTCGAGCACCTGCCGCCATTCTACGGCGCCATCCCCCACGGCCCGCGCGCCGGGTAGGGCGGCGAGACGTTCGGCGAGGGCGTCCGGCCGGACCACCTGCGGCCCGTCCAGGCAGGCGCCGTCGGCCGTCCACACCGCGGCGAACACCTCCCGCCGCCGGGCGTCGATCACACTCGCCACGGGCCCCTCGCCCGCATCGAGCGCGGGCTGCGCCAGCGACTCGAGCGTGGAGACACCGACCAGCGGGACCCCGAGCGAGCTCGCCAGGCCGCGTGCGGTCGCGATCCCGATCCGCAGACCGGTGAACGTCCCGGGCCCCCGGCCGACGACGATCGCCTCGAGCTGAGCCCAGTCGGCGCCGGCGACCCCGAGCGCCTGCGCGGCGAGCGCGAGCAGGTGCTCGGCGTGACCCGGGCGGGCGCCGGGCGGAGGGTCGTCGCGCGCCTCCGCCATTCGCTCACCGTCGCAGAACGCCGCCACGGTCGCCCGGGTCGCCGTGTCGAGCGCGAGCAGCCTCAAGCGATCCGCACCTCCCGCCGGTCGCCCCCGGCGTGGCGCAGCTCGACCCGCCGCGCGATCCGTCCGAATCCGGCGAGCTCCGCGCTCGGCCCCCTGCGGCCACTCGACGAACGCGATGGTGTCCGGCCCGCAGGTAATCGGCGAGCAGCTCCGGATCCTCGTCCGCCAGATCGCCGATCCGGTAGAGGTCGAGGTGCGCCACCGGAACCGGTCCGGGATACCGCTGACCGATCGTGAAGGTGGGGCTCGTCACCGGGACGGTGACCCCCAGCGCCCGGGCGGCACCCCGCACGAACGTCGTCTTGCCGGCGCCGAGCTCCCCGCTGACGAGGACCACGTCGCCCGGCGTCAGGTCTCTCGCCAGTTCACCGGCCACCCCCTCGGTGGCGGCGGCCGACTCGGTGATCCGCGTCCCCGCCGGCCTCACCGCCGACGGGAGACCACCGGCTCGAGCCGGACGGTGCCGCGCCGCCGCGTTCCCGCGCGGATCGCCGTACCCGCGCAGAGCAGGACGGCGGCTACCAGCAGCGCCACCCAGAGGTCGATGCCGGTGTGCGGCAGAGCCGAGGCGGCCGGAGCTGGCCGTGACGGGACCACGGTGCCACGCTTGGCCGGCGTGACGGGGCGCGGGGCCGACGCCGGGCTCGACAGGCCTGGCGCGGTCGGCATCAGCTGCGAGGTCGCGCCCAGCGCCGGGCCGGCCCCGCCGAGCGGCAGCCAGAGGACGAGCAGCAGGGTCGCAAGGCGCGCCGGCCACATTGCTCGGTCGCAGGCTAGCCCAGCCGACGGACGGACCATCCGGCCTCCGACCGCCCGCGCGCCGGGTGACCGGGCCGGTTCGCTACCGTGAAGCGCTCATGTCCTCCCCTGCGCGCGGCATCAACGGGCGGGTTGGGCGAACGGATTGGGGCGTTTCGCAGTTCGGAGACGGCCAAGGCGGCGGGGCTGGCGGTGGCGATGATCGCCAACAACGTCGTGGCCCTCGGCTCGACGTTCGTGTTCGCCCGTGAGCTCGACGACTATGGCGCCCTCGGCGCGCTGATCGCCTACCTCCTGATCCTCGCGGTGGTCGGTCAGGCGATGCAGGTCGCGACCGCTCGCGAAGGGGCCCTGGGCCGGCTCGGCAACGGCGAGGACCTGCTCGCCACGGTCGTGGTCTGGACCCGGACGCTGGCCATCGCGTCGGTGGGGCTCACCGTCATCTCGATCGCCCTCCAGCACCCCATCGCCGACGCGGTCGGAGTCAAGAAGTACCCGTGGGCGGCCGCGGCGGGCATCCCGACCGCCTGCCTGTGGCTCGAGCTCTCGATCCTCCGCGGCTTCCTCCAGGGGGTCGGGGACCTGAAGTCGGTCGGCATCAGCCTCGTCGCCGAGCAGACCGCCCGGCTGATCGGCGGGGCGCTGCTCGCCGCCGCCTGGCTCGGCGTCACCGGCGCCTACCTCGGGTCGTTCATCTCCTACGTCGTGATGTCGATCTACTGCTGGCGGATGCTGCGCCGCCACGTCGGCGCCACCGGGCCGTCGCGGCTGGGCCGGGCCGCGTACGGCCTCTGGACCCACATCCGGCGCGCCTGGGTGCCGATCGCCGGCCTGGCGGTCATCGCCGTGCTCCAGAACATCGACCTCGTGGTGGCCAAGCACCAGTTCAGCAAGAACACGGCGAGCGCCTACGCCTCGGACGCCGTGGCCGCCAAGGTGCTCATCTGGGTGGCGATCGGCGCCGGCTTCTACCTCGTGCCGGAGGTGACGCGCCTGCGGGCCGAGGGCAAGGACACCCGCCGGGTGCTCGTCATGTCGCTCGGCATCGTCGCCGTGTGCGCCGTACCGGTGCTCCTCATCTTCGCCGGGATCCCCCACCTGCTGCTGACGATCGCGTTCAGCAAGAAGCGGGCGACGGCCTCGGGCTCGCTGATCGTGCTCGGCTGCGCCTTCGCCGTGCTGGCCACCACGTACCTCGCCGTCCAGTACCTCCTGGCCCTGCGCCGCACCTGGTTCCTGGTGCCGCTCGGGCTGATCGCGGCCGCCGAGCCGCTGATCCTCGCCCAGGCGCCCCACCGGCCCGCCGGGTTCGCCATCGTCATCCTCGGCGTGCAGGCCGCTGCGGCGGTCGTCGCCTTCCTGTTCGCCCTGCGCCGCGAACCACCCGGGGCGGCGGTCGATCGCCCCCCAGGAGGCTCCCGAGCAACCGGCCGTGGCGCCGGAACTGGTCTAGAACAGGTCGAGCTGGGCGGCCGCTGCCTCCCCGGAGGCAGCGAGGGGCATCACGATCAGCGGCTCGATCTCGTCCTGCGGGTGGAGCCCCGCATCCGGCTCCGGCTCGGGCTCGGGCTCCGCTTCGAGGCCCGGCTGCGGCGGGGCCCCGAGCGCCAGCAGCTCCGGGATCCGTGCGAAGTCGGCGCGGAGCAGCATCGAGGTTCGACGGCGTGTAGAGCGCCGCTGCCGGGTGGAGCAGCGGGTAGAGGCGGACCGCCCGCCGTCCGACCACGCGCACCTCCTGGCGCCCGTGGAGCCGCGAGATCCCCGTGGTGTCGCCGCGCAGGAGCTTCGTCGAGAAGTTGCCGAGCGTGCAGATGACCGTCGGCTCGATCAGCTCGATCTTGCGGTGCAGGTACTCCTGGCAGGCGTCGAGCTCGTGCGGGTGGGGGTTGCGGTTGCCGGGGGGCCGGCACATGAGCGTGTTGGCGATGAACACGCTCGCCGCGCTCCAGATCGATCTCGCCGAGCAGCCGGTCGAGCAGCTTGCCCGCCTGCCCGACGAACGGGAGCCCCAGCTTGTCCTCGGTCGCCCCCGGCGCCTCACCGACGAACATCAGCTCGGCGTCGGCGTTGCCGGCGCCGAACACGACGGTGGTGCGGGTCTCGTGGAGCTGGCAGGCCCGGCAGTCCCGGCCGGTCTCCCACACCGCCTTGAGCTCCTCCCGCCGCTGGCTCGCGCTCCTGGCCATCGCAGGCGATGGTAAAGGCGTTTGCAGACAACATCGGGCACCGGGCCCTGTTCCTTTTCGCAACCTGCGGGGTATCCTTGAACGCGTGGGCCGTCACCTCTCGGGACGGACTCGCAGCACCATCATCTGCCGCCACCCGACCGGTATCTCCGATGCGAGAACTGGAACGGGAACCCCCCTCCGACACCCCCCTGTGCGCCCGTCTGGCCGTCGTCGGCCGCGGACGAGCTCGGGAGCGCACTGGCCACCGGGCTGCGCGCCGCCGGCAGGACGGTCGACGGGCCGCTCGGGCGCGACGCGGACGTGTCCGGCGCCGATGCCGTCCTGCTCTGCGTGCCGGACGGCGAGATCGCCGCCGCCGCCACGGCGCTGAGTCCCGGTCCGCTCGTCGGTCACTGCTCGGGCGTCACCGGGCTCGAGCCACTCGCCCCACACGAGGGCTTCTCGCTGCACCCGCTGATGACGGTGACGGTGGCCGGCGCCGACTTCCAGGGTGCGGGGGCAGCGGTGGCGGGCACGTCCGCGGGCGCGCTCGCCGTGGCCGAGTCGCTCGCCGCCGCGCTCGGCATGACCCCGGTTCGGCTTGCCGACGCCGACCGCCCGCTGTACCACGCCGCCGCCTCGGTGGCCTCGAACTTCCTGGTCACGCTCGAAGGGGCGGCCGAGCAGCTGGCGGCGCTGGCCGGCGTCCGCCGCGATCTGCTCGGGCCGCTCGTACGAGCCAGCGTCGAGAACTGGCTGGCGCTGGGACCGCAGCGCGCCCTGACCGGCCCCATCGCCCGCGGCGACGAGGCGGCTGTCGCCCGCCAGCGCGCAGCGATCGTCGACCGGGCGCCCGAGATCGTGCCGCTGTTCGACGCGCTGGCCGCCCACACGCGGCGGCTGGCGGGAGCCACGGCGTGAACACGGTCCAGACGGTGAACGAGCTGCGCGCCGCCCTGGCGCCGGTGCGCCGGGCCGGCCGGACGATCGGCGCTGGTGCCGACGATGGGGGCGCTTCACGACGGCCACTTGTCGCTCATCCGACAGGCCCACGGGGCCGCGGACGTTGTCGTCGTGTCGCTGTTCGTCAACCCGGCGCAGTTCGGCGATCCGGCCGACCTGGCGGCGTATCCCCGCGACGAGGCGCGCGACGCCGCGCTCGCCGCCGAGCTCGGGACCGACTTCCTGTTCGCCCCGCCGGTGAGAGAGGTGTACCCCCCGGGCTTCGCCACCACCGTGTCGGTGGCCGGGATCAGTGAGCTGCTCGAGGGCGAGCACCGCGGGCGCACGCACTTCGACGGCGTCGCCACCGTCGTCTGCAAGCTGCTGAACATGGTGGGGCCGGACGTCGCCTGGTTCGGCCGCAAGGACGCCCAGCAGGCGCTCGTCATCCGGCGGATGGTCGCCGACCTCAACCTGCCGGTGCGGATCGCGCTGGGCGACACCGTCCGGGAGTCCGACGGGCTGGCGATGTCGAGCCGCAACGTCCACCTGTCGGGCGCCGACCGCGAGCGGGCGCTCGGCCTGCACCGCGCGCTGTGTGCGGCGCGCGAGACGGTCCACCGAGGCGTGAGCGACGCTGCCGCGGTCGCCGACCGCGCCCGGGCCGAGCTCGCGGCCGCCGGCGTGGAGCCCGAGTACTTCGCCCTGGCCGACCCGGAGACGCTGGCCCCCGTGGACCGGCTCGACCGGCCGGCCCTCGCGCTGGTGGCCGCTCGCGTGGGCCCCACCCGTCTAATCGACAACGAGCTGCTTCCGGCCGCCCCGGCCGTGGAGCCTGAATCCAACGGGAGCCCCTGACACCGACATGCAGCGCACCATGCTGAAGTCCAAGATCCACCGCGCCACAGTCACCGACTGTGACCTGCACTACGTCGGGTCGATCACCATCGACCCGGAGCTGCTGGAGTCCGCGGACATCCGCGAGTTCGAGCAGGTCGCCGTGGTCGATGTCGACAACGGCGCCCGGTTCGAGACGTACACCATCGCCGGCGAACGCGGCTCCGGCGAGATGAAGGTCAACGGCGCCGCCGCCCGGCTGGTCCACAGCGGCGACACGATCATCGTCATCTCCTACGCCGCCTACGACCCCGACGACCTCGAGCACTACGTGCCGCGGGTCGTTCACGTCGGTACCCGCAACGAGATCCTGGCCGTCGACGACGCCGTCGCCACCCTCCTGGGGGCGGACACCGCCGCGGTGGCCTGAGAGGAGTTCACCCATGTCCGCCACCCCCCACGTGAGCGTCCCGCACAGCCTCGACGAGCCGCTTCCCATGACCCTCCCGCGGCTGGCCGAGAAACGACGGCTCGGCGAGCCGATCGTCATGGTCACCGCCTATGACTACCCGTCGGCCCAGGTGGCCCAGGAGGCGGCCGTCGATGTCGTGCTGGTCGGCGATTCCGGCGCCATGACCGTCCTCGGCTACCCGTCGACGGTGCCGGTGTCGACGGACGAGATGCTGATGCTCGCCGCCGCCGTCCGCCGGGGCCTGAGCACCCCGCTGCTCGTGGGCGATCTGCCCTTCGGCTCCTACGAGGCGTCCGACCCGCAGGCGATCGCCACCGCGCAACGCTTCGTCAAGGAGGCGGGATGCGACGCGGTCAAGCTCGAGCGCGGCGGTACGAGCATCCAGCGGGCGCGGGCGATCGTCGAGGCCGGGATCCCGGTGATGGGGCACGTCGGGCTCACGCCGCAGACTGCGACCGCGCTCGGCGGCTACCGGGCGCAGGGCCGGAGCGCCGCCGCGGCGCTGGAGGTGGCGCGCGACGCCATCGCCCTGCAGGCCGCCGGCTGCTTCTCGATCGTGTTCGAGGCCATCCCGGCCGCCGTGTCCGAGCTCGTGGTGGCCCAGCTGGAGGTGCCGGTGATCGGAATCGGCGCCGGTCCGGCCACCGACGGGCAGGTGCTCGTGTTCCACGACCTGCTCGGGATCTACGACGGCCATGCCCCGCGGTTCGCCAAGCGCTACGCCGACGTCCGCAGGGAGATGGTCTCCGGGGTGGCCGCGTATGCCCGCGAGGTGCGCTCGCGGGCGTTCCCGGGCCCGGAGCACGTGTACTCGATCGACGACTCGGAGCTGGCCGAGCTCCGGACGAGCCTGGCCGAGCTGAGCGCGGGGTAGCATCGGCGGCGTGGCCCGGTCACGCCTGTCGCAACTGTTCACGCCTCGCGACCGGGAGTACTTCGACCTGTTCGAGGAGGCGGGGCGCAACGCCGCGCGCACCGCGCGAGCGCTCTGCGAGATGCTCGCCGACTACCCGCAGAGCGCCCGCCTGTTCGAGGACATCCGCAACTACGAGCACGAGGGCGACCGGATCGTCCACGACATCATGCATCGACTGAACAACACGTTCGTGACGCCGATCGACCGGGAGGACATCCTCGCCCTGGCCTCGGCGCTTGATGACATCGTCGACTACACCGACGAGGTTGCGGACTACATGGGCCTCTACAAGGTGCAGCGGCCGATGCGCCAGGCGGTCGAGCTCGCCCGGGTGCTGAACGAGTCGACGTCCCAGATCGCCGAGGCCATCCCCCGCCTGCGGGACTTCCGCGACATCTCGCACTACACGGTCGAGGTGAACCGGTTGGAGAACGAGGGCGACCGGATCGCGCGGGAGGCGATCGCGTCGCTGTTCGACGACGCGACCGATCCGATGGTCGTGGTGCGCTGGAAGGACCTGTTGGAGCGGCTGGAAGCGGCGATCGACTCCACCGAGCGGGCGGCGAACATCCTCGAGACGATCGTCATCAAGAACTCGTGACGGGGCGAGCCCTCTAGGCCGGCGGCGGGGGCGGGGCCGGCGCGTCGACGCGCCGCAGCACCTTCGCCGGTGCGCCGGCGGCGATCGAGTACGGCGGGATGTCACGGGTGACGACGGAGTTGGCTCCGATCACGCAGCGCTCGCCGATGCTCACGCCGGTCGTCACCACGACATGCGCCCCGCACCACACGTTGTCGCCGATCCGCGTCGGCCCCTTGCGCGTGAAGCCCTGCCAGGTGATCGGCCGCTCGGGATCGTCGAACCGGTGGCTCGAGTCCGAGACGAAGCAGCCGTTGGCCAGCATGCAGTGGCTGCCGATCTCGACCAGCTCCCCGGCCGCGATCATCACCCCTTGGTTGAGGAACGTCCCGGTCCCGATGCGCACCCGCGCCGGGGCCGGCATCGTGATCCACACGTTCGGCTCGAGCAGGGTGCCCTCGCCGATCTCCAGCCGCCCGTCGCCCAGCGACTCGAGCACGTTGCCGTGCACCGGCCAGCGGGCGAAGGCTCCCCGGCGGGCGAGTTCCAGGTGGATCCGGGCCCGGTTCCAGGGCAGCGTGTTCAGTTCATACCAGCGCCACTTCCGTAGCCAGAGCCGGAGCAACTCGTCCACGCCGCGGCACGATAGTCCGCCGCCCGCGCTGGGGTGGCCGACGGAGGGAGCCGCCTCGTGCGGCTCCCTCCGGCGGTTGGCCCCCAGCCCCCTGCCTCGCCCCCACTCCCCTACCGTCCCCCTGCGCCCCAGTTTGCGGCGGCGTAGGCCGCCTCGGCTTCGTGGATCGTGACCGAGCTCTCCGCCGCCTGGGCGATCGGCACGCTTCGGGTTCCCTTCACGCAGACCGCGTCAGCGGAGTGGGTGAAGGTCTTGCCCTGGGTGTTCTGCGTCCCGTCCACGTACCAGCCGTTCAGCTTGCCCGTCGGACCTGAGACGACCTCCGTGACGGCGCCGCTGTACGCCCCGCCACCGGTCACGTAGTAGCCGCGGGGGCAGTAGGCGTACGCCATCACGAACTGGTGGTAGCCGACGTTGACGCGCTTTCCGAGCACTCCGACCACCGTGAGCGCGTTGCTGTTGCCCGCCTTGGCGGCGCGCGCCGCGGGCGCGCCTCCGTGCGCGCCCGCGATCGTGTTCGCCCCCAGCACCACCGCCAGGCTGGCGGCGAGAATCGTTACGGCCTTGAGCATCTGGTTTCTCCTTCGTTGGTTGTCTGCCGGCTAGCGCGTCGGTGCAACCCGCGCCTCCCGACGGTGCCCCGGGCGGACGAGATGACGATCCCGCGCGGGACGGCGATGATGATGCCCGGCCGCTGAGTGATGAGGATGCCGCTTGGAACGCCCGGTCCGTCGCACCTGCTTGGAACCAGACGGACGAGCCTTGTCTGGACACACGAGTTGCGGGGCGAGTGACGTCGACTCGACCCGGGTCGGCGCGGTCGGCAGGCCCTGGGGCTGCGCAACCGGCTGGCCCTGAGGCGGCGTCACCGCCGGGCTCTGAGACGACGGCGTCACCGTCGGGTCCGGAGTCGAGATGCCCCCCAGGTTCGGAGTGGACGTTGCCGTCGGGTTCTGGATCGGCGGAGTCTGGAACGGGCTGGCCGTCGCTCCGGAGTCAGTCGTTCCCGGATCACTCGGGGTGCCGCTGGCGTTCGGATCCGGGGTCTGAGTCGGCGCGCTGACGCCGGTTCCGGCCGGGTCCGGGGACCCGCCCGAAGCGCCACCGCTCACGAGTGTCGTGTTCGAAGTCGCGGCGCTCTGCTGCTGTGAATCGTCTTGGCACCGCACGAGGCAGCCGATCTGGATCTGCCAGATGAGCTGGCTGACGGTGACGACGGAAGCGGCCGGCGAACCCGCCGGAGTCTTGGCGTCTGCGGCGGGCGAACCCGCCGAAGAGAGCACGGCCTGCGCCGTCGTGTTCGACTGCTCCGCCTGCTGCACCTGCTGGATCCCGACACAGTTGAACAGGCAGCCGATCTGGATCTGCAGGATCGCCTGCACGGTCTGGTTGACGACAGCCGCTGTCGCCGCTGACGTCGATCCTGGAGCAACCTGAGTCTGATCGGTCCCGCTAGCGGAGGGATCACCGAACTGAACGGTGGTCGTGTCCTGAGCCGCGATCTGCGTCTGGACCGAGCCAGAGCCCCCGCCGCTCTGCCACTGCTGCGAGACCTGCTGGACCACGGCCTGCAGGGCAGCGGTCACCGAAGCCGTCAACGGCGAAGTGGAGCCGCCGGCGACACTGAGACCGTTGAGCGCCTGCTGCATTCCCTGACCGGACGAGTCGCCCGGTTCGGTGGTCGTGCCCGAGCACTCGAACGTGCAGCCGATCTGGATCTGAACGATCTGGCTCGAGCTCGTCGCGCCGCTCCCGGTACCGGGTACCGATGCGTGCGCGTCCGAAGATGCGCCCTGTACCGTCGTGACCTGTTGCGCAGCCGACTGGGTCTGGGTCTCGTTGGAGCAGTTGGCCGAACATCCATTGATCTGGACCTGCGTGATCACCTGCTGAGTGGTGCTCGCCTCGGCTCCGGCAACGCCCTGGCCCGAACTGGCGGTTGACGAAGTCTCGATCTCGCTGGACGAACCGTCAGCCGACTGTGCCGTGGGCATCGCTCCCGAGGCGGCATCCGAAGACGCGGCACTCGATGTGGTCGGGGTGGAACTGGTCCCCTCCGCGCTCACCGCGGAGGCTTCGGGCAGGTCCCCGGTGGCGGTCGATCCGCTCGCGGCGGCATCCGGTGAGGTGGCGTCCTCCGAGCTCTGGTCGTTCGTGGCATCACCCGCCGAATCCGTTTGCGGGGTAGCCCCGGCATCGCCGGTCGGACTCGGGCTCGTGGCGGCCGGCGTCTGGTCCACCGGCACCGACAGGTCGGCGCCGCTCGCGCTGCTCGCTGCGAGCAACGCCAGGACCACGACGACCGCCGCGGCCAATCTCATGTAGCTGAGAATTCTCATCATCGTGTTGGTTCGCTGATCCCACCCCTCGGGTTGCTCCGGCCGCTCCACATCCTCGGATCGGCCGGAGCTCCCCTGGCGACGCCTCCCGACCAGACCGCGTCCTGCGGTCGGTCGGAAGGAGCCGCGGGCTCAAAGCTCTGCTTCGAGCTCTGATCTTGGGGGTCAGCTGTCCTGGCTCTCACCTCCACTCTGCGCCGTTCCACTGCTGTTGCTGGAGCTGCTGCTCCCGCTGTTGCCGGAGTTCTGCGTGGCGCTGTTGCTACCGCCCTTGACGTTGCCACCGGCGATGTTCACCGGCGTGTTCGAGTTGACCGTGTTCTGCGAGGCGTTCGCCTGCGAGAGCGCGGCCTGGAGGGTCAGCGCCTGCTGGAGGGACAGCTGCGCCTGGCCCGAACCACCGTTCCCAAAGCCGCCGCCGGAGCTGGTCGACTGGGACTGGTTGTTGTCCTGGCTGGTGTTGCTGTTGTTGCTGGCCCCGCTCTTGGCGCCGTTCACCGAGTTCTGGCTGGCGCTGTTGCTGCCGCCGGACACGTTGCCGCCGGCGATGTTCACCGGGACGTTGGCGTTGACGCCGTTCTGCTTGGCAGCAGCCTGCGACGCGGCCAGCTGAGCGGTCAGGGCACCCTGATCGCTCTCCTGGAACTGTCCGGAACCACCATTTCCGATCCCGCCGCCCGAAGTCGAGCTCTGGGACTGGTTGTTGTCCTGGCTGGTGTTGCTGTTGTTGCTGGCCCCGCTCTTGGCGCCGTTCGCCGAGTTCTGGCTGGCGCTGTTGCTGCCACCGGACACGTTGCCGCCGGCGATGTTCACCGGGACGTTGGCGTTGACGGTGTTCTGTCCTGCCTTGGCCGACGAGGCCGCGCCCTGGAGCGTGGCTGCGCCCTGCGAGCTCAGCTGCGCCTGCCCGGACCCGCCGTTCCCGATCCCGTCGCCGGAGCTCGTGTCCTGGGACTGGCTGTTGCCCTGGCTGGTGTTGCTGTTGTTGCTGGCCCCGCTCTTGGCGCCGTTCGCCGAGTTCTGGCTGGCGCTGTTGCTGCCACCGGACACGTTGCCGCCGGCGATGTTCACCGGGACGTTGGCGTTGACGGTGCTCTGGTTCGCCCCGGCCTTCGAGGCGGCCAGCTGACCGGTCAGCGAGCCCTGATTACTGCTCTGGGCCTGACCGGAACCACCGTTACCGATCCCACCGTCTGAGCTGGAGCTCTGGGACTGGTCGTTGTTCTGGCTGGTGTTGGCGCCGTTCTTCGCACCGCTCGACGCACCATTCGCCGAGTTCTGGTTCGCGCTCGGATCGACCTTCCCGCCACCACCAGAGATGTTGCCGCCCGCGGTGTTGACCGGCGTGTTGCTGTTCACCGCGTTCTGGTTGGCGTTCGCTCCCGAGAGAGCGCCCTGGAGTGTGGCCGAGCCCTGATTGCTGCTCTGCGCCTGACCGGACCCGCCGTTCCCGATCCCGTCGCCGGAGCTCGTGTCCTGGGACTGGCTGTTGCCCTGGCTGGTGTTGCTGTTGTTGCTGGCCCCGCTCTTGGCGCCGTTCGCCGAGTTCTGGCTGGCGCTGTTGCTGCCACCAGAGACGTTGCCGCCCGCGGTGTTGACCGGCGTGTTGCCGTTCACCGCGTTCTGGTTGGCGTTCGCCCCCGAGAGGGCGCCCTGCAGCGTGGCCGAGCCCTGTGAGCTCGACTGCGCCTGGCCGGAGCCGCCGTTCCCGATCCCGCAGCCGGAGCTCGAGGACTGGGACTGGCTGTTGTCCTGGCTGGTGTTGCTGTTGTTGCTGGCCCCGCTCTTGGCGCCGTTCGCCGAGTTCTGGCTGGCGCTGTTGCTGCCACCAGAGACCTTGCCACCCGCCGTGTTCGACGGCGAGTTGCTGTTGACGGCGTTCTGGTTGGCCCCGGACTGCGAGCCCGCCAGCTGCCCGGTCAGCGAGCCCTGGTTGCTGCCCTGGCCCTGACCCGAACTGCCGTTGCCCACGCCGCCGCCGGAGCTGGTCGACTGGGACTGGCTGTTGCCCTGCTGGGTGTTGCTGTTGTTGGACGCGCCGCTCGATGCACCGTTCTTCGAGCCCTGCTTGGCGCTGTTGCTGCCGCCAGAGACGTTGCCACCCGCGGTGTTGACCGGCGAATTGCCGTTCACCGTGTTCTGGTGGGACTTCGCCTGAGACAGCGCGAGCTGCAGCGTCGCCGCGATCTGCGACGAGTTTGCGGCCTGACCGGAGCCACCGTTGCCGTAGCCCGAGCCATAGCCGGAGCCGGATGACTGGCTCTGGCTGGTGCTCTGGCTGGTGGTGGCCCAGTTGGAGGCCTCACTGCTGGCCTTGTTCCCGGCGTCCTGGCTGGCGCTGTTGCTGCCACCCCAGACGTTGCCACCCGCCGTGTTCACGGGCGAGTTGCCATTGACGGCGTTCTGCTGGGCCTTGGCCTGAGAGAGCGCCGCCTGCAGCGTGACCGACCACTGCTGCGACTGCTGCGCCTGACCCGGACCACCCGAGCCGACGCTGCCGCCTGCACCTTCACCGGCCAGCGCCGACGCCGGCATAGCCAGCGAGCAGGCACTGAGTCCGATTGCAAGCAATTTCGATTGCATGCGTTGGTTCTCCTTGCGATTAGTTGGGATTCGAAACGCCCGCCGTGGCCCGCGAAACATGCGGGCGACGAGCCGTGCTACTCGCCCGAGACGAGCCCGGGCGACGCGCCGAACGTCAACGTGACGGACGGCGCAGCTGGTAGCGGCGAGCGGCCCCTAGCCGGGGCGTTCGAGTCGCGACGCGAGCAGCATCGAGCGCCACGGTGCGAGATCGAGCTCGAGGCGCTGCGCGACGGAATTGAGACGTGGCAAGTTGAGCCCTGCGACGGACAGCACCGTCGAAGATGCCGATGCGGCGCCGCCGGCGCCGGCAGCGGAAGACCCACCGCCACCGATGGGCGCCGGAAGGGGCACGGGGGCCACCGGAGATGGCGGTGCGGGCAACGGCGACGCCGAGTGGGTGACCTTCCGGGCCAACCCGTTCGACGGAGAGATCGGGGTGACGACCGGCTCGGTAGCGAACTCGCCCGCGGCCAGGAGGACCGCTGCTCCGAGCGGCTCGCCAATGGCGAGTGGCGAAGAGCCGGCGGGGAGGGTCGCACCTGGCGACGCCAGGAATGGGTTGCGCTCGTCCTGGATCAGGCCCCGGACCAGTGTGTCGAACGCCGGGAGCGTCGACGCCAGTGCCTGGGCGGCCTTCGGATCGACGCGGGCCAGATCGTTCAGCAGCCGGTTCAGGAGGATGATCCGCTCGATCGTCGAGGACGACGTTGGCGCCGCCGAGCCCAGCTCCTGGAGGCTGACGAGGATCGCCTGCGCGCTCGGATCGGAGGCTGACAGCGCGCGGAGCTTGACGATCAGGCTCTGCAGTTCGGGGCCGAGCGGCGCGCTCGTCGGGAGCGTGACGCCGTTGAGCGCCCCGATCTGGCTTCCGAGGGACACCAGCTCCCAGTCGGTGCTGATGAGGCTGGCCTGCTGTTGCAGACCCTCGAGGTAGGCCACCGCGGCCGCCACGACCGGCGCAGCGACGCTGCTCACCTGGGACACGGTGGGAGCTGAAGGCGCGTTGGAGCGCGACGAGGTGCTGAGCGACGCCGGCGGCAAGGTGCTCAGCGAGGCCGGCGTCACGACGGGTGCAGTCGTGATGCCGGCGGGCGTCGGCAGTACCGCGGCCGGAATGGTGGGGAGCACGACCACTGACTTGGGCGCCAGGGGCGCCGGTGTCGTCGGCGCGGTCGACTGGTGCGCGGGGGCCGGCGTCAGGCCTGAGCCCGAAGCGCTCTGTGCCGACACGGTCTGCTCGGCCTGATCCGTCGTGGGGCTCGTGGTACCCGCTGGCGGCGTGGCCACCGCGGCCTGCTGCTGCGCCGCCACCACCGTGGCCACGGGGGCCGAACTCGCGGCTGCCGGAGCCGAACTGGTGGTACTCGCTGCGGTGCCGCCCGGATTCGATCCAGTGCTCGAGCCGGCTGAGCCAGCGGGCGGCGTGCCCGTCGCCGCCGACGCGGGGGTCGAGCTGGCGGGGCTGCTCGTCGCCTGGCTGGCCGCGGCCTGGCTGACCGCCGCATCGTTGGCCGCCGCGGTATCCGTCGGCGTGACCAGCTCTGCCGCGTTCGTCGCGCTCCCGGACGAGGACGACGGCGGGGTGGGATCAGCCGAGGTCTGGGGGACGGACGGCTGGCTGGAGGGTGGAGGGGTCGTGGCCGACGGCGTCGGGCTTGTCGCGACTGTCGCGTCACCGCTCGACCCAGTGGAAGTCGAGGGGTCGGCGGCCGTGGTCGAGGGCGACGGATCAACCGACGTCGTCGAGGAGTCCGTGCCCGAACCCACCGAGGAGCCCTGCGAGGGCGTCGTCGCGATGACTGACTCGGCCACCGGCGCCGCCGTGCCCGAATCGGTGGACGAGGTATCCGCCGGCGAGGAACCCGCGCCCGGATCCGACGAGGACGCGGCCGGGGGTGTTGTCGGGTCAGCCGGGGCGACCGCCGGCGCCGGCGCCGTGTCCGTCGCGCCAGACGCGTCAGTTGTCGCGCCGGTCGAGGAAGCCGGCCCCGAGCCAGTCGAGGTACCGGGAGCTGTGGAGTCTCCAGTGCCGGTTGAGGCTCCGGAGTCCGTCGAGGAGGAGAATCCGTCGACGAGGAGGCTGCACCCGGATCAGTCGAGCGAGGAGGCCGCACCCGGATCAGTCGACGAGGAGGCCGCACCCGGATCAGTCGACGAGGAGGCCGCACCCGGATCAGTCGACGAGGAGGCCGCACCCGGATCAGTCGAGGAGGAGGCCGCACCCGGATCAGTCGAGGAGGAGCCCGCACCCGAATCCGTCGAGGGGATCTCACAGGAGGCCGCGCCCGAATCCGCCGACGAAGGGTCGGCGCTCGTTCCGGAGTCGCTCGAGGTGCCCGAGCCGGTGGAGGGCGTGGAGTCGGCCGGGGTCGCGACGGTCGCGACTCCGGTCGTGTCCGTCGACGGTGTAGTGGCTGCGCCGTTCCCGGACGTCGCGGAGGCGGTGGAGTCTCCAGTGCCGGTTGAGGGTTCAGATCCCGAGCTGTCCGTCGAGGTCCCGCCGCTGGGATCGGTCGAGGACTGCGCCCCGCTCGGATCCGCCGACGAGGGATCGGCGCCCGGATCCGTCGAGGAGGACTGCGTGCTCGGATCCGTCGCGGAGGGAGCAGCAGCCGGGTCCGTCGAGGAGGGGTCGGCGGCGGGTGTCGTCGAGGACGCGACGGGGGCCTCGCCCGTCGACGTGCTCAGGGTCGAATCAGCTCCCGGGGCCGGCGCCGTGACGTCAGCCTGCGCGCGGCTCGCGAGGAGGCCAGCGAAGAGGGCGCAGACGAGAAGCGCGCCCACCAGGACGCACTTGGTGGCGAGGCTCCGAAGAGCGTGAGATGTGGGATTGCCCCCTGGCATGTGCGCGTCCGCCCCGACGGCGACAGGGAGCAACCTAGACAGCTTCAGAGGCCCCTGCAACGGCACGATACATAAAAAAGTCGCAAATTGCGGTGAACAATATGTCTCGACAGCTTGCGCGACATGTCGCGACATGCTAGTGGGCGCCTCCGAACCGGCTCAGGGCGGTTCGGGACCGGCTCCCCCCTCGACCCGGTCGACGAACCCGCGCCCCTACTGGCGGGTCAATGCTCCGGAGCCTCCGGCCCCCTCGGGGCGATCCAGATGCTCGTCGCGAATGAGGTGGCGCAGCGCGTACCGCCGCGCTCGGTAGCGCTGAACCCAGTTCCCGGTCGAGAGCGCCCGCAGCAGCTCATCACGCGAACGGTTGCGGTCGTGGCGGGTCTTGAGCTCGTCGAGCTCGGAGCGCAGCAGCTCGGCCTGGGTGCGTGACTCCACCAGCTCGTCGACCCAGGCCGCGATCAGCGGCCGAAGGAGGCTCTCCATCTGCGCCTGCTCGGGAAACGGCCACGGTGATGGCGCGCCGCCCGGGGCGACCGCCGGCGGCCCGGACGACTCGAGAACGGCGGCCGGCACAGTCTCGCCGCCCGACCCCCGACGGCTCTCGATCATGGCGACCAGGGCGCGCTTGGACACGGTTGCCGACTGACCGGACGGGCCACGATCGAGCTGACCGCGCTTCACCATGCGTTCGACGGTCTTCCGTGAGACCCCCAACGCCTTGGCGGCGACGCCGAAGTGGACGTCGTCATCCACGTCATCCACCGTCGTTCGCGTCCTGATGAGCTCTGCGGCACTCGTCGCCAGCTCCTCGGAGTCCTCTTCGCCTTCGTCAGGCGTCTCGTCCACCGCCCCAGCCGCCAGATCGTCGGCCTCATCGGCCTCATCCCCTGCCACGGTCGCCTCCTCGTCAGACAGCGCAGGATCAGCCCGCAGATCGCGCTCGTCGAACCGTCCGGACGGCGGGGCATCGCGGTCTCGCTCGACCGTGCGCTCGGCTGCGCGCCGTTCCGCCTCCATCACGCGCGCGTCATCGTCGCGGTCGCTCTGGTCCCAGGGCCCAGATCCCGACTCGGACGCCTCGTGAACCGGTGCCGAGCGGGCAAATCCCTGCCGGTACCTCGGTTCAGATTGCGCGGGCATCGGTCCGTGGGGGAGGCCGAGACGGTCTTCGCGCCCGGCAAACGGGGAGTCTGACGAGGGAAACGTGGGCATCGTGCCTTTCGAGGAGGTTTGATTTCGCGCGGCCGCCGTTGCGTGCTCGGCGTCGGATGAGTCGATTTGCTGAGTTTTAGCGCGAATTTGTCGATCCCGCAGCGAATATGGCTCGTCGGCTACCCGCGCGACGCGCCCCGTCTGCGGCTCCCGCGACGCCGTCGCGACATGTCGCGACAGCGTCGCGGCCTTTTAGCCTCGGGGGAGTGGGACGATCAGGACGGAGCGGAGCCGCGGGTGGCGGCAGACCCCGCCTCATGGCTCATCCCGCGCCGGCGCGTCAGCGCCCCGAGCATCCGCGCACCCGTCTCGTCGCCCCAGCTGGCGGCATCCCGGTACATCGCCTCCGCGCCGGAGAAGTCGCTGCGCCGCTCCAGCAGATAGCCCAGGTTCGTGGCGGCTTTCGCGGCAGGCCCACGACCACGTCCTCGCTGAGTTTCGTGCCCACCCAGGGACCGGACGGCGAGCAGGCTGCGCCACGCCGACTCGGCGCCACGGAGATCCCCCGCCTCGTAACGGAGGACGCCGAGGTTGAAGGCGGCGTCAGGGTAGCCCAGCTGCGCTGCTCGTTCGTAGCCTTGCGCCGCCAGGTCGTATGAACCTTCGCGATGATGGGCGACCGCGCGGTCGAACAGGTCGGTCGCCTGCGCGCTGGGTGCGGAGGGCGCATTGGGCTGGGAGGCTGGCTCCTCGGTCACGTGGTCCTCCGCAACGCGGGCTCGGACCGGCGCCTGCTCCTCGGTCGACGCCCCGTTCAGCGCGCCGGCCTCGCCCCGATCCGCGGCGCGGGATGGGTCACCATCGCCGGACGACGCCCGCGGCCCCGCACGCTTCCGCCGGCGATGGCGTGCCCACGCGGCAGCCACACCGACCAGCACGAGCAGAGCCGCGCCGATCAGGATCCACACCGCGGTGGAGAGCCCCGAGGAGCCGGTGGGCTGGGCAGCGCGGCCGGACGACCCGCCCCCGCGGGATGACGATCGACGGACCGGATGATGGCCGGTCCCCCTGCGCCCCTGCCTCGCCGCAGACCCGCTGCGGGGCTTGGAGCAGCACAGCCGCTGCGGCCCGAGCGGGTACGCCTGGGTGAGCTGCCCGGAGGATGCGACCGGCGGGGGGTGAGCGGCCCGGGCGGCCGGCGCAGCGCTCGCCGATCCCAGCAGGGCGCAGGCGAGCAGCACGGAGGTGCGATGCCGAGCGCTCATGTGACGATCACCGGCGTGCCCACCGGCATCAACTTGCCGAGCGTCTCGATCGACCGGTTGGTCAGGCGGACGCAGCCGTGGGAGACGCGCCCTGGGATGAGCTCGGGTTGGTCCGTCCCGTGGATCCCGATGAACCCCCCGGCGGGCCAGTCGGTGAGGGTGGCCGAACGAGCGCTGATGCCAAAGGCCAGTACCCCATACATGGGATTCGAGAACCCGCTCAGGCGGTCCCGCACGTAGAACCGGCCGGGCGGCGTCGGCGTCCCGGGGGCCCCGACGCCGATCGCCGTTTCGAAGATCGGACGTCCGTCACGCAGGAGCGTCGCCCTGAGCGTCCGGCGATCCACCACGAGCCGCGTGTCGACGAACGTCCAGGCGCCGAGGGCCGACCGGGGGACCCAGCCTTCGGTGCCATTGGGCAGGACCGCGAGCTGCACACGCTCCCACAGCGCTCCTGCGCGGTACTGGGCGGCGTCGGCCACGAGCAGGTTCGTCGTGCCTTCGGGTGTCCGAGCCGAGACCTCGGCGACCGCACGAGCACGCTCGTTCGGGGCGCTCCGCGCGACCACGCTCCGCAGCACCGATGCCCAGCGGGTGACCTCCGACGCGTCGGCCAGCGGAACGGGGCGGGGGATCACGAAGCCGCGCACCGGAGCGGCGGCCAGAATCCCGCCCGCGCTCGACGCGCGGACCGGGGTCGATCCACTGGAGATCAGGCTCACCGCCAGGGCGCTCGCCGCCACCCCTGCCGCCACGCCCATCGTTCGCGCAGTGCCGAGCCGCAGGCGGGCGGGCATCGGCTACCCGGTGAACCTCGGCTGCGTCCGCGCGCTCACATCGGGCGTCGACAGCGTCACGAAGTGAGTCGAGTTCACGATCTGCACGGCTCTGCTGGCGTCCACGGGTGCATCGAACGCGTTGGGGGCGGGCAGGTAGCCCGCCAGGCGGCGGATCCAGGCGGCGTGCCTCGCCTCCACCGAGTGGATGCCGATCGCGGCAGCCAGGTAGCTGCGGGATTTTATCCGCGGAGCTTGTCCCTTGTACGCGGCGACAGCCAGGTCCTCGAACGCCACGGCCGTCGCCCGGAACGACTGCGGCACCGCGGTGACGCCGTGGAAGTCGAACCGGGGTTCCTTGATCGCCGCCGACCCGAGCACCGCCCGGAAGGCCGCCACGTGCGCACGTTCGTGCGCCCCGACCACGTGCGCCTGCTCGGCGAGGCTGCCGTGCAGCGTCCCCAGTCGCTCGGCCTCGGTGTAAAAGGACGCCTGAAGGTATTCGAGCGCCAAGGCGAAGTTGAGGATGGCGACGTCGCTCTTCGTCGCGGCTGTCGCCCGCCCCGCCCCTACGGCGAGCGTTCCCAGGGCGATCGCGCCGACACCACCGACCCGGCGCAGGAACTCCGAGCGAGTGGCGGGCTGGATCCGGCTGAGCGTCTCCCCGACCGCACCGTCGACATCGATCGCCTGAAAGGACACGGCACGTTGCCCCTCCATCTGCTCGGGGTTCACGGTCATGCCAGGTAGGGCTTCAGGGCGGCCTTCGCCGCCGAGAGAGAGATCGGAGTTTCGCTCGGAGCCGGGGCCGGCACCTGTCCGGCGAGCGAGCGAGCCCAGGCGGCGTGCCGCGCCTCGACGGACACGATGCGCGCGGCGCTGGCGAGCCCCGCCGGCGTCAGGTTGAGGGCCTGTCCGACGTATGCGGCGGAGCCGGTGTCCTCCAGCAGGACGGCCGTGCTCATGAACTTCTGCTGGTCGCGCACCGCCGACCCGAACTGAAATCGAGGAGCGGCCGGGGCAGCGGATCCGAGCACCCCCGTG
Organism: uncultured Solirubrobacterales bacterium; assembly: GCA_963703065.1. GTDB lineage: Bacteria > Actinomycetota > Thermoleophilia > Solirubrobacterales > Solirubrobacteraceae > Palsa-465. Next base: position 2,801,939 of record OY969785.1, on the reverse strand, counting down.
ATGTAGCTCACGTGGGCCCGTTCCTCGGCGCCGACCACCTGGGCGAACTGCCTGACCTCCCCGGTGAGCGCCCCGGCCTTGAGGGCCTCGGCGTAGAACGCCGCCTGGAGCTGTTCGATCAGCAACGCGGCCTGCAGGACCTCCCGGTCGCCGGCTGGCGAAGGGGCTGGATCAGGGCTGGCCAGCAGCTCGGCCGCACCGGCGCCGCCTCCGATCAGCGCGCCGAGACCGATGAGGGAGTCCCGCAGCAGTCGGCCGCGGGAGACAAGCGAGCGCCGGGCGCCCGATGGGCGTTCGACCGGTCCGGGTGGGGAGTTCTGCTCGGTCATGGCAGGCGACCTGCGGCACCATACTATGCCCTAGTTCCACATTCTGGTTCTTTCCTAATTGCGGAAAAGGGAATTGGCCCGGGTGTGCGGTCGGCGCGCGGCGGAGCCGCCCGGCTCAGCCCGCTGTCGTGACCGCGCGGCGTCGCGGCAGGCGCGGCGGCGAGGTCCGGCCGCGAGCCAGCGGCAACAGTGTCGCCAGGAACCGGCCGGTGCTGGAGGCGGGCACCCGCGCCACCTGCTCCGGCGTGCCGGTGGCAATGATCTGCCCGCCCTCCTCCCCACCCTCGGGCCCGAGGTCGATGAGCCGGTCGGCGACCTTGATCACGTCGAGGTTGTGCTCGATCACGACGATCGTGTTCCCGGCCGACACGAGCCGGTCGAGCACGGCCAGCAGACGCTGGATGTCCGCGAAGTGCAGGCCGGTGGTCGGTTCGTCGAGGATGTACATCGTCCGGCCGGTCGCCACCTTGCACAGCTCGGCGGCGAGCTTGACGCGCTGCGCCTCGCCACCCGACAGCGTCGTGGCCGGCTGGCCGAGTCGCATGTATCCGAGCCCGACGTCGTTCAGGGTCTCGATCCGGCGGCGGATCTTCGGGATGTGGGCGAAGAACTCCAGGGCCGGCTCGATCGGCATCTCGAGCACATCGGAGATCGTCTTGCCCTTGAAGCGGACCTCGAGCGTCTCCCGGTTGTAGCGCTTGCCGTGGCACTGCTCGCAGGGCACGTACACGTCGGGCAGGAAGTGCATCTCGATCTTGATCTGGCCGTCACCGCGGCACACCTCGCACCGCCCGCCCTTGACGTTGAACGAGAACCGGCCCGGCTTGTAGCCCCGCGCCCGCGCCTCCTGGGTCCTGGAGAACAGGTCGCGGATCTGGTCGAACAGCCCGATGTACGTCGCCGGGTTCGAGCGCGGCGTGCGGCCGATCGGCGACTGGTCGACCGAGATGATCTTGTCGAGCTGGTCGAGCCCCTCGATCCGGCGGTGGCTCCCGGCCCGCACCCGCGTCCGGTGCAGGCGGTTGGACAGCGCCTTGTACAGCACCTCGTTGACCAACGTGGACTTGCCCGAGCCCGATACCCCGGTGACGCACGTCAGCACCCCGAGGGGGACCTTGACGTCCACCGCCTTCAGGTTGTGCTCGCTCGCGCCCTGGATCGTCACGTAGCCGTCCGGCCGGCGCCGGCGGCGGGGAACCTCGATCGTCCGGGTGCCGGCCAGGAACTGCCCGGTCAGCGACTCACCGACCGCCTCCACCTCCGCCGCCGTGCCCGCCGCCACCACCCGGCCGCCGTGCTCGCCGGCGCCCGGCCCCATGTCGATCAGGTGGTCGGCCGCCCGCATGGTGCCCTCGTCGTGCTCGACCACGAGCACGGTGTTGCCGACGTCGCGCAGCCGCTCGAGCGTCGTGATCAGCTTCTCGTTGTCCCGCTGGTGGAGGCCGATCGACGGCTCGTCGAGGATGTACAGCACCCCGACCAGCGAGGATCCGATCTGAGTGGCCAGTCGTATGCGCTGCGCCTCCCCCCCGGACAGCGTCGCCGCCGCGCGATCCATCGACAGGTAACCGACCCCGACGTTCTCCAGGAACTGGAGCCGCTCCTCGATCTCGCGCAGCACGAGCCGCGCGATCCGCCGGTCGTGCTCGGAGAGCTCGAGCTCGCGGACCCAGCTCAGCGCCCGGCGGGCCGACAGGCCGGTGAACTGGTGGATCGGCGTACCGCCGACCAGCACCGCACGGGACTCGGGACGCAACCGGGCGCCCCGGCAGTCCGGGCAAGGCCGCAGCGTCATGTACTCCTCGATCTTCTCCCGGGTGAACTCCGAATCGGTCTCCCGGTAGCGCCGCTCCAGGTTCGGCACGATCCCCTCGAACTGGGCGGCGTACGAGCGGCGGCGGCCGAACCGGTTGCGGTAGGACACCTGCACGCGGTCGCCGTTCGTCCCGTGGAGGAAGAAGTCCCGCTGGTCCTCGCTCAGCCCGTCCCAGCGCGTCTCCAGATCGACGCCGTAGCGCTCGGAGATGGCCTGGGCCAGCTGGTCGTAGTAGTCAGACGCGCTGGCCGCCCACGGGGCGATCGCCCCTTCGCCGATCGACAGCGACGGGTCGGGCACCACGAGCTCCGGGTCGATCTCCATCTGTGACCCGAGGCCGGTGCAGCGGGGACAGGCGCCGTGCGGAGAGTTGAACGAGAAGATCCGCGGCTCGAGCTCGACAAGCGAGGGGCCGTGGACCGGGCAGGCGAATCGCTCGGAGTACGTCTGGATCTCGCGCGTGTCGACGAGCTCGATCTCGACCAGCCCGTCGGCCAGCGCCACTGCCGTCTCAACCGAGTCGGCCAGCCGCTTGCGCAGCTCGCCCTTCATCACCAGCCGATCGACCACGACGGCGATGTCGTGCTTGTACTTCTTGTCGAGCGCGATCGCCTCGTCGAGCCGCCGCAGCTCGCCGTCGACCTTGACCCGGCTGAATCCCTCGGCCCGCAGCTCCTCGAGCTGCTTGCCGTACTCGCCCTTCCGGCCGCGGACGATCGGCGCCAGCACCATGAACCGGGTTCCCTCGGCGAGCTCCATCACCTGGTCGATGATCTGCTCGGCCGACTGCCCGCTGATCGGCCGGCCGCAGACGTGGCAGTGCGGATGGCCGACGCGGGCCCACAGCAGCCGCAGGTAGTCGTAGATCTCCGTGACGGTGCCGACCGTGGAGCGCGGATTGCGGCTGGTCGTCTTCTGGTCGATCGAGATGGCCGGCGAGAGCCCCTCGATGGAGTCGACGTCCGGCTTGTCCATCTGGCCCAGGAACTGCCGGGCGTAGGCGGACAGCGACTCGACGTAGCGCCGCTGGCCCTCGGCGTAGATCGTGTCGAACGCCAGCGAGGACTTCCCCGACCCGGAGAGCCCGGTGATGACGGTGAGCGACCCGCGCGGGATCCTCACGTCGATGTCCTTGAGGTTGTGCTCCCGGGCGCCCGAGACGATCAGCTGATCCACTCGAGGCAGTCTAGAGGTGGGAACAGACGTTCCCTTCTGGTCCGACGACGCCGTCCTCGCAGGACCCGCGGCCGACCCGGCGCGGCGCACTCAGCCCTCGACGCTGGCGTACACCTCGTCGAGCAGCCCCTGGCGGTCGGTCAGCTGGAAGTTCGCGGCCAGGTAACGGTCGGTCTCCTCCCGCTCGGTGCCGTTGAGCGCCATGTTCAGGGCGATCAGGCGCGCCCCCTCGTCGTCCCCTCCGCCGGTCGAGGGGCCACCGAACGCCTCCGCCGGATCGGCGGCCTCGATCGGCTCGCGCTCCTCGTCGTCGGCCTCGAGCTCCGCCGGCTCGGCGGCGGCCGGGGGCAGCGGCGCGGGATCGGGGGCGGGGGCAGCCCGGGCGCCGGGTCCGGTGGCTGCGGAGCCGCCGGTGGCGCGGCCGGCGCCGGGCGACCGGGCGGCGGGGGCGGCTCGGGCTCGAAGCGCTCCCGGGGACCGACGGCGTCGCGCACCTCGCCGATGTTCCCCTCCAGGAGCTGGAGGTCGGCGTTCAGCCGGTTGGCCCCGGTCCGCAGCGCCTCGACCAGCGCGCCGAGCTCGGACTCCATGGCGTCGAGCCGCTGGAGCATCCCGGCGGTCGACTCCGACACCCGGCTGACGTACTCGCGGGCGCGGCCCTCGGCGTCCTCCCGGGCGGCCCGGGCTTCGCTGTCGGCCTCGGCCCGGATCTCCCGGGCCTCGTCCTCGGCCTGGCGCTGGATCTCGGCGGCGCTCGTCTCGGCCGCCTCGACGATCGCCCGCACCTGTTCGCTGGCCGACGAGGCGAGTGTCTCGCTGCGTCGCCGCGAGGAGCGCTTCAGCTCCTCGATCTCCTCGGCCAGCGACCGCAGATGGGTGTCGACGGCCTCCGGGTCATAGCCGCGGCGGCCGATGGGGAAATCCTTCTTCTCGATGCTCTGGCGTTCGAGGGCCACGGGCTACCTCACAAGCGTCTGGAGTCTGGTCGGGGTGTCGGCGGTGGGCAGCCTAGCGGACCCCCGCGGAGCCTTCGCTCACCGCGACGTCGAGCTCCCGCTTCAGGTCGCGGATCTCGTCGCGGAGCTTCGCCGCGTACTCGAAACGCAGGTCCTCGGCCGCGGCCAGCATCTCCTCCTCCAGCTCGACGATCGTCCGCTCGATCTCGGCCGGCGGCATCGATCCGGCCGGCCGCTGCCGGCGGCGGCGGCGGGACTTCGGCACCTTCGAGTCGGACTGGAGGAACTCGGCGATGTCGGAGATCCCCTTGACGATCGTCTCCGGAGTGATGCCGTGAGCCGCGTTGTAGGCCCGCTGGATCGTCCGGCGGCGATCGGTCTCCTCCAGCGCCGCCCGCATCGCCGCGGTCTGCTTGTCGGCATACATCAGGACCTTGCCCTCGACGTTGCGGGCCGCCCGACCGATCGTCTGGATGAGCGAGGTCTCGCCGCGCAGGAACCCCTCCTTGTCGGCGTCGAGGATGGCCACGAGGGATACCTCGGGGAGATCGAGGCCCTCGCGCAGGAGGTTGACCCCGACGAGCACGTCGAATTCGCCCGAGGCGGAGCTCGCGGATGATCTGAATCCGCTCCAGCGTGTCGATCTCGGAGTGCAGGTAGCGGACCCGGAAGCCCATCTCGAGCAGGTAGTCGGTGAGGTCCTCGGCCATCTTCTTGGTCAGGGTGGTGACCAGCGTCCGCTCGTCGCGGTCGACGCGGCCGCGGACCTCGTTCATCAGGTCGTCGATCTGGTTGCGCGTCTCGCGCACCTCGACATCGGGGTCGACGATGCCCGGTCGGCCGCACGATCTGCTCCACGATCCGTCCCGAATGGGTGCGCTCGTACTCACCCGGCGTCGCGGAGACGAACACGATCTGCGGCGTGATCGACAGGAACTCGGCGAACTGTCTGGGGCCGGTTGTCGAGCGCGCTCGGCAGGCGGAAGCCGTACTCGACGAGCGTCTGCTTGCGGGAGCGATCACCCTCGTACATGCCGCCGATCTGCGGCACCGTCTGGTGAGACTCGTCGATGAAGCAGACGAAGTCCTCGGGGAAGTAGTCGAGCAGGCAGTACGGGACGGTCACCCGGCCGCCGGCCGTCGAGGATCCGGCTGTAGTTCTCGATCCCGCTGCAGAAGCCCATCTCGCGGAGCATCTCCATGTCGTACTGCGTCCGCTGGCGCAGCCGGTGGGACTCCAGCAGCTTGCCCTCGCGCCTCGAGCTCGGTGCACCGCTCGTTCAGCTCCCGGCCGATCTCGGCCACCGCGTCGTCGATCTGGCCCTCGCGGACGTTGTAGTGGCTGGCCGGCCAGATCCCGATGTGCTCGAGGTCGTCCTCCAGGATCTCGCCGGTGACGGCGTCGAAGTGCTGCAGGTGCTCCACCTCGTCGCCGAACAGCACGATCCGGTAGGCCGTCTCGGCGTAGGCCGGCCAGATCTCCAGCGTGTCCCCGCGGACGCGGAACGTTCCGCGGGCCAGCGCGGTGTCGTTGCGCGTGTACTGGATGGAGACGAGCTTGCGCAGCAGACGGTCGCGATCGATGTCCTCCCCGCGCCGGAGCGTCTGGAGGTTCTCGTCGTAGGTCTGCGGCGAGCCGAGGCCGTAGATGCACGAGACGCTCGCCACGATCAGCACGTCGCGGCGGGCGAACAGCGCCGCCGTGGCGGAGTGGCGCAGCCGGTCGATCTCCTGGTTGATCGCCGAGTCCTTCTCGATGTACAGGTCCTTGGACGGGACGTAGGCCTCGGGCTGGTAGTAGTCGTAGTAGGAGACGAAGTACTCGACCGCGTTGCGCGGGAAGTAGGTCCGGAACTCGTTGCAGAGCTGCGCGGCGAGCGTCTTGTTGTGGGCGATGACGAGCGCCGGCTTCTGCACCGCGGCGATCGTCGCCGCCATCGTCATCGTCTTGCCGGTGCCGGTGGCCCCGAGCAGCGTCTGGTAGCGCTCCCCCGCCCGTACCCCCTCGGCCAGGCCGGCGATCGCCGCCGGCTGGTCGGCGGTGGGGCTGTAGGCGGCATCGAGCTCGAAGCGGGGCACCGCTTCCAGCGTATCGGCCGCCGCCCCCGGATCCGGGGCTACACCCCGAGCTGAGCCGGGTAGGTCTGCCGGTAGCGGCGCTCGGCGTCGAGCACCTTGCGGACGTAGGCCCGCGTCTCCGGGAAGGGGATGTCGCCGAGCCGCGAACGAGCGGTGGTTCGCCCGCGCCTGCGCCAGCCACCGGTCGACGTTCGCCTCGCCCCCGTTGTAGGCGGCCAGGGCCAGGGTCCGGCTGCCGCCGTACTCGTCGAGCAGGTAGCGCAGGTAGTAGCTGCCGTAGGCGATGTTGACCTGCGGCGTGCCGAGGTCGGCGGTGGTGAACGTCGTCGCCCCCGAGCGGCGGGCGAGGAACTCGGCGGTCTGGGGCAGGATCTGCATCAGCCCCTCCGCCCCGGCGCGACGACGGCCGCGGGTCGAACTTCGTCTCGGCGTAGATGACCGCCGCGATCAGCTCCGGCGGCAGATGCTTCTCGGCCGCCTGCTGGCGGATGATGTCGGCGTAGGCGAGCGGCAGCGTCAGCTCGTTGACCGCCTTGCGGGCCAGCGGCATCGCCAGCACCGCGGCCACCGTCGCCACCCCCACGGCGAGCGCGGCGAGCGTCGCGCGGCGCCGGCGCACGGCCGCGCGGCGGCGGCCTGGGCGGGGACGGGGGCGCCGGTGCGACATCGTCGTCGCGGCGGGGCTCATCCCGAGAGTGTGGCAAGGACAGCCGACAGCTTCGCCTCCAGCGCGTCGACCTCGCCGTCGTTGATCACCGTGTGGGTGGCGCGCGCCGCCTTCTCCTCCTGGGAGAGCTGGCGCGCGCCGCGCTCGGCGAGCGCCTGAGTGACCGCGGGCGCCCGCCCGCTCGGCCCGCAGCGCCTCCGGCGCCACGATCGCGATCGTGGCGTCGAACGCGCCGTCCATCCCGGACTCGAACAGCAGCGGCACCTCGACGACGAGCGCCGCGCGGCGGCGGGTCGGCGGCGAGCGCGGCCTCGCGCCAGCGCGCCATCCGGGCGCCGACCCGCGGCCACAGCAGCCCCTCGAGCCAGGCGCGGTCCCGGCGTCGGAGGCGAACGCGCGGTCGGCCGAGCGCCGCCGCGGTCGACCGTCCCGTCCGGCGGTCGAGCACCTCGGTCGCCGAACCGCTCGCGCACCTCCCGCACCACCTCGGGATCCCCGTAGAGCTCGTGCACCACCGCATCGGTGGACAGGGTCGCGGCCCCGAGCCGCTCGAGCGCGGCCAGCGCGGTCGACTTCCCGGCCGCGATCCCGCCGGTCAGGCCGATGAAGGGGGCGTCAGGACTCGGGTCGGCGGGCGGCTCGCCGTCGGCGGCCGTCACGGCCTCGGCGGACGGCTCGGCCTCGGCGACCGGCTCGGCCTCGGCGACCGGCTCGGCCTCGGCGACCGGTTCGGCCTCGGCAACCACATCAGCATCGGCGTCCGCGACCGGTTCCGTCTCGGCGACCGGCTCGGCCTCGGCGACCGGCTCAGCTTCGGGGACCGCCTCGACCTCAGCCTCGGCGTCGGGCGCGACATCGGCCGGTCTCGACGCTCACCGCCTCCGCCTCGATCACCGGCTCCGACATCGGCGCATTCGTCTCGGCCGAGAAGACGTCCTCCGACAGCCCCAGCTCGGGAACGTCGTCGAGGTCGCCCGACACCCGACTCGGTGGCGACGATCGGCCGGACCGGGAGCACCTGGCCCTCCACCCGCTTGATCGACAGCGAGAGACGGCGGCGCTCGGAGTCGATCTCCAGGATCTTGACCCGCACCGGATCGCCCGGCTGGATGATCTCCCGCGGGTTCTCCACGTGGTGCTGGGCGAGCTCGGAGATGTGGACGAGACCCTCGACGCCGTCGAGGATCTCGACGAACGCGCCGAACGTGACGACCTTGGTGACCGTGCCCTCGAGCTCGTCGCCGATGTTGTAGGTGTCGACCACCCGCTGCCACGGGTCCTCCTGGGTCTGCTTGAGACCGAGGCTGATCCGCTGGCGGTCGCGGTCGATGTCGAGCACCTTGACCGACACCGTGTCGCCGATCGACGAGGATCTCCGACGGGTGGTTGACGTGCGACCACGACAGCTCGGAGATGTGGATCAGGCCGTCGATCCCGTCGAGGTCGACGAACGCGCCGAAGTCGACGATGTTCGAGATCTTGCCCTCCACCACCTGGCCGGGCTGGAGGCGGTCGAGGATCCGCTCGCGGTCCTCCTTGCGCTGCTCCTCGAGCACGGCGCGACGCGACAGCACGACGTTGTTGCGGCTGCGGTTGAGCTCGATGACCTTGCACTCGATCGACTGGCCCATGTACTCGTCGAGGTTCGGCACCCGGCGGATGTCGACCAGCGAGGCGGGCAGGAAGCCGCGCACCCCGAGGTCGATGATCAGGCCGCCCTTGACCACCTCGATGACCGCACCCTCGACCGGCTCGCCGGACTCGGCGGCCGCCCTCGATCCGGCGCCACGCCTTCTCGAAGCGCGCCCGCTTCTTCGACAGGATCAGCCGGCCGTCCTGGTCCTCCTTGGTGAGGACGAGCGCGTCGACCTCCTCGCCCAGCGAGACCTCCTCGCCGGGGTCGACCGACTTGCGAATCGACAGCTCGCCGGAGGGGATGACGCCCTCGGACTTGTAGCCGATGTCGACCAGGACCTCGTCGTTGTCGATCCGGACGACGTGGCCGGTGACGACGTCCCCCTCGGCGAACGGGTGGACGGTGGCGTCGTAGTTGGGGACGATCTGACCGTCGATCTCCAGCAGCAGGCCGCCGGATCCTTCGACGACCTTCGCGCTGCACGCCCTCGGCGGCGGGAGTCTCGATGGTGGTGGTGGACATTCCGGCTGAGGATAGCCGGTTCCAGGGGCGGCCGCTCCCTATCATCGCCGCCGATGCCCCGGCGCGCGACCAAGCGAGGCGACGAGCGGACGCCGCTCAACCGCGACTGCGACGTCCTCGTCTGCGGCGCCAGCTTCGCCGGCCTGGCGGTCGCCCGGGAGCTCGCCGGCAGCGGCGCCGACGTGCTCGTCGTCGACCGCTACGAGATCGGCGAGCGCCAGACATCGGCCTGCGGGATCCCCACCGGCTGGCTCGACGGCGCTGGACCTGACCGAGGCCGCCCAGCAGGACGTTCGGCGAGCTCGTCGTCCACAGCCCGCACACCACGGCGCGCTACCGCCTGCCGTACACGTTCTCCACCTTCGACTACCGCACGCTGTGCGGCCGGCTCGCCGACCAGGGCGACTTCCAGCTTCGAGACGGCGAAGGTCGAGGGCCGGCGGGGGCGGACGGTGGCCACCGACCGCGGCGAGATCCGCGCCGGGCTCGTCGTCGATGCGCTCGGCTGGCGGCGCGTGCTCGGCGCCGGGGCGAACGTCCAGCCGCCCGGACGCCCTGCTCTCCCGCGGGCTCGAGGTCCACCCGTTCGGCTCCGGCCGCGACCTCGAGGTGTGGATCGACCGCGCCGTCGTGCCCGCCGGGTACGGCTGGTCGTTCCCCGCCGGCGAAGAGGTGCGGATCGGCGTCGGGTCGTTCGACCCCCGCTTCCACGTCCGGGAGCCGACCGAGCGGCTGGCCGAGGACCTGGGCGCCGAGCGCGTCCGCTACCAGGGCAACTGGATCCCCCACGCCCTGCGCGACGGCACCGAGGACGGCGTGTTCTTCGCCGGGGACTCGGCCGGCCACTGCCTGCCGCTCACCGCCGAGGGGATCCGCACCGCGCTGTACTTCGGGATCGCGTGCGGCCGGGAGCTGCGGGCGGTCCTCGCCGGCCGCCAGACCGCGCGAGCAGGCGCTGGCCAGCTACCACGCCTTCAGCGCGGCCCACGCCCTGCCGTTTCGCTGGATGCTCCGGGTCCAGCGGCTGGTGCCCGCGGGTCGCGCCGCGGCTGCTGGCCGGTGGGCTGCGAGCGATGGAGGCTCGGCGCGTTCGTCGACTGGTCGTTCGGCCACTACCTGAACATCGCCCACCCGGACTTCGCGGGCGCTGCCCCGGACCGCCGGCCGGCGCGCGAGCTGCTCGCCGCCTGACCGGGCTCAGCGACGCCGGGCCGCGGCCGCGCCGACGCGGGTCGTGCGCCGGGCATAGACCCAGTTGCCCCACGAATCGGTCGCGCGGGCAACCAGCGGGTACGTGCCGGGGCGGCGGTAGACGTGCGTGGTGCGCGAGCCGCGGCCGGACGCACCGTCGCCGAAGCTCCAGCTCACGGCGACCAGTCGCCCCTGCGGATCCGCCCCCGTGGTGCGCAGGGCAGTCGCCGCCCCGGCGCGGATCGTCCGCGGCGCAGCGATCCGCAGCGAGTCCGGGCGCGCACGGGTGGCGCAGCCGCCGTCGGCGTTCGACCACTCCCCCTGGAGCCAGTAGCGCTCGCCGTCGATCACCTGGTCGTAGCGGCCGAACGCGGTCCTCCCCAGCGCCACCGGCGGGTGCGCCGTGGTGTCGAGGCAGAGGTCGCCGACCTCGTTGCCCTCGCCGTCGATCCACGCATTGCCGAGCGGGTCGGTGATCGTCTCCTCGTGCTCGTGGCTCAGGTCGGACAGGCCGGGATCGGCGGTGCTCCCGTTCGGGCGCGGGCTGCCCGACTGGCAGTGGCCGGCCACCGCGCCGTACGGGATGACGGCGTACAGCAGGTCGCTGCCGGCCACGACGTCGTGGTAGGCGCAGTAGCCGCCGGCCTCGACGCCGCCGAGCGAGCAGGGGGCCGGCAGGGAGCCGCCGAAGCAGTCGCCGAGCCCGTCCGGGGTCACGAGGAAGAGGATGTTCTGCAGCGTGGCCGGGATGTGGTGGACGGCGGCCACGTCTGACAGCTCGGTCTGGATCTGGGCGTCGGTGACGCAGTCGAGCCACCCGGGACCCTCCCCGCGCGGTGGGGGCGGCGGCTCCTCGCAGGTCGGATCGCGCAGCGGGAGCGGATCGGTGTCAAGGATCGCCCCGCCGTCGACCGAGTCATAGAGCGCGGGACCGCCGGCGTCGGTGTACTGCCCGGTCAGCGAGTAGACGTTGGTCTGCGCGTGACTGTCGTGCGCGACCCCGGCGAGGAACTGCTCGAACAGCGCCATGTACCCCGGGTCGAACGACAGCCCGGCGCCCGAGGGCAGCCAGAACACGAGGTAGGGGCGATCGGAGTGGAGCACCGGGCCGCCGTCGTACGGCAGCACCTCGGCCGCCGCCGGCCGCACGCGCGCCACCTGCGATGCGGCGGCCACGGCCCCGTCGGGCACCGCGCCCGGCGGTGACGCCGCGGCGGGCGCCGCCGCCGCTGCCAGCGCGAGCAGCACCACGGCGGCGATCACGGGTCGACGTGTCGACTTCCGTCCACCCCTCGGACGGAATCGAACACGCCACCGGCTCATTTCACGCTCAGCCAGTCGGGCCCAGTCCCCGCCTCGACGACGAGCGGCGGATCGGTGGCGAACGCGCCGGCCATCTGTTCGACCGCCAGCGCCCGCACCTGCTCGGCCTCGGCGGCCGGACCTTCGAAGAGCAGCTCGTCGTGGATCTGGAGGATCAGCCGCGTCGCCAGGCCGGCCTCGCCCAACGCCGCCCCGACGCGCACCATCGCCATCTTCATCACGTCGGCCGCCGTGCCCTGGATCACCATGTTCACCGCGAACCGCTCGCCCTGCTTGCGCAGCTCCCAGCGCCGCGCGCGCAGCTCGGGCACCTGGCGACGCCGACCGAACAGCGTCGAGACGTACCCGTGCTCGGTGCCCTGCTCGATCGTCTGGTCGATGAACCGCTCGACCGCGGGAAAGCCGGCCAGGTAGCGCTGGATGAATTCGTCGGCCTCGTCCTGGGGGATGTCGAGCCGATCGGCCATCCCGTAGGCCGACAGGCCGTAGACGATCCCGTAGTTGATCATCTTCGCCTTCGAGCGCATGCCCGGATCGATCTGCTCGGGCGCGACCCCGAACACCCGGCACGCAGTCGCCGTGTGCACGTCTTCGCCCCGGTGGAAGATCTCCCGCAGGACGTCCTCACCGGCGATGTGGGCCAGCAGCCGCAGCTCGACCTGCGAGTAGTCGGCCGACACGAGCAGGTGCCCTGGCTCGGCCACGAAGCAGGCGCGGATCTCCCGCCCGAGCTCGGTGCGGATGGGGATGTTCTGGAGGTTCGGGTTGTTGGACGAGAGCCGCCCGGTGGTGGCCGCCACCTGGTTGAACGTGGTGTGGATCCGCCCGTCGGCGGCGATCAGCCCGGGCAGGGCGTCGAGGTAGGTCTTGCTCAGCTGGTTGAGCTCCCGCCAGCGCTCGATCTTCGGCACGATCGGGTGCTCCTGGCGGATCGCCTGGAGCACGCGGGCGTCGGTCGAGTAGCCGGTCTTCCCCCGCCGCTTGCGCGACAGGCCGAGCGCCCCGAACAGCACCTCCTCGAGCTGCTTGGGCGAGCCGAGGGTGAACTCCTCGCCGGCGAGGGCGTAGATCTCGCGCTCCAGCTCGTCGGCCTCCGCCCGCACCCGTTCGGCGATCTCGGCCAGCCGCTCGGTGTCGAGCTTCAGCCCCGCCTGTTCCATCGCCCGCAGCAGGCGCACCAGCGGCAGCTCGACCTCCCGCATCAGGTCGGTCAGCCCCCGGCCGCGGATCTCCTCCCGCTGCCAGTCAGCCAGCGCCGCCGCCAGCCTTGCGTCCGCCGCCGCCTCGTCGGCGATCTCGGCGGCGAGTCCCCGCTCCTCGCACAGCTCGCGAAACGGGTAGGCCCGGCGGGCCGGCTCGAGCAGGTAGGCACCGATCTCGGTGTCGTGGACCAGCTGCTCGGGCACGCTCCCCAGGGCCTTGGCGTCGTGGGCGATGACCGGGCGGGCGCCGAGCGCCGCCACGATCGCCTCGGGGTCCGTGCGCCTCGCCGGCCAGCACGTCTGCGGCACCGTCGGCCCAGACGCCGAACCGCACGGTCGGGCCGGTGGCGAACAGGGCGTCCTCGGGCGCCTCGGCGCGGCGCACCGCCACCGCGACCTCGGTGTGGGGCAGCCCGCGCAGATCGGGCAGCGTCACCGCTCGCAGCGCCGGCGCCAGCGCCTGTTCGGTGGCCGGTGGGGGCGCGGCGGCATCAGCGGAGCCGAGCGCCTCCTCCAGGCGGCGCAGCGGCTCGCGCAGCTCGAAGTGCCGGAACACGTCCCGCAGCTGCGAGCGGTCGGGCGGCGGCGGCGGCGAACTCGGCCACGTCGAGCGCGAGTGGGACGTCGCGCTGCGCGGTGGCCAGCTGCTTGGACACGCGCGCGGCATCGGCGTGCACCTCGAGGTTCTGCTTGCGCTTGGCTCCGCTGATCTGCTCGACCGAGTCGAGCACCGCCTCCAGCGAGCCGAACCGCTGGAGCAGCTCGGCCGCGGTCTTGTCGCCGATGCCCGGTACCCCGGGGATGTTGTCGCTCGTGTCGCCCTTCAACCCGATGAAGTCGGGGACGAGCTCCGGCGGGATCCCGTAGCGGTCGATCACCCCGTCCCGGTCGTAGACGCGCGTGTCGGTGATGCCGCGGCTGGTGGTCATGATCCGCACGCCCTCGTCGACGAGCTGGTAGGCGTCGCGGTCGCCGGTGACGATCATCACCGGGATCGGCGGCTCGACGTGCTTGGCGCGCTCGGCGATCGACGCGATGACGTCGTCCGCCTCGAAGCCCTCGACGGCGAAGTTGAGGTAGCCGAAGGCGTCGACCAGCGGGGCGAGGTGCGGCCATTGCTCCCTGAGGAGGTCGGGCCGGCTCGAGCGCTGGGCCTTGTACTCGGTGTACACCTCCTTGCGCCCGCTCGACCCGGCGTCCCACACCACGACGGTCGCCTTCGGGCCGTAGTCGGTGAGGATCTTCACCAGCATCGAGGCGAAGCCGAAGATCGCATTCGTCGGAATTCCGGTCGAGGTGGCGATCGACTCCGGGAGGGCGAAGAACGCCCGGTAGGCGAGGCTGTTGCCATCGATCAGGAAGAGCTCCTGGGGCACGGTCTGTCAGGCTATCTGGCACCGTGGCCGCCCCTCCCAGCGCCCAGTACACGCTCACGCTGCGGGTCGAGATCGACCACCGGCCGGGGATGCTCGGCCGGGTGGCGAGCGCGATCGGGGCGGCCGGTGGAACGATCGGCGCCGTCGACCTCGTCCAGGTCGAGGGAACGCACACGGTGCGCGACATCACGGTGCAGACCGCCGACTCGAGCGACTGGCCGCGGCTGACCGAGGCGCTGGCCGCGCTCGGTGGCGTGCGAGTGCTCGACACGACCGATCGGACGTTCCTGCTCCACCTCGGGGGCAAGATCGAGCAGCACAACAAGAGCCCGCTCCGCACCCGCGAGGAGCTCTCGATGGCCTACACCCCCGGCGTCGCCCGGGTCTGCCGGGCGATCCACGAGGACCCGGACAAGGCCTTCCAGTACACGATCAAGCGCAACACCGTCGCGGTGGTGAGCGACGGCACCGCGGTGCTCGGCCTGGGCGACATCGGGCCGCGAGCCGCGATGCCCGTGATGGAGGGCAAGGCGATGCTGTTCAAGGAGTTCGCCGGCGTCGACGCGTTCCCGCTCTGCCTGGACACCCGTGACCCGGACGAGATCGTCAGCGCGGTCCAGGCGATCGCGCCCGGGTTCGGCGGCATCAACCTGGAGGACATCGCCGCGCCCCGCTGCTTCCATATCGAGGAGCGCCTCCAGGAGCTGCTCGACATTCCCGTGTTCCACGACGACCAGCACGGGACGGCGATCGTCGTGCTGGCGGCGCTGCTCAACGCCCTGAAGCTGACCGGTCAGGCGATCGGCGAGCTGCGCACCGTGGTCGTCGGGATGGGGGCCGCCGGTGTGGCGGTGACGAAGATCCTCCAGGCCGCCGGGGCGCGCCACATCATCGGCTGCGACTCCCGCGGGGCACTGCACGCCGAGCGCGAGGACTACCGGGACGGCACGATGCATTCGGTCAAGCGCGAGCTGTGCGAGACGACGAACCTCGAGCGCCGGTCCGGTTCGCCGGCCGAGGTGCTGGAGGGCGCCGACCTGTTCGTCGGGCTGTCCGGCGCCCGCGTCCTGCCCCGCGGCGCGCTGGCGGCGATGAACCCGGATCCGATCGTGTTCGCCATGGCCAACCCGGACCCGGAGGTCTCGCCCGAGGAGGCGGCCGAGCACGCGCGGGTGGTGGCCACCGGCCGCTCGGACTACCCGAACCAGATCAACAACGTGCTCGCGTTCCCCGGTGTGTTCCGCGGCGCGCTCGACGTCCGGGCGCGCCGGATCACCGAGTCGATGAAGATGGCGGCCGCCGCGGCGATCGCCGCGATCGTCGCCGACTCCGAGCTGCGCGAGGACTACATCATCCCGTCGGTGTTCAACCGCGAGGTGGCGCCTGCCGTGGCCGCCGCAGTGGCCGTCGAGGCGCGCCGGGATGGCACCGCGGAGGCCGAGCGGGCCGAGGTGGGCTACGCGGCGACCGAGGTGTGAGGCTCGGCTACCGTCGCCGTCGCGGCGGTAGCGGCCCCTCGCGCTTCCACGTCGACCCCGGCCGGCCGGGCAGCACGAGCACGATCGCCAGCCCGATCGCCGAGAGCAGCAGGCCGAACGCCAGGCCCACCCGCTCGCCGTAGCCCTTGCGCTCGGCCACCCAGGCGGCGGTGGCGGCGGACACGAGCCACACGAACAGCAGGTACAGGCCAGTGGCCCCGATCGTGTTGGCGAGGACGAACATCGGCCGCTCAGGCTCCCAGGTAGGCCCGCTGGACCTCTGGATCGCTGCGCAGCTCGCCCGACGCGTTGGTCAGCACCACCCGCCCGGTCTCCAGCACGTAGCCCCGATGGGAGACGTCGAGCGCATAGTTGGCGTTCTGCTCGACCAGGAGGATCGTCGTGCCGCTCCGGTTGATCTCGCCGATCGTCTCGTAGATCCGCTGGACGAGGATCGGCGCGATCCCCATCGACGGCTCGTCGAGCAGCAGCAGCCGGGGCCGGGCCATCAGTGCGCGGCCCATGGCGAGCATCTGCTGCTCGCCCCCGGACATGGTTCCGGCCTTCTGATGCTCACGCTCCTGCAGGCGGGGGAACAGGGTGAACACCCGTTCGAGGTCGGAGGCGATCTCCGAGCCGCGGCGCAGAAAGGCGCCCATGTCGAGGTTCTCGCGCACGGTCATGCGGGCGAAGCAGTGGCGGCCCTCCGGGGAGAGCGCGATGCCGCGAGCCACGATCTCCTGCGGCGGGGCGTGGGTGATGTCCTCGCCGCCGAACCGTATCGCGGCCTGCGCTCGCCGGGGTGAGCCCGCTGATCGCCCGCAGGGTGGTCGATTTGCCCGCGCCGTTGGAGCCGATCAGCGTCACGATCTCCCCCTCCTGAACCTCGAGCGACACTCCGCGGAGCGCTTCGATGTTCCCGTAGCGGGCGCGGATCTCCTCCACCTCCAGCAGCGGGCTCACGTCTGCACCCCGAGGTAGGCCTCGATCACCCTCTGGTCGGCTCGCACCTCGGCCGGGGGCCCCTCGGCGATCTTCTCTCCATGGTCGAGCACCGAGATCCGCTCCGACACGTCCATGATCACCTTCATGTCGTGTTCGATGAGCAGG
The DNA here is from genome assembly GCA_963703065.1 of uncultured Solirubrobacterales bacterium. Taxonomy (GTDB): domain Bacteria; phylum Actinomycetota; class Thermoleophilia; order Solirubrobacterales; family Solirubrobacteraceae; genus Palsa-465. Next base: position 2,785,078 of record OY969785.1, on the reverse strand, counting down.
ATCGTCAGCTCGAGCTCGTCGCGCATCTGGCGCATGAACGTGGTCAGCGCCGCCGACTCCTGGGGGTTCATCCCGGCCGTCGGCTCGTCGAGCAGCAGCAGCTTGGGGTCGGAGGCGAGCGCTCGGGCGATCTCCACCCGACGCTGATCGCCGTAGCTCAGGTTGATCGCCGCCTGATCGAACTGGGCGGGCTGCAGCCCGACGTAGCGCAGGCGCTCGGCCGCCCGGTCGCGGACCTCGCGCTCTTCGCGACGGACCCGAGGCGAGCGGGCGATCGAGCCGAGCAGGCCGGCCCGCATGCGGCTGTGGCGCCCGACCATCACGTTCTCCAGCGCGCTCATGGCGCCGAACAGGCGGATGTTCTGGAACGTCCGGGCGACGCCGAGACTGGTGATGATGTCCGGCCGGGCACGAGTGATCTCCCGCTCGCCGAACCACATCCGTCCCCGGGTCGGCTTGTAGAGGCCGGTGAGCATGTTGAAGAACGTCGTCTTGCCCGCGCCGTTGGGACCGATGATCGACACGATGGAGCCGATCGGGATCTCGATCGACACGCCCCCCACCGCCACCAGCCCGCCGAACTCCTTGACCAGGCCGTCGGCGCGGAGGATCGGCGTCACCGGCGGCGGGTCGGCGACGACGGCGGCGGGCTGCGGCTCGCTCGTCACGCCGGCGGCTCCTGAAGCTCGGTCTCCCCGAGCCCCTCGACGAGCTCGAGCTTTCGCCGTCGCTCGGGGATGAGCCCCTGCGGGCGGAGCACCATCACGAACACGAGCAGGAAGCCGAAGATCGAGACCTGGAGGTCGGTCAGGTTGAAGTTCAGCCCGAGCTTGCCCGGCAGCCCGTTCAGCACGTCGGGGATCAGGTAGTAGTTGATGTTCGACAGCAGCAGCGCCCCGACCACCGCCCCCCAGATCGACCCCAGCCCGCCGACGATGATCATCGACAGGATGAAGATCGAGAAGCCGAACTGGAACTGCGACGCGTTGATCACGGTGCTGTAGCTGCCGAGGAAGACGCCGGCCACCCCGCCGAACGAGGCGCCCATGGCGTAGGCCAGGAGCTTCGTGCGGACGATCGGGATCCCCATCGAGACGGCGGCCACCTCGTCCTCCCGCAGCGCGATCCAGGCCCGCCCGAGCCGCGAGTCGCGCACGCGGAGGTTGACGAACAGCGTGATCAGCACGAGGATGAAGATCGTCCAGTACCACGGTCTGAGGTGGAGCTCGTCGAAGGTCCCGACGCCGGGGAAGTACGGCGCGTCCACCCCGCTGATACCGATGTTGCCGCCGGTCAGCGGCATGCCGACGATCTTGATGTCGGTGCCGTTGACCGCGAACACGCGGATGATCTCGCCGAACGCCAGCGTGACGATGGCGATGTAGTCGCCCCGCAGGCGGAGCGTCGGCAGCCCGATGAGGATCCCGGCCACCGCGGTGATCAGCATCGCGGCGAGGATGACGAGCACGAAGTTCAGGTGGATGCCGGGCAGCGACCCCACGATCTTGTTGACCCCACGTGCGCGTTGGCCTTGAAGAAGAAGCCCGACGCGAACCAGCCCACGGAGTAGGACCCGAGCGCGTAGAACGCGACGTAGCCGAGGTCGAGCAGTCCGGCGAACCCGACGACGACGTTCAGCCCGAGCGCGAACACGACATAGGCCAGCGACAGGATCTGGGCGTTGATGAACCCGCTGGTCTGGGAGAAGAACAGCGGAAGCACCGCGCCGATGACGATGAACACCGCGGCGAGCGCGCGGGGCCACCACGGCGGGCAGCACGCGCTCGACCGCCTCCCGCCACTCGCGCAGCTGCGCCCGCAGCTCGCTCATCCGGCCTCCCGCGTCTCCTCCCCGATCAGTCCGCGCGGGCGCAGGACCATGATCAGCACGAGGTAGCCGAACACGATCGCCGGCGTCCACTGCGGGCCGATCCGGGCGTCGGAGATGTTCTGGATGATCCCGATGATCAGACCGCCGAGCACCGCGCCGCGGATGTTCCCGATCCCGCCCATCACCGCGGCGGTGAACGCGATCAGCCCGGCCTCGAAGCCCTGGAAGTACCAGACGGTCGTCTCGTACAGCGCGTAGACGAGGCCCGCCGCGCCGGCGAGCATCCCGCCGAGCAGGAACGTCAGCGAGATCGTCGTGTTGACGTTGATGCCCATCAGCCGAGCCGCCTCGGGATCCTGTGCGGTGGCCCGCATCGCCTTGCCCAGCCGGGTGCGCGCGACGAACCAGATGAGCAGGGCGACGAGTGGGATGGTCACGCCGACCGCCAGCACGTCGGCCCGCCGGATGACGACCGCCGAGATGCGCAGCACGGTGTCGTTCTGGTGGATGAGGTCGGATACGCCGGCCGGCGAGCCGCCGAGCCACAGCAGTCCGACGTTCTCCAGGATGAACGAGAAGCCGACCGCGGTGATCAGCGGCGCGAGCTTCGGCGCGTTGCGCAGCGGCCGGTAGGCCACCCGCTCGATCAGCACGTTGAGGCTGCCGCAGACGAGCATCGAGACGATCAGGGTGAGCAGCAGTCCGAGGACGAGCCCGAGCGGTCCGGTGGTCAGCCCGAGGCCGATCGAGGCCCAGAAGCCGGCGCCGGTGAACGAGCCGATCATGAACACGTCGCCGTGGGCGAAGTTGATCAGCTCGATGATCCCGTAGACGAGCGTGTAGCCGATCGCGATCAGTGCCCAGATCGTCCCGTTGGAGATGCCCTGGACGAGGTTGTTGCCGAGATAGGTGAGGTCGTGGCTGACCGTGGCGTGGCCGTGGACGAAGCCGCCGTAGCCGGTGGTCAGGTCGTGGATCCCGTAGACGACCGGCAGCGCGAGCAGCGCCACCAGGAGCCCCCAGCGGCCGAACACCCGGCGCACCGGAGCCAGCGCGTCTGACACGCGCGCCAGCACGGGAGCGCGCGGGGCGAGGGAACCGGCTTCCAAGGTGGGGTCCTGGCCGAGGCGGAGCGGAGGCGCCGGGGACGGGCCGGCGCGTGGCCGTCCGCCCCGCGGGGGGAGGGCCGGATCCTCGGCCCTCCCCCCGGCGCGGATCCGTTACGGCGTGACGGTCCTCTCGAACAGCGGGTTGCCGTCCTTGCCGACCTTGTACAGGCCGTAGGACTTCAACGTCGTGTCGCCGTTGGGGTCGAACCCGTAGGTGCCGAGCACCGACTGGCGCGTCTTCGTGGCGAACAGCGCCGCCAGCACGGCCGCCTTGTCGTTGCCCTTCGGGCCCAGCGAGGCGATCGTGTCGAGGCCGAGCTTCATCGCCTCGTAGCCGTAGATCGCGTACGGGTCGGGATTGGCGCTCCCGTACTTGGCCTTGTAGGCGGCGAGGAACGGTCTTGCCGCCCGGATAGGCCGGCAGGTCCAGCGTCGCCACCGTGCACTGGATGTTCGGACCGATGCTCGCCGGCACGCCCGTGCATCGCCGGGTTGGTGTACGAGCTGGTGCAGATGCCGTCGCCGCCGTAGATCTTCGCCTTCGGCAGCGCGGCGTTGACGTCCTTGGTGATCTGCACCGCGCCGTTGGAGACGATCCCGGCGAAGTAGAAGCAGTCCGCGCCCTGGCCCTTGATCGTCTGGGCGTAGGAGCGGAAGTTCGGCTGCGTCGGGTCGATGCCGGTGTTGGAGACGATGTTGACCCCGTACTTGGCCTTCTCGAGCTCGAGCAGGGCGGCGAGCCCGGCGCCGTAGGCCTCCTTGTCGTTGGCCACCGCGACCTTCGTGCAGCCGTCGTGCTTCATCGTCGAGCAGGCCGGCCGCCGCCTGGATCGTGTCCCGCGGGACGATGCGCAGGTAGGTGCGCTTGCCGGTCGGGTAGTACTTCTGCGGCTCGCCGGGAGCCGAGCCGGGCTCGTTGGTCGTCAGGCCGACGTACGTGTTCGCCGGGCTGACCTGCGGCACGCCGGCCTCGTTGAGGATCGGGATCGACACCTCGCTGGCGCCGGAGTTGAACTCGCCGATGTAGTACACGGCCTTCGGAGTCGGTCGCCACCTTGCGGGCGTTGGCCGCCGTCTGGGTCGGGTCCCACTTGCCGGCCTGGGCCGTCGAGTCGTCGAGCGAGAGTAGTTGACCGTGAACTGGCCGGCCTTGTCGCCGGCCTGGGAGAGCGCCAGCTTGATGCCGTTGACCATCGGGTCGGTCTGCGCCGTCGAGGCGCCCTGCAGCGGCAGGCTCGAGTAGATGTCGATCGTGTTGGCACCGCCGGACGAGCTGCTGCTCGACCCGCCGCTCGACGAGCTCGAGCTCTTCTTGCTGCTCGACCCGCAGGCGGCGAGCGCCAGCACCGCGGCGGCGAGCAGCAGTCCCATCATCGCCTTACCGAGAAATCGCATGCTCCTCCTCTGTTGAACGCACTGCCTCGGCCTTCAGAACGAGCCACCAAGCCTGGCGGCTGCCCCTTTGCAGGGGCCAATGTATCCGCCGGCACGGACGCGCGGCAAGCCCCTCCGACCTGCTTCACGCAACGTTCATCGAGCCGGTCGGCGGCTCAGCCGCTCACCATCTTCCAGAATGTCAGCCGGCCGGCGCGCACGGTGTAGACGCCGTAGCCGCGAGCGTCGTGTCGCCATCCGGGGTGATCGCGTAGTCGCCGAGGACGCTTGGCCGGTCACGGGTGGCGAACAGCGCTCGCCGGACCGCGGAGCGGCGGACAACCGCCCGCCCACCGTCGCTCGCCTGCCGGATCGCGTCGATCAGCAGCCGGGTCGCCTCGTAGCCGAGGATCGCGGTGGGCGGGGGTGGGCCGTAGCGACGACGGAACTCGGCGACGAACGCACGGCCGGCCGGCGGGAGGGCGGCCGGGCCGGGCGCCGGCGAGGTCACCAGCAGGCGCGGGTCCAGCGCGATCGGCAGGCCACCGAGCGCCGGGTCGACGTAGCTCTGGGCCGCCAGGCCGCCGGTGGCGAACAGGCTCGCCTGGGGCAGGGCGGCCGCCAGCTGGACGCGTCAGCGCCACCGCGCCGAGCGTCGGCACGCCGGCGATCAGCAGGCAGTCCGGCGCGGTGGCGGCGACGCTCCCGGCCAGCGCAGTGAAGTCGCTGGCGCCGGCCGAGAACTGGCTGGTGCCGGCCAGGTGGAGCCCGGCGTGCGAAGCGGCGAGAGCGAAGCTGGCGGCGAACGCCTCACCGTCGACCTCGCCGTCGTCGAGCACGAAGGTCGAGCGGCAGCCGCGCGAGCGCTGGAGCTGCGCCTGGACGGCCGCCTGCACGACGTCGCTGGGAGGCAGCCGCACGAACGTCCGGATGCCGGTGGGGTAGTACTTCTCCGGCTCGCCCGGCTCAGCGGCGGGGCCTCCGTCGGTCAGGCCGACCGCGGTGCTCGTCGGGCTGACCTGCGGGATGTCCGGCGCGCGACAGCAGCGGGATCGACACCGCGCTCGCCCCGGAGTCCAGATCGCCGACGTACCCGATGGCGGTCGGATCGGCCGCCGCGGTCCGGGCCGCGAGGCTCGTCTGGCCGGGATCCCACTCCCCCCGCGCCACCGTGGCGTCGTCGAGCACCCGCAGGCGGACGACATAGCGGCCGAGCCGGTGCTCCGGCAGGCCGGAGAGGGCGATCGACGCCGCACCGAGCACCGCCCGGGCCTCCGGACGCGAATCGCCGGCTGACGGCAGGCTGAGGTAGAGCGTCAGGCGGTGGCCGCCGATGGCGTCCGGCGGGCTCTGACCGCCGCCGCAGCCGGCGAGCAGGGCAGCCAGGAGCAGCCCGAGGCCGGTCGTGCGCCGCCCGCGCGCTCACCCCGGAGAGCTGCGCCACCGCGGCCAGCGTCCCGCCGCGGGGCGCTCGAGGACGAACGGCGCGAGGCTGGTGTCGCCGTCGGCGTCGATCGAGTACGCCCCGAGCACCGAGGCGGTGCGATTCCGGATGGTGAGGAAGTCGTGGACGACGATTCCCGCGGTTGTTCGCCGCGCTCCCGGCCTGCTGCAGCACGTCGAGCACCGCGGCCATGGCCTCGTAGCCGAACACGGCCTGCGGCGCCGGCGCTGGTCCGTAGGCGGCGCGGAACGGCCGACAGAAACGCGGTGGCGGCCGACGGGGTCGACTTGGCCGTGAACCCGGGGGCGGAGACGTAGAGCCGGGCGCGGGCGGCAGCGCGGCGGCCAGCGACGGGTCGGCCAGGGCCGAGGGCGCGAACAGCGAGAGCGCTCGGCTGCGCCTGGGCGACGGCGGCCAGGAAGCGTCCGGCCGGCGGCCAGCGAATCGGTGGCGGCGAACACCCCGCCGGCGCCGGATCCGGCCGCCCGAGTGGCGTCGAGCGGGCCCGGTGGTGACGGTGACGCCGGCCGCGTCGCCGTGCAGCGCCGCGGCCAGCGCGACGGCGTAGTCACTGCCGTCGGAGCCGACGTACAGCGAGTGGATCCCGAGCCTGATGAGCTCGTGCGGCGTCGGCCTGCGCCTCGGCGCCGGTGGTCGGCACCACCCGGGCGAAGGTCCGGCCGTAGGTCTTGACCGACTCCAGGTACTTGTTCGGTACGTCGCTCAGGCCCGGGGTGTGGGCATTGGTCAGCCCCTGGGCGGTGTCCGTCGGTGAGACCTGGAGCAGCTGCTGGGCGTTGGTGATCCCCATGCGTGTCGCTGCGAGGTCCCGGGCTCGATCTCCCCCAGGTAGGCGATCGCGCTCGTGTCCTGGATCGCGGTGCGGGCGTCCTCCGACGGCTTGAGCCGCGGTGAGCGTCCGCAGGCGCAGGGCGAAGGCGCTCACCTCGTGCGAGCGGGCCTGGAAGGCGAGCCGCTCGGCGGCGAGGACGTCCCCGGCGGCCTGGCCGCCACCGGCCGGGGCCGCCAGGTAGACCGTCAGCGTGTGGCCGCTGGTGGTGACGTTCGACTCGTGCTGCCGGTGGCCGAGCAGCCTCCGAGCACCGTCGCCGCCAGCCGCGGCCAGCACCACCCGAGCCCGCACGCGGCGCCCCCGGCCGTCAGTCCCGCCGGCCGGGCAGGAACGGCAGCACCTGGCGCACCCCGACCGCCACGAGCACCATCAGGATCACGATCAGGATCGCGTCGAAGCCGGAGACGTTGAGCGCCCAGAGGACGATCCAGAGGCTGAGGCCGGCGGTGGCGGTGAGGATCAGGCCCATTGCGCGGCGGATGTTACCCGGCAAGGCGCCGCTCGCCCCGGCACGCGGACTTTGGCCAGAACGTCGCGGAAAACACGACGTTCCGTCCACAGACCGCCGCTCATCGCCGCAGCGCGGCGGCGAACGCGCCGAGGAGCGCGCCCACGTCCTCCCGGTCGCGCCGCCGCCCGCACGAGCCGGGTGCCGACGATCACGCCGTCGGCCCCCGCCGCGGCCGCTGCCGCTGCCTGCTCGGGGGTCCCGATCCCGAACCCGACCGCCACCGGCACCCGGTCGGACGCCGCGGTCCGGGCCCGCTCGACGAGCCCCGCCAGGCCGCCGTCGACGCCGGCTCGCTCGCCGGTCGTGCCCCGCACGCGACACGACGTAGAGGAAGCCCCGGGCCCGCCCGCCGATCGCCCGCAGCCGCCCGTCGGGCGTCGTCGGCGCGACGAGCGGCACGAGCGCCAGCCCCCGCTCGTCGCAGGCCGCGAGCACGGCCGGCGCCTCCTCGAGCGGCAGGTCGGGGACGATCAGCCCGCTGATCCCCCGCTCCGCCAGCTCGTCGCAGAAGCGCTCGACGCCGCGCGGCGAGGATCGAGGTTGACGTAGCACATGACGACCACCGGAACGCGCCCGCGCGAGCTCCGCCCCGACCTCGAGCACGCCCGCCGAGCCGAGCACCGCCGGCGAGCGCCTCGGTCCCCGCGGCGTGGATCACCGCGCCGTCGGCCAGCGGGTCGGAGTACGGCACCCCCAGCTCGACCAGGTCCGCGCCGCCCGCCGCGTACGCCTCGCCGATCCGCGCCGACTCCGCCAGCGATCGGGAAAGCCGCCCATCAGGTAGGGCATCAGGGCCGCCCGCCCCTCCTCGCGCGACACCCGGAAGGCGGCGCGCGATCGTGTCGAGGCCGCTCAACCTTCAGCCCAGGCGCTCGAGCGCCTCGGCGAGGTCCTTGTCGCCGCGGCCCGACAGGCAGACCAGGTCGAGCCCGGCGCCCTCCGCCTGCCCGCCGAGCGCCTAGGCCAGCGCGTGCGAGCTCTCGAGCGCGGGGATGATCCCCTCCAGCCGGGCGCACAGCGCAAACGCCCCGAGCGCGTCCGTCGTCGGTCACGGCCACGTACCGCGCGCGGCCGGAGTCGCGCAACCAGGCGTGCTCGGGTCCGGTGCCCGGATAGTCGAGGCCGGCCGAGATCGAGTGGGCCTCGAGGATCTGGCCGTCCTCGTCCTGCATGACCGCCGACAGCGAGCCGTGCAGCACGCCGCCCGCGCCCGCCGACGGTCAGCGGCGCGCCGTGGCGGCCCGGTGTCGATCCCCTCCCCGGCCGCCTCGACGCCGACCAGCTCGACCTCGGCGTCCGCGAGGAACGGCGGTGAACATGCCGATCGCGTTCGAGCCGCCGCCGACGCAGGCGATCACCCGGTCCGGCAGCCGCCCCGCAGCCGATCGAGCACCTGCGCCCGCGCCTCGTCGCCGATCACCCGCTGCAGGTCGCGGACCAGAGCGGGGAACGGCGCCGGCCCGACGCACGAGCCGATGATGTAGTGGGTGTCCTCGACGTTCGCCACCCAGTCGCGGATCGCCGCCGAGACCGCCTCCTTGAGCGTCCGGGCGCCGGCCTCCACCGGCGCCACCTCGGCGCCGAGCAGCCGCATCCGCTCGACGTTCGGCCGCTGGCGGCGCATGTCCTCGGTGCCCATGTAGACGACGCAGCTCAGCTCCAGCAGCGCGCAGGCGGTGGCGGTCGCCACGCCGTGCTGGCCGGCCCCGGTCTCGGCGATGATCCGCGTCTTGCCCATGCGGCGGGCGAGCAGCGCCTGGCCGAGCGCGTTGTTGATCTTGTGCGCGCCGGTGTGGTTGAGGTCCTCGCGCTTGAGCTAGATCTCGCGGCCCGCGCGGGCCGAGAGCCGGGCCGCGTGGTACAGCGGCGAGGGCCGGCCGACGTAGTCGCGCAGCAGCGCGTCGAGCTCGCTCCGGAAGCCGGCGTCGTCCCGCGCCGCCAGCCATGCCGCCTCGAGCTCGGCCAGCGCCGGCATCAGCGTCTCCGGGACGTACTGGCCGCCGTAGGGGCCGAAGCGGTGCTCGACCGTGCTCACGGAGACCGCCTCCGCCGGCTCGGCTGCCGCGCACCGCCTCGGCGAACGCGCGCAGCGCCTCGGGGTCCTTGACCCCGGGGCTGGCCTCGACCCCGCTGGCCACGTCGACCGCGAAGGGCCGCACGGCGGCGATCGCCTCGCCGACGTTCTCCGGCGTGCAGCCCACCGGACAGGATCACCGGCGCGCGGCGCCGCGCCGGCGGCGGCACGAGCTCCCAGGCGAACGTCTCCCCGGTCCCGCCGGGCACCCCCGGGACGTAGCGGTCGAGCAGGTGGAAGTCGGTGGGGTAGGCCACGAGCGCCTGGATGTCGGCGCCGCTGCGCACCCGCGCCGCCTTGATCACCTTCGCGCCCGGTCCGCCGGCGCCACCTCGGCGCAGAACGCCGGGCCCTCGTCGCCGTGGAGCTGGACGGCGGTCGAGCCCGACCGTCTCGGCCACCCGGGCGACCTCGTCGAGCGGGGCGTTGACGAACACGCCGACGAGCTCGACCCGGCGGCCGCCACGGCGGCGATCTCGGTCGCCGCCGAGAGCCGGCAGCGGCGCGGCGATCCCTTCCAGAAGATCATCCCGATCGCCCAGGCGCCGGCCTGCGAGCGCCAGCTCGGCGTCGCCGACCGACGGTCAGGCCGCAGAACTTGATGCGCACGGCGTCCATGCCTAGACGCAGGCGGCGCCGGCCAGCGTCGCGGCACCGCCGCCTCGATATCCGGCGAGCGCATCAGCGCCTCGCCGATCAGCACCGCGTCGACGCCGGCCGCCGCCAGCTCGGCGAGCTCCTCCGGGCGGCGGAAGCCGGACTCGGCGACGACGGTCGACGCCGGCCGGGATCTCCGGCGAGCAGCTCGAACGTCCGCCGCACGTCCACCTCGAGCGTCGTCAGGTCCCGGTTGTTGATGCCGATGATCTCGGCCCCGGCCGCCACCGCCACCTCCAGCTCGGCGCCGTCGTGGACCTCGACGAGCGACGGCCAGGCCCAGCCGCTCGCGCCCGCGCGTGCAGCTCGGCCAGCGTCGGCCGGGTCGAGCGCCGCGACGATCAGCAGGATCGCGTCGGCGCCGGCGGCGAGCGCCTCGTCGACCTGCAACGCATCGACGATGAAGTCCTTGCGCAGCAGCGGCAGCGAGCTCGCCGCTCGGGCCCGTCGCAGGTCGTCGAGCGAGCCGCCGAACCTGTGCCGGCTCGGTGAGGACCGAGAGCGCCGCCGCCCCGCCCCGCTCGTAGGCGCCGACGACCTCCTCGAGCGACAGGTCCTCCCGGATCGTGCCGGCGCTCGGCGAGCGGCGCTTGTGCTCGGCGATCAGCGACAGTCCCGGCCGGCGAGCGCGGCGCAGGAACGATCGCCGGTCGCTCCCCGGCCGATCGCGCGGCGCCCGCCGCGCCACCGCCGCCTCGACGCCCGGGCGCGCCCGCCGCCGCGCCACCGCCTCCCGGGTCGCCTCGAGGATCGGCGTCAGCCGGTTCACGCGCCGCGCCAGCTCCTGCGTGCGGGCGACGAAGCGCTCGAGCGCCTCCGCGGCCGCGCCGGTGTCGATCGCCCGCCGGGCCGCCCCCACCCCGTCGGCCAGGGAGTCGGCGCCCCCGCCGGCGTAGATCGCCGCCGCCGCCGTTCAGCACCGCCAGCTCCCGCGCCGGTCCCGGCTCGCCGGCGAAGATCGCGCGGGTGATCCGGGCGTTCTCCGCCGGATCGCCGCCCGGGATGCCGTCGGGCTCGCACGGTTCGATGCCGAGCTCGGCCGGCTCGACCACGTACGCCTGCAGCTCCTCGCCCACCACCTCGATGACCTGGGTCGGCGCGCAGACGCTCAGCTCGTCGAGCCCGTCCTGCGAGCGCACGAGCAGCGCGTGCCGGGTACCGAGCAGGGCCAGCGCGCCGGCCATCGTCTCCAGGTAGGCGCGCGTCGGAGACGCCGATCAGCTGGCGGGTGGCGCCGGCCGGGTTGGTCAGCGGGCCGAGGAAGTTGAAGATCGTGCGCACCGCGAGCCCGCGGCGGACGGGGACGACGTACCGCGTCGCCGAGTGGTGGGCGGGGGCGAACATGAAGCCGAAGCCGACCTCCTCGATGCACCGCGCGACCGCGGCCGGCGGCAGGTCGATGCGCGCGCCGAGCGCCTCGAGCAGGTCGGCCGAGCCGGACAGGCCGGTGGCCGAGCGGTTGCCGTGCTTGGCCACCGTGCAGCCCGCGCCGGCGGCGATCAGCGCCGCCGTCGTCGAGACGTTGAACGTCCGCCGCCCGCCGCCGGTGCCGGCGGTGTCGAGCAGATCGGTCCGCGGCGACGCGCACCGGGGTGGCCAGCGCCCGCATCGCCTGGGCCAGCCCGGCCAGCTCGGCCACCGTCTCGCCCTTGGTCCGCAGCGCGATCAGGAACGCCGGCGATCTGGATCTCGGTCGCCTTGCCGGCCATGATCTCCGCCAGCACCGCGGCAGCCTCGGCCTGGCGACAGATCCTCGCCGGAGGCCAGCCGGTCGATCGCGCTCGGTCAGCAGGTCGGCTCATCGCGCCCCGGCCAGGAAGTTGCCGAGCAGCTCCCGGCCCGGCTCGGTGAGCACCGACTCGGGGTGGAACTGGACGCCCTCGGCGGGCAGCTCGCGGTGGCGGACCGCCATCACCACCCCGCCACCGCCGCGCCGTCTGCGACCAGCGCGTCGGGCAGCTCGGGGGCGGCCACCAGCGAGTGGTAGCGCCCGACGGTGAGCGGGACGCGCAGCCCGGTGAAGATCGTCCGGCCGTCGTGCTCGATCGTCGGTCGTCTTGCCGTGGACCGGCTCGTGGCGGACGACCCGTCCGCCCCACGCCTGCACGAGCGCCTGGTGGCCGAGGCAGACGCCGAGCGTCGGAATGCCGGCGCGGGGGAACCGGACCACCGCCTCCAGCGAGATCCCCGCCTGGTCGGGCGTGCAGGGACCGGGCGAGACGATCACCCGGTCGTAGCCGCGCAGCAGCAGCTCGTCGACCGTCGCGTGATCGTTGCGGACCACCTCGATCTCGGGCGGAGCTCCCCGGCGCCGACAGCGCCGCCTCGCCGAGGTACTGGACGAGGTTGTAGGTGAAGGAGTCGTAGTTGTCGATGACCAGGACGCGCACGCGCTCACCCCCACTCGGGCTGGCGTCGACCGCCAGCTCGATCGCCCGCCAGCACCGCGCTGCGCCTTGGCCTCGGACTCCGGCGAACTCCAGAGTCGGGCTGGGCGTCGGCCACCGTCCCGCCGCCGGCCTGGATGTGGGCCACGCCGTCCTTGACCACCACGGTGCGGATGTGGATGCAGGTGTCGAGCTCGCCGGTGTAGCTGGCGTAGCCGATCGCCCCGCCGTAGCCCCCGCGCTTGACCGGCTCGAGCTCGTCGATGATCTCCATCGCCCGCACCTTCGGCGCCCCGGAGAGGGTCCCGGCGGGCAGCACCGAGCGCAGCGCGTCGCAGCGCGCCGACGCCGTCCCGCAGCCGGCCGGCCACGCTGGAGACGATGTGCATCACGTGGCTGTAGTTCTCGACCGCCATGAAGCTCTCGACCTCGACGGTGCCGTACTCGCAGACCCGCCCGAGGTCGTTGCGGCCGAGGTCGACGAGCATCACGTGCTCGGCGCGCTCCTTCGGGATCGGCGAGCAGCTCGGCGGCGATCCGCTCGTCCTCCTCCGGCGTGGCGCCGCGCGGGCGGGTGCCGGCGATCGGCCGGGTGGACACCCGGCGGCCGGTGACCGTGATCAGCGGCTCCGGGCGAGGCGCCGGCGATCTCGAAGTCGCCGAAGTCCAGGAAGTACATGTACGGGCTCGGGTTGACCGCCCGCAGGCCGCGGTAGATCGAGAACGCCTCCACCGGCACCGGCGCCGACCACCGCTGCGAGGGCACCACCTGGTAGGCGTCGCCGGCCCGGATGTACTCGATGATCCGCGCCACGTTGGCCTCGAACTGCTCGCGGGTCATGTTGGAGGTGAACTCCGGCGCGCGGCGATCGGGCGTCCGGCGGCCGCGCCGGCCGCGGGCAGCGGCCCCTCCAGCCGCCAGCGGATCTCGGCGATCGTCTCCCGGGCGCGCGGCGTAGGAGCGGTCGAGGTCCTCGGCCGCCCGACGCGTTGGCCAGCACCGTGACGGTGTGCGCGAGGTGGTCGAACACGACCAGCGCGTCGGTCAGCATCAGCGCCAGGTCGGGCAGGCCGAGCGGGTCGGGGTTCGGCGCGGCCGAGCGGCTCGACCGTGCGCACGAGGTCGTAGGCGAACATGCCGACCGCGCCGCCGGCGAACGGCGGCAGCCCGGGCAGCGGCGCCGCGCGGTGGCGGGCGACGGCCTCGGCGGCCAGCGCGTACGGGATCGCCGGGGTCGCCGAGCGACCAGCGCAGCACCTCGCGCGGGCGGACGCCGATGAACGAGTAGCGCCCGAAGCGGCCCTGCTCGGCCGACTCGAGCAGGAACGCGGGATGGCCGGGCTCGCGGAGCTTCAGGAACGCCGACACCGGCGTCTCGGTGTCGAGCACGTACGTCTCGCTGACCGGGATCAGCGGGTGGCGCGGCGGCCAGCTCGCGGGCCCGCTCGAGGCGTCGGGGTAGCGGCCGCACCGCAGCGGCTGGCGACGGCCATCGAGCACCCCCTCGGCCTCGCCGGAGCGCGAGCCCGCGGGCGCGCAGCAGCACCGCCAGGTGGTAGAGCACGTCGGCGGCCTCCTCGGCCACGCGCTCGTCGCGACTCCTCGCGCGCGGCCCGGGCCACCTCCTCGGCCTCCTCCTGGACCTTCTCGCCGATCAGCCCGGCTCGGCGAGCAGCCGGGCGGTGTAGGAGCCCTCGGGTCGCTCGGCCGCGCGCGCGGCGATCGTCCGCTCGAGCGCCGGCAGCGCCTCGTGCGGCGCGGCCGGCTCGAGCTCGCCGCGGTGAAAGCAGGTGCGCTCGCCGGTGTGGCAGGCCGGCCCGGCCGGCTCGGCGAGCGCCAGCAGCGCGTCGCCGTCGCAGTCGACCCGCAGCGCCGCGCAGGGCGAGCGTGTTGCCGGAGGTGGCGCCCTTGTGCCACAGCTCCTGCCGGCTGCGGCTGAAGAAGTGCAGCTCGCCGGTGCGCCGGGTGGCGGCGAGCGCCTCGGCGTTCATGTAGGCGAGCATCAGCACCTCGCCGGTGCTCCAGTCCTGCACGACGCACGGGCACGAGCCCGCGCTCGTCGAAGGCGATCGGCGGTTCCGCCATGGCGTGCGGCGATTCTACGAACCGCCGGGCGGGCGTCAGGCGCGGGCGATGAGCGGCCGCGGCACGGCGGCGGCGCCGACTGCCACTCGCGCAGCAGCTCGGCGGCCGCCTCGGCGTCGGCAGCGGCCGCGAGAAGCAGGAAGCCCTGGCCGAGCTCGCAGCCCAGCTCCCGCAGCCGCGCCGAGCTGGCGCTCCTCCTCGATCCCCTCGGCGATCACCGCCAGCCCCAGGCTGTGGGCCAGCGCGATCGTCGAGCGGACGATCGGCTCGCTGCCGGCGTCGTGCTCGAGCGCCGCGACGAAGCTGCGATCGATCTTCAGCGCCTCGACCGGGAAGCGGTGCAGCGCCGCCAGCGAGGAGTAGCCGGTGCCGAAGTCGTCGAGGTGCAGTCCGACGCCGGTGGCGCACACCTGCTCGACGAGCTGCGGCATCCGCTCGGGCTCCTGCATCAGGGTGCTCTCGGTGATCTCCAGGCGGAGCACCGTCCGGGCAGCCCGGCCGCCCGCAGCGCGCGCGCGGATCCGCTCGGCGAGCAGTCGGGATCGTCGAGCTGGCGGCTGGAGATGTTGACGCTCACCCCGCACCTCGTCGTCGGCCAGGCCCTCCCGGCGCCAGCCGGCCAGCGCCTCGAGCGAGCGGCGCATCACGTGCTCGCCGAGCGGGCCGATCAGCCCGGTCTCCTCGGCGATCGGGATGAACTCGAGCGGGCCGATGCCCGGCCACCCCTCGCGGCCAGCGCGCCAGCGCCTCGAAGCCGGTGATCCGGCCGCTGGCCAGGTCGACGATCGGCTGGAAGTGGACCTCGAGCAGCTCGTCCTCGACCGCCGTGCGCAGCTCGTTCTCCCGGCTCAGGCGGGTCACCACCCGCCGGTGCATGCTCTGGTCGAACACCGAGCGTCTGGCCCCGGCCGGCCGCGCTTGGCGTCGTACATGGCGATGTCGGCGTTGCGCACCAGCTCGGCGGCCTCGATGTCGCGGCTGGCTGAGCGCGATGCCGACGCTGGCGGTGACGAACAGCTCCCGCCCGCCGAGCGCGGAACGGCGCCCGCAGCGCGTCGCTGCAGTCGCTCGGCGACCACGCCGGGCCTCGGCCTCGATCGACCTGGTCGGCGAGCAGGATCGGTGAACTCGTCGCCGCCGACCCGGGCCACGGTGTCGCCCGGGCGCAGCGACAGCGCGCAGCCGCTCGGCGAACGCCACCAGCAGCTGGTCGCCGACGGGGTGGCTGAGGCTGTCGTTGACGAGCTTGAAGCGGTCGACGTCGAGGAACAGCACCGCGCAGGCGAGCTTCGGGTCGCGCCGCGCGCGCGCGCAGCAGCTGATCCACCCGGTCGGCGAACAGCGCCCGGTTGGGCAGCCCGGTGAGGCCGTCGTGGAGCGCGTCGTGCTGGAGCTTGCGCTGGGCGTAGCCGGCGTTCGGTGACGTCGGTCAGCGAGCCGGCCATCCGGCGTGGCCCGTCCGCCGGCGTCCCGGATCGCCAGCCCGCGGCTGAGCACCCACCGCCAGCTCCCGTCGGCGTGGCGCATCCGGTGCTCGGAGTCGAGGTGCTCGCTCTCGCCCTCCAGGTGGAGGTCGATCGCGGCGCTGCAGGCGTCGGCAGGTCGTCGGGGTGCACGAGCTCGAACCACGTCTCGGGGCCCGGCGTCCTCGGAGGTCTCCGGCAGGCCGAGGATCGCGTGCCAGCGGGGCGAGAAGTAGACCGTCCCGGTCTCCAGGTCCCAGTCCCAGATCCCGTCGTTGGCCGCCCGCACGGCCAGCGCGTAGCGCTCCTCGCTGCGGGCCAGCCGCGCCATCGCGCGCTGGTGGCTGATGGCGTAGCGGATCGAGCGCTCGAGCGACAGCGGGCTCGAGCTCGTGCTTGACCAGGTAGTCGGTGACGCCGAGCGCCGTCGCCTCCAGGTCGATCTCGTAGTCGCTCTGGCCGGTGAGCAGGATCACCGGGCGCCCGCGGCCGGTCGGCGAACGCCTCGCGGACCAGCTCGAGGCCGGTGCTGCGCCCCGAGCCGGTAGTCGACCAGGTAGACGTCGTGGGCCTGGCGGCGCGATCTCGCTCCGAGCCGAGTCGTAGTCGCGCGCACCAGTCGAGCTTGAAGCGCGCCCGGTCCTGGCGCGGCGAGCATGTCGCGGGTGATCAGGTAGTCGTCCTCGTCGTCCTCGACCAGCAGGACGCGGATCGGCTCAGCCGCGCTCGTCCATCTCCGGCTCGCTCCGGCGGGAGGTCGACGATCTCGAACCAGTAGCGCGTCCAGGTGCCAGCACCTCGACCAGGCCGGCGAAGGTCACCGGCTTGGTGATGAACGAGTTGACGCCCAGGTCGTAGGTGCGGAACACGTCCTCCTCGTCC
Source organism: uncultured Solirubrobacterales bacterium (assembly GCA_963703065.1). Lineage (GTDB taxonomy): Bacteria > Actinomycetota > Thermoleophilia > Solirubrobacterales > Solirubrobacteraceae > Palsa-465. The sequence continues at coordinate 2,768,407 of OY969785.1, read as the reverse complement.
TTGGAGGTGGTCAGCACGACCACCGGGATCTGGCGCAGCGCCTCGTCGGCCTTGATCTCCGCCAGCGCCTCGCGCCCGTCCTTCTTGGGCATGTTGAGGTCGAGCAGGATGATCCCCGGCCGCGGCGCGTCGACCTCGGGGTCGCTGTAGGCGCCCTCGCGGCGCAGGTAGTCCATCAGGTCCTGGCCGTCGACGACGAAGCGCACCTCGTTGTGCAGGCGCGCGGTGCGCAGCGCCTCCTCGGTCAGCTCCCGGTCGTCCTCGTCGTCGTCGGCCATCAGGATCGTGACCGAGCGGCCGGCGCGCTCAGACAGCGACATACGGCTCCTCGGCCTCCGCGCGGCGCCTGCCGGCTCGTCGATCCCGGCGGGCAGCCGGCAGCACCTCCTCGCGCTGGTGCAGCGGCAGGGTGACGATGAACGTGGCGCCCGCCCCGGGCTCGCACTCGGCGCCGATCGTGCCGCCGTGGCGCTCGACGATCTTGCGGCACAGCGCCAGGCCGATGCCGGTGCCCGGGTACTCGGTGCGGCTGTGCAGCCGCTCGAACACCCGGAAGATCCGCCGCGCGTACTGCGGGTCGAAGCCGATGCCGTTGTCGCTCACCTCGAGGCACACCCCGTCGCCCTCCACCTCCGCCGCGGACGGCGACCTCGCAGCGGCACGTCCGGCGCGCCGGAACTTCAGCGCGTTGGAGATGCAGGTTCTGGAGCGAGCTGGCGGAGCTGCGCCGCGTCGCCGTTGATCGTGGGCAGCGTCGCCGACCGTCACCACCGCACCGGCCTCGCTGCACCGTGGCCTCGAGGTCGTCGAGCACCTCCGCGGCGACCGACCCCAGATCGACCGGCGCGAACGGCCGGCCCTGGGTGGAGACGCGCGAGAAGCGCAGCAGGTCCTCGATCAGCCGCTGCATCCGCTCCGCGGCCGCCGAGGCTCGCTCGCAGGTAGTCCTGGCCCCGCTCGGTCAGCGTGTCGGACTCGTGGTCGATCACCTGCTGGGTGAACGTGCGCACCTTGCGCAGCGGCTCCTGGAGGTCGTGGGAGGCGATCGACGCGAACTGCTCGAGCTCGGAGTTGGAGCGCGCGAGCTCAGCGGCGCGGCGCTCGAGCGCCTGGTTGGCCTCGCCGACCTCCTGGTTGAGCTCGCCGAGCCGGCCGTTGGCCTCGTGCACGCGAGCGGCGGCAGCTCAGCGCCCGCCGGCCGAGGCCGAGGGCGATGATCGCCACCAGCGCGAACGCCGCGAAGATGAGCCACGGCACCCACTTGCGCAGCCCGGACACGCTGGCGAACAGCGGCCCGTCGGGCGAGGAGATCAGCAGCCGCCAGGTCGAGTTGGCGATCGGGACCTGGATGAAGTAGTAGCCGAGGTGGTCGCCGGCTGGCGCTGGCCCAGCTGCGGCCACGATCCCCGGGTCGGTGTAGTGGTAGCCGGTCCGGTGCTTCGGGTTCGTCGAGACGATCACCGTCAGGTTGCCGTCGATGGATCGGTGTTGAACGTCCCCTTGACGCCGGGGATCTTCTCCAGCTCGCCGCGGAGCAGGAACGTTGAGCGCGCTCGGCGAGAACGCCGTCGAGGAGCGTGCGGATGCCGTACCGGGTCGGGAAGCGGACCGCGAGGTCGATCGCCCCCGTCCGGCCGTACGGCTCGAGGTTGCCCAGGCCGTACGGGTGACCGGCCCGCACCAGCGCCAGCGCCCGGGAGCTGGTCAGCTCGGCGCGCGCCTGTGCGGTGAAGCCCCGGCGAGTGGGCGATCACGCGCCCGAGGAGTCGAGCAGCGCGACGTACAGGTTCGTCTGGCGGTGGGCCTGCAGCGTCGCGGTTGCTCACCCTCGCGCCCGCCGTACAGGCGGGCGTCGGTGGGGATCTGCTGATCGACGGTCTGGAACAGCGAGTCGATCAGCGCCGCGGCCAGCACGCCGCGCTCGTGCACGCGGGAGATCACGTCCTGCTTGGACTTCGCCTGGGTGTTCGATCAGCTCGATGGCGAACGCGGTCAGCAGCGCGAGCAGCGCCACGACACCCACCGCAAAGGACAGCATCCGGCCCGGCCGCTTCATGTGCACTCCCCAGTCGCTCGTTTGCCAGCTCACTGCTGTGGAGTATCGGACGTGCGGCGGCGGAAGTTGAGCGTCCTGAGCCAGATCGCGCCGAGCTGGACGGATATTCGATCGGCTGGGCGCTCAAGCCGGTACCGGAGCCGCCCCGGAGGACCACGCGGCGAGGACCGCCTCCATCGCCTCCGCGTCCACCGGCGCCGAGAACAGGAATCCCTGGGCCGCGTCGCAGCCGAGCGCGGTCAGCCGCCGCAGCTGCGCCTCGTCCTCCACCCCTTCGGCGATCGTCAGCACCGCCAGGCTGCGCGCCAACGCCACCGACGATCGGACGACCGCATCGGCCGGGCCCGCGGTCTCCCCCAGCGCGGCGACGATGCTGCGGTCGATCTTCAACGCCGACACCGGAAGGCGGGACAGCGTGGCCACCGAGACGCTGCCGGTGCCGAAGTCGTCGAGGTGGAGCGCGACGCCGCTGTCGCACACCTCGGTCACGCAGCGGCCGGGCAGCGGTTCCTCGCCGCTCACGCTCCGCTCGGCGACGTCGAGCCGGAGGACCCGAGCCGGAACGCCGCCGGCGGCCACCGCGCTGCGCACGAGCGCCGGCAGCTGCGGATCGGCGAGCTGGCGGGCCGACATGTTGACGCTCATCGCTCACCGCCTCGTCGATCAGCCCGGCCTCGCGCCAGCGGGCCAGCGACCCCAGTGCGCGGCTCATGATCTGGAGGCTGAGCGCGCCCATCAGCCCCATCTCCTCGGCCAGCGGCACGAACTCGAGCGGCGAGGGGGCATCGACCTCCGGCGCCCAGCGGACGAGCGCCTCGATCCCCCGCACCCGGCGCTCGCTCAGCGCGACGATCGGCTGGTAGTGGATGACCAGTCGCACCGTCCTCGATCAGCCGCCGCAGCTCGACCTCCCGGCCGACCCGCCGCCGGCATTCGCCGGCGCAGCGGCGTCGTAGCGCGCGCGCTCCGCCCCGCGCGGTGCGCTTGGCCAGGTACATCGCCGCCTCGGCGCGCTCGAGCAGCGCCTCGCCGTCGGCCACCTCGGCTTCGCCGAGACGCGATGCCGATCGTCGCCGAGACGAGCAGCCGTCGGCCGTCGAGCGCGAACGGGAGCTTGAGCGCGTCGAGCATCCGCCGCGCCACCGTGCGCGCGCCGGCCTCCCCGCCGGCTCCGTCGAGCAGCAGCGCGAACTCGTCATCACCGGTTCGCGCGGCCGTGTCGGCCGGCCGGAGCAGCCCGGCCAGCCGTCGAGCCGACCGCGGCGAGCAGGCCGTCCCCGACCCCGCGGCCGTAGCGCTCCTCGATGAGGTGGCAGTGGTCGATGTCGACGAGCAGGATCGCCGGGGTGCAGGCGGGGTCGCGTGCCGCCCGGCGGATGAGCTGCCCCGCCCGATCGATCGAGCAGCGCGCGGCTCGGCAGGCCGGTCAGCGGGTCGCGCAGGACGTCTCGGCCCCGCGCCGCCTCCGCCTGGTGCTCAAGCGAGATGTCGCAGGTCGTGCCGATCAGCCGCTGTGGCTGACCGGCGCCGTCGCGGGTCGCCAGCCCGCAGGTCCGCACCCAGCGCCAGGACTCGTCGCTGTGCCGGAGACGGTGCTCGCAGCGCAGCCCCGGCCCATCGGTCAGCAGGTGGGCGTCGATCATGGCTCGCAGGCGGATCCGGTCTCCGGGGTGGATGAGCTCGAGCCACGCCTCGGCGCTCACCGAGTCGTCCGCGTCCCCGGTCCCGCGCAGCGTCCGCCACTCCGGGGAGAGATGGACCCGGTCGATCGCCAGGTCCCACTCCCACACCGCGTGGCCGGCGGCGCGCAGCGCCAGCCGGTGCCGTTCGGTCGCGTGCTCGTCAGCCGAGGCGCCCACCCTGACACACGTATCGGCGTCGAGCGGCCGGGGCGTTAATCCCGGGCTACTCGATGCCGAGCCGGTCGAGCACCCGCTCGTCCGCCCGCCAGTGGCGCCGGACGCGAACCGCGAGATCGAGATGGACGTGGGTGCCGAGCTCACGCTCGATCGCGCGCCGCGCCGCGGTGCCGATCGCCTTCACCATCCTCCCGCCCGCCCCGATGAGGATTCCCTTCTGCGACTCGGTCTCGGCGAGGATCACCGCCTCGATCCGCGTCAGGTCGGGACGCGGATGGTCGATCGCCTCGACCTCGACCTCGACCGCGTGCGGCACCTCCTCGCGAGTGCGGGCGAGGACCTGCTCCCGCACGAGCTCGGCGAGCCGCACCTCCGGCGTCTGGTCGGTGCGCTGGCGGGGCGCGAAGAAGAACGGCCCAACCGGCAGCAGCGCGGTGAGTGTGGCGACGAGGGCCGGGACGCCGGAGCCGGTGCGGGCGCTGACCGGGAAGATCTCGCCGCCGAGACCGAGCCCGTCGGCGTCGCTGAGCGCGGCCATCGTCCGGGCCCGGTCGGCCGCGTCCACCTTGTTGACCGCCACCACCACCGGCCGCCCGGCGCCGCGCAGCAGGCCGGCGATGAAACGGTCGCCCGGTCCCGACGCCCTGCTCGGCGCTCAGCACGAGCAGACATCCGTCGGCGTCGCGCAGTTCGTGCACGACCCGCCGCTGCATCCGCTCGGTGAGCGCGTCGCGCGGGCGCTGGACCCCCGGCAGGTCGACGAGCACGAGCTGCCAGTCGTGGCCGGTGGCCACGGCGCGGATCGCCCGCCGAGTGGTCTGCGGCTTGTCGGAGACGATCGCCACCTTGGCGCCGACGATCGCGTTGGCGAGCGTCGACTTGCCGACGTTCGGTCGGCCGGCGAGCGCGATGAACCCGGACCGGGTGCCCGCGGCGGCCCGCACCCCGGTGGCGCTCATCAGCTGACCCACCGCATCAGCTCCGACTGGAGGGCGAGCATCTCGCCGTCGTCGGTCTCGTGGTCCATGCCGCTCAGGTGGAGCGCGCCGTGGACCACCGCCTCGCGGACGTCGCTGGTGTGCGCCGCGCAGATGACGATGTCGCCGAGCTCCCGGGGGCCGGTCGTCTCTCCGTCCTCGTCGACCCCGAACGAGAGCACGTCGGTCGGCGCGTCGGTCGCCCGGAAGCGCAGGTTGAGGTCGGCGATCCGCTCCGGGTCGACGAACTCGACCGCCACGTGCCCGTCGTCGATCCCCGCCGAGCACAGCGCCAGCACGCAGAGCTCCTCGACTTCGACCCCGGTCGGCCCCTCCGGTCCCAGGTCCTCGACGCCGATGACCTCGATGTCGAGCAAGCTACGCCCGTTTCCGGGGCCGCAGCTCCGGCGCCAGCCGCTGCGTGTGGTCGTTGTAGGCGGCCACGATCCGCCGCACGAGCTTGTGGCGCACGACGTCCTCGTCGCCGAATCGCACGAAGCCGATGTCCTCGATCTCCTGCAGGATGTCCGCCACTACGACCAGGCCGGAGTCCTGCTCGCGCGGCAGGTCGATCTGGGTGACGTCCCCGGTGATCACCATCCTGGACCCGAACCCGAGCCGGGTGAGGAACATCTTCATCTGCTCGGGGCTCGTGTTCTGGGCCTCGTCGAGGATGATGAAGCTGTCGTTCAGCGTCCGGCCCCGCATGAACGCCAGGGGCGCCACCTCGATCGTCCCCCGCTCGAGGTACTGGGTGACCCGCTCGGACTCGAGCATGTCGTGCAGGGCATCGAACAGGGGGCGCAGGTACGGATCGACCTTCGCCATCAGATCGCCGGGCAGGAACCCGAGCCGCTCGCCGGCCTCGACCGCCGGACGGGTGAGGATGATCCGGTTGACCTCACGGCGGGACAGGGCGGCCGCGGCGAGTGCCACGGCGAGGAACGTCTTGCCGGTGCCGGCCGGACCGATGCCGAACGTGATCGTGTTGTCGCGAATCGAGTCGACGTAGCGCTTCTGGTTGACGGTCTTCGGCGCCACCTTCGATGCGCGGTGGCGCCACACCACGTCCTCCAGGATCTCGGCCGGCGAGGCGTCGGCGTCGAGCGCTCGGGTCACCGCCTCGATCGTGCCGGGCGTGATCTCGTGGCCCTGGGCGATGAGGTCGCTCAGCTCGCGGATCACCTCGCGGCCCGCCTGCACCGCCTCGGTTCCCCCGTCGAGCGTGAGGACGTTGCCCCGCAGGAAGAGGTCGCAGTCGAGGTGGGAGTCGAGCGCGCGCAACGTGGTGTCCTGCATGCCCGCCAGCTCGGCCGCCACGGCATTGTCGAGCTCGATCTGGGTCCGCACCGCGCTCAGCCCCCGAGCGCCTCGCGAACCCGCGCGGAGGCCCGCCGTCCGTCCGCCCGCCCCTGCGCGGCGGCGCTCACCGCCCGCATCACCTGGCCCATGTCCCGCGGTGAGCTGGCACCGGTCTCCACGATCGCCCGCTGGACGATGGCGTCGAGCTCGGCGTCGGACAGCTCGGCCGGCAGGTAGGCCTCGATCAGCCGGGCCTCACGCTCCTCGGCCTCGGCCAGCTCAGCTCGCCCGCCGTCACGGAACTGCCCGGCGGCATCGAGCCGGCGCTTGCGCTCCCGGCGGAGCACCGCCTGCTCGTCCGCCCCACCCTCCTTGCTCGCCTTCTGGAGCTCCGAGAGGACGAGCCGGAGGGCCGCGACACGCTCCTTCTCGCCGCCCTTCATGGCGGCGGTGATGTCGGAGCGGACCTGATCGGTGAGCGTCACCTGCCCTCGAGGATATCCCGCGCCGCGGCAGATCTCGCCGGCACATCGATGCCATGGCCGCGGGCGTACGCGGCGCGGCACTGCTCCGAGCAGAAGCAGCGTCGGCGACCCGAGAACGTTCCGGTCACCGCCCGGCGGCGGTCGATCCGCATCCCGCACACGGGGTCGGTGACGCCCCGCCGCGCCGCGAGCCCCATCAGGACGGCGAACACCGCCAGGCCGAGCACGTTGAGCGCCAGCCGGTAGTCGACGCCGACGTGGCCGAAGATCTCACCGCGGGTGGGCCGCGGACCGGCCGGGATCAGCCCGGCGAGGTCGAGGAGGCCGGCCACGGCAAGCGCCGCCAGCACCATCGTCACCAGCATCAGGGCGACGATGCGCCGCGCGTAGGGCCATCCGTAGTACTTGCCGTAGATGGCGAGGATCGGCAGCACGATCAGGTCGGCGAACAGGAACGCCAGCACGCCGGCGAACGAGATCCCGCCCGACCACAGCACGGCGGCGAGGGGGACGTTGCCGACCGAGCAGACGAAGCTCAGCACCGCGATCAGCGGGCCGACGACGACGTTCTCGAGCGTCGGCAGCGGGCCCGGGGCGTGGCGGAGGAACAGCCCGGAGAAGACGCCGTTGCCGAGCTGGGCCACGAGCCCGGCGAGCAGGAACCCGAGCGTGATCTCCTTCCACAGCATCCGCCAGTCGCCCCAGAAGTTGTGGGCGACGTCCGACCACGCCTGGCCGGAGGTGAGCCGCGCAGACCACGATCGGGTCTCACCGGCCGCGTGGTGGATGTGACCGGCATCCGCCGCCCGGGCGTGCTCGCGTGCCTCGGCTTCGAGCCCCCGCGGGATGAAGCGCCGGCGCAGGAGCGCCATCAGGGCGATCATCACCAGGCCGCCGAGGTACTCGGCGAGCGTGAACTGCCAACCGATCAACACCCAGAGCACGAGTCCTAGCTCCCACACCAGGTTCGTCGAGGCGAACTGGAAGGCGAGCGCGCTCCCCGCGCTCGCCCCGCGTTCGAACAGCGACTTGGCGATCGCCACCGCGGCGTACGAGCACGAAGACGATGCCGCCCCGAGCGCGGTGGCCCGGCCGACCGCGCCGACGCCGGCCCCGCCAAGCATCCGCTCCACCCGCTCGCGCGGCACCCAGGCCTGGACGACCGCCGAGATGGCAAAGCCGAGCACGAGGGCCCACCACACCTCCCAGGCCATCAGCAGGGCGTCGCGGAGGCCGTGCCAGACGACGGCGAACACGCCGCCCGACGCTAGCGGAGGGCGGGCGAGGGCAGAGACCGCTCGGGTGGGGGGCTCGCAAGATCGCCACTCGGCGTCAGGACACCAGGAGCAGCGCCGCCCACTCCCCCCGGTCGCGCCGCTCGGCCACCCGGAGCCCCGCCGGCGTGAACGCCGCCTGGACCCGCGAGGCCTCGGTGGCGAGCAGACCGCCGGCGATCAGCGCCTCGGGCCGCGGCCCGGCCGCGGCAAGGCGCGCCCCCAGGGAGACGAGCAGCGGCCCGAGCAGGTTCGCGGCCACCGTGGGCGCGCCGGGCAGCGGCTCCGCGGCGCGCAGATCGAACCGTCGCACGTCGAGCGAGACGCCGTTGCGCTCGGCGTTCCCCGCGGTGGCGGCCAGGCTGGCGGGGTCGTTGTCGAGCGCCAGCACCGGGTGAAAGCCACGGCGGGCGGCGAGGATGGCGAGCACGCCCGAGCCGCAGCCGAGATCGAGGAACGCTCCCGCGGGCTCGAGCTCCAGCGCGAGCTCCAGGCAGAGGCGCGTAGTGGCGTGGGCGCCGGTGCCGAACGCCTGACCCGGGTCGATGACGATGTCGAGCGCGCTGGGACCCGGGGGCTCCCAGGGCGGGCGCACCGTCAGTGCCGCACCGAGCACGAGCGGCCGGTGGAACTCCCGCCACCGCTCAGCCCAGTCGTCGGGAACCTGCTGGGTCCGCACGTCGATCAACGCCCCGCCCGCCGCCGCCCGCAGGTCGGGCAGGGCCGGCAGCTCACCGGGAGGGCCGTAGACCGCGTACTCCACGACGCCGGGGGCGATCGCCCGCTCCTCGACTCCCCCGGGCGCCAGCTCGAGCAGCTCGGCGAGGACGACCTCCGCCCGGGCGGCATCCACCTGGACGGCGAGGCGGATCAACCGCCGAGCGCCCGCTTGAGCTTGGCGAACACGCCCTCCGTGGAGCGCACGTTGTGGTCGGTCAGGCTCCCGGCGATCTGCTCGTAGAGCTCCCGCTGGGCGGCTTTCAGGTGGCGCGGGATGATCACGTTGATCACCACCCGCAGGTCGCCGGTGCGCCGGCCGCGGAGCGCCGGCATCCCCTTCCCGCGGAGCACGAGCACCTCGTGGGGCTGCGTTCCGGCCGGCACGTCCAGTGCCACCGGCCCATCCAGCGTCGGCACCTCGACCGAGGTGCCGAGAGCGGCGCGGGGAGCCGGCACGTCGGCCGCCGTCAGCAGATCGTCGCCGTCGCGCACGAACCGCGGGTCCTCGCGCACCCGGACGAGCACGTAGAGATCCCCAGGCGGGCCACCGCGCTCGCCGGCGTGGCCGCGGCCGCCCAGGCGGATGCGCTGGCCGTCGGCGATCCCGGCCGGCACGTCGACCGTCAGCGTGCTCCGCTCGATCCGGCGGCCCCGCCCGTCGCACTCACGGCACGGCGTTTGGGCGACGCGCCCGTCGCCGCCACAGCGATCGCACGCCGCGGCCCGCACCACCTGGCCGAACGGCGTGCGGGAGATCGCCCGGAGCTGCCCGCTGCCGCCGCAGCGCGGACAGGTGTCGATCGGCGTGCCCGGCTCGGCGCCGTTGCCATGGCAGTGGGGGCAGCCGACCACCTGCTCGTAGGTGACCTCGACCTCGTCCCCGCGCGCCGCCTGGGCGAGGTCGAGCTCGAGGGCGACGGCGACGTCCTCGCCCGGGACCCGTCCGCCGGCCCGCCGCCCGCCGCCGGCGAACACGTCGCCGAACGGGCTGGCGCCGCCGAAGAACGCCTCGAAGATGTCGGCCACCGACCCGAACTGATCGAAGTTCGGCGCGTAGCCGCCGCTGCGCAGCCCGTCGTGGCCGTAGCGGTCATAGGTCGCCCGCCGCTCGGCGTCGGACAGGATCTCGTAGGCCTCGGCCGCCTCCTTGAAGCGCTCCTCGGCCGCCGGGTCGTCGCGGTTGACGTCCGGGTGCAGCTCGCGGGCCAGGCGCCGGAACGCCTTCTTGATGTCGCCCTCGCTGGCGCTGCGTCCGACGCCGAGCACGTCGTAGGGATCGCGGGGGGCCCGAGCGCTCGTCACCTCAGTACAGCTCCGCCACGAAGCTCGACAGCTGCTGGGCGGCCTCACGCACGGTGCTGATCGCCTGCGCGTAGTCCATCCGCAGCGGACCGATCACCGAGACGGTGCCCAGGCGCCGCTGCGGCAGGCCGTACCCCGCGGCGACCAGGGCGAGCGAGCGCAGGGCCGGCGCATCGTTCTCGGTGCCGATCCGCACGAGCACGTCCCGCTCGCCGACCGCCGCCCGGAGCACCTCGAGCAGGGACACCCGGCGCTCGAGCATGTCCATCAGCGCGTTCAGCTCCGACAGGTCGGTGACCCGCTCGCCGCGCAGCAGTCGCCCCGCCCCCTCGACGTAGAGCGTCTCGACCGCGCTCTCCTCGAGGTCGGTGAACACCGGCATCAGCGCCTCGATGAACGCCGCCTCCTGCCGGGAGAACGACGGTTCTCGCAGCCGGCCCTGGAGCATGCGCGCCCCGAGCCCCAGGCCGGCCAGCCGCTCGCGGAACAGCGCCGCGGCCCAGTCGACCAGGCCTGGATCGACGGGCTCGGCGAAGGTGAACAGCCGCTTGGTCACCCCGCCGGTCGAGGTGATGACCACGACCATCAGCACCTGGGGCTGGAGCAGGAGGACCTCGACGTGGCGGATCGTCGAGGTCTCGATCGGTGGCGCGGTGACGATCGCCAGCAGGTTCGTGACCTGCGAGAGCGTCTCCGTGGTCACCCGCATCGCCTCGTCGATCTCCCCGCGCACGAGCGACAGCGCGAGCTGGGGCCGGGGCGAGGCCGCCGGCAGGAGCCGGTCGACGAAGTAGCGGTAGCCGGCCTCGGTCGGCAGGCGGCCGGCCGACGTGTGCGGGTGGGCGAGCAGCCCCTGCTCCTCGAGGATCGCCAGCTCGCTGCGGATGGTCGACGGCCCCCAGCGAACGTCGGCCGCGAGCGATTGGGAGCCGACGGGCGAGCCGGCGGCGAGGTACTCCTCGACCACCAACCGCAGCACGAGCTCCTGACGTTCGGTCAGCACCCCCCGGAGTGTATTTCCGGGGTTCCCGGCTCCCCCGGCCCCGTTGACTCAGGGGGCCGGCCGGACCTCCGCCTCGCCGTGGCGGATGAGCCGCTGCCCGGCCTGCTCGGCCTCGGACTCGATCTGCGCCACCTCGCCGCTCACCTCACGCACGGTGCCGGTGACCCGGATCGGTTCCCCCAGCACCCCCATGCCGCGAAACTGAACCGACAGCCGCCGCAGCGCCGCCGGATGGCCGGCCGCGTCCGTATGCGCGCGGGCGACCTGGGCCATCGTCCACAGGCCGTGGAGGATCCGGCCCGGAAGGCCGACCGAGCGGGCGAAGGCCTCGTCGATGTGGATCGGGTTGAAGTCGCCGGACGCGCCGGCGTAGCGGACCGTCAGGTAGGGGTCGGGCGTCACCTCGAGCCCGATCGTGTCCCCGGCCGCCAGGCTCACGCTGCACTCCGCACGATGTTCGTCCACTGGCCGGTGCACACCGTCTCGCCGTCCCGGTTCTCCGACACCGTCTCGAAGGTGAAGAACTCCATCCCTCCACCGGAGCGCTGCTCGGCGAACGTTGCGGTCGTGGTGATCTCGTCGCCGGCCACGACCAGCGGCCCCCAGGTGAACTCCTGGCCCCCGTGCACCATGCGGGCGAAGTCGATGCCGACCTCGGGGTCGAAGATCGCCGGCATCATCGCCCGCGAGGCGTACACCACGGCGAACATGGGCGGTGCGACGAGGTCCGGGTAGCCCGCGGCACGGGCGGCCTCGACGTCGTGGTGGAGCGGGTGGGTCTCGCCGACCGCGGAGGCGTACTCCCGGATCTTCTCGCGACCCACGGCGTAGGTGACGGGCGGGTACCGCTTGCCGATCGGGGCCACGGCCGGGAGTCTAAGCGGCCCCGGCACCACGCCGTCGGGCTACCGGAGGGCCGCGGCCAGGGCCCGGATCCCGGCCTCGATCGCCGCGGGGTGCAGGGCGCCGTAGCCGAGGACGAGCGCCGAGGTCTCCGGCGGGGGGTCGGCGCGGAACCAGCTCAGGGGATAGATCCCGACGCCCGCCGCTCGGGCCCGGGCGGCGAGCCCGGTGGCGTCCAGCGGTCGCTCGAGGCGGACGATGACGTGCAGGCCGGCGGCGATGCCGTCGACCCGCGCGCCGGGCAGGTGGACCGCCACGGCGGCTTGGAGCGCGTTGCGCCGCGCTCGCTGGCGGCGCCGGGCGGCCCGGACGTGGCGCTCGTAGGCGCCGCCGCCCAGCAGGCGGGCCAGCGCCGCCTGCGGGAGGATGGGCGAGCCGCCGTCGGCATGACGCTTGGCCTCGGCGACGGCGGCCAGCCGGTCCTCCGGGACGACGAGCCACGCCAGGCGCAGGGCGGGCGCCAGCGTCTTGCTCGCCGAGCCGAGGTAGGCGACGCGGTCGGGCGCCAGGCCCTGGAGGGCGGCCACCGGTTGGCGGTCGTAGCGGAACTCGGCGTCGTAGTCGTCCTCGACGATGAGCGCGCCCGACTCGGCCGCCCACGCGGCGAGTGCCCGCCGGCGGGCCGCGGCCAGGACGACCCCGGTGGGGAACTGGTGCGCCGGGGTGAGCAGGGCCAGTCCGGGTCGGGCGGCGGCAACCGCCTCGTCGTGGACGCCGAGGTCGTCGACCGGCACCGGGACGACCTCGGCACCGGCCCGATCGAGCACCGCGCGGTGCTCCGGCAGGTACGGATCCTCGACCGCCACCCGCACCGGCGCCCCCCCGCCGGCCGCTGCCACGATCAGGCCGAGTGCCTGGGTGGCACCCTGGCAGACGACGATCTGGCCGGGTCGGCAGACGACGCCGCGCACCCGGGCGAGGTAGCCGGCGAGCTCGCGCCGGAGCGCCGGCAGCCCGCGCGGATCGCCGTACCCCAGGGCCGCGTCGGGCAGTTCGGCCAGTGCCTCCCGCTCCGCCCGCAGCCAGTCCGACCGGGGGAATGCGGCCAGGTCGGGATGGCCGGGGAAGAAGTCGATCCGCGGCCCCCGGCCGGCCGACGGGGCGGTCCTCTCCCCCGCTCCGAGCGCTCGCCCGGACGCTGGGCGCGACGGCGCCGGACGGGACGGGAGCGTCCGGCGAACGAACGTTCCCGCCCCCACCCGGGCCTCGAGCCAGCCCTCGGCGGCGAGCTGCTCGTAGGCCTCCACGACGATTCGCCGGGCGACGCCGAGGTCGCCGGCAAGCGTGCGGGTCGGCGGGAGCCGCTCGCCCGCGCGCAGCCGCCGCCCGCGAACCGCCGCGCGCAGCCCCGCCTCCACCTGGCGGCCGAGCGGCGGCGCCCCGGGGCCGCGCCGGACCACCAGCAGCAGCTCGGCACCACGATTGGTCTCCTGGACCGCCATCCGATTGGATCTTCTCACGGTGCCGCTGGGACGCTACGGTCGGCGGCATGCCGACCCTGTCCGAACCCGCCGTCCGCGCCGCGTTCCGGGCGCTGGCGGCGCTCCACCTGGCGCTCGGTGCCTGGATGATCCTCTCGCCGCACTCGTTCTTCACCACCCTCGGCTCGTTCGGCAGCTACAACGCCCACTACGAGCGCGACGCCGCGACCTTCTACCTGGCGTTCGCCGCCGGGGCGGGGTTGGCGGTCGGCCGGCCCCGCTGGCGGATCCCGGTGCTGGGGATGATCACCGTGCAGTACGTGGCGCACACGCTCAACCACCTCTGGGACGCCGGGCGATCGCACAACGGCTGGGCGGGACCGCTCGACGTGGCGACCCTCGGTCTCGCCGCGCTCCAGTTCGCCGGCCTGCTGTGGCTGGTGACGCGCACTTCGGAGCTCACCGCATGAGGGTGCTGGTGGCGGGGGCGACCGGCGTCGTCGGAGCACCGCTCGTGCGGATGCTCCAAGCCGCCGGACACGAGGTGGGCGGGACGAGTCGGGATCCGGCGCGGGCGGCCCAGCTGCGCGCGCTCGGCGCCGAGCCGCTGGTCTGCGACGCCCTCGACGCCGAGTCGGTGCACCATGCGGTCGGCGGGTTTCGGCCCGAGGCGATCGTCAACCAGCTGACCGCGCTCTCCGCCCCGCTGAATCCCCGCCGCTACCGCGAATGGATCGCCCCGACGAACCGGCTCCGCTCGGAGGGGACGCGGAACCTGGTCGCGGCGGCGCGGGCGGCGGGCGCGCGGCGGATCATCTCGCAGAGCATCGCGTTCGCCTACCGGTGGGACGGCCCGGGACTGAAGACCGAGGCCGATCCGCTGTTCGAGGACGACCTCGGGTTCGCCGACGCGGTGGCGGCGCTCCGCGAACTGGAGCGGCTGACGCTCGAGACGCCGGGGCTCGACGGCACGGTGCTGCGCTACGGCTGGTTCTACGGCCCGGGAACGCTGTACGCGGCCGACGGCCGGGTCGCCGCTGACGTCCGCCGCCGCCGCTTCCCGATCATCGCGGGCGGCGGCGGGGTGTTCTCGTTCATCCACGTCGAGGACGCCGCCGCGGCGACCCTGGCGGCCCTCGACCGTCCGGCCCCCGGGGTGTTCAACGTAGTCGACGACGACCCCGCTCCGATGCGCGAGTGGCTGCCGGTGTACGCGGCAGCGCTCGGCGCTCCGCAGCCGTTGCGCATCCCCGCCTGGCTGGCGCGGCTCGGGGCCGCCGGGTTCATCGTCGGGACCGCACGCCACCTGCGGGGGGCGTCGAACGCGCGGGCGAAGAGCGAGCTCGGCTGGGCCCCCCGGTGGACGAGCTGGCGCGACGGGTTTCCGCGCGCCCTCGGCTGAGACGGCGCCGGGCGGACGGGCGTTTCAGGCCGCCGCTGCCTCCAGCGCGCCAGTGGTCGAGGCCCGCACGAGTGCTTCGATCTGCTCGCTGTCCACCGGCGGGGAGAAGAAGAAGCCCTGGCCGCGCTCGCAGCCCAGCGCGCGCAACGAGCTCACCTGCGACTCGTCCTCGATGCCCTCGGCCACCGTGTGGAGCCCGAGCGCGTTCGAGATCCCGATGATCGCGGCGGCGACGGCGCCGCCGGCGGGCGAGCGACTGAGCTCGCCGACGAACGAGCGATCGATCTTCAGCGCATCGACCGGGGGCAGGCGGCGGACCTGGTCAAGCGAGGAGAACCCGGTGCCGAAGTCGTCGAGCGCGAGGCTGACGCCCAGCGCCTTGAGCTCTCGCAGCGGCGCCAGGCCGGCGTCGATCGCCGCGCTCTCGGTCAGCTCCAGGCAGATGCGCCCTGCCGCGGCACCCGTACGGCCCAGCGTGCGCCCGAGGTCTGCGGTCAGCGTCGGCTCGACGAGCTGGCGGGGCGAGAGGTTGACCGAGACGAGCAGATCGAGGCCGGCGTCCTGCCAGGCCCGGGCCTGCCGGCAGGCCTCCTCCAGCACCCAGCGGCCGATCGGGACGATCTGCCCCGTCTCCTCGGCCAGGTCGATGAACTGGCCCGGACCGAGCAGGCCACGGACCGGATGGCGCCAGCGGATCAGCGCCTCGACGCCGTAGATCCGGCCGCTGCGCAGCTCGACCAGGGGCTGGTAGAGCAGGCAGAGCTGCTGGCGGGTGACGGCGCGCCGCAGATCGTTCTCCAGGGTCAGGCGCTCGATGACGTCGTCGTGCATGGTGCTCGGCGAACACCACGCACCGCCCCCCGCCGTCGGCCTTGGCCCGGTACATCGCGGCGTCGGCGTCGCGCAGCATCGGCTCGGCCTCCATCGCCTGGTCGCGGCACAGGCTGACGCCCATCGCGGCGGTGACGAACAACTCGTGCCCGTCGACGAGCAGCGGCTGGCCCAGGACGGCCTGGATGCGCTGCGCGACCGAGTTCGCGTCCATCTCGTCGGTGTCCTCGCACAGGATGGTGAACTCGTCGCCGCCGAACCGCGAGACGATGTCCCCCGGTCGCAGCACGTGGCGCAGCCGGTGGGCGATCTCCACGAGCATCTGGTCGCCGGCTGAGTGGCCGAGGCTGTCGTTGACGAGCTTGAAGCGATCAAGGTCGATGAAGAAGACGGCCACCGGGCCGGGCCGGCGGCGAAGGCGGTCGAGCGCCTCCTGGACGCGGCGGAGGAACAGCAGGCGGTTCGGCAGGCCGGTCAGGGGGTCGCGCAACGCGCGTTCGGCCAGTTCACGCTCGGCGGCCTTGCGGGCGGTGATGTCCTGCATCTGCGCGATCAGATACGCCGTGCGGCCCCGGGCATCGTGCACCGGCGAGACGTTCAGGGCCACCCAGACGAGATCCCCGTCCGCCCGCCGATAGCGCTTCTCCGCGTGGTACACGGAGATGGCCCCGGACGCCAGATCGGCGAGCGCCTGCGCGTCGCGCGGCAGATCCTCCGCCGGGGTCAGATCGCGGAAGCGCTGGCCGACCAGATCGCCCGCGGCGTA
Source organism: uncultured Solirubrobacterales bacterium (assembly GCA_963703065.1). Taxonomy (GTDB): domain Bacteria; phylum Actinomycetota; class Thermoleophilia; order Solirubrobacterales; family Solirubrobacteraceae; genus Palsa-465. Next base: position 2,752,106 of record OY969785.1, on the reverse strand, counting down.
TCCCGTGAGCTCGGCGAGCGCACGGTTGACCCGCATCCAGCGGCCGTCCAGATCGGTGAGCGCCATTCCGATCGCTGCGTCGTCGAATGCCGAGCGCAGGCGCTCCTCCGCCTGGCGGAGCTGGCGCTCCCGTTCCCCGGAGTGCCGCGCCCAGCGCTCGATCTGCCCCACCAGCCGGGTGGTGAGCGCGCCCGCCATGGTCAGCGTGCCCATCGTGATCAGCCACCGGGTCGACGGATCGGCCTCGTGGCGGACCCCCAGCACGATCGCGTAGGCCAGCCCGACGAGGACCATCTCCCCCACCGCCTGGCGCACGGGGAGGAAGTAGAAGGCGAAGAACGAGACCCAGAGGTAGAACATCTCGTCGTCGGTGCGGATGTCCCCCGCGAAGTACAGATCGAGGCTGACGACGGCGGTGCCGAGGGCCAGCGCCAGGGGCGTCACCCAGGCCGGCAACCGGCGGGCGCCGGCGAACAACCCGACGCCGGCGAGCAGTGAGACGCAGGCGGTGATCAGGGTTCCGCTGAGGTTCGTGCCCGTCGGCAGGGGGAAGAACGCCAGCGCGACGAGGCCGAGCGCCGCGCCGCCCAGGTACAGGTAGGACAGGGTGCGCAGGCGTCGCCAGTTCTCCAGCCGAGCCGGTGATCTCAGGCCCTCGTCCATGTTCGAGCCCATCGACAGAATCGGCTCGGGCGATGAGTGGAGTGCTCGCGCCCGGGACACTTGGTCGACCCGCCCTGCCCTCTCCCCTGGACGGATCGACGAGGCGCGAACCGGGACGGGTGTCACGCGATACGCTTTCAGGTATGGCCCGCCGTACCGTCATCCGCGCCTCCGACGCCGAGCGCGAGCAGGTCGCGGACCGGCTGCGTCGCGCGGCCGCCGACGGGCGCCTGCTCGCCACCGAGCTCGAGCATCGGCTGGGCCTCGCCCTGCGCGCGCGGACCCTCGGCGAGCTGGACGCGCTCGTCGCCGACCTGCCCGGGGCCCGGCGCCGGGGCCACCGCGCACCGGCCCGGGTCACGCCGCTGCGGGTGGCGATCTATGCCGCCACCGGCCTCGTCCTGCTCAGCGCCGCGGCGGCGGTCCTCGCCTTCTTGGTCGGCGCCCTGGTGTTCCTGACCGCAGTGACGATCGTGCTCTGGTGGTTGGGGCGCCTGCGCCCGCACGGAAGGCGGCACGGTCCCGGGCGGCCGCCGCTGCGCACCGCGCGCCGCGGCCTGCTCTAGCGACTCTCGCCGAGCTCGAGCACCGCCAGGAATGCCTCCTGGGGCACCTCGATCCGCCCGACCTGCTTCATCCGCTGCTTGCCCTTCTTCTGGGCCTCGAGCAGCTTGCGCTTGCGGCTGATGTCGCCGCCGTAGCACTTGGCGATCACGTCCTTGCGGTACGCCTTGATCGTCTCCCGGGCGACGATCCGGCTGCCGATCGCGGCCTGGATCGGGACGTCGTACTGCTGGCGGGGGATCTTCTCGCGGAGCTTCTCGGTCAGCGTCCGGCCGGCGTCGTAGGCCTTCGAGCGGTGAACGAGCATCGACAGGGCGTCGATCGGATCGCCGGCGAGCAGGATGTCGAGCTTGACCAGGTCGGACTCGCGCAGGCCGATCAGCTCGTAGTCGAGCGATGCGTAGCCGCGGGTGCGCGACTTCAGCTGGTCGAAGAAGTCGAGCACGATCTCGGCCAGCGGCAGGTCGTAGGTCAGCTGCACGCGCTCGGAGCTCAGGTAGTGCATGCCCGGCGTGGCTGCCGCGGCGCTCCTGGCAGAGCTCCATGATCTGTCCGACGAACTCCTTGGGGGTGAGGATCGAGGCGCGGATGTACGGCTCCCGGACCTCGGCGACCCGGCCGGGATCCGGCATGTCGGTGGGGCTGTGGATCGCCAGCACGGTGCCGTCGGTCAGCGTCACCTCGTACTCCACGCTCGGCATCGTCGTCAGCAGCTCGAGGTCGTACTCGCGCTCGAGGCGCTCGCGGACGATGTCCATGTGCAGCAGGCCGAGGAAGCCGCAGCGGAAGCCGAAGCCGAGCGCGTCGGAGGTCTCCGGCTCCCAGGACAGCGCGGCGTCGTTGAGCGACAGCTTCTCCAGCGCGTCGCGCAGGTCCGGGTAGTCGTCGGAGTTGATCGGGAACAGGCCGCAGAACACCATCGGCTTGACCTCGCGGTAGCCGGGCAGCGGCTCGGTCGCCGGGTTGGCGCGCAGTGGTCAGCGTGTCGCCGACGCGGAGCTTCGTCACGTCCTTGATCCCGGTGATGAGGAAGCCGACCTCGCCCGCACCGAGTCGGTCGGCCGAGGTCATCTTCGGCGTGAAGAAGCCGATGTCGTCGATCTCGGCCTCGGTGCCGGCCTGCATGGCGCGGATCGCCTCCCCCTTGGTGAACGTCCCGTCGACCACGCGGATGTAGGCGATCACCCCCCGGTACTGGTCGAACTCGGAGTCGAAGATGAGCGCCCGCGGCGGCTGGTCCGGATCGCCCGGCGGCGGCGGCACCCGGGCGATCAGCTCGTCGAGCACCTCGCTCACGCCCTCGCCGGTCTTGGCGCTGATCCTGCCGCACCTCGTCGGCCGGCTCGCCGATCAGGTCGGCCACCTCCGCGGCCACCCGCTCGGGCTCGGCGCCGGGCAGGTCGACCTTGTTCAGGCACGGGATCAGCTCCAGGCCGGACTCGATCGCCAGGTACGTGTTGGCCACCGTCTGCGCCTCGACGCCCTGAGAGGCGTCGACGACGAGCAGCGCCCCCTCGCAGGCGGCCAGGCTGCGCGACACCTCGTAGGTGAAGTCGACGTGACCCGGGGTGTCGATCAGGTGGAGCTGGTAGGTCTCACCCGTGCTCGGCGAGCGTGTAGAACACCCGCACCGCCTGGGCCTTGATCGTGATCCCCCGCTCGCGCTCCAGGTCCATCGAGTCGAGCAGCTGGGCGCGCATCGCGCGGGGATCGACGGTGTGGGTCAGCTCGAGGATGCGGTCGGCCAGCGTCGACTTGCCGTGGTCGATGTGGGCGATGATCGAGAAGTTGCGGATGTGGGCCTGGTCTGCCATGGCGCGCCCGTCCGAGGGTAGAGCGCGCCGGGCGGGCTACTCGTGGTGGCGCGCCCGCCGCTCCAGCCCCAGGAGCTCGCGCAGCGCCGGACCGCCGGCGGCGCCCATCGTCAGCAGGCCGGCGAAGATCGCCACCGCGTCGATCGACTTGCGACCCTGCTTGTCCCAGTAGTCGTCGTGCAGGTCGACCCACAGCGCGAACTCGTCCAGCGTCAGCGCGCTGGCGACGCCGTACAGCGTCGGCGGTGACCCGCGACCCCCACCGGTGACCGTCCCCGACGCCCCAGCGGTAGGTCCACACGTACCCGATCCCGAGCAGGCCGAGGATCCCGGGAGTGCTGTGGTGGATGTGGGTGCCGCCGGCGCTCATGTTGTGAAACGGGCCCTTGCCGGCGCGGATCGCGTGGGTGATCCCCCGGCAGGTGGCGAACGCGGTGGTGAACCCGGTGGCGGACAGGAACGCCCGCTCGCGGCGCGGATCGGAGAAGTGGCGCTCGTAGAAGCTCATGGGCGGTGATTACCCGCGCCGCAGCCTTCCCAGCACGAGCGCCTCGATCTGGCGCGCCTCCGGGATGCGCATCGCCAGCACCAGCCGGGCGTAGAGCAGGCCGCCCAGGGCCAGCGCCAGCCCGACCGAGACGATCTGCGCCGGCAGCGAACCGCCGAGCAGCGCGTGCAGCGCGGCCCACACGAGCTACGCCACACCGGCCAGCACCGCCGAGGCGACCAGGATCCGCACGGTGATCATCACCGTCTGCGGCCCCTCCAGGCGGCCGTTGAAGCCGGTGCGCAGCCGCGGGAACTGCAGCGCGCGTCATCACCGCGTTGGCCGACCGCGGTGCCGATCACCAGCCCGGCGATCCCCAGCGGCTTGTACAGCGCGACCGACACGATCACGTCGACGACCATGTTCAGCGCCGCCAGCCGGGTGGGGATCCACGGCCGCTGGACGGCGAAGAACGTCCGCGTCAGCAGCAGGTTCAGGCCGCCGAACGGCAGGCTGAACGCGAACCAGAACAGCGCGATCGACACCAGGTGCGTCGAATGCGCTCCGAACTGCCCGCGCTGGAAGACCAGGCGGGTGATCGGCGTCGCCAGCACCATGCAGCACCGCGGCGGAGGGGATCAGCAGCAGGTTGATCTGCCGCATGCCGTTGCCGAGCGCCCGCCGCATCGCCGGCCACGTCGCGCCGGGCGGCCTGGCGGCTGAGCGTCGGGAACAGGACGGTGGCCACCGCGACGCTGAACACCCCCTGCGGGAGCATGTAGATCCGGAACGCGTTGTCGATCGCCCGCGGCGCCTGGCGGAGACGAGCGTGCCGAACACCGAGTTGAGCAGCTGGTCGAGGTTGACGATCCCCAGCCCGATCGTCACCGGCAGCATCAGCGTGAACACCTGCCGGACGCGCGGGTCCCGCCAGTCGACCGAGAACTGCAGGCGGAAGTCGATCCGCCGCAGGGCCGAGGCGACGAGCAGCAGCTGCACGACCGTCGCCACCAGCCAGGCGATCGCGTAGGCGTACAGCCGGTGGCTCCCGTGGAAGTCGCCCTGCAGCGCGATCAGGCCGGCGAGGATCACGAGGTTCCACACCGCCGGCGCGAGCGCCGGGATCGAGAACTCGTCGTAGGACTGGAGGATCCCCACCAGCAGGCCGGTCAGCCCGAGCAGCAGCACGACGGGGAACAGCACCTGGGCCAGCCCCGCGGTCAGGCTGTTCAGCGACGCGTTGAACTTCGAGCCGGTGAACAGCGGCATGATCGTCCCTGCGGCCAGGATCCCGACCGCGGTCAGCGCGCCGAGCGCGATGCAGGATGATCCAGAACAGCGTCGAGGCGAGGCGGAACGCCTCGCGCTTGCGGCCCTGCTGGAGCAGGTCGGTGAACACCGGCACGAACGCCGCCGACAGCGCCGCCTGCGCGAACAGGTTGCTCATCAGGTTGGGGATCTGCGAGGCGATCGTGAACGCCGAGGCCGGCCCGCCGGTGCCGAACAAGCTCGCCGCGACCACCTCGCGGGCCAGCCCGGCGACCCGGGAGACGCCGGTGGCGATGGCGAAGATCGCCGTGTTGACGCCGAGGCGCCGCCGCGGATTCGAGGGGCGTCTGCAGGTCGGGGCGGCGCTCACGGGGCCGCTATAGTACGGCCGCGTCCGCGGGGTGCCGCCGCGGCGTTTTCACGTCATGGCCAACATCCACTCCCAGAAGAAGCGGATCCTCCGCGCCGAGCGCGAGCGCCTGGAGAACCGCCGCTACACCTCGCGGGTCAAGACGCTCTTCCGCCGGCTGGAGACGGCGGTGGCCGCCGGCGACGACGCCGCCGCCGACACCGAGCACCGCACGCTGGTGCAGATCGATCGACAAGGCCGTCAAGGCCGGCGCGCTGCACCGCAACACCGGCGCGCGCAAGAAGTCGCGCGCCGCCCGGCTACGCCGCGGCGCCTCCAGCTAGCCGCTGGTCACTACCTCAGCTTCGCCGATACTCGGATGCGGCCGCTCCCCGGCTGGTTCGTCGTGCAGGCCATCGCGCGGGATCGCGGCTTCAGGCGGCGATCCGGCGCAGCGCGAGCAGCGCCGCGCTGTCCTCGGTGAGCGACCGGCCCTCCGCCCCGGGAGGCCAGCTCCAGGTCGGCGATCTCCCCGATCGCCCGGCGCAGGCGCTCGCTGCCCGCCCGCCCGGCATCGGCGATCAACCGGTCAGCCGCTCGGCTCGGCATCCGCAGCTCTCGCTTGATCTGCGAGGCCGGCTGCCCGGCCTCGAGCGCCCCCGCCACCTCGTGCGCGGTGCGCACCCGCTGGCTCATCCAGTAGATGAGCCCCGGGACCCGCTCGCCCTGACCGCGCAGCTCGAGGTAGAGCCGCAGCGCGGCCGCCGGGTCGGCCCCGAGCAGCGCGTCGGCCAGCGACCACACCTTCCGCTCGGCCGAGGCGGCGGTCAGCTCCTCGACCTGGGCCGCGTCGATCGTGGCGCCGGGCCCGCAGCCGAGGGCCAGCTTCTCGAGCTCGCGGAGCAGCCGCTGCTGGCGCTCGCCGACATGCGCGACGAGCGCCCGCGCTGCGTCCGGCTCGATCCTCAGCCCGAGCTCCTCGGCGTGCGCCGATCACCCACTTCGGCAGCTCCCACGGCTTGACGGTCGCCTGGACGCTGATGTCGCCACCGGCCCGCTGGACGGCGTCGTGGAGCCGCTTCGGCGCGGTCTGGCGGCCCTCCTCGCGGGCGAAGAACGCCACCGTCGTGTCCGGCGGCATCTCGGCCATCGCCACCTCGAGCGGCTCGAGCTCGCGGTCCTTGAAGCGCTCGGCGCCGTCGACGATGATGAACCGCCGGCCGACCGCGAACGTCATCGCGTTCAGCGCGGCGGCAGCGTGCTCGGGCGTGGCCTGCTCCCCCTCGAGCACCTCGACGCCCTGGGCGCCCGCACTGCGCCTCGGCCAGCGCGCGCAGCCGGTTGCGCCGCTCGGCGATCCGGCCGTGGTCGTCGCCGTGGATCAGGTAGGCGGGCTTGAACGCGGGCATCGCCGGGCCGAGTCTAGGCTCGCGCGGCGACGGCGCCGAGCACGGCGGCGACCGCCGCCTCGGGCGTGGCGGCGATCACGACCCCCTCGATCGACCAGGTCCCCAGGCCGACGACCGGCTTGCCCGCGCGCAGGCCGAGGGCGATCTCCGACAGGGTCCCGTAGGCGCCGCCCACGGCGATCAGCGCGTCGACCGCGCGAACCAGGATGCCGTTGCGCAGCTCCCCGAGCCCGGTGGCGATCGCCACCTGGACGTGTGGGTTGGCCTCCGCCCGGTCGGCACCGGGCAGGATGCCGACCGTCAGCCCGCCGGCCTCGGCCGCGCCGCGGCTCGCCGCCGCCATCACCCCGCCGCGTCCGCCGGTCAGGACGACCGCGCCGGCCACGGCCAGTCCTCGGCCGACCTCCTGGGCCCGGGCGAGCGTCGCCTCGTCGGCCTGCGAGGCGCCGACCACGGCGATGTATGGGACGGACGAGCTCAGCGGACGACGACGTTGACCAGCTTGCCGGGCACGACGATCACCTTGAGCGGCGGCTGACCGTCGAGGTGCTGGCGGACCCCGTCGGTGGCCAGCGCCAGGCGCTCGAGCGTCTCGCGGTCGCCGTCGGACGGCGCCTGGACGCGGTCGCGGACCTTGCCGTTGACCTGGCAGACGAGCTCGAACGTGTCCGCCTGCAGCAGCGCGGGGTCGGCGGCGGGCCACGGCTGCTCCCACACCCGCTCGCCGGTGATCCGCTCGTAACGTCTCGGCCGCGAGGTGCGGGGCGAACGGGAACAGCAGCGAGGCCGCGGTGGCGATCGCGAACCGCCGTGCCGCGGGGTCGGCCTGCCGCACCGGGTCGTACAGCTCGTTGACGAGCTCCATGATCGCCGCCAGCGCGGTGTTGAACGCGAAGCGCCCGTCCATGTCACGCGTGACCTTGTCGATCGCCCAGTTGGCCTTGCGGACGAGCATCAGCGAGTCGCCGGTCGCATCCGGGGGCTGGCTCGGCCGGCCCCGGCGCGCCCAGTGCCCCGTCCCGTTCGCCGAGCCGCCAGACCCGCGCCAGGAAGCGGTGCACGCCGGCCAGCGAGCTCTCGTTCCACGCCGCATCCTGGTCCGGCGGGCCGATGAACAGGATGTAGCAGCGAGCGGCGTCGGCGCCGTAGCGATCGACGATCGGCGCCGGGCTGACCACGTTGCCGCGGGACTTCGACATCTTCTGCCCGTCTGGTCCGAGGATCATCCCCTGGGTGAACAGGGCCGAGAACGGCTCCTGGAAGTCGCAGCAGCTCCATGTCCGCCAGCGCCTTGACGAAGAAGCGGGCGTACATCAGGTGCAGGATCGCGTGCTCGACGCCGCCGATGTACTGATCGACGGGCATCCAGGCGTCGAGCACCCGCGGGTCCCAAGCGGCCGCGTCGTTGCGCGCGTCGCAGTAGCGCAGGAAGTACCAGGAGGAGTCGACGAACGTGTCCATCGTGTCGGTCTCCCGGCGCGCCGGCGCCGCCGCAGCGCGGGACACGTGCGTGGCGACCCAGTCCTCGGCGGCCGCGAGCGGGGAGCGGCCCTGGGGCTGGTAGTCCTCGATCTCCGGCAGCTCGACCGGCAGCTGGTCCTCCGGCACGGGCACCATCCCGCAGGCGCTCGCAGTAGACGACCGGGATCGGGCAGCCCCAGTAGCGCTGGCGGGAGACGAGCCAGTCGCGCAGGCGGAAGGAGACCGAGGCGTGACCGCGTCCCTCGCGGTCGAGCCAGGCGACGATCCGCTCGTACGCCTCACGGTTGTCCAGGCCGTCGAACTCGCCGCGAGTTCACCATCGGCCCATCGCCGGTGTACGGCAGCTCGGCCTCGCCGTCCGGATCCTCGATCACCCGGCGGATCGGCAGGTCGAACACCTGGGCGAACGCGTGGTCGCGCTCGTCGTGGGCGGGGACGGCCATGATCGCGCCGGTCCCGTACTCCATCAGCACGTAGTCGGCGACGAACATCGGGATCTCCTCGCCGGTCACCGGGTTGGTCACCGTCCGCCCGAGCGGCACCCCGGTCTTCGGCTTGTCCGCCGCGCCGCGCTGGCTGACCGACTCGTTCAGCTGGCGCGGTTGACGTACGCCCGGACCTCGGCCTCGTGATCGGTGCCGGCGGCCAGGGCGAGCACGTCGGGATGCTCGGGGGCCATGACGAAGAACGTGGCGCCGAACAGGGTGTCCGGCCGGGTGGTGAACACCGGGTAGTCGATGCCGAGCTCCTCGCAGCGGAAGGTGACCTCGGCTCCGCTGCTGCGCCCGATCCAGTTTCGCTGCATCGACTTGACGTGCTCGGGCCAGTCGGATGTCGTCGAGGTCGTCGAGCAGCCGATCGGCGTAGTCGGTGATGCGGAAGAACCACTGCTCGAGCTGGCGCAGCTCGACCTCCGCCCCGCAGCGCTCGCAGCGCCCGTCGATCACCTGCTCGTTGGCCAGCACGGTGGCGTCGTTCGGGCACCACTTGACCGCCGCCTCCTTGCGGTAGGCGAGGTCGCGCTCGAGCAGCTGCAGGAAGATCCACTGCGTCCAGCGGTAGTAGCTCGGCTCGTGGGTGGCGATCTCCCGCGACCAGTCGATCGAGATCCCCCAGCGAGCGGAACGCCCGCTGGAAGGCGGCGATCGACTCGTCGGTCGACCGGCGCGGGTGGACGCCGGTGCGGATGGCGTGGTTCTCGGCCGGCAGGCCGAACGCGTCGTAGCCCATCGGGTGCAGCACGTGCCGGCCGGTGCGGCGATGGAAGTGGGCGATCGCGTCGCCGAGCGCGTAGTTCTTCAGGTGGCCGATGTGCGGCTCGCCGCTGGGGTACGGGAGCATCTCCAGCACGTAGGACTTGCGGCGGCGATCGATCCCCTCGTTGGACACCTCCCACGTCCGCTCCCGCGCCCACACCTCCTGCCACTTCGGCTCGATCTGCTGGGGGTCGTAGCGGCGCTCGGACATGGCTTCCGGGTGGTGAGGGTACGCGGTGGCGATCTTGCGAGCCGCGGGGTTTGGCGTCTCTACCATCGCGCCGTGGCTCGCGGCCCCTCCGCATCCGGCACGCCCGCCGGCGCCGCCGCCGAGCGGGTGGCGTCGATCCTGTCCGCCGCCGAGGCGGCGGCCGAGCGGATCCGGGCCGAGGCCGAGCGGCGCCTCGACGACCGGATCGCCGAGGCCGAGCGGGCCGCCGAGCACCGGGTGCGGGCGGCCGACGAGGAGGCGCTGGAGATGCTCGGCGCCGCGCGCGCCCAGGCCCAGGAGATCCTCGCCGCCGCCCGGACCGAGAGCGAGCGGGTGCGCAGCGAGGCAGCCAGTCAGGCGCTGACGATCGCCGGGCGCGCCCAGGAGAGCGCGTCCGCCATGCTCGAGGAGGCGCAGCGGGAGGCGATCGCCCTGCGCACCGAGGCCGAGGAGCGGGCGCGCGGTCAGCTCCGGGAGGCGCGTGAGACCGCCGGCGAGGTCAAGGCCGAGGGTGCCGAGCTCGTCGACAACCTGCGCGAGATGGGCGACGTCCTGCGCTCGAACGCCGAGCGGCTGCTCTCCGACGTGCAGGCGCTCCACTCGCGGATGGTGGCCGAGCTCGACCAGGCCGACGCGGCTGTCCGGCCGGGGCGGGTCCCCACCCCGCCGGCGTCCCGCGCCGGCGCTCCCACCGGCGACCGCCGCGGGCGCGCCGGCGAGGACGCGTTCGACGTGCCCGAGTTCATCCCGCCGGGCTGAACGGTCTCGTCCGTTCCTGCTGCCCTCGCAGGTCGGTGCGCGGCGCGGGCATGTGCAGCTCCGGCTCCTCCCGGCCCGGAGCAACCAGCAGTCTTGTACTAGTCTTGCGGACGACTACGCGTTCCACGGGGCTATAGCTCAGCTGGAAGAGCGTCTGGCTGGCAGCCAGAAGGTCGCCGGTTCGAGCCCGGCTAGCTCCATTCCCCCCGACGGTCAACCCGGCGTGTGCCGGCTGACGATCTTCGCACCCAGCTCGGCACATGGCTGGACCGTGTGCGGGCCGGCGAGCGCCTGACGATCACTCGGCGCGGGCGGGCGAGCGCACGCTTGGAGCCGGCGTGAGCGTCGTCCTCAGCCCCCTGCCTTCGCGGCCTCGAGCGCCGCCGGCGGCTCGAGCTGCGGGTTCCCCTGGACGAGCGCCAGCGCTCGGTCGGCGAGCTCGGCCGCGCTCGGCCCCGCTGACCGAGTCGTCGCGCAGCGCCAGGGCCAGGAGCACCTGGCGCAGGAGCTCGGGGTTCGCCGTGTCCGGCGGCGGCCCGGCAGGCGGCAGCGCGCGGGTCTCGGCGACGAGGCGCGTCGCGTTCACCCCACCCCCGAACAGCCGGCCCGGGTGCCGGTCCGGGATCGGCCGCGACGACCGCCCCGGTCGCCGGGTTGACGAGGTTCACCCTGCTGCGCAGTCCGGAGCGCTCGAGCGCCAGCCGGTAGCCGGACAGCCGCAGATAGCCGAGCTGCGCGGCCAGGGCGACGAACGCCTGCGCCTCCGCCTCGTCGCGGAGCTTCGGCTGGTGCAGAGCGATCTGGGTGCCGGCGTCCGGCAGCCCGGGATCCGGCGTCGGGCGCGACCAGCAGGAACGCGTGCGGGCCGAGCCGCCCGGCGCCCACGCCCGCCACCTCGCCGAGCAGCTGGTAGCCGCCGAGTCCGAGGGCACCGACGATCCCCGGCGGCAGCGGGTGGGCGCTCAGGTGGCCGGGCGGGAAGGTCATGCGGCGCCTGGGGCGCGAGCCATCGCCATCAGTTGTCGAGCAGCCCGCCGACGATCCCGCCGAGCAGGCCACCGCCGCCGTCGCGCTGGGCCGCGCCGCCGGCGCCCTCCTGCACCGGCGGGTGGAAGTAGGCGCTCTGCAGGCAGACGCGCCCCGGGCCGGTGAAGCGGTTGAACACGAGGTTGCCCGCCCCGCCGCCCATCAAGCCGGTCTTGAAGCCGTAGACCTCCTGGGACATCTGCACCGAGTGATCGCGGTACACCCAGCCGCCGGGCTCGATGTCGATCGACTCGCCGGCCTCGAGCACCTTCTCGAACAGGTTGCCGTAGCCGTGGATCCAGACCACGCCCTCGCGGTCGCCGGCGAGGAACTGGTCGACGAAGAACCCACCGCCGTACATCATGTTGGCGAAGCCCTTGATCCGGCTGTAGTCGTACTCCACCCCGCCGGTGGCGGCCAGGAACTGGTGCTCGCGGACGACGATGCCCTCTCCGGGCTGCGAGGTGGACGGCCGCGATGTGACCCGGCGCATCGCGGCTGAACGCCAGCTCGCCCGGCCGACTGGGCCTCGAGCAGCAGCAGCGGCATCCCGCCGAACACGCGGCGCTTGAGTCCCTTCTTCAGCGGGTGCAGCCCGATCTGCAGCGTCGGGTACTTCCACAGCAGGACGTGGTGCTCGAAGTACACCGGCACCTGGCCGTCGAGCGCCATGTGCAGCGCCGGGACCAGCTCGCCCTCCAGCCGGTAGCTGAGTCCGGGCGCGGTGCCCTGCGTGACCTGGGTGGGAAGGATCTGCGGGGCAGACGGCATGGACGCTCTCCTGGACTGGCGATCTCGGGTCGGGGCCGGCGGCGCCACCCCGGCGACCGCGCCCCTGCGTCGCGCACGCTACCGGGCCGCTCGCCGCGGCGCCAGCGCCCGCCCCCGCATCCGCAGCCGTGATCCGGACCCGCGATCCAGCCCGGGACAGAGACCCGGACCGGGCGGGGTGGGTCAGTACATGCCCTCGCGCCGCGCATACCGCGCGGCGCGCTCCCGGTCGTGCGCCTCGGCGTCGAAGTCGGGGCCGCGCAGCGAGCGCAGCAGCTCGCCGGAACTCGGCAGCTCATCGCGGGCGGCGAATCGCTCGGGGTTCCACAGATCCGAGCGCAGGAACGCCTTCGAGCACTGCGTGTAGGCCTCGCGCACCGAGATGCAGGATGCCCAGCCGCGGCACCCTGCCCTCGACCGCCGAGTCGGCCAGCAGCTCCGGATCGTCGACGATCGACCGCCTCGCCGTTCACCCGGTAGGTGTCCCCCACCCCCGGGACCACGAACAGCAGGCGATCCGCGGGTCACGCAACAGGTTGGTCAGCGTGTCGGCCAGCCGGTTGCCCGGCCGCTCGGGCAGCAGCAGCGTCCGCTCGTCGAGGATCCGCACGAAGCCCGGCGGATCGCCGCGCGGGGAGACGTCGAGTCCTCCGTCCGGCCGGGCGGTGGCGAGGCACACGAACGGCGAGCGCTCGATGAACTGGCGGTGCAGCGGGCCGATCCGGTCGTGGAGCTTCAGCCGCGCCGGCTCGGTCGGCTCGCCGATGATCTCCCGCAGCTCGGCCTCGGTGGTGATCGTGCGGCGCCGGTGATCATCGCCTGAGCCACAGCCTACGCCACGGCTCGGGCGGCGATAATCGCCGGCAGGCCATGCCGACGATCCACGTCACCGGCCACCGCAACCCGGACACCGACTCGATCGCCTCGGCGATCGGCTACGCCGAGCTGCGCGGCCGGCTCGACCCGCGCAACGACTACGTCCCGGCCGCCTGGGCGACTGCAACGCGCAGACCGAACTGGGTGCTCGAGCGCGGCCGGGGCGCGCGGAGCCGCGCGTTCCTGCCCGCACGTCTTCCTGCGCGCCTGCGACGTGATGCAGACCGAGTTCCCGCGTCACCCGGTGCGAGGAGCCGATCCGGGTGGCCGGGCTGGCCATGGCCCAGGCCGGGCTCGACCTGGTGCCGATCGTCGATGGCGACGGCGCCCTGCGCGGCGTCGTCTCCGAGCGCGCCCTGGCCCGGCGCTACATCCGCGAGACCCGCCAGACCTCGACGCTCCAGGACTCCCCCACCCAGGTCAGCGCCGTGGTCGATGTGCTCGAGGGCGAGCTCGTCGCGGGCGAGGATCGGCCTGGTCGCCGGGCGGGTGTGGGCCTCCTCGATGGATCCCGCGACCCCGAGCGGCATCTCCCGACGGCGACGTCGGTCGTGGTCGGCGACCGCGCCGATGCCCAGCGACTGGCGATCGAGCGGGGCGCCGCGCTGGTCATCGTCTCCAACGGCGCCCGCCCCGACGCCGGAGGCGCTCACCTTGGCCGCCGAGCGCGCGCACGGCGATCGTCGTCTCCCCGCTCGACACCTACGTCAGCGCCCGGCTGGTGACCCTTGCCGCCCCTTGCGAGGCGTTCATGGAGCGCGACCCGCTCACCGTCACCCCGGAGTACCTGGTGGCCGACGTCTCCGAGCAGATCAAGGAGATCCACTACGGCGCGGCGATCGTCGTCGACGCCGGCCAGCGGCCGGTCGGCCTGATCACCCGCCGCGACCTCGTCGCGCCCGCCCCGCCGCCGGGTGATCCTCGTCGACCACGCCGAGGAGGGCCAGAGCGTCGCCGGCGTCGGCCAGGCGGAGATCGTCGAGATCCTCGACCACCACCACATCGGCTCGATCGAGACGCGCGTGCCGGTCCGGGCGGTGTTCGACCCGGTCGGCTCGACCGCCACGCTGGTCGTCGAGCGCTTCCGCCAGAACGGCCTGGAGCCGAGCCGAGCCGACCGCGACGATGCTGCTCGGCGCGGTGCTGTCGGACACCGTGATCCTCAACTCGGCCACCACGACCGAGCGCGACCACGCCGTCGTCGAGTACCTCGAGCGGGTGCTGGCGCTCGACGCCCGGGACTTCGGGCGCGAGATGTTCGAGTCGACCGCCGACGTCTCGGAGGTGAGCGCCGCCGAGATCATCCGCCGCGACGCCAAGCAGTACCAGGTCCACGGCGGCCACACGATCTACATCGCCCAGATCGAGACGGTCGGCGACGGCCTGCTGGAGCGCACCGGCGAGCTGCTCGAGGCGATGCGGGCCGAGCGCGACCGGCGGGAGCTGCACCTCTACGCGCTGATGGTCACCGACGTGCTGGCCAAGGGCACCCACCTGCTGGTGGCGGGCGACACCCGGGCGGTCGCTCGGTGCTTCGACACCGACTCGCAGGACGGGGTGATCGATCTGCCCGGGGTGATGAGCCGCAAGAAGGAGGTGGCGCCTAGGCTGCTGGCGGCGCTGTGAGCGCCGGCGCCCGGCCGCCCGCCCCGAGCGCCAGATCGAGCCGCGGCGATTCGCCCCACAGCTGCTCGAGCCGGTAGAAGTCGCGCTTCTCCGGCGTGAAGACGTGAACGATCACGTCGAGGTAGTCCATCAGCACCCACTGGGCCTGCGCGACCCCCTCCACCCGCCGCGGCAGCAGGCCGGATCGCTCGCTTCAGCCCCTCGTGGATCCCGTCGTGGATCGCCTTGACCTGCCGGTCGCTGCGACCGCTGCAGATGATGAAGTAGTCGGTGTAGCCGAGCATCCCGCGCAGATCGAGCGCGACGATGTCGAGCGCCTTGCGGTCGTCGGCCAGCTCGGCGATCGCCTGGACGAGCCGCTCCGGGCGTCATGCGGTCAGCCGTCCGGTGTAGAGGCCATGGGTTGCAATCAATGACGCCACCTCCTGGGGGACGAGGTATCGGATCGAACGGCCTGCCTTGACCCGGTTGCGCACCAGCGTCGAGGAGATCCCGATCTGCGGCATCCGGAGCATGCGGCATCGCTCCCCGCCGCGCAGCGTCCCCAAGCCCGCGCGCAGCCGGGATCCCGAGGTGCCGCTGCGACGGGCGATGGCCAGGGTCGCCAGCTCGAGTACGCCCTCCGGGTCACGCCAGCGCGGCAGGCTGGCCGCGGCGTCCCCGCCGACGATGAAGAACAGCTCGGTGTCTGGCGCTCGTTCGTGCAGCGTCCTCAGGGTATCGACCGTGTAGGACGGCCCGGGCCGTTCGACCTCCAGGGCGGAGACCTCGAAGCCGCTCGTCGCCCGCGACCGCCGCGCGGCAGAGCGCCAGGCGGATCTCCGCGCCCGGATCCTCCCCGCTGCGTGGCTTGTGGGGCGGGACGCCCGGTCGGCACGATCAGCAGCCGGTCGAGCTCGAGCTGCTCGTAGGCCGCACTCGGCGCAGATGAGGTGGCCGAGGTGCGGCGGGTTGAACGTGCCGCCGAGGATGCCGAGGCGCATGTCTCGCCGCCGCAGCGGCGTCAGCGGCCGGATGTGGCCGTCGCCCTCGATGAGGTACTTGGAGGTGCACAGCTCGCGCAGCCCGATCGGCCCCCGGGCGTGGAGCTTCTGCGTCGAGTTGCCGATCTCCGCGCCCATGCCGAACTCGCCGCCGTCGGTGAAGCGCGTCGACGCGTTGACGTACACGCAGGCCGAGTCGACCGAACCGCTGGAAGCGCCGGGCGGCAGCCGGTGTCGCGGGTGAGGATCGCATCGGAGTGGCCGCGAGCCGAACCGGTTGATGTGCTCGATCGCCGCCTCGGTGCCGTCGACCACGCCGACCGCCAGCGTCAGCGCGTGGTACTCGGTGGCCCAGTCCTCCTCGGTCGCCGCCCCCACGGCGACCTCCGGGCCGGCCAGCGCCCGCACGCGCGCGTCGCCGCGCAGCTCGACGCCCGCGCTCGGCGAGCTCGGCGAGCACGCGCGGCAGGAATCGCTCCGCCACGTCGCGGTGGACGAGCAGTGTCTCGGCGGCGTTGCACACCCCGGGCCGCTGCACCTTGGCGTTCAGCGTGATCGCCGCGGCGGCGTCGAGGTCGGCGCTCGCCTCGACGTAGACGTGACAGTTGCCCGACGCCGCGTAGATGACCGGCACCGTCGCGACGTCCTTGAGCGCGGCCTTCAGCCCCTCGCCGCCCCGCGGGATGATCAGATCGACGACCCCGGTCTGGGTCGCGAGCTCGGCGAGCTCCGCGCGGCCGCCGCCGGCCACCAGCGCCAGCGCCCCGTCCGGGCAGCCCGGCCTCGGTCGCCGCCTGCGCGGCGACGGAGGCCAGGATCGCGTTCGAGTGCGCGGCGGAGCTCGATCCCCGCAGCACGATGGCGTTGCCGGACTTCAGGCACAGGGCCGCGGCGTCGATCGTCACGTTCGGACGGGCCTCGTAGACGACCGCCACCACACCGAGCGGCACGCGGACCTGGCGGACGTCGAGGCCGTCCGGCAGCCGGAAGCCCTCGATCACCTCACCGACCGGATCGGGCAGCGCGGCGATGTCCCGCACCTGGGCGGCGATGAGCGCCAGCCGGTCGCCGTCGAGCCGCAGGCGGTCCATCAGCGCCGAGCGCAGGCCGGTCTCGCGCCCGGCGGCGAGATCGAGCTCGTTGGCGCCCAGGATCTCCTCCGCCCGGTCGAGCAGCGCGGCGGCGATCGCGTCGCAGCGCGGCGTTCTTGGTCTCGGTGTCGACACCGGCGAGCGTTCGGGCCGCCGTCTGTGCCGTGGCGCAGGTTCCGGCGACCGATTGGGTGGTGGTGGCCATCGCCCGCGAAGGTTACGCCAGCACGAAATAGTCCCGGTGGACCGCCTCCTCGGTGGCCCGCGGCAGCAGCCCGCGGACATCGGCGGACTGCAGCCCGCGCACCGTCACCAGCTCGGCGGCGGAGTAGTTGCAGATGCCCTTGCCGACCGCTCGCCCGTCGTGGGCCACCTCGACGGCGTCGCCGGCGTCGAACTCGCCCTGCACGTCGACGATCCCGACCGGCAGCAGGCTCGTGCCGCCCTCGCGCAGCGCACGGGCCGCACCGGCGTCGACCAGGATCCGCCCACGCGTCGGCTTGGCGTACTTCAGCCACAGCTTGAACGACGAGTACCGACCGCTGCGGGCGGCGAACCGCGTGCCCACGGCGTCGCCCGCCGCAGCGGCGGCGATCACGCCCGGCGTCAGACCGCCGGCGATGATCACCGGGATGCCGGCCGCGGTCGCCATCTCCGCCGCCACCACCTTCGAGCGCATGCCCCCGGAGCCGAGCGGGGAGGTGGCGTGGCCGATGTCGAGGCCGTCGAGCTCGTCGAACTCCCGCACCGCCTCGATCAGTGCGGCCGCCGGGTCGGCGCGGGGATCGGCGGTGAACACCCCCGTCGGCGTCGGTCAGCAGCACGAGCAGGCGGGCACCGAGCAGGATCGCCACCTGGGCGGCGAGGAAGTCGTTGTTGCCGAACGAGATCTCGTCGGTGGTCGTGGTGTCGTTCTCGTTGATCACCGGCACCACCCGCCACTCGAGCAGCTTGCGCAGCGTCTGACGGGCGTTCAGGTAGTGGGTCCGCGCGCTGAGGTCGAAGAACGTCGAGCAGGACCTGCGCGCTCGGCACCCCCCGGGCGCGCAGCAGCTCGTCGTAGACGCCGTACAGCTTCCCCTGCCCGACCGCGCTCGCCGCCTGGAGCTCGTCGACCGCCCGCGGCCGCAGGGGGATCTGCATCACCTCCATGCCGCGGGCGATCGCGCCGCTGGTGACGAGGATCGGTGCCTCGCCGGCGGCGTGCAGCGCGCTCAGCTCGTCGCAGATCCGCTCCAGCACCATCGCGGCGCACCGCGCCGCGCTCGTCGGCGACGATGCTCGAGCCGAGCTTGACGACCAGGGGGCCCATCGCCCCCGCTAGGTTAGGCGCGGGGGCGGCCCCGCACGCACCAGGCGTTGGCCGGCACACCGGCACATGGGTTCGGCATCGTCGGCTCGACGGGCAGCGGGTGCATGACCACCCGCGTCCGGCGCGGATAGTGGTCGCCCGGCTGCAGCCGAACGGCGGCAGTGACTCCTGGGAGTCGCAGACCACCTGGTTGAGGAATGCCATGTTGATGTTCGCCGGCACATCCGTCGTGGTGCACGTGGGGTGTGCCGCCTCCAGCTTCGCCGCCTCGCTGCCGAGCGGCCCGGAGGGGTTCCGGTTGCCCGCGTAGCAGTCGCTGGGCTGCGATTCCAGGTTCAGCTGGTCGAACTCGCCGTTCGTCGGGTTGCCGAAGAAGCCGTTGTTCGTGTACGTGTTGTCCAGGATCTGGTCGCCCCACTCGTCGAACAGGCAGCCCTTCGGACCGATGAGCGTGTCGGGAAACGTCCCGCCGTCGCACGGCGGCCCGTTGTCGGGGTACGGGACGAGGATCGTCCCCCAGGCGTCGTTGTGCACGAACCGGTTGTCCATGATCGTGTCGTTGCGCGCGCCGGACAGCGACATCCCGGTGCCCACCGGGCCCGCCGCCGCGGAGCCGGCCGAGGGCACGTTGGCGTTGTTGTTGTCGTGGACGTAGTTGTGGGTGAACACCCAGCAGGTGGGCGCGCCGGCGACCGGCGGATGCTCGCCGGCCGGGCACGCGCCGTTCTGCGGCGCCGGGTTGTCACCGTTCTGGCTGTTGGTGTCGAACCCGTCCTCGTTGTTGTCGAACTCGGAGTTCTCGACCAGCATCCGGCCCCCGGAGTTCGACCCCGAGTAGCCGAGGGCGTTGAATTCCCCCTGGTCGTGGTTCATCACCTGGTCGCACACCTGCTTGCAGGCGCCGATGTAGAAGCCCGAGTCGTTGAAGTTCGAGGCGTAGTCGTTGGTCCACGTCCCCCCGCTCCAGTGGCTGGAGAAGATCCCGTACTGCGCCGCGGTCGTTCTCGCTGCCGAAGTAGGTGCTCGTCGTCGACAGGTAGGTGCCGAGGAAGCCGTGGCCGCCGATTCCGCCGTTCTCGTGGCCGCCCTGCCACCAGATCTCGTTGCCGTTGTCGCCGGCCGGCCCGTTGAGGAAGTTGCAGATGGTGAGGTTCTGCACCGTGACGTCGTTCGCCTGCCAGACGAGGATGCCGTTGCGGCCGAGATGCCCCGCCCGCCCGTCCGCCACACCGAGGTCCTGCGCACGCGACCGGTTCGAGCAGCGCGTGCTGCCGGGCTTCGTGCCGTCGACGATCACCGCGTTGCGGTTCATCCCGCGCAGCGTGATGCGTGCCTTGGCGATCACGACACCCGCCGGATAGTCGTCGGGCTGCGGGCCGCGGTTGCGCCGGTGGTCGGCCTGCTCCTTGTAGTCGCCGGGGGCGACGAGGATGAAGTCCCCCGTGCGGGCCGCGTCGACCGCGGCCTGGATGGAGCTGTAGCCGCCCCGGATCCCGTGGTAGGTGCCGACGAGCAGCACGCGGGCGGACGCGGTGGGCACTGCGATGACCGCCGCCAGCAGCGACAGCATTCCGACGATCCGGCGCATCCGGATCCTCCTCTCTCCTCGGACGGACGCCGCGATCCTACACGTCCGGATCGAGGTCGAACGCCACCCCGGCGATCTCGACCTCGTCGCCGGCCTGGAATCCCGCGGCCGCCAGCGCCCGGATCACCCCGGCGCCCCGCAGCCGCCGCTCGAGGTGGGCCAGGGCGTCCTCGTTGTCGAGATCGTGCGGGCGACCAGCCGCTCCACGCCGCCGCCGCTGACCCGGAAGCTGCCCGGCGCCGGGCACTCGACGTGGACCGGCGTCTGCAGCGCGGGACGGAACAGCCGGTGCTCGGCCAGTGCCTCGAGGCTCGGGGTCTCGGCACCGGCGCCGGTGGCTGGAGCGGGACGCGCCGGCCGAGCTCGGCGCCGAGCACGTCGAGTCCCTGTCGGGTGGCGCTCGAGCTGAGCGAGCACCGGCACCTCGGGCCCCAGGCGCGATCGCCACGCGTCCGCCGCCTGCGACCGCCGCCTCGGGCGCCACGAGGTCGGCCTTGGACAGGGCGAGGATCCGGGGCAGCGCGGCCAGCCGTGGGTCGTGGGCGGCGAGCTCGCGCTCCACGGTGGCGTGGTTGGCCACCGGATCGCTGCCGTCCAGCGGCGCCAGGTCGAGCACGTGGACGAGCAGCCGGGTGCGCTCGACGTGGGCGAGGAACTCGTGGCCGAGGCCGGCGCCGCCGCTCGCCCCCTCGATCAGCCCCGGGATGTCGGCGATCACCAGCTGCCGGTCGGCGAGCTGGAGCGTGCCGAGCACCGGCTCGAGCGTGGTGAACGGGTAGTCGGCCACCTTCGGGGCGCGCGCGGGTGATGCGGCTGAGCAGCGAGGACTTGCCGGCGTTCGGCAGGCCGACCAGCCCGACGTCGGCCAGCAGCTTCAGCTGCAGGGTGAGCCAGCTCTCCGCGCCGGGCAGGCCGCGCTCGGCGAACCGCGGGGTCTGGTGGGTCGGGGAGGCGAACCGCCGGTTGCCGCGGCCGCCGTCGCCACCGCGGGCCACCAGCGCGCGCTGCCCCGGCCGGACCAGGTCGTGACGGGTGCCGTCGGCCTCGACCAGCACGTCGGTGCCCGGCGGCACCGGGATCTCCAGCGTCTGGCCGCCGGCGCCATGGCGCTGCGCGCCCTGGCCGTGGCCGCCCCGGCGGGCCCGGAAGTGGACCTGGCGGCGAAACCGCTCGAGGTCGCGCAGCGCGTCGTCGCACACCAGCACGACGTCGCCGCCGCGCCCCCCGTCGCCGCCGTCGGGCCCGCCCTTGGGCACATGCGCCTCGCGGCGGAACGACAGGCACCCGTCGCCTCCCCCGCCCGCCGGACACGTGGATGCGGGCGCGGTCGTACATCGGGGATGATCGTAGGCATGCCCGACACCGACCCCGTGTTCCTCATCACCGGCGCCTCGAGCGGGATCGGCGCCGCCACCGCGCGGACCGCCGCCCAGGCCGGCTACCGACTCGTCCTCGCCGCCCGCTCGGAGGAGAAGCTCGCCACGCTGGTGGACGACCTCGGCGGCGCCGAGCGCGCGCTCGCCGTCCGCTGCGACGTCACCGAGGTCGATGAGCAGGAGGCGATGGTCGCCGCCGCGCTGGATCGCTTCGGTCGCCTCGACGTCGTGTTCGCCAACGCCGGGTTC
This sequence comes from uncultured Solirubrobacterales bacterium, assembly GCA_963703065.1. Taxonomy (GTDB): domain Bacteria; phylum Actinomycetota; class Thermoleophilia; order Solirubrobacterales; family Solirubrobacteraceae; genus Palsa-465. The sequence goes on along the minus strand of OY969785.1, from coordinate 2,730,945 downwards.
GGGGCTCCCCGCGGGTTTCGCCAGAGCACCCCGGAGCACTGGCGGGCGATGGTGCTGACCAACGTGTACGGCGCCGCGCTCACCATCCGGATGGCGCTCGACGCGCTGACCGAGACCCGGGGCCACCTCGCTGCTCACCGGCAGCGTCGCCGGCCGCCGCGCGCTGCCGGGGTCGCTGTACAGCGCCACGAAGTGGGCGGTCACCGCGATGGGCGAGGCGGCACGTCAGGAGCTGAACGGCACCGGCGTGCGGGTGACGCTGATCGAGCCCGGCATGGTCGACACGCCGTTCTTCGACGAGCCGAAGGCCGATGCCCTCCGCGCCGAGGACATCGCCCGCGCGGTGCTGTACGCCGTCTCGCAGCCGCCTCACGTCGACGTCAACGAGATGCTGATTCGCCCGACCGCCCAGGACGGCTGAGCGCCGCGGCGATGTCGGCCGCCACGCGCGCCGGCTCGAGCGTGAGCTGCTCCCGGGTGTAGCGGAGGATCAGGTAGCCGCGCGCCCGAAGGTCGAGCTCGTTCCGGCGGTCGCGGACGATCTGCGCCCAGCTGCGGTGGTTGTCCCGCCCGTCGATCTCGACGATCAGCTTCGCGCGGTGCCACACCGCGTCCACCTCCACGCCACCGATGTGGGTGTCCGTCTTGTCGGGTGGCGGGATCCCGTTGCGCTCGCAGATGAGGAGCAGCTCGTCCTCCCACGGGCTGTTCGTCCGCGCGAAGCGCGGGTCGTGCCCAGCCAGGGCGACACGGAGGGCTGCGCTGCCGGTCCGCTGACGCCCCTCGAGCGTCGCCAGGTCGAGCAAGCCGCGGTACTCCAGGTTCGCCAGCGCGTGGCGGAGCTCCCGCTGGGACAGCGTCGCGGCCAGGTCGAGCGCCAGCTGGTCCGGCAGGGTGACCGGCAGGCGGAGGGCCGTCCGGCGGGCAGCGCCGTAGACCTTCCCGCCCCGGGGCAGCCAGAGCCGCTCAGCGGGACGGCGGCCGCGGACGACGATCCGCTCGCCCCACGGCGCGGCGATCGACCGCGGGCGGCGGGGGGTGGAGACGGTGGTGCGGGTCGGCTGGTCGCGCACCGCGCCGAGCCACCAGCCGGCCGTCGCGCCGTCGAGCATCGCGCCCGGGCCGGCGTGGAGCAGGGCAACGGTCAGGTTGGCCTCGACGCTCCGGGCGGCGTTGCCGACGGCGTAGACACGCGGGAGCTCCTCGATCAGGAAGCCGCTCGCTCGCCACCGCGCGACGCGGTCGCGGTCGACCCCGATCAGCGAGAGCTGGGCCCGGCTGATCCGCCCGGCTTGCCGAGCGGCCAGGCTCGCAACACGAATCCTGGCACCAGCGTCGTGGTTTTCACGACGTTCTGTCCATGCCCCCGCCACACGGCAATGGTTCTCCGCCGCGGGTCACGAAACAAGACGGGATCGTCACGGAACCGTGACGATCCCGGCTGCGCTACTCGGAGCCCGGTTCGACGCTGACCACGCGCCCGCGCCGACCGCGGGTGAACGCCACCGTCCCGGCCGCCCGGGCGAACAGCGTGTCGTCCTTGCCGATCCCGACGCCATCGCCGGGCTTGAAGCGGGTGCCGCGCTGGCGGACGATGATCTCGCCGCCGGTCACCGCCTGGCCGGCGAACACCTTGACGCCGAGCCGTTTGGCGTTCGAGTCGCGGCCGTTGCGCGACGAGCCGAGTCCCTTCTTATGCGCCACGCTGCTTCTTCCCTCCCAGTGAGGTGATCTCGATTCGGGTCAGCTCCTGGCGGTGGCCGGTGCGCCGCCGGTAGCCGCGCTTGGGCTTGAACTTGACGATCCGCAGCTTCGGCCCGCGCTCGTGGCCGACCACCCGGGCCGCCACCGAGACGCCGCTGAGCGCATCCCCGTCGCGCATGTCGTCGCCGTCGACCACCAGCAGGGTCGGCAGTTTCACCGTGGAGCCCTCGTCAGCGGGCAGCCGCTCGACGAGCAGCGACTGACCCTCGCTGACTCGGTACTGCTTCCCGCCGGTTTTCACGATTGCGTACATGAGGCGTAGTTCACTTGGCGGCCGAACCGGCCGTGGCGCTCGAACGGCGCCGTCCGTCTCTGCGGCCGCGGCGCCGAGGCGAGGATTCTAGCCCGTCGCCCTCCGCGTCACCGTCGGCGCCCGGGACCTCGACCAGGGTAGCGTCGGCCTCCACCCGGCCGACCTGCTCGATCCGCACCAGGCGCTTCTCCCCGACGTACCGCGTCGCGCCCTGCACGGCGATGATGTATCCGTCCACCTTGGCCACCGCGTCGCCCGGGCGGTACATGTGGGGCTCGACGATCTCCACGTGGACCTCCTCGCCCTCGCGGAAGGGCAGCGCGCGCTCCAGCACCTGCTCGCGGTCGCCCTCCATCAGCACCGAGAAGTGGTCGAGCGGCAGGCCCTCGGAGCCCTCGAAGTGGAACCACTTGCCGGTATCGGACTCGATCTGGTGCAGGACCCGGGCCCCGTCGGCGGTGAACTCGGCGCTCACGCGCGGGTTCATCTGGATCAGCAGGGCCTCGGCCTTGGTCTCCCGAGCCAGGTCGCGCATCCGCCGCTCGAACTCGATCGCGGTCGTCTCCTCGGACTTGATCACCCCCTCGCCGCCGCAGGTCGGGCAGGGCCGGGTCATGATCTCCCGCACCCCGTCGGTCACGTTCTGGCGGGTCATCTCGACTAGGCCGAGCGGCGAGATCTCGACCACGAACGTCTTGGTTCGATCCTCGTCGAGCGACTTGCGCAGCGTCTTCAGCACCGTGTCGCGATTGCGCGCCCGGGCCATGTCGATGAAGTCGATGACGATGATGCCGCCGATGTCGCGCAACCGCAGTTGGCGCACGACCTCCTCGGCCGCCTCCAGGTTCGTCTTGGTGATCGTGTCCTCCAGACGCGCGCCCTTGCCGCGCCCGATGAACGAGCCCGAGTTGACGTCGATCACGGTCAGCGCCTCGGCGTAGTCGATCATCAGGTAGCCGCCGCTCGGGAGGTCGACGCGCCGGCTCAGCGTCGACTCCAGCACCTGCTCGACGCCGTAGGTCTCGAACAGCGTCTGCGCCTCGGAGCTCGGCTCCCACAGCTCGACGTGCTCGACGAGGTCGGGCGCGGTGCGGCTGAAGAAGGAGACGAGGCGGTGGTGCTGCTTGGGATCGTCGACGACCGCCCGCTCGAACTCGGCGGAGTAGATGTCGCGCACCACCCGGACCGAGAGGTCGGCCTCCTGGAACACGAGCGCCGGCGCCGGAGTGTCCGCCACGCGCTTCTGACGAGCACCTCGTTCAGCTTGAACAGGTAGACGCAGCTCGCGCTCGAGCCCGGCGCGCTCGGCACCCTGGGCGGCGGTGCGGATGATCGCGCCGGCACCCTGGAGATCGAGCTTGGCCGCCTGCCGGCGCAGCCGCTCGCGCTCCTTGTCCTCGAGCCGCCGGGAGACCCCGACTCCCTCGCCGTAGGGCGCCAGCACCATGTAGCGCCCGGCGATCGTCAGGTCCATCGACAGCCGTGCCCCCTTGGTCTTCAGCGGGTCCTTGACCACCTGGACGACGATCTCCTGCCCCGGCTTCAGCAGGTCGGTGATCTGCCGGGCATCCTTGCCCGTCCCCCGCCCGCGCCGTGGCGCCTCGACTCCCGGGAGCACGATCTCGTCGACGTGCAGGAAGCCGTTCTTCTCCAGGCCGATGTCGACGAACGCCGCCTCCAGCCCGGCGAGCACGTTGTCCACGCGCCCCTTGTAGATGTTCCCCACGATCGAGCGGTTGCCACGCCGCTCCAGGTAGAGCTCGGCGACGTGATAGCCGGCGGCGGGGGTCTTCGGCTTACGCCGGCGGCGCGTGCCTCCCGCCGCGGGCTTGCGATTGGCGACGGTGCCCGTCGCCTCCAGCAGCGCGACGCGGGTCTCTCCCCGGTCGACGCTGACCAGCACTTGCTTCTTCAATTCGGTTCAGTCCTTTGCGGTAGCGGGCAGCGCCGCGGATTGCGGGCGCCGCCGCGTGATGGTTGCGGAGCGGGCAGACGGTCACTCGAGTACCGCCCGGCCCTTGGCCGCCGAGGTCAGCCGCGCCTGGATGTGGATCGACTCCAGCAGCCCGATGGCGAGGAAGGTGACGATGACCGACGACCCCCCGTAGCTCATCAGCGGCAGCGGCACCCCGGTGATCGGCATGATGCCGACCGTCATGCCGACGTTCACGAACACCTGGAACATGAGCATGGACAGGATTCCTCCGGCGATCAAACTGCCGTAGAGGTTCTTGGCCATGGCCACGATGCGGAGGGCTCGCCAGATCAATAATGCGTATAGCGATAGCACGAGCGCGGCCCCGGCGAACCCGTAGGTCTCGCCGACGACGGCGAAGATGAAGTCCGTCTGGTGCTCGGGCAGGTAGCCGAGGCTCGTCTGGGTCGCCCCGTGCACCCCCACCCCTGTCTTGCCCCCGGACCCGATGGCGATCAGCGACTGCCCGATGTTGTACGTGGCACCCTTCGGATCGTGCGAGGGGTTGAGGAAGCCGGTCAGCCGCTGCACCTGGTAGGGCTTGAGCACGTGGAAGCCGAGCGCCGGCGCCACCGCCAGCACGAGCACCACGGCGGTGACGAACAGCGCCAGCAGCGCGGTCAGCTGGCGCCACGAGGTGCCGGCGAAGTAGAGCGTGGCGAACGCGACGGTGACATAGACCAGGCCGGTTCCCAGATCGGGCTGCGCGATCACGATCAGCGCCGGCAGCAGCGCCAGCAGCATGATCCGGGCGGTCGTGCGCCGCTCGCCGAGCCGCCGTGAGCGGTCGACCGTGAACGCGGAGAGCGCGGCGATCAGCATCACCTTGCCGAACTCCGAGCTCTGGAGCTGGAAGAACGGCAGTGGGATCCAGCGATGGGCGCCGAGGATCGTCGGCGTCCCGAACACGATGATGTTCGACGCGATGATGAGCGCGAACAGCCCGTACTTGTACTCCCGCAGCCGCGAGTAGTCGATCCGGCTGATGAGCAGCGCCAGCGCCAGCCCGACGCCCATGTAGATGGCCTGCCGCTCCACGTAGTAGAGCGGCGCGCCGGCCTTGAGGTTGCGCGTCGCGCTGTGCAGGGTGATGAGCGAGCAGGCGGAGAGGCCGAGCGCGCCGAGCAGCAGCAGCGGGTCGAACAGCAGCAGCGAGCGTCCCCGCGGCGCGACCGGCTCCTCGCGCATCTGGATGGCCGGGGCGAAGCTCACAGCGTCTTCGACTGTCCGACGATGAAGGCCCCGCGCTGGCCGTAGAACCACTGCGAGAGGATCTGGCGGGCCGCCGGAGCGGCCGCCGCAGCTCCGAATCCGCCCTGCTCGACGGTGACCACGACGACGATCGGACGCACCGGGTCGGGGACGTAGCAGACATACCAGGACTGGTCGGCCTGCCCGTCCCCGTGCTGCGCGGTACCCGTCTTGCCGTACACCGGATAGCGGGCCTGGTCCCAGCCGGAGAACACGTCGGCCGAGGTGCCGCCGGCCGCCGAGGCGGCGAGATGCAGGCCGTCACGGATGGCGCCGAGGTTCTGCGCTGCGATCGACAGGTGGCGCAGCGGGGCCGGGTCGACCTGCTGGAGCAGGCTGCCGTCCGAGTTGTCGATCTCGAGCCCGACGTGTGGGCGGATGATCGTTCCCCCGTTCTCGACCGCGGCGTAGGCGACCGCCAGCTGGAGCGGCGTCGCCTCCACATCGCCTTGGCCGACGGCGGTGTTCTCGTTGTCACCCACCGACCACGGCCGGCCGTCGGCGATCCCGCACGAGCTGTGCTTCGGATGGCCGCGGAAGGGGCCGGTGGCCGACTCGCACTGGGCCTCGAGCTGGTCCACCTTCGCGCGCCAGCCGGGCGAGGGGAGGATCCCGTCCGGGTTCGGCTCCCCGCCGGTGTCGATCCCGGTCGGTCGGCCGATCCCGAACGCGTGCGCCCATTGCTGGAGCGCGCCCCCCTGCGGGAGGTCGCGGTTCATCAGGTGGCCGAGGTTGTAGAAGAACGTGTCGACCGAGAACTGGATCGCCTGCGTGATGTCGACCGAGCCGTAGGACGCGCCCCCGGCGTTGTGGCGCACGAGGCCCGGACCGTCGGAGTAGCTGCCGTTGTCGTCGTAGATCTGGCCCAGGCTCCACGCGCCGCTCTGCAGGGCCGCGGTGGCGGTGATCGCCTTGAACGTCGACCCGGTGGGATACACGGAGGCGATCGCCCGGTTGTACTGCGGGGAGCCGGCCTGCGGGCCGAACAGCTGGTCGTAACGCGCCTGGGTCAGCGTGTGGGCGAACACGTTCGGGTCGAACGTCGGGTTCGAGCCCATGGCCAGCACCGAGCCGTCGCGCGGATCGAGCGCGACGAACGCCCCGGCGGCGGCCGGCGGGTTGTTGGCGATCGCCTGCTGCAGGGCGGCTTCGCCCGCCCGCTGCAGGCCGAGGTCGAGCGAGACCTTCAGCGTGTGGCCCGGGATCGGGGCGCGCCGGCCGATGTCGCCCGCGGCGCGGCCGGCGGCGTCGACCTGGACGAGCTTGGCGCCGTCGACGCCGCGCAGGTAGCGGTCGTAGTACCACTCGAGGCCGGATTGGCCTACGACGTCGTTCGGTGAGGCGCCGCGGTAGCGCGAGTCGTGGATCTCGGCGGGCTGGATCTGGCCGACGGTGCCGAACAGCTGGGCGGCGACCGACCCGAGCGGGTAGCGCCGCTGCCACACCTGCTCGACGCTCACCCCGGGGAAATCGGCCTGGCGCTCGAGCAGGTAGCCGAGCACGTCCTGGCCGACGTCCTGCTTGAGCGTCACGTTGGCGTATGGGAGCTCGCCCTCCTGGACCGCGACCTGACAGGGGATGAACCCCAGGCGCTTGGTGACCACGGCCCCGCTGGCCCCGACGAACGTGCACTTGGCGGGCCGGGTCGAGATGCCGAGCACGAACGCGAGGCGCCGGTACAGCCGGTCGCGACGGGCCGCGTCCCGCGGCAGATCGGTCGGCGTGACCTCGACGGCGATCGTCGGCACCGAGTCGACGAGCACGTCGCCGCTGCGGTCGACGATCTGCCCGCGGGGGGCCGGGATGGCGATCCGGCGGGTGCGGTTCGTCTGCGCCTGGGCGACGTACTTGTCGCCGGAGAGCACCTGGAGGTACCACAGGCGGAAGAACACGATGGCGAACAGGGCCAGGGCGATGGAGCCGACGACCGCCACCCGCAGCGCGAGCTGCGGGGTGAGGGGCGGACGGCGGTCCTCGGGCAGCTGGATCATCGCGCCGAGCGGGGGATCGGCCCGAGCCGCTCGGAGGGGCGCTGCAGCGGCGAGAGCCCACCGGTGGTGTAGGCCCGGCGGCGCCGGCGCCGCGGGTCCTCGGGCAGCACCGGGCGGACCACCCGGGCGACGATCCCGTACACCGGCAGCGCGATCAGCGTGTTGACGAGCACGGTGATGAAGATCTGCTGCACGAGCAGGAGGCTGACCGGGGCGTCGACGCCGAGCAGGAACTGGACGAGCGCCATGCCGACGCCGGCGAACGCGGTGGCCAGCGCGCCGAGCGCCAGCGGCACCAGGCCGTGGGAGGGATCGCGCAGCTCGCGCAGCCGGCCGGACCAGTAGCCGATCGTGATGTACAGCAACGAGGTGACGCCGAGCGTCTGGAGCAGGACCGTGTCCATCAGCAGGCCGATGCCGAACCCGGCCAGCGCGCCGACCAGCGAGCCGCAGAGCAGGCCGATCGACATCGCCACGAGCGGGGTGATGTCGGCCGAGACGCCGAACACCGAGATCTGCGACACCCCGGCCACCTGGATGACGACGGCCAGAAAGGACAGGACGACCAGGCGGATCGGCAGCCGCAGGCTCGATCCCGCGCTCATGGCAGCGACGCCTGCTGGGTTCCCGCCGGGTGCGGGCGGGTCAGGATCTGGACGGCGTCGAGGTGGCGCAGGTCAGCGGCGACGCTTACCGCCACCTGGCCGGATCCGAGCAGCCCGGCCTGGCTGAAGTTGATCACCTGCCCGATCGGCAGCCCCGGCGGGAACAGCGATTCGAGCGCTCCGGACCTGAAGCCGGCGGTGACCACCTGCTGACCGTTCTGGATCGGCGCGCTGCGGTCCGGGATGTACTGGAGGATGAGCTGATTGGGGTTGCCGACCGCCGGCACCAGCACCCCGGTGTCGCCGTGCGAATCCTGGACCTGAGCGGTGACGGCACTCGAGTGGTCGGTGATCAGCGTCACCCACGAGACGTTGCCCGCGACCTCCGAGACGGTGCCGACGAGCGCGCCGTCGCCGACCACGGGGTCCCCGGCGTGCACGCCGTCGTCCGCGCCCTTGTCGATCTCGATCGTGGCGTACCACAGCGTCGGATCCCGTTCCAGCAGGTGGGCGGTCACCGGCTGATAGCTGGCGATCCCGATCGAGTTGTCGAGTCCGACGAGCTTGGTCAGCTGGCCGTTCTGGATCTCCGCGCTCTGGGCGGCGGCCAGCTGGCTGCGCAGCGTCGCCACCTCGTGGCGGAGCTGTCCCACCTGATCCTTGGCTCGGAACGTGTCGGAGAAGAAGCCGGCGACGTCGCGGAACGGCTTGAGTGCGGTGCTGGCGCCCTCCTGCACCGGCGAGAGGACCTCGCCGATACCCCGCTGGATCGAATGCAGCGGGCTCGAGGGGGACTCGCCGAAGTAGGCGGTGAGCAGGATCACCGAGACGGCGACGAGCAGCCCGAGGACTGCGCGCCGGCGCCGGACTTGCTTGTCGTGCACGGTGGGCGGATCTCCAGGTCCGTCGGGCCTAGTACCGGCGCCGGCGGTTGCGTGAATTCTTGCTCGACCGGTGGATCGCCTCGAACTCCTCGAGCGAACGACCGGACCCGACGGCGACGCAGGTGAGCGGCGATTCGGCGAGGTGAGCCGGCATCTGCGTCTCGTGGCGCAGCCGTTCCTCGAGGCCCTGGAGCAGCGAGCCGCCGCCGGCCAGCATGATCCCGCGGTCCATGATGTCCGAGGCGAGCTCGGGCGGGGTGCGGTCGAGCGTCTCCTTGACCGCGTCGATGATCTGCGAGACCGGCTCCTCGAGCGCGCCGCGGATCTCCTCGCTGGTCAGGACCACGGTCTTCGGCAGGCCGGAGACCATGTCCCGGCCGCGGATCTCGGCCTGCACCTCCTCGGGCATGCGGAACGCCGAGCCGATCTCGAGCTTGACCTCCTCGGCGGTCTGCTGGCCGATCAGCAGCTTGTACTCCCGCTTGACGTAGTTGATGATCGCCTCGTCGAGCTCGTCGCCGCCGACCCGGATCGACTGCGAGACGACGATCCCGCCGAGCGAGATGACGGCGACCTCGCTCGTCCCGCCGCCGATGTCGACGACCATCGAGCCGGTGGGCTCGCCGACCGGCAGGCCGGCGCCGATCGCCGCGGCCATCGGCTCCTCGATCAGGTAGGCCTGGCGGGCGCCGGCCGACAGGCAGGCCTCCTCGACCGCCCGCTTCTCCACCCCGGTGACACCGCTCGGCACGCAGACGACCACCCGTGGGTGGGCGAAGCGGTTCTGGTGGACCTTCTGGATGAAGTGGCGGAGCATCTCCTCGGTGACCTCGAAGTCGGCGATCACCCCGTCCTTGAGCGGCCGGATGGCCGAGATCGTCCCCGGCGTGCGGCCGAGCATGCGCTTGGCCTCGATGCCGACGGCGTGCACCTCGCCGGTCCGCGAATCGACCGCCACGACGCTCGGCTCGGAGAGGACGATCCCCCGACCGCGGACGTAGACGAGCGTGTTCGCGGTCCCCAGGTCGACCGCCATGTCGCGGCCACCGAAGCCGGTCAGGTACGTGAAGAAGCTCATGGATCAGGGTCCGGCAGGGCGAGGGATCGCGCGGCGGGATGAGGCCGGCCACGCCACGCCTGCCCGTTTCGCCGTCCGGCTTGCCAGTGTATCCACCCCGGGCCCCCTCCGGCCGCCGGGCGGGGAGAAAAGTCCTGCTATCTGCGCGCCTCGCGTAAACGGGTGCTAAACCCGCTCCCGGGATCGCGGGGCAGGCGGCGGGCCGGCGCCGAGGACGGACGGCTCGAGGTCGATCAGCGTGGCCAGCGGCAGCCCGACGACGTTCAGGTAGTCGCCGTCGATCCGCGTCACCAGCGCGGCGCCGCGGCCCTGGATGGCGTAGGCGCCGGCCCGCTCGTGCCATTCCCCGGTGGCCACGTACCACTCCAGCCACGCCGGGTCGAGCGAGCGGAATCGAACCTCGGTCCGCGCCACCGTGCTGCGCTCCTGTTCGCCGCGGCGCAGGCAGAGGCCGCTGAGCACGGCGTGGGTGCGCCCGGACAATGCCGCCAGCGTGCGCCGCGCCTCGCCGGCGTCGGCCGGCTTGCCGTAGCTCCGGCCGTCGAGCGCCACGACCGTGTCGACGCCGAGCACGAGCGCCCCCTCGGCCGCTGCGACCGCCCGGCACTTGCGCCGGGCGTTCTCCAGCGCCACCGTCGCCGGGTCACCCACCGCCAGCTCCTCGACGTCGGGCACCACCACGGTGAACCGGACCCCGACCCCGGCGAGGATCGCCCGCCGCTGCGGGGAGCGGGAGGCGAGGATCAGAGCTGGGGGAAGAACAGCTGCGCCTCGCGGGCGGCCGACTCCGGCGAGTCCGAGCCGTGCACCATGTTCTGGCCGACCGCCACCGCGTAGTCGCCGCGGATCGAGCCGGGGCTCGCCTCGAGCGGGTTGGTCGCCCCGATCACCTGCCGGGCGGCGGTGACGGCGGACTCGCCCTCCAGCACCATGGCCACCAGCGGCCCGGAGGTGATGAAGTCGACGAGCTCGCCGAAGAACGGCTTGCCCTCGTGCTCGGCGTAGTGCTGCTCAGCCAGCTCGCGGGTCATCGTCATCTGGCAGAGCGCCGCCAGGCGCAGTCCCTTGCGCTCGAACCGGGCGATGATCTCCCCGGTCAGGCTGCGAGCGAAGGCGTCGGGCTTGACCAGGATGAGCGTGCGCTCCATGTGCGGATCCTCCGAAGGGTCGGGCTGGGTGAGCGGGCGGCGGGACGGCGATCAGGGGCCGGCCGGGCCGGCCTCGCCGGCGGTACCGGCGATCGGCTGTTCGGTCGCCACCTCCCGCCGACGCCGCGTGCGCCGGGGCGGCGGTGGGGCGCCGACCTCGGCCTCGCAGTACGGGCAGAGCTTCCACGCCGGGTCGAGCGGCCTGCCGCACGTCCGGCACGGGTCCTTGAGCTTGCGCATGCAGTTCGGGCAGCGCAGGAAGTCCTTCTCCACCTCGGCGTCGCAGTGCGGGCACAGGTGGTAGCCCACCTCGGCCAGCCGGGCCTCGGCAGCCTGCATCTCCAGCTCCCGCTCGCGCACGTCGTCCAGGTACTCGGGCGGTCGCACGATCATGTAGACGACCGTGCCGGCGAACGGGAACAGCGAGGCCGCGGTGGCGCATGCGACGAGCATCGGGTCGAGGATCCGCCGCCGCGCGTCAGCCCACGTCCAATAGACCAGGGCGACCCAGATGACGACGAGGAACAGGACGATCAGCGAGACGACCAGGCTGATGGTCCCGTTCTTGATCCCGAAGATGCCGGCCGTCAGGAACATGGAAGGCGCGGAGTGTAGTGCTCGGTCAGGTCAGACCGCCAGGATCGCCCGGCGGGGCTGAGGATCCGAGCCGCTAGAGGAACACGCGGCCGAACACGTAGCCGATCCCGAAGAACACGAGGATCACCAGGGCGACGACGAGCGCCACCAGGCCGATCATCTTCAGGAAGCTCGGCTCCTCGGATTCGTTCACAGCATCGAGGCGCGCCGCCGCCCGGCGGGCGCCAGCAGGTCGCCGACGAGGTAGATGGAGCCGGTGGCGAGGACGCTTCCGCCGGGCCCGGCCAGCTCCCGGGCTCGCGCCAGCGCGGCGCCGGGCGCGGCCACGACCTCGGTCCGAGGACCGTCGAGTTGTCCGGCGAGCGATTGGAGCGTCGGGGGAGGCAACGCCCGCGGATTCTGACTGCTCGTGCACACGAGCACATCGCACAGGCCGACGAGCGGGCGCAGCATGCCGGCGGCGTCCTTGTCGTCGAGAATCGACACGACGCCGATCAGCGGGCGTCGTCCGGCGGTCAGCTCGGCCACCGATTCGGCCAGCGCGGCCACGCCGTCGGGGTTGTGCGCCCCGTCGAGCAGCGTCAGCGGTCGCTCCCCCACCACCTGGAGGCGGCCCGGCACCCGGACCTCGGCGGCCGCGCGCTGCACCGCGGCCGGATCGAGCTCGCCGAGCAGCGCCTGGGCTGCCGCGCGCGCCACGGCGAAGTTCCGGCGCTGGAAGCGGCCGGGCGCGCCGACCGCCACGCCCGGGTCCTCCGCGGCCACCACGATCCGCGCCTCCCGCTCGGCCGCCACCGCCTCGGCTCGCTCGCGCGCCGCCGCCGCCAGGTCCGGGCCGACCACGAGCGTCGTACCGGGCCGCACGATGTCCAGCTTCTCTCCGGCGATCGCCTCGATCGTCGGGCCGAGCCAGCGGGTGTGCTCCAGGCCGACTCCGGTGAGGACGCTCACCGACGAGGGGATGACGTTCGTCGCGTCATAGCGCCCGCCGAGTCCCGCCTCCACCACCGCCACCTCGACGCCCTGGGCCGCCAGCTCGGAGTAGGCCGCCGCGGTGAGCGCCTCGAACTGGGTCACGCGGTCATCCGCCGCCAGGCCCCGGTCGACCAGCTCGGCCGCCCGGCGAGCCCGGGCCACCGCGGCGGCGAACGCCTCAGGCGCGACGTCCCGCCCGGCCACCTGGATCCGTTCGGTGAACGAGACGAGGTGCGGCGAGAGGTAGGCGCCGGTCCGCCGGCCGTGCGCCTCGAGGATCGCCGCGGTCATCCGCACCGTGGAGGACTTGCCGTTCGTCCCGACGACGTGGATCGAGTCGAACCGGCGCTCGGGATGGCCGAGCGCGGTCATCAGCCGCCGCATGCGGTCGAGCCCGAACCGCATGCCGAACAGCTCGAGCGAGAGCAGGTAGCGCTCGGCCGCCTCCGGGCCCACCTCAGGCCTCCAGCGCGGCGAGCTCGCCACGCAGCCGCTCGAGCTTGTCCCGCTCCCCCTGCACGACCCGAGTCGGCGCCTGGGCCACGAATCCGGGGTTGGCGAGCTTGCGCTCCGCCCGCTCGATCTCCCCCGCCAGCCGGGTCCGCTCGGCGCTCCGGCGGCGCTCGGCCGCGCCGAGGTCGACGTCCGCGCCCGCGAGGATCTCGACCGTCCCGCCGGGCACCGGCACCGTCACCGCCACCTCGCCCGCTCCCGCCTCGTCCGAGAGCGACAGGCGGGCCAGCCGGGCCAGGTGCGCCCGGAGCGCGGCGTCGTAGCCGGATGCCCGCAGCCGAGCCCCGAGCGTGGCGCCGGCCCGCACCTCGGCCGAATCCCGCCACCCGCGAACCGCGCCGACCGCGGCGATCAGCCGGTCGACCTCCGCCTCGGCGGCCTCGTCCACCGCCCCGCTCCCGGCGGCCGGAACGCCCGCGGCCAGCAGCTCCTCGACGCCCGGCAGGTGACTCCAGATCTCCTCGGTGACGAACGGGATCAACGGGTGGGCGAGCACGAGCGTCTCGCGCAGGAGGTGGAGCAGCATCGCCTGCGCCTGCGGGTCGCCGGCGCGCAGGCGGGGCTTGACCAGCTCGAGGTACCAGTCGCACAGCTCGCCGTAGACGAAGTCGTAGAGACCGAGTGCCGCGCGGGAGAACTCGAACCGGCCCAGCCGGATGTCGAGCGCGTCCTGGGCACGGGCCAGGCGGCTGAGGATCCAGCGGTCCTCGGCGGCACCCGGTTCAGCGGCCGGCCGCGCCTCCGGCGCGACCCCGAGCAGGACGAGTCGGGACGCGTTCCACAGCTTGTTCGTCAGCCCCTGTCCCTGCGCGACCTTGTCCTCGGCGAAGCGGACGTCCTGCCCGCTCGACATCGCCAGCAGCCCCCAGCGCACGGCGTCCGCGCCGTACGCCGGGAAGTCACCCGGCGCGGACCCGAACACCGGGGGGCGCGGACCGCCCTCGATCAGCGCCATGGGATCGATCCCGGTGCCGAGCGACTTCGACATGCGCCGGCCGTCGGGAGCCTGGATGATCGAATGGACGTAGACGTCGGCGAACGGGACCTGCTCGGTGAACTCGAGTCCCATCATCACCATGCGGGCCACCCACAGGAAGATGATGTCCCGCGCCGTGGAGAGAACGTCGGTGGGATAGAACGCGCGCAGCTGCGGCGTGGCGCGCGGCCACCCGAGCGTGGCGAACGGCCACAGGGCGCTGGAGAACCAGGTGTCGAGCACGTCGGGATCGCGCTCCCAGCCCTCCCCCGGCGGCGGATCCGAGACGCCGACGTACGTCTCACCGTCCCGGTACCAGACCGGGATCTGGTGGCCCCACCACAGCTGGCGCGAGATGCACCAAGGCCGGATGCCGCGCAGCCACTCGAGGTAGCGGCGGCGCTCGGAGTCCGGAGTGATCCGGATCCGGCCGTCCTCCACGGCGGCGATCGCCGGCGCCGCCAGCTCCTCCATCCGCATGAACCACTGGAGCGAGACGAGCGGCTCGATCCGCTCGCCCGACCGATGGGAGTACGGCACGGTGTGGGTGAGCGGCTCCTCGGCCCGCAGCCGATCCGCCGCGCGGAGCTCGGCGACGACCGCCTCACGCGCCCGGAGCACCGGCAGCCCGGTGAACCGCGCCGGCGCCGGCGAGATCATCCGCCCGTCCTCGCCGATGACGCTGAGCCGCTCGAGGCCGTGCCGATGGCCGATCTCGAAGTCGTTGGGGTCGTGGCCCGGGGTGATCTTCAACGCGCCGGAGCCGAACTCGGGCTTGACGTACGGGTCGGCGATGATCTCGAGCGTCCGCTCGGTCAGCGGCAGGTGCACCCGGCGCCCGACGAGGTGCCGGTAGCGCTCGTCGTCCGGATGGACGGCCACCGCGGTGTCGGCGAGCATCGTCTCCGGTCGCACCGTGGCGACGGTGAGGGTCCCGGTCGCGTCCGCGAGCGGGTAGTCGATGTGGAACAGCGTGTCGGTCACCTCACGGTCCTCCACCTCGAGGTCGGAGATCGCCGAGCGGCTCCCGGGGTCCCAGTTGACCATGTAGCGGTCGCGGTAGACGACCCCCTTCTCGTACAGCGCGACGAACACGTGGCGCACCGCGGCGGCGTAGTCCTCGTCGAGCGTGAATCGCTCGTCGGCGTAGTCGCAGGACGCCCCGAGCCGCTTGAGCTGCTCGACGATCGTGCCGCCGTACTGCTCGCGCCACTCCCACACCCGCCCGACGAACGCCTCGCGGCCGAGGGCCTCGCGGCTCGTGCCCGACTCGCGGAGCATCCGCTCGACCTGCGTCTGGGTGGCGATCCCGGCGTGATCGGTGCCGAGGATCCACTTCACCCGCCGGCCCAGCATCCGGGCCCGGCGCACGAGGCAGTCCTGCACCGAGTCGTTCAGCGCGTGCCCCATGTGGAGCGCGCCGGTGACGTTCGGGGGTGGGATCGCGATCGAGTAGTTCTCCTCCGGGCCACCGGCCGCCTCGGCGTGGAAGATCCCGCTCTCGAGCCACCGCTGGACGATCCGCGGCTCGACCTCGGCGGGGTCGTACCGGGTGCGGGACTGGAGCTCGGCGCGGTCGGCCATCGGCGGCGCAGTCTAGGCAGGGCCGCCGTCCGGTTCGGGGGCGCTCGCCCCGCCGCTCAGCGGGCTGGTGCGAGGTGGTAGACGAGCGTCCCGCTGCAGCCGGACCGGCCCGGAAGGGCCGGGACGTCGTAGCGGACGCTGAGCTGGGCGGTGCGGGCACCGGTCAGGCCGCCGTGGAGCCCGGCGCCCGTGACGTCGATCGAGCCGTCGTGTTCGAATGGGTGGGGCGTCTTTGGACCCGACTCCTGCGCAGCGGGCAGCTGACCGGGCGGGCAGACGACGGGCACGTCGAGACGGAGATCCGTGTAGCCGAAGGGCGGCAGGTCGTACCGCGTCCGGTAGCTCGGCTGCGAGCTGACGAGGAAGCTGGCCGTCAAGCTGCCGACCGACCCACTCCACCGTCCGAGCGCCGGGGTGAAGCGCGCCCCGTGCGGGCCGACGAACTGGGTCGAGCTCGTCGGGAGAATCGCCACGGGCCGCGCGGCGGCTCCGACGTTCAGCCGCAGCTCGCTGACGGCGGTGGCTCGCACCGGCCGACCGGCCACCGCATCGGCCTGCACCGCTTCGGTTCCGCGGTTCCCGGTCCGCGCGCTCACCTCGATCGTGACGCTGCTCCCGGGGGCGAGCGTCAGAATGGCGTAGTGGCAGACGAGCTCGGTGGCAGCCGCCCGGCACCCCGGGGGGTGGAGGACGGTGCGACAGCTCGGCGGCGAGCTGGGCGGGCCGGTCGGCTGACAGCTGACGCTCACGCTGTCGGGCACGGCCGAGAGCAGCTTCGGAGCGCTCAGGCCGTGTTCGGTCCTCACGGTCAGCGTGAGATCGCTGATCGTCGCGCTCTCCCGATTGGTCAGGATGATCCCGACGTCCGTCCGGCTGTGGCTCGTCGGCCGGGCGGTGCGCAGCTTGACCGCGACGCTGACACCCCGGGGCGCAGCGGTGGCCGGAAGGGCGATCGCGCCCACGGCCAGCGCGGCGAGTCCGACTGTCGTGCGCGGTCTCACGCCGCCGCTAGGCCGCTTCCTCCTCGGGCGCGGCGGCGGTGACGAGGGTCGGCGGGGTGGCCTTCTCGATCGTCTCCCGGGTGACGACGCACTTCTGCACGTCACGGCGGGAGGGCAGCTCGAACTGGACCTCGAGCAGGACCTCCTCGATGATCGAGCGCAGCCCCCGGGCGCCGGTCTCCCGCTCGAGCGCGCGATCGGCGATCGAGCTGAGCGCCTCGTCGGCGAAGACCAGCTCGATGCCGTCGAACTGGAAGAAGCGCTGGAACTGCTTGACCAGGGCGTTGCGCGGCTCGGTGAGGATCTGCATCAGCTCGTCGCGGGAGAGCTGGTGGATGGCCGACATGACCGGCAGCCGCCCGATGAACTCGGGGATCAGCCCGTATTCGATCAGGTCCTCGGGCAGGCAGTGCTCGAAGATCTGGCCGTTGTCCCGCTGCTCCTTGCTCTGGATCGCGGCGCCAAAGCCGACGCCCTGGTGGCCGATGCGGCGTTCGATCACCCGGTCGAGGTTGGCGAACGCACCGCCGCAGATGAACAGCACGTTCGTCGTGTCGATCGACAGGAACTCCTGGTGGGGGTGCTTGCGGCCGCCCTGGGGCGGCACGCTCGCCGTCGTCCCCTCGAGGATCTTCAGCAGCGCCTGCTGGACGCCCTCTCCCGACACGTCACGGGTGATCGACGGGTTGTCGGCCTTGCGGGCGATCTTGTCGACCTCGTCGATGTAGATGATCCCCGTCTCGGCCTTCTTGACGTCGTAGTCGGCAGCCTGGATCAGCTTCAGCAGGATGTTCTCGACGTCCTCGCCGACGTATCCCGCCTCGGTGAGCGCGGTGGCATCGGCGATGGCGAACGGGACGTTGAGGATCTTGGCCAGCGTCTGGGCGAGCAGCGTCTTGCCGCAGCCCGTCGGACCGAGCAGCAGGATGTTCGACTTCTGCAGCTCGATGTCGTTCTCATCGGACTGCATCATCTGCACGCGCTTGTAGTGGTTGTAGACCGCGACGCTCAGCGATCGCTTGGACTGCTCCTGGCCGACGACGTACTCGCCGAGCACGTCGTAGATCTCACGCGGCTTGGGGAGGTTCTCGATGTCGAACGACGGCGGAGCGGTGAGCTCCTCGTCGATGATCTCGTTGCAGAGATCGATGCACTCATCGCAGATGTACACCCCGGGTCCGGCGATCAGCTTCTTGACCTGGCGCTGCGACTTGCCGCAGAAGCTGCAGAGCAGCTGCTCGTTGGAGTCGGTGGGTCGTGCCAAAAGGTTTCCTCTCTCCCCGGGGGGACCCGTACGCGGAAGAGTAGAGCCTCAGTGCTGCGATATCACGCGATCGATGATCCCATAGTCCCGAGCCTCCTCCGAGGTCAGGAACTTGTCCCGCTCGGTGTCCTGCCTGACCTGGTCCACGGGCTTGCCGGTATGCAGGGCGATGATCTCGTCGAGCCGGCGCCGGATCCCGATGATCTCCTGCGCGTGGATCTCGATGTCGGTCGCCTGCCCCTGGAACGCGGAGGACACCTGGTGGATGAGGATCCGCGCGTTGGGCAGCGCCATCCGCTTGGCGTTCGCGCCGCCGGCGAGCAGCAGCGCACCCATCGACATCGCGATTCCGACGCAGATCGTCTGGACGTCGGGCTTGATGAACTGCATCGTGTCGTAGATCGCCAGCCCGGCGTACACGGATCCGCCCGGGGAGTTGACGTACAGCGAGATGTCCTTGTCGGGATCCTCGGACTCCAGGTGCAGGAGCTGCGCGACGATCAGGTTGGCGATCTGGTCGTCGACGGGCGTCCCGAGGAAGATGATCCGCTCGTTGAGCAGGCGGCTGTAGATGTCGAACGCGCGCTCCCCGCGGGAGGTCTGCTCCACCACCATCGGTACGAGTGGACTCATGTTCCTCGCTTCTTTCGCTTGCTCCGCCGGATTCCTGCCGAATGTAGCGGACGGCCCTCGCCGCCCAGCGCAGGCGACGGAGCTGAAAACCGGGGTGGTCGGTCGCCTCCTCGCCGGGTCAGGCCGAGCCGGGCGTCCAGAGCTCCGGCGACTCCTCGCCGGCGTCCGCCTCACGCCCGGGCGTCCACAGCTTCTGGCGTGCCTTCGCCTGCTCGACGGTGATCGGCGACGCCTCGCGCACGAGCAGCTCGAGCGCCTGGCGCGCGGCGACGTCCTCCCGCACCCCCTCGAGCCGATCGTCCCGCCGCAGCCGCTCGATCAATTCGTCGACCGGGGTGCCGGCGCGCTCGGCGGCCGGCTCGAGCGCCTCCCGGATCTCGTCGTCGCTCGGCTGTATTCCCTCGGCCTGCACGACGGCCGCCAGCACCGCCTCCCGGCGCAGTGCGCTCGCCGCCTCGGGCTCGGCCTCGTGGGCGAGCTGCTCCTCGTCCTTGCCGACGATCCGCAGGTAGCTCTCCTTGGAGATGCCCTGGCGCTCGAGGCTGGTCAGCGTCGACTCGAGCAGCTCGTGGGCGCGCGCGTGCACGAGGCCCTCGGGAACGTCGACGGTCGCCTCGGCCACTGCCGCCTCGAGCACCGCCTCCTCGAACTCGCGCTCGATCGCCCGCTCCTCCGCCTCGCGCAGCCGCGTCGCGATGTCCTCCCGCAGCTCGACCAACGTGTCGAAGCCGGCCGACTCGGCGGCGAAGTCGTCGTCGAGATCCGGGAGCTGCTTGGCCTTGACCTCCTTGACTTCGACCGCGAACTCCGCCGCCCGGCCCGCGAGCTCCTCGGCCGGGTAGCCGTCGGGGAAGGTGAGCTCAACCGTGCGGCTCTCGCCGGCCGCGGCGCCCACCAGCTGCTCCTCGAAGCCGGGGATGAGCCGTCCCGACCCGATCTCCAGCAGCTGGTCGCGCCCCTCACCGCCCGGGAAGGGCTCCCCGTCGCGTCGCCCGACGTAGTCGATCACGACGTGATCGCCCGCCTGCGCCGGCCGGCCGACCGTCTCGAGCGTGGCCACCCGGTCGCGCAGGCGATCGAGCTCAGCGTCGATCGCCGCCGCCGCCACCTCCGGCTCCCGCCGCCCGACCTCCAGCCCCTTGTAGGTCCCGAGCGTCGCCTCCGGCCGCACCCCGATCTCGATCGAGAACGCCAGCGGCTCCCCGGCGGAGGGGAGCTCGCCGACGCTGAGCGCCGGTTCGCCGACCGGCGCTATGCCGGCCCGGTCGATCGCCTCGACGTACCAGCTGCCGAGCGTGCTGCGCACGACCTCGTCCAGGACCGCCTCGCGCCCGAGCCGGCGCAGGACGACCGTGGGCGGCACCTTCCCGCGGCGAAAGCCGGGGATGCGCAGCTCGCGCCCGAGCTTGCGCGCCGCCTGCTGGACGCGACGCTCGACCTCCTCGGCCGGCACCTCGGCCGCCACGCGCACACGCGACTCGCCGAGCTCGGTGACATCGGTCTTCACTCCGGCGGCGGCCATGGCTCACCGGACGATAGCTTTCGCCCCCCATGCGCGAGCGTCTGGCCTCCCGCGCGCGGCGCCTGCTGGGGCGGGCAGTCAGCTCTCCCGCGGCCTTTGCCCTGGCCGGCGGAGTGGATCTGGCGGCGTACGCCTTCTCTACGATGGGCGTCCGATGGGCCTCCGCGAGCGGATCCTGGCGGCGGCGCTGGCCGCCTGCGCGCTGCTGGGCGCGCTCGCGGTTCCGGAACGGGCCCTCGCCTCCCGCACCGAGCAGTCGATCCTGATGGACGACGACGAGCTCATCTACGCGCCGCCGGCCCACGTGATCAGCCGCCTGCGGGAGCTGTCCGCCCTGGGCGTCGACGAGGTGAAGGTGTCGGTCGTGTGGAGCCTCCTGGCCCCCGACGCGGGCTCCACGCAGCGGCCGCACTTCGACGCCACCGACCCCGCGCAGTACCCGCCGGGGGCGTGGGATCGCTACGACCTGATCGTGAACGAGGCTCGAGCCCTCGGCATGGGGGTCTACTTCCAGCTCGACCCGAAGGCGCCGCTGTGGGCGCTGCCGCCCCACCAGCCGATCCAGGGCCCGGTGCTCAGCTTTGCGCCGCGGGCGTCGGACTTCCAGCAGTTCGCCGAGGCGGTCGGACGGCGCTACAGCGGCAGCGTCCCCGTTCCCGGTACGGGTACGACCACCACGACCACCTCGACGACCTCGACGACCTCGACGACCTCGACGACCTCGATGACCTCGACGGCCAGCCTCCCCGAGCAACCCGTCGACCCGGCGGCGATGCCCGTGTCGAGCTCGGTGTCCAGCACGATCACGACCTCGGCCTCGGCGCCGGTCACGCTGCCGCGGGTGGACGAGTGGGGGATCTGGAACGAGCCGAACGAACGCTCCTGGCTCAGCCCGATCAAGCGCGCGCTGCCGCACGGCCGCACGGAATACCTCCAGCCGCTCATCTATCGCGGGTTGGTGAACGCGGCCTACGCCGGGCTCACCGCGAGCGGTCACCGCGGGGACACGATCCTGATCGGCGAGACGGCGAACGTCGGCATCCTCACCCCACTTGCCTTCATCCGGGGCCTGTACTGCGTGGGGCACTCGCTGCGGCCATTGACGGGTGCGGCCGCCGAGGTGTTCGGCTGCCCGACGCGCGGCAACTCGGCGGCGTTTGCCCGGGCCAACCCGGGGCTGTTTGACGCCACCGGCTTCGCCCACCACCCGTACCTGTTCGATGTGCCCCCCAGCCAGCGGAACATCACCTACGACACCGTGACGCTGTCGAATCTCCCGCGGTTCGAACGGGTCCTGGAGCAGATCTTCACCACCTACGGCCGGACGCGCCGCGGCGGCATCCCCCTGTACATGACCGAGTGGGGCTACAAGACCTCACCGCCCAACCCGTTCGTCCACACCTCGCTCAGCGACCAGGCCACCTGGCTCAACCAGGGGGAGTACATGACCTGGGAGGACCCGAACGTCGCCGCGCTCGCCCAGTTCGAGCTCGTCGACAGCCCGCCGATACCGGACACGAAGCCGGGCAGCGCCGACTACTGGTCGAGCTTCCAGACCGGCCTGCTGTTCCGGGACGGCATCGCCAAGCCGTCCCTGGCGGCGTACCGCATCCCGATCTGGCTGCCGGTGGCGCGTCACGGCAGCCGCGTGACCGTGTGGGGTCAGCTGCGGCCGGCCGACCATCGGGCGCTCCAGGTGGGAGCGATCGAGTTCCGTCCGCCGGGCGGCAGCTGGCAGCTCGTCCGCGCCGTGCAGACGGCGAGCTCGGAGGGCTTCGTCCTCGCCCACGTTCCGCTGCCCGGTCCGGGCAGCGTCCGCCTGAGCTGGGTCGACCCGGCCACCGGCAGCGAGGACCACAGTCGCTCGGTGGCGATCTCCTGAGCCCTCAGACGGCGAGGGTGCGCAGCTGTCGCGTCCGCCGATGATGCGAACATATGTTCGGTGACGAGCGAGGGCAACCCCTACTCGCGCTTCCGGCGGGCGCTCGAGACCGGCAACGAGGCGCTGGTCACCGCGGCGGCACTCGAGCTGCCCCGCATCGCGCTCGAGGACGCGTTGCGGATCTGCCTCGTCCTGCGGGACGGGGACCCGCGGCGCTACGAGCGGGCGGCGGTGCGCTGGCTCGGCCGGTTCGCCCTCGAGGCGGCGGGAGCGACGATCGACGACCTCCGGCGGGCGGCCGAGGCGCTCGACGCGCTGCCCGTTCGCCCCGCCGAGGCGATGGAGCGCCTCCAGCGCCTCTGTGCCATCCGGGGGGTGGCGTGAGCGTGGCGGCCGTCGCCGCGCAGCGCGACGGCTTACGATCCCGTCGTGTCCAGCGAGCACCCTGGACGACCCCCGGCGGGGCGCGCCGGCCGAGGCGGAGACGGCGGCTGAGGCGCAGGCCCTGCGCGGCGCGCCGCTCGGCGGCGAGCCGCCCGCGCTGTCGCCCGCCTCCGCCCCCGCTCCACGGCGGCCCGCTCACGCTGCTCCGGTTCGCCCGCCGGCACCGGATGCTGCGCCCGGTCTACGCTCGAGCTGATCGCCCGCTGGCTGTGGCTGAAGCTCCGCTGGCGCGGCCGGCTGGAGACCGACGGGCTGTGCTTCGTCTGCCGGGGCGTGAGGTTCGAGATCGGCGCCGGAGGCGACGGTGCGGCTCGGCCGCTGGTCGTGGATCGGCGACGGCTGCAAGATCCGCGCCCACGAGGGCGAGGTCTCGCTCGGCGCGAAGTCGGTGATGGGCCAGGAGTGCACGATCTCCGCCTACCAGCACGTCTCGATCGGCCGTGAGTGCATCGTCGCCGACCGGGTGATGCTGATCGACTTCGATCACGGCGTGGTCGAGACCGAGCGCCCGATCCGCGAGCAGGGGATCTACAAGCGCGACGTGCGGGTCGGGCACAACGTGTGGATCGGCTACGGCGCCTGCCTGCTGCGCGGTGTCACGGTCGGCGACAACGCGATCATCGGCACCAGCTCGGTGATCACCGCCGACGTGCCGGACAACGCAGTCGTCGCCGGCGCCCCCGCGCGGCTGCTGCGGATGCGCGAGGCGCCGCGCACGTTCCGCTGGGAGTAAGCCGCTCCGGCGCCAATCGGGGCGCGCCTACGCCCACCCCGCCAGCACCGGGGCCAGGTGCCGCAGAGCTCGGCTCGAGCGGCTCCCCGGCCAGCGCTCGCTCGAGCTGCCGCCGCGTGGCCGGTCCGCCCGCTCGCGCGGGTAGTCGACCGGCGAGCGCCCGGGTGACGAGGAACGCCCAGTCGCTGCTCTGGAGCGCCAGCAGCTCGCGTAGCGCCCGCGGGCGAGCCGGCCACCCGCCCGAGCACGTCCGCAGCTCGAGCGTCCGCGCCCGCCACGCCAGCTCGGCCACCGCCGGGCCGCTCCAGGTCCGCAGGTCACCTCCCTCGCCCCAGGTGCGTCTCCGGCAGCCCGGACGGCGCCGGGACCGGATCGCTGCCCGCTCGAGCGCGTCGTCGAGCGTGGTCAGCGCAGCCCGGCCGGCGCGGCGGCATCGATCACCGCCGGCGAGCCAGGCCACGCCCTCGTACCACCAGTGCCCGAGCAGCTCGGTGTCGAGCGCCACGACGCACGTGCCGCCGGCGGCCACCCGCTCGCGCACCCGGCCCACGAAGTCCGCCGCGTCGGCTCGCGTCCTGACGCAGCGCCGCCCGGGTGGTCGTACGGCGCGCCGTCGTTGGCGTGCACCCGGTGGTGGTGCTCGGTGCGGCGGTGGTAGTCGCGATAGGCGGCGTGCGCCGGATAGCCGGGCGTGCCACACCAGGGCCATCGTCGCCCGGTCGACCGGCCACAGCACCGGTCCGGCCTGGCGTGCGCAGCGGCGCGCAGGTGACGGGGGTCGCCGCGGCCGAACACCCGGTCAGCTCGACGCAGTCGCCCGCACCCCGGCGCGCTCCAGCAGCGGATCGAGCCAGGCGGCGTGGCCGCACTCCGGCAGCCACAGCCCGCCGCGCCATCCGCCGAACCGTCGGCGGTGCGACGCGATCCCGGTCTCCAGCTGGAGCGCCACGCCGCGGTCGGTGGCCAGCAGCGGCAGCACGGCGTGGGTGGCGGCCGATGTCCACCCGGCGTAGCGCGCCGAGCGCGGCCAGCAGGACCGGCCCCGCGCCGCCACCCGCACTGCGTCGCCCGCGCGCGTACTCCGCCGCCGAGCGCTCGAGCTCGGCCGACCAGTCCGGCCTCGCCGCGCGCGCCGCAGCGCCCGCGATGTCCCGCGCGTGGGACTCCGGCCGGATCTCGCGCAGGAAGGCCACGCAGCGCTCGAGCGCCCCCGGCGCCTCGAGCTGATCGCACAGCACCGGGGTGAGCGACAGCGTGATCGGCGCCGATCGCCGGCGAGCACGTCGAGCAGCGGCAGGTAGCTCGTCGCCACCGCCTCCCACAGCCACTCCTCGCCGAACGGCCAGGTGCCGAACCCCTCCACGTAGGGCATGTGCGTGTGCAGCACGAGCGCCAGCGCGCCCGGCCGCTCGGCCGCCCGGGCCGCGTCACGCCCGGCAGATGGCCAGGAAGTCGAGCGCGCGGTCGAGACCCCTCGCCCTCCGGCCGCAGCGCGAAGTCGCTCGGCGGCGATCGCCGGCGTGAAGCGGTCGTAGAACGGGCCGGTCATCCGCAGCGCGCGGTGCACCCGGTCCCAGCCGAGGCGCAGGGCCAGCTCGTGGACGCGGAGCTTGCGGGCGTGGAACAGCCCGAGCAGCTCGACCCGGTCGAACTCCGCCGCGCACAGCACGCGGAACTCCGGCGGCGCGGTACTCCTGGACGTGCCACGGGTTGCCCGACTTCTCCGCGCCCGGCGGCGCCAGGGTCAGCAGGTTGGGCGTCGAGACGTAGGCCACCCCGCCCGCCCGCAGCAGCGACCGGAAGTGACCGAGCACGCGCCGCCGGATCCTGGACGTGCTCGATCGTCTGGAGGAACACGACCGCGTCGGCGCTCCCGGCTCCGGCCCCAGCTCTCGACCAGTCCCGCGGCTGAACGCACAGGCCGGGCCGGCTGTAGCGCAGACGAGCGTGCTCGTGGGCCTCGGGATTGGCGTCGACGCCGACCACGGTGGCCGCCGCGCCGGCCAGCACCGCCGCGCCGTACCCCTCGCCGCACGCCATGTCGACGACTCCGCCGCCGCGGACGCGGGCAGCGATCCACTCGTACACCGCCAGGTGGCGCCGGTACCAGTAGTTCTCGGCCGGAACGTCGGGCAGCGTGCGCTCGCCGGTCAGCTCCAGCGGCGGCACGCCGGGCGGCTGGTCGCGCTGCACGTAGGCGTCTGCGCCCACCGGCGATGAGGGTAATGTGCCCCTCCATGCGGGTCCAGCAACCCCCTGTGCAGCAGCGAACGGAGTGAGCTGCGCAGTGGAGGCGGTCCTCACACCGGAGGAGATCCGGGACGTCAACACCCGGTATCACGACGTCGCGGCGGCGAGCTACGACTCGAAGTGGGGCATCGACTTCGGCGAGGTCGGGCAGACCCAGGTGCTCGGCAAGCTCCGCAAGCTCGTCGGATCCGAGCTCGACCGCGGATACCCGCGGTCGCTGGAGATCGGTGCCGGCACCGGCTACTTCAGCCTCAACCTGCTCCAGGCCGGCGTCGTGGCGGAAGCGACCTGCACCGACATCTCCCCGGGCATGATGAGCGTGCTGACCGGCAACGCCGAGCGCCTCGGCGCTCGACGTGCGCACCGCCCGCGCCGACGCGGAGTCGCTGCCGTTCCCCGACGGCAGCTTCGACCTCGTGCTCGGCCACGCCGTCCTGCACCACCTGCCGAACCTGCGAGCGCGCGTTCGCCGAGTTCGCACCGCGTGCTGGCGCCGGGCGGCCGGATCGTGTTCGCCGGCGAGCCGTCCCGGTTGGGCGACCAGATCGCCGCCGTGCCCAAGCGGGGCGCGAGCCGCCTGGCTCCCCTGTGGCGGCGGGCGATCGGCGCCCGGGCCGCACCGCCGCACGGCGCGCCGGGCTCGGCCGAGGACCACGAGCACGGCCTCGAGCCGTTCGTCGACATCCATGCCTTCGCCCCCGGTGACCTCGCACCGGCTGGCCCGCGCCGCGGGCTTCGCCGGCGTCAAGGTCCGCGGCGAGGAGCTCGTGGCCAACTGGTTCGGCTGGTTCAACCGCACCCTCGAGTCGACCGCCGATCCGGTCCGAGGTGCCGTGGGGCTGGCGGATGTACGCCTTCCGCGGCTACCTGCTGCTCCAGCGGCTCGACGAGCACGTGCTCGAGCCGCTGCTGCCGCCGGCGATCTTCTACAACCTGCTGCTCACCGCCCGCCACCAGTAGCGGGCCAGCTAGCGGCGTGCGCGCCGAGCCGGCTCCAGCAGGACTTCCCGCTGTTCCCGCTCGGGATCGTCGCGCTGCCCGGGCGAGGCGGTGCCGCTGCACATCTTCGAGGAGCGCTACAGGACGATGATGAACGAGTGCCTGCGCGCCGAGCGGGAGTTCGGGATCGTCTGGCTCGCCGGACGAGGGGCTGCGGGAGATCGGCTGCGCCTGCCGGATCGAGCGGGTGCTCGAGCGGATCGAGGACGGGCGGATGAACCTGCTCACCCGCGGCACCCGGCCGCTGCGCGTGCTCGAGCGCCAGAGCCACCTTCCCTACCCGGCCGGGATCGTGGAGTTCCTCGCCGATCGCGAGGAGATCGCCGACGCCGACCTCGGCGCCGCCGCGCGGCGAGGCGTACGCCGAGCTCGTCGAGCGGGCGACCGATCGGGTGCTCGAGCCGGCCGAGCTCGAGGCGCTCGACGCCTACGCGATGGCCGCCACCGTCGACTTCGGCGCCGAGGCCAAGCAGGGCCTGCTCGACCTGCGCTCGGAGAACGCCCGGCTGCGCCTGGTCGCCCGCCTGTTCCGCGCCGCGATCAAGCGGCTGGACTTCGTCGACCACGCGCAGGCGCGGGCGCGATCCAACGGCAAGGTCCACCTCGGCTGAGCCGCCGGCAACCGCCGCCGAGCTCAGGCGTTGTAGATGATCATCGCCACGCCGAACACCATGCAGTAGACCGCGAACGGGGTCAGTGTCCGGCTGCGGAAGTAGCGGGTGAGGAAGTGCACGGTGCCGATCGCCGTGATGGCGGCGAAGATCGCCGCGATCACCGCCGCGCTGCGGACCCCGCCGTCCCGAGATGGCCGGTCAGATCCCACACCTTGTAGATCCCCGGCGGCGAGGATCGGCGGCGTGGCGAGCAGGAACGCGAATCGGGCCGAGTCGGTGTGATCGAGACCCGCGCCCCAGCCCGGCTGTCATGCACACGCCGTCGCGGCTGATGCCGGCGATCAGCGCGCTCGACTCTCGGCCACGCCCGATCAGCCCCGCCTCCCGGAACTCCAGCGAGTCCAGGCGGCGAAACCGCTCGTCCTCCTTCGTCCCCTCGCGCTCGGCCAGCGCACGAACCTCGGCGCGGCGGCGCAGCCGCTCGCCGCCGAACAGGATGCAGCCGTTGACGACGAGGAAGATCGACGCGTCGAGCGGCTTGGCCAGCGCCACCCGGATCGGGTGCTCGAGCACCAACCCGAGGATCCCGACCGGGATCGGTGGCGGCGATGATCAGCCACGCCATCCGCTCACGGGTCGTCTCGATCCGCCGCTTGCGGAGCGTGGCGAAGAAGGCGCGGACGATCGCCACCCAGTCGCGCCAGAAGTAGATGAGCAGACCGATCGCGCTGCCGACGTGGAGCATGACGACGAACGCCAGCCACGGCGACTCGGGCTGCGACTGCCAGCGGACGATGTTGTGCCACCCGAACAGGTTGGGGAAGATCACCGTGTGCCCCAGGCTGGAGACCGGGAACAGCTCGGTGGCGCCCTGGAGCACTCCGAGGACGATCGCCTGGAACGTGGTGATCAGGTTGTGGGCGGCGGCCAGGTTCAGCACGAGCGGCGGAAGGGTAGCCGGGGCCGCCTACGCGACGCCGCGACACGGCCCCTGGGCGGCCTGGAGGGCGAACAGCACGGCCCGGCCCAGCTCGGGCCGGCGGTCGGCGTTGCGGTCGGCGAACGACACCGTGCCGTCTGGCAGGCGCACCGAGTACGTGGTGAGGCTGCCCGGCGGCACCGGGAGGTGCAGCCGGGCCTTGGCATCGGTGTCGAGGTCGTCGGCCAGGTCGCGCCCCGCGATGAGCAGGGAATTGGACAGCGCCCGCTCCGGGCCGCCGTTGCAGCGGATCGTCCCGCCGTCGGAGACGAGCATCGAGAGCCGGCCCTGCGGCCCCTGGCGGGTGAGCAGGAACAGGTCGGCCGACTGGACGTCGAAGCATCCGCCGAGACAGAGACCGACGGCGAGCCCGACCAGTACCGACAGCCCGCGCACGAGGAGCGATGCTGTCAGACGACCAGCGCGTCCCCGCCACGTCGCGGATCGCCGGCGCCGTGGAACTCCCCCTCGGCCGTCCGTCCGGCGAGCTGCACCCCGCCGAAGAACAGGTTGGGTGCTCGGAAGCGCGCCACGGTGTGGCCCCCGGCCTCGAGCTCGGCCACGTCGATCCCCGGCTCGGCGTAGACGATGCCGTCCTCGACGTGCAGGCGCGGCGCCTGCACCGCCTCCGTTGCCCGCATCTCGTCATCGATCCCGCGAAGGATCGCCTGGAGGATGGCGGAGCGGATCCGGTTCGATCCCGCACTGCCGAGCACGAGCTCCGGCACCCCGTCGCGCAGCACGACGGTCGGCGCCATCATGCTCGGCAGCCGCCGGCCCGGCGGGAAGCGATGAAAGCCCAGCGGGTTGAGGTCCTGCTCGCCGAGCATGTTGTTCAGGTGGATGCCGGTGCCCGGCACGATCACCCCGGAGCACGCTCCGTTCGAGCAGGTGACCGAGCAGGCGGCGCCCGCGGCATCGATCACCGACGTGTGGGTGGTCGACCCGAACGGACCCCGCCCGCTGCCCAGGAAGCGCTCGACGAACGTCGGATCGTCCAGGCCGTCGAGGAACTCGGGGGTGCGCAGGGCCTGCGTGTGCTCCATCACCGCCACCAGCTCCACCGGCCCGGACGCCGCCGGCAGCGCCTCCAACTCGGCCAGGGCCCGAGCGATGAGGATCCCGCCGGCCGACGGCGGGGGGTTGGTGAGGATCCGCCGCCCCCGGTAGTCCGCCGACACCGGGCGCCGATCGATGACGCGGTACTGCGCCAGGTCCTCCGCCGTGAGCAGCCCGCCTCGCTCTCCGACCCACCGCGCGATCCGCGCCGCCGGCTCGCCACGGTAGAACGGCTCGGCCCCCTCGGAGGCGAGCTGCTCGAGCGCCGTGGCGAGCTCCGGCTGGACGAGTCGCTCCCCCTCGGCGAGCATCCGCCCAGCAGGGGCGAACCGGGCCGACGCTTCGGGGGTGGACGTCACGATCCCGCCGAGGATCTCCAGCAGGTATGCCTGCTGCCGGCTGACCAGCACCCCGTCGCGGGCCAGCCGCACGGCGGGAGCCGCCAGCTCGGCCAGCGGCAGGCGGCCGAACCGGCGGGCCGCCGCGCAGATCCCGGCCGGGACCCCGTAGGTGCCGACCGACGCCGGGCCGATGTTGAACACCTGAACCGCCTCGCCGAACGAGACGCTGACCGGCACGAGCTCGCCGCGGGCAGCCAGGTCGGCCCCCCGGCCGGGCGCCTCGACGAAGAAGTCGAGCAGCACCGCCGGCTCCTCGACCGGACACACGAGCATGTATCCACCGGCCCCCAGCCCGGTAAGCAGCGGCTCACAGGCGCACGACGCGAGCATCGCCGCCAGCGCCGCGTCCACGGCGGTGCCGCCGGAGCGCAACGCATCGGCCCCGGCCCGGACGGACAGTGGGTGGCCGGCCGCGACGACGCCGCTCAAACCGCGGCTACCGACGGGGGATGAACTCGGGGACGTCGATGTCGGTGGTGGTCCGCTCGCGGATGCGGCTGACCCGCGGCTCGCCGCGCGGCTCACGAAGCGGCGCGGCCGTCTCCCGTCGCGGCTCGCTGTCCCGCCGGGCGCCGAACGCCGACCGCTCTTCGCGCGGCCGCCGGGCGCGGCGCTCGCCGTAGCCGGTGGCGACGACCGTCACCCACACCTGGTCCTCGAGCTTCTCGTCGACCATGGCGCCGAAGATGATGTTGGCGTCGGGGTGGGCCGCCGCGGCGACCGCCTTGGCCGCCTCGCCCACCTCCCACAGCGAGATGTCGCGCCCACCCGTGATCGACAGCAGGATCGAGCGAGCCCCCTCCATGCTCGTCTCCAGCAGCGGGGAGGACACGGCCTGCTCGGCGGCGTCGACCGCTCGGTTCTCGCCGGTGCCCATGCCGATCCCGAGCAGGGCATCGCCGGCGTCGGACATGATCGTGCGCACGTCGGCGAAGTCGAGGTTGATCAGCCCGGGCAGGGTGACGAGGTCGGAGATCCCCTGCACACCCTGGCGCAGGACGTCGTCGGCCACCCGGAACGCGTCGACCATCGAGGTGCCGTGGTCGAGGATGGACAGCAACCGGTTGTTCGGCACCACGATCAGGGTGTCGACCTCGGCGGCGAGCGCCTCGATCCCCACCTCGGCCTGATCGCGCCGGCGCGAGCCCTCGAACTGGAACGGGCGGGTGACGATGCCGACGGTCAGCGCACCCACCTCGCGGGCGATCTGCGCCACCACCGGCGCGGCGCCGGTGCCCGTACCGCCACCCGCGCCGGCGGCGATGAACACCATGTCCGAACCGCGAAGCAGCGCCTTGATCCGGTCGTACTCCTCCCGCGCGGCCTGGCGGCCGAGATCGGGATTCGAGCCCGAACCGAGCCCGCGGGTCAATGACTCGCCGATGTGGAGCGTCTCGTGTGCCGCGGACTGCTGCAGGGACTGCAGGTCCGTGTTGATGGCGAGGAACTCGATGCCGTCGATCTCCGCCTCGACCATCCGGTTGACGGCGTTGACCCCGGCACCGCCGACACCGACCACGCGGAGCACTGGCGTGCCCACGGGCTGGGCGACGCCGAACGCCTCGGCGCTTCGGTCCGGGCGGGCGAACACGTCGGGCTCGGGCACCGGGGGGGCGGGGCGGGCCGCAGGAGCCGGGCGCTCCATCACGTTCTCCGGGATGTCG
This sequence comes from uncultured Solirubrobacterales bacterium, assembly GCA_963703065.1. Classification (GTDB taxonomy): domain Bacteria; phylum Actinomycetota; class Thermoleophilia; order Solirubrobacterales; family Solirubrobacteraceae; genus Palsa-465. The sequence continues at coordinate 2,699,906 of OY969785.1, read as the reverse complement.
GCCGAGAACGCGTGGCGCAGGCGCTCCTGCGGGGAGGGGATCGGCGGTGCCGGCTCGGGCGGAGGGGCGGGCGGCGCCTGGAAGGCGGGATGCGGCTGGCGGCGCTCGTCCGCAGCAGGCAGCGCGCCCTCGGGCGCCTCGGCCTCCGGGGCCGGGTCCTCGGCCGTCTTGCGGAACAGGGCCGCGAGCGGCCCCTCGCGCATGGAGGCGCGCTTAGCGTTGGGCATTCTGGAGGACCTCCTTGGCGAGCTGCCGGTAGGCGTGGGCGGCCAGGCCGTCCGGGTCGTACTTCAGCACCGACATGCCCTTCACCGGCGCCTCGGCGAACCGCACCGTCTTGCGGATCCGCGAGGCGAACACCCGGTCGCCGAAGTTCTCCTCAAGGAGCTCGATCGCCTCCTTGGCGTGGAGCGTCCGGGTGTCGACCAGCGTCGGGAGGATGCCTTCGATGTCCACGTCGGGGTTGAGGTTCTCACGAATCATCGCCAGCGTGTTCTGGAGCTGGATGAGTCCGCGCATGGACAGATATTCGCACTGGACGGGGACGATCACCTTGTTCGCCGCCGTCAGGGCGTTGATCGTCAGCAGTCCGAGGCTCGGCGGGGTGTCGACGAACACGAAGTCGTAGTCGTCGTCCACCTCGGCCAGCGCCTTCTGGAGCGAGCGCTCGCGGCCGATCATCGTCGACATGGCGATCTCCGCCCCGGCGAGGTCGATCGAGGCGCAGGCCACGTCCACCTCGCGCCGGCGGATCACCTCGCGGATCGAGATCCGCTGGACGAGCACGTCGTACATCGACTTCTGGAGCGTGTCGGGATCGATGCCCTGCGACATCGTCAGGTTGCCCTGCGGATCCATGTCGCAGCAGAGGACCCGGTGGCCCTCCTCGGCGAAGGCCACCGCGAGGTTCAGCGTGGTCGTCGTCTTGGCCACGCCGCCCTTCTGATTGGCGAACGCGATCACCTTGCAGTTGGCGCTCACGGCACTCTCCGCTCCGGTCGGGAAGACATTCGCGTGTCTATTCGCACAGATGCGGAGGATTCCTCCGCCGAGCGCCGCCGGCGATCGCGGGGCGGACGCGCTCGCGCGATGGGTATGTTCGCCGATGATGGAGGGGTTGTTCGATCGCCGCCTGATCTTCGTCACCGGCAAGGGTGGCGTGGGGAAGTCGACGGTGGCAGTGGCCCTGGGCCAGGCCGCGGCCGCGCGGGGGCTGCGCACGATCGTCGCCGAGCTGGCCGCCCAGCGCCGGGTGCAGAGCGCCTACGACCGCGAGGGCGAGCCGTTCACCGAGGTGGAGCTGGCGCCCGGGCTGTTCACGATCTCGGTCGATCCGCAGCGGGCGATGGAGGAGTACCTCCAGGTGAAGACGGGCGCACTGGCCGGGATGCTCACCCAGAGCCGGCTGTTCGGCGCGTTCGCCATGGCCACCCCCGGCATGCGGGAGCTGCTGTCGATCGGCAAGATCTGGGAGCTCGCCCAGCTCGAGCGCCGGACCCGTGGCGCCGCCCCGTACGACCTGGTGATCGTCGATGCGCCCGCGACCGGGCACGGCGTGGGGATCCTCCGCACACCCCAGACGTTCGCCAACATCGCGCGGGTGGGTCCGATCGCCAGTCAGGGCGCGACGATCGCCCGCACGATCGCCGACCCGGGGTTCACCGCGGTCGTCGCGGTGAGCACCGCGGAGGAGATGCCGGTGAGCGAGACGATCGAGGCGGCCCAGGCGCTGGCCGCCGACGGGCTGAGCCTGTCGGGCGTCGTGGTCAACGCGGTGTACCCGGATCGCTTCGCCGAGGCGGAGCTGCCCCGCCTGCACGAGCTGGCCGATGACGCCACCGATGGCTCGGGCACCGTGGCCCGGGCCGCGGTCGCGGCGGCCCGCACCGCCCTCTCCGAGCATCTGCGGGCCGCTCGCCAGCGGGCGCAGGTGGCGCGGCTGCAGGCCGCCCTGCCGGAAGTCCCGCTAGTCGAGCTGCCCTACCGGTTCACGCCCGCACTCGATCCCGAGGGACTGGAAGCGCTGGCCGGCCGGCTCGCTGTGGCGATCGGCAGTGGGGCCGCGGCGGCGTGAACGTCGCCGAGCTGCTCGCCGGCCAGGCGGTGTGCGTGTGCGGGGGTGCGGGCGGGGTGGGCAAGACGACCACCTCGGCGGCGATCGCCCTCGGGATGGCCGCCGAGGGGGCGAAGGTGGCAGTGGTGACGATCGACCCCGCGCGGCGACTGGCGAACGCCCTCGGACTCCCGGAGCTCCAGAACGATCCGGTGCGGATCGACCCCGCGCGCCTGGCCGGGCACGGCCTCGACATCCGGGGCGAGCTGTGGGCGATGATGCTCGACCCCAAGCGGACGTTCGACGAGTTGATCGACCGGGTCGCCCCGACCCGGGTGCGCGCCGAGGAGATCAAGGCCAACCGGGTCTACCGCGAGCTCTCGGGCGCCGTCTCGGGCTCGCAGGAATTCACCGCGGTGGCCAAGCTGTACGAGCTCGCGCGCGGCGGTGAGTTCGACCTGCTCGTGCTCGACACGCCGCCGGCCCGCAACGCCCTCGATTTCCTGGACGCGCCGGGGCGGTTGACCGGCTTCCTCGAGGGGCGGGCACTGAAGGCGTTCCTGCGCCCGACCGGCCTGGGGATGCGGATCCTGGGCCGGAGCGCGTCCCCGCTGCTCGGCGCGCTGCGCCGCATCACCGGGATCGACCTGATCGCCGACCTGTCGACCTTCTTCACCCTGCTCGGAGACATGACCGAGGAGTTCTCGACCCGCGCCGCCGGCGTCGATGCGCTGCTGCACGCGCCGAGCACCACGTTCCTCGTCGTCACCTCGCCCCAGCCCGAGCCCCTCCAGGAGGCGGTGTGGTTCGCCCGCACGCTGGAGTCGAGCGCGCTCCCGTTCGGCGGGATCGTCGTCAACCGCGTCCACCCCGCCGTGCCGGCCGCCGTGCCCGGCCGGCTGCGGGCGCACCTGGCGCGGCGGGCCGGCGCGGAGCTCGCCGACCGGCTGGTGGCGAGCCTGACCGACCACGCGCAGCTCGCCGGGCACGACGCCACCGGGGTGGAGCGCCTGCGCCACGAGTTCACCGGCGTGCCGCTGTGGACCGTGCCGAGCTTCGACGACGACGTCCACGACGTCGACGGGCTGCTCGCCGTCCACCGCTACCTGTTCAGTTCTTCCCCCGCCTGAGGAGCTCGAGCTCGCCGGACAGCAGGAGCGCCCACACGGCCCGCTCCACCGCCGTCCGCTCCGCGCCGAGCTCGGCCGCCAGCGCGGCGAGCGCCACCGGACCGCCGTCGCAGCGCCCGAGCACCTGGGGCCGGAGATCCTCGACCTCCGGCGCGACGAGGAGCTCGGCGGTCACCTCCCGCCCGTGCCGCTGCGCCTGCGGCCAGCCGCGACCCATGCCGAGCTCGGAGGGCGCCAGCGCCGGCCCCTCGAGGATGGTCAGCTTCGCCTTGCGGGGCTCCCAATCGTCCTCCCCCCAGCGCACGAGGCGCCCGGTGCGCCAGCCGGCGAGCAGCGGCGCCAGCTCGGCCGCTGCGAGGTTGAACGCCCGCGCGCTGCGCGGGAACTGGCGGAGCTCGACGTGGTACACGGAGTTCAGCCTTGCAGGTCCGACAGCGCCAGCCGCTCGAGCGTGACGCCGGGTCCGGCGGCGCGGAATGCCGGCAGGTACTCGCTCGTGATGACCCCGGCCCGCGCGGTCAGCCGCGTCGCCACCGCATAGTGCGCGGCGATCCGCTCGGGGGCGTCGGCCACGAGCGTCATCACCGGCACCCGGCGCCGGAGCTGCCACAGGCGGTCACCGGCCGGCGCCGCCCCGTCCCGGTGGCCCCACACGCCGCGCAGAGCGGTCGCGCCGCGGGCGCCCCGGCGGCGCAGCGCCCGGACGAGCGCGCCGTGGATCGGCTCGCCCCAACCGGGCGCCGGGTCGGTCTCGAGCGTCCACACCGTGAGCTGCTGCCACACCTGGCCGCGCGCCGACGCCGGCGGGGGCGAGGGCGGCCCGAGCTCCCGGCCGGCGGTCCGGCACACCTGCACCCGCTCGACCGTCGCCAGGCTCCCCGGCGCCAGCTCCGCGAGCTCGGGCCCTGCCGCGGCGAGGCCGCTCGCCGGACCGACCGCACAGACCATGAGCGGGACCTCCGCGTTGGCCGACAGCAGCCGGGCCCGGTGGCGCGTCCCGCGGCGCACCCCGTCGACGCCGAGGAGTGCGATCGCAGCGAGGAACCCGTGCGCGTGGAGGATCCCGACGAGCGCTGCGGTGGAGCGGCTGGCCACCGTGGCGGGCGTGCCGGCCGACGTACAGGGTCAGCTTGACGTCCGTGGCTCCCGGCGGGACGGCGGGCGCGCGGTGGGCTCGCTCCAGGGTCACCAGCCCGTCGAGCCCGAGCCCCCGCACCGCGTCGAGCGCGACGCGCACCGCCGGCGCCTCGCCGATTCCCGCCGCCAGCAGCGGGAGGTCCTCCGAGAGGGTCAGGCGCCGGTCCTCCCGCAGATGGTGGCGCACGCCGAACCCCTCGATCCCGCGCAGCAGCAGCCCAGCCTCCAGGCCGGCCCGGGCGAACGCGGCCACGATCGCCTCACCGGCGAACCCCCCGCCGGCCCGATCTCGCTCGCCGAACAGGACCGACAGCTTGATCAGCGGTGCGCTCATAGGGCTCGACCGATCCGCGTGCCGGCCCAGGCCAGGACGAGGCCGCCGGCGAGGCTGCCGGCGAGGTTGGCCACCGCCACGTGGTCGGCGCCGTCCTCGACCAGCCGGTGGGACTCGAACATCCAGGTGCTGAACGTCGTGTAGGCGCCGATCAGGCCGGTGCCGAGCAGGCGCTCGGCGTTCCCGGACAGGGCGGCGCCGGTGGCGATGCCGAGCGCCAGCGCCCCGCTGAGGTTCACCACGAGCGTGCCGAGCGGCAGCCGGGCGGCGGTCCGCCGCGACACCCAGCCGTCGAGCAGCAGCCGCAACACGGCGCCCGCCCCGCCGAGCAGCGCGACTGCCGCCAGCACCGGCGCGCTCACGGGATCGCTCCGCCTCGTCGCACGAGGTTCGACGCCAGCAGCACGCCGGCCAGCCCGGCGCCCATGCTCCCCGCGGCGTAGGCCAGCGCCAGCCCGAGGCGGCCGGCATCGAGCATGCGGACGAGCTCGACCTGGAGCGTGGAGAACGTGGTCAGCCCACCGCAGAACCCGGTGCCGAGCAGCGGCCGGCGATAGGCGCTCGGCGGGAGTCGCTCGGCCAGCCGGGTGGCGAAGTACCCGAGCAGCAGACAGCCGGCGAGGTTGACCGCGAACGTCGCCCACGGCCAGCGGTCGGGTGCGGCGGGCAGCGCCTGCGCCACCTCGGCCCGGGCCACGGCGCCGAGCGCCCCGCCGGCGAACACCGCACCGATCTCTCGCGCGTCGGCCGCCAACCTCAGCGCCGCTCCGCCACCTGCTGCTGGAAGCGGCGGCGGGAGGCCTCGATCTCCTCCAGGGCGGACCGGGTGTCGCCCCAGCCGTGGAGCGTGGAGTGGCGGTCGGGATCGAGATCCTTGTAGGTGTCGAAGAAGTGCTCGATCTCGCGGCGCAGCTGGGTCGGCAGATCCTCGACGGCCTCCAGCCGGTTCCAGCCGGGGTCGTGGAGCGGCACGCAGAGGACCGTGTCGTCCTGGCCCGCCTCGTCCTCCATGCGAAACAGCCCGATCGGCTTCACCGGAACGATGCAGCCCGGAAACGTCGGCTCCGACAGGCAGACGAGGGCGTCGAGCGGGTCCCCGTCGAGCGCCAGGGTGTCGGGGAAGAACCCGTAGTCGGTCGGGTACACCATCGAGGCCATCAGGTAGCGGTCGAGCCGGATCCCGCCGCGCTCATGGTCGTACTCGTACTTGTTGCGGGCCCCCCGCGGGATCTCCACGATGCAGATCAGTTCGTCGCCCACCGGTCGCGAACGCTACCGCGCCGGGTCGATCAGAACGCGACGCCGCGGCCCGCCAGCCAGGCCGCCACCTCGGGGGGCGGTTCACCGCTCCATTCGGCCCGGGCCGTGAGGCGCAGGAGCTCGTCGGGATCGGCCTGGACCTCGTCCCGGCGGTGCGCGAGGTAGGTGATGACCGCGCAGGCCATGGTGAACGCCGGCGCCGTGTCGTCCTCCCGCGGGCCGACTCGTTCGTCGAGCAGCACCTCGATGTCCTCGATCGCGCTGATCGGCTCGTCGTCGTCCTCGAACCGCTCGAGCAGCTCGTCGAGGGCAGCTGAATCGGTGCCGTCGTCGCAGGTCTCGACCGCCCGGTGGACGACCTCGGCGAGCGTGACGGGGGCGGGCTCGGTGGGCACGACGTGCGTGGTACCCGGGCGTCCGCCCGCCAAACCGGCGGCGCCGGGGGAGCCGGACGGGCCTCGGAGAGTCCCGCCCGCACCCCGGCGATCGCGCTCCCCCTGACTACTACAGAGCCCCAGGACTTACGTGTTGTGCCTGGTGGGCAGAACACTCCCGGCCGACGAGGCGACCGAGTAGGGAGCGGCCGTCGCGGTGGAGCTTAGTCGGCGGCGGCCGGGACGGGCGTCGCCTCGCCGGCCAGCAGCTCGTCGGCCACCGCGCACAGGTCGGCGTCGAGGTGGCCGCAGAGCACGTCGCGCAGCAGCGCCCGCAGGTGCTCGCCGAGCTCGACGGCGAGCCCGTCCGCGCCGGCCGGGGGCGCACCGAGCCCGGTCATGATCGTTCGCTCGAGCTCGCTCGCCCGCGCCGTGCGCACTGCGAGTGCGGCTCGGTCGGCCGGGTTCGCGCACAGGAGGGCCAGGCGCTGCGCCAGTCGCCCGGACTGGGGGCCCTCAGGCTCGAGCAGCGCCCGCAGCGCCAGCAGCCAGTCGGAGAGCGCCTCGAACGGCGCCAGCCGCTCGCAACCCATCTCGTAGCGGCCGAGCGCCCAGGCGAGTCCCCCCTGCCCCGGGACCCGGCGGAGCACCAGGTTGCCGAACGCGCGCAGCTCGTCCTCCTGCTCGCGGTGGAGCAGCGTCACCAGGCGCGGGCGTCCACTGCCCTCCAGCGGGGCGGTCCGCCACGGACCCCGGTCGGTGCGCGCATGCCCGAGGGGGCCGAGCGCGTAGCCGCCGGGCGCGAACAGCCGCAGCGTCGTGAGCAGCCGCCGGAAGCGGCGGCGGGCCAGGGACAGCGGCGGCGCTCCGGTCCGCGCGTGATCGACGCTCAGCACGGCGAGCACGTTCGGCTCGGCGGCGGTCTCGCCGCCCGCACCGCCCCACACCGCCTCCGCCGGGACCTCGGGATATGCGTCGCCGGCGACGAGCGAGAGCCCGTCGCCGAGGGGCAGCTCCTCGGTGTCGGGATCGAGCGCCAGGCCGAGCAGCGGAGCCAGGACCACGGTGACCGAGCGCCCCTCGTAGACGCTCGCCTCGAGCTCGCCGTAGGCCGCCGCGAACCGCTCGGCGTCGAAGCCGAACTCGTCCCGCTCGGCGAACACGAGCTCGAGCACCGCCTGCAGCGCCGCGTCGGCCCGCTCCCGCCCCTCGGCCGGGACGGGCACCACGCCCCGGAGCTCGAGGTAGGCCCCCAGTCCGGGGAGCGCGGCCAGCGCGCCGGCCGCGGGGGCGTAGCTGGTCAGCGCCCGCAGCAGTGCGAGCCGGGCCTCGATGAAGGCCTCGGTCAGCGATCGGTAGCAGTAGAGCGCCGGGCCGCGGCCACGGCCCGCGAGCTCGATCTCGAACGGCACCTCGGCCCCGGCGCTCACCTGATCGCCGAGGACGCGGGCCGCGTCGGCGACGAACGCCTCGAGCGCAGCGTGGAGCGTCGGATTGCGCACGTCCGGGGCGATTCGCGGCCGGACGGGCCGGTCCTGCTCAGCGGGCGGGAGCCTTGCAGCGCGTCGAGGTGCGCCACGTTCGCCAGGTCGTCGGGAGCGTCGCTGGGGACGGTGGCGAACCAGGCGTCGAGGATCTCCTCGAGCAACGCGGACGAAGTGGTGCGGAGGCTGAGCGCCAGCACGTTGGCGTCGTTCCAGCGCCGGGCGCCCGCCGCGGTGGCGGCGTCGGCGCACAGCGCGGCGCGGATCCCGGCGATCTTGTTGGCGGCGATCGAGGCGCCGGTGCCGGTCCAGCAGGCGACGATCCCGTGCTCGGCGCGGCCCTCGGCCACGTCGCGGGCGGCCCGTTCGCTCACCACGCCCAGTCGGGGCGCTCGCCGTCGGCCAGAGCGCCGTGGCAGTGAACCTCGTGCCCGCGGTCGCGCAGCGCGTCGGCGAGGGCGGGGGCGACGCCGATCAGCTCGTCGGCCGCGACGGCGATCCGCACGGTGCGCGGATCAGGCGGCGGCCGCGGCGAGCGCCGGCCGAACCGGGCGAGCCGCGTCCTCCGCGACGCAGTCGCCGCCGAGCCACTGGTTGCCGTAGGCCCGCATGTCCTCGATCAGCGGCACGAGGGCACGGCCCTTGTCGGTGAGCGCGTACTCGACCCGGGGCGGCACCTCCGGATACGTGTGGCGCTCGACCATGCCCTCCTCCTCGAGGGCCCGGAGCCGCAGCGACAGCGTCCGGGGGCTGATGCCCTGCAACGAGCGTTCGAGCTCGCAGAACCGCGAGCGGCCCTCGGCGAGATCGCGGATCACCAGCAGGGTCCACTTCCCGCACACGATCTCGGCGGTGCGACAGACCGGACAGGAACTGTTGGCAGCCATCCGAACGTCGATTGTAGCGCAATGCTTCAGGAACTGAAGCGAGTGTCCGCGGCGTCAGGCGACGCGGGCGGGCGGCGGCGCCGAGGCGCGCGGCGGGGCGCCGGGCGCGGGGCGGCCGGGCGGCGCCGGACTGCTCGGTGGGGCGCGGATCGCCGACCAGATCCTCCATCGAGGTGCTCGTTCGCCCGTCGGCGGCGACCAGCAGCTTGAAGTCGTGCGGGCTGGAGGCGACCCGCAGCGCGTCCTCCATCGAGACCCGGCCCGCCTGGTAGTGGGCCAGGAGCGCCTGGTCGAACGTCTGCATCCCGTAGTAGGCGCCCTCGGTGATCACCTCGTGCAGCCGCCCGGTCTGGTCGGAGTCCATGATCATGTCCCGGGCGCGGCCGGTGATCCGCAGGACCTCGCAGACGCAGACCCGGCCGTTGCCGTCCGGGCGTGCGGGACCAGGCGCTGGGAGACGACGCCCTTCAGCGTGCCGGCGAGCATCGCGCGGGCCTGCGTCTGCTCGTGGAGGGGGAAGAAGTCGATGATCCGGTTGACCGTCTCCGGCGCGTCGAGGGTGTGGACGGTGGAGAGCACGAGGTGGCCGGTCTCCGCCGCCGACAGCGCCGTGCGCACCGTCTCCTCGTCGCGCATCTCGCCGATCAGGATGACGTCGGGATCCTGGCGGAGCACCCGGCGCATCGCCTTGGCGAACGACCCGGTGTCCGCGCCCACCTCGCGCTGGTTGATGATCGACATCCGGTCGCGGTGCAGGTACTCGATCGGGTCCTCGATCGTGACGATGTGCCGTGCCTTGGTCCCGTTGATCTGATCGATGATCGCCGCCAGGGTCGTCGACTTCCCGGAGCCGGTGGTGCCGGTGAGCAGGATCAGGCCGCGCTCCTCGTCGGCCAGCTCGGAGATGACCGGCGGGCAGCCCCAGCTCGTCCACCCGCCGCACCGAGAACGGGATGACGCGGGCGACGATCGAGACGAAGCCCCGCTGGCGAAATGCGTTGACGCGGAACCGCGACAGCCCCGGCACGGCGTGGGCCAGATCGACCTCGCCATCGGCCGCGAACTCGGCCGACTTCGTCGGCGTCGTCGCCCAGCATCTCGCGCAGCGCCCCCTCGGTGTCCTCCGGCGGTGAGCGGCTCGGTGTCCGGGATCGGCCCGAGCTGACCGTGGATGCGGACGAGCGGCGGCGAGCCGACCTTCAGGTGGAGGTCGGATCCCTCCCCGAAGACGACGTGGCGCAGCGCGGCCGAGAGCTCGAACATGCACCGGTTTCATCGGCCGCGACGGCGGCCGGCTTGAGCCTCGGCGAGGCGCTGGTCTACGCCACGTCGCGGAGCTTCTGCGCCTCGGCCAGCGACTGGAGCTTCTTGAGCGACTGGTTCTCGATCTGGCGGATCCGCTCGCGGGTGACGTTGAACGTCCGCCCGACCTCGTCGAGCGTGCGGGGATGCTCGCCGCCGAGGCCGTAGCGGAGCTCGAGCACCCGCCGCTCGCGGTAGCTCAGGTTCTCCAGCGCCTCGCGCAGCGCCTCCTTGGTGAGGATCTCGGCCGCCCGCTCGTACGGTGACTCGGCCCGCTCGTCGGCGATGAACTGGCCGAACTCGGATTCCTCCTCGTCGCCCACCGGCTTCTCCAGCGACACCGGTGCCTGGGCGGAGCGCTTGATCGACTCCACCTCGTCGGGCTCGATGCCGGTCACCTCGGCGATCTCCTCGGCGGTCGGCTCGCGGCCGAGCTCGGTGACGAGCTTGCGCTCGGCCCGGCCGATCTTGTTCAGCTTCTCCACGACGTGAACCGGGATGCGGATCGTCCGCGCCTTGTCGGCCAGCGCCCGGGCGATCGCCTGGCGGATCCACCACGTGGCGTAGGTGGAGAACTTGAAGCCCTTGCGGTAGTCGAACTTCTCCGCCGCGCGGACGAGGCCGAGCGTCCCCTCCTGGATCAGGTCGAGGAACGGCAGCCCCTGGTTGCGGTAGTTCTTGGCGATCGAGACGACGAGGCGGAGGTTCGACTCGACCATCTTCTGCTTGGCGTCGAGGTCGCCGCGCTCGATCCGCTTGGCCAGGTCGACCTCCTCCTGGGCGGTGAGCAGCCGGACCTTGCCGATGTCCTTGAGGAACAGCTGCAGGGAGTCGGTCGTCATGTCCGGCTTGAGGTCGAGCGTCGTCTTGGCCTTGCGGCGGCTGCGCTTGTCCGGCGCGCGCTCCACCTCGGTGGCGGCCAGCGCGGGATCGACCTCCTCGACCAGCTCGATCTCGGCCCGCTCGAGGAAGCCGTGCAGCTCCTCGACGTCGGCCTCGTCGAGGTCCAGCTCGGATACCGCGCCGGCGATCTCGGCGATACGTCAGCACGCCCGAGCTGCTGCCCGCGGGTGACGAGTCCCTTGATCTCCTCGAGTTCCTGCAGTTCGGCTACTGACATCCGGTGGTTCCGTTTCCGTCGGTGTGCACCGCGGCGGGCGTCGGACGAGGGGCGCGCAGGCAGCCCGGTGCCCAAACATACCGCGCCAATATAGGCACTATATTTTGTATAGGCAAGGCGCGGCGGGCACCTTGTCTCCTAGCCGTATACGCCGAAAACCGCACGGCGTTTCAACCGACGGTAGCGGCGGCTGCGGGCCGGACCGCGTCCAGTGCGCGATCATGTGCCCGCAATGAGCGACGAACGGCCACCGGACGTGCTCGGCTCGCTGCCGCGCACGCGGCCGCATCGGCGCAGCGACAAGCGGGCCGCCGCGCCCGCCCGCGCCGCCTCGCGACGCGACCCCGACGACCCCCCAGCCGAAGCGAGCCGCGCCCCCGACTGCAACGCCGAAACGCACGCCGAAGGCGAAGCCGCAAGCGGACCGCGACCCCGCGAGCCGGGGCAGCGCCCGACTCGGCCCGGACGCGCTCCCCGGCGAGGCGTGCGGCTCCGCCCCCCGCCCCCCGGCCGGCTCCGCCGCTGCTCGGCACCGCCGTCCAGGCGGCGGCCGAGCTGGCCGAGATCGGCCTGTCCGCGGGCGCGCGCGCCGTGCGCGACATGCTCTCGCGGCTCCCGCGGCCCTGACCGGCCGATCATCCGCCAGACGCGTTACGTATACTCGCCGCCGTCTGCCGAACGGCGGGCTCCCCGGAGCCGACCGGCGGGGGAACCACTTGCGGACCACGATCCGCAGGGGCGAATCGGCTCGTTGGTCGAGCCGTAGCGCCGTTCCCGGCGCGAGCCCGTCAGCTCACCCCGTAGGCGACGACCGACAGCCAACCGAAAGGTCAGGGTCGCCCGACGTGCGTCGACGCCCCCGGCTCGCCAACTCAGCATCCGTCACGGCTCGCCGCCGGTCGCGCTGCTGGCGCCGGTCGCCGCACGCCGCCAGCGGCGGCGCGGGAGCGGCGTCAACCCGTCGAGCGCCGGCCCGAGCGGCGGCGCCGGGCTCGCCGGAGCGAGCCCGTCGAACGGTGGCAGCCGTCGCCCGGACGGGCCGACGGTCCAGGCCAGCGGCAACGGCATCACGGTGACGGCCAGCGCCACCGCCCTGCTCCGCCACCGGCTGACGTTCTCCGGCCAGGTGGCCGACGGCACAGGCCAGGTGGTGGAGATCGAGCGGCGCGGTCCGGGCGGCGGAGGCGCCTGGCTGCCGACCACGCACGGCACGGTGGCCCGGAACGGCAGCTTCTCGGCCGTCTGGCCGACCGACGAGCACCGGCCGCTTCGCGATCCGGGCCGTCCTGCTCGGCCCGCAGGGCCTTGCCAGGGCGGCCAGCGCGGCCGACCGGGCACCGGCCTCCCCGCCGCTCACCATCACCGTCTACCGGCCCGCGATCGCGACCATCTACGGCCCCGGCTTCTGGGGGTCGCGCACCGCGTGCGGCGAGGTGCTCCGCCACGCCACCCTCGGGGTGGCCAACCGCACCCTGCCCTGTGGCACGAAGGTCTCGCTGCTGTGGCACGGCCGGACGCTCGTCGTGCCGGTGATCGACCGTGGGCCGTACGCCAATGGCGCCGACTGGGACCTGACGAGCGCGACGGCCCAGGCCCTCGGCATCGACAGCACCGTCACGCTCGGCGCGCTGCCGGTCTCCTAGCCTGGCGTTCAGCCTCAGCGTCTCGCCGACGCCGCTGCCGGAGGCCGCGGCGGCGAAGCACGCCTCCTCGGCCGCATCGATCAGCCCGCCCGCGTCGCGTGCGTCCTCGCCGAGCACCGCGATCCCGACCGCCGCCTCGAGGGGCGCGCCGTGCCACGGGCGCCGCGGCGGCCACCGCCTCGACCGCCCGGCGGCCGAGCGCGTCGGCTCCCGATCCGGCCGGTCTCCCGCGCGATCAGCCACATCCGCGACGTCGCTCTCGCGGGCCAGGATGTCCTGCCGGCGGACGATCGAGCGAATCGCCTGGGTGAAGCGACCGACCACGCCGGCCACCTCATCCGCCGGCCCGGCCGCCGCCACCCGCTCGGCGTCGTCGAGCTCGACCAGCAGCAGCGACAGCGGCATCCCGGTGCGGGTGGCCGTGGTCACCTCGTCCTCCAGCGCCCGTCGCCACAGGACCGCCCCGGGATCATGGAGGGCCGGCGGCACGCCGACGGGACGGGACGGAGGTGGGGCATCGCCGGACGCGATCGGCGCCTCGCGCGGCCCGGCCACCGGCGGGACACGGTGGATCTCCGGCGGCGGGTAGCCGGCGGCGTCCGGTTGCGGCGGCTCGATCACCTGCCCGTCCGGCGGAGCTGCTCCGGAGACGACCGCCTGGCGCACGAGCTCCACGACGGCCGCCAGCCGCTCGGCGAGCTCGCCACCTCCTCGCCGTCGGCCCGCGGGCGGGCCTCCCGGACCGCGCGCCACAGCACGCGGCGCAGCGCCTCGACGGCCCGCAGGCCGCCGTCGGGCCGGACCATGCCGACGAGTGCGCCGGCCCGCGCCGCGAGCGGCGCCAGCTCCCCGCCCGGGGCGAGGCGATCCAGCGCGTCGTCGGCCGACCAGCGCCCGGGACATCGCCCGGCACAGCAGCGGCCCCTCAGCGGCCAGCTCGGGCGGGATGCGCTCGGGCAGGCCGTCCAGCGGTGCCGCTTCGAGCATCGTCAGCAGCCAGGCCTTGGCCAGCTCACCCGCCGCGGCAGCCAGCTCGTCGGCCGGTGCATCGGCCACCGGCCGGGCCCCCGGGCCCCGACGGACCGGTTCGCCTCCGTTCCGCATCGTTCGTCCTTGTATCACGCTCAGCGGCGCCGGACTTGAGGACCCGGGCGCTTGCGCACAGCTTTTCGGGGCAAAGCCGTGCGCGTGAGCGTCGGCCGCGCCAGAATCGCCTGGTGATCTCGCTCGACGAGGCCCGCCGGCTCATCCTTCACCGCGCCCACCGGCTCGGGACCGAGACGGTCGAGCTCGAGGACGGCCTCGGGCGGACGCTGCGTGGCCCGGTCCGCTCCGGCGGGGCCGGTCCCGCCGTTCGCCAGCTCCGCGATGGACGGCTATGCCGTGCTGCGCGGCCCCGGCGGGGGCCGAGCTCACCATCGCCGGCGAGGCCCGGGCCGGCGCTCCCGGCCACGGCGTGCCCAGGTCCGGGCCGCGCGATCCGTGTCTCCACCGGCGCTGCGGTGCCCCCCGGCGCCGAGGCGGTCGTGCGCCAGGAGGACGTCCGGGTGCTGGCGGCGGACGCGCATCGCGCTCCTGCACCGATGCGGTCCCCGGGGCGAACATCCGCGCGGCCGGGGAGGACATGCCGGCCGGGGCCGAGGTCCTGCTCCGCCGGCACGGTGCTCGGGGCCGGCCGAGCTCGCGGTGGCGGTCGCCGCCGGCGCGGCCCGGCTCGAGGTCACGCGTCGCCCCCGGGTGCGGATCCTCTGCACCGGCGACGAGCTCCGCCCGCCGGGGGCTCGCTCGACGCCGGGCCAGATCCACAACTCCAACGGCCCGATGCTCCGCGCGCTGGCGTCAGCCGTGCCGGGGGCCAGGCCCCGGACGCCGTCCACGTCCCCGATGACGACGGAGGCCACCGCGGCGGCGCTCAGCGCCGCGCTCGATGCCGCTGACGTGGTGCTCGTCTCGGGCGGGGTGTCGGTCGGTCCCCACGACCACGTCAAGCCGGCGCTCGAGCGGCTCGGCGTCGCCGAGGTGTTCTGGCGGGTCGCCCTGCAACCGGGCAAGCCGACCTGGTTCGGCGCTCGCGGCCCGACGCTCGTGTTCGGGCTCCCCGGCAACCCGGTGTCCACCGCGGTCACGTTCCACCTGTTCGCCCGGCCGGCGCTGCGGGCCCAGCTGGGTGCCGAGCCGCTCCCCGCCCGGAGCCCCGGCACGGCTCACCGCGCCGGTCCGTCGCAACCGCGATCGCCTACAGGCGCTCCGGGTGCGCGCTGCACGCCCGGCAGCGACGGGCTGTGGGCCGAGGCCGACCGGCGCGCCAGGGCTCGCACCGCACGACCTCGCTGCTCGGCGCCGACGCGCTGGCCCTCATCCCCGCCGGCCCGGGCGAGCTCGCCGCCGGGGCGGCGGTCGAGCTCGAACCCCTCGCCCGCATGATGGCCTGCCGGAATGCCCGTCGTGCCTGCTCTCCACGCCTCGGTCGCCGGTACTCGCCGCCTGGCTCGCCCGGCGGCGCAGCCGGCTGCGCCACCTGCCGGCCCGGGCGGTGATCGTCTCGCCCCGTCGCTCCACCATCATCTCGGGCGACGGCGCGGTCCGCTCGGCGCAGTCGGCGCTGCTCATCGTTCGGGCGGCCGACCTCGAGCGGCTGTGGCGGGCGACGAACCTGGAGAACCTGGCCCGCACGTACTGGCTGTTCCTCCAGCGAGCCACGCTTGGCCTGATCCGGGTGGAGTACGGCCCGGACGAGCGGCGGGTGATGCTGCTCGTCCGCCCGCTGACGCTGCTGCGCTTCGACCCGCCGGAGTACGAGGTCGCAGCCGACCACGGCAAGGTGTCGTGGCGGATCCGCGACGGCCTGCTCGTGACCCGGACCGGCCGGGGATCGGGGTACCTGGCGATCGACGTGCGGCGGCTGCCCGACGAGCCGACCGCCGGAGGGCTGGGTGCGGCTGCGGGCCGACGTGGAGGTGGCGAACTTCTACCCGTCGATCGCCGCCGGCTTCAGCACCCCGGCCTACACGATCACGCAGTCGTTCGTCCACGTGCTCGTCACGCACTCGTTCCTGCGCTCGCTGGCCCGGCTGGAGCTCGCCGAGTCCAAGGTGGGTCGGCTGGCCGATGCGGCCCGAGCGGCGGCTGTGGCGGCCCAGGAGGCGACGGCGACCGGCGCCCCGCCTCAGCCGTAGCGCTCGCCGTTGAGCAGCCGAAGCTTCGCGCGGTCGTGGCGGGCGGAGACCCGCCGCACGGTCCCCGAGCGCGAGCGCATGACGAGCGACTCCGTGGTCGCGCCCTCGCCCGCCCTGGTAGCGGACGCCCTGCAGGACGTCGCCGTCGGTCACCCCGGTGGCGGAGAAGAACACGTCCTCGCCGGCCACCAGATCGTCGACCGTCAACACCCGTTCGAGGTCGTAGCCGGCGTCGAGCGCCGCCTGGCGCTCCTCGTCGTCCCGCGGCCACAGCCGGCCGAGCAGCTGACCGCCGATGCACTTGATCGCCGCGGCGGAGATGACGCCCTCGGGGGTGCCGCCGATCCCCCACAGCAGGTCGACCGGCGAGTTGTCGCTCACCGCCAGCAGCGCCGCGCTGACATCGCCGTCGAGGATCAGCCGTACCCGCGCCCCGGCCTCCCGGACCTCGCGCATCATCTCGTGGTGGCGCTCGCGGTCGAGCATCACCACCATCACGTCGCGGATCTCGCGTGCCCTTGCGCTCGGCGACCAGCTGGAGCGTCTCCGGCAGCGGGCGGTCGAGGTCGAGCAGGTCGGCGATCTCGGGGCCCCCGGCGATCTTCTCCATGTACACGCACGGTCCGGGATCGAACATCGCTCCGCGCTCGGCCAGCGCGATGACCGCCAGCGCGCTCGGCATCCCGAGCGCGGTCAGGCGGGTCCCCTCCAGCGGGTCGACCGCCACGTCGACCTGCGGCAGGCTGCCGTCGCCGATCCGCTCGCCGTTGTAGAGCATCGGAGCCTCGTCCTTCTCGCCCTCGCCGATGACGACCACGCCGTCCATCGAGACGGAATCGAGCACCAGCCGCATGGCATCGACCGCCGCCTGGTCGGCGCCCTCCTTGTCGCCGCGGCCGACCATCCGCGCGGCGGCCAGCGCCGCCGCCTCGGTCACCCGCACCAGCTCGAGCGCCAGGTTGCGATCCGGCAGCCGCGGGATCGCCCTCCGGCACGCTCATCTCGCCGTTCGGCAACGCTCACAGGACGCCCGGCGGTTTGCGGCGGGCAGAGCTCTCGCGCGAGCGGGTGATCGAGCCGAGCAGGATCAGCAGGCCGCCGGCCAGGGCGACGAACCACCCGTAGTCGATCGCTGATCTCGCCCGGGGGCGTGCCCGGCTTGTCGATCACGCCCAGGAACAGGGTCAGCGTCAGCACCGCCAGAGCGGTCACCGCGGTCAGCTCTCCGCGCGGCCAGGACAGGGCATGGCCGCGGATGATGATGTAGACGAGGATCAGCGGCGCGGCGGCCGCGATCAGCAGGATCACCCGCACGACGATCCCCAGCGCCGTGCCACGCGGTGCACGCGCGGTGTGCGGCCCGTGGCAGGCGCCGAGCACGCGCGTTGCGGTTGCCGAGCGAGTACCAGGCCAGGAACAGGGAGATCGCCAGCAGGATCCCCCCCACCACCGCGATCAGCTCGCCGCGGTCGATCTGCTTGAAGTTCATCGGCGCGGAGCCTAACCGACCGGACCGCTGCAGCCGAACGGTTGCTAGGTTCGCCGCCCCGATGGACTTCCGCCAGCTCCTGCCCGCGCCGCGAACGGTCGACGAGCTGGAGCTGCTGGCCGAACTGCGGGTGCGTCCGGCGCCGGAGGACCGCCCGTACGTGGCGGTCAACTTCGTCACCGTCGGCCGACGGCCACGCCACGTTCGGCGGTCGCTCCGGCGCCGCTCGGCGACGACGGCGACCGGGCGATGTTCCATGGGCTGCGCGAGCAGTTCGACGCCGTGCTGGCGGGCACGGACACGCTCCGTGATCGAAGCGCTACGGGCGGATCCTCGCCCGGCCCGAGCGGCGGGCGCGGCGGCGAGCCGCCGGCCGGCCGGCGGAGCCGCTCGCCTGCCTGATCAGCCGCAGCGGCGAGCTGCCGGCGGACCTGCCGCTGCTCGCCGAGCCGGAGGCCCGGGTGGCGCTGTTCACCGCGGCCGAGCCGCCCGGCGCGCCCGCTTGGCGCGCACAGGTCGAAGTCGTCCGCCTCGCCGCCGGCGAGCTGACCCTGACGCCGGGTGCTCGGCGAGCTGGCCGCGAGCGGTTCGGCGTTCGCTCGCTGCTCTGCGAAGGCGGCCCGGCGCCTGTTCTCCGCACTGCTGCCGAGGCCGGCCTGGTCGACGAGCTGTTCCTCACGCTGGCGCCGGCCCTCACCGGCGGCGGCGACGGTCCCGCGCTCACCACCGGAGCCGAGCTCGCCACGCCGGCTCGCATGCGCCTGCGCTGGCTGCTCGAGCGCGCCGGCGTCGCTCTACCTGCGCTACGCGCATCGAGCGGTAGGCTCGCGCGGCCATGGGCTTCCGGGACGCCCGCCGTGCTCCGATCGTCGCCTCGGCACTCGGCGAGGCGCGCGAGCGCACGCTCGGCCTCGTGGCCGGGATCGACGAGGCCGACCTCGAGCGGGTCCACTCCCCGCTGATGAGCCCGCTGGTGTGGGACCTCGGCCACATCGCGGCGTTCGAGGACCTGTGGCTCTGCCACCGGCTCGGTGGCCGGCCGCTGCTGCGCGACGACCTCGCCGACGGTGTACGACGCGTTCGAGACGCCGCGTGCGGTGCGCGGCGACGCGCCTCACCTGCGCCCGGCGGAGGCGCGCGACTACCTCGCGGCGGTGCGCGGCGCTCGGTGGCCGAGCTCTACCGCGGGCGACCGCACACCACCGAGCTCGCCGAGCTCGTCCTGCGCCACGAGCAGCAGCACGGCGAGACGATGCTCCAGACGATCCAGCTGGCGCAGCTGGCCGGCTACGTCCCGCCGGGCCGGCGCGCCGCCGCGCCCATCGCCCGTCGGCGAGGCCCCGCACTCCGGCCTGGAGCTCGTCGAGATCCCGGGCGGCCGGTGCGCGATCGGAGCTGCGCCGGACGCCTTCGCCTACGACAACGAGCGCCCGCGCCACGAGACCGACGTCCGCCGCTTCCGACTCGGCCGCACCCCGATCACCAACGCCACCTACCTGACCTTCGTCGAGGGCGGCGGCTACGAGCGGCGCGAGTGGTGGACCGCCGAGGGGTGGGCGTGGAAGGAGGAGTACGACATCGGGCGACCGGCCGGGTGGACCGCGGATCTCGACGGCGGAGTGGCGCCTGACCGACTGGGAGCCACTCCATCCCGACCGCCCGGTGGTCCACGTCTCCTGGTTCGAGGCCGACGCCTTCGCCCGCGCGCACGGAGCCCGGTTGCCCACCGAGATCGAGTGGGAGAAGGCGGCGACCTGGGATCAGCCACACGGGACCGGCCCGCCCGTACCCCTGGGGCGAGGATCCGCCGGTGCCGAGCGTCCACGCCAACCTCGATCACGGCGCGCGGCGGGCCGGAGCCGGTGCGACCCGCATTCCCGTCGGCGCCTCCCCGTTCGGCGTGCGGGCGATGCTCGGCGACGTCTGGGAGTGGACCGCCAGCGAGTTCGACGGCTATCCCGGGTTCGTCGCCCACCCGTACCCGCAGTACTCGGAGGTCTTCTTCGGCGCCGGCTACCGGGTGCTGCGCGGCGGCTCGTGGGCGACGCGGACCCGGGTCGCCACACCGTGCTTTCGCAACTGGGACCTGCCGCAGCGGCGGCAGATCTTCGCCGGATTCCGGATCGCGGCCTGAGCGCGGTCGGCCCGCGCTCCCCGCGGCGCCGGGAGTAGGGTCCGCCCCATGTGGACCGACCGCCGGGCGCTGTGTCTCCGGCCCCGTTGACCGAGGAGCTGTCCCCCGCCGACCGCTCGTCCCTGGCCGCCGAGCGCGGGGCGATCAACATGGCCGTCGGCGGGCTGCTCGTGTTCGACGCCGACCCGCCGGCTCACCCGGGCGACGGTGGCGGCGCGCATCGCCGAGCGGATCCATCTCATCCCGCGGCTCCGCCAGCGCCTGGCAGAGCCGCCGCTCGGCCTGGCCAACCCGGTCTGGGTCGATGACCGCGCCTTCGATCTCGACTGGCACGTGCGCCAGGCGAGCCTGCCGCCAGGCGACGGCGACCCGCGGACGAGCTCGGCAGGTTCGTCGGACGCGAGTTCTCCCACCGCCTCGATCGCGCGCGGCCGCTGTGGGAGGCGACGGTGATCGAGGGACTGGCCGGCGGCTCGGCGAGGCCTGCTGTTCAAGGTCCACCACGCGCTGGTCGACGGGATGGCGGCGCTCGGCATGGCGGCGCTCGTCCTCGACCCGGCGCCCGAGCCGCTCGAGATCCCGCCGCCCGAGGTAGGAGTGGCAACCGCGACGCTACGACCTCGCGCGCCACGTCGCCCGGCTGGCCAGCCGGCCGTTGACCCGCGCGCCGCGGCTGATGCTCGACGGGATGCTCCGCGCGCTCGAGCCGGACCCGCGGCGAGGCGGCTGCCGACATGCGCCGGGCCACCGGAGTGGCGCTCGAGCTCGCCCGCACCCGGCCCCAGGCGCCGATGACCCCGCTGAACCGGCCGATCTCCCCGAACCGGCGGCTACGCCCTCGCCGCAGCGCCGCTCGCGGCGTTCAAGCGCGCGGGACGAGGCGGCCGGCGGAACGGTCAACGACGCGGTGCTCGCGGTGGTCGCGGGGGCGCTCGGCCGCTACCTGACCGCCGGCGTCGCTCGCCGGTCGCTCGCCGGTGGCGCTCGTCCCGGTCAGCGTCCGCTCGCCGGAGCAGGACGGCGATCTCGGCAACCGCATCTCGACCGTGTTCGTCGACCTGCCGGTGCAGCGAGCCGGAGCTCGCCGGCCGGATTGCGGCGGTCGCGGCGCAGACCCGGGAGCTGAAGGACTCGGCGGCGGTCCGGGCCGGGTCGCTGATGGTCGGCGCCGCCGGCTGGGCGCCGCCGCTCGTCTCCGGGCTGCTCGCCCGCGCGATGGGCTCGGTCCGCGCGTTCAACCTCGTCGTGTCGAACATCCCGGGTCCGCAGCAGCCGCTCTACCTGAACGGCGTCCGCTTGTCGCAGGTGTACCCCGTGGTGCCGCTCAACCCGGGCAACCAGGGCCTGACGGTCGGCGTGCTGTCCTACGACGGCGTGGTCTGCTTCGGCCTGCTCGCCGACCGCGACCTCGACCCGCCGCTCACGGCCGCCGCGGCAGCGCTCCACGCCGAGCTGGTGGCCCTTTGACCCTGTACGGCGAGCTGTTCGCCCTCGGCTACGACCGGGTGATGCGCGGGACCGAGGCGGCCGGACTGACCGACCGCCGGCGGGAGCTCCTGGCCACGGCTCGCGGCGTCGCGCTCGAGCTCGGCGCCGGCACCGGCATCAACGTCGACCTGTACCCGCCGAGCGTCGAACGTCTCGTGCTCGTCGAGCCCGAGGCGCCGATGGCCCGTCGACTCCAGGCCCGGCTCCGCCGCCGGGCGCCGAGCGCTCGGCCGCCGGCGGAGGTGCTGCGCGCCCCGGCGCAGGCGCTGCCGCTGCCCGACGCCAGCGCCGACGTCGCCGTGTGCACGCTCGTCCTGTGCACGATCCCCGACCCGGTGCGAGCCCTGGCCGAGATCCGCCGGGTGCTCCGCCCCGGCGGCACCCTGCTGTTCCTCGAGCACGTCCGCTCTGAGGACCCGGGCCGCGCTCGGTGGCAGGATCGCCTCGACCCGCTGTGGCGGCGCTGGGCTCACGGCTGCCGCTGCAACCGGCGATACGGCGGCCACGATCGTCGCCGCCGGGTTCCATCTCGACGACTGCGCGACCGGCCGCGTGCCGAAGGCCCCGCCGATCGCCCGGCCGCTGATCGTCGGCCGGGCGAGCGCTCCGGGTTAGGCCAGCCGTTCGATGAGCATCGCCTGGCCCATCCCGCCGGCCACGCACATCGACTCGATCCCGTACGTCCCGCCGGTGCTCTGCAGCCCATTGATCAGCGTCGTCATGATCCTGGCGCCGGTCATCCCGAACGGGTGACCGAGCGCGATCGCCCCGCCGAACGGGTTGAGCTTCTCCTCGGGGATGTTCAGCTCCTCCCGGCAGGGGACGATCTGGGCCGCAAACGCCTCGTTGATCTCGACGATGTCGACATCGTCGATCGTCATCCCGGTCTGCTCGAGCAGCGCCTGGATCGCCGGGATCGGCCCCAGGCCCATGATCTCCGGCCGGATGGCGGCGACGGTCGACGCCACGATCCGCGCCTTTGGCTCCAGGCCGAGGCTGCGCGCCTTCTCGTCGGACATCACGAGCACCGCGGCGCCGCCGTCGTTGAGCGGGCATGAGTTGCCGGCGGTCACGGTGCCGCCCTCCCGGAACGCGGCCTTCAGCTGGGAGAGGACCTCGAGCGTGGTGCCCGGACGCGGCCCGTCGTCCTTGCTGACGACCGTCTCCTCGACGTTGACCTCGTTGCCCTCCTTGTCGGTGTCCTGGTGCGCCGGCACCGTCACCGGGACGATCTCCGGATCGAAGTGACCGGACTCTCGCGCCTGCACGGCCCGGTTCTGCGAGATGACCGCCCACTCGTCCTGCGCCTCGCGGCTGACCCGGCACCGCTCGGCGACGTTCTCGGCGGTCTCCCCCATCGGGATGTAGACGTCGAACAGTGATCCCTCGGAGCCGTTCAGCTTCGGGTGCTTGGCGTCGTCCATCATCGCGGCGCCCAGCCCCGCTCGCGACACGGCCTCGACCCCGGCGGCGATGTACTGCTCGCCCTCGCCGGCCTTGATCGCGTGCGCCGCCATCCGCAGCGTCATCAGCGACGAGGCGCAGAAGCGGTTGACGGTGCAGCCCGGCACGTGGTGATCCAGGCCGGCGAGCAGCGCGGCGTTGCGCCCGATGTTGGCGCCCTGCTCGCCGATGCCCGAGGCGGCACCCATCAGGACGTCGACGGTCTGCGAGAAGTCGACCTCGGGGTTGCGCTCGATCAGCGCCCGGATGGGGATGGCGGCCAGCTCGTCGGCGCGGACGGTCTTCAGCGACCCCTTGAACGCACGCCCGATTGGCGTGCGGATGGCGTCGACGATCACGGCTTCGGGCATTCGAGACTCCTTCTCGGCGGTCAGATGAGGGAGTCGCAGGCTACAGCCCGAGCCCGTGCACTCCCCGCTCGTCCCACCCGAGGTGGTGGGCCAGCTCGTGGCGGAGCGTGCGCGTCACCTGGGCGCGCAGCCGGACCGGATCGTGACCGAAGTCACGCACCAGGGTGTCGCGGAAGATGACGATCCGGTCGTGGAAGTGGTCCTGGGCCACGGTGTCGCCCTGGTAGAGGCCGTAGGCCCGCTGGCGCCGGCCGCCGTCGGACACCACGATCGCCACGTGCTCCAGCGCACGGTGGAACTCCAGGGGCAGCTCGTCGATCGCCTGGCGGACGAGCGCGCGGAACGCATCCGCCTGGCGGAGCTCCCGCGCGTCGTCTGTGTCGAACGGCTCGGCATCCTCGGCCCACGGATCGCCAGAAGGCCCGTCGCCGGCGGCGAGGCGCTCGCTGCGCTCGACGAGCGCGTCGAACTCCGCCTCGGACTCGGGATCCCGCCAGCCGGCGAGCCGGACCAGGGCGAACACGACCGCTGCGCTGAGCACGACCGCGCCGGCGGCGAACACGGCGAGTGCCTGCGCCAGCCGCACGGTGAACGAGTCGCTGAACCCGGTGAGCAGGCTGACCGCGCCGAGCCCGACCAGCAGGGCCGCCAGCGCCGAGGCGACGATCCGTCGCATGCCCCGATGCTAGGGAACGCGTGACGGCGGACCGGGCGCCGAGGCGTCCGGCCCGCCGCCGCCAGCTCAGTACCCGGTCGGGTGGACCTCGACGTAGCCGCTGTTCGAGCGGGCCGAGGTCGTCCAGCGGTCGTTGCCGTTGCCGCTCTGCGCCGCGGTGTCGAACCGCAGCCCGGCGACGTACATGTACGTGTGCCCGGCGTTGGCCCAGATGCTGATCCAGCGCCCGCCCCCCCGGCTGCCGTAGGACTCGAGGTCGGTGGAGTCGAGCGGCGTGTTCAGCAGCCCGCCACCGTGCAGCGCGTAGCTGACCGAGCCCGAGCAGTCGTATCCGGTGCTGCTGAAGCTGGCGTGCCCGCCACCGTAGACGTATGGCTTGAACGCGATCCGGTTGGCCGCGGCGATGACGTCCTTGATCACGGGCGGCGCGTTGCTCGGCGCCACCGCCAGCCCGCCCACCAGCCTCGCCCGTCCGGCCGGGGCGCTGGAGCTGGCCGCGCGCGTCGCCGCCCGCACCGCCACGACGAGCGTGTGGGCGACGCTCCAGGTCACGACGCCGTTCGCGGTCAGGTGGCTCGCGCGCTGGAACCGCTCCACCTCGCCGCGGGTGATGGAGCCGAAGTAGCCGGTCACCGGCGTCGAGTCACCGACCGACGTCAGGTCGGCCTGGAGGAGGCTGACGTCGTTGCCGCTCATCCCCGGCTGGAGGATCCGGTCGCCGAGGTAGTTCGCGTCCCCGGGGTAGTGGTGAGCGCCGTCGCTGGCCTGGGCGGTTCGCGTGCTCTGGGTTGGGGTCGAGGCGGCGTATCCAGTTCCCCCGCTGGAGGCCGCCAGGGCGGACCCGCCGGGCAGGGCGAGGCCGCAGGCCAGCGCGAGCGTGCACGCGCGGGCAACAGTTCGTGGACGTGGGTACAGCAAGCAGAACCCTTTCTCTTTCGGGCGCCTGCGGGGTTAGCTGACGGGCTCGCGCTGAAAGAGATCGCGCTACGCCGGGCCGGCGGCCAGGCGATTCGCCCCCGGGGCTGGTGCCCCTGTGGGTCCCCCGCTCCCCGAGCCCTGCGGCTCGGAGACTCGGCTGGTTCTTCCTTATCGGCCGGCCAATGTAGCGGACTGCAAGATGACTGTCCTCGACAGGTCCCCGGCTAGAGTTCCCGACGTGGCCGACCTCTCGCCAGCCGAGGTGGCCGGGCGCCTGTCCGCCCCCGGGCTCCAGCTGATCGATGTCCGCGAGCCCGAGGAGTGGGAGGCGGGGCGGATCGCCGGCGCCCGACTCCTGCCGCTCGGCGAGCTGGCGGCGGCGGCGGAGTCGATCGACCGGGCGATGCCGGTCGTGTTCGTCTGCCGCAGCGGTACCCGGTCGGCGATGGCCAGCGAGGCGTTCGCCGCCGCCGGCTACGACGCGCACAACCTGGACGGAGGGCTACAGGCCTGGGCGGCCGCCGGGCTGCCGCTGGAGCCCGGCGACGGCCACGTGGCCTAGCAACCTAGCCGACCGTCCAGGTCTCGCCCGCGTGCAGCAGCTCGACCAGCTCGGCATCGCCGGCCGGCTCGGGCGCGATGTCGCGGCCCTGCCCGTACACCGCCCGCTCGACGGAGCGGAACACCCCGATCGGGGTCGGGCCGCTCGGGTCGGCAGCCAGGCGGGCCAGCGCAAAGGCGAGCGACGGGTCCTGGCGCGTCGGATCGTGGATGAGCAGCGCATCCTCCCCCACCGCGGCGACGTCGACCGCGGCCAGCCCGCCATCGGGACGCACCGCCACCCCCCGCTCGCCGTCCGGCCCGAAGCGGATCGGCGCCCCCGCCACCAGGCGGATCTGGTTGAGCCCCGCCAGGCTCTTCTCGGTCAGGGCCGAGAACGCGCCGTCGTTGAACACCGGGCAGTTCTGGTAGATCTCGACGAGCGCGGCACCGGGATGCTCGGCCGCCGCGCGCAGGACCTCGGTCAGGTGCGCCTTGTCGCGGTCGATGGTGCGAGCGACGAAGGTGGCGTCGGCACCGAGGGCGAGGGCGACGGGGTTGAACGGGTGGTCGGCCACGCCGAACGGCGTCGACTTCGTGATCTTGCCGAGCTCGGAGGTCGGGGAGGCCTGCCCCTTGGTCAGGCCGTAGATCTGGTTGTTGAACAGCAGGATCTTCACCGGGACGTTGCGGCGCAGCGCGTGAATCAGGTGGTTGCCGCCGATCGACAGCGCGTCGCCGTCGCCGCTCACCACCCAGATCGACAGATCGTCGCGCGCGGTGGCCAGCCCGGTGGCCAGCGCGGGCGCGCGCCCGTGGATGCCGTGCATCCCGTAGGTGTCCATGTAGTAGGCGAACCGCCCGGCGCAGCCGATGCCGGTGATGAACACGATCCGCTCCGGCGGGATGCCGAGCTCCGGCATGAAGGCCTGGACGGCGGCGAGGACGGCGTAGTCGCCGCATCCCGGGCACCAGCGGGTCTCCTGATCGGATTGGAAGTCGGCCTTGGTGAACTCGGTGGTCGCCATGGCTACGCCCGCGCCTCGATCTGCTCGGCGATCTCCCCGGCGAACAGCGGCACGCCCTGCACCTTGGTGAACGAGCCGACGTCGACCAGGTACCGGGCACGCAGCAGCATCGCCAGTTGCCCGGTGTTCATCTCCGGCACGAGCACGCGGTCGAACGAGCGCAGGACGTCCCCCAGGTTGGCCGGCAGCGGGTTCAGGTGATGCAGGTGGGCACAGGCGACGCGGCGCCCGGCCTGGCGGGCCTGGGCGACGCCCGCCCGGATGGCGCCCTCGCTCGACCCCCACCCGAGCACCAGCAGCTCCGCCCCCGGCTCGGAGTCGACGTGCAGCGGCCCCAGCTCGCCGGCGATCCCGGCGATCTTCGCCGCCCGGAGCTCGGTCATCCGCTCGTGGTTGGCCGCGTCGTAGGAGATGTTGCCGGTCCCGTCGGCCTTCTCGATGCCGCCGATCCGGTGCTGGAGCCCGGGCGTGCCGGGAACCGCCCACGGTCGCGCCAGCTGCTCGTTCCGACCGTACGGCCG
This sequence comes from uncultured Solirubrobacterales bacterium, assembly GCA_963703065.1. Lineage (GTDB taxonomy): Bacteria > Actinomycetota > Thermoleophilia > Solirubrobacterales > Solirubrobacteraceae > Palsa-465. The sequence continues at coordinate 2,673,398 of OY969785.1, read as the reverse complement.
GAACGTCTCGCCCTCCGGCAGCGAGCGCGTGAACCCGGGGTCGATGTCCGGCAGCGCGGCCACGTCGGGCAGCCGCCACGGCTCGGTCGAGTTGGCCAGGAAGCCATCGGAGAGCACGATCACGGGAGTTCGGTAGCGGACCGCGATCGTGGCCGCCTGGAGTGCGGCGTCGAAGCAGCCGCCGGGCGTGCTCGGGGCGATCACCGGCAGCGGCGACTCCCCGTGGCGGCCGAACAGCGCCATCAGCAGGTCGGATTGCTCGGTCTTGGTCGGCATCCCGGTCGAGGGTCCCGCCCGCTGCACGTCGATCACCACGAGCGGCAGCTCGAGCATCACCGCCAGGCCGATCGTCTCGCTCTTGAGATCCATGCCCGGTCCGCTCGTGGCGGTGACGCCGAGCTTGCCGCCGAACGCGGCGCCGAGCGCCATGCCGGCCGCGGCGATCTCGTCCTCGGCCTGGATCGTGGCGATGCCGAGGCGGGCGTGGCGGGAGAGCTCGTGCAGGAGCTCGGAGGCGGGCGTGATCGGATACGACGCCAGCACGAGCCCGAGCCGCGAGCGGACGGCCGCCGCCACCAGACCGTAGGCCAGCGCCGTCGTGCCGTTGATGTTGCGGTACGTCCCCGGTGCCGTGTCGGTGGCCGGCGCGACGCTGTACCGGACGTCGAGCAGCTCGGTGGTCTCGCCGAACGACCACCCGGCGTTGAACGCCGCCAGGTTCGCCTCCATGACCGCCGGGAGCCGCCCGAACTTCGTCCGGATCCACCGCTCGGTCACGTCGGCCGGGCGGCCGTAGAGCCACGACAGCACGCCGAGGGCGAACAGGTTCTTGGCCTTCTGCGCATCGCGCGTGGAAGCGCCGTCGACCGCCTCCACCGCCTTGACGGTGAGTCCCGTCATCGGGATCCGGTGGACGCGGTACTCCGCCAGCGAGCCGTCCTCGAGCGGGTTCTCGGCGTACCCCGCCTTGTCCAGATTGCGCCGGGAGAACGCATCCTCGTTGACGATGATCGCCGCGCCGCGCGGCAGCTCCGCGAGGTTGGACCGCAGCGCCGCCGGGTTCATCGCCACGAGCACGTTCGGCTGATCGCCCGGGGTGAGGATGTCGCGGGAGGCGAAGTGGATCTGGAAGGCCGAGACCCCGGCCAGGGTGCCGGCCGGTGCGCGGATCTCGGCCGGGAAGTTCGGCAGCGTGGCCAGGTCGTTGCCGAGCACCGCCGTGGCGTCGGTGAAGCGGCCGCCGACGAGCTGCATGCCGTCGCCGGAGTCCCCGGCGAAGCGGACGACCACCCGCTCCCGTTCCTCGACCGTCTTGCTCACTGCGGCAACGTCCCTGTTCATCCGGGGTTGACTGGCTCGTCAACCAATATAGGCGGGAATCCCCCGCGTGCGGCGGTTCAGCGCGGGTCCTCGCGGTCGAGGTTCCAGTAGCGGATCACCTGCACGCGGCGGCCGGCCGGCCAGTCGTCGTCGACGTGCAGGCTGAAGCGCGCGATCTGGCGCTGCCCGCCCTCGTGGTCGCCGTACATCAGGTCGACCACCACCCGCTCGTCGGCCCGCACCGAGTCGTGCACCTGGCGGTAGCGCTCCTCCGCCGGATCGCGCAGGGCGCCCTCCCAGTAGCCGGTGTCGCCCGGCGGGATGTACAGGTCGAGGCCCTGGCGGCGAATGTCCTCCGGGTCGGGGTCGTCGATCACCGAGCCGAGCCCGGGCGGGGCGTGGACCTGCCAGCCGTGGATGACGGCCAGGCCCTGCCCTCCGTTGCGCAGGCCGATCGCCAGGTAGATCGCCCGCCCCCCGAGCTCGATCGCCCCGCCGTGCCCCGGAACGGTCATCGTGTGTCCGTCGCCGAACCGCGCCCGCTCGCCCGGATCGTCCTCGCGCGAGGGGATGAGCACGGGGCGCAGCCCGACGAGCAGCGACTGCTCGGCCACGCGCGCCGACCGGTTGGCCGAGCGAACGGAGGAGAACGTGGCCACCGCCAGCACGAGCGTGCCGGTGGCGGTCGCCAGCGACGAGATCGTCACCCAGTCGGCCATGGGATCACCGCGCGACGGCGTGCGACACGCGACGCGCCCGGGCTACAGCCTGATGACGTTGATCGCCTTCGGCCCCTTGGGTCCGGCCTCCTCCTCGTAGGAGACCTTCGTCCCCTCGGCGAGCGAGCGGTACCCGTCGGCGTTGATGCTCGTGTGGTGGACGAACAGGTCCCGGCTGGCATCGTCGGGGGTGATGAAGCCGAACCCCTTCTCGTCGCTGAACCACTTGACCGTTCCGGTTGGCATGTGTCCTCCGTCCTCGACTGCAGTGCTGCTGATCCGGAGGACGTCCGGAGGTGAGCACCTGCGGGTGTCGCCGCCTCCGGCGACCTGACGGCGCGGCACGCTATCACGCGCCTGGCGCCATCCTGTGAGCAGCATGGACACGCTCCTCGACATCACCCGCGAGCTGCGGATCCCCCGCTCGGAGGTCCTCCTGCGGACCTCCCGCTCCTCCGGCCCCGGCGGGCAGCACGCCAACGTCACCGCGTCGCGGGTGGAGGCGGTGTTCGACGCCGCCGGCTCACCGTCGCTGACCGCGGAGCAACGGGCGCGGATCCTCGCCCGCCTCGGACCTCAGGTCTCCGCGGTGGCCCAGGAGCACCGCAGTCAGGCCCGCAACCGCGAGCTGGCGCTCGAGCGGCTGTGCGCCCGGCTGGCCGACGCCCTGCGCGTGCCTCGGACACGGCGGCCGACGCGCCCCACCCGCACCTCCGCCGAGCGGCGCCTGCGCGCCAAGCGCGAGCGCGCGCAGCTGAAGCGGACCCGCCGGGTCGACCCGTCAGAGTGAGCGCTCGAGGTACAGGGCGGGCGGGGCGTCGTTCCGGTCGACGTCGGGGGTGAAGCCCATCGAGGCGTACAGCCGCCGTGCGGGGACGTCGGGCTCGTCGACGCTCAGGCAGAGGTAGCTGCATCCGCGCGCCCGGGCCGCGTCGAGGGCGGCGGTGAGCAGCTCGCGTCCGAGCCCCCGCCCGCGCCGCGCCGGGCGCACGTACAGCTCGGCCAGGTACGCCTCGTTCTCCGGGCTCCACAGGTTCGCGCGTACGCGCAGGAGCGCGAGCCCACACGGCGGCCGGTCGCTCACGAGCGCGACCGCGTCGCCGGCCGCCACCAGCCCACCCACCCGCTCCGCCAGCCACTCCGGCTCGGGCGACGGTGCATCGAACTCACGATTGAAGTCGTGGAGCATCCGCCCCACCTCCGGGAGATCCTCGTCCGTCGCCGGTCGCACGCTTACGGAGGTCACACATCGCCAAGGTACCGTCGATCGTGGTGTGCCCTGGTTCATCGACGGCATGAACGTGATCGGCTCCCGGCCCGACGGCTGGTGGCGGGACCGTGACGCCGCCATGCTCCGCCTGGTCGACCGCCTCGAGCGCTGGGCGGCCTCCGAGGACGAGGACGTGGTCGTCGTGTTCGAGCGCCCGCCGCGTCCCCCCATCCGCTCGACCGTCATCCAGGTCGCCCACGCGCCGAAGCCGGGGCGGGACGCCGCCGATCACGAGATCGTGCGCCGGCTCCGCGCCCACGGGGCGCCGGGTACAGTTCGTGTGGCGACCTCGGACCGGGCGCTGGCCGAGCAGGTGTGGGCTTCGGGTGCGGCAGTGGTCGGCGCGGAGGAATTCCGACGCCGGATCGAGGGGTAGAACTGTTCGTCATGGCTGAGGATCCTCCCCGCCGTCCCGCTCCTCCCGCGCCCCGCGGCCCGGGCTCCGGCTCGGGTGCTCCGAGCCGCCCCGGATGGAAGGTGACGCCGGCGCCGGACGGCCGGGGCGGCGGGAGCCAGCCGAGCTCGCCGATGGGTCAGCCGCCGCGCTGGGTGATCGCGCTGCTGCTCGTGCTCGGACTGCTCGCCCTGAACGTGTGGATCTCCTCCCAGGTCCTCAAGCCGGTCTCGCGGATCCAGATTCCCTACAGCCCGACGTTCCTGTCCCAGGTGCGGGCCGGCAACGTGCAGGAGATCTCCTCCACCGGCGACGCCATCCAGGGGACGGTGAAGGACGCGATCCAGTACGGCCAGAGCGCCCGGTCGACCGACTTCTCCACTCAGGTGCCGTCGTTCGCCGACAACTCCGAGCTGTCGAATCTGCTCCAGGCGCACGACGTGACGATCGACGCCAAGCCGCCGGACTCGGGGCCCTCGTTCATCCAGGAGCTCCTGTTCGGCTTCGGCCCGACGCTCCTGCTCATCCTGCTGTTCGTGCTCATCATGCGCCGGGCGGCGGCGGCCGGGGGCGGTCCCGGTGGGCTGATGTCGTTCGGGCGCTCGCGGGCGCGGCGCGTCGAGGGCGCCGATCAGCCGGTCACCTTCCAGGACGTGGCGGGGATCGACGAGGCCAAGGAGGAGCTGTACGAGATCGTCGACTTCCTGAAGAACCCTGACAAGTACCTGCGTCTCGGGGGGCGGATCCCGCGCGGTGTGCTGCTCAGCGGGCCGCCGGGCACCGGCAAGACGCTGCTCGCCCGCGCGGTGGCCGGCGAGGCCGGCGTGCCGTTCTTCCAGATGTCGGCCTCGGAGTTCGTCGAGATGATCGTCGGCGTCGGCGCCTCGCGCGTGCGTGACCTGTTCGACCAGGCCAAGCAGGCCGCCCCGGCCATCATCTTCATCGACGAGCTCGACGCCGTCGGCCGGTCGCGCAGCGCGGGCAACGCCGGCCTGTCCGGCGGCCACGACGAGCGCGAACAGACGCTCAACCAGATCCTCACCGAGATGGACGGATTCGACCCGCGGACCGGCGTGATCGTGCTCGGGGCGACCAACCGGCCCGAGATCCTCGATCCGGCGCTGCTCCGTCCCGGCCGGTTCGACCGCCGGGTGGCGGTGCAGCCCCCCGACCGCACGGGGCGCGAGGCCATTCTTCGCGTGCACACCCGCTCGGTGCCGCTGGCGCCCGGCGTCGATCTCGGCGGTCTGGCCGCCGCCACGCCGGGCATGGTCGGGGCCGACCTGGCCAACCTGGTCAACGAGGCGGCGCTGCTCGCCGCGCGGCGTTCGCACGACGACGTCCACCCCGACGATCTCAGCGACTCGCTCGAGCGGATCGTCCTCGGCGCCGAGCGCAAGGTGATGCTCAGCGAGGAGGATCGCCGCCGCACCGCCTACCACGAGGCGGGGCACGCGATCGTCGGCATGCTCACCCCGGGTGCCGACCCGGTGCGCAAGGTGTCGATCATCCCCCGCGGCCAGGCGCTCGGCGTGACGTTCTCCGCCCCCGACGCCGATCGCTTCAACTTCGACGAGCGCCACCTGGTGGCCCAGATCAAGGTGGCGCTCGGCGGGCGGGTGGCCGAGGAGCAGGTGTTCGACGAGATCACCACCGGCGCCGAGTCCGACATCCAGCAGCTGACGCGGATCGCCCGCCACATGGTGGGGCGGTGGGGCATGTCCCCGGCGATCGGCCCGATCGCCGTCATCCCCTCCGAGGGGATGAGTCCGCTGCTGCCCGGCGCCGCCGAGACCTCGGAGGCCACCCAGCAGCTCGTCGACCAGGAGGTGCGGCGGATCGTCGAGGGCGCCCACGAGGAGGTGAGCGAGCTCCTCCGCGTCCATCGCGGGCAGCTCGACGCGCTCGTCTCCGCCCTGCTCGAGCGCGAGACGCTCGACGAGGCCGACGCCTATGCGGCGGCCGCGCTGTCGCGCAACCCGGAGGCCGCGCCCCCGGAGGAGACGGTCACGCCGGCGCTCGGCGCCTAGGCGAGCGGCCGGGGGCGACGCTTGCCACGGCGAGTGGTCAGTCGCCGAGGTGGGTCATCCGGGCCAGCGCCTCGTGGCAGCGCACGACGCGCTGCTTGACCGGGTCGCCATCCTCGCGGTCGTGGACGAGGTCCCAGGTGCGGTCGGCGATCTCCCGGGCGTTCTGCGGCGTCGCGCCCTGGCACAGCCGCTCCACCAGCTCGAGCTCGAACGCCTCGATCTGCTTGACCGGGTCGCCTGGGGCCATGCGGGGCAGCGGCTCGCCGACCGCCTCCTTCCACATCCCGGTGGCGACGAGCAGCCGGTTGCGCAGGGTGACCTGATCCATCGCCGCCATCATGGCGAAACCGGCGGCGGCTCGCCTTCATCCGCCGCCGGGCAGCGCCTGGCGGAGGCTCAGGTGCTCGGCGAACAGGTCGCCGTCGCGGGCCACGCGGGCCAGGACGTCGCCGGTGTCGAAGCTCAGTGCGTCCTCGTCGCCGCTCTCCCGCGCCGCCTCGACCTCCTCCCAGCGCAGCGGCGTGGAGACCGTCGGCCGCTCACGCGCGCGCACGGAGTACACGTTCACCGTCGTCTTGTGGGTGTCGTTCTGGCTCCAGTCGACGAGCACCTTGCCGCCACGGATCCGCTTCGTCATCCGGCTGACGACGCGCTCGGGCATGCGCGTCTCGAGCAGTTCGGCGACCTGCCGGGCGAACGGCTTGGTCTGGGCGTACGTCGTCGGCGTACCCAGCGGCACGTACACCTGCATCCCCTTCGAGCCCGACGTCTTGACCAGCGAGGTCAACCCGAGCCCGGCGAACAGCCCGCGCAGCACGAGTGCCACCTCCCCGCACTCGAGGATCCCGGCCGGGGGGCCGGGGTCGAGGTCGAACACCACGCTCGTCGGCCGCTCGGGATCGGCCGCGTGGGACAGCGAGGTGTGCAGCTCGATGTCCGCCAGCCCGGCCAGCCACACCAGGGTCGCGCGGTCCTGCGCGAGCGTGAAGTTGATCTCGCCGACACCGACCGTCCGCACCCAGTCGGGCCGGTGGACCGGCGCCTGCTTCTCGTAGAAATGCGTCTGCGCCACGCCGTTGGGATACCGCTTCAGGGTGAGCGGCCGGTCGCGCAGGTGGGGCACCAGGACCGGGGCCATCCGGGCGTAGAACTCGACGAGGTCGCCCTTCGTGAAGCCGGTCTGCGGGTAGAGCACCTTCTGCCAGTTGGTGATCCGCAGCTCACGGCCGTCGACCCGCACCAGGCGTGCACCCTCCGGCAGCTCCTCGACCGCGTCGAACGGCCCCGCCTCGCCCTCGCGCACCACCTCGGCCGACGGCTTGTCGTCGCGCAGGCCCTTGAACGACGGCGCCCGCATCACCCCGTCCGGTGTCCACTCGACGAACTCCACCTCGGCGACGAGCTCCGGGCGCACGAACTGCGTCCCCCGCGGGAACCGGGGGGCGCCCGGCGCGAAGGGGCTCGCCGGGGTCCGCAGCGGCGCCAGGCGATCGGCCAGGTCCGACAGCGTGCGCTCGGTGAACCCGGTGCCGACCCGCCCGGCGTATCGCAGCGACCCATCCGCCGCATGGACCCCGGTGAGCAGCGCCCCGATGCGCTCGGCCCGGCGCCCCTCCCCCGGCACCCAGCCGGCGATCACCACCTCCTGACGACCGCGATGCTTGATCTTCAGCCACCCACTCGAGCGCCGGCCCGGCTCGTACGGGCAGTCGAGCCGCTTGGCGATGATCCCCTCGAGCCCCTGCGCCGCGGTCGCGTCGAGCAGCGCCCGGCCCTGACCGGGGTGCGCCGCCGGAACTCGCCACGCGGGCCCTTCCAGCCCGAGCGCCTCGAGCGCCTCCCGGCGCTCGGCGTACGGGCGCCCCATCAGCGAACGGCCGTCGCAGAACAGGAGGTCGAAGATGGCGTAGACGACGGGCGTGGAGGCCGCCAGCCGCTTGACCGCGGCCGGAGCGGTGACGTGCATCCGTCGTTGGAGGCGGCTGAAGCTCGGCCGCCCGGTCTCGTCGAAGGCGACGATCTCCCCGTCGAGCACGAGCTCGCGCATGCTCGTCTGGAGCAGCAGCCCGCGGAGCTCCGGGTACCCGTCGCCGATCTCGCGCAGGTTGCGACTCTCGAGCCGGAGGCGGCCGGGCTGGACGTAGGCGATCGCCCGGATCCCGTCCCACTTGACCTCGAACGACCAGCCCGCCGCCTCGCCGGGCAGCGTTCCGGGCCGCGCGAGCATCGGCACGATGCCGGCCGGCAGGGGGACCCGGCCCGGATCCTGCGGCGGGTCCATCCGGTGGATCATCCAGTCCTTGTCCTCCCCGCCCCGGCCGATCGGGAACAGCCCATAGCGACCGCGCAGCCGCTCGCCGTGGAAGGTCACCTCGACCTTGCCCGGCTCCCACTTGTGCAGCTCGTAGGTGCCGCGGTCCCAGATCGTCATCGAACCCGCTCCGTAGTGGCCGCGCGGGATATCTCCGTGGAACTCGAGGTACTCGAGGGGGTGGTCCTCGGTGTGGACGGCGAGGCGGTTCTCGTGCGGGTCGGGCGGGATCCCGTTCGGCACCGCCCAGGAGGCGAGCACGCCGTCGTGCTCGAGGCGCAGGTCCCAGTGCTGGCGCGTGGCGTGGTGTTCCTGGACGACGAACCGCGGGCCGCCGGATGGCTCGGTCGCACCCGCGCCCGCCGGTTCCGGCGTGCCGGCGAAGTCCCGCTTGCGCCGGTAGGTCCGCAGCGACTCGGATCCCGCCACGCGTGCCACAGTAGCCGCCGGTGCTGATCGCCACCTGGAACGTCAACTCGCTGAAGGTGCGCCTGCCCCGCGTGCTCGACTTCCTCGCCCTCCACGCCCCCGACGTCCTCTGCCTCCAGGAGACGAAGGTGGCCCCCGACGCGTTTCCGCTCGACGCGCTCGCCGCCGCCGGCTACGACGCGCTCCACCACTCCGGCGGCCGGTGGGCCGGCACCGCCATCCTCGCCCGCACCGGTCACCGGCTGTGCGACCCGCGGCGCGGGCTGCCCGGGGAGCCTGACCCCGCCGAGGCCCGGTGGTGCGAGGCGACGGTCGGCGCCTGCCGGATCGCCAGCGTCTACGTGCCGAACGGGCGCGCGCTCGACAGCCCCGAATACCCGCGCAAGCTCGCGTTCCTCGATGCGATGGTGGAGCGCGCCGGCGAGGCCGGCGACGGCGGTGCGCCGCTCTGCATCCTCGGGGACTTCAACATCGCCCCCGCCGACCTCGACGTCTACGACCCGAGCGCGTTCGTTGGCGGCACGCACGTCAGCGGGCCGGAGCGCGAGCGTCTGCGCCGGATCCTCGCCGCCGGTTACGCGGACGCCTACCGGACGCTCCACCCGGATGCGGTCGGCTACACCTGGTGGGACTACCGGCAGGGCCACTTTCACCGCAAGCTCGGGTTGCGAATCGATCTCGCCCTGCTGGGGCACCCGCTCGCCGGGCGGCTCACCCGGTGCGGCATCGACCGTGACTTCCGCAAGGGCCAGAAGCCCTCCGACCACGCTCCGCTGCTCCTCGAGTTCTGAACCACCTCTTACGCGCGGGCGTCACAATCCGCCGCCTATGCCGAAGGTGCTGGTGGTCGACGACGAGCCGGCGGTGCAGCGCGCGCTGGAGCGCGCGCTGAAGCTCGAGTCCTACGAGGTGTCGGTGGCCGGGGACGGCGAGCAGGCCCTCGACGCCATCGCCGGCGCCCCGGTCGACGCCGTCATCCTCGACGTGTCGATGCCCCGTCTGGACGGCCTGGAGGTGTGCCGCCGGATGCGCCAGGCCGGCGACCGGACGCCGATCCTGATGCTGACCGCGCGCGACGCCATCGACGACCGGGTCAAGGGGCTCGACGTCGGCGCCGACGACTACCTGGTCAAGCCGTTCGCGCTCCGCGAGCTCCAGGCCCGCCTGCGGGCGCTGCTCCGCCGCACGGGGGAGGGCGAGAGCGACGAGGTGCTGCGCTTCGCCGACTTGACGCTCGACCCCGTGGCGCACGAGGTCAGGCGCGGCGAGCGCATCGTCGAGCTCTCCAAGACCGAGTTCCTGCTGCTCGAGCTGTTCCTGCGCCACCCGCGCCAGGTGCTCACCCGGACCACGATCTTCGAGAATGTGTGGGGCTACGACTTCGGACCGACCTCGAACGCGCTCGGCGTCTACATGGGCTACCTGCGCCGCAAGACCGAGGCCGGCGGGGAGTCGCGCCTGCTGCACACCGTGCGCGGCGTCGGCTACGTGCTGCGGGACTAGCCGGCCGCGATGCCGCTGCGCCGCCGCCTCGGCCTGGCCGCCGCCGTTGCCGTCGCGGTCGCCGTCGCGCTGGCCGCGGTGGTCTCCTACCTCGTCGTGCGCAACCAGCTGCGCGGCGAGGTCGACGGCGAGCTCCGCGCGCAGGCGGCCGAGATCCAGCGCGGTGAGCCGCACTCGCTCGACCGAGCCACTGCCCGGACTGGCCGCCAGCGCCGGAGGCCCGGCCCCGTACGTCCAGATCGTGCTGGCCAGCGGCCAGACGCTGGCCCGCCAGGGCGGGGTCACGCTGCCCGCCGGCGCCCGGGCGGCGGCGGTGGCCGCCGGTACCGCGCGGCCGTACATGACGCGACCTGCACATCGGCGCGACCCACCTGCGGGAGCTCGTGGTGCCGATCCCGGCGCATCGCCGCCGGTGAGCCGGTGGCGATCCAGCTCGCCCGGCCGCTGAACGGCGTCGACCGGATCCTCGCCCACCTCCGGCTCGTGCTCGTGCTCCTGTTCGCCGGCGGGATCGCCCTGGCCATCGTGCTCGGCCGCCTGGCCGGGGCCCGAGTGCTCGCGGCCGCTGGCCGAGGTGGCGCGGCGCCGCGGAGCAGATCGGGGCCACCGATGACCTGTCGCTCCGCCTGCGGATCCACGCCGAGGACGAGGTGGGGCAGCTGGCCGGTCGCTTCAACCACATGCTCGAGCGCCTCCAGAGCTCACGCGACGCACTCGACGAGTCGGTGCGCGCCCAGCGCCAGCTCGTGGCCGACGCCTCGCACGAGCTCCGCACGCCGGTGACGAGCCTGCGGACGAACATCGAGGTGCTGCTGGCCGGCGCCCAGCTCGACGCAGGAGGACCGCCGGCGCCTGCTCAGCGACGTCGTCGAGCAGAGCGAGGAGCTCTCCCAGCTCGTCGGCGACCTGATCGAGCTCGCCCGCGGCGACCTGCAGCCCGACCGCCGCGGAGGACGTCCGCCTCGACGGGGTGGTGGAGGAGTCGCTCAGCCCGCTCGCGGCGCAACTCGCCCGGCGTCGAGTTTCGCCGCCGCGCTCGCGCCGGTCACGCTTTCGGGGGTCCCGGAGCGGCTCGGGCGGGCGGTCAACAACCTGCTCGACAACGCCGCCCGCCACTCGCCGCCCAGCGGACGGATCGAGGTGATCGTCGACGAGCGCGGGCTGATCGTCCGCGACCACGGCCCCGGGATCGATCCGGCAGGACCTGCCGTACGTGTTCGATCGCTTCTATCGCGGGGCGTCCGCCCGCGGGAAGTCAGGGCAGCGGCCTCGGCCTGGCCATCGTCCGCCAGGTGGCCGAGCAGCACGGCGGCAGCGTGGCGGCCGACAACGCGCCGGATGGCGGCGCGGTCGTTCTCGCTGCGCCTGCCGGTGGTGCCGACCCTCGGCGCCGACTCAGCCGCCGGTGACCCGCCGGCGGACGCGCGCCTGGCGAGCCCGCTGGAAGCGCTCGCGCAGCATCCAGAACAGCACGCCGAACACGGGAACGACGGCGAGCAGCACGAGCGCCCGCTGGCGCGGCTGCCGAACACGGCGCACCACGAGCGCTCCGGCGGCCACCGCGGGGATCGCCGGCGAGCAGTGAGCTGTGCGAGCGAAAGCCGGAGAAGTGCTCCCGGGCGGTCACCTCGAGCACGCCGAGCCCGCACACGATCAGCCCGACGAGGAGCGCCGGGCCGCCGTTCTGGATGACCCCGACCGTCGCACCGATGCCGCCGGCGAGGATCGCCAGCTCGGAGATCGGCAGCCCGCCGAACGGCCCGGGCGGCCGCTCCCCCTCGGTCCCGAGCTGGCGCGGCCGGCCCGTCCGTTCGCGCCCGCTGCGCGCTCGCGTCACGCGCTCGCCCCGCACCTCGCGCCGCTCGGAGGCCACCGCGCGCGGCGCGCTCCCGTCCCGCCGCTTGCGCGAGCGTCGCCGTGACTTCTGGGAGGCCACCGGCCGGGAGGATAGGCGACCTGCACCGCGGGATTACCAGCAGTGCTTATAGAGTTCGTGGCGATGAGCACCGCAGCGGCCCGCTTGAGCTGATCCTGGCGCGGAACCTGCTCTCGAGCATCTCCACGCCGGCGTTCCTCGTCGGCGAGGTCGGCGCGCTGCTCTACTACAACGAGGCGGCGGCGGCGATGCTCGGGCGCCGCTACGAGGAGAGCGGCCGGCTGGCCGCAGAGGACTGGACGCGGGAGTTCGGTCCCGTTCGACGAGGACGGAGACCCGATCCCGTACGACGAGATCCCGGCGACGGTGGCGGTCCGCAGCGAGCGGCCCTACCACGGCCGCTTCCGGGTCTGCACCACGGACGGCCTGCGGGAGGTCGCGGCCAGCGCCATCCCGATCGTCGGCCCGGACGGGTCGAGCGGGGCGATCGTGTTCTTCTGGCCGCTGGAGGCGGCCCTCGGCGCGGTGGGCGTCGAGGCGGCAGCAGGGAGGAAGCCGATGAAGCTGAAGGTGTGGGGAGCGCGCGGGTCGATCCCCGCCCCGGGTCCGGAGACGATGCGCTACGGCGGGAACACGTCGTGCGTCGAGGTGACGCTGTCGGACGGCAGCACGCTGATCCTCGATGCCGGCACCGGGATCCGCAACCTCGGGCTCGCCGCTGCCGCGCGCCGAGCGGCCGATCCACATCCTGCTCACCCACCTGCACCTCGACCACATCCAGGGCCTGATGTTCTTCGCCCCCTGCTTCCGGCCCGAGTCGGAGATCGTCATCTGGGGCCCGGCCTCGCCCGAGGCCTCGCTGCGCGACCGGATCGCGCGCTACATCTCGGCGCCGCTGGCGCCGGTCGAGGTGCGCGAGCTGCCCTCCCTGGTCTCCTTCCGCGAGGCCGACGCCGTCGAGTGGGAGATCGGCCCCGCCCGCATCCGGGCCCAGGCGGTCAACCACCGCGGCCCGACGCTCGGCTACCGGATCGAGGACGGGCCGACGACGCTCTGTTACATCCCCGACCACGAGCCGGGGCTCGGGCAGCCGCTGGCCGAGTGCGAGGACGAATGGATCTCCGGCTTCGATCTCGCGCGCGGCGCCGACCTGCTCGTGCACGACTGCCAGTACACCGACGAGGAGTACCGCGAGCACCTCGGGCTGGGGCCACTGCCCGGTGTCCGACGCGCTCGCCTTCGCGCAGCGGGTCGGCCGTGCAGCGACTGCTCCTGTTCCACCACGACCCGCTGCACTCCGACGACTTCCTGGACAGCCTGCGGGAGACGATCGCCGAGCGCTGGACGGGGTTCGGTGGCCGCGAGGAAGCGGTCACGCTCGCCGCCGAGCGCGACGAGCTCACGGTGAGCGCAGGCGGCCCAGGCGGCAGCCTGAGGCGGACGCTCGCCGCCGTCGGGGGTGCGGCGCTCCTGTTCGCCGGCTGCGGCGCGGCGTCGCCGCGGCGCTCCGGACCCGGTTTCCGGCTGCCGGCCGACTACCTCCCGCTGCCCCGCCGGGCGGGGCGCGGCCTACCGCCTCTCCCCCACCTCCCCGGCCGTCGCCCGCCGTGCCCCCGTGGCGGGACTGCGCTGCGGCCGCTCGAGCGCTCCGCGCTACGCCATCCACCTCGAGCTCTACGCCGAGCGGCCGGGTGCTCCCGGTGCCGGCCGGGATCGGGATGGCGCCGCCACTGCACCGGCGGGGCGCCTACGTGACGGGTGGGGCCTGCGCGTACCCGGTGCGGAGCACCGAGCCGACCGGCGTGGTCGATCTCACCCGGCCCGGGCTGCGCCTGGGGACGCTGTTCGCCCTGTGGGGCCAGCCACTGTCGAGGGCCGGCGACTGGCCGGCTTCCGTGGACGCGTCACCGGGTTCCTGGCCGGCCGGCTGTGGACCGGGGACCCGGGGAGCATCCCGCTGCGCCGGCACGCCGAGATCGTGCTCGAGCTCGGGGCGCCGGTCCCGCCGCATCCGCGCTACCTGTTCCCACCCGGGTTGTAACTCAACATAACGTTCAGGTTCTGCCCCACTCGGGTACGAACCGGTGGGCATCTCTCCCTGCCCCGCGCGCCCGGAGGCCCGGCTCCCCGCGGCCGGGTCATCCGGGCGCCTCAGGGTAGGCTGCGCTCTCCCCGCCGATGGCCGACTCGCCCGACCGCTTCCCGTTCACCTTGGACCCCGCCTACCGCCGAGCCGCGCGCCCGTTCGGGATCGGCCCCGACAACGCCTGGGTCGAGGTGACCGCCGACGGACTCGACGCCCGCTACGGGCGCTGGCGCTGCGGACGCCGGCGGAGAACATCACCGGGGTGGAGCTCACGGGTCCCTACCAGTTCGTGAAGACGGCCGGACCGCCGCGGCTGGGCATCACCGACCGCGGGCTGACGTTCGCCAGCAACGGCGCGCGCGGCGTGCTCATCACCTTCGCCCGTCCCGTGCGCGGCGTCGCGCCGCTCCGCCACCCGGAGCTGACCGTGACCGTCGCCGACCCGGCGGGACTCGCCGCACGGCTGCGTCAGATCGCACCTTCGTTGTAGCTTTCCTTCATCAGGGTGTTCAACACCCGGCGGGCGGGTACACCCCCACCATGCAGCTGCCAACGCTCATCGACACCGCGCTGGACCGCTCCATCGCCTTCGGCTACGGCAACGTCGGCCTCGCCGTGCGCCGCCGGCTACCCGGCTGGGCGGCCGAGCTGCCGCGCATGGGGGGCGCACGGTGCTCGTCACCGGCGCCGCCTCGGGCATCGGCCGCGCCGCCGCCCGGGGGTTCGCCGAGCTCGGCGCCACCGTGCTGGTGCTCGGGCGAGACGAGCGCCGGGCCGAGGAGGCCCGCGCCCAGGTGACCGAGCACGTCGCCGGAGCGGACGTGCGGGCGCTCGCCTGCGACATCTCCAGCCTCGCCGCGCTGCGCGACCTGAGCGCCCGGCTGCACGACGATCTCGACCGGCTCGACGTGCTGGTCAACAACGCGGGCGTCATGCCGGACGAGCGCACCCGCTCGATCGACGGCTACGAGCTGATGTTCGCCACCCACGTGCTGGCGCCGTTCGCGCTCACGCGGTGGCTGGGCGACCTGCTGGCCGCGGCCCGGCCCGGCCGGGTCATCAACGTCAGCTCCGGTGGGATGTACGACCAGTCGATCCCGGCCGGCGACCTCCAGTCCGACCTTGACCGCTACGGGCCGAAGAAGCTGTACGCGCGGACCAAGCGCGAGGAGGTGGCGATCAGCCAGATGTGGGCGGCTCGGCTGTCGTCCTCCGAGGTCGTCGTCCACGCCATGCACCCGGGATGGGTCGACACCGAGGGGGTGCGGAGCTGGATGCCCGTGTTCCGCGCGCTCACCCGGCCGATCATCCGCGACCCCGAGCAGGGGGCCGATAGCATCCTGTGGCTCGGCGCCGCCGAGGAGCCCGCCCGCACCACCGGCGGCTTCTGGCACGACCGGCGCCGGCGCCCGACGCATTACGCCATCGGGGCCAAGCCCGACCGTGATCAGACGCGCCAGGAGCTGTGGGCGTTCTGCGAGGCGGCGATTGGCGACTGAGCCGACGCCCGGAGACGCGGGAATCGTCTGGCTGCGGCGGGACCTCCGGCTCCACGACCATCCGGCACTGTGCGCCGCCCTGGCTGCACATGATCGTGTCGTGCCGGTGTTCGTGCTCGACGACCGGCTGCTCGGCGGACGGTTCGCCTCGCGAGCGCGGGTCGACTTCATGCTCGGGTGCCTGGCGGCGCTCAACCGTGACCTGGGCACGCGCGGCAGCCGCCTCGTCGTCCGCCGCGGCCCCCCCGAGGCTGTGCTCCCCGTCCTCGCCGGCGAGGCGCGGGCGAGCGCCGTGCACTGGACGAGCGACGTCGGCCCGTTCGCCCGCGCCCGCGACCGTCGAGTGACCGAGGCGCTCCGCGCCGCGGGGGTCCAGGCGCGGCCGCACGGCGGCAACTACATCGTCGACGTCTCGCAGCCCCGCACGGCCGCCGGGGAGCCCTACCGCGTCTTTTCACCGTTCTTCCGGGCCTGGCGCCAGCTCCCGCGCCGGGACGTGCTCCCCCCGCCCCGGAGCCTGCCGGCGCTCCCCCGCCGCCTCGATCCCGGCGAGCTGCCGGCCGACGGCGGCGCCCTTGGCCTGCGCGAGGCGGGTGCGCTGGCCGGGCCGGTCCTCGTTCCGGGCGAGGCCGCCGCCCGCTCGGCGATGGAGCGCTGGATCGCCGGGGGCATCAGCCACTACTCCGACCGCCAGAACGGCATGGCGCGCGTGGGCAGCTCTCAGCTGAGTCCGTACCTGCGCTGGGGATGCCTGTCCCCGCGCGAGCTCGAAGCCCGGGCGCGCGATCGCGGCGGCGCCGGCACCGGCGCCTGGATCCGACAGCTCGCCTGGCGCGACTTCTATGCCCACGTGCTGCTGATGTGGCCGGAGAACCTCCGTCACGAGCTCCAGGCGCGCCGGCGCGGACTCGAGTGGGACGACCGGCCCGACCGGCTCGAGGCGTGGCAGCGCGGAGAGACCGGGTACCCGGCGGTGGACGCCGGCATGCGCGAGCTGGCGGCCACCGGCTGGATGCACAACCGGGCGCGGCTGATCGTCGGGGCGTTCCTGACCAAGGACCTCCACCTCGACTGGCGGGCCGGCGAACGGTGGTTCGAGACGCTGCTGCTCGACGGCGAGCCCGCGCAGAACAACGGCAACTGGCAGTGGATCGCATCGGTCGGCGTCGATCCCGCCCCCGCCTACCGCCGGATGTACAACCCGACGCTCCAGGGCCAGCGATTCGACCCCCACGGCCGGTACGTCCGGCGTTGGGTGCCGGAGCTGCGCGAGGTGCCGGACGATCGCCTGTTCGAGCCATGGCGGCTGAGCGCCGTCGAGCAGCGGGCGTGCGGCTGCGTGCTCGGCCGGAACTACCCGCTCCCGCTCGTCGACCACGCCGTCGAGCGGCGGGTGGCGCTCGAGCGATACGGCGCCGCCCGCGAGGGAGGAGGATGATGCAGGGCATGGAGTTCGACCTGGAGATCAGCCGCGTCGGCGGCGCCACCCGGGTCGCGCTGCGCGGCGAGCTCGACCTGGCCACCGAGCCCGCGGGTCCAGGCCGAGCTGGCGAGCCTGTGCGAGGCTGGCGAGGCGGTCAGCCTCGACCTCTCGGCGGTCGAGTTCATGGACAGCGCCGGGCTGGTGGCGATCCTCGGCGCCGTGCAGAGCGCCCGGGCCGCGGCCACGCCGCTCGAGGTCGAGCGCCGACTGGCTCCCCCTGTGCAGCGCCTGTTCGCGCTGACGCGGACCGACGAGTTCCTCTGGCCGCCCGCCCCCGCACACTCCTGAACATACTGTTGAAGTCCGGCTTCTCCGGGTATTGAACCGGCGTCAACCAAAGGAGGATCCGTGGACGTCACAGTGGTCTGGCTGCCGGTGTCGGAGATCGACCGCGCCGTCGCCTTCTACCGGGACCGGTTGGATCTCGAGGTGGAGAGCCAGGACGACCGATGGGCGATGCTGCGCGCCGGCGCGCTGCGCCTCGGCCTGAACGCCCGGGAGGACCCACGCGGCGACGGCGGCGCAGTGGTGGCCTTCGCCGCCGAGGCGGAGATCGAATCGGAGCTCGAGCGCCTGCGGGAGGCGGGCGTCGAGATCGCCGGCGGGGTCTCCGATCATCCCTGGGGCCGGATCGCCAGCTTCCGCGATCCCGACGGCAACGACCTCCAGCTCTACGCGCCCCCGGAGGGGTAGGCCTCAGCTCTCCCGGGCGCTGCCCGGCTCGGCCATCGAGCGGTGCATCTCGGCCTTGACACTGTCCGGCAGCAGCCGTGAGCCGCGGCCCTGCAGCTTGGTCGACAGCGAGGCCGAGACCACCCGCTCGTCGCCGTTCATCAGCGCCTCGAAGCCGTCCCGCGCCACGTCGGACGGGTCGTCCTTGTCGCCGGCGCCGACCTTCGTGTCGAGCATGTCCGCCCGCTCGAAGAACTCGGTGTCGGTGGGACCCGGCATCAGCGATGTGACGCTCACGCCGGTGTCCTTGAGCTCGTTGCGCAGCGCGAGCGCGAACGACTGGACGAACGACTTCGAGGCGTTGTAGACGGCCTGGAACGTGCCGGGCATCGTCGAGGCGATCGACGAGGTGAACAGGATCCGGCCCGCGTCGCGGTCGACCATGTCCTTGACCACGTACTTGGCGAGCTGGACGGTGGAGCGGACGTTCAGGTCGACGAGCTTCAGCTCGTCGCTCAGCTCGGTGTCGGTGGCGAACGCCCCGCCGGCGCCGATGCCGGCGTTGAGCGCCGCCGCCGCCAGCGGCCGGCCGGCCTGCGCCACGTGGCGCCACAGCTCCTGGACCTGGCGCTCGTCGGTCAGATCGGCCTGCACCGCGTCCACGTGCGCCCCGTCCCGCTCGAGGTCGGCCTGCGCGGTGTGGATGGCGCCGTCCTCGGCGGCGATGACCAGGTCGAAGCCATGCTCGGCGAACTGCTTGGCGAGCTCGAAGCCGATCCCGCTCGAGGCCCCGGTGACGAGCGCGAGGGGACGGTCGGAGGTGGCAGACATGCGGCGTTCCTTTCGATCAACGGCGATCCCGGCGATCCGTTACCCGGCGGATGTCTGGCCAAACGGCGCCGTCGAGCGGGTACGGTCCCGGGCGTGAGCCCCGCGCCCCGGGTCGTCCTCATCACCGGCTGCTCCACCGGCATCGGCCGGGCGACCGCGGCCCGGCTGGCCGGCGCCGGTCACACCGTCTACGCCACGGCCCGGCGGCCGGAGACGCTCGATCGGCTGGCCGAGGCGGGCTGCCGCACCCTGGCGCTCGACGTCAGCGACGAGGCTTCGATGCGGGCGGCCGTCGACGCAGTGATCGCGGCGCACGGCGCCGTCGCGGTCCTGGTCAACAACGCCGGCTACTCGCAATCGGGCGCGGTCGAGACCGTCAGCCCCGAGAGCCTGCGCCGGCAGTTCGAAACCAACGTCTTCGGTCTGGTGCGAATGTGCCAGCTCGTCCTGCCCGGCATGCGCGAGCGCGGAGGCGGGCGGATCGTCAACGTCAGTTCGATGGGCGCCAACTTCACGTTTCCCGGCGGCGGCGTCTACCACGGCACGAAGTACGCCGTGGAGGCGCTGAGCGATGCCCTGCGCTTCGAGGTGGCGGGCTTCGGCGTCGGGGTGACGATCGTGCAGCCGGGCCTTATCCGCACCGAGTTCGCGGCCACCGCCGGCGGGTCGATCGCCCCGGGCGACGGCCCGTATGCCGCGTTCAACGCCGAGGTGGCCCGGAGCACGGCCGAGGTCTACGAGAAGGGACCGCTCGCCCGGCTGGGCGGCGAGCCGGACGACGTGGCCAGGGCGATCGAGCGCGCCATCCTCGCGCGCAGGGCACCGATCCGCGTCCGGGTGACGCCGTCGGCGCGCCTGCTCATCGGCCAGCGCAGGCTGATGACCGACGGCCTGTGGGATCGCTTCCTGGCCACGCAGTTCAAGCGGCCGGGCGCCGCCGACTAAACGGCTCGCCCGTCACGCCGGTCGCGTTACACGCCGAGCGGAGCGGGTACGAGCGTCCCGTGAGCGCATCGCCCCTCGAGCCCGCCGTGCTCGCCCTCGAGCGGGCGGACAGCCTCGACGGCCTCGCCGCCCCGGTCGGCCGGCTCGCCCGCCGACTCGTCACCGGTTCGCCGGGGGAGATCCTGGGTGGGACCTGGCTCGGGCATCCCCTCCACCCCCTGCTCACCGACGTGGTGGTCGGCGCATTCACCAGCGCCTCGCTGCTCGATCTGCTCGGGGACGACCCCGCGGCGGCCAACCGCCTGGTGGCGGTCGGTGCCCTCGCCTATCCGGCGACCGCGGCGAGCGGCGTCGCCGACTGGTCGGCCAGCGAGGCGGTCGACCCCGCGGTGCGGCGCACCGGGCTCGTCCATGCCGTGGCGAACGCGGTCGGCGCCGGCCTGTACCTGGCCTCCCGCCGCCCCCGCGCGCAGGGGCGCCGCCGGACCGCCACCCTGCTCGGATTCGCCGGCATGACGGTGATGGGCGCCGGCGCCTACCTCGGCGGGCACCTGACCTACGCGCTCGGTGTCGGCACCGACCAGACGGTGTTCGATCGAGGCCCGGAGGAGTGGACCGATGCCGGAGCTGCCAGCGAGCTCACCGCTGGCCGCGCGAAAAAGGTGGCGGCCGCCGAGACGCCCGTCCTGCTCGTCCGCCACGACCACGGGATCCACGCCCTGCACGACCGCTGCTCGCACCGCGGATGCTCGTTGAGCGACGGGGAGCTCGACGGTGAGACCGTCGTCTGCGGCTGCCACGGCTCGCGCTTCAGCCTCAGCGACGGGTCCGTGATCGGCGGACCGGCGTCCGCGGCGCAGCCGGTCTTCGAGGTGCGCGAGCGCGACGGGCGCGTCGAGGTCCGCCGCGTCGAGCGCACCGCGATCCCCGCATCCCCTGGCGGCTGAGCGGCCGCCGCCCCGCGGGGCGACGGCCGCATCACGCCGATCCTCAGCCGACGATGAAGCCGGTCTTCTTGACCGCGGCGAGCACCTGGCCCGCCGTGTAGCCGTTGTCGAACGCCCCGTTCGGCGCGATCGCCTTGCCGGTGATCGTGGCGATCGAGCCGGCGTGCCGGGCCTCGACGGTGACGATCGAGGCGGCGGTGAGGAGGACCTTCGCCGCCTTGATGTTCGGCGCCTGGCCGAGGTACGCGTGGACGCCGGTGTTCTCCAGCACGTAGGCCGTGGCGAGGAACGTGTTGACGTCGGTGACCGCGCCGCCGAAGTTGAACTTCGGCTTCTTGACCGCCTTAGAGCCGAGCACCGAGCGCAGCGCCGAGACGTGCGTGGCCTCGTCCTTGGCGGTGGTGTCGGTGAACGCCCGCGCCTGCGCATCGAGCCGGCTGCGCAGGTTCGCGCGTGCCTGGTTGTAGAACGTCGACTCCAGGTACTCCAGGGTCAGCGCGTAGTTGAGGATGCCGGTGTCGCCGGCGCCGAAGCTTGCCGGGGGCCGGCCGGCCGCCAGCGCCGCCGGAGCCAGCGCGCCGAGGATCGCGCCGCCGCCGACGACCGCACCGCCGGCCACCGTCGCCTTGCGCAGGAAGTCGAGCCGGGTGTCGGACGCGACTTCCGCGGCCGCCTCCCGGACGGCCCCGTCGGAATCGACCGCATCGAGGTTGATCTGGTACACGGATGTCCTTTCGTTGGGTTCGCGCAGCCGGACGCCCGGTCACCACCGTCCCGCTACCTCCGTCCCCCGCTGTACGCGCGCCGATGGCCGGAGGATCACTCGGGCCGTCAGCCGGCGCGCACGGCGGGCGCGGACATCGCGGATTCGACTCCGCCGGCGCCGTTCGGTGGCTCCACCCGCAGCTCACCGCCCTGCCACGCCATCCCCCGCCCGGCGAGCTGCTCACGCAGACGCAGCAGCGCCAGGTCCTTCGCCTTGGCCTCGAGCATCACATCGAAGTCGCGGCCGTCGGCGGCCAGCCGCAGGAAGTACTCGAACGCCATCGGGTCGACGAAGTCGGCGTGGGCCCGCAGCTGCGGGAGGACCGGACGGCGGATCACCCGGCGACCCTGGCGCATGACCTTCTCGCCCAGGTCGAGCCGCGGGCTGGAGAAGTGGATCTTCGGGCGCACGCCGGCGGACCAGGTGGCGAACGCCAGCCTGAGCGCCTCGGCATCCCCGATGCCGGCGGTATCGACGCACCGGTGGTGCAGGGCGTCCCACACCACCCGCAGGCCGGTCCGCGCCGAGAGCTCCAGCACCTCGGCCAAGCCGAAGCTGCGGTCGTCGTTCTCGATCACCAGCCGCGCTCGGGCGGCGTCCGACAGCCGCTCCACGCCCGCCTCGAAACGGTCGAACGCCGCCGCCGGGCCGCCGGCCGCCCCGCCGACGTGCAGGACGACGACCGCCTCGGGCCCGCAGCCCAAGCGGTCGAGCAGCCCGGCCTGCACCTCGAGCTCGGCCGCGGCCAGCCGCCGCACCCCCGGATCCTCGGAGTTGAGCACCGTGTACTGACCCGGGTGCGAGGAGAGGCGGATGCCGCGCCGACGGACGAGCTCACCCACCGCCGCCAGCTCGGCGGCGCACTCGTCGAGCTGGGTGTGGAACTGGGTCAGCTCCGGGTGGCTGGCGTACGGCGCCAGACCCGAGGCGAAGCGGTACATCGCGATGTCGTGCCGGGCGAGGTAGTCGAGGATCGCCCGGAGGTGTTCGAGCGAATGGCGCAGGTGGGGCCCCGAGCTCCAGCGGCGGGTGTCGTGGCTCGGCAGCCCGCCGGCGCCGAGCACCTTGACGGCGAAGCCGAGACGGTGAGCCGAGCCCGCGATCCCCCGACGCTACCCCGACTAACCTCCGGCTCATGCGCCGCGCCGCGCTCATTCTCGCGTGCGTCGGGCTCACCCTCGGCGCCGGGCTCGCGAGGGCCGACGGTGACCCGGCGAGCGACGTGCTGCTCGGCGAGAACGTGTTCCTGCCCTACACCCCGGCGGTCAGCACCGCGCTCCAGCAGAAGCTGAACACGGCAGCCGCGGCCACGCAGCACGGCGGCCTGAACCTGAAGGTGGCGCTGATCGCCTCCCCGGTCGACCTCGGCGTGGTTCCCGACCTGTTCGGTCACCCGCAGCAGTACGCCAACTTCCTCGACCAGGAGATCAGCTTCTCGGGCAAGCCTCAGCCGCTGCTCGTCGTCATGGCCGCCGGATACGGGACCCGGGGGCTGGCCCCCGCCGGGGCCGCTGCGGCCCGCGGGCTGCCGCTGCCGCCCGGCCGGACGAGCGACGACCTGGCCCAGGCCGCCTCCATCGCGATCACCCGGATCGCCGCGGCGCAGCACGTCCACCTGGGCTCCTCCCGGGGCGGCGGGGGTGGCGGCGGCGGGTCGAACCGGCTGATCGTCATCCTGCTCGGGATCGCCGCTCTGCTGGTGGCCGCGGCGCTCGCCGTGGTGACGCTCGGCCGCCGGCACGAGGGGGCGGTCTAACCGGCCTGCATCCCCCACACGGTGAGCGGCGTCACGCGGAAGAACCCGGTGTTGCCCGACCGCCCGCCGACGCCGGCGGTCAGCGACGAGCCGGGAGCCGGCCACTGGCGCACGACGCGGTAGTTGTCGTACAGGGTGGCGGCCCGGCCCGCCCGGAGCGGTCCGAGATAGGCGCTCCAGTCGAGGGCCCGACCCGTCAGCCAGGCGTATGCGTCACTGACGGGGCGGCCTCGGAAGTCCGGCACCGTGTAGCGGGGCTCGGGAACCGAGACTCCCGGGCTGCCCACGCCACCGACACCCGAGCCGATCCTCAACGTGACGATCGACCCCGGGCGCAGGGGCACGCCGGCCCGGGGGCGGCGATCGAGTACGACCGGCTCGGGATCGAGCCCGGGCAGCACGATGTCGATCCGGGCCGGGATCGACACCCGCAGGCCCGCGGCGTGCAGCGCCGCGTAGGCCTCGACCACCCCCGGCTGGACCGTCGGGCGGACGGCCCGGGCCGGCACCGGGGCGGGCGTACCGCCACCGGCCGCGGCGGTGGCGATCGCCGCGAGGATCAGCTGGGTGAGCCGGAGCAGCACGACGGGCGACCGGCGTCGGTCAGGCTGCCGGCGCCGCAGCCGGGCCCGGGGGTCCGGGCGCCGGACCGGAGCCGTCCGCCAGTTCCCGGAACAGCCCGGTGACGACGAACACCACCTGCTCGGCGACGTCGACCGTGTTGTCCCCGATCCGCTCGAGCGCCCGGGCGACGAGGATCATCAGCATCGCCCACTCGCGGAGCTCCGGCTCGTCGCCGATCTCCACCGCGCGGCGGAAGATCTGGCGGTTGAGCCGGTTGACCTCCTGGTCGTCCCGCGCCAGTTCGCGGGCCAGCTCGACGTCCCGGGTGGCGAACGCCTGCTGGCAGCGAACGGTCTGGTTGCGCGCCGCCTTGCCCATCTGCTCGAGCGAGACGAGGATCTCCTCGTCGGTCGGCGACTCGTACCCCGCCAGCGGCACGAGCTTGGCGATGTTCACGCACTGGTCGCCCATCCGCTCCATGCAGCGGATGACGTGCAGCAGCGCGGCGACGATCCGCAGGTCGCCGGCCACCGGCGCCTGCCGGGCGAGCAGCGACAGCACCCCCTGGTGGACCTCGAGGTAGCGGCCGTCGATCCGGTCGTCGTCGGCGATCACCAGGCCGGCCAGCTCGACGTCCTTGTCCGCGATCGCCCACAGCGAGCGATCGAGCTGCCCGACGACGAGTTCCAGGCCGCCGAGGGTCTGCTTCTCGAGCTCCTTGAGCGACTCGCGGAAGGCGTGGCGGGTCTCCTGCAGGGCCATCGCCGGTTACCCGAACTTCCCGGTGACGTAGCGCTCGGTGCGCTCGTCGTTCGGCCGGGTGAAGATCGTGTTCGTCGGGGCGTGCTCGACGAGCTCGCCGCCGAGCATGAACGCGGTCGAGTCGGACACCCGTGCCGCCTGCTGCATGTTGTGGGTGACGATCACGATCGTGAAGCGCTCCTTCAGTTCGTCGATCAGCTCCTCGATCTTCAGCGTGGCCACCGGGTCCAGGGCGGAGCACGGCTCGTCCATCAGGATCACCTCGGGCTCGACCGCGATCGTCCGGGCGATGCACAGCCGCTGCTGCTGGCCGCCCGACAGGCCGATCCCCGGCGCGTCGAGGCGGCCCTTCACCTCGTTCCACAGGCCGACGGCTCGCAGCGCGCGGTGGACGCGCTCGCGCAGGTCACCGCCCTTCCTGCCGGTCAGCCGCAGCCCGGCCGCGACGTTGTCGAAGACGGACATGGTGGGAAACGGGTTCGGCTTCTGGAACACCATGCCGATCAGTCGCCGGACCGCCGTGGTGTCGACGCTCTCGGCGTAGATGTCGAGCTCGTCGAGCGTGACGGCGCCGGTGGCCCGGGCGCCCGGGATCTCCTCGTGCATCCGGTTGATGCAGCGGACCATCGTCGACTTGCCGCAGCCCGAGGGGCCGATGATCGCGGTCACCTCCCCACCGGGGAAGTCGAGGTTGACGCCCTTGACCGCGTGCTGCTCACCGTAGAAGGCGTGCAGGTCGCGAAGCTTGACGTTGTGCGCGATCTGCTCCCGGGGCGTCGAGGCGGTGCCGGCGCTCTCGGCGGACGGCCGCCCGGCGGCGGTCGGGTTCGGCACCGGGGCGCCCGGACGGTCGGTCGAGCGCTCGGCGGCCACGTCAGCCTCGACGCGCTGGTTGGTCGTCGTGTCCGGGTTCATGCAAGGCGGCTCCTTCGCGCGGCGAAACGGGCGATCAGGTTCAGGATCAGGATGAGGGCGACGAGCGTCAGCGCCGCGCCCCAGGCTCGATTGGTGAAGTTGTCGGTGTTCTGGCCCAGGTCACTGAAGATCTGGCTGGGCAGCGAGTTCATTGGCGATCCCAGGTTGCCGGTCAGGACGTGCGCCGCGCCGACGGTGAACAGCAGCGGTGCGGTCTCCCCCGCCCCGCGGGCGATCGCCAGCAGCGACCCGGTCATCAGGCCGGAGCGGGCGGTCGGCAGCACCACCCGCGCCACCACCCGCCAGCGCGGCGCGCCGAGCGCGAGCGCGGCCTCCCGCAGGCTCGCCGGCACGAGGTTCAGCACCACCTCGCTCGACCGCACGACGATCGGCAGCATGAGCAGGGCCAGCGCGATCGATCCCTTCCAGCCCACGGCGTCGCCGCCCACATGGCTGATGACGAGCACGATGTACACGAAGAGCCCGAACACGATGGACGGTACTCCGGTCATCACGTCGACGAAGTAGCGCACGGCGTTGGCATAGCGCGAGTGCTTGCCGTACTCGGTCAGCCACAGCGCCACCCCGATCCCCGTCGGCACCGCAAAGGCGGTGGCCAGGGCGACGATCTCCAGCGTGCCGAGGATCGCGCTGCGGATGCCGCCGATGTTGCACGGCGGGGGCGGCGGCGCTCCGGCGACGTGCGGGAAGCACTGGCTGAGGTTCGGGTCGGTGCTGAAGAAGCTGCCGCTCACCGTGCCGAGCCCCTGCTTGAGCAGGTAGTAGAGGATGAGGATGAGCGGGATGAGCGCCAGTCCCGTCGCCGCGGCGAGCAGTCCGCGCATCACCCGGTCGGTCCGCCGGCGGCGGGCGCTGATCGGCGGCAGCCGGATTCCGCCTGTGGTCCTCACCGCGCTCATGCGCCGGCCGTCCCGGCGCCGGACTCGAGCTCCGTGACCCCCGGCAGCGCCGCCGCGCCCCCCCGGCGGCCGCCGAGCCGGCGGCGCGCCCCGCCGCCGCCCCCGACCCGGCCCGCCCGCACGACGTACTGCCGCGCCACCAGGTTGACCAGCAGCGTCAGCACGAAGAGGATGAGCCCGGCCGCCAGCAGCGAGGACTTGTACAGCGGGGTCGACTCCGCCTCTCCGAACTGGAGGGCGATGACCCCGGCCAGCGACTGGCCCTGCGCGAAGATCGAGTGGCCGAGGGTGGTCGAACCGCCGATGACGTACGCCACGGCGATCGTCTCGCCGATCGCCCGGCCGAGGCCGAGCATGGCGCCGCCGGTGATCCCCGGTCGGGCGTACGGGATGACCGCCATCCGGATCGCCTCCCAGCGGGTGGCGCCGAGGGCGAGGGCCGCCTCCTTGTGCTCGGCGGGCACCGTGGAGATGACCTCGCGGGCGATCGCCGAGACGATCGGCAGGATCATGATGGCGAGGATCAGACCGGCCAGGAAGTAGCTCGGCCCGGCGACCTGCCCGGCCCAGAACGGCAGGAACGACAGCTTGTCGGCCAGGAACTGCTGGAAGCCGCGGAGCTTCGGCGCCAGGACGAGGAAGCCCCACAGCCCGTAGACGACCGACGGCACCGCAGCGAGCAGGTCGACGAGGATCGACAGCGGCGCGCGCAGCCGGCGCGGGCAGAGCTCGGTGAGGAACAGCGCGGTGGCGACCGCCACCGGCACGCCGATGACGAGCGCGATGCCCGCCGTGAGCAGGGTCCCCAGCAGCATCGGCCAGGCGCCGAACGTGCAGGCGCGGCCGGTGTCGCAGGCCGCGCCCGGGGAGAGCTGCGAGATGTCCCAGTTGTTGTGGAACAGGAAGTGGAGGATCCCGACGTGACCGAAGGCACTCGAGGACTGGGCCAGGAGCACGACGAAGAACGCCCCGAGCAGGGCGAGGACCGCGGCGGCGATGCCGGCCAGCCCGAACTGGAGCACCTGGTCGGGCAGGCGGGACAGCGGCGACCGCTCGATCGCCGAGCGGCCGCCGCGGATCGCTGGAGCGCTGGCGCTCACCGGATCCCTACGACAGTGGAGCCCCGTTGCAGCTGAGCATGCTCAGCTGGGCCTTGGCCTTGGTCAGCAGTGGCGCCGGCAGGGGGGCGAAGTCGAGCTGCTGCTCGACCTGCTGCCCGGCGCCGAGGCCGTAGGTCAGGAACCGCTTGACCCCCTGCGCCGCCGACTGCG
Source organism: uncultured Solirubrobacterales bacterium (assembly GCA_963703065.1). Lineage (GTDB taxonomy): Bacteria > Actinomycetota > Thermoleophilia > Solirubrobacterales > Solirubrobacteraceae > Palsa-465. Next base: position 2,646,129 of record OY969785.1, on the reverse strand, counting down.
TGCGGCCGGCCTGGCACATGTCCTTGTAGACCACGATGAACGTCTGGGACGTGATCGGGTAGGACGTGGCGCCCGGCGCGTTCAGGGTGTTGACCGTCAGATCGGCCGGGGTCTTGACGTTGGCCGCGGCAGCCGACGCGGCCTGCAGCGTCGGGAGCACGTAGGCGCCGGTCGAGTTCTTCACCGCGGCGTACGTGAAGCCGTTCTGCAGCGCGTAGGCCTGCTCGACGTAGCCGATCGCCCCCGGGGTCTGCTTGACCGCCGCGGCGACGCCGGCATTCTTCGGCGCGCCGGTGCCGGTCGGCCACTTGACCGTCGTGTCGGGCATCCCGACCTTGGCCGTCCACCCGGGGTAGGTCGCGGCGAGGAACTGGGTGAAGCCCTTCGTCGTGCCCGACGCGTCCGAGCGGTGCACGACCGTGATCGACTGGCTCGGCAGGCTGACCCCGGGGTTGAGGGCCTTGATGGCCGGATCGTTCCAGGTCTTGATCTGGCCGAGGAAGATCTTGGCGATCGTCGGGCCGTCGAGCTTCAGGCCCGCCTTGACGCCGGACAGGTTGTAGGAGACGGTGATCGCGCCGAACGCGACCGGGAACTGGAGGACCGGGCCCTTGCCCGCCTGGACCTGTACCGGCTTCTCCGCCGGGTCCGAGCCCGCGAAGTCCACGGTCGCTCCCTGGAGCGCCGAGACGCCGGCGCCTGAGCCGAGCGGCGCGTAGTTGACCGTCAGCCCCTGGCTGGACAGGTTCTGGCCCCACTGGTCGTAGATGGGGGCGGCGAAGGTCGAGCCCGAGCCGTTGATCGTGGCCGAGCCGCCACTCGCGGCCTTGGAGGTCATGGCGCTGGACGAGCCGGAGCTCGAGCTCGTCGCTGAGCTCTGGCTGCTCGAACCACACGCGGCGACCCCCAGCGAGGCAGCGGCGGTCAGCGCCACCGCTGTCAGAGCGCTTCTGTTCACGTTCGTCTCCTTGTGGGTGTGCGGCGCAGTCTGCGGGCGGGCGCCTCCCCGGTTGTTAATCGGTTGTGAACGAGGTGTGTTCGGCTCGTTGCTCGGAGCGGAGCGCCCGCAAATCGCGGGGAAGTCGTCATACGCTGCTCCACGGTGCGCTCGCTCCGCCTGCTTCCCGCCGCGCTCGCCGGGCTCCTGGTCGCGCCGGCGGCGGCCTCGGCGCACGGCCTCGTCGGGCGCGCCTACCTGCCGGTGCCGGCCTGGCTGTTCGCGTGGGCGGCGGGCGCCGTCCTCGTCCTGTCGTTCGTCGCACTCGGATCGATGTGGTCTTCGCCGCGGCTGGAATCGGCCCGTCCCCGCAGGGTGCTGGCCGCTCCCCGCGGGCTGAGCGGGATCTGCGGCGCACTCGGCGTCGGCGGCTTCGCCGCGGTGGTGTTCAGCGGCATCGCGGGCAGCCAGATCCCGGCGGTCAACCTGGCCCCCACCGCCGTGTTCGTCCTGTTCTGGGTCGGCTTGCCGGTCCTCTCGGCGCTGCTCGGCGACGTGTTCGCGCTGTTCAACCCGTGGGTCGCCCTCGCCCGCCTCGCCGGAGCACTCGGTGCCCGCCGGCGAGCCCCGCTCCCGTATCCGGAGCGGCTCGGCCGCTGGCCGGCCGTGGCGGGGCTGCTCGGCTTCGCCTGGCTCGAGCTCGTGTTCACCGGGCGCGACCACCCGGCGACGCTCGCCGTGCTCGCCGTCGGCTATGCCCTCCTCCAGCTCGTCGGCATCGCGCGCTACGGCATCGACGCCTGGGAGCAGCGCGGCGACACGTTCGCCGTCGTGTTCGGGCTGTTCGCCGCGCTGGCGCCGATCCAGGTGCGCCGAGACGGGATCTGGCGCGCCACGCCACTGGCCGGTCTCACCGGCCTGACCCAGGTGCCGGGGACCGTCGCGCTGCTCGTCGCCGCGATCGGCACGACGACGTTCGACGGCTTCCTCAACGGGCCGGTGTGGCGCGCGCTGGCCCCCGACGTCGTCCGTGCGCTCGGCGGAACGACGGCCGCGCTCGAGCTGACCGAGACGATCGGCCTCGGGTTCTGCGTCGGCCTCTGCCTGGGGCTGTACTGGGTCGGGGTGCGGGGGATGAGCGGCGTCTCGGAGCGCCGCGAGCCGCGGGCGCTGGCCCGCACGTTCGCCCACACCCTGGCGCCGATCGCGTTCGGCTACCTCGTCGCCCACTACTTCTCCCTGCTCGTCACCCAGGGGCAGGCGACCGCGTCGCTGGTATCCGATCCGCTCGGCACCGGCGCTAACCTGTTCGGCACCGCCGGCGCCCACATCGACTACGGGATCGTCTCGGCGGCGGCGATCTGGTACGTCCAGGTGGCGGCGCTCGTGCTCGGGCACGTCGGCGGGCTGGCGCTCGCCCACGACCGAGCGCTCGTGGTGTACGGGAACGGGCGAGCCGCCGCGGAGAGCCAGCGCTGGATGCTCGTCGTCATGGTTACCTTCACCTGTCTCGGCCTATGGCTGCTCTCCGCCGTCAACACCTGATCCTGCTGCTCGTGGCGGCCCTCGGGCTCTCCGCCTGCGGGAGCTCGTCGCACCCCGCCGCCCATTCGGTGGCCTCGGCCACGACGACCGCCACGACGTCGGCCGCCGCCGGGCCGCCGGTGCCGGCTGCCGCGCTCGGTCCGGCCGAGCGGCCGCGGGTGGCCCAGTTCCCGAGTGCGCGCGGGAAGACGCTTGCGCAGCTCGCCAAGGCCGTCCGTCCCGGGGCCCAGCTCGGGGCAGCCACCGGGACGTTCACGCCCGGTCCGAGCCGCCGCTTCGCGTTCGCGCTCACCACGAGCTCGAGCGGCTTCGTCTACGCCCCCACCGCGCTGTACATGGCCCCGTCCCCCACCAGCCCGGCCCAGGGACCGTTCCTCGCCCCGCTCGATCCGCTCGGTGTCCCGCCGGCCGACCGCAGCGTCCAGAACAGCGGTCCGGGCGGAATCCAGGGGATCTACGCCACCGAGCTCTCACTGGCCCGACCCGGCACGATGCTCGTGCTGGCCGTCACCCGGACCGCAACCGGCCTCACCGGCTCGACGGGGGAGATCGCCGTCGCCGCGCACTCGCCGATCCCGGACGTCGGTCAGATGGCCCCTGACATCGCCACCGACACCCTCGCCTCGGTCGGCGGCAACCGGGCGCTGCTCACCACCCGCCGGCCGCCCGAGTCGATGGCCAGCGTGTCGCTGAACCAGGTCCTCGGCCGCCGTCCGGTCGCCCTCCTGTTCTCCACCCCGCAGCTGTGCATCTCCCGGGTTTGCGGCCCGATCACCGACATCGCGGTCTACCTCCAGCACCGGTTCGGCAACCAGATCACCTTCATCCACGAGGAGGTCTACGTCGACAACCAGCCCTCGAAGGGGCTGCGCCCCCAGCTGAAGGCGTTCGGGCTGGAGACCGAGCCGTGGCTGTTCACGATCGACCGCCACGGACGCATCGCCGCCCGTCTCGAGGGGTCGTTCGGCGTGAACGCGTTCACCGCCGCGCTCGAAGCGGCGCTGCGATAGGGCACGGGCTCGCCCCGCCGGCGGAAATCGCCGCCGTCCGCGTCGCTATCCTCCTCGGCCGGGACGCGCTCTCGGTCTAGCTCGGCGGCCCGCGGTCATGGCATCACGCAAGGAGCAAAAAGAAGCCGCCCGCCAGCGCCGGATCGAGGCGGAGGCCGCGGCGGCCGCAAACGCCCGCCGTACGCGCCGGACGCAGATGACGATCGGGATCGTCGTCGGCGTGATCGTCGTGCTGGCGGTGGGGATCGCCGTGTCGAGCGGTGGTGGCAAGTCGGAGACCGGGCTGCTCACCGGCACCAAGTCGCAGGCGCTGGTCGCCCAGGTCCGCTCGCTGCTGAGCGGCATCCCGCAATCGGGGGCGACGCTCGGCAACCCGTCCGCCCCGGTGACGATGACCTACTACGGCGACCTCGAGTGCCCGGTCTGCCAGGCGTTCACGCTCCAGGGCGGCTTCCCCCAGCTGGTGGGCGCCGAGGTGCGCCAGGGGAAGGTCAAGGTGGTCTACCGGTCCTTCGAGACCGCCACCCATGACCCGACCACGTTCAAGACCCAGCAGGTGGCGGCGCTGGCCGCCGGGCAGCAGAACCACTTCTGGGACTACACCGAGCTCTTCTACCACCAGCAGGGCCAGGAGGACACCGGCTACGTCACCGAGGCCTACCTGCGTGGGATCGCCCAGCAGATCCCGGGCCTCGACTTCTCGCAGTGGCAGAGCGCGCGCAGCAGCCAGACGCTCGCGGCGCAGGTGTCCTCCGACACCGCCGCCGCCGCCGGGGCGAACGTCGACGCCACGCCGACCCTCATCTTCTCCGGGCCGAAGGGCAGCGCGGCGGTCCAGACCGGCGTCCCGAGCTACAGCGACCTCGAGGCGACCCTGAAGCAGGTGGCATGAGCGCCGTCGGACGTGCTCCCGCCCCGCGTGCCGACGTGCCCGACGCCGTCGCCGCACCGGGGCGCCGGGGGCTCGCCGAGCGCGGGGTCGACCGGCTGACGCTCGCGATCGCCGTCCTCTGCCTGCTTGGCATCGCCGACGCCGGCTACCTGACCTACGTGCACTACAGCGGCATCAAGGTGGTCTGCGGGCTCGTGGGCAGCGGCTGCCACACGGTGCAGACCTCGCAGTGGTCGAAGCTCGCCGGGGTGCCGGTGGCGCTGCTCGGCCTGATCGGCTACCTGTCGATCCTCGCCACGTTGTTCATCCGCAGTGAACTGGGGCGGGCCGCGACGTTCTCCATCGCCCTCATCGGCTTCGGCTTCAGCATGTACCTCACCTACCGCGAGCTGTTCTCGATCCACGCGATCTGCCAGTGGTGCGTCGGGAGTGCGGTGCTGATGACGTTTCTCGCGGTGCTCACCGCGGTACGATTCCTACGCGCATGATCGATCTCGCCTGCATCGCCCACTGGTACGTGCAGCTGCTGTTCGCCGGTCCGGCGGTGGCGGTGCTCGGCTACATGGGCCGGGATTCGCTGCGCCGTCGTCGTCTGGAGCGCAAGACGCGCCACGGATGAGGCGCCGCGCCGCGCTGGCGGCGGCGCTGCTCGTCCTCGGGATGCCGGCCGCCGCCTGGGCGGACGGGGACCCGGCGAGCGACGTGCTGCTCGGCCAGGCGGTGTTCCTGCCCTACAGCCCCGTCTCGCACGTCCTCTCCAGCCGGCTGTACGCGGTCGCCGCGGCCGCCGCCGCCCACGGCTACCCGGTACGGGTGGCGGTGATCGGCGCCCGCACCGACCTCGGCACCGTGCCCGCGGTATTCGGCCGGCCGGAGCTCTACGCCCGGTTCCTCTCCACCGAGCTGCCGGGAGCCGGTCCGGTGCTCGTCGCCATGCCGCAGGGCTTCGGCCTGGCCAGCAACGGCCACGCGCTCGCTGTGGCTCCGCTGCGCGGACTGGTCGCCGCGGCCGGCACCGGAGGCCTCCTCAGCGCCACGGTGACCGCCGTCGTGCGCCTCTCCGCCGCCGCCGGCCACCCACTGCCGATCGGCGCCACCGACGCGACGAGCACCGGTGCGGCGAGCCCCAGCACGGTTCGCCACGCCCTGCTGGCCATCGCCCTGCTCGGCGCGCTCGCCGCCGTGGGGATGGCGAGCGCCTGGCGCGCCCGAGGGCGCGCCGCTGGAGCGCGCTGAGCCTGGCCGCCCCCGGCACACCGACCCGCCCGGCGCGCCACCCGGCGGCTGGCGCGGACCTGGCGCGCGCCCGACGCCGCGAACCTGCGAGAGCCCCCCGGCTCGATGAATGGCGATTCACCACACGCCCGGTGTGGTGAATCGCCAAAGTTCACAGCGCGTGGATGACGGCAGCCGGCGGAGCCCACCGCAGCAACCAGCACGGCGCCACTCTCTGCGCGCTCAGCTCTTGTGGGTTACGAGCACGAGCCCGAGCACGATGATCGCCACGCTGAGCACGAGCGCCGCGGTGCCGAGCACGGCGTAGCCGCTGGCTCGATCGGGTCGTCCGGCGCGGCGCATGTCCCCCGCCCGGGTGGCGCCGTAGATGGCCAGCGAGACGACGATCGCCACCGACACGGCACCGAGCGCCGAGCTCCACACGAGCTTGAACAGGTCGCTCCAGTCGATGCCGGCCGGCGGGCTCATGACGTGACCGGCGCCGGGGCGGCTCCGACCTGACGGCGGACGAGGACGAAGGCGAGCAGGCCGAGCAGGGCGGCGAAGACGATGATCGGCCCAGCGGCGCCGTGGCCGAACAGGCTGGTGATCCCGTACACCGCGGCGCCCGCGGCGCCGGCCGCCGGCAGCGTCAGCAGCCAGGCGCCGACGATGTTCCCGGCCACCCCCCAGCGCACGGCGGAGAACCGCGTCGCCGCGCCCGCTCCGGTGACCCCGCCCGAGATGACGTGGGTGGTGGACAGCGGGTACCCGACGCTCGTGGCGGCGAGGATCACCGCCGCGCCGGCGCTCTGCGCCGCGAACCCCTGCGCCGGGTCCATCTTGATGATCCGGCTGCCCATCGTGCGGATGATCCGCCACCCCCCGCTGAACGTCCCCAGGCCGATCGCGGTGGCGGCCGCCAGCACCACCCACAGCGGGACGTGGAAGTGGTTGGCGGCGATCGACCCGTGCGCGACCAGGGCCAGCGTGATCAGGCCCATGGTCTTCTGGGCGTCGTTCGTACCGTGCGAGAGCGCGAGCAGCCCGCTCGAGGCGAGCTGCCCCAGGCGGAAGCCCCGGTTCACCGGCCCGGGCCGCAGCCGGCCGACGATCCGGTAGACGAGCAGGATCGACAGTCCCGCAACCCCGAAGGCGACCAGCGGCGCCACGATCGCCGGGACGATCAGCTTGTCGAGCAATCCCGACCCCGACACCATCCGCCATCCCTGCGCCGCCCACACCGCGCCGACCAGCCCGCCGATCAGCGCGTGGGACGAGCTCGACGGCAGGCCGAGCCACCAGGTGAGCAGGTTCCAGCCGATCGCGCCGATCAGGCCGGCGAACACGACCGTCGTCGTCACCGCGTGGATGTCGACGAACCCCTTGCCGACGGTGGCCGCCACCTTGAGCGAGATGAACGCGCCGACGAAGTTGAGCAGCGCGGCCAGCGCGACCGCCGGCCGCGGCGCGACCGCCCGGGTGGAGATGGCGGTGGCGGCGACGTTGGCGGTGTCGTGGAAGCCGTTGGTGAAGTCGAAGGCCAGCGCGGTGGCGACGACGAGCACCAGGATCACGTCGGAGCTCATGCGTTCTTGATGACGATCCCGTCGAGGATGTCGGCGGCGTGCTCGGTGGCGTCGATCGCGTTCTCCAGCCGCTCGAAGATGTCCTTCCAGCGGATGACGACCATCGGGTCGATGCCCGACTCGAACAGCGAGGCGATCGCCTCCCGCACGATCCGGTCCCCCTCGTTCTCCAGGCGGTGGACCTCGACGGTGTGCGCGCTGATGTCGTGGAAGCCGCGCATCAGCCCGATCGCCGCCGCCAGCTCCCGCGTGGCGTCGCGCAGCACCTCGGCCAACGCCTGGGCCTGGAGCATCGGCGCCTCGATCCGGTACAGCCCGAGGTAGTCCGCGACCTCCTCGGTGAAGTCGACGATGTCGTCCAGCGAGGAGACGAGCTCCAGCACGTCCACCTGGTCGATCGGCGTAACGAACGTCTGGTTGAGCCGGCGGATCACGTCGTGAACGATCCGGTCGCCCTCGTGCTCGCAGACGACGATGTCCCGCGCCAGCTCCCGCCGGTCGGGAAACGTGGCCAGCATCTCGGCCAGCAGCTCGGCGGCCCGCACGACGTTCGCTCCGGCTCGGTCGAACAGGTCGAAGTACTCGCGATCGGTGCCGCGCAGGAGATCGGAGATCGAGGCCATGCCGACCGGTGGGAGGTTAGACGCCGGATCGGCGGGACCCGAGGCCGTCGGGGCGAGGCGCCATCATCGCTCGCGACGTGAGCTGGCGCATGATCCACAACGGCGCTCCCCCCCGGCAGGCGGCGGTCATCGACCTGGGGTCGAACTCGTGGCGGGTCGTCGTGTTCGCCTTCCTCCCCGGCTCGTGGTGGAAGCAGACCGACGAGCTGTACGAGACCGTGCGCATCGGCGAGGGGCTCGGCGCCTCAGGCGTGCTCTCCCCGGCGGCGATCGCCCGCGGGCTGGAGACGCTCGAGGTGTTCGGCCGCTTCTGCCAGGCGCACGGTCTGGCCTCCGGCGACATCCGCACGGTGGCCACCAGCGCCATCCGCGACGCCGCCAATCGAGATGTCCTGCTCGACGCCGCACGGGCCCGCACCGGACTGGGGATCGAGGTGCTGAGCGAGGCCGACGAGGCTCGCTACGGGTACCTCGCCGCAGTCAACACGACCACCCTGCACGACGGAGCGGTGGTCGAGCTCGGCGGCGGCAGCCTGCAGCTCGTCGCCGTGGCCGGCCGGCGGCCCACCAAGAGCGTGTCGCTGCCGCTCGGCGCGGTGCGGCTCACCGAGCGCTTCCTGCCCGGCGAGCGACGCGCCTCCGCCAAGGCGATCAAGCGCCTGCGCAACCACGTCGACGGTGGGATCGCCGAGCTCGACTGGCTGGCGAGGACCGGGCGGCGGCTCGTGGCGGTCGGCGGCGCCGCCCGGAACCTGGCCGCCGCGGCCCAGCGCCGGGCCAATCTGCCCGACATCGGCGTGCAGGGGTTCGTGCTCACCGAGCCGGTGCTCGCCGAGCTGATCGAGGAGCTGGCCAGTCTGCCGGTCGCCGAGCGTGGACGCCTACCGGGGATCAAGCCGGGGCGCGGGGACATCATCCTCGCCGCCGCGCTGACGCTCCAGACGGTGCTGCGGCGCGGAGGCTTCGCCGGGCTCGAGGTGACCGAGGCGGGGCTGCGCGAGGGCGTGTTCCTGGCCACCACCCTGCTCGCCGACCGTGAGCCCCTGCTGGAGGACGTGCGGCGCGACGCGGTGCGCAACCTGGCCACGCTCTACGAGGCCGACCTGCCTCACGTCGAGCACGCCGCCGCGCTCTCGCTCCAGATGCACGACTCGCTGTGCGAGGCGGGCCTGCTCGATCCCGCGCCCGGAGAGCGCGAGCTGCTGTGGGCGGCGGCGATGCTCCACGACGTCGGGATGGCGGTGGCCTACGACGACCACCACAAGCACTCCCACTACCTGATCGTGCAGGCCTCCCTGCCCGGCTTCGACCCCCGCGAGCGGGCGCTCATCGCCCAGATCACCCGCTATCACCGCAAGGGGACGGCCAAGCTCGGCGAGGCGGCACCGCTCGCCGCGGTGGGCGACGAGGCGCTGATCGCCCGCTGCGCGGCGATCCTCCGGCTGGCCGAGCACCTCGAGCGCGGGCGCGACCGGTCTGTCTCGGCAGTCCGCCTGCGCACGAACGGCGACGGCATCGACCTGCACCTCGAGGCCGACGGCGACCTGACGCTCGCCCGCTGGACCGTCGAGCGCTACGGCGACGACCGCAGCTTCGAGCGGGTGTTCGGCCGACGGTTGCTGATCGGCTGAGCGGGCGCCGGCAGTCGCGCCCGCACTTCTACCGCCGCCTGGCTCGCGGCCGCTACGCCGTGCTCGTCGACGCCGAGGACGGCTACCACCACTTCGTGCATCCCGCGCACGAGCTTGCAAATGCCCTAATACTCTGGCCTCGATGCTGTGGCTGCTCCGCCATGCCGAGGCCGCTGACGGACTGCCCGACGACGAGCGTCCACTGACCCGTCGGGGTCGCGCTCAGGCGCGGGCCGCCGGCCGGGCGCTCGTCCGGCTGGACGCCAAGCTCGAGCTCTGCCTCACCTCGCCGAAGCTCCGGGCCAGGGACACGGCGCGCCTGGCCTGCGACGCCCTTGGCCTCACCCCCCGGGAGGAGACGACGCTCGGCGGTGAGCCATTCGATGCGGGCGAGCTGACCGCCGGGCTCGAGCACGTGCTGCTCGTGGGGCACGACCCGTCGTTCTCGATGACGCTGCATGACCTGACCGGCGCGCAGGCCCGGATGGCCAAGGGCGGCCTGGCCGCCATCAAGAAGGGCGAGCTCGTGGTGCTCCTGCGCCCGTCGGAGCTTGCCGCGATCGCGGGTGGAAAGAAGGGGAAGCCATGAGCGAGGGAGTGGCAGCGGCGACCAGCGCCGCCGCCGAGGCGCCCGATCTCCGGGACCGCAACCTGTACCTCAACCGCGAGCTGTCGTGGCTCGAGTTCAACGACCGGGTGCTGGAGCTCGCCTGCGACGAGTCGCTCCCGCTGCTCGAGCGGGTGAAGTTCCTCGCCATCTTCGTCTCCAACCTCGACGAGTTCTTCATGGTCCGCGTCGCCGGGGTGCACGACCAGGTCGACGCGCGGATCGACGCGCGGGGCCCGGACGGCCTGGCGCCCACCGAGGTGCTGCGACGGATCGGCGACCGGGTGCGGCAGCTCGACGATCGCCACGCCCGCGAGTACCGCGAGCGGGTGCGTCCCGCCCTGGCCGAGCACGGCATCCGGATCATCGGCTGCGACGAGTCCGAGGTTCCGCGCACCGACATGGCCCGTCGCTTCCGGGAGCAGATCTTCCCCACCCTGACGCCGCTGGCCATCGGGCCCGGCCGACCCTTCCCGTACATCTCCAACCTGTCGCTCAGCCTCATCGTCTGGCTGCGGGACCCGGAGGCCGAGCACGACGTGTTCGCCCGGGTCAAGGTGCCCAAGGAGGTCCTCCCCCGGTTCATCGCGGTCGAGCGGACGACGTTCATCCCCCTGGAGGCGATCATCGCCGACCACCTCGAGGCGCTGTTCCCCGGGATGGAGATCATGGGGCACGCGCTGTTCCGCGTCACCCGCGACGCCGACTTCGAGGTATCCGACGAGGCCGACGACCTGCTCCAGGCGGTGGAGGACGAACTCCGCCGCCGGCGGTTCGGCGAGGTCGTCCGGCTCGAGGTCAGCGCCGGCATGGACCCGGCGCTCCGCAGCCGGTTGATCGAGTGGCTCGGGGTCCAGGAGAACCAGGTCTACGACGTCGACGGCCTGCTCGACCTGAGCGATCTGTGGGAGGTGGTCGGCATCGAGGGCTTCTCCGAGCTGCGCCAGACGCCGTGGACGCCGCTGGTGCACCCCGCCCTGCACCCCGAGCCCACCTCGGGCGACGATCAGCCGGACGTGCTCGCCGCCATGCGCCGCGGCGATGTGCTGCTCCACTACCCGTACCACTCCTTCGCCTCGAGCGTCGAGCGGATCGTCGATCAGGCCGTCGAGGATCCGAACGTGCTGGCGATCAAGATGACGGTGTACCGCACCACCGATGACTCAGCGCTCGTCCCGTCGCTCATCCGGGCCGCCGAGCAGGGCAAGCAGGCAGTGTGCCTGGTGGAGCTCAAGGCGCGGTTCGACGAGCGGCTGAACATCCGATGGTCCCGGGCACTGGAGGAGGCCGGGGCTCACGTAGTGCACGGCATCCCGGGACTGAAGACCCACGCCAAGGCGATCCTCATCGTCCGCCGGGAGCGTGAGGGGATCCGCCACTACGTGATGATCGGGACCGGCAACTTCCACGCCAAGAACGCGCGCCTGTACGAGGACTTCGGCCTGTTCACCACCGACCGCGACCTCGGCGAGGAGGTGGCCAACCTGTTCAACACGCTGACCGGCTACGCGCACCCCGAGCGCCAGCAGAAGGTGCTCGTCGCCCCCGGCTGGATGCGGGTGCCGCTGATCGAGGAGATCGAGCGGACGGTCGAGGCGCACCGGGCCGGCGAGGACGCCCGAATCGCCATGAAGATGAACTCGCTGGTCGACCCGGCGTGCATCGAGTCGCTGTATCGCGCCTCGCAGGCCGGCGTGCCGATCGAGCTCAACGTGCGCGGCATCTGCTGCCTGCGGCCCGGGATCCCGGGCGTGTCGGAGACGATCAACGTCGTGTCGGTCGTCGGCCGGTTCCTCGAGCACAGCCGGATCTACCTCTTTCAGCGCGGCGAGGAGCGCAACGTCTACATCGGCTCCGCCGATCTCATGCCGCGCAACCTCGACACCCGGGTCGAGCTGCTGGCGCCGGTCGAGCACCCCGAGCTGCAGGCCGATCTGCTCGACACGCTCGAGCGCTGCCTGGCCGATGACACGTTCGCCTGGACGCTCGACGCGCGAGGCGACTGGACCCGCCGGAGCGGCAGCTCTCGGTGCGTACACCGGGAGCTCATGGAACGCGCGCTGGCCCAGGCTCAGGCCGCCGGCGCGGCCGCCCCCCGCTGAGGGTCGGCCGCCGCTCGCCGCGGGTCAGCCGCCGGGGGCGGTGCTCGGCCGCGTGCCGAGCGTCACCGTCACCGTCCGCCCGTCGTGGAGCCGCAGGCTGAGCTTGGTGCCGGGGGCGTAGTTGTCGACCGTCTGGATGAACGCGGCGGTCGAGCTGACCGGCCGGCCGTCGATGGCGGCGATCGTGTCGCCCGGCTGCAGCCCGGCGCTCGCCGCCGGCGAGCCGGCCGCCACCTGGGTGATCTGGGCGCCGCCGGCGCTGTTGGGGTTCAGATCGACGCCGACATAGGAGTGCTTGACCGGCTTGCCGGCGATGATCAGGTTGGCGATCCGCGCCACGGTGTTCGACGGCACGGCGAAGCCGACGCCGGCGCTCGAGCCGGAGTTCGTCTGGATCTGGTCGTTCAGCCCCAGCACGTGGCCGTCGGCGTCGAGCAACGGGCCGCCGGAGTTGCCGGGATTGATTGCGGCGTCGGTCTGGATGGCGCCGGTGATCGTGTAGTTGTTCGGCGCCATGATGCTCCGGCCGACGGCGCTGACGATGCCGGTCGTCGTCGTACCCGGCAGGCTGAACGGGCTGCCGATCGCCACCACGGGATCGCCGACCTGGGCAGCCGAGGAGTCGGCGAGCGGCACCGGCTGCAGCTCCGAGCTCGGCACGTTGACCCGGATCACCGCGACGTCGGTCGAGGGATCGGTCCCCACCACCTTGGCGCCCGCCGTCCGGCCGTCCTGGAACTTGACCGTCACCTGCGTGGCGTTGTCCACCACGTGCTCGTCGGTCAGGATGTCGCCCGACTTGTCGTAGACGACGCCGGCTCCCTCGCCCTGGGTTTCCTGGGTTCCGCCGCCACCCCCGAACAGCCCGAAGCCGCCGCCCTGACTCTGGGAGGTGACGGTGATGTCGACGACGCCGTTGATCGCCTGCCGGTAGACCTGGTTCACCGACAGCCCCCGCCCGCTGCCCAACGACGTCGGGAGCGTGGGGGCGCCGGCCGGTTGCACGACGGTGGTGGTGACCGAGCGGGTCGTCGTCGACCCGCCCGATGCCACCGCCAGGGCGATCGCACCGCCGGCGATGGCGCCGGCGATGACGGGGAGGATGCTCTTGGCTGATCTCATCGGGATGCGAGGTCTCCTGGACGAACGTTGCGGTTTGTCTACCCGTGATCCCAGCAGCCGACGATGAGAGCCGTTTAAGAAGTGCGGTTGACCAGTCGGTCCAGCCGCTTGGGCAGCGCCGCCAGGATCTTCTGCTCCGAGGCTGCGCTGAGCTTCCCGTCCTTCACCGCCCGGTCGAGTCGCGTCTGGACGGCGGCGGTGAGCGCCGCCTGCAGACCGGACACCGACTTGTTCTGCGCCTGGGCGATCTGGGCCAGCGACTTGCCGGACTTCCGCTCGCTGCGCAGCTGCTGCGGCGTCAGGCCGAGGTAGCCGGCCGCGGCGCGGATCAGGCCCAGCCGCAGACTCTGGCGCTGCCGGCCGAACCGCAGCCAGGGCGTGCCGCCCTTGGCCACCCGCGCCTCGATCTTCTGCGCCTGCGCCTGGCTCAGCTTGCCGCTGGCCACCGCGGCGTTCAACCGGTCGACGTAGGCGCCGCTGAGCGCCGACTGGAGCTGGGACTCCGAGACGTGCAGCCGGGTCGCGGCGTCGCCCAGGAACGCCTTGCGGCTGGTGCCCGAGCCGCTGGTGGCGGCCACGGCACCCCCGGCGCCGGCGGCGGTCACGAGTGCGGCCGCGCCGGCGGCGATCTTGTGCCTGTTGGACATGGTGGAACCTCCGGTGTTGGTTTCCCCTTCGAACACCGCAGGCTGGCGATCGGGCTTAGGAGTCAGGTAAGAGTTGGGCCTGGTAGCCCTCGCGGTGGGGTGCCGGTCAGCACCATGCACACGAGCTGCGCCTCCGGCGGCGGCCAGGGGGCGCAAACGAGGGCCGGCCGGAGCAGGAGGAGCACCGGCATGAGACGAGCGGCGGCTTGGAGTGGTATCGGCAGCTTTGGTGAGGTTCTTTAGCCCCGGCCGGCGAGAATCTGCTCCAGCCGCTCCGCCTCGCGGCCCGGCGCCTGGTGCATGCGCTCCCAGGTGATCCTCACCGTCGCCAACCCGAGCCCGAGGTGCTCGGCGTCGCGCTCCCGGTCGGACTCGAACGTCTCCGGATCGGCGTGCCAGGCGAGGCTGTCGAGCTCGACGATCAACCGCTGCTCGGCGTACAGCGCGTCGAGCACCCGCCCACGGAACGGGACGTTCAGCTGCGGCGCGGGCAGGCCGTAGCGACCGACCAGCCAGACGAACCGATCCTCGAGCTCGGATCGCGTAGGTCCGTGGTCGCGGCCGAGGAAGGGCCGCAGGACGCTGACCGACGCGTGCGTCGGCAGCCGAGCGGCAAGCTCGGCGAGCGCCGGGAGCTGCAGGCCGTGGCGGTTGCGGGCGTCGTTGATCAGCCGGGAGAGCTTGGGCTCGGCGGAGGCGACGTCGAACACGGTGCGCGCGATCGTCGTCACCGGGAGCCCGGCATACGTGGTCACGTCGCGTGGGGCGAGCGTCCCGACCCGGTGGGTGCGGATGCCCCGGCGGCGGTGCCCGCTCGGAGTCAGCACCTCGAACGGCATCCGCCACTCGCGCCGCTGGCCGCGCAGGCTGAGCGCGCTTCCTCGCCCCAGGACGGCGAACCGGCCACAGGCGAGCAGGGCCGCGTGCGCCCGGCAGAGCGGCAGGCCGGGCTCGTGGCCGACGGCGAAGACGCCCTGATGGACGCGGATGAGGTAGCCACGCGCCACGAGGCGCGCGATCGCCGTCCCGCTCAGTCCGCAGGCGCGGAGCTGCTGGCGCGTGACGTAGCCGTGCTGGCCCCGCGCCACCCTGCCGACGCGTCCGATTCTGTCCACCCCCCGGACGTAATCGGACAAACCACCCGTCGTGGGCGGACGTCACACAGTTGGCTCAGAGTTGTGACGCCAGCGTCACGAACGGGTCGAGCGCCGCCGGATTGGCCAGCGACTCGCGGCTCGCCGCCTCGTCGGGCGGGACTCCGCACAGGATCCGCTTCACCGGCACCTCCAGCACCTTGCCGGACAGTGTTCGGGGCACCTCGGCGATCTGCCGGATCTCGTCGGGCACGTGGCGCGGCGAGCAGTCCTCGCGCACCCGGCGGCGGATGCGGTCGATCAGCTCCGGGTCGAGCTCGGCCCCCTCGCGGAGCACGACGAACAGCGGCATCCAGTTCTCCGCCCCGCGGCGGGGGACGTCGATCACCAGGGCGTCGAGCACCTCGTCGAGCGCCAGGACCGCTCGGTAGATCTCGCTCGTCCCCATCCGCACCCCGCCCCGGTTGATCGTCGAATCCGACCGCCCGGTGATGACCGCCGTCCCGCGGTCGCTGATCTCGATCCAGTCGCCGTGGCGCCACACGCCCGGGTAGACCGAGAAGTACGCCTCCCGGTAGCGCTCCCCCGACGGATCGCCCCAGAAGCCGATCGGCATCGACGGCATCGGCTGGGTGATGACGAGCTCCCCCACCTCCCCCACCAGCGGCCGACCCTCCGGGTCCCACGCCTGCACCGCCGCGCCGAGGCAGCGGGCCTGGAGCTCGCCGAGATACACCGGCAACACGGGCACCCCGCCGACGAACGCGGTGCACATGTCGGTGCCGCCGGAGGTGGAGAACAGCCAGACATCGGGTCCCAGCTCGTCGTACACCCAGCGAAAGCCCTCGGGTGCGAGTGGCGACCCGGTCGACCCGACCGCCCGCAGCGCCTCGAGCGACCGGCCCTCCCGCGGCCGCACTCCCGCCTTGAGGCAGGAGGCGATGAACGCCGCGCTGGTCCCGAGCATCGTCATCCTCGTCTCGGCGGCCAAATCCCATAGACGCCCCAGATCGGGCCAGCCCGGGTTGCCGTCGTAGAGCACGATCGAGGCCTCGGAGAGCAGCACCCCGACGAGGAAGTTCCACATCATCCAGCCGGTGGTCGAGAACCAGAACACCCGGTCCCCGCGCCGGGCGTCGAGGTGCAGGCCCTTCTTCAGCTGCTCGACGAGGATTCCGCCCTGCGAGTGGACGATGGCCTTCGGCAGCCCGGTGGTCCCCGAGCTGTACAGCACCCACAGCGGGTGATCGAACGGGACGGCCTCGAAGGTCAGATCGCCCGGGCCGAGGAAGCCGTCCTCCCAGCCGCTCCCGTCCAGATAGCCGAGCCGGACGACCTGCGCGCCCGGCATCGCCGCGGCGATCGCCTCCAACCGCTCGGCGAGCGAGAACTCCCGGCCACCGTAGCGGTACCCGTCGATCGCCAGCAGCACGGTCGGTTCGATCTGGGCGAAGCGGTCGATCACCGACCGGGCACCGAACTCCGGGGCGGCCGAGGACCAGACGGCGCCGAGCGACGCGCAGGCCAGAAACGCGGCGATCGTCTCCGGGATGTTCGGCAGGTAGGCGGCGACTCGGTCGCCTCGGCCGACCCCGCGGGCGCGCAGCCCGGCGGCGATCCCCGCCGTCTCGGCCCGCAGCCGCCCCCAGTCCCACGCCTCGAGCGTCCGGAGCTCGGAGGCCGCCTGGAGCGCCAGCGCGTCGTCCGCCTTGCCGGCGAACACGTGCTCGGCGAAGTTGACCTCCGCGCCGGGGAACCATTCCGCGCCCGGCATCGCCCGTGAGCCGAGCACGGCGCGGGGCGGCGTGCGCCACCGCACCCCGAAGTAATCGGCCACGAACCCCCAGAATCCTTCGAGGTCCTCCACCGACCAGCGCCAGAGCTCGTCGTAGTCCGAGCAGCCGCGGCGGCGCATGAAGTCGGTGATGCGGGCGCGCTCGACGACCTCGACCGGCGGGGTCCACAGGATCTCCGGCGCGGCCATCGTGCGACAGTATCCCGCGGCCATGTCCACCCTGCACGCCCCGTTCTCCGGCACCGTCGTCGCCACCGCCGAGCCCGGTGCGGCGCTCGCCGCCGGCGCAGCGGTCGTCGTGCTCGAGGCGATGAAGATGGAGCACGAGATCGTGGCCGAGTCGGCCGGGCGGATCGCGGTGCTCCACGTCGCGGTCGGGGAGACGGTGGACGAGGGCCAGCCGCTGGCCGATCTCGTGGCGGGCGGCGGCGAGGCGGCGAACGGCGCCGGGGGCGACGCGCCGGACGAGGCCGAGCGCCAGGACCTCGAGGCGGTCGAGCGCCGCCACGCGCTGACCCACGATGCGGCGCGGGCGGACGCCGTGACCCGGCGCCACGAGACCGGCCGGCGGACGGCGCGGGAGAACCTGGCCGATCTCGTCGACGCCGGCACGTTCGTCGAGTACGGCCCGCTCGTGTTCGCCGCCCAGGAGGCACGGCGGCCGCGGCAGGAGCTGATCGAGCGCACTCCGGCCGACGGTCTGGTCGGGGGGATCGGCGACGTCGACGGCCGCCCGGCCGTCGTCATGTCCTACGACTACACCGTGCTCGCCGGGACGCAGGGCTGGCGCAACCACGCCAAGAAGGACCGGCTGTTCGAGCTGGCTCAGCGTCGCCGGCTGCCGGTCGTGCTGCTGGCGGAGGGCGGCGGCGGACGGCCGGGGGACGTCGATTTCCCGATCGTCGCCGGGCTCGACTGCCGGGCGTTCGCCCTGTTCGCGCAGCTCTCCGGCCACGTCCCCACCGTGGGGATCGTCGCCGGCTACTGCTTCGCCGGGAACGCCGCGCTGCTCGGGTGCTGCGATGTCGTGATCGCCACCGAGGATGCGAGCATCGGGATGGGCGGCCCGGCAATGATCGAAGGGGGTGGCCTCGGCGTGTTCGACCCCGCCGAGGTGGGTCCGATCGACGTCCAGAGCCACAACGGGGTGGTCGACCTGCGGGTGGCGGACGAGGCGGCGGCGGTGGCGGCGGCCAAGCGGTACCTCGGCTACTTCCGCGGCCCCATGGCACCGCAGCCCCCGCCGGACCCGGAGGGGCTCCGCACGCTCATCCCGGTCAACCGCAAGCGGGCCTACGACGTCCGCGCGGTGATCGACGGCCTGTTCGACGCCGGATCGGTGCTCGAGCTCCGCCGCCAGTTCGGTCTCGGCATCCGCACCGCCCTGGCCCGCCTCGACGGCCGGCCGCTCGGGGTGATCGCCAACGACCCCACCCATCTCGGGGGCGCCATCGACGCCCATGGCGCTGACAAGGCGGCGCGCTTCATGACGCTGTGCGATGCGTTCGGGCTGCCGATCCTCTGCCTGTGCGACACGCCCGGCTTCATGGTCGGGCCGGCGGCCGAGCGCACCGCCACCGTGCGCCACTTCGCCCGCATGTTCACCGTCGGCGCCAACCTCAGCGTCCCCACCGGGACGGTCGTGCTGCGCAAGGGGTACGGGCTCGGGGCTCAGGCGATGGCCGCCGGCGGCTTCAAGCAACCGGTGTTCACCGTCGGCTGGCCGACCTCGGAGTTCGGCGGCATGGGCCTCGAGGGGGCGGTGCGGCTCGGCATGCGTCGTGAGCTCGACGCGATCGAGGATCCGGCCGAGCGCGAGCGGGTCTACGCCGCGATGGTGGCCGCTGCCTACGAGCGCGGCCGCGGGATCAGCATGGCCGAGTACGGCGAGATCGACGACGTGATCGACCCGGCCGACACCCGCCGCTGGATCGCGCTCCTGTGCGCCGAGAGCTCCGAGGGCTGGTGGGAGCGCCCGCCGCGCCGGTCCTACGTCGAGGCCTGGTAGCGCCTAGCAGCGCCCGCACGCGCCGCGCAGGAGCACCTCGTGACCGGTCACCTCGACCCCGAGGCGGCGCGACAGGCGGCTGATCGCCCGCTCGAGTCCGGGATCATCGAATGCCACCAGCGCCCCGCAGGTCTCGCAGACGAGATGGTGGTGGTGGTGCTCCCCGCCCGGGCGGGCCGGCTCGTAGCGACTCTGCCCGTCGCCGACGTCGACCCGCTCGACCAGACCATGCTCCGCCAGCAGCTCGAGCACGCGGTAGACGCTGGCCCGGCCGGCGGGCTGGCCGGACTGGCGCAGGCGGTGCTCGATGTCGCTTGCGCTCAGCGCGCACCGCTGCTCGTCGAGCAGCTCGATGACCCGCTCACGCGCGTCGCCCCGCCGCAACCCGGCAGCCCGCAGCACCGTGTGCACCTGGTCGCTCCAGCGCATCGTCTCCAGGGTACCTCCGCGACCGGAATCAACGAGATTGAGACTCAATCTCACCTATTCGATAGGGTACCCGGCATGCGGATCATCCAGCTGCTCTCCCCGGAGATGCTCGACCGGCGGGTGCTCGGGATCCGGATCCAGGTGTGGCTGCCGATCGTCGTCGTCCTCCTGCTCGTCGGCGGCCTGGCCAGCCCGCTGTTCGACCTGCACCACATCCACGGCTTCGCCCTGAGGACGTACGTGCAGCACTTCTACTTCGACTTCATCGCGGGACTCGGCGGCTTGTGGGCGTCGACGTTCTGCACCCACTGGTACCACCGAGTCCCGTTGTTCATCGCGATCGACGCCGTCACGACGCTGGCGCTCGTGACGATCGTCGGCTGAGCTACGCGGTACTGCTGCTCGTCGTGCCGGTCCCGGGCGGCCGGGTGAACAGGAGCGACTGGCAGGCCCGGCTGGCGGTCAGGAACTTCGGGTCGGTGCGGATCGAAGCCGGGAACACCGGCCCCTTGCCGGACAGGTTGGGGTTCGGCAGGTTGTAGCCGTGGCTGCGCACGCACGAGACGTACTTCGTCAGGTTCGCGCGCTGCGGGCGGAACCGCCCGCCGCCGCCGAATCGGCTGCCGCCGCAGGCCTGGATGGCCGCGGCGAGCTTCGGGTTGCGTTGGGCGAAACCGCCGCCGCCCCCGCCGAAGAAGCCGCCGCCGCCGCCAGCACCGGGACCGCCGCCGGGAGGCGCTCCGGCCGGGCGGTTCGGGCGGGCGGGGAGCGTCACACCATGCTGTTGCAGGCACTGGCGGAACGCGCTGCGCTGACCGCTTCTCGCGCCAGTGCCAGTGGCCGCGGCCTGGGTCGAGGTGGACGAGGTCGAGCTCGAGCTCGAGCCGCATGCCGCCAGGGCGAGCGCACTCGCCCCGAGGGCCGCGAGGTACTGGATCTTGGGCATGGTTGTCCTTTGTCGAGGGTGGGGGCTCAGCGCCCGGTCGAGGAGCCGAACAGGGAGCTGACGGCCGAGCTGGCGCTCGTCGCGCCGCCGGTCGACGTGCCGCTCCCGCCGCCGGCCGATGCGCTGGCGCCGCTGTCACTGACCGTGGCGGCGGCGATGTCGCCGTTCGCGGCCGTGATGCCGCGGACGACCAGCGAGTCGCCGGGGTGCAGGGCCGAGCGCGAGGCGGTCTGGCTCTTGGTGATCTTCGTCGCCGAGTTCAGCACCACCTTGACGGTGTTGCCGGTGAGGGCGGTCAGGTAGACGGTGTCCCCCGCCACGGAGGTGATGGTGCCGAACGAGCCGCTGGATCCGCTGGCACCGCCGCCGCCGAGCCCGCCGCCGCCGCCGAACGCCCGCGCGAAGCCGCCACCCGCGCCGGCACCGGCAGCCGCGCCGGTGCCGGTGGTGCCGCCCGCTGCGGCCCCGGCGCGTGAGGCGGCGCCGGATCCGAGCAGGGCGGCGCGGAAGCTGCTCCCGGCGCTCGAGGTGGAGGTGGACGAGACCTGGGACTTCTCGATCAGCACGCCGGCCAGGAAGCCGGCCGCCACCAGGAGCACGGCGAACAGCCCGAGCGTCCAGGGCCCGCCGAGGCGGCGCCGGCGGCGGCGAGGCAGCACGAAGGTCTCGGGATCGGTGCTGGGTTCGGTGGCGGTGAGGGCATTCATCTCGGGTTCCTGTGGTTCGTGGACGACGGTCATTCGAATCGCAGCGCTTCGATCGGGCGCAGGGCGGCTGCACGGCCCGCCGGGTAGGTGCCGAAGAACAGCCCGATCAGCACGGCGGCGCCGAACGCCAGCCCGACCGAGTATGGAGCGATCTGCGGTTGGACCCCGGCGATGCGGAACTGGCTGCCGAGCAGGCCGGTGAGCACCCCGGCCAGGCCGCCGAACAGCGACACGAGCACGGCCTCGACCAGGAACTGGACGAGGATGTCGCTCCGGCGCGCCCCGACGGCCTTGCGGATGCCGATCTCCCGGGTGCGCTCGGTGACCGAGACGAGCATGATGTTCATCACCCCGATCCCGCCGACCAGCAGCGAGATCGCCGCCACCTCCCCCAGCAGCGTGGTGAACACCTTCGAGCTCGACGTGGAGGCCTGGAGGATCGAGCTCTGATTGACGACGTTGAAGTTCGCGGTGGTCGACCCGGCGCTCGGCGGATCAACCTGGTCCAGGATGTTGGTCACCTCGGTCTGGGCGGCGTTCAGCGTGTCGCGTGAGGTGGCCTGGACGACGATCTGGCTGATCGAGCCGTAGCCGGTCAGGGTGTCCTGCACCGCGCTCAGGGGGGCGATGGCGACGTCGTCCTGGTTGCTCGTGCCGCTCGAGCCCTTCGGCGCGGTCACCCCGATCACCTGGAAGCTCGTCCCGTTCACCTGCACCGTCGCGCCGACGGGATCCCCGCCGGAGAACAGCTCCTGGGCCGTCGTCGGACCGAGCACGAGCACCCGGCTGTGCTGGCGCTCGTCGCTCTCGGTGAACCAGGATCCCTCGGCCATCGTGTAGCTGCGCGCCTGGCGGTAGCTCGGGGTGGTCCCGATCGTCGAGGCCGGCTCGTACGTCGTCTCGCCATACGTGAGGGTCACGCCGGCCGCTGTCTCGACCGGGGAGACCGACTCCACGTCCGGAGCCTGGAAGCGGTTCTGGAGCGCGTCGGCGTCGCTCCGGCTCAGCGCGGTGGTGCTCGTCTCGAGCCGGCGCAGGCCGCCGAGCGTGGGTCCGGAGGTGATGAGCAGGACGTTGCTGCCCAGAGCGTCGATCTGCTTCTCGACCGCCTGCGAGGAGCCGGTGCCGACGGAGATGAGCACGATCACCGAGGCGACGCCGATCATCAGGCCGAGGATCGTCAGCCCGGAGCGCAGCTTGTTCGCCGACAGGCCGGCCAGCGCGATGCGAACGCTCTCGCTCATACCGGCGTCCGCCGGTCCTCGACCAGCTCGTCGCTGATGACCAGCCCGTCGCTGAGTCGCACGATGCGCTGGGCGTGCTCGGCCACCCCCGCCTCGTGGGTGATGAGCACGATCGTCGATCCCTGCTCGTTCAGCCGCTCGAGGATCCCCAGCACCTCGGCGCCCGAGGCGGTGTCGAGGTTGCCGGTCGGCTCGTCGGCCAGGATCATCGCCGGCGCGGTGACGAGGGCCCGGGCGATGGCCACGCGCTGCTGCTGCCCGCCGGAGAGCTCGGAGGGGAGGTGCTCGACGCGGTCGGCCAGCCCGACGTGGTCGAGGGCCGACAGCGCGCGCTCACGGCGCTGGGCCCGCGGCAGGCCGGCGTAGGCGAGCGGCAGCTCGACGTTGACCACCGCCCGGGTGCGCGGAATCAGGTTGAAGCTCTGGAACACGAACCCGATGTAGTGGCCGCGGAGGTCCGACAGCGTGTCCTCGTCGAGCTCGCGGACGTCGATCCCGTTCAGCCGGTAGACCCCGTCGGTCGGGCTGTCGAGGCAGCCGAGGATGTTCATCAGCGTCGACTTGCCGCTGCCTGAGCTGCCCATGATCGCCATGTACTCGCCCGGCTGCACCTGGAGCGAGACGCCGCGCAGGGCACGCACCGGCACCTCGCCGACGGCATAGGTCTTGCTCACGTTCTCCACGTCGATCACCGGGGTCCCGGCTCCGGGGGAAGCGAAGACCGGTGCCGCCACCGGCGCAGGCGGCGCGGCCGGGCCGCTCCGGGCCCGGAGCACCCGCTGCGCCCGGGCCACGGCCTGGTGGCGCGCACCCTCCATCAGCCACCCCCGCCGCGGAAGCCCCCGCCGCCGCCGAAGCCGCCACCACCGCCGAACCCACCGCCACCGCCGAACCCACCGCCACCGCCGAACCGCGAGGTGGTCCCGCCGAGCGTGCCGGTGCCGGTGGACGAGGTGCTCGAGGTGCCGAGAGCCGGCAGGCTGATTGTGATCACGACCTGCTGGCCGGCCGACAGGCCGCTGACGATCTGGGTGCGGGTCGTGCCGCGCAGCCCGGCGATCACCGGCTGGGCGACCGTCTTGTTGCCCTTCATCAGCTGGACGGTGCCGGTGCTGCCCGTCCCGGTCACCGCCTGGTTGGGCACCGTGACGCCCTGTGCCTGCTGGACGATGACCGACGCCGAGGCGCTCATCCCGGGCCGCACCTGGGGGTCGCTCTGGTCCAGCGTGATGGTCGCGTCGTAGCTGACGACGCTGCTGCTCGTCGTGCCCACCGGCGAGATCTGGCTGACGTGGCCGGCGAGCTCGACCCCGGTCAGGGCGTCGAGGGTCACCGTCGCCGCCTGGCCGACCTTCACCTTGGTGATGTCGGATTCGCTGAACGCCACCGTCATCTGGAGGGCGTTCGGGTCGATGATCTCGGCGAAGGCGCTCGAGCTGCTCGAGCTGCTCGACGACGAGCTCGAGGCGGAGCTGCCGAGGCCGCCCGCGCTGGACGAGCCCGAGCCGCCGAACCCGGAGGAGCCGGTGGAGCTCGACCCGCTCGACCCCGACCCGCCGGAGCTCGACCCGCCCGTGCCCGAGCCGCTCGACCCCGAGCCG
The DNA here is from genome assembly GCA_963703065.1 of uncultured Solirubrobacterales bacterium. Taxonomy (GTDB): domain Bacteria; phylum Actinomycetota; class Thermoleophilia; order Solirubrobacterales; family Solirubrobacteraceae; genus Palsa-465. The sequence goes on along the minus strand of OY969785.1, from coordinate 2,622,385 downwards.
GCGGTCACCGCGTCGCCGGGCTGGAGGCTCGACAGCGACACGATGGTGCCACTGGCCGGCGCCACCAGGCGCGTCTTGGCCAGCGTGTTCTGCGCCGTCTGGAGGTTCGCCTGGGCGTTCAGCACCGACGCCTGGGCCGTGGCGATGGCGGCCTGCGAGGTGGTCGTCGTGGCGCTCGTCGTGCTGTGCGTGGTGACGGTGGCGGCCGCGGAGGCGCCGTACCCGCCGCTCCCCCCGCTCCCGCCGCTCCCGCTGCCTCCACCGCTGGCGCTCGAGCGACTCGGCGTCCGGGTGCCCCCGGGGGCGGACGCCGACTCGGTCCCGCTGGTGGTCGTCGTCCGCCGGTAGGCCACGTACTCGGTCGCGTTGGTGGGAGCCTCGTCGCTCACGCCGGTGCCCGATCCACCGCCGCCGCCGCCGCCGCTCACCGTGCCGTCCTCGGCCGCGGTGAGGTTCAGCCGCGCCGCGTTGAGGCTCTCCTGCGCCTGGTCGACCGCCAGCTGGGCCGAGCTGGGGTCGAGGGTGGCGATCAGCTGCCCCTCCGTGACGTGCTGGCCGACGGTGACGTCCACCTGCGACAGCGTGCCGCTGGTGGCGAAGTTGGCGTCCACATCGGTGGCGGACTCGACGTTGCCGGTCCCGGTCACGGTCGTCTGGACGACCCCGTCGGTGGCGGCGACCACCTGGCGCGAGGTGCGGGTCGAGCTGGCGGGGGCACCGAGCGCGGTGATCCCGAGCACGATCACGACGACGATCAGGAGCGTCAGTCCGGCCAGCAGCGCGGCCGGGGGCCTGTCACGACGGCGATCCATGCTCGCCCGGGGGTTCTAGCGCCCTTGTCATCAACTCCGTGTAAGCGCACGTAAGCTTTGCTGAAGCTCAACATCGGGCCGCGGGCGGCCGGACCGGAGTGCCGGCAGCTCGATCTCCACCCGCAGGCCCCCGCCGGACCGCGGATCGACGCTGAGCCGCCCACCGTGTGCCTCGACCACGGAGCGGACGATCGACAGACCGAGGCCGAAACCGGGGGCGCGCGCGTCGAGTCGGCGGAAGGGCTCGGTCAGCTCGGCGGCCTCCTCGGGGCTGATCGGCCGCCCGGTGTTGGCGACCGTGACCCGGACCCGGCCGGCCTGCCGGCCGGTGACCACCTCGAGCCGACCGCCCGGCTCGTTGTGGCGAATCCCGTTCTCGATCAGGTTGGAGATCATGCGCTCGAGCAGCGCCCGCCCGCCGTGGGTCCACGCCTCGGTCAGCTGGGTCGACACCTCGATGCCCGCCGTTCGCGCCTGGAGGCGCAGATCGGTGACGCAGTCGGCGGCCAGCTCGGCGAGGTCGACCGCCTCCTCCCGAGCGATGTCCGATTCACTGCGGGCGAGCATCAGCAGGCTCTCGATCAGCGCCTCGCAGCGGTCGACCGACTCCCGCAGCGCCTCGCCCATCTCCCGCAGTTCGGCCGCATCGGCCGCCGGGTCCGACAGCGCCACGTCGATCTCGGTGCGCATGATCGCCAGTGGGGTGCGGAGCTCGTGCGAGGCGTTGGCCACGAAGTGGCGCTGGCTGGCGAACGCGCTGTCGAGCCGTCCGAGCATGCCGTCGAACGTGTCGGCCAGCTCGCGCAGCTCGTCGGCCGGGCCCGTCAGCGCGATTCGCTCGCCGAGGTTCTCGCCCGTCACCCGGCGGGCGGTGGCGGTGATCTCGCGCAGCGGGCGCAGCGCCCGGCCGGCGAGCAGCCAGCCGGCGGCGCCGCTCACGCCGGTCATGGCCACCAGGCCGAGGACATACTCCAGCACCAGGCGGTGCAGGGAGGCGCTGACCAGCTGGTCGTGGACCGCCTTGGCGAACGCCAGCTCCCGCGGGGTCGGCCGGGCGAGGAGCTGCGGGCGCGCGAACGCGCCCGCGGGGCCGATGAACCGGCGGTGGAACCGGGTGCCGACGAGGTTGTGGCGAACGAGCAGGTAGCCGATCGTCAGCAGAACCGCCCCCGTGACGAGGAAGGTCAGGCCGTAGAGCAGCGTCAGCCGCAGGCGGATCGTGGGCGCCGGCCGGCGCAGGCGCAGGCGGCGCATGCCTAGGCCATCCGGTAGCCGACGCCGATCACCGTCTCGAGCATCGGCGGCTCGCCGAGCTTGCGGCGGAGGGTCATGATCGTCATCCGCACGACGTTGGTGAACGGGTCGATCTGCTCATCCCACACGCGCTCCAGGAGCTCCTCGGCGGACACGACGGCTCCCTCGGCCGCGAGCAGCGTCTCGAGCACCCCGAACTCCTTGCGGGTCAGCGCCACCTCCCGCCCGGCGCGGGTCACGCGGCGACTCGAGGGGTCGAGCTCGATGTCGCCGCGGACGAGCACCGGCGCCTGTCGCGGGCCGGCCCGGCGGGCCAGCGCCCGGATGCGCGCGACGAGCTCGGCGAAGCGAAACGGCTTGGGCATGTAGTCGTCGGCGCCGAGGGCGAGGCCGTCGACGAGGTCCTCCACCGCCCCCGCCGCGGTGAGCATGAGGATTCCGGTGTCGGGCCGCTCGCCGCGCACGAGCCGGCACACGTCGTCCCCGTGGGCGCCCGGCAGGTCCCGGTCGAGCACGAGGACGTCGTAGCGCACGACCCGCGCCTTGCGCAGCGCATCGACGCCGTCGGGAGCCAGATCGACCGCCATGCCCTCTCGCCGCAGCCCGCGGACGATCAGGTTCGCCAGCCGCGGCTCGTCCTCTGCGATCAGGACGCGCACGGGATGGAGGATGACGCCGCTGACGTAAGAACGGCGTAAGCCGCCCGGACGATGACATCGATCGGTGTCATCGACTGCTAGCCTCGCCGCCGATGCCGCCGCAGCCGAACCTCGCCGAGCGCGGGATGGCACTCAGCCTGCGCACGCTGAACCGCCTGGCCGGCTCGGACCTGCTCGACCGGCTCGGCATCCGCCAGGGGACCGAGCGCTTCCTGCGCGGAGCGACGCGGACGAGCGTGCGCACCGCGGCGCGGGCCGGCCGGACCTTCGCCGCCGCCACGTCGATGGGCCGCCCGGCCCGGCAGCCGCAGGCGCCGACCCGCGACCAGTTCGACCTGGAGCCGACCGAGGAGCAGCAGATGCTCCGCGACGCGGTTCGGGACTTCGCCCGCGATCGTGTTCGCCCGGCCGCGGAGCACGGCGACGCGCAGTGCGCCGTGCCGCCCGAGCTGCTCGGGCAGGCGAACGACCTCGGCCTGACCATCGTCGGCGTGCCGGAGGAGCTCGGCGGCGCCGTGGCCGAGCGCTCGGCGGTCACCTCGGTGCTCATGGCCGAGGCCCTCGCCCACGGCGACATGGGCTTCGCCGTCGCCGCGCTGGCCTCGGCCGGCGTCTCCACCGCCCTCGGGCTGTGGGGTGACGCCGACCAGCAGGCGACCTACCTGCCCGCCTTCTTAGGTGAGGACGTGCCGGCCGCGGCGACGGCGCTCCACGAGCCGCGGCCGCTGTTCGACCCGTTCGCCCTCCGGACCACCGCCCGCCGGGAGGGGGAGGGCTTCGTGCTCGACGGCATCAAGGCGCTCGTGCCGCGGGCGGCCGACGCGGAGCTGTTCGTCGTGGCCGCCGACCTGGCGGGGAGCGGGCCGGCGCTGTTCCTCGTGGAGTCGAGGTCCGCCGGCATCAGCGTGGCGAGCGAGCCGGGCATGGGCGTCCGCGGCGGCGCCTTCGGCTCGCTGCAGTTCGACTCGGCCGCGCTGCCGGCCGGCGCGCTGCTCGGCGAGGCCGATCCCGAGGTGTACGCGCAGGCGGTGGCGCTGGGTCGGCTGGCGTGGTGCGCGCTGGCGATGGGGACGGGCCAGGCCGTGCTCGACTACGTGATCCCCCACGTCAACCAGCGCCGGGCGTTCGGTGAGCCGATCTCGCACCGCCAGGCGGTGGCGTTCACCGTGTCGAACATCGCCATCGAGCTGGGCGGGATGCGGCTGGCCACGCTGCGCGCCGCCTCCCGGGTGGACCAGGGCCTGCCGTTCGCCCGCGAGGTGACCCTGGCGCGGTGGTTGTGTGCCGAGCACGGCACCCGGATCGGCTCCGACGGCGTCCAGCTGCTCGGCGGCCACGGCTACGTCAAGGAGCACCCGGTGGAGCGCTTCTACCGGGATCTGCGGGCGGCCGGCATCGTCGAAGGCGGACTGCTGGTCTGATGCCCATCAACCTGGAGATCCCGCGGAAGTTCGGCGCCCTGGTCAACCAGTCGCACCAGGTGGCCCAGGAGGTGTTCCGGCCGATCTCCCGCAAGTACGACCGCGGCGAGCACGAGTACCCCAAGGAGCTCGACATGCTGGCGGCGGTGATCGACGGGATGAACGAGTCCGGCGCGCTCGGGGGGGCGGGGGCGGGCACCGTCGGAGCCGGCGCGGGCTCCGGCTCCGGTGCGAACGGCTCGCGGGGCGAGGCCGCCGGGACGCGCAACGGCTCGAACATGGCCTCGCTGCTCGGCGTCATCGAGCTCTGCTGGGGCGATGTCGGCCTGCTGCTGACGATGCCCCGCCAGGGACTCGGGCAGGCGGCGATCGCCGCCGTGGCTGACGCGGAGCAGCTCGAGCGGTTCGGCGGCAAGTGGGCGGCGATGGCGATCACCGAGCCGGAGGCGGGCTCGGACTCGGCGGCGATCCGCACCACTGCCGTGTACGACGAGGAGAACGAGGAGTACGTCCTCAACGGCGAGAAGATCTATGTGACGAGCGGCGAGCGCGCCGAGCTCGTCGTCGTGTGGGCGACGCTCGACCGCAGCGCCGGCCGCGGGGCGATCAAGTCGTTCGTCGTGGAGCGCTCGAACCCGGGCATGAAGCTCGACCGCCTGGAGCACAAGCTGGGGATCCGGGCCTCGGACACGGCGGCGTTCGTGCTCGAGGACTGCCGGGTGCCGAAGGAGAACCTGCTCGGCAGTCCGGAGATCGAGACCAAGCGCGGCTTCGCCGGGGTGATGCAGACCTTCGACAACACCCGGCCGCTCGTGGCCGGGATGGCGATCGGCGTGGCCCGGGCATCGCTCGACCGCACCCGTGAGCTGCTCGCCGAGGCCGGGGTGGAGATCGACTACGACCGTCCGCCCCACGCCCAGAACGCCGCCGCCGCCGAGTTCATCGCCATGGAGGCCGACTGGGAGGCCGCTCGCCTGCTCGCCCTCCAGGCCGCATGGCTGGCCGACAACCGCAAGCCGAACTCGCTCCAGGCATCGATGGCCAAGGCCAAGGCCGGGCGCGCCGGCACCGACATCTGCCTGCGCTGCGTCGCGCTGGCCGGCTCGGTCGGCTACGGCGAGGGCGAGCTGCTCGAGAAGTGGGCCCGCGACGTGAAGATCCTCGACATCTTCGAGGGCACGCAGCAGATCCAGCTGCTCGTCGTCGCCCGTCAGCTGCTCGGCAAGACCTCGGCCGAGCTGAAGTAGCCGCTCAGCCGGCCGCCGCCTCGCGGCGGAGCACCTCCCAGGCGCAGTGGACGTCCTCGCGGGTGGTGTGCATCTGCCCCACGGCGAGGCGGATGACGTAGCGGCCCCCGAGCACGGCGTGCGACAGGTACGCCTGGCCGCCGGCGTTCACCCGGGCGAGCAGCGCCTCGTTGTCGACCCGGCGGTGGCGGAAGCAGACCACGGAGAAGTGCCGCGGGGCGCAGAGCTCCCAGTCGGGATCGCCCTCCACCCAGGACTGAAACTCCGCCGCCAGCGCGACGCCGGAGCGGATGTGGGCCTGCAGGCCGCTGCGCCCGTGGCAGCGCAGCACCGCCCACAGCTTCAGCGCCCGGAACCGCCGGCCGAGCGCCGGCCCGTATTCCGACAGGCTGAGTGCGTCCTCGGCGTCCGGCGTGCGCAGGTACTCCGGGACGAGGCTGAACGCGGCCCGCAGGTCATCCGGTCGCGCGCTCCAGAGCAGCGAGCAGTCCATCGGGGTGAGCATCCACTTGTGCGCGTTGACCACGAGTGAATCGGCGCGCTCCACCCCGGCGAACGCCCAGCGGAACTCCGGACAGACCATCGCCGCGCCGGCGTACGCCGCGTCGACGTGCAACCACGCCCCGCCCGCTCGCGCCGCCTCGCCCACTCCCGCCACGTCATCCACCGCCGCCGACGCGGTCGTACCAACGGTGGCCACGATGGCAGACGCCTCGGACAGGTCGCCGATCTGCGCCACCTCCATCCGCCCGTCGCCGTCGACCGGCACCGTGCGGAGCTCCAGGCCGAGCATGCGGGCCGCCTTGGCCACCGAGGAGTGCGCGGCCGCTGAAGCCACCACGCTCCCACGGCCGGTGGCGCGGCGGGCGGCGATCAGCGCGGCGAGGGTCGAGGTGGAGGCGCTGTCCTCGATGTGTCCGTGCCAGCCGGTGGGCAGCCCGAGCAGCTGGGCCACCCAGTCGAGCGTGAGCCCCTCGAGCTCGGTGGCGGCCGGCGCCGTCCGCCACAGGATCGCCACCGAGTTGAGCGTCGCCGCCAGCAGCTCGGCGAGGATCGCCGGCTGGGAGGCGCTGGTGGCGAAGTAGGCGAAGTACCGCGGGTGCTGCCAGTGGGTGACCCCGGGCAGGAGCACCTCGTCGAGGTCGCGCAGCACGTCGGCGAACGGTTCCGGCTGCTCCGGTGGCGCGGCCGGCAGGCGGGCGCGGATCTCCCCCGGCCGGACGCGGGCCAGCACCGGCAGCTCGTGCACCCGCTCCAGGTAGCCCGCCGCCCACTCCAGGGCGGCGGCCCCGTCCGTGCGGAGGTCGAACTTTGGCGCGAACGTCGTGGAATCCGCGACGTTGCGTCCAAAGCTCGGCTCAGGCGAACTCGTAGTGCACTCCGGTCAGCTCCTCCGAGCGCTCCCACAGCTCCCGCGCCGCCGCCTCGTCGTAGGCCCGCCCGGCGGCGCCGACGACCTTCGGGTACCCCCGCTGCTCCATGAAGCCGTCCGGCCCGACGAACGAGCCGCCGGGCAGCTCCGGCGCGGTGGCGGCGTACAGCGTGGGCAGCGCGCCCATCTCAGCCGGCTGCGCGACGAGCTTGTTCGTCACCGCCATCATCGCCGCCTCCACCCGCCGCGGACCGGCAAACTGCAGATTCGTCGCGGCATAGCCCGGATGGGCGGCGAGGCTGAGCAGCGGCGAGCCGGCGGCGGCCGCCCGGCGGCCCAGCTCGAAGCAGAACATCAGGTTGGCGAGCTTCGACTGCCCGTAGGCGAGCCAGTTGTTGTACCGCCGCCGCTCGTAGCTGAGGTCATCCGGGCGGATGTGCCCCATCCGGTGCGCGCCGCTCGACAGCGTCACGACGCGCGGCGCGGCCGCCCCCTGCAGCCGGGGCAGCAGTCGGCCGGTGAGGGCGAAGTGGCCGAGGTGGTTGGTGCCGATCTGGCTCTCGAAGCCGTCCGCGGTCAGCCGCTTGGGCGGTGCCATCACGCCGGCGTTGTTGACCAGCAGGTCGAGCGGGCCGTCGGTCGCCTCGGCGAAGTCCCGCACCGACCCGAGGTCGGCCAGGTCGAGCTCCCGAACCGCCACCCGCGCGCCCGGCGCCGCCTCCCGGATCTCCTGGGCGGCCCGCGCGCCCTTGCCGGTGTCGCGGCAGGCGAGCACGACCTCGGCGCCGGCCCGGGCCAGCTCCCGTGCGGTGACCAGGCCGAGCCCCGAGTTGGCGCCGGTCACGATCGCCACCCGGCCGCTCTGATCCGGGATGTCGGCGGCCGTCCAGCGGCTCACGATCGCCGCACCCCGGACCGGAACTCGACCGAGGCGGCGTACGCGTCGGCGCGGTAGCGGAGCACCGGGTCGTCCGAGAGCTCGATGCCATCCGTCACGCGCGTGGGATCGAACACGAGCACATCATCACCCGTTTCCCGCATCGTGTCGAGGCCGGTCAGCTCGACCGTGCCGGCGTCCACCCGGCGGCGGGCGGCCGGCCAGTCGGCCGACGGATCCCCGGTCGGATCGCCGGGCTCGGCGATCTGCAGGCGCAGGGTGAAGCGGACCGGCTCGCGCGCGATCCGCTCCCGGATCTCCTCCTGGAGGTACTCCGGCCCGTGCCGCCGCGCCGCGAGCGGGTTCAGCCGCGCCTCGCCGGCCCGCGGGTCCAGCGTGTAGCGCACGAAGCGGCAGGCGTCCTGCGCGTCGCGCAGGGCAAAGGCGTGGACCGCGTGGTAGCTGCAGGTGGCATAGCTCGCCGGAGGCAGCAGGCCCACCGCGTTGCGCGGCACCCGCACTGCCGCCCGCGGGTGGCGAGCCAGGAACCACGGGAGGCGCCACAGCGCGGCCGGCGTGCGCTTCTGCGCCGCCACCAGCTCGAGGAAGGCCCGCGGGGTGGCGACCGGGAAGTGGGGCGCCGTCTGGGCCACGATGTCGGTTCGCCCGCCATCGGGCAGGTAGAACTTGATCGCCAGCCCGCGCACGTCCGGCGCGTGATCGGGGATCGCCGGGTTGCCGCCGCCGTTGGACACCCGGGCGGTGACCGGCACCGGGTCGCCGGCGAAGTGCGCCGCGCGGCTGAGCTCGGCCGCGCCCGGCGTGGCGGTGAACGTGCCGGCGAGCAGCGTGCCCCGCGCATGGAGCACGCGGCATCCCGGATGGACCCCGAACGCGTCCTGGCTGACCCGTACCGACTCCTCGGCGGACGGGCCCCGGCTCATCCCTCGAGCACCTCGAAGCGGATGCCCGCCGCCTGCAGGCGGCCGATCAGCGCGTCGCCCATGGCCACCGCCGGGGTGACCTGGCCGGCGGTCCGCGGCAGGTCGTCGTGGGCCAGGCAGAGGCCCGCCTCGCCGAGCATCTTCGCGGTCTCGCCGTAGCCCGGATCGCCGCCGGACACCTGCGCCACCACCCGCCGGCCGCCGCCCTCCCCCTCGAGGCGCACCTTGAACCAGCCGTTGGCTCGCTGCTCCTCGGACGGGCCCTCGCCGGGAGCCGGGGCCAGGCGGGAGAGCGCCCGCCGCGCCGGAGGCAGCTGGGCGAGCGCGATCATCGCCCCCGCCCCGGCCCCCAGGCCGGCCAGCACGGGCAGGCGGCGGACGACCAGGTAGTGGCTGTAGGAGAAGTCCGGGCCGTAGCGGTCGAGCGCCGCCGCCGAGCGGAGCACGGTCTGCGGGTCGATCGTGGGGAACGGGACCGCCCAGCCCCCGGCCTGGGGGGCGCGGTGCGGTGCGCCGGACTCACCGTGCACCCGACGGCCCGCGGGGCGGCCCTCGCGCTGGCGGCGCAACCGGGCGGTGCGCATGCTGTGTCGCAGGCGCCCCATCGCCTCGAGCGCCGAGGCGTACGTGCCGCCGGAGAACGTGCCGCCAGCTCGGACGTAGCCCGTGACGGCCAGCGGCACGCCGTCGGGCAGCCGCTCCACGGCGAACAGCACCCCGAGGTCGTACGGGATCGAATCGAAGCCGCAGGAATGGACGAGGCGCGCGCCGCTGCGCTCGGCCGCAGCGTGGTGCTCCAGGTACATGCGGTCGACGAACTCGGGCTCGCCGGTGAGGTCGAGGTAATGGGTGCCGGCGGCGGCGCAGGCGGCGACGAGCGGCTCGCCGTAGCGCAGGTACGGGCCGACGGTCGTGATGATCACCCGGGCGCTCTCGGCGATGGCCCGGATCGACGCCGCGTCACCGACATCGGCCTCGAGCAACGGCAGGTCGGCGTGGCGCTCCCCGGCGCCTGAGACCAGCCGGTCGCGCACCGCCTCGAGCTTCGGGCGGCTGCGCCCGGCAAGCGCCAGCCGAGTGTCGCGGCCGGCGTGCGCCGCCAGGTACTCGGCGGTCAGGCCGCCGGTGAAGCCGGTGGCGCCGAACAGGACGATGTCGTGCTCGCGCTCAGCCATCGACGCTCACCCCCCGGGCCAGCTCCAGGGCCCGTGCCGGCTCCACGCCGGCCCGCGCCGCCAGCCAGCACGCCACCGGCGCGGCAACCCGCTGGCTGGCGTGCGCCGCCTCGCCGGCCAGGTCGAGCAGCAGGCCGAACTCGGCGGCGGCCGGCGAATCGGTTCCCAGCGCTTCGGCGTAGGCGGCGAGCCACCGCTTGGCGCTCAGGTGTTCGTCGGGCACGGCGCGAGCCTATCTCGCTGGCATAGTTCGCGCGTCCCGCAAGGCGAACGAAAGGCTGACTCATGGCGATTCTCGACGACAAGGTGGCGATCGTCACCGGCTCGGCGCGCGGCATCGGGCGTGCCACCGCGGAGCTCCTGGCCGCGCAGGGCGCGAAGGTGCTGATCAACGACCTCGACGCCGACGTGGCCGAGCAGACGGCCGGCGAGATCGCCGGCGACACCCTGGTGTTCGGCGGCGATCTGACCCAGCCGGGCGTCCCGGACGCCCTGGTGCAGAAGGTGGTCGACGAGTGGGGCCGAGTCGACATCCTGATCAACAACGCCGGCTACACGCTCGATGGCCCGATCCACAAGCTGAGCGACGAGTGGTTCCAGCGGATGCTCGACATCCACACGGTCGTGCCGTTCCGCATGTGCCGCGCCATCGCCCCCCACATGCGCGAGCCGGCCAAGCAGGAGCGCGCGGAGGGTCGCGAGGTGTTCCGCAAGATCGTCAACGTCTCCTCGATCTCGGGCACGATGGGCAATGCCGGCCAGGCGAACTACTCGTCCGGCAAGTCGGCCGTGATCGGCCTGACCAAGACGCTGGCCAAGGAGTGGGGCCAGTTCAAGATCAACGTCAACGCGGTGGCGTTCGGGTTCATCGAGACGCGCCTGACGGCGGCCAAGACCGACGAGAACGTCACCGAGATCGCCGGCGAGAAGGTCCAGCTCGGCATCCCCGAGCAGCTGCGCGGGATGGCCACGATGCTCATCCCGCTCGGTCGCCCCGGCACCCCGGAGGAGGCGGCCGGCGGCATCTTCCTGCTCTGCACCCCGTGGTCCAACTACGTCCACGGGCAGGTGCTGAACGTGACCGGGGGCCAGTTCGGGGGGATGACCTCCTAGCCCGCTCACCGGCGGCGGCGGGGCGGCCGGGCGCCCCGCCGGCTACCAGGTGCCGTTCACGCAGCCGTCCCCGGTCGGCGCACAGGTGCGGGCCAGCTGTCCGTCGGTGTAGGTCAGCGTGTACCCGGTCTGGTCGGTCGAGTTCGAGCGCACCGACACGGCGTACGTCTCGGGATCGCCGCCGGTGCAGCTCGACACGCTGAGCGAACTGGCATCGGTGAGCGTCGGTTCGATCGACTGCAGTTGGGCGACCGTGGCGCCGCAGAAGCCGCCGTGGTCCACCCGATAGGTCTCGACCGCGGTCTGGGCGGTGTCGAGCGTCTGCTTGGCCGCGGCGTCGTACGCCTTGCGCGACTGACCGGTGAACACGACGATGGCGATGGCGGCGAGGATCCCGATGATCAGGATGACCACGAGGAGCTCGATGAGCGTGAAGCCGCTCTCGTCGCCGGGGGACGGTCGGACCGGTGCCATGGTCGTGTATCGGCTGGCCGCCGCGGAAAGTCGACCCTCGGGCCGGGTCGAAACCATCATTCGGCCACCGCCCTGTTGGCCGTCTGCCAACAGGCTGGTAGCCTGGCCTCGACGATGAGCGCCTCCCCTGCGCCGCGCTGGCAGCGGCTCGAGCACGACGCGCGCCGGGGCCAGATCCTCCAGGTGGCCCGGCGGCTCTTCTCCGCGCGCAACTACGCGTCGGTCTCCACCTCGGAGATCGCCCGGGAGGCCGGCGTGGCCCGCGGCCTGCTCCACCACTACTTCGGCACCAAGCGGGAGCTCTACCTCGAGGTCGTGCGGGCGATGATGCGCATGCCGCCCGGACCGATGCCGGCCGATCGGCCCGGTGAAGGGCTGCGGCCGGCGATCGCGGCCAGCGTCGAGCGCTGGCTCGGCCTGCTCGAGCGCAACCGCGGGACGTGGTTGGCGATGATCGGTGCCGGTGGGCTCGGGCGCGACGCGGAGGTCGAGGCGATCCTCGAGTCCGCTCGCGAGCAGGCGGCCGACCGCCTGCTCGCCGTCGTCTGCCGCGAGCGGCGGATCGACGTGCCCCCGCCCCCGCTCCGCGCCGCGGTCCGCGCCTACGGCGGGTTCGCCGAGGCGGCGAGCGTCCAATGGCTGGAGCGGGAGCGACTCGACCGGGCGCAGGTGCAGCTCCTGCTCGTCGAGGGCTTCCTGGCCATCGCCGGCCCGGTGCTCGACCGGCTGACGCCCGCACCACTGTGACTCGACTCACACTCGGCGGGCCCGAAAGGGCGTACATGTGTTCCCATGACTCCCATCGAGATCATCGTGTTCGCCGTGGCGGCGCTCGGGCTCGTCGGCTCGTTCGTCGGACCGTTGCGCTTCGACCGGGCGTTCGAGTCGTTCGGGCGGACGGGCTCGGTCTGGTTCGACCACCCGTCTGACCGGACGTACGCGGAGCTCCCGTCCGAGGACGAGCGCGACGCACCGATTCCGGTGCGCCCGCTGCGCGGCCGCATCCGGTAGCTCCCCCGTCGTCAGAGACCCAGCGTCTTCGAGATGATGTCGCGCTGGATCTCGCTCGTGCCGCCGTAGATGGTGGTGACGAGCGCCGTGCGGAGCTGGCGCTCCATGTCGTATTCGACGGCGTAGCCGTAGCCGCCCATCATCTGCACGCCCTCGAGCGTGGCGCGCTTCGCGGTCTCGGTCGCCTTGAGCTTGCACATCGACGCCTCCCGCGGGAACAGTGCCCCCGGGTTGGCCTCGACCCGGGCCGCCGTGTCGTAGACGAGCAGCCGCGTCGCCTCGATCTCCGTCGCCAGGTCGGCCAGCCGGTGGCGGAGCGCCTGGAAGCTCCCGATCGGGCGGCCGAACTGCTTGCGCTCCTTGACGTAGCCGAGCACGTCGTCGAACGCGCGCTGCGCCATGCCGAGGGCCTGGGCGGCGATGATCAGCCGCTCGACGTTCAGGCCCGCCATCAGCTGCATCCACGCCTGGTCCTGCCGGCCGACGAGTCGCTCGGCCGGGACCTCGCAGTCGGTGAAGAAGACGTCATTGACCTCGCGGCCCCCCATCGTGTCGATGCCGCGGACCTCCAGTCCGGGGGTGCCGGCCGGCACCGAGATCATCGACAGGCCCTCGTGCTTGTTGCCGGTCCGGCTGGTGCGGCACACGAGGAGGATGTGGTCGGCGGCGTGGGCCGCCGTGATCCACGTCTTCTGGCCGTTGATGACGTAGGAGCCGTTGACCCGCTCGGCCCGGCAGCTGAGGTTCCCGACGTCCGAGCCGGCCTCCGGCTCGGACATGGCGATCGCCTCGACGCGCCCGCCGGCCACCCCGGCGAGGATCTCCTGCTTGAGCGCGTCGCTGCCGAACCGCTCGACGGCGCCGGCGGTGATCATGCTGACCGGGAAGAACCCCATCGGGATCTGGCCGCGGGCGAACTCCTCGCACAGCAGGCACATGTCGACCGCGCCTCCGCCGGACCCGCCGTATTGCTCCGGGATGTTGACGCCGAGCCAGCCGAGCTCCGCGATCCGGGCGTAGAGATCGGGGTTGTGGGGCTCGCGCCCACGATCGGTGAGCGCGTCCCGCTGCTCGCGGGTGCCGCACTCGCGCTGGGCGAAGTCGCGGATCGTGTCGACGAACGCCCGCTGCTCGTCGGTCAGGGTCTGGATCGTCGTCATCGCTGTCCTCCGGGGGTTCGGCGGGTCGACGGCGTCTCCCGCGCGGAGGATCCTACTGGCAGGGTGCCAACAAGCCCGTGGCCGGCCTGGTCTCGGCGTTCCTGGTGGCGCAGATCCGTGCGGCGCAGGAGCGCGGAGAGCTGCCGGCGGGCGATGCCGAGCTGTGCCCCGAGCTCGGCGTCCGGCTCGGCGTGTCGTTCGTGCTATGCCGCAGACCGCGTTGCCACGCCACGACCCAGCGGCCACCGAAGCCGCGCTGCGCGGACTGCTCGGCCCGCTGCTCGGCGGCGGCTGACGCCGTCTACCCTCGCCAGGCCCGTGCTGATCCGCGACGCCGATCCCGCCCGTGACGCGGCCGCCTGCGCCGCCGTCTACGCGCCGTTCGTGCGCAACACCGCCGTCTCCCTGGAGGAGGATGCGCCGGACGCCGCCGAGCTGGCCCGCCGGATGGAGACGATCGGCGCCACCCACCCGTGGCTGGTGGCCGAGCGGGGCGATGAGCTGGCCGGATTCGCCTACGGCTCACCGCATCGCCTGCGGGCGTCCTACCGCTGGGCGGCGGATGTCAGCGTGTACGTCGATCCGGCCCACCACCGGCGAGGGATCGGGCGTGCCCTGTACGGCGCGCTGTTCGATCTGCTGCGCGCCCAGGGCCTCCGCGTGGCCTGCGCCGGGATCACCGTGCCGAACCCGGCGAGCGTGGGCCTGCACGAGTCCCTCGGCTTCGAGCTGGTCGGGATCTACCGGCGCATCGGCTACAAGCACGGGGCGTGGCGAGACGTCGGCTGGTGGCAGCTGCCGCTCGATCCGCGGGCGGCCGACCCGCCGCCCGAGCCGGGGCCGCCGGTGCGGCTCAGTCGCTGAGCGCCCCGCGCTCTCGCGCCAGCAGGTGCAGGGCGAGCGTCGGGCAGGCGTCGGCGGCGCGGCGTGCCAGGGCGAGGAGCTCCGGCGGCACCTCCGGATGCTCGAGCACCGGGTAGCCCCACTCGTCGAGCCGGATCAGCTCGGGCAGGAGTTCGGCGCACAGGCCGTGCGCCTCGCACGCGATCGGGTCGACCCGCAGCCGCGGGCTCATCGCCCCACCCCGGTGGCCGGCAGCGGGAGCCCGGCCGGCCGGCCGGGGCAGCGGCCGGCGGGATGGCCGTCGCCGGTGCCGAACGCGCGCAGGGCGCTCAGCGCCAGGCGGCCGACCCCATCGGGGTGGTGGCAGGCGCCCCGGCCGCGGATCTCCCGCACCCAGTGGGCCACCCGGTCGGCCTCGACCGGGTGGGCCGTGCCGTCGGCCAGCGCCGACACGGCATCGGAGATCGCCGCCAGTCCATGGACGCAGGGCCCGCACTGACCGGCCGACTGGCCGGCGAGCCACTCCACGAGCCGCGCGGCTTCGTGGCGCCCGCACGCGCTGGCCCCGAGGGCGAAGATGACGCCGGAGCCGAGCGCGCAGCCGGCGGCCTCGAGCTCGGTGCGGGCCAGCCGGAGCTCCAGCCCGGCGCCGGCGGAGATCCAGGTGCCGAAGTATCCCCCGACGAGCAGCGCCTGGAGTGGCTCCTCCGGCCCACCCGCCGCCGCCAGGAGCGTCCGCATCGGCGTGCCGAAGGCGAGCTCGTACACGCCGGGGCGCGCCACCGCGCCGGCGATCGTGACCAGCACCGAACCGGGGTCGGCCGCGGTGCCCAGGCCCCGGAACCACTCCGGGCCGTGGCGGGCGACCAGGGCGAGTTGGGCCAGCGTCTCCGGATTGGTCACGAGCGTCGGTGCGCCGTCGACCCCACGCTCGTCCGGGCGCGGCGGCGTGAACCGGGGGAGCGCCCGGCCGGTCTCGGTGAAGTTCACCACCGCGCTCTCCTCGCCGCTGACGTAGGCGCGCGGTCCCACGACCAGCGCCACGTCGAGCCGCGGCATGGGGCGCTCGGCGATCGCCGCGCGAACCGCGGCCACCACCGCCTCGTCGTCGGGCAGGCGCAGGATCACCCGGCGGCCGCCGACCGCCCGCGCCGCCAGCACCGCGCCGTCGAGCACGAGGTGAGGCAGGCTGGCGAGCAGGAGCCGGTCCTTGCGGGAGACGGGCTCGGTCTCGCTGCCGTTGACCAGCACGACGGCTCCGCGCCGCCGGCGGCGTGCCGCCACCGCGCGCAGCTTCACCGCGGTCGGGAAGTCGGCCCCGCCCCGGCCGCGCAGCCCGCTCCGCTGCACGGCGGAGATCAGCTCCTCGCCGGCCAGCTCCGGCAGCGGGCCGTGCATCGCCAGGTGGTCGGCGAGCCCCAGCGCCCGCCGATCCGGGCCGAGACCGGCGAGCAGTCGGGGCAGCGCGCCGGCCGGTGGTGCCCCCGGGCTCGGTGAGAACGCCAGGGCGCTCATCCTCGCCGCCCGCCGGCGTCGATCAGCGCGGACGGCGTGCCGGCTCGCCGCGCCCAGCCGGAGTGCAGCGGACCCTGGAGCGCGAAGCCGAGCCCGCCGAGCACGACCAGGAGGGTCAGGCCGATCCCCCAGCCGCGGGCGGAGACCGGGATCGCCGCCCGCGCCAGCCGGACGAGGATCGTCCAGGTGACGAGGCCCACGCAGACCGCGGTGAGCACGACCATCCACCCGGCTCGGGCGTCGGTCCCGGTGCCGAGGCCGTGCAGGACGGCGATCGGCCAGCACAGGTAGGCGAGCCAGTGGACGAACCGCCACCCCCCGTAGCCGAGCCGGCGACGGACGAGGCTCGTGGCGGCCACGGCGAGCAGCAGGTCGAAGGCGAGCGCACCGAGGCCGAGCCACAGTGGCCGGTACGCCGAGTGCAACGGGATCACCGCGTCGAGCAGGCTGATCGGGGCGTAGCCGTCGAGCACGCTGGTCAGGATGTGGACGGCGAGCAGCACCACCGCCAGCAGCGACAGATCGCGGTGCAGCGTGTCCACCGCGATCCGCGGCACCCGGGCGCCGAGCGAGACGCGCAGCGGGCCGGCGAGCCCCAGCGCCATCACCGCGCTCAGCAGGAGCAGCGACACCACGCCGGTCCCCCGGGCGAGGTACCACCAGGCGCTGCCGCCGCTCACCGCCAGCAGGCTCATGTCCCGCCGTCCTCACCGGCGACCGGCCAGCCGTGCCGATGCGCGACGGCCCCACTCTCCGCCACCAGGCGGACCGGCAACCGCGGGCCGTCGATGAGGGGAGCGCCGCCGGCCCGGCGACCATCAGCGCGGTGGCGGCGACGTTCGCCTCCAGACAGCTGGCGGCCTGCACCGACACCGTCCGCCAGGGTCCGGCGGCGGGGCGGCCGGTGGCGGGGTCGATCAGGTGGTGGCGCTCCGTGCCGTCGGCGGCTCTCCAGCGGCGGACGGTCCGGCTCGAGGTGGCCAGCCCACCGTCGCGCAGCACGATCGTCTGCCCGGGAGCCCCTCCCGTGCTTCGGTGGTCGTCGGTCACCCGCACGGTCCAGCCCGCCGGCGGCGGCTCCCCCGCGATCGCCAGGTCGCCGAGCAGCGAGACGAGCACCCCGCAGCTCGCCGCCAGGGCCGCCGCCTGGGCGGCCCGGTCGGCGGCCAGTGCCTTGGCCGTGGCGCCGAGGTCGAGCCGCGCCCCCGCCGGGATGCGGACGCGACCCCGCACGGGGTCGAGCTCGACCGTGCGCCAGCCGGCCACGCGCTGGGCGCGCACCTGGCCGACGGCCGTGGCCTCGAGCGCCAGGAGCGCGGCGCCGATCGTCGGGTCGACCGCCCCGTCAGTCAGGGCGGCGGCGTCGAGGGCAGCGGCCAGTGCCGTCAGGCAGACAGGGTCGACCGCCACCCAGTGGCCGGCGGCGCGGCCCACCGCCGCGAGCCCCGAGTCGGCCCGGAAGGTCGAGCAGGCGGCGTCGAACGCGTCGAGGACCGGTCGGACCGCGGCGGTCGCAGCCGGAAGCTGCGCACCGTCGCGGACCGCGACCGTCGCCTCCCCGCCCCACAGCGCGAACCGGGTGGCACGCGCGCTCGGCGAAGCGGTGACCGACATCTCGGGCCCCTAGGACCCGCCCGACGTGGCGGCCGGCTGGCTGGCCGCCGAGGAGACGGACGCCGTGCCGGTGTCGCCGCCGTCGGACGTGACGCTCGGGTCGACCGCCGGCGCGGGCTCGACCTGGGAACTGGCCGCCGGGGCGGTGGTGGCGCGGTGCAGCGACCGCCTCCGGTGCGTGGCGGCCCGGGTCGCCGTGGTCTTCCGGGTCGTCGTGGCCGGCCTCGACGTCGCCCGGGTCACCGTGGCGGTCCGAGCCGTGGCTCGATGCGGGGTGAGCGAGGCGACGAGTGCCGTCGTCCCCGCGGTCAGGCCGGCCACCCCGATCACGCACGCCCGCCGGACCCGGGCCAGGCGCCGCAGAAGGTCGTCCCGGCGGGCGATCGCTCGCCGGCGACTGTGGAGTTCGGTGGCCATGGGGAGATCTCAGCGTCCGGTTGTGAGATACCCGTAAGAGGTCGGTGAGAATGCCCTTCGGATGCATCCCGCCAACCCCAGGGCGGGTAGTGGGTTAATTGTTGGGGCAGGTTTAACCAGGAATTGACCGGTTTGCGCGATCAGGTGACCCAGAGCAAGGATGACGCGGGGCCGCCCGAGCGGTTCCTGCTGCTGTGCGCCGACTCCAATCACTCGGCCCTGCTCGACGGGCTCATCCGGGCCGGGATCCCGGGCGAGCCGATCCTCGTCCACGCGACGAACCTGCCGGCTGCGCTCCGGGAGCTGACCGACCACGGCGCGTCGTGCGTGCTCGTCGCCATCGACGGCGGGGTGGGCGCGGAGGCGGTGGAGCAGCTGCACGCGGCGGCACCCCGGGCGGCGATCATCGCGCTGCTCGACGCCGACGACCGCGGGCGGGCGATCCGGGCCGTGCGCGCCGGCGCCCAGGACTGCCTGGTGGGCGCCCAGCTCGCGCCGTGGGGCCTCGAGCGGGCGATCACGCTGGCGCTGGAGCGCAAGCGCTCGGAGGTGGCGCTGGCCGAGCTGGCGCTGCACGACCCTCTCACCGGGCTGCCGAACCGGGCGCTGTTCCTCGACCGGCTGGGCGTCGCGCTGGACCGCACCGCTCGCACCGGCGCGGCGATCGCGGTGCTGTTCCTCGACGTCGACAACTTCAAGGAGATCAACGACTCCCACGGCCACGCCGCCGGCGACGAGGTTCTCGCCTCGCTCGCCCGCCGCCTGCGCGGGATGCTGCGGCCGATGGACACCCTGGCCCGGTTCGGCGGGGACGAGTTCACCCTGCTGTTCGAGGACCTGGCCTCCGAACGCGAGGTGGTGCTGATCGCCGAGCGGATCTCCCGGGCGGCCGGGCTCCCGATCCCGCTCACTGCCGGCGAGGCGGTGGTCTCGCTGAGCATCGGCATCGCCACCGTCGTGGACCCGGACACCCCGGCCGAGACCGTGCTGCGGGAGGCCGACGCCGCCATGTACCGGGCCAAGGAACTCGGTCGGGCCCGCTACGAGCTGTTCGACGAGGTCTCCCGCGCCCGCGCGCTCGAGCGTCTGGAGCTCGAGGCCGCACTCGATCACGCGGTCGAGCGAGCGGAGCTGCGGGTCTTCTACCAGCCGCGGGTGTCGCTCGGCGAGGAGCTGGCGGTCGACGGCTTCGAGGCGCTCGTGCGCTGGGACCATCCGCAGCGCGGCCTGCTCCCGCCGGACGAGTTCCTCCCGCTGGCCGAGGAGACGGGTGCCGTGCTGCGCATCGGCGAGTTCGTCCTGCGCCGCGCGCTCCACCACCTGGCTCGGTGGCGCCACCTACGCCCCGAGCTGACGGTGTCGGTCAACCTGTCCTCCCGCCAACTCGAGGATGCCGGCCTGGTCACGATGCTCGGCTCGCTGCTGCACACCAGCGGCGTCGCCCCGGCCGCCCTCTGCCTGGAGATCTCCGAACGCTCGCTGGCCGGCGCCGAGCCGGTGGTGCGCCGGACGCTCGAGGGGCTGAAGGCCCTCGGGGTGACGCTCACCATCGACGACTTCGGACTCGGCTCCGCGTCGTTGGCCGAGCTGCGCCGCCTGCCGCTCGACGGACTGAAGATCCACGGGTCGTTCCTCGAGCCGGTGGCGGGTGAGGCGCCTGACGATCTCCTGCGGGCGATGGTCGACCTCGGCCACGCGCTCGGGCTGGGCGTGGCGGCCGAAGGCATCGAGACCGACCGCCAGCTGGCCCGGGTGCGTGCCCTGGGCTGCGACCGGGCGCAGGGGTACTTCCTCGGGCGGCCGGTACCCGAGGACGCCGTCGGGGCCCTGCTCGCGCCCAGCGTGGCCTGACCGGGCGTCAGCCGCGACCGGGGTCAGCCGCCGGCCACGTCCCGGCGCAGGAACACCAGCGCCGCGCCGAGCAGCGCCGGCACCCCGTACAGCGCGCACACCCACGCGGCGCGGACGATCGGCGCCCAGTCGATCGGCGTGCGCAGCAGGCCCTGCCAGGCGTTGAACTGGGTGCTGAGCAGGTAGGGCTGGAGTCCGGAGAGGCCGGGCAGGATCCCGAGCAGCTGGATGAGCAGGGACACCATCAGCGTGCCGACGACGGCGGCGGCGCTGTTGCGGGTGAGCGCCGACAGGAGCAGGCCGATGCAGACGATCGCCGCGATCGGGATCAGGTAGACGAGCAGGCTGACGTACACGAGCTCGAGCGCCTTCGGCGCCGAGACGACGGTGCCCGACAGGCTCTGCAGGGAGTGAAAGCCCGACACGATGCTCCCCGCCACCACCCCCACCGTCCCGTCGAGCAGGATCGCCACCACCGCGTACAACGCCGCCGCCAGCGCCTTGCCGGCGAAGATCTGCTCGCGCTCCAGCGAGCGGGTGAGGATCGTCTTCAGCGTCCCGTTGTGGTCCTCGGAGGCGATGATGTCCCCCGCGACGAGCGCGGTGATCAGCGGGAACATCCACACCGCTCCGAACAGCAGGATGACGAGCGGGATGGCCAGTCCGCTCTTCGAGACGTAGTCGCCGAACGGGACGTCGCTCGGACCGCCGTGGTGGTGGCGGAAGTGGACGGCCACCACGAACAGGATCGGCACGATCACGGCCGCGCCGAGGCCGAGGTAGGTGCGCTTCTGGCGGCGGAGCTTGCGCAGCTCCCAGGCGAACACGGTGCCCACCCCCGGCATCAGGCGGCCACCTCCAGCGAGGGGGGCCCGCCGGCCGCCGGTTCGCCCTCGGTGAGCGAGAAGAACAGGTCCTCGAGCGTCACCGTCTGCGGCGCGAGCTCGTGGATCAGCGCGCCGGCCGAGACGAGCTCACGCGACAGCGCACCCACCGCGGCCTCGTCGGCGGCGGCGAAGGTGATCCGCCCGCCCTGGCGCTCGGCCTCCGAGATCCCGTGCCCCTGGCGGCACAGGGCGAGCGCGCGCTCGTCGTCGCTGGTGGCCAGGCGGTAGCGGGTCCCGGCGCTCCGGCGCAGCTCGGCGATCGCCCCCTCGTAGACGATCGAGCCCTGGCGGACGATCGCCACCCGGTTGCAGAGCTCCTCCACCTCGCCGAGCAGGTGCGAGGAGAGCAGGACCGTCATCCCCTCGTCGGCCAGCCGGCGGATGAGCCGCCGCATGTCGCGCATGCCCGCGGGATCCAGGCCGGTGGCCGGCTCGTCGAGCAGCAGCAGCCGGGGCTCGCGCAGGAGCGCGGCGGCGATGCCCAGGCGCTGGCGCATCCCGTGCGAATAGCCGCCGACCCGGTCCTGCGCCCGGCCGCTCAGCTCGACTGTGGCCAGCGCGGTGTCGATCCGGCCGGCGGCGCCGCGGCCGTCGAACGCCGCGAGCAGCTCCAGATTGCGCTGCCCGCTGAGGTACGGGTAGAACGCCGGGGCCTCGACGAACCCGGCCACCCCCTCGAGCGCGGCGACGCCGGCGAGGGGGTCGCGCCCGAACAGCCGGACCGTGCCCTCCGTGGGGCGGATGAGGCCGAGCATCATCCGCAGGGAGGTCGTCTTGCCGGCGCCGTTCGGCCCCAGGTAGCCGTACACGTCGCCCGGCTGCACGGTCAGGTCGATGCCGGCCACCGCGGCTAGCTCGTCGTACCGCTTGACGAGGCCCCGCACCTCGATCGGCGGGGGCGTCACAGATCGCGCGCGGCGGCGAGGACCTTCGCGGGGGGCTGCGAGCCGATGACGGTGTACGTCGTCGCGCCCCGGGTGAAACGGATGAGGGTCCCGAGCGGGGTCTGGAGCTCCTGGGCGGTGACCCCGTTCACGCTGACGGTGGGCAGCGTCATCCCGCCCCGCTCCTGGCTCGAGGCGGGCTTCTTGGCCCCGTGGGCCGGGGTTTCGATGATCGCGATCCCGTCGAGCCCCTGGCCGCGGGTGATGAGGTGACCGTGCTCGTCCCGGCTCGGGTGGGCGGCGTCGCGGGCCGGGAACGTGACGTGCGAGACCGTGTCGCCGGTCGGCGGGCTGATGGCGAACACCGAGGGAGCGACGGGGCCGAACGAGATGTTGGTGGCGGTCAGCTCCAGCACCGGGTCGGAGCTGCCCTGGGCGGTGATCGCCAGCCGCAGCGGCGTCCCGTGGAGCGCGTCCCAGGTGAGCGACACCGCGCCGAGCAGCCCCGGGTGGGTCCGGGGCGAGACGCTCACCTCGTACGCCGGCTCACCGGCCACGTCCGTCGGCTGGGCCCCGGAGACGTCGAGGTGCTGGTTGCCGCGGGCGAGCCGGCGGCTGATCTGCGCCACGGAGGGGACCGTGCCGGTGCCGGTCGGCTTCGGCTGCGCGCTGCGGCCGGCCGGCAGCGTGCCCTCGTACACCGTATGGCTCGAGGGATCGGAGATCCAGAACGATCGGTTCTCGACCAGCACCTCGGCGTCGCCGCTGTCTCCCTGGAGCTCGATCCGGAGCTGGTGGGTGGCGGGCGAGAGCCACAGCCGACCCGTCGCCCCGTCGAGGATCGGACTCGTGCCCTCCCCCAGGTCGGTCGAGCTGATCAGGTGATTCGTGAAGCTGATTCGGGCGCTGATCCCACTCACCGCGGGCGCGGCGAGCGCATCGTGGATGGCCTGCGGCAGCGCCTTCGGGGCCGGGACCGGACCGGAGCCGACGGCCGCCAGCGCGATCGCGGTCACGACGAGCAGCCCGGCGAGCAGGCCGGACAGGACGGTGAGCAGGCGGCGGGTGGGGGCGGTGCGCAGAAACCTCATGACTCAGCTCACCTCGAGGATAGACCCCCGCCGAACCGGACCTCGCCGGTCAAGCCGCGGATTCGCGCAGGCGACGCTTGAGCACCTTGCCGCTCGGGTTGCGCGGCAGCTCGGCGATGAAGTGGACGTCGCGCGGGACCTTGTAGCGCGCGAGGTTGTCCTTGACGTAGTCGCGCACCTCGTCCTCGGTGAGCGTGTGCTCGTCGCGGAGCACCACGAAGGCGGCCAGCCGCTGGCCGAACTCCGAGTCCTCGACCCCGATCGCCGCTGCCTCCTCGACCGCGGGATGGGTGATCAGCAGCTCCTCCACCTCGCCGGGGAACAGGTTCTCCCCGCCGGAGACGATCATGTCGTCGTCGCGGCCGTCGACGAAGAGGCGCCCGGCGGCGTCGAAGTGGCCGACGTCGCCCGTGCTCATCAGCCCCTCGATCACCTCCTTGTTGCCCCCGCCGGTGTAGCCCTCGAACTGAAAGCCGTTGCCGACGAAGATCCGCCCGACGCGGTCCGGCCCCTCGACCGGCCGGCCCTCGTCGTCGTAGAGCCTGACGATCGCCCCGAACGGAACCCGGCCGGCGGTGCCGGGCGCCTCGCGCAGGTCCTCCGGGGCGGCGAACGTGGCGTAGGCGACCTCGGTGGAGCCGTAGAAGTTGTAGAGCACCTCGCCGAGCACCCGCCGGCCCCGGCGGACGAGCTCGGCCTCCAGCTGGGCACCGGAGCAGAACACGATGCGCAGCGAGCTCGTGTCGTAGCGGTCGGGATCGCGCTCCAGCTCAGCGACGATCCGCTGGAGCATCACCGGAACCACCACGAGCGCGGTCGGTCGCTCACGCTCGATCGCCTCGAGCACCGCCGCGGGACGGAAACGGCGCTGGACGATCGTCGTGCAGCCGAGCCCGACCGACAGCACCATCTGGGTGAAGCCCAGGCCGTGGAACATCGGCGCCGCTATGTACGTCGACTCGGCGCTGCGGTACGGCACCTTGGACAGCAGCGCGCCCACCGGCGCGATCGTCATCCCCCCATGGCGCGGCGCGCCCTTCGGCGTGCCGGTCGTGCCGCTGGTCAGCAGCACGAGCTTCGGCGGCTCGCTCGGCGGCGGTGGCCGCTGGCCGGCATGGGCCGCGATCAATCGCTCGAGCGAATCGGCCGGCGGCTCGCCGTCGGTCCAGCCGACCAGCCGCCCCTGCGGCGTCTCGATCCCGGCCACCAGCTCGTCGTACTCCTCGTCGGCGGCGAGCACCGCGATCTCCTCGCGCTCGCACACGTCGCGCAGCTGCGGCCCGGCGAAGTCGGTGTTCAGCAGCAGCACCCGGCCACCCACCTTGCAGGCGGCAAAGGTGATGTCGAGGAAGCCGCGGTGGTTGCGGCAGAGGATGCCGATCGAGTCGTCCTCCCGAACGCCCCGGGAGCGAAGCGCCGCGGCCAGGGCGTCGGTCCGGGCGTCGAGCTCGGCGAACGTCAGCGATCCCCGCTCGTCGATCAGCCCCGGCCGCTCGCCGTGGCGGATGGCGGCCACCGTCAGCGCGGCGCCGAGCTGGCCGAACTTCGACATCGCGCGGACCGCGTCGACGGTCTGGCGGGCCGAGCCGCCGCCGAGCATCCCGGCCCGGCGGAGGTGATGGGCGGCGCGCAGCTCATTCGCCGTGCGCCCGGCGAGTCCTCGAGATTTGCCGAGCAGTTCGGCGATGCCGTGCGGCGCCTGCATGGAGGGCGGGGAATGTACTGCGGTTGCGGGTAAGGTCGCCTCCATGTGTCGCCTGTTCGGGATGAGCGGCGGTCCGCACCCGGTGCGGGCCACGTTCTGGCTGCTCGAGGCGCCCGACTCCCTGGCCCAGCAGAGCCGGCGCGAGCCGGACGGCACGGGCCTGGGCAGCTTCGACGATCAGGATCGCCCGGTGGTGGCCAAGCAGCCGCTGGCCGCCTTCGAGGACCAGGCGTTCGCCCGGGAGGCGCGGGAGGTCCGTTCGCGGACGTTCGTGGCCCACGTCCGCTATGCGTCGACCGGCGGCCTGGTGCCGCAGAACACCCACCCGTTCTGCCAGCACGACCGCCTGTTCGCCCACAACGGGGTGATCCAGGGCCTCGACCGGCTCGACGCCGAGCTCGGGCCGGATCGGGCCCTCGTGCACGGCGACACCGACTCCGAGCGATTCTTCGCCCTCGTGACCCGGGAGATCGACCGCGCCGGGGGCGACGTGGTGGCCGGGATCACGGCCGCCGCCGGCTGGGTGGCGCGCGAGCTGCCCCTCCTGTCGCTCAACTTCGTGCTCACCACCGCCACGGACGTGTGGGCGCTCCGCTACCCCGACACGCACGAGCTCTACGTGCTCGAGCGTGCCCCCGGGGGCCCGGGCGGCGGCCGCCACCTGGAGCACGCCAGCGCCCGCGGATCGGTCCGCGTGCGCTCCGCCGACCTGACGAGCCTGCCGGCGGTCGTGGTGGCCACCGAGCGCATGGACGAGGACCCGGGGTGGCGGATGGTCGACTCCGGCGAGCTGCTCCACATCAGCGCCGACGGCCGAGCCCACGGTCAGCGCGTGCTGTCCGAAGCACCGGCTCACCGCCTGACGCTCGCCGACCTCGACCCGCACGCGGCATCATCTCAGACCGGATGAGCGCCTCGGAGATCCGCCTGCCGCCCGGACCCCGGCTCCCGCGCGTCGTGCAGACCGCCGGGTTCGTGTTCGGCGGCTTTCGCTTCCTGGATGCCGTCCGTCGCCGCTACGGCGGGGCGGTGTACCTGCGCACCCTGTTCGACGACGGGTTCGTCATGGTGTTCGACCCTGCCCTGGTCAAGCAGCTGTTCCAGGGCTCGAACGGCCAGCTCCACGCCGGCGAGGCCAACGCCCTGCTCGGGCCGGTGCTCGGCGAGCGCTCCGTGCTCCTGCTCGACGAGGAGGACCATCTGCGCCACCGCCGGTTGATGCTGCCGCCGTTCCACGGGGCGCGGATGCAGGGGTATGCCGCGGCGATGATCGACGCGGCCGATCGGGCGATCGACGCCTGGCCCGTCGGCGAGGCGTTCCCGATCATCGCCAGCATGCAGGCGCTCACGCTCGACGTGATCATCCAGGCCGTGTTCGGCTTCGACCCGGGGGCGGAGGCCGATCGCCTGCGCCGCGCGCTCCGCGCGATGATCGAACCGGTGGCCCGGCCGCGCGGCGCGGTGGTGCTGGCGCTGCTCAGCGCGGGGCGCTTCACCGGCAACCGGGCATCGATGACCCGCGAGTTCGAGCGCCGGCGGGAGGAGGTCGACGAGCTGCTGTTCGGCGAGATCGCCCGCCGCCGGGCTGACCCCGGCCTCGAGTCGCGGCAGGACGTGTTCTCCACGCTGCTGCTGGCGCGTGACGAGGCCGGCGAGCCGCTGTCGGACCGTGAGGTGCGCGACGAGCTGGTGACGCTGCTGGTGGCCGGCCACGAGACGACCGCCACCGGGCTGGCCTGGGCGTTCGACCTGCTGCTGCACCATCCGCTCGTGCTCCGCCGCGCCCAGGAGGGCGGGGTCGAGTACCTCGATGCCGTGGTCAAGGAGGCGCTGCGGATCCGCCCGGTGATCCCCGGCGTGGGGCGCGTGGTGCGCGGCGAGCCGTTCCGCCTCGGCGAGTGGGTGATCCCCGAGGGGGTCGAGATCAACCCGTCGATCCGGGTCATCCACCACTCGGCCGCGGTCTACGGCGATCCACGCCAGTTCCGGCCCGACCGGTTCCTCGGGCCCGACGCCCCGGACACCTACACCTGGATCCCGTTCGGCGGCGGCACCCGGCGCTGCCTCGGAGCCAGCTTCGCCCAGCTCGAGATGCGGATCGTGCTCGAGCGGGTGCTGGCCCGGGCTCCGGCCCTGCGCGCCGCCTCGGCGGAGCTCGACCCCGTGCAGTTCCGCGGCATCACGCTCGCCCCCCGTGACGGGGTGCGGGTCGTGCTCGACTCCCCGCCGCTCGCCGCCCCGGCGAACGCCGAGCCGGTCGCCGCCGCGGCCTAGGGCCGGCCGCTAGCGCCGGACGAGCCGGTCGACCACCGGCTGGGGGATCGCCACCGGCGAGACCTTGTGCACCGCCTCGGCGACGAACGCGCGCGGCTCGGCCTTCTGGACGAGGTCGGCGAGCTCCGCCCGCTCGCGCGTGGTCAGGTTGCGCGTGCGCCCGCGGCCGAGGCGGACGAGTGCGATGACCCGACGGCGCTCCTCCGGGGTCAGCCGCCCCACGTGCCGCTGGGCGAGCACCAGGACCTCGGCGAGCGCCAGCAGCTGGAGCATCGGCAGGCGCCGCAGGCCGGGCACCCGGCGGGTGGCACGGTCGATGGCGCGGTTGACCGGCGAGGAGGGCACGCGGCGAGTGTAGGCGGCCCCCGGGGGGCCGGTCAGCCGCGGGTGAGCAGGACGGTGCCCGCGACGACGAGGCCCAGGCCCAGCCACCGCCCGGCGGTCAGCCCGATCGTGTGCAGGCCGAACCAGCCGAACCGGTCGGCCAGCAGCGCCACCCCGAGCTGCGCCGCCACGAGCAGCGCGGTCAGCGTGCCGGCCCCGAGCGTCCGCACCGCGATGAGCGACACCGCCACCACGGTCGCCCCCGCGATCCCACCGAGCGCGTAGCCCGGCCGGAAGCTCCCGAGGCCGGTCAGGCGGCCCGGGTGACCGGCGATGAGCAGGACCGCGCCGAGCAGGGCGACGGTGACCGCGCCGGAGACGAAGGCCGCTCCGAGGTCGGAGACGTGGCGGGCCAGCGAGGCGTTGGCCGGCGGCTGGAGCGCGACGACGCCGCCGGCCACCAGCGTGCAGATGATCGCGACGAGGCGGGACATCGCAGAGGGCAGTTCGCAGCCGGCGTCCGGAACCCTCCCCGCGTACCATCCGCCGCCCCGTGCCCGCCCCGCTCGACGAGACGCCCCTGCTCACCCTGCGCGAGGTGGTGCAGGCACTCGCCCCGCTGCCGCGCGGCCCCGGCAGCCCGGGCGAGGCGCAGGCCGCCGACTGGCTGGCCAACCGTCTGCGCCGCGCCGGCTGCGCCGAGGTGGCGGTGGAGCCCGAGGTGTTCCTCGACGGCTACGCCGGGCCGATGCGGGACATGGCCGCCGCGGGCGCGGTGGGCGCGGTGCTGGGGCTGACCCGACGGGGGCGATGGACCGGCGCGCTGCTCGCCGGTCTGGCGGCGGCCGGCATGGCCGAGGACACCTCGAACGGTCCGCGCGTCTACCGCCGGGCGACCCACGCCGAGCGCGACACTCAGAACGTCGTGGCGGTGACCGGCGACCCGGCCGCCGAGCGCACGCTCGTCGTCCTCGCCCACCACGATGCCGCCCCCACCGGGCGCATCTTCGACGAGCGGGGGCAGCGGGCGTTCGGCGAGCTCCTGCCCGGCGTCCTCGAGCGGATCGACACCTCGCTCCCGCTCTGGTGGGCGGCGGTGGGCGGCCCGGCGCTGGCGGCGCTCGGCGCCGCCCGCGGCCGGCGCGGGCTGACCACGGCCGGCCTGGCCGCCTCAGCGCTCGCCACCGCGGTGTTCGCCGATGTCGCCCGCAGCCCGATCGTCCCCGGCGCCAACGACAACCTGACCGCCGTGGCGGTGCAGGTGGCGCTCGCCGAGCGGCTGCGGGCGGCCCCGGTGGACGGGCTGCGCGTCCTGCTCGCCTGCTGCGGCGCCGAGGAGGTGGTGCAGGGCGGCATCCACGGCTTCGCCCGGCGCCACTTCCCGGCGCTCGACCGCGATCGCACCTGGTTTCTCAACCTCGACACGTTGGGGTCCCCCCGGCTGGTCATGCTGGAGGGCGAGGGCCCGATCGTGATGGAGGATTACCCGGACCGCCGCTTCCGGGACCTGGTGGCGGCCGCCGCGCAGCGCGACGGCGTGCCGCTGCGCCGGGGCATGCGCTCGCGCAACTCGACCGACGCCGTAATCCCGATGCGCGCCGGCTACCCCACCACCTGCCTGGTCTCGACCAACCGCTACAAGGCGCTGTCCAACTACCACCAGCCGTCGGACATCCCGGAGAACGTCGACTACCGCACGGTGCTGGCCGCGCTGCGGGTGGTCGAGGCGACCGCGCGCGAGCTGGCCGTCAACCCCTGGCTGTAGTCGCCCGGGCGCCGCCACAGCGCATCGTCCCCCACCGGCTCCCGCACCGCCTCCCCGCTCGCCGCCAGACCGATCAGCGCCCGCTCGGCGGCGGGCCGGTCGATCGGCTCGTTGCCGCGGGCCAGGCAGGCGGCCACCTCCTGGGTGCTCAGCCCCTCCGGGAAGTAGTCGAGCAGCGGGCCGGGATCCTCCGGCGGCTCGCGCCGGGCGAGGGCGGGGTCGAGGTTGGCGATCAGGACGTCGTAGGCCTCGACCGGCTGGAAGCCCCCGGCCTCCAGCCGCCGGCCGTCCGACTCGAGGCAGAGCGACGGCGCCGTGTAACGGACCCGCCCGTCGGAGTTGGCCGCCTTGCCCTGGAACTCGGTCGGCGAGCCGGCGGCGGTGCGGGCCTGCGCCCGGTCGGCCTCGTAGGCGGCGGTCGTCTCGGGCGCGTCGAGCGCGCCGATGATCACGTCGGCGTCGAGGTCCGGGAGCGGCGCCAGCGCCGCGGCGAGCCCCGCGTCGTCGTCGAGCAGCAGCGGCGTGGTGAAGTTCGCCAGCTGGAGGGCGTGGAACACCTCCCACTCCCGGCCCGGCGCGATCAGGCGGGTGGCCACCACCGCCCGGCAGGCCCGCGCGGTGCCGCTCACCCGCGCCTTGGGGGCGGGCGCGAACGGCATCCCGTAGCGGCGGAACATCAGCTGCCCCTGCGCTGCCCGCTCCGCGGTGAACCCGCGGGCCTCGTACTGGCGGCGGTGCTCGGTCAACCCGATCATCACCAGCCGCCAGCGCAGCTGGTCCGCGTAGCGCCACTGCAGCACCCGGAGCGCCGGCCGGGCGGAGTACCCCCAGGGACAGGCGGGATCGCTGTACAACGTGGCGCTGATCACTGCACATCTCGCTGACGCTCGCTGTTGCCCAGGGAAGTCCATATCAACTTGAGGCCTCAATTATATACGCCAGCTCCGCCCCCCGGCCTCTGGTCTCCGGCGCCAGCGTCGACGCTCGCCGCAGCTCGGCGGTGGCGAACCCGCAGTCGAGCAACGCCCGGCGGGCCTCGCTCGGACGTGCCGTAGTGCAGGTGCACCCGCCCGCGGACGAACGCCGAGAGCACGAGGGCGAAGCCGGCGACGACCGGCGAGGCCTGCTCGCCGACGTGCAGGTCGGCCAGGTAGCGGCCGGCGGAGAAGCCGGCCAGGCCCCGCGCGAAGCGCCGCCACAGCCCGTGGAGCTGCTGGGGATCCAGGTAGCCGCTCAGCCCCTCGGTGATGATGGCCAGCCCCCGGGCCGGATCCAGCCCGCCGAGCAGCCGATCGAAGCTCGCGTCGCTCAGCGCGTCGACCGCCTCCACGCGGTGGGCCGGACCGAGCGTTCCGATCCGCTCGAGCGCCCGGCGCTTGCGCGCGGCCATGTCCGGCAGGTCGGCCTCCACGTAGGTGATGCGCGTCCCCGTGGCGCTCCACGAAGCGCCAGCCGCGCGGGGACATGCCGCACGCCACCTCGAGCACCTGGGTGACGCCGTCCTGCTCGATCGCCCGTTCGAGCAGCACGTCGATCGCCCGGTGGCGGGCGAGCAGGTAGGGCTCGAGATGGCCGCCGCCGAGGAGCCGGCTGGCCAGCATCGTCGGTCGCACGGCCTCGAACAGCACCCGGCCCTCGATCGTCTCCAGCGCCGGGTGCGAGAGGCCGTTACGGGCCCACACGTACCCGGTGTAGTGGGCGGTCGGGGTGATGCGAGCCGAGCCGGTCATGGCAGCCGCTGCAGGAGCTCGGCCTGGGCCGGGATCAACTTCTGGCGCGCCTGCGCGAGCGAGAACCACTCGGCGCGGTCGACCTCGGGAATCTCGATCGTCCGGCTGGAGCGCGGCGGCCACTCGACCTCGCAGGTGTTCGACACGATCTGCTGGGCGTCGAAGTCACCGGCGAGCGCGAACGCGCGGACGAGCTTGCCGGAGCGCTGGCGCACCTCGCCGAGGTCGACCGTCTCGCCATCCGGCGGCGGGGCGCCGAGCTCCTCGGCGAACTCGCGCCGGGCGGCGGCGAGTGGATCCTCGCCCGCGGCGTACTCGCCCTTCGGGATCGACCACGCACCGGCGTCCCGCCGGGCCCAGAACGGGCCGCCGGGGTGGACGAGCAACACCTCGGTCTCCCCATTCCGCTCGCGGTGGAGCAGTAGGCCGGCGCTCAGCTTCACAGGACGGCAGTCTGCCCGACGGCCGCGGTGGCTAACGTGTGGGCGCCATGAGATCGCTCGCCAGCTGGTGCTACCGCCATCGGGTCGTCGTCCTCGTGCTGTGGCTGGCGACGATCGCCGTGGTCAACGCCGCCGCTCAGGGCGCCGGCACCGACTACAAGGACGACTTCCAGCTCCCCCACACCGAGTCGTTCGACGCGATCTCGCTGCTCCAGAAAGCCGCCCCCAGGTTCTCGGGCGACACCGAGCAGCTCGTGATCGCCACCCACGGCGGGGCGCATGTCACCGACCCGGCGGTGCAGAGCCGCGCGCTGGCCCTGTTCGCCCGGGTGCGGAGCTTCCCCCACGTCACCGGGATCGCCTCGCCCTACGCCGACGCCCGCCAGGTAGCGCCCGGCGGCACGGTCGCGTTCGCCAACGTCCAGTTCGACGTCCAGGCCCACAAGTTCAACGACACGCAGGCCAAGCAGTTCGTGGGGCTCGATCACCTCGGCCACCGGGGGCGGGGTCCAGTTCGAGGTCGACGGACAGATGGCCGAGCAGGGCAGTCAGCAGCGCGGGTCGAACTCGCTCGTCTTCGGGTTCATCGCCGCCGGGATCGTGCTGTTCCTCGTCTTCGGATCGCTGCTGGCGATGCTGCTGCCGCTGATCTGCGCCGGGGTGGCGCTCGGCACCGGGATCGCCGTCGTCGGCCTGCTGTCCAACGCGGTGACCATGGCCACGTTCTCCGACCAGCTGGCGCTGCTGATCGGATTGGGCGTGGGCGTCGACTACGCGCTGTTCATCGTCACCCGCTACCGGCAGGCGGTGCTCCGCGGCGTCGCGCGCCACGACGCGATCGTCGAGTCGCTCGACACCTCCGGCCGCGCGGTGCTGTTCGCCGGGGCTGATCGTCTGCATCGCGATGCTCGGCATGTTCGTGCTCGGCTTCAGCTTCCTGTACGGCCCGGCGATCGCGGCGGCGATCGCGGTCGTGTTCACCGTCATCACGGCGCTCACGCTGCTGCCGGCGCTGATCGGCTTCTTCGGCAGCCGGGTGCTGCGGCGCCGGGACCGCCGCGCGCTGAAGACCGGAGGGCGCGCCTCGACCGACGAGTCGCCGGCCTGGGCGCGCTGGACGGCGATCATGGACCGCCGGCCGATCGTGTTCGCCGTCGCGGCCGCCCTGGTGATGCTGATCATCGCGGTGCCGTTCCTCGGGATCCGCCTCGGCTTCCCGGACGCCGGCAGCGATCCGACCTCGAGCACGACTCGCCGCGCCTACGACCTGCTGGCCGACGGGTTCGGTGCCGGGCTACAACGCGCCGTTGCAGCTGGTGGCCCGGCTCACCACTCCCGCCACGCAGGCGCCCGTCTTCCGGGCCGCCGTCCGCGACGCCGCCGGGAGCCCGAATGTCGTCAGCGCGACGCCGCCCCGGATCATCCCCTCGCCCGGTGGGGGCGCCGTCGGCCTGGCCGACATCTACCCCAAGGGCTCGCCGCAGGCCGTCTCCACCTCGAACCTCCTGGACCACGTCCGTCATACGGTGCTGCCGGCCGCCACCCGCGGCTCCGGCATCCACGTGCTGGTCACGCGGCGACACCGCGATCAACAACGACTTCAGCGACATGCTGTCCAGCAAGCTGCCGGCGTTCGTCGCCGTGGTGGTGGCCCTCAGCTTCCTGCTGCTGCTCGCCCTGTTCCGCTCACTGCCCATCCCGCTGACCGCCGCGGCGATGAACCTGCTGTCGGTGGGCGCCGCGCTGGGGATGGTCACCGCGGTGTTCCAGAACGGCTGGGGCGCGTCGCTGATCGGGGTGGACAAGACGGGGCCGATCCTCGCCTTTTTGCCGGTGATGATGTTCCCGATCCTGTTCGGGCTGTCGATGGACTACGAAGTGTTCCTGATCAGCCGGATCTACGAGGAGTGGCACCGGCGGGGCGACAACCGGGAGGCGGTCACCCACGGTCTGGCAGCCACCGGCCGGACGATCACCGCGGCCGCGACGATCATGGTGCTGGTGTTCGGAGCGTTCGTGCTCGGCGGCCAGGAGGTGATCAAGCTGTTCGGCATCGGCCTGGGCGGCGCGGTGGCCCTCGATGCGCTGATCGTCCGCTCGGTGCTGGTGCCCGCGCTGATGATCGTGCTCGGCAAGCGCAACTGGTGGTTGCCCGCCTGGCTCGACCGCCGGCTGCCCCGCCTGCGGATCGAGGGCGCCGGGCCCGCGAGCGCCGCGGATGCCCCAGCACTTTCGGCGCTACCCGAGCCCACCGCCGTCTGACGCGACCGCCGGGACGCCGTCGCGCGCCACGAGCGCCGCGTACGCGCCCCCGCGCTCGAGCAGCCCCTCGTGGCTGCCCCGCTCGACGATCCGCCCGCGGTCGAGCACGACGATCTGGTCGGCGTCGCGCACCGTGCTCAGGCGGTGGGCGATGGTGATCGTCGTCCGGCCCTCGGCCAGTCGCTCGAGCTCGCCCTGCACCGCCGCCTCGGTCTGCGTGTCGAGGGAGGAGGTCGCCTCGTCGAGCACGAGCACCGGCGGGTTGCGCAGGATCGTGCGCGCGATCGCCATCCGCTGCTTCTCCCCGCCGGAGAACCGGTAGCCGCGCTCGCCGACCACCGTGTCGTAGCCCTCGGGCAGCGAAGCGATCAGTTCGTGGACGCGTGCGGCGCGGGCCGCCGCCTCGATCTCGCCGTCGCTCGCCTCCGGGCGGGCGAAGCGGAGGTTCTCCCGCACGCTGGCGTGGAACAGGTACGTCTCCTGGGAGACGACCCCGACGGTGGCGGCCAGCGAGCCGAGCGTGGCCTGGCGGATGTCGATCCCGTCGATCGTCACCCGGCCCCGCTGCGCGTCGTACAGCCGGGCGGCGAGGTAGCCGAGGGTCGTCTTGCCCGAGCCGGTCT
The DNA here is from genome assembly GCA_963703065.1 of uncultured Solirubrobacterales bacterium. Taxonomy (GTDB): domain Bacteria; phylum Actinomycetota; class Thermoleophilia; order Solirubrobacterales; family Solirubrobacteraceae; genus Palsa-465. The sequence goes on along the minus strand of OY969785.1, from coordinate 2,588,638 downwards.
CCCCGACGATCGCCACCGTGCTCCCGGCCGGCACCTCGAACGACACGTCCTCGAGCGTCCACGGCCCGTCTGCCTCGCCGTAGCGGAACCAGACCTCCTCGTAGCGCACCTCGCCGAGCAGCTCGCCCGGGCCGGAGCGTCACCGCGTCGGCCGTCTCCTCGATGTCGACCGGCAGATCCAGGTACTCGAAGATGCGGTCGAACAGCGCCAGCGAGGACTCGATGTCGGTGCCGACGCTGAGCAGGCTCTGGATCGGGAACAGCAGCCGGGTCTGGAGCGTGGAGAACGCGACCACGGTGCCGATCGAGATCGAGTGGCCGATGAACGACTGCCCGGCCAGCCAGTAGATGAGCGCCGGCTGGATGGCGAACGTCATCTGGATCGTCGACATCACCCACCGGCCCGCCATCCGCGAGCGGACCTCCAGGTCGGCGATCTCCTTGGACTCGCCGGTGAAGCGCTCGGCCAGGTCGTCGCCGCGGCCGAGCGTCTTGCCGAGCAGGATGCCGGACACGCTGAGCGACTCGGCGACCAGCGCGCTGAGGTCGGCCAGCCGTCGCTGCTGGACGGCCGTGATCCGCCGGCGCACCCGGCCCACCCGGCGGGTGAGGAAGACGAACGGCGGGACGAACACGAGCGAGAACGCCGCCAGCCGCCAGTCGAGCAGGCACATGGCGACGATGGCGGCGATCACCGTGGTGGCGTTCTGGGCGATCGTCGTCGCCGTCGTGGTGACGACCGTCTCCAGGCCCCCGATGTCGTTGCTGATCCGTGACTGCACCTCGCCGGTGCGGGTGCGGGTGAAGAACGCCAGCGACATCCGCTGGAGGTGCTGGTAGACCGCGGCCCGCAGGTCGTGCATCACCCGCTGGCCGACCGAGTTGGACATGTAGGTCTGCCACACCGAGAACGCGTTCTGGGCGATGGCGATGGCGATCATCCCCAGCACCAGCTCGGTCAGCAGCGAGGTCTCGTGGCGGAAGATCCCCTTGTCGAGCACGTCGCGGGTGAGGAACGGGTTGACCATCCCGAGCAGCGCCGAGATGACGATCAGCCCCAGCACCGAGCCCAGGCGCACCCGGTAGGGCCGGAACAGGCGGAGGATCCGGTGGCGATCTCGCCGCCGGTCTGGGTCGAGCGGAGGCAGCGGCGTCCGAGCGCCACCGCGCAGGGCACGCATGGCGCCGCTCCCGGCGGCGCCGGCCTCGGCGGCGAGTCCTCGGTGGGCGCTCATCGCAGGAGATGATGCCGGACGCCATACTCGGGCCATGAGCGCGACCGAGCTGGGACTGGCGCTCTCGGTGCTGTTCGCCTCCGGTGTCGAGGCGGTGGAGGCACTGACGATCGTGCTGGCGGTGGGTGCCACCCGCGGCTGGCGCTCGGCCCTCTACGGGGTGGCCGCCGCCCTCGCCGCACTGGCGGTGCTCGTCGCCGCGCTCGGCCCGGCGGTCACGGCGCTCCCGCTGAATGCCCTGCGCATCGCGGTCGGCGGGCTGCTGCTCGTGTTCGGGCTCGGCTGGCTGCGCAAGGCGATCCTCCGAGCCGCGGGGCTCAAGGCGCTCCACGACGAGGCCGCGGCGTACGCCGTCCAGCGGCGGGCGGCGCTGGACGCCGGCACCGCCGGTGCCGAGCGCCTCGATGGCTACTCGTTCGCCGTCGCGTTCAAGGGCGTCCTGCTGGAGGGGCTCGAGGTGGTGTTCATCGTGCTGACGTTCGGCGCCAACCAGCACCGGGTCGCGCTCGCCGCCGCGGCCGCCGGCCTGGCCGTGCTGCTGGTGGCCGGCGCCGGTCTGGCGCTCCACCGGCCGCTGGCCCGCGTGCCGGAGAACGCGATGAAGCTCGCCGTCGGCGTGATGCTCACCTCGTTCGGGATGTTCTGGAGCGCGGAGGGGGCCGGTGCGGCGTGGCCGGGCGGCGACACCGCGCTGCTGGCGATCATCCCGGTCGTGCTGGCGAGCGCATTGGCGGCGGCGACCATTCTGCGCCGCGCCGCGCCGGCGAGCGCGTGACGTGCGGCGGGGCCTGCTCGCAGTGTGGGAGTTCGTCGTCGGAGACGATCCGTGGACCGCACTCGGCGTCCTGGTGGCGGTCGGGCTGACCGGGCTGACCGGCGCCTGGTGGGTGATGGCGGCGGCGATGGCGCTCGTGCTCGCTGGCGCGGTGTGGCGGAGCGCCCGATGAGCACCGCCCCCGCCCTGCTCCTCGCCGCGGGGGGGCGTCGGCCTGGGTCACGCGGTGCTGCCGGACCACTGGGTGCCGCTGGCGGTCCTCGCCCGCACACGCGGCTACTCGCTCCCCCGCGTGGCGCGGCTCTCCGGCCTGGCCGGCGGCGGCGCACGTGCTCGTGTCGGTGGTGCTGGGAGGGGCGATCGTCCTCGCCGGCCTGCCGCTGCGCGACGCCGTGCGGCACGCCGAGGACGCCATCGTCGGCGGGCTGCTGCTGGCCACGGGGTCATCCTCGGCGTGATCGAGCTGCGCGGGCGGAGCCACGGGCACCACCACCACGACCACCCCCACGACCACGACCCCGACCGGGGCCGGCCCCGCCTGCCCGGACTGGCGGGCGTCGTCGTCCCGTTCGGCGCCGCCGCCTCGCCGGACCTGACGATCCTGCCGGTGTTCCTCGCCGCCACCGCGGCCGGTACGGCCACGGCGCTCGGCACCGTGCTCGTGTTCGGGGCGGTGACGATCACGGCCATCGTCGGGCTCACCGTCCTCGCCACCGCCGGCGGCTACCAGGTCCGGGGCGGTGGCTGGAGCGGTGGGGCGGCGGGCTGACCGCGCTCGTCCTGATCGCGATCGGCCTGCTGGTCCTCACCGGGACGATCTGAGAGGATCCGGCCCGTGAGCGAGGGGATGCCGGCCACCGCCGGCGGCGAGGGCAACCCGCTGGACGAGGAGAACGCCAGGCCCGGCGGGCAGACCGCGCGCAGCGGGCAGGCACCGGCCGCGCTCCAGGCCGACGGCACCCTCGACGGATCGACGCTCGCCGCGCAGCGGCCGGGGAGCGCCCCCGCCCGCCGGCTCGCGCCCGATCTTCCCCTCGGCGGCAGCCCGTTCCCGCCGATCGCCGACTACGGCTTCCTGTCGGACTGCGAGACGGTCGCCCTCCTCTCGCCCGGCGGCAACGTCGAATGGATGTGCCTGCCGCGCGTGGACTCCGCGAGCGTGTTCGGGTCGATGCTCGACCGCGACGCCGGCTCGTTTCGCATCGGACCCTCCGGCGTGTCGGTCCCGGCCTCCCGCCGCTACCTGCCGGGGACGATGGTGCTGGAGACGAGCTGGAACACCGGTGCCGGCTGGGTGATCGTGCGCGACGTGCTGCTGATCGGCAACTGGCACCACGAGCAGGATCGCTCGCACACCCACCGCCGGGCGCCGACCGACTACGACGCCGACCACGTCCTGCTCCGCACGGTGCGCTGCGTCAACGGCGAGGTGGAGATCACGCTGGACTGCGAGCCGGTGCTCGACTACGGGCGGGCGCCGGTGACGTGGGAGTACACGGGCGCCGGCTACCACGAGGGGATGGCCACCGCCGAGGGCTGCGACGTGCGGCTGCGGCTGACCACCGACCTGCGGCTCGGCTTCGAGGGCCCGCGGGCCAAGGCCCGTCATCGGATGAAGGAGGGCGAGCAGGTCTACTGCGCGCTGTCCTGGTCCGAGCACGAGCCCCCCCGGAGCTTCGACGAGGCGTACAGGCGGCTGGTGTGGACCGCGCACCACTGGCAGCACTGGCTCGACCACGGCAACTTCCCGGACCATCCGTGGCGGACCTTCCTCCAGCGGAGCGCCCTCACGCTGAAGGGCCTCACCTACGCCCCGACCGGGGCGCTGATCGCCGCCGCCACCACCTCGCTGCCCGAGACGCCCGGCGGCGCGCGCAACTGGGACTACCGCTACAGCTGGATCCGGGACTCGACGTTCATGCTGTGGGCGCTGTACACGCTCGGGTTCGACTGGGAGGCCAACGACTTCTTCTACTTCATCGCCGACGTGGCCGGAGGCGACGCCGACCTGCAGGTGATGTACGGCATCGGCGGAGAGCGGGAGCTCGACGAGGAGCTGCTCGACCACCTGTCCGGGTACGAGGGGGCGCGACCGGTCCGCGTCGGCAACGACGCCTACGCCCAGGACCAGCACGACGTCTGGGGCGCCCTGCTCGACTCGGTCTACCTGCACACGCGCTCGCGCGACACGCTCGACGAACGCGTGTGGCCGATCCTCGAGCGCCAGGTCGAAGCGGCGATCGCGCACTGGCGGGAGCCCGACCGGGGGATCTGGGAGGTACGCGGCGAGCCCAAGCACTTCACCTCCTCCAAGGTGTTCTGCTGGGCGGCCTGCGACCGCGGCGCGCGGCTGGCCGAGCTGCGCCAGGACGACGAGCGAGCCGAGCGCTGGCAGCGGGCGGCCGACGAGATCCGGGCCGACGTGCTGGAGCACGGGGTCGACGACCGCGGGGTGTTCGTCCAGCACTACGAGACCAAGGCGCTCGACGCGGCGCTGCTGCTGCTCCCCCTGCTCCGCTTCCTGCCGCCGGACGACGACCGCATCCGCGACACCATCTTCGCCATCGACGAGGAGCTCACCGAGAACGGCCTCGTCCTGCGCTACCGAACCGACGAGACCGACGACGGCCTCGAGGGGCGTGAGGGGAGCTTTCTCATCTGCTCGTTCTGGCTCGTCTCGGCGTACTGCGAGATCGGCGAGATCGGTCAGGCGCGCGGCCTGTGCGAACGACTGCTCGGCTACGCCAGCCCCCTCGGGCTCTACGCCGAGGAGATCGATCCCCGCACCGGCCGCCACCTGGGGAACTTCCCCCAGGCGTTCACCCACCTGGCGCTCATCAACGCGGTGATGCACGTGATCCGGGCCGACGAGCAGCTGGCGCGCGCAGCGCGCGCCGTGGTCGGAGTGGCACGGCTCCTGAGTCACAGCAGCGCAACCGCCAACCCGACCACGACGACGATCATCGTGCTCCACAGGATCGCGGTGGCGATCAGCCGCTGGTCGAGCCCGTAGGCGTGCCCGACGAGCAGCGAGTTGACTCCGGTCGGCATCGCCCCCTGGAGCAGGTAGGCGCGCGGCAGGCGGACGGCGAGATGGGAGAACGTTGCGAGGACGCTCACCGTCACGAGCAGTCGCAGCGCCACCGCGATCGTCACCCGGCGGTCCGGCAGCTCGATCAGCGGAGCCCGCTCCTCGCGCCGTTCGGCGGACAGGAAGACCCCGACCACGAAGAAGCCGAGCGGCAGCAGCGCCGCCACGACGACGTGGGACGCACCGACGAGGACACGGGGGGCGAGTGATGGCGGCGTCAGCAGGCCGGCGATCACGGCGAGCAGCGGCGGGTTGCGGACCAGGAACGCCCGCAGGCGGGCGCGGGACCCGGTGCCGGCCCGGGTGCCGAGCGCCGCGCCAACCCCGAACCCGGCCACGAACAGCGTCGGCCCGCTCACCAGCTGGTCGTACGCGATCGCCGTCGGCAGCTGATGGGCCCCCAGCAGCACCACCGCCATCGGCAGGCCGAGGTAGCCAGTGTTGACGAGGATCGCGGTGCAGATGAGTGCTCCGCGCTCAGCTGCGGGGAGGGCCAGCCGCCAGCCGGCCAGATAGGCGGCGCCTCCGGCGAGCGCCAGGCCGGCGTAGGCCACCACCAGCCCGGTGCCCGCGGCGACCGTCACGTGGAGGTGGGCGATGTTGACGAACGACACGTACGGGACGAGCGCGTAGAGCATCAGCGCCAGGACCGCGCGGGCCGCGTGGCCGGCGCTCGCCGTTCGCCGCTCGGCCGCCACGCCCACCGCCCCGGCACACACGACGGTGAACAGCACGAGCGGCACGGCGTCTGGTTGTATCGCGCCCGTGGCGGATGCCCCGGAGACGCTCACGCTGCCCGGAGCCGGGGTCGAGCTCGGCGCCCTGGCGTGGGGACCGGCTGACGGGCCGCTCGCCCTCTGCCTGCACGGCTTCCCGGATACGGCGTGGACCTGGCGCCGCGTGGGGCCGCGCCTGGCCGCCGCCGGCTGGCGCGTCGTGGCCCCGTTCCTGCGCGGGTACTCCCCGAGCGGGCTCGCCGGCGACGGGGACCACAGCCTGCACGCCTACGCCGACGACGCGCTGACCCTACGCCGGCACTTCGCCGGGCGCCGCGCGGTGCTCATCGGGCACGACTGGGGCGCGGTGGCTGCCTACGCGCTGGCGGCCAGGCCGCCGGGCGACTTCGAGGCGATCGTCACCCTCTCCATCCCGCCGCTCGCGGTGCTCGCCGATCCCGGGCGCCTGCTCACCCGGCCGCGAATGGCAGCGCGCCAGACGGCGCTCAGCTCGTACATGGCGTGGAACCTGGTGCCGGGGCTCGCCGAACATTCGCTCCCCTGGCTCGTGCCGGCGCTGTGGCGGCGCTGGTCGCCGGGCTACGACGGGGCCGGCGACGTGGCCCGCGTCCTCGCCGCGCTCGGGACGCCGGCCCGCCGCACGGCGGCGCTCCGCCCCTATCGCGCCCTGCTGCTCCCCTGGGCCCGCCGCGGGCGCCCGCTTCGCCCGGCGCTCGGCCATCCGCGGACCGCGGTGCTGGCGCTCCACGGCGAGCGGGACGGCTGCATCCACCCGGAGACCGCCCGCGCCGGCGCGTCGCTGCTGCCGGCGGGCAGGTTCCTCACCATCCCGGACGCCGGCCACTTCCTCGCGCTCGAGCAGCCGGCGAGCGTCGCCGAGAAAATTCTTCGGTTCGTCGGTTTGGGCGCCGCGCACGGGGGGTAGACGCTGGTCCACACGGTCGAGGAACTGCGCCCCCACTTCCTCGACTCTCCGGGAGGACCCAGATGGATCTGGGTCCTCCCGGAGCTCGTTAAGGGGCCCCCACCCGGGTGAGCGCGACCGCCCCCCACTCCGCGCCCCGCCGCACCGCCTCGGCGATCGGCCGGCCCTCCGCCAGTGCCAGCGTCGTCCCGGCGGCGAACGAGTCACCGCAGCCGTAGGAGTCCTGCGGCTCACCCGGCGCGGGCACGGCGTCCCACCGTCCGCTCGCCTCTCCGGCGTACCGGCCGCCCCGCTCCCCCTCGGTCTCCACGACGTGGCGCGCCCGGGCCCTCAGCCGTTGCGCCGGTCCGGTCTCCGCCGGGTCCTCGGCGCTCAGGATGAGCGCGTCGAGCGTCGTCGTCTCGTCCCCGAGCACCTCGCCGGCCCGCGGGGTGGCGGTCAGCACGCCGGCCCGCCGCGCCGCGCGGACCGCGCCGACGTCCCCGGCGGTCAGGTAGACGCCGTCGCACCCCGCCAGCCGCTCCCACGGCAGCGCATCTGCCGCCTCGGGCGCCAACCGGTCCCCGATGGTGAGGATCGTTCGCTCCCCCCGCGGCTCGAGCAGCGTGACCACCCGGCGGGTGGGCGCCGGCCGCCAGGCGATGTGGAGCTGCACCCCGCGCCCGGCGAGGTCGGTCGCCGCCGCCTCCCCGTCGGGGTCGCGGCCGAGCGCGCAGAAGAACTCGACCTCCACCCCGTGCTCGGCGAGCACGGCAGCCGCCACGCCCCCGCCGCCGGCGGCGCGGGTGAAGCTCCCGGTGGCGTGCAGCACGTCGCCCCGCTCGGGGAACCGTGGCACGCACACGAACTCGACCCACTCGACGTGGCCGACCACCGCCACGCGCGTCACGGCGCTCAGTGGCGCGGCCCGAGCCTGACCGGGAGCGTCTTCAGCTGGTTGATGAACGGCGACTCGACGAACAGCGGCTGGCCGGCGATCTCCATCTCCGGATAGCGCCGGAGCGTCTCCTCGAACATGGCCCGCAGCTCCAGGCGGGCCAGCGCGGTGCCGAGGCAGAAGTGCCGGCCACCAGCGCCGAACGCCTGGTGCTCCGGGTTCCGTGTCACGTCGAAGCGGTCCGGCTCCTCGTAGCGCGTCTCGTCACGGTTGGAGGACGCGTACCAGAGCACGACCTTCTCGCCGGCCTTGATCTCGGCGCCGTTCAGCTCGGTGTCAGCCGTGGCCGTGCGCCGGAAGTGGGCGAACGCCGGGAACATTCGCAGCGACTCCTCGACCGTGCTCGGGACGAGCGAGGGATCGGCGATCACCTTCGCCCGCTCCTCCGGGTGCTCCAGCAGTGCGCGCATTCCCGAGCAGTAGGTGGCCTTGGTCGAATCGTTGCCGGCGGCCACGAGCAGGAAGAAGCCCATCACGATCTCGTGCTCCTCGAGCTTCTGGCCGTCGATCTCGGCGTTGACCAGGACGCTGGTCAAATCGTCGGTCGGATGCTCGCGGCGCTCGGCGATCATCCGCCGGCACCGCTCGAACACCTCGGGGATCGCCTTGGCGACGATGCTGTCGATGCCATCCGGATTGAGGTCGGCGTCACCGGCCCCGAGCGTCGAGTTCATCAACGTCGCCCACGCGTGGTCGTCCTCCGGAGGGATGCCCATGAACGAGCCGATCACCCGGGAGACGACGGGCTGCGCCACCTCGTTCACGAGGTCAGCCGTGTCGCGGCCATCGAGGCGGTCGAGCACGTCGACGACGATCGCCCGGATGTCGTCCTCGTGCGCCGCGATCCGCTTGGGCGTGAATCCGGCCTGGAAGAGCATCTTCAGCCGGTCGTGCTTCGGCGGGTCCATGCCGATGAACATCGCCTGGACCAGCTCGATCGGGAACCCGACGTTCGCCGCGGTGATGCCGTGCCCTGAGGAGTACGTCCGCCAGTCCCGGGAGACGGCGTGGATGTCCTCGGCCGTGGTGACCGACCAGAACCCGGGCTCCTCCGGGAACTCGGTGAGCTTGGAGGTCCAGTGGACCGGGCACTCGCCGCGCAGCTGCTTGAACAGCTCGTGCGGCGGCCCGTCAGCCCACTGCTCGCGCTCGGTGACGAGCACGTCCTCGAACCGGCTGCGTGTGCTTGACAACTCGCTCTCCCTCTCGTCTGCTGGCGCGGGTGGCGGACACTACTCCTCCCCGCCCCCGCGCGCCAGCCTGGCTGGCTGGCCAGCCGAGTCTCGCCCAGCCCCGCCCCGCGCCGACCCACCGGCGGTCGGCGGCGATCCGCGCGGTCATGTGCCGGCAGCGCAGGCAGTGGCGCTCAAGCGCGCTGTCACGCCGCTCCGGTGGCCGCCGCGCAAACCGCTCCAGAGCCTCCGGTTCGGCCTCGGTCGTGGCCAAGCGCATCGAAGCCGGTCATCGCCGTCGACCGTCCCGTAGGCTGCCGGCATGCAGATCCGCGCCGCCGTGCTGGAGGAGTTCGGCGCCCCGCTGCACGTCACCGAGGTCGAGCTCGCCGAGCCGCACGCCGGCGAGGTCCTCGTGCGCCTCGAGGCGTGCGGGATCTGTCACACCGACCTGTACACCGCCTCGGGGGCCGACCCCTCGGGCTACGCGCCGGCCGTTCTCGGCCACGAGGGGTGCGGGATCGTCGAGCGCTGCGGACCGGACGTGACGAGCGTGGGACCGGGCGACCGCGTCGTGACGCTGTTCTCGCCGCAGTGCCGGGAGTGCGTCCACTGCCGCGACGAGCGGACGAACCTCTGCCTGGCCATCCGCGAGCCGCAGAACCTCGGCTACCTGCCCGACGGCACAACGCGCCTGTCCCGCGACGGCGAGCCGATCCGCCACTTCATGGGCACGAGCACGTTCGCCCAGCACACCGTGATGCCGGAGATCGCGCTCGCCCGGGTATCGCCCGAGGCGCCGCCCGACCGGGCCTGCCTGTTCGCCTGCGGTCTGTCCACCGGCCTCGGCGCAGCCCTGAACACCGCGCGGGTGGCGCCCGGGTCGACGTGCGTCGTGTTCGGCGCCGGGATGGTCGGGCTCGGCGCGGTGGCCGGCTGCCGGCTGGCCGGCGCCGAGCGGATCATCTGCGTCGACATGTCCGAGGGCCGGCTCGAGCTCGCCCGCGGCCAGGGAGCCACCGACACGTGGACCGGCGGCGAGGAGACGGTGGCACGGGTGCTGGAGGAGACCGGCGGCTTCGGGGCCGACTACACCTTCGAGGCCACGGGCCTGGTGGCGGTCATGCGCCAGGCGGTCGAGTCGGCCCGGATGGGCTGGGGCCTGTGCACGGTGGCCGGCGTGGCCGGCCGGGGCGAGACGCTCGACATCGTCCCCCGCTACCTGATCACCGGGCGGCGGGTGTGCGGCTCGAGCTTCGGCGGGGTCAAGGGCCGGGACGGTGTGCCGGCGCTCGTCCAGCGCTACCTCGACGGCGAGATCGACGTCGACCCGTTCATCTCCCACCGCCTGACCCTCGACGAGGTCAACCGCGGCTTCGAGCTGATGGAACGCCAGGACGGCATCCGCAGCGTGATCGAGTTCGCCTGATGCGACGGCTGGCCGGACCCCTGTTCGTGTTCACCGGAGTGCTCCACTTCGTGATCCCGAAGGTATACGCCCGCATCGTGCCGCCATACCTGCCGGCGGCGGAGGCGCTCGTCTACGCCAGCGGCGTGGCGGAGATCGCCGGCGGGGTCGGCCTGATGGTGCCGCGCTGGCGCCGCACGGGCGGCTGGTGGACGATCGCCACCCTGCTCGCCGTGTTTCCGGCCAACCTGCACATGGCCCTCCACGCCGAGGACTTCCCCGAGGTGCCGGGGGGCCGCGCCGCGCTGTACGCCCGCCTGCCGCTCCAGGCGGTGTTCATCGCCTGGGTGCGTGGGGCGATGCGCCAGGATCAGTAGCGACGGCGGAGCAGCCGGCGCGCCGGCGGGCGGCGGAAGTTCGCCTGCGCCAGCGAGGCGTTCACCGCGGCCAGGGACACGTCGGCCGCCAGGGACGCCGCACCGAGGCCATTGACCAGCCGCTTCAGCCTGACCGCCCGAGGCGGGGCGCTCGACGCGGCATGGTCGCCATCGACCATCGGGACCGCTCCGTTGGGTGCCTGGCCGGCGAAGCCGATCCCGCCGGCCGCGGAGGCCAGGCCGGTGAGGACGGTGGCGCCCATGGCCACGTCCTTGGCCAGCGCCAGCCGCCGCTCCCGCCGGCTCAGCCACCGTGGTGCGGCCTCGTTCAGACGGGCCGGAAGCCAGCCGGCGACGAGCGTCATCAGCGCCAGTGAGTTGACCGTGCCGTACCGGCGCCAGGTTCGGTTGAGCACCGCTCCGCGCTCGCGCTCGTCGCGGATCTCCCGCAGGGACGGGTGCATGGCCAGGCGGCCGAACAGATTGCCGCCGATCAGTGCGCCGAGCGCCACGTCGTGGGCCGCCCGGCCGGCGCTCGAGGCGGTGTCGCTGGGGATGCGGAGCGCGGCCACGTCGGTCCGCTACCCGACCGCGCCGCCCGCCACACCACCGCCGCTGGCGGGTGGCGGGCGCCTCCCGGTGGCGCTGGGGAACGAGGGGGCAGCGCGGTTCGCGGGTGGGATCGCGGTGATCGGCGGCCGGACGGAGAGTGGTGCCACCGCCGCGGTGAGCCTGCTTCGGCCTGGTCCCTGAGCGCTGCCGGTACGCCGCCGCGCCCCGACCGCCGCACGCCACGTCACGTCACCTACCGGGCAGTAGCCCCGCGGCTCCGACTGGCTGACGCCGAGACGACGTTCTGCGTCGCTTACCGAGCAGTAGGCGGCAACCGGGAGGCCCGCTGACGCGCAGACGACCCGGCTAGAGGGCCTCGCCCGGCCGGGCGAACACGATCTCCGGCACCACGCAGGCCGGGGAGAGGGAGAGCAGGAAGCCCACCGCGGCGGCGATGTCGTCCGGCCGGATCATCTCCTCGGCCGGCACCTCGCCCTTGACGAACTCGGTCATGTCGGTGTCGACGAAGCCGGGGCAGAAGGCGACCGACTTGATCCCCGCTTCCCCCAGCTCCTTGTTCATCGCCAGCGTGTAGCCGATGACCGCCGCCTTGGTCGCCGAGTACACCGAGAGCCACGGCTGCGGCGACTTGCCGGCGATCGACGCCAGGTTGACCACCAGCGCCTGCCGGTGCTCGGCCCCCGCCGCCTTGAGCAGGTCGAGGCACTCCCGGTAGAACAGGACGATCGCCCGCAGGTTGACGTCGAGCTGCATGTCGACGAACTTGGTCTGGTGCTCCCCGGCCGCCGCGCCGATCCCCACCCCGGCGTTGTTGACGAGCACGTCGAGGCGGCCGTAGCGCTCGCGGTGGGCGGCGACCACGGCCTGGATGCCGGCCTCGTCGTTCATGTTCGCCGCCACGGGCTCGGCCTCGAAGCCCTCGTCGCGCAGCTCCTGCGCCGTCGCCTCCAGACGGTCGGGCTTGCGGGCGGTGAGGGTCAGTCCGTACCCGGCCCCGCCGAGGTGGCGGGCGATGGCGAGGCCGATGCCCCGGGAGGCTCCGGTGACGATGGCGGCGCGGTCGGGCATAACGGTTCTCCTCGGGGTCGGATCGCGGGAGCGGCGAGCCTATTGAACGGGCGCCGGGACCGCGGTACACTCGCGTACCATGACTACCGCCACCGCGCCAACGTCCCCCTTCACGTCCACCGGCGACGACCGCCGAATCGAGGCCCACGAGCTCGCGGCCACCGCGGGCCCGGTCGAGGACGGCACGCCGCTCCGCCGCCCGCCTGGCCCCCGCGCCGGCCGGCTGGCCCAGTCGCTCGTCTTCGCCCGCGACCCGCTGGCCTACAACCTGGCCTCCCGGGCGCGCTACGGCGACGTGTGGGAGATCAAGCTCGTCTCCCGCCCCGACCCGTTCGTGGTCACCTCCCACCCGGAGCACGTCCGCTCGCTGCTCACGGCGAAGCCGGAGGACGCCCCCTCGCTGACCGGCGAGTCGCCGCTGCGCCCGATCCTCGGCCCCAACTCGGTCCTGACCAGCGTCGGCGCCCGGCACATGCGCCAGCGCAAGCTGCTCCTCCCCCCATTTCACGGCGAGGCGGTGCAGCGCTACGTCGAGATGATCGATCAGGTCGCCGAGCGCCAGATCGACCGCTGGCGGGCCGGGCAGGAGTTCGCGCTCGCCCCGCGCATGCAGGCGGTGACCCTCGACGTGATCATGAGCGGAGTCTTCGGCATCGACCTCGACCCGGCCCCGGGCAGCGATGACCACCAGCTCAAGGAGACGTTCCGCAAGCTGATGGCCGCCGCCGCCCATCCGTCGTTCGCGGTGATCGACCTGCTGAACGCCGGCCGGCGGGAGCCGCGCGGCATCCTGAAGCTGGTGCTGGCGATGGTCGACCGCCGGCTGTACGCCGTCATCCGGGAGCGGCGGGCGCAGGGCGACCACGAGCGCCACGACGTCCTCTCGCTGCTCCTCCAGGCGCGCGACGAGTCCGGGGAGCCGCTGACCGACCGGGAGCTGCGCGACGAGCTCATGTCGCTGATCCTCGCCGGCCACGAGACGACGGCCAACTCGCTGGCCTGGACGTTCGAGCGGCTGCTGCGCACCCCGGCCGCCTACGACCGACTGCGCGAGACGGTGCGCGGTGGCGATGCGGCGGAGGCCGAGGCGTACGTCGAGGCCACGATCCACGAGGGGATGCGGGTGCGACCGGTCATCGCGATGATCGTGCGCGGGGTGAAGCGGCCGTGGCGACTCGGCGAGTACGTCGTGCCGGCGGGCACTCCGGTGGCGATGAGCATCGCCGCCGTCCACCACCGCGAGGACGTCTACGAGCGGCCGTTCGCCTTCGAGCCCGAGCGGTTCCTCGGCGTCAAGCCGGGCACCTACACCTGGTTCCCGTTCGGCGGCGGGATCCGGCGCTGCCTCGGCGCCTCGCTGGCCATGGCCGAGCAGCGCGTCGTGCTGCGGGCGATCGCCCGGCGCAGCGATCTCCGCGCGCCGGAGCTCGCCCCCGAGCCGGCGCGTCAGCGCAACGTGACGATGATCCCCGGCCGCGGCGGGCGAGTCGTGGTCGAGCGCCAGACGAGCTGATGGCCGCAGCAGAGGGCGAGCACCGCGGGCGGCTGATCGCCGCGATGGCGGCCTGCATCGAGCGCCAGGGATACCGGGCGACGACGGTGGCCGACGTCGTGCGCATGGCCCGCACATCGCGCCGGACGTTCTACGAGCACTTCGAGGACCGGGAGACGTGCTTCCTGGCCCTGTTCGACGCCACGAACGACGCGACGATGGACCAGATCGCAGCGGCGGTGCACCCCGAGGCGCCGGTCGAGGCCCAGGTCGACCAGGCGCTCGACGCCTACATCGGCAGCGTCGAGGCGCACCCCGAGCTCTACCGGAGCTTCGTGCGTGAGCTGCCGGGGCTGGGGCAGGCGGGCGCCGAGCGCCAGCTGGCGGTGACCGAGCGATTCGCCGCGCTGCTCGTCGGGCTGGTGGAGCGTGGCCGGCGCGAGCAGCCCGAGCTCGCGGTGGGCGCGCTGACCCCCGACACGGCGATCATGATCGTCGGAGGCCTGCGGGAGCTGGCGGTGATCGCGCTCCAGCGGGGCCGCCCGCTCACGGCGCTGCGGGCCTGCGCGAGCCAGACGGTGAACGCGATCCTCGCCGGCACCGTGCTCGGGGAGCCGACCGCGCCGGACGAGGTCGCGTCGGTACGCTGAGCCGCGATGTCGAGCGATGGCGAGCAGATGGTCGAGGTGGGCCACGGGGTGAGCCTGTGTGCGCTGCGCAGTGGTGAGAGCACCGCTCCGCCGCTCGTGCTGGTCGCCGGGCTCGGCATGCAGATGATCCGCTGGCCGCCGGCCTTCTGCGACCGCCTCGTCACGCACGGCTTCCAGGTCGTGCGGTTCGACAATCGGGACGCCGGTCGCTCCTGGCACGCCGGCAGCCGGCCACCGACGACCCGCCAGCTCATGACCGGCCGGTTCGCCGCCGATCAATACACGCTCGACGACATGGCCGACGACACGGCCGGCCTGATCGACGCGCTCGAGCTCGGGACGGCGCACCTGGTCGGCGTCTCGATGGGCGGGATGATCGCCCAGACGGTCGCGGCCCGGCACCCGGACCGGGTGCGCAGCCTGACGTCGATCATGTCGACGACCGGTGCCCGCCGCGTGGGCTGGGCCGCGCCGGCCACGCTTCGCCTGATGTTCCGGGAGCCGCCCCGGACCCGAGAGCAGGCGGCGCGACCGGGCGGCGACGATGTGGCGACACATCGGCTCCCATGGCTTCCCGTTCGACGAGCCAACGGTGCGCGAGCTGGCGATGGCCGGTTTCGATCGCGACCCGCAGGCGCCGGCCGGCACCGGCCGCCAGATCGCCGCCATCCGCAAGTCCGGGGACCGCACCGCTCAGCTGCGGGCGATCGTGGCGCCCACGCTCGTCGTGCACGGTGACCGCGACCCGATGGTGCATCCCTCGGGAGGCCGCGCCACGGCGGCGGCGATTCCCGGGGCGAGACTGGAGACGATCCCCGGGATGGGTCACGACCTGCCGGTCGAGTTGCACGAGCGGCTGGCGGGGTTGATCGCCGAGCACGCTCACGCCGCCGATGAGGCGCGGAGCGTTCCGGCGTGAGCCGGGTGGCGGTCGACGGGCGCACCGCGTTCGTCTCCGGGGCCGGATCGGGCATCGGCCGCGCGGTGGCCGAGCGGCTGTCGGCCCACGGCTGCCCGGTGGCGCTCGTCGACTGGGACGAAGCGGGGCTGGCGCAGACCGCGGAATCGTTGCCGGGGCCGGTCCTCGCCCGTCGACTCGACGTGCGCGACCGCCAGGCCCAGTTCGCCTTCGCCGCCGAGGTCGCCGAGTGGGCCCCGGCACCGCTCGGGATGGTGTTCAACAACGCGGGCGTCGCCACGTCGCAGAGCGTCGCCGACAGCGCGATCGAGGACGACGAGTGGGTGTTCTCGGTCAACTTCCAGGGCGTGGTGAACGGCGTCCGGTCGTTCCTGCCCATCCTCCTGCGCCAGCGCAGCGGCGTGATCGTCAACACCTCGAGCGTGTTCGGACTGCTCGGCATGGCGCACCAGAGCGCGTACTGCGCCTCGAAGTTCGCCGTGCGCGGGTTCACCGACGCCCTCCGCCAGGAGCTGCGCGGCACCGGGGTGCGCGCCGCGACGGTTCATCCCGGCGGCATCCGGACGAACATCGCCCGTAATGCCCGCTTCCACACCGACTCGCTCGGGCTCGGGTTGACCCACGAGCAGGCCAACGCGCAGTTCGACCAGATCGCGCGCACGACCCCCGCCCGGGCCGCGGAGATCATCCACGAGCGGGTCAAGGCGGGCAAGAGCCGGATCCTCGTCGGGCCGGACGCCTACGTGTTCGAGGTGCTCGCCCGGGTGGCGCCCAGCCACTACGGCGACCTGTTCGCCGCGCTGGAGCCGCTCGCCCGGCGGAGCGCGGAACGCCGAGCTCGGCAGTCCGTCTAGCGCCGGCTCACGACCTTGCCGCGCGGCCTGATCTACTCGATGGGCGTCTCGCTCGACGGGTACATCGTCGGCCCCGACGGCCGCTTCGACTGGACGGCGCCCCACCCGGACCTGTTTCGCTTCATCACCGACCAGACGCGGGAGCTCGCCGCGTACGTGATGGGCCGGCGGCTGTACGAGACGATGCTGTACTGGGAGACGGCCGACCAGGATCAGTCGCTGGACGAGGACGCACTCGAGTGGGCCGCGATCTGGAAGCCCCTCCCCAAGGTCGTGTTCTCCACGACCTTGTCGGCCGTGGAGGGAAATGCCCGGCTCGCCACCGGCAGCCTGGTCGAGGAGATCGAGCGGCTGCGGGCCGAGTCGGCCGACGGCGACATCGCCATCGGCGGTGCGGCGCTCGCGGGCGAGGCGGCAGAACTGGGCCTGATCGGCGAGTACCGGCCACGCGTGCATCCGGTGCTCTTGGGCGGTGGCACCCCGTTCTATCCCCGATCCGAGCGCCGGGTGGATCTGGAGCTCGTCGAGAGCCGGCCCTTCGGCTCCCAGACCGTCTACTTCCGCTTTCGCGTGGACGACTAATCGGCGACTCGGGCCAGCGCCTCGCGGCCCAGTCGCTGCAGCGCTCGGAGATAGTCGACGTGCGCCGCCCAGCCCGTCGCTGCGGGGGCGAGGACTCGCGGGTCGGCCAGCTCGACGGTGTCGTGATGGGCGTCGAGCAGCTCGTAGACCAGGCTGACGAGGTACTCGACGCTCACGGCGCTCTCGGTGTTCAGCACGCTCTCTCCGCACCCTTCGACGACGGCGGGGCCGGAGGATCCTCCCCGGCGCGGACGGAAACCGCCGCGCGCTACGCGAGCGGCAGCTCCGCCCACACCTGCCGCACGCCGTCGCGCTCGGTGCCCCATTGGCGCGCGAGCTGCTCGACGACGGCGAGGCCCATGCCCCCGGGGCGGGTGGGATCGAACCCGCGGCGGATGGGCTCCAGTTCGCTACGGCCGGTATCCAGCACGGTGATGCGCAGCGCCCCATCGACCCGCTCGGCCCGCAGCTCGAGCTCCTCCTCCTCGGTGCAGCCGGAGTGCATCACGGCGTTGGTCGCCAGCTCCGAGACCACGAGCAGGGCGTCCTCGCGCACCGGCTCGATGCCGTCGAGTGCGGCGAGGGCCTCGCGGGCGCGCCGGGGGGCCGTGGGCTCGCACGGGAGCCGGAGGCGGAGGAGCTCTGGTGTCATGCTGAAGGTTGACTACCCACTCCTGCCGGGGGTATGCCGACGGTGCGGATGTTCGCGCTCAGGCCGGCGCGGGACCTTCGCCCGCGAGACGTTCAGTCGGCTGCCGCAGCCCGGCCGCTCGCCAGGCGGAGCACCGCGCTCAGCTCGGGCGGCTCGACGGGAGGATCGGTGCGTCGCGCCAGCACGATCTCATGGCCCGGCGAGCCGGTCACCTCGAGGCCCGTGGAGCGGAGCATCGCCTCCACGCACGCCAGGTTCGGCGCCCACCAGTTCGTCGGATCGTCGGCCAACCGACGCTCGATGAACGCCATCGCCGGCCAGCCCGGCTGGCGCAGGCGGTCGCGCTCGTGCATGCCGAGGTCGGGCGGCACCTCGGCCACCTCCTCGCCCGGCATCGTCAGCGTCTGGAGCACGAGGCGGTCGCGGACCCGCCCGGCGACGATGTCGAGCGCCAGCAGCGGGTAGCGCAGGTGGTACAGCACCCCGAGGAACAGGACGAGGTCGAACTGCTCCCCCAGTCCCGCCAGTTCGTAGACCTGCATCCGACGGAGCTCGAGCCGCGCCGCGGGGATCCCGCACTGCTCGCGCGCCCAGGCGGCCTGGCGCAGGTAGTGCGGATCGACGTCGACCGCGAGCACGGACCCGCCGCGCCGGGCGAGCTCCAGGGCGTAGAAGCCCGCGTTGCAGCCGATGTCGAGGACGCGCATCCCCCGCAGATCCGGCCCCACCACCGGCTCGATCTGCGCCCACTTGAACGCCGGGAAGTCGCCAAGGGGATGGTCGGGCGCGGTCTGCCGGCCGTCGGGCAGGTGGAGGTTGTGGAACCAGGGGGCCAGCCCGGCGATCTCGGCATCGACGCCAGTGCCGTGCGATTGCAGCGTCACGCGGCCACCCCGACGAGCTCGTGCAGCTGCTCCACCCGGTGGGTGGCGGTGTGCGCGGCGAGCACGCGCTCACGGGCGGCATCGCCGATCGCCCGCCGCTCGGCGGCCGGCCGGGCGAGTGCGGCGAGGACGTCGTGGCGATTCTCGGCCAGGACGATCTCCCGGCCCGGTTCCAGCACATCCTCGATCCCCGGCCAGGTGTCGGACACGATCGGCACGCCGCACGCCGCCGCCTCGAACAGCCGCACCGAGGGCGAGTGGCCGAGCACGCGCATCTCGGGCCGGGTGACGTTCAGCGTCCAGGCGCCCGCGCAATAGAACCCGGGGTGCTCCCTTGGCGCCACGTGCTCGATCCGCTCGACGTTGGGCGGCCACCGGAGCTCGGGCGGGTACATCGGGCCGGCGATCACGGCCCGCAGGGCGGGATCGGCGCGGGCCGGGGCGACGAGCAGCTCGTCGAGCCCCGCCTGGCGCCCGGCGGAGTACGTGCCGAGATAGGTGAGCGACCAGCGCTCCGCCGCGTCCGCCACCGGGCGGTAGGCCGCCGGATCGACGAAGCAGAAGAACGCCACGGGGCGCCTCGCCCCCCACCGCTCGGCGAGCTGTTCCAGGGCCGGCCCCCCGGTGAACGAGAGGTAGAGGTCGAACCGCGGGACGAGCGACGGCGACAGGTACTCCTCGTCACCGCGGGCCAGCCTGTCGAGCGTCACCGGGGTGTCGATGTCGTAGAAGGCGACCGTCCCGCGCGCACGGCGCAGGGCCCACTCGGCGACCGCCACTCCCTCGGGCACGAACGAGCCGACGATGACCAGGTCGGCGGCGGCCACCGCCGCGGCGTGGGAATCGAGCTCGGCCAGCGAGTCGTAGAGCACGGTCTCGCCGAACGGCGGCCGCGGAAGGTCCCGGTGCGCGGCGTACCACGGCGCTTGGCGCTCCAGGAACCGGACCTCGTCGCCCCGCTCGTGCAGGGCGCGGGCCAGGGCGCGGTAGTTCGTGGCGTGGCCGTTGCCCCAGCTCGAGGTGATCGACAGGCCGAGGATGACGACCCTCATCGGGGCACTCCGGCGGCGAGCACGTCCTCCACCTGCCGCGCCCGCCGGTCGTAGGTGTGCTCGGCGAGGATCCGCTCGCGGGCTCGGGCCCCGATCGCCCGCGCGTCCCCCGGCTCGAGGGCGGCGAGCGCGGCGGCCACCTCGGCGCCCGAGGCGCAGGCGATCACCTCCTCCCCCGGCGTCAGCAGCTCGTCGAGCCCCGGCCAGGTGTCGCTGATCAGACACGCTCCGGCGCCGGCCGCCTCGAACACCCGGGTGGCGGGCGAGAAGCCGTTGGCCACCATCGAGTCGCGGGTGACGTTCAGCACCGCCAGCGGCGAGCAGTTGAACGCGTTGTGGTCCCCCGGCGGGACGTGGCCGGCGTAGTCCAGGTTGGCCACCCCGTCCACCCGGTCCGCCCAGCCCGCGCCGCCGAGCAGGAAGCGGCGCTCAGGCAGCCGGTCGGCGGCGGCGAAGAAGAACTCCTCCACCCGCGCCTCCCGGTCGGGCAGCCGGTTGACCAGGGCGCTCAGATCGACGCGGAAGCGGGACTGGGGAGCGACCGGGAAGTGCGTCGCCGGATCGAGCGCGTTCGGGATCGGCACGCAGTCCCGGGCCCCGAGCGCCCGGTAGCGCTCGATCACCGGCCGGCCGCCGCCGTAGGTGAGCACGAGGTCGTACTCCGGCACGAGCGCCCGCAGCGGATCGCTCGGGTCGTCCTGGAGCCGGGCCAGGGTGGCCGGGGCGTCGACGTCCCAGAAGATGACCCGGGTGCCGGGGCGGCGGCAGTCCAGCACGGCCGCCTCGAGCAGGTCGTCGTGGACGCCGACCCCGCTCGCCTTGACCACGACGTCGGCCTCGGAGGCGCCCTCGACCACCCGGCGGACCGAGCCGGCGTCGCCGGCCGGGTACACGACGATGCGGGCGTACGGCGGGTCGGGGATGTCGCGGTGGCGCTGGCGGTCGAACGCGTCGGGCTCCAGGAACGTGATCTCGTGGCCGAGGTCGTGCAGGGCACGGAGGATGCCCCGGTAGTACGTGCAGGCGCCGTTCCAGTACGCGGAGACGAGGCTCGAGCCGAAGAACGAGATGCGCATCGGTGTCACAGATCCTCCACGATCGACAACAGCTCCCCCACCCGGTGGGCGCACGTGTGGCGCTCCCGGATCCGTGCCAGCCCGCCCGCGGCCTGCGCCGTGGCGGCGTCGGGGTCGGCCAGCAGCTCGCGCAGGTGGTGGGTCATCTCTGCGCCGTCCCGCGCCACGCGGTAGTCCTCGCCGGCGCGGAAGAGTCCCTCGGCATCCGACCACGGGGCGCAGATGAGCGGGATCCCGCAGGCGAGCGCCTCGAACACGCGGATCGTCGGCACCCCGGGGATGGCACCGGCGTAGGCCCGGCGCGGGACGTGGACGGTGACCCGGTGGCGCGCGAACAGCTCCGGCGCCCGGAAGTTGGCCACCCACCCCCCGTACGTCAATCCGGCCCGGGTCACGGCCGCCCGGGCCTGCTCCGGGTAGCGGACGCCGCGGACCGAGCCGCGCAGGCGCAAGCTCCGGGCCGGCTCGAGCAGGAACTCCTCGAGCTCCGCTCCCCGCTCCCCATCGCCCCAGTTGCCGATCCACACCAGCTCCTCGCGCTCTCCGTCGTACGCCCGAGGCGCGAACACGGCGGTGTCGGCCGCCTCGTGCCACGTCCAGGCCCGGTGCGCCCACCCGTGACTCAGGTAGGCGTCACGGATGACCGCGCCGAACGCCAGCACCCCGTCGTAGTCCTCGAGGGCGAACGCGGCGATCTCGTGCGGTGCGGTGATCGCCCGGTGGTGGGCGTCGTAGAACAGCGCCCGCACCTCCGGGTGGCGCCGGCGGTGCTCGCCGACCGCGCGAGCCACCGCGGGCTCGATCCAGTCGTGGACGAGCACGAGCTCGCTCCCGGCCAGCTCCGCCTCGGCGTCGAACGCCGCCGGATCATACGTCCGGCTGGACAGCTCCGGAAACGCCGCGTGGAACGCGTCGACGGCGGCCGGGCCCGAGTCCGCCACCAGATGCTCGCGGCTCCAGGCGCCGGCCGGCTCGAGCACGTCGACCGGGTGCCCGGCCCGGATCAGCTCGCGCGCGATGCCGCGCAGGAAGTGAGCGTTGCCGTGGTTCCAGTCGGACACCAGCGAGTGGCAGAGGAGGGTGACCCTCATCGGGCGACGGCGGCCGGGCGGAGGGCGTCGTACGCCACGCGGTACCCCGCGGCCATCGCCCCCGCCGTGTAGCGGCGGGCGCGGGCAGCGGCGGCGCCGGCGGCGACCATTCGCCGCTCCGGGTCGTCCAGCAGGCGGTTCGCCGCCGCGGCGAGTGCCTCCGGATCATCCGGTGGCACGTAGGCCGCCGCGGCGCCCCACACCTCGCGCAGCGAGGGGATGTCACCGAGCACGAGCGCGCAGCCGCTGCACGCCGCCTCGAGCGCGGCGAGGCCGAACGGCTCGTAGCGGGCCGGCGCGGCGAAGACGGCGGCCCGGCGCAGCCAGCCCAGGAGCTCCGCCTGCGGGAGCGGGCCGAGCTCGCCGCCCGCCCCGAGCAGCACCACCCGGCCGTCGATCGCCGGGGCAGCGGCCCGCAGTGCCGCGGCGTTCTTCGCCGCGTCCCACAGCCGCCCGGCGCCCACGACGAGCCGCTCGCGCCGCCCGCCGGGCCGGACCGGGGCGACCGGGGTGCCGTTCGGCACCACCCGCGCCCGCCCGGCATCGGTCCCGTACACCGCCCCCAGGGCCGCGCGGAGCGCCGCCGTCGGCGTCAGGACGGCATCGGCGCGGCCGAGCGCCGCGGTGGCCAGTGCGCGGTAGCGCCCCCACTCGGACGGTGCGTCGCCGCCGTGCACCGCGCGCCACCAGGTGAGCACGCACGAGTGAACGGTGAGCAGCACCGGCACCGTCGGGTCGCGCACCGGCGTGAACGTGTTCAGGTGCAGCAGGTCCGGCCCGAGCTCCGCGGTGCGCTCGGCGATCCAATCGGCGGCGCGCTCGACGTCGTCCCACGGGTCGGCCATCCACTCGAGCGCGTATGGCCGCAGCTCGACGCTGGCCACCGGGAGCCTCCGGAGCGCCGGCGCGGCCTCGGCCTGCCCCGGACCGATCAGCGCCAGGTGGACCTCGTCGCCCCCGGCCGCCAGCTCGCCGGCCAGGGTGGCGGTGAACGTCCGCACGCCGCCGACCACGTCGGCCACGATCAGCAGCCGACGGCTCACCGGCCGAGGATCCGGTCCACCGTGTCGGCCACCGCGACCAGTGCCTCCACGCTCGGGTCGTAGCCCGCGCCGCCGGCCAGCCCATGAGCCCAGGCGACGAGCGCTCGCCCACCCCAGTCGTCCGGCGGCACGGCGAGGGCTCGCGCCTGGCGGCCGTGGAGCTCCACCGCCTCGAAATCGACGAACGAACCCCCGAGGTTCGCGATCCGCAGCGCGCCTCGGGAGCCGGTGAACGTCGCCTCGATCACCGCATCGGTGCCCGCCGGCAGCCACCACGAACAGTCGATTCGCAGCGCCACCCCGTCCCGCAGCGTCAGCTGGGCGAGCGCCAGGTCCTCCACCTCGGCCGGCGCGGGACCGAGCCGGCGCCCGCCGGCGAACAGATCGGCGTGGATCGCGACCGGATCGAGGCTCCCGAGGAACAGCGCCGCCAGGTCGAGCAGATGACAGCCCAGGTCGAGGAGCGCGCCGCCGCCCGACAGGGTCGGGTCGCGCGCCCACGGCTTGTCGGGACCGTAGGCGTTGTGGAACACGAGCTGGGCGGCGTGCACCGGACCGATCGCACCCGTCCGCAGCCGCGCCAGCGCCGCCTGGGTCGCCGCCAGGTGGCGGTAGGACATGTCGACGCCGAGCCGCCGGTCACGGGCCCGCGCGAGATCGACCAGCGCCCGCGTCTCCGGGCCGGTGCGGGCGAGCGGCTTCTGAACGAACGCCGGCACTCCCGCCTCGAGCGCCGCCCCCGCCTGCGCGGCGTGCAGTCCCGTCGGGGTGGCGATGACGATCCCGTCGAGCTCGGCATCGAGCAGGTCGTCGAGGCCGGCCAGGACGGTCTGGCAGCCGACGGCCACCGCTGCGGCGTGGGCGGCCTCGGGCCGGGCGTCCGCCACCGCCGCGATCGTGCCCGCCCCGGAGGCGTGCAGGGCCTCCATCCGCTGGCGGCCGATCCAGCCGACGCCGAGGAACCCGAGCCGTACCGGCCGAGCCGGGGCCAGGAGCTCAGCCACGGCGCCACACCGCCTTGACGAAGCCGTCGGGCGCGGCGGCGGCGGTGGCGTAGGCCTCGCCGAGTGCCTCGAGCGGGAACTCGTGGGTGAGCAGCGGCGCCGGGCGCAGCCGGCCCTCACCGACCGCGTCCACCGCCGCCCGCAGTCCTGCGGCGTACACCTCCGGATCGCGCTCGTGGGCGTTGATCACGTCGAGCCCACGCCAGTTCCACAGCCCGACGTCGACGTTCCGCCGGCCGTCCTGGTGGTAGCCGACGACGACGAGCCGGCCGCGTACGCGGGTCAGCCGACCCGCGAGGTCGAGCGGTTCGGCGTGGCCGGTGCACTCGAAGACGACGTCGAACCGCCCGTCGGCCCGCTCGATGGCGGGATCACCCGCCCGCCACAGCGTGTTTGCCCCGGCCGCCGCCGCGTGCTCGAGCGCGGCGGGACGGCGGGAGATCACCGCCAGCTCGCCGGCCAGCGGCGCGCACAGCTGGGCCAGCAACAGCGCCTGGAAGCCGGCCCCGAGGATCGCCACCCGCTCACCGGGGCTCACGTCCGCTCGCCGCAGGGCGTTCACCGCGCAGGCGAGCGGCTCGCCGGGGAACGGCAGCGCCTCGGGGATCGTCTCCGGCAGCCGGACGACCGTGCTCGCCGGCGCCACGTCGAACTCGGCATGGGCCGCCTGCGAGATGAGCGCCACCCGCTCCCCCACCGCCAGCTCGCTCACCCCGTCGCCCAGGGCCTCGACCCGGCCCCACCCCTCGTGGCCCGGAGTGCCGGGGGGCCGCGGGTAGTCGAACCACTCCCGCCCCTCCCACACCGGCAGCTCGGAGGCGCAGATGCCCGCGCCGTCCAGGCGCACCCGGACCGCTCCCGGACCGGGCGCCGGCGGTTCGCGGCCCTCGATCGCCACCTTGCGCGGCGCCTGCAGCACCGCCGCCCTCACGGCGCGGCGGCGGCGAGCGCGGGCGCGGGTTCGCGTCCGGCGCCGAACCACTCGTGCAGCGCCGCCAGGCCCTCGCGCAGCGCGACCCGGGGGCGCCAGCCGGTCACCTCGCGGAAGGCCGTGGTGTCCGAGACGTACCACCGCTGGTCGGCCACGCGCCAGTCGTCCCACTGCACCTGCGGCAAGGCTCCGATGAGCTCGCCGATCAGTTCGATCACCTCAGCCACGCTCGCCGCGTTCCCGGGTCCCCCACCCAGGTTGAACGCCCGTCCGGCGAGGGCCTGCGCGTTCCGGGAGGCGAGGCAGAGCGCCTCGACGAGGTCGGCGACGTTCAGCAGGTCGCGGGTCTGAGCGCCGTCACCGAACACAGTGATCGGCTGCTCGCCGAGCGCCGAGCGCAGGAAGTGGGCCACCCAGCCCTGGTCCTCGGTGCCGCACTGGTGCGGCCCGTAGATGCAGCTCATGCGGAACACGCAGGCCCGCAGGCCATAGGAATGCGCGTAATCGAGCACGTACTGGTCAGCCGCGCCCTTCGAGCAGCCGTACGGGCTGCAGAACTCCAGCCGCTGCCGTTCGGAGATGCCGCGCACCCGCAGCCGGTCGAGCACCGGCTCGTAGCGCCGCTCGCCGCGAGCCAGCTCGACCTCCTCCAGCCGGCCGTACACCTTGTTGGTCGAGGTGAACACGATGGCCGGTGGGACCTCCCGCGCCCGGGCCGCCTCGAGCAGGTTGAGCGTGCCGAGCACGTTGACCGCGTGGTCGTCGAGCGGGGCAGAGAGGCTCGTCGTGACCGCCACCTGGGCGGCGAGGTGGAACACGCGGTCACAGCCCGCCAGCGCCCGGGTGAGCACCGCGGGGTCCCGCACGTCCCCCAGCACGACGTGGACCCGGTTGCCGTGGCGGGCCCGAAGCCAGCGGAGATTCGCCTCCACGCCGCCGCGCGCCAGGTTGTCGAGCACGGTGACCGGAACGCCCTCGGAGGCGAGCCGGTGAGCGAGGTTCGTGCCGACGAAGCCGGCACCGCCGGTGATCAGCACCCCGTCCCCCGCGGCGCCCATCCGGCGGCCGGGCCGGTCTGGGCGGTGGGCGGTCATACCGTCAGGCCCCGGTCGGCCAGCTCCCGGCGCGCCTGCTCCACTCGATCGTCTGCCACCTGCCCCTCGAGCCAGGCGGCGAGCTCGGACATCCCGTCATCGAGCGCCACCTGGGGGGCGTACCCGAGCACCCGCCGGGCTCGGGTCAGGTCGGCGAAGCAGTGGCGGATGTCCCCCACGCGGTACTCGCCGGTCACCTCGGGGAGGATGTCCTGGCGCCCCAGGATGCCCGCCAGCCGGGACGCGATGTCCTCGACGCTGACCGAGGATCCGCTCCCGACGTTGACCACCTCGCCTCCCACCTGCGGCCGCTCGAGCGCCAGCAGGCAGGCGGAGGCGACATCGGCAACCGAGACGAAGTCCCGACGTTGGCGCCCGTCCTCGAAGATCAGCGGCGGATTGCCGTTGAGCAGGCGCGAGGCGAAGATCGCCAGCACCCCGGTGTACGGATTCGACAGCGCCTGGTGGGGCCCGTACACGTTGAAGAAGCGCAGCGCGACGGCGGGGATGTCGTAGGCCTCGCCGAACAGCAGCACGCTGCGCTCCTGCTCGAACTTGTTCAGGGCGTAGATCGAGGACAGCGACGGCGGCTTGCTCTCCGGGGTCGGCACCGGGCGCAGCATCTGGCCGTCGGGACCGAGCGGCTCCCACCGCCGAGCGCCGAGCGCCGAGCGGGAGCGGGGCATGGCGGGCACCGGCCGCTCCCGCTCGTCGAGGTAGAGCCCCTCGCCGTACACGCTCATGCTCGACGCGACGACGAGGCGGGCGACCGGGCGGTCGAGGAGCGCCTGGAGCAGGACCGCGGTGCCGAGCGAGTTGACGGCGACGTACTCGCCGATCTCGTACATGCTCTGGCCCACGCCGACCCGGGCCGCCAGGTGGATCACTCGGTCGACGTCGATGAGCGCGCTGCGCACCGCATCGGCGTCACGCACGTCACCGACGACGAGCTCGACCTCCGGGCTGAGGTAGTCCGGCCGCTCCCCGCTGGGATGGACCTGCTCGACGAGGGAGTCGAGCGCCCGCACCCGGTAGCCGCGCCGCAGGAGAGCTGCCCCCACGTGCGAGCCGATGAAGCCCGCGCCGCCGGTGATGAGCACCCGCTCGGCGGTCAAGCCGGGTGCCGGACGCGGGAGGAGGTGGGCACGCCCCTTGTGTTCCCCCCACAGCTTCATCTAAACCCGAGCCGCACCCTCCCGCGCAACGTGGAGCGGTTTTGCCACAGGCCGTTCAGGCAGCGGTTGGAGGAGCCCCCGTCCGGCGGCTCGCAGGTACCCCTCGAGCGCCGGCGCCAACCCGAGGAAGTGCGAGTGCGGGTTCGCGTCCCGGCTCTCGCCGCTGATCAGGTGGTTGATCGTCGGCCGGTGATCGTCGAGGTTGGTCAGCCCGTACCAGTACATGCGCTCGACGCCGAGCTCGGCCAGCGCTGCGTAGCTGCGGCGAAACGCGCTCAGCTGCGACTCCCCCGTGGGATCGTCGTACGTCGAGCTGCCGGTCTCGGTGATCCAGACCGGCCGCCGGCGCCCGAGCCGGCCCAGCGCATCCTGGATCAGGTGCAGCTCGGCGGCCCAGCCGCGCCACCGCCATGCGTCCGGATGGGTGACCGAGCTGTCCCACGTCCCGGGGAAGCCGTGCAACCCGACGACATCGACGTGGCGCAGCGCATCGCGGCCGAGCAGGCGGGGTCCGGCCAGCCGCTCGAGCAGCACCGGCTCAGCGCGCGTGCTCCCGCCGAGGATGACCCGGCGGCCCCGCCGGTGCGCGACGGCCGCGGCGTGCCGAAGGGTCCGCGCCAGCCGGTGCCATTCAGGGTCGAACTCCCGGTCCCATTCCATCGGGATGTCCATCTCGTTGAGCAGCTCGACGTCGCCGATCAGATCGCCGTAGCGGTCGAGCATGCGAGCCAGGAAATCGCCGAACGAGCGCAGCCGGCGGGGAGGCGAGGCGGTGGTACGCCGACCGTCGGCCTTGCGCCGCGCCTGCTCCCACGGCGTGTACAGGAAGTTGAACAGCACGTCGAGCTGCCCGCTGCGGATCCGCTCGCCGAGGACGTCGTGCATCACGTGGTCGAACCACGCCGGCCCATCGGCGTCGAGCCGCTCGAAGTCGGCCCAGGAGAACCCGGTGCGCAGGTAGCGGACCGCGAGCTCGTCGATCAGGGTCAGTGACCGCTGCAGCCCCGCTTCGTCGCCGAACTGGAACCAGGCGACGAACCCGACGCGCGGTCCGGTCGCCGACGCGGGCATAACGATGCCGGGCGCAGAGGGCATCATCGGCCTGCTTCTACCATCCTCGGAGCCGTGCTGCTCTCCGTGCTCGACCAGTCGCCGATCTCCGAGGGCGCGTCGGGGGCGGATGCACTGGCCAACACGCTCGACCTGGCGCAGCTGGCCGACCGTCTCGGCTACCACCGCTACTGGGTCGCCGAGCATCACGGCGGCCCGATGCTGGCCAGTGCCTCGCCGGAGGTGCTGATCGGCCCGATCGCGGCCGCCACCGAGGGCATCCGGGTGGGCAGCGGTGGGGTCATGCTGCCGCACTACAGCCCGCTCAAGGTGGCCGAGTCGTTCAGCATCCTCGCGGCGCTGTTCCCGGAGCGGATCGACCTCGGCCTCGGCCGGGCGGCCGGCACCGACCCGCTGACCACCTTCGCCCTCCAACGCGATCGCCGTCAGGCGGCGCCGGATGACTTCCCCGACCAGCTGGCCGAGCTCCTGGCCCTCCTCGAGAACGCGGTTCCCCCCGAGCACCCGTTCGCACGCCTCTCGGCGTCCCTGCCCGGACGCCCGGCGGTGCCGGCGATCTGGCTGCTCGGCTCCTCGCCGCAGAGTGCGCTGTGGGCGGCCGAGCTCGGGCTGCCGTACGCGTTCGCCGACTTCATCAACCCGGGCGGCGCAGCGTATTCCGCCAGCTATCGCGAGCGGTTCACGCCCGGGGTCCGGCTCGGCGCGCCGCGCACCGCGGTGGCCGCCTGGGTGCTGTGCGCCGAGGACGACGCCGCGGCCCACGCCCTCGCCAGCTCGAGCCGGATGACGCTGACGCTGCTCCGCCAGGGGCAGCTCATCCCGGTGCCGCCGCCGGAGCGTGCGCTGGAGTTCCTCCGCACCCGGGGCGGCGCGTCGCCCGGGCGCCGGGGGATCATTGGCTCGCCGGCAACGGTGCGCGCGGGCATCGAGGCGCTGGCCGCGGAGTACGGCGCCGAGGAGGTGATCGTGGTGACGATCACCTACGACCACGCGGCGCGGCGGCGCTCCTACGAGCTCCTCGCCGAGGCGATGGGACTCCAGCCGCGCGCGGGAGCCGTGTCCGCCGCGGCATGAGCCGCCCGGCGATCCTCGCCGTCCTGTCGACCGGCCGCTGTGGCACCCAGTGGCTGGCCGCCACGCTCGAGGCGCTGGCCGGCGAGAACCTCGTCGTCCGCCACGAGCCGATCGGCGCCGCCTACGCCCCGCGCCGACACTTCCGGTGCTACGCCAACCCGGCCGAGGTGCTGGCGGAGCCCGCGGTCGCCGCCCATCTCGACTGGGTCGACACACTCGAGCGGCCGTACGTCGAGACGGGTTGGCCGCTGTTCGCCGCCCTGCCGCTGATGGCCAAGCGGTGGCCCGGCCGGCTTCGGGTACTCCACCTGACCCGCCACCCGGTGGCGACCGCGCTCTCCCACCTCGCCCACTCGTCGTACGCCGGCAGTGATCGCGACGACCCCTACACCCGTCTGGCCACGCTGGGACCGACCGACCCGCGGGTGTTCCAGGCGGGCGACGCGGGTGGCTGGGAGGCGCTCTCCCCGTACGAGCGGTGCCTGTTCTGGTGGACGGAGGTGGCGCGGTACGGGCTCGAGTTCCCCGGCCGGTATCCGCACATCCCGTTCCTCCGCCTCCGCTCGGAGGAGATGCTCGCCGGCCGCCGAGCGGCGCTGCAGGCGCTCGTGCGGTTCGTCGGGCTGCCGTGGGACGAGCGCTGGATCGCGGCCGCCGGCCGCCCGGTCGACCGCTGGCATCACCAGAGCGATCGAGAGTTCGAGCCCCTCGCGGTCCACCGCCATCCGGCGACCGTGGAGGCGGCGCAGGCGCTCGGCTACGACCTTTCGGCGCTCGACGTCGCGGCGCTGCGCCGGCGGTACGTGGGCCCGCCGCACTCACAAACCGTCGGCGCGGAGCGTTGAAGAGACATGCTGCGCGCCATCGTGGAGTCGCCGATCGGCCACCTGTTGCTCACCGGCGACGGTGAGACCCTCACCGGCCTGGCCATGGTGGGCGACGCGCGTCCTGCCCCGCCGGCGCGTGGAGCGGCGTTCGCCGGAGTCCGGGCGCAGCTGGCGGCCTACTTCGCCGGCGAGCGCACGACGTTCGACCTCCGGCTGACGCCGGCCGGCCGCCCGTTCGAGCAGCGCGTGTGGGCGGCGCTACGCGAGATCCCGTACGGAGCGACCGAGAGCTACGCCGCGCTGGCTGAGCGGATCGGGGCGCCCGGCGCCGCTCGGGCCGTGGGGCTGGCCAACGGGCGAAACCCGATCGCCATCGCCATCCCGTGCCACCGGGTGATCGGAGCCGACGGGTCGCTCACCGGGTTCGGCGGCGGGCTGCCCCGCAAGCGCTACCTGCTCGACCTGGAGGCCGGGGTGGGTGCGCTGCTCAGCCCGGGGTGATCGCCCGGACGGCCGCCCCGACGAAGCCGGCGGCGATCCGGTCGCCGAGCCCGCCGAGCGGCACGAGCCGCGGCACCGGCAGCCGGGCGTCGATCCGCAGGGTGAGCCGGCTTCCCCCGTCGGCCGGCACCACCTGCCAGGCGATCGACAGCTCCTCGTCATCGGAGGGCTCGTAGGGCACGCGAACCAGCGACACCGCCTGGAGCGGGTGGCGCTCCACCCGCAATCGCGCCTCGAGATCGCCGATCGGCAACCCCGGCGCGCTCAGCGTCACGTCGGCCAACCGGACCGCTCCCGCGCCGTCCCGCTCGCGCACCGAGACGCCGCGGATCACCTCCGGGTACCAGTCGCGATAGCGCTCGACGTCAGCCAACACCGCGTACGCGCGCTCCGGCGGCGCCGCGGCATCGGCGGCGGCCGAGCCGCCGAGTGCCTTCACAGCTGGCGTGAGGACCAGAGCAGCGCGGAGAGGATGACGGTGACCCCGGCGATGACGAGTCCGTCGATCCAGCCCGCGACCTTCTGCGAGACCAGGATGGCGCCGAGCAGCACGCCGATCCCGATGATCCCGCAGGTGGCGACGAGCCGCACGATCAGCCGCTCGGCCCCGAGCCGGCGCCGCCCGCGGCGCGGGAGCATGTTGCCCCGCGATGCGGCGGGAGCGGTCTCGGCGGGCGCCCCCGGATCGGCGACGCCAGCCGGATCGGCGGGCGCGTCCGGCGCGGGGGTGCCCGAGGCGTCGTGGGGCTCCATCGGCCCCGTTATCCCCGGCGCAGAGGGGGTCGCAAACCTGATCGCGGGACGATCTAGCCCTGCGCCTGCTCGATCACCCGCTCGGCGGCAGCCCGGCCCTCCCAGCGATCGACGGTGACCTCGTGGTCCTCCCGCCGCTTGTAGGAGACGAAGAAGTGGGCGATCTCGTCGCGCAGCTGCACCGGGAGCTCGTCGAGATCGGCGATGTCCTGCCAGTTCGGATCCTCGAACGGCACGCAGAGGACCTTCGGCTCCCGCTCACCGTTGTCGCACAGCCAGAGCACGGCAACCGGCCGTCCGAGGACGCCGCACCCGGTGAACGTCGGCTCGGACACCGCCACGAGCACGTCGAGCGGATCGCCGTCGCTGCCCTCCGTACCGGGGATGAACCCGTACTCGGTGGGGAACACCGTGGAGGCCGAGAGGAAGCGGTCGAGCAGGAAGCGTCCGTGCTCGGAACTCCACTCGTACTTGTTGCGCGAACCCTGCGGGATCTCGATGACGCACAGCACCTCGGTCACGGCGCTCAGTGTGCCCGCAATCGGGGTAAGCGCAACCAGCATGTCCTCCGCCGCCCCCACGCCGGCGCGGATCCGCGCGCTCGCGCGTGACCGGCTCGGCTTCGACGCGCTTCGCGCCGGCCAGCTCGAGGGCATTCAATCGGTGCTCGCCGGGCGCGACACGCTGTGCGTCATGTCGACCGGCTCGGGCAAGACCGCCATCTACCAGCTCGCCGGGCTGATGCTCGACGGGCCGGCGATCGTCGTCTCGCCGCTCATCGCGCTCCAGCGCGATCAGGTCGACGCCATGGATGGCGGCCAGGCGGCGCTCGTCAACTCGACGCTCACCGAGACCGAGCGCGAGGAGGCGTTCGAGGAGGCCGAGGAGGGGACGCTCGACTTCCTGCTGCTGGCGCCCGAGCAGCTGGCCAAGCCCGAGGTGCTGGAGGAGCTCCGACAGGCCCGTCCCGCTCTGTTCGTCGTCGACGAGGCGCACTGCGTGTCGCAGTGGGGTCACGACTTCCGGCCGGACTACCTGAAGCTGGCGGGGGCGATCGCGGCGGTGGGGCGCCCGCCGGTGCTCGCGCTCACCGCCACGGCGGCCCCACCGGTGCGGGAGGACATCGTCGAGGTGCTGGAGATGCGCGATCCCGAGGTGATCGTGCGCGGCTTCGACCGCCCCAACATCCACCTGGCGGTCGAGCGCTTCCACGACGCGGCGGCCAAGCAGCGGGCGCTGCTCGAGGCGGTGGCCGAGGCCGAGCCGCCCGGCATCGTGTACGTGGCGACCAAGCGCGCCGCCGAGGAGCTGGCCGCCACGCTGGCGCAGGCCGGCGTCGCCGCCCGGGCCTACCACGGCGGGCTCGGCGCGCGCCGCCGCGACGCCGTGCAGGAGGCGTTCATGTCCGGCGACCCCGACTGCCAGGTCGTCGTGGCGACGGTGGCGTTCGGCATGGGGATCGACAAGGCCGACGTCCGCTGGGTGTTCCACGAATCGATCAGCGACTCGGTCGACTCGCTCTACCAGGAGCTCGGGCGTGCCGGGCGGGATGGCTCGCCGGCCCGCGCGCGCCTCTTCTATCGGCCGGAGGATCTCGGTCTGCGCCGGTTCTTCGCCGGCGGCGCGGTCGACCGGGACACGATGGACCGGGTGGCGGGGCTGCTGGCCGCGGTGCGCCGCCCGGTCGATCCGGCCGACATCCTGACGGACGTCGAGGTGTCACGCACGAAGCTCGCCACCGCGCTGCACCGCCTGCAGGACGCCGGGGCGGTGGAGGTGCGGGAGGACGGCGCCGTACGCGCGGTGAAGCCGGTCGGACCGGCGCTCGACGAGGCGGTGGAGGAGGCAGCCGAGGCCGAGGAGCACCGGCTGGCGTTCGACCGCAGCCGCATCGAGATGATGCGCGGCTACGCGGAGACGCATGGTTGCCGGCGGGCGTTCCTGCTCGGCTACTTCGGCGAGGCGTTCGACCCGCCGTGCGGCAACTGCGACAACTGCGACGCCGGGCATGGCACCGAGGCCGTGGAGTCGGGTTGGCAGGGCGGCGAGCGCGTGCGCCACGACGAGTGGGGCGAGGGCACGGTCGGCCAGGTGGACGGAGGCCAGATCACCGTCGTGTTCGATGCGATCGGCTACAAGACGCTCGACGCCTCGCTGGTCGACGAGCGGGGGCTGCTCGAGCGGATGTAGACGGCAGACCGCGTCGCGCTGATCACCGTGCCCGGTTGACCTTCGCCAGGAACGGGAGCAGGTGGGCGAAGAAGGCGTTGTGCGGGTAGGCGCCCGCGGGGTCGTTGTGCGCGTACGTGCCGTGGCGGTTGACGAGCGTCAGGTTGCGCTTCGGGATCCTCGACTGGCTGGCGAGCGCGACCGTCGCGTCGACGATGGCAGCGCCGCCGTAGGCTCCGAACGCGTACATGAGCAGGGTGCGGCGGAGATGGTGTCCCATCGTGTCGTCGATGCCGAACACGGCCTGGGCCGGGTTCGCGTTGCCGTTGTCGACCGCCGCGGAGTCGTCGGTCAGCCGTTGCGGGAAGTACCACTCGGTCCCGTCGACGTTCAGCAACGGATAGCCCGAGAGCATCTGCGCGTAGCGCTTGATCGGCGTCAGCGCGCCGGCGCCGTTCCAGCCGTAGAGACCGTCGGCCATCGGCTGCGACGCGATCCCGGAGCCGTCGTGCGCCATGATCGCGAACACGAGCTTCGAGGTGGCGACGCTCGTCCCGTATCCGAACTCGGCGAGGTTCGTGACCGGCACGGGCGTCTTCAGCGACGCCGGCAGCAGCGCGGCTTCGCCGGTGGCCAGCGCGTCGTTGGGGGCGACGATCGACGCCAGCCCGCCGCTCTCGCCGAACAGGCCGGAGTCGTACGGCGGGATCCCGGCCACGAACGGGAGCCATGGGCTCGTGCTCGGCTGCTCGAACTGCTGCAGCGTCTGGGTCGCGGCCTGGGCCGTGGGTGTGCCGCTGAAGCTGGCGCCGTCGTCGTAGACCAGGCCGGCCAACTCGTCGGCGCCGGGCTTGCCGTTGAAATCCCAAGTCGCATAGCCGGTCACCACCGAACCACCGAGCGAGTGCCCGCCGAGCACGACCTTGCCGCCGAGCTTCCGCGCCGCCCCGATCACCCGGTGCAGGTCCTCGACCGCGACCTTCAGCCCCCATTGCTTGGCGAACTCGACGTTGGAGTCGGAGACCGGATCGAAATGATGCGTGATGCTGTGATTGGTCAGCCAGCCCAGGTAGTAGTTGAAGACCTGCTGCGGATTGGCCTTGCCCTCCTTGGCGAGGTTGAGCACCGACTGGTCCTCGAGCAGGGATTCACGGCGCGCGACCGACCACACCTGCCAGCCGGGCGCCTTGGAGACGATCCACTTCGCGAGCGGCACGAAGTAGCCGGCACCGGCCGACGTGCCGGGCTCGAGCACGAGGACGTTCTTCGCCCGCTTCGCGCCGATCTTGATGACCCCGACCTTGTCGTACTTCGCCGGCGTGCCGGGTGCCGGGTAGCCCGGCATCCAGGAGACGCCGAGCGCCCCGGCAGACGCGGTGCTCACCATGAACGCTGCCGCCGCCACGATGACTAGATGGGTGGCCCTGATCCTCATGCGTGTTCCCTCCTCCGTGCGCCGCCGACTGGCCCGCGCCTCTTGCGCCCGCACCATATCCATCGCGTGGCGGCCCGGCAAGACCCCTCGGCGCCACGATCATCGCATCCAGCCTCACCCCGCTGGCCCCCTGCGAGACGCCGCCGGGGCGGCTCGCTCCAGGTCGAGCTCGGTGCGCACCTCGAGGGCGTGCAGAGCGTCATTCGCCGCCTCCAGCGACCCGGCGTCCATCACCGCCCGGGCCAGCCGGCCGGCCACCGCGTACGCGGTCTCGACGTCCAGGAAGAACGTCACCGCGGAGATCAGCGACAGCGCGAAGCGTCGCTCGCCACCGCGGATCGCCACCGGGCCGACGCTGCCCCGCGCCGCGCGGAGCGCCATCGCGCTCGCCTCCGTCGGCACCGCGGCCACCGCCTCGGCCAGTCGCTCGGCCACCGCGGGCGTCACGCCTCGCGCGGCGAGCAGTCCCCCGGCGGCGGCGATGGCGGCCACCCGCTCCAGCACCTCGTCGACCGTCAGCTCGGCGTCGCACCCGGCGCCGAACACGGCGAGCAGGGCCGGCACTCCGGGCGCGTCCTGCCGCAGCCGCTCGGCGGCGGCGAACAGGACGGCGTCGCACAGCGGGCTGCGGAGACCCGGCTCGGATCCGCCGGCCAGGACGTCACCGCCCACGTCGAGGAACACGACGAGGTCGCAGCCCAGCTCCTCGACCGCGTGCGCCAGGCCCGCGGCCAGCGCCGCCGGGCCCGGGTACGGGTCGATCAGCACCGTCTCGGCGCCCAGCAGCTCGGCCATCCGCGCCTCGGCGAACCGTACGCCGGACCCCGCCACCCGGGTCGATGGACGACACCGCAGCACCCCGGGAGCGATCGGCGACCCATCCGCGATCTCCGCCGCTCCCCGCGGCCCCGGCTCCGGATCGATCGGCCGCCGCTCCCAGCTCACCCCGCCGAGCACCGGCTCCGCCCCCGCGTAGCGCCGCAAGTGCTCGGCGACCGCCAGCGCTCCGACGACGTCCCCGCCGCCGCCGATCCCGAGCACGAGCGGTCGGCGCGCCTCCATGAGCAGCCGTTCGGCATCCACCTCCGCCACGTTATCGCCCGTACCCGTGGGGTACAGTCAGCGGACCGTGCCGTCCCTCGTCGCCGCGCACCCGGAGGTCGCCCCCCTGCTCGAGGAGCGCCCGCAACGGGCGAAGCTGCTCGACGCGATGGTGCGTGCGGTGGCCGAGAAGGGCTACGAGGCGGCCACCGTGGCCGACGCGGTGCGCCTGGCGCGGGTGTCGCGCAGCACCTTCTACGAGCTGTTCGACTCCAAGGAGGCGTGCCTGGCGGCCGCCTACCGGGCCGGCACGGAGGTGCTCGAGGCCCGGGTGTCCGCGGCGGCCCGGTCGGCCGCTGACCCGGCCGATGAGCTCCGTCGCGGCATCCGCGCCTACCTGCAGACGCTCGACGCCGAGCCGGCCTTCGCCCGGGTGTACCTGCTCGAGTGGCCGGCCGTCGGCGCCGAGCGCGACGCGGCGATGTGGCGCTTCGCCCACCGCTACGGCCAGAGCTTCACCCGGGCCGGGGGCCTCACCCCGCCACCCGAGGCGCTGTACGTGCTCGCCGCCGGCGTTCACGCCCTCGCCTGCCAGCGGGTGCGGTCCGGCAAACGTACGATCGACCTGGAGGATGTGCTCGTAGGCTGCGCGCTGGCGCTGGCCGGAGAGGAGACACCGTGGACCTGACGTTCAACGAGGCGGAGCTCCAGTTCCGCGACGAGCTGCGTGCGTGGCTGGCCGACAACCAGGCCGGACGACCGCCGGAGGGCGAGGAGGCGCAGTACGAGTGGCGGCGGGACTTCCAGCGCCGGCTGGCCGGGGGCGGATGGGCGGCCGTGCACTGGCCGCGGGAGTACGGGGGGCGCGGGGCCACCCTCACCCAGTCGGCGATCTTCTTCGAGGAGCTCGGGCGGGCCGGGGCGCCGCTGCCGGCCAACGTGCTCGGGCTGCTGCTCGCCGGCCCGACGATCATGATCTGGGGCACGCCGGAGCAGAAGGATCGCTACCTGGCCCCGATCGTCACCGGGGATGAGATCTGGTGCCAGGGCTTCTCGGAGCCCGAGGCGGGTTCCGACCTGGCCGCCCTGAAGACCCGGGCGGTCAGGGATGGCGACGAGTGGGTGGTGACCGGCCAGAAGGTGTGGACGAGCGGCGCCCAGTTCTCCAAGTGGTGCATGCTCGTCGCCCGCACCGACCGCGAGGCGCCGAAGCACAAGGGCCTGTCCTACTTCCTGCTCGACATGGAGCAGGCGGGCGTGCAGGTTCGCCCGCTGCGCCAGATCACCGGTGAGGCCGAGTTCAACGAGCTGTTCCTGGAGGAGGCGCGGATCCCGGACGCCAACCTCCTGGGTGGCGAGGGCAACGGTTGGAAGGTCGCGCTGACCACGCTGATGAACGAGCGGGCCGGACTGGGGTTCTTCCTGCAGGTCCGCCTGCGCCAGATGCTCGACCGGCTGCTGGCCGAGGCGGGCGAGCGGGGGCAGCTCGATGATCCGGTGATCGCTCGGCGGTTCGGCGAGTTCCACCTCAAGGCCGAGATCCTGCGGCTCACCGCCTACCGCGGGCTGACCGCGATCGAGAAGTACGGCCAGCCCGGCCCCGAGGGATCGCTGACGAAGTGGATGTGGTCGCAGACCAACCAGGAGCTGACCCAGTTCGCCGCTGAGCTGCTCGGCCCGGAGGCGCTGCGGTCCGGCAGCCCGTGGGCGTATGAGCTCCTGCGGGCGCGGGGCAACACGATCGAGGGCGGCACCACCGAGGTCCTGAAGAACATCGTCGCCGAGCGGGTGCTCGGCCTGCCGAAGGCGCGCTAGCGCGAGGAGACAGACATGGACTTCGATCTGACGGAAGACCAGAAGGAGATCAAGCGGGTCGCGCACGAGCTGCTGGCCAGCCGCGCCCCGTGGATCAAGGTGCGCGAGCACGCGCAGGACGGCCGCTACGACGACGGCCTGCGCCGCGAGTTGACCGAGCTCGGGTGGCCGGGCATCGCGGTGCCGGAGGCGCAGGGCGGGCAGGGACTCGGGCTCGTGGAGCTGACGACGCTCGCCGAGGAGGCGGGGTATGCGCTGGCCCCGGCACCGTTCGTCCCCACCGCCGCCGTCGCGGCCACCCTGTCGGCCGCCGAGGCCGGGGTCGACCTGGGGCCGCTCCTGGCCGGCGAGGCGTACGCCGGGTTCGGCACCCGCGAGCTGGCCGCCGATGCGCCCGGTGCGGCGCTTGTCGTGCTGCTCGAGGAGGACGGCGCGGTGCTGCTGCGCGACCCGCAGGTCGAACCGTTCAGCACGATCGACCCGACGCGGCGCTACGGCTCGGTGAGCGCCGGTGACGCGACGCCGCTCGAGCCGGGGAGCGCGGAGCGGATCCGCATCGTGCTGGCCGCCGAGACCCTCGGGGTGTGCCAGCGGGCGCTCGAGATGACGCTCGACTACGTCAAGGACCGCAAGCAGTTCGGCGTGGCGGTCGGCGCCTTCCAGGCCGTCTCGCACCGCTGCGCGCAGATGCTGTTCGACACCGAGGGCCTGCGGTCCGCGCTCCTGTTCGCGGCCTGGACGGCCGACGCCGCCCCGGACCGCCTGGCCGAGGGCGCGGCGCTCGCCGCGGCCGCGGCGGCGCGGGCCGGCCGGGAGGTGGCGGCCAGCGCGATCCAGGCCCACGGCGGGATCGGCTTCACCTGGGAGGCCGACGTCCACTGGCTCTACAAGCGGGCGCAGCTCAACGCTCAGCTGCTCGGCGGCTCCGGGCACCACCACGTCCGGCTGGCCCGGATCGCGGCGGAGCGGGCGACGGTGGCCGCGGGCTGAGGCGCCCGAGCCGGGTCAGCCGCCGCCGTAGCCCTGCTCGCGCAGCCAGGCGATCGTGCGCGCCAGCCCCTCGCTCACCCCCACCCGCGGCTCCCAGCCGAGCTCGCGGCGCGCCTTGGCGTTCGAGTACGTCCCCGTACGGAGCAGGTAGCGCACCGCCGCCGGGTTGATGTCGTTGTCGCCCGGCCGCAGCCGGGCGGCCAGCTGGACGAGCGCGGCGGCGCCGAGCGCCACCGGCGTGGGCAGGGTGATCAGCCTCCGGCCCACGAGTTCGGCGTAGGGGGCGAAGAACTCCCGGCAGGCGACGCCGACGCCGTCGGACAGGGTGAACACCTCACCGGCCGCCTCCGGCGACTGCGCCGCGGCGACGACGCCGTCGAGGAGGTTGTCGATGTACACCGGCGAGAAGATCCCCCGGCCGCCGCCTGGCAGGCTGAACCGCCGGGCGCGGATGTGCTCGGCCGGCAGCACCGCCCACGCCCGCGACCGGGGGCCGTAGACGTCGCCCGGCCGCACGATCGTCGCACTCACCCGGCCGGCGGCATGCGCCTGGAGGACGACCTGCTCGGAGGCGATCTTCGAGTCCGGATACGGGATGAACGTGAACCGCACGGGATAGGTCTCCTCCACCCCGTCGGGGAACGAAAAGCCGAACGCGGTGACCGACGAGAAGTGGACGAGTCGCCCGACGCCGCCTCGCGCACAGGCTTCGACGACGTTCGCCGTCCCCAGGACGTTCGCCCGCCACACCTCGTGCGCGCGCTCGGTCCGCAGCGACACGGTGGCCGCGGTGTGGACGACGACATCGGCGCCGGCCAGGGCCGACTCCCAGGCGCCCGCCTGCGCCACGTCGCTCGCCACCACACCGCGGTCGGGATCGGCCACCAGGTCGCAACCGCCCACCGAGTGGCCGAGGGATCGGTAGCGCTCGGCGAGGCTCCGCCCGATGAAGCCGCCGGCGCCAGTGATGAACACGCGCACGAGCGTGACCCTACGCGACGCGGGCCAGTGCGGCAGCGGCGGCGTCGAGCCGGTCCTCACCCCAGAACACCTCGCCGCCCACCAGCAGGGTGGGGACGCCGAACACGCCCGCGGCGTGCGCCGCGTCGGTCGCCGTCCGGAGGGCGCGCTTGATCTCCGGATCGGCCGTCCCAGCGGCGACCGCTGCGGGATCCAGCCCGCTCCGTTCGGCGACCCTCAGGACGCCATCGGGATCGGACAGGTTCACACCCTCGGTGAACGCCGCGCGGAGCGCGGTGAGCGCCATCGCCTCGCCGCGGCCCACGGCCTGCGCGTAC
This sequence comes from uncultured Solirubrobacterales bacterium, assembly GCA_963703065.1. GTDB lineage: Bacteria > Actinomycetota > Thermoleophilia > Solirubrobacterales > Solirubrobacteraceae > Palsa-465. Next base: position 2,548,867 of record OY969785.1, on the reverse strand, counting down.
GTCACGGCGCGCATGGCGAACAGGTAGTCACCCGGCCACGGATCGGGCCAGCAGACGGACGGGAGCCCGTAGCGGGCGGCGCGGAGCTCGATCTCGGCCATGCCGAGGCGCCGGCGCCGAGCGTCGCTGCGGGCCCACGAGCTGCGCCCGGTCAATCGGAACAGGCCGCCGAGAAGGATGGGCTGCCACTCGACCAGCGCGTCCGCTCCGAGCACCCGCCCGATTCGCTCGGCGGCCAGCCAGGCGTACGGGGAACCGACGTCGAAGCAGAAGCACGCAGAGGCGATCGCCGCACGATAGGCCTCCGCGCGGCTATGGTGGCGAACCGGCCGCCACGACTGGAGAAGAGGAGCACGCCCATGCACCGTCCCGACGAGCAGTTGACCCGCCGGCAGCTGATGGAGCGTCTGGGCATGGTCGGCGCCGGCACGTTCGTCAGCCAGTCCGCCCTGTCCTGGATGGCGTCACCGGGTTGGGCGAACGTGATCGAGCGGGCGGCGCGCGCCAAGCCGCACGGCTCGGATCTCGGGGCCGTCGAGCACATCGTGTTCCTGATGCTGGAGAACCGCTCCTACGACCACTACTTCGGCGCCTATCCGCGGGGACGCGGGTTCGACGACCACCCCAAGCGCTCGCTCGGGCCGTTCGCCCAGGATTATCCGGGCGGCACCGACATCACGCCGAAGGGCAAGCTGCTCCCGTTCCACCAGTCGAGCTATCACGGCCTCGAGTCGACGGACGACCTCACCCACGACTGGGGTCCGATGCACGAGTGCTGGAACCACGGCAGGATGGACTCCTGGGTCAAGGTCCACACCTCGGCGGCGCACGAGGGGCCCAAGGGCGCGATGACGATGGGCTACTTCACCCGCGCCGAGCTCCCGTTCCATTGGGCGCTCGCCGACCACTTCACCCTCGCCGACGCCTACCACTGCTCGATCCTGGGGCCGACGCACCCGAATCGGCTGATGGCGAACACCGGGACGATCGACCCGGCCGGCCGCCACGGCGGACCGATCGTCGCCACCAACCCCACACCCGACACCATGTGGAACTGCACCTGGACGACGATGCAGGAGGTGCTGGAGGACAAGGGGGTCTCGTGGAAGCTGTACTCGCCGAGCAACGTCGGCCTCCCGGCCAAGTACGCCTCGCTGTCCAAGTACTCCACCTGGGCGCCGACCTTCTACAACCCGTCGTTCGCCGAGACCCTGCTGCTGAGCGACCACGTCCTGCCGTACTTCGCCGCGTTCCGCAAGCCCGGCACGGCGCTGTACAAGAAGGCGTTCGAGCAGACGTTTCCCAACGACTTCGCGGCCGACGTTCGGTCCGGGCACTTCCCGAACGTGTCGTGGATCATCCCGCCGCTCGGGTTCGACGAGCATCCGTCGTCCTCGCCCGTCAACGGCCAGTGGTTCGTCTCGATGGTGCTCGACGAACTGACCGCCAACCCGAAGGTGTGGGCGAAGACGGCGCTGTTCATCATGTACGACGAGAACGACGGCCTGTTCGACCACGTCGCCCCGCCGGTTGCGCCGCGAGGCACCGCCGGCGAGTACCTGACGACGAGCGCCTTCCCCTCCGCCGAGCCGAACCCCGACACGGCCGGGTTCACCGGTCCTCTCGGCCTCGGCGTGCGGGTGCCGCTGCTCGTCGTCTCGCCATTCAGCCGGGGCGGCCACATCGCGAGTGAGGTGTTCGACCACACCTCTCAGCTCCAGCTGATCGCCAAGCGCTTCGACGTCGAGGTCCCGAACGTCTCGAAATGGCGTCGCGACACGGTCGGCGACCTGACCTCGACGCTGTTCAACTCCCGGGCCGACGCCTCGGTGCCTCGGCTGCCCCGGACGAAGATCCTGTTCGGCCCTCCGGGCAGCCTCGCCGATTACGGGCACCAGTCGACCGACAGCGGCGGCCTGCCGCCGACGGTCCCGACCAAGCAGCGGATGCCCAACCAGCAGGGCGGCTCGGAGCCCGCGAGCAAGTACTTCCACCTGACGCGGGAGGAGGCGGCGATCGACGATGGCGCCCGCACGCCGATCGACGTCAGCGGGCCGCCGAACGAGACGGCGAAGTCGCAGGGCAACCGGTTGGCCGGACGCACCGGCTGAGCCCACCGCTCCGCTATCGTTGAGTCCTCAACCACGACCCCGAGGACTCACACCGATGCCGACATTGATGATCGTCCTGGCCAGTACCCGCCCCGGCCGCGCCGGTGAGGCGGTGGCCGAATGGTTCGCCGACCTGGCGCACGAGCACAGCGGCTTCGAGATCGACTTCGCCGATCTCGCCCAGGTCGACCTGCCGCTGCTCGACGAGCCGAACCACCCCCGCCTGCGCCAGTACACCCAGGACCACACCAAGCGCTGGAGCGCCCGCGTGGACGCCGCCGACGCGTTCGTGTTCGTCCACCCCGAGTACAACCACAGTTTCAACGCGGCGCTGAAGAACGCGATCGACTACCTCCACCACGAGTGGGCGAGCAAGCCGGTCGGGTTCGTCTCCTACGGCGGCGTGGCGGCGGGAACGCGCGCCGTGGCCCAGCTGACGCCGGTCCTCGCCGTGCTCGGCATGACGCCGGTCGCGGCCCAGGTCAACATCCCGTTCTTCAGCCAGTTCATCGATGAGGACGGCCACCTGCAGGCGAACGAGACGATGACCGGTGCCGCACGGCGGATGCTCGACGAGGTCGGCCGGGTGGAGCGGGCGCTGCGGGCGCTGCGCAGCGAGGCCGTCGCGTAGTCTGCCCGCCCGATGCGCGCCGTCTACGCCACCGGCTTGCACCGCGAGGACCCGCTGTCCGGGCTCGAGCTCGGCGAGCGTCCCGAGCCCGAGCCCCCCGCCGGCTGGACGACCGTCACGGTCAAGGCCGCCTCGCTCAACCACCACGACCTGTGGTCGCTGCGCGGCGTCGGCCTGAGCGAGGATCGCCTGCCGATGATCCTCGGCTGCGACGCCGCCGGCACTCGACGAGGACGGCAACGAGGTGATCGTCCACGCCGTGATCACCAGCGATGAGTGGCGCGGTGACGAGACGCTCGATCCACGGCGATCGCTGCTCTCCGAGCGCCATCCCGGGACGTTCGCGCCGGCGGTCGCCGTGCCCGCGGCGCAACCTGGTCCCCAAGTCTCCCGAGCTGAGCTTCCCCGAGGCGGCCTGCCTGCCGACCGCCTGGCTGACCGCGTATCGGATGCTGTTCACCCGGGGCGGCGTCGTGCCGGGGATGACGGTCCTCGTGCAGGGCGCGGCCGGCGGCGTGGCCACCGCGCTCACCGTGCTCGGCCACGCGGCGGGGGCGCGGGTGTGGGTGACGAGCCGCAGTGAGGAGAAGCGCCGCGCGGCACTCGAGCTCGGCGCCGAGCAGGCGTTCGAGGCCGGTGCGCGACTGCCCGAGCGAGTCGACGTCGTGATGGAGACCGTCGGCAAGGCGACCTGGGCCCATTCGGTCCGCGCGTTGAAGCCGGGGGGCACGATCGTCGTGTCCGGCGCCACCAGCGGCGAGGATCCGGGGGCCGAGCTGACCCGGACGTTCTTCCTCCAGCTCTCGGTGGTCGGATCGACCATGGGCACGCGGGAAGAGCTCGAGCGCCTCCAGCGGCTCTGCGTGGAGAAGGGCATCCGTCCCCAGATCGATCGGACGCTGCCGCTCGAGGAGGCGCGGGACGGCTTCGCTCAGATGCTGGCCGGCGAGCTACTCGGAAAGATCGTCTTCACCCTGTAGCCGGTTCGCCGGCTCGAGCGCCTCGAGCGCGCCGCTCAGCCGCTCGATCGGCGCCACGAGGTCCTCCCGGTCGGCCTTCTGCTCCAGGGCGATGCGGATGGCGGCGATCTCCCGCGCCAGGTACTCCATGTCGGCGAGCGTCCGGCGCGTTCGACGTCCCGGTCGCGCTCCACCTCCGCCTTGTCGCGATCGGCCTGCCGGTTCTGGGCCAGCAGGATGAGCGGCGCGGCGTAGGCCGCCTGGGTCGAGAACACCAGGTTCAGCAGGATGAACGGGTAACCGGTCGAACCGCGGACGTCCGCGTCGCCTCCAGCGAGTTCATCGCGATCCACAGCGCGACGATGACGGTCTGGATGACCAGGTATTCGGAGGTTCCGAAGAAGCGGGCGAAGCGCTCCGCGGCGCGGCCGAACGGTCCGGATCGTAGGACGAGCCGCCGGGCCGCCCACGCGGGGTCTCGAGCGGGTCGCGGGCCATCAGCTCGTCCCCGTCAGCGTCGCCCGCCAGTTGCGCGGCAGCACCCGGTCGAGCACGTCGTCGATCGTCACCGCTCCGACGCAGCCGACCGACCTCGTCGACCACCGCCAGCGCCACCACGTCGTAGGCGGCCAGCCGCGCCGCCACCTCCCGATCGCTGCATCTCGGCGCTCGACCGGCTCGATGTCCTCGTCCAGGCAGCGCGACGAGCGGCTTGCTCGGCGCCTCCCGGAGCAGGCGCTGGAAGCCGACCATCCCCTGGTAGCGGCCGGTGGGCGTCTCCAGCGGCGGCAGGCGAGACGAACACCTGGGCGGCGAGCGGGACCGGCATGTCCGGGTCGCGCACGCGCGCCAGCGCCTCGGCCACCGTCGCCTGCGGGGCGAGGATCACCGGCTCGGGCGTCATCAGCCCGCCGGCGGTGTCCGGCTGGTAGGTGAGCAGCCGGCGGACCGGCTCGGCCTCCTCGGGGTCCATCGCGCCCAGGAGCTCGGCCTGCTGGCTGAGCGACAGCTCTCCGAGCAGGTCGGCGGCGTCGTCGGCCTCCATCTCGTCGAGCACCCGGGCCACGCGCGTCGCGGTCCAGCCCCTCGACGATCCGCACCTGCTCGTCCTCGGAGAGCTCCTCCAGCAGGTCGGCCAGCCGCTCGTCCTCCAGCGCCTCGGCCAGCACCCGGCGGCGGCTGAGCGGCAGCTTGCGCAGCGTCTCGGCCATCTCCGCCGGGTGCAGGTTGGCCAGCGTCGCCGCCTGGCGGTCGACCGGCCGCTCGTAGGCGAACAGCTCCCCCGCCTCGCTCCAGTCGATCGATCTCCGGCGCCCGGCGGATCCCGGGCACGCGGCGGCCGCCGAGCGCGACGGTCGCCACCTCCCAGGCGAACGGCTCGGGCGCGGGTGTGAGGCCGATGTCGACCACCCGCTGACCGCGCACGCGGCTGGCCGATCACCTCCCCCTCGAGCAGCCGCTCGCCGGCCCGCAGCTCGAACTGGCGCAGGTTGACCGAGGCCCGGCGCAGCCGGACCCCCTCGGCCGCGATCTCCCCCACCCGTCCGGTGCCGACGAACACCCGGCGGCGCTGGACGCGCGACGACGAAGCCGTTGACCCGCGGCGGCCGGCCCCCCAGGTCGATGACGACGTCCACCACGTGACCGATGTCCGCCCCGTCGGAGGAGAGCAGCGGCAGGCGAGTGATCCGCGATACGTAAACGATCCGCCGCTCCATGCCACGGATGGTATGGCAGCCCGCCGCCGGATCCGCCCGTCCGCGTCCGGTGGACCCGGGTCGAGCGCGGGTCAGCCGGCGCGCGGCAGCGAGTCGTCGGCCAGCTGCGCCCGCAGCACCTTCTTGTCGAACTTGCCGACCGAGGTCTTCGGCACCTCGAGGATGAACTCGACCCGGTCGGGCAGCCACCACTTCGCGACCTTGTCGGCCAGGAAGTCGAGCAGCGCCCGGTCGTCCAGCGCGGCCTCCGGCCGGCGGACGACGCAGGCGCACGGCCGCTCCCCCCACCGCTCGTGGGGCACGGCCACCACCGCCGCCTCGAGCACGTCGGGGTGGCCCATGATCACGTTCTCCAGCTCGACCGAGCTGATCCACTCTCCGCCCGGACTTGACGAGGTCCTTGGTGCGGTCGACGAGCTTGATGAACGACCCGTGGACGATCTCCGCCACGTCGCCGGTGCGCAGCCACCCGTCCTCGGTGAACTTCTCCGCCCCGGTCTCGTCGTCGTAGTAGGCGCTGGCGATCGTCGAGCCGCGGACCTGGAGCTCGCCGCCGGCTCGCCTCGTCGATCCGGAAGTCGACGCACGGCACCACCCGGCCCTGCGTCGCGCGCAGCTCGTACGCGTCGCCCTCGAAGTCCGGCGGGCACGCGGCTGATCGAGGCCATCGGGCTCGTCTCGGTCATCCCCCAGGCCTGGATGACTCGGCACCCCGAAGCGCTCCTGGTAGATGCGGATCAGGCTCTCGGGCACCGCCGAGCCGCCGCAGGTCATGCGCGTGATCGAGACGAGGTCGGGCGGCGGATCGAGCTCGGCGATGCCCTGCCAGATCGTCGGCACGGCGGCCGAGAACGTCACCCGCTCCTCGGCGATCAGCCCCGCCAGGTCCGCGGGATCCATCTTCGGCCCCGGGAACACGAGGTTCGGCCCCGGCCATCGCCGCGGCGTACGGCAGCCCCCACGCGTTGGCGTGGAACATGGGGACGATCGGCAGCACGTGTCGCGCTCGCGCAGCCCCGGCCCGTCGGCCTGGTTGGTGACCAGCGAGTGCAGCACGGTCGAGCGATGGGAGTAGACGACGCCCTTCGGCCGGCCCGTGGTGCCGCTCGTGTAGCACATCGCCGCGGCGCCGTTCTCGTCGAGGTCGGGAAAGGCGAACTCCGGGTCACCGCCGCGCGACGAGCGCCTCGTAGTCGAGCGCGCCGGCCGCTCGCCGTCGGCGTCGGGCATCAGCACCTCGTGCTCGATCCCGTCGAAGCGGGGCATCCGGTCGGCCAGCGAGGCGTCGAGGAACATCGACCCGGTCGGCGGCGTGGCCGACGATGTAGTGCAGGTCGTCGTCGAACAGGCGGATGTTCAGCGTGTGGAGCACCGCGCCCATCGCCGGGACCGCCAGGTACAGCTCGAGGTGGCGCTGGGAGTTCCAGCCGAACGTCCCCACCCGGTCCCCCGGCCCGATGCCGAGCTCGGCGCAGCGCGCTAGCCAGCCGCCGCGCTCGCTCCACCACCTCGGCGTAGCGTGCCGCGCTGCCGGGAGCCGTCCGCGCCGCACCGAGACACGGTGCGGTCGGCGAACAGCGTCTCCGCCCGCTCGGCGATCCCCCGCACCAGCAGCGGGGTGCGCATCATCAGTCCCTCCACGGCCTGCACAGCCTACCGCGGCAAGCCCAGCACGACCGCAGGTGTGATGTGATGCCGCTGCGTGAACGGGCTCGTGCGTCAGACGCAGGTCTACCTCGACGGCGTCAGCGGCCGCCGCCCGCGGGTGCCGGTCGACCAGGACGCGCTCGAGCGCCGCCGCGGCCGAGGTGCTGCGCGCGGAGGCGTATGCGTACATCGCCGCGGGCGCCGGCGGCGAGCGCACGGTGCGCGCCAACCGCGTCGCGTTCGACGCCTGGCGGATCGTGCCCCGGATGCTGCGCGACGTCGGCGAGCGCGACCCCAGCGTCGAGCTGTTCGGGCGGCGGATGCCGACGCCGCTGATGCTCGCCCCGGTCGGGGTGCTCGAGCTCGCCCACCGCGACGCCGACCTGGCGGTGGCCCGGGCCGCGCGAGCCACCGAACACGACGATGGTCATGTCGAACCAGGCCTCGCATCCGATGGAGCGGATCGTCGCCGAGCTCGACGATTCGCCCGCGCTGGTTCCAGCTCTACTGGAGCCGCTCCGACGAGCTGGTGGCGAGCCTGGTCGGCCGAGCCGAGGCGCTCGGCTGCGAGGCGATCGTCGTCACGCTCGACACGACGCTGCTCGGCTGGCGGACACGAGATCTCGACCAGGCGTACCTGCCGTTCCTGCGCGGCAAGGGGATCGCGCAGTACACCAGCGACCCGGTGTTCAACCGGCTGGTCGGCGAGCCGCCGCCCGGCCGGACGCCCCGGCAGCGCCCGAACCCGAAGGCCGACCCTGGCCGCTCTGGGACGCTGCTCGAGCTGCGGCGCAGCGGCGCCAGCCGCGCCGCAGGTGCAGAAGTTCGTCGAGATCTACTCCCGTCCCACCCTCACCTGGGAGCACCTCGGCGTTCCTGCGCGAGCACACGAGCCTGCCGATCCTGCTCAAAGGGATCCTCCATCCCGACGACGCGCGGCGGGCGATCGACTGCGGGCATGGACGGGATCGTCGTCTCCAACCACGGCGGCCGCCAGGTCGACGGGTCGATCGGCACGCTCGCAGGCGCTGCCCGGCGGTGGTCGACGCGGTCGGCGGGCGGGTACCGGTGCTGCTCGACTCCGGCGTGCGCAGCGGCGCCGACATCTTCAAGGCGCTCGCCCTGGGCGCCCGCGCGGTGCTGATCGGCCGCCCGTACGTCTACGGGCTGGCGCTGGCGGGCAGCGACGGCGTGCGCGAGGTGATCGAGAACCTGGACGCCGACTTCGACCTGACGATGGGCCTGGCCGGCTGCGCCTCGGTGGCCGAGCTCGGGCGCCACACGCTCGTGCCCGGCTCGCCGCTGTAGATCAGCCGACGACGAGCGCCGCGGAGTACCCGGGCACCGTCACCCGTCCGGCCAGCGGATGCCCGATCCGCCGCCGGCCCCGCCACCGGCCCGACGGGTCGAGCCACTGTCCGCCGAGCGTTCGCCCGAACGGGCCGCAGGGCCCGGAGCCTGGAGCCGCAGGACGCTGGCCGCCGGTCCGAGCGCCGCGGGCAGGCGCACCCGGATCGCCCGGGCGGAGGCTTGTCGAGCAGCAGCAGTCGCAGCCCGCCGCGTGGGCCACGGACGGCCCAGGCGCGCAGCGCCGTGCCGCGGGCCCGCACCCGCACCTCGGCCAGGCGACCGCCGCGGACGAGCGACTGGGCGAACACGATCAGCCCGTAGAGGAGCGGGCGGGCGACGCATCCCGTTGCGGACCGGGATGAACGCGGCGTTGATCGTCTGCGCGCGGACGTGGATGTCGACGCTGTCGACGCCGGCGCGCGAGCAGCGCGAACAGCGCGTCGGGCGCCCACAGCGCGGTGGCGAACGTGTCGCTGACCCCGTGCCCGCCCCCCGCAGGTGACCGAGTTCAGCTCGGTGAGACGCAGCGGCAGCCCCGCGGCGTGCGCCACCGCCACCGCGCGGCGCCACGGCCTGGCGACTGCGGCTGACCGCGCGCACCGAGAGCAGCCGGCCACCGTCGGGTAACGCGGCCGAGCCGGGCGCGGCGCACGCCGAGTACGGGTAGCGGTGGGCGGTGAGGGCGCCGAGGTCCGGCCGGGCGTGCGCAGCGAGCAGCCGGATGCCAGCCGAGCGAGCGGCTCGGCTTGGCCACCGCCGGACCCATCAGCGGCACGGCGGGGGCGAACGCGACCGAGCGCCCGCGCGTAGGCGTCGAACGTCCGCAGGTACGAGCGCGGCGAGATCGCCGCCGGGCAGGACCGCGCCGGTACGCGCGATCGTGGCCAGCCAGTAGGCGCGGTCGTAGAGATCGGGCTCGTTGCCGATCTCGAACGCGGCGATGCTCCCGCGGGCGCAGGCCGGCGAGCGCGGCCCGGGCCCACGCCGCGGCCTGCAGCGGTGAGGCGGTGACGAGGTTGAGGTCGAGGATCAGGCGCAGGCGCACGCGAGCCAGCAGATCGTCGGTCTGCTCAACCACCCCCGGGAGAGGCGGAACACCCAGCGCGGTGCCCGGCGTGCCCGGGATCCCACAGCGACTGATCGGCCGAGTCCCCGCCCACCCGGATGGTGAGCGGGCCGTCGCCCGGCACGTGGAGCAGCGCCAGGATGCGGTCCAGCGCCCCCGGCTGGGCCTCGAACAGGGGCAGGCTCCAGTACTCCGTCGACAGGCCGAGGAACGAGGGGGGGATGGCGGCGCCCGGACCGAGGCCGATCGTCACCGCAGCGGCGACGGGGCGGCGGTGGCGGCGGCGCCGAGATGTCCGGACCGAGTGCGCGGCGGGAGCCGGCGGCGGGCTCGGACCGGCCGTCGGTCGCCAGCCCGACCGGGACGGCGGCCAGCAGCGACCACGACCACCCCGAGCACGACGAGCTTCGTCGGCGAGTCATCGCCCAGCGGAAGGGTACGGCCCAGCGGGCCGTACGGACCGGTTAGTGCAGGATCAGCACAGAGCACCACGATCACCAGCAGCAGGGCCATCCCCGCTCGCGGCGATCGGCCACGGCTGACGCCAGTAGTCCGGGCGGGCCCGGTCGCGGCTGATCCGGCCCTCGGGCGGGTGCCGACCCAGTCCTCGTCGTCGTCGTAGCGCGGGCCATGTCGCTACGGTATACCCGCGCCGGCGTGCCGTTCGTTCCCGCCGCACATCGCCGCCCGGCGCGACGAGCGGCGGCAGACCCAGCGCCGCCGCCGCCTGGCGGCATGGCTGCTGGTGGCGGCGGCCGGGCTCGTCGCGGCGGCGGTGGTGATAGCCCGCAGCGGTGGCGGAGCCCACGCGCCGGTCCGAGCTGCGGCGCCCGGTCCGCGGCGGACGCCGGCCGCCACGACGAGCGCCACGCCGGCCGCGGGTCGCTGCGCGCTCGCGCCGCCCACGCCGAGTCGGCGGCGGTCGCCCGCCTGGCTCGCCTCGGCTATCCCGTCTACTGCGCCGGACACCACGGCCACGAGCTGGCCTTCACGTTCGACGACGGGCCTGGCCCGTACACCCACTTCGCGATCAAGAAGCTCCGCCAGGCCGGCGCAGCGCGCGACGTTCTTCGCCGTCGGGCGGAGCATCCACAACTTCCCGGGCTGGCTCCAGCGCGAGGAGGCGGTGGCGACGATCGGCGACCACACCACTCACCCACCCGCTGCTGACCGCGTTCGGCCCGGCGGAGATCGAGCCGAGATCGCGGGTACGCGCCAGCAGATCGAGGCGATCACCGGCCGACCGGTCCAGCTGTTCCGCCCGCCGTACGGAGGCCACAACGCAACGGTCGACGCGGTCGTCGCACCGGCTCGGCCTGCTGGAGATCCTGTGGGACGTCGACTCGGCCGACTCGCTCGGCGCCGACTACGCCGGCATCATCCAGAACGTCGAGGCCGGGATGCACCCGGGCGCGATCATCCTCATGCACGAGAACCGCGGCCAGACGATCCGCGCGCTGACGACGATCCTGCCCGTGCTGCGCCGGCGCGGCCTGCGCTCGGTCACGCTGCCGGAGCTGCTCGCCTCAGATCCCCCGTCGCTCGCGCAGCTGCAGGCCGGCTCCCGCGGCTGTGGCGGAGCGCTGCTGCACGGCAACGGCGGCTAGCGCGGCGAGCGCCAGCGCCGCGGCCAGCGCGAGCCACCAGGTGACGTCGCGCCGGTGCGGGACGGTCGCCAGCTCGGCCGCCAGGTGGTCGTAGATCGAGGAGAGCTCGCCGGCGCGACTGCGCGGTGAACGTCCGTCCGCCGGACAGCTGGGCGATCTGCGCCATCAGCTGCGGGATCCGGCGGCACCGGCGTCGGCGGCGGTGAACGGGTCCGGTCGCCGGCGAGCATCCCGTTCGGGGTGCCGAGCGCGACGGTGTCGATCGGGATCCCCTCGCACGCGCGCCTGGCGGGCCACGGTGAGCACGTCCTGGCCGGTGTTGGCCGCCCCGTCGGAGAGCAGCACGATCGCCGCGGGCGGGTGGGCGCGATCGGCGCCGTGCAGGAGCTGGAGGGCGAGCGCGAGCGCGTCCCCGGTGTCGGTGGCGCCGTTCGCCGTCTGGCCGTCGATCACCTGTCGCGCGGCGGAGTGATCGCTCACCGGACCCTGCACCGCGTCGGGTGCGCTGCCGAACGCCACCGCCCCGAGGCTTGACCGTTCCCGGGAGCCCGGCGATGAAGTGGTCGGCCGCCTGGATGGCGGCGCCGAGCCGGGTCGGCGCCACGTCGGTGGCCGCCATCGATCCCGAGTGGTCGGTGACGAGCATCAGCGAGGCCTGCCCCACCGCCTGCCGGTAGGGGACCCGTGGGCGGGCGAGGGCGAGCCCGAGCAGCGCGAGCGCCGAGCAGACCAGGCCGGCGGGCAGGTGGCGCGCGCAGCCGCGAGCCCGGAGCGGCCGCCGCGGCGGCCCGGACCGCGGTGGCGGTGGCGGGGAACCGCAGGGCGTAGCGCCGGCGCCGGCGGCGGGCCAGTCGTCCGGCGGCGAGGACCGCGGGGATCGCCAGCAGCGCCAGCAGCCAGACCGGCGAGGCGAAGCTCATCGCGGCAGTCGCCGCCCGAGCTCGGTCAGCCACGGAGCCGCCGGTCGAGACCGTCAGGTGCTCGACCCGCAGCCGCCGCAGCTCGAGCGCCACCCGCTCGCGCCGCTCGGCTCGAGCTCGGCGAACCGCTCCGGATCCGGCCGTCGCCGGTGTCGAGCTCGGTGTCCTTGCCGGTCTCCGGGTCGACGAGCACCACCCGGCCGACCGCGGGCAGCTCGGCTCGCGGGGGTCGGACGACCTCGACCGCCAGCACCGCGTGGTGGAGCGCGAGCGCGCCGAGCGGGCGCTCCCAGCCCTGCTCTGCGCGGAAGTCGCTGAATCACGCGACGAGGCCGGGCTGGCTGGCCAGCCGCCCGACCCGGGCCAGCGCGCCCGCCAGCCCGGCGGGGTCCTGGGCGCCGTCGGCCGCCACCCCCTCGGCGAGCAGCCGGCGCAGCCCGACCATCGCCGGCCGGGCGCTGCGCGGCGGCAGCAGACGCGGCTCTCCGGCGCCGAACGCCACCATCGCCACGCTGCCGGCCCGGCGGACGCCGAGCCGGCCGAGCGACGAGCGCCACCCCCTCGGCGACGTCGGCCTTCAGTCGCAGCGCGGTGCCGAACGCCATCGACGGGGAGACGTCGAGCACGATCCAGGTGATCAGCGAGCGCTCCGGAACGTGCACGCGGACGTGCGGCTCGCCGGTGCGCGCGGTGGCCGCGGGGTCGAGGTGGCGCACGTCGTCGCCCGGAACGTACGGCCGCAGCTGCGCCAGTTCGAGCCCGGCGCCCACGCCCGCCGCCCGCCGGTCGCCGGGCAGCCGCCGGGCCACCAGGCGGGCGATCCGCAGGTCGAGTGCGTCGACCAGCGCCCGCGGCATCGGTCCCGGACCCTGCCGCCCGGCCGGCGGCTGCAGCGTGGCGGCCATCTACCCGCCTGGGGCGGCCACCGGCGCCGGGGCGTCGTGGCGTCCGCGCGCGCCGAGTCGCCCGGTGCCGGGCTCGGGCACCGCGGCGAGGATGCGATCGAGCAGCACATCGGCGGTCAGCCCGTCGCTCAGCGCGTCGTAGGAGAGGACGACCCGATGGCGCAGGACGTCGAGCGCCAGGTCGCGCACGTCCGCCGGCACGACGTGACCGCGCCCGCGGAGCAGCGCCAGCACCCGCGCGCCGTGGATCAGGCCGATCGGTCCGCGCGGGCTGGCGCCGAACTCGATCAGCCGGGCCAGTTCGGGCAGGCCGTGGCGCTCCGGGTGGCGAGTGGCGTCGGCCAGGGCCACCGCGTAGCCGATGCACTCCCGCTCGACGAGCATGCCGCGCACCGTCTCGGCGTGCTCGAGCAGGCCCTGCGGAGTGAGGCACACCCGCACCGGCGCGGGGCCGGCCAGGCTCCGACCGACCACCGCCGCCTCCTCACCCGGCGTCGGGTAGTCCACGACGATCTTCATCAGAAATCGGTCGAGCTGGGCCTCCGGCAGCGGGTAGGTCCCCTCGGACTCGATCGGGTTCTGCGTCGCCATGACGATGAACGGCCGCGGAACGGCATGGGTCTGACCGCCGATCGTCACCTGCCCCTCCTGCATCACCTCGAGCAGCGCCGACTGGACCTTGGCCGGTGCCCGGTTGATCTCGTCCGCGAGCAGGAAGTTGGCGAACACCGGGCCGAGCTCGGTGTCGAAGCCGCCGCCCCCGGCTCTCAGGACGCGGGTGCCGATGAGGTCGGCGGGGACGAGGTCGGGGGTGAACTGGATGCGGCTGTAGGACCCGCCGAGCACGGCGGCCAGCGTCTTGACGGTCAGCGTCTTGGCCAGGCCGGGGACCCCCTCGAGCAGGACGTGGCCGCCGGCCACCAGGCTGACGAGCAGCCGTTCGAGCATCGCGTCCTGGCCGACGATGACGGTCTTCAGCTCCTGGAGCGCCTCGGCCAGGGCGCCGCGGGCGTGGGCTCTCGCCTCGGTGGTCTCGCTCATCGTGACTCCTTTCAGGGGACGGGCCGGCCGAACCAGAACAGGGACATCCCACCGCCGGCCAGGAGCAGCAGGAATCCGGCGCCGGCGAAGCTGGCGGTGAGCTGGTGATGCTCGCGGTGGCGGGAGAGGTGACGGGCCAGCCCGGTGTAGACGGCGCGCAGCCCGGCGGCGTTCCCGGCGGCGTAGCTCCGGCCGCCGGACAGCCGCGCGATCTGCTCGAGCTCCGATGGGTCGACCGGCACCGGGATCGTCTTGCGCCCGGGGCCCCCGCCGATCGTGCCGTCCGGCGTGCCCACCGACACCGTGTACACCGCCACGTGCTGCGTCGCGGCGCGCCGGGCCGCGGTCAATGGGTCGGCACCGACCGTCGAGGTGCCGTCGGACAGCAGCACGATCGCGGCCGGGACGCGGGTGCCGCCGGTCCCCCGCTGGCCGGCCAGCGCGCTCAGCGCCAGGTTCAGCGCATCGCCGATCGCGGTGTGGCCGCCGGCGTGTAGGCCCGACAGCGCGCCCGCCGCGGTGGTGTGGTCGGTGGTCGGCGACTGCAACAGCAGCGGGCGGCCGGCGAACGTCTCGACGCCGACCCGGATCGATCCCGGGACGGTGGCGATGAACCGCCGCGCCGCGGCGACCGCCGCTCCGAGCCGGGTCGGACGGACGTCGGTGGCGGCCATCGAGCTCGAGGTGTCGTCGGCCAGCACCACCGCCCCCTCGGGCAGCGTCACCGCGACCGTGCGCTGGGGCCGGGCGGCGGCGAGCACGAGGAGCGTCAGCGCGCCGGCCACGGCGGCCGCCGGAACGTGCGCCCGCCAGCCGGGACGGCGGGGCGCGACCGAGGGGAGCAGCGGCGTGGCGGCGAACGCCCGCGTGGCGGCGGCGTCGGCCCGGCGGCGGCGGCGATGCGCGGCGATGAGCAGCGGCACCAGGACGAGGCCGAGCAACAGGAGCGGGGTGCGGAAGCTCACGGCCCGGCGCGGTTCGCCGCGCCGGCGGGCCGGGCGGCCAGGCGCACCTGAGCCGTGTAGGCGCGCGTGCCGTGCCGGCCGCCGATCTCGATCTTCTCCCCCGCGCCGAGGGCGTCGACGGCCAGGGCGACGTCGACCGGCGCGGCCACCGGACGGCCTTGGACCTCGGTGATGACGTCACCGGTCCGCACCCCCGCGGAGGCGGCGGGGCTGCGGGCGGCGATGCCGGTGACGACGACCGCGCCGGTCGGCAGGACGCCGAGCCGCAGGCCGAGCCAGCCGGCCCGCGGAGATCCGGCGCCGGCCGCGGGGCCGCCGCGGAACAGCGCGCTCAGGCCGAACGCCGCGGCGACGACGACCAGGGCGGTGGCCAGGGCGATCCCGATCGGTCGCCACGGGATGTGGAGTGGCTTTCGCTCCCGCGCCGCCCGCCCGCGCCACGTCTCGCTCCGCTCCGCCCGAGCGCCCCGCTCCACCTGGACGCCCCGCTCCACCCGGACGATGAATGGCGATTCAGTCTCGTGGGGTGGGAGTGAATCGCCATTCATCGCGCCGGGCGGCGCGGACGCCGGGGCGGGCGCGTCGGGGTCGGGGGGCGGCGCGGCCAGGGGCACCCCGGCGCGCCGGCGGGCGGCAGCCGCCTCGGACTCGGCCTCCCAGTCGCCGGACCACAGATGCTCGGGAGCGGTCATAGGCGCGGCACGGTACGGCGGGACGAGAAGAATCGGTTAAGAGCCGCCGTCAATACCGATCGTCCACCGTGATCCGCCAGCGGGCGGTGTCCGAGCCGGCGGAGACGAGGACCTGGTAGAGCCCCGGTCCGCTCGTCTCGATGCGGTGCTGGTCGGTCCCGGTGCCGAGGTCGAAGCCGTCGACCGGGCGGCCACTCGGCAGGGCGACGACCTGGGCGCTCGGCCCGGAGCAGAAGAAGATGAACGTGCAGGTTCCCTGGTAGGCCATCGTGATCGAGAGCCGCCAGTGCCGGCCGAGGATGCGAAACGGGACCGATCGGCCGTCCCCGCTGCCCCCGACCGCGGTGAGCGCTCGCCACTGCGGCGGGGCGGCCACCTGGAGGGCGACCGTCCGCCCCGGGATCAGGCGCGCGCCGGCGACGGGCGCCTCCGCCACCACGACCCCGGTGGCGGCGCCCGGGGCGGGCACGGCGGCGAGCGTCGAGCGGAGGCCCACCGCCGCCAGCCGGGCTCCGGCGAGCGACCCCGGCAGCCCGGTGACGTGCGGGACCGCCACCGGAGCCGGGCCGGCGCTCAGCACCACCGTGACGACGCTCCCGGAGCGCACCGACGCCCGGGCTGCCGGGCGCTGGGCGACCACCGTGCCGGTGGGCCCGTGGCTGTATCGGGCGGCAAAGGCAGCATGCAGGCCGGCGTCACGCAGCCGTACCGTCGCGGTGCCGCGTCGCAGGCCCCCCAGCGTCGGCACCCGGACGTGGCCGGCGGCCAGCAGCGCCGCCGCGGCGACCAGGCCGGCGATCAGCAGCCCGACGAGGAGGAGAAGCGCCACGCGCTGCCGGCGCTCGGCCGGGTTGACGTTCCGGCGCCGGGAGCGCGGGTCCCCCACCCGGGTGGGGGCGGCCGCGCGGATCCCGGGCGGCCGTTCGTCCGCAGGCCGATCCGGCCCTCCACCGAGCACAGCGTCGTTCGGTACCTCCGCGGGCGGCGGATCGACCGCTCGCCGGGGCGCGGGAACGTCGAGCGCGTCCGCCATCGCCGCTCCGTCGGCGAACCGGTCGGCGGGCGCCTTGGCCAGTGCCCGGTGGACGACCGCCGCCAGGTCGTCCGGCACCGCCGGCGGCAGCGGGGGTGGCGGGTCGCTCACGTGCCGGAGGGCGAGCTCGACGGCCGAGGTCCCCGAGAACGGCGTGCGCCCGACGAGCATCTCGTACAGCACCACGCCGGCGGCGTAGACGTCGGTGGCGGGCGAGACCGCGCCGCCGCGGGCCTGCTCGGGCGCCATGTAGCGCGGCGTGCCGACGATCGTCCCGCCCGGCACCTCGGTGGTCGACTCGGCGAGCCGAGCGATGCCGAAGTCGCCGACCTTCACGCTCCCGTCGGCGGCGAGGAGCACGTTCTCCGGCTTGACGTCACGGTGGACGATCCGCCCGGCATGGGCGCACCCGAGCGCGCGGCACAGCGCGCCGGCGATCCGGCGGGCCTCGGCCGGCGGCAGGGCGCCGATGTCGGCCAGCCGTCGGGCGAGGCTCCCGCCGGTCACGAGCTCGCTGACCAGGAAGAGGCCCTCCGCCCCCGCCCCCACGTCGAAGATGGCGACGATCCCGGGATGGCTGAGCGAGGCCAGGAGCTGGGTCTCCCGCTCGAACGCGCGGACCCAGGCCGGGTCCTCCGCCCACCACGGCTTGATCACCTTGACCGCGACCGCTCGGCCGAGCCGGCGGTCGCGCGCGCGGTAGACCCGGCCGAAGCTCCCCTCGCCGACGATCGCCTCGAGCTCGTAGCGGTCGTCGAACAGGGCACCGCAGAGGTCGGGAACGGACGGCGAGACGCGCGTCGGGGTCACGGCGCAATCTTAGGTTCGCAGATCGGCGCACCGATGCGGCCAGACTCGATAGCGTGCGCACATGCGCACCATCTGCCGACTCCTCCCGCTCCTCGTCCTCCTGCTGCTCGCCGCCGCCGCGCCCGCACCGGCGGCCGCCGGCACCACCTGGCTCTGCCGCCCCGGCCTGGCCCACGACCCGTGCACCCCCGGGCTGTCGACCACCGTGTTCACCCCAACCGGCCACGAGCTGCGGGTCACGCATCCCACCGCGCTGCGCAACCCGCCGATCGACTGCTTCTACGTCTACCCGACGGTCAGCGGGCAGAAGACGACGCTGGCCAACTTCCACGTCGACCCGGTCGAGCGCTCCATCGCCCTCTACCAGGCGGCCCGCTATTCGCAGCTCTGCCGAGTGTACGCCCCGGTGTACCGCCAGGTGACGCTGACGGCGCTGCTGGCCAACAAGACGGAGACCGCGGCCCAGCTCGCCACCGGGACCGGCGACGTCCGGCGCGCGTTCGCCGACTACCTGGCGCACTACAACCACGGGCGCGGGTTCGTGCTCATCGGTCACTCGCAGGGCTCGTTCGTCCTGCGCTCGCTGATCGCCAAGGACGTCGACCCCAAGCCGGCCGTCCGCAAGCGGATGCTGTCGGCGATCCTGCTCGGCGGCAACGTCCTGGTGCGCAAGGGCAAGGACATCGGCGGCGACTTCCAGCACATCCCGGCCTGCCACAGCGAGACCCAGCTGAGCTGCATCATCGCCTGGTCGACGTTCGACACGCCGGTGGTCAAGGCCAGCCTGTTCGGGATCAGCACCAACCCGCAGGACCAGGTGCTGTGCACGGATCCGGCGACGCTGAGCGGGCGCCCGCTCGACCTCATCTCCCCCGAGGCGCCGTTCTACCAGGGCAGCGCGCTGTACGCGGGGATCCAGCTGCTCGGGCTCACCTACCCGAAGGCGTCGACCACCTGGGTCGAGGAGCCCGGCGCCTACTCCGCCTCCTGCTCGGCGGCCAACAACGCGCACGTGCTCCAGATCAGGGCGCGGGATGGCGCCCAGACACCGAAGCCGAGCCCGGACGCCACCTGGGGCCTGCACCTGCTCGACGCCAACGTCGCGCTCGGCAACCTGCTCCAGATCCTCCAGGCCGAGACGAGGGCGTTCGCGCACCACGGCTGACCCGCACACCGCCGCTTCAGCGCTGGCGGACTCGCGACCCGGCGCGCCCCTTCTCGACGTGGAGCTGCACCGGGATCCGCTGGCGGAGCTCGGACACGTGGGAGATGACGCCGACGGCGCGGCCCCCCTCGCGCAGGCCGTCGAGCACGTCGAGCACGTCGTCGAGCGCCCGGTCGCCGAGCGTGCCGAAGCCCTCGTCGACGAACAGCGTCTCCAGGCGCGCCCCACCCGCCTCCGCCGCGACGACGTCGGCCAGCCCCAGCGCCAGCGCCAGCGAGGCCTGGAACGTCTCGCCGCCCGACAGCGAGCTCGGCGGCCGCTCCCGCCCCGTCCAGGCGTCGAGAACCTCGAGACCCAGTCCACCCTTGCGGCTCCGGCCCACCCGCTCGTCGCAGTGCTGGAGGGCGTAGCGCCCACCGGACATCCGGTCCAGCCGCGCTGAGGCGACCTGGGCGATCTGCTCGAGCCGGGCGGTCAGCACGTAGGCCGACAAGGGCATCCGCAGCCGGTTGGCGGCTGAGCTGCCGTCGGCCAGCTCGGCCACCGAGCAGACGAGCGCCCGCCGCTCCAGTGCCGGTGCCACCGCGGCCAGGCGTCCCGCCAGCTCGTCAGCCAGCTCGTGCAGCTCGCGGGCTCGCCGGCCGGCCAGCGCCAGCTGCGAGGCGGCGGCCTCGAGCTCGGCGTCGGCCGCCGACAGCGCCGCGGCGCTCGCCGCCAGGTCCGGCGCCGGCGCCGCGCTCGCCGCCACGAGCTCCGGCTCGGCGACGATCCCCCGCAGTCGGACGAGCGCCTCGTCGTGCTGCGCGACGGCCGTCTCGAGCCGTGCGGTCTCCGCGGGGTCGAGCGCCGCGTCCAATGCCTGCTCCGCGGAGGCGAAGCCGGCGAGAAGCGCCGCCTCGCGCGCCGCCTGCCGGCGGCGCGCGTGCTCTCCGCGCGCGTGCTCCAGCCGGTCGAGTCCTTCGGCCGCCCGCTCGTAGGCGCCGATCCGCGCCTCGAGCCAGGCGACGCGCGCGTCGATCGTGGCGAAGCCGTCGCGGGCCGCCGTCACCCGCTCCTGCGCGGCGGCGAGCTCGCGCGCAGCGGCGTCGATCTCCGAGGCCAGTCCGGCGCTCGCCTCCCGTGCCGCCGCCCGGGCCGCCTCCCGGCGCTCGATCTCCGCCGTGTGGGCGGCCAGCGCTCGCTCCGCCGCCGGCACCGCGGCGCCGCCGGCCGAGGCCCGCTCGGCCACCGCGGCCGCCTGCCCGGCTGCGGTGGCCAGCGCGTCGGCCGCCACCTCGCCGGCCAGCGCCCGGGCGCCGCTCAGCGCCTGCTCGGTGCCGGCGAGCTCGGCCCGGACCGCGGCGTGCGCGGCCGCCGCCGCCTCCGCCTGCTCGCCGAGCGCCTGCTCCTGCTCCGCCGTCAGGCCGCCGCCGTCCGCCGTGGCCGCCGGGGCCGGATGCGACACGGCGCCGCATACCCGGCAGGGCTCACCGTCGCGCAGATCGCCCGCCAGCTCGGCCGCGATCCCCTCGAGCCGCCGCTCCCGGGCGGCCAGCCAGACCTGACGGGCATCGAGCTCCGTCACCCGCGCGGCGTCCACCTCGGCGTGCTGGGCGGCGGCCCGCGCGGCCAGGCCATCGCGCTCGACCGCCGCTCGTGCCCGCTCGGCCGCGCGCTCGGCCGCCGCCTGCGCACCCGGTGCCTCGGCCGCCGCGGCCCGGGCCGACTGGACCGCCGTGCGACGACGATCGCGCTCGCCCTCGGCACCGGTCAGCCAGCTCGTCTCCGCCTCGGCCCGGGCGGAGAGCTCGGCCGACTGGCGTTTCCGGCGCTCCAGTTCCGCGGCCAGGATCGGGAGCCGGGCCTCGTCGGCGGCGCAGTCCCGGGCGAGCACGGCGGCCCGGCGATGCTCCCCGGCCGACTCACGCGCGGCCCCCGCGTCGAGCGCCGGCTCGGGGGCGCACGACTCCGCTTCGAGCGTCAGCTGGACGGCGGGCGGCGCCGCCTCGACGCCGGCCGCCTGGAGGGCGGCCTCCGCCGCGCGACGGATCTCCGCCAGCTCGGCTTCGGCGGCGGCCGCCTGCGCGGCGAGGGCGGCGGCCGGCGCCGCCCGGCGCGCCTGCTCCAGCTGGCGCTCGACCGCCTGGCGCCGCTCGGCGGCGTCCTCCCGCCGAGCCAGCTCCGCGCTCGCCTCGGCGTGTCGTTCCCGCCGCCCGGCCAGCCCGGTGGCGGCGGCGTGGGCCGCGCCCGCCGCTTCGCGGCCGTCCGCCGCCAGGGCGCGCCGACCCTCGGCGGCCGCGTGCTCGGCCTCGACCACCACGAGCCGGGCGTCGATCCAGTCCGGGAGCTCGCCCGGCGCTGCCCGCCAGGCCTCCGGGGGCTCCTCGCCGGTGACCTGCGCGATCCGCGAGGCGATGTCGCCGACCGCGTCGAGGCCGCGGCGCACCGCCACCTCGGCCTCACGCCGGGCGTCCAGGCCAGCCACTCCTGGGCCGCCGCGTAGCGGTCGGTGTCGAACAGCTGCGCCAGCAGCCGCTCGCGCTCGTCGGTGCCGGCGTGCAGGAAGCGGGCGAACGCCCCCTGCGGGAGCAGCACGACCTGAGCAGAACTGGGTCAGCGTCAGCCCGAGCAGCCCGTCGAGCTCGTGCTCCACCGCCTCGATCCGCTCGGCCACGGTCCTCCACGCCGCCCGCGCCGTCGGCCGCCTCGAGCGTGGCCCGCGCCGGCTCCTCGGTCATTCCCGCCCCCCGGACCTTCGTCCGCTCCTGCTTCGGAGAGCGGGTGACCCGCAGCCGCCGCCCGGCCACCGTCAGCTCCAGCTCCACCTCGGTGCGGGCACCGGCCGGGCTGTGGTCGGAGCGCAACCGGGGCGCGCTGTCCCGCGCGCCGGGCACCCGGCCGAACAGGGCGAAGCAGATCCCGTCGAGGATCGCCGTCTTGCCCGCTCCGGTCTCGCCCTGCATGCAGGAACAGCCCGGCCTCGCCGAGTGCGTCGAAGTCGACCGTCTCGGTGCCGGCGAACGGCTGGAACGCGGTGAGCGTCAGGCGGTGCAGGCGCACGGCGGCACTCTTACGCCCGCTGGCGCTCGAGCCGGCGGCGTACGACCGGCGGCGAGCGCCTCGCGCAGGAGGGCGAGCTCGGCCTCCGAGCCCGGGGTGCCGCGGACGTCGAGCACGAACCGCTCGAGCACCTCCACCTCGGTCAGGCCGCGCAGCCGGGACGCGTACGAACGTTCGTCGGCCGAGGCCCCTGCCGGCTCGAACACCAGGCTGACGGCATGCGGGAAGCGCGCCTGGAGCCGGGCCATGGCGTCGAGCGGCCGGGCGGCGTCGGTCAGCGTCGCCTCCACCCAGTCCTCGGCGTGGGCGGCCAGCGCCGGGTCGGCCAGGAGATCCTCCAGCGCGCCCCGGATCCGGGTCAGCCGCCGCGGCACCGGACACGGCATCGTCCGCGTGCGGAGCCCGGGGCGGTCCGGGTCGAGCTCGACGAGCGTCACCGACTTGACGTCCGCCGCCTCGGAGAACGAGAGCGCAAGCGGTGAGCCGGCGTACCGGCCGCCCGGAGTCCCCTGCGGGCGGTGCAGGTGGCCGAGCGCGACGTAGTCGGCTCCCGCGAACACGCCGGCCGTCACCTGGGCGGCGCCGCCGACGGCCAGCTCACGCTCGCTCGCGGTGGCCGCGGCACCGGCCACGAACGCGTGGGCGGCCACGACGCACGCTCGCCCGTCCTGGCGCGCGGCGTGGGCCACCCGCACGCGATCCATCGCCGCCGCCAGCACCGCGGCGTGCCCGCGCCCGGCGCAGCCGAGCGCCGGCGCCGTCAGCTCCGGCTCGAGGTACGGGATCCCGTAGATCGCCGCCGGCCCGGCGAGGACCGGGACCTCGCAGCGCAGCGGATCGGTCAGCAGGTGCAGGCCGGCCCGGGCCAGGAGCGGCGCGCCGAACGCCAGCCGCTGGGCCGAGTCGTGGTTGCCGGGGATGACGACCACCTGCCGCCCGTCGGCGGCGAGCGCGGCCAGCCCCTCGCTGGCCAGCGACACCGCCTCGGCCGGCGGCAGCGCCCGGTCGTAGACGTCGCCGGCCACGACCACCGCGTCGACCCGCTCGTCCCGGGCCAGCTCGGCCAGCCAGGCCAGGAACGCGGCCTGGTGGTCGAGCAGCGACGCGCCGTGGAACGGGCGGCCGAGGTGCCAATCGGCGGTGTGCAGCAGTCGCATCCACGCAGGGTTGCGCGCGGGCCGGATGGAAGGGCGGCCCTACGGCCGGTTGCGCGCTCGCACCGCCCGGCGCTGCGCCCGGGCGACGTACTCCGGCGACCGAGTAGCGCTCCTCCCGCCACGGATCGCCGCGGTGGTGGTAGCCGTTCTCCTCCCAGATGCCGAGGCGATCGGCATCGAGCACCTCCAGGCGGCGGATCCACTTCGCCGACTTCCACAGGTACAGGTGGGGCACGAGCAGCCGCGCCGGCCCGCCGTGATCGGGCTCCAGCGCCGCGTCGTCCGCCGCGTGGGCGATCAGCGCCGGGTGCTCGAGCACGTCGGACAGCGGCAGGTTGGTCGTGTAGCCGCCGTAGCAGTGGGCGAACAGGTGGCTCGCCTCGGACCGCAGGCCGGCGCGGCCGAGCAGCTCCGACACGGCGACCCCGCGCCAGCGCATGCCGAACTTCGACCACCGGGTGACGCAGTGGATGTCGCCCGTCCAGTCGGTCTGCGGGGCGGACTGGAGGCCGGCCCAGTCGAGCACGTACGGTCGCTCCACCGCGCCGTCGACCGACAGGAGCCAGGCGGCGGGATCGATCCGCGGGGTCGGCCCCAGCGACAGGACTGGCCACTTGACCGTCGGCGACTGGCCCGGCGGCAATCGCGCCGGATCGATCCCCAGCGCCCGAGCCCGGCGGCGGCCCCGCTCGCCGAACCTGCGCGGGGTGATCGGCACGCGGTCGATTGTGACAGCGAAACGCAGAGCGCCCCGCCCACCGCGCGGGTGGACGGGGCGCTGGCTTCCCCTACCTCCGGCGAGGCCGGAAGGCGCTTAGGACTGCAGCGGGTCGACGTACCCGGTCGTGCTCGTCGTCGTCGTGGTGGTCGTGGTGGTGCTGGTGCTCACCGTGACCGTCACGCTGCCGATGACCTGGCCGGCGGCGAACGTGTGGCTGCTCGACAGCTTGTTGAGCAGGTGCGCCGCCTCGCTGGTCAGCTTCGCCGTGCCGGTGGCGGTCGTGCCACTCACGGTGACGCCGGTGATGTTCGCCAGCTTCACGAGGCTGAACACCGACCTGGTGAAGCACACGCGCCGGCGGGCGCGCCGCGCGCAGACGCGACGGTCACCGGTGCGGGTGACGCCGTACAGCCCGGCGGTCTTGCCGTTGGCGACGATCGTCAGGTCACGCACGTCCCGCGTGGTCGTGCCGTTCGAGACCGAGAAGCCACCCTTCTGATAGATGACACCACGGTCCTTGCTGTTGATGTGACCCTTGGCGATCGGGAAGGTCGCGGTCGAGCCCGACATGGTGGCCGGCGCGATCGCCGCCGCCGTCAGGTGAGCGGCCGAGAGCGCCGAGGTGGCACCGCTGGACAGGGTGACCTTGGTCGTTCCACCGGTGACCTTCACGGTGGAGGTAGCGGCGAGGGCCACCGCGCTGACCGTGAGTGCAAACGCCGCGACGAGGGCGGCGACATACCGAATGCGTCGCATCGTTCTCCTTGGTTGACTTCGGGATACCCAGCCCAGAACACGTCGTTCGGGCCAGAGTTGCGCTCGCCGCGAGGAATAGGCTGGCGGGTGTGCCGGGCGACGAAGCGGTGGAGTTGGACCTCGGCGGGCGCGCGGTCCGGATCTCGAGCCCGTCGCGCGTGTACTTCTCCGCACGCGGAGAGACGAAGCTCGATCTGGCGCGGTACTACGTCGCCGTCGGGGACGGGATCGTGCGAGCGCTCCGGGAGCGCCCGTGCATGCTCCACCGCTTCCCCGCGGGGGTCGACGGCGAAAAGGTCCACCAGAAGCGCCTGCCCTCCGGCGCCCCCGACTGGGTGCAGACCGTCCGCGTCCACTTCCCGCGCTACGGCCGACACGCCGATGAGCTGTGCGTCACCGAGGCGGCGCAGGTGGTGTGGGCGGTCCAGATGGCGACGGTGGAGTTCCACCCCTGGAACTCGCGCCGGGGCGACGTCGAGCGGCCGGACGAGTGGCGAATCGACATCGACCCCGGTGAACGGTGCCCGCTGGACCGCGTGCGGCGGGTGGCGGTGGTGGCTCATGAGGTGCTCGACGAGCTCGGGATCGTCGGCTACCCGAAGACCTCGGGCGGCGACGGGCTGCACGTGTACGTGCGGATCGAGCCGCGCTGGGGATTCGGCGCCGTGCGCCGCGCCGCACTCGCCTTCGCCCGCGAGGTGGAGCGCCGGGCGCCGGAGGACGCCACGACCGTCTGGTGGCGGCGCGAGCGGGACCCGGGGAAGGCGTTCGTCGACTTCAACCAGAACGCGCGGGATCACACGATCGCCTCCGCCTACAGCGTGCGCGGGGTGCCGCAGGCCACGGTCTCCACCCCGATCGCCTGGGACGAGGTGGCCGACGTCGACCCGCGTGAGCTGACGATCGCCACGGTGCCCGAGCGGTTCGCCCGGCTCGGCGACCTCCACGCCACGATCGACGACGTGGCGCACTCGCTGGCGCCGCTGCTGGAGTGGGCCGACCGGGACGGGCTGCCCGAGCCCGAGCCGGACTTCGTGCCCCCCCACGGTGCCGATTCGGACTCGAGCGGGTAGGACCGCCGCCGATGCCCCCCGCCCGCCGCACCTCCACCCCGCGACGATCCCGCCCCCGCAAGCTCACCGTTGCGGTGACCGGTCCGACCGGGACGTTCGGATTCGGCCTGCTTCCCCTGCTCGAGGCCGAGCCGAAGGTGGGCAAGGTGATCGGCATCGCCCGACGGCCGTTCGATCCCGCGGAGCACGGCTGGAGAAAGCTGTCCTATGAGCAGGGAGACGTGCGGGATCCCGAGGCGCTCGAGCGGGCGTTCGCCGGCGCCGACGTCGTCGTCCACCTCGCGTTCATGATCACCGGCAACGCGCCGGCGGCGACGATCCGGGAGATCAACGTCGCCGGGACGCTGAACGCGTACCGGGCCGCGCGCGCGGCCGGCGCCAAGCGGTTCGTGTACGCCTCGAGCGTCGCCGCGTACGGGTTCCACCGCGACAACCCGGTGGGGATGACCGAGGACTGGCCGGTCCGGCCGGCCGACCGGCTGTTCTACGCCCAGGAGAAGGCCGAGCTCGAGCAGCTGCTCGAGGCCGAGGCGAGCGCCGAGGCGGGCGGTCCGAAGCTGTACCTGCTCCGCCCGCCGATCGTGCTCGGTCCGCATGCCGTCGGCGCCAAGGCGGCCCTGCCCGACCGGATGGCCGGCCTCGGCCGCGCGGCCCTCGACCTGCTCGGCCGCC
This sequence comes from uncultured Solirubrobacterales bacterium, assembly GCA_963703065.1. Taxonomy (GTDB): domain Bacteria; phylum Actinomycetota; class Thermoleophilia; order Solirubrobacterales; family Solirubrobacteraceae; genus Palsa-465. The sequence continues at coordinate 2,522,829 of OY969785.1, read as the reverse complement.
TGCCGATCCCCATCCCGGCCCTGGCCCCCGGGATGCCGATGCAGTTCATCCACGAGGCCGACGTCGGCCAGGCGCTCCTGCAGTGCGTGCTGGCCGCGGGGCCGCCGGGCGCCTACAACATCGCCGGCGACGGCGTGCTCACCGGGGCCGACGTCCTCCGGGAGCTCGGCCTGGCACCGATCACGATCCCCGGGCGGATCGTCCACGGCGCCGCCCGGGCGGCGGCGGCGATCCCCCGGCCACCGGGCGTCTCGCCGGCGGTCGACTGGGTCGAGGCGGTCGCCCACCCGGCGATCATGGACACCGCCAAGGCCAAGCGAGAGCTCGGCTGGGAGCCGCGGTACACGGCGCTCGAGGCGCTGCGGGACACGATCTAGGGGGACAGAACCGCCGGCTGGTGCCTCTTAAGAGGTAGTGGCCAATCGTCGTCAGCCGTGTCGTCAGGCGTCAGTTGTGCGTCAGCCGTCGCCCGGCGTCCGGCTACTGCTCGGTAATGAACCTCTGGCGTCGGTTCTGCGTCAGCCGGCCGCCAAAGCGGATCAGGTGTCCGCAAATGGACGCTGACCGCCGGGTTCGGGCGGCCGCCGCCCGCCGGGAGGGGGTCATCAGCCGGGCCGAGCTGCGGCGCTGCGGGCTCACCGACCGTCAGATCCGAGTCCGCGTGCAACGCGGAGACCTGGTCCGCCGCCACGCGGGCGTGTATCTGGTCGGCGGCGCTCCGCTGAGCTTCCGGGCCCGGACCTGGGCGGCGATCCTGGCCTGTGGCCCGGGCGCGTTCGCCAGCCACCGGACCGCAGCGGTGCTGTGGGGCATCCGCCGCCGCGAACCGGCTGCCCTGGACATCAGCGTCCCAGCGGGAAACTGCGGCCGGCCGCAGGGCGTGCGCGTCCACCGGCCGCAGGAGGTGAGCGAGCGCGTCATCCGCACCCGCTACGGGATCCGGCTCGAGCGCCGCCCGCCCGGGTCATCTGCGAGCTCTCCGCCACGGAGCCGCTCGTGGACGTGCAGTACGCGATCCAGGAGGCCGCCGCCCGCCAGCTGCTCACCCCCCCGGAGCTCGCGTCCGCGGCGGCCCGGTGGGGCAGCCGGCCGGGTGCGGCGATGCTCGCGGCGATCCTCCAGCACGACGGCAACGTCGAGTTCAGCCGCTCCTGGGCGGAGCGCCGGCTCATCCGCATCCTCGACCGCGCCGGCCTGCCCCGTCCGGAGCAGAACGTCCACCTCCTCGGCCACCGGGTCGACGCCGTCTGGCGTGCGCACAAGCTGATCGTCGAGGTCGACGGAATCGGCACCCACGGGACCGCGGTCGCCTTCGCCGCCGACCGCCGGCAGGACGCCGCGCTGACGGCAGCCGGCTGGCGGGTGATCCGCTTCACCGCCCTCCAGCTGCGGAACGACCCGATCCTCGTCGCGGCTCAGATCGCCCGCGCGCTGTACCTCCAGCGCCGGGAGCCGAGCCCGCCGGCTAGCGGCGCGGCGGCCGCCATCGACACATGACCTCCTCGAGCGCGTCGAACTCGAGCGGCGGGCCGGGCAGGGGGCGCTGGCTCCCGGGGCGCAGGCCGTCGAGCAGCAACGCCAGGCACCGTCGCCACAACGTCTCGCCGCCGACGTCGGCCACGGCGCCGATCATCAGCTGGAGGATGGGGAGATCCGAGGCGGCGAAGTCCGGCCGCAGCACGCCCGCGGCCTGCGCACGCCCCACGATCGCCTCGGCGCGTGGTCGCATCTCGTCCCGGATCCGCGCCACCAGCGCGCGGCCGTCCGGGCTCCCGAGCACGAGCTCCTTGAACGCCCGATCCCGCGCGGCGCGCTCGGCGATGCCGGTGACCAGGCGCTCGAGCGCCTCCCACGGTTCCTCTATCGCCATCGCCGCGTCGGCCTCGGCGACGATCTGGTCGAGCTGGGCCTCGAACACGGCGTCGATCAGCTCACCGCGGGAGGCGAACCGGCGATAGACGGTGCCCACGCCGAGCCCCGCCCGCTCGGCCACCTCGTCGAGCGAGACGTGCAGCCCACGCTCGGTGAACAGCTCGCGGGCCGCGGCCAGGATCCGCTCACGGTTGCGCTCGGCATCCGCCCGCAGCGGTCGCTCGACTGTGCCCATACGCACACAGTATAACCGGAGGATCATTCTCCGGTTGTGCTACGGTCCAGCGGAGAACGTTCCTCCACTTACCCCGGACCCCTCCCCATGAACCCGAACCCGAACCAGAATCCCCACCACGAGCGCCGCTGGCTCGTCCTCGCCGTGCTCGGCATCGCCCAGCTGATGGTCGTGCTCGACGCGACGATCGTGAACATCGCGCTTCCCCACGCGCAGGCGGCCCTGCACTTCTCCAACCCCGACCGCCAGTGGGTGGTGACGGCGTACTCGCTGAGCTTCGGCTCGCTGCTCCTGCTCGGCGGCCGGCTGTCGGATCTGTTCGGGCGCAAGTGGACGTTCCTCGGCGGCCTCGCCGGGTTTGCTGTCGCCTCCGCTCTCGGCGGCACCGCTCAGAGCTTCGGCGTGCTGATCACCGCACGCGCCATCCAGGGCGCGCTTCGGCGCCATCCTCGCGCCGGCGGCGCTGTCGCTGCTGGCCACCACGTTCACCGACCCAGCGGAGCGGGGCAAGGCGTTCGGCGTGTTCGGCGCGCTGGCCGGCTCCGGCGCCGCGGTCGGCCTGCTGCTCGGCGGCGCGCTGACCGAGTACCTGAGCTGGCGGTGGTGCCTGTACGTCAACCTGCTGTTCGCCGGGATCGGGATCGCCGGTGCGCTGACCCTCCTGCACAACGTGCCCCAGGACAACCGGCCGCGGATCGACCTGCCCGGCACGCTGCTCGCCTCCACCGGCCTGTTCTGCCTCGTCTACGGCTTCTCGCACGCCTCGACGACGAGCTGGACGAACTCGCTGACCGTCGTCATGCTCGCCGCGGCGGTCGGGCTGCTCGTCACATTCGTGCTCGTCGAGCGCCGCGTCGCCCACCCCCTCCTACCGCTGCGGGTCATCCTGCACCGCGACCGCGGCGGCTCCTACCTGAGCGTCGCGCTTGTCGGCGATCGCGATCTTCGCCGTCTTCCTGTTCCTCACCTACTTCCTGCAGCAGAACCTCGGGCTCTCGCCGCTGCTGGCCGGCGTGGCGTTCCTGCCCATGGTCGGCGGCATCGTCATCTCGTCGGTCACGGCGCAGGTCCGGCTCGTTCCGCGGTTCGGCGCTCGGCCGCTGGTCCCGCTGGGGATGGCGCTCGGCTGCCTCGGGATGGCCTACCTGACCGGCCTCGGCCCCCACTCCAGCTACGCCGCGCACGTGCTCCCCTCGCTGCTGGTGATGGGCTTCGGCTTCGGCCTCATCTTCGCGCCCTCCATCTCCACCGCCACGCTCGGCGTCGACCCCAACGACTCGGGGATAGCGTCGGCGATGGTCAACGTCTCCCAGCAGGTCGGTGGCTCGATCGGCACCGCGCTGCTCTCGACGATCGCCGTCAGCGCCACGACGCATTACGTCAGCTCCCACCGGCCGGCGAGTGCCGCCGTGTTGGCGCAGGGCGCGGTCCACGGCTACACGACGGCCTTCGTCATCTCGGCGTCGATCTTCGCCGGTGCCGGGATCCTCGCCGCGCTGCTGCTCCGCCCCAAGGCCGCAGCGCCGGCGCCAGCGCCGGCGCCGGCACCGGCGCGCGAGCCCGCATACGGGGCGGCGTAGACGTCAGCTCCGGGCGCCGGGGGGCGACGTACGTTAAGTCGCCCCCCCGATGCTCCACCTCCACCGCGCCGACAGAGCCGATCTCCTCGCCGACGCCCTCGCCGGGCGGCTGGCCACTCCACCGGAGGACCCGTTCACGCCGGAGATCGTGGCGGTGCCCACCCGCGGCATGGAGCGCTGGCTCGCCCAGCGGCTGTCCGCCACGCTCGGAGCCAGTCCCGGCCGCGGCGACGGGATCTGCGCCGGGATGGAGTTCCCCCCGCCCCGGGCGCTGTTCGGAGCGGCACTCGCCGCCGCGTCGGGCGTCGACCCGGACGCCGACCCGTGGGCCCCCGAGCGGCTGACCTGGCCCCTGCTCGAGGTCGTGCAGGAGCTCGCCGGGGAGCCGTGGCTCGCCCCGCTGGCCCGGAACATCGGCCTCGACGCCGAGCCGGACGAGCTCCGCCGCGGCCGGCGGCTGACCGTGGTGCGGCACCTGGCAGACCTGTTCACCCGCTATGGCCGCGAGCGCCCGGCCCTGATCGCCGCGTGGGCCACCGGCCGCGACGAGGACGGGATGGCGGCTCCGCTGCCCGAGCGGCTCGGCTGGCAGCCCGCGCTGTGGCGAGCGCTGCGGGAGCGGATCGGCGCCGCGAGCCCGGCCGAGCGGCTGCCGGCGGCGACGGCGCGCCTGCGTGAGGATCCCAGCCTCGTCCCGCTGCCCGAGCGGCTGGCCGGCTTCGGCCTCACCCGCGTGGCCGCCGCCGACCGCCTCGTGCTCGAGGCACTCGCGCACGCGAGGGATGTCGACCTCTTCCTCCTGCACCCCTCGCCCGTCCTCTGGGCGTCGCTGGCCGCCGAGCCGCGGGCGGTCCTCCGGCGGCGAGAGGACGCGAGCGGCACCCGAGCGGTCCACCCCCTGCTCCGCTCCTGGGGGCGGGACGCGCGGGAGCTCCAGCTCGTCCTCGGCGGAGCGCAGGGCGGCGGCGGCGCGGCGAGCCGCCCGGGTGAGACGCTGCTCGAACGCCTGCAGCGCGACATCGTGATGAACGCCGCGCCACCCGGCGTCCCACCGCCCGGCCTCCCGGATGCGCCGCCCCGCGCTCGACCCGGACGATCGGAGCATCGAGATCCATTCCTGCCACGGTCGCGCCCGTCAGGTCGAGGTCCTTCGCGACGCGGTGCTCGGCCGGCTGTCCGCCGATCCGACGCTCGAGCCACGCGACGTGATCGTGATGTGCCCGGACATCGAGTCGTTCGCGCCCCTCGTCCAGGCGACGTTCGGCGCCGGCGCCGAGGCGGAGGACGGCGAGCTGCGCGTCCGCCTGGCCGACCGGGCGCTCCGCCAGTCCAACCCGCTGCTCGGTGCGGTCGCCGCGCTGCTCGAGCTCGCCGGCTCACGCCTCACCGCCTCCGCGGTGCTCGACTTCGCCGGGCGCGAGCCGGTCCGGCACCGGTTTCGGCTCGACGACGACGAGCTGGCCCAGATCGGCCGCTGGACGCGCGACACCGGCATCCGCTGGGGGCTCGACGCCGCCGGCCGCGCGCCGTACGACGTGCCGCTCCAGGAGGGGACGTGGCGGGCCGGGCTCGACCGCGTGCTGCTCGGGGTGGCGATGGACGAGGCCGGGGCGCGCCGCTTCGCGGGGGTGCTGCCGCTCGGCGCGGTCGAGGCGGTCGAGCTCGCCGGCCGGCTCGCCGAGTTCGTCGAGCGACTGGATCTCGCCGTCGCCGCGCTCTCCCGCACCCAGTCGCTCGGCGCGTGGGCGCAGGCGATCGCGGACGGGGCCGCTGCGCTCACCGCAACCCCGGCCCGCGAGGCCTGGCAGGTGACCGAGCTCCGCCGCCTGCTCGACGAGGTCGCCGACGGGGTGGGCGACGGCGGACCCCCCCTCACCCCGCCGGAGCTCCGCGCGCTGCTGCGCGACCGGCTCGCCGGACGGCCGACCCGGGCGAACTTCCGCACCGGCCACCTGACGGTGTGCACGATGTACCCGATGCGCTCGGTGCCCCACCGGGTGGTCTGCCTGCTGGGGCTCGACGACGGGGCGTTCCCCCGCAAGCCGCCGGGCGATGGGGATGACGTCCTGCTCTGCCGATCCGCTGATCGGCGAGCGGGAGCCCCGCGGCGAGGACCGGCAGCTGCTGCTCGACGCGCTGCTCGCCGCCGAGCAGCACCTCGTGATCACGTTCACCGGCAACGACGAGCGCACGAACCTCCGGCGCCCGCCGGCGGTGCCGGTCGCCGAGCTGCTCGACGCAGTCGAGCAGACGGTGCGCGGCGCGGATGCCCGGCCGGTGCGCGAGCGGCTCGTCGAGCGCCACCCCCTCCAGCCGTTCGACCCACGGAACTTCACCCCCGGACGGCTCGGCGTCGACCGGCCGTGGAGCTTCGACCGCAGCGCCTTCGCCGGTGCGCAGGCGCTGCTCGGTCCGCGGGCGCCCGCCGGGCCGTTCCTCGGCGCCCCGCTCCCAACCGAACGAGGTCGCCGTCATCGCGGCTCGAGGACCTCATCGCGTTCGCCCGGGATCCGGTGGCCGCATTCCTGCGCCGGCGGCTCGGCATCCGCCTGCGCGAATCGCACGATGACCTGCTCGACACGCTGCCGGTCGAGCTCGACGGCCTCGAGCAGTGGGGGGTCGGCCACCGCCTGCTCGAGGCGATGCTGGCCGGGGTCGATCCAGCGGAGGCCTGCCGGGCGGAGATCGCGCGGGGGCTGCTGCCGCCCGGCCAGCTCGGGCGCCCGGTGCTCGCCGCCCTGTACCCGGTGGCCGAGGCGATTGCGCAGCTGGCGCGGAGGGAGGCGGGCGACGCCCCGGCCCGCCGGCTCGAGGTTCGCGTCGAGCTGGCCGACGGCCGCCTGCTGTTCGGCACCGGGGGCACGGCCCGGGGGGACGTGCTGCTGGAGGCCACGTTCGCCCGCCTGCGCGCGGGGCAGCGGATGGAGGCCTGGGTCCGCCTGCTGTCCGCGACCGCGAGCGACCCCGCCCGCCCGCTGCGGGCTGTCACGGTCGGCCGCGGGCTCGGCGGCGACGAGCTGTGCGTGGCGCGGATCCGGCCGCTGGCCGAGGAAGCCGGCGGACGGCGCCAGCGCGCGCTGGCCGAGCTCGAGCGGCTGGTCGAGCTGTTCGACCGGGGCCGGTGCGAGCCGCTGCCGCTCGGTCCCGGTGCGGCACTGGCGTACGCGGCGGCGGTGCACCGCGGGCGCGACGGCCGCCGCCGCGCGGCCGATGCGTGGCGGTGGGATGGCACCACCGCCGAGCAGCGCCTCGTCCGCGGGGAGATGACGCTCGAGGAGCTGATGGCCGAGGCACCCGCCCTCGACGAGGCAGGTGCCGGGTGGGCCGAGGAGGAGGCCTCCCGCTTCGGCCGCCTGGCCCGGCGGTTGTGGGATCCGCTGCTCGAGCTCGAGGCGCTGCGATGACCGAGGCGAGGCCCGAGCCGTTCGACATCGCCGGCCCGCTGCCGAGGGGCGTGACGGTGCTGGAGGCGAGCGCCGGCACCGGCAAGACGTACGCCATCGCCGGCCTGGCCTGCCGGTACCTGGCCGACGGCGTGCCCCCCGAGCAGCTGCTGCTCGTCAGCTTCACCCGGATGGCGACCGGCGAGCTGCGCGAGCGGGTCCGAGAGCGCCTGACCGCCGTCGAGCGCGGCCTGCGCACGGCGCTCGACGGGGGAGGTGTGGCCGAGGACCGGGTCGTCGCCCTGCTCGCCGGCCGCCCACCGGCAGACGCCGCGGCGGCGCTCGATCGCCTGACCCGCGCGCTGGCCGACTTCGACGCCGCCACGATCGACACGACGCACGGCTTCTGTCGTGAGGTGCTCGGCCAGCTTGGAGTGGCCGGCGACCTCGAGCCCGACGTCGAGTTCGTCGAGGATCTCTCCGACCTCGTGGCCGAGGTGGTCGACGACCTGTACGTGCGCCGCTTCCACTCCGCGGCGGCACCGGAGATCGAGCCCCGTGAGGCGCAGGCGATCGCCGCGGCCGCGGTCGGCAACCCGGGCACGCCGATCGTGGCGGCCGACGCCGGACCGCCGGCGATGCGCGGCCGGCTCGCCGGCGCCGTTCGCCGGGAGCTCGACCGGCGCAAGCGCCGCCTCGGGGTGATGACGTTCGACGACCTGCTGATGCGGCTCGACGCCGCGCTGCACGGCCCGAACGCCGACGCGGTGAGCGCCCGGCTGCGCGAGCGCTTCGCCGTGGTGCTGATCGATGAGTTCCAGGACACCGACCCGGTCCAGTGGCACATCCTCGACCGGGCGTTCGGCCGGACCGGGACGACGCTCGTGCTGATCGCCGACCCCAAGCAGGCGATCTACTCCTTCCGCGGGGCCGACGTCTACGCCTACCTGGCGGCGGCCGAGCGCGCCCCCCTGCGCACGCTGACGGTCAGCTGGCGCTCCGACCAGCTCCTGCTCGACGCGCACGACGCGCTGCTCGCCGGCGCCCAGCTCGGCCACCCGGGAATCGCCTACCGGACGGTGCGGGCGGCCGAGCCGGTGGCCCGCCGTCGCCTGCACGGGGCGCCCCACCCCGCCGGGCTGCGCTTCCGCGTCGTCGATCGCACCGCGGTCGAGACGACACCGAAAGGCTGGGCGCGGGCGCCGGCGGCGCGGGCGCACATCGCGGCCGACCTCGCCGCCGACGTCGTCGAGCTCCTGCGCTCCGGCGCACAGATCGAGTGGGTCGCCGAACCACGACGGGGGGAGCGCCGCGCGATCTGTCCGGCCGACCTGGCGGTGCTCGTGCGGACGAACCGGCAGGCGCAGGAGGTGCGCGCCGCGCTCGAGTGGGCGGGGGTGCCGGCGGTCACCGGCGGCGCGGGCAGCGTGTTCGGCTCACCGGCCGCGGAGGCGTGGCTGCGGCTGCTCGAGGCGCTCGAGCTCCCGCAGGTGGCCGGGCGGGCGCACGCCGCCGCGCTCACGCCGTTCCTCGGCTGGGATGCGGAGCGCCTGGCGGCCGGCGGGCCGGCCGGAGACGCCGACCGCGAGGCGCTCCACGTCCGCCTGCACGACTGGGCGCGGGTGCTGCGCGAGCACGGCGTGGCGTCGCTGCTCGAGACGATGGGCCGCGGCGAGGATCTCGCCGCGCGCGTGCTCGCCCGGACCCGCGGCGAGCGACAGCTGACCGATCTGCGCCACCTCGGGGAGCTCCTGCACGCCGCCGCCCTGGAGGAGGGCCTCGGCGCGTCGGCACTCGTCGCCTGGCTGCGCCGGCGGCGGGCCGAGCCTGACCGGGACAACGCCGACGAGGAGCGATCGCGCCGGCTGGAATCCGATGCCGACGCCGTGCCGGTGCTCACCATCCATCGCAGCAAGGGCCTCGAGTTCCCGATCGTCCTGCTGCCGTTCCTGTGGGATCTGTACGAGCCGCGACCGGACCGAGCCGGTGTGCTTCCACGATCCGCAGGCCGGCGACGAGCGCCGGCTCGACGTCAGCCTCGAGGGGGCGGCGTATGACGCCCACCGCGAGCAGCAGCGCATCGAGGCGCGGGGCGAGGATCTCCGGCTGCTCTACGTCGCCCTGACCCGGGCCCGCCACCAGGCGGTCGTGTGGTGGGCGGGCTCGTACACGGCCGGGCAGTCGTCGCTCGGCCGCCTGTTGTTCTCCCGGCAGCCGGACGGCGAGGTGCCGGCGCTGGGCGGGGACACGCCGGGGGACGGCACGGTGCGGCAACGCCTGGACGCACTGCGGGCCACCGCGCCCGACGGCGCGATCGCGGTCGAGGACGCGGACCCGGGTCCGCCGGCGCCGTGGTCCCCCCCGCGCGAGGCGGTCGGGGCGCTCGCGGTGGCCGAGCTGCGGCGCACCCTCGACCGCCGGTGGCGGCGGACTTCGTACAGCGACATCACGGCCGGCGCCCACGAGGCCACGGTTGACTCCGAGCCGGAGGCGGCCGGCGTGCGCGACGAGCCATCGGGGCCGGAGGCCGAGTCCGATGAGGCGACCGGGGCGCCCCCCGTCGCTCCCGAGCTGCCCCTCGGCGCGATGCCGGTCGGCGCGACGGTCGGCACGATCGTGCACGAGGTGCTCGAGGCGAGCGACTTCGCCGCGCGCGACCTGCGGGCGGAGCTCCGGACCCGGCTGGCCGAGACGCTCCGGGTGCGGTCGATCGCGCTCGACATCGACCGTGTGGCGGACGGTCTCGCCACCGCCCTCGACACCCCCCTGGCGGGGTTCGCCCTGCGCGGCCTCAGCCGAGCCGATCGGCTCGACGAGCTGGAGTTCGAGCTCCCGCTGGCCGGCGGCGACGCGGTGGAGGGCACCGTCACGCTCGGCGCGCTGGCGGCCACGCTGCGCGCGCACCTACCCCCCGACGATCCGCTCGCCGGCTATGCCGGCCGGCTGGCGGACCCGGGGCTGCGCAGCGGGGTGCGCGGATACCTGACGGGGTTCCTCGACCTCGTCGTCCGCCGCCCCGGCCCCCGGTTCGCGATCGTCGACTACAAGACGAACTGGCTCGCCGGTCCCGACGAGCCGCTGGCCGCCCGGCACTACCGTCCCGGGGCGCTCCGGGCCGAGATGGAGCGCCGGCATTACGGCCTCCAGGCGCTCCTGTACCAGGTGGCGCTGCACCGCTACCTGCGGTGGCGGCTGCGGGGCTACGACCCGGCGCGCCACCTCGGGGGCGTCCACTACGCGTTCCTGCGCGGGATGACCGGCCCTCCCGGCGCCGGCGTGTTCACCTGGACGCCGCCGGCCTCGGCAGTCCTGGCGCTCAGCGACGCGCTCGACCGCGGAGCGGCGGCATGAGCGATCCGGGCGGCGCGGGCGAGGCGCTCAACGACCCCCTCGACGTCCGCCTGGCCGTCGGTGCCAGCGAGCCGCTGCGCACGTTCAACCGCGCCGGGATCCTGTCCGCGGCCGACATCCGCGTCGCCGAGCGGCTGTGTGCGCTAGCCGGCGAGCGGGCGGCGCCCGTCCGGCTGGCCGCCGCGCTCGCGGTCCGCGCGCCGCGGGTCGGGCACGTCCACGTCGACCTGGCGCGGATCGCCACCACCGCCGCGGGCGACGCGGACGCCGGGGATGAGTTGATCGAGCTGCCATGGCCCGAGCCGGCGGGCTGGATCGCAGCGCTCGGCGCATCGGCCCTCGTGACCGAGGAGGCTCCGCTCCACCTGGAGGCCGGGCGCCTGTACCTCGATCGGCTGTGGCACGCGGAGCGGGCGCTCGCCGCCGAGCTCCTGGCCCGCTGCGGGCCGGCCGGCGAGGTCGATCCGGCGCAGCTCGCCGCCGGCCTGGTCCGGCTGTTCGGGGAGACGGACTCCGACCAGGCGCGCGCGACGATGACGGCCATGGGCCGCCGGCTCGCCGTGGTAGCCGGCGGCCCGGGCACCGGTAAGACGACGACCGTCGGGCGGCTCGTCGCGCTGCTCCTCGACACCGCGGCGGCCCGGGGGGAACGGGCACCGCTCGTCGCGCTGGCGGCGCCGACCGGCCGGGCGGCGGCCCGCCTCGGCCAGGCGGTCCGCGAGCAGGCGGCGGCACTCGACCTCGCTCCGCCGGTGCGGGAGCTCCTGGGCGATCTGTCGGCCACGACGCTCCACCGGCTGCTCGGGATGCGTCCCGGCGTGCCGCCGCGGTTCCACGCCGGGGAGCGCCTGCCCCACGACGTCGTCGTCGTCGACGAGACCTCGATGGTGTCGCTGTCGCGGATGGAGCAGCTCGTGGCGGCCGTGCGGCCGGAGGCACGGCTCGTGCTCGTCGGCGATCCGGCCCAGCTGGCATCGATCGAGGCCGGGGCCGTGCTCGGTGACATCGTCCTCGCCGGACAGGACGGAGGGCCGATCACGGGGTCGATCGCCGTGCTCGAGCGAGAGCATCGGTTCGGCGGCACGATCGCGCCGCTCGCCGCGGCGGTGCGGGCGGGCGACGCCGACGCGGTCGTCGCGGGGCTCGCGGCCGACAGCCCGGACGTCACCTGGGTGCCCGACGGGACCGCCGCGCGCGCCCTCGACGGACTGCGCGACCGCGCCCGGACCGCCGGCGCGGCCGTATTCGCCGCCGCCGCTCGCGGCGACGGAGGCGCCGCGCTGGCGGCGCTCGGACGCTTTCGGATCCTCTGTGCGCACCGGCGCGGCCCCCACGGCGTGTCCGCGCTGAGCGCGCAGGTCCTCGGCTGGCTCGCCGACGCCGTGCCGGAGCTCGACCCGGCGGCCGCCTTCTTCCTCGGCCGGCCACTGCTCGTGACCGAGAACGACCCGGAGCTGGAGTTGAACAACGGCGACACGGGCGTGGTGGTGCGCGCAGAGGATGACCGGCTGGCGGCGGTGTTCGAGCGTCGAGGCGCGGTCGTGGCGGTCAGCCCCGCCCGGCTCGGAGCGGTCGAGACGGTCTACGCGATGACGATCCACAAGAGCCAGGGCTCGCAGTTCGACGCGGTGGCCGTGGTGCTCCCGCCGCCGGAGTCGCGCCTGCTCACCCGAGAGCTCCTCTACACCGCGCTGACCCGGGCGACGCAGTCGCTGCTCGTCATCGGGTCCGAGGCGTCGGTGCGGGCGGCCGTCGATCGGCCGATCGCCCGGGCCTCCGGGCTGCGCCGGCGCCTGCGCGCGGAGGATTGATCGCCTGCGGATGGGGTAGCGTCAACCTCAACGACCTGAGGAGGATTTCATGTCCACTGAGTTCAAGAAGGGCGACACGATGAGCTACGGCCCCCCGGCAGGATGAGGCGGCGCTCAATACCCCGCGTGGTCCAGGCGCTCCGCCAGCGCCAGCGCGCCCAGGACCCCGGCCCGATCACCGAGCTCCGGCGCCACGAGGTAGCGCTCGATCTCGTCCTCGAGCAGCGCCGTCTCCAGATAGCCCGCCACCAGCGCCCGCAGCCGGCCGCGGACCGCACCGAGCAGCCCCGGACTGCTCGAGCACGCCGCCGCCGGCCACGATCCGCTGCGGCGACGCGACGAACACGATCCCGGCCAGGCCGAGGGCCAGATACTCCGCCTCCAGCGCCCACGCCGGATGGTCCTCTCCCAGCCGCCGGGGCTCGACTCCCCAGCGAGCGGTGAGCGCCGGGCCGCCGGCCAGGCCCTCCCAGCAGTCGCCGTGACGCGGGCAGCTTCCGGCGAACGGGTCCCGCTGACGGTCATGCGGGATCCGCAGGTGGCCCGCCTCCGGGTGCACGAGCCCGTGGTGCGGCCGGCCACCGTGCAGCAGCGCGGCGCCGATGCCGGTCCCCACGGTGACGTAGCAGAGGTGCTCGACGCCACGGCCGGCGCCCCACCGGTGCTCGGCGATCGCCGCCGCCGCCACGTCGGTGTCGAGGGCCACCGGCCGCTCGAGGCGGTCCTCGAGCATGCGTCCGAGCGGCACCCCGGACCAGCCCGGCTTCGGCGTCCCGAGCAGCGTCCCCCACTGCGGCGAGCGACGGTCGAGCCGGAGCGGCCCGAACGCCCCGACCCCGACCGCCCGCGGCTCCTCGCCCTCGCGGAAGAAGCGCACGATGCGGGCGATCGTCGCCTCCGGCGCGCCGGTGTGGAAGCGCTCGATCCGATCGAGCGCGTCCGGGCCGGTGCCGACGGCGCACACGCACCAGGTCCCACCGGTCTCGACGCCGCCGTACAGCACGCGCACATCCTGACGGCCGAGGTCGGCTCGTGACGAGTCTCCGCGGCCGGCGTGTCCTCATCACCGGGGCCAGCTCGGGCGTCGGCCTGGCCGCGGCCGAGGCCTTCCGGGCCGAAGGGGCAGAGGTGGCGGCGATCGCCCGGCGGCCGACCCGCGTGCCGGGCGTCATCTCGCTCCAGGCCGACGTCGCCGACCGAGCCGCGCTGGAGCCGGCCGTGACGAGCGCGATCGAGCGTCTCGGCGGGCTCGACGTGCTGGTGGCGAACGCCGGCGCCGCGGCGTACGGCCACTTCCGGGAGGTGCACCCCGATGACTTCGAGCGGGTGATCTCGATCACCCTGCTCGGCGCGGTGAACACGATCCGGGCGGCGCTGCCCGCCCTGCGCCAGGTCGCAGGGGACGATCGTCGCCACGCTGTCGCTGAACAGCCGGGTGCCGCTGCCCGGCTGGGGCTCCTACGCGGCGGCCAAGCACGGCCTGCGCGGGTTCCTGAACACCCTCGCGGTCGAGGAGCGCGAGCAGGGCAGCGGCGTGCGCATCGCGATGGTCCACCCCGGGCCGATCGACACGCCGCTGTTCGCCGGCGCGTCGAGCGCCACCGGTCACACCCCGCGCGTGCCGCCCGACGCCTATCGCCCGGACGTCATCGGCCGGGCGCTCGTCGCCGCCGCCGCCCACCCGAAGCGCGAGACGGTGCTCGGCGGCGAGACCCGCCTGCTCGACCTCACGTTCGCGGCCGCCCGGCCTTTGGCCGAGACGGTGCTCCTGATCGTCGATCGCTGGACGCGCTCGGGAACCGAGCCGGCACCTCGCCCCGGGTCCCTGTGGGAGCCGCCGGCGCCGCCCGGCACCCGGGACGGCGGCATCCCCTCCCGGGACACGCTGCTCGGGGCGCTCCAGCTCGGCCGGCGCCTGGCCCCCTCTCCCGCCACGCCGATCCGCCTCGCCCGCCACCTGGCGTACTTCGCCGGGCAGATGGCTCGCCAGCCGGGCGCGGTGCTGCATCCCTCGCTCGAGCGCGAGCAGCCGGCCGAGTCGCTGCGGGAGACGGCGAGCGACCCGGTGAGGATCCGGGCCGACTAGCGGCTGAGCGTCCGCGCCGTCGCCGAGCGCTCGACCGACCGGCCGTCGGGGTTGGTGCCGAGGATCCGGTCACCGAAGTTCGAGCTGACCCCGAGCCAATAGCCCTCGTGCTTGAAGTGGTGCAGCCGGTGGTTGCGCCAGATCGTCCGGTACCACCGGCTCTGCGGGACGTACGGGGTGTGGATGAGGAAGTGCGACCACTCGTAGCGGGCGAGCCCCAGGTACGAGCAGCCCGTCGCCGTCAGCCACACCGGCAGGAAGTGACCGCCGAGGACGGCGCCCGCGCCGCAGCACCACGGCCGCGGCGATCCCGGCGATCTGGACCAGGAAGACCCCGGCCTCCACACCCGACAGGAGCACCCCATCGAGGTCGGAGGGCGCCAGGTGGTGGCGGCGGTGCTCGGCCGAGGAGATGAGCTCGATCGTCCGTCCGCGGACCTGGAACGGCGGAAGGTGGAGCAGGTACTTGTGGATCACCCACTCGACGAACGGCTGGATCGCGATGATCGTCGGGGGGACGAGCGCGTCGCGCCACGACCAGCGGCCGGCGATCCCCCGGGCGAGGGCGACCGTCAGCACAGCGACCCCGATCACCCGCGGCGAGGCGTAATGGGTGTACTCCTGCCAGCACGCGCGCAGCGTGCGCAGGTCCCGGCGGCGCGCGGTCAGCGAGGCGTTGTAGTCGACGGGGATGTCGGTCATCCGGTGGCCGTCCGGCGGGGGTCGTCCAGCCGAGCGAACAGGTCCGCCGGCGGCTCGAGCGCGGCTCGGGCGGCGGCGGCCGCCGCCTCCGCGTCGCCGGCGCGGACCGCGGCGGCGATCGGCCGGCGGTGCTCGCCGGCCTCCAGTTCGTGGGCCAGCCACTCGGCGTGGAGCTCCCCGATCGCGTCGACCGCGCGCAGGAGGCTGTTGAACGCCAGCTGATAGGCGAGGTTGCCGGCGCTGTCGAGCAGCAGCTGCCAGAAGCGGCGGTCGAGCAGGCTGCGATCGCCGGGGGACGAGGTGGCGATCGCCTCGGCAGCGGCGAGGATCTCCCGGCGCTGCGCCGTGCTTGCCCGCTGGGCGGCAAGTCGGGCGACGTCGGCGCCGATCGTCGCGCGCATCTCGAGGCCGTGGGCGAGCAGGGGCAGCGCGCCCTCGAGCGCCTCGGCGTGCTCGGCCACGAGCGCCAGCAGGTCGAGCCCCGCGCTGTGGCGGAAGTCGAGCACCCGGGTGGCGCCGCCCTGGCTGATCCGGATGAGACCGACCTGCTCGAGTCGCTTCAGCGCCTCGCGGACGACGTGCCGGTTGACCTGCAGGGCGCCGGTCAGGCTCCGCTCCGATGGGAGCACCCCGCCGGGCGGGTGCTCACCGGCGACGATCTGACCGAGCAGGCGGGCGAAGATCAGGTCGGGCAGCGATGCGTCGGTGACCGGTCGGAGCGACAAGGCGGGGCCAGGGTACCACGACTGGTCCAACCAGTCACCCCATCGAGGCTGGCGATTCGACGACGCGTCGCTTCGTAGGCTTGGTGGCGATGCTCCGCCGGGTCGCGCTCCTCCTCGCCCTGGTGCTCGCCGGCTGCGGCTCGTCGGCCACGCACTCGGCGATCGTCTCACCGGGTCCTGGGCCCCGGGCCCACCCCCACGCGATCGAGCCCGCGGCCGGCGACCCCGGGACGATCACGGCGGCTGCCGGGCCGGCCGGCGCCCCGGTCGGCGATCCCCACGCCCACGCCCCGTCACTGGCGGAGGTCAAGCGCGAGCTCACCCGGCTCAACCTGTGCGGCGGCACGACGGATCCGGCGGATGCCGCACCGCTCGCGGGCGCCTCCCGGTCCGGCTTCGTCGCCGACCCCGGCACCGTGCAGGACGTCGGTGAGCTGCCGATCATCACCGCGCGGCTGAACACGCTCGGCGAGGCACTCCACGTGACGATCTACGGCATCAGCGGCTATCGCAGCCCGCAGCACAGCGTGGCGGTCGGCGGGTACGCCACCGACCCGCACACCCAGGGGGAGGCCGAGGACATCGGGGTCAACAGCCTGCTCCGCTCGAGCGCGGCACGGATCAGCGAGGCGACGCTCGCCGCCTATGGCCTCTACCGGCCGTTCGACCCCTCCGATGACCCGAACAACACCGAGGTCAACCACGTCCAGCTCATCCCCCGGGGCGGGCCGCTGAGCCTGGCGCAGTCGACCGCGACGTTCGACCCGGACCCGACCTGCAGCTGACCCGCGGCTCACAGCGCCGGATGAGCTCGGGTGCGTACGCTCTGGTCCGACCGTGCCCGAGCTGCCCGAAGCCGAGCGTGCGCGCCTGACCCTGGAGCAGGTCCTGGGGCGGCCGGTCGCCGCGGTCGACGACAGCGACACGTACGTCTGCCGGCCGTTCGCGCCCGGCGAGATCGCTGCCGCCCTGCGCGGCGAGACGTTCGTGGCCGCCGGCCGGCAGGGCAAGTTCCTGTGGCTGGAGTCCGTCGACGGGCCGACGCTCGGCCTGCACCTGGGGATGGCCGGGCGGATCGTCCTCGACCCGCACGACCGGCTGCGCTCGGATCGCTTCCGGGTCGACTTCGCCGACGGGAGGAGCTTCGTGCTGCGGGACCGGCGCCGGCTGGGCCGGGCCGTGCTCAACCCCTCGCACGACCATCTGGGCCCGGACGCCGGGATCGTCGGCCGGGACCCGTTTCGCCGCCGCGTCGGCCGGGGCCGCACGGCGATCAAGGCCCGGCTGCTCGACCAGGGGTCGATCTCCGGCGTCGGCAACCTCCTGGCCGACGAGGCGCTGTGGCGGGCCCGGCTCTCCCCCCGCCGGACCGCCGGCGAGCTGAGCGAGCCCGAGCTCGACCGGCTGCGCCGCGAGCTGCGGGCGGCGCTGCGCTCGGCCCACCGGCTGGGCGGCGTGCACACCGGCCGGTTCGTTCCCGCGCGCGGGCGGGAGGGGCACTGTCCGCGCGATGGCTCGCCGCTGGAGCGGGCGACGATCGGCGGGCGGACGACCTACTGGTGCCCGCTCTGCCAGCTGTGAAGTGAAGTGCCGGACGGCGGCGGCTACGCCGCGCGGCTGACCGCCAGCCCGGCGCGGGCCGTGACCCGGATCACGACGCGGGTCGGCCGAGTCGGCGCCCGCAGCGAGACAAAGCTGCCGAGCGACCCGGCGTGCGCGCAGTACGGGCAGGTGGTGGCGCGGCCCGGCGAGCTGGGCGCCGGCAGCGCAACGGGGGCATCGCAGCGGGGGCACGCGAGGGTGCCGTGGCCGAGGGTGGCGGGATCCCGTGCCGGCCGCCGCGCCGGGTCCAGCAGCGGCGCGGTGCGGGCCTCGTCGGGATCGAATCTCGGCATGAGACGATGGTAGGGAGGAGCTAGAGGGTGGCGCGGACCTCGGCGGCCGCCCGCTCGCCCGAGCGCACGGCGCCGTCCATGTACCCGGTGAACACCTCGGCGGTCTCGGTGCCCGCCCAGTGGATGCGGCCGACCGGAGCGCGGAGCCAGGCGCCGTAGTCGCTCCAGGCACCGGGGGGGAAGTACCCCTCGTAGCAGCCGCGGGTCCACGCCTCGTTTGACCAGTTCTGCTCGATCAGCACCTTCGGCGAGCGGGCAGCGTTTCCGTACAGGCGGGCGAACGAATCGAGCACCGCCGCCCGCCGGGCGCCGGCGCTCAGGGCCGTGAGCTGCCGGGCGGCGGACCCGACGACGAAGCCCAGGAGCACGCCCGGTCGACCCGATGGCGGCGAGTTGTCGTAGGTGAGCTGGATTGGCTGGCGGTCGCTGTTCGCGTAACCCGACAGGCCGGCGGATCGCCAGAACGGCTCCGGGTACACCGCCTCGAACTTGATCGCGGATCCCTGCGGCATCCGCTGGGTGAGCCCGTCGCGCAGCGCGGGGAGCTGCGGCTCGTAGTCGATCCGGCCGGCGAGCGTCGGCGCCACGGCGACGATCACCCGCTTGGCACGAAACGTGCCGGCGTCGCTGACCACGCTCACGCCGCTGCCGCTCTGGGCGATCCGTCGCACCGGCGCGTTGCGCACCACCCGGCGCCCCAGCGCCTGCGCCAAGCGGATCGAGACGAGCTGCGAGCCGCCGTGAAAGCGCGAGTCCTGCGCTCCCCCCGCCGTGCTCGTCAGGTTGATGATCCCGTTGCCCGAGTGCAGGTAGAACATCCCGTGGAGCAGCGAGATGTCGCGCGGCTCGGCGGCGAACACCGCCCGAATCGCGAGGTCGAACAGGAACTGCGCCCCATAGGTCGATGAGTTGGCGAGCCGGAACGTCTCGAGCGTCTGGCCGTCGAGCGAGGCGGCGTCCGGCGCCGTCCACGGCCGGTCGAGCGGGACGGTCCCCTCGAGCGAGACGATCTTCCCCAGCAGCGAGTTGAAGTCCGTGGCGTCGGGATCCGGCAGCGGGGGGATGAGACCGGTGAACTGCGACTGGGCGCCTCGGTAGTCGAGGATCTGCGCCCCGGTGGTGTAGGTCTTGAACGTGCCGACGCCGTGCTGGCGCGCGCGGGCGAGGATCCGGTCCTGCCCCGGGCCCACCCACTGGCCACCAACCTCCACCACCTCGCCGGGGTACCCGGGCAGCGTGTGGTTGAGCGTGCGACCGCCGACCCGGTCGCGGGCCTCGAGCAGGGCCACCGAGTGGCCGGCAGCGACGAGGTCGGTGGTGGCGCTCAGACCGGCGAGGCCGGCACCGACGACCACGACATCGACCCGCCGAGCCGGGGCGGCCGAGCGCGCGCCCGCCGCACCTGGACGTCCGAGGAGCGTCCCTCCGGCCGCCGCGGCAGCGGCACCGCCCAGTGCCTGGCGGCGGGAGATGCGGGTGGCGGCCACGGCGGCACCCTAGCGCGTGAGCGTTCAGTCGTCGCGGGGTGGCGGGCGGAACACGATCCGCTTGAGCTCGGCGATCGCCCCGCCGCCGAGCCGCAGCGCGGTGTGGAACCCCTCGGCGCCGACCTCTCCCGCGTTCAGCGTCCGCCGCAGCGCGTCGAGGTCGGGCCGCTCGTCCTCGCCGACCTGATCGGTCGGCGGATCGAGCAGGACGAGGTGGCGCGGGCGGCCATGACCATGGGCCAGCCGCGCATAGCGCTCGCGTTCCTCGGCGCTCAGGTCCTCGGTGGCGAGCACGACCGATTGGCCGGCGCCCAGCCGCTTGGCCGCGGCCGCCTCGAGCAGCGCCGGCGCGCGTTCTCCGATCTCCGCTTCGGGGACGCGCCCGGTAAGCAGTCCGCGCACCCGCGCGGCGGAGAGCACGGCGTTCCGCTCCTCGACCGTCCGCTCGGCGAACGTGGCCGGGGCGGCGGCCGCCGGCCCCACGACGAGCACCAGGCTGCCGGGCGAATAGCGCATCCGGTCGGTCGGCGGCAGCACGCGGCCGCGGACCGAGATGTCCACCTTGCGAGGCGGTCCGCCCTCGCGCCGCGGGCGCTCGGAGGACCATCCCGGGCGCTCGTTCTCGCCGATCTTGACGCTGCGGGGTCCGGTGTCCACCTCACAGAGGATGCCGCAACCGCGACATCGATGAGCCGCGACTCGTATACGGTTCGCCCATGCGAGCATTCATCACCGGCGCGACGGGCTTCATCGGTCTCCACGTCGCGCGCCGGCTACGGGATCGCGGCGACGATGTCGTCGCGCTGGTGCGCACCCCGGCCAAGGCCGGACCGCTGCGGGAGATCGGCTGCGAGATCGTCGAAGGTGACCTGTCCGACGCGGAGGCGATCCGTCGCGGGGTGAGCGGCGCCGATGCCGTCTTCCACGTCGGCGCGACGTACAAGGTGGGCATCCCGGCCCGCGAGCGCGAGGCGATGAGCGACGCCAACGTGCACGGCACCGAGCGCGTGCTCGACGCCGCCGCCGAGGCCGGGGTGGGCCGGATCGTCTACGTCTCCACCGGCAACGTGTACGGCAACACCCACGGCCACGTCGTCGATGAGAGCTACGAGCGGCCACAGCCGCCGCAGTTCCTCTCCCATTACGACCGGACGAAGTACGAGGCCCATCAGGTCGCGCGCGACCGGATCGCCGCGGGCGCCCCGATCGTCATCGTCCAGCCCGGCGGGGTGTACGGCCCCGGCGACCACTCCGAGCTCGGCAACATGATCGACCAGACGCGGACCGGGAAGCTGAAGCTCCGCATGTTCCCGCAGACCGGCTTCAACTTCATCCACGTCGAGGACGTGGCCGACGGGATCATCCGCGCCCACGATCAGGGGCGGATCGGCGAGTCGTACAACCTCGCCGGTGCCCAGGGCACGATGGGCGAGCTGGTCGACACCACGGCGCGGATCGTCGGGCGCAAGCCGCCCCGGATCACGATGCCAGCCGCGATGATGAAGCTGGCCATCCCGGTGGGGCCGCTCGTCGGCAAGGCGATGGGGTTCCCGCCGAACCTCGCCGAGCTGATCCGCACCTCGAACGGGGTGACGTTCTGGATGAGCGACGCCAAGGCCCAGGGCGAGCTCGGGTTCCAGCCGCGGGACCTGGAGACCGGCCTGCGCCAGACGCTCGAGGCGAGCGGCTGACCCGCGGTGGCGCGTCGAGCCGCGGCCAGTGGCGAAGACCGCCGTTCCGCGCTGGGGTCAGTCCCTGACCATCCGGGTCACCCGGCAGAACGGCGCCTGCCCGGCGGGGTCGTGCCCGGAGTCCAGCCGGGCCACCGACCACAGCGGCTCCCAGCAGCCGTGCTCGGAGAGGAGCGCCCGGGTTGCCGCGCCCTCGTCGGGCGGGAGCTCGTCGAAGCGCCGGCGCAGCTGCTCCAGGCACCACACGCGGTAGGCACTCGTCGGGACCTGGCGGTACGTCGTCCCCTGCACGGCGACGTCATGCCGCGCCATCCGAGTGGCGTGGGCCCGCGCGTTGGCCGCCAGCGCCGGCAGGTGGGTCTCGCCGATCTCCCGCAGCAGCGGCGAGAGGTCGTCCGGGACGCCGTCGAGCAGCGGCCGCTCACCGATCCGGCTCGCCCGCGCGTTCCACATCCGCGCCGCCCACTCGTAGACCGCGGGCGCCGTGTTCTGCATGATCCGGGCAGGCGTCGGGTCGTGCACGAAGTGCCGCCAGATCGGGCCCATCAGACCGACGTCGGCGATCGTCGGCCGCCCGCCGAACAGGAACGGGCGGCGGGCCAGGACCGGCTCCAGGCAGGCGAGCAGCCGGGTGAAGCTCGCCTCGGCGTGCGGGCGGGTGCGGGCGTCGATCCCGTCGCCGGTGACGAACAGCCGGGTCTGGCGCACAGTCACCATCGCGCGGCGGACGGCGAGGGGTAGCGGCAACCGGACGAGCTCGCGGGCCAGCGAGCGCGCGGCGAGGAATCGGTCCTCGCGGTGGCGCCAGCGGATGCACATCGCCGGCCGCCACAGCCACTCGTCGGCGTAATCCTCGATCAGCAGCGCCACGTAGCGCTGCACCGGGTCGACCGGGATCACAGGCGAGCTGGGGTGGCGCGGCTCGAGCCAGGCGATCATCGGCGTCGAATCGCTCATCCAGCGACCGTCGCCCAGGCGCACGGTCGGGTACTGCGTCGCGCCGAGCTTGCGCGGGATCACCCAGCGGAGATAACGGAGCGTCAGCGGGCGATACTCGTAGGGGATCTCCTTGTAGCGCAGGTAGGTCTCGAACTTCCCGGTGAAGTACGAGATCTCAGACCCGAAGACGATCACCCCGCGCGTGAACCTACACCAGCGTCGGCGCCACCGCGTCCGGCCGCCGCGGACCGTAGGCTGCCCTCGCTTGCCCCGCGCGTGCCCTCTTCCCGCCGCCGTTCCGGACCCATCCCCCGACGATCTGGCCCGGGCGGTCCCGCACGGCCACGCCGATCCGGCATTCGGACCGGTGGCCGACGCGTTCGAACGTCTGGTGGCACCGGGCCCCGGCGGCGGAGCGCTCGTCGTCCGGGTCCATGGGCGCACCGTCGTCGACCTCGCCGGCGGGTTCGCCGACGGCGGCGGCACCCGGCGCTGGACCCCGGACACCCTGGCCATCAGCTTCTCGACCAGCAAGGGCGTCGCCTCCACGGTCGTCCACCGGCTGATCGACCGGGGGCTGCTGAGCGTGGACGATCGCGTCGCCGAACACTGGCCGGCCTTCGCCGCCGGCGGCAAGGGCCGCGTCACGATCCGCGAGCTCCTCACCCATCGGGCGGGGCTTTACAGCGTCCAGTCGGTGGCCCGCCGAGCGGAGGACCTGCTTGACCACCTGGCGATGGAGGAGCGACTGGCGGCCCGGCGGGTCGACGCGCCGACCGCCAGCTCGGCCTACCACGCCCTCACCTACGGCTGGCTCGTCTCGGGACTGCTCCGCCAGGTGACCGGGCGCGGACTGCGTGAGCTCGTCGCCACCGAGGTGGCCGGCCCGCTCGGCACCGACGGGATCTTCCTCGGTGCGCCCGAAGACGCCCAGCACCGCGTCGCCGAGCCGATCGGGTCGGCGCTGCGACAGCTCGGCCTGGCCGGGCAGGCCGTCGTCCCGCTGCGGCGCATCCGGCGGCTGCGCGTCCCGGCGCTCGAGGCACTGCACGTCAACGGCTTCCATCGGCTGTTCGAGGGCGAGGTGCCGCCGATCTGGGCCGCCGAGATGCCGGCGGTCAACGGCGTGCTGAGCGCCGACGGCCTGGCCCGGCTGTACGGGGCGCTGGCCTGCGGGGGCGACGGCCTGCTCTCCCCCCAGACCGTCCACGCGCTCGGGCGCGTGCAGGTCCGCGGCACCGATCGGGTGCTCGGGCTCCGGATGCGCTGGCGGCTCGGCTATCACCAGGGGTTCGGCGCCGGCCCCGCCGCGCCGAAGGCGTTTGGCCACTTCGGCTACGGCGGCTCCGGCGGCTGGGCCGACCCCGAACTGGGGCTGTCGGTCGGGTTCGTGACCAACCGGATCGGCTCGCTGACCACCCCGCTCGGCGACCTGACCCTGTACCGGCTCAATCGGGTGGTGCGGGAGTGCGCGGCCCGGGCCCCGCTCACCGCCTGAGCGCCCCCGAAGCGCGGAGCGGGTAGCCCAGCGCGGTGAGCCGCGACGCACCACGCTGCGAGACCGCCTTCGTGCTCGGTGGTGGAGGCCTGCTCGGCGCGCACGAGGTGGGGATGCTGGCGGCCCTGGTCGACCGCGGGATCCGGGCCGACGTCGTGCTCGGCACCTCGATCGGTGCCGTCAACGGAGCGCTCTACGCGGCGGAGCCGGGGGCCGCCGGGCTCGAGCGCCTGCGGGCGATGTGGCAGGACGGCGCGTCGCTGTGGTCGGGCAGTGCGCTCCAGCGCCTGACCACGCTGGCGCGGACCCGGACGTACCTGCAGCCGTTCGGTGAGCTGCGCAACCGGTTGGCCGACGTCCTGCCGGTGCAGCGCGTCGAGGAGCTCGAGGTCCCGTTCCAGTGCGTGGCGGCATCGATCGAGCACGCCGCCGAGCACTGGTTCACCGAGGGGCCCCTGGCCGAGGTGGTGCTCGCCTCCTGTGCCGTGCCGGGTGTGCTGCCGCCGGTCCGGGTGGGCGGCGAGCACTTCATCGACGGTGGGATCGTCAACTCGATCCCGGTCAGCCGCGCCGTGGCGCTCGGCGCGCGGACGATCTACGTCCTGCAGGTGGGGCGCCTGGAGCAGGCGCTCCAGCCCCCCGCTGGCCGTGGGAGGTGGGGTTGGTCGCCTTCGAGATCGCCCGGCGCCACCGATTCGCCCACGACCTCCACTCGCTGCCCGACGGGGTGGAGCTGCACGTCCTGCCCACCGGCGGCTCGGCCGCTCCGCCGTACAACGACCTCTCGGCGCCGCTGCGCCTGCGGCGACTCGCCGGCACGGTGCAGCGCCAGATCGACTCCGCCTTCGAGGCCTCACGGCAGTACCTGGAGGAGCATTGATCCCCCCCGCCGCGGTCCGCCGGCCGGTGAGCATCACCGTCTGGCTCGTCGTCTCGCTCCTCGCGCTGGCCCTCTCGCCGTTCCTGCTCGCGGGGGCGGAGCTGATTGCCGCGCTCACCGGCGACCGGCGGCTGGCCCTCATGACCCGGATCTTCCTGGCGTACTTCGCCCGGGAGCTGACCACGCTAGTCGCCTGCGGAGCGATCTGGCTGCTCGGTGGCGGGGGCCCGCTGATGGGCGCCGGTCAGATCCAGGCCCTGCACTGGCGGCTGCTGCAGTGGTTCGTCGGCGGCATCGCCGGGAGCGTGGTCCGGACGCTCGGGATCCGGATCGTCGAGTCGCCCGGCTCGGACGCGGCGGCCGCGGCGCTGCGCGGATCGACGCCGCTGCTCGTCCTCAGTCGTCACGCCGGCCCGGCGGACACGATCCTGCTCATCGACCGCCTCCTCTCGCACTTCGCGCGGCGGCCGAGCGTCGTGTTCAAGGAGGCGATCACCCTCGACCCGTCGATCGACCTGATCGCCCACCGGCTCCCCCACGCCGTCCTCGACGTCGACGATCCGCCCGAGTGCGAGGCCCGCATCGCCCGCACCGCCTCGGCCCTGGGCCCGCACGGCGCGCTGCTGCTGTTCCCCGAGGGCGGCAACTTCACCCCCGCTCGTCGCCGTGCCGTGCTCGGCTCGCTGCGCCGGCGAGGCCACCGGGACGCGGCGCGGGTCGGCGAGCGCATGCACCACGTCCTGCCGCCACGACCGGCCGGCACGCTGACCGCGTTGCGCGCCAGCGCCGAGAGCGACGTCGTGTTCGCCGCCCACACCGGCCTGGGCCTGGCCGCCTATCCGCTCGCCATCTGGCGAGACCTGCCGGTGGGGCGGACGCTGCGCACCCGGATGTGGCACGTCCCTCGGGCCGAGGTCCCGACCGACGAGGCGGAGCTGACAGCGTGGCTGAACGACTGGTGGACCCGGATCGACCAGTGGATCGACGGGCAGGGGCAGGAGTCCTAGGCCGTGCCCGCAAAGCTGGCCGGCGTGCTCAGGCGGTGGGCCCCGCTCCTCTCCCTCGCCCTGGCGCTGCCGGGAGGCTGGCCGCACCACCTGATCCTCGGCGCTAGCGATCCACCGGGTGGCGCCCGGGCACTGGTTGACCACGTCCACCTCGACGCCCGCTATCAGTACCTGAGCGGCGGCGTCAACACCGGCCACGGGTGGGCGACGTGGAACCCGAATGGGACGTTCGCCTCGATGTACGTCACCGAGTCGATCCGGGCCCACGTCATCCCGGTGCTGACGTACTACCAGCTGCTCCAGTCGGGCCCCTCCAGCGGCGCCGGTGAGTCGGCCCGCGATCTCTCCAACCTGCGCAACCCGGCGACGATGCGCGCGTATTGGAGCGACTACCGACTGCTGCTGGCGCGAGTGGCCGCCGCCGCCGGACGGCACCTGGTGGTCGTGCACGTGGAGCCCGACCTGTGGGGCTACCTGGAGCAGGCGCATGCCACGGCGCTGGCGCGCGGGTTCGCCCAGCAGCTCATCCGCCTGCGCGACGAGCTCGCGCCACACGTGCGGCTCGCCTGGCACCTGAGCGTGTGGGGCACCGGCGAGGACCCGACCTACAGCAAGCCCTCCAACGCCCACATGGACGCGCTGGCCGCGGAATCGGCGACGTTCTACCGAGCGCTCGACGCGCGCTTCGACGTCGTGTTCAACGACGTGACCGACCGCGACGCCGGTTACTACCAGGTGGTGGAGCACAACCCGAACACCTGGTGGGGACCGGCGGACTTTCACCGCCACGACGTCTACATCGCCGGCTTCACCCGCCGCACGCACGTCCCGGTCGTGCTCTGGCAGCTCCCGCTGGGCAACACGACGCTGGGCAACACGTGGGAGCACTTCCGGGACAACCGGGTGCAGTGGTGGCTCGGGCCGGGCAGCGCCGCGCACCTGCGCGCCACCCGCGACGCGGGCGTGATTGGGCTGCTGTTCGGCGGCGGGGCGGCGGGCACGACGAGTGACCAGACCGACGACGGCCTCTTCTTCCGGCTGGCGCGGGCGTACGTGATGCGTCCGCTGGCCATCGGCTGAGGACGCGATGGCGAGGATCGCCACGATCGGGGTCTACGAGTTCGACGCCGCCGGCTTCGTCCGCGCGCTCGACCGAGCGGGCGTCACGCGGGTGCTCGACGTGCGTCAGCGCCGCGGGGTGCGCGGTCCGCAGTACGCCTGGGCCAACGCGCAACGCCTCCAGGCGCTCCTGGCCGAGGCGCGGATCGGCTACGCGCACCACCCGGAGCTGGCGCCCACCACCGAGCTCCGCCAGCTCCAGTACCGCGAGGACGCCGTGCAAGGCGTTGGCAAGCGCTCCCGGGTCCGGCTCTCGGCGGACTACGCCCGGGCCTACACCGAGGAGATCCTCGACACCGCTGCGCTCGAGCCGTTCGTCGCCGGGCTGCCGGTGCACGGGATCGGGGCGCTGCTGTGCGTCGAGGCGACGGCGCAGGCGTGCCATCGCTCGCTGGTGGCGGGCCGCCTGGCCGAGCGCTTCGGGTTCGAGGTCGTGGACATCGAACCGGCCGAGCCCACCGAGGCCGAGCTCGGCTGAGCGTTATCGTCGGGGGTGCGTGTCGGTCGTCTTCCTCACCGGCGGATCGGGCTTCATCGGCGGCCGGCTGATCGAACGGCTGCGGGCCGACGGTCACGAGGTCCGGGCGCTGGCCCGCTCGCCGGCGGCGGCGGACCGGGTGCGCGAGCGCGGGGCCGAACCGGTCAGCGGGGAGCTGGGTGACGTGACGGCGCTGCGGGCGGGCGCCGAGGGCTGCCGAGCTGGCGTTCCACGCCGCGGCCACGCTCGGCGACTGGGGGACCCGCGAGGAGTTCGAGCGGGGCAACGTCACGGGCACCGCCAACGTCCTGCACGCCTGCCGCGAGGCCGGGGTGCGCCGCCTGGTCCACGTCGGGACCGAGGCGGCGCTGCTGGCCGGCCAGCCGCTGGTCGAGGTCGACGAGACCGCACCGCTGCGGCCGGACTCGCCCGCGCTGTACAGCGCCACCAAGGCGCAGGCGGAGCGTCTCGTGCTCGACGCCAACCGCGACGGCGTTCGAGACCGTCGTGGTCCGCCCGCGGTTCGTCTGGGGCCGCGGCGACACGACGCTCCTGCCGACGATGGTCGAGATGGTGCGCGCCGGGCGCTTCGCCTGGATCGGCGGCGGCGGCCACCGCACCTCGACCACGCACGTCGAGAACACGGTCGAGGGCCTGGTGCTCGGCGCCCGGCGCGGCGTGCCCGGCAACGCGTACTTCGTGACCGACGGCGAGCCGGTCGTGTTCCGGGAGTTCGTCACCGAGCTGCTGGGCACCCAGGGGGTCGAGCCGCCCGCCCGCAGCATCCCGGAGCCGCTGGCTCGTGGCCTGGCCGCGGCCGGCGAGAGCCTGTGGCGGACCCTGCCGCTCCCCGGCCGCCCTCCGCTGACCCGGTTCGCCTACTGGGTCAGCGCGCAGGAATGCACGATCCGGATCGACAAGGCGCGCGACCAGCTCGGCTACCGGCCGGTCCGCACGATCGGCGAGGGGCTCGACGAGCTGCGGGCGGCGTAGCAGGGGTGCACAGTCGGCTCGCATAGGATCGCCCGGCAAGCCCGCCGCCCCTCCGAGAGAGCGAGACCCCCCATGTCCGACGACCAGGTGCAGTACACCCTGAGCGAGAGCGACATCCCGACGCACTGGGTCAACCTGATGAGCGATCTGCCGGGGCCGCCCCCGCCCCCGCCGCTGCACCCCGGGACCCAGCAGCCGGCCGGCCCGGAGGACCTCGGCGCCATCTTCCCGATGGCCCTCATCGAGCAGGAGGTCTCGACCGAGCCGGACATAGAGATCCCCGACCGGGTGCGTGATGCGTACAAGCTGTGGCGTCCGACGCCGCTCTACCGGGCCCGGCGCCTGGAGCGGGCGCTCGACACCCCGGCGCACATCTACTACAAGTACGAGGGCGTCTCCCCCGCCGGGTCGCACAAGCCGAACACCGCCGTCGTCCAGGCCTACGCCAACGCCGAGGCCGGGATCCGCAAGCTGACGACCGAGACCGGTGCCGGCCAATGGGGCTCCGCGCTGGCCTTCGCCTGCCAGCTGTTCGGGCTCGAGTGCGAGGTGTGGATGGTCGGATCGAGCTACGACCAGAAGCCCTACCGCCGCTCGATGATGCAGACGTGGGGGGCGACCGTCCACCGCTCGCCGTCGGATCTGACCGAGGCGGGGCGCTCTCAGGCCTCCCACCCCACCGGCTCGCTCGGCATCGCCATCTCCGAGGCGGTCGAGGTCGCGGCGCAGAACGCCGACGTGAACTACTCGCTCGGCTCGGTGCTCGGCCACGTGCTGCTTCACCAGACGGTCATCGGGCAGGAGGCGATGGCGCAGATGGCGATGGCGGGTGAGGCGCCTGACGTCGTCGTCGGGTGCGTCGGCGGCGGGTCGAACTTCGGTGGCCTGAGCATCCCGTTCCTCCGTCGGGTGCTGCGCGACGGCATCCGGACGCGCTTCGTGGCCGCCGAGCCGGCCGCCTGCCCGACGCTGACCCGGGGCGTGTACGCCTACGACTTCGGCGACACGGTCGGGCTGACCCCGCTCATGCCGATGTACACGCTCGGCCACGACTTCGTGCCCCCGCCGGTCCACGCCGGCGGGCTGCGCTACCACGGCGACTCGCCGCTGATCTGCGGGCTGGTCAAAGCGGGGCTCGTCGAGCCGCGGGCCTACCGGCAGAACGAGACGTTCGAGGCGGCTGTGCGGTTCGCGCGGACCGAGGGCATCATCCCCGCGCCCGAGCCCGCCCACGCCATCCGGGCGGTGCTCGACGAGGCGGCCGCGGCGCGGGAAGCCGGCGAGGCGCGGGTGATCCTGTTCGGGCTCTGCGGGCACGGCAACTTCGACCTCAGCGCCTACGACGCCTACCTGAGCGGGCGGCTCGACGATCCCGAGTTCTCCGAGGCTGACCTCCAGGCCGCCCTCGATGCGCTGCCTCAGGCACCGGCGCTGGCCTGAGCGGGGACGGAGGGCGGCGATCCGGGTAGCCGAGAACCCGTTGACGATCGGAGGAGAACCCATGGAGGAACCCAAGCGCTCAGAGGACGATCAGGACCCGGCGCCCCTCAAGCATGTCGACGCCGAGCGGGTGGGCAGCCAGGCGGCCGACGGCGATGAGCGGGCCGGGGGGGCCGACCAGCCGAGCCCGGCGCCCCCGGACAAGGAGGACTAGGGCGCTCGGTCCGGGGCGAGGCGGATGCCGATCGCCTCGCCCCCGATGAGCGCTCTGAGCTCGAGCTCTCCGTCGAGGGCGCTGACCAGATGCCTCAGCGACGAGAGCACGAGGTCCTCCTGTCGCTCGTCGTCGGTTAGCCGCTCGTCGGCCGCGTCGAGCGCCGCCTGCACGACCTCATCCGTGACACCCTGGGCGTAGAGGGCACTCGCGATCCGCTGCTCGGCCTCCATCAGTTGCTCGTAGCGCCAGACGCGTGCCTCGTTCACCGGCTCAGCTCCAAGGATGTCCTTCCAGCTGTGCGATCGGTTGGCCACCGGCCCTCCTTTCCCAGTCGTCGTTCGTGATCGAGGTACAGCCGTTCCGCCAGCCGGATCTTCGCCGGGTACCACCGGTTCCACTGGCCGGTCTTGTCGCCGCCCGCCAGCATGACGAGGTTGCGCCGCGAATCGAACGCGAACAGCATCCGGGTGCCGCGGCCGACCCGGGCCTCCTTCAGCTTGGGCAGGCGAGTGCCGTGGACCACGTCGACGTGCGGGCGACCGAGCGTCGGGCCGCCGGCGGCCACATGGGTGATGGCGGCCTGGATGTGCGCGCGGGCGTCGGGGTCGAGCCCGCGCGCCCAGCGCCGGAACTCATCGGAGGCGACGATCCGCCGCGGCGCTGGGCGCCCCCGGTGCTGCGCATGCGCCATGGCTCGCGATCCTGCGCCGCCGGCTGTGACCGAACAAGACGAGTTCGTGCCAACTGTGTGTCAATCACGGTCTGGTGCGCCGCCGGAGACGCGCAGGCGCAGCCGGGAGGCGAGCGTGGTCAGCGCGCAGGCGGCCAGCAACACGAGGAACGGGTCGAGCGGGAGCCGGAAGCGCGGCGTCTCGACCCGGACCCAGACGGTGCCGAGGAGGAGCAGGATCGGCACCGCCCAGACCCAGCCGGGCGCTCGTCTCGCGACACGCGTCAGCGCACCCAGCAGCGCGAGGACGGCGACGATCCAGAAGCCGATGACACCGACCTCGGCCGTGCCCCGTTGCAGGCCGATCGACGCCGCCGAGGCCTCCCAGGCGAACGACCCCTCGAGATCGACCAGCCGCACCGAGTTGTGGAAGGTGGCGGCGACGAGCGACGTCGGATGGCTGCCGATGTAGTGGACGGCCCGGCTCAGCAACCGGTTCTCCCAGTCCGCCTCGGTCAACCGCGGCGCCTGCGCCACGAGCGCCCTGGCGGCTGGGATCCGCGACGGCCACAGCCACCGATACGGGATCTGGGGGTCGGCGGCCGAAGCGGCGTTGTAGGTCCCGAGCAGGGTCTCACCGGTCTGATCGGAGATGGGCAGGAACCTGTGGAGCTCCACCGCGTTTCTCACCGTCCAGGGAGCGATCGTCAACCCGAGCGCGATCACGAGGACGGCCGGCGCGGCCAGCGACCGCTTCCGGGACGAGGCCGGTCCGTCGGCGGGGCGCCAGACGGCGACGGCCAGCGGTGGGAGTAGCAGCAACCCGTCTTGATGGGTGAGCGCGGCCAGGCCCGCCAGTCCGCCCGCCACGGCCGCCCACCGATAGAGGCGCGCCGACCGGCGAGCTCGCAGTCCGCAGAGCACCGCGGCGAGCTCGAACACGACGAACAGGTTCTCCGCCAGCAGCGTGCCCGAGGTCTCGATGAGGACCGGATAGATGGCGGCGAGCCCCAGCGCCACCAGCCCGACGTCCGGGCCGAAGAGCTCCAGGGCGAGCAGGCCGATCAGGCCGACGGTGAGCGTCCCGAGGATCGCCTGCGAGATCCGGGCGGGGCCGACCGCAGCCCGCCCCGCGGTCGTCTGGCCGTCGACGCGGTCGACCAGCGCCAGGAAGTACGGGTAGGCCGGGGGGAACAACGCGTCCGGACCGCGGGTCCCCCCCGAGCCGCTGCCGGGCCGGGTGCTCGTCGAATAGTCCCCGGTGCGCGCGACCGATGCCGCCAGCGTCAGGTACGAGTGGGCGTCGTTGATCGGCACGTAGCTCGATCGCTCGACCTGGCCGACGCGCAGGACCAGCGCGATCGCCAGGACCCCGGCCACCACCCACCGTCTGTGCGCGCGGAGCGTCCTCACCGCAGCCCGCAGCATAAGTCGGCGCTCGGCCGCCCCGCGACGGCGCGGGCGCCGGCGGCGCGGCTTCAGCCGGTTGTCGTTGCCTGCCCGAGGAAGCGGACGATCGCGTTGTGCGTCTCCCGCGGGCGCTCGAGCTGCGGCACGTGGCCACAGCTCAGCTCCAGGTGCTGCGCGGCGGGCAGCGCCTCGCGGACGTGGCGCTCGAAGCGGATGGGAACCACCGGGTCCCGCCGTCCCCACACGAACAGCGCCGGCGGCGCCAGGTCCGGCAGCCGGGTCCAGAACCCGTCGGGCCCGTGCGGCGCCTCGAGGTAGATGTTGCGCGCCGCCGCGTAGAACGCCGCCCGCCCCCGTGGCGTCAGGTAGGAGCGGAGGAACTCATCGATGCCCGCGGCTGTCCACTCGGTCTGCGCGCCCGGTACGACCCGATCGACGATCCGGGTCACGACCGAACGGGGCGTGGGCTGGATCAGGCCGAGTTGGGGAGCGACGAGCCGGAGCAGCGGCGCCCAGGGTCGGGAGCGCAGCCAGGCCAGCGAAGGCGCCAGGAGCGCCAGGCGTCCGACCCGGTCGGCGTGGCTGAGACCGAGCTCGAGCGCGACCCGTCCGCCCATGCTGTTCCCGATCACGTGCGCGCGGTCGAGCTCGAGTGCGTCGAGGAGCGCGACCATCGTCCGCGCGAAGTACCGGGCGTCGTACGCGGCCCGAACCGGCTTGGTGGAATCGCCGAACCCCGGGAGGTCGACGGCGATGGCACGGCGTTGCGGCGCCAGCGCCGCCAGGGTCGGGAGCATCGAGACCTTGGTGGCGCCCAGCCCGTGGATGAGCAGGCAGGCTTCGCCCGCACCCGCCTCGGTCACCGAGATCGGGCCGATCCGGGTCGGCACCCGGCGGATCCGCAGGCCGTGGTCGGTGGGAGCGGCGGTCGCGGCCAGGAAGCCGATCCCGAGGTGCAGGTCACGGCGCACGCTGAGCCGGCCGGCCCGGAAGGCCTCCATCCCGCCGCGGACGTCCCGCGCCATCCCGCGCCAGGTGCGGGCGTCGGCCTGCAGCACCGCATCGGGCTCGCGACGCGCCGGTTCGAGGCGGACCCCCCCGCGGTCGAGGAGGACCACGTCCCAGGCGTCATCGCCGGCGCCGACCAGGCGGATTCGAGCGGTCGGGCGCCCGGGCTCGAACGCCCGCGCGTCATAGCGCTCCACCAGCTCCTGGAGCACGTCCGGAGCAGACACGTCCTCTGCCCGGCCGGGGTTGTGGACCTCCACAGCCAAGATCGACCTCCGTGCGTCGTCCGCCATACCTGGCGGTTGCGTAGTTGACTACCCGTCGACGACGGGCCGAGTTACATCGCCGGGCGAGCGCCGGTCCGCTAGGCAGCGGTCCTCAGCGGCCACGGAGCGATCTGGAGCGTCTCCCCCGCTCCGGTCAGCTCGAACAGCTTCTGCACCTGCCGCGGTCCGGGAGTCACCCAGATCCTCGCCTGCCGGGCGGAGCCTCCGCGCACGGCGTCGAGGAGGACGTGCAGTCCCGCGCAATCCATGAACTCGACCTGCTCCAGGTCGACGACAACGTCCGAGCCGGTCTGCCTGGCGGCTTCGAGCTTCGCCGCCAGCACCGGCGCGCTCGCCAGGTCCAGATCGCCGCGCACGCGCAGGACGACGGAGTCGCTGCTCCGCGGGAGATGGATGAAACTGGAGGCGGTCACCGGTTCATGGATCAGACGCGACGCGGCCGGATTCTGCCCCGGGGTCGCGAGCACGTCCATCCCCAATTTCAGGGAGCCGCGTTGCCGAAGTCGAGCGTGATCTCGCCGCGGCGCAGGCCGAGCGCGATCGCGTGCGCGCGGTTGCGGGCCCCGAGCTTCTCCAGGCAGTTGCGAACGTGGGTCTCGACGGTGGAGGTGGCGACGCCGAGCGCGGATGCGATCCAGGCGCTGGCGTGGCCGGAGGCGATCATCCCCAGGACCTCGCGCTCGCGGTCGGTGAGCAGCGGGCGCCGACCTCCGAGCTGGGCCGCCCGCGACCGACTGTGCGCCGGGGGGAACATGAGGATCGAGAGGTGGCGCCCCGGCTCGACGTTCGCGGTGGCGCTGTAGTCGACCGCGACGCGCCCCCCATCCGGCATGAGCAGCTCGAAGGTTCCCTCCTGGACGCCCTCCCGGATGAACGCATCCCACAGCGGCTCGACGTGCAACCGGTTCTCCGGCGGCGTCAGCTGCTCGATCTTCAGGCCGCGAACCTCCTCCTCCGAGAGGCGCAGCAGCAGGCACGCCGCCTGGTTCGCCGCGACGTATCGCCGCGCGTCATCGGCGATCACCATCGGGATCAGACTGCCCTGGAACGACGTTCGGCTCCACTCCATCTACCAGCCACCCCTTCCTGGTTCACACGATATCTTCCGTCGGTGGCCGGCGCAGACGCAGACCGACACCGGTGGTGGCTCCAGGCGAGGAGCGCGGTCCTCGTCGTGGTCATCCTCGCCGCCGGGATCCTGGTCACCGCGGGACCGGCCGGTGCCGCCAGCAGCCCGACCGTCAGCGTGACGCCGACCAATGGCTTGCAGGATGGCCAGACCGTCACCGTGAACGTCACCGGCGCCACGCCCGGTTCGACGCTGCTGGCGGTCGAGTGCTCTCCAGCCGCCCTCCAGGTCAGCGAGGACGGGTGCGAGAACCACCGGGACGCCGTCTTCTTCGTCGGCGGGGCCGGCACTGCCACCACCAGCCTGGTCGTCACCTCCAGGATCTCGACGGCGGTGGGCAGCGACAGCTGTGTCACGGCGGTGTGCCTGCTCGGCGTGGTGCAGTTCACCTCGCCCACGAACGACGAGATCATCGGGGTGGCGGGGCTGAGCTTCGCCTCGACGGCATGCACCGGCGGCACACGCTGCGAAGCCGCGCCACCGGTCCCCAGGACGGTGGCCGGGACCGGTGGGCCGATCGCTCCGGTTCGCGGAGCCGCGCTCATCACCCCGTCGGCTCCGTACACCGCCGATGTCGTGGCGACGAGGGCCGGCGGCCTGCGCTCGCCGTCGGCGATCACCGGCCCCTACCGACCATCGGGCGGATGGGCCATCAACGCGCCGGCGCCTTTCACGCCCGGCGTCCGCGGCGAGGGCCTCGTGCAGCTGAGCATGGACGGGCCCGGGACCTCGTGGGCGTCGGACACCGACAAGGCGGTGGTCGTGCGGGTCAGGATCGACGGGCGTCCCTGGCAGTCGATCGTCCTCTTCGCGGGCTCGGCGCCGTTCACGTACGCCGGCTTCACCGGACCCCTGACCAGCGGCAGGCATCAGGTGTCGGTGCAGGTGGACGCTCGACGTTCGACCACCGGACACAACGTGCCCGTCGCGGCGCTGTACCGGCTTCGCCTCCGCGTCGTGGCGCCCGAGGACCCGATGTACCTGCTCGAGAAGTACGCCCCCGTCGTGTTCGGCCGTGCGGACTCCGCCAGCAGCGATACGCAGCTGCTCACCTACGGGACGACGACCTCGCTCGGCGGAGGCTCGACCGCGCTGTCCTACGAGACGGTGTGGAGCCACGAGGACGCCGGCACCAGCTTCGTGCCGTTCCTGGAGTGGGGCGAGTGGGGACGGATGACCGACATCACCGGAACGGTCAGCCTCGACGTGAGCGCCACCGGCGCGATCTCGAACGCGATGTACAACTGGTGCGGTTGCCAGCCGCCGTTTCCCCCGAATCGCACCTCGCTCCAGGAGGTTTCGGTTCCGTTCGCCGGGCGGTACTTCGACGGGACCCACATGATCGTGCGCGACGCCTCCGGGAACGACTACCAGAGCGACGTGGGCACGACCGGCTTCCGCTTCCAGCAACCTGCGGTGCTCGGCCCGGCCGCCGGGCAGCCCCGCGAGGCGGCGATGGACGCCCACCCGTGGACCTACGCAGTCATGGCGGACGAGATTCGCTACTGGTATCTCGACCGCTCGACCGACCCGCTGTCCGCGCAGCCGGGGGTGCCCCAGCAGTACGCGATCATCAGCCTCGACACGTCGGTCGCGCCGGGCAGCACCGTGGCGGTCAACCTCCGCCTGGCGGGGAGCCCGACGTGGTTTCACAGCGACATGGGGAGCGGAGCGCCCCTCTACACCGGAGGGCTCGGCCGCACCGTCGTCAAGCTGCCGATCGGGTGGGAGGGTCGCCGGATCACCGGCGTGCAGCTCGCGGTGTACCCCGCCTCGGCGACTTCGTCGCTCAGCGTCCACTCATTCGAGGTTCTCGGGGTCACCCCCGGCTTCCAGGTGGTGCGAGTCCCGACGCCGGCGCCCCAGGACGTCCCGGGAGAGATCGCGGTGAATTGAAGTTCGGCGCCGGGGGCCAGACCGGATATGTTCGGCAGCTGAGACAGCCAACCGGGATCGGAGGACGCATGGCACAGACGAAGGCTGATCGTTCCGCGGCGGCGAAGAAGGGAGCGGCGACCCGCGAGCGCAACCGTCAGCGGGCGAAGTCGCAGGCCGCAGGCACCAAGAGCGCCGCCACGCGACAGGGCAACGCGGCCGCCAAGGCCGCCGGCGAGGCCAAGCGCGCCGCGGGCGGCGTCCTGAGCAGCGCCAAGTCCGCTGCTCAGTCGGCCGGGAAGGCGGCCAAGGAGGCGAGCAAGGCGAGCGCGACGCGCAGCCGCGCCTCGGGCGGCACGCGCAAGAAGAAGGCCTGAACCCGCCGGCAGAACGCGCTCGACGCCCGGCTGCCGGGCGCTCGCCATGACGGCTAGGTCAGTGGTCCCAGCTGCCAGTGACCCTCGTCGTGGGCGCTGCTGAGCCAGCGCTCGGCGTCGTGGCGACCGAGCTCGATCAGCCCGTCGGCGAACTCCCTCGCGAAGAACAGGTAGCTGAGCAGCTCGCCGTGGCTGGCGTCGTGACCGGCGTCGAGCAGGCGCCCGAGCGCGGCGAGGCTGGGCGAGCGGGCGAGGCCAACGGCCGAGCGGTAGTGCCGTAGGTAGGTCTCGGCCGCGAGCCGGCCGATCGCGTCCGGATCCTCGGGTGCGATCAGCATGTAGGGCACCCGCCGGCGTCCAGTCCGTCGCTCGTTGGCGGCGATCCTGGCGGCGGAGCTGTCGCCCAGCATCCCGTTGATGGTCGCCAGCGTCCGAACGTCGTTGACGAGCGGGTCGACGAGGACGGCCTGGATCAGCTGCGTCGCGCCGTCGAGGACGTCGGGACGCCGTTCGTGCGCGGGCTGAGCGCGCGGCGTCAGCGAGTTGAGCGCGACGACGATCACCCGTCGCGCCCCCAGCTCCAGCGCCGGCTTGATCGGGGTGTTCAGGCGGCTTCCGCCATCGAAGTACCAGTGCCGGCTGTCCGCGGCGCCGATCGGCACGGCGGGGAACAGCAGCGGGATCGCGGCTGACGCGCGCACATGCGCCTCGGTCAGTTCGGTCTGCACGTACTCGATCCCGCGCCCCCGGTCGACCGGTGGGTGGGGACCGCCGTCGTGGAACACAACGCTCGTGTTCGTCGTGCCCGACGTGGCCACGACCGCGGCGGCGTCGAGCACCCCGCGGGTGACGTTGCGATGGATCGCCTCGAACTCGATCAGCCGGTGCAGCGTCGCGGTGAGCGGCGCGGGATCGAGCACGCTGGTGGCCTGCAGTCCGCGGATGCCGAGCACGCTCCCGACGTACCCGCCGAGCCGCGCCAGCTCGGACAGGGAGGCCAGCGGCTCGAGCACCTGGTCGTAGCTGATGCCCCGCCACAAGGCGAGCCCCGCCTCGACCAGCTCGGTGGTGGGCTTCTCGGCGTTTGCCGCGATGTAGGCCGCGTTGACGGCGCCGACGCTCGTCCCCACCACGATCCGCGGCCGCTCAGCCGCCTCGAGTGCGGGCAGCAGGACCGACAGCGCGCCGATCTCGTACGCCCCCCGCGCGCCGCCGCCGGCGAGGACGAGGGCCACCTGCTCGGCTTGTCGGGTGGGCGACGGCACCGTCCCTCAGCGTCGCAGATGGAGCACCGCGTTCCGAGCACGTGGCCCCTGCCCTCCAGTATTGCCTGCCGGTGGTCACGCATGGCGACGTCCTTCCTCAGCGCGTTGGCTCGACCTCGACCCCGGGCCGGCGGTCCGAGTTGCGTCGCCGCCGTACTGGGTCGCCGAATGCCCGTGAGCCTCCACCCGGCTCACGATGCGCCGCTCGGCACGTTCGAGTCGCCTTCAGCCGGAACCCGGGGCCCGGCGCCGCGACCTCCGGGTTATGAGTTCGCTTGCGCCTGAGGCGAGGTGCTAGATCGGTCCAGGCCTGCGGTCGGTCATCGTTCGAGGCCGATACCGACGCACCGAGGATCCGAGTGGTCGACCCGGAGCGGGCTTCCTGCCAGGGTCCTCTAGGAACCCTGCGGATGCGGAGACCCGGCGTCTGCCCAGGTGATGGATATGTGTCTCTCGACGTAAACGCGAGGCGGCGTTACGATGTCGACCGGCATGAGGGAGGTCGGAAGATGCCCGTGAAGCATGGGTTGGGCTTCGCAAACGGGCGCCTGGTTGAGTATGAGGACGGGACCGTCGCCTATTACAAGGGCGGGGAGCTAACGCAGTCGTTCCGTGTACCCATCGCAGAGGTCCAAGGGTTCAGCGTCGTCAAGGGTGGCAAGATGCTCGAGCGGACTCTGAACGTAATGGGGTCCGGAGTGTGCCTGGCGTCGGTGAGCATCCCGCATGGCACGGCGCAAAAAATCGAGGAGTGGTTTCGGCGGCATCCACAGTGGCGCGACAATGCTCCCGTAAGCGCACACGCCACCGCGACGATGCAACGGCCGGCTCCCGGCGCCGAGAACGGGCTCCTCATGGCGGATGAGCTGCGCAAGCTCGCCGAACTCCGCAACGAGGGCATCCTCACCGACGAAGAGTTCGCCGCGCGGAAGGCGCTGCTGTTGGCGCGCGGAGAGTGACCGCCAGGCGACTCATTCACGCGACCGACGGGCTAAGAACGTCCGCCGGAGCTCCCCTCAGTCTCACGCTCACGCTCGTGGGGGGTCAGACCTCGACGTGTATCGAGATCCATCGACTCGAGGTATTACCGCATAAGGAGCTACACACCATAGTGCTGACGGTGGCCGCCCCGACCGATGCGGTGGTGACGCTCGCGAGGGCTATGACGACCATCACACACGAACTCGACCGGCTTCACCGTAAGGGTTACTTTCTGCGTGAGCGCTCGGCCGGATTGCGCGGCATCTGGCACAACGACCTCTGCAATTCGCGAGGCCGTCTCGTCCAAAGCTGGCAGACAGCGCCCAAGCAGCCGCATAAGGTCATTGAGCAGCTCGCCGCAGCGCTCGTCGGGCTAGACGTTCCCGTGGCGCAAGAGCGGCCACCTGATCGCGGTGAGTCGCTCGAGATCCTCATGCGTCAGCGGAGCGCCGAGGTGGTCCGCGAGCACGAGATTGACGTGTTTCTCGCTGAACAGCCGCTGAGTTCCGCCGACGACCTGCTCGATCACCTCGACAGCAAAGGCTTGCTCGACCCGTAGACGACGAAGGGAAGGCACCTTTGCCGCCGTGGATCGAGAGGCAGCACCTCGAGCTACAGAATTGACGCGATCTTCGATGAACGCTGCGAGCACGGCCGCGGCCTCACGTGACATTCAGCTGCCGCCATGAACACCCAGGCCCTACTCGGCGCCCCTCGATCTCCATGGCCCTCCCGCGTCGCGGGTGTCGAATCGGGGGCTTTGGAATGGGGGCCGCCAGGAAGTCCCTGCACGCGGCGTCTCGGCGCGGGAGCCAGTCGACGACGGGATTCGAACCCGCGACCTTCGGGTTATGAGCCCGAAGGTGACTCACCCGGATCGCGCGTGCCGGAGCCGTGCTCTCCCAATAGCTGATCCGGCGGCTAACGGCCACCGGCATGTGCGAGGCGCTGCTCGCGCTGCCGAGGACGTTGGAGCCCGGCGGGGGGCTGCAGCGCTTCCCTCATGGCCTGAGCCGCTCGGCAACCTCCAAGACATCACCGATCAGCGGATCCCCGCCCAGGCGTTCCGCCAACGCAGCTGACGCGCCGGCGCCGGCGAGCCCCACACGAACCTGCCCAGCGAGCGCGCTGATCTCCTCGGCGCGGGAACTGAACAGCCGAGGGGATCGGGCGGCAAGGACGACGATTGCCGGGGAGAGCGCATCCACGGTGGAGGCGATCTCGCTGATCGGGGTGTCGGCTCCCAGGTACACGATTCGCCAGCCGCGCTCCCGGAGCCCGAGACCGAAGCACAACAGCCCGAGCTCGTGTCGCTCTCCGGGGGGACAGGCGAGGATGGCGATGGGCCCCACCCCCTCTCCCCATCCTCGAGCCAGGGCGCGCAGGCGGCCACCGATGACGTTGCTCGCGAAGTGCTCCTGAGCGACGCTCACTTCAGACTCCTCCCACCGCAGGCCCAGACGATTGAGGAACGGCAGGATGATCTCTCCGAGCGCCTCGCGGAGGTCGAACGTCGCAAAGATGCGATCCAGAGCAGCTTGCGCCGCGGGTTCGTCCATGGCGTCGAAGCTGTCTTCGAGCATCGCTTGGACATCCGCCCGCGACGGGCCGGCCGCCGGCGTACCGGCGCCGTCGCCTGCCTTGGTCAGCCGAGCCGCCTCGGCGGCGGACAGGCCCGCGTCGATGTGCTGGCGCATGAGCCGAACGCGTCGTTCGTCGCTCTCGGAATAGAGGCGGAGGCCGCCGGCCGTGCGCTCTGGTTCGACCAGACCGTAGCGGGACTCCCAGGCGCGCAGGAGCTCCGGACTCTCGCCTACGCGCTTGCTGAGCTCGCCGATCCGAAGCCGTCCGGTCTCTGGCACATCAGCATCGTAACTGATCTTGACGATAGCTTGACAAAAGCTAGACACTATCTATACAGTGAGCTCGTGCTCATCCCCCTCTCCCCCGTCGGCAACCTCGAGGATCGAGACCTCATGACTCGCGTCCAGCACGCGGACACGCAAGCCTTCGAGGCGATCTACGACCGGTATCGCATGCCACTGCTGCGTCACGCCACGCGTATCACCGGCAGCCAGCGCGTCGCGGAGGAGGCCACGCAGGACGCCTTCCTCAGCCTCTGGCGGAGCGCCGCGGCATACGACACCGATCGCGGCAGCCTGAGGTCCTGGCTGTTCACCATGGTGCGCAACCGGTGCATTGACTGCCTCCGGCGTGAGGCCCGGCACCTGAGCAACATCCAGATCGAGGAGGCTCCATCAGAGTCACTGAAGGCACCAGAGTGCACTGAGGATCTGGTGGCGAGCCGGGAGGACGCACACCGGGCCCGCCAGCTCATGCTCACCCTGCCTGCGGAGCAGCAAAGGGTGATCGAGCTGACGTACTTCAAGGGTCTGACGCATACCGAGGTCGCCGCCAAGGTGGGAATCCCGCTCGGGACCGTCAAGGGCAGGCAACGTCTCGCCCTGAAGAAGATGCACCACGCCGTCGTCGCCGCGTCGAGCTGAGGGCGGCGCGACGGCATCGCCCCGACCGGCGGAACCTCACCCGCCTTCGCTCCGCGGTGGTCAGGACCCGGCGATGGGGCGATCGCTGTGCTGCGGCGCCCCGGCGTGCAACTGCAGCGCGCTGGTGACGAGCGGAAAGTGACTGAACGCCTGAGGCGTGTTGCCGAGCTGGCGTCCCGCCACCGAATCCCACTCCTCGCTGAGCAGCCCGACGTCGTTGCGTAACCCGAGCAGGCGCTCGAACAGCCGCGTGGCCTGGATCTCCTCGCCGGCGAGGTGCAGGGCGTCGACGAGCCAGAACGAGCAGGCGAGGAACATCCCCTCGCTCCCCGGCAGCCCATCGCCCGAGTCGGTGGTGTCATAGCGCTTGACCAGACCGTCCTCGGTCAGCTCGCGCTGGATCGCGGCGATCGTCCCGGTCACCCGCGGATCGGTGGGTGCCAGGAACCCGACGCGAGGGATCATCAGCAGGCTGGCGTCCAGGGCGGGTGAGTCATAGGACTGGGTGAAGGTGTTGCGCTCGGCGTCATAGCTGTGAGCCAGCACGTCGGCGTGGATGGTGTCGCGCAGCGCCTCCCACCGATCCGCCGGTCCCGGCAGGTCGCGGTGGCCGCGGATCGCCTTGACCATGCGGTCAACCCCGACCCAGGCCATCACCTTCGAGTGGGTGAAGTGGCGGCGGGCACCGCGCATCTCCCACAGCCCATTGTCGGGCTGATCCCAGTTGCCCTCGAGGTGATGCATCAGGGCGAGCTGGAGATCCCAGGCGTCGTCGTGCGCGCTGATCCCGGCATTGCGCGACAAGGCCAGGCCGTCGAGCGTCTCGCCCCAGACATCGAGCTGGAGCTGGTCGGAGGCGGCGTTGCCGGTGCGCACCGGCTGGGAGTTCTCATAGCCCGCCAGCCACGGCAGCTCTGCCTCGGGGAGGCGCCGGGTGCCGTCGAGCGCATACATGATCTGGAGATCCGCGGGGTCCCCGGCCACCGCCCGCAGCAGCCATTCCCGCCACGCCTTGGCCTCGTCGCGATAGCCGGCGGAGAGGAGCGCCTGGAGCGTGTAGGTGGAGTCGCGCAACCAGCAGTAGCGGTAGTCCCAGTTGCGCGGGCCGCCGATCTGCTCGGGCAGCGACGTCGTGACCGCGGCCACGATCCCGCCGGTCGGCCGGTAGGTCAGCGCCTTGAGCGTCAGCAGCGACCGGGTGATCGCCTCCCGGTAGGGCCCGCTCGCTGACGTGCCGGTTCCCACCCAGTCGGTCCAGAAGCTCAAGGTCTCGCGCAGCGCCACCTCCGGGTCCACCACCGCGGGCGCGCGCTGAAAGCTGGGATGCCAGGTCAGCACGATCGGCACCCGATCGCCGGAGCGCACGGTGAACTCCGAGACGGTCGACATCTCGTGGCCCTCGGTGGCGGCCGGGGTCCGCAGGCGC
Organism: uncultured Solirubrobacterales bacterium; assembly: GCA_963703065.1. Lineage (GTDB taxonomy): Bacteria > Actinomycetota > Thermoleophilia > Solirubrobacterales > Solirubrobacteraceae > Palsa-465. Next base: position 2,480,505 of record OY969785.1, on the reverse strand, counting down.
ACGCTGTCGGGCCCGGCGACCGCGAGCATCTGATCGGCGTGGTGGCGGACCCACGGGACGACCCGTCCGTAGTCGAAGCGCAGCCGCAGCTCCGAGCGGATCGGAACCGAGCCCTCGAGGCCCTCCACGATCCGCACGACGTCGGGCGCGTGGCCACGCGGGGGCATGAAGTCCGTGACCCGGGCCGTTCCCTCGGGCGTGACCCAGTCGGTCTGCAGCACAAGCGTGTCTTCGACATACCGCCGGGAGCTACAGGTGCCGCCGGCCGCGGGAGCGAGCTGCCAGTGGCCGGCATCCGGACTGTCGAGGAGCGCGGCGAAGCAGGCCGGCGAGTCGAACCGAGGCAGGCACAGCCAGTCGATCGAGCCCGCGGTGCTGACGAGCGCGGCCGTCTCCAGGTCACCAAGCACCGCGTAGTCCTCGATCCGCGCCATCCCCGCAGTCTGTCAGGGCCGCACCCGGGGTACTGTCGCAAGACGCGCGCGCGAAGAACCTCGGACCCTCAAGGAGCTGCACATGCTGTTGGCCGAGTCTCGGGGCTGAGCAGCAACTGGCTTTACACCACAGCGCGAGCGCCGTCCCGGGGGCGCTGGCGGCGGCGATCAAGGGCGCGCCGACATTCACCTACACGCCGCCAGGGCATCTGCAACGCGTGCTCGCCCGCACGGAGACGTGCGGTGGTCGGCATCGAGGAGCTCGGCGCCGACCGAGTCCACGGGGCCTGACTTCCTGACGCCGCCCAGCAGGGCCACCGAGGTTCGCTGTTATGTTGGCGACGCTGACGGACACGTGATCGAGGTCGGGGCCTAGACCCGAGGCTGAGGAGCGAGCGATGACAGGCAAGAGCGATTTCACCGAACAGGAGTGGGAGAAGCGTGTTGCAGGGACCGCCGGCCGCGGGCACGATCGTCGCCACCGCGTCGAGGGGGGGCACGTTTCGCGAGAGCTTCGCGATCGGGAAGTCCTACACCGAGGCGCGCCAGGAGCACGGCGCGAGTGAGCTCCTCGACGCGATCGTGTCCGCCAAGCCCGCGGTCGACCGTCATCTGGGTCACTCACCCGACGAGGTCAAGTCGCGTGGTCTGCAACACGTCCGCGATGCGGTCCAAGTGCTCGAGAGCAAGGCGACGCCCGACGAGGTGAACGACTACCGGCGGTTCGTGCTCACGCTCGCCGACAAGGTGGCCAACGCCCACCAGGAGGATGGGGTGGCGGTCAGCGGACCCGAGCACGCAGTGATTGCGGACATCACCCAAGCGCTCGGCGGTTCCAGCAGCTAGAAGCGGTCGGGCTGTGGCCATCCGTCGGCGCCCCAGACCTCAACCGCCACCCGACCCGGTCAGCCGTCATCGATCAGGCCTTGCAGCGGCCCGAGCAGCCGCATCGAGCGTCGGGAGACGCCCGGCAGTGCGAGCAGTCGATGTGACGGCGGGTCTCCGGCCTCAGCCCGGCGGAGCTGCTCGAAGGCGATCGGCCGCCACAGCTCGTCGATGACCGAGGCCGGCCCGCGGTCGGCGATCTCCGACGGGTCGAGGTCCAGGTGCTCGGACCACAGCCGCACCCTGGTCTCGCGCGCCAGCCCGGCGTCGTCGGTGACGACGTTCATCTCTGTGTCGTTGAACAGCGAGTGGGCGTTGAGGTTGGCCGAGCCGACCGTCAGCCACCGGTCGTCGACGATCCCGACCTTGGCGTGGACGTACAGGCGATCGTCGCGGCTGCCGGTGAGCGAGCGCAGCGTGACGGCGAGCAGGCGCCCACCGCCGTCGTCGGCGGCTTCCAGCACGGAGAGCTGCCCGCGCGTGTCATCTTGGCCGTTGTTCGCACGCGACGGCAGGAGGATCACGATGCGGAACCCGTCGTTCGGCGGCTCGCGCAGTTTGTGCGCCAACGCGTCGACGATCTCCGGCGCCCACAGGAACTGGTTCTCCAGGTAGATGTAGCCGTGCGCGCCGTGGATCGCGTTCAGGTACGCGGCAAGGATCCGGAACTCCCCGCGCGGAACCGCGTCATACATGCCGTCGGCGATCGTGCGCACCACCTGCACGGTCTGCTCGCCCGCCGGCTCCGGCGGCGCGGGATCCGGCAGCCGCTCGCCGGTCAGCTCACGCCAGCGCATCGCGAAGTGCTCGGCCACGTCGGCCACCGCCGGCCCCCGCAGCACGGTCGCCGCGTCGTGCCACCCCAGCCGGCGACGGGCCGGATGCGCCGAGATGTCGAAGCGATCCCCCGCCAGGTCCGTCAGGTCGATGCCGCCGACGAACGCCAGCTTGCCGTCGATCACGATCGTCTTCTCGTGATGGCAGTGGAACGGGTGCTCGCGCGGATCGGCCTCGCAGCGGATCCGGGTCCCCCGCTTCAGCCCGTCGATCGTCGCGGCGACCTCCCGGCGGGTCGGGTGGAACAGCGGCACGGGCGATCCGGCCCATACGAGCACGCGCACGTCAAGGCGCTCGGCCGCCGCGGCGAGCGCCTCGCCGAGCACCACCGGCTCCCGTCCCCGCACCAGCTCGAAGGCGGGGGCGATGTGCCAGCCGGTGATGTGAACCGACTCCCGAGCGTCCTCGATCGCGGCGGCCATCAAACCGAACGCGTCGGCACCATCCACCAGGACCTTGAGCTCGCAGCCCGTGCGCGGCGCGGGATCGCCCCCGACCCACGGCGCCGCCGCCGGCCTCAACGCATTGAGCCAGCCAAGCTTGGCCAGCCGGTGCCGGTGCTTGGCCTGCACCAGCCCCTCAATGCCCTCTCCGACACGGGCGTCGAGCGTCGAGAGCAGGGACGCGACACCGGGGGGCACCCTGCCATTCTCGCCGACCAGACGCCGTCCGGCTCCACGGTCCCGCCATCCACCGGCGATGCGCTCGCACGTGGCCGCCGGGTGGAAGATCTCCCCGCTCGGGGTAGCACACGGTCGTGGCTCTGGTGAGCGCACTGGACCGCTACCGGAATATCTCCAGGCTCGGCGCGGGGGGTATGGCCACGGTCTGGCTGGCCGAGGATCTGGTGCTGGGACGAAAGGTTGCGCTCAAGCGAGTCGCCGGTGCGGGCGTGGGCGACCTCGGGCCGCTCGCCACCGACCACGAGAAGCACGGGGGCGCTCGGCTCCGGCGCGAAGCCCTGCTCGGCGCGTCGGTCAGCCACCCGAACCTCGTCTCCATCTACGACGTCCTCACCACCGACAACGGGGACGTGGTGATCGTGATGGAGTACGTCCCGGGCGAGACGCTCCAGCAGCGCCTGGCCCGCGATGGTCAGCTGGCTCCCCGGGCGGCGCTGCCGATCATGGAGGGTGTCGCCGCTGGCCTGGATGCGATCCACGGGCGGGGCATCGTGCACCGGGACGTGAAGCCGGCCAACGTGCTGCTGGGCGACGATGGCGCGGTCAAGCTCGGGGATCTTGGCCTGGCGACGATGCCAGACCGGACGCGGATCACGAGCGCCGGCACCGTCCTCGGGACGTTTCGCTACATGGCCCCAGAGCAGCTGAACGACGGCCCCGCCGCGCCGGCGGCTGATGTCTACGCACTGGCGGTCGTCGCCTTCGAGATGCTCGCGGGGCAGAAGGCGCGGCCCGAGTCCACCCCGATGGCCGTCGCCCACGCGCTTGCCACCCAGCCGCCGGCCGACCTCCGCGCCGCCTGGCCCGCCGCGCCGCCAGCTGCCGCCGCGGTGCTGATGCGCGCGATGGACCGCGATCCCACCCGACGGCCCCGCAGCGCCGGCGAGCTCGTCGCGCGGCTGAGCGCGGCGCTCGAGCCTGAGCCGACCGAGGAGCTGCGCTCGCCGCCGCCCAGCCCGGCACGACGCGAGCGCGCCACGCACCCGCCGGCCATTCCCGCCGCCGTGCCTCTGGCTGCCGCTGCCGGGCCGGTGCGACGACCGACGACCGACCCCCGGCCGGCGCCGGTGGTCAGGCGGTCGCCGCCGCCGCGGTCCACCGCCTCCCCGGCTAACGGCGGCCGACGCCGGCCCTCGGCATCCGCGAGCTCGGATGCGGTCGCCCGGCGGCGACTTCCCGCCATCGCCGCGCTGGCGGCGCTGGCCGCCGCCGCCGCGGTCGCGGTGGCCATCGCGCTGATCAGCTCCTCCTCATCGCCGAGCAAGCGCGGGCCCACGGACCACACCGCGACCGCGCGAGCGGCCACGGGCCGACCCCGGGCCGTACGGGCCGCTTCCCGTCAGCCGGCGGGCGCCCACTCGACGGCAGCCGCGAGCCCGTCCGGAACGAGCGGCGCGGCTGCGCCAGGGTCGGAGGGCGGGGCCTCCGGGGCGAGCACCCCGTCCCCGACTCCAATCGTGCCGGTCGCCACGGGAGCCGGCACGGCAAGCGACAGCCCCGTCTCCGCCGTCGAATCCTTCTACCACCTGGCCGCCGAGCATCGCTACGCGGACGCGTGGGGGCTGGCCGATCCCACGTTCCAGAGCCAGCTCGGGGGATATGCCAGTTTCGCGGCCGGACAGTCAGGAGACCGGTCGATCAGCTTCTCGTCCGCTCGTGTGCTCAGTGATGCTGGTTCGGCGGCGACGGTGGCCGTCCAGACGACGTCGGTCCGCGATACCGGCACGCAGCAGTGCGCGGGGACGGTCGACCTGCGCGCGGGGACCGGCGGGACCTGGCTGCTGCACCTGATTCACATCACCTGCAGCTGAGCCGAGCAAGCGTCCGGAGATATCGAGCCGGGCAGCCTCGCGCCGAAGCTCGGCGACGGTCATCGCTCCGCTACCCGTCGAGGCGACGCATCGCACGCCGAAGACGATTACTCGCCCGCCGGCGCCGCCTTGCGCAGCAGCTCGAGCAGCCGCCGCTGCTCCTCCTCGCTGAGCCGCGCCAAGTCGACGACCGGCTGGCCCACCCGGGCGAGCAGCCGCCTCCGCATCCTGCGCCCGGTCGCGGTCAGCACGACGTGACGCACCCGGCGGTCGCTCGGGCTCTCCCGGCGGGCGACCAACCCGCGCGCCTCGAGGCGATCGACCAGACCGGTCACGTTGGAGCTGTCGCAGCCGAGCTCGGCGGCCAGCTGGTGCATCGGCAGCGCCTGCCCCAGCTGGAGGAGCGCCCCGGCCTGGGCGGGATGCAGCTCCAGTTCCGCCGCAGCGATGAGAAACCGGCGCCGCTGCTGTCTGAACAGCGTGCGGAGCAACCCGCCCACCTCGGCCTGGACGCTGACGGAGTCGACTGCCGTCGCCATCGCAGGACATACTTTATTGATATCGGTGACAGTTGACAAGCTCAACCTATTGGTAGAGTGCCGGTCATGACCGGGCGTGCCGCCATCGAAGTGGAGAAGCTCGTCCGCGAGTTTCGCCGCGGCCCCCGGGCGGTCGACGGGATCGACCTCGCCGTCTCCCCCGGGGAGATCTACGGCTTCCTCGGCCCGAACGGGGCCGGCAAGTCGACGACCGTCCTGATGCTGACGACGCTGCTGCCGCCCACGAGCGGTCGGGCCACCGTCGGCGGCTTCGACATATCCAAGCAGGGCGCCCAGGTGCGGGCGAACGATCGGCGCCGCGCTCCAGGAGGCGGCGCTCGACGCGATCCTCACCGGCCGTGAGCACCTCATGCTGCAGGCGACGCTCCAGGGCCTACCGGCCGCCGACCGCCGGCGCCGGACACAGGAGCTGCTCGAGCGCGTCGGCCTGACCGAGGCTGCGGACCGGCGGGTCGGCGGCTACTCGGGCGGGATGAAGCGGCGCCTCGACCTGGCGCTCGCGCTCGTGCACTCACCGCGGATCCTGTTCCTGGACGAGCCGACCACCGGGCTGGATCCGCAGAGCCGCGCCGCGCTGTGGGAGGAGGTCGCGCACCTCGCCCACGACGAGGGGATGACCGTGTTCCTCACCACCCAGTACCTCGAGGAAGCGGACGCGCTCGCCGACCGAATCGGGATCATCGACCACGGCAACATCGTCGCGGAGGGCACGCCGGCCCAGCTGAAGGCGGAGATCGGCAGCCCGAGCGTCGAGGTCACTCCGGCGGAGGCCGGATCCGCTGAGCGCCTGGCCGAGCTCCTGTCCCGATTCGGCGATCCGGCGCGCGACGGGCGGGGCCGCGTCAGCGTCCAGCTCCCCGGCGGCGAGGCCCAGCTCGCCGAGATCGTCCGGATCCTCGATCAGGCGGACCTGAGGGTGGAGACGCTCCAGCTGCACCAGCCCTCGCTCGACGACGTGTTCCTGGCCAAGACCGGCCGCAAGCTCGAGGGGGCGGCCGAGGCCGATCGCCGACGAGGCACCCGCCGACGGCGAGACCGGGAATGGCCGCAGGAGACGCGCGGCGCCGTGGCCGCTGAGATCGCCATCGACGCCCGGGCGCCGAGCCGGAGCGCGCACGGCGCGAGTCTCGCCGAGCAGACGCTCGCGCTGGCGCGCCGGTCGATCGTCCGCACGTCACGCCAGCGGGCGCTGATCGTCTTCCCGATGGTCTTCCCGCTGATCCTGTTCGCGATCAACGGCTCAGCGCTCGGGCCCGCCACCCGGATCCCCGGGTTCCCCACCCACAACTACCGTGACTTCCTGATCGCGATGCCGTTCGTCCAGGGCGCGATGTTCGTCTCCATCACCGCCGGCGTCGACCTCGCGCGCGACATCGAGAGTGGCTTTCTCAACCGCCTCGCGCTCACCCCCCTGCGCGGCGAGGCGCTGCTGATCGGTCAGCTCGGCGGGGCGCTGGTGATCGGCACGCTTCAGGCGGTCGTGTACCTGCTCGTCGGCCTCGCCACCGGCGTCACCTTCGCCAGCGGCGTGGGCGGCGCGCTCGTCCTGCTCGTGCTGTCGATCGTCATCGCGTTCGCGTTCGCCAGCCTCGGCGGGCTGCTGGCGCTGCGCTTCGGGACCGGCGAGGCGGTCCAGGGGATCTTCCCGCTGCTGTTCGTCACGCTGTTCCTCAGCTCCTCGAGCCTCCCGCGCCATCTGATCAAGGTGACCTGGTTCCGCGACATCGCCACCTACAACCCCATCTCCTATCTGCTCGAGGGGCTGCGCAGCCTCGTCATCACGGGCTGGAACGCCCAGGCGCTCGAACTCGCCTTCGGATTCGCCATCGCGATCCTGGTGATCGCACTGACGCTCTCGCGAGCCGCGATGGCCACCAGGCTGGCCCGCCGATGAGCCGCTTCCTCGCCGTCACCCGCGGGGTCGCCTGGCGCTCGATCCACAACACGCTGGTCAACCCGGCGATCCTCGTGCCGTCGATCGTCTTCCCGCTGTTCTTCCTGGTGGCGTTCGCCGGCGGCCTGTCCCGCATCGCCGACGTGCCGAACTTCCACTACCAGCCGGGCTACACGGCATTCCAGTTCGTCTTCGTCTTCCTGCAGTCGGCGGCCTTCGGAGGCGTGTTCACCGGCTTCGCCGTCGCGCGGGACTTCGACTCGGGCTTCGCCCGCCGGTTGATGCTGAGCGCCCCGCAGCGCAGCGGGATCATCGCCGGGTACGTCGTCGGGGCGCTGCTGCGCTGGGCCCTGACCGGCGCCGTGGTCACCGTCGCGGCGCTCATCGCCGGGATGAACGTGGACGGGAACGGGGTGCAGTTGGTCGGCCTGCTCGGCCTCGGCGTGCTGATGAACTTCGTCGCTGCGCTCTGGGCATGCGGCCTGGCGATGTTCCTGCGCACCGAACAGGCCGGCGCGCTGATTCAGATGCCGGTGTTCGTGCTCCTGTTCCTCGCCCCGGTCTACGTCCCCGTGACCCTCCTGACCGGCTGGATCCACAACGTGGCCCGCTACAACCCGGTGACGGATGTCCTCGAGGCGGGCCGGGGCCTGCTGGCGGCGTCGCCGATCAAGGTGGCGATCGCCTTCCTGGTGCTCGCTATCGGGGCGCTGCTGTTCAGCGGGTTCGCGCGGCGCGGGCTTGCCTCGGCCGAACGCGCCGGCTGACGCCGACGCACTGCTCGACCCCCTGGGTTCGGAGGCATGGCGCTGGGCCAGGCAGTGTGACGCGCCCGGCGCGCTTCTGGCTCGATGCGCTGATCCGGACCCGCCCGGCAGCCGGCGGCCAAGATCGACGAGTCCGTCCGCGAGCACCTCAACCGGCCACCGCGCCGATGCCCCCTCCCCTCGCGGCTTGCGCTCGCCGGAACGTTATGTATAGGGTGGTCCGGGACTAGCTGGCGGGGCACGAGCCACCCGGCTCGCGGACCGTCCGCCGCGGTCGCCCCGTTCCCGTCGGCCCAGCTGAAAGTCGGGGTCGTTTGTGGTCGATTCTCGGAGCGCTTTGCGAGGGAAGGTTGGCTGACATGCTGAAGTCTCGTTTCGTCCTGGCGGTCCTGATCGCGGGCCTCGCATCGTGCTCCGCCGCCTCCGCTCACCCCGCGCGCTGGGGCCGCATCGGGGGGCAGCTGCCGGCTAACCACGTGGATTGGATGCCTGGCTACCAGGACCCCTCCACCCCCTCGCAGTACAACCGGGTGGGCGTGATCAAGGTTGGCGCTCGCGCGGCGCGAAACGTCCTGGTGCTGGAGCCGGGAACGTCGGCGGGCAGCACCTACTTCGTGCCCCTGGCGAGGTGGATCACCTCGGTGCTCCCGAACTGGCAGGTGTGGTCGGTCGAGCGACGGGAGAACCTGCTCGAGGACCAGTCGGTGATCGATGAGGCCAAGGCGGGCAAGGCCAGCTCGCAGGAACTGTTCGACTACTACCTCGGCTACCTCTCGAACCCGAGCATCACCGATCACTTCCAGCTGATCCCGGACTCGAGCGTGGAGTTCGGCAAGGACTGGGGCATGAAGGTGGCCGTCGGGGATCTGCACGTGGTGATCGACGCGGCGAAGCGGCGTGGCGGGACGGTCGTGCTCGGCGGGCACTCGCTCGGCGGCTCGGTCGTCACCGCCTATGCCACGTGGGACTTCGGCGGCCGGCCGGGCGCTGACGACCTGGCCGGGTTGGTCTACATCGACGGTGCCAGCAGCGGGTCGGTGAGCGCCACGCAGGCAACCTCTGAGCTGCAGTCGCTGGACGCCTCCGGCGCGACTCCCTGGCTCGCGTTCGGCGGGATCGCAGCGCCGTTCGCAGGAATCTTCAACGCCACGGGCTCGCTTAGCGCGCTGATCGATCCCAACTCGCCCTCGCTGGGCCAATCCTTCACGTTGCTGCCGGCCTACCTGAAGCCGCCGGTACCGGTGACCAACCTGGCGCAGTACGGCTACGCGCTCAACGTGGGAACCTCACCCGCCAGCCTGGCCGCCGCCCAGGCCCACCTCGGGGCCGGCGTCTCCGCGCAGACGATCAACGGGTACCACACGTGGGACGGCACCGGCGCGCTGACGCCGATCGACCGCTATGCGACGATGTTCTCCGGCCTGGGTGTCAAGGGTGCCGACGGGACCGAGTGGTACTTCCCGCAGCGCCTGACCGACGACACCGGCGCGGTGAACAACGGCATCGCAAATCCGGCCCAGAGCGTCCTCGACTTGCAGTCGACGATGGGGACCCAGCTGCCGCGGCGCCTCCGCATGTACGCGTTCGGAGCCGCTCTGGGGGATGGAGCGGTGCTGTCTGCCACGCAGGCGCTCGCCGCGCAGTCGGGGATCCCGATGAGCCATCTGACGCTCATCGACCGGCACACCACCTACGCGCACAACGACCCGGCCGGGGCATATCCGAACAACGACTTCTTCAACGGGCTGATCCCGTTCCTGCGAGGCATCGCAGGCCCTGGATGGTCTGTCTTCGAGCACTAGCCGGATCACGACTGATTGCGCCCTCGTGTTTGAGGTTTCCATGGCCGGGTAGAGCGCCGCCGCGGAGGCGCTCCAAGATGAGAGGAGCATTCATGCTCAGGTGTCGCCTCCCCCGGTCGCTGCCACTGCTGGTCGCGCTCTTGCATCGCCGCCGGCCGTACCGGCGTCGGCCGCAGCCGCGGCGAGCTTCAACGCGCACGGCAGCGCGGAGCAGGTGTACGTCACGGGTGCCCCGGCGAACGCGAGCATGTCGCTGCTCAACTCCGCCGGCGCGACGGTGGCCACGCAGAACGCGGACTCCGCAGGGCGGCCTGCTGTTCCGCAACGTCACGCCGGGATCGGGCTACACGGTGCGAGCTCAACCCTTCCGGGCCGAGCTCGGCGGCCGATCACGGTCCACTCCGACGCCGCCGCGCCGTGGGATCCCTCCATCTACGACCAGTCGATCCCGGACAACGGCTACACTACCTGACCACCCGCGACGGCACGCAGCTCGCGATCGACGTCCATCCGCCGAGCAGCCCAGCGGGCGAGCCGGGCTATCCGTCGTCGATCACGCTGCCGACCTTCCCCCGGCCCGGCGTGCCGAACCCGACGTACACGCCCCCGTATCCGACGCTGATCGAGTACTCCGGCTACGGCTACGCCGACCCGGCCGGCCCGGTCAACGGCATCGCCGTGCTCGCCAACCTGATGGGCTTCGCCGTCGTCGACGTCAACATGCGCGGCACGGGGTGCTCGGGCGGCGCCTACGACTTCTTCGAGCCGCTCCAGAACCTCGACGCCTACGACGTGATCGAGACGATCGCCCACCAGCCGTGGGTGCTGAACCACAAGGTGGGGATGATGGGCATCTCCTACGGCGCGATCAGCCAGCTGTTCGCGGCGCAGCTGGACCCGCCGGACCTGGCGGCGATCTCGCCGCTGTCGACGATCGACGCCACGGCCACGACGCTGTACCCCGGCGGGGACCTGAACACCGGGTTCGCGGTCGCCTGGGCCCAGCAACGCCAGGAGGAGGCGCGAGCCGGCCGGCCCGAACAGCGGCCAGCCGTACGCCTACCAGCAGATCCAGAACGGCGACACGACCTGCGCCGAGCAACCAGGCCCTGCACGGAGAGGCGGCCAACCTGATGGCCAAGATCCAGGCCAACTCGACCTACAACCCGTCGGTGGCCGACCCGCTGGACCCGATCACGTTCGTCAACAAGATCAAGGTCCCGGTGTTCCTCGCCTGTCAGTGGGAGGACGAGCAGACCGGCGGCCACTGCCCCGATCTGGCCCAGCACTTCACCGGCACGAGCCAGAAGTGGTTCACGTTCACCAACGGGGCCCACATCGATTCGCTCGATCCGGCCACGTTCAACCGCTGGTACGACTTCCTGGAGCTGTTCGTGGCCAAACAGGCGCCGATCGTCAACCAGGCGCGGTGATACACGCCGCGGCCCCGGTCATCTACCAGGAGGCGATGGGGCTCCCGCAGACCGATCTCGTGACGCTGCCGCCGGATCCGATCCAGCTGCGAGCCGACCTACCAGACCGCGCTCGCGGCGTTCGAGGCGCTGCCCCAGGTGCGGGTCCTGTTCGACAACGGAGCCGGCAAGTCGCCCACCGGATCCGCAGTCGCCGGGCGACCCGTACCCGGCGTTCGAGCAGTCGTTCTCGCAGCTACCCGATCCCGGGCACGACGGCCCAGACCTGGTACTTCGGGTCGGGCGGAACGCTGAGCCCGACGAAGCGCCGCGACCGCCGGCGTCGGATTCGTACACCTCGAACGCCGTCGGCGCTGCCGCTCGAACGACTTCGGCAGCAACACCGGATCGCGGCGGGCTGTGGGGCAACGCCTCGCAGTGGTCGTGGAACTGGCAGCACAACCCGGCCGGCACCGCGGTGTCCTACACCTCCGTCGCCGCTGACCGCGAACACGCCGTCATCGGTCAGGGCGCCGTGACGGCGTGGGTGAAGTCGTCGACGCCGGACGTCGACCTCCAGGCGACGATCAGCGAGATCAGCCCCACCGGCCAGGAGACGTTCGTCCAGAACGGCTGGCTGCGGGCCAGCGAGCGCAAGCTCGCCACGACGTCGAACAACATCCTCAAGCAGGCGCCGACCACGATCGACCCGATCCCGACGTTCACTGGCCTCCGACGTGCAGCCGATGCCGTCCGGCCAGTACGCCAAGGTCGTGATCCCGCTGTACGCCGAAGGCCACGTGTACCGGGCGGGCACCCGGATCCGGGTGACGATCGCCGCTCCGAACGGCACCCAGCCGATCTGGGCGTTCGCGTCAGACCCAGCCATCGTCGGGCACCGCCAACGAGTCCGTGGCGTTCTCGACCACGATGCCGTCGAGCCTGGTGCTCCCGGTGGTTCCCGGGAGTCTCGGTGCCGACCGGCCAGCCGGCATGCCCGAGCCTGCGCAACGAGCCCTGCCGGTCGTAGGCCTCGGCCGGCAGGCAGTGGGGCTCGAGTGCCCGAAGCGTCGGGTCACGGACGCGCCAGCCGGGCCGCAACCCCAATCCGCCGGCCTCGGCACACGCGGCGGCGAACCTACCCCTCGTGGGAGACCGCGCGACTGCTCGGTGGCCGTCGTGTTCGCCGGGCCGCCGTAGGCGCCGAAGGCGTACATCAGCAGTCCCCGCGGCAAGCGATGGCCCATCGTCGGCCGCGCACCTTATACCCGGTTGTCAGCCGGCCTCCCACTGGAACCAGCGAATCCCCATACCGGCGCAGATGGCGACGTAGCCGAAGGAGACGACGAGCGAGAGCGTGTCGCGACCATCCCAGGCGTTCAGCCGGAGCACGCCGGCGAACAGGGTCATGACGACCCCAACCGGGCTCCAACGCGAGATGTCCTGCCAGGCGTTTCCCAGGGCGCCGCTCTGGCCGAGCGTGCCGAGCAGGATCAGCACGGCCAGCAGGACCCGGGCCATTGCCTGGACGGTCTCGGCGGAGCGCACCAGCCCGACCAGGGCCTGCGCGATGCTCAGGAACACCGCTCCGCCCAGCAGGGAGACGAGCAGGACGAGGACGTACTGGCCGATCGACGGCGAGAGATCGTGGATCTGGCAGCCGACGATCACGACGATCAGCGACAGGATGAGGTTGGCCAGCGCCTGCATGGCGAGGCGGCTGGTCATGATCGTCCAGGTGGGAGCCGGTGTGACGCGCAGACGTTGGAAGACCCCCTTCTCCCGATCCCGCGCGACGGTCAGCGCGTAGCCGACGATCGACGTAGCCGCCAAGCCGTACGCGACCGCGAGCCCAACGATGAACACGGCCCCGCCGAACTTCTGGCTCGCCTTGTTGCCGTTCGTGGTGACCAGCAGGAACATGGGAAGCAGGAGGCTGACGACCAGCGCGCGCCGGTGCTTGAGGAAGACGAGGAAGTCCGCCCGGAACAGGGAGCCGAGAATCGTCGACAGCGGCGGCGCTGAGCGGTCGGGGCTAGTCACGGATCTCGCTTCCGGTCAGCCCGATGAACACGTCCTCGAGCGTCACGTCCCCGTGAGCCACAGCCCGCACGCCCGGATCATCCCTGTGCTTGTCGATCAGCTCGCGCGGTGCCGCGGTCGTCAGGAACTCGCCGTGGTCGATGATCGACACGCGATCGCACACGGACTGGGCCTCCTCCATCGAGTGCGTGGTCAGCAGAATGCTTCCGCCCTGCTGGCGGAGGAGCTCGATCCGGCCCCAGAGCTGACGCCGCGACTGCGGATCGAGGCCGGCGGTCGGCTCGTCCAGCAGCAGCAGCACGGGCTCGTGGATGACCGCGATCTGCAGGGCCAGGCGTTGCTGCTGCCCGCCCGAGAGCTGCTGGAACGGCTTGTCGGCCTCGTGGCTCAGCCCGACCTCCGAAAGCCTGTCTGAGACCTGTTCATCCGACAGCGTCACCCCGTAGAGGCCCGCGTACAGCCTCATGATCTGCTTGATCGTCAGCGCGGACTGGAAGCTCGTCGCTTGGAGCTGAACCCCCATCCGGGACTTCGCCTCACCCGGATGGCGGCGAATGTCGATGCCGTCGAGGAGCACGGTCCCGGCCCGCGGCTTGACCAACCCCTCGATGGCGCTGAGGGTGCTCGTCTTGCCGGCACCGTTGGGCCCGAGCAGTCCGAAGATCTCCCCCTGCCCGATCCGGAAGCTGACGTTGGCGACGGCCGTCTTGGCGCCGTAGGCGACCGTCAAGCCATCGATCGCGAGGATCGAGGGCCGCTCCGCAGCGGGGGTACCCGCCTCAGGCGCCGCCGGCGCCGGAGCGTCGGATCGCACCGCCGCCGGAGACGGCTGCGGCCGCAGCAGCAGCGTGCCGTCCTCGTGCTCTCGGGCGACGAGGTAGGTATCCGTCCGCCCGCCGCGGACCACCTGGACCGTCTCGTCCACGAACTGCACGCTAGCGCCTCCGGCAGCCGGCGACGGAGGCGCTGGAAGGGCCGCCGGAGGGCGGTTCCCGGCGCGGGTAGGGTGTCCGACGTGGACGGCGACCCGACCGGGGAGAAGACCGGATGACAACCGACGCACATGAGCTCGACGCCCGGCAGCAGGAGGTGTGGCGACGAGCCGCAACGGGCTGGGCGCGCCGCCAGGCCGCGCTGCGCGAGAAGACGGCCCCGGTGGCACAGTGGCTCCTCGACGCGGTCGACCCGCAGCCGGGCGAGCGGGCGATCGAGCTGGCGGCAGGACCGGGCGAGACGGGGTTCATGATCGCTCAGCGGCTTGGCCCCTCCGGACGGCTGCTCTGCACCGACCAGGCGCCGCAGATGGTGGACGTGGCGAGGCGTCGCGCGGCCGAGCTCGGCCTGGACAACGTGGACTTCGAGGTGGCCGATGCCCAGCGGCTGGAACAGCCGGCCGAGCCGTTCGACGCTGCGGTTTGCCGCTGGGGCTACATGCTGATGGGCGATCCCGACGAGGCGCTCCGCCGCACGCACCGTGCGCTGCGCGACGGCGGCCGCCTCGCGCTCGCCACCTGGGACCGGCCGGATCGGAACCTCTGGATGGCGGCGCCCGTGCTGGCGCTCGTGTCGCAGGGCGCGATGCCCCCGCCGGATCCCGCGGCTCCGAGTCCGTTCTCGCTCTTCGATCCTGAGCTGATCGAGCACAAGCTCGTCGCTGCCGGCTTCGACTCAATCCGCACCGACCGGGTCGAATTCACCCAGCGCTACCCGTCGCTGGACGAATACTGGGCCGAGACCCTCGACATGGCGGCGCCGATCGCCGCGGTGATGAACGGCCTGGCCGCCGACGACGCCGAGGCGGTGCGAGAGATCGCCCGCGGGACGTTGGGGCAGTTCATCGGGCCTGAGGGGAGACTCGAGGTCCCGGCGGCGGCGGTTGTCGCTTCGGCAGTCGCCTGAGACGTGGCCTGACCGTCACGGGGCGGCGCGCCCGGTTCCCATGATCAGCGAGGCATCAGCACGAGGACCGGAATCGTCCGGTCGGTCTTCTCCTCGTACTCCCCGAACCTCGGCCTCGTCGAGCGTCCACTCGCGGCTGGGGTGCTTTCCGTAGCTCATCATGCCCAGGCACAGGCGGGAGACCCGCAGGCCGGTTCGGCCGAGGTTGACGTGGTCCATGGCGCGCCGCCTCCAGTTCGGGTCGCAGTGGCGAGAGAGGTCACAATAGGCGGGATGGCCGAGCTGATCACGCCCGCCGCAGAGCGGTACGCGGAGGCCCACACGACGCCGTTGGGCGACGTGCTGGGGCAGGTCGCAGCTTGGACCCGCTCGCACACGGATTCGCCGGGCATGATGGCCGGGGTGGCCGAGGCTCGGCTGCTGCAGGCATTCATCATCGCCGCCGGTGCGCGGTCCGTCCTGGAGATCGGGACGTTCACCGGACTCGGTGCCCTGGCCATCGCCGAGGCGCTGCCCCCCGACGGGCGCGTGACGACGCTCGAGGTCGACGCCGGACGGGCCGCCCAGGCTCGCGCGTTCTTCGCGCAGAGCCCGGTCGGCGAGCGGATCGAGCTGATCGAGGGCCCGGCGCTCGAGACGCTGCCGACCCTCGGTGGCCCGTTCGACCTGGTGTGGATCGACGCGCTGAAGTCCGAGTACCCGGCGTACTACGCGGCGGTCCTGCCGAAGCTGGCCGATCGCGGCGTCATCGTGGCCGACAACCTGTTTCGCGCCGGCCGGGTCCTGGAGCCCGAGTCCTCGGACGAGCTCACCGCCGGCACGCGCGAGTTCGCCCGACTGGTGCAGGAGGATGAGCGGGTGGACAACGTGCTCCTGACCGTTGGCGACGGGCTGCTCCTCGCGTGGCGACGGGCGCGCTGAGGCCGACTCGGTTGCCCGCTGCCCCGCGGTTGTCCGCGCCCGCCCGCGGGTAGCCGTGGTGAGGTGCCCGCCCCCGGGTCGCCCGCATCGCACTCGGTCGCCGGGATCCTCGCGCGTCAGGACCGGATCAGGTCGTGGGCGCTCCCATGGCGCTACCTGGCGATCATCGGCACCGGCTACTTCTTCACGTTCTACGACATCACAGACATCGGGTTCGCGATCCCGCAGATCCAGACCCAGTTCGGTCTGAGCGGGCACGAGAGCACCTTCCTCGCCCTGTCGATCGGCCTGATCGGCTACGCCGTGGGCTCCGTGATCATCGGCGCGCTCGCCGACCGCGTCGGCCGGTTCCGGATGCTCATCGTGACGATCGTGCTCACGGCGATCGGCTCCTTCGGAGACGCCGCCGCGGGCAGCCTGACCGTCCTCATCATCTTCCGCTTCATCACCGGGATGGGCGTCGGGGCAGACCTCAACCTCGTCTCCACGTACATCGGCGAGCTCGCGCCGGCGCGTCTGCGCGGACGCATCTCGGTCACCACCTTCCTCGTCGGGATCATCGGACAGGCGGTGACGCCGTTCGTCGCGCTGGCGCTGATCCCGGGACTTCACAACGGCTGGAGGTGGCTGTTCATCATCGGCGGCATCATCGCGGTCATCGCCCTCGTGGTCCGTCTCGAGCTCCCGGAGTCGCCGCGCTGGCTGGCGCTGAACGGGCGAGTCGACGAGGCCGACGAGCTGGTGGGCGAGATGGAGCGGCGCGCGCAGGCGCGCGGGGAGGTGCTCGAGGACCCCGACCCCACCGAGGTCGACATGCGGCGCGGATTCCCCTACCGCGAGCTGCTGCACCCGCCGTACGTCGGGCGCGTGCTCGTGTTCCTGGCGATGTGGTTCTTCTGGTACATCGGCAACTACGGCTTCCTCGGTGACGCCGCCGACCTGTTCAAGGCGCAGGGCCTCAGGGCCAGCACCCTGTACCTGGCGATCGGCGCGATCGGCTACCCCGCCGGCGCGGGCCTCATGATCGTGGTGATCGACCGGTACGAGCGCAAGTGGCTGCTGCTGGCCTCGACGGTCGTCTGGCTGGCCGGAATGCTGCTCGTCGCCACCGCGGCGAGCGAGGCGATCGTGATCATCGGCGCGTTCCTGGCCTCGAGCGCGCTCGGCATGTTCCTCCAGGCCGGCTACACCTACACCGCCGAGAGCTTCCCGACCCGCGCGCGCACGAGCGGCTTTGCCCTCTGCGACGGGATCGGCCACGGCGGCGGAGCGCTAGGCGGCCTGCTGCTGCCATCGGTCGTCGCGAGCGTCTCGTTCTTCTTCGGCTTCGCGATGATCGGCGTCACCGGCCTCATCGCGGGCCTGATCGCGCTCGCCGGGCCGGCCGCGAGCGGGCGGTCACTCGAGCTCGTGTCGCGGTAAGGCTCATCGTCGCGGACGTACTCCGACCCGCACCTTCGGGCACGAGTCTCCGCGGCCAGGAAGCGTCGCTCTCGTCTCGATCCCGCGCTTCCGCTCGGCTCAGCGGCCTGGACCGTTGGAGGTCGGTTCGGCTCTCCGCCGGCGGGAGGCCTCGCGTTCACCGAGTCGTGGCTCTGACCCGTTTCAGGACGATGAGCGTCACGGAGTGCGCGGGGAATCGATCGACGAACGCTCCGCCCCCGATCTCCTTCTTCCCCACAGTCGTCTGCACGACGTTCTTCTGCTCCAGATCGTTGTAGGACGTCGCCGTCGGTCCGTCCATGGTGGACACCTGCGCGTCAGTCGCGTGCGCGACGCCGGGCATGCGCACCTGCGTGGCGACCGCGTTGCTCAGACTCTGGTTGACGACGACGAGCTCCACCGTCCCCCGGGTGACGCTCCGAGCTGCGAACACAGAGAGCGTCGGCGCCGAGCTTCCGTTCTGCAGGACGATGGGGGGATCACCGACCAGGCGACTGTGGAGGGGCATCTGCCCAGCGAGCTGGGAGAGCAGGCCCATGGCCAAGCCGTCCGGGGTCAAGACGAAGCCACGATCACCACCACCGGAGGCGATCAGCACGTTCTCCCCCGCCTGTGACGCGTTACCGATGAACTTCGGCGGTCCTCCCGGTCTGAAGGTCTCGTAGAGGAGCTGGTAGCGGTCCGCCACCGGAATGCCGAGGGAGATCCAGCGCTCCAGCTGCTCCGCCTGGACGAGACCATCGATCAGAGAGAGGTGGAGGTTCGGGAGGTCGCTGGGCTCGTTGCCGGCAAGGTGTCCATAGGCGGTGTGCAATACGGGCACCGCCCGCTTCGCAAATCGATCGACGAGCCGCTGCTCCGTGGTCTCGGCGGCGGCTTGGCGCGGCGGAGCGAGACGACGTTTGCCTGCGGATCGGTGCGAAGGACGCCTTGCCAGTGGGGGGCGGCCTGGGGGGCAGGAAGCGTAGGCGTCCGATCGGCGCCGCGGCGTAGCGGATCGCCCGGAACAGGCAGAGACCACCGTCGGGAGTTCCCTGCAAGACCCCTTGGTCGACGCGCGTACGGCACAGCGTGCCGGATCGACCGACGGCGATGCTCGGCAGGGCCCCGGCCAACAGGGCGACCCAGACCAGGTAGGCGAGCGAGCACGTAAGGCTCGTCTGTCTCAAGCCGGCTTCCCCCGGGCGTGACCCTCCACGTCGACGTGCACCAGCGATCCCGTCCGTGCTCGCGGCGATCGCCGTGCGAGCGCCGCGAGCACGGCTTCGCCCCAGCGGAGGTTCTCCTGCTCGTAGGAGCGCCCCCGCATCAGCGTGAGGTACGGCCCGATCCGGTCCGCGGCCTGAAGATGCTCCGCCTCGGTGCGGCCCTTGAGCATGCGGTCGCGGATCCGGTCGTACAGCGCGAGCTTCCCGCGGGCATGCTCCAGGCGGTCAGTGAGATCGGCGATCACGGCGTCGACATCGCCCTGGTCGACGACGTGCAGCTTGACCAGGAAATCGTCGCGCACCGCCAGCGGTCTGGCCGGCCGCTGAGTGAACGCATGGAGCTCATCGCGACCGGCGGCAGTGAGGCCGAACACTCGCTTGTTCGGGCGTCACGCCTGCTCGACCACCCGTGCCACGAGAAGACCTTCCGCAGTCAGCCGCTCGAGCTCGCGGTAGAGCTGCCGGGGCGTCGCCGACCAGAAGTTCGCCGTCGACACGTCGAAGCGCTTCGACAGTTCGTATCCCGAGGCCTCGCCCTCCACCAGCTCGGCCAGGACGGCGTGTCGCAGGGCCACCCCTAGACATCCAGTCTGTTGATTATTAGCATCGGCACCTATTCAATTTAGTCACTAGCCGGAGGTCAAGCGAGATGCGTCGATGCGTCGTACAGGAGTTGCCATGAGCCTCGCCCGGATGACGGACCACGACCCGCTGATGGGACGAACCGCGTTCATCAGCGGCGGGAGCCGCGGGATCGGCTTGGCGATGGCGCGCGCGCTCGCTCGCGCGGGGGTGAATCTGGCGCTGATCGCCAAGACCGACGTGCCGAATCCGAAGCTTCCCGGCACCGTCCACGAGGCCGCCGAGGAGCTGCGCGGGCTCGGCGCCCACGTGCTGCCCCTGGTCGGCGACATCCGGGATGAGGCCCGCGTCGCCGAGGCGGTCGCCGAGACCGTCGAGCGGTTCGGGGGACTCGATCTCTGTATCAACAACGCCAGCGCCCTGAACCTGGCGGACGTGGCGACGCTTCCCGTCGAACGCTTCGACCTCATCCAGTCCGTCAACGTTCGCGGGACGTTCGTGGTGACTCAGGCCTGCCTTCCCCACCTTCGGCGGTCCGATCACGCCCACGTCCTGACCCTCTCGCCACCGCTCAACCTCGATCCGCGCTGGTTCGCACCCGCCGGGTACACCGTGTCGAAGTACGGCATGACGATCGTGACGCTCGGTGTCGCTGAGAGCGAGCGCGCCCACGAGATCGCCGCAAACTGCCTGTGGCCGCTCACCGCAGTGGCCACCGCAGCCGTGCGCAACCTGCTTGGCGGTGATGCGGCGATCGCCCAGTGTCGGAGCCCGGAGATCGTCGCCGACGCCGCCGCGCTCATCCTCCGCCAGAACCCCGGCACCTACACCGGCCGGGCCGCGATCGCTGAGGACGTGCTCACCGCGGCGGGGGTCACGGACCTTTCGCCCTACGACGTCACGCCCGGGCAGAGAACGTTCGCGCCCGACTTCTTCATCGATGACCGCCGAACCGCCGCGTTGACCGGCGCTCGCAGTGTGCATCCACCGCGCGGCGAGGCCTCGGGGTGAGCGGGATCGTTTCCCGCCCCCACCGTGTCCGCAACCCGCGCGTGCACTCACGGGATGCGAGCGCCGAGATCCTCGTCCCGCAGCGACCCTCCGAGGTCTACGACTTCCTGGCAGATCTACAGAACCACTGGCAGATCGGCGATCGCTTTCTGCGCCTGCAGCAGCTGGATCCGCAACGTCGTAACTCGCACATCGTTCTCCGCGGACCGCTGGGCCTGCGCCGTACGGTCCACGCCCACCTGGGCGAGAGGATCCACGCCCACCGGATATCGGGCACCGTCCATGCCGGCCGCCAGAGCCGTGCCACCGTCGGCTGGCAGCTGCGGCCGGACGGCAGCGGGACCCGCGTCGTGCTGGGCGCGTGCGTCGAACGCGTCTCGCTCGTCGACCGGTTGTTGCTGGCATTCGGTGCCCGGTGGTGGCTCAGGCGCCGCTTTCGTGGCACGCTGCGAAACCTCGCCCGGACTCTGGAGCGGATCGACGCACGGGTTCATCCGCAGCCGGGGCGGAGTTCGAGCTCAGCGACCTTCGGGTGCTGAGCTTCTCGCCGGACACGCGGGTTGCGCGCTCATCGACCTGGGAGGCCATTTCAGGAGCGCCAGCGAGGTCAGCGTGCGGCCGGTGTTCGTGCTCCTGTTCCTCGCCCCGGTCTACGTCCCCGTGACCCTCCTGACCGGCTGGATCCACAACGTGGCCCGCATTCGGCGGGTTCGCCCGGCGGGGGCTTGCCTCGGCCGAACGCGCCGGCTGACCGACTACACCAGGTCCTCCTCGTCCCCGCCACCGGTCGGGGTCAGGCCCTGGTTCTGCAGCCAGAGCTCGAACATCGGGTCGGTCAGGCGGGGCTTTGCGCCGTCCTCGATCACGTCCGCGTTGGCGACCAGGCTCTCCAGCGCCGCGCCGATGCTCGAGCGCTTGATGCCGACTGCTGACGCCGTGTCCTCGCTGTGCAGCGGAGTGGAGGCCGCGGCCAGCGCTCGCGCGACCCGTCGCTCGTTGGTGCTCAGCGCGCGCCAGATCGCCCGCATCAGGGGAGCGGAATCCCGTACCGCCTGGTCGAGGCCGCCCACCCAGGTTCCCTCGTCCGCCGCCTGATCGCGCGGTGTGCGCGCCCACAGGTAGTGGGCGAGCATCATGCTCCGCTGCGGATGCCCGCGAGTGAAGTCGAGTAGCGGGGCCAGCGCGGGTCCCACGTCGCGGCGGGTGGCGGCGAAGCGCTGCGCCACGTACTCGCCGACCGCGTCGAGTGGCAGCGGGTCGAGATGTCGGGGCACCGCCTGATCGAGCAGCGGCCGCTTCGGATCGGCGAACAGCTGCTGCATGACCCCCGGCGCAGAACCGGCGAACGCGTACGTGGCGGCATCCGCCTGGTGCTGGATGACGCTGCGGATCTTGCCGTCCGCCCCCGTCACCGCCAGCACATCCTGGATCTCATCGAACACGACGAAGCTCGTGGTCCCGTCGCGCTCGAACAGCGATGCCGGCAGCTCGAGCAGCCGGAGCAGCACCGACTCGGCATCCACACTCGGGTTGCGCTGCAGCGTCGCAGTGAAGCCGCCACCGCCGAGCGACAGGCCGATGTTCCAGCTCCGGAACACGTTCTCCACGTGGCGCCGGATCGGTCCTTTCAGCCGCTGGTAGCCACGTTCGATTCGCACCACGATCTCGGCGATTGAGAGCACGTCCTGCAGATCGACCAGCACGGTGGCCATCCCCTGCTCCCCGGCGCTCTCGAGCACCCGGCGGAGCAGCGTCGTCTTCCCGTAACGGCGCGGGCCGACGAGGCGAAACGAATGCCCGCCCTCGGCCAGCGTGAGCAGATCATCCGCCTCGGGGTCCCGGTCGATCATGTCCTCCGGCGCCAACGGCCCCGAGAAGCGAAACGGGTTGATGTCCCGGACGCGATCCATCGCCGCAGCGTATCACTGGCTTGCATAGCGAAACTATGCGACTAAGCATTGTGTAGATAGGCAAAAACCGCACCCGTCAGACCCAATGGCGCAGGGCGCTGCGGGGTTCTGCGCGAATAGCACGGCATGTATCCGCTACAGGTCCTGGGGCGCACGACGGCCGAGCTGCGCGACGTGCTCCGCGGACGGACGGCGACGCATCGGCGCCTGCGCGACCGGCTCGCCGGGATCGCGCTCGCGACGATCGGGGTCGATCTGGTCTGTGCAGTGCTGGCGCTGGTGTTCGAGCACCACGCCAAGCAGACGCAGGTGAACAGCTTCGGCAGCGCGCTGTTCTGGACCTCGACGCAGCTGCTCACCGTCTCCTCCTCGATCCAGAACCCGCTTACCACGGCCGGCCGCATCCTCGATGTGGTGATGGAGATCTACGCCATCACGGTCATCTCGGCCGCGGCGGGCTCCCTGGGCGCGTTCCTGATCAAGCGAGGACAGGAGATCGACGCCGCCGCCGAACAGGCCGCCCGCTAGCTCTACGGTTCGACGAGCCGGCCCACGACCCCGATGCGCCGTCCAGCGCACAGGCAGTGGAATGCGGCCCACGGATTGCCGTCGGGGCCGATCGCGTTCCCGATGAAGAACAGGCGATCGCCGAACACCTCGTCGTGGCTGCCCGGGTACAGCGGCTGGCTCGGCGGGTTGACCGAGGCGCTCCAGAAGGTGGGCTGGCCAGTCAGCACGTCATCCGAATCGGTGATGTAGCCGCTGAACTCGGCGTTCGCGGCGGTGCTGCGGGAGCCGAGGTAGGAGATCACGACGTGACCGCGTCCCGTTGCGCTCACCGCGATGTGGAGCGCCTGACGGACGCCGGGCGCAGCGACCATCATCGGCTTCGCCCAGGTCCGACCGTGGTCGCGCGAGACGGTCAGGAACGGCAGGCCGGAGCTCGATACTCCGGACCCGGGGGCTCCGGTCCCGGCCAGCCAGCCGATGTAGATGTCACCGGCCGAGTCGCCGGCGACGGACGTCGTGTAGAGGTCGCGGATCGTCGTCCTGACGATCAGCCGCCGCTGCCAGCTGGCGCCCTCATCTCGGCTGATCGCGATCCCCAGCTGGCCGCACAGGTCGAGCGGGAAGTAGAGGTCCCCGTCGGCCCCCACCCCACCCGGCCGCGCGACGTGAGCGACTCCGCAGGCGTTGAGCGGACCCGGAGGATCAGGCCGGGCGATCGCCGCGAAGCTGCGGCCTCCGTCCAGCGAGCGATAGCAGGCGAGCGTCGTCGGGACGACGTCGAGGCCGCCGTTGCCGCAGTAGTAGACGACGTGCGGGTAGCCGCGAGGCCGCCTTCCCCCGCGCGGCGCCGGCCCCTCCAGCACCTTCTCGGAGCCCTCGCCGAGGCACGTTGCGGTGTCGCTGGTGCGGCAGCCGACGGCCGGGTTGGTATGCCACTGGCGGCCATCGTCGTCGCTCCAGGACAACCGCGCCCCTTGCAGCCCGGGCAACGTCGTCAACAACCAGATCCGCGAGGTGACCGGGTCGACGTGCATCCACGGCGGCACGAGCCCGCCGGTGGTCGGACCACCGGAGCTCAGGGCCGCCCACGTTCTCCCCCGGTTGGTCGACCGCAACACGAACTCGCGCCCGTGCAGGGTGTCGTTGGGCGGCGTGGCCGTGCTGTCATCCCCCGGCGCGAAGAAGACGGCGCCCGAGCGGCTGACCCCGACCGTGGCTGACTCCTCCGCCGGCCCCACGCGGGACAGGCACGGCACCGGCGGGCGCGGCGGCTGGTGGCGGAGCCGGATGCCCCCTGGGTGGTGCGCGACCGCGGGACGCGAGGGATCACAGCCCGGGCCCGGCGAGACGCCGGCCGCGGTCGCACCCGGTCGTGCCGCACCGGTCGCCGTCACCGCGCCCGCGGCGCCGAGGAACAGCGCGGCGAGCGCCAGGACGAGAGCACGAACTGGGAAGAGCTTCTCCGGTACGCGCATTGGCCGGCGCAGGATATCCGGGGCATCTCGGCGGCGCGCCCCCTGGAAACCATGGGCCGCGCCGACGCGTCATCATGGCGAGACCCGGCAGCCGGCTGAGGAGCGATAGTGCGATGGAAGCAGCAACGAGGGTGACGACCGAGTTCGAGCGGGTGGAGATGTCGCTCCACGGCCACCGGATGAAGTTCACGATCGCCGGTCAGGGTCCGCCGGTCGTCCTCATCCACGGGGTGGCGGGACGGGCCGCGCAATGGGATCAGGTCGCCCGGCTGCTGGCGGCCGGGCACACCGTCGTCGCTCCCGACCTGCTCGGTCACGGGGAGTCGGCGAAGCCCCGCGGTGACTACTCGCTGGGCGCCCACGCCTCCGGGGTGCGCGACCTGCTCGTGGGCCTGGGCATCGAGCATGCGAGCGTCGTCGGTCACTCGCTCGGCGGCGGGATCGCCATGCAGTTCGCCTACCAGTACCCGGAGCTGTGCGACCGGCTCGTCCTCGTTTCCAGCGGCGGCCTCGGCGACGACGTGCACTTCCTGCTGCGGGCGGCGACGCTGCCGGGTTCGGAGCTCGTGCTGCCGGTGATCGCCCACCCCAAGGTGGTGGGGATCGCTTCGGTGCTACCGCGGGCGCTCGGCCGGCTCGGCGTGCGGACCCGCCCTGACCTCACCGAGATGGCCCGCGGCTACCAGGCGCTCAGCGATGCCGAGGCGCGGAACTCGTTCATCCACACGCTTCGGGCGGTGATCGATCCGCGGGGCCAGCGAATCAACGCCACCGACCGCCTGTACCTGTCGGCCCAGATGCCCTCGCTGATCATCTGGGGCTGCCGCGACAGGATCATCCCCGTGAGTCACGGCCGGGCCGCCCACGAGTCGATGCCCGGCAGCCGTCTGGAGCTGTTCGACTCCGCGGGGCACTTCCCGTTCCTCGATGACCCCTCCGGGTTCGCGCGCGTGCTGGAGCGGTTCTTCTCCGACACCGAGCCGGCGCGCCTGACGAGCACGATGATGCGCGATGCAGTGCTCGCTCGGGATGAGAGCTCGGCCGCGCTGCTCGAGCGCTTGCAGCGGGAGCACCCGCATGACTGACCTGTGTCGCCGTTCGTTTCTGAAGGTGGGCGCGGCGGCCGGAGGCGCTGCCGTGGCTGCCCACGGACTGCCGGCCTGGGCCCGCCCGCTGGCCGGCGCGGCCACCGGGCTACGCCGGCCCGACAGCCTCCCGTTTCCGCGCCGGGCCGCCGGCACGCCCGATCCTGCGCTGGACAAGGTCGAGCACATCGTCGTGCTGATGATGGAGAACCACTCCTTCGACAACGTCCTCGGGATGCTGCCCCACCAGGTGCCGAGTCGCTCGCGGGTGGATGGCCTGAGCGTGCACCGGGGACGGGTCACCAACTGGAACCCCGACGCCGACGGCAGGAGGGTGTATGGCAGCCTGGCGCCGTCACCCTGTCAGAACGGCAAGGGCCAGGGTGCCGCGCACGCCAAAGCGGTCGGCCAGGACTGGGACCTGTCGCACGAGCAGTACAACGGCGGCCTGAACGACGGGTTCGTCAGGGCGTGCGGAGAGACGACGATGTGGCATTGGGACGAGAGCTTCCTGCCCTTCACCTACTCGATGGCCAGGCACTTTCCCCTGGGGGAGCGGTACTTCTGCTCGCTGCTGGGCCAGACCGACCCCAACCGTCGGTTCCTGTTCACCGGCGCCTCCTCCGGATACGTCAACGACGACCCGAAGATGTACTCCGTGCTACCAGCGAACGGCTCGATCTTCGAACGGCTCGAACAGCATCGGATCTCCTGGGCCGACTACTACTTCTCTACCGGTGGCCCGGGCATCGCGCTCGTGCCCGGGATCCTCACCCCGAAGTCAGAGAAGGAGAGCTTGTTCCAGATCGAGCAGTTCTTCACCGACGCTGCGAGCGGGCACCTGCGCGCGTACACGTTCTTGGAGCCGAACTACGGCAAGGGTGACGAGGAGAATCCGCAGGATGTCCAGGTCGGCGAGGAGTTCGTCGCCCAGGTGGTCAGGGCGGTGATGCATTCGCCGAAGTGGGACCGGACCGTCCTGTTCATCACCTACGACGAGCACGGCGGCTACTACGACCACGTGCCGCCACCGCGGGCGATCCCGCCGGACTCCACGCCGGTGATCAGGAGCTCGGACGACGAGGCGGGCGGCGTGCCGCTGGTCCCCGGCGGCTTTGACCGCTACGGGTTCCGGGTACCCCTGTTCGTGATCTCGCCGTGGGCGCGGGCGGGCTACGTCTCTCGGATCATCCAGGACCACACCTCGATCGACGCCTTCATCGAACGCAAGTGGAACCTGCCGGCGATGACCTACCGGGACGCCAACGCGCATCCGATGACCGACTACTTCGACTTCCGGGCGGCGGCGTTCAGGGAGCCGCCGAAACTCGCCAGCGCGCCCACGCTCACCCGCGGACTGGCCGAATGCCAGCACCTCGGCTACGCCCCGCCGTTGCCGTAGCGGAGGCAACCGACCCGGTCGCCCGCCTCACCGCATGACCGAGAGAATTGCATAGCCACGGTATGCGGGCCAGCCTCATTGCAGTAGGCGGACGGGCAGCTGGTGCCTCGGCGACGGAGCCGCCGTACGGCGCAGGTTGACCGCGGCGCAGGTCAGCGAGGCGTCAGCAGGAGGACCGGGATCGTACGGTCGGTCTTCGCTTCGTACTCGCCGAACTGCGGCGAGAGCTCGACCTGCCTGCGGAACAGCCGCTCTCGCTCCTCACCGGTCGCCTCCTCCACCGTGACCTCGAACCTGCCGCTGCCGACCTCGACGGTCGTCTCAGGATGCGCCTTGAGGTTGTGGTACCAGCCGGGGTGGCTCGGTGCCCCGGCCTTGGAGGCGAAGATCGCGTACCGCCCGCCATCCTCGAGATAGGCGACGGGGTTCACCCGCTCGGTCCCGGACCTGGCGCCCCGGTGATGGACGAGCAGCAGCGGCGATGTCCCGGTCCAGCTCGGCGGTTTGCCGGCATTGGCCCTGAACTCCTCGATGATCTTCTGGTTGTAGTCCGAGAACGACATCGGTTCAGCTCAGGCTAACGACAAACCTGCGATCGCTTCGGCACTCGTTCGCTGCGATGATGGCCTGAGTGCAGCCGCCGTTCGCCGTCCGCCTCGGGATCTCCTGGCTGACCAACGCGTTGGTGCTGGCGATCGTCGCCGGGCTGCTGAGCGGCGTCCACGTCCGCGACAGCGGATCGCTCATCGCGGCGGCGGCGGTCTTCGGGATCCTCAACACGCTGCTGAAGCCGGTGCTGCGCCTCGTCGCGCTGCCGGCCGCGCTGCTGACGCTCGGCTTCGCCTGGCTGCTCGTCTCGATGCTGATGCTGGCGCTCACCCGGGACATCGTCTCCGGATTCCAGCTGCACGGCTTCGGGACGTTCATGCTCGCGGCGATCATCGTCTGGCTCGTGAACGTCGCGCTTGACTTCACGCCGGGCCCCTGGCAGCTCACCGGCAAGCGCCGGCGCCGGCACAACCGCCGGTTGCGCTCCGCGCGCGGCCGGCAGCGGCACCTCTGACCCCGTGCCGGACGACGACCTCGAGCGGTTCCTGGACGCACAGGAGCAGGGCGAGACGTACCGCGGCGCGCTCGCGGAGCTTCGCCGCGGGCGGAAGACCGGTCACTGGATGTGGTTCGTGTTCCCGCAGCTCGCCGGGCTCGGGCGCAGCCCAACCGCCCAGCGATTCGCGATCCGCTCGCTCCGCGAGGCGCAGGCCTACCTCGCCCACCCGGTGCTCGGGCCGCGGCTCCTCGAGTGCACCCGCACGGTGCGGACGCACGCGGGCCGCCGCGCCGCGGAGATCCTCGGCGAGATCGACGCGATGAAGCTTCGCTCCTCGATGACGCTGTTCGCCCGCGCCGCGCCCGGCGAGCCCCTGTTCGCCGGCGTGCTCGCCGAGTTCTTCGCCGGGGCGCCCGACCCGCTGACCGAGCAGCTGCTCGACCGCCGGGCCCAGGGCTGATCACGCCCGCCGACCGGGTCAGGCATGGCCGGCGACGGCGTGCGGCACGTACGGCTCCTCCAGGCGCTCGATCTCCTCCGCGCTCAGTGACAGCTGCTCGGCGGCCAGCGCATCCTCCAGGTGCGCGGCCTTGGTCGCACCGACGATCGGCGCGGTGACGCCTGGCCGGTGGAGCAGCCAGGCGAGCGCCACCCGGGCGCTCCTCTCGCCCTTGGCGTCGGCCACCTCGGCGAGCCGGTCGACGACGGCGGCATCCGCCTCCGGTGTGTACAGGCTGTCGGTGAACGCGTCGGTCTGAGCGCGGGTGGTCGTCTTCTCCCCCTCGCGGGTCCGGTTGCCGGCCAGCACCCCACGAGCGAGCGGGCTCCACGGGATCACCCCGACGCCCTGGTCCAGGCACTGCGGGATCATCTCCCGCTCCTCCTCCCGGTAGATCAGGTTGTAGTGGTTCTGCATCGAGACGAACTTCGTCCGGGCCACCGACTGCGACTTGGCGAACTGCCACGCGTACATGCTGCTCGCCCCGATGTACCTCGCCTTGCCGGCCCGCACCACGTCGTGCAGCGCGTCCATCGTCTCCTCGATCGGGGTCCGCGGATCCCAGCGGTGGATCTGGTAGAGGTCGACGTAATCGAGCTCCAGCCGTCGGAGCGATGCGTCGATCGAGGCGAGGATGTGCTTGCGCGACAGGCCACTGCCGTTCTCGCCCGGCATCGTCATCCCCCACACCTTCGTCGCCACGACGTACTCCTCGCGCATCACGAACAGGTTGCGCAGCAGCCGGCCGGTCAACACCTCGCTCTGGCCGCCGTTGTAGACGTCCGCGGTGTCGAAGAAGGTGATGCCACCGTCGACCGCCCGACGGACGATCGGCTCGGCATCCGCCTCCTCGAGCGCCCACTCGCGACTCGCGTGCTTGCCGTAGCTCATCATGCCCAGGCACAGGCGGGAGACGCGCAAGCCGGTCCTCCCGAGGTTGACGTATTCCATGGCGCGAGTCCTCCGGGGTTCGTGGGTGACGGTCGCCGGGCGACGTCAGCCGGCCGGTGCCGCCATTGTCGCGGTCGATGGCGGGATCACCGGCTGCGATGCCGACGCTCGACCGAGGGATACGCTGCGCGCACCACCGCCGCGCTGATGCGGTGCGCAAACCTCGAGCATGGAGCTGCATATGTTGCTGGCGGGCAAGTCGATCGTCGTCACGGGCGGCAACAGTGGTATCGGCGAGGCGATCGTCCTCGCCGCCGCGGCAGCGGGGGCGAACGTCACCATCGACTACGTCGCCCATCCGGAGGAGACGACCGCGCTGATCGCCAAGGTGGAGGCAGCCGGCGGCCATGCGGTCGGGGTGCAAGCCGACGTTTCGCGCGCCGCTGACCTGAAACGCATGATCCAGACCGCGGTTGACTCCTACGGCCGGCTCGACGTGCTGATCAGCAACGCCGGGATCGAGACCCGCACCTCGCTCCTCGAGACGACCGAGGCCGACTTCGACAAGGTTCTGGCCATCAACCTCAAGAGCGCGTTCTTCGGCGCCCAGGCGGCCGCCAAGCAATTCATCAAGCAAGGCGAAGGGGGCTTGATCCTGAACATCTCCTCGGTCCACGAGGAGTGGCCGATGCCCGGGAACGCGGCCTACTGCGTGTCCAAGGGCGGAATGCGGATGATGACCCGGACGGCCGGCGTCGAGCTCGGACCGCACGGCATCCGCATGATCAACGTCGCCCCCGGCGCTGTCAGCACACCGATCAACGCCTCAACCGAGAGCGATCCGGCCAAGATGAAATCGCTCGACGCCGCGATCCCGCTCGGGCGGATCGCGCAGCCGGACGAGATCGCCGAGGTCGTCGTCTTCCTGGCCTCGGGCCAGGCCGGCTACATGACCGCCACCACGGTGGTGATCGACGGGGGGATCATGCAGGGCAGCGTCGGGCTCTGAGGCCACGCCGAAGGTCCGGCAGGCTGCGGCGCCGTCCGCACCCGATGAGGCGGCTGCGCGCGGCGAGCCAGGATCAGCGCGGGAGCGGCCGGCGAAGATCCTCAGCCCACAGCCTCCCGAGCGGAGTCGTCGCGCGAGTGTCGACGGCTCGGGTGACGGTCTGTCCAAATGCCGCGCTGAGCTGCGGGTAGGAGTCGGCGTCGAGCGCCGGCGTCCACGTCAGGTAGGTGAAGAGCTGCCACGACCAGAAGGCCGAGACGTACTCCGCTCCGGCCTTCTGAGCCCAGATCGCCGCGGTCGATAGAAAGCGGGCGTCGAGCGGCTCCCAGAACGAGAACGTGTCCTGCCTGAACACCTGATCGGCGGTCGCAGCGCCGCCACCGGCTCCGGGGTTGGCGCTCTTGTACAGCCATACCTCGTCAACCACCACTGGCTTGTGCGCGTGCGCGGCGATCGACGCGATGGCGGTGGCGTTGGCTCCCTCCTGCGGCCCGACCGGGTAGATGTGGGTGTCCAGGTAGTCGATGCGAGTGGTGGCGATCGCCTTGGCGAACGACGGCGGTAGCCAGGTGGGAGAGCCGGCCCCGACCTGAGTGTGGCCGCGGGGCCCGATCTTGGCCAGGATGTCGCTCACGGTGTGGGCCGCGCCGGCGGGGGTATCGAGCGCCTTGATTCCCGTGAGCTCGGCCTCGGTGTCGGGCTCGGCGAACAGGGTCAGGTAGTTGGGGTGCACGCGCTTGATCACGATCCGGGCCTGGGCCACCTGGTCAGCGACGAAGGTCTGCAGAGACCCATCGAACGGGTTGGTGCAGGTCGCGTACACGGTGCCGCAGAACAGCGAGCCCAGCTCCACCGAGACGGCCAGCTTCCGAGCCCTGATGTGGTTCGCCACGGTCGCGTAGAAGTCGGCGTACCGTCTGGCATCGGGCGAGAACGAGCTCAGCAGCATCGGCAACTTGATCCCCAGGGTCACCCCGCGCACACCGAGCGCCCGGAAGCGATCCAGCGAGGCGTCAACGAGGTTCATGGTGCCCGGCTGGAGCAGCGCGGTCAGTCGGTTGCCGTTGGCCGCCAGCAGCTCAACGCCGGCGGTGGGGGTGTGGCCGGCTCGCGTCCCACGTCTCTTCGGCGTGGCAGCGACCGAGCTGGAGAACTCGTTCAGGTCCGCGCTCACCTGGTCATAGAGCGACTGGTACTTCGCCGGCACGGGCGCGGCCACGGCAGCCGCCGAGCCGCTCGCCGGTCGAACGACAAGCGACGTGGCGGCTCGTCCCGAAACACCCGCCAGGCCCACGACCCCCACCGCAGCGACCAATCCCAACCGGGTTCGACGAGACATGTGAGCCACCTGATTCCTCTCGGCCAGCTTTCAAGGACCCGAAACGGCGTCGTTCCCTTCGAGGAACACCGTCGCCGCAAGTAAGTTGCCCCGCGGCGAGCGCGCGGGCGACACGTGCGCTGACTGTGGCCCCCCGACCGAGCCGCCGACGGACGCGACGAGGGATGATTGGCCGGATGCTGCGAGATCGTTGGGCGCCGTGCCGATCCAGGGTCCTCGGGGGGCTCGCCGCCGCAGTGGGGATGCTGACCATTGCCGCCTGCGGTGTTCGGACGACGTCGCCCGCTGCGGGAACCTTCATCCCCCGGACAGCGGGGGTGCTCACCGTGGCGATGTCGGAGTTTCCCACCGCCGGCTTCTGGGAGGGAACGCCGCAGCATCCGACCGGCGGCTTTGAATTCGAGCTCGCCCGCGCGCTTGCCGAGCGGTTCAACCTCCGCACGGTCCGGGTGGTGGTCAAGCACTTCCACCAGATCGTCGCGGGGGATCTCGGGGGTGCCGACATCGCCCTTGACCTGATCACACCGACCTCCGAGCGTGAGGCCCACCTCGACTTCTCGACCCCGTACCTGAGCGATACACCGGCGGTAGTCGTGCGCCGCGGCACCTCGGTTGCCGATCTCGAAACCGCCAAGGGCCTCAGGTGGGGAGCGACCCGCGCGACCACGTTCATCGGCGACATCGATACCGCGGTGGCCCCCCACACGCCGGTACAGATCTTCGACCAGGAGGCGGAGACGATGGACGCGCTGCGCCGGGGAGCGGTGGACGCCGTCCTGCTCGATCTCCCGCTCGCCCTCGTCACCGCGCAGCGCTCCGGGGGGACGCTGACGGTTGCCGCTCAGTTGCCGACGAGCGAGGACATCGCGGCGGCGCTACCGAAGGGCTCGGCCAACGAGGAGGCGGTCAGCTCGGCGATCCGTGGCTTCCTCGCCGACGGCACCGTCAAGCGGTTGCTGGCGCGCTGGGTGGGACCTGGGGCGGGCAGCGCCGACACATCCGTGCCCCTGCTGCACACGACGCTCGGGTGACCGGGCCGGGCCCCCCGCTGGTGACGGCCGCACTCTCGGTCAAGGCGCCGAGCGGCCCGGCGTGGGAGTTCCTCGTGCTGTTCCTCGTCGTCATCCTCGGGCCACCGCTGGTGCGCTGGGCCCGCGGCCCAGGGATCATCGGCCTGATCCTGGGGGGCTACGTCGTCGGCGCGCACGGGCTCAACCTGATCGGCGCCGGGGACATGACGGTCCCAGAGCTCGGGCAACTGGGGCTCCTCTACCTCATGTTCGTCGCCGGCGTCGAGCTCGATCTGGCCCTCGTCCGCGTGCATCGGCGGGCCGTCATCACCTTCGGCGTGATCACATTCGCTCTGCCGATGGCCCTCGGCGCCTCGCTCGGGCTGGCGATGGGCTGGGGGGCGCCCGCCTCGCTGCTGCTCGGCGCCCTGCTCGCCTCCCACACGCTGCTCCTGTATCCAACGGTCCGCCAGGCCGGGCTCTCGACCGACATCGGTGTCGCCACCGCGGTTGGCGCAACCGTGCTCACGGACACGGCGGCCCTGATCGTTCTGGCCGGCGTCTCAGGGTCGCAGACCTCAGGTGGGTCCGCGGCGTCGATCGCGCTGCAGATCGTCGTCGGACTGGCCGTCCTGCTGACCTTCTCGCTCGGGGTCCTCCCCCGCCTCGCGCGGCTCGGCTTTCGCTACCTGGGCACCGATCGGGTGGTGCGCTACCTGCTGGCGATCGCATCCTTCCTGGCCGCCGGCGCGCTGGCTGACAGCTTCGGGATCGAGCCGATCGTTGGTGCCTTCTTCGCCGGGCTGGCTCTCAACCGGCTCGTGCCCAACGAGGGCCCGCTGATGGACCGGATCGACTTCTTCGGTTCGGCAGTGTTCGTGCCGATCTTCCTCATCTCGGTCGGCATGCTCCTCGACCCGACGGTGATGGTGCAGGCCGAGACGCTGAAGCTCGCTGGTCTGTTCATCGCCGCCAGCGTCGGCGGGAAGGCCATTGCCTCCGCGATCGCCCACCTGACAATGGGCTATTCACGGCCCCAGGCCGCGCTGATGCTCGGGCTCACCGCGCCGCAGGCTGCGGCCACGCTGGCCGCGACCGTCGTGGGTTTCAACATCGGCCTGTTCGACCAGGCGGTCGTCAACGCCGTGCTCGTGCTGATCCTGGTCACGATCACGCTTGGCACCCTGATCGTCGAACGGGCCAAAGAGTCGGTGCCCGCTCCGACCGGCTCGGACCAGAAGCTCGGCGAGCGCATCCTCGTGGCGATCGAGGGCCCCGAGCAGGCTCAGCTCGGCTTCCGGCTCGGTGCGCGGATCGCAGCGCCCGACAGCGGGGTCGTGCGAGGGATCCTCGCCTGCTCGCCGACCGATGCGCGAACGCGGGCGGCGTTGCTGGCCGAGCTGAACGCCGCGGGCTTCGCCGCGGGCGTCGACGCCGAGCCCCGGCTGATGGTGCACCGCGCGCTCGCCGAGGGCGTTCTGCACGCGGCCATCGCCGAGCAGGCCTCGATGGTCATCGTCGGCCAGCGCTCGGCCCAGGCGGCGTCCGCGCTCGGCACCTCAGCGGAGGCGGTGGCGGCAGCCACGCCGGTGCCGGTGGCGATCCTCCTCGGAGACGTGGAGACCATCGGGGAGGTGCACCTCGTCCGCTCCGGGGAGCCGGAGAACGAGTTGGGTGAGTCGCACGCCGCGGCGGTGGCCGCCGAGCTGGCGGCGCGGATCGGGGGACCCCGGGTGCACGAGCGGCGCCATGACGATCCCGCGTGGGCAGAGGGGATGCGCCGGGGTGAGCTGTGCGTCGCCCCGGCCACCTCGTGGCAGCTGCTGGCCTCCTCGGAGCCGCCACCGGGTTCGGCGATCGTGATCGTGCTTGACTCCGGAGCTCCGGCCCAGCCCGACGGAGATCGCCGTCTCAGCTGAGCGGTGCCTTGGGCCGGCCCGCGGTGTCAGGCCTGGCTTTTCACTGGCGCGTGGGTTCACGACCGGGCACCCGAGGGGAACAGCCAGGTCCGCGTCCGGACGTCCGCGCCGGTACTGCGCAACGCCATGTGGCATGCCGGGGGGTCTTCAATGCCGGCAATTCAACCTGGAGGTGAGCATGCTTCTGGCACTCGCAGTCATCCTGCTGATCATCGCCATCGCCGGCGGAGTGGTCATTCACCCGCTGCTGTTCCTGATCGCGATCCTGGCCCTGGTGGTCTTCTTCACCGGCCGGAGCAGAACCGTCCGCTGAACGAGGCCCCGGAACACCGGCAGGCGGTCCGCGCGGTACAAGCGGACCGCCGCGCCGGCCGGGGGACCCTCACGTCATCGCGGCGACCAGGCGATGGTGGCGCAGCTGCTCCGGCGGCGCGCCATGCAGCATCCACTGGCCGTTCTCTCGCCGGCTGACGGCGCCAGCGCGCGCGAGGTCACCCATCGCGGTGGTCACGGACGGCCGGTGGGCTCCGACCAGGTCCGCCAGCCGCTGGTGGGAGAGCGGCAGCGGCACGGCGATGCCCTCGGGCCGGACCCGCCCCCACCGTTCCGCGACATGCCAGAGCGTCAGCAGCAGGCGGTCATCCACCCGCTGGTGGTGAGCGATCGCCAGGGCGACGGCGAGCGAATGCGCACGCCGAGTGCCGCGGGCGAACAGCTCCACGCCGATCTGCGGCCACGGGTTGGTGCGCATCACCAGGCCGTGGTCGAGCACCGCCAGGGCGGTCGGTTCGAGGACGTACCACCCCACCTCCGCATGGACGTGCGAGCCATCCGGATCCCACTGCCACGGGCGCAGCACATCCCCCGGTCCGAGCAGCTCGACGCACTGGCGCCCGAGCACGTGGACCTCACGCGAGAGCAGCCCGTCGATGATCAGAAACCCACGGTGATGCTGGTCGGGATCGACGGCGTTCGCAGCGTTCCAATCGCCCGGCGAGAGCCTGCGTATCCGGGTCAGCGCCTCGCGCCTGGCGCGCTCGCGCTCAGGCTCGTCGAGCAGCTCGGCCAGGTCCGCGTCTGCGTCGACGATGCTGATGAGGTCGGTCACCGAGCCCACGGGGGCCCCCACGAGGCGTCCACGACACTGGGCGGGAGCCGCCGATGGTTCGAAGCAGGTCTCATGTCGGTCCTCGTCGCGTGCAGCAGCGCGTTCGGCGCCAAGGGTTCAGCCTACTGGGCCTCGAACCTCCGCACGCAGCTTGCCGAGCATGCACTCGCTGCTCCCGCTGACGGACAGCGACCGTCGGGATGCGGACGTCCGCAGGCGTACCGGGCCGGGTCCTCCGGCGCAGGCCCGGTGGTACTTCAGCCGAGACCATTTTGGAGCGGAGCGAGGTGCCGTATGTCGTACATGAGGTGCCCCAGGTGCGGATTGTCGGTGCGAATTCGCGCTCCCTTTCTGGCGTTGGATCGCTGTCCCCGCTGCATCGCGAAGCGAAGGCTGTCGGTGGCGATGACCGTGATCGAGGATTGGGCGGAGGACCCCGCGCCGAGCTGCCCCGCGGAGCCATCGACGCCTGCGGTCCGGCCCGCCGGCACTGCCTGCATCGCTCGGCGGGAAACCTCAGCCGGCGGGCTGCACGTGGCGCCCCAGCACGACGCGGGGACCACCGTTCTCGCCCTCTCCGGGGAGCTCGACATCGCGTCCGTCCCGCTGCTGGAGCGCCACCTCGACGACGCTGTGACCACCGGCAGCGGACGCGTCGTGATCGACCTGAGCCACCTGGAGTTTCTCGACAGCTCCGGGTTGCAGCTGCTCCTACGGACTCAGGAGCGGCTGCAGGAACGCGGGCAAGGGCTGTGGCTCCGCCGCGGGCTCCCGGCCGTCCAGCGGCTGTTCGAGCTGACCCAAACCGTGGAGCGGTTCCGGTTTGAGGACTGAATGGGCGTTCAGATCAAGCGCCGTCAAACGCTGCGAGGCCCGAAAGCAGTGAAGCCTCCGATGGCTCGGAGGCTCCAGGTACAGCGAATTCTCGAGTAGCGGGGGCGGGATTCGAACCCGCGACCTTCGGGTTATGAGCCCGACGAGCTACCAGACTGCTCCACCCCGCGGCGGACCAATGAGTGTAGCGCCAGCAGCCGCCCGTCGCCAGCGAAAACGAGGAACCGACGGCGGCTCAGATCGGCAGCCCGCGGCACGCGATCAGCCGCGAATCGGCCAGGCCCGCCGCGCGGTGGCCGTGGATCTGGAGGTACTCGGGGTCGCTGATCATGGCCACGAACGCGGCCCGGCTCGGGTAGCGGACGGCGAGCGCCATGTCCCACTCGCGCGCCTCGGGCCCGACCACGACCGCGTCGACGCTCAGCGCCAGCAGGACCTCACCCCCCACCTGCGCCAGGAAACGGGTGACCGCAGCGCCGTAGCGTCCGTACGCCTCGGCGCCGCTGATGCCCTCCGCGCCATCGATGCCGTCGGCGCGCTCCTTGAACCGCAGGAGGTTCAGCATGACGACGGGACCGTCGTCGACCGCGTCAACGAGAGCCCGCAGCTGCTGTTCAGTCGGTTCGATGCAGGCTGCCATGACGACTACGACGCGCTGATCGGGGCGGAGGTCGCGAGCGTCCGTCCGTTCGCCCCCACTGCGCTGACGGCAAACGTGTCACTCGTCGTGTCGACGGTGATCGTCGTCTCGAACCCGGTGCTCGGCCCGGAGGCCACCGTGCTCAGGCCGCCCGGTCCACTCCCGGCGAGCACCTTCCAGCGGGCGACCCTCGTCGCGCCGTTCCAACTCGCGGACACCCGCACCTGATCGGTCGAGACGCGTACCGCGGCCAGCGCGGGCTTCGTCGTCGGCGTTGCCTGCCACGGATAGCGGAACGCCCGGTAGGTGCCGTCGTCGATCGGCAGTCGCGCGTCGAACACGAGTCGCCCGCCGGCGGTGAACTCAGAGAAGTACGGCTCCGAGCCGAAGGCGGCGAGCACGTCACCGCCGGGCAGCGTCTGCAGGCTCCCCTGGCTGTTGGACAGCGTCGGCGACCCCGGTCGCTCGTACTGGGCGACGACCCGCGCGGTGTGGCGGCGCTGGTTCAGCCCGAGCACGAGCCCCCGCGAGGCGGTCGCATAGAAGGGCGGACCGCCCTCATCGTCGAACAGGCTCACCCGATTCCCCGGCAGCATCCGCGCGTCGTGCTGGAAGTTGAAGCGCGCCCCCCGCCCCAGGCGGAAGCTGCTCGCCTTGCCACCGAGCGTCCACACGATCCGCCCGGTCGCCTGGTCGATGTCGTAGATCGCCGAGGTGTCGCGAGCGGAAACGAGCACGTGCCCGTCCGGCAGCGCCTGGATCGAATTGAGGTGGAAGGCGTCGAAGTAGACGCTCGTCGCGCGCGTGACGTAGGAGTCGGCGAGCGGGATGTGGCCGAGGGAGTGCCACTCCCAGGTCACCAGGCCGGTGCGCACGTCGACCTCCTGCACGATCGAATCGAGCAGCGGGGAGAGCGCTCCGGGCGCGGTGCCGGGTAGATGCGCCTCGACGAGCTGATAGGCCGTCATCAGCGCATCGCCGGACGGGGTCAACACGAACTCGTGGATGTCCGCCGAGTAGCCGTTGCCGGCCTTGACGATCGTGCGCACGCCGTACCGGGTGTCGGCGATCACGCCCTCGCCGACTCCAAACGCCGCGATCGTGACCTTCCCTTGCCACCACGTCAGCACCTCGTGGCCGAGGTAGGTCTGGGGTCGGAAGTTGGCAGCCACTCCGGGCGGCGTGATCTGGTCGAACCAGACGAGCTGGCCGCGGCCGTTGATGATCATCGGGCCGCCCGGGCCGACGGGGTTGATCGAGAGCTCGTTGTTGCTGCCGGGATGGACCTCGACCGAGGGCAGCGGCGTGAGGAAGATGTCCCCGGTGTCCGCGCGGCCGGCCTTCAGCACCGTGATCTGCGGCGCGAGCAGTCCGGGCGCCGAGGCGAAGTGGTCGAGCTTGTCGAGCTGCGGCGTCAGCGGAGGGCTGAGGAACGGCGGCGGCACAGCGAGGCGGGCGATCGTGAACGAACGGCGGATCGCGGCACGGCCGGCGATCCGGATCACCGCCGAGACGGATTCCCCGGCGGTGAACGACGCGCTCGGCAGCCAGCTCGCCCCACGCTGGCCGCTGTAGGCGCGGAGCACGCCCGTGTGGCGCCCGCTCCGCGATCCGCTGACGGTGACCGACAGGATCTGCGACGGCCGGACGCCGAGCAGGCTGATCTGGGTCGTGGCCGACGCGTCGGGCGTGCCGGGTGCCGGCGAGATCGCCAGCGGCGAGGTGGTGCGGGCGCCGGCCGGCGCAGCGCAGACGAAGACGGTCGTGAGCAGCGCAGCGGCGAGCGTGCGGAGGGGGCGGCGAGAGTTCATGGAGGTCTTATAGCCGAAGTAGTGACGCGGTGTCAAACATGCTGTCACTACGATACGCTTCTCCGGTGCCAGCATCCGCCCAGCGCGTGCGACTGCGCGAGCAACGGGAGGACACGCGCCGTCGGATCCTCGCCGCGGCCGACCGGCAGCTGCGCGAGCGCCCGTTCCGCGAGCTGTCGGTGGATGGGT
The DNA here is from genome assembly GCA_963703065.1 of uncultured Solirubrobacterales bacterium. Lineage (GTDB taxonomy): Bacteria > Actinomycetota > Thermoleophilia > Solirubrobacterales > Solirubrobacteraceae > Palsa-465. Next base: position 2,441,634 of record OY969785.1, on the reverse strand, counting down.
TGATGGCCCAGACGAACCTGACCCGCACGGCGTTCTACCGGCACTTCGACGACGTCACCGATGTCGTGCTCCGCCTGCTGGGCGAGGTGGGCGGCGAGCTGGTGGTGATCGCCGAGCGCTGGAGCGCCGACGCGGGAGCCGACCTGCCGGGGCCCGCGCAGGCGGCGCTGCGCGGCATCGTCGACTTCTTCGTCCGGCACGGCCCCCTGATCCGGGCCATCGCCGAGGCGGCCACCGGCGACGAGCAGATCGAGGCGGCCTACCGCCGCTCACTCGAGCGCTTCATCGATCTGACCACGGCAGGGCTCGATCGTCTAACGGCCGAGGGCCGGCTGCAGGTGCGCGACACCCGAGCCCTGGCGCGCGCGCTCAACCTGATGAACCAGGCCTACCTGCTCGAAACGTTCGGGCGGGAGCGGGGAGACCCGGAGCTCGCCCTGGCCACGCTCGAGACGGTGTGGCTCGGTGTCGTCAGCCGCGGCGGGTGACCGCGGCCCACCGGACCTCGCGCCCGGTGGGCCCCAGTCGCGTCAGCTGGCGATGAAGGTGCCGTAGACGGTGCAGACGTTGCGCCCGTTCAGCGTCGTCGAGTTGTCCGCGGCGAAGGTGGCCTGGACGACACGGCTGCTGATGTCCTCGTACAGGACCGTCCCGGTGGCGTCGAAGTCGTTGCTCGAGGGGTTGAGCTGGACGCCCCTGGACCGCTTGTCGAACGACGTGTTGTGGATCACGTGCACACGGCCGAGGCCGTCGAACACACGTCCGAGGAGGTCGCCGCCGGCGCCTGAGGAGAATGCGAACACGATCGGCGAGCCTCCCGCGCTGCATCGCGCGTTGAGGAGCAGGCCGTCGATGTTGAACAGCGTCTGGGTCCTGGAGTTCGGGGACGCGTAGAACGAGAACGCCCTGGTCACCGAGGTGGGGCTGATGACGCCCACCCTGACGGCGCGGGGGCGGGCGGCGGCGCCGCTCGTGCCGAGAACTCCGGCGCAGACGAGGGTGCAGGCGGCGACGCGGCGGGCGCGAGACAACGACATGAACAGCTCCTCTCCCATGGCCCGGAGGGCCACGAAGAATTCAGTGGACGGATGCGGAGCAGACTCCCCCCGGCCGGCAGCTCCTGCCTCCCGAGGGCGGGAGTCAAGCACGCGGGCCGATCAACCTCAAGTCGGCCGGGGCGCACCGCCTGCGCGCGAGGACGTCTAAGACCTCGGCGTCGAACGACCACGGGCGGCTGAACGCTACGGATGCCCCTGCGCGGCGTCATCCGCGCCGGCCCCGCCCCGCGGATCACGCGACGAGCCCTGATCCGGCTTGGCCGTGTCGGTGGCGAAGCCGGAGTCGTCGCGCAGGACCGAGTCGTCGATGCCGTAGTGCTCGAACAGCCGGTCGGTCTGGGCGCTGTCCAGGGTGTCTTCGCTCGCCTCCGGCGCCGACTCGATCAGCTCGGCGTCGTAACGGACGGTCAGCTGCCCGTCACCCGCCTCGGCCTCGTCGAGCGGGACGAGCACCCGGCGGCCGCCGGCCTCCACCAGCGCCCATGCCGCGCGGTTGTCCGCCGCGTGGGTCAGCACCGATTCGACGTCCCCCACCTCCTGACCGTCGGCGCTGACCAGCGTGGCGCCCACCACGCGCGTGGCTTCCTCGTCGCTCAGCATCGGGAACCTCCTCCATGAGTCGGGGTCGGATCCGGTGGCTACCCCCGCCCGACACGGCAAAACGAGCGGAATGCGTCTGCACCCGCTCGGGTAGCGTGATCGTCATGACACGACGAATCATCACCCTCGCCATCGCCACGACCGCCCTGGGCGGCGGCGGCCTGGCAGCGTCCTCCGCCCTCGGCAGCCAGAACTACTGCGATCCCCTCTCCGGCTGCAACACCCTGTCGGCCTCGCCATCGAGCGTCGCGCCGGGCCACGTGACGAAGATCCACGGCACCGTCTCCGGCGGCTGCAAGCTGCCGGGCTCCGTCACCCTCTACTCGCGGGCGTTCAAGGGCGCGACGCGCAAGTCGTTCGCCGGCGTCCCCGCGTTCTTCGTGCGCGCCAGCCGCTCAGGAGCGTTCTCGCTGCGGGTGAAGATCGACCGCAGGGTCAAGCCGGCGAAATACCACGTCGGCGGCCGGTGCGGCGGCGGGAACTTCGGCTCCGCCACGCTCAAGGTGACCTGACCCGCCGGCGCAGCTCGGCGCCTGGCGCACAGGATTGGCACACATCCGTCACTGATTCGGCACGTCCGCGTCTTGTTCTGTGACGCGGATTGCCGGATCGTGGCGGCGTGGCCAGCCTGAGGGAGAAGATCGCCGCCGAGCAGAAGGTCCGGGAGCTCCTGGACCGCGAGGGGATCCCGCCCGCGGACCGGGTCGAATACGAGCACACGTGCATCCGCCTGTTCTGGGACGCGTCGAAGGTCGTGCTCGTCGTCGATCTCGACGAGCTCACCCGTCCGGACAGCGACACCGACCACGCGGGGATCGATGCGCTTCCCCGCTGAGCCCGGCACGGACATCCGGCGTTTCGGGGTTTCGCCATCCGCAGTGGGGGCAGCCTCCTCCGGCAAACCAAGAGGAGGGATGCATGTCCACTGGAGTGATCATCGCAATCGTCGTAGTCGTCGTGGTCGTCCTCGCGGCGGCGTTTCTGCTGGCCCCCATGGCCCGACGCAAGCGGCGCGAGCGCGAGCTCGGCCAACGCCGTGAGCGTGCGGTCGAAACGCACACCGCAGAGGCCGATACGCGGGACCGGCAGGCCACCCAGGCCGAGCAGCGGGCGCGCGTCGCCGCGGCGGAGGCCGAGCGCCAGCGCGCGGAGGCGAACCTTCACCGCACGCGGGCCGACGAGCACGAGCAGGGTCTCGCCGACCACGAGCTCGTCGCCGACGACGAGCGCGATCGCTTCGCCGGCACCTCGGCCGTGCCCGATACCGGCGATGAGGAGGCCGACGCCACGCGAGGCGTCGCCGCACGCGGAACGTCTGGCGAGACGCCGATCGTGCCCGCTGGTGGCGACGCGGGTGCCGTATCGACCGAGCGCGGCGAGGGGGACCCCCGCACGCAGCGGTAGCTCAGCGGCCGGCCGCGCGCCGGTAGCGCGCCACCGCGAGTGGCGCGAAGACGGCGATGATCGCGGCGATCCACAGGAACGCCTCCCAGACGTTGTTCCCGGCCGGCGTGCCCAGCCATAGCGAGCGCATCGCGTTGACGGTGATGGTGAACGGGTTGACGTCGGCGAAGTCCCGCAGGACGGTCGGCATCGACGCGACGGGCACGAACGCGCTGGAGACGAAGGTCAGCGGGAACACGGCGATGAAGCCCGCCGAGTTGGCCGCCTCAGGCGAGGAGACCAGCAGCCCGACGAACGCGAACACCCAGGAGAACGCGTACCCGAAGCAGAGCAGCAAGCCGATTCCGGCGATCACGCGCAGGACGTCGGCGTGAAACGAGAACCCGATGATCACGCCGGTCACGAGCAGCACGATGACCGACAGCAGATTGGTCGCGATGTCGGAGAACGTCCGCCCGGCGAGCACGGCGGCCCGCGACATTGGCAGGGAGCGGAACCGGTCGACGAGCCCCTTGTGGACGTCCTCGTTCAGCCCCAGGGCGGTGACGAAGCCGCCGAAGGCGATGTTCTGCACGATGATCCCGGGGATCAGGAACTCGACGTAGGAGCCGAACGGGGTCTTGATCGCGCCGCCGAACACGTAGCGGAAGAGGAGCACGAACATGATCGGCTGCACGGTGAACGCCAGCAGCAGGTCAGGCGCGCGCGGCAGCCGGACGAGGTTGCGCTCGGCGATGATGAGGACGTCGGTGACCGTGCGCCTCACGCGTCACCTCCGTCCGGGTCCTCGGCCGCGTCCTCCGCGGCGTGGCCGGTCAGCGTCAGGAAGACGTCGTCGAGGGTCGGTCGGCGGACCGCCAGGTCCTCCACCCCCACCCCGGCCTCGCTCAGCCGGCGGACCGCTTCGACGATCGAGCCGCGACGCTCACGGACGGTGAGGCGGACCACGTTCTCCTCGGTGGCGACCTCGCCGTCGGCCATCGAGTCGAGGGCGCGGACGGCGGCCGAGGCGTCGTCGCCCGCCTCCAGGGTGACCTCGAGTCGCTCGCCGCCCACCCGGTCCTTGAGCTGATCGGAAGTTCCCTCCGCGATCAGCTGTCCGTGGTCGATGACGGCGATGCGGTCCGCCAGGCGATCCGCCTCCTCGAGGTACTGGGTCGTCAGCAGGACCGTCGTTCCCTCGGCGACCAGGCCTTCGATCACCTCCCATAGACCCAGACGGCTGCGCGGATCGAGCCCGGTGGTCGGCTCGTCGAGGAACAGGACCGGCGGCGAGGCGACGAGGGCGGCGGCCAGGTCCAGCCGGCGGCGCATGCCGCCGGAGTAGGTCTTGGTCGGTCGCCGGCGCCGAGTCGACGAGGTCGAAGCGCTCCAGGAGCTCGGTGGCGCGGGTGCGGGCCACCGCCCGCGGCATGCCGTACAGGCGGCCGACCATGACGAGGTTCTCGATGCCGGTCAGGTTCTCGTCGACCGCGGCGTACTGGCCGGCGAGACCGATCCGCTGGCGCAGGCGCGCCTCGTCGGCGACGACGTCGAGCCCGGCCACCCGCGCCTGTCCGCCATCCGGCTTGAGCAGGGTGGCGAGCACGCGGACGAAGGTCGTCTTGCCGGCCCCGTTGGGACCGAGCAGGCCGAGCACCGTACCGGCTGCCACGTCGAGCGAGACCCCGTCGAGGGCCCGGACGGCGCCGAACGACTTGCGCAGGTCGCGCACGCTGATGGCGGCGTCCGTTGCCGGCGAGGCACCGACGTCGACGATGGTCCCGGGCTCGGTCATGCGCCCCACAGTACGGATCGGCCTACGATCTGGGCGTGGTGGCCGTGCCGCCGGGAACCTCCGCCCGGAAGGACCGGCTGCACCCGCCCCGCACCCCCGACGCCATGCCGACACCGGTCAGACGCCGCGGGCCGCGCGCCGCGCTGCTCGTCCTCCCCACCGCCGCCGTGGCGGTGGCGGTCGTCGTGCTGCTCGGATTCCGCACGGCGCGACCGGTGCCCCCCGGCATCCCCCGCGACGCCGACCTGCTGACGGTCACGTCCACGCCGGTCAGCCGGCCGGTGCCACCCGGGTTCGTGGGGCTGTCGATCGAGCTGCCGACGCTCGTCGACTACGCCGGCACGCGACCCCGCCCACCCCGATCCGGTCTTTGCCGCGCTGCTGCGCCAGCTGGCCCCCGGCGGGCGGCCGATGCTCCGGATCGGCGGCAACAGCTCCGACCGCAGCTGGTTCGCCACCCCGGGGGTCAAGCCCGGCCGCGGGGTGGCGTACGCCATCCCGCCCTACTGGGTGCCGCTGGCCCGGACGCTGGCGCGCGCAGTCCGGCGCGCAGTACCTCCTCGGGCTCGACCTGGAGGCGAACAACCCGAAGCTGCTGGCCGGCGAGGTGGCCCGGATGTCGGCGATCGGCGCGAAGAACATCGCGGCGTTCGAGATCGGCAACGAGCCCGAGGTGTACGGGACGAACACCTGGTACGTCGCCCACGGCCGCCCGTTCCCCGGCCGCCCGCGCTCGTACGAGCTACGCCGATTACCTGCGCGAGTTCACCCGCTACGCCCGCCTGGTTCCCACGTCGCTACGCGCTGGCCGGTCCCGCGGTCGGCGAGGTGCGCTGGATGCGCCACACCGCGCCGTTCCTCGCCGCCGATCCCCGGGTGCGCTACGCCACCTTCCACCTCTACCCGCTGCACAACTGCCTGCGCACGCAGACCGGCCCGGCCGCCCCCTCCATCGCCAACGTACCTCGCGCCGCGCGCGTCGACCCAGGCGACGGCGGCCCTGGCGCCAGTCATCGCCGCCGCCCATGCCCACCACGCCGCTGTTCCGCCTCGATGAGCTGAACAGCGTCTCGTGCGGCGGCGCGGCCGGCGTTTCAGCGACCGCTTCGCCTCCGCGCTGTGGGCACTCGACACGCTGTTCGCCCTCGCCCGCGAGGGGGCGGACGGCGTCAACATCCACACCTTCGCCCAGGGCTACTACCGGACGTTCGGCTTCCGCCGGAACCCGGTCACCGGCGCCTGGAGCGGCGAGGTGGCGCCCCTGTACTACGGCCTGCTCGCGTTCACCCGGGCGGCGCCGGCCGGCTCCGAGCTGCTCCAGACCGGCACTCCCGGCTCTCCCGACCTGCGGATCTGGGCCACGCGCTCCCCCGCGCCCAGCCGCACCCTCCACGTCGTGCTGATCAACACCTCGCCGAACGCGACCCACACGGTCGCCATCCAGCTGCCGGCCAACCCGACGCGCGCCCACCTGACGCTCGAGCGGCTGACCGCGGCCGGCGGGCTGGCCGCCGGCGCCGGCGTCACGCTCGGCGGCCAGACGTTCGGCGCCGCCACCGCCACCGGCCGGCTCACCGGACGCCCCCGCACCGGGGCTGCCGCGGCAGGTCCGTTCGAACATCTACCTGCTGCGACTCCCGCCGGGCAGTGCCGCGATCCTCACGCGCTAGGCGGAGGACTCAGCGACCGGCGAGCCGGCGAGCACCGCTTTGAGCAGCCCGGGGAACCGCCCGTCGAGCTCCGCGCGGCGCAGCGAGTTCAGCTTCGTCGTCCCCTCCGTGCGCTGGCGGATCAGCCCGGCCTCGCGCAGCACGCGGAAGTGGTGGGTGCAGGTCGACTTGACGACCGGCAGGTCGATGGCGCCGCAGGGCAGCTCACCGCGGGTCGCGAGGGTGGACACGATGCGCAGGCGCACCGGGTCGCTCAAGGCGTGCAGCACGTCCGCCAGCTCGAGCCCCTCCACCGTCGGATGCGCCGTCCCGTCCGTGGCGCAGGCATCCTGACCAACCGTCATCGTGCCCATCTCGCTCATGGAGTGTAGGAGGTTCGTTCGGACCCGGCGGAATTTCTCGCCCGCTCCAGGGGGCGCTGCTAAGGTTCGATGGACGTCGTACAACCTTCCGGGAGGCCGCGTGCCCGCCGCCGCGCCGCAGCACCAGACCGCGCAGCACAACCAGACGCACCACCTGCGCGCCACGCTGCTGCTCGCCTGCCTGGCCCAGTTCATGGTGATCCTCGACGTCTCGGTGGTGAACGTGGCGCTGCCGAAGATCCGCAGCGGCCTGAACTTCACCGAGCAGGACCTCCAGTGGGTGGTGAACGCCTACACGGTGACGTTCGCCGGGTTCCTGCTCCTCGGCGGCCGCGCCGCCGACCTGCTCGGCCGGCGGCGGGTCTTCGTCTCCGGTCTCGTCCTGTTCGCGGTGGCCAGCCTGGCCGGCGGTCTCGCCGACGAGCCGGGACGTCCTCATCGCGGCCCGGGCGATCCAGGGCCTGGGGGGCGCGGTGGTCGCACCCGCGTCGCTGTCCATCCTCACCACGACGTTCAGCGAGGGCGCCGCTCGCAACCGGGCGGTCGGCATCTGGGGCGCCATGGGCGGCGCCGGCGGAGCGGCCGGGGTCCTGCTCGGCGGCATCCTCACCAGCGCGCTGTCCTGGCGCTGGATCCTGTTCATCAACGTCCCGATCGGCCTGATCGCCGCCATCGCCGCGCAGCGCCTGCTGGCCGAGGGGCGGGACCCCACCCGCGCCCGCGCGTTCGACCTGCCCGGCGCCCTGTCGGCGACGATCGGCCTCAGCCTGCTCGTCCTCGGCATCGTCCGCACCGACGCCACCGGCTGGGGCTCGGCACCGACGCTGGCCCTGATCGTCGGCGGGGTCGCCATGCTGGGCGCGTTCATCGCCATCGAGGGCCGATTCGCCCGAGCTCCGCTGATGCCCCTGCGGATCTACGCCAGCCGCACCCTGAGCGCCGCCAACGTCGTCGTCCTGCTCGTCGGCGGGCGCCACGTTCGGCATGTGGTTCTTCCTCTCGCTCTACCTCCAGCAGGTGCTCGGCTACTCCCCGATCCGGGCCGGCCTGGCGTTCCTGCCGATGACGATCTGCATCATCGTCGGCTCGACGCTCGCCTCCCGGCTGGTCATCCGGATCGGGGCGAAGACCCTGCTCGTCGCCGGGATGGCCGCCCAGACCGCCGGCCTGCTGCTGTTCACCGCGCTCAGCCCCCACGGTCACTACGCCTCCGACGTGCTGGGCGCCAGCCTGCTGGTCGCCATCGGGATCGGCTTCGCCTTCGTGCCCGCCACGATCTGTGCGGTGGCCGGGGTCGAGCCCGCACGAGGCGGGTCTCGCCTCGGGCCTGGTCAACACCGCGCGGCTGTTCGGCGGCGCACTCGGGCTGGCCGTCCTGGCGGCGCTCGCCACCGCGCACACCGACCACGAGCTCCACGCCGGCCAGGCGGCGGCCACCGCGCTGACCGACGGCTTCCGCCTCGCCTTCTTGATCGCCGCCGTCTTCGCCGGCATCGGCGGCCTCGTCGCGGCCTTCGGACTGCCGCGCGTGCGTCCGCGGGCCGCCGCGGCCACCGCCCGGGTGCCGGCCGCCGTCGAGCAGGCGTAAGACGATCGTCTGAACCACACGACCGGGGCGCCCGCGCTCGACCGGGGCGGACATACTGCGCCCCCGTGCTCGCCGCTGCCCGTGCCCGCACCCGCCGCGCCGCCGGGTGGACTCGCCGCACCACCGGGCACCTGATCGCCCATCCCCGGGCCCCGATCATCTGCCTGGCGTTCATCCTGCTCATCAGCCTCGGTCTGCGGCTCTGGTACATCGGCTCGCCGTGCAACACCCCGTGCACCACCGGGCAGGACCACGGGCTGATCTTCGACGAGGCGTACTACGTCAATGCGGCGCGGGTGATCGACGGGATCCACCCGCCGCCCGGCGTCTCGTACGCCGCCGCGCCGCTGCACAAGGACCCGAACGCCGAGCATCCGCAGCTGGCCAAGCTCGTCATCGCCGGGACGATCAAGCTGTTCGGTGACAACCCCTGGGGGTGGCGGATCGGGAGCATCCTGTTCGGGATGGTGGCGTTGATCGCCCTGTACTGGCTGGTGCGGGGGGCCGGCGGGTCGCAGTGGCTGTCAGTCGGCAGCCACCGCGGTGATGGCGACCGACAACCTGGCGCTGATCCACGCCCGGATCGCCACGCTCGACATCTACGTCCTGGCCACGGTGCTGATCGCCGCCGGGCTGTACGTCCGAGAACACCGGCTGCTCGCCGGGGTCGTGCTCGGGATCGCCGGGTGCATGAAGCTGATCGGGCTCGGCGTGATCCCGGCGTTCGTGCTGCTCGAGTGCCTGCGGGTGGCGTGGGCCCGCGGGGCGCCGGGGGCGGTCCGGCGGGCGGTGCTCGACCGCGGTCTCGCGCTCATCCTGATGCTCGGCGCCGCCGCCGCGACGCTGCTCCTCGGGCTGTGGATCCTCGATCTCCTGCTCCCGGCCTACGACCCCGGCACCCGCACGACGTACGCCGGCAGCCCGTTCACCCACATCCACCACATGCTCTCCTACGCCGCGGCGCTCAAGGCGGTCAGCCACGCCACCGGGATCAGCTCGCCGCCGTGGGAGTGGCTGTTCGACCAGCGGGCGATCAACTACAGCCGCACCGCAGTCAACTCCCTGTCGGGCGGCAAGATCACCGCCAGCGCGCGGTGTTCGACGCCCGCGGCCAGATCAACCCGTTCATCATCTTCGTGGCCCTGCCGGCGCTCGGGGCGGCGATCGCCGCCGCCTGGTACGAGCGCGACCGGGTGGCGGCGCTCGGCGCGGCCTGGTGCCTGGGCACGTTCCTGCCGTTCGTCCTCCAGTACACGGTGTTCGACCGGATCTCCTACCTGTACTACATGCTGCTCGTGATGCCCGGCGTGTACATCGTCGCCGCGCGGCTGTTCGCCCCCGGACGGGTGCCCCGCGCGGCGACGATCGGCTGGGCGGTGGCGCTCGTCTACGGCCTGGCGAACCTCTACCCGGTGCGCTCGCTGACCGGCAAGTACGTGGCTCGGGTCCTCGTCACCCGCCGGCTGCCCGGTCCTGCCCTCGGCGGCTGGCCGCCGCGGGCCACGAGGTCGACGTCTGGCCCGAGCGGCTGCCGCCGCGGCCCGCGGAGCTCCGCCGGCGCGCGGCGGACGCCGAGGGCCTGCTCAGCGCTGCTCACCGACCGGGTCGACGCCGAGCTCCTGTCCGCCGCGCCTCGGCTGCGCGCGATCGCCAACTACGCGGTCGGCTACGACAACGTCGACCTCGCCGCCACCGCTGCACGCGGCGATCCCGGTCGGCAACACGCCCGACGTGCTGACCGACGCCACGGCTGATCTGACCTTCGCGCTGCTGCTGGCGGCGGCCCGCCACATCGTGCCGGCCGCCGCGCAGGCCGCGAGGCGGGACTGGCTGACCTGGGAGCCCGGAGACCACCTCGGGGCCTCCGTGGCCGGGGCGCGGCTGGTGATCCTGGGACCGGGCCGGATCGGCCGGGCGGTGGCGCGCCGGGCCGACGGCTTCGGCATGGCGGTGCGGCTGGTCGGCCGCGACGATCCGCTGGACCTGGCGCAGGCCGACTTCGTCAGCCTCCACTGCCCGCTGACCCCGGAGACCCATCACCTGATCGACGCCGCCGCGCTGCGCGCCGATGCCCGCCGGCGCAATCCTCGTCAACACCGCGCGGGGCCCGATCGTCGACCAGCCCGCGCTGCTCGCCGCGGTGCGCGCGCGGCGGATCGCCGGCGCCGCGCTCGACGTCACCGATCCCGAGCCGCCGGCACCCGACGATCCGGTGCTGCACACTCCGGGCGTGCTCGTCACCCCGCACATCGGCTCGGCCACCCGCGCCGCCCGCGAGCGGATGGCCGATCTGGCGGTCGACAACCTGCTCGCGGCGCTCGACGGCCGGCCGATGCCCCATCCCGTGCGGCCGGCGTGAACGTCGCCGTCGTCGACATCGGCACGAACTCGACCCGCCTGCTGGTCGCGAGGCTGAGCGAGGACGGCGGGACGGTCACCGCCGAGCTCGAGCGCCGCTCGGAGGTGACGCGGCTCGGCCAGGGCGTCGACGCCAGCGGCCGGCTGACCGAGGAGGCGATGGAGCGGGTGTACGGCGTGCTGGCGCAGTACACCGAGGCGATCGCGGTCCACGGCGCCGAGCGCCGGCTGGCGGTGCTGACCAGCGCGGTGCGCGACGCGGCCAACGGCGAGGAGTTCGCCACCGCGGTGCGCGAGCGCTACCGGCTCCACCCCCACGTGCTGGCCGGGGACGACGAGGCGCGCCTGACCTTCCGGGGGGCGACGAGCGAGCGCGACGCCGGCGATCCCACCCCGACGCTGGTGGTCGACATCGGCGGCGGCTCGACCGAGCTCGTGATCGGCACCGGCCACGAGATGCACTTCCACGTCTCGACGCAGGCAGGGGTGGTGCGCCAGTCCGAGCGCCACATCAGCACCGACCCCCCGGTCGACGAGGAGCTGCGGGCGCTCCGCGGCGACGTGCAGGCGACGCTCGACGCGGCCGTCCCCGAGGCGGAGCGCCGGGCGGTGCAGCGGGGAATAGCGGTCGCCGGCACCGCGACGTCGTTGGCGGCGATCGCGCAGGAGCTCGACCCCTACGACCCGGCCCGCGTCCACGGCTACGGGCTCGACGCCGCCACCCGGGACGCGATCCGCGACCGGCTCTCCGCCCTCACCCTGCCCGAGCGGCGCCAGGTCGCCGGCCTGCATCCCGACCGGGCGCCGACGATCATCCCGGGGGTGCTCATCCTGGAGTGCGTGATGGAGCTGTTCGGCCTCGCCGCCGTCGAGATCTCCGAGCACGACATCCTGCGGGGGGCGGCGCTCGACCTGGCGGCACGCGACTGACGCGACCGGCTCCACCGGATCGTGGACAATGGCGCCATGCCGACCTTCGTCCTGCGCCTGAAGGCGCCCCGCCCCGCGTTCGCCCAGACGCTGACCGACGCCGAGCGGGAGATCATGGGCCGCCATGCCGCCCACTGGCAGCCGTGGCTCGAGCGGGGCGAGATGGTGGCCTTCGGCCCGGTGCTCACGGAGGAGGACTCCTACGGGCTGGGGGTGGTGGACACCGAGGACGAGGCGGCGCTGCGCGAGCACGCCGCCCAGGACCCGGTCGTCACCACCGGCACGGCGGAGTTCGAGATCGGGCAGATGGTCGAGGACCGCAAGTTCGTCCGGCCGCGCTGACGGACCGGCGACGCACCGGAAGTCGCTGCACGACACACCGAAAAAGCGTGCCCGAAGTTCCCCCTGCAACCTGCGGCCAATTCCTGCGCCGCCTGGACGAATGTCGTATTGCGTCCCCCAAACCCGGGGCGGATGATCGGATTGGGGCGAGGATCGTTCGGCGATTCGGGCCCCTCATAGGTTCGGGCGAAGCCGCAGACATCGGCGCCTCCCGCCGTCCGAACCACTCAGAACCGGCCTGTTCAGGCACGTACCCCTGCCCGTCCCGATTGGGCCAACCTGGATCGGAAGCCGCCCGCAGTCATGTGGGCGGCTTCTGTATCTGCGCCCGGTCTCGATGTGAGACGATCCCGCCGGTGTCGCCGCCGTTCGCCATCGAGCGCCATGACGATCCGGACGGCGCCGTCCGGCTCACCCTGCGCGGCGAGCTCGACATCGCCACCGCCGGTGAGCTGCGCGACGCACTCGAGCACCTGCGCACCAGCCGGGTCCGGGCCCGCCTCGACCTGTCGAGGATCGACTTCGTCGACTCCAGCGGCCTCGCGGTGATCGTCGCCGCCAAACGACACGCGACCGGCAACGGCTGGGGGTTCGAGATCGACCCCGCGGTCGCGCCGACGGTCCGGCGGCTGTTCGAACTCGCCGGCGTCGAGACGTTCCTGTGGCGGTAGCGCAGCCCACCACCTCGGCCGGCGGCTCGCTGTGGCTCGACCGCGCCGGCGACTGGACACCCCGGACGGCCGCGCTCGAGGACCGCCGGTTCGACGTCGCCGTGCTCGGCGGCGGGATCACCGGGGCCACCACGGCGCTGCTGCTCGCCCGGGAGGGCCTGAGCGTCGTGCTGCTGGAGGCACGCACGGTCGGCAGCGGCGTCACCGGCAACACCACGGCCAAGGTGAGCGCGCTCCAGGCGACGGTGCTCTCGACGATCCGCTCGCGCCACGGGCAGGAGGCGGCGACCGTCTACGCCCAGGCCAGCCTCGCCGCGGTGGGGCAGATCGCGCTGCTCACCGAGCAGGAGGGCATCGACTGTGAGCTCACCCGCTCGCCGGCCATCACCTACGCGCTGGAGCACAGTGAGCTCGACTCCGTGGCCCAGGAGGCCGAGACCGCTCGCGAGCGCCGGGCTGCCGGTGGAGGAGATCGCCGAGTTCGACGTCCCGTTCCCCACCCCCGCCGCCGTTCGCCTGGCCGATCAGATCGCCTTCCACCCGGTCCGCTACGTCCGCGGTCTGGCCACCGCCATCGAGCGCGCTGGCGGGACGGTGGCCGAGCACGCCCGCGTGCTCCGGGTCGGCCGACGCCACCCGTTCACCGTCCACACCGCGGCCGGCACGCTGACCGCCGAGCGGGTGATCGACGCCACCCACTATCCGCTGCTCGACCGGGGGATGTACTTCGCCCGTCTCGAGCCCATGCGCTCCTACTGCATCGGCGTCCGCCTGCGCAACGCCGCCGCACTGCCGAAGAGCATGTCGATCTCCGCCGGCAGCAACTCGCGCTCGATCCGGGCGCACGGCGACACCCTGATCATCGGCGGAGAGGGCCATCCGGCGGGAGCGACCGATGCCACCCCCGAGCGGTACGAGCAGCTCGAGGCGTTCGCCCGTGAGCACTGGGACGTGGCCGCCGTCACCCATCGCTGGTCGGCCCAGGATCCCGGTCCCCTACGACCACCTCCCGGTCGATCGGCCCCTACCTGCCAGGGACCAGTCGCCTGCTCGTCGCCTCGGGGTTCATGAAGTGGGGCCTGACCGGCGGCACGGCCGCCGCCCTGATCCTCCGCGATCGCATCCTCGGGCGCCAGAACCCGTGGGCGGACACGTTCGCGCCCACGCGCCTCTCCCCCCGCGGGCTGCCGAAGCTCGCTCAGCTGAACGCCAAGGTCGGCTTCGACATCGCCGGAGACCGGCTGCGGCCGGCCGAGGCGAGCGCGGTCGAAGAGATTCCGCCCGGCGAGGCGCGGACGGTCCGCGACGGCCTGGGCAAGACCGGCGTCTACCGCGACGAGGCGGGCGAGCTGCACGCGGTGTCGCTCCGCTGCACCCATCTCGGTTGCCTGCTCCGCTACAACGGCGCCGAGCGCAGCTGGGACTGCCCGTGCCACGGCTCCCGCTTCGACGTCGACGGCGAGGTGCTCGAGGGACCGGCCAGCCCGCCGCTCGAGCGCAAGGGCCGCCGGCTAGGCCAGGTTCGAGCGGCGCGGGTAGGCGACCGCCGGATCGGTGAGCACGTTGACCACCGTGGTCCGGTCGCTGGCCAGCGCCGCGTCGAGCGCCGGCCCGAGCTCCGCCGGCGAGCGCACGAGCACGCCGTCGCAGCCGAGCGCCCGCGCCACCTCGTCGTAGCGCGTCTCCGGCCGCAGCTCGGCGATCACCGAGTAGCCGTAGATCGCCTCCATCGGGTGCTTCTCGAGCGCCCAGATGCCGTTGTTGCCGATGATCGCCGCCACCGCCACCCCGTGGCGAGCGAGCGTGTCGAACTCCATCCCGGCGAAGCCGAACGCGCCGTCGCCGAGCAGCAGCACCACCTGGCGCTCGGGCCGGGCGAGCTTGGCCGCCAGGGCGTAGCCCGGCCCGCTGCCCAGGCAGCCGATACGGCCCCGGGTCCAGCCAGCAGCCCGGGGCGTAGGAGTCGACTACGCGGCCGGCGTAGGAGACGAAGTCACCGCCGTCGCCGATCACGATCGCGTCGCGCGCCAGCCGGCCCGCCAGCTCGCCGTAGATCCGCATCGGGTGCAGCGGCGCCCGGTCATCGGCGAGCTCGGCCGCCTCGGCACCGCGCCGCTCGGCCTCCGCCGCCCGCAGCCCCGCCACCCACGCCTCGCGCCCGGAGGAGACTGCGGCGGTCGACGCCGCCACCCGCAGATCGTCGAGCGTCGCCGGCAGCGCCCCGTACAGCTCGGCTGCCACCGGCCGGGGATGGTCGCGCGGAGGCTCGGCGACGTCGACCATCACGATCTCGGTGCGCTCGCCGAACGCGGCGCCGAACCCGAGGCGGAAGTCGAGCGGCACCCCGATGACCAGCGCCACGTCGGCCTCCTGCAGCGCCTGGCCCCGCACCCGGGAGAAGGCCAGCGGGTCGTCGGCCGGCAGGCATCCCCGCCCGAGCCCGTTCAGGAAGACCGGGATCCGGAGTTGGTGGGCGAGCTCGGCCAGCGCCGTCTCGCCCCGCCCCCAGTAGAGCCCGGTGCCGGCCATCATCACCGGTCGCTCGGCATCGCGCAGCAGTGCCGCGGCCCGGTCGATCGCCGCCGCGTCGGCCCCGGCGCCGAACCATGGCTGGGGCAGCGGCGCCGGCGGCCCCGCCGCCTCGGCGGTCATGAACACGTAGTCGAGCGGGAGATCGACGAACGTCGGGCCGAACGGCGGCGTGAGGGCGATCCGCATCGCGCGGTCGACGAGCCCCGGGATCTCGGCGGTCGAGTCCGGGGTGGCGGCGAACTTCGTCAGCGGACGGACGAACGGCACGTGGTCGAGCTCCTGCAGCGAGCCCTGCCCCCAGCGCAGCTGCGGCGCCCGCCCCCCGAGCACGAGCAGCGGCGAGTGGTTCTGCGCGGCCGAGGCGATGGCGCTCATGCCGTTGGTCACCCCCGGGCCCGCGGTCAGCGCGCAGACCCCGATCTCCCGCGTCACCTTCGCCCACCCCTCGGCGGCGAACGCCGCGGTCTGCTCGTGGCGGGTGTCGATCAGCTCGATGCCCTCCGCGCGGCACCCGTCGTAGAGCGAGAACAGATGGCCGCCGGAGAGGGTGAAGATGCGCCCGACGCCGTGGGCGGCGAGGACCCCGGCGACGAGCCGCCCGCCGTGCAGCTGCTGGTCTCCTCCGCGGTGGCCACGAGCCGGACGCTAACAGGCGGCCCTCAGGCCTGGCCAGCCCCGCGGCTCACGGCCGGAGCGGCGAGCGGTCAGCCGGCGGGGGCCCAGCCGGTCCGGCAGACCAGCGCCGCGCGGTCGAGCGCGTCCGCGCCGTGGAACAGCTGCCCGCCGATGGCCAGGGCCGGCGCCTCGGACACGCCGCGGCGGCGCAGCCCGCGCGCGGTGGCGTGCAGGATGCCGTCCCGCGTGGCATCGCGCGCGGCGGCCAGGCAGCGGTCGAGATCGAGCCCGGCGGCCGCCGCCGCCTCGGCGAGGGTCTCCGGATCGTCGAGCTCGAACCCGCCGCAGAAGCGCAGCCGCCCGGCGGCGAGCGCGAACCGCGCCGCGGCCCCGACCTCGGCCGCGTAGAGCGCGGCCCGGAGGGTGCCGGGAGCGGGGGCGTCGCGTCGCTCCGGCCACACCAGTGGCAATCGCAGCGCGCGCGCCCGCCGCTCCGCCGCCACCCACCGCCCCCCGGTCGGCGCCCCCGACTCGAGCATTGGAGCCGGCACCCAGTCGACCTCGCCGAGCTCCCGCTCGACCCGCTCGGCGACGAGGTAGGAGAACGGGTAGGCCAGGTCGAAGAAGAACGCGGAGCGGCGCCACCCGGCCCGACGGGAGCGGTCGGCGAGGCGCTCGGTGAGGACGATCAGCTCTCCCATCACCCCTGTAACGACGGGTGCGAACGAAAACTTGCGGCAACTCCGCAGCGCTGGGCGATAGACTGCAAGTTGGAGGGAGGACTTCGCCCCGCCGACCTGTCTGGAGAGGACCCGCATTCCGGTCACACCCCCTCCGAAGCGTCATCCGTACGACCAGTGGTCGCCGGATGCGCGCGCGCTCGACCTGGTCGGTGACAAGTGGACGCTGCTCATCGTCCGGGATCTCGCGGCCGGCCCTCGCCGCTTCGTCGAGCTGCAGCGCGGCCTCCCGGGCATCTCGACCGAGCAGCTCCGCTCCCGGCTGAACCGGATGGTCGCCGACGGCCTGCTCACCCGCCAGCGCTACCGCGAGGTGCCGCCCCGCGTCGACTACGACCTGACCGAGCGCTCGCGCGACCTGATGCCGGTGCTCGGCGCGCTCGCCCGCTGGGGCTTCGACTGGACGTGGAGCGCACCGCGCCGCGGCGAGGCGATCGACGTCACCGCCATCTTCCGCCTTGCCGCCGGGCTCGTGGCGCCCGTCCCCGGACGCACCGGCACGGTCGAGCTGCGCGTCACCGACGGGCCCATCTACGCCGTGAAGCTGGGGGCCGAGACGGTCGAGGGGCACGAGCAGCCGGCGCCCGACGCCGAGGCGACCGTCGCGGGGGCCGTGGCCGACTGGGTGGCGGCGCTCGGCGCCCGGTGGCGAGCGCGGGGGCCTGACCGTGCAGGGCGATGCGGCCCTCGCCGGCGTCGTGCTCGACGGGCTGTCCGCCGGACCGGCTTCCGCTCGCCGCGCCGCCGGCGCGGCGGCCGCCGCCTGACCGTCCCGTCTGCGGCGACGGTCTGACCGGCTCGCCCGGCGTTCGCCGCTCGCGCTACTTCCGGGAGTAGGTCGCCGCCTTGATCTCGGGGATCTTGCCCCCGACCGAGCCCGGCGGCCGGCCGACCCAGCAGGCCTGCACGCTGGACGTGGCGGCGTGCGTCCCGCCGGTGTTCGTGCAGTCCCACGACGGCAGCGAGAAGCTGCCGGGGAAGCTGCCGCCGGCGCTGAAGTCCGGATGTCGGCCAGCCACAGCGGCGGCGGGTACGTGTTGCCGCGGGTGTTCGGGTCGCGCGTGCTCCCGGCGGCGCCGGCCAGCGGCGAGAACTGGCGCAGGTAGTGGCCGCACGGCACGCCGCCGCAGGTCAGGCCGCCGCCGCCACCGTAGGTCGAGGTGTTGATCGTGCCCGAGATGCCGGCGGCGCCCTGGGAGATGAAGTCCGAGATCAGCTGCTGGTGGAGCTCGAGCCAGTGGAGGATCGGGTTCAGCTGCTCGAGGAACGGGCCGAGCGCGCCGAGCAGCGGGGTGGCGCCGTTGATCACGTCGCGCACCGCCGGCAGCCCGGTCTTGGCCGCGGTGATCAGCGGGCCGAGGTTCGTGGAACAGGCGGAGCAGGTCCGGTGAGAGGGCCTGCACCGACCGCAGCGTCGGCCCGAGCTGCTGGATCGCCGGGTTGAGCTCGCGGATCACCGGGTCGGCGTCGAGCGCGAAGCTCTGCAGGCGGGTGAAGGTCAGCCGGCTCTCGTGAGGAAGGTCGGGAAGACCTGGAAGGTCTGGGCGAGCGCGTTGTCGTTCGCCGCGGTGGTGGCGAACACCGCCTCGCCGGTGGTGATCAGGTTGCGCAGCGCCGCCTGGTTCTCGCCGAGCGCGGCGAACACGGTGCCGCCGTTCTGCAGCAGGCGGACGACCGCCGCGTGCTCCACGTCGAGCACGGCGAGGACGTCGCTGGCGCTGGCGGCGAACGTCGGCAGGTTGCCGAGCACGCTGTTGAGGTTCTGGTCGTTGCCCTGCAGGGCGGTGGCGAGCTCCTGCTGCCAGGTCTGGAACGCCTTGCGGGTCCGGGCGTCGAACGTGTTGAACACGTCACCGAGCTGGACCGCGTTCGGCACCTGCCCGCGCGGCAGCATGCCCCGTCGGGCAGGGTCGGGCTGTTCGGCGTGCCCGGCGTCAGCTCGACGTACGTCTCGCCGATGATCGTCTTCTGGCGCAGGATGGCGTGCGAGTCGCGGTGGATCGGCGCGAACTTGCTGTCGATCTGCAGCGTGGCGATCGTCCGGTTGCCGTCGGGATCGAGCGACTTGCTCGACCACCTTGCCGATCGTCACCCCGGCGATCCGCACGTCGGCCTGCGTCCCCAGCTGGCCGGCGTTCGGGAATGACACCTTGATCCGGTACCCCTGCGGGTTGAGCGGGATCGTCCCGCCGAACGACAGCCACAGGAACATCAGCAGCCCGACGCACGACAGCGCGAACAGCACCATCGTGATGACGCGCCGAAGGGGTGGGGTGCCGGTCTCCATCTACTTGGCGGCGGTGGTCGTGGTCGAGGTGGTGGCGGCGTCCTTGGCCAGGCCGTGCACGAGCTCGCCGGCGAAGTTCGCACCGGCGAATCGAGGCCGAGCGTGCTGCAGATCGACTGGACCGTGCCGAGGTTGAGGACCGACACGGCGAGCGAGCCGGGCGTCCCGAGGCCGCTGACCAGGTTCTGCAGCTGGGCGCAGCTGATCTGCACGAACAGCGGACGGAACACGCTGTCGACGTCCTGCACGGAGAACAGCGTCCGCGCGTTGTGGTCGAGCCAGGCCAGCCACCACAGGTAGCCGTGCTGCCCCGGGATCTGCTTCGTCGGGTTGTAGCCGAGGTCGTTGAACAGGTGGTTGAGCACCGTGAACGACGCCCTGCAGGTTCGGCGTCGCGGCGGCCAGGTTGATCGCCGCCGGGCGCAGGTTGCGCACGAGCGGGCGGGCGGCGATGACGAACGGCCGGATCTGGTTCTGGACGATCGGGGCGCTCGGCCGGGCCAGCAGGGTCAGCGCCTGATTGGCCGCCGGCAGCGCGCGGGCGGCCGGCAGCAGCGTCGTGGCGGTCGGCCCGAGCAGGTTGGCGAACGCTGTGACCTTGCCCAGCGTGGCCGTCGTCTGCTGGCAGCGTGCCGGGCAGGTCGGCGATCGCGCGGCTGATGTTGCCGTTCTCCGAGGCGAAGGCCCGGAACACGGTGGCGCTGGCGTCGACGAGCTGGACGATCTGGCCCTGATTTGGCGGCCAGCGCGGTGTTCAGGCGCTGGAGCGAGTTGACCAGCCGGCTCAGGTTCGTGCCGCGCACGGCGACCGCGGAGTTCAGCCGGGCGAGGTCGCGGTGGGTGGGCAGGAACCGCTCCAACACCTGGGCCAGCTCGCTGCCGCCGCTGCCCTTCAGGCCCTGCCCGGCGCCGTTGACGAGCAGGTCGAGGTAGGAGCGGGTGTCGCCGTCGAGCGAGGAGAGGATCTCGTCGACGTTGACCTCGGGCAGCGAATTGGACACCGGGATGGCGAAGCCGGGCTTGGCCACCGGCGCGCTCTTCGTCCCCGGATCGACCTCCAGGAACATGTCCTGCAGGCCGGTCCGCGGCCGGGCCAGGACGGTGGCGTCGGTGTGGATGATGTGCTTGTACTTCGGATCGATGTCCATCTCGATCCGCGCGATCCCGTTCTGCAGCGTCACCGCGCCGACCTCGCCGATCTGCACCCCGGAGATCCGCACCGACTGCCCCTGACCCGGCGTGAACGCCTGGCCGGTCGACATGTCGGCGTACATCTTCACCGGGGTGGACTCGATGAACGGGAAGCGCAGCCGCTCCTTGTTGAGGATGTAGCCGGCGACCAGGACCGACAGCAGCAGCAGCCCGAGGATCGCGGCGAAGTCGGTGGCGTGGGTGCGGATCGCGCGCTTCACTTCGTCGCCGCCGCGGTCGTGGTGGTCGTGCTCGACGTCACCGATGACACCAGGCCGGTGAGCTTCGTGATGCCCAGGCTCGTCAGCAGGTTGCCGAGCACGCCGCCGTTGCCGCCCGCCACCGGCGCGAGGGTGAGGGTGGGCGCGTCATCCAGCGTGGTGATCGGCGCCTGGGTCTCGCACGGCGTGTCCGTCTGCAGCGGTGGGCGCAGCTTGCCGGGCGGCGCCACCGGCTGAACGCCGCCGAGCGGCGTCAGCGACTGGCCGAACGCGTTCGGCGAGAGCGAGTAGGTGAGCGTTCCCGCGGTGAGCCCGACCCGGATGACCGGGCCGTTGGCGTCGAACACCCGGCTCTCCCCGGCCAGCCCGGGCAGGTAGTCGACGCCCTCGACGTACGCCGTGACGCACGGGGAAGCCGTTGGAGGAGTTGAAGTTCGGGTCGTTGATCGAGAGCTCCGACCACGGATGGATGATCGTCGTCACGCAGCTCGAGGCGGGCCGGACCCCCTGGGTCATCAGCGGGATCGTCGTGCGGGTGAGCTTGGCCAGCGCCGGGACCGTCACCGCCAGGTCCGCGGTCAGCCCGCGCAGCTCCGAGGGCTGCACGAGCTGGCGCAGCTGGGTGATGAACGGCAGGCTGGCGTCGACCGCCGGGCCGGTGGAGACGATCGCCCGGAGTCAGCGTGCGGGCGAGCTGGCGCAGGGGCGGGAACGCGTTGTTCAGGGCGTTGAACGCCGGGATCGCGGTGGCCAGCGTCGTCGGCAGGTCGGCCACCGCCTGCTGGAGGGAGACGTTCTCGCGGGCGAACGCGCCGGCGGTGGTGTTGAAGTCGGTGACCAGGTTCTGGAGGTTCGGCGGGTGCATGTCGATCGCCGCGGCGACCGTGCCGCCCTGGTCGATCAAGTTCGACAGGTCGTGCGGCTGGATCCCCAGCGCGGCGTGGGCGACGATCGAGGAGTACTCGTAGGCCGGCAGCCAGTAGTCGATCGAGCTGGTTGAACGAGGCGCCGCTGGTGTTGATCGCGTAGCCGTACTGCTGGAGCAGCGTCTGGAGGTTGCTCGCGGGTGTCCTGCGGCAGCGCGGTCAGCACCTGGTCGAGCTGGACGGGCTCGGTGCCGGCGCTGATCGGGAACGTGTAGCCGGCCGGAGCGACCGGGGCCTAGGGCGTGCCCGGGTGCAGGTCGACGAAGAAGTTGCCCTCCAGGAAGATCCGGGGCCGGATGTCGAACGTGGCGTCCTGGTGGATCGGCAGCCCATTGGAATCGATCTGCATCGTCACGTTCGCCATCTGGCAGCCGCCGGCCCCGCCGCAGCCGGACACCGGCTTGACCGACTCGACCCGCCCGACGTTGATGCCGGCGATCCGCACCAGCGAGTCCGGTTGCAGTTCGTTGGCGCTCGAGAACAGCGCGTGCACCGTGTACTTCGACGCGAACGGGTTGGCGAACTTCGTGTAGGCCAGGTACGTGAGCAGCACGATGAGGACCGCACCCAGGACCCCGGCCTTGAACTTCGTCATCCCTTGGCGACGACGGCGGCGGCGTCTCATGGGTTCGATGGGTTGGGAAGGGTCATGGGACCGGTCTGCGGGTTGCGGCTGAACGTCTCGCCGGCGGGCACCCGCGACCGGCCTGCCCAGGTCGGCCCCTGGTCACCCGGGGTGTGCTGGTCGACGTCGAGATTGCGGTGCTCGGGGTCGAAGTGGTTGAGCCGAAGCGGGTAGCCGCGCTGGCCGACTTCGCAGTCGGCGTTGCCCTGGTTGTCGATCGCCGCGCCGTAGGCCGGGCCGTGGAGGTACTGCACGCCGCCGAACGCCGACAGCGCGCCGCTCGTGCCCGCGCCGCCGTTGACCGGGGCGGTCGCCCCGAGCTGCTGGAGCGAGTTGGTGCCCGGGTCGGCCAGGTTGAGCAGCGCGCGTTGGGAGAAGCCGTAGCTGGTCGGCTGGGAGATGTGCTCGGACAGATAGGTCCACCAGTAGTCCCAGTAGTCGCACACCGTCTGATACGGCCCCAGGTAGCGGATCATCGGATTCAACGTGTCGGTCGTGTCCCCCAACGCGTTGATTGCGATGTTCGTTCCCGGCGCCAACGCCAGGTTCTTCAGCGCCACCATCACCCCCTGCAGACCCCGATTCAAGCGTCGGCGTCCGCCCCAACACCCGCGTCCCCGCCTCGATCGCCGGATTGATCGTCGGCAACGACGCCCGGAGCGCCGCCGCCGCCGGCGTCAGATCCCGGCCAAACGTCGTCAGATCCACCAGCAACGGCATCTGCGCCTTGAGCGACGCCGTTCCCGTCGCCAGCGTCCCGGGCGAGAGCGCGATCGTCTGCCCCAGCGCATTCGGGTCCCGGCTGATCGCCGCAAACGTCGTCGCCGCCTCGGCGAACAACCGCACATTGGTCTGCGCCACCGGCGCGACCGCCGACACGAACACGTTCACGTCATTGAAGAACCGGGTCAACCCCGACGACGGATTCGCCAGATACCGCGCCACCGGCTCCAAATGCCCCAGCAACGCCGGCAACCCCGCGATCGTGTCGTTCAACGCCGAACCCCGCCCCGCCAACACATCCCCCGCCCCCACCAGACTCCGCTGAATCGCCACCCGCGTCTTCGGATCGAACGTCTTGAACACGTCATCGAACTGCACCGGCACCGACGTCTGCGCGAGCGGCACCGTCCCCCCATCGCAGAACACCCGCCGTGAACGTCCGACGTTCAACTGCACCAACTTCAACCCCAACAGGTTCCGCGGCACGATCGACACCGACGAATCCACCGGCACCCGCCCATGCGCCTGATCCAGCTTCAACGTCAACAGCGCCCCCACCGCACCGGACGCCAGCCGCACCGGACGCAGGCCCGACACCAACCCCACCCGGAACCCACCCTCCCGCACATCGTTGCCCACCACCAGATCCGACCCATCGCCGATCACGACCTTCAGCTCCCGCGTCGGCACGAACGGCAACCCCGGGTTGGCGTCGTAGGAGAGGAACAGCGCGACGAGCGCCACGAGCAGCGTGATGGCGCCGACCAGCACCGGATTGGAGAACGCGGATTGGGTTCCGCGGCGTCTCATGGTGCGAGCAGGTAGTTGAGGAGCTGCTTGGCCGAGCCGCCCGAGCCTGGGCCGGACGAGCCTGTTCCGGACGACGGCTGCCCGCCGGACGAGCTCGCGCCGGAGGCCGCGCCGGCAGCGGTGGTCGGCGGCGCCGGGCTGGCTGGTGCCCAGTCCACCGATCAGGTTGCCGAGGAGGTTGCCGAGCGAGCCGGACCGGTCGCCTGACCCTCCGCCTCCGGACTCGCCACCACCGGCACCACCCGCCGCGCCGGACGCCGCGCTCGCCACCGAGCTCGCGTTCGGGTTCGGGTCCGGTCGCCGACCGTGCCATCTGCACCGCGTTGGCCGCCCGAGCCTGGGCCTCGACGTCTGCGGCGGTGAGCTTGCAGGCGGTCGTTGACGGGCCGGTGCTGACCGGGTGGCGCCCCGCCCGGGTCGGGCACGCAGGCGTGCGGGTTCGACGGATCGGTCTCGTTGACGCCGGGCTGGTGGGGGCCGAGCCAGGCGTAGCAGCTCCGATACGCCGCGCCGTAGGTCTGCAGCGAGAGCGCGATCGTCTGCGGTGAGGCGTAGGGCGAGCACATCGGGTCGGCGAACAGGTCGACGGCGAGGAGGTGGCCGAACGGCCCGTACGTGTTGATCGCCATCGCCTGGTTGAACACGTACTGGAGCAGCGCCTCGAGCCCGGTGTAGCCCTTGCCCCCCGGGCTGCGGGAGTCGGCCTCGACCGCTCGGCCGCGGTCGTCGATGTCGTGGAGGACGATCCGTTAGGTTCTGGGCCAGCTCCGGGGCCGGCTTGGCGAACGCGTTCAGATCGGCGACCGTCGGCTCGGCTGCGATGGCGGCCGTCCGCCCGGTGACCGACGCCTGGCCGAGCGAGCGGATGGCCGGCAGCGACGCATGCGAGAAGCCGGGCAGATCGACCAGGAAGCGGTCGAGCTCACCGGCCGCGGCGTGGAGGTTGACGAGCGCCGGCGTGTTGGCGTCGGTCGCCGCGCCGAGCTGGGCCATCGCCGGGCGAAGCTGCTCGAGGAAGCCGGGCAGCTGGGCGAACGTGCCCCGCAGGCCCGCCTGCTGGCCGGCGCTGATCTGAGCCGTCCGTCCCGCCTCATCGATGAAATGGTCGATCGCCTGCGTGTTGTTCGCCAGCGCGGTGACCACCGCATCCGAGTTGACCGTCAGCGCCTGGATCGTGTGCGAGTCGTTGGCCAGCGCGTTCAGCAGGTTGTCGGTCTCCGTCAGCGCCGGCACCGCCCGGCGCAACGCGGAGCCGAGATCCTCCGAGCGGGCGGCCACCGCCGCGCCGAGCTCGTTGATGATGATCGTGAAGCGCTGGCGGTAGGGCAGGCGCATCACGTTCTGGAGCAGGTCGGCGGGAATCGTCGACTGGGTGTTCTGGACCGAGATCGTCGACCCGCTTTTCAGGACCTTGCCGTTCTGCCCCGGCTGGCACTCGACGAAGTACTCGCCGATCAGCGACTGGGGCCGGGACTGGCAGAACGCGTCGCTGCGGAACTGCCCGAAGCCGGCCTGCGTGACGCTGACGGTGACGACGGCGTGCAGCGTCTTGGTGTCGAGGTCGATCGACTTGATCGTCCCGGCCTTGACGCCGGCCACCTCGAAGTTGGCCCCGGGGACCAGCCCGAACGCGTTGTCGAACTCGATCTTGTACGTGCCGAGCGGAGACTGGTTCGACGCGCCGGTGGACAACGCCAGGAACGCCCCGGCGGCGAGCACGATCAGGGCGACGAGGAGCGCGCGCTTCATGGCCCGGTCGGCACCTGGCTCGGGTTGCACTGATAGCCGTTCTCCGGGTAGTACAAAGCGCCACGTTCCATCGAGCCCGGACAGCGATCCCCCTGGTGGATGGTGAGCTGGCTCGTGGTTGCGCCATTCAGCAGCGCCTTGGTGATCTGGCTGACCTGCTGCGGGAGCGGCAGGCTGTTCAGCGCGCCCGCGTCCGTCACGCTCAGGGCGTTGGGGACGCTGACGATCCGGCTGACCGCGCCGTTGGCGTCGATCGCGCCGGGATGGGAGAAGCCCTCGAACCAGCCGGTGAGGTCGACGGCGTACGGCCGGGCGAACGCCAGCTCGGGGGTCGACTCGTTCAGCGCCGAGGTGGAGACCGGGAACGCGCCCGGGCGGACCGCCCCGTTGGCGTCGATGTTCCGGACTGTCGCGTCGGCCAGCGGCACGCCGAGGCGGGTCAGATCGGTCAGGTCGTTGTCGGACCCGGGCCGGCTGACGATGTTCGCCAGATCGCGCACCGTCGGCACCGCGTCGTTGGCCAGCGGCCGCAACTGGACGAGCAGGGCCTGTAGCTTGGGGGCCACCGGGCGGGTGGCGTCGACCAGCGGCTGGAGGTCGTCGAGCGCCGAGCGGAGGTTGACGAACGTCGTGTCGGCCAGCGCCATGAAGCCGGGCAGGCGCTGGATCGAGGTGCCGAGCGCGGCGCGCTGGGCGGAGAGGGCGCTCGTCGTCTGCCCCAGGTTCCGCACCAGGCCGCTCAGGTCGCCCGCGCGCTGGGAGAGGTCGGTGACGAGGTTGCCCGACTTGACCAGGAAGTTCGTGAGGCGGCTCGGATCCCGGTTGATCTCGGAGAACAGGACGCTCGCGGTGGCGATCGCCGGGTTGAGGTAGACGAACGCCTTCGGCCGCCTCGGCCCCCTTGCCGGCGTACTGGGCGGCCGAGCCCTGGATGACCTCCTGCAGGCCGCGGCGGGTGTTCGGGTCGAGCGTGTTGAAGATCTGGTCGAGGTCGACCTCGCTGGTCGTCTGTGTCGTCGGCAGCAGGCCGCCCGTTGGGGATCCCCGGCGCGCCCGCCGGCCCGAGCATGAGGTCGACGTAGCGGTTGGCGATGCCGGACAGCGAGACCTCGCGAATCGTCGCCGTGGTACCCCGGCGCAGTGGGTCGAAGTGCTTGTCGCTGATGTCGAGCGTCAGCTCGGCCTGGCCGTTCGGCGTCAGCTCGATGTTCGACACGGTGCCGATCGCGGAGCCCGACACCTGGACGAGGTCGCCGTTGACGATCTGGCTGGCGTTCTGGAACACGGCCTTGATCGTGTAGTCGCTGCCGCCGCCGAGCACGATGATCGCCACCGCGATCACCGCAACCAGGACCGCGCCCGCAGCGGCCACCCTGCCGACACTCGAGCTACGCACCGAAGCCTCTCCTGTCTCCTCCCGCCTGCGGCACCGGCCGGGCCGCGGCACGTACGAACCGCGAAGCTACCAAGGCCGGCTCGGAGGCGTCAATCTGGAGAGGGCGCTGGATGAATCGCTGCATCGACCTGCCGGAAAGCGGAAAGTCCATTGTGCGTGAGCCCGCGGCGGCAAGCGCTGCATAGGTAGAGCATAGGTAGACCACCTCGCTACGGTTCCCTGGGGCCCGGGTGGCGGAACTGGTCAGACGCGGTCGTCTTAAGAACGACTGCCTTCGTGGCGTGAGGGTTCGAGTCCCTCCCCGGGCACTCCGCGCACGTGCCTGATCCCCACGCGCGCGCGTGCGGGAACATCCGTCCACCCCTCGCTGCACCGTCGAGATTCGAAACTATCGGGCCGCTACGGTGTTCCCCCGACCGAGGAACCTGGCTTTCGGTGGAAGTCTCCGCACTCAAATACTCCGGAGGGGTCGGCCTGCACGCCCGGTCCCCCCTGCTGCGCCTCCAGTCCGACGAGCGGCTGGTGGCGCTCATCCGGCGCGGCAACACGTCGGCGTTCGAGACGCTCGTCTCGCGCTACGAGGCGCGGCTACTCGCCTTCTGCCGGCACATGCTCGGCTCGCGGGAGGATGCCGAGGACGTCCTGCAGGACGTCCTGGCTGCGTCCTACAACGCGATGCTGGCCGACGAGCGGCCGATCAACGTCAAGCCCTGGCTGTACCGGATCGCTCGCAACCGGAGCCTCAACCACCTCCGTCGGGCCCAGGCGATCGGGGTCGACTCGATGGACATCCACCTCTCCGAACACGGCCAGAGCACGGCCGACAAGGTGCACGAGCGGGAGGAGTTCCGGTTGCTCGTGGGCGACATCCACGAGCTGCCGGAGACGCAGAAGACGGCGCTCGTGCTGCGGGAGATGGACGCCCTCTCCTACGACCAGATCGCCGAGGCGATGGAGACGACCGTGCCCAGCGTCAAGTCGCTGCTCGTCCGGGCGCGGGTGTCGCTCGCCGAGGCGGCCGAGGCGCGGCTGCTCTCCTGCGACGTGGTGCGGATCGAGCTGGGGGAGATCGCCGAGGGCCTGCGCAAGCGTCCGAGCCCCCTCGTCCGCCGCCACCTCAAGGCCTGCCCGCGTTGCGACGCCTTCCAGCAGCAGCTCAAGGACACCAACCGGGCGCTCGCCGCGCTGCTGCCGCTCGGCCCGCTCGTGCTGCTGAAGAAGTTCGTCCTGGCCAAGACCGCCAGCTCGGCGGCCGGCTCGCATGCCGGGGCCGCCGCCGGTGGGGGCGCCGCCGCCGGAGGCATCCTCGACCGGCACCGGAGCGGGCGGCTTCGTCTCGGCCGGCATCGGCGCGATCGCCGCCAAGGCGGCCGCCGGCCTGGCCGCCGCCGCGCTGCTCACCGGCGCGGCCGTCGAGGTGGACCACGCCACGCACAGCTCCCACCACCACGCCGCCTCGGATTCGGCGCTCGCCCAGGTCCCGCGGGCGGCCGTGTCACCCCATGCCCCGCTCACCGGCCTCGCGCCGGGCGCCCGGGGCGCTGCCGCCGTGGCCACAACCCGTCGTCGGCGCGCGGCGGTGCGCCGCGCGCTCGCCACCCACACCACCACCACCACGACTTCGGCCGCGAGCACGGCGAGCGTCACATCGACCACCTCGACCACACCGGCGCAGAGCTCCACCACGACGACGACCGCCGCCCCCACCACCGTCGCCGCCACCACGCTGCCGGGCCGGACGCAGACCCAGACCGATCCCACCATCCTCGCTCCGGCGCCGCAGCAGACGCCGACTCCGCTCCCGGCGAGCCTGCCGCCCCCGATCACCGCGCCCGCCGTCCCGGCGCCCGGGGACGGGGCGGGCGAGTCCTCCGGTGCCCCCGGCGGCACGCCCGCGCAGTCCGGCAGCCAGGGCTCCGCGCCGGGCTCGACCCCAACGGCCACCACCTCCAGCACCACGACCACGACCACGAGCTGACCGCGAACGGGTCCTAGACTCGGGGCGCCGATGGCGGCCGAGATCTCATTCGAGAGCCTTCTGCGCGGTCGACCTGCGGGTCGGGCGGGTGATAGCGGTCGAGGACTTCCCGGAGGCTCGCCGACCCGCATGGAAGCTCGAGATCGATTTCGGTCCAGAGCTCGGCATCCGCCGCTCCTCGGCGCAGATCACCCACTACGACCGGGGGGCGCTGCTCGACACGCTCGTCGTCGCCGCGGTCAACCTCCCGCCCCGCCAGGTGGGGCCGGTTCGCTCCGAGGTGCTCGTGCTCGGCGCCCTCGACCCCGATCGGGGGGTGGTGCTGCTCCGGCCCGAGGGCGACGTCGCCCTCGGCGCTCGGATCGGCTAGGGCCCCGGCTCGCCGCCGATCAGCAGGGCGCCGCGCCGCACGCCGTCGACCAGGATCGGGTAAGTCCCCGCCCGCAGGCCCGGGATCGTGAGCTGTGCGCCCCCGCCGGCCGGGATCCGGAGGGTTCGGGGACCCGGCACCTCGATCGTCACCGTGCGGGCGCCGCCGGCGGAGTGGACGTCGACCGCGACGGCGACGAGCGCGGGGGCGGACACGGTGGACGGGCTGAGCGCGCCGGAGGCGCTGAGCGAGAAGATCGCCGGCACCCGCGCGTCGACCGAGCCGCCCGCCGGAGGGGCGCCGCCGGGCGGCAGGCCGGCGCCGCCGGTCGAGGGAGCGCCGGGAGCAGCCGGGGGCGATGCGGGACGAGGGCGGCGGCTCGCCGGGTGCCGCGGGGCCAGGCGGGCGTGCGTGGTCAGGCTGGAGAGCGGAACCGTGGCGGCGTTGGTGACAGTCGTCGTCGAGCCGCCGCTGCCCGACGAGCTGCCGCCGCACCCGGCCAGCCCAGCGGTGGCCAGGATGATGAGCGGACGGAGGAAACGCACAGGTTTTGCAGCATAGAAGCCGATACAGGGGCCGGACGGATGAGGATCTGCTCATGGCAACCCTGGCGCAACGGCACACACAGCGAATGGTGGAGTACGACGCCCTGCGGCGCCGCCTGTGGATCCTCGGCCAGCGCTGCCATCACGGGGCCACCGGCAGCGTCGTCGCCATGCTCGCCTGCGCGGGCCTGATGGTCGAGTCGGCGCGGATCGAGCGACCGGTGGTGCCGGCGCCGATGGTCGCCCTGGCGCTGACCGGCGGCGCGCTGATGGCACACGACTGGAAGGACCGCGAGCTCTGGTTCGAGCGGGGCCGCGGGACGCAGCCCTAGTCGTCGCCCGCTCGCCCCCGCCCACTCGCCCGCACGCGCCCCGCCCGCGCCCGCCCGCACCCCGCCCGCACCCCGCCCCGCCCCGCCCCGCCCGCGCCCGCCCGTCAAAACTCGACTCGCCGTCGGCCTCCGCCGCCGCGAGTCGATTATTGGTAGTCCCACCACCGAAAATCGACTTCGGCGCCCCGAGGCGCGTCGAAAGTCGAGTTTTGGCCAAAGGGGGGCGGGGGGCCGCGCGACGAGGAGGCGGGGGTCAGTCGCCGCCGTAGATCGCCATCAGCCCGGCCAGGTACGCCGCTTCGCCGAACTGCTCCCCGACCCGGGCGAGGCCCGCCTCCCCCCGCGCCACACGCTCGGCGGGGTCGTGCCACAGCCGCCCCAGGGCCGCCGCCCAGGCATCGACCGACGTCCCGGGCACCACGCCGTCAGGCCCGACGACGGCGGGCACTCCGCCGCGGTCCGAGCCGAGCACCGGCACCCCTGCGGCCAGGGCGTCGAGCGCGGCATACGGGCACACCTCCTCCCAGCGCGAGGGGACGAGTGCCACCGCGGCCCGGGCCCGCACCGCCGCGAGCTCCTCCGGGGCCAGCCAGCCGGCGAAGTCCACCTCTGCGCCCGCCGCCAGCCGCCGCAGCCGCGCCTCGTCCGGCCCCGCCCCGGCCACGACCAGCGGCACTCCCGCCGCGCGCGCCGCGGCGATCGCCAGATCGAAGCCCTTCTCCTCCACCAGCCGCCCGGCGACGAGGGCGTAGCGCCCGGTTCCAGCTTGCGAACCCGGCGCCAGCCGGTCGGCGGCGACGAAGTTCGGCAGGACGCGGACGCGGGGCGCGGGCAGGCCGAGCTCACTCAGACGCCGGGCATGAGCGTCGCTCAGGGCCACGAGCCGGTCGGCGTGGGCCAGCAGTCGCGGCTGCTGGCGGTACAGGCCGACGGCATACGCCGCCGCCTCCGGCAGCGAGCCGCGGCAGCGGAGCCGCAGCCCGGGCCAGGGCCGGCGCTCCCGGCAGCGGAAGCACGGGGCGCCGTCGCGGAACGCGACCCCGATGGCGCAGAACAGCCGGAAGTTGTGAAGGTGCAGGACGGTGCGGGCGCCGGCCGCCTGGGCGGCGGCCAGGGCCCGCCAGCCGAACCGGGGATGGACGTTGTGGACGTGGACGACCTCCGCCCGCATCGCCCGCGCCATCTCGCCCACCTCCTCGGGACGCTCGCCGCCCCGCACCAGATCCGCCGCTGCCGCCGCGCCGCTCAGGCCGGCCGAATCCCGCTCCAGCACCCGCACCTCGTGGCCGCGGCGGCGGAGCAGCTCGACGCCGTCGGCCACCGCCCGCTCCTCCCCCCCGAGCGCGCGGTAGCGGTTGTGCAGGACGAGCACCCTCATCGCGGCGGACAGTCTGGCAACGTGACGGCGGTGCGGCTCGCCCTGCTCACCCCGTACCTGGCGGGCTACCGGATGCCGCTGTTCGCGCGCCTGGCCCGGGAGCACGACCTCGAGCTGCTCTGCTACGGCGGCGGCGAGCGCTACGTCCCGTCGTGGCTGGCCGATCTCGACGCCCAGATCGCTGCCTCCCCCCTCCCCGCCCGGCGGATCGACGGCCCCCGCGCAGCGTTCGCCGCCGGCCGGCACGCCGACGCCGTGATCGCCCCGTTCGCCGGCGGCGCCGTCCTCCCCGCGGCGTACGCCGGGGCCCGCGCCCAGCGCGCGCGCTTCCTGCTCTGGGCCTCGGTGTGGGTTGCGCCGCGCTCGCCGGCCCACCTGCTGGCTCGACCGGCCACGAACCACATCTACCGTCGTGCCGACGCGGTGATCGCCTATGGCGAGCACGTCCGCCGGTTCGTGGCCCGCATGCGCGGCCGCGACGACGACGTGTTCGTCGCCCCGCAGGCGGTCGAGCCCGAGCTGTTCGCCCGGCCGGCGCCGCCCGAGGAGGTGGTCGCCTTCCGGGCTCGGCACGGCCTCGGCACGGGACCGCTCGTGCTGTACGCCGGGCGCCTCGCCCCCGCCAAGGGGATCGACGTCCTGGCCCGGGCGTGGCCGCGGGTGCGCGGATCGGCGACCCTCGTGGTGGCCGGCGACGGCCCGCTGGCCGGCGACCTGGCGGCGCTGGCTGACGTCCGCCTGCTCGGTCCCCTGCCCCGGGCGGCACTGCCCGCCGCCTACGCCGCCGCCGTCTGTGCGCTGCTGCCTTCGGTGCCCACACCGCGGTTCGTCGAACCCTGGGGGCTCGTGTGCAACGAGGCGATGCACCAGGCGCGGCCGGTGATCGCCACCCCGGCGGTCGGGGCGGTGGCCGGCGGGCTCGTCCGCCACGACGAGACCGGGCTCGTCGTGCCCCCCGGCGACGCGCCGGCCCTGGCGGCGGCGATCGACCGCCTGCTGAGAGACGCCGGGGAGAGACTCCGGCTCGGCGCCGCCGCCCGCCAGGCGGTCGCCGCCTACACCCCGGACGCGATGGCCGCCGCGTTCGAGCGGGCGCTGGCCAGCGCGACGAGGCCGTCGCCGACCGGCCCACCCGTCGCCCGGTGAACCGCGGCGAGCAGGGGGTTGACCACGCGTCGCCCGCCTCGCCCGGCGAACGGTGGAAAGCAGGTGGCCAGCCAGCTCACCTCGTAGCCGGCGCCGGCCAGTGTCCGGGTCAGGGTGCGGGGGCTGTAGTAGACGCGGTGGTCGGGGTGGACCGACTCGCGGCCGGCCAGCGACCGCAGGCCGATCTTCGGGCAGCAGGCGTTCGGCACCGTGACGCAGAGCACGCCGCCGGAGGCCAGCAGCTCGGCCACCCCCCGCAGGAAGCGATCGGCGTCCGGCACGTGCTCGAGCACCTCGCCCGCCACCACCAGGGCGTAGCGGCCGATCTCGGCCGCGGGCACCCCGGCGGTCACGTCGAGCGCCGAGAACCGCTCGGCCGGCAGGGCGGCCTCGAGCATCGCCAGGCCGGCGGGATCGACGTCGAAGCCGGTCACCCGCCCGGGCGCCGCGGCCACCAGTCGCTGGTGGAGCAGCGCCCCGGCGGCCAGCAGCTCGGCGGTATACGGGCTGTCGGCGGCGCCGAGATGGGCGATCTCGCCCGGCGTCGAGCGGCAGCGTTGCTCCACCCAGCCGGGCCGGTCGGCGAGCAGCGGCAGGCGCAGCCGCGCCCCGCCGTGCATCTCGGCCGCGCACCCCACCGGCGCGGGCATCAGCCTCCGATCGAGAACAGCGCCTCGAGGTCGTGACGGGAGAACGCCTCGAAGGCGACCATCGTGTGCGTTCGGGCCACGCCCGGCAGCTGCGAGATGCGCCCGGTCACGGCTTCGGCGAGCTGCGCGGGGTCACGCAGGCGGAGGATGGCGACGAAGTCCCACTCGCCGGTCACCGAGTACGCCTCGGCCACGCCGTCGATGTCGGCCAGATCGCCGCCGAGGCCGGCGAGCGCCGAGCGTTCGGCGGCGATGAGGACGATCGCGTGGGTCACGTCACGCGCTGTGGGTCTCGCCCGGCGCCAGCAGCGCGACCGTGCCGTACCTCGCCGCCTCGACATCGGTCTTGAACTGCGCCGAGTCGGTCTCGACCGGCGGGAAGGTGTCGTAGTGGCAGGGGATGACCGTCCGCGCCCCGAGCATCCGGCACGCCTCGACGGCATCCATGCGATCCATCGTGTAGTGCCCGCCGATCGGGACGATCGCCACGTCGATCGGCGTGGGACGGGAGATGAGCCCCAGGTCGCTGAACAGGCAGGTGTCGCCAAGGTGGTAGATGAGCGTGCCGCCGAAGTTGACGAGCAGCCCGGCCGGGGTGTGGGGGGTGCCCTGCGGGGTCACCGCGGTGTGCCAGGCCGGGACGAGCTTCACCCAGCCCCAGTCGAACTTGACCGTGCCGCCGAGGTTCGGATCGTGGACCTGCTCCACCCCCGCCTCGCCGAGCTCGTTGGCCAGCTCGACGATCGCCACCACCGCCGCCCCGCTCCGCTTGGCGATCTCGACGGTGTCGCCGAGATGGTCGGCGTGGCCGTGCGTGAGCAGGATCGTCGTCGGGCTCACCTCGGCGGCGGACACCGCGGCCTTCGGGTTACCGGTCAGGAACGGGTCGATCAGGACGGTGTGCTCGCCGTCGGAGATCTCAAAGCAGGCGTGGCCGAGGAAGCGGATGTCAGGCATCGGGGGGCTCCTTTCGAGGGGGGTTCTGGGAGGCACTACCCGTTCCGAGCTCCTCGGCGAGCGCGACGCCGATCGCCACGCCGACGAGCATCCCGAGGCGGGTTTCCTCGGCGAGCAGCGTGTGCACCAGCCGCTCCCGCTCCGCGGGGTCATCGTGGCCGGCGGCCTCGTGCACTGCCTGGGCATGCCCCCCCGCGAACCAGCCGCCCTCCTCGAGCGCGATGGCGAGGATCCGCTGGAGCGACGGCGCGGCACGGGCGACGAGATCCTGGGCGGCGGCCAGGCGGGCGGGATCGGAGATCGCATCCAGCGCAGCGTCGAGCTGGGCGTCGCTGAGGGTGGGCGCGGGCACGCGCGTGCATCATAGGTGGGGTGTCCGTGCCCCTGACCTCCCTCTCCCACGGCGCCGGGTGTGGCTGCAAGCTGTCCGCCGCGGCGCTGGCGCCCGTGCTGGCGGAGCTCACTCGGCCGGAGCACGACCCCCGGGTGCTCGTCGGGTTCGACGGCAGCGACGACGCGGGAGTGTTCCGCCTGAGCGAGGAGCTGGCGCTCGTCAGCACGGCCGACTTCTTCACGCCGATCGTCGACGACCCGTTCGACTTCGGGCGCATCGCGGCGACGAACGCGCTGTCGGACGTCTACGCGATGGGCGGGACCCCGCTGAGCGCGCTCAACCTCGTCGCGTTCCCCCTCGAGTCGCTCGGCCGCGAGGTGCTGGTGGAGATCCTGCGGGGTGGCGCCGCGGTGGCGCAGGCGGCCGGCGTGGCGGTGCTCGGCGGCCACTCGATCGACGACCCCGAGCCGAAGTACGGGCTGGCGGTCACCGGGACCGTCCATCCCGACCGGATCCTGCGCAACGCCGGTGGCCGGCCGGGCGATGCGCTCGTGCTGACCAAGCCGCTCGGCGTCGGAGCGGTGACCACGGCACTGAAGCGGGGGATCGCCGGCGTCCCGCTCGCCGCGGCGGTGCGGACGATGACGACGCTCAACCGCGACGCGGCGGCCGCCGCGCTGGCCGCCGGAGCCTCCGCCGCGACTGATGTCACCGGGTTCGGCCTGCTCGGCCACCTCCACGAGCTGGCGGTGGCGAGCGGCGTGGCGGCCGAGCTCGACGCCGCCGGGCTGCCGGCGATCGACGGGGTGCTCGACCTCCTCGCCGACCCCGAGGAGCGCGCGGTCGCCGGAGGCACGCGGCGCAATCGGGAACATGCGGAGGCCTGGACGAACTTCGGCGCCGGCGTCCCTGAGCCGCGTCGCTGGCTGGCGTCCGACGCCACGACGAGCGGGGGGCTGCTGGTGGCGGTCGACCCGGGAGCGGCGGGCCGGGTGCCCGGGCCGGTGATCGGGCGGCTCGTCGCCGGCCAGCCCGGCCGGATCGAGGTGACGTAGCGAATTTTGGCGGCAGCGTCGCGGAATCCTCGACGTTCTGGCCAACATTCGGGCGGCAGAGCGAGCGAGGGAGTCTGGCGAGGGTGGGCGGGCGAGCCAGCGAGTGGCAGATCAGCGACCGCGCGCCAGCGGCAGCCCCACCGCCAGCCCGGCGAGGAGCCCGACCCCGTCGGCGATCCAGCTCGCCCCGGTGCCGACGGCCAGCGGCAGCAGGGCCACCACGGCGGCGATCACCGCCGTGCCGAGCAGGTCGCCTTCGATCTCCCGACCCGCGCGGCGCTCGAGCACATCGGGCAGCGCCCAGGCGACGAGCAGCGCCAGCGCGGCGCCGTTGGCACCGAGGACGACCGGGTAGGCGTCGGCCGCCGCGGTGACCGCGACGCCGCCGACTCCCCCCAGGGCGAACAGGGCGAGCACCACCCAGGGGCCGTGGCGTCGCTCGAGCAGCCAGCCGAACAGGCCGATCGCTCCCAGGGCGACGACGGCGAACCCGGTGTTGTGGTAGATGAACGGGGCGGTCAGCACCCGCCACCACTGGCCGCCTGGCTTGCCGAGCACGATCAGGTGGGCCGGCGGGCCGAGCGTGGTCCGCCACAGCACGGTGCCGGCCAGCCCGAGCAGGACGAGCCCGAGGGTGGCGTACGGCGGCGCGTCGCCCCGGATCCCGGGGATCTCCCCGCGGCGCAGGCGGGGCAGGGCCGGCGCCGTCGGCCGCCGCCGCTCGCCGATCCGGCCGCCCCGGTCGAGCTTCGGCGCCCGCTTGCGCAGCCGGCTGCCGCAGTACGGACACTCGGTGATGTAGGGGCTGACCTCCGAACCACAGCTCTTGCAGATGACGAAGAGGTCCGGACCGCCGGTGCTCACGACCCGATTGTAGATCGGGGCCCGGGGCGTCCGTCAGACCTTCGTCGCCTCCACGATCTCGGCCACCACCTCGCGCAGATCGTGGTTGGCCTCGTAGACGACCACCTGCCGCGCGGCGCCGTTGCCGCGCTCCAGGAGGTCCTCCACCGCGGCAAGCTCGTCGGCTGAGCCGAGCTGCTGGCAGTGCTCGCGCATGCGGTCGAGCAGGCGCCGGGCGAGCTCCCGGGTGGGCACCCGGGCGGCGCTCGGGAGGTCGACGAGCTCCCCCTCGAGGCCATGGCGGGCCGCCAGCCACTTGTTCTCGTCGAGCATCTCGAACGGATAGCGAGAGAGGGTCTGTCCCGCGTCGTAGTGGGCGCAGAGCTCGTGGACCAGGCCGTGGACGAGCGCGGCGAGCCCCAGGGTGTGCTCGACGTGGGTTTGGGAGTCCATCACCCGCACCTCGACGGTGCCGAAGTTCGGGTGCGGGCGGACGTCGTGCCACAGGTAGGTGTAGTCCTCGATCACCCGGGCCTGGGTCATGAAGTCGATGCGCTGCGCGTAGTCCGCCCAGTCCTTGTACGTCGGCGGGATCCCGACCCGCGGGAAGGCACGGAAGATCGGCGTGCGGACGGAGGCCAGGCCGGTCTGATCCGCGCGCCAGAAGGGAGAGTTGGCCGACAGCCCGAGCAGCACCGGGACGTGGACGCGCATCCCGTTGGCCACGTGGATCGCCTTGTCCGGATCGTCGATGCCGACGTGGACGTGCATGCCGAAGATGAGCTCCTGACGGGCGACGAACCGCAGGGCCGAGATGAGGTCGCGGTACCGGGGGCGGGCAACGATCCGCTGGTCCTCCCACATGGCGAACGGGTGGGTGCCCGCCGAGCCGATGGCCAGCCCCTTGCCGGCCGCGGTCATCCCCACCTGGCGGCGGAGCGCCCGCAGCTGCTCGCCAGCCACGGCGGTGTTCGGGCACGGGTCGGTCGAGATCTCGAGCACCGACTCCATCAGCTCGGGCTTGATCTCGCCGGTCGGCGCCGCCTCGAGCAGGGTCTCGATGGCGTTGACCAGCTCCAGCGACTCGGCGTCGAGGATCATCAGCTCCTCCTCGATACCGAGCGTGAACGCGGGGCCGTCGAACCGGTGCTCCACCAACCGCAAGGCTACGCAACGCAGCCGACGAGCCTAGACTCAGGGCCACCCGGATCCCCAGGAGGAACTCGACGCTATGGCACTCGGCTACGACGGCAAGCTGTACATCCTCGCGTTCGACCATCGCGGGTCGTTCCAGAAGAAGATGTTCGGAATCGAGGGCGACCCGTCCCCGGAGCAGACCGAGACGATCGCCGACGCCAAGCACCTCATCTTCGAGGGGATGCAGAAGGCGGTCGAGCAGGGGGCGCAGGCCGGGGCCACCGGCGTGCTGGTCGACGAGCAGTTCGGCGGCGACATCCCCACCCAGGCCCATCAGGGCGGGCTGAAGCTGGCCATGCCGGTCGAGAAGTCGGGCCAGAACGAGTTCGACTTCGAGTACGGCTCCGACTTCGCCGCGCACATCGAGCGCTATCCGGTCGACTTCTCCAAGGTGCTCGTCCGCTTCAACCCGGACGACGACGCGGAGCTGAACCGCCGCCAGCTCGGACGGCTGAAGGAGCTCGCCGACTGGTTGCATGCCAACCAGCGGAAGTTCCTGTTCGAGCTGCTGGTGCCGGCCACCGACGATCAGCTCCAGTCGGTCGGCGGGGAGGAGGACCGCTACGACGCCGAGCTGCGCCCGGAGTTGATGCGCCGCGCGATCGAGGCGATCCAGGCCGCGGGCATCGAGGTGGACATCTGGAAGATCGAGGGGGTCGATGAGCGCGCCGACGCCGAGATGCTCGCCGAGCAGAGCCGGTCGGGCGAGGGCCGCGAGGGAGTCGTCTGCGTGCTGCTCGGACGGGGCGCCTCGACCGACAAGGTCGAGCACTGGCTGGAGCAGGCCTCGCCGGTCGACGGCTTCATCGGCTTCGCCATCGGCCGGTCGATCTGGTGGGACGCCCTGAAGGCGTACCTGGCCGGCGACCTGGAGCGTGGGGATGCGGCGGAGCAGATCGCCGCCAACTACCTGCACTTCGTCCGGGTGTACGAGGGCCAGAAGGTCGGTTAGGCTGGCCCCGCCATGGCGATGAAGATGCGCCAGAGCCTCGCGCAGCTGGAGCAGGAGTTCCGGCACGAGATGCAGCGCGACCGCCACCACCGCGAGCACCTGCGGCGCTCCGCCGTCGTACGCTCGCGCAAGCGCCGGATCGAGCGCGAGCTGAAGAAGAGCTCGGTGCGGTTCTGGCTGCTCGTCGCGTCGCTGATCGCCACGGCGGTGATCGTCACCCTGGCGATGTTCGAAACGCTGGCCGCGCTGCTCGGCTGAGCGCGGCCGGCGGGGCTACTCCGGCTCTTCGGTCAGCCCGCGCAGCGCGGCGTCGACGTCCTCGCGGCCCGCCGATCCCTGGGCGCTGCGCTCGTCCTGGATCTCGAGGTAGACCTCCTGGCGGAACACCGGGACGTCACGCGGCGCCGAGATCCCGATCCGGACCTTCTCGCCCATGATCGCCAGCACCGACACCTCGATGTCGTCACCGATCATGATGCTCTGGTTGGTCTTTCGAGTCAGTACCAACATGGGACGCCTCTCTGCTCGGCTCAGGTGCACACGGTACGACCGGCGCGTCCACGTAGTTCGCCTTCGCCGTGACCGCTCCTGCCCAGCGCCGGAGAATACGCGATCGGTCGACGGACCGGCAACCGCTGCGCTGGTTGCTCCGGCCCCTCGGCTAGTCTCCAGCCGCAATGGCACGCAAATCGCTCAGACCGGAGCTGAACCGCATCCGCGCCTGGGTGCGGCAGGGTCGCACCGACGCCTGGATCGCCCACCAGCTCGAGGTCACAGTCCAGCAGATCCAGACCTTCAAGCGGGAGCAGGACCTCGAGCCCGACGGCGACGGAGCCGGCGCCGTCCCGGGCCACGACTTCGACGACGAGATCGATCTTCGAGCCGAGGACGACGCGCTGATCGCGGCCGAGCTCGAGGCCGAGGCCGAGGCCGACGAGGCGGAGGACGAGGCCGACGAGCCGGAAGAGGAGGCCGACGAGGCCAAGCCGGTCCGCCGCCGTCGCAGCCGCCGCGGCGGTGCGCGGCCCCGCCGGCGCAAGGCCGGCACCGGGCTGGAGGCGACGTTCGACCACGGCGAGGAGGGGTATGGCCTGTGGCTCGACCCCGCCGTGCAGGACGACCCGGTGTACGCCGAGTACTGGGCCGGCCATCGGCCAGTCGAGGTGACGATCGAGGAGGAGCAGATCGTCATCCGCCGGGCCGGCGGCGAGGGCGACGGGGAGGACGACGAGGACTGAGCAGCGGCCGGACGGCCGGGGCTCACTCCTCGGCCACCCGCCGCCCGCCGGCGTAGTCGGCGGCCGAGCGCAGGTAGCGCAGGAATGCCGCCCCGGCGACCGTGGTGAGATCCCACGCCTCGGGGCTGCCCGGCGCCACTCGGACGGCGATGTCGAAGCACCAGTCGGTCCCCGCGCCCAGGTAGAGCGCAGCGAGCTCATCGGCGGTGAACGGGCCACCGAGCCGGCGGCGGAGCTCGTCGACCAGGGCCGCCACCACCCGCTCGGCGGCCGAACGCTGGCCGGGGTCAACCGCCTCCAGACGCCGCTGCCCGTCCCGCCACAGTTCGACCACCGCGTCGACGCTCACCCCCCTCGGGTACCCGGGCTCACCCCCGGGCTCACCGGCTCAGCGCGCCGGCCGGCCGATGATCACGTACGGTCGCTCACCCGGACGGACCATGCCCAGGGCGCGGGCGTCCTGGGCGATCGTCGCGGGGTCGCGGAGCGCGCGCTGCTCGGCTTCCAGCCCGCGATTGGCCCGGGCCAGCCGCTCGACGATCGCCCTCTGCGCCGAGGCCTGGGAATGCGTGCCGAGCAGCGAGAGCCCCTGCTGGATGTACAGGGCCAGCACCCCACCGAACACGACGAGCAGCGCCACCCGCCCGAGCCGGTCCCACCGCACCCGCACGGTGCCGGTGCGCAGCCGCAGGCCGAGCGGCCCGGGGCGAGCCGGGGCGGGAGAGCGACGACGGGCGGCAGAGGACGTCGCGGGCATACCTTCCGCCCTTCGTTCGACATCCCCGCTCTCCTTCCTGCCGCACCGAATCGTGCAGCCGAATGATCGCTACAGGCCGCGGAAGGGCCGGCGGCCGGGGTACTCGGCGTCCGGGCCGAGCGCCTCCTCGATCCGCAACAGCTGGTTGTACTTCGCCACGCGGTCGGTGCGCGAGGGAGCGCCCGTCTTGATCTGCCCGCACCCGGTGGCCACGGCGAGATCGGCGATCGTGACGTCTTCGGTCTCGCCGGAGCGGTGGGACATCACCGCGGTGTATCCCGCCTCGCGCGCCATGCGGATCGCGGCCAGGGTCTCGGTCAGCGTCCCGATCTGGTTGACCTTGATGAGAATCGAGTTGGCCACCCCGTTGTCGATCCCCCGGCGCAGCCGGTCGGTGTTCGTCACGAACAGGTCGTCGCCGACGAGCT
This sequence comes from uncultured Solirubrobacterales bacterium, assembly GCA_963703065.1. GTDB lineage: Bacteria > Actinomycetota > Thermoleophilia > Solirubrobacterales > Solirubrobacteraceae > Palsa-465. Next base: position 2,400,899 of record OY969785.1, on the reverse strand, counting down.
GGAGGCGGTTGCCCAGGCGATCGGTCAGCGTGCTCCAGCCGGCCCAATCCTCCTCGGCCATGCCGTCCTCGATCGACACGATCGGGTAGCGGCCGACCAGCTCGGCCCACAGATCGGCCATCTCGTCCGCGGTGAGAGTGCGATCCTCGGAGGCCAGGACGTAGCTGCCGTCGCGGTACAGCTCGGAGGTGGCGGGATCCATGGCGATCGCCACCTGGTCGCCGGGCACGTAGCCCGCCGCCCGGATGCCGGCCACCAGCACCTCCAGCGCCTCCTCGTTGGAGCGCAGGTCGGGGGCGAAGCCCCCCTCGTCGCCGACCGCGGTGCTCAGGGCCCGCTCGTGCAGGGTGCGCTTCAGGTGATGGAAGACCTCGGTGGCGATCCGCAGTCCCTCGCCGAACGTGCTGGCGCCCACCGGCACGATCATGAACTCCTGGAAGTCGACCCGGTTGTCGGCGTGCGCCCCGCCGTTCAGCACGTTCAACATCGGCACCGGGAGGATGTGCGCGCCCTCGCCGCCCAGGTAGCGCCACAGCGGGAGCCGCTCCTCGGCGGCCGCCGCGTGGGCGGCGGCGAGCGACACCGCCAGCACGGCGTTGGCGCCCAGCCGGGACTTCGCCGGCGTCCCGTCGAGCTCGATCAGCCGCCGGTCGAGCGCCGCCTGCGCCGAGGCGTCCAGGCCGCGGATCGCGGTGGCGATCTCACCGTTGACGTTGTCGACCGCGCGGTGCACGCCCTTGCCCATCCAGTCGGCGCCACCGTCGCGAAGCTCGGTGGCTTCGAACTCGCCGGTCGAGGCGCCGGAGGGCACCGCCGCCCGGCCCCAGGCGCCGGAGCGCACGCTCAGCTCCACCTCCACGGTCGGGTTGCCGCGGCTGTCGAGGATCTGGCGGGCGTGGACGTGCTCGATCTGGCTCATCGCTTCAGATCGTCTCAGCTTGCGGGTGGGGATGCGCCCTGATCAGCCGCTCCCTGGACGCGCGCCCGGAAGCGCCCCGCGGCGTCGCGCAGCGCCAGTTCGGGGTCGACGCGGAGGTGGCGGGCCAGACCGACGGCGGCGAACAGGGCGTCGCCCACCGCCCGGAAGCGCTCCGGCTCGTCGTCCGCCCGCTCGAGCGCGGCGAGCTCGGCATCGAGCGCCGCCCGGGCCGCCGTCGCGTCGGGATGATCGACGCCGGCGGCCGCCGCCCGGCGCTGCACCTTGCGCGCATACAGCGGCCCCGGGAGGTTCTCCGGGACCTCGCCGAACAGGCCCGGCTCGCGGCCCGCCTCGGTCGACTTGATCCGGTCCCAGTTGCGCAGGACCTCCGCGGCGGTCTCCGCCCGGGCGTCGCCGAACACGTGCGGGTGGCGGCGGATCAGCTTCTCGGTGCAGTGGGCGGCGACGGAGCGGAGGTCACCCGCCGCCCGCTCCTCCAGGAGCAGCGCCAGGAACACCACCTGGAACAGGACGTCGCCGAGCTCATCGAGCAGCTTGGCGTCGTCGCCCCGTCGGGCCGCGTCGGCCAGCTCGTAGGCCTCCTCGACCGTGTGCGGAACGATCGAGCGCTCATCCTGCTCGCGATCCCACGGGCAGTCCCCGCGCAGCCGGCGAGTGACAGCGTCGAGCTCGCCCAGCGCCCGGAGCGCCGCCTCGGCGGGGCGGTCCACCGGCTACGGGGCTGCCGTGGTGGTGCCGGCGGCGCCGGACGCCGCGGAGCTGCTCGACTTCGGCGCCTTGTAGCCGCTGCAGTCGGCCATCGCGTAGGCCGACCGGCACTTCGTCTGGCGCTGCCAGTCCTTCTTGACCTGCTTGTCCAGCGCCGACTGCGCGTTCTGCTGCTGGGTGCTCTGGAGCAACTGGCGGATGAGCGGCGTCGCCTTGGCCAGCGACTGCTGGGTGGCGGGCTTGATCCCGACCACCTCGACGACGTAGTAGCCGAACGTGCCGTGGACCGGGCCGACGAGCTTGCCCCGCGGGCTGGAGAACGCGACGGTGTTGAGCGCCTGCTCCTCCTGACCGCGCGTCACGCCGCTGAGCAGACCGCCGTTGTTCTTGGTCGCCTTGTCCTCCGAGTAGCGCTTGGCGACCGTCTGCCAGCTCTGGCCGTGCTGGAGCGCCGCCATGGCGGCGGCCGCCTCGGCGGCGGTGCTCGTCCGCACGAGCCGCAGGTCCCGCGTCTCCGGGCTGCCGAACTGGGAGGCGTGCGAGGTGTAGTAGGCCTGGATGGTCGCCGCGGTGATCGGCTTCTGCTCGGCGGCCAGCAGCTTCTTCAGCAGCTGGTTGATGCGCACCCGGAACAGGATGTCCGGGAGGGTCTGGCCGCTCGAGGCGAGGAACTGACTGAACGCGCCGGCGCTCGAGAACTCCTGCGCCTTGGCGGTCTGGAAGGCCTGCTGGACCTCCTTGTCGGAGACGGTGACGTGACGCTTGGCCGCCTCCGCCTGGTACCAGTAGGCCCGGATCAGGAAGTCCATCACCTGCGTGGAGAGCGAGGTGAACAGCTGTCCGCAATCGGCCTTCAGCTGCTGCTTGCTCGTCTTGGCCAGCGACGGGATCGCCGTGCGGACCTCGGCGATGCAGCGGGTGAAGCTCGGCGGGTCGCTGGGGACGATCACCGGCGCGCTCGGGTTCTGCTGGGCGTTGCCCTCCGCCGCCACGTACATCCAGTGGTTGAACGCCTGGGTGGAGATCGAGTTGCCGGCCATCGTGGCCACGGAGTCACCGGGGACGCCGCTGCCGCACGCCGACAGACCGACCGTGAGCACAAAAAAGGCGCCAAGCGCCGCCATCCACTTGCCTGCTCGCATCGAGCGGCGCATGGTAGCGGCCGAGGTCTAGGATGCCGCCGGCCATGCCCCCCCGCCCCCTCGGAGCGCCCGTCGAGTTCGCCGGCGCCCGCCGGCCGGACGGCCGGCCGCTGGAGGGTCGCTACGTCACCCTGCGCCGCCTCGAGCCGGCGAGCGACACCGAGGCGCTCTACGCCGTCTCGCACCCGCCGGCGGGCGACCCGGCGGTGTGGGACTACCTGTTCGAGGGGCCGTTCGCCACGCCCGACGAGCTGCGCCAGGTGCTCGAGGCGGCGGCGAGCGCGGAGCGCCTGCCGTATGCCGTTCTGCCGGCGGGTGGGGCCGGGGCGGCCGGCATGGCGTCCTTTCTGCGCGTCGAGCCCACCCACGGCTCGATCGAGATCGGCCACATCATGTTCGGTCCCGCCCTCCAGCGCACCCGCGCCGCGACCGAGGCGATCTTCCTGCTCGCCCGGGAGGCGTTCGACGGGCTCGGGTACCGGCGCCTGGAGTGGAAGTGCAACGCGCTGAACGCTGCCTCGCGCCGTGCAGCGGAGCGGTTCGGGTTTCGCTTCGAGGGGGTGTTCGAGTCGCACATGGTGATCAAGGGCCGCAACCGCGACACCGCGTGGTACGCCATCACCGACCGGCGCTGGCCGGCCGTGCGGGCGGCGTTCGAGGCGTGGCTCGCACCGGCGAACTTCGACGGCGCCGGGGTGCAGCGCCGCCGCCTGGAGGACCTCAGGCCGCCTCGCGGGTGACCGCCAGCAGCACGTCGGCCGCCCGCACGACGGCCGGGAAGCGCTGCTCGGGGTCATCGGGCACCCGCACCGACAGCTGGGACTTGCCGGACTCGTAGAGCGCCTCGGGGATCTCCGCCCGCACCCGCTTGGCCCGCACCGAGTCGAGCTCGATCGGGGTCACCGCCAGCCGGCCGCCGCGGAAGCTGACCGCCTGCGCTCCCGCCTGGCCGAGCTTGATCCGGGCCTGCTGGAGCAGGATGAGGTTGAGCAGCGGGGCGGGCGGCTCGCCGAAGCGGTCCTCGAGCTCCTCGCGGAGCAGCGCCAGGTCGGCGACCTCGCGGGCGCCGGCGATCCGCCGGTGGATGTCGACCTTTGCCTGCTCGTAGGGGATGTAATCCGGCGGGACGTAGGCGTCGACGTTGACGTCGAGCCGCACCGGCTCCCACTCGCCGGCCTCGGCCCCGTCCTGACCGGCCGCCTCCACCGCCTCGTCGAGCATCTGCATGTACAGCTCGAAGCCGAGCGCCGCCACGTGGCCGGACTGCTCGTCGCCGAGCAGGTTGCCCGCTCCGCGGATCTCGAGGTCGCGCATGGCGATCTTGAAGCCGGCGCCGAGCTCGGTGTAGTCCGACAGCGCGGAGAGCCGCTGTGCCGCCTCGGTCGTCAGCGCGGCCGCGCTCGGATACAGCAGGTAGGCGTAGGCCCGCTCGCGGCTGCGGCCGACCCGGCCGCGGATCTGGTACAGCTGGGCCAGCCCGAACACGTCCGCCCGCTCGACGATCAGGGTGTTCGCCTGGGGGATGTCGATCCCGGACTCGATGATGCTCGTGCACACGAGGACGTCGGCCTCGCCGCGCAGGAAGCGGAGCATCCGCGTCTCGAGTTGCTTCTCGTCCATCTGCCCGTGGGCGGTCTCGAACCGCATCGCCGGGCACAGCCCGCGCAGCCGCTCGGCCGTCTCCTCGATCGTCTCGACCCGGTTGTGCAGGAAGAACGCCTGGCCGCCCCGGTCGTGCTCGCGCTGCAGCGCCGAGGCGACGAGCGCCTCGTCGTACTCGCCGACGTACGTCTTGACCGGCCGGCGGCCCTCCGGCGGGGTCTCGATGACGGAGATGTCGCGGACGCCGGCCAGCGACATCTGGAGCGTGCGGGGGATCGGCGTGGCGCTCATGGCGATCACGTCGACCTTCAGCCTCAGCTGGCGCAGGAGCTCCTTCTGCTTGACCCCGAACCGCTGCTCCTCGTCGACGATCAGGAGACCGAGGTCCTTGGCGCGGACGTCCCGGGAGAGCAGGCGGTGGGTGCCGATCAGGATGTCGGTCTCCCCGCGGGCGAACCGGGACACCGCCTCGCGCTGCTCGGCCGCCGAGCGGAAGCGGGAGACGTGCTCGATTCCCACCGGGTAGTCCTTCAGCCGCTCGGAGAACGTGCCGTAGTGCTGCTGGGCGAGGATCGTGGTGGGCACGAGCAGCATCACCTGCTTGCCGTCCTGCACCGCCTTGAACGCCGCCCGCAGCGCCACCTCGGTCTTGCCGTAGCCGACGTCGCCGCAGATCAGGCGGTCCATGGGGCGGGGGGCCTCCATGTCGGCCTTGACGAACTCGATCGCGTCGCGCTGGTCCGGGGTCTCGGTGTAGGCGAACGCATCCTCGAACTCGCGCTGCCAGTCGGTGTCCGGGCGGGAAGGAGTGGCCCTCCCGGCGCTTGCGCTCGGCGTACAGGTTGAGCAGCTCCCCGGCCAGCTCCTGTGCCGCGCGCCGGGCCCGGGCCTTGGTCTGCTCCCAGCGGTTGCCCCCGAGCTTCGAGAGCGGCGGGTGCGGCGCCACCGGCCCCGACGTAGCGGCTGATCTTCGCCAGCTGGTCGACCGGCACGAACACCCGGTCGGGCCGGCGTACTCCAGGTACAGGTAGTCACGCGTCACCCCGGCCACCGTCTTGGTGTCGAAGCCGGCGAACCGGGCGATGCCGTGGTCCTCGTGGACGACGATGTCCCCGGTGCGCAGGTCGGTGAAGCTGCGCAGCACGCCGCGCGGCGGCCCGGTCGTGGCGCCGAGGTCTCGCGGCGCCGGCGGAGCAGCTGGTGGTCCGGGATCACCGCGAGGTGGAACTGCGGCGCGATGAACCCCGTCGCCAGCCGGGCGGCGGCGAACGTCAGCCCGCCCGCCGGCGGCTCCGCCTCCCCGCAGCCAGGCGACCTTGAGCCGGCCCAGGTTGTACGCCGCCCGCTCCCCGTCGCCCCGGCGGGCGAACGTGACCACCGTCCGGTAGCCCGAGCGGGCGAGCTTCTCGAGCTCCGGCTCGGCGCCGTGGATGTCCCGGGCGGCCATATCGGCCGCCTGGGCGCGGAACTGGAACGGCTGATCGGCGTCGATGCTCGACAGCCGGATCCGGGCGCGGTCGGCGAGCGCGGCGGAGATCGTGTCCGGGTCGACGTAGAGCCGGTGCGCGTCGGAGGAGTGAAAGGCGGTGCAGACGTCCTGCCAGTGGTCGGCCAGCGCCGGCGGCACGTCCTCCTCGCCGACGATGAGGATCGGGGCCCGTCCGGGGCCAGCGACAGGAAGGCGTGGAAGTCCTCGACCGGCAGCAGCTCGGCGATGTCCGGCCGCTCCGCCTCCAGCGCCGCCATCTCGGCCAGCTCCCGGTGCTCGGCCGCCAGCTCGGCCGCCGGGGCGATCTCGACCTCGGAGGCGTCTCCCAGCGAGCGCTGGGTGAAGGTCGAGAACCACCGCAGCGACTCGATCTCGTCGCCGAACAGATCGACCCGGACCGCGCGGTCCTCCGTGGCGGGGAACAGGTCGAGCAGGCCGCCGCGGATGGCGAACTGGCCCCGGTCCTCGACCTGGTCGACCCGCTCGTAGCCGGCGGCCACGAGGTCGGTGGCGGTCTCCTCGAGGTCCATCAGCTCGCCCACGCGCAAGGTGAAGCCGTGGGGACGGAGCGCGGGGTCGGGCACCTTCTCCGACAGCGCGACCGCGCTGACCACGACCACCGGTGCGCCGCCCTCGCCGGGAGGATCGAGCAGCGCGTCGAGCGCCGCGATGCGCAGGCCGACCAGGTGCGCCGGGGGCGCCAGGTGCGACTCGTAGGTGACCCCGCGGCTCGGGTAGTAGCGCACGGGTCGCGGGGCGAGCCACGCCCGCAGCCCGGCGGCCAGGTCACGCGCGGCGCGATCGTCGCCGGCCACGACGAGCGCCGGCGCGGCCGGATCGGCATCGAGCAGCGCCGAGACGAGGAACGGGCGCAGCGACAGCGAGACGAACGCCTGGCCGCCGTCGCGCTGCAGCGCGCCGGTCTGCGGGTCCTGATCGGCGTGGGCGAGCAGCGTGCGGAGCACGCTCTCGATCTTAGGTGGGCTCCGCCTCGCCGGACACGATCCGCTCGGCGGCGTCGGCCGCCTGCTCGACGAGCAGCTCGACGTCGGCCTCCGGCTCGCGGAAGCGGCCGAGCACGTACGCCGCCACGCGGTCGGGATCGGTGGTCGGCGGCCGGCCGACCCCGGCGCGGACCCGCCAGAAGTCGGGCGTGCCGAACCCTCGGCGCAGCGACTTCATCCCGTTGTGGCCGGCCAGGCCGCCGCCGAAGCGCACCCGCACCTCACCGAACGGGCAGGTCGATCTCGTCGTACAGCGCGACCACCCGCTCCGGCGCCACGTGCAGCGAGCCGGCGGCCGGGCCGGCCGACTGCCCGGAGTCGTTCATGTAGGTCTGCGGCAGCAGCACCGCCACCCGCGGGCCACGCCGGCCCCGTCCGCCCGTCGGTGATCAGGCCCGCGGAACTTCGCCTTCGGGGCGGGAAGCGCCCAGCGGCGGATGAGCGTCTCGGCGATCCGGAAGCCGACGTTGTGCCGGCTGCGGGCGTACTCGCCGCCCGGGTTGCCGAGGCCGACGAGCAGCCAGTCGACCGGCAAGCGCCTACTCCGAGCTGGTGTCGGCCGTCTCGTCGGCTGTCCGTCGTCGGCCTCGGGGCCACCGGCCTCGCCTCGGCCTCGGCGGGCTCCCCCTCGCCGACCACCTCGGTCTCCTGCTCGATCTCGTTCTCGTCCTCGAGCTGCAGGCGCGGGGCGCCGTGATCGAGGCCACCACCGTCTCGGGATCGTCGAGCAGCGTGACTCCGGGCGGGGCGGTGAGCTCGGCGACGGTGAGCGTGGCACCGATCTCCAGCCCCGAGGCGTCGAACTCGATCGTGTCCGGGATGTCGCCGGGGAGCGCCTCGATCGACAGCTCCCGGGTCACCTGCTCGAGCACCCCGCCCGCCTTGACGCCGGGCGCCTCGTCGGCGCCGACCAGGTCGAGGATCACGGTCGACTGGATGGTCGCGGTCCATCCGCACGCGCAGGAGGTCGAGGTGGACCGTCTCGCCGCTCACCGGATGGCGGGTGAGCTCCTTGACGAGCACCGGCGAGCCGTCGCCATCGCCGATCACCAGGTCGATGACGGCGCCGGCGTGCTGGAGGGCATGCCGCAGATCGCGGGCATCGACCGCAAACGGGACCGGCGCCTCCGTCGCCGCCGTAGACGACGCCGGGGACCTGGCCGGTGCGGCGCAGGCGGCGGGTGGCGCGGGAGCCCGCGGGCTCGCGCGCGGTGACCCGCAGGGAGGTGGTTTCGGTGGCCGTGGCCATACGCGCGCCGATGGTAGCGAGGCGCCCGCGCCGAGCGGGCGAAACTGCGCATGGGGAACCACCGCAGGAGGTAGCCTTGAGCCATGTCGGGGGAGACACAACTCCTGCTGGTGATCGCCGGGGTCCACATCCTGGGCCTGGCCTGCGTGGCGATCCTCATGCTCCCCGCCCTGCGCGACGGTCCCGACGCGCCGCCCCGCGGCGAGGACGGCTCCGACGAGGGCTGGGGCAACCACCCCCGGCGGCCGCGCAGCCCGCGCAACGTCCCCGGCGGCGGGCTCCCGCTGCCCGACGCCCGCCCGGCGCGGGTCCGCCTGCGCGGCCACGAGCGCCTCGGCGACCTGGTGCCCGGGCGCAGCCGTCGTCCGGCCCGCGAGCCGGCGCCACACCGCCAGCCGGTCAGAACCGGCTCGGGCAGTCGCTGTCGCTCCTGATCCGCGCGCTCAGCCGGACGAGGTGGATGGTGAGCCCGGCGAGGACGTTCCCCTCCCGGTGGACCCGGACGCACTGCACGACGGGAAGCTTGGCCGCCGCCGTGTCCCACGCCACCCGGGCGGTCCCGGTGGTGGAGCCGATGGAGAAGCTCGCCGAGGTCTGGAGCTGGAGGATCTCGACGCCACCCGGGCGGCGCAGCGCCGCGGCCAGGCCCCGGTTGCGCGCGGCGCACCGGCTGACCGGGCCGCAGCCGTCGAGCTTGGCGTCCATCGCCGGGGCGTCGCCGGCCGCCTCGGCCTCGACCAGGCTGGTGATGGCGGCGTGCTCGTTCCCGTCGGCGTTGAACGCCCGGGCCAGGAGGGCCGAGATGCCGAGGAAGGCGAGCACCACGACGGCGATCAGCAGCAGGCGGATCCGGCGCACGCCGGGCCAGCCTAGTGGACCGCTCAGGACCCGGGTTCGCGGTCAGTCATCCTCGGCCGACAGCTCCAGGAACCGCTCCACCGAGGCCTCCTGGTGGTCGAGCCGGTCGGCCAGCCGGCGGGCGTGGGCGGCCGACAGAGCCAGGAAGTCCTCGACGCACCGCGCCGGGTCGTCGGCCAGGGGATAGACGCGGCTGAAGTCCTGCTGGGCGCACGCGATCCCGAGCGGCGGCCGTCCCGCGGCCAGGGTCCGGGCGCCGCACACCGGGGTGACGACGAGCTGCGCGTCGTGGGCGACCAGCGCGGTGGGGAGCAGGCGCGCGGCCGGGAGGCGCACCGCGAGCTGGACCGAGTGGTCGATCACCACGCCCGCCCCGAGCAGGTCGCCGAGTGGCTCGCGCCACACGTCGAGCACGATGTCGGCACCGACCAGGGCGTCGCGCAGCGCTCGGGCCTGCTCGGCGTACAGCCGCTCGGCCTCGGCCCGATCCTCGGCCTCGGCCAGGTCGAGGTCGCAGGGGACGCGGAGCAGGTCGCTCGTCGACACCGTCGTCCCGGCGCCCCGGCTCCCGCGCGCGACGTAGGTCTGAAGCGTGCCGAGATCCCGCCGGGCGTGGAAGATGACGGTCACCGCCTCGCTGAGCGGCAGGCCGTCCACCCGCAGGGAGACGGTCATGGCCGCCGAGTCGTCGAGCAGCGCCCGCCGGAGCAGCTCGTCCGCCACACCGCGATCCCGTCCTGACTCCTCGTCGCGCATGTCCTGACTCCCTGGACTGGTGGGTGCACAGGATATTCACCCGTCGGACGCCGTTGCGCCACCCGAGTCGGGCGCATCGTCGGGGCGCGCTGCGGGTATAGGTTTCCCTCACATGAAGCTCCTCTACAAGCCGTTCTCCGCCATCGCCTCGGTCGTGGCCGCCAAGTTGGGCCAGGGCACGTTCCGCAGCGTCTGGTCACGGATCGACGACGCCGAGCCACCGGAGCCGACGACCGCCCAGGCGACGCTGCCGAAGATCCTGGGGGCCGTCGTGCTCGAGGCGGCCATCATGGCCGCCGTCGGCGCAGTGGCCGACCGGGCGAGCGCCCGGGCCTTCGAGCACCTGACCGGCGCCTGGCCGGGGGACCAGACACCCGAGCCGAAGGACTGAGCCCCGGCGCGCTCAGGCCGTCCAGGGCCGGAGCGCGGAGCGCAGCCAGTCGGGGATCTCGGTCCGCGCCAGCGTCCGGGCGTCGACGCAGACGTGCCGGGTCGTCCCGCTGGCCAGCTGGTCGCCGTCCCGCCACACCTCGTGCTCGCTGACGATGCTGCTCCGGCCGAGCCGTCCGACGGCGATCGCCAGCTCCAGCTCCTCGTCGAACCGGGCCGGCGCCAGGTAGCGGACGCTCGCCTCGGCGACGACGACGTCGACCCCCCGCTCGACCATCGCCCCGTAGCTGCCGAGCGCCGCCCGCCACAGCTCGGTCAGCGCGATGTCGAACCAGGCCAGGTAGTGGGCGTTGAACACGATGCCCTGGGGGTCGCACTCGCGCGTAGCGGACGCGCAGCGGGTGGCGGAGCGGTTGGCTCATCGATCGGCGCGGAGCACGAAGCCGCGCCGTGCCAGCTCGTCGAGCGCGTCCTCGAAGCCGGCGAAGTCACGGGCCAGCAGCCGGTCGATCGGTCGCCCGGCCGGCCCGGCGGCTCGCACCCAGCGGCGGAGCGTCGCCGGCCCGGAGCGCTGCGCCGGCTCGTGCAGCAGGTCGAGGAGGATCGGCAGCTGGGAGGCGTGATCGAGCTGACCGGACAGCAGGCTGAGCGGGTCGGCGTCGAGGATCCGGCACAGCTCGTCCTCGGAGAGCCCGAGCAGCTCCATCAGCTCGGCCGCGTGGGCGGACGGGGTCACCGCGCCGTCGCCCGGCTCAGAACAGCTGGTTCTCGCCGCCGAACACGTCGCTGACCGACCCGTCGGTGAAGATCTGGCGGATGGAGTTGGTCAGCAGGTCGGCGCAGGAGAGAACGCGAACGTTGTCCGGGGCGCCGGGCGGGAGCGGCAGCGTGTCGGTGACGACGATCTGCTCGAAGCGGGCGGCGGCCAGGTTCCCCCACGCGTCGCCGGAGAACTCTCCGTGGGTGGCGGCGGCGTACACCCGGCGGGCGCCGGCGTCGTACACCGCCTGCGCCGCGGCCTTCAGCGTGCCGGCGGTGGCGATGATGTCGTCGACGATCACCGCGGTCCGTCCCTCGACGTCACCGATCACGTAGTTGATCTCGGCCACCTGCTGGGCCGGGCGCTCCTTGTTGAGGATCGCCAGGTCCGCCCCCAGCTTGTCGGCGAACTTCTGGTTCAGCTTCACCCGCCCGGCGTCCGGGGCGACGACGACGAGATCCTCGAGGCCGAGGTCGGCGAAGTACTGGGTGAGCATGAACAGCGCGGTCATGTGGTCGCACGGCTTCTGGAAGAAGCCCTGGATCTGGCCGGAGTGGAGGTCCATGGTGAGGATCCGGTCGATCCCCGCCGACTCGAGCATCCGTGCCACCAGCCGGGCGCTGATCGGCTCCCGCGGGGCCGACTTCTTGTCCTGCCGGCTGTAGCCGTACCACGGGGTGACCGCGATCACCCGGTGCGCCGAGCCGCCCACCGCGGCGTCGATCATCGCCAGGAGCTCCATCACGGCGTCGTTCGTTCCCAGCTCGCCGTGCGGGTTGGCGCAGGTCGGCTGGACGATGAACACGTCCGCCCCGCGCACCGACTCCTCGAAGCGGCAGTAGACCTCGCCGTTGGAGAACGTCTTGAGCGTCATCGGCGAGAGCGTCACCCCGAGCTTGCCGGCGATCCGGGCGGCCAGCTCCGGGTTGGCCCGGCCGGTGACGAGCATCAGGCGCTTGTCGGACTCCACCCGCAGATCGGTCGAGACGCCCGGGTGCGTCTGGAGGACGCTCATCTGGGGGCGAGTGTACGGGGCGGCGGTGACGAAATCTTCACGCGCGGGGTGCACCGGGGTCCGTAGCCTCGGGCATCGGTCGCCGGCCGGCCGCGGTTCCCTCCTCCTCGCCGTGGCCGGCCTCGGCGGCCGATCGGTCACCCGCCTCCTCCTCGGCGCGGCGGAGCCGTCGCTGCGCGTAGCCCTCGATGTTCGTCTGCCGGGCGCGGGCCACCCCCAGTGCTCCGTCCGGGACGTCCTGGTCGATCACCGAGCCGGCGGCGGTGTACGCGTCGTCGCCCACCCGCACCGGCGCGACCAGCGTGGTGTCGACGCTCGTCTTCACCCGCGCGCCGATCGTCGTGCGGTGCTTGCGGTGGCCGTCGTAGTTGGCGGTGATCGTGGCGGCGCCGAGGTTCGTCCCCTCGCCGATGTCGGCGTCGCCGATGTAGCTGAGGTGGGGCACCTTCGACCCGGCGCCGAGGTCGGAGTTCTTCACCTCGACGAACGTGCCGACCTTCGATCCGGCCCGCAGGACGGTGCCCGGGCGCAGGTAGGCGAACGGCCCGACGCTCACCCGCTCGCCGATCCGGGCGCCGGTGGCGTAGGCGTGGAGCACCCGGGCGCCGTCGGCCACCTCGGTGTCGATCAGCGTCGTGCCCGAGCCGATGAACGCTCCGGCGCCGACCGACGTGTCGCCGCGGAGGCACACGAAGGGCTCGATCACGCTGTCCGCTCCGACGCTCACGCCGGCGTCGATCACCGTCGCCGCCGGGTCGACGATCGTCACGCCGGCCAGCATCAGGGCCCGGAGGATCCTCGCCTGCGCGCGACCGCGGACCTCGGCCAGGTCAACCCGGTCGTTGATGCCGAGCGACTCCTCGACGTCGGCCAGCTCGTAGGCGATGACGGTGTGCTCACGGGCGCGCAGGATCGGCAGGACGTCGGGCAGGTACAGCTCGCGCTGGGCGTTGTCGGCCCGCACGTCCGCCAGCGCCTGACGCAGCAGGTCCCCGGCGAAGGCGAAGATGCCGGTGTTCACCTCCCGGATGTGGAGCTCGAGCTCGGTGGCGTCGTCCGCCGCCTTGGTCTCCACCACCCGCTCCACCGTGCCGTCGGGCGCGCGGATCACCCGCCCGTAGCCAGTGGGATCGTCGAGCACCGCCGTGGCCATCGTGGCCGCCGCGCCGTCGCGCTCGTGCGCGGCGACGAGCCCGCGGATCGTCTCCGCCCGCACCAGCGGCCCGTCTCCGTTGAGCACGACCACCGGCCGGTCGGGCTCGATCCACTCGACCGCCGCGCGGACCGCGCCTGCCGTGCCGTCCGGCTGCTGCTGGACGGCGAACTCCAGCCCGGCATCCGGTCCGAGCGCTTCGCTCAGCCGGCCATCCGGTCCGTCGACGATCACGATCCGGTGCGGCCCGGCGGCCCGCGCGGCCGCCACCGTCCAGGCGATGAGCGGCCGGCCGCACAGCGGGTGCAGGAGTTTCGGCGTCGCCGAGTGCATCCGTGTGCCGTGGCCCGCCGCGAGGATGACGACGACCGGGGTTCTCACGAGGCCGGATCGTAATGGAGGCCGAGGCGGGCGCCGTAGCTGGGGAGCCAGGACTTGAACCCGGTCTGGGAGGACCAAAACCTCCTGTGCTAGCCCGTTACACCACTCCCCACCGACCGCGCCGCTTCACCGTACCGAATCGCCGCAGGGGCTCCGGAGCCTCCCACGTCGATCAAACGTCCGCTCGGTCGTGGCCGGGCTCAGCATTCGTCGAGCGCCGGGCGATGAGCGCAGTGGACAGTGAGTGCAACCCCCGGACGAGACGGAGCCGAACATGCGTCCAGGCATCACCGCGCAGCCCCCGGTCGCTCGCCGCAGGCCTCGAAAGGTGGTTGAGGCGGGCTTCACGATGGTCGAAATGGTTGTAGCGATGGCCGTTGCCATGGGTGTGTTCAGCGCGTCGATGCTCCTCCTGACCTCCAGCATGCAGGCGCAGACCCTCCAGCAGTCTCGGATCTCGCAGCTGCAGAGCGCCCAGACCTCGCTCCAGCGGCTGGTGCGGGAGCTGCGCGAGGCGAGCAACGTCACGATCGCCTCCTCCACGTCGATCAGCTACACCGTCCCCGTCTCGGGCACGAACCAGTCGGTGACGCTGAGCTGCTCGACGACCAGCGGCACGTGCACCCGCACGGCGAACGGCGCCTCCCAGATCCTGGTCAGCGGGCTGACCAACAGCGACGTGTTCAGCGGCTCGCCGAGCACCACCAGCCCGACCTACATCGGCGTGAAGCTCGTGATCAGCACCGCCAACCACACCACCGTCACGCTGTCCGACGGCGCCGGGCTGCGCAACGTGACCCTCGGGAGCTGACGGACCGATGCGCGCGGGTGCTTCCCGGGCCGCGGCCGAGCAGGGGTTCCTGCTGCTCGAGGTCATGGTGGCGATGTTCGTGCTCTGCGTCGGGCTGCTGGCCACGCTCGCCGTGTTCGACGACTCCAACCACCTGGGCTCCACGACGCAGCGCCAGCAGGTCGCGACGTCGGTCGCCGAGCAGGCGATGGAGGCGCTGCGCGCCGACAGCTACGCCAGCCTGGCCCTCAGCTCGCCGCTGCCCTCCCACACGAGCGACGGCAACCCGTCGGGCGACACCTCGGGCAACCCGAGCGATCCCGACTACTGGGTGAGCGGCAGCAACCTGCTGATCCCGACGACCTGGAGCTCCGAGACGAGCTCGACGCTCTCCGGAGTGTCGAAGACCGGCGAGGCGCTCGTTTCCGGCGGCTCGATCAGCCCCCAGACGACGAGCACGGTCAACGGCTACACCGCCACCGTCTACCAGTTCGTCACCTGGGTCAACGACCAGTGCAAGTACCTCGGCGTCGACCTGTGCCCCGGCAGCGAGGACGCCAAGCGGGTGACGGTGGCGGTGGTGCTGGGCGGCTCGGGCACCGGCGTGGGCAAGCCGGTGTGGCTGAGCACCGTGGTCGCCGACCCCGACGCGGGGATCGACGGGCTGTGATGCGCCGGCGCCTCGCCTCGCAGGACGGCTACACGATGGTGGCCGCCATCTGCATCCTGTTCGTCTCGCTGCTGCTCGGCACCGCGGCGATGAGCGCGGGCGTCTCAGCTGTCTCGCTGTCCAGCCGGGGACGGAGCGACACCCAGGCGCTCCAGGCGGCCGAGGCGGCGGCGAACATCGGCTGGAACCGCATCAACCTGGTGAAGATCGACTCGCTCGGGCTGTCGGTGACCACCCCGTGCCTGTCCTGGGATCTGTCGGGCGACGTCACGGCGGTCGCCGCGCTCGCGTTCGGCAGCGCGGAGTGGTGCCCGGCGACCACGGTCGCCATCCCGAACGTCTCCTCCGCCAGCTACCAGTACAGCGAGCTGACCACCGGCGCGCGCGACGTCGTCGGCAGCGCCACGGTGAACGGCGTCACCCGGCGGGTCGAGCTGACCCTCAACCAGTCCGGCCAGCGCGAGCTCGCCGTTCGGGACCTACGCGATGCAGTCCCACGGGAGCCTCGACTTCCAGAACGGCTCGCTCGTGTCGGGCGGCGGCGTGCGCTCGGACGGGTCGATCAAGCTCGAGGACACGCAGGTGCCCTGCCACATCCCCACCGGTCCGATCCAGTACGGCTACGGCCTGAGCTACGCGAACGGCATCATCCGGACGAACAACGCCGGGCTGTGCGGCATCACGCCGACCGCCGAGACCTCGACCATCTCGTTCCCGTCGGTCACCGTGCCGGGCTCCAACGACGACGCCGCGATCTGCGTGCCCGTCGAGCAACTGCTCGGGCTCGTACACCTGGAACGCGCTGACCGACAGCCTCACGCTGCAGAACAGCAACGACACGGTCACCCTGACCGGCAACACGTACGTGTTCTGCAACCTGACGATGAACAACGGGACGCTGAAGATCAAGCCGGCCAACGGCAAGGCGGTGGCGATCTACTTCCCGGCTCCCGGCGTCGGCGGCTGCGCGCTGAACACCTCCGGCGCAGACCGTCCTGAACATGCAGAACACCACGGCCTACCTCGACAACCTCACCGGGCTCGGCGCGCAGGGGCTCCAGATCTTCGTGGCGGGCAACAACAACGTCCAGATCCTCAACTCCTCGAGCACGCAGATCAACGGCGCCATCTACGCCCCGCTCGGCAGCGTGGGGATCACCAACCAGGCCTACATCAAGGGCGCGGTGGCCGCCAACTCGATCTCGCTGACCGCGGCGAGCGCCAGCATCACCTACGACTCGACCGTGCAGAACGTCACGGTCGGCTCCGGGAACATCCTGTACAACGACAAGCAGTACACGGAGTGCACCCCGAGCGCGGGCAGCGGCAACCCGCCGGACACCGGCTGCTGAGCGCCGCGGCTCAGGCTTCGCTCAGCACCCGGCGCAACGCCGCGGGCAGGCAGGGGTCGGCGAGCGCCGCCCGCGCGTCGGCCGGCCGGCGCAGCCCCCGCTCGGAGCGCAGCAGCCCGAGCTCGAGTCCCGCCTCGGCCACCGCCGCAAAGCCGAGCCGCATCGTGTCGGCGGCCCGCCAGGTCGCCTCGGGCAGCGCGAACAGCGGCTCGAGCGGCCGGCGCATCCCGATGAGGTAGCAGCCGCCGTCGAACAGCGGGCCGAGCACGAGGTCGCAGCCGGCGCGCAGATCCCCCAGCGCGTCGTCGGCCGCCTCCGGTCCGCCACTGCGCCAGCTCGGGCCAGAGCACGAGCAGCGGCCCGCCGCCCCGGGCGAACACCCGGCTCACGCCATCGGCCAGACGTCCCGCCAGCCCGGCCCCACTCTGCGGGAACAGGGTCGCCTCCCCGACCAGCGCGCCGAGCTCCGACGCGCCGTCCGGCGGATGGTGGGCGACGAACACGCGGCCGGGGGCCACGGCGTGCGCCCAGGCCGCCGCCGCCCGGACGAGCTCGGCCTCGAGCGCTGCCGCCCGGCGCTCGCCGAGCAGCTCGCCGAGGCCCCGCCGCACCCCGCCCGGACGCGGGGTCCGGGCCATGAGCAGGACGGCCGGGGCGTCGCTCACCCGCCGAGCCGGAGGATCGTGCCGGCCGGGGCGGGCGGTGTCGGCGGCCAGGCGCGGCAGCGCCGCGGCCAGCACGGCGGCGAACGCCACCGAGCTCCGCGCCATCAGGCGCATCAGCTCCGGCACCGGCGTCGTCTCCCCCGGTCGCACCTCGTTGGCGTAGTCGGTGAGGAAGCCGAGCAGGCCGTAGGGCAGGCCGAGCTCGCCGCACAGCACCGCCTCCGGGCCGGCGGTCTGGCTCACCGCGGCGACGCCGTCGCGGCGCAGCGCGGCGATCTCGCTCGGGGTGTTGAAGCGGGGACCGTCGACGTGGCCGTAGACCCCGCCGTCGTGCACGGCGATTCCGGCCGCCCGCGCGCCGGCCAGCAGCGCCGCTCGGACGCCCGCCGCCAGCGGCGAGCCGTCGAGCACCCAGTGCCCCCGCTCCGGGTCCCCGGGCTCGATGTGGAACGTGCACAGGCTGCCGTCCGGCAGCCGGTTGTGCGGGAAGTGGAGGTCGTCGAACACGATGAGCGAACCGAGCTCGAGCGTCGGATCGACCGCTCCGCAGGCGGTGCAGCCGATCACCGCGGTGGCGCCGGCCTCGCGCAGCGCCCAGACGTTCGCCCGATGGGTGACGTGGTTGGACAGCCGGACGTGACCGGCGCCATGGCGTGAGAGGTGGAGCACCGCGCCGTCCGCCCAGCGACCCCGCGTCACCTCGGCGCCGCCGTACGGCGTGGGCACCTCCTCGGTCCGCTCGACCTCGAGCCCGGGCAGGGCGTGGTTGCCCGTGCCGGTGATGATCGCGACCGTCATGTGCCGCCGCGATCGTATCCCGCTCAGTCCGCCTGGTTGCGCTCCCAGATCAGGCGCAGCCCGATCAGCGTCAGGAACTGGTCGACCTCGTCGATCGTCTCGCGGATGAACGGCACGAGCACGCCCGCCAGCCCACCGGTGGCGATGACGTGGGTCTCGGGACCGAGCTCGGCCCGCAGGCGGCGGACGATCGCCTCGACCTGGCCGGCGAACCCGAACACGATGCCGCTGCGAACGGCGTCGACCGTCGACTTGCCGATCAGCCCGCGTGGCTCCGCCACCTCGACCTTCGGCAGCTTCGCCGCCCGCTCGTACAGGGCGTCGTTGGAGATCTCGACCCCGGGGGTGATGATCCCCCCCAGGTACTCGCCGGCCGCCGAGACCGCGTCGTAGGTGATCGCGGTGCCGAAGTCGACCACGACGCACGTGCCGTGCACCCGCTCGTAGGCGGCGACCGCGTTGACCAGGCGGTCGGCGCCGACCTCACGCGGATTGTCGATCCGGATCGGCATCCCGGTGCGGATGCCGGGGCCGACCGACGCCATCTCGTGGCCGAGGTAGCGCTCGGCCATCGCCGTCCACTGCTCGGAGAGCTGCGGGACGGTCGAGGAGACGATCGAGGCCGCGATGTCGCTCAGGGCCAGCCCGCGCAGCGCCAACAGGTTGCGCAGCGCCGCCCCGAGCTCGTCGCTGGTGGACTCGGGAACGGTGGCGAAGCGCCAGTGCTCGGCCACCGCCTCGCCGCCGTCCGGGAAGACGCCGAAGTGGGTCTGGGTGTTGCCGACGTCGACGACCAGCAGCATCGCCGGATCTTCTCAGAGCGCCAGCGGCGGGCCGGCGCGGCGGACGGACTGGCCCGGGCCGAGTGCGCGGAGCGCGGCTCGCAACGACGTGCCGTCGGGGAGCGAGAGCGCCGGGTCGAGCTCGAGCAGGGGGACGAGGACGAATCGCCGGGCGGTCACCTCGGGGTGGGGCAGGGTGAGGCGGGGAATCGTGAGCGAGAGGCCGCCGAGCAGCAGCAGGTCGACGTCGATCGTCCGCGGACCCTGGCGGGTGGCGTCGGGCCGCCGGCCGACCGTCCGCTCGGTCGCCTTGAGCAGGTCGAGCAGCGGCTCCGGCTCGAGCTCGGTGACGATGCGCAGGCAGGCGTTCAGGAAGTCGGGCTGGTCGGCGACGGGGCCGACCGGCTCGGTGTCGTACGTGCCGGAGCTGGCCTGCACCTCCAGGCCCCGGCGGCGCAGCTCGTCCACCGCCGCCTGCAGGTGCTCCCGCCGCGCTCCGAGGTTCGAACCGAGACCGAGATAGCCGGTCACTCCGCCTCGCGCCACAGCTCGACCGACACCTCGGCGAGCGGCAGCGCCAGGGGCGGCTCCGGCTTGGCCGCCTTGACCCACACCGAGTGGACGTCGTAGGCCGACAGCAGGCGGTCGGCGATCGCCGCGCACAGCCGCTCGAGCGTCCGGTAGGTCCGCTGCTGGGTGACGAGCACCACCTGCTCACACATCGCCGCGTAGTCGACGGTGTCCTCGATCCGATCGGTCACCGTGGCGTCGCTCTCGCCGAGCTCGAGGCGCAGGTCGATCAGCAGCCGCTGCCCGACCTCCCGCTCGGCGGCGCTCACCCCGACATGGGTGAACAGCGACAGGCCGCTCACCTCGATGGCCACCTCGGGGCCGCTGAGCTCCTCGTCCTCCTCCTCGGCCCCGGACCCCTCGTCGTCGAAGTCATCGGGATCGGCCACGCGGCGACCGTATCAACCGGTGCCCGGCGAGACCGGGGCCGCGAGCGTTGCGGCGGCCACCGTCAGCGCGTCGCGGACCGGCGCGACGTCGTGGACGCGGAACATCCGGGCGCCGCGGGCGAACGCCAGCACGTTCGTGGCGATCGTGGCCGGCAGACGCTCGCCGACGTCCCGGCCGGTGAGACGCCCGAGGAACGACTTCCGGCTCGTCCCGATCAGCACCGGCGGCCCCAGGGTGACGAGCTCTCCCACCGCGGCGAGCAGCGCCAGGTTGTGCGTCGGGGTCTTGCCGAAGCCGATGCCGGGATCGACCACGATCCGCTCGCGGGCGATGCCGGCCGCCGACGCCGCCGCGATCCGAGCGGCCAGGAACTCGCGCACCTCGGCGACGACGTCGACGTAGCGGGGGTCGTCCTGCATGGTGCGCGGCGCGCCGCGCATGTGCATCAGGCACACGGTCGCCTGGCGCTCGGCGACCAGGCCGGCCATGTCGGGGTCACCGCGCAGGGCGCTGACGTCGTTGACGATCGTCGCGCCGGCGTCGAGCGCCGCCGCCGCCACGTCGGCCTTCGTCGTATCGATCGAGATCGCGGCGGGGCAGCCGGCCTCCCGCAATCCCGCGATCACCGGCACCACCCGTCGGCACTCCTCGGCGGCCGGGACGGGGTCGGCTCCGGGGCGGGTCGACTCGCCACCGATGTCGAGAATGTCGGCGCCCTGGGCGCTCAGCGCGCGGCCGTGGGCGACCGCGGCGGCCGGATCGAGGTAGCGGCCGCCGTCGGAGAACGAGTCGGGCGTGACGTTCACCACGCCCATGATCGAGAACGGCGGGGTCACTCCCCCGGCCAGCGGCCGTGGCGATCGAAGTACTCCCGGGCGCGCTCCTCGTCCTCCCGCTCGCGGTTGCTCTGCACGCTCAGGCGGAACATGACGTTGATCAGCCACACCGTCACGGCGACCCCGAGCAGCACCACCCCGGCCCCGGCCAGCGCGGTGCGGGCGTGACCGGCGATGATCGCCAGCACCCCGATCACCGCCAGGCTCAGCGGGAGGAAGACGCGGGTGACGAACAGCAACGTGCGCTGGGGATCCTTCACCGGCGGATAATGCGCGGTGGGGTCATGCTCAGCCCGGCACGTTACATCGCGGACTTCGCCCGGTTCGCCGTCCAGCGTCCCGCCCAGGAGCGCCAGGACCGCGCCGCGCTCGCCGAGCTCGAGCGCCGAGAGCTCCCGTGGCCGCCCGGTCTCGACGTGCGCTGGCTCGGTGTGTCGGGCTACCGGCTGGAGTGCGAGGGGCAGGTGCTCGTCGTCGACCCCTACCTGTCCCGGGTGCCGCTGCGGGCCGTGCTCCAGCGGGCGCCGGCGCTGCCCGACCCAGCGCTGATCGACCGCTACATCGGAGCCGAGTCCGCCCTCGTCGGCGTGCTCGTCGGTCACACCCACTTCGACCACGCGGTCGACGCGCCGGCGATCGCCGCGCGGTTCGGCGCGCCGGCGTACGGGTCGGCGTCGCTCGTTCGGCTGATGGCGCTGCACGGAGTCGGGCACCTGGCCGTGGAGGCCGAACCCCACCGTCGCTATGCGCTTGGTCCGTTCACCGTGAGCTTCGTCCCGAGCCTCCACGCGAAGTTGCTGCTCGGCTTCGGGGTGCCGTTCGACGGGGAGCTGACCTGCGAGCACCTTGACGCCCTGTCACCCGGCGCGTACCGCTGCGGCGCCGTGTACGGCATCCGCATCGAGGTGGCCGGCACCGTCCTCTACCACCAGGGCAGCGCGAACCTGCTCGACGACGAGATCCGCCAGGGGGCCGACGTCTTCCTGGCCGGCGTCGCGGGACGGGGATTCACCCCCGACTACTGGCGACGCGTGCTCGGCCGCCTGCGTCCGCACACCGTCGTTCCGACCCACTACGACGACTTCTTCCGCCCGCTCGACGCACCGCTCGGCTTCACGACGAACGTCAACCTGGCGCGGGTGCCGGACGAGATCGGCGCGGTCAGCCGAGAGGTGTCGGTGGCCGCCCTGCCGGTGGCGGGAGGCGCGGGATGAGCCGCGCGCCGTGGCTGGTGGCCGGTCTCACGGCCGCCGTGCTCGCCGCGCCGGCAGCCGCGGCGCCTCCCGGCGCCCAGCGCGCGATCGCCGCGCTGAACCGCGAGCGCGCGGCGGACGGCCTCCCCGCCGGGATCTCGCTCGATCCGGCGCTGTCGGCCGATTGCGCCGCCCACGATCGCTATATGGCACTCCACGGCCTGACCGGTACCGAGACGCCGGGAAGCTCCGGCTACACGGCGGGCGGGGCGTACGCGGGGGCCAACGCCGTGCTCGCCGCGGGTACCGGCTGGAGCGCCGGCGACCCGTACCGCGACGCACCGATCCACCTCGACCAGCTGCTCGCGCCGCGGCTGGTGCGGGCCGGGAGCGCCGATGTCGACGGCTACAGCTGTACGACGACGTTCCCCGGCTGGACCCGCGCCGCTCCCAAGGCGCCGGTCGCCCATACGGCGCCGGGCAACGGCGCCCGGAACGTCGCGTTCGCCGAGGTGATGCGCGAGCTGCCGTTCACTCCCGGAGACCTCGTCGGCCTCCACCAGCCGGCGCAGACCGGGCCGGTCCTCATCGTGCTGGCCGACGCGCCGGGTGCGCCGCCGGAGGACGATCCGGCGACCCTGCGCGGCGCGAGGCTGATCGGTCCCGGCGGCCCGGTGACGGTGCGGACGCTCGACGGGAGCACGCCGGTCCCGGGCGGGGGGACGCTGGCGCGGTACATCGCCCCGGGCGGCTTCATCGTTCCGGTGGCGCCGCTGCAGCCCCGCGCGACGTATGATGCGCGGGTGACGGTAGGGTTCGCGGGCGCCGAGATTCCAGTCGACTGGAGGTTCACCACGGTGGGACGTGATCCCGCGTCCTCCCTCAGCCTCGACGGCGCCGCGCTCGCGTTTCACTCCAGCTCCCCGGCAACGGTCCGCGTGTCGTTCTCCCGGACCGGCGGGGGCAGCGAGGCGCCGATGCGGATCGCGCCCGGGCGGAGCGTCCCCCTCGTGCTCTCACCCGGCAGCTGGCGGGCGTGCGGCGTCCAGGCGGCGAGCGGTGAGTACGCCGGCTTCTCGGGGTGTCTGACGCTCACCGTTCCCGGCGTGCCGCAGCTGAGCTTCGGGGTCCCGCAGCCGACGAGCCGGACGGTGCGCCTGCCGGTGCGCTGCTCGAGCGTCCTGCGCGGGAGGCGGGGCACGCTGGTGGTCGACCTGCTCCTGGGGTCCCGCTCCCTGCGCCGCTCCACCACCGCGGTGCCGGTCGGCCAGACGATCGTCGAGCCGCTCCCGCCCCGAGGCGACACGCTGCGCCTGACGCTGAGCGTGCCCGGCTTCCGCGCGCGCAACGTCTCGTGGGTCCCGTCCAGCGCAACCATCGATTGGAGTCGCGCATGATCACTCGCCGAACGCTCCTGCGCCGAGCCGCCGGAGGTGCGGTGGTCGCCGCCGGCCTGCCGGCCTGGGCTCGGATCCCGCTCGCCGAGGCGGCGACCCTCCGCCAGCCGAACTCACTCCCGTTCCCCCACCTCCCGGCGGGTCACGAGTCCATGCCGGAGATCAAGCACGTCGTCGTCCTGATGATGGAGAACCACTCGTTCGACAACCTGCTCGGGATGGTCCCGTACCAGCTGCCGGAATGGCGCGGTGTCGACGGCTTCAGCAGGCGGAACGGACAGGTGACCAACTGGAACCCGGATGCGAACGGCAACCGCGTGTACGCCACGCACTCGGCGACCGAGTGCCAGCCGGACGGCAAGCCGAGCCAGAGCTGGGACAACAGCCACATCTCGTGGGACAACGGGCGCAACGACGGCTTCGTGCGCGCCAGCGGCACCCAGGCGATGCAGTACTGGGATCGCCCCGACCTGCCGTTCACGTACTCGCTGCTCGGAGCCGGGTTCCCGATCGGCGAGCGCTACTTCTGCTCGGTGTTGGCCCAGACGTACCCCAACCGGCGCTTCCTGTTCACCGGTACCGCGTCGGGGACGATCGCCACCAACGACGCCACCTTCTCGATCCCGGCGGCGAACGGCACGATCTTTGATCGGCTCGACGCCCAAGGGATCGACTGGGCCGACTACTACGACAACCTCCCGAGCCCGGCGATCGTCCCGAACACGCTCACTTCCGCTCGCACCTCTCGGTTCCGCCCCTACTCCACGTTCAGCGCCGACGTCGACGCCGGCAAGCTGCCGCAGTTCACGCTCCTCGAACCGAACTACAGCGTGACCTCGGAGGAGGACCCGCAGGACATGGCGCTCGGCGAGCACTTCATCGCGACCACCGTCCGCACCCTCCTCCACGGGCCGGACTGGGACTCGACGGCCCTGTTCATCACCTACGACGAGCACGGTGGCTACTACGACCACGTTCCGCCGCCGCCGGCCATCGCGCCCGACAACATCCCGCCGATCCTCTCCCCGGGTGACCAGCCGGGCGGGTACGACCGCTACGGGTTCCGGGTGCCGATGATCGTCATCTCCCCTTGGGCCCGGCCGTTCTTCGCCTCGCGCGTCGTGCAGGACCACACCTCGATCCTCGCCTTCGTGGAGCGGAAGTGGAACCTGCCGGCGATGACGCTCCGCGACGCCAACGCCCACCCGATGGTCGACTACTTCGACTTCCGGCGCCGGCCGGCGTTCGCCAGGCCACCGAAGCTGCACAAGGGGCCGAACATCG
Organism: uncultured Solirubrobacterales bacterium; assembly: GCA_963703065.1. GTDB lineage: Bacteria > Actinomycetota > Thermoleophilia > Solirubrobacterales > Solirubrobacteraceae > Palsa-465. The sequence goes on along the minus strand of OY969785.1, from coordinate 2,376,725 downwards.
CCACGACGCTGGCCGCCTGCAAGGCCGCCGGGTTCAACCCGCCGACCTGAGCGTATCCCAGCGCCAGGCACCCGCTCGCCGGACACGCGACGGCGCTGAGGTCGGTGACACTCGTCAGGTCGCCTGGGCCGATCAGGCCGCCGGCGCCGTACAGGTACACCGCGCCGGGAGGTGCCTGGCGAGACGGCGCACTGCCCTGACCGACGACGACGCACCCGTCGGCACCCGGACACGTCACCGCGTTCAGTGCCCCGCCCCCGGTGGGATCGAGGACCGGCTCACCGGCGGGCGTACCGTCGACGAACGCCAGGGCGGGGGTCGAGGCCGGCTTATTCGGCGGTGCCGAAGCCGGGCCGCGGCAGCGGCCGGGGACCTTCGCGCCCCGGGGCCCGCTCGGGGGCGGCCGGCGGGATGGGGATCTGGGGCGGCGCCGGCGCCTCCGCGCCGAACACCTGCTCCTCGGTCTGACCCTCGAGCAGCGCCTCGAACTGCTCGCGCTCGATCGTCTCGCGCTTGATGAGGATGTCCGAGAGCTTCTCCAGCGCCGGCTTGCGTTCGCTGAGGATGTCCTTGGCCTGGACGTGTGCCGTCTCGACGATGCGCCGGATCTCGTCGTCGATCTCCCGGGCGATCTCGTCGGAGTAGTCGGGCTCGGCGGAGAACTCGCGGCCGAGGAACGGCTGACCGTGGTCATGGCCGAACACCCGCGGGCCGAGCTTCTCCGACATACCGAACCGCATCACCATCTGCTTGGCGGTGGCGGTCACCTTCTCCAGGTCGTTCGACGCGCCGGTGGTGATCTCCCCGAACACGATCTCCTCCGCCGCCCGGCCGCCGAGCGTCATCGCCATCGTGTCCTGGAGCTCGGCGCGGGTGGTGAGGAACTTGTCCTCGCCCGGCAGGCTGATCGTGTAGCCGAGTGCCTGGCCGCGGGAGATGACCGAGATCTTGTGGATCGGGTCGGAGTTCGGGAGGAAGTGGCCGACGATCGCGTGGCCCATCTCGTGGTAGGCGGTGATCCGGCGCTCCTTCTCGCTCATCACCCGGGTCTTCTTCTCCGGGCCGGCGATGACGCGCATGATCCCCTCCTCCAGCTCGAGCTGGGTGATCTCACGCTTGCCGTTGCGCGCCGCGAGCAGCGCCGCCTCGTTGACCAGGTTTGACAAATCGGCGCCGGTGAAGCCGGGCGTCTGACCGGCCAGGACGTCCACATCGATCTCCCGGGCCAGCGGCTTGCCGCGGGTGTGCACCTCGAGGATCTTCTTGCGGCCAGGGCGGTCGGGCCGGTCGACCACGATCTGGCGGTCGAAGCGCCCGGGGCGGAGCAGCGCCGGGTCGAGGATGTCCGGGCGGTTGGTCGCGGCGATGAGGATGATGTTGTCCTTCATCTCGAAGCCGTCCATCTCGACGAGCAGCTGGTTGAGCGTCTGCTCGCGCTCGTCGTGCCCGCCGCCGAGACCAGCGCCCCGGTGACGGCCGACGGCGTCGATCTCGTCCATGAAGATGATGCAGGGCGAGTTCTGCTTGGCCTGCTCGAACAGATCGCGCACCCGGCTCGCGCCCACCCCCACGAACATCTCGACGAAGTCCGAGCCGGAGATGGAGAAGAACGGCACTCCGGCCTCGCCGGCCACCGCCCGGGCGAGCAGCGTCTTGCCGGTGCCCGGCGGCCCGTAGAGCAGCACGCCCTTGGGAATGCGGGCCCCGAGGGCCTGGAATTTCTTCGGGTTCTCCAGGAACTCCTTGATCTCGTGGAGCTCCTCCACCGCCTCGTCCACCCCCGCCACGTCGCGGAAGGTGATCTTCGGGCTGTCCACCGACATCCGCTTGGCCCGGGACTTGCCGAAGCTCATCACCTTCGACCCGCCGCCCTGGACCTGGTTCATGAGGAAGATCCAGAAGCCGATGAAGATGATGAACGGCAGGATGTAGGTGAGCAACGACAGCCAGCCGCTCGTCGAGCGGCTCTGCACGTCGATCGCCGCGCCGCCGCCGCTGTCGCGGATGGCATCGTTGATCAGCGTCGGCGCGTAGTTGTCCGGATAGCCGACGGAGTACTTCGAGCCGTCGGCCAGTGTGACGTTCGCCACGTTGGACTTCTGGTCGAGCGAGAGCTTGTGGACCTGTCCACCCTCGAGCTGGGTGACCAGGTTGCCGAACGTGTAGTGCGGTCCGTGGCTCGAGGAGCCGATCAGCTTCTGGGCGAAGAAGGCCAGCACGACCACGATGAGGATCGGGAAGGCGGCGCTCTTGAAAAACCGGCTCATGTGCGAGTCCTCCGGCGTCCGAGCCGGTTCGGCCCGAAACTGAGGATCGTCAAGCGTAGCAGTGGCACCGCGGCGTTCACGCTTCCTGCAACGCGGCGACGAACGGCAAGTTGCGGTAGCGCTCGCCGTGGTCGAGGCCGTAGCCGATGGCGAACCGGTTCGGGATCTCGAACCCGACGTAGCGGGTCTCGAGGTCGACCTTGCGGCGATCCGGCTTGATCAGCAGGGCGCACACCTCGAGCGAGCGAGGCGAGCGGCCGGCCAGGTTGCGCAGCAGGTACTGGAGGGTGAGGCCGGAGTCGACGATGTCCTCCACGATGAGGACGTCGCGCCCCTCGATCACCGCGTCGAGGTCCTTGAGGATGCGCACGACGCCGCTCGACTTCGTCGCGGTGCCGTAGGAGGCGACCGCCATGAAGTCGACCTCGCACGGGATGGTGAGCGCACGCATCAGGTCGCTGAGGAAGAACACCGCCCCCTTGAGCACTCCGATGAGCACGAGGTCGCGCCCGGTGTAGTCGCGGGAGATCTCCGTGGCGAGCTCCGCCACCCGGTGACCGAGCGCCTCCGCCGGAACGAGGATCTCGCCGATCGCGCCGTCGTCGCTCACCGCGGGCATGGTACGAATCGCAGCCGTCCGCGGCGGATCTGGGCGCGGACGCCGTGCGGGAGGTGGAGCTCGGCGTTCGGTCCCAGGGCGAGGATCTCCGGGGCCCGGCGGGCGGTCCCGGGCGCCGGCCGGCCGGCGGCGCCGTCGGCCAGCCGCTGCAGGACGAGCGCGGCGAGCGCCGCCGGCAGGCCGCGCAGAGTGGCCAGCTCGATCTCCTCGCGGTCCCGCAGGACGCCGTCGATCAGCTCGTCGAGCACCGCCGCCTCGGCGCGGAGCGTCTCGGCGAGCGCCAGGACGTTGCGCTCGGCCGCCGGGTGCAGCGCCCGGAGGGCCGGCACCAGGTCCGCGCGCGCGCGCCCGCGCGCGTACGCGGCCGTGTCGTTGGTGGGGTCGTCTCGGTAGCCCAGTCCCCGGGCGGCGCAGTACGCCGTGGTCTGATGGCGGGTCAGGCCGAGCAGTGGCCGGACGAGCCGGCCCCGACGGCCATCCATCCCGAGCAGGGCGCGGCGACTCGGGCTCGACGCCAGCCGGTAGAGGATCGTCTCGACCTGATCGCTGGCGGTGTGGCCGGCGGCGACGTCGCCGCCGGCCAGCTCCTCCGCCGCCCCGTAGCGGAGATCCCGGGCCCAGGCCTGGAGGTTGCCGACCGCTGGCGGCGGTTCGGCACGGCGAACGTGCAGGCGGACCCCGCCGAGTCGATCGGCGAGCGCGTGGCAGTGAGCCTCGTCCGCCTTCGCCTCGGCGCCGCGCAGGCCGTAGTTGACGTGGAGCGCCTCGACCTGCGGGCGGCCGGCGATGCGGACCGCGAGGTCGAGCAGGGCCGTCGAGTCGCGCCCGCCGGAGAGGAGCACGAGCACCGGCCGGCCCGGCGCCAGCAGCCCGGTGGCGGCCACGTGAGCGACGACCGCCTCCGCTCCGGCGTCGACCGCCTCCGCGGCGAACTTCGGCGATTCAGTGCCCACAGGTGCAACTGAATCGCCATTCATCGATGCGGGGCGGTGGCGAGGCGGCATCAACCCTCCGGGCGCTGACGGGCGATGAAGATCTCGGTCGACTCCGAGAAGCCCTTCAACCGCACCTCGCCGATCCGCTCGAACTCCAGGTGCGAGCCGCCGACTTCGACCACCGGCCGGGTGACGAGCACCTCCCCGCCGGCCGAGCGGGCGGCCACCCGGCTGGCGATGTTCACATCCCGCCCGTAGTAGTCGCCGTCGCGGTACAGGGCATCGCCGGAGTGCAGGCCGATCCGGGGCAGTGGCCGCTCGGTCTGCAGGCGCTGGAAGCCGACCGCCCAATCGGTGAGCGCGGCGGCATCCGAGCCGACCACCATCACCCCGTCGCCGATCGTCTTGATCACCCGCGCGGTGTCTGGCAGCGTCACCTCGACGGCATCGATGAACCGCTCCACCGCGTCGACCGCCTGAAGCTCGCCCTCCTCCTCGGTCAGGCGGGTGTAGCCGGCCAGGTCGGCGAACGCGATCGCCACCCGCAGCCGTCCCAGGTCGACCGCGCTGTCCCCCAGGTCGGTCTCCATGTGTCCGACGACGTCCTGCTCGACGAAGTGCTGGAGGTAGCGCTGGTGGACGGCGTCCATCACCGGCGAGGCGAGCGGCAGCAGCTCGCGGCTGAGCGCCAGCATCTCCTCCGCCGTCTCGATCCCGCCGGCGCCGGAGCGCATCAGCGGCTCGTGGACGTAGAGGTGGAACAGGCGGACCTCGGCATCGGCCACCTGGGCCAGTGCCTGACCGTAGACCCGGATGAGCTGGAGCAGCGCGACGAGCGGCAGACCGGCGGACAGCACGGCGGCGACGTAGCGCAGGAGCTGGAGGTCGTCCTCGGAGATCTGCTCCAGCGCGCCGGGGCTCCAGCCGAACGCGGCGACCACGCGCTCGATCAGCCCGGGGTCCAGGCCGGTCTCCCGCGCCGCCTGGGCCAGCGTGTAGGTCGTCTCCTCGTGCGGGAACAGCGCCTCGATGTAGCCGAACGCCAGCCGTCCCTCCTCGGTCGCCCGGCGGATCCGGGCCAGGCTGTGCCCGCGCGCACGCAGCCGGGCCACCACCCGGGCGTGGGCGACCGCCCCGTCGCTCCACACGCCGTCGAACTGGGGGATGACGCCTTCCCGGCCCCAGCGCCCGAGGGTCGCCGGGCGCACGCCGATTCGCCGGGCGGCCTCGCCCAGGGTGACGCCGCTGTCACTGTCCGCGTCGGCCATGCTCAGGGAGTGTGCTGGCTGGGGCCGGGGCGGGAAGATCCGGCGGCGGGACCCCGATGAGGTTCGGGGCCCCTCCGCCTGGCGGGCGTCACGGCCCGCTGCGTCGGCCGTCGGCGCTCGTCACCTGTCCGGCGGCGCCTCGCGAAGCCGAAGCCGGCGGGAAGCGCCGGCGCCGGCGTCACGATCCGGCCTGTTGCCTGACTCTGTGGGCGAAGGTCTACTCCCGCCCGCGGCGGGTGTCAAGCGCATCAGACCTTCAGATGCGGGTAGTCCGCCTCGACCATCTCCCGGTAGCGGTCGAACAGCGGCTTGGTGATCGGGATGATCGCCAGGGCCGCCTTGACGTCGCCTCCGGCCTTGATCCGCCGCCGGGCGATCGCGATGGCCACGTTCTCCTTGCCCTGGAAGTACCGGTTGGCGGTCTCCGAGCTCATCGTCATCCGCACCTTCGGCTCCCAGCTCACCTCGTCGGTCCACTCCCAGACGAGGTTCGTCCTCCCCGTCGGCGCCGGCCCGGATGTTGACCACCAGATCGACGTCGGTGAACTCGAAGCGCTGCGGTGTGTCGGCGTCCCGGAGCTTCGGTCCCATGTCCGGGTCCTCGCTCATCAGCGCGAACGTCCGGTCCATGACCTCGCGGAACTCCGATTCGGAGCTGAACTCGGCCATCGCGGGCGGAGTGTAGGCCGTACGGTGGGCCGGTGCCCGGCGCGATCCACCTGCACCCGACGGCATCGCTCGCCGAGCGGGTCCTGCTGCCGGGCGACCCCGGCCGCGCGCTCCGGCTCGCCCAGGCGCTGCTCGCCGAGCCGAAGATGTTCAACCACCACCGGGGGCTGTGGGGCTACACCGGTGCGGCAGCCGACGGTGAGCTCCTGACGATCCAGAGCACCGGGATGGGCGGCCCGAGCGCGGCGATCGTCGCCTGGGAGCTGGCGGAGCTGGGGGCGCGCCGGGTGGTGCGGGTCGGCACCGGCGGCGCGCTCCAGCCCGCCCTCGGGCTCGGTGAGCTGATCGCGGTGAGCCAGGCCCGGGCCGAGGACGGGACGAGCCGGGCGCTCGGCGCCGGGCCAGGGCCGGCGCTGCCCGATCCGGGCCTGACCGCGGCCCTGGCGGCCGACCACGCCGGCCCGGTCGTCTCGAGCGACCTGTTCTACGACCCGCGGGAGCCGGAGACCGGGTGGGCGGCCGACGGGGTCCTGGCGGTGGAGATGGAGTCCGCGGCGCTGTTCGCCCTCGCCGCCGGGCGCGGCCTGCGGGCCGCGGCGATCCTCGCCGTCAGCGACCTCGTGCTGCCGCAGCGGCGGCGGATCGACCCGGAGGCGCTCGCCGCCGCCGAGCTGCGCCTCGGAGCCGCGGCGCTCGCCGCGCTCGGCTGAGGTTCAGCCCGCGGCGGGCTCGCCGCGGTCCGCCAGCGAAGCCTCGATCCCCTCGAGCCGGGCCTCGATGGCGGACAGCCGCTCGGTGACCGCCGACTGGGCGCCGAGCCCGCTGATCCGCTGCTCGAGGCGGTCGAGTCCGTCCTCGATCCCCTCGAGCCGCTGGGAGACGCCGCGCAGGCGCCGGGTCAGCCGCTCGAGGTCGGTGGCCGATGGGAGGTTGAGTGCCCCCATCGCCACCTCCTGGGCCCGCACCGCACGCTCCCGGGTCTCGAACGCCCGGGTCAGGGCGCCGCTCACCATCGGGTTCTCGAGCAGCTCCTGGGCCAGCCGGCCGATCGTCTCCTCGCCCTGACGCGTCACCCGCTCTCGCAGTCCCTTGTCATCGGTCATCTCTGGTCGCCTTTCGCCGTGGGCTCGTCCGGGACCATGACGTTACCCCGCGGCGGGTCGAGCTCACCGGATCTCAGGCTCAAGTCGAGGGTGATGTAGGGGTCAATCGGGCCCTTCGTCCGCCCAGCGGGCTACAGTCGCGGCCGATCGGCGCCGATGCAGGCCGGGCGGGAGCCCCGTCGAACCCACTTCGGGGCGTCGTGAAACGTTTCGCGCAAGGCAACAGTTCACCGTTGCAAAGCCCACAGGCAGCCAGTAGCGTCCCGCCTGCGATCCCGCTCGAGCGGATCGATCTGCAAATGCGGAATTCCACTGGCGGGAGGATCTGAAGAGGTGTCGATGCGGAGGAAGCTCACCGGTGCTGTCGCGGCCTGCGCCGCGGCGGTGACGGCGCTGGTCGCGCTCCCGGTGGCGAACGCCTCCGCTGAACCGTGCACCGTGACGATCACCGTCTCCGGCGGTCAGCAGCTCGTGTTCAACGTCGACCTGCCCGCGGGGGCGACGGTCGATCCGCACACGCTGACCGGGCTGCCGGTGCAGAGCGTGACCCAGACCTGCACCGCGGCGACCGGGGCCACGTCGACCACCTCGAGCAGCTCGAGCTCCTCCAGCAGCTCGTCGAGCACCACGACCAGCCGGACCTCCACCAGTGGCCACCCCGGCCGCCCGAAGGTCAAGCCCCAGCCGAGCACGCGCTCGACCAAGCCAAGCGTCAAGCCGAAGTCGAAGGTGAAGGGCAAGCCGAAGACGAAGCCGACGACGACCTCCACCTCGACCAGGTCGACGACCTCGAGCGGGGCAGGCGGCGTTCCCTCGATCGGCCAACCCGACCTACAGCTTCGCGCTGCCCGGCCCGGCGCCCGTCGGCGTTCCGAACTTCTTCATCGACTCCTTCCGGATCCCGCCCTTCCTGCTGCCGATCTACCAGGCGGCCGGCATCCAGTACGACGTGCCGTGGCAGATCCTCGCCGCGATCAACGAGATCGAGACCGACTACGGGCGCAACCTCAGCGTCTCCTCGGCGGGCGCCGTGGGCTGGATGCAGTTCATGCCGGCGACCTGGAAGGTGTGGGGCGTCGATGCCAACGGCGACGGTGTCCGTGACCCGTACAACCCGGTCGACGCGATCTTCTCCGCCGCCCGCTACCTGGCGGCGGCCGGCGCGGCCAAGAACCTCGCCGGCGCGATCTACGCCTACAACCACGCCGGTTGGTACGTGCAGTCGGTGCTCCTGCGCGCCAAGCTGATCGGCGGCGTCCCCTCGGGCCTGATCGGGGCGCTGACCGGCCTCGTCCAGGGCCACTTCCCGGTCGCCGCCCGCGCCCGCTACGCCGATGACAACGTCGACGCGCTCGCCACCCGGCGGGTGCACGGCGGCAACGCGGCGATCGCGGTCGATTCGGGGAGCGCCAAGGAGACCTCGATCTACGCCAAGCAGGGCTCACCGGTCATCGCCGTCAACGACGGCAAGATCGTCCGCGTCGGCCACAACGCCGGGTGGGGCCGCTTCGTCCAGCTCCAGGACGAGACGGGCAACACCTACACCTACACCCATCTCGGATCGGTGTCCCAGCTCTACGCGGTGCCCAAGCCGGTGCAGGCCTCGCCCCAGCAGCTGGCCAAGCAGCTGATCCAGCCGGCGCTGCCGGCGCCGAAGCAGGCGGCGAGCGCCGGCGCGCAGCAGTCGGCGGCTCCCGTGAGCACCACCCAGGCCACCGCGCAGGTCAAGCAGGCCGTCTCGCTGGGGAGCACGACGCAGGCGGCCGCTCCCGCCGCTCCGGCCCCCGAGGTCTCCGAGGTCAAGCAGCGGCTGTTCGCCTATCCCTCCCGCCCGGCATCGTTCGCCGCCGGCGGCAAGCTCCAGCTCCAGTCGGCGCAGCTGGAGATCTCGGACTTCAGCGACTACTTCTCCGACGTCCTCCACCTGCCGAAGAACCAGTACACGCTGGCCCGGCTCCAGGCCGGCGCCGTCGTGCTCGCCGGCACGATCCTCGGACGCGTCGGCCCCACCTCAGGCGGCACCGCCTCGCACATGAGCTTCAGGATCCAGCCGGCGGGCCGCGGCGCACCGCTGATCGACCCCAAGCCGGTGCTCGACGGCTGGAAGCTGCTGGAGGCCACGGCGGTGTACCGCGCCTCCGGGATCGACCCGTTCTTCGGCCCGGGCGCGAAGAACCCGATGATCGGCCAGATCCTGCTCATGAGCAAGGAGCAGCTCCAGGCCCGGGTGCTCCAGGACCCGAACGTCCAGATGGACGTCTGCGAGCGGCGCGCGATCGAGGCCGGCCAGACCGACCGGCGGGTCCTCGCCGCGGTCGAGTTCCTCGCCGCCAGCGGCCTCGATCCGACGATCTCCGGCATCACCTGTGCGACCGGCACCAACCCGATCAGCGGGACGAGCGTCAACATCACCCGGATCAACAACATCCCGGTGGCCGGCCATCAGGGCACCGGCAGCCTGGCCGACCTGGCCATCCGCCGCCTGGTCACCCTCCAGGGCGCGCTGGCCCCGGATCAGATCATCTCCGCCACGAGCCTCTCGGGACAGCCCTCGACGCTCGCCCTGCCGGATCACCAGGACCGGATCGAGATCACCTACACGCCCCAGTTCGGGGCCAACAAGAAGCTCTCCGAACAGGTGGCGACGATCCTCCAGCCCGGCCAGTGGATCGACCTGATCAACCGGATCAGCCAGATCGCCGAGCCGTCGGTGCCCACCACCCCGAGCAAGTACGCGCTCCCCGCGAGCGTCCACTGAGCGCGGCCGGGCCCTCGGCCGGCGGCCGGTTCCGCTTCGTCCAGGTCGAGACGCCGTGGCGGCTCGGGCCGACGCCCGGGCGCTACCTCGTCCGGGCGCCGAGCGGTGAGGGGTCGCCGACGCACGTCATGGTGGTCGACGAGCTGGGCGCGCCCGAGCGCCGGCGCCTGCTGGGCCGCGGCAAGCGCACGGCCGAGCCCGAGCCGGAGCCCACGCCGGTCGCCACCGGCCGGGCGACGATGATCGACCTGGCGAACCCCCTGGCCGACGCCGCCGCGGGACGGGCGTGGCTCGACGGTGCCGGCGAGACCGAGCTCGCCGCCGGGCTGGCGGTGCTCAACCGGGCGCTGTTCGGGCTCCGGCTCGTGCTCGCCGATCCGGATCGCCACGAGGTGGGCCGGGAGCAGCTGCTCGTGGCTCGGCTCGGCTTCGGCGCCGGCGAGCAGGTGGCCGACGGACGATGGGAGGCCGCGCGGGAGGTCGTGCCGCGCGAGCCGCGGCGCTCACGCCAGCGGGTGCTCCAGCCCCAGGCTCGCCTGGCCGCCCTGCTCGGTGGTCGCGAGGCGGCACTCGTCTGCGAGGAGCTGACCCTGCGAGCACGGGGGGACCTCGACCGGGGACGGGAGCGGGAGGCCGCTCTCGGCCTGCTGGTGGCGCTCGACGCGGCGCTCGCCGAGCTCCCGCGCGACCGCCAGGGACCGGCGCTGAGCGCCCGGATCACGGAGCTGCGGGAGCAGCGGGAGCCGGCCGCCGCCGCGGCGCAGGCCGCCCTCGGCGGTTCCCTCGGCCCGCCCGAGCGGGAGGCGGTGGAGTTTGCATTGAGCCGGATCGAGGCGGCGCTGCGGGCCCGGGCGGTGGCGAGCGCCTGACGGGCCGGCCGCCGAGGCGAGCACCTGGCCAGTGCGGTCGGCAAGCGCCTGCTCGGCCCGCAACTGGATCTGGCGGTCGCTCAGCCCGGCGCTCCTCAGCCCGGCCCGGCTGATGACGCCATCCCGGCGCATCGCGGCCAGGCGAGCGGGGCGAAGGGCGGCTGGTGAACATCGGGCACTACCGGTTGAGAGGCTCCAGCCACCCTCCTGTCCCCCCTACAGGGCCGTCAGCACCGCCTCGAGCTCGTCGACCACGTCGCCGGACAGCCGCACGGTGGCCGCGCGGTCGTACGGCGTGGGGCCGATGCTCACGACCGCCACCTGCCCGCCGGCGGCGAGCGTCTGGCGCGGGAGGTCGGCCACCGGGAACACCTCGAGCGAGGAGCCGATGCAGAGGAGGAGGTCGGCGCCCGCGGCCAGCCGCTGGGCCCGCTCGATCGCCGCGGCCGGGAGGAGCTCGCCGAACAGGACGACGTCCGGCTTCACCGGCGCGCCACAGTCGCAGGCCGGAACGCCGCGCGAGTCGGAGGCCAGGCGGCGCTCGACCTCGGCCCGGGGAAACCGCCGTCCGCAGGCCAGGCAGCGGCCGTGCTCGATCGAGCCGTGGACCTCGACCAGCTCCCGTGTCCCGGCCCGCGCGTGCAGGCGGTCGATGTTCTGGGTGATGACCGCCTCCAGGTGCCCCCGCCGCTCGAGCTCGGCGAGCACCTCGTGGGCCCGGTTCGGTGCGCGGCCGGCCAGCATCTGAAAGCGCGTGCCGTAGAAGCGCCAGAAGCGCTCGGGGTCCCGGTGGAACACATCGATGTGGGCGACCTCCATTGGGTCGACGTTCTCCCACAGCCCGGTTCCGGGGGTGCGGAAATCGGGGATGCCCGACGGCACCGAGATCCCGGCGCCGGTCAGGGCGATGACCCGATCGGCGTCCCGGATGAGGGCGGCGAGCGCGGCGGCGCCGCTCACCGGCCGGTGAAGCGCGGCGGCCGCTTGGCCAGGAACGCGCCGATCCCCTCGCGCGCGTCCTCGGTGTCGAACACCGCCGCAAAGGCCGCCTGCTCGGCCGCGAGCCCGGCGTCGAGATCAGCCGCCGCCGACACGCGCTTGATCTGCTCGACCGCGCGAGGCGGCCGGTCGGCCAGCGCCTCCGCCTCGGCGAGCACGACGTCGAACAGCTCGTGGTCGTCGACCACCCGCCCGACCAGGCCGAGCTCCCACGCATGCTCGGCGTCGACCGGCTCGCCGCTCAGGTTCATCTCCAGCGCCGCCGCCGGACCGATCAGGCGCGGCAGGCGCTGGGTGCCGCCGAACCCGGGGATGATCCCGAGGTTGATCTCCGGCTGACCGAAACTGGCGGAGGTCGCGGCGATGCGCAGGTCGCAGGCCATGGCCAGCTCGCACCCGCCGCCGTAGGCCACGGCGTTCACCGCGGCGATCGTGATCACCGCCGAGCGCTCCATCTCCCGCAGCAGGTCGTGCATGCCGGCGGCCAGCTCGCGCCCGGCGGCCGCGTCCATCCGGCTGAACGCCTTGATGTCGGCGCCGGCGCAGAACAGCATCGGGTTGGCCGAGGCGAACACGAGCACCCGCACCTCCCCGCTCCCGCTGACCGACGACCAGGCCTCGCGCAGCGCCTCGGCCATCTCCGGGGAGATCGAGTTGGCCGGTGGGCGCGCCAGCCAGGCGATCGCCACCCGGCCCCGGGTCTCGAGCTGCACCGGCCGCTCGGCCCAGCCGTCGTCCGGCCGGGGGTAGGGGTAGAAGCCCTGGCCGCTCGCCGCGCCGAGCCGGCCCTGGGCGACGAGCCGGCGGAGGATCGTCGGCGGCGTGAACGCCTCGCCCCACCGCTCGGCGGCTGCCTCCAGCCGTTCCAGGACGACGTCGAGACCCAGCTCGTCGGCCCGCTGGAACGGCGGCGGGATGATCCCGGCCCCGGCCATCATCCCCAGGTCGATCTCCCGGAGCGACGCCACCCCCTCCTCGAGCACCAGGCAGGCCTCGACGAGCGCCTTGAGCGTCGTCCGCTCGAGGAGCAGCTCACCGTCGATGCTCATAGAACCCCCGGCCGGTCTTCGCCCCGAGCTCACCGGCCGCCACGCGGCGGCGGAGATCGGGGTGGACGTGGAAGCGATCGCCGTGGGCTTCGGCGAGGAACTCGGCGACGTGGAGCACGGTGTCGAGCCCGAGCAGGTCGGCGAGGCGGAACGGGCCGATCGGCGGCGACCCAGTGGCAGCCACCACGGCGTCGATCTCCTCGAACGACGCACCGGACTCCTCCTGGGCCCGCCACAGCTCGGAGACCGACGACTGGAGGATCCGGTTGACGACGAACCCGGGGGCGTCGGCGCAGCGGATCGGCGTCTTGCGGATGGCGGTCGCGAAGCCCGCGGCGGCGGCCGCGGTCTCCGCCGAGGTGTCCTCCCCCAGCACCACCTCGACCAGCCGGGCCATCGACGCCGGGTAGAAGAAGTGCAGGCCGACCACTCGGTCGGGGCGGATCGTCGCCTCGCCGAGCGCGGTGATCGGCAGCGAGGAGGTGTTGGAGGCGAGGATCGCGTGACCCGGAGTCGCCTCGTCGAGCTCGGAGAAGACGGCCAGCTTCAGCTCCAGGCGCTCGGGCACCGCCTCGACGACGAAGTCGACCGTGCCAAAGGCGCTGAGGTCGGTCACCCCGGTGATGCGCTCCAGCCGCGCGTCGAGCTCGGCCGCGTCGAGCTTCCCCGCGTCGACCCGCGCCTGCCACAGTCGCCGCGCCTCGGCTCGGCCCGCCTGCACCGCCGCGGGGTCGACGTCGCGCAACAGGACCGGGATGCCGGCGTCGGCGATGACGAACGCGATCTGGCCGCCCATCGTCCCCGCTCCCACGACGGCGGCCTGGCGCACGAACATGGCGCGCCAGTCTACGGGTGGCGGCGCGCCGCCAGCTCGGTCGCGAACATCCGCAGCGTGTTCTCGAGCGAGCGGCGCATGGCCGGGCGGACGAACAGCCGGTCGACGAGCGGCGTCGTGGGGTTGCGGCGGCGGATCCGGTAGTCGAGCGCCAGCTCGACGCTGACGCGGCCGGTCCCGGCGGGCGTGAAGTGAACGGTCTGCTCGCCCTCGATGCTGTCGTCGCTCACCGCCACGGTCTGGCCGCCGAGCGGCTCGCGGGCCGATCACTCGCTCGTGGACGGTCCCGCGACCCGCCGGTCCCGAGCGCCAGCGAACCTCGGCTCCGGGCGCCGGCCAGCTGGACTCACCGCCTCGACCGCCTCCAGCCCCTCCACCCACGCCGCGCCAGCGGTCGATGTCCAACCAGCAGCGTTCGGCGTCGTGGACGGTACCGTCGAGGTCGATCGATGCGCTGACGCGGGGCACGGCCGAGATAGCTTACGGTCCTCCGGTCTTGACAAGACCGGCCGTGCGATATATCGTCGATAGTCGAACGATGGGTCGCACGAGCAAGATCGAGGATCTCGAACGGCTGGTGGCGCTCCGCCACACGGCGGTCGAGCAGTGGGGCGGCCGGCACCGGGGCGGCGGCGCACTGGGTGGCTTGTCCGGACGGGTGCGGGCGCGGCCCGGGGACGTCCGCCAGGCGATCATCGCCCTGCTCGCCGAGTAGCCGCACAACGGCTACGGCCTCATGCAGACGATCGAGGAGCGCAGCGGGGGCCGCTGGCGCCCGAGTCCCGGGCTCGGTGTACCCCACGCTCGCCCAGCTCGAGGACGAGGGGCTGATCCGCGCCGTCGAGGCGGACGGCGGCAAGCGCTACGAGCTCACCGACGCCGGACGGGAGCAGGCTGCCGACGCGCCGCGCGCGCCGTGGGGCGACCCCGGTGAGGAGAGGCGGCCGACCTCCGCGGTCCGATGCGCGGGCTGGCGCTGGCCGTCACCCAGGTGGCCCAGGCGGGCGACCCCGGCCAGATCGCCCACGCGGCCGAGCAGCTCGATCGGACGCGTCGCGAGCTCTACCGGATCCTGGCCGAGGAGGGGACATGAATCAGGCGATCGAGGTCAATGGGCTGGTCAAGCGCTACGGCGAGGTCGAGGCCGTCAAGGGCGTCGAGTTCACCGTGGCCACCGGCGAGGTGTTCGGCTTCCTCGGTCCGAACGGGGCGGGCAAGACGACGACGATCAACATGCTCTGCACGCTCACCCAGCCGACCGCCGGCTCGGCGCGCGTGGCCGGCTACGACGTCATCGGGAGCGCGCGACGACGTCCGCCGCCACATCGGCCTCGTCTTCCAGGACCCGACGCTCGACGGCTACCTGAGCGCGGCGCAGAACCTGAAGCTCCACGCCGAGCTGTACGGGATCCCGGGCAAGCTCGTCGAGCCGCGGATGCGCCAGGTGCTGGAGATGGTGGGGCTGTGGGAGCGGCGTGACGGGCCGGTGGCGAGCTTCTCCGGCGGCATGCGCCGGCGGCTCGAGATCGCCCGGGGTCTGATGCACTCGCCGCGAGTGCTGTTCCTCGACGAGCCGACGATCGGCCTCGATCCCCAGACCCGCCGTTCCATCTGGGGCTACATTCGGCAGCTCAAGGAGCGCGAGGAGATCACCATCTTCATGACCACGCACTACATGGATGAGGCCGAATGGTGCGACCGGATCGCGATCATGGACCACGGGCAGATCGTCGCGCTCGACTCCCCCGAGTCGCTCAAGGCCGGCGTCGGCACCGACCGGGTGACGATCCACACCGACGACGACGAGGCGGCGATCGCCGCGCTGCGGGACACGTTCGACGTCGAGGCGCGGCCGGCGGAGGGCGCGGTCATCTTCGGCGTGCCGGGGGGAGAGCAGTTCGTGCCCCGGCTGTTCGCCGAGCTCGGCGTGCCGATCCGCGCGGTCAGCGTCTCGCGCCCGACCCTCGACGACGTGTTCATGTCCTTCACCGGGACGACGATCCGCGATGCCGAAGAGGATTCGTCCAAGCATCAGAATCGGGTGATGATGCAGGTGATGGGGCGCCGATGACCGCCACCGCCGAACCGAGAACCGCCACCGGCCCCGAGTCGGAGGTCGTCCGGGTCACCGTCCCGCCCCACTCGCTGGCCTCGGAGCTGCGGGCGATCCGGATCGTGTGGCGCCGGGACCTGATCCGGTTCGCCAACGACCGCATCCGGATCGCGGCCTCGCTGATGCAGCCGCTGCTGTTCCTGTTCGTGATGGGCTCGGGGCTCCAGCAGCTCTCCAAGGCCGGGACGCACGGCGTGGGCTTGAAGACCTTCATCTACCCGGGGATCCTCTGCATCGCGGTGATGTTCACCGCCATGTTCTCCGCCGCCTCGATCGTGTGGGACCGGGAGTTCGGGTTCATGCGGGAGATGCTGGTGGCGCCGGTGCGCCGGTCCTCGATCGTGATCGGCAAGTGCCTGGGCGGGGCCACCGTCGCCTCCACCCAGGGCGTGATCATGATCCTCCTGGCCGGCGCGGTCCACGTCCCATACGACCCGCTGCTGATCCTCGGGATCCTCGGCCTGCAACTCGTGCTGGCGTTCTCGATCACCGCCTTCGGCGTGATGGTGGCGGCGCGGATCAAGCAGATGCAGGCGTTCTTCGGCGTCATGCAGATGGTCGTGATGCCGATGTTCTTCATCTCCGGGGCGCTGTTCCCGGTGCGCGGGCTGCCCGGCTGGCTGACGGTGCTCAACCGCCTGGACCCCATGACCTACGCCGTCGACCCGATGCGCCGGCTGGTGTTCAACCACCTGACGATCTCCCCCGCCGCGCGCCGCGCGCTGGACCCCGGGGTGACCTGGTGGGGCTGGCACGTGCCGGCGCTGCTCGAGGTCGGGATCGTGCTGCTGATGGGACTGGCGATGCTCGCCATCGCTATCTGGGAGTTCAGCCGCGGGGACTGAGCTCGGGCGAATGGGCGACATCCAGCCGGAGCTGTGGGTCGAGCGGGCCGGGGCGGCGGTCGAGTTCTACGCCGCGGCGTTCGGAGCGAGGGTCCTGCACCGGGTGGGCGACGGAGACGACATCGTGGCGCAGCTCGCGGTCGGTGAGGCCGTGTTCTGGATCGCCTCCGCCGCGCCGCACATGCAGCGCTTCAGCCCGGAGTCGATGCACGGCGCCACCGGCCGCACGCTGCTGATCGCCGACGATCCGGTGTCGACGGTGGACCGGGCGGTCCAGGCCGGTGCACGCCTGGTCTCGGCCGTCGCCCCCGAGCACGGCTGGCACATCGGTCGGATCGTCGACCCGTTCGGACACGAATGGGAGATCGGACGGCCGCCGGTGGGCTGGCCCGGGCGATGAGGCGGCGGTCGGAGCGCCGGGGGGACGCCGGGCGCCACGCCAGGCCGTCGGACGGGACGGCCGACGCACCGGCGTCGAGCTGAGGCGGCGGCTCGGGGCTGAGCGAGCCGGTCAGGCGAGCGAGGAACCATGGGGCCGCGTGAGCGGCCCCATATTCCCTCAGGCGGCGACCGCCTGCGGCTCCTCGACCCGGCGGGGGAGCAACGTCTCCCGCGCGATGACCAGGCGCTGGATCTGCGCCGTGCCCTCGTAGAGCTGGAGGATCTTGGCGTCGCGCATCAGCTTCTCGACCGGGTACTCCTTGATGAAGCCGTAACCGCCGTACACCTGGACGGCGTCGGTGGTGATCTCCATCGCCGAGTCGGCGGCGAAGCGCTTGGCGTGGCTTGACTCGAGCGTGTTGCGCTTGCCCTGGTCGAGCAGCACGGCCGAGTTCCAGGTGGCCAGGCGCGACATGTGCACCTTGGTCGCCATATCGGCGATGATGAACTGGATCGCCTGGTGCATGGCGATCGGGACGCCGAACTGCACCCGCTCCTTGGAGTACTCGGTGGCGAACTCGAACGCCGCACGGGCGACGCCGGTGGCCATCGCCGCCACGCCGGGACGCGTGCGGTCGAGGGTCATCATGGCGATCTTGAACCCCTTGTTCTCCTCGCCGACCAGGTGGTCGAGCGGGATCTCGACGTCGGGGAACGTGATCGTCGCGGTGTTCGACGCCCGCTGACCCATCTTGTCCTCGTGCTTGTCGACGACGACGCCGGCGTCGCGCGGGACGATGAAGCAGGAGATGCCGCGGTGACCGGCCGCCTTGTCGGTCTTGGCGTACACCGTGTAGTAGTTGGCGTACTCCCCGTTGGTGATGAAGCACTTCGAGCCGCTGATCACCCACTTGTCGCCCTGCCGGGTGGCGGTCGTCTTCATGCCCGAGACGTCGGAGCCGGCGTCGGGCTCAGTCAGGCAGAAGGACGCGAGCAGCGGCGCCTCGGACAGGCGGCCGAGGTACTCCTTCTTCAGCTCCTCGGAGGCGGCGAGCGCGATCGGCGCGGTGGCCAGCCCGTTGCACGAGAGCGAGGTGGCGATGCCCGAGCAGCCCCAGCCCATCTCCTCCTCGATCAGCGCGCCGTCGAGGTAGCCGAGGCCCGGGCCGCCGTACTCGGCGCCGAGATGGCTGTTCATCAGCCCCAGCTCCCAGCTCTTCTCGATGATGTCCTGCGGCCAGGTGCCATCCCGGTCGTACTCCCAGGCGACCGGGCGGATCTCCTTGGCAGCGAAGTCGTGCGCCATCTCGCGCATGCTCCTCTGCTCGTCGGTGAGCGTGAAATCAACCACGTTGTTTCTCCTTGCCACGGGGGCGGGCCGGGCATGCGGCTCCGGCCCGATTGACTGGTCAGTCAACCATGGAGGGTAGTGCATACCGGCGAACGCACGAGCCAGGGGTGTCACACTGCCAGGTGAGGTGCAGCAGGCGTTCGCCGTCGTCATCTGGGTGGTCTGCGGGCTCGGGATCGTGATCGCGCTCGTCCTGCTCGCCCTGAGCGGGAGGACGTGGAGCGAGTTCGGTCGCAACACCCTGCTCATGGAGCGCCACGACGGCCTGTCCCGCGGGGCACCCTCGGCGGCGGCGATCGCCGAGCGGGACACCGAGATCCGCCAGCTGCTGGAGGCGCGCAACGCCCGGCGGGCGCGGCGGGGCGAGGCCCCGATCGACGTCGAGGCCGAGCTGGCCCGCCTGACCGCGCCGGCGATCGACGGCGAGCTGCGCCAGGAGATCCGGGACCTCGTCATCGCGCGTAACCACCGCCGGGCCCGGCGCGGCGAGCCGCCGCTCGACGTCGAGTCCGAGGTGGCGCGGGAGATCGCGGCGCTATCTGGGTAGGCTGCCCGCGGCCATGCCCAATGGACGCCACTTCGAGCTCGACGAGCTCATCAACCGCCCCGGCACGTACTTCAACCCCCAGACCGAGGTGCTGATCGTCGTCGACGACTCGCCGGACCTCGACTCCGAGGTGTTCGCCATGGAGGAGTACGAGGGGGCCGACTGGGTGCTCATCTCCGACGAGGTGCCGGTCGACGAGCATGCGCGCGACGTGCTGATCGAGCGCTTCCAGACCCGGGCGCAGCCGCTGCCCGACGCCGAGCTCGAGGACGAGGACGACGAGGACCTCGACCTCGAGCCCGACGAGGAGTAGCCCCCCGCCGACTCGGCTTCGCCGCCGGCGGACTTGACACGACTAGCCATTCCGATATATCGTGATGTCTCGTAATATGTCGAAACGACTAGGAGACATCCACATGAGACACAATCGTCTCTACCTCAATCTCGGGCCGCAGCCAGTGGCGTGCGGTCCGGGCGTTCATCGCATGACCGGACGGCACTCGCATCATCGCGGCCCGTGGGGCGGCGAGTTCGGGGCGCCGGCCTTCGGTCCCGCAGGGCGCCGCAAGCGCTCCCGGGGCGACATCCGGGCGGCCATCCTGGCGCTGCTCGCTCAGGCGCCGATGCACGGCTACCAGATCATCGGCGAGATCGCCGAACGAAGCGACGGCACGTGGCGGCCGAGCGCGGGGTCGGTCTACCCCACCCTGCAGCAGCTGACCGACGAGGGACTCGTTCGCTCCACGGAGACCGACGGGCGCCGCGTCTACGAGCTGACCGATACCGGGCGCCAGCAGGCCGAGGCCCGAGAGGGCGCAGCCCCCTGGGAGCCGGCGGCCGGGGACGAGGACCCGCACCGCGCGCTGCGGGAGCTGGCCGGCGGAGTGATCTCGGCCGTGCGCCAGGTGGCGCAGGCCGGGGACGCTGGGCAGGTGAGCTCCGCGCAGGAGATCCTGCGCGAGGCGCGGCGGCGGCTCTACCGGCTGCTGGCTGACGCCGAGTAGCCCGTCCGGCCAGGCACGACGTAGCGGGTCCCCACCGGGGCCCGCTACTGCCCGTTCAGCAGCTTGGCGCAGCCCTGCATCTTCGTCACGTCGGTGCCGGCGGCCTGCAGGCAGCGGCTGTAGGTCGAGATCGTGCCGCCGCTCGGTGCCGCGGCCGCCGACCCCAGGCCGGAGCCCGTGGCGCCGGAGCCGGTCGCGCTGGAACCCGTGGTGCCGGTGGCGCCGCCGGAGCTGTCGCCGCTGGTCGTGGCGGTGCCGAGACTCTGCTGCGCCACCCCCTGGAGCGTCTGCAGGACGCTCTGGAGCTTGGTCTGGAACTCGGAGTACGGCTGGACGGACTGTCGGGGCGACGATCTGCTGGGGCTGGTTGAGCTTCGGCGTACTGCATCTCGAGGGCGATCGCCGCATTGCTCAGGCCGCCGAGCGCGGTCGAGATCTGGCCGTGCACCGGGATCGACAGCGACAGGGTGAGGCGGCGCAGGGTGTGGTCCGAGCTTGCCCGGTCCACACGTCGACCCGGGCCCCGTGCACCGACGCCGCGATCTTCTGCCGGGTGGCGACGGGGATCCCGCCGCTCAGGCTGCCGGTGCCCGAGACCCCGATCGAGGAGGCGCGCCGGAGCAGCGTGCTCAGGTCGGCGAGGAACGCGCTGACGTCGATCCCGGCCCGCACGTGGGTGGTCGGCGCGCCGGCCACGGACTCGCTGCCCACGACCATCGGTGCGGTGAGCCAGCGCAGCGGGTCGATCCCGAGCTTGGACAGCGTCCCGGAACCACCACCGCCGCCCCCGGACCTCGTCACCGAGGCGAAGCTCGACTCGAGCTTCTGGAACGTGCTCGCCGGCAGCGCGTAGCTCGTTCCCTGGAGCGCGACGTAGCCCGCGGTGCCGGTGGAGACGATGCCGAGCGACCCCGTGTGGCCGAGGCCGCGGAGCGTCAGGTTGAAGTTCGATGCCGGGAGCTGCCCGGCCCCGCGGCTCTGGAACGGCCCGCCGAAGCTGAACGACAGCGGCGAGGTGATGGTGCTGGAGCCCGACGGGGTCACCGAGAGCGCGAACGACAGGCGGCCGCTGTTGACCGCGTGCTGGCCGCCGAACGTCTGCTCGAGCAGGCGCTTGGCGTCGGGCGAGCTGCTGCCGCAGCCGGCGAGCAGGAGGGCGGCGAGCGCCACGGCGAACAGCGGCTGGGCAATGCGTTGCATGGCGCGCATCGGCGAGCCCCGAAACTAGCATCGGGGCGATGCGCAGGCGCAGGATGCTCGCTGGCGATCATCGGTCACGCTCGCCTTCGCCCCGGGCGCCCGGGCAAGCCGACGTCGTCGTGCTCGGCGGCCACGGCCGGCACTGGGTGGCCGAGACCGCTTCGTGCCCGCCGCGACCGACGATCCGCCGGCCGAGATCCAGCGCGCCGCCCCGGCCCGCGCGGCGGCCACCGGCGTCACGGTGGGGAGCACGCTCGGCCTCCTCGTCAGCGGCGGCAGCTCAGCCGGGCGACGGCGCGTGGCTACCTGGCGCAGCTGCGCTCCGCGCGAGGCGACCGAGCGCGGGCTGTCCGGCACCCGGGCGGCTGAGCTCGGCGGCGGTGATCGCCAACCTGAGCGCCATCACCCGGGCCGGCGGCTGACGGCCTCGCGGCTGCCGGCGCTGTTCCTCACCCTGCGGGCCAACCGGCGATGGTGGAGCAGCGGGCCGCTGCTCCGCGACGGTCAGCGGGTGGAGCTCCAGGGCTCGAGCTCGTGTGGGAGTACTACGCCGGACAGGGGATCGAGCTCCAGGAGCTCGGGAGCTTCGGCAAGGCGGACGGCCTGTACACGGCTGGGCGGGCGGCTACCCGCAGATGCTGTCGCTGCTCGGCGAGCTGATCCCGCTCGCCGCCCAGCGGGCCGGCGGGCTGGCCTGGGAGTACTACTTCGGCTTCGAGGGCGGCAGCCCGCCGTGGGCGAGCGCCATGGCCCAGGGCACGGCGCTCGATCGCCCTGGCCCGCGCCTTTCGGGTCACCGGTCAACGGCAGCTACCTGACGATCGCCCACCGGGCTCTGGCGCTGTTCGCCACCTCGCCCCCCGCCGGCGCGGGAGTGCCCACCCGGCTCGGCCGGCGCTACCTGCTGTACAGCTTCGCCCCCGGCGAAGCGGTGATCAACGGCTTCCTGCAGGCGCTGATCGGTCTCTCGGACTACGCGCGGGTCAGCGGCGACCAGCTCGCCGCGCGCGCTGTTCGACGCCGGCGACGCCGAGGCCCGGGCGGAGGTGCCGCACTACGACACCGGCGCCTGGTCGCTCTACGAGCCCGGCCAGGAGGACAGCCTCGACTACCACGAGCTCGTCACCGGCTTCCTGGCACGCGCTGTGCCGCCGCACCCGAGCGCCCGTCTACTGCTCCACGGCGCAGCGCTTCACGGCCGACCTGCACACGCCGCCGGCGCTGACGCTGCTCACCGCCCGGGTCTCGGCGCGGTGGCGGGACGGTCCGCTTTCGCCTGTCGAAGATCTCCCACGTGGGGATCGTCCTCACCCGCGGCAGCGAGCACCGTGTTCCTCACCAGCGCGTACTTCGGCTACGGTGTCGGGAGCTTCTCGGTGCCGCCGCTGCCGGGTCCCGGAACCTACGGCGTGCGGCTGGCGGCAACCGACCTGGCCGGGAACTTCCACCGGATCACCGGGACGCTGACCGTCACTCGCTGACCCCGATGACCGCCCTGCAGGAACGCCCCTCCGCGCGCGAGCGTGCGCGCCGCGCACTGCGCCGCCACCGGCTGGCTGCTCGGCTGCGCTGATCGCGCTGCTCTGCGGGACGGGGATCGGCGCGGCGTTCGTGCTCGGGCAGGTGCTCAACCTGCGCGACGCGCTGTCGCCAGAACTCGGCGCTGGCCACCGGCGGCGACGCTGGCCAGTGCCGGGTACGGCGACCCGCAGACGCTGCTGCTCGTCGGCGACGACCAGCGGTCGCTGACCGGGAGTTCAAGCACTACAGCCGCGCGGTCCTCCCCCACTCCAACGAGATGCTGCTCGTGCGGATCGACCCGAACCTGCCCGTACATCTCGATGATGTCGATCCCGCGCGAGCTCGAGGTCGACGATCCGCCCCCCGGGCAAGCCGGCCGTCACCACGCGCTTCAACTACGCCTACACCGCGGGCGGGATCCCGCTGCTCGTCTCGACGATCCACCAGGTGCTCGGGCTGTCGGTCAACCACGTGATGGTCATCACGTTCGGCCGCTTCCGCCGCGCGATCGACGAGATGGGCTGCGTGTACTCGACGATCGACCGGCGGTACTTCCACGTCAACGTGCCCGGGCGGCGAGCAGTACCAGGAGATCAACCTGCAGCCGGGCTACCAGCGGGTGTGCGGATCGGAGGCGCTCGAGTTCGTCTCCTACCGGCACGGCGACGACTCGCTGGTGCGCGACGCGCGCGACCAGAGCCTGCTGCTCGACGTCAAGCAGCAGTACGGGCCGACGCTCGCCGGCAACGTCTCGAAGTTCGAGCACATCTTCGGCAGGCGGTGCAGACCGACCCCGGGCTGCACTCCTCGAGCGGGATCCTCGACCTGATCGGCACGCTGATCAGCTCCTCGGCCCGCGCGGTGCGCCAGGTCCACTTCCAGGTCGACCTCGCCGCCGACCGGACCCGAATCCTGCGCCTGCGTGACCGCCAGCCGCGCAGCAGATCCGGGCGAGCGTCGACTCGTTCCTGCACGGCCCGCCGCCGCCACGGCCGCGGCCGCCCGCCGCCGCCGCCCAGGCCGCGCGACCGGCCGGCTCGCGGCGCGCGCTGGCCCGGCTGCCGCTGGTGGCGGTGAGCGCGGTGACGGTGGCGGCGGCGCGGGACGTGGCGACCCGCCTGCCGATGAGCTACGAGTTCCCCCGGGTCCAGGATCGCGGCGGCGCGGGGCACCCGGTCGCCCTGCGCAACTACCTCATCCGGGCGCCCGGTGGCCGGCCCTACCCGGCCTACGTGGCGGTGTTCGCCACCGGCCAGCTCGGCCAGTACTACGACGTGCAGGGGACCGGCGTGGACCGAACCCGCCGCTGCTGAACGGGAGCGCGCAGACCGTGCGAGCGGGACGACGCACGCTGCGGCTCTCCTACCAGAGCGGCCAGCTCGAAATGGTCGGCCTGGCGAGAGCGCGGCGGCGCCTACTGGGTGCGCAACTCGCTGACCCAGGCGCTGCCGGCCGGCGAGATGCTCGCGATCGCCGAGCAGACCCAGGTGCTCCCCGCAGTGCTCAGCGCGCAGGGCCGCCGGTCGGCGGTCAGCCTGCGGGCGGCGGCCGTCCGCTACGCGCCGGTGGGCGGGACCGAGGCGGGGGGCCTGCGCCAGACGCTGGGCGGTGCGGCCGGGCTGACCGGGCTGGTGCTGGTGGCGGCGCTGGGGGCACTCGCGCTGCGGCGCCGCCGCACGGTGGCCGAGCTGCGCGCCGGGGTGCAGGCGCACCTGGCGCGCGAGGGGCAGTTGCACGCCGGGCTCAGGCGCCGGCCACCGGCTCCCCGCCCACCGGTCGCGCGCCCATAGACTCGGGCGCCTCGATGGCGCCGCGGACGATCCTCTACACCGGGAAGGGAGGGGTCGGCAAGACCTCGGTGGCGGCGAGCACCGCCCGCCGCTGCGCGGCCAGCGGGCGGCGGACGCTCGTGCTGTCGACCGATCCGGCGCACAGCCTGTCCGAGGCACTGGAGCAGGCGCTGGGGCCCGAGCCGGTGGAGGCCGGTAGCGGGCTGTGGGGCCAGGAGGTGGACAGCCAGCGGGAGCTCGAGCGCCACTGGAGCGGCGTGCAGGAGTGGCTCGGCGAGCTGCTCGTCGACCACGGCGTCGACCGGATCGCGGCCGAGGAGCTGACCGTCCCACCGGGAATGGACGAGCTGTTCGCGCTGTTGGCGCTCCAGGCCCAGCACCGGAGTGACGCATGGGACGTGATCGTCGTCGACTGCGCACCGACCGGGGAGACGCTCCGGCTGCTGTCGTTCCCCGAGGTCGCCCGCTGGTGGCTGCAGAAGGTGTTCGGCGCCGAGCGCCAGCTGCTGGCGGCGGCGCGCCCCCTCGCCCGCTCGCTGCTCGACATCCCGCTCCCCTCCTCGGCCGTGTTCGCCGACATCCACCGCCTGTCGGAGAACCTCATCTCGATGAACGAGATCCTCCGCGACCGGGCGCGGGCGACGATCCGCCTGGTGATGAACCCCGATCGGATGGTGATCGGCGAGGCGATGCGGACGTTCACCTACCTGAACCTGTACGGCTTCCTGTGCGACGCGGTGGTGGTCAACCGCGTGTTCCCGGACGACGTGGGCGACTACTTCGCCGGCTGGCGGGCGCAGCAAGGCCGCGCAGCTCGGGCTGGTGGCCGACGCGTTCGCGCCGGTGCCGGTGCTCCGGGTGCCGTACTTCGAGACCGAGGTGGTCGGCCCGGCGATGCTCGACCGGCTCGGCGCGGCGCTGTTCGGCGCGCCCGGACCGCCGCTCGACCCGGCGGCGGTCCTGCACGAGTCGCTGACCCAGGAGCTGGCGGTGGACGCCGACGGGGCGCGTCTGCGCCTGGCGCTGCCGTTCGCCGCCAAGGGGGAGCTGACGCTCAAGCAGATCGGCCTGGAGCTGGTCGTCGGGGTCGGCTCGCAGCGGCGGACGATCATGCTCCCGCCACCCCTGGCCGCGATGCACCCGGCCGGCGCCCGGTTCGCCGACGGCGCGCTGGAGGTGAGCTTCGAATGAGCACCGGCCCCGGCGGAGAGGACGTGCTGGCCCGGCTGGAGGCACGCCTGGACCGGGCGGCGAGTGCGGCCGAGGGGCTGATCGGCGAAGCCGCCCGGGCCGCCCGTCGCCCGCCGCCCGCCGGCTGGCAGGCGCCCGCGGGCCCGGAGGAACGGGATTCCGGGGAGGTCCTCGCCGCGGCGCTCGACGCGCTGCGCGAGCTCGTGCCCGCGGAGCTCCAGCGGCGGCTGGCCGACGCGCTGCGCGAGCTGCTCCTGGCCGTCCGCGCGCTCATCGACTGGTACCTGGAGCGGGCGGACCGGCGCCGGCGCGAGCCGCCGGCGGTGCAGGAGATCCCGATCGACTAGCCGCGCTACGCGCCGGCGCCGCTGGTCGGCGTCAGCTGCGAGGTGCAGAACGCGCAGCGCCGGGCCCCGACCGGCACCTCGCTCAGACAATCAGGACAGGCTCGGGTCTCGGAGTCGACGTCGGGCTCGGTCTTGCGCCGGCGCATCAGGGCGTTGACCGGCTGGATGACGAAGAAGAACACGGCCGCGGCGATCGACAGGAACGCGATCAGCGCGTTGATGAAGTCGCCGTACAGGAAGTGGCTCTTGTGGATGGTGAACGTCAGGTTGCTGAAGTTCGGCTTCCCGACGATCGCCGCGATCAGCGGCGTGAAGATGTCCCTGACCAGCGCGGTGACGACCGCGCCGAACGCCGCGCCGATGACGACCGCGATCGCCAGGTCGACGACGTTCCCGCGCAACAGGAACGACTTGAAGTCCTTGAGCATGTCCCGTGATTCCGCGACGGGCGACCGTTCCGCTCCCGGCGAACAGATCAGTGCGTCGGTTGCAGCACGAACTCGAGCGTGAAGTACGAGGAGACGAGCCCGATGACGAGGATCCCGGCGATGATCAGCGTCCGCGAACGGATGATGTGGCCGAACGTGCCGACGACGACGCCGAACACGAGCACGCCGAGGAACGCCCCGTAGGGGATCTCGGTCGTCGCCAGTACGAGGGGGAGCACGAAGCGAAACCCTATATTTGACCCATGCCCGGCAGCCCCACCTCCGTCGAGGACGTCACCAGCGGCCTGGTCGAGGTCGGCTACCTGCCCAGCGAATCCGCCGCGCTCGTCGCCTACCTGGCCACCCGGCTCGGCAAGCCGGTGCTCGTCGAGGGGCCGGCCGGCGTCGGCAAGACCGAGCTGGCCAAGGCGCTGGCCCGCTACCTCGACCGCCGCCTGGTGCGCCTGCAGTGCTACGAGGGGCTCGACGAGGCCAAGGCGCTGTACGAGTGGAACTACCGCAAGCAGCTGCTGCGGATCCAGACGGAGTCCGACGACGCCGGGTGGCAGGACGTGCAGGACGACATCTTCGGCGAGGAGTTCCTGCTCGAGCGCCCGCTGATGACCGCCATCGCCAGCCCCGAGCCCGTCGTGCTGCTGATCGACGAGATCGACAAGACCGACCAGGAGTTCGAGGCGATGCTGCTCGAGCTCCTGTCCGACTTCCAGATCTCGATCCCGGAGCTCGGGCGGATCGAGGCGCGGACCCACCCCGTGGTGCTGCTCACCTCGAACAACACCCGGGAGCTGACCGAGGCGCTGAAGCGCCGCTGTCTGTACCTGTGGCTCGACTACCCGAGCCTCGACCACGAGCTGGAGATCGTCCGCCTGCACTCGCCGGAGCTCGGGGAGACGATCGCCGCGCAAGCTGGTCGAGATCATCCACCAGGTGCGCGAGCTCGACCTGAAGAAGCCGCCGAGCATCGCCGAGTCGATCGACTGGGCCCGCGCGCTGCTGCTGCTCGGCGTCCAGGACATCGACGCCGAGACGTTCCGGGAGACGATGAGCGTGATCGTCAAGCACCGGACCGATCTGGACATCGTCGCCGCGCGGGTGGGCGTCAAGCTCGGGGCGCCGAGCGATGCCGCAGCCGCCTAGCGGCGCCTCCACCCCCGGCGGCAAGGTCTACGCCCGGGTCCCCGAGCGCCGCCCCGGCGGGACGGCGGCGCAGCTGCTGGCGTTCGCCGAGGAGCTCCGCGAGGAGGGCATGTCGGTCGGCACCTCGGAGATGCTCGACGCCCTGGCCGCCCTGGAGCACGTGTCCTGGACGGCCGCCGAGCAGTTCCGCGCCGCGCTCAGCGCGACGATCGCCAAGTCCCCGGAGGATCGCCGGATCTTCGACCTGGTGTTCGAGCGGTTCTTCTTCCGTGCCGCCGAGGCGGAGGCGGCCCGGCAGGAGCTCGGCTCCACGCCGGGTGGGACGGGCGACGGGGAGGGGGCCGACGGGAGCGAGATCGACGTCGACACGCTGCGCGAGCAGATCGCCCAGGCGCTCCGGGACGGCTCGGAGGCGGCGCTCCGGGACCTGGCTCGGCTGGCCATCGCGGCGTTCGGCCGCGGGGAGGGCTCCGGGGTGCTCGGCGTCGACGTCCAGCGGATCCGCCGGGCGCTCGGCCTGCGCCCCGAGCCGCGGCCCGATCTGCCCGAGGACGATCCGCGCCGGCAGGGCGTCCCCCGCGAGCAGCTGCGCCAGTTCGAGGCCCACCTGCGCCGTGAGCTCGAGCGCCAGATGATCGCCCGTACCCAGAGCCTGCCCCCGAAGCGGCCGTTGAACGAGCTCGACCGCGCGCTGCCCACCGGGCCGATCCAGGACCTCGCGGCGGTGCACCGCGTGGTGGCCCAGCTGAAGCGGCGGCTGGCCACGCAGGGCCACGAGCTGCGCGGGCGCAAGCGGCACGCCCACGTCGACGTCCGGCGGACGATGCGCGCCTCGCTGCAGACCGGGGGGGTGCCGGTGGAGCTGAAGTACCGCCCCCATCGGCCCCGCCGGCCGGAGATCTTCGTCCTGTGCGACGTGTCGACCAGCGTGACCAGCGCCAGCACGTTCTTCCTGTCCGTGCTGCACGCCCTGCACGACGCCTTTCGCAAGCTCCGCTCGTTCGTGTTCATCGAGCGCATCTCCGAGGTGACCGACGTGTTCGAGCGCGAGCGGGACTTCCGGGCCGCCAGCGAGGCGATCGGCCGTGACGCCGGCGTGGCCGACATCTCCGGCTACACCGACTACGGCCGGGTGTGGACGGAGTTCCTCGGCCTGATCGAGGACGAGCTCCACCCGCGGGCCACCGTGATCGTGCTCGGCGACGCGCGGACGAACGGCCGCCCCCCGCGGGAGGACGTGTTCGCCGCCATCACCGCACGGGCCGGCCGCACGTTCTGGCTGAACCCGGAGCCCCGCCTGTACTGGAACTACGGGGACAGCGTGATCCAGGCCTACGAGCGCTACTGCACGGCGTTCGAGTGCTGGCGGACCGATCAGCTCGAGGAGTTCGTCAAGGCGCTGACCCGGCCGATCGTCACGTGACCGGGTACCGGCAGACGATCGTCGAGGAGTTCGCCGCGCAGGCGGAGAGCTTCAACCGCTCCGAGGCGGCGAACGCCGCCGCCACGCTCGAGGGGCTGGTGACGCTCGCCGCGCCGCGGCCCGGCGAGCGGTGGCTCGATGCGGCATGCGGGCCCGGCGTCGTGGCTCGCGCGCTGGCGCCGCGCGTGGGGCACGTCACCGGCGTGGATGCCACCCCGGCGATGATCGAGCTCGCTCGCCGGGAGGCGGCCGCGAACGGGGTGGCGAACGCCGACTTCGCCCTCGGCGACGTGACCGCGCTGGCGGCGGCCGACGGCAGCTTCGACGGCGCGCTCAGCCGCTTCGCGCTGCACCACATCCCGCTGCCCGGCCGGGTGGTCGCCGAGCTGGCGCGGGTGGTGCGGCCGGGGGGCCGCGTCGTGCTCGCCGACACGCTCGCCGACGAAACCCTCGAAGCGTTCAGCTTCGCCCAGGAGATCGAGCGGCTGCGTGACCCCTCGCACTGGGCCTCGCTCACCGCCGGAGGCCTCCGGGCGCTCGGCACCGGGGCGGGACTGGAGCTCGAGCACGAGTCGGCGGTCGAGCTCGAGCTCGACTACGGCCAGTGGCTGGCGCGTGGCTCGGGGCGTGAGAACGCCCCGCTCATCGAGGCGGCGCTGGCCGACCGGCCCGCCGGGAGCCCCGGCTTCGCCGTGGTCGCCGCGAACGGGCGGCGGATCCTCCGCCTGCGGGTGGGGATCACGCTCTGGCGCCGGCCCGCGGCGGCCCGGGCTCAGTAGGGAGCTTCGACGAACACGGTGTGCACGGTGCGCGTGTCGCCGTTGCGGTCACGCAGCGTCCACACGGCACGGTAGGTCCCGGGGCCGAGGCCGGCGACGGAGACGCCGCTCGGCGTGTCGACGTTCGCCAGCACGAGAACCGGCCGGTGGGCGCCGATCCGGGTGACCCGCAGCGACACCGGATCGTGGGCGGCGAACCGGGCGCCGGGGAACCCGGCCTGGACCAGGGCGCTGAACGAGCCGTAGAGCACCGCGTCGTTGGCCGGCGCGGTGCCGAACAGCACCGGCACCTCGGTTCGGGTGCTGCCACCCGAGCGGTCGTCGAACTGCGAGAGCTCT
The DNA here is from genome assembly GCA_963703065.1 of uncultured Solirubrobacterales bacterium. Taxonomy (GTDB): domain Bacteria; phylum Actinomycetota; class Thermoleophilia; order Solirubrobacterales; family Solirubrobacteraceae; genus Palsa-465. Next base: position 2,346,937 of record OY969785.1, on the reverse strand, counting down.
GACACCGGCAGGCCGGCGGCGCGACCGGACACGGGGCAGATCCGCCCCTCGCCGGACACCCCGGACTGGCCGATGGCGGGCCCGGTCGGCGGTGCCGATACGCCCGGCCCGATGAACTCGCCGGGCTCGCACGAGCCGCTGCTCACCGCGGAGCGGGCGCCGGTCAGATCGACCCGCAGACGGGACACGTGGAGTGTCGTGAGCACGCGCCCCGCGGGATTGCGCAGCGACAGGGCCTCCCCCGGGCGAGCGTCTGCAGCGGGGAACCGGGCGGAGCCGTGGACGCCGGCCCGCGCGGCCAGAGCACCGAGCCGGTAGTGCTCGCCGGGCACCAGCCCCGTGCAGCTGACCCGGCCCCAGTACAGGTCGGCCGCGCACACCGCGGCTCCGCTCTCGGCGAACGGGACCTGGTCGTTGCGCCCCACCCCGACCGCGCCCGGCTCGCCGAGGTGGACGGTGAGGCCGACGAGCCCGCCGGCCGGATCGAGGGGGCTCGGAGCCCGGTTGTCCAGGCTGGTGAAGCTCACGTCGCTGGCGTCGCTCAGGGTCGGGGTGGGCACGGTGGCCACTCCGGTGGAGGTGGAGCACTGGTCGATCGGGTCGCCCTCGGCCCGGCGGTTCACCCGGAGGGTGAGCACGCCGGTCTGCGAGCATGGGGCGATCTGGACCGAACGCGAGCCGACGAGGTAGCCGGTGTCGAGGTCGTACCAGCCGGTCCACCCCGAGGCGGTGAACGGATTGCCGCCGTCCCCGGTCTCGATCACCAGGGCCTGGTTCGGCAGCTGGACGGCGAGGACGTCCCGGTCGTCGCCGACGCCCACCGGCCGGCCCCGCCTGGTCCTCAGGTGCAGCGTGAAGCGCCCCCCCGCCCCCACCGTGGCCGCGGCGCTCGCCACCGGGGTCTGTCCCGCGCGGAGCAGGAGCGCCGCGACGCCGTCTCCGGGCCGCGCCGTCGGATCGACCCCGGACACGGTCGGGCTCCACTGGGTGAGCGAGAGCTCCGGCAGCGACGCCGACCCACCCGCCGTCGAGTCCAGCTCGCACCCGAGCTCGTGGTTGGACCACATCGCCTGCACGAGGTAGTCGTGGCCGCCGATCACCTGGTTGTACGGCGCGCCGTTCGGCGCGTATCCGAGCGGAGCCCCGATCTGCGGCCCGGTCTCGCAGCGATCGGCCACCTCGAAGCCGTTCGGATCCATCCACCCGGCGCCCTCGGGGTCGGTGATCGCCTCGACGATCTCGTGGGCGACGGTGTCGATCGAGGACTCGGCCGCCGGGTTGCCCTCCGGATCGCTGCCCGGCGGTGGGACGAACTCGAGCGTCGGGTCGGGGATGGCGTCGTAGACGATCGGGCCGTGGGCGGTCTCGAACAGGCTGTGATAGCCGGCGTACTCGCTCGTCGCGCAGCTGCCGGGCGAGACGCACTCGTCGACTCCCGGCGGCAGGAAGGCGATCCACAGCTGGTGCAGGCCGACCGCGCTGCCCGCGCGGGCGGCGATCTCGCGCTGGAGGGCGGCGTCGGATACGCAGGTGGCGGTGTCCTCGGCCGAGGTGCAGCTGTGACCGCCGTCCGGGTAGGGCGCGGTGTCGATCACCGGCGCCGCCACCGACATCCGGTAGGTGCCCGGACCGGAGCGGTCGGGGTACTCCCCGATCACCGAGAACACGTTGTCGGTCCGGTCCGACGCGGCGGCCGCGTCGTGCAGGAACTGCTCGAGCAGGGCGACATAGCCGAGCGAGCCGGCCTGCGGGGCGCCGCTGAACGCGTAGCCCGGCGGCGCCCAGAACAGGGCGTGGAGGGTGACGCCGTGCATCACCGATCCGCCGTGGTAGACGACTCGCACGCTGACCCCGGAGATGTCGACCGAGGTCCCGCTCCGGGGAACGAGGCCGAGGGCGTCGCCGATCCGCGGTCGGAACCGCGCGTCCGCGGCGGCCGGGAGGAGCAGTGCGCAGAGCCCGAGCGCGATGAGCAGCCGCCGCATGTGGCGCGGCACCTTAGTAGGATCGGAGCCCGATTTACGCACAGGGGGGCTGGCGGGTGAGCCGGCTGAGAGAGCGCCACTTCCGCACCGCGGCCCGGCGCTGACCCTTCGAACCTGTGGGGTAATGCCCGCGCAGGGAGCTTTCTTGGTCGAGATCAGCCACCGGACGGTCCCCGCCGTCCACATCCAGAACGTGACCCGGACCTTCGCCACCCGGCGCGGCGCCGTGACCGCGCTCGCCGGGGTGTCGCTGACCGTGCGGCCCGGCGAGCTGGTGGCGGTCGTCGGCCCCAGCGGCTGCGGCAAGACGACGCTGCTCGAGCTCATCTGCGGCCTGCAGCGGGCGGATGCCGGCGAGGTGCGGGCCGCCCCGGCGGCGCTCATGCCCCAACGCGACCTGCTGCTGCCCTGGCTGTCGGTGGCCGACAACGCCGGGTTGGCGCTCCGCCTGGCCGGACGCTCCCGCGCTCAGGCGCGGGCCCAGGTGCTCCCCTGGCTGCACCGGTTCGGTCTGACCGGCTTCGAGTGGGCTCGGCCGGAGGCGCTCTCCGGCGGGATGCGCCAGCGGGTGTCGTTCCTGCGCACGCTGCTGGCCGGCAAGCCGGTGCTGGCGCTCGATGAGCCGTTCGCGGCGCTCGACGCCATCACGCGCGCCGAGATGCAGGGCTGGCTGGCCCGGATGCTCGCCGCCGAGCCGCGAACCGTGGTGCTCGTCACCCACGACGTCGAGGAGGCCGTGCTGCTCGGCGACCGGGTGGTGGTGATGGCCCCCCGGCCAGGACACGTGGTGGCCGAGCTCGAGGTGGAGCTCCCCCATCCCCGCCGACGCACCGAACCGGAGGTGGCCGCGCTCCGCGAGGCGGCGCTCGAGGCGCTCGGGGTGGGACCGTGAAACGGTGGCTGGCGCCGCTGCTGGTGGCCGGGCTGCTGCTCGGAGCCTGGGAGCTGTACGTCGATCTGGGGGGAGTCGACCCGACCGTGCTCGCCGCCCCGCACCAGATCGCCCAGTCGCTGGTGAACGATCGCGGCCTGCTGTGGAGCGGACTGCTCGTCACCGCCCAGGAGGTCCTGCTCGGACTGGCGATCGCGGTGGTGGCCGGCGCGGCGCTGGCCACCCTGATCCACCTCTCGCCGCCCCTGCGCGCCGGCATCTACCCGCTGCTCGTCGCCTCGCAGGCGGTGCCGGTGCCGATCCTGGCCGTGCCCCTGGCGCTGTGGTTCGGGATCGGGATCGGGCCGAAGGTGATCGTCACCACGATCGTCTCGTTCTTCGCCGTCGTGGTGGCGATGCTCGACCGGCTGGCCGCGGTCGACCCGGAGCTGGTCAAGCTGATGCGGACGTTCGACGCCACCCGGGGGCAGACCCTGCGCCACGTCGAGCTGCCGGCCGCGCTGCCCGGCGTGTTCACCGGGGCGAAGATCGCCGCCGCGGTGGCGGTGATCGGCGCCGTGATCGGCGAGATGACCGGGATCAACGGCCCCGGCTCGGGCCTCGGCTACCTGTTCACCCTGGCCAGCAACCAGCTGCTGATCGCCCGAGCGTGGGCGATCGTCGTCGTGCTCTCGGCGTTCTCCGTCGCCCTGTTCGCCCTGATGAGCGCCGCCGAGCGGCTGCTCACCCCGTGGAGCCACCAATCCAAGGAGACCTGACGTGATCCGCCGAACCGCCGCCCTCGCCGCGCTGTGCGCCGGCCTGACCCTCGCGGGGTGCGGGGAGAAGCACGACGTCCTGACCGTGCCTGCGGGCCGGGTCCAGCCGTTGACGCTGATGCTCGACTGGGTGCCGAACGCCGACCACGTGGGGATCTACCAGGCACTCGCCGAAGGCGACTTCGCCCGGGCGGGGCTCGACCTGCACCTTGAGGTGCCCTCCGATCCCGCCACGCCGCTCCAGCTCCTGGCCGCCGGCAAGATCGACGCCGCCATCTCCTACGAGCCCGAGGTGCTCCTGGCCCGCAATCGGGGGCTGCCGCTCGTCTCGGTGGCGGCGATCGTCCAGCGCCCGCTGACCTCGATCATCTCGCTCGGCAAGCAGCGGATCACCCGTCCGGCCCAGCTCGTGGGCAAGAAGGTGGGCGACGCCGGCATCGCCTATCAGCACGCCTACCTCGACACGATCCTCCAGCACGCGGGCGTCTCCCCGGCCAAGGTGCACGAGGTCGACGTGGGGGCCAACCTCGTGCCGGCGATGCTCTCCGGCCAGGTGAACGCCACGCTCGGCGGCTTCTGGAACTACGAGGCGATCCAGCTCGAGCAGGCGGGCAAGCGGCCAGACGTGCTCCGCGCCGATCAGGTCGGGGTGCCGACCTACGACGAGCTCGTCGTCGTGGTGAAGCGGGGCACGATCTCCGCGCACCCCGACCTCGTCCGCCGGCTCGTCCAGGCGCTCGGCCGCGGCTACGAGGCGGTGCGCAGCGATCCACCGGCGGGCGTGGCGAACCTGCTGCGGGCGAACCCCGGACTCGACGCCCGGCTCCAGGCGGCGAGCGTGCGGGCGACCCTGCCGGCGTTCTTCCCCAGCGCCGGCCGTCCGTGGGGCTGGCAGGATCAGGGCCAGTGGAACGCGTACGGCGAGTGGATGATGAACCAGCACCTGGTGAGCGACCCGAACGCGGTCCTCGACGCCTCGACGAACGAGCTGCTGGCGGGCCAGGGCCCGTAGACGCCGCGCGGCTGCGCCGGTGGCGGACGATCTGCGCCACGGCCCTCGCCCTCAGCGGGCTGTACTCGCTCGTGTTCCTCCCGGCCTCGCCGTCGCTGCTCGGCCGCAACCCGGTGCTCCTGGAGGCATTGCGGGCCTCGACCGCGGCGATGGTGGCCGGCGGGGCGTTCGCCCGGGTCGGCCGAGCGTCGCTCGCCCTGGCGCTCCTCGCCCCGCTGCTGACGCTCATGGCCTCCGACCCGTTCGTATGGTGGGCGGGGAGGTTGTGGGGACCGGACGTCGGGCGCCTGATCGGCGGCACCAGCCCCCGGGCCCGGCGACGGACCGAGCGGGCGCTGGGCTTCCTCGAGCGCTACGACAGCTGGGCGATCGTGTTCGCCTACCTCCTCCCGGTCCCGAGCGCCCTCATCTATGCCGGCGCCGGCTGGACCGGGATGTCGCTGCGACGGTTCCTGGCGCTCGACCTCGCCGGGACGCTGTTGTGGATCGTGCTCGTCGTCGGGCTCGGCTACGCGATCGGCCATCCGGCCGTGCACGTGGCCACGTTGATCGGCCGCTACAGCCTGTACATCGCCGGCGGCCTGATCGTCGCCGTGGTGCTGTGGAGCGCGCTGCGGGCGCGCAGCGCGTAGGCGCCGGCCAGCGCACCCCACGGGTCATACGGGGCGAAGAACGCCGCCACGACGGACTCGGCGACCCGGGCATGCGGGTCGCCGCCGGACTGAATCCGCCCCACGAGCTTCAGGTAGGCGAGGTCGCCGGCCGGAAGCGCGTCGAGCCGGCCCTGGCCGGAGCTGGCCAGCATGGCGATCGTCCAGCTCCCGATCCCGGGGATCGCCCGCAGCCGCCGCCAGCCCTCGAGCGGGTCGGCGGCGTGGAGGTCCACTCGGCCCGCTGCCACCTCCCGCGCGGCGCGGATCAGGGTCAGCGCACGGGCCGGCGCGAGGTCGAACGCGGCCAGTCGGGCCGGAGCGGCGCCGGCCACCACCCCAGCCGGGGGGGCGTCGCGCAGGCCGCTCTCGGCGCAGCGGCGGCCGAACCGGGCGATCATCCGTCGCTCGATCGCCACCGCCCGCTCGTACTCGATCAGCTGCTCGCAGATCGCCCAGGCGAGCGCCTCGAACGGCTCGGGCCGCCCGCGCACCCGCACGGTGGGGTCGCGGCGCAGCGCGGGCCCGATCAGGGGGTCGTCTCCGAACGCGCGGTGGAACGGGGCCAGATCCTGGTCGACCCCGAGCGCATGGCGCATCCGCACGATCCCGTAGGCCGCCGCAGCCCGGGTGCGGGCCAGGGCGCCGAACAGCACCCGGTCGCTCGAGGTCTGGGCCACGCGGACGTGGATCCGCTCGCCGTCGAGGTGGAGCAGGCGGTGGAGCACCCCGCCGCGCACGCGCTGGAGACCGTCGAGCGTGCCGTGACGCGGCAGCCGGAACGGCCAGCGCGGCCGAACCTCGAGCCGGACCTCGACCCCGGTCAATCGATGCGGCGAGAGACGACGTGGACGAGGTAGGTTCGCCCGCCGTCCGCCGGGCGCAGCAGGCCGCCGGCCATCCGCCCGGGCGCGACGCGCCGCGCGGTCCGGCGCTGGAGCAGCGCGACGGCGCAGGCGCCGGCCAGGAAGCCGGTGGCGGCGACGGCCGCGGTCTGGAGGGCGGGCGGCGGCGGGGCGGTCAGCGGTGCGAGCTCCCGCACCTCGGCCACCACCGGCAGCCCGTCGACGACCTGTCCCTCGACGACGTCGGGTGCCGGTTCCTCGTCCATTGCCGACATGGTGCCACCGCGGACGGCGGATAGCATCGGCGAGCGATGCCGACCGGGATCGACGTCTTCGCCAAGGCCCGTGAGTTCGAGCGGCTCGAGCTGCTGCGCGCCGCGCGCGAGCACGACATGCTCCCGTACTTCCGGGTGCTCGAGGGACCGACCCTGCCGGTGGTGGAGATGGAGGGCCGCGAGCGGGTGATGCTGGGGTCCAACAACTACCTGGGTCTGACGGGGGACGAACGGGTCCGGCAGGGCGCCCTGGATGCGGTCCACCGCTACGGCACGGGTCTGACCGGTAGCCGCTTCCTGAACGGGACGATCGACCTGCACCTGGAGCTCGAGGCCGAGCTCGCCGAGTGGCTCGGCGCCGAGGCGGCCCTGGTGTTCACCACGGGGCACCAGGCCAACCTCGCCGCGCTCGGGACGATCCTCGGTCCCGGCGACACGGTGGTGGTCGACTCCGGGGACCACGCCTCGATCCTCGACGGCTGCATCCTCTCCCGCGCCAAGCTGCGGGCCTTCCGGCACAACCGGCTCGACCGGCTGGAGCGGACGCTGGAGAAGGCGGCGGCGGACGGTGGCGGCGTGCTCGCCGTCGTCGACGGCGTGTTCTCGATGGAGGGCGATGTCGCCCCGTTGCCGGAGATCGCCGAGATGTGCGGGCGCTTCGGTGCCCGGCTGATGGTCGACGAGGCCCACGCCCTCGGGGTACTCGGCGCTCGGGGCGCGGGCACGTGCGAGCGGCTGGACGTGGAGGACCGGGTCGACCTGCGGATGGCCACGTTCTCCAAGTCGCTGGCCTCCTGCGGCGGCGTCATCGCCGGGCCGGCCGACGTCATCGAGTACCTGCGGATCCAGGCCCGGCCGTTCATGTTCACCGCCTCCGGGGTGCCCGCCGCGGTGGGGGCGGCGCTGGCGGCGGTGCGGATCTGCCGCTCGGCCGAGGGCCCGCCGCTGTTCGCCCGGGTGCTCGAGAACGCGGGCTACCTCCACCGAGGTCTGCACGAGCTCGGCTTCCGCGTGGTGGCCCCCACCCGCCTGGCCGACGGCAGCGAGATCATCACCCCGGTCGTACCCGTCGTGGTGGGCGACGACTGGCACGCGGGGCTGTTGTGGAAGGCGCTCTACGACGCTGGGGTGTTCGTCAACACCGCGCTGCATCCGGCGGTCCCGCCGGGCGGAGCGCTGCTGCGCACGAGCGTCATGGCGACCCACGACACCGCGACGCTCGACCGCGCGCTCGACGCGTTCGCCACGGTCAAGCGGGCCTTCGAGCGAGAGCACGGGCCGCTGCCCGCGCCCCTCACCGACGGTTGACGCCCGGGGCGCGTACGCCGGCTGTCTTGTGCATCCGCGTACAAGATCCGGCGAGCAGAAAAAACACGCTAGTAGCACATGGTCCCCCGGTTGTGACCTTGCTGTGAACGCCGAGCTTCCCTAGGTTGCTGCTACCTCCGATGGGGTGACCGGGATGCCCGGGATCGCCCTCCCGGCAGCGCCGGCGCGGGGCACCTGAGCCGCAGGAACCAGGTCACCAGCAGGGATCGTGCAGTGCCGCCGGGCCGGCGGCCGGGAGTCGACGTGCCCGGATCGACAAACGAAGAGCCCGCTCCGAGCGGGACGACCACTCAAAGGGAGAGACAGCTAGATGATCGCAGAGGCGAGGAGGGCAGCCGAGCCGCAGCGGCTGCGAGCCCTGGGGCGGGCCAACGAGGTCCGGCTGGCGCGGGCCGAGCTCAAGCGCCGTATCGCCGAGGGGGAGATGAGCGCCGCGGAGGTGATCCTCGCCTGCCCGTGGGAGGCGAGCAGCTGGACGATCGGCGACCTGCTGATGAGCCAGCGGCGATGGGGCAGTGCGCGCTGCCGGAAGTTCCTGGCACGCGCGCAGATCGGTGAGCGCAAGGAGATCGGGGCGCTGACCGAACGCCAGCGCAGGCTGCTGGCCGAGACGCTCGCGCCGCCCGGCGGCCAGCACCCCGCCGCCAACTCCCGCCCGGCCCTGGCGCTCGTCGGCGCCTGAAGCCCCCGCCCCGGGGCCCTGTGCCGCGCCGCGAGGCGGCGCGGCGCAGGGCCCCCCGCGCATTCAGATGGAGATGCTGACCGGGATCGGACTCGCCCCGGCGAAGAAGAAGAACCAGATGGCGAAGATGGTGAGCGTCACGCCGGCGCTCACCACGAGCACCCCCTCGAGCACGAAGTGACCCGGATCGGCCAGGCCCCGGGAGAGGCAGTTGGCGCGGTAGATGTTGCTCAGCTTGGAGAGCAGCGACGCCAGCACCGTGATGGTGACGATCACGCCGATGAACATCACGCCGAGCGCGGCGCCGAGCGAGGCGGTCTGACCCTGGATCTGCGAGCCGATCCACAGCCAGAGCAGCGGCGTCCCGATCCACAGCACGAGGCTGCCGATGAACATGATCGCCACCACCAGCAGGGCGCCGGCTCCGGTTCTCAGCAGCTGATGCACGGACGGAAGATCAGGGGACGGAACGGGCCGTGGCGCCGGGGCCGCGGCCCCGGGCTAACGGACAGCCCGAGGAGAGCTTGACCTGCCACCAGCCCATCAGCATGCCGATCAGGCCGAGGCGGGGCCGGACCTCCCACGCACCGCACCCGGGCTCGCCGAGCTCGTCACGCGAGATGCGGACGAAGCGGTGCGCGCCCGGATCGAGCAGCATCTGCTCGAGGCGCAGCCGAGCGGCCTCCTGAGCGTCGGCGCGACGGGCGATCTGCACCCGTGCGGTCCGCAGACGCTCCGCGAGCTCGTCCCGCACCCGCTCCAGCTCACCGAGGTCGAGCATCCGCGGCTCGCCCAGGACGCCGGGGGCGTGCAGGTCGAACTCCTGCATGGCGAACGCGGTCAGGAAGGCGTCGGAGAACTGGCGCTCGAGCGAGGCGATCTGGCGGCGCAGCGTCCGCCGGGCGGCGCGCTCGGCCGGGGCCGGCGCGGTGCGCGGTGCTCGAACGGCAATCTCGTTGTGACCAACCAGGAGCTCCACAGCCCCCTCCTTTCCGCGTCTGGGCAAGCCTAGCACCGGGCCGGGGCGGCGGGCACCGGTTCTCGACTCGAAGCTCACCGGATGCCGAGCGCCTCCAGGCAGGTCCACAGCGCCTCCTCGACGTGGATCGCCGGCACCCCATCGACGCCGACCGAGAACAGCGCGACCCGCCGGCTGGCGCGGGTCACGTCGTGCTCGGAGGCCACCTCGCCGAACAGCAGCGCGTGGATCCGAGCGGCGTCGGCGACGACGAGGCGCCCGGCGCCGAGCCCGGGCGAGCCCGGGCGGCTGCCGAGCCGCTCGCCCGCCGCCGAGACGCGGATGCCCAGGCCGCCGGGATCGACGTGATCGGCATCGAGCGCCCACACCGGCACGCCGGTCTCGATCAACGCGATCTGGAGGGCGTCGGTGAGCAGCTCCTGGGGCTGGAAGCCCCCGACGAGCAGCCGCTGCACCGCAGTCCGCTCGCTCGGCACCCGCTCGGTGTCCGGGTCGAGCCCGATCTGGCGGAAGAACGCTCGGTAGGCATGGGGCACCGGCTGGGTGCGCATGGCGATCACGCTCGCTCCGCGATAGCGGCTGGACAGTGCGCGCAGCCGAGCCGCGACGGCCGGCGAGGACCGGGCTCGGTGCCCGGGCACGGTGACCCAGTCGAGCCGCAGGCCGGGGAACTCGTCGTGCAGCTCGGGCGCGACGAATCCCGCGGCCGGCGACAGGTCCCCCTCCTCCAGCCTCATCCGAGCGCCGCCCGGACCTGGCCGGCGAGGATCGCCGGGTCGCTCCAGTGATCGCCGATCAGCCGCCGGGCGACGATCCCGTTCCCGCGCGCGATCTCCACCATCGGGCAGATCTCCACCCCGTACACCGACCCCAGGGAGCCGTCGCGGTCGTAGGCCACCGGGATCGTCCACCGGTGGCGGCGCACCGCGCGCAGCGTCGCCGCCCGCCCGGAGTGCACGGCGACCGCGGAGTACCTGACGGCACCGCGGGGGTCGGCCCGGGCCAGGGTCTGCAGCGCATCGACCGCGCGCTCGCAGGAGCTCGAGCCGGTGACGAAGAACGCGAGGACGATCGGCACCCGGTTGCACACGTTCAGGCCCAGTGGGTTCGGGCGGCCGGGATCGCACCGGGGGGCGACGTTGACGTCGCGATCCGGGCCGGCGGTGGCCAGCGGGGCGACGAACCGGTGGAGCGGATGCCCCGGGGCCACCCCCGGCGAGCCGACGCCGTTGTGCACGAACTCGACCACCGAGAGCACGACGACGATGGTCAGGCCGAGGATGCCGATCGCCCAGCGGTAGCGGCGGGTGTCGAACGGCTGTGCTGATGGGGGCGGCCCGGAGGGTGCCGCGGCCTGTCCCGCCGCCCGCTCCGGGTCGAGCCGGGGGAGCGTCGGTTCGGACGGTTCCTCGACGTTCACGCCGCCGGCGCCCGCCGGCCGGCGCCCGGCAGCAGGGCGGGGACCCGCGCCCGCCAGCCGCGCAGCGAGGCGCCGAGATCCTCCCGCTCGGCCAGCGCGAGGACGGCCGGTAGGACGAGCAGGACACCGGCCAGCGACGCCGAGAGATCGATGACCGTCACCAGGCCGAAGTCCCGGAGCATGGTGATCGGCGAGGCGATCAGCACCCCGAAGCCGGCGATCGCGGTGATGCCGGAGGCGATCGTCGCGCGGCCGGTGCTCCGCCGGGTGGCGGTGAGGGCGTCGGCTGCCGACAGGCCGGCTCGCCGCTCCTGGCGGTAGCGCTCGGCGAGCAGGACGCTGAACTCGGTGGAGATGGCGATGACGAGCGTGCCGAGCGTGGCCGACATCGGGTTGAGCGGGATGCCGACGATGTAGACGACGAGCGCCGACCATCCGGTGGCCAGGGCGATGGGGACGAGCGGGACGAGCGCCCGCCGCCGCTCGCGGAACACGGCGAGGAGCACCGCTCCGACCGCGATCAGTCCGGCCAGGAGCGTCAGGAGCCGGCGCGGCGAGGAGGCCAGGGCGCTGTCGGCCTCGGCCGCCAGCACCGGCAGGCCGGTGGGCTCGGCGCTGACCCCGGGCGGCGGGTGCAGGTGGCTGCGGATGTAGTCGATCACCTCGGACTGCTCGGCGAGCGGCATCAGCCGGATCCCGAACGCCAGCGTCGCGTAGCGGTGGTCGGGGCTGAGCACGGCCTGCGAGAAGTAGGACGGCACGGCGGCGAGCAGCGAGTTGATCGCCGTCTGGTTCGGGGCCGTCGGGGTGCCGCCGGTGCTCCCGGAGGAGAACAGGTCCGGCAGCGAGAGCGCCGGGCAGAGCTTCGTCGGCGCGCACCCCTGCGTCTCCAGGTAGTGGTAGTGGTTCTGGAGCTGGTTCTCCAGGCGGAGCATCCAGCCGACGACCTGGGGCGTGGCCACGTTGCGCGCGTGGACGAGGACGTCGATCTGGCCCGAGACGCCGGTGACTCGCTCCAGGGTGTGCAGGTCCTGGAGGGCCGGGAGGTTCGCCGGGACGAGCTTGGTGATGTCGGTCTGCACGGCGGTCTGGGTGTCGGCCACCCAGCCGAGCACGGCCAGGACCGCGCCGATGGCGAGGACGCGCTCGGGGGAGAACCGGACCGCCGGCAGGACGAGGGGCGAGCGACGGCGACGCGGACGCAGCGACCGGACGCCGTCGCGGAGGATCGTGCCGGCGCCGGAGAGCGCCGGGCGCAGGATGTCGGCCGCTCCCCGCCACGCGGGGCCGAGCGGCCCGGGGCCGCGCTGCGCGAGCGTGGCCGCGGCCGCCACGCCGGCCAGGGCGCAGAGGAGGGCCACGGCGACCCCGACGACGAGCAGCAGGCCGAACCCGCGGACCATGGGCACCGGCGAGAGGAGCAGGACGAGGAAGCCGGTGGCGGTGGCCAGGGCGGCCACCGCGATCGTCGGTGCGCCGGCGCGTGCCGCGTGGGCCAGCGCCGCGGCCATCCCCGGCCGCTCGGACAGCGCCTCCTCGACGCGCGACTGGAACTGGATCGCGTAGTCGACCGCCAGGCCGATGAGGATCGGCAGCACGGCGATCGAGGCCATGGTCAGCGTTCCGCCGACGAGCCACAGCAACCCGAACGTGATGCCGGAGGCGACCAGGGCGACGACGAGCGGGAGCAGGCGCAGGCGCGAGCGGAAGACGACGAGCAGGACGAGCGCCATCACGCCGACCGCGCAGGCGAGCAGCAGCGCGATCTGGCCGGACAGCGTCGCGGCGAGATCGTTGAGCACCACCGGGGCGCCGCTCACGGTGTAGGTGCCGCCGTAGATGCTCTGGAACTGCGGCATCCGCACCGCCTGGCGAATCCAGTGGATCGCCTGCGCCTGCTGGGTGTCGCTCAGCGTCGACTTCAGGCGCACCTGGATGAGCGCGGAGCGCGCGGTCGGGAACAGGTAGGCGAAGCGGGCCTTCGGCTGGTTGACCCCCCGCGTTTGGTCGAACACGACCTGCGAGATGAAGAGCTCGTTGTCGATCCGCGGCAGGCCGCCCTGGATGCCCGATTCGGTGTACAGCTGGAGCAGGTTCGCGGTCTGCTGCTGGTTCTCCAGCGTCTCGGCGGACTTGGCGGCACGCTCGGCGGCGGCGCGCGACAGGCCCTGACCGAGGGCGAGCCGGAGGGCCGCCGTGCCGGCGGAGCGAATCGCCTGCTGCGCCGCCGAGTAGATCGAGGCGATCTGGAGGTTGACGGCGGCGACGGCTCGGTTCAGGAACGTTCCCGGTCCGTAGACGACCTGCACCGGCCGGTGGCGCATCAGCTGACCGCACGGGCTCCCCCACCCGCCGTACGGGCCGTGCGCCCCGGCGGGCGCCGGGGTGAACGAGCCGGTCTGCTCGTCGGGCACGAGGTACTGGCCGGCCAGGCAGGCCTCGAGGAAGCTCACCGTGGCGAGCTCCTTGGTGCCGACCAGGTCGGTCAGCGGCTCGCGGATGAGCACCACGACCGCGTCGGAACCGAACAGCCGGTGGTCGGTGTCAGTCGCTCTGTAGGTGGCCGAAGAGCGCGAGACGAACGTGTCGCTGCCGGTGGACGGCCGCAGGCTGGTGGCCAGCACGGCGCCGGCCACGGCCAGCGTGACGATCGCGGCGATCGTCAGCGCCGGCCGGCGAGTGGCGCCGGCGATGAGCCCCTGGAGCCTCTCCGACATCTCGCCGGGTGAGGCTACCGCCGGGGGGGGTCAGGCGCGCCAGCGCTCGGCGTCGGGCTTCAGGCTCAGCCCGAGGCCGGGCCGGTCCGGATCGGGCGTCAGCGCGCCGCCGGCCGGGCTGAGCGTGCCGTCGAACAGCATCGACTCGATCCGGTAGTGGTCGAAGAAGTACTCGATGTGCCGCACCGTCTCCAGGCCGCAACAGGCGTGGGCGGAGACGGCGGGGGCGCAGTGGGCGGAGAAGGGCATCGAGCGGGCGGCGGTCAGGCCATCGAGCCGGAGCAGGTTGGTGATCCCGCCGCAGCGGGTGACGTCGGCCTGGAGCACGTCGACCACGTCGATCATGGCCCGGAAGTACGGGAGGTTCCAGCCGTACTCGCCGGCGGCGACCTCGAGGCCGGGCGGCGCGTGGGCTTTGACCTGGGCCAGGCCGGCGAGGTCGTCGGAGGAGACCGGCTCCTCGAACCAGCGGACCCCGAGCGCGCGGAAGCGGTGGGCGTAGTCGATCGCCTGCGCCGGGGTGTAGGCGCCGTTGCCGTCGACCAGGATCTCGACCTCGGGGCCGACCGCGTCGCGCACGACCTCGACCCGGTGCGGATCGAGCTCCTGCTCCCGGCCGACCTTGATCTTCACCCGCGGGATGCCGGCCTCGGCCCAGGCCTTGGTCTGCGTGCGGAGCTCCTCGTCGGCCAGGCTGGTGAAGCCGCCCGAGCCGTAGATCGGCACGCTGGTCCGGAACCGGGGGAGCGCGTCGGCCAGCGGGACGTTCAGCAGCCGGGCCCGGAGGTCGTGGAGCGCGACGTCGACCGCCGAGACGGCCATGGCGTTCAACCCGGTGTGGCCGAGCTGGCGGGACTCGACCTGGAGCTCGGCCCAGATCGTCGGCGGATGGCGCGGGTCGCCTCGCTTGACCACGTCGGCCAGCTTGCCGGTCACGACGTCGACCACCGAGGGATCGGCGTACGTGTAGCCGAGCCCGACGTGCTCGCCGGAGTGCACCTGCACGACGACGATCGTCGTCGAGCTCCACACGAGCGTCCCGTCGGACTCGTGGTCGTCCTCGGTGGGGATCGTGTACGCGGTGGCGGTGATCTCGTCGATCCGGGGTGCGCTCACGACCTGGGGCTACCCGGACACGACGTCCCGCAGCGTCAGTCCATCGTCAGCGGGCCCTGCGACTCCCCGGCCAGGAACTGGCGGATGAACGGGTTGTCGGAGTTGAGCATGTCCTCCGCCGGCCCGGCCTCGACGATCCGGCCCTTCCACAGGACGTTGATGTAGTCGGCCACGCGGCGGGCGCTCATGATGTCGTGGGTGACGACCGCGAACGTCGGCAGGTGCTCCTTCTCCTTCTCCTTGGCCTCGTCCATCATGTCCCGGTGGATCTCCAGGATCAGCTCGCCGAGCAGGGCGGTGCGCACCGGGTCCAGGCCGGAGTCGGGCTCGTCGAACATGACGATGTCGGGCTCCAGCACGAGTGCTCGGGCGAACCCGGCGCGCTTGCGCATCCCGCCGGAGAGCTCGTTGGGCATCTTCTCCCGCGCCGAGCCGAGGCCGACCTCGTTCAGCCGGCGCATGACGATGTCCTCGATCTCGCTCTCCGACTTCTCGGTGTGCTGGCGGAGCGGGAAGGACACGTTGTCGAACAGGTTCATGGAGCCGAACAGCGCCCCGTCCTGGAACAGCAGCCCGAACTTCTTGCGCATCTCGAACAGGTCGTCGTCGGCCATGTTCGGCACCGACTCCCCGTGCACCAGCACGTCGCCCTCATCGGGGTAGAGCAGCCCGACGATGTGCTTGATGCACACCGACTTGCCGGTGCCCGACGGACCGAGGACCATCGACACCATCCCCTCGGGCAGGCCCATGTTCAGACCGCGGAGGATGCGCGCCCGGCCGAAGGACTTGTACGTGTCGATGAACTCGACGGCATCGGGGCGGCCCGAGGGATAGACCCGGTAGGTGTGCCACTGGTACTCGTCCTCCGAGGCGCCGTCGGGGGGCGCCGGGCGCTGCGGCGGCTCGTCGACGACCGACACCCGTGAGCCGCCCGCGCCGCCCGGATGCTCCCCGCGGGCCTGGCCAGCCGCCACCGACTGCGCCGCGTCAGGCACATGCGTCCCGGAGCCGTGACCCTGCCCGACGGCCGTCTGCGGCTCGTCCTCGTACTCGTCGTCGTACTCGTCCTCGTATTCCTCCTCCTCGGGACCGGGGGCGACGCCCGCCGGCCCTCCGCCGCCCGCCAGGGGGTCTCCGTGGGGCCGCGGCGCCTCATCGAGCGGCGCCGGCTCGTCCCCCGCCCGGCCCGGGGTCTCCCACTGCTCGTTCGGCATCCAGGACTCGGAGGTCGGCTGCTCGCCGGGCGCCGCCGAACCGCCCCCCGGCGTCTCCGGCTCGCCGCCCGGGTCCTCGTCGCTGCCCCTGCCGCCGCCTAGACCGAACCGACGCATTGTCAACCTCCGATGGGTGCCCTCGGGTTCGCGCCCCAGAAGAGCTGCGTGCCGAGCATGCCGATGAGATGTACCGAGACGATGTTGACCACCATCGACTTGGCCGTGGCGGTACCCACACCGACCGGGCCGCCACTGGCGTTGTAGCCGTAGTAGCAGCCCACGAGGACGATGACCGTGGCCATCGCCATCGCCTTGATCAGGCTGTATAAGAGATCGGGTGGGTTCTGGAACTGCCAGAAGATGAGAAAGAACCCGCCGCTGGACACATCGCCGATCTGCTGCACCACGACGAGATAGCTGGCGAAGAAGCCCGCGCCGATCGAGCACAGGTAGACGAACGGCAAGACCAGCCACGCGGCGAGCAGCCGCGTGGCGCACAGGAACGTCATCCCGCTGATGCCCATGACCTCCAGCGCATCGATCTCATCAGAGATCCGCATCGACCCGAGCTCGGCGACGATTCCGGTGCCGACCTTGGCCGCCATCATGTAGCCAAAGCCGTAGGGCACCAACTCGCGCAGATCGCACCAGGCGGCGAACACCCCGGCATACGCCGGCACCCCGTTCGCCCGATCGAAGTAGGCGCCCTCCACCCCGCACTCGAGGCCGATGATGAACACCAGGCCCCAGATGACGAGCGTCGAGGAGATGATCAGGATCCCCGACTGACGCAGCGCCTCGCCGAAGAAGCGGAACACCCGGAGCCGGAAGACCTCACCGACCACCCGGCCGGTGAACTTGATCATCTCCCCGAAGGACTCGATCCAGCCCTTCGGGACGGCGATGGCGTCGTTCATCTACTTCGCGATCGTCGTGATCTCAGGATGCGTGGCGAGCAGCGTCTGGGTGAAGGCGTAGTTGAACGCGAAGATGCCCAGGAACGCGATCACCACCGCCTGGTTGACCGCGCGCCCCACCCCCTCGGCCCCGCCGGAGGCGGTCATCCCCTTGTAACAGCAGACCACCGCGATGATGGCGCCGAAGATCGTCGTCTTCACGACCGAGCCCCAGAGGTCGGTGGTCGACGCGTTGTTGAAGAACGTGGCCCAGAACGGCCCGAGCGGGGCGTGGTTGACCAGGGTGGCGACGATCCCGCCGAAGATGCCGAACAGCAGCGCGTAGATGTCGAACAGCCCGGTGACGAGCATCAGGGCCAGGAAGCGGGGCACGACGAGGTTCTTGATCGGGTCGACGCCGAGCACCTGGAGGGCGTCGAGCTCCTCACGGATCTTCCGTGCCCCGAGGTCGGCGGTGATCGCCGTACCAGCCACGCCGGCGAGCACGATCGCGTCGACGAATGGCGCGAACTCCCGGATCGACGCGAGGACGAAGAATCCGCCGAGACGGTCCAGGGCGCCGAACAGCACGAGGAAGTTCGCCGCCTGCAACCCCGGTGCGGCGTAGCCGAACGCCACGGTGGAGACGAGCAGCGGGAACCAGCACAGCTTCAGCGCGAACATGAACTGGCCCACGAACTCGCTGCCGTACGGATACGGCGGACGGATCGCGGAGACGATCGTGCGCCCCGTGAGGATCATCATGTTCCCGACCTCTTCGAGCACCGACTTGGTCGGCAGGAACGCTCGATCGGCGACTGCGCGGATCACTGTGGTCTCTTCCTCCGGGGGGATCGTCCGGCACCGCGGTCGGCGCCTTGTCCTGAAGCCTACGTCACGCGGTCGGGGTACGGCAACCCGGAACCGTCGTGACCGGCCCGGACCGCGTGGTATGTTGCCCCGCGCCGTGACGGGCTGGAGGAGCAGAGAGCGTTGGACGATCCTCGCTGCGCTGGCCGCGGTGGCGCTGACCGGGTGCGGTGGAGGCCAGCGACAGGACGCCCAGGAGCCGTCGGGCAACTTCCCCGTCTCGGTGACGACGGCGACGTTCCCGTCCACGCAGCGACTGTCCGAGCACACCCGCCTGGTGATCGCGGTGCGCAACACGGGCCAGAAGGCGATCCCGGACATCGCGGTCACGATCTGCAACACCACGTGCGCCTATCCCGCGCCGGCGGGCGAGGGGAGCTCCGTGGGGGCGTTCGGCTTCAACGTCGACCAGACCGGCCTGGCCAGCACGTCGCGCCCGGTGTGGATCGTCGACCGGCCGCCCGGGCTGTGCGGCTACAGCTGCGCATCGGGCGGGCCCGGCGCGGCGGTCACCGCCTACACGAACACGTGGGCGCTGGGGCGCCTGGCGCCCGGGCAGACCGCGACGTTCGCCTGGGGCGTCACCCCGGTCAAGGCCGGACGGTACGCCGTCGCCTACGCGGTGGCGGCCGGACTGAACGGCAGGGCCAAGGCCGTCGCCTCGGACGGGACGGCACCCCGTGGCGTGTTCCGCGTCGCCATCACGAGCCAGCCGGCGCAGGCGTACGTCGGCGCCAACGGGCAGGTCATCACGAGCCCGTGAGCGACGTCGGGACGTGATCGGTCACCTCACGCCGGACCTGGCCGTCGCGCGGAGCTGGCCGCAGCGCTGATCAGGCCGAGCTCGACGGCTCCCACAGGTTGACCCCGCCCTCCACGGCGTAGCGGTCGATCCGCTCGAGCTCCTCGGGGTCGAAGCCGAGGTGATCCAGCGCGGCGACGTTCTGCTCGAGCTGGGCGACACTCGAGGCGCCGAGCAGGACCGAGCTGATGCGCGGGTCGCGCAGTGCCCAGGCGACGGCGAGCTGGGCCAGGCTCTGCCCGCGCTCGCCGGCGATCTGGTTCAGCGCCCGCACCCGCTCGAGGTTGTCCTCGCTGAGCAGCGCAGCCTCGAAGTAGCTGCCGCGCCGAACCCGCGAGTCCTCGGGGATGCCCGTGAGGTACTTGTCGGTCAGCAGCCCCTGGGCCAGCGGGGAGAAGGCGATCGCCCCGACTCCCTCGCGCTCGAGCACGTCGAGCAGCTCGGCCTCGATCCAGCGGTTGAGCATCGAGTAGGACGGCTGGTGGATGAGCAGCGGCGTGCCGAGCTCGGTCAAGAGCTGGAGCGCCTCCTCGGTTCGGCGGGGGCCGTAGGAGGAGATGCCCACGTACAGGGCCTTGCCCGCGCGGACCGCGGAGTCGAGCGCGCCGATCGTCTCCTCGAGCGGCGTGTCGGGGTCGAAGCGGTGCGAGTAGAAGATGTCGACGTAGTCGAGCCCCAGGCGCCCCAGGCTCTGGTCGAGGCTGGCCAGCAGGTACTTCCGGCTCCCCCACTCGCCGTACGGGCCCGGCCACATGTCGTAGCCGGCCTTCGTCGAGATGATCAGCTCGTCGCGATAGGGGCGAAGGTCCGCGGCCAGCAGGCGGCCGAAGTTGCTCTCGGCGCTGCCGTAGGGCGGACCGTAGTTGTTGGCCAGGTCGAAGTGGGTGATCCCCAGATCGAACGCTCGGCGGACGATCGCCCGCTGGGCGTCGAGCGGCACGTCGTGGCCGAAGTTCTGCCACAGCCCGAGGCTGATCGCCGGCAGCCGAAGCCCGGAGCGCCCGCAGCGGCGGTACGGCATGGCGCCGCCGTAACGCCCGGGTGCCGCGACGTACGGAGGGGCCATCGCGCCAGCCTACCCTCGCCCCGCGATTTGGACATCGGGATAAAGACCGCGGCGGCCTGCATCGCCTACGCTGCTGCCTCGTCCTCCCGCGGGAGGTCGGGCTTCGTCCGCACGCAAAGGATCTCCACATGCCTCGCATCCGCCAGCAGAACGTCCTCGCGGCCCAGTGGGCGCCGAACGGCAGCGCCCTCGGCGCCCCGGATCTCACCATCCCGGACAACCAGATCTTCGCCGCCAACGTGTTCAGCCCGACGATCCAGCGCCAGCGGCTGCCCGAGGAGGCGTTCAAGCGCCTCCAGCAGACGCTCGCGCGCGGGGAGGCGCTCGACACCTCCACCGCCGACGCGGTGGCGCTGGCCATGAAGGAGTGGGCGCTGGAGAACGGCGCCACGCACTACACCCACTGGTTCCAGCCGCTGACCGGCATGACGGCGGAGAAGCACGACTCGTTCTATGGGCCCACCGGGGAGGGGACCGCACTGGCTGAGTTCTCCGGCAAGGAGCTCATCCAGGGTGAACCCGACGCGTCGAGCTTCCCCACCGGCGGCATCCGGGCCACGTTCGAGGCCCGGGGCTACACGGCGTGGGACCCGACGAGCCCGGCGTTCATCCTGGAGAACCCCAACGGGGCGCTGCTCTGCATCCCGACCGCGTTCGCGTCCTGGACCGGCGAGGCGCTCGACCACAAGATCCCGCTGCTGCGCTCGATGGACGCGCTGTCGAAGTCGGCCATCCGCGCCCTCCGCCTGTTCGGCAACAGCGAGGCGCAGCGGGTGTTCACCACCGTCGGGCCCGAGCAGGAGTACTTCCTGATCGACGAGCAGTACTACTTCGAGCGGCCCGACCTGATCACCACCGGGCGGACCCTGTTCGGCGCCAAGCCGCCCAAGGGCCACGAGCTCGACGACCACTACTTCGGCTCGATCCCCGAGCGGATCCTCGCCTACATGCTGGAGACCGAGCGCGAGCTGGCCAAGCTCGGCGTCCCGGTCAAGACCCGCCACAACGAGGTGGCGCCCAACCAGTACGAGCTGGCCCCGGTGTTCGAGAACTCGAACGTCGGCGCCGACCACCAGCAGCTGACGATGCAGGTGATGCAGAACGTCGCGCGGCGCTACGGCCTGGTCTGCCTGCTCCACGAGAAGCCGTTCGCCGGCGTCAACGGGTCGGGCAAGCACAACAACTGGTCGATGAGCACCGACACCGGCGAGAACCTGCTCGATCCGGGCGACACGCCAGAGGACAACCTCCAGTTCCTGTTCTTCTGCGCCGCGGTGATCCAGGCGGTCAACCGCCACCAGGGCCTGCTCCGGGCCTCGATCGCCTCGCCGGGCCAGGACCACCGGCTGGGCGCCAACGAGGCGCCGCCGGCGATCATCTCGATCTTCCTCGGGGCGCAGCTGGAGAAGGTGTTCGACGCCATCGAGCGGGGCGAGACGGGCGAGTCGACGCCCGAGTCGTTCCTCGGCCTCGGCACACCCGTGCTGCCGCCGCTGCCGATGCACGGCGGCGACCGCAACCGGACGAGCCCGTTCGCGTTCACCGGCAACAAGTTCGAGTTCCGGGCGCTCGGCTCGAGCATGTCGCTGTCGCTGCCGAACACGGTCCTGAACACGATCGTCGCCCAGGCGATCGACGACCTGGCCGAGGAGCTGGAGGACGCGCGGGAGGGCGGTCGCTCGCTCCAGGAGGCGCTGCCGGCGATCCTCCAGCGCTCGTACGCGGAGAACCGGCAGATCGTGTTCGGCGGGGACAACTACTCCCCGGAGTGGCACGCCGAGGCCGAGGGTCGCGGGCTGCTCAACCTGCAGGCCACCCCCGACGCGCTGCCGTACCTGGTGAACGACGAAACGGTGTCGATGTTCGACAACTACGGCGTGCTGTCCGAGCGCGAGCTCCACTCGCGCTACGAGGTGTTCCTGGAGCAGTACGTGACCAAGCTGAACATCGAGGCCGAGACGGCGGCGGCGATCGCCCGCACCCAGCTGCTGCCCGCGGCCGCCCGCCACGTGATGGTGCTGCGGGACGCCGGGCTCAAGCAGCTCGAGTCGGACATGCTCTCGCTGATCCAGGCCTTCACCGATGCGATCGGCCAGCTGGAGTCCGTCAACCTGGCCGAGAACCAGCCGCACGAGGACCTGCTCGAGCATTCGCGGTACATGCACGACACGGTGGTGCCGGCGATGGAGGCGACGCGGGCGGCGGCCGATCGGCTCGAGAAGGTGGTGGCCGACGATCTGTGGCCGCTGCCGAAGTACTCGGAGATCCTGTTCATCAAGTAGTTCTCGGGTCGGCGTTCCGGTCATCGGCCGGGGGGACGCTGGCGCCGTTGGCGCGAGTCCCCGGCCGATTGGCCGGTCCGCTCCCTCGCCGGCTAGCCGGGGCCCCCTCCGGCAGCGGCGCCCGCTCGCGGCTTGAGAGCTGGGCGCAGCGAAACTTGCGAGGGGTGGCTGGGTTTGCGGCTAGCGTGCCGGAACTGATGGTCGCACGGAGGCTGCGGACGATTCTTGCCGCAGGGGTGGCAACCGGGCTGCTGCTGCTGACGACGACGGCGCCGGCCGCCGCAACGAGCCCGTTCGCCCTGCGCGGGATGTGGATCTGGTACGTGTCCCAGAGCGACGGCGGCAACGTCTCGGCGCTCATCGCCGACGCCCACCGCTACGGGATCGGCACGCTCATCATCAAGAGCGGCGACGGCACCAACCAGTGGTCGCAGTTCAACCCGGGCCTCGTGCGAGAGCTGCACGGTGCCGGGCTGAAGGTGTGCGCCTGGCAGTACGTGTACGGCAATGACCCGTTCGCCGAGGCGCTCGTCGGTGTCTCGTCGGTCCGTGACGGCGCCGACTGCCTGATGATCGACGCCGAGGGCGAGTATGAGGGCAAATACGTCTCGGCCCAGACCTACATCAAGGCGCTCCGCCACCGGATCGGGTCCAACTTCCCGGTGGCGCTTGCCGGGCTGCCGTACGTCGACTACCACCCTGCGTTTCCCTACTCCGTGTTCCTGGGTTCTGGGGGAGCGCAGTACGACGCCCCGCAGATGTACTGGACCGACATCGGGACGAGCGTCGATGCCGTGTACGCGCACACGTACGCGTTCAACCAGGTCTACCGCCGGCGGATCATCCCGCTCGGCGACATCTCCACCGGCCCGCCGGCATCGCAGATCGTCCGCTTCCGCCAGGATTCCCTCGCCTACGCGCGCCCCCAGCGTCTCGTGGTGGGACTGGCAGGAGGCGAGTGCCGGCGCGTTCGCCGCGCTCGCCGCGCCGATCGGGCTGGCCAGCAACGCGCCCTCGCCCCCGTCGGCGGCCGCCGTCGGACAGGGCGCGCAGGGCGACATGGTGGTGTGGGCGCAGGAGCACCTCGCCGGCGCCGGCGAGCACGTGACCATCGACGGCAACTTCGGTCCCGGCACCACGGCGGCGGTCCGGGCGTTCCAGCGGGCGCACGGGCTGACCGCGGATGGGGTGATCGGTCCGCTCACCTGGCACGGGCTGCTCCGCTACGCGCCGGTTGGGGTGCAATGGACGGCGAGCGGCGCGGTAGCCGCGTCCGTGTCCCGCGGCGGCCGGCACGTGCTCCCGCTGCCGCGCTCCGCGCACCTGCGCGACCGCGGCGAGGAGTTCAAGCACTCGCTCGGCGGCGGCTGACCCCCGGGCCCTCGCTTGCACTTCGGTCACGTGCAGGCATAAGCTTGCGCCGCGCTCGAGAGCCGGGCGCCGATCGCACCCGCCGAGCTCGAGGAGTCAGCCATGCCCCCCGCCAAGAAACCCGCCGCGCGTGGCGGGCGCAGCCGCCCCCGGACGTCCGCCACCGCGCCGATCAGCCGTCAGGAGGTCGAGGCGGCCGCCGCGCAGTTCGAGCGGCGGCTCGAGGAGGCTTCGACCCTGCTGCAGTCGATGCGTCGCGACCTCGGCAAGAACGCGCGCAGCGCGTACAAGGACGTGGCCGACCGGCTGAAGAAGCTGCGTACGGACGCGCGGAGCACGAACCGGTCGATGATCAAGGACGTGGAGAAGCTGGCCGGTGCGCTGGCCAATGCGGCGCCCGGAGTCGGCAACGCCTCCTCGACCTCGCGCGGCCGCGCCTCGAAATCGAGTGGGCGCGGTGCCTCGAAGGCGAGCAGCGCCGCAAAGAGCACCAGCCGGAGCACGGCGAAGACCGGAACCACGCGCGCCAAGCGGAGTACCAAGAGCGGGACTCCGAAGTCGCGCGCCGCGACGAAGTCGTCGAACAGCTCAGGCTCGCGGACGACGAGCCGGCGCACGGCCGGCACCACCGGCCGCACCCGCAAGAGCTCGAGCTAGGCCTGGCGCTGCGCGCGGCGGAGTTAGGGTAGCCTAACTCCGCATGGCGTCGGAACTGCCTCGAACCCCCGCGCACGCCGAGGCGATGCTGCGCAACCGCGGCGGCTTCGGCCGTCGGACCTGGCTGCTGCTGGGCGGCGGCGGGCTGGCGCTGTTCGCCTACCTCGCGCTGACCGCGCACGGCGGGCCGGCCGACCCGACGCAGGACAACCACCTGAGCCACGGCGCGGTGATCATCAACAGCGCGCTGCTCGTGCTGCGGGAGGGACTGGAGGCGATCCTCGTGCTGGCAGCCGTCACCGCCAGCCTGATGGGCGGCCGACCAGAACAAGCGGCGACCGGTGGCGATCGGGGCGGCGTTGTCAGCTCGGGGCGACGGTCCTCACCTGGTTCGGGGCGGCGTGGCTGATCGGTTCGCTCGGCGCGCCCGGCGCTCGACATCCAGGCGGCGACCGGGCTGCTGGCGGTGATCGTGCTGCTGGTGGTGATGAACTGGTTCTTCCACAAGGTCTACTGGACCGGCTGGATCGCCGCCCACCACCGCCGGCGCCGGAGCCTGCTCGCCGGACGCGGCGGTCGCACGCTGACGATCGGCCTGATCGTGCTCGGCTTCACCTCGGTCTACCGCGAGGGCTTCGAGGTCGTCCTGTTCCTGCAGGCGCTCCGCGTCAAGTACGGCTCCGGCGTGGTGCTCGAGGGCGTGGCGCTCGGCGCGCTGTTCACCGCCGTCGTGGGGGTGCTGACGTTCGTCGTGCACCACAAGCTGCCCTACAAGAAGATGCTCGTGCTGACTGGCGTGCTGATCGGCGTCGTGCTCGTGGTGATGGTCGGCGAGAGCGCGCAGGAGCTCCAGCAGGCGGGCTGGCTGCCCACCACGTCGCTCGGCGTCAGCTTCCCGGGCTGGGTCGGGACCTGGTTTGCGCTGTTCCCGACGGTGGAGACCCTGGTCGCGCAGGTGATCGCCGCGCTGGCGGTGATCGGCTCCTACCTGCTCGCCGAGCAGGTCCGGGTGCGCAGGCCGCGGCGCCGTGGAGGGACACCCGCCCGCCGGCCCCAGCATCCGCCGTTCGACGAACCCCCGGGGGTGGCGGCCGAGCCGCGACCCGAGGGGCGGCCGGGGCCGCTCACCGCTTGAGCGTCAGGCGAACAGCCGCGGGTCGGCACTGGCCAGCCCGTGCACGCCGAGCGCCCGCAGCGCGTCGATCCGCGCGCGGTCGTTGACCGTCCAGCCGTAGAGCCGCGCCCGCCGCGTTTCGACCTCGGACACCAGCCCGGCGTCGATCAGGCGGTGCTGGGCCAGGAGCGCATCCCAGCGCCGCGTGGCGAGGCCCTCGAGCACGCGCTCGCGCCAGTTCCCCCACCGCCGGCTGCTCCGGGCCACCCGGCCCCCGATCGAGATCGCCGTGCGCGCGCCGGGCTCGAGCCGCCGGATGCGGTCGAGCACCGGAGCCACCTGGCTGCAGAACAGCGCCCGGCTCAGCAGCTCGTGCCGGCGGAGCGCCTCGAGCACCGCCGCCTCGCAACCGGAGTGCTTGACGTCGACCGCGAGCGTCAGCCCGGCGAACCGCGGCGCGCGCAGGTGGTGCAGCGCCGCGTCGAGGCCGAGGCAGTTGCCGCGCCGCGCGTGGAGGATCGTGTGGGCGAGCACGAGCTGCCCCCGCCACGCCCGCACGTCGAACTCGATCATCTCGACGCCGACCCCCAGCGCGGCGTCGAACGAGGCCAGCGTGTTCCCCGGGGCCAGCGCGCTGGCTCCCCCGTGACCGATCCGCTGAAACTCCATGATGCAGAGGATCGCAGGCGCCGCGGCGCTACACGCCGAGTACCGAGCCGGCGGGCACCGTCTCCGGCGCGTCCGGGGCCAGCTCGACCGCTCCGCGCACGACGACGCCGCCCTCGAACGTCACGTCGCCGCGCACGACGAACCGCTCGGCGCCGCGCAGCGAGGGCGGCCCGGCCGGAAAGCGAGCCGCGAACCGGTCGAGCCGGCCGTAGTACGGCTTGGCGAGCTCGATGTACGGCAGCGGATCGGCGGCCGCCATCACCCGGAGGTCCGCGTCGAGCCGGTAGGCGTCGGAGCGGAGCAGGAGCAGGTCGTCGGTCGTCTTGACCGGGGCGAAGCGGCTGCGCGGGACGAGCAGCAGCTCGGCCCCGGCGAAGCTCTCGATCGCCGCACCCATCGCGCTCTCCAGCTGGATCACCGGGGGCGAGTCGCCGTCGCGGGGGTCGACGGTCTTGCGGTTGACGATCAGCGGCAGCTCGAGCACCCCGTCGCTCGCCTCCAGCGCGCTCGGCCAGCGCCCGCAGGTCGACCCATAGGCTGTTCGTGTTGTAGTAGCGCCAGCGGCGGAAGTCACGGAAGGACTCCTCGTCCTCCGGCGGCGTCTGCGCGGTCTCGCGCAGGACGAGCCGCCCGTCGGCCCGCCGGCGGGCGATGTGGCCGCCCTTGCGGTCGGCCTCGGTGCCCTCCACCACCTCCATCAGGAATGGGATCTCGTTGCGCCGCCAGATGCTCGGCGATCCGCGGGTCGAACACCGAGCCGAGGTTGTCGGCGTTGGAGATCATTGCGTAGTGGAAGCCCCGCTCGAGCAGCGCGCCGAGCATCCCGGAGCTCCGCAGCGACCCGTAGACGTCGCCGTGGCCCGGCGGGCACCACTCGAGCGCCGGCGCCGCCGGCCAGCGCACCGGCGCCAGCGTGTCTCGCTCGAGCTTGGGGATCATGCTCTGGCGGAAGTCGAGCGCCAGCCCCTCGACCGCCAGCTCGTCGTGCTGGCGCAGCGCGGCCAGCGTCGCCGCCTGGGTTGCCTCGGAGTCCATCAGCACGAGCGGCAGGCGGATCCCGTGTCGCTCCCGGAGGACCAGGACCTGCCCGGCGATGATCTCCAGGAACGTCCGTCCCTCCTTGGCCTCGAGCAACGACTTCGGCTGCTCGAGCCCCATCGAGGTGGCGAGGCCGCCGTTCAGCTTGACCAGCGCGAACCGGTCGAGCAGCGCCGGGTCGCCGGCGGCCGGCAGCTCGTCGAGCGCCGGCACGTCACGCGCGGGCTCGAGCTCGTCGGAGGGGATCGTCGCCTGCTCGCCGTCCTCCAGGCGCTGGTACGCGCTGCGAAACGCGGCGATCGCCTCCGCCGGCTGGCCGTCGGCGCGCATCTTCTCCTCGGCGGCGCGCAGGGCGTCGGCGCTCATCGTCGCCACCCTACCCGCTGGGATCGAGCAGCCTCGCGCCCGGGCCGGGGGACACTCCTCGGCCCCGTCCGGGGCGCAGGCGTCCGGTGGCAGCAGCCCGATCACCGTCCCGCCGAAGCCACCGCCGACGATCCGCGCGCCGAGCGCGCCGGCCTCGCGGAGCGCGGCCGACCGCCGCCTCGACCTCAGGGGTCGAGACCTCATAGTCGTCGCGCAGGCTGGCGTGCGAGGCGCGAGGAGCTCCCCCACCGCCGGCAGGTCGCCCGCCTCGAGCGCAGCCACGGTCTGGTGCACCCGCTCGTTCTCGGTGACGACGTGGCGGACGCGGCGATCCAGCGGCGCGGGCAGCCGGTCGGCCATCGCGAGCGTTGCGTCGCGCAGCGAGGTGAGCCCCAGCCGCTCCCCGGCCGCGGCGCACTCGCGCCGGCGGTCGTTGTAGCCCGACCCGGAGAGGTCGTGGGCCTCGCCGGAGTCGAGCGCCACGATCCGATGGCCCTGGAGGCGCAGCGGGATTGGTTCCACCGTCAGGTCGCGGAAGTCGATCCGCAGGGCGCTGTCCGCGCGCCCGCAGAGCGAGGCGAGCTGGTCGAGCAGGCCGGTCTGGGCGCCCACCCAGTCGTTCTCGATGCGCGAGCAGAGCCGCGCCAACTCGATCCGGTCGGGGTCCGGCGGGGCTCCGGCGAGCGCGCGCAGCGCCAGCACGAGCGCCACCTCGAGCGCCGCCGAGGAGGACAGGCCGCCGCCGCGCGCAACGGTGCCGCCGAACTCGAGCTCGGCGCCCGCGAGGACGACGCCGGCCCGGCGAAGCTCGGCCACCGCACCGCGGACGAACGCTCGCCAACCGTCTCCCGGTGGCGGATCGGCGGCCGGGAAGGCGTCGGCCTCCTCGAGGTCGCGCGCACGCACGACGATGCGCCCGTCGTCACGCGCCTGCGCCCGGACGGTGATGCCCTCGGCAACGGCGAACGGGAGCGCCAGCCCGTCGTTGTAGTCGGTGTGCTCACCGATCAGGTTGACCCGGCCGGGGGCGAACGCGGCCGGCACTAGAGTCCCGCGCCGTGCGCCTGCGCTGGGGTGTCCTGTCGAGCGCCCGGATCAACCGCAAGGTGATCCCGGGACTCCAGGCGGCGGGCGAAGTGGTGGCGCTCGCCAGTCGCGACACGGCGCGCGGGCAGGCCGCGGCGCGCGCGCACGGGATACCGCGCACGCACGGCTCCTACGAGGCGCTCATCGCCGATCCGGCCCTCGACGCGGTGTACGTCCCGCTGCCCAACTCGCTGCACCTGCGGTGGGCCGAACAGGCGCTCGCCGCCGGCAAGCACGTCCTGTGCGAGAAGCCGCTCTCCCGCCACGCGGCCGAGGTGGAGTCGGCGTTCGCCGCCGCCCAGAGCGCGCGGGCGGGTGCTGATGGAGGGATTCATGTACCGCCACCACCCGCAGACCACGGCGCTCCTCGACGCGCTGGCGGACGGGCGGATCGGCCCGCTCCGTGCGATCTCGGCCACGTTCGGCTTCGACCTGGGGCGCGCACCGGGGAACATCCGGCTCGACCCGGCGCTCGACGGCGGCGCGCTGATGGACGTCGGGTGCTACTGCGTTCACGCGATCCGCCAGGTGGCCGGAGAGCCCGTCCGGGTGCACGGAGCGCAGCGTACGGCCTCCGGCGTCGATGTCGGCTTCGCCGGGCTCCTGGGGCTGCCGGACGGCGCGCTCGGCCACTTCGACTGCGGGATCGACCAGGCGCCGCGTCATGGGCTCGAGGTGGTCGGCGAGCGTGGATCGCTGTGGGTGGCCGACCCCTGGCACTGCGCGCGCCCCGGGATCGAGCTGCGCACGGCAGCGGGGGTGCAACCGATCGCGGTGGCGGCGGTCGATCCGTACGCGGCGCAGGCGGAGGCGTTCGCCCGCGCGGCGCGCGGCGAGGCACCGCTGGTGCTCGATCGCGCGGACGCGGTGGGTCAGGCGCGGGCGCTGGAGGCGCTGTTCGCCTCGGTCAGCTGATCGCGGTCAGCCGTGCCTGGTCCTCGTCCTCGCGCACGGCCTCGTCGCCGGCCAGGCTCTGCATGCTGATCAGCCGCTCCCGGCGGTTGCGGGCGAGGATCGTCCACATCCAGCGGGTGACGGCCTCGAAGCGGTTGCCCCAGCCGACGAGGTAGGTGAGGTGGATGGCGCCCCAGATGAGGAAGGCGAGAAAGCCGCCGAGGCGGACCCTGCCGAACAGGTCGGCCACCGCGCTCGTCCGGCCGATGACCGCCATCGCCCCCAGGTCGCGGTAGTGGAAGGGCGGCGGTGGATCAGAGCCGCGCAGCCGGGCGTCCACCACGCGGCCGACGTACTTGCCCTCCTGGATCGCGGGCTGGGCGGTGCCGGGCACGCCCTCGAGCGCGATCATGTCGCCGATCGCGAACACCTCGGGATGGCCGCGCAGCGACAGGTCGGGACCGACGTGGACCCGCCCCGCCCGGTCGGTCTCGATGCCGGCACGCTGGGCCAGCCGCCGACCGATCACCGCGCCGGCCACCCCGGCCGCCCAGATGACGGTACGCGCCTCGATCCGCCGGTCCGTACCCACCATCACGCCGCGGTTGTCGATCGCCGTCACGCGCGCGTCGAGCTCGACGTCCACCCCCAGCCGCTCGAGGTCCCGCCGCGCGCGGCCGCGCAGCGGCTCGGCGAAGCCGGTGAGGACCGACGGCTCGGCATCGAGCAGCACGACGCGGGTGTCCGCCGGGTCGAAGTGGCGGTACTCCCCCTCCAGCACGCGGTGGGCGAGGATCGCTATCTGGCCGGCGAGCTCGACACCGGTCGGCCCGCCGCCGACGATGGCGAACGTCAGCCAGTCCCGCCGCGCCTGCGGATCGGACTCCTGGTCGGCCATCTCGAACGCGCCGAGGATCCGGCTGCGCAGCCGCGCGGCATCGTCGAGCGTCTTCATCCCGGGCGCCAGCTCGGCCCACTCGTCGTGGCCGAAGTACGAGTGGGTCGCGCCGGCGGCGACGATCAGCGTGTCGTAGGGGATGCGAAGCGCCTCGACCCCGCGAGCGTGGAGCACTCGTGCGTCGAGATCGACGTCCTCGGCCTCGGCGAGCACCACGTCGACTCCGGGGGTGCCGCGGAACATGCTGCGCAGGGCAGGGGCGATCTGGCCCGGCGACAGGACCCCGGTCGCCACCTGGTAGAGCAGAGGCTGGAACAGGTGGTGGTTGGTGCGGTCGACGAGCGTCACCTGCGCCCCCGCCCGGGCGGCCGCGCGCGCGGCGCGGACGCCGCCGAAGCCGCCC
This sequence comes from uncultured Solirubrobacterales bacterium, assembly GCA_963703065.1. Taxonomy (GTDB): domain Bacteria; phylum Actinomycetota; class Thermoleophilia; order Solirubrobacterales; family Solirubrobacteraceae; genus Palsa-465. The sequence continues at coordinate 2,316,648 of OY969785.1, read as the reverse complement.
CCCACCACCACCACACGGTGATGGGCGGAAGCGGTGCTGTCGCCGGGGCTCACGCTCTGCGGGTCAGCCATCGCACTCCAGGATGGCACGTCGGCGCCGCGGGCCGGAGTCGCACGCGCGGTCGTACAACCGTCCAGCCTGTGCCGCCCGCGGGAGCCGATTTCGACCCGATTATGTAGCGGCCCCCGTACACCCGTCCGTTTCGTTCGCTGGATGCGGCCCGGGCCGCTACCACCCGGCCCGTCGTGCGGCTCCCGTCCCTCATCCGGCGCGCGTTCGCCCCCGCTGGCGTATCGGTCATGGCACTCGTGCTCACCGGCTGCGCGGGTCAGACCCAGCCGGCCACCAACCTCACCCGGACGACCGCGACGCTCAACGCCACGGCCGCCTGTTCGAGCGGTCCGTGCTCGTGGTTCTTCCGCTACGGGAACGACGGCGACCAGCACACGACGCCGGTCCAGACCACCACGCAGGTCACGCAGTCCGGGATCGTCATCAGTGCGCCGGTCGGTGGCCTGGTGCCCGGCACCACGTACACCTACCAGCTGTGCGGCACCAACCAGCAGGTCACGACCCCGGTGTGCGTCGGACCGAACGGGACCGGCAGCGCCACCAGCTTCACCACCCAGGACTCCAAGACCGACTGCGCCTACACCAACAACAGCATCGCCGCGCTGCAGGCCTGGGGGGCAAAGGTGAACTACACCTACAGCTGCGCGATGGTGTTCGACAACGCCGGCCCCGGACTGGTCCTCGTGGGAGACGCCGTGGTTCCTGTCCGGTCCGGGCACGCCGTCCGACGCCGACTGGCAGGGGTGGAAGACCGCTCCGGGAACCCAGCGCCAGCTGATCATCACCCTGAGCCCCTTCCCGGAGTCCGTTGCCGGGACGGCCTGGCTCGACCCGTGCGCCGGCGGCGCCTACGACGGGTACGCGGCGACCCTGGCCTCCCACCTGGTCGCGGCCGGCCTCGGCAACTCGATCATCCGCCTCGCCCACGAGGCCAACGACAGCGCCAGCGAGTGGGCGGTTCCGTCGGATCCCGCCGGCCAGGCCGAGTGGGCCCAGTGCTGGCATCACGAGGCCGCGGCCATGAAGAGCGTGGCCGGCGCGCAGTTCCTGATGGACTGGTGCGTCAACGCCTACTGGCAGCCGTTCGCGCTGGCGAACTGGTATCCCGGCGACGACGTCGTCGACATCATCGGCATCGACTCCTACGACTCCGGACTGCCGCCGAGCATCACCACCCAGCCCGCGGCCTGGAACCGGCTGTTCACCCAGCCCGACGGGATCCAGGCCGTGCAGAGCTTCGCCGCCCAGCACGGCAAGCCGCTCAGCGTCCCCGAGTGGGGGCTGGGCGGGGTCGGCAGCCCGTGGTTCGGGATGGGCGACGATCCGGCCTATATCGACGGCATGGCCTCGGTCGTGAGCAGCGGGACGGTCGCCTTTCAGTCCTACTTCCTCGGCGGGGACCCGGCGACCCTCCTCGAGGCCCCGGGCAGCCAGAGCTTCGCGCGCTACGTCGCGCACTTCGGAGGCGGCGGGAACGCGAACGGCAGTCCGACGGTCACGCCCTGACCCGCGGCGCAACCTTGCCACGGTCGTGTCAAGGTTGCGGTAGGATGGGATGCCGATGCGCGACCTGTTCGGAACCCTGCACGAGCGCGTCGTCGTCTACGACGGGGGCATGGGCGCGACGCTCGAGATGTTCGACCTCAGCCTGGAGGCGGACTACCGGCTGCCGGGCCGCTGCCACGAGGCGCTCGTGCTCAACCGCCCGGACGTCATCGAGGGCGTCCACACCTCGATGCTCGACGCCGGCGCGCTCGTCGTCGAGACCGACACGTTCCAGGCCAGCCGGCTGAAGCTCGGCGAGTGGGGGCTGGCCGACCACACGCTGGAGATCAACGTCAAGGCGGCGGAGATCGCCCGCCGGGCGGCGGGAGAGCACCGGTTCGTGGCCGGCTCGATCGGTCCCACCGGATACCTGCCGGCCTCCGACGATCCGACGCTCGGGCAGATCCGCTTCGGTGAGCTCGTCGCGGTGTTCACCGAGCAGGCCCAGGGGCTCGTCCAGGGTGGCGCCGACCTGATCATCATCGAGACGGCGCAGGACATCCTCGAGGTGAAGGCCGCGATCTTCGGTGCTCGTGCGGCATTCGGGCTGGAGGGCCGCAGGCTCCCGATCCAGTGCAGCGTCTCCCTGCTGCCCAACGGCGGCAAGATGCTCCTGGGCACCGACATCGGCGCGGTGCTGAGCACGCTCGAGGCGCTCGACGTCGACATCATCGGCCTGAACTGCTCGACCGGGCCGGAGGACATGCGGGACGCCATCCGCTTCCTCGGCGAGACGAGCAGCCGTCCGGTCCACTGCATCCCGAACGCCGGTCTCCCGCTCCAGGGCCCAAACGGCGAGACGATCTTCCCCGAGCAGCCGGATTCGCTGGCGGCGACCCTCGGGGAGTTCGTCGAGCGCTACGACGTCGGGATCGTCGGCGGCTGCTGCGGCACGACCCCCGACCACATCCGGGCGATCGCCGAACGCGTCGCCGGCCGTGTCCCCGGGGAGCGCCCGGCGGCGAGGCCCATCCACCTCTCGAGCATGATGACCGCGACCCCGCTCGTCCAGGACCCGGCGCCAACCCTGGTCGGCGAGCGGGTCAACTCCCAGGGCTCGCGCAAGGCCAAGGAGATGCTGCTCGGCAACGACTACGACGGCCTGGTCACGGTCGCCGAGGACCAGGTGAACGGTGGCGCGCACGTGCTCGACGTCTGCGTGGCGCTCACCGAGCGCCAGGACGAGGACGAGCAGATGCGCCAGACCGTCAAGCGGATCAGCCTCACGCAGCCGGCGCCGATCCAGGTCGACTCCACCGAGCCGGAGGTGATCGAGACCGCCCTGGAGCAGATCCCGGGCCGGGCGATCGTCAACTCGATCAACCTCGAGGCCGGCCGCGACAAGCTCGACCGGGTGGTGCCGATCGCGGTGGCGCACGGAGCGGCGCTGATAGCGCTGACCATCGACGAGGTGGGGATGGCCAAGACGGCCGAGCGCAAGCTGGAGATCGCCCGGCGTCTGACCGAGCTCTGTTGCGAGGAGCACGGCCTGCCCCGCGACGCGCTCATCTTCGACTGCCTGACGTTCACGCTGACCACCGGCGACGAGGAATGGCGGCCGAGCGCGATCGAGACGATCGCGGGGATCCGGCGGATCAAGGCCGAGATCCCGGGGGTGAAGACCTCGCTCGGTGTCTCCAACGTGAGCTTCGGCGTCTCGCTGCCCGCCCGCAGCGTCATCAACAGCGTGTTCCTGCACCACTGCGTGGAGGCGGGTCTCGACCTGGCGATGGTCAACCCGAACCACATCACCCCGTACGGCGAGATCCCCGCAGCGGAGCGCGAGCTGGCCGACGACCTCGTGTTCAACCGCCGGGAGGACGCCCTGGAGCGGCTGATCGCCCACTTCGAGTCCAAGGGCCCGGAGGACGAGTCGGCCGATCAGGCCGACCCCACGGAGGGGATGGAGCCGGAGGCGGCGCTGCACTTCCACATCCTGCGCCGCCGCAAGGACGGCGTGGAGGACTGGATCGACCGCAGCGTCGAAAAGATCGGCGCGGTCCCGACCCTCAATGAGGTGCTGCTGCCCGCGATGAAGGAGGTCGGCGACAAGTTCGGGGCCGGCGAGCTGATCCTCCCGTTCGTCCTCCAGTCCGCGGAGGTGATGAAGCGCGCCGTGGCACGACTCGAGAAGTACCTCGACAAGATCGAGGGCTACACGAAGGGGACGGTCGTCATCGCCACCGTGTTCGGCGACGTCCACGACATCGGCAAGTCGCTCGTCAACACGATCCTCACCAACAACGGCTACACCGTCGTCGACCTCGGCAAGCAGGTGCCGATCTCGACGATCCTCGACGCCGCCGTGGAGCACGAGGCGACCGCGATAGGCCTCTCCGCCCTGCTCGTCTCGACCTCCAAGCAGATGCCGGCCTGCATCCAGGAGCTCCACCAGCGGGGCCTCGAGTTCCCGGTCCTGGTCGGCGGCGCGGCGATCAACCGAAACTTCGGCCTGCGGATCCTCTATCCCCACGGCACCGAGTCCGATGAGGTGTACCCCCCCGGCGTGTTCTACTGCAAGGACGCGTTCGAGGGCCTGGCCAAGATGGACCAGCTGATCGACGCGCCAGCCCGCGAGGCCCTCGTCACCAAGACCCGGGAGGCGGCCCAGCGGCTGCGCGAGGCGCCGCCCGAGGTGCCCGACAACGCGCCGCCGACCACCGACGCGTCGGTGCGGTCGGGCGTTCGCACCGACAATCCGGTGCCCGACCCCCCCTTCTGGGGTGTCCGGGAGCTCGAGGTGCCGCTCGAGGAGGTCTACCACCACCTCGACACCCACGTCCTGTTCAAGCTCCACTGGGGTGGGCGGGGGGTCAAGGGCGAGGAGTGGCGCAGGCTCCTGCGCGAGGATTTCCAGCCCCGCCTGGAGCGGATGTGGGCCGAGCAGGACTACCTGCATCCGCGAGCGCTGCTCGGCTACTTCCCCTGCAACTCCGAGGGCAACGAGCTGATCGTGTGGGATCCGGCTTCGCCCCCGGCGAGCGCGAGCTCGAGCGCCTCGTGTTCCCGCGCCAACCGAAGCACGACCGGATCTGCCTGGCCGACTTCTACCGTCCGGTGGGTACCGAGCCCGACGTCGTCGCCCTCCAGGCGGTGACCGCCGGCGAGGCGGTGACCGAGTTGATGGCCAAGCTCGAGGCCGACGGCGAATTCGCCGAGCAGCTGTTCGTGCACGGCCTCGGCGTCCAGACCGCCGAGGGCCTGGCGGAGTGGCTCCACGCGCGGGTCCGCGCCGAGTTCGGCATCGAGCCCACGCAGGGTCGCCGCTACTCCTGGGGCTACCCCGCCTGTCCCGAGCAGTCAGAGCACGAGAAGGTGTTCCGGCTGCTCGACGCGCCGCAGCTCGGGCTGCGGCTGTCCGGGGGCTACGCCGTCGAGCCCGAGCAGTCGACGCTGGCGATCGTCGCCCACCACCCGCAGGCGGTCTACTTTGGGATGAAGTCCGGCTTCCTACCCAAGAGCGACCGCCAGGCGGCGGACGAGCTGATCGCCGGAAGCGCTCGAGACCCCAGCCGGCTGGCCGAGCTGCCCGACGCCGAGCCGGCGGTGGAGGCGGCTTAGCGCTCGATCGCCCGAGCGGCGGACGCGAACGCGGCGAGCGCTGGCTTGGCCTCGACGCCGACGTTGTCGAGGAACTTCTCCAGCCCGGAGAAATTGAACTGGTCGACGGCCGCGGCGGGCATCGTCTCGTTGCCGATCCACTCGTAGTAGTAGAACGCCTGGAGGCCGAGCTTGCCACGGTCGGCGGCCAGGAGCTTGACCGCCTGCGCGCTCAGCTTCGCCTGTCCGGCTTCGTTGGTGGCCGCCTCGAAGGTCGCCTTCGCCTTCCCCTTGGCCGACGGGAAGCCGACCTCGGTGGCGAACAGCGGCTTGTGCTTATCCCCGTAGCGGTTCATCACCTTGCGGACGTAGCTGAGCACCGTGACCAGCTGGGCCGGGGTGGCCGTGTACGGGTGGGCGGAGACGGCATCGAACAGGGAGCGGGCGCCGCGGATCTTGTAGACGCCCGTGAGGTACTCCCACGAGTAGTTGGTCAGTCCGGCGAGGATCACCTCGGCATGGCGATCGGCCTTCTTGATCGCGTCGTGCGCGGCCTTCAGCAGCTTGACGTAGCTCGGCTGCCACGGCTGGATCGACCAGTAGTAGTTGAAGTTCGGCTCGTTCCAGATCTGCCACATGCGGATCGGCACCTTCGGCAGCGACGGGTTCGCCCGCCAGAAGCTGCCCGACGGGCCGTAGCGGTCGATCAGCGCGGTCATGAACCGGCCGTAGGTCGCGTCGGAGCGGGGCGGCGACGCGCCGTTGTTCGGCCTGAGGCGTGCCCAGGGCGGGGTGAAGCTCACGTCCGGGAGCACACTCAGGTGGTGCGCGGCGGCGACGGCGACGATGTCGTCGGTGGCTCGGAAGTCCGTCGGCACCCCCCCACGTTCGTGTAGAGGAGCGCCTGCCCGCTGGGGAGCTGCGCGTAGGACTCGTACGGCTGCATGGCCGCCCAGTCGAACAGCTCACGCACGCTCCCGATCCCGTCCGAATGCATCAGCTGCATCTGCGCGCTCTGCGGGAAGTCGGGATAGAAGAACGGTCCCTCGATGTTCACGCCGACGAACGAGGACGACACGCGCGCCAGCGCCCCCCCTGGGAGGGTGACCAGACACAGGCAGGCCAAGAGGACCGAGAGCCCCAACCGCTTTCGCATGTCGGCGAAGGTAGCAGCGTCTCCTGAGCCGGACGCCGGTCCGATCCCGGCGCCACCGCCCGCGCCTACGCCGCCGCCGCCGCCGGACGAGACCCGCCCGGGCCGTCCGGGCCGCCCGGGTCGCCCGGAGTGTCCTCGGCGGTCAGCGGCTTGGCGATGTTCTCCAGCGTCTGGCCCTCCGCCTTGACGCCGTAGACGAGCTCGACGATCCCGCCGACGATCATCATGATCGCGCCGAGCAGGAGGGCCAGCTCCGCCTTGCCGTAGGAGCCCTGCTTGATCAGGGCCTGGAACACGAGCGGGCCGGTGATCCCGCCGATCCCGGTACCGACCGCGTAGAAGACGCCGATGCACAGCGCCCGGGTCTCCATCGGGAAGATCTCCGACACGGTGAGGTAGGCGGCGCTGACGCCGGCCGACGCGAAGAAGAACACGACGCAGAGCAGGGCGATGAACGACCCCGCCGACAGGCTCCGGCTGCCGAACAGCACCGCCACCAGCACGAGCAGCGAGCCGGACAGGAGGTAGGTGCCGGCGATCATCGGCTTGCGCCCCACGGTGTCGAACAGCCGGGCGAGCAGCAGCGGCCCGAACAGGTTGCCGACGGCGAAGATCGCGATGTAGTACGGCGTGTTGGCGGCCGAGATCTTGAAGTAGGTCGCCAGCAGGGTGCCGAGGCCGAACAGGATGGAGTTGTAGAGGAAGGCCTGGCCGATGAACAGCGACAGTCCGAGGACCGTCCGCTTCGGGTACAGGGTGACGACCGAGCGGACGGTGAGCGAGAGCGGGATCACCCTGCGCTGGCGGACGGTCATCTCCTGTTCGACCTCGGGCAGCGCCCGCCCGGTCTCCCGCTCCACCTCCTGCTCGATCTCGGCCACCACGCGCTCGGCCTCCTCCTCGCGGCCGTGGATGAACAGCCAGCGCGGGCTCTCCGGGATGTTCCGGCGCAGGATGAGCACCCCGAGCCCGAGCACGGCGCCGAGGCCGAAGCACAGCCGCCAGCCGACGTTCACCGCGGTGTTGTGCAGGGCGAGCACCGCCAACAGCGCCCCGGCACCGCCGCCGAGCCAGTAGCTGCCGTTGATCGACACGTCGACCCGGCCCCGCTTGTCGGCCGGGATGAGCTCGTCGATCGCCGAATTGATGGCCGCGTACTCGCCGCCGATGCCGAAGCCGGTGACGAAGCGGAACAGGAAGATCCACCAGGAGGCGAACGCCGCGGCGGTGAGCACGGTGCCGAGCAGATAGATGCCCAGCGTGATCATGAACAGCCGCTTGCGGCCGAACCGGTCGGTGAGCTGGCCGAACACGAGCGCGCCGAGACAGGCGCCGGCGACATACAGCGACGCCGCCCAACCGGAGACGTCGGCGGCCGAGATGTGGGCGCCGGACCCCTTCATCCCGAGCTGAGCCGAGATCGAGCCGATGATGGTCACCTCGAGGCCATCGAGGATCCACACCGTGCCGAGGCCGGCGATGACGCGCCAGTGAAAGCGCGACCACGGCAGTCGGTCGAGCCGGCCCGGGATCTTCGTCCGGATCGTGCCCGTCTGAACGTCGCTGCTCATCCTCGCCTCCTCATCCGGGGTGGAGCCCGCAGGCTTCCTACCCGGGGCGCAGGCGCGCTATGCCACCGTGCGTCGGAGGATCCGCCAGTCGTTGAACAGCGAGAAAGCAGGGGCCCATCCAGCCCGGGAGGTCATACCGGAGTCAGGGGTCCCTCATAGCGCGACCGAGTGCGTCGCACGAGGCGGCGGATCGCCGAGGCTCACACCCGGGCGGCGCCTCCGGTCCGGGACTGGCGCGGGCGAGCCGGCAGTTTCACCGGGGTGGCGTGCATGGCGCGCAGGCGGACCTCTCGCCACGACATCCCCTCCTTGAGCAGCGCGGGCATCCCCATGAGGATCGCCGTGACCACCTCGACGGCCTGGAGGATGACGCCGTAGGCCACGCCGCTCGGCACGCCGACGTGCCAACCCGTGTGGAGCACAGCGGCACAGGCCGCCTGGAACACGCCGAGATTGGCCGGCGTGGCTGGCAGGACAGCGGTGATGTTGACGGCGAACAGCACCGCGGCGGCCGCACCCACGCCGGTGTGACCCAGCCCGAGCGCCACGAGCAGCAGGTAGCAGGCCAGCCACTGGAGCGCCCAGGCGCCGAGCTGCGCCGCGGTGGCGACCGCGCCCAGGCGGGGGCGTCGGAACACGATCAGCCCGGCCCGCACCCGGGTGAGCGATCGGCGCACGCGCGTCACGAGGTCGTGGGCCCGTCCGCCCCGGCGGCCCCGACGCGCGGTCGCACTCAGCACGAGCGGGGCAAGCAGCACGATGACCAGCAGCGTCAGCGGGGCCACCGCGGCGATCAGCAGCGCCGTCTGGTGGCCGCTGAAGATGTCGACCGACGAGAACATCACCGCGCCGAGCACGATCAGCGCGACGATGTTGAGCAGCGTCTGGGAGACGAGCGTGCCGAGCACGATCGGCAGGTTCTCCCGCGGTCGGCCACTGCGCCGGGCGACGACGAGGGCACGGGAGGGCTCGCCGAGCCGGGCCGGGAGGGTCGAGCTCATCAGCACGCCGATGAAGGTGCCCTGCATGGCGTCCGACAGCCGGATCCGGGAGCGGGGGAGCGCGGCGCGCAGGATCGCGTGCCACGAGACGGCGCGCATCGCCATCGCGCTGCACATCACGCCGAGGCCGAGCAGCACGAAGCTCGGGCTCGAGGCGACCAGGGCCGAGACGATGTTGCCGATCCCGATCTTCTGCAGCGCCAGCCACGCGAGGACGAGGCCACCGATCGAGACGAGGGCCAAGCCGACGCGGCGCAGCGCGGCCAGCAGCGGGTTGCGGCTGCTGCCCAGCGCGGGCTCGAGCGTCGGCAGCCGGCGCGCCGGGACATGCGGCTTGAGATCCGCCGGCCGCGCCCCCACGCGGACCGCGGCACGATGCAGCGCGGTCTGCGGCTGCGGCGTGGCGAGCGCGTCGGCGTAGGCCTCGAGCACCTCGTTCGCCACCCGCGGCCAGGCGAACCGCTCGACGTCGACTGCCGCCGCGCGGGCCATCCGCCGCCGGCGCTCGGGCTCGTCGTACAGGTCGCGCAGCGCCTCGGCGAGGGCCTGGGCGTCGCCCGCCGGCACGAGGACCCCGTCGACGCAGTGCCGCACGACGTCGCGGTACCCCGCGATGTCCGACGCCACCACCGGCGTGCCGGCGGCGAACGCCTCGGTGAGGACCATGCCGAAGCTCTCGCCGCCGAGCGAGGGGGCACAGAGGACATCGGCGCCCTCGAGCACCGCCTGCTTGGTCGCCTCGTCGACCTTGCCGAGTGCGGTGACGCCGTCGGGATCGAGCAGCAACGGGGCGAGCTCCTCGGCCGAGGGGCCGATCACGGTCAGTTCGCACGGGATGTGCTCCCGCAGCGCCTCGAAGGCCCGGAGCAGCAACGGCAGGCCCTTGCGGGGCACCGCCTGTCCGATGAATGCGATCTGCATGGTCTCCCCCGACGGCCGCTCGGACGCGGCGCGCGCCCGCGCCGCGTCGACGTGCACCCCGTTGGGGATGACCCGATAGTGGCCACCGAACCACCGCTGCCCGGTCCACGCCGCCGCCTGCGAGACCGCGATCCGCACGTGGAGGCGGTTGAGCACCCGACGCGCGCCGATCAGGTTGGCGATGCCGTTCGGCAGCCGCTTCGGCGAGTAGGAGTGGAAGGTGCCGACGAGCGGCAGGCGCGTCCAATCCGTGGCGATCCAGCTGGTCAGCGGAGCCACCGGCTCGTGGACGTGGACGACGTCGTAGCCGCCAGTCCGCAGCTCGTGGTGCATCATCGCCACGCCGTAGGGCGTGATCGACAGGTTCGACACCGCGCCGTTGGCCTTGAAGCCGACCGTGCGGCCAAGCGGGACGAGGAACTCGGGGGGGCTGACGGCCTGCGGCCGGGCGCCGCGGTGCAGGAGCGCCGCGGCGCGCCCCGGGGGATCGTAGGGCGCGAGCACCCGAACCTCGTGGCCGGCGGCGAGGAACTGCTGGGCCAGCGCGTCGATGTGCCTCGTCACACCGCCCGGATAGGTCCACGAGTACGGCGAGACCAGGGCGATCCGCATCGGGCTCATCTTAAAGCCTCAGGCGGCGCGGCCGGCGGCGAAAACGGCGGGTTTATCATCATTCTTCAGATGCCCGCTCGGCACTTCGTCAAGTACACGTTCCTCAAGGTCGACCCGGCGTGGCGGCGACGGCCCGCTGCCGACCGGCTGCGCGACAAGCAGGAGTTCCTCGCCGCCTGTGAGGACTTCGCGGCCGACCACCTCCTCCGCGCGTTCTCGCTCGTCGGCACCCGGGGCGACGCCGACCTGATGCTCCTCAGCCAGGCCCAGAACCTCGATCGCATCCACGAGTTCCACGTCGTCCTGCAGCAGAGCGGGCTGATGGAGTGGTGCACCGCGCCGTACTCGTTCCTGGCCATGACCAAGCTCTCGGAGTACTCCGACGAGTCGCGCCTGGAGGTGCGGGCGGAGCAGTCGAAGTACCTGTTCGTCTACCCGTTCGTGAAGAGCCGTGCCTGGTGGGCGCTCCCCAGCGAGGAGCGCTGGCGGATCATGCAGCAGCACATCAAGGTCGGGCGCGAGTTCCCGTCGGTCGACATCAACACGAGCTATTCGTTCGGCCTGGACGATCAGGAGTTCGTGATCGCGTTCAACACCGACAACCCGGCCGATTTCCTCGACCTCGTGCACCGGCTGCGCACGACCGAAGCGAGTTCGTACACGCAGCGGGACACGCCGACGTTCACCTGCATCTCCTGCTCGGTCGAGCGGGCTCTCGGCGCGCTGGACGGGGCGGCGCTGGCGCTGCCCGTGCCGGCATGAGCGCCGGCGCCGATCCGGCGCGGCTGGCGCAGGACCTCGACACCGTCCGCGACGTCACGGTGATCGGCGCCGGACCGGTCGGACTGGCCACCGCCTTCTGGGCCGGCATGCGCGAGGCCGACGCCCGGATCATCGACTCCCTGCCGGAGATCGGCGGTCAGCTGACGACGCTCTACCCCGAGAAGTGGATCTTCGACGTGCCCGGGCATCCTCGGGTGCTCGCGCGTGACCTGGTCGAGCAGTTGCGCGAGCAGGCGCTCGAGCAGTTCGACGTGCCGGTCCACCTGTCGACCACGGCCGAGCGGATCTCCTGGGAGGGCGAGCCGGGGACCGAGGAGCGGGTGATCGTCCTGCACACCGATCGCGGCGAGCTCCGCTCGCGGACGGTGATCGTGGCCGGCGGCCACGGCGCGTTCGAGCCCAAGCAGCTGCCGGGCTACGACCTGGGGCCGTGGGAGGGCCGGGGCGCGCACTACATCGTCGGCGAGAAGTCGGTGTTCGCCGGCAAGCGGGTGATGATCGTCGGGGGCGGGGATTCGGCCATGGACTGGGTGATCAACCTGCTCGACACCGCCGCGTCGGTCACCCTCGTCCACCGCCGCGAGGGGTTCCGCGCCCACGAGCTGACCGTCGGGCAGGTGATGGAGGCGGCCGACCGTGGCGACGTGGCGATCCACGTGCCGTTCCAGATCCGCGAGGTGTCGGGCAACGGCGGCGTCGAGCGGGTGCGCCTGTTCCATTCCGAGGACGAGGCACACGAGCTCGAGGTGGAGGTCGACGCCATCCTCCTCCAGCTCGGGTTCAAGACCCAGCTCGGGCCGCTCAAGGACTGGGGCTTCGAGGTGATCAAGGGGGCGATTGCGGTCGACTCGCTGATGCGGACCTCCCTGGAGCGGGTGTGGGCGTGCGGCGACATCACGACGTTCGACGGCAAGCTGAAGCTGATCGCCACCGGGTTCGCCGAGTCGGCGGTGGCGGTGGCCCAGGCGGTGCACGAGATCCGGCCGGAGGTCCGCATCCAGCCGAAGTACTCGACGAACACCGGCGTCCCGGGCGCCGTTGCCGGCCAGCCCTGAGCCCCGCGGTTTTCGGCCTCCGGCTACGCCACCCAGTGGTACGTCGCGAACAGACTGGTGAAGAACGCGAGTAGGAGGGCGCTGACCCCCATGACCGCCCACCAGCGCCATCGCCGGTGGCACCAGATGGCGATCCAGATGAAGAGCGGGAAGGCGACCATCATGTACCGCGGCATCGCGTTCCAGTGCTCGGCACCGATGGCCGGGCTGTCCAGGAACGGAAGAGCCAGGGCGACCAGCGCGTAGGCCCAGTACGCGAACGGGATCGCACGGAACGCAGCGATCAGCACGACGAACGCCAGCATCACGAACCCGAAGTTCGACAGCGACGTGCGATCCGGCGTGTTCGTGATCGGGTTGGCGTGATGGAGGAGGACCTGGGACAACGCGTATTCGGCGTCGTGCAGGCCGTGGAAGATGACCGACACCGGGTCTCGGAAGTGCCGATCCTGATCGACCTGCTGAGCGTGATCCGAGGCCAGCGCATTGCCGTAGGTCTGGTACGCGTCGAGCAGGTACAGGGCTACTCCGGCGGGCACCGCCGCGAGCCAGGCGACCTCACGCGAGCGCCAGGAGTACCGAGGTCGCCAGCCGCGAGCGGGCGCCGGCGGACGATCCGCGCGTGGCCCGTACAGGAAGAGCAACCCGAGCGGGACGAGGAGGAGGAATCCGGTGGCCCGCACGAACACCGTCGCTCCACCGATCAGACCGGCGGCCGCCCAGCGGCCACGGCGGGCCATGTAGATCGACCCGACGGAGAGAGCGAGGAACAGCGACTCGGTGTAGATCGCCGAGAAGAAGAAGGCCATCGGGAACCACGCCACCAGCAGGACGACCCGGTTGGCGATCGCGGTTCCGAAGTCCAGGATCACCAGGCGGTGCAGGAGGTACAGCGCCACGGCGAATGCGGCCAGCGAGATCACGATGCCGGAGATGACGACCTGCCGGCTGGTCCCCGCTGTGACGATGCCGGCGATGGGCCGGAACGCCCGCATGAGGAACGGATAGCCCGGATAGAAGCCGGCGAAGTGCGGCGAGGCGCCAATGCCCAAGGTCGACATCGCCTCGTAGTACGTGCTGTCCCAGCGCGAGGAACCGGCGACGAGCACGTTCAGGGTGTGCCCGAACGGCTCCGCCAGCGACATGGTCTGCGCGGCGCCCACCCCACCGTCGGAGTGGTTCCACCCGCGAACCGCCGCCGCGATCACGCCGCAGGCGAGGACGAAGAGCCGGGACGAGAAGTATGCGATCCCGACGTAGCGCAGCGACTCCCGGCGCGTCGATCGAACGGCCGGTGCGCTTCGAGGCGAGTCCTCGATCGTCGAATCGGGGATCGACTGGCTGACGTCCATGACCCAGTCTAAGCATCCTCACGCGTGCTCACCGGGGCCAGGCCGGCGCCCTGAGCGACGCACCCGGATGCTAACAACGGGGTGTGGTGTCCTGCGGTGACCCGGCGTCAGACGAGAGCGCTCTGGCCCACCTGCGCGCCAGGGACCCGGTGCTCCGGCGGCTGATCGACTCGATGGGGGGGTTGCCGGCGATCGCGGAGCGCCGGCGCGGGCGGGTGCCCGGAGACCACCTGGGCACGCTGATGCGCTCGATCGTCGGCCAGCAGGTGTCGGTGGCGGCCGCCGGCGCGATCTGGGCCCGGCTGACCGATCGGTTCGGCGGGCGGACGCCGACCCCGCTCGAAATCCTCCAGGAGGACCCCGAGGAGCTCCGCGCGGCGGCTGGCCTGTCCCGGGCGAAGACGGCCTACCTGCGCTCCCTGGCCGGACACGTGCTCGACGAGACGCTCCGGCTCGACGCCCTCGACGCGCTGCCCGACGAGGAGGTGATGCGCGAGCTCGTCGCGGTGAAGGGCATCGGTGAGTGGAGCGCGCACATGTTCCTCATCTTCCACCTGGCGCGGCCGGACGTGCTGGCGGTCGGCGACCTGGGAATCCGGCGCGCGGTGATGCTCCGCTACGGCCTGGACGCGATGCCCTCGCCGGCCGAGGTGGGGCGGATCGGCGAGCCGTGGCGCCCGCACCGGACGCTCGCCGGGCTGTTCCTGTGGCAGTCGCTCAGCGCGGTCCCGGTCTGAGCTCCGCGTCCCGATCGCCCCGCCCCGCCCGGCCGGTGCCCGCCCTCCGCCCACCTGTTCAAAAGTCGACTCGCTGCGCCGTCCACCGGCCGCGCGTCGATTGTTGGTGCTGGGACTAGCGAAAGTCGACGCGGCGCGGGCCGAAGCCGCAGCGCGTCGACTTTTGAGCGCGGGAGCGCCGGGGGCGGGGTCGCGGGCGCCGGGACGCGGGCGAGCGCCTGAGACCACCCCGGCGCGGCGACGGGAGTTGGACGCGAGCCGGGGGAGCCGAGCTCAGACCGCGGAGACTTCCTCCTCCTCCGCCACGCGGAAGGAGGAGCCGCAGCCGCAGGCCGCGATCACGTTCGGGTTCTCGACCTTGAAGCCGGCGCCCTGGAGGCCGTCGACGAAGTCGATGATCGAGCCGCGGACGTACGGCAGGCTGGCGTGGTCGACGAGCAGCCGGATGCCCTTGTCCTCGAACACCGTGTCGCCGTCCCGGTGGTCGTCGAACGCGAGGGCATACTGGAAGCCCGAGCAGCCTCCGCCCCGCACGCCGACCCGCAGCCCGGCGGTCTCCGCCACGGCGGCTTGAGTGGTCAGGAACTCCCGGACCTTCTCGGCGCCCTTGTCGGTGAGGGTGATCATGCTTCAGGAAGTATAGCGCTCGGGCGGCCAACGATCGAGGGCGATCGCACGGTCGGGCGCTAGCCTCTTTCGGGTGACCGTATCCCCCGACGAGCTGCGCGAGCGGATCGAGACCTCGATTCCGCAGGCGCGCGCCGAGGTCACCGGCGACGGCCATCACTTCAACGCCCTCGTCGTCTCCCCCGCCTTCTCCGGCCTGTCCCGGATCGCCCAGCACCGGCTCGTCTACGACGTGTTCGGCGACGAGGTGGGAGACCGGATCCACGCCCTGTCCATTCAAACGAAGGCACACGACGCATGAGCGATCAGCCCAGCAATCCGATGCGCGACGCAATTCAGACCGCGATCGACGAGAACCCCGTCATCCTGTTCATGAAGGGCACGCCGGAGGCACCGGCCTGTGGGTTCTCGGCCCGGACCGTCGCGGTGCTCCAGTCGCTGAACACACCGTTCGCCGCCGTGGACATCCTGCCTGATCCGCGGATCCGTCAGGAGCTCTCGACGCTGTCGGACTGGCCGACGGTCCCCCAGCTGTTCGTCGGCGGCGAGCTCGTCGGCGGCTGCGACATCGTGATGGAGATGTACCAGTCCGGTGAGCTCCAGCAGGCGCTCGGGCTCGAGGGTGGCGACGCCGAACCGCCGCCCGCCGAGGCCGCCCCGCTGACGATCGAGAACCGGCTGTAGCCCAGGACGTCCACCCGGCCCCGCTGGCCTACGCCGGCGGGGTCCTGCGCGTGCTCGATCAGACGCGCCTGCCGGACGTCGAGGCGGTGCTCGAACTGCGCAGCGCCGAGGCGACGGCGCAGGCGATCGAACGGCTGTGCATCCGCGGCGCGCCCCTGATCGGGGTGGCGGCGGCCTACGGCGTCGCGCTCGAGCTGGCGCGCGGGGGCGAGCTCGATGCTGCCTGCGCCCGGCTCATCGCCAGCCGGCCGACCGCGGTCAACCTCCGCTGGGCGGTCGAGCAGGTCCGGGCGGCGGTCCGCGCCGCGCCGGCGTCGGCCGGTCAGGACGTCGCGCTGCGCGCGGCGGTCGAGCTCCACGCGCGGGAGGAACGGGCGAGTGCGGCAATCGCCCACCACGGTGCCGATGCCCTCGGCGGCGCTCGGCGCGTGCTCACTCACTGCAACACCGGGGCGCTGGCCGCCCCCGGCGCCGGCACGGCGCTGGCGGTGATCGTCGAGCTCCACCGCCGCGGGCAGCTGCACGGTGTGATCGCCACCGAGACCCGACCGCTGCTCCAGGGGGCGCGGCTGACCGTCTACGAGCTGCGCCGGCACGGCATCCCTCACGAGTTGATCGTCGACTCGGCGGCGGCAGGGCTCATCACCGGTGGAGAGCTCGACGCGGTGATCGTCGGCTGCGACCGGGTGGCGGCGAACGGCGACGTCGCCAACAAGGTCGGGACGCTCGGCCTGGCCCTCGCCGCCCGCGCCGCCGGGCTGCCGTGCTTCGTCGCGGGCCCGACCTCGACGATCGACTTCGACACGCCGACGGGATCGGAGATCCCGATCGAGGCGCGCGACCCGGACGAGGTGCGCCGGCCGGCCGGGGCGCCGGAGGACACGCCCGTGCGCAACCCGGCGTTCGACGTCACCCCGGCCGCCCTGATCGCCGGCCTGATCACCGAGGCCGGAGTGGCCAGGCCGGTGAACGCGCGGACGATCGCCGCGCTAGGACACTGACGCTCGCCGGTACTCGAGGTGCTGGAGGATCCGGCGCGAGTCGCAGATCGCCTGTCCGTCGATCACGAGCAGCGGCACGCGGGTCTGGCCGCTGAGCGCGCGGACCTCCTCGCGGCTGGCCCGCCGCTGGGGCACCCGCTCCTGGACGTGCTCGATCCCGGCCCGGCGCAGGGCCCGCGCGACCTTGCCGCACGGGCAGAGCCAGTCCGTCGGTGCCGTGCAGCGGTAGAGCGTGGCCATCGTCGGGGAGCCTACGCCGGGACGCGGAGGACCCGCGCCATCCTGGGCCGAAGCGAATCGAATAGGGTGCCGCCGGCATGGCGGTCGCCGTGGTCACCGACACCTGTCACTACCTGGGTCGCGAGGTGGTGGCGGCCCACGCCATCCACGAGGTCAGCCTCTACGTCCACCGGGGCGAGGAGGTGCGGCGGGAGAGCGAGATCGTCGATCTCGCCACCTACTACGCCGAGCTCGGCCGCGCGCCGGAGCTGCCGACGACCTCGCAGCCGTCGATCGGCGACTTCCTCGCCGTCTACGAGCCGTTGCTCGCGGCCGGCCACGAGATCGTCTCGATCCACCTGGCGGGCGGCATGTCCGGCACCGTCGGGTCGGCCGAGCAGGCGCGCGAGCAGCTCGGCAGCCGTGCGGAGCGCGTGCACGTGATCGACTCGGAGAGCGCCTGCGGCGGCCAGGGGCTGATGGTGCTCGCCGCGTGCGCGGCAGCCCGGAACGGCAGCGACGCGGCCGCCGTGGTGGAACAGCTCCGCCGGGCTCGGCCGGAGTTGAAGCTGTGGTTCGCCATCGACACCCTGGAGTACCTGCGCCGCGGCGGGCGGATCGCGGGCGCGCAGGCATGGCTCGGCACGGCGCTGCGGATCAAGCCGATCCTCACCGTGCAGGGGGAGATCACCCCGATCGAGCGGGTGCGGACCTCCCGCCGGGCGTTCGAGCGGATGGTCGACCTGCTGGACACCTGCCGGCGCGATGGCGCCGACGGCTGGGTCGTCCAGCACATCCAGGCGCCCGAGGAGGCAGAGCGGCTGGTCGCCCGCGGGCGCGAGATCTTCGGCACCGAGCCGACCTTCGTGTCGGAGATCGGCCCGGTGATCGGCACCCATGTCGGGCCGGGCCTGCTGGGGGCCGGCGGGCTTCCCCGCTCCTTCCTCTGAGCTAGCGGTTGCGCCGGCCGAGGGTGAGCGCGCTGAGCGCGGCGAACCCCCCGCCGATCACGAACCCGGTCACGGCGGCGGCGGCGATCAGCTGCGGCTGGTGGCGGCGGAGCTGGGAGCGCCAGTCCGTGGCCCGCTCGACCTCGACCCGGAGCCTCTCCAGCGAGGTGCCGAGCTCGTGGCGATTGTGCTCGATCGAGGCACGGATCTCCTCCGGGGAACGGCTCGGCATCAGCCGACCTCTCCGGGGCGCGTGCTCACCGTCTCGCGGATCTTCTTGGCCTCCTCGATCGCCATGGTCGGGGCGGGAGCACCGACCCGCAGCTTGCGCCAGGCGAACAGGAAGGCACCTGCGGTGAGCGCCAGCAGCACGCCGAACGTGATGAGGAACCCGAGCCACAGGCTGCTCAGCAGCGAGTTCAGCCCCCAGGCGAGCGCCCCGAGCCCGATCACGAGCGCGAAGATGCCGAACACCGCGCCGGCCGCCACCGCCGCCGCCCCACGGGCGATGCTCCCCACCTTCGTCGTCACCTCGGCCTTGGCGAGCTCGATCTCCTCGCGCACCAGCACGGTGACGCGCTCGGAGACCTCGGTCAGGGCGGAGGCCAGATTGTCGTTGTCGTTACTTGGCAAAGCGCTTGAGGATCAGGGCGAGCACGAGGCCGCCGGCGAACGCGCCGCCGATGGCGATCTCCGGGCGGTCGCGGGGAGGGGCAGCAAATGGGGGAGGCGGCGGCGGGGGCGGCTCAGCTGCCGGGAACGTCTCGAACGGGGCGGGCACCTCGGCCTCCGGCGCGACGGCTGACTGGGCCTCCGGCTCCGGCTCTGGCTCGGTCCACGACGGGGGCGATGTCGCCACCCGCGAGATCGGCCGCCGGCGGCTCGACGGGAGCCTCGACGGCGGCCGGCTCGGGACCCGATGCTTCGCCCGGCGCGTCCCACGAGCCGGTCGGCGATTCAGATTCGGGGGCCTCGGAGGGCTGCTCGGACTCGGTCACTCGGGCGGATCCTCCCCGAACACGCGCTGGTATACGAGCGCGGCCACCCGCGTGGTCCCCACGCTGGCCAGGGCACCGAGGCCGGCCAGCAGGCTGGACCACACGAGTCGCTTGACCAGGGGGCTCTCGGACATCGGCGGAATCTAATCAGACTTCCAGGCCGCGACAGATCGTGTCCACGATCAGGGTCTTGGCTCGGTCGAGCTCGGCGGGGTCGAGCGGCTCGGGATCGAAGATCCATCCGGTCAGCACCTGCTCGATCAGCCCGTAGAAGGCGAGGGCGGCGAACTCCGGCGTGATCTCGGTGCGGAAGCGGCCCTCGGCCTGCGCCCGTGCGACGATCGACGCGATCTGATTGAACGCGTCGCGGATCTTCGCCACGTGGGTACGGCCGAACGTGTTCGCCGCCCGCGTCACCTCGACGATGATCACCTTCATCAGCTCCGGGTCGTGGCGGTAGGAGTCGACGATGAACGAGGCGATCTGGTGGAGCTTCTCCCGCGGGGCGCGCTGGGAGCGATCGGCGTCGGCAATCGCCTCGAGCATGATGTCCCAGCGCTCCAGGAACAGCGTGTCGAGGATCTCCTCCTTGGAGGAGAAGTAGTGGTAGACGAGGCCGTACGCAACCCCCGCCGCGTCGGCGATGTCGGCCACCCGGCAGGTGTGGAACCCCTGGCGGGCGAACACTCGCACGGCCGCGTCGAGGATGACCCGGCGCTTGTCGACCGCGGCCATCGCCATCACACGAGCGTCCCGTAGTCGAAGTCCCGCCGGTGGGCGAGGGAGGGCAGACGGCGGCGGACCTGGTGCAGAGCGTGGCGGTCGAGCTCGGCGAGCGCCACCCCCTCGTCATCGGCCGCGCCGGCGAGCACCACGCCCCACGGGTCGACGATCATCGACCGCCCCCCGCTGCGATGACCGGGGGGATGGGCGCCGGTCTGGTTGGCGGCGAGGACGTAGGCGCTGTTCTCGATCGCCCGTGCCCGCAGCAGGACCTCCCAGTGGTCGCGGGTGGTGGCGAGCGTGAAGGCGGAGGGGATGCTCAGCACCTCGGCTCCGCGGAGCGCGAGCTCGCCGTACAGCTCGGGGAAGCGGAGGTCGTAGCAGACGGTCAGCCCGATCGGGGTGCCGTCGGCCAGCGTGCTCAGGCCGATGCGCTCGCCCGGCGCCTCGGTGTCCGACTCGGCGTAGCGGACACCGTCGAGCTCGACGTCGAACAGGTGGAGCTTGGCGTATGTGGCGCAGAGCTCGCCGTCGGGTCCGATGTGGGCGCAGGTGTTCCTCAGCGTCCCGTCGGGCCGCGCCTCGACGATCGAGCCGGCGATCAGGTCGATCCCCAGCTCCCGAGCCGCGGACCTCGCCCAGCCGATCGCCGGGCCCTCGAGCGGCTGGGCGCCATGCCGCAGCTGCTCCGAGGTGCCGAGCACGCTCCACTTCTCCGGCAGCAGGACGACCTCGGCGCCGCGCGCCGCGGCCTCCCGGGTCAGCGCATCGGCCCGCTCCAGGTTCCGCGCGGTGTCCTCGGTGGAGTTGAGCTGCACGACGGCGGCGCGCACGAGGTTCCTCCTCCCTCCAAGAAGCCTTGATTGACTGGTCAGTCAGCCGCGAGAGGAGGATAGCGGGGCCGGCGCCGGGGGAGAGAAACCGGACGCCGTGTCCACTGGCTCGGCCAAGACCGGGGAGAGCGGTGGGGCGGCGGCCTGGGAAGATCGCCGTGTGCAGCCCTACCGTGGGACGTTCGGCGCCGCCCGGCCAGCACGGTTGGCCGACCTCCCCCTCCCCCCGGACCCGATGCCCTCCCGCCACGGCCTCCGACCGCTCAAGGCGTGGCGGTACGTGGCCGTGTTCGCCGAGGAGCTGATGCTGTGCGCGGCGAGCGTGCGGATCGGGCCGGCGCGCCAGGCGTTCTGGGCGGTGTGGGATCGGCGGGAGCGACGGCTCCACGAGCGGACGATGCTCGGACGGGGCGGCGTGACGATGCTGCCGGGGCAGCTCCAAATCCCCGGAATCGGCTGCGCGATCGACCTGGGCGAGTCGCCGGGAATAGAGACGGTCAGCCCGGCCGGGGCGGCGTACGCCTGGACCCGGAAGCAGGGTGGGATCGTCGCGCAGGGCGAGATCCGCCTCGGGGCTCGGACCCGCAGCATCGGCGGCCGGGCGATCGTCGACGACACGGCGGGGTACTACCCGCGCCACACCGCGTGGCGGTGGGCGGCCGGCGTCGGCGATACGGCGGATGGCCGGTTGGTTGCGTGGAACCTGGTGGCGGGTGTCAACGACACCCCACGCGACAGCGAGCGCACGGTGTGGATCGACGGCGTCCCCGCGGAGCCGCCGCCGCAGGCGTTCGCCGCCGACCTATCCGCCGTCGGAGACCTCCGCTTCCAGGTCGAGGCGGAGCGGACGCGGAACCAGAACCTCGTCCTCGTCCGCAGCCGCTATCGCCAGCCGTTCGGCACCGTGTCGGGCAGGCTGCCGGGCGGGGTCGAGATCGCGCACGGCCTGGGCGTCATGGAGGACCACGACGCGCGCTGGTAGGAGATCAGGGGCAGGGGACCGGCATGGCCACCCCTCCGCATTCCGTCGGGAGGGGGACGCGTGTTCCGCCGTAGCCGGCATAGACGGCGACACGGCGCGCCGCGCCGAGCGCCGCCAGCGGGACGCTGAGCACGAAGCCGACCCTGAGATTCGTTCGCAGGCGCTCGACCCGCGCCACATCGGGGCGGAGCAGCGTCGTCGTCCCGGAGGCGATCGTCCGGCCGGCGGCGACAGCCTGGACGCTGGTCGGCAGCAGGGCGCGCTCGCCCGCTTCCGTCGTCTTGATCCCGGCCCAGCCGAAGAGCTGAGCCGCGGCGCCGGCGACCCTCGCCCCCTCCAGGAAACCGACGATTGACGGCGCCGGGGCCGCGCTTCGTCCACAACTGAACAGACGCGTCAGGCGTCCGCAGGCGATCGGCAGGGCCGAGGCGATATCGCCGGTCGTGGCGAACACCTGCCCCTGCACCGTCCTGCCGTGGCTCGTCAGGCTGGCCAGCGGGACCCGGAGTTCGAAGCCGAGATCATCAGGGCGTGATCCCGGGTGGGTGCGCGCCACGTCCGCCCTGGGCACCGTCGGTCGCCCGCTGAACACGACCTGCCCCCGCACGACGATGAGGATCGAGTCGGCCGGCGTCAGCGGCGGCCGACTCCCCTGACCTGGCACACCGGCCCACCCGACAAAGATCGCCGATCGGCCCGAGGTGGTGACGACCTCGACGTGCCCGATGGCATAGCCGCCCAGTGCCTCCCGGACGCCGTCCGGCGCCAGCAGGAAGCCCTGGTCGATACCGAGTCCCGGAATCCGCCCATACAGGCGGCGGAGCTGCGCCAACGCCTGCTCGGCCCGGAGAGGCTCGAACCCGACGGTTGCGTTGGCCAGCAGGTCCCAGGCGACGACGTTGCCGGGATTGCCCCGCACCACGCCGTCAAGGATGCGAGCCGCCTCCCGGTCCCGGCCGATGCCGATGAGCAACCGTGCCTCGTCCAGGCGAGGACTCGGATCAGCGTTCCCGGACGCCGCGCGGTCGAAATCGGCCAGCGCGCGGGAGGCGGCGCGCGAGTCAGGCGAGCTCGACGCCAGCACCGAGTTGCTGATCGCGCGGCCGTGGGCGTCCAACACCACGGCTCGGAGGTCGTGCACGAGCCAGACGATCGCCCCCGCGGCCAATGCGAGGAGCGCACAGCGGGGGAGCACACGGCCGATCATCCCGGCACCCCCACGGGCGCCGAACGCGTCGACGCGTCGGCGGACTCGGTCGAATCCACCGTCGGCTCGACATCAGCGCTCGCCCGTGCCACCACGGCCCCGAGGAGGACCGCCGCGAGCAGCGTCACCCCCGGCATCTCCCAGTCCCAGTCGAACCCCGCATGGACCGCCCACATCGTCAGCACCGCGATCCACCCCGCGCTCAGGACCGGGTCGAGGCGACGGACCTGGCGCATCGAGGCTCCGGCGGCGACGAACAGCCACAGGAGGAGCAGACCACCGACCAGACCGAGCTCGCACAGCGTCTCCAGGTACAGGGAGTGGGCGTCGCGCGCGAAGTAGATGATCGGGCGCCGCAGATTCCACTCGGTCTCGAAGCCGCCGGCGCCGGTACCCACCAGCGGGTGATCGAGGAAGCCACGGATGGCGACGCGCCAGAAGTTGCCGCGGATGGTCTCCGTGGTCACGAGCCGGGCGTTGCTGGCGGTCGGCTGGTTCGAGGCGCTGATCGTGCTCGTCGCGGTGATGAGGACGATGAGCATGGTGGCCAGCGCGACCCCGACTCCGGCGAGGCGCGCGAAACGACGGATATGCGGGGTTGGGCGTGGCGGCTCGTCAATCTCGAAACGGCGCGCCCCCACCGCCGGGAGCGGGAGCGCGCGGCCGGCCACCGCGGCGCTGGCCAGTCCGCTGAGGACGAGGACTGCCAGCAGGATGAGGCCGTCGCGCTCCCGGGTGCTCAGCGCGCCGCCGAAGGTGCGCAGGTCGAAGCGCGCGACGCCGACCAGGATCGGCGGCGCGGCCGAAACGAGCACCTGGAGGATGGCCCGCGCCTGCGTCCAGCTCGCATCGAGCAAGAGGAGCACCGTCAATCCCACACCCACGGCGAGGAACGCCCCTCGCGACAGCGTCAGGTAGATGGCCAGTGTCGTGATTGGCGCGGCCGCGAAGGCGGCCACGCGCATCGGACGGGGACGTGACCGGTCGCCGCCGATCCGGGCCAGCAGGACGGTCCCGACGGCGGCCAGCAGGCCCATCGCGTTCCAGTACGTGAGCGGCTGCTCGAGTCGACCGGCCGCATCGGCCCCCCGGGCGAGATGGAAGACTCCCGGCAGCACCCGCTCCGACAGGCCCTCGCACATGACGACGACGGCTCCCGAGGGCGAGCACGGGCTCGACGGCGCGGGCGAGCCGCCGCTGCCGCAGGACGTTCGCCCCGGCGATGAGGACCCCCAGGTACATCAGTGTTCGCTGCCCGTCCTGTTGGGCGCCGTCGCCGAGCGGCGCCCAGGCGATGGAGACGATCGTCCACACGGTGAACGCGGCGAACCCGGCGATGGTGAGCCAGGCCGTGCGGGTCCGCGGCCAAGCCCGAACGCAGACGAGCGACGAGGCGGCGGCCGCCGCCCACGCCACTATGCCCCCCACCAAACGGGCCCGATCGAAGTACCCTCCGGAGAGGAAGGCGAGCGCGGTCGGGCCGATGAGGAGCACCCCGACGATCGCGCCGCGGGCCATTATCATTGGCGAAATTGTAGGTAGGCGACGGTGTCGCCCCGCCGTCTGCGTCAACCGTCAATTGGCAGGAACCGGCCGGGGGGGTCGCAAACCTGAGCGAAAGTGCGTACGCTGAGCAGACGCAACGAGGGCTGGACGTGGGTGCTGGGACGCGAGAATGTGCCGGAGGATGAGGCGTGAGCAGCAAGAGCGGGCGAGCAGCGGGCGAATGGGGACAGATCGCCCTCAAGCGGAGAACGGCCACGACGGCGGTGAGCCCTCCACCGTCGCCACCCAAGTCGATCCCGCTGCGCTCCGCTTCCCCGCCGCCTGATCTCCCCCCCGGGCCGCGCCCGGCGACCGGCTTTCGCGACCGGGTGCTCGATCAGATGTTCAAGCACCTGGTGGTGGTCGACACGGCCATGCTCGCCCTGGGCATCGCCATCGCTCCGCTGGCTGGGGCGTTCCACCTGAGCATCGGGCCGGTGCTGGCAGGACGCGGGTCGGGCGCCGGGATCGCCTGGGGCTCGGTGTTCGTCGTGTTCACCCTGTTCGCCATGCGGTTCCGCCGCCTCTACGACCTCCGGTTGCAGATGCACCCGGTGGAGGACGTCTCGCGAATCATCTCGGCGACCTCGGTGGGCGCGATCCTGCTCGTCGGTCTGCGCGTCCTCGCCAACAACGTCAACGGTGCAGCCAACCAGGCCTTTCGCCTGTGGGCGGGATCCACGATCTGCCTGGCCGTCGGTCGGGTCGCCATGGCCGCCGTCGTGCGCCGACGCCAGCGCGAGGGGAGCTACCAGTTCCCGACCCTCATCCTCGGCTGCGAGGGCGTCGGGGCCCAGATCGCGCACCGGCTGGCCGCGCGACCGGAGCTCGGCATGCGGCCGATCGGCTTCGTCGACGAGCCGCACCCGGTGGCCGCCGACCTGCCGTTCCCCCTCCTCGGCACCATCGAGGACATCGTCGACGTCGTCAAGGCCCACACGGTCGAGCACGTCATCGTCGCCTTCTCCGCCACCCCGTACGATCGCATCATCGCCGCCATGCGCACCTGCCGCCGGATGGGCGTCTCGGTCTCGACCGTCCCCCGGCTGCACGAGGAGGTGGTCGGCCGCACCGACATCGAGTACCTCGGCGGGATCCCGCTGCTCCGCTCGCGGCCGAGCGATCCGCTGAGCTGGCAGTTCTCGATCAAGTACGCGCTCGACCGGATGGTCGCTGCCGTGTTGCTCGTGATCCTCTCCCCGCTCCTCATCCTGATCGCACTGCTGGTGGCCGCGACCTCGCGCGGGCCGGTCTTCTACCGTCAGCGGCGAATGAGCCTCGATGGACGGGAGTTCGAGATGCTCAAGTTCCGCACCATGCGCGGACACGAGGATGAGCACGGGCATTGGGACGCGGCGTGGGCGGCGCGAGCGGCGGGACGGGCGGATTCCGCGACCATCGATGAGTCGGTGACCCGGGACGAGGTCAGCGACGACCGCCGAACCCAGGTGGGCAAGGTGTTGCGCAAGGCATCGCTCGACGAGCTCCCGCAGCTGATCAACGTCCTCCGAGGCGACATGTCGCTCGTTGGGCCGCGTCCGGAGCGGACCGTGTACGCGCAGTCCTTCCTCCAGCGCGTCTATCGGTATGGCGATCGCCTTCGCGTCAAGCCGGGGCTGACCGGTTGGGCCCAGGTGCATGGCCTCCGCGGCCAGACCTCGCTCGCCGACCGGGTCGAGTGGGACAACTACTACATCGAGAACTGGAACCTCCTCCTCGACCTGAAGATCCTGCTGCTGACGCTCCCGGCGATGTTCCGCCTGAACGACGGCTGAGGGGCTCAGCTCGACGGGCCCTGGCGTGCCGGCGCGCCGCGGGACCCACGGCGGTCATGCACCCGCCGGATCGATCCCAGCAGCCGCTGCACCACCCGGCGAGCCTTCTCCTCCGCGCACCACGTAGATCCACCCGAAGCAGAGAGCTAGCGCCAGCAGGAATCCGGCGAGGCCGGCCCACACCGCGCTGGGGCGAGACGGATTCCCCGGGAGGCGGGCGATGAGACGGCCCCAGAAGCCTTCTCGTTCGATCACGGCGCCCGCGGCCCGCAGCGGACCTGCCGGCCGACCGAACCCGATGGCGGCTCGGATGAACTTCAGCTCCTTGACCAACCTCCGGCGCTGGGCTGGTGGGAGCGGAGTGGCCAGCGAGTGCTGCAGGACCGGAAGCACGTCCGTCGATTGCAACCAGATCGCCGATTCCCCTCGCGAGGTGGCGGTGATCCCCGCGGCCAGCGACGTCAGGAAGGCCGAGGCGGTGCGCGGCGAGCGGCTGGTAGCCGTGATCGTGACATCCGTGTCCGGACCATCGCTCGGGGCAGCGATGCTCAGGCTGCGCAGGAAGCCCCGGCTCGGGAGGTTCGTCGCCCCGGATGAGCTCCCCTGCGCGAGGTTCTGGCTCTCGCGCTCCACCAGCTGTCTGACGTAGGCCAGCGTCGGCGCCGGAGCCTGTCGCGCATGCGGCACCGGCGACAACACGATATGCACCCGTTTGGGGCCGGTACGTGAGATCGAGATGAGAACCGGACCCACGGTGAGAACGGTGATCACCAGCACCAGCGCCCAGCGCTCGAGGCGCGGGATCTGACGGAATCTCGACAGGAGTTCCCCGGGCATGTCAGGTACGATTGAGCATAATCGAGGGGGGCATTCCCGGCCCTGACGCAGCGGCGCGGCGAGACCGCTCGCACCGGCGACGGATCCAGACCGCATAGCTCGAGAACAGAGCGATCTCCGACAGCGTCGTGGCCAGGGCGGCTCCGTTGGCTCCATCCAGGGCGACGAGTACCGAGGTCAGGGTAACGTTGCCCAGCGCGCTCAACAACGAGGCGATCAGGTTCGCCCGCTGATCGTC
Organism: uncultured Solirubrobacterales bacterium; assembly: GCA_963703065.1. Taxonomy (GTDB): domain Bacteria; phylum Actinomycetota; class Thermoleophilia; order Solirubrobacterales; family Solirubrobacteraceae; genus Palsa-465. Next base: position 2,289,684 of record OY969785.1, on the reverse strand, counting down.
ATCCGCGAACATCACCGCCACGTTGATGTGGTGCAGCACCATGAAGACGATGCCGGGAGCCAGGAGGCGCAGGTTCGTTCCGGCGCTGACCATATAGCGCCGCCCGAACACCACGCCGGCGATCGGCTCCGCGGCAAGCGCCAGGACCACGATCGGGGGTATGAGCAACGCCGCGGTCCGCCGGACGTAGCGGCGCCATGGATCGAGCACGAGATGCGGACCCTGCTGGTGCAGCCGGCTGAGATGCGGGCCGATGGTGGCCAGCAGGATCGCGCCCAGGACCGTGCTCGCGTCGACGATCCGGTAGGCGACGGCGTATGGAGCCGTGGCGGCGTTGCCGCGGATCGTGTGGAGGATGACGATGTCCACCCGGTAGTAGATCGTGCCCAGGGCGCCGAGCAGCAGATACGGCACCGCCTGACGAGTCCACCCCGCAGCCTTCAGCCGAGTCGGCAATCCAGCGGGCGCCGGTCCGCGGTTCAGCGCGACGACGACGTGGTACGCGAGCTTCGCGGCGGCCGCAACGGCCATCCCCGCCACCGCAAGCGACGGGCTCGGCCGAATCGCCAGCAGGACCCCGAGCGACGCCATGAGCACGAGGGCCTCGAGGTGCTGCCCGCGGGCCAGTCGCTTGGCGTTCTCGGCGCCGATCGCCGCCGACTCATAGCCGACGGCGAGCGCCTGTAAGCCGAGGGCCGCCAGGAAGGCCACGAGCAGCGACCGGTGCAGGGGGAACGCGCCGGCCAGCGACAGCAACCCGATCAGGGTCACGACCACCACCACGGACACCGCGCGCACGATCAGGATCTGGCCGGCCAGCCGCGAGGCCCCGGCGGCGCGCGCCACGTCACGGATGAGCAGCCGGGTGAAGCCGCCGTCCGCGATGAACAAGGCGATGCTGAGCACGCTGACGGCAAACGCGAACTCGCCGTACGACGCGGGCGTCATTCGGCGGATCAGGACGAGTGCGTAGATGGCCACGGCCGACCGGATGCCCGCCTGGCCGAGGGCGATGATCAACCCTGTCCGGAGGCGCCCCGTGACCCGCCGCAGTTGCATCAGGCCCCGGAGAATCCCGATCGCCTCCAGGATCGGGTTCTCAAAGCTGCCTCCGTCGTTGCACGAACTCGCGGACCGACACCGAGATGGGATCGATGACGCCCAGGCTGCGGAGCTCCCGCAACGTGCGTCGCTGGCGGATCCGCACCTGGCGCCGGCGGCTCCGGTACTGCGGCAGCACGGCGAGCGCGGCAAGCGTCCCCTGGAACTTGCCGAGCGCGCTGACGCCTGCCGCCCGCCACTGTCGACGGAGCAGGAAGGCGGCCACCACCGCGGTGTCCTGCGCCACGGACAGCAACCAGGCGAGGGGTACGAGGTACCAGTCGTACGCCTTGAACGCGATCAACAGCCGGTTCCGGGTGCCGTAGTGATAACGCCAGCGGGACCGAGGGCTCCCGGCCGTCCCGCCGAACGCATGCTGGACCACCGACTCCGGGACGAACCGGATGCGGTGCCCTTCGAGCCAGGCGCGAAGGCAGAGATCAGAGTCCTCGAAGTACATGAAGAACCCGTCGTCGAACCCGCCGGTCCCGAGGAACCACTCTCGCCGGACCGCCATGCTGACACCCGAGACTCCCGGGACGTCGCGTGGACGCAGGTTGACCGTATGGCGCGAGAGTCCAAATCCGATGTCACGACCGGCTCCCGACACGGCGATGCGGATCCCCGCCGAATTGACCAGATCCGGCCTGCTCTGGAAGAGAGTCAGGCCGCCGGCGATCACCACCTCGGGCCATTGACGCAGCGCGGCACCGAGCGAGGTGGCCCACGCCGAGGTGACAACGGTGTCGTCGTTGAGGAAGATGACGAACTCGCCGCGTGCCCGCTCGGCTCCCAGGTTGCAGGCCCGGGCAAAGCCGAGGTTCTCGCTGAGCTCGATCACCACGACCTGAGGCCACCAGGAGTGGATCCAGGGTGCACATGAGTGGCGCGAGCCGTTGTCGATCACGATCACCTCGGCGGACAGGCGTTCGAGCGCCGGAGCGATCGACCGCAAGCACGGTTCCAGGCGCTCGCGGCCGTCCCGGGTGACGATCACGACCGACACCTCGACCGACGCATCGGTCCGGATGGGCTCATCGCGGGCCCGCAGGCTCGCCCGTCCGCTGGCTTCACCCCCGCTCATCGGGCCCTGCGCTGGCGCAGAATCGACATCGCGGACAGCGTACGTGGTCGCCCGCCGAACCGGCCGGGCATTCCGGGGGGTTGACGCGGGACGATGTTTCGCGCCCGAGGACTATCCTCAGGGCGGAAGATGATCTTGGAATCCACCGCCGTACGGACGCCGACGGTGAGGGGCAGGCTGTGCGCGGCCCTGCTACTGGCCGGCCTCACGCTGGTCGGCATCGTCGGCGCCGCTGCCTGGCCGACGGTCGCCGTGATCCTCGGCCTGTTCGTCATCGTCAGCGTCCTGGCGTGGCGCGCGCCGGTGGCCGGATTCCTCGTCGCCCTCCTGGTCAGCGGCGGCGTCGGCCTGCTCAAGGCGAGGCTGGGCGCGGAGCAGATGCCGTCAGCGGACACGGTCGGCGCGCTGATCGTCGACGCGTTCCTGGTGATCGGCTTCATCGGCTTGATCGCCGTCGACAGAGGGGCGGCGGCGCGACGGGTGTGGCGGGCGGGTCGCCGACCCGAGCGCATCGTGTGGCTGCTGCTCCTCGCCTGGCTCGTGATCTCCGTCCTCCAGATCCCCGAAAGCGGCAACCTCACGCGCGGGATCAAGGGCTTTCGCCTGACGCAGGCCTACGTGCCCCTGGTGCTGGCCGGCATCGCCCTGGTCCCGGTCGCGCGGGATCGGGACCGGGTCGTCAGGGCCCTACTCGTCGTGTTCGCGGTGATCTCCGGCTACGCCACCCTTCGCGCCCTGATCGGACCAGCCTCCTGGGAGCGCAGCTATGCGCTGTCTCGGTCGGGCGAGGCGTTTCTCAGCGGGATCTTCCGGACCGTCGGCTCGTTCAACACCCCTCAGGACATGGTCAGCTTCATCGCACCAGCCGGCACGTTCGCTTTGATCGTGGGCCTGCTGGACGAGCGGGTGCGCGCCTTGGCGCTGACGACCGCCGTGCTCGCCGGCATCGCCGTGGTGGAGTCCTATGTGCGGACGGCACTCGTGGCAGTGGCGGTTGGTGCCGGTGCGTTCGCGCTGCTCGTCCTGCTCACGAAGACGACGCCGCGCTACCTCAAACTCGCGTCGGTCATCGGTGTCCTGACGATGGGTGGCGCGGGCTACGCCGCGGCGCTGGCCGCCGGTGGCGCCACGCAGCGCACCGCATCGAGAGCGGCCGGGCTCAGCCACCCGTTGACCGACCCCTCGGTCGAGGACCGCTTCCACACGTGGAGCCGGGCGGTTCACGTGGCGGTCACGCATCCGATCGGCACCGGGCTCGGGACCGTCGGCAGCGCCACCGGCAACGCGGGCACGCTCACTCACGAGAGCACGGGCACATATACCGACAACTCCTACCTCAAGGCCGCGGACGAGCAGGGAATCCCCATCGGGCTGCTGTTCATCGTCGGTCTGCTCGGCAGCTGCATCCTCGTCGGTCGACGGGTCGTGCTCGCGGGATCCCCGAAGGACTATCTCCTGGCCGTCGCCGCCCTGGGCGGGATCGCGGCCTACCTCCTCCTGTGCTTCATGGGCGACTACATCGAGTGGCCGGGCAAGATCCTGGCCTGGACGTTGCTCGGTATCGCAGTGTGGGATGCCTACGGCCGCACCGAACGCTCGGCGACCGTCACGACCTGACCGACACTCCGGCCGACTGACTCATCCACACCGAGCGACGGCTCAACGCCGCCCGGAATCCGTGAATCGGCTCCAGCTGTGACGAGTCGCGGACGGTGACCGCTCGTCGGTACTCCCGCCACTCACGCAGGCCCCGCCAGCGGCCGCGGAGCGGAGCCAGACTGCGGTCGGTGACCGCAACGAACCCCACGTAGCCGAGGTCGTAGGCGATCATCGCAAGCCCGTAGCGCAGCAGCTGCGCGGTTGTCGCGTTCTTGGCCAGCGTGCGCACGCGGTTGCACCCCACGTGGAAGTACTTGAAGTCAGACGCGTGACCGGCGCTCAGTGAGTGATGGTGGTGAGCGATCGCCGCCGGAACGTACAAGCTGCGCCACCCGCGGGCGCGGGCTCGCCAGGCCACGTCGAGGTCCTCCAGGTACATGAAGAACGAGGGGTCGAACCCGCCGACCTCCTCGAGCATGCGCCGACGCATCAAGGCGGCCCCGGCGGATGCGCCGAACACCTCCGTGGGCTCGTGCTCGCCGGCATCGGCGGGCTCCCCGACGTGGCGGTCGTAGCCGACGCCCAGCCGGTCGACGCCGAGCCCGGCGGAGTTGATCCGCCCCGAGCCGGCGAACAGGAGCTTGGCCGCCACCGATCCCACCCGATCCTGGTCGGCGACCGCTGCGAGCATCGCCGCCACCGCCTCCGGCTCGATCTCGGCGTCGTCGTTCAGGAACAGGAGCCAATCACCGCTGGTGCACCGCGCTCCCTCCGCTGCCCCACCCGCGAAGCCGGCGTTGCGCTCCAGCTCGGATCAGCTGAACCTCCGGAAACTCCGCGCGCAGCCGTTCGGCGGTGCCGTCCGTCGACCCGTTGTCGATCACCACCACCTCGGTGTCGCCCTCCACGCGCTCGAACGCCGCGAGCAGCGACGCCACACAGCGGGCGACGAGCTCCCGTTGCTTCAGCGTGACGACGACCGCCGATACCGCGACGCTCATCGCGTGGCCGACGCGGACCGACTCTCGACGCTCTCCAGGAGATCGCGGAAACGATCGACGAACGCCTCCCGGGTGAAGCCGAGAGAGCGCGCGCGCAGGGCTTCCCGATCCCACTCCGTGGCGGCCATCGCCTGCACCCCATGGCGAATCGACTCCACCGAGGCGCTCGGCCAGCAATCGGCCGTCGCTGCCGTCGCGGACGATGTCGCGCCCGCCGCCGCGGTTCAGGGCCAGCACCGGGGTGCCGGCGGCCAGCGCCTCGACCATCGTGATCCCGAAGTCCTCCTCGCCGACGTGGATGAATCCGGAGGACGTGGCGTACAGCTCGGCCAGCTCCGGCCGCGAGAGCCACCCGCGTAGCTCGACGTTCGGGGGCAGGCGCTCGCGCAGCGCTTCCTCGAGCGGACCGATCCCGACCATGGTGAGGCGATAGGGCAGGCCGCGGAATGCCTCAGCCACCTCGAGCGGGCGCTTGTAGCGGACAAGCCGGTGGACCCACAGGTACGACCCCGGATCCTTGTCGCGAGTCGCATCGAGATCGCCGATGTCGACCGGGGGATGGATGACTTCGGCATGGCGGCCGTAGAAGCGGCGGATCCGCTCCTGGACGGCGGAGGAGTTCGCCACGTACTGATCGACGTGCCGCGAGGCCTCGAAATCGATCTGCCGCAGGCGGGAGCCGAAGTGCCGGAGCACATGGCCGCGCAACCCCGGCAATCGCCCGGAGTCGGTCTCCGGCATCCAGGCGTAGCGCATCGGCGTGTGGCAGTAGCAGACGCTCGGCACCCCCGCCGGCGGCCGAGCCTGGGTCGCACAGGCGTGGGAGGAGTACACGATGAGGTCGTACGGCGCGAGGTCGAGGCCGCGGAAATAGCGTGGCATGTACGGGAGGAGGTAGCGCCAATGGCCCGGATGGTGCCCGCGTTGCCGGATCCCCGGCAGGCGGGACAGCCGGGACTCGCGGACGATCGCCCGGTCGAGCCCGGCCGGCAACAGTTCGTGCGCCGCGTGGAAGGTGAAGATGTCCGTGGGCAGTCCCCGCAGGACGTCGCTGTGGAGGGTCTCCACCACCCGCTCGGCGCCGTGGAAGCCCTGGAACCAGTCGTGGACGATCGCAGCCCGGCGGACCGGGGCGGACCTCCGGGTCTCAGCGAGCAGATCCGTCGTCATGCATCAGGCCGAGGGCCCGGCTTGCGTCGATAGCATGGCATCGCTACGAGGGGGCCCCCACCGTGAACATCCAGCGGAAGGTTACCTTGCCGGGGACGAGCTACGCCGGGAGGACTTGGATGGCGAACCGGGAGGACTTGGATGGCGAACCATCTGGAAGAGGCGGAGACCGGTGCGGTCACGCGGGTGGGGCGCGGCACGGTGGTCAGCTGGCTGATGTGGGCCGGCGGGCGGATCCTGACGCTCGTCACGCTGATCCTGCTGACCCGGACGTTGCCGCCCAAGGGGCTTGGCGAGGTGCTATCGGCGCTCGCCACCGGCGTCCTGGGCGCCTCGGTCGCGCTGGGCGGGCTGTCCGACGCCACCACACGCGACGCGGCGGCGAGCAGCGCGGGCACCAGGTTTGGCCGCGGCGACGTTCACCGGACGCTGGTGCGCTTCGCGATCACACTGCCCGGCATCGGCGCGCTGACCGTGCTCGTCTGGGCCGCCTCGTCGGGCTCGGTCAACGCCAGCGTCGTCGCCGCTGGGTTCATGCTCGCGGCGACCCAGGGGGCAACCACCATCATCGCCTCGATCTACCGCGCGCTCGGTCACGTCGGCCGGTTCGCGCTGATCAACACCGTCATCGCCGCGGTCGGTCGCACCGCCGTGGCCGCGATCGCATATGCCATCGGGGCGAGCGCCGGGGTCGTGCTCTGGAGCTTCGTGATCCTCAACTTCGCCATCATCGCAGTCACTTGGAGGACCGCGGTGCACGGTCTGCCGGCAGGTCAGCGGCGGACTTACGGGCAGGGCCCCACGCAGCTCGGCGGCATCGTGTGGAGTCTCATGGGCAACCTCGACCTCGTCACGGTCGGGGTGCTGCTCGGGACGAGCGCCGCCGGCCTCTACGGCGCTGCGCTCCGGGTGGCCGAGGTCAGCATCCAGTTCCTCCCCGCCCTGAGCGTCATCTATCTCCCGGAGGCGACTCGCCTCGCCGTGGCACCACCGCGACGACGCGCTGCGCGCGCTGTATCGGACGACCTCTCGCTGGACGACGCTCGTCACGGTCCTGGCCGCTGGGGCCGGTTTCGTTGCGGCGCCAGCCCTGGCTCGCATCGTGTTTCCAGCTGATCCCCATGCCGAGATGACGCTGATGCGGATCCTGTTCATCGGCTACGCCGTCCACGGGACGCTGGGGCAGACGTACGGGACGCTGCTGGCCCTGGGCGCCTATCGCGATATCTGGCGGACCTCGATCGTCTTGTTGCCGGTCATGCTCGCGGGCACGATCGGCCTCACCACGATGTTCGGGACGCGCGGTGCCGCCTGGTCGACGTGCGCGGCGTACGCGCTCATCGGTGTCTGGTGGGCCTTGCGGGTGAGACGGAGGTTGCGCACCGGGCCCTTCGACGAGCACTACCTCCGGGCGCTCGCTGCCGCAACCATCAGCCTGCTCGTCGCCGTGCTCATCTCGCGTTTGGGACACGAGCTGCCGCCGGTGGGATCGGCGGTGACGATCATCTTCGGGGCAGCCGTGGCGTGGCTCATCGCGTTGCTCGTCGCCGGCGGTCTCAATCCGGACGAGCGTGCGCAGGCCGTCCGGCTGCTTCAGCGTCTGAACCTCGCTCGTCGAGCCGGCTACTGACTCCACCGACGGCGCGCAGATACGCCCGCTCGACCCCGTCGGCTTGCCGTTCGGACGTGAAGAGCTCCGCCACGCGACGGCGTCCCGCCGCACCGAGCTCGGCACGACGGGCGGGATCGCGGGCGAGCTCGAGGATGCCGGCGGCGAGCGCTGCGGGATCCTCGGGCGGAACGAGGATCCCCGCGTCGGGCGTCACCATCTCCGCTAGACCATCCACCTCGCTGACCACCACCGGCAGTCCAATGGACATGGCCTCGAGCACCGACAGAGGGAAGGCATCGGTGCGCGAGGGCTCGACGAGCATGTCCCAGCCGGCGAGCTCACCGAACGAGTCGCTGACGACATCGTGGGCGATGCCTCGGCGGTGTGCCTCCGCGACGACTCGCTCTCCCCAGCCGCGCCCCGCACCATCCGGCAGCGGGCCGATCATCCGAAACTCCACGTCCGGAAGCTCCGCCGACAGACGGTCGGCGGCGGCGAGGAACAGGTCACTGCCCTTCTGGCGACATACGACACCGAGCGTGCCGATGACGAGCCGCCCGTCCGGGGATGGAGCGACGGGATCGCTCGGCGGATCGACGCTGTTGTTGACGATGGTGGCGGGAACGCCTCGGGCCGCCAAGGCGCCGGCCGCGGCACCGGAGGGAGCGAGGACGACCCGGGTGCTGCGCCGCACGATCTCACCCGCGAACGCTCCTTTCCAGTTGGACGGAAGCATCTCGTGCACGTGCATCACCGTGGGCCGACGGTGCCGGCGGGCGACCAGCAGCTCAGGGATCGTCAGCAGCGTGTTGGCGTGGACCACTGCCGGATCGTGGCGGTCGAGGAACGCCGCGAACTCGCGCAGGTACGACGGGAAGCTGCCGAGCCGGCGGGCGACACCGGGGTCTTCGCGCAGCGAACGCCAGCGGTAGCGCATCAGCCGCTCGGACCCGCCGTACTCGTAGCCTCGCGCCTCGAGCTCGTCGGCCATCGATCCGGGCAGCGGCGTCCAGAAGACGAAGCTCCAGCCGCGCTCCTGGAGCGCGGGCACGCAACGCAGAACTGCCATCGACGCGCCTCCCCGGACGCGCTCGTGGAAGACGACCAGAACGCGGCGACGGTTCATGCGCCCGGGCGACGTCGATCGAACTCCGGGGGACATTCGCGGTGGATCCGAAGATGCGGCCCGAAAGGAACGATCCGGCCACAATAGGCGGTCGACTGGGGCACCGGTCGGCGGAGCGGACTGAGGTAAGGTGGGGCGTTCACGTGGGTCCTCTCGACGCGCCGAAGCCCGACGAGGTCGCGAGATGAGCACGGGCGACATCCTGGTCGACGCGCCGCGGCCGACAACCCGGCGAGGGGATGGGACCGCGGGTGGCCACACCGGACGGACGGTGCTCGTGTGGCCGGGCGTGGCGATCGTGGCGGGAGGGGCGCTCCTCGTGTGGTGCAGCCGGGGATTGTTCTTCGTGCAGGACGAGTGGGACTTCCTGCAGGCCAGGTTGACCAACGATCACGCGTCCATCTTCTTCATCGCCCACAACCAGCACATCCCGGTGCTGGCCGTCGCGCTCTACAAGGCCATATATGCGAGCTTCGGGCTGCATCACTACTGGCCCTACCAAGTGCCCCACGTGCTCGCGCAGCTGATCGCGCTGGTCCTCCTGTTCGCGGTGGTCCGGCGCCGGCTCGGGCCCACGGCGGGCTTCTTTGCCGTGCTACCGGTCGTCGTCCTGGGATCGGCGTGGGAGACGCTTCTGTTTCCGTTCAACGGCACGCTGGTCTATCCCATGGTCTGCCTCCTGGCAGTGCTCCTGCTGCTCGATCGTTCCGATCGCCGCGCCGATCCCGCCATCTGCGTCCTGCTCGTGCTCGCGGTGTCGTCCGCGGAGGTCGGAGCGATGGCGAGCCTGGGCCTGCTCGTGAGGTTTGGGTTCACCCATGAACGGCGGCGCCTGTGGGTCCCGTTGGTGCCGCTCGTCCTGTACGGGGTGTGGTACGCGAATTACGGGTTGCACGCCGCGCATCAGCCGGGGTACGAAATCACCCTGCATCCGGGATTCCTCCTGGGCGTCATCACCGGATCCGTTGGCGGATTGCTCGGCCTTCCGCTGGGGAGCCAACAGGTAGCCGAGCACGCGATTCTCGTCCTGGCGCTGCACGTCCTCACTGTCGGGCTGCTCGCCGGCCTGGCATACGGGCTGGTCAGGCGACGTCGGCGCCTGACACCGGGCCTGGCCATGATCCTCACGATCATCGGCGTGTGGTGGATCGCGCTCACGTTGACCCGCGGCTACCTGCATTTCGCGTATGTCTCACACTACCTGTACGTCAGCGTCATCCTGATCGTGCTCCTCGGCGCGGAGTACTTCCGGGACCATCGCCCGCTTGGCCGGTTGCCGCGCCGAGGCTTGATCGCCGCCTCGTGCATCGCCACTGCCTTGAACTCGGTGGTGCTCGTGCATTACTCGAACGTGGTACGTCACAACGCAGCGGTCATCTCTGCGGAGGTCGGCGCGCTCCAATCGGCGGATCCCGCGCACCTGCCGCCGAACTTCCACATGGATGCCGACGCCAATCGGGCCCCAGAGGTCACCGCCGGAGCTTTCGCGGCGATGGTCCAACGGCTGCACGACACTCCGGCACCCAGCACGGCGGCCATCCAGGCCGAGCCCGAATACGCCCGGCTCGCCGCCGACAGGTTGCTCCTGCGGGCCTCGCAGACCGGCCTCGTGCCGTACAGCCGCCAGGTGCGTCGGCTGGTTGCCGGCAGCCCGAAGCCGCTGCCGCTGGCCGGATCGGGCCCGACTCAGGACGCATCGAGCGAGCCCGTCGGCGCATGCCTGAAGGTGACACCGGCAGCAGGCGCTCGAGCTGCCTTCAGCCTGGCCATGCCGCCGACTGGGCTGCTCATCATGCGGTCGCGCGGGGAGATCCCGATCCGGCTGCGGTTGTTCGCACGGGGCTTCGATGGGCCTCCTCTCGCCACCGCCGTCGGCCCAGAGATCCTCCCCACCCCGCACGACCCGGTCGCCACGCCCTGGCACGCACAGCTGCTGTTGAACGGTCCGGCGGTGCTGTGTCCAGTCTGAGGCGGTGCCCGGCTCGGGCGAGGCTGACCAGCCGAAGCCGCCGTGCGTCGGCCTTCGCCGCAACCGGCGGCCGCCCCCGCGCGGAGGATCATCCGGTGAGGCAAACTGTCTGACGTGCAGCCGAGCGAGCAGATGGTCAGGACCGATTGGCTGAGCGCCGGAGGTGAGGTGGGGCACGACCTGCGGGCGATCGATTGGAGCCACCACCCGCTCGGCTCCCCCGAGTGCTGGCCGGCCAGCCTGCGCACCACCGTCAGCACGCTGCTGGCGTCGCGGTTCTCGATGTGGATGGCGTGGGGTCCGGAGCTGACGTTCTTCTGCAACGACGCATATCGCCGCGACACGCTCGGCACGAAGTACCCGTGGGCCCTCGGTCGCCCGGCGAGCGAAGTGTGGTCGGAGATCTGGCCGGAGATCGGTCCCCGGGTCGAGACGGTGCTCGAGACCGGCCAGGCGACCTGGGACGAGTCGCTGCTCCTGTTCCTGGAGCGCAGCGGCTACGTCGAGGAGACCTACCACACGTTCTCCTACAGCCCGCTGCCCGACGACGACGGGTGCATCGCCGGGATGCTGTGCGTCGTCACCGAGGAGACCGAGCGAGTGATCCTGGCCCGCCGGACGATGACCCTGCGGGACATCGGCAACGTGTCCGCCACGGCCGGCGACGAGCGGGACTTCCTGCGCGCGGCGGCCGGCGGCCTGGCCACCAACTACCAGTCGCTGCCGTTCACCGCCAGCTACCTGTTCGACGAGAACGGCGGCGCCGAGCTGGCTGCCACGACGCACCTGCCGCCCGGTCACCCGGTGGCCCCGGCCCGCATCGCGCCCGGCGAGGCGTCGTTGTGGCCGGTCGCCGACCTGCTGGCCCAGCGCGAGGTGGTGGTGGACGGCCTCCCCGCCGAGCTGCCCGGTGGCGTGTCCGACTACCCACCCCACCAGGGGTTCGCGGTGCCCATCCGGCAGGTGGGCGAGCGTCACCCCTACGGCTTCCTCGCCGTGGGCATCAACCAGCACCGGCCCGACGACGAGAGCTACCGCGCGTTCATCCGCCTGATCGCCCAGCGGCTCGGAGCGGGCGTGGCCGAGGCCCGCAGCCTGCGGCTCGAGCGTCTGCGCTCCGAGCAGCTCGCCGAGCTCGCCCGGGTGCGCCGGCAGGCCGCCGAAGAGCTGCAGGGCAAGAGCGAGCGCCTGGAGGAGGCGCTCGCCCAGCTGCTTCGCTCTCAGCAGCTGATCGCCGCCCAGCGGGACATCCTGGCCCTGATCGCGCAGGGGGCACCGCTGGAGTCGGCGCTGGCGGAGATCGTCCGCTGGGTGGAGCTCATCTCCGAGCACGGCGCCCGCGCCTCCGTGCTGCTGCTGTCCGAGGACGGGCGGACCCTGCGCCACGGTGCTGCCCCCAGCCTGCCGGCGGCGTACAACGGGGCGATCGACGGGATCGCGATCGGTCCGGCGGTCGGCTCGTGCGGCACGGCCGCCCACCGCCGTGAGCCGGTGATCGTGCAGGACATCTCCACCGATGAGCTGTGGGCCGACTTCCGGGCGCTGGCGGCCGAGCACGGCCTGCGGTCCTGCTGGTCGGTCCCGATTGCCGCCGCCGACGGCCGCCTCGTCGGCACGTTCGCGCTCTACCACGACCATCCCCGCCGGCCGACCGAGGACGACATGCGAGCGGTCGAGCTGCTCGCGCGGACCGCCGCGGTCGCGATAGAGCGCAGCCGCGACGTGGCGGCGCGCACGCGCCAGCTCGCCGAGCTCCAGAGCAGCCTCCTGCCCCGCGCGCTGCCCCAGGTCCCCGGCATCGGACTAGCGGCGGCGTTCCGTCCCGGGGACCGCTCACTCGAGGTGGGTGGCGATTTCTACGACGTGTTCGAGCTCTCGCCAGGTTGTTGGGGGTTCATCGTCGGTGACGTGTGCGGCCATGGCGCGGAGGCGGCGGCGGTCACCGCGCTGACCCGCCACACCGCGCGCGCGATCGCTCCGCTGCGCCAGGGCCCGGCGGTGGTGCTCCGCGCGGTGAGCGACGCTTTGCGGCGCTCCGGCTACGACCGCTTCTGCACCGCCGTCTACGGGCGGCTCGACGCACCGCCTGGTGAGCCGGTGCGGGTGGAGCTCGCCTCCGGCGGCCATCCGGCGCCGCTCGTCCGCCGGGCCGGCGGAACCGTCGAGGTGCTCGGCGATCACGGGCCGCTGCTCGGGATCTTCGACGCGCCGGAGTTCCCGGTGCTGCGCGCCGAGCTCGCCCCCGACGATGCCCTGATGCTCTACACCGACGGCCTGGTCGAGCGCAACCCGCAGCTGCCGGACGGCGATGCGCTGGCGACGATGCTCAGCGACCTCGCTGCGCCGGACGCCGGAACGCTGCTCGCCGGGATCGAGCGGGCGATCCCCGGCGCTCCGGCCGCCGGGCGCGACGACGTGGCGATCCTCGTGCTCCGGGTGGATCAGGTCTAGCGCCGCTCCCGGCGCAGCGCGGCGAGCAGCAGCTTGGCGTGCATGGCGCCGATCAGGTCGCGCAGCGGCGCATCGCCGGAGGCGATGATCTGGAGCGCGCGATCGACCTCGACCCGGCCCGGCAGCCGCTCGAGCAGCACCCGCACCTCCTCCTCGACGAGCGGCTCCAGCGCCTGGCGGTAGCGGAGCGTGTCGTAGACCGTGAAGCCGAGCGCCTGCTCGTAGCCCCCGGCGCGGAAGCGGGAGATCGCCTCGATGATCGCCACGTCGTCGGCGTCGTAGCCGCGCGAGGTCGGGGTGAGCACGCCGATCTCCTCCAGGCGGGCCAGCACGTTGGCCGGTACCTCGTAGCTCTCGCGCACGCGCACGCGTGAGACCCGGCCGCTCTCGCCGGCCAGGCGCGCGTGCTCGAGCATCCGGTCCTCCAGCTCGATCATCCGCCGGGCCCGCTCGGGGTCGGCGGCGAGCAGGTCGCGGATCACCCGCAGCGGCATGAACCGCTCCTCCTGGAGGCGCTTGATGAGCGCGATCCGCTCGGCGTACTCCGCCGGGTACCAGGCCATGTTCCGGCTCGTGCGCACGATGTCGGACCCGTCGCCGAGCAGTCCCTCCCGCAGGTAGTGCTTGATCGTCCCCGATCCAACGCTCGAGCGCTCGGCCAGCTCGGACATCTTCAGGTGCCCGGCGGGAGCGGTCGACGTGCGGGCGACGGTCACGCCAGGAAGCTGCCGGGCACGCCGGCGGCTGCGCCGGCCACGGCGCCGCTCTGCAGCAGTGCCGCGGTCTCCTCGGCGCTGTAGCCGGCGGCGCTCAGCACCTCAGCGGTGTGCTCGCCGAGCCCCGGCCCCGGCCGGCGGGTCGGGTCGGCCGGCGTGCGTCCCAGCTTGATCGGCGCGCCGAGCAGCCGGACCGGTCGCTCGGCTCCGGGCTGGTCGAGCTTCACCACCATCTCCCGGGCGGCGACGATCTCCGAGGCGAGCACCTCGTCGAGCTCGAGCACCGGCTCCAGGCAGCAGTCGTGCACCGAGGCGAACGCCCGCCACTGCTCGCGCGTCCGCGCGGCGAACAGCGCCTCGACCACGCGATGGGTCGTCCGACCCGGCGCGGTCGAACTGGTGCGGGACGAGGTCGGGCCGCTCGACCCCGTGGCACCACGCGGCCCAGAACTTCGGCTCGAGCGCGCCAAGCGTCACGTAGCCGTCGGCGCAGCGGTACGGCCGGTAGCAGACGGCGGCGCCGGAGAGCATCAGCTTCCCGCGGCGGGGGGTGGGGGCGCCGGCCAGCGCCTCGGCGGCGAGCATCGCCAGCCAGGACAGCGCGCCGTCGAACATCGAGCAGTCGACGAACTGGCCCTCGCCGCTGCGGTCGCGCTCGCGCAGGGCGACCAGGATGCCGACCGCCGCCATCAGCGCACCACCGCCGAGGTCGGCGATCTGGCCCGCCGCCTGGATGGGGGGGCCGTCCGCCTCCCCGGTCAGGCCGAGCAGGCCGTTCAGGCCGAGGTAGTTCATGTCGTGGCCCGAGCGGTCGCGGTTCGGGCCGTCCTGCCCGTAGCCGGAGATCGCGCAGTACACGAGCCCGGGGTTCGCGGCCCTCAGCCGGTCGTAGCCCACGCCGAGCCGATCGAGCACCCCGGGACGGAACGACTCGAGCAGCACGTCGGCGTCGCGGACGAGGCGGAGCAGCACCTCGCGACCGGCCGTCGACTTCAGGTCGAGGCGGATCGAGCGCTTGCCGCGGTTGAGCGACAGGAACAGCGCGCTGCGCGCGGACTCGTCCGCGCCGTCGTAGTACGGCGGCGACCAGCGGACGTAGTCGCCCATCCCGGTGTCCTCCACCTTGATCACGTCGGCGCCGAAGTCAGCGAGCAGCTGCGAGCAGAAGCCGCCGGGCAGCAGGCGGGAGAGATCGAGGACGGTCAGGCCGTCGAGCGGCAGCGGGCTCACGCGCGGACCGGCGTGACGCCGAGCAGCTCGCGGGCCTCGGAGACGGTCGCCGGCCGCCGGCCGCAGTCCTCGGCGAGTTGCCGCGCCTTGGCGATCAGCTCGCCGTTCGAGCGGGCCATCCTCCCGTCGGGCAGGTAGAAGTTGTCCTCCAGCCCGACCCGCACCGACCCGCCGAGGGTGAGCGCGGCGGCCACCATCGACCACTGGGCGCGGCCGATGCCGATGACGCCCCAGTGGCTCGCGACGCCGCCGGGGAGGTTGTCCGCCATGGCAGCCAGGTTGCGGACGGTGGCGGGGACGCCGCCGAGCACCCCCATCACGAAGTCGGCGTGCAGCGGCGCGTCGAGCAGGCCCATGTCGACCAGCGGCTCGAGCGAGGCGACATGGCCGAGGTCGAAGCACTCGTGCTCGGGCTTGATCCCCAGCCGCCGCATCGCCTGGAGCAGTTCGACGATCTCGTCGAACGGGTTGGCGAACACGAACTGGAAGACGAAGTCCCGGCGCTTCTCGGAGTACTTCGCGTAGTTCATCGAACCCATGTTCAGCGCCGCCACCTCGGGAGTGGCCTGTTCGAGGTAGGCGATGCGCTTCTGGACCGGGACGCCGATCGTGCCGGTCGAGAAGTTGATGATCGCGCCGTCGCCGACCTCCTCGAGGATCGCCTGGCGGATGGCGGCGAAGTCCTCGACCTCGTAGCTCGGCGTGCCGTCGGGCGTGCGGGCGTGGATGTGGATGTGGACTCCGCCCTCGTCGACGATCCGCCTCGCCTCGGCGGCGTACTCCTCCGGGGTGTAGGGAATCGCCGGGCACTGGTCGCGGTTGGCGATCGCCCCGGAGATGGCGCAGGTGATGACGGCGGGGTTCATACCGGCACGACCCCGCTTCGCTTGTATGGCCTTTCGACCCGCTTGCCGGCTGAGAGCTCGAGCGCCCGGCAGATCGTCGCCCGCGTCTCGCGCGGGTCGATCACGTCGTCGACCATGGCGTTGCCGGCCGCGACGTAGACGTCGATGATCTTCCGGAAGTTCTCGATCAGCTCCTGCTTCTTGGCCGCGGGGTCCTCGGCCTCCTCGACCTGCCGGCGGAAGATGATCTCCACCGCCCCCTCCGCGCCCATCACGCTGATCTCGGCGCTCGGCCAGGCGACGATCAGGTCGGGCTCGTAGGCCCGACCGCACATCACGTAGTAACCGGCGCCGTACGCCTTGCGGGTGATGACGGTGATCTTCGGCACCGTCGCGTTGGCGGTGGCGTACAGCATCTTGGCCCCGTGGCGGATGATTCCCGCGGACTCGACCTTCGTGCCGACCATGAACCCCGGCACGTCCATCAGGTAGACGAGCGGGATCGCGTAGGCGTTGCAGAGGTTGATGAAGCGCGCCGCCTTGTCCGCCGAGTCGTTGTCGAGGATCCCGCCGAGCTGCTTGGGCTGGTTGGCCACGATCCCGGCCGGGCGGCCGCCGAACCGCGCCAGGCAGGTGATGATCGTCTTCGCCCACTGGGGCTTGAGGTCGAAGTACCGGCCGTCGTCGACGATGCGCCGGATCACCTCATACATGTCGTACGGCTTGCGGTTCGACTCGGGCAGGACGTCGAGCAGGCCGTCATCGGCGCGGTCGAGTGGGTCCTCGGTCGCCTGCATCGGGGGTGGCTGCTCGCAGTGGCTCGGGAAGTAGCTCAGGTACTCCTTGATCGCCGAAATGCAGGCCTCGTCGGATTCGACCTCGAGATCGCCGACCCCCGACTTGCGGCAGTGCACGCGTGAGCCGCCGAGCTCCTCCTGGGTCACGTCCTCCCCCACCGCCGCGCGGACGAGGTGGGGCCCGGCGAGCGCCATCGAGCCGCGGCCCTTGACCATCGGCACGAAGTCGGCGAGGCCCGGGATGTACGCGGTGCCCGCGGCGCACGGACCCATCAGTGCCGCCACCTGGGGGATGACACCGGAGCTCACCACCTCCTCGCGGAACAGGTGCCCGGATCCGGCGAACAGCGAGCCGACCGCCTCCTGGATACGCGCGCCGGCTGAGTCGAGCAGCCAGACGAGCGGGATCCTCTTGCTCAGCGCGAGCTCGCGCAGGCGGGTGACCTTCAGCTCGCCGGTCATCCCCATCGAGCCGGCCATCACGGTGAAGTCGTAGGCGGCGACCGCGGCGAGGCGCCCGTTGATCCGGCCGTAGCCGGTGATCACCCCATCGGCCGGCGCGTCCTTGCCCGCCATGGCGGCCTGCGAGAAGTGAGGGCGACCGTGGATCCCGAGCTCGGTCCAGGTGCCCGGGTCGATCAGGAGATCGAGCCGTTCCCGTGCGGTGAGCTTGCCCTGCTCGTGCTGCCGCGCGACCCGGGCCTCCCCCCCGCCCTGCCGGATCCGCTCACGGCGATCGTGGAGGTCCTCGACGAGCGGACGGAGCAGTGACGCGGGCCGAGAGTTGGTAGCCATGTAGCTAGTAGAACGTACTACTTCCTACACGTCCATTCCCCTTCGGCTGTTCACGAGCGGAGTCGGCTCCGGTCAGCGGGCGGTGAAGCGCCACGTCCGGCTCGTCCCGAGTGGAATGCCGAGGCGACTCGTCGCCGTGCCGGCGATCCGGGCCGCGTAGCGTCCGCCCGGAGCGAGGGAATGTGCGGGCAGGAACACCAGCGTCTTGGCGCCGAGCTGCACCGTCCGACCGGGCACGGGCTGGCCGCCGGGGAGCGACGCGAGCGAGAACGCCGTAGCCGTGCTCGCCGGATCCATCGGAGTGGCGAACCCGATGATCAGCGGGCTCCGCGGGGGCACAGCGTCGGCGCGATCGGCTGGCTGCAAGCTGTCGATCCTGGGTACCGGCGGGTCGGTGAACGAGCGGCCCGCGTAGAGGAGCACACCGCCGGCACGGTTCGCCGGAACCCCAAGCCCGGCAAGCACCGTGGGCCACGCGTTGGGCGTCGTGCCATCCACGATCACCGATTGAACGTGACGCCGGGCGATGAAGTCACGAAGTGCGGGGCCGAGGAGATCCGGCGGCACCAGGCCCGTTGCCTGGAGGCTGTAGAAGTTCGTCAGCAGGCGCGAATCCCGGGGGAAGTAGTCGTCCGGGATGTCCGGCGCCAGATAGCCGCCGGCCATGCTGAAGTACATCCCGGTCCGGGCCTGCCAGAGCATGCTGGAGCCCCTGTAGCCATAGGGGAGCGCCAAGACGATCTCGCCCGGTTTCAGGTATCTGCGGTACCGATCGCTGGTGAACAGGGGCGGCGTCGCGGGAGCGTGGCGCGACCAGGACGGCTGGTTCGGGTTCGGTAGGAGGAACAGGATCGCCGCCGCGGCGAGCAGCCATCGCCCCGGGCCCCCATCCGGCCGCGCCAGCCAGAGCGTGGCCACCAACGCCGCGACGAGGAACGCGTACAGCGCGAACCGGACCGGCAGCAGGTGGTTGAACACCGGCAGCCGGCTGAACAGCACCCACGGCATGGGGAGCCGCGGCCCGAGCGGCGAGGTTCGGCTGACGAACGGAGCCAGGTGCAGCCGGGCGCCGAACGAGCAGACGACGGCGACGGCCATCGTCCCGAACAGCACGCGCGTCGACACCCGGCGATGCGTCGACACGGCGTACGCGATGAGGATGGCCAGCAGCGGAAGCCCGATGTAGGCGCCGGCCTCCGAGTAGTGCGGGCCGCCATTGACGTAGATGAACTTCGCGGCAAGCGATGACACCCAGCCGTGGCCGAACCAGCTCACTGGGGTCGGCAGCACGTAGTTGAGCGGATCCGCCGACATGGTGCGGTTTCCCTGCACCCAGTCGATCGAGCCGTTCGAATGCAGTCCCCGGATCGCGTAGTAGAGGAACGGGCTGACCAGCGCCCCCGCGGCGATCCCAGCGAAGACGATCCGCCGGGCGAGGGCGGAGATGCGCGCCCGCTCGTCCGCCACGGAGAGGATCCACGCCATCATCCCAGCGACGGCGCCGAACATCGCCATCGTCAGCAGGACCTCGGTCGAGAGGCCAACCTGGAGCACGATGATGATCGTCATGAGGACGACGAAGCGTCGATCACTCACCCGCCGGTCGAACCACAGCAGGACGAGATGGAGGGTTGCCGGGAGGAGGAAGACGGCCACCATGTGCAGGTGGCCGGCGAGCTGGCCCAGTTCGTACGAGGAGAAGGCGAAGACGTATCCGCCGAGCAGCGACGGAAGCCACGCGCGGCTCACGTAACGGCAGAGGCGGAACGCGAACAGGCCGCCGAGCACGGGGCAGAGGAACGCCGCCGCGTTGTACGACACGAAGGGGCCGAACAGCTCGGTCAGCGGCGAGAGCACGATGGCGAGTGTCGGCACCGATGTCGTCGCCGGGATGTCGAGGCCGTGCGGCACCCAGATCACCCGCGCGACGAACGGGTTCAACCCATGGAGCAGCGCGTGGGGCCACCAGGCGAGCGACCACATGAAGATGGTGGAGTCGACTTTCCCGTCACACGCGCAGCTATGCGCTGGATCGACGACCGCCCGGCGACCGATGAACACGATCCACACGGCGGCGTACAGGGCTCCGGCCAGGAGATCCTGCCTCCGGGGACTCCACGCCTCGAGGCGCAGGGCCAGCCGCTGGATACGCGCGCCCCGCAATGCTTCCCCATCCGCGCGCGCGGGCGTGGTAGCTCGAGCGGCGCTCATCGCGGGGCGAATTCTGCCGCCTGCTGGCGACGGGGGGTCCTCCGCCAGCTCGGGGGGGATCAACACCCTCTGAAACTTTTACCTCATGTCCTGTTTCTGACCCCGTTGGTGGGGTAACTGTCCCGACTAGGAGCCAACGAGGCGACTGGACCGGCAATTGGAGTATCGGGCTGTCTCGATTTGCCCCATTTTTGTGCCAGATCGTGCCACAATGGTCCATGTCCCAGCACACCGACGAGCAACGGAGCGAGGAGGTCGCAATGACCGAGGTAACTGAGGCGTACGACTGGCGGGGTCGCACCGCCGTCGGGCAGGACGGGGAGCGGCTCGGCGAGATCAAGGAGGTGTACGTCGATGGCGAGTCCGACAAGCCGGAGTGGGCCACGGTGCGCACCGGCCTGTTCGGCACCCGCACCCATTTCGTCCCGCTGGCCGGGGCGCGCCCGGAGGGCGAGGACGTCCGGCTGCGAGTGAACAAGCAGGAGGTCAAGGACGCCCCGAACATCGACCCCGACGGCGAGCTCTCGGAGCCCGAGGAACAGCGGCTGTTCGAGCACTACGGGGTGCCGTACACGACAGAGGGCAGCACGACCGCTCAGGGCGCACCGGGCTCGGCGGGCAACGCCCCGGCCGGGCAGACCGGTGAGGGCCAGGACACCAGCGGCCCGAACACCGACGAGGCGATGACGCGCTCCGAGGAGGAGCTCCGGGTGGGGACGGCGAGCCGCGAGCGTGGGCGCGTCCGCCTGCGCAAGTACATCGTCACCGAACAGGTCCAGACCACCGTGCCGGTCCAGCGGGAGGAGGTCCGGCTCGAGCGCGAGCCGATCACCGACGCCAATGTCGACCGGGCGACCTCCGGGCCGGAGATCTCCGAGGAGGAGCACGAGGTGGTGCTCCACGAGGAGGAGCCGGTGGTGGAGAAGCGCGTCGTGCCCAAGGAGCGGGTGCGCCTCGGGACCGAGACGGTGAGCGAGGAGCGCGAGGTCTCCGAGCAGGTCCGCAAGGAGCAGATCGAGACCGACGGCGCCGAGGGCTGATCGCACCACGACTCACCGCGGCGCGGGATCCCCCGCGCCGCGGGGCCGGCCAACCATCGAGAGAGGAGCGGGATGTCAACAGGTACACGCGCCCCCGCCGCGGGGCAGAGCACCAACCCCCAGGACGCGGCGCAGCAGATGGCCGCGAACGCCCAGCAGACGGCTCAGCAGGCCGCCGGGCAGGCGAAGCGCACGCTGCGCGACCAGCTCGAGCAGCGTTCCACCGAGGCGGCGGAGCAGATCAACCAGCAGGCCGCCGATCTGCGCTCGGTGGGCGACTCGCTGCGGGAGCAGGGCAAGGACGGGCCGGCTCGAGCCGCGGATCAGCTCGCCGGCTATGCCGAGCAGGTCGGCGGCTACCTGCAGGACAAGGACGGCGACGCGCTGCTACATGAGGCCGAGGATCTCGCCCGGCGCCAGCCGTGGGCGGTCGGCGCGGGAGCCCTGGCGCTCGGCTTCGCGGCCTCCCGCTTCCTGAAGGCCTCGAGCCGCCAGCGCTACTCCAGCCGCGCCGGCACGGCGGGCTCGGAGCGGCCGGGCGGCGCGGGGATCCAGCTCCCTGACGGCATGTCGGCCGGGCTGTAGCGCGATGCCATCCCCGCACGAACCGGATTCCCCCCTGCGCGAGCAGTCGATGGGGGCGCTGTTCAAGGAGCTCTCGAACGACCTCTCGACGCTCGTGCGCCAGGAGCTCCGCCTGGCTCAGGCCGAGATGACCGAGAAGGGCAAGCAGGCGGGTCTCGGCGCCGGGATGTTCGGCGGCGCCGGGCTGATGGGGCTGTTCGCCCTGGCCACGCTGACCACCGCGCTGATAGCGGCGCTGTCGAAGGGCATGGACGTCTGGCTGGCCGCACTGATCGTGACCGTCGTCTACCTCGCCGCCGCCGGGGTCCTGGCACTCGTCGGCCGGCGGAAGGTCTCCGAGGCCACACCCCCCACCCCCGAGCAAACCATCGAGACCGTGAAGGAGGACGTGCAATGGGCGAAGACCCAGCTGCCATCCGGGAGCAGATAGAGGAAACCCGCGAGCGCATGGGCGACACGGTCGACGCGCTCGGGTACAAGGCCGACGTCCCTTCGCGGGCCAAGGACTCGATCAGCGAGAAGGTGCAGGGCGTGCGGGGGAAGCTGACCGGCGCCGGCTCGCAGATCTCCGACGCCGCCCCCGGCTCCGAGGACGTCCGGCGTGCCGGACAGCAGGCGGTCGGGGTCGTGCAGGAGAACCCGCTGGGGCTCGCCGTCGGCGCCGCCGCCGTCGGCTTCCTGGCCGGCATGCTCGTCCCCTCCACCCGCGTGGAGGACGAGCGGCTGGGGCCGGTGGCCGATCAGGTCAAGGAGCAGGTGCGGCAGACCGGTCAGGAGGCGCTGGAACGCGGCCGGCAGGTCGCCCAGGAGACCGTGCAGACAGCGACCGACAGCGCCAAGCACGTCGTCGATGAGGCGCGGGAGAGCGCCCAGCAGCAGGCCGACGAGCTCAAGTCCAGTGCGCAGGAGAGCGCACAGGCGGTCAAGCAGTCGACGACCGGGTAACTCGACGACAGCGACAGAGGAGGAGCGGGACCGTGAACAGCACAGAGGGCACAGCGGAAAACGTCAGCGAGGGGCGGGGCGGCGATGGCCACCAGCGGCGCAGGGACTATCGGCCGGCGGGCACGTCCACCGGCACGTCCCTGTTCCCGACGCTCAAGCGGACGTTCACCGAGTTCAGCGAGGACAACCTCAGCGACTCGGCGGCGGCGCTCACCTACTACGGGCTGCTGTCGCTGTTCCCGGCCCTGATCGCGCTCGTCGGCCTGATCGGCCTGATCGGCGACCCCGCCTCGACGACGAAGACGATCACCCAGATCGTGACCAAGATCGGACCGAGCTCGGCGGCGCAGACGTTCGCCGGCCCGATCAAGTCGATCACCTCGCACAAGAGCACCGCGGGGATCATGGGCATCGTCGGGATCGTCGCCGCGCTGTGGTCGGCGTCGGGTTACGTGGGGGCGTTCATGCGCGCGTCGAACGTGATCTACGAGACCCCGGAGGGACGACCGATCTGGAAGCTCCGACCGCTGCAGCTACTCGTCACGCTGGTGATGCTGCTGCTGCTGGCCGCGATCGCGCTCTCACTCGTGCTCACCGGTCCGATCGTCTCCGCCGTGGCCGGACCGCTCGGCGTCAGCAGCAGTGCGGTCAGCGTGTGGAACATCGCCAAGTGGCCGGTCCTGCTGATCATCGTGATCCTGATGATCGCCGTCCTCTTCTATGCGGCGCCGAATGTGAAGCTGGTCGGCCTCCGGTGGGTGACGCCCGGGTCGTTGTTCGGCCTGGTCATCTGGCTGATCGCCTCAGCCGCGTTCGCGTTCTACGTCGCGAACTTCGGCTCCTACGACAAGACCTACGGGACGCTCGGCGGCGTCGTCGTGATCCTGGTCTGGATGTGGATCACCAACAGCGCTCTGCTGCTCGGCATGGAGCTGAACGCCGAACGGGAACGCAGCCGCGAGCTGGCCGCCGGGGTGCCCGGGGCGGAGCGCGAGATCCAGCTCGACGCGCGCAGCGCGCCCAAGACGCAGCGGACGACCTGAGGTCCCCGCCGGCACGCGGCGTCCGGAGAGACCTGGAAAAGTGGGGATGCCATGTCGCCGCCCACTCCGGAACCCGACCAGCGCCCGACGCCGGTCCGGGCGGACGCGCTGCAGAGCCGGCAGCGCATCCTGCGCGCGGCGACGATGCTCCTCGGCGACCAGCACCTGACGATGGGCGAGCTGGCGGCGGCGGCCCAGGTGGGCCGCTCCACCCTGTACCGCCACTTCCCGACGCGACAGGCCCTGGAGCAGGCGATAGTGGCGGAGGCCGAGCAGAGCGGACCGCGTCCCCCCGGCTCCTCCCTGAGCGGGAGCGTCACTCCGCTGCCGTTTCAGACGCCCGGGCAGCTCGGGCGGCGCGGGCCGCTCGCCCTGGAGGTGACGCGGATCCTCGACGAGGTGCCCCCGCACCTCGTGCCCGACCAGCTGGTGGCCGAGGCCCGGCGTGTATCCGGCGTGGCCGTGGCGCTCTACGTCGTGGACATCGATGGCTCCCACCTCCTGCGTCTCGCCGGATCGGAGGAGTTCCCCGGCGACCTGGAGGCACCACCGGCGCTCGGCCCCGAGATCGTGCCCGAGGGGCTGCCGGCGTTCCACGAGCGCTTGCAGCAGGTGCTGCCCGGCTGCACCTGCGAACCGCTGTGGCTGCGCGGACGGGTGACGGCGCTGCTGCTCTGCGTCGGCGAGCCGCTCGCCCCACTCGCCGATCTCGCCAAGCAGGGCGCAGCGGCGCTCGAGCTCGCCGGGGACTACACGGACTTCATCGAGGCGACGCGGCGGCGCAAGCCGACAACGCCGGCGGCGGAGGTGCAGCAGCACCTGTTCCCCCCGCGCATCGCGCGGATCGCCGGGGCCCAGCTGGCGGGAGCCCTGTTGCCGAGCTACGAGGTCGGGGGCGATTGGTTCGACTTCGTCGAGAACCGTGACGGCGCGTGGCTGGCGATCGCCGACGCCGCCGGCACCGGCCCCACCGCGGCCGGCCTCGGCGCCTCCGCGCTCGGCGCGCTGCGCGCGGCGCGACGGGCGGGCAGCGACCTGCCGGATGCGCTGGCGATGATGCACGAGACGATCCGATGCCTCGACAACGACAAGTTCCTCATGGCGGTTTGGCTGGGGCGCTGGCGGGCCGCGACGGCCACGCTCACCTGGGTCAACTGCGGTCGCCAACAGGCGTATCTCGTGCAGGCCGACGGCCGCCTGAACGACCTCGGCGGTCCCGAGCACCCGCGGCTCGGTGAGGGCAAGGCGGATCGCAGCTTCAACGCAACCTCGCGCCAGCTGCGTCCCGGCGACCGGCTCATCCTCGTCACCGACGGGATCACCGAACGGCGGATGGAGGGCGGCGGCCGGTTCGGGGTCGAGGGAATCCAGCGCGCGCTCGACGAGGCGGAGGACGAGACCGCCGCCTCGACCGCCCTGGTCATCCAGCAGGCGGTCACCGACTGCTGGCGCGAGCCGCTCGAAGACGACGGGACGATCGTCGTCATGGCCGTGCAGTAGCGCCCGCCGGCGAGGCGGAGCGACAAAGAAACAACCGTCGGTGCCGGGAAGGGTGTACGGTGATCGTTGGCGAGTGTCCTGCCGCGTCAAACCGGGAGGTGAGCATGACGCGTCGCTTGGTGGCTGTGGTGAGCGCCGGTCTGGCGGCCGGCGTGCTGTCGGCGTGCGCGGCGGTGACTCGTCCGGCGACGAATGTCGGATCCACCACGGCGACGCTCAATGCCCGCGGGCACACGAGCGATACCCCGGGTCATTACGAGTTCCAGTACGGCACCGCCGAGGCGGCGCTGGGCACCGGCTCCGGCTACCAGACCCCGACCCGCGGCCCGATCCCGCCGCACTCCACCGCCGCGTTCTCCGAGAACGTCAGCGGGCTGAGCACCGGCACGACGTACTTCTTCCGCGTCTGCGGGGGCGACGGTCAGGTCCACCCCGACGTGTGCCTCAACACCCGCAGCTTCACCACCAGCGTCCCCGGAGCCACGGTCGCCTTCGCTCCACCGGTGAGCTACCCGGTGCACAGCCAGCCGGCCGGCGTCGTGATCGCGAACCTGCAGGGGCCGGCCAGTCGCGACATCGTCACCGTCAACCCGAGCACGAACGACGTTTCGGTGCTGTTGAACCACGGCGATGGCGTCTACGCAGCGGCCGTCAACTATCCGGCGGGCACCGGGCCGACGGGGATCGCGGCCGGCAACTTCACCGGCGCGGGCCGGCGCGACATCGTGACGATTGATTCCACCGGGCTCTCGGTGCTGCTCGGCGACGGCCACGGTGGCCTCGGCGCCCCGGACCACATCGCGCTCCCGGGTCCCCCCCAGACGCTGGCCCTCGGCGACTTCAATGGCGACGGCCACCAGGACATCGCCACCTTCGAGGACCTACCCGGCACGCCGAACCCGAACGAGCCGTACCTCCCGGGCAACAGTCCGGCGGGCGTGGTCACCGTGCTGCCCGGCCACGGCGATGGCACGTTCGGAAATCCGATCAGCACCACCATCATCTCGGCCCAGCCGTGCGGCGTCCACGGCGTGTGCCCAACGGCCGAGGACGTGACGCTCGCCGCCGGGGCCCTGCAGGCCGGCGTGCCTCGCACCGATCTCGTGCTCGGCGGGACGTTGTACGAGCACGACTCGTACACCAACGAGGACACCGAGCCCTCGATCCACGACGCGCTGCTCGCCAACGGCGACGGCACGTTCACGGTGACCGGCATCGCGGTCCCGCCCGCGCCGGCGACCGTCGGTCCCCCCTACGGCGGCATCGCCGGCGAAGCGCTCGGCGACCTGAAC
Source organism: uncultured Solirubrobacterales bacterium (assembly GCA_963703065.1). Taxonomy (GTDB): domain Bacteria; phylum Actinomycetota; class Thermoleophilia; order Solirubrobacterales; family Solirubrobacteraceae; genus Palsa-465. The sequence continues at coordinate 2,263,572 of OY969785.1, read as the reverse complement.
GGCGACGGCAGCCTCGACGAGGCGTTCCTGAACGCCTACCGAGTGGTCGAGTATAGTTCCTCCGGGCAGGTCACCGGGGGCATCATCAACACGATCCAGACCTCCATCGGCAAGGGTGACGGGACGTTCGAGGACCCCACCACCGCGGCCACGCTGCCCACGTCGCAGGTCGCGCTCCCGCTCCGCGGGACGCTGCGGGTCGCGGCGATCACCTCGCCGGCCCGTCGCGACCTCGTCAGCCTGCTGCCGCCGGCCTCGACCCTGACCGTCACCCCGAGCACCGGCCCGGACACGTTCGGCACCCCGGTGACGATCGGGCCCGGCGAGTCGTTCGATGACGTGGTGGCGGCGGACGTCAACCACGACGGTAAAGCCGACCTCGTGGCCGCCGGATCCGGGAGCGACGTGGCGGTGTTCGACAACGCGTCGCCCGGCGGCTGACCCCCGCGCCTCAGCGCCCCTTCCACACCGCATCGCGCTGCTCGAAGAACGCGGTGACCCCCTCGACGATGTCCTCGGTCGAGAACGCGAGCGCGAGCTGCGCACGCAGGTAGTCGAGCGCGTCGGCGAAGTCCATGTCCATCTGGCGGAACATCGCGTCCTTGCCCATCCGCATCAGCACCGGCGACTTGCTCGCCAACCGCTCGGCCCAGTCGGCCACCGCGGCGTCGAACTCCTCCGGCGCCACCACGCGGTTGATCAAGCCGATCCGCTCCGCCTCGACTGCCGGGATCTGCTCCCCGAGCAGCAGCAGCTCGTTCGTCTTCTTGCGCCCGAGGTTGCGGTAGATGAGCGCCATGATCATGAACGGGAAGACGCCGACGTTGATCTCCGGCGTGCCGAACCGCGCGGTGTCCTTGGCGATGATCAGGTCGCAGGCGAGCGCCAGGCCGAGCGCCCCGGCCAGGACGTGACCGTTGGCCGCGCAGAGTGACGGCTTGCCGAGCTCGCCGAGCAGGGTGAACACGCGCGGGAACCGCGCGATGGCCGCGTGCTTGTGCACGAGTGGGACCTCGGCGGCGAAGGTGCCGAGGTTGCCCCCGGAGGAGAACACGTTCTCGTGCGTCGAGGTGATGACCACGCAGCGGACGGCCGCGTCGTCGCGCGCCGCCTCGAGCGCCGCGACGAGGTCGCCGAGCAGCTCGTCGGAGAAGGCGTTGCGGGTCTCCGGCTGATCGAGGGCGATCGTCGCCACGCCCGACTGCGCCACCGCGTAGCGGAGCGTGGCATAGGTCATCTGCGCTCGAGCACGACGACCGGGATCTCACGCTCGGTCTTGCCCTGGTAGTCGTCGTAGGCCGGCCAGTCTTCGGTCATGCGCGTCCACAACCGTGTCCGCTCCTCCCCCTCGGCGTCGCGTGCGCGCACCGGGATCACCTCGTCACGCACCTGGATCTCCGCCTCGGGATTCGCCTGGAGGTTCTCGTACCAGGCCGGATGGTCGGGCGCCCCGCCCTTGGAGGCCACGATCACCCACGCGTCGCCGTCGACCCGGTGGATGAGCGGCGTGGTCCGGGGCTCGCCGGAGCGGCGTCCGGTGGTGCTCAGCAGGAGGATCGTGGTGCCGCGCCAGCGGTACCCGCGCGCGCCGCCCGTCTCGCGGTAGACGCGGACGTGCTCGGCGCCGAAGAGCTCGTCGTCGGTGTGTGTGGTCATGGCCCGAACCCTATGACACCCGAGTGTGGAAAGTAGGAAGTCCTACTCCCTACTTTGGTAGCGTCCGCTCCATGACCACCACCGCCGACGTCCGCAGGCCAGACCACGCCGCGCAGCGCAAGCACTTCATCTTCACCGACGAGCACGCGCAGCTCCGCGATTCGATCCGGCGCTTCGCCATCAAGGAGCTCCAGCCCCACTCCGAGGAATGGGAGCGCGACACGTTCCCCGACTGGGTGTTCGCCCGGATGGGCGAGCTCGGCTTCCTCGGGCTCGACAAGCCGACCGAGTACGGCGGTCAGGGCGGGGACTACTACTCGAGCCTCGTCCTCGCCGAGGAGATCGTCCACGCCCACTGCGGCGGACTGGCGATGGGCCTGGCGGTGCAGACCGACATGGCGCTGCCCCCCATCCTGGCCTTCGGCACCGAGGAGCAGAAGCAGCAGTGGGGCGCCCCGGCGATCCGGGGGGAGAAGATCCTCTGCCTCGGCATCACCGAACCCGACGCCGGCTCGGACGTCGCGGGGATCAAGACCCGGGCGGTGTACGACGAGTCGAGCCGGGAGTACGTCATCAACGGGTCGAAGACGTACATCACCAATGGTCACCGCGCGCACGTCATCGTGCTGGTCACCAAGACCGATCCGGACGCCGGCTACGACGGCTTCACCCTGTTCCTCGTTCCGATGGACGCCCCGGGGGTCATCCGGGAGAAGCGCCTGCAGAAGCTCGGGATGCACGCCTCGGACACGGCGCTGCTCGCCTTCCAGGAGGTCCGGGTGCCGGAGTCGGCGGTCCTCGGCCAGGTCGGCAAGGGCTTCTACCACATCATGTGGGAGCTCCAGGGCGAGCGGCTGATCGGGGCCGCCGGCTGCGTGGCCGGAGCGCAGCACGTGTTCGACCGCACGCTCGAGTACGCCCGGGAGCGCAAGGCGTTCGGCCGCTCGATCGGCCACTTCCAGGTCATCCGCCACAAGTTCGCCGAGATGGCGACGAAGATCGAGACCGCGCGCCAGCTCGTCTACATGACCGCGTGGCGGTTCCAGAACGGCGAGTACCCGGTGCGCGAGATCTCGATGGCCAAGCTTCACGCCGCCCGGGTGGCGGTCGAGGTGGCCGACGAGTGCATCCAGATCCACGGCGGAGCCGGGTACATGGTCGAGTACGGGATCGAACGGGTGTGGCGGGACATGCGCCTGAACCGGATCGGTGCCGGGACCGACGAGATCATGCTCGACGTCATCGGCCGCTCGTACGGGCTCTGATCGGGTAGCGCCCCTCACCATGAGCGATGTGACGATCACCCCCACCGAGAACGGGCCCTACAAGGTCGAGGGTCCGGTGCAGCTGACCGACGTCGACGGCAACCCGATCCCCACCCCGGAGGGCAAGCCGTTCTTCCTCTGCCGCTGCGGCGGCTCGGAGAACAAGCCGTTCTGCGACGGCACCCACTCCCGGATCGGCTTCCAGGGCGCGATGGAAGCGGTCAAGCGAGCCGAATCCTGAGCACGCTGGCCGGGAAGGCGGGGGTGGGCGATGCCTCCGGTCCTCGCCCCATCCCCCCGTTCACCGCCGAGCACGAGGAGTTCCGCGCCGCGGTGCGGCGGTTCGTGGCGCGCGAGCTGCGCCCGCACGCCGAGGCGTGGGAGGCGGCCCGCTGGTTCCCGAACCAGGTGTTCGGCCGCCTGGCCGAGCTCGGCTACATCGGGTTGAAGTTCCCCGCCGAGTACGGCGGCGACGGCGACCCGGTGGCCGATGCGGTGTTCGTGGAGGAGCTCGCCCGCTGCGGCAGCGGCGGGCTGGCGGCCGGGATCGGCGCCCACAGCGGGATCGCACTGCCGCCGATCTGGCGGTTCGGCACCGAGGCGCAGAAGCAGCGCTATCTGGTGCCAGGGATCCGGGGGGAGATCGTGGCGGCGCTGGCCATCACCGAGCCCGACGCCGGCTCGGACGTGGCGTCGCTCCGCACGCACGCGCGGCGGGTCGACGGGGGCTGGGTGGTCAATGGGTCAAAGACGTTCATCACCGGCGGCGTCCGGGCCGACGTGCTCGTCACCGCGGTCAGGACGACTCCGGAGGGCGGCCACCACGGGATCTCGTTCCTGCTCGTCGACCGGGGAGAGGGCGTCCAGTCGCGGGCACTCGAGAAGCTCGGCTGGCACGCCTCGGACACGGCCGAGATCTCCTTCTCCGACGTGTTCGTGCCGGAGGAGAACCTGCTCGGCCGGGAGAACGAGGGCTTCTACCTGATCATGCACAACTTCCAGTGGGAGCGGCTGCTGATGGCGCTCGGCTCGGTCGGCGGGATGCAGGCCGCGTTCGAGCAGACGCTCGCGTTCGCGCGGCAGCGGCGAGCGTTCGGCCGTCCGATCGGCCAGCACCAGGCGATCCGCCATCGCCTGGCCGAGATCGCGCTGCGGATCGAGGCCGGCCGCGCGGTGACCTACAGCGCGCTCCGCCGTCACCTGGATGGCGGGGATGCGATCCGCGAGGTGACGATGGCCAAGCTCGCCACCCAGCGCACGGCGTTCGAGGTGATGGACGCCTGCCTGCAGATTCACGGGGGCGCCGGCTACATGGTCGAATACGGCATCGAGCGGGCGGCCCGGGACTCCCGCCTGGGGCCGATCGGTGGCGGCACGGACGAGATCATGAAGGAGATCCTGGGCCGCAGCCTCGGACTGTGAGAGGCTGGCAGCCGTGGAGTCCATCCGTGGCCAGCTGTTGATCGCCGCCCCGTCGCTCGCCGAGCCGAATTTCTGGCGCACCGTCGTGCTGATGGTCGAGCACGGCGACGAGGGGGCGCTCGGCCTGGTGCTGAATCGCCGCTCGGAGAGCACCGCCGGCGAGACGGTGCCCGAGCTCGATGAGCTCCTGGAACCGAACGGGTTCGTGTTCGTCGGCGGGCCGGTCCAGCCCTCGACGGTCGTCGTGCTCGCCGAGTTCGAGGATCCGGGTGACGCCGCCCTGGTCGCGTTCGACACCATCGGCGTGCTGCTCAGCGGCGCTCCGGCCGACGCGCTGGCCGCCGGGGTGCGCCAGGCGCGCGCGTTCGCCGGCCACAGCGGGTGGGGGCCAGGCCAGCTGGAGGGCGAGCTGGAGCGCGGCGACTGGATCCGGGAGCCGGCGCGACGCGATGACGCGTTCTGCGCCGACCCCGAGGCGCTCTGGTCCGACGTGCTGGCGCGCAAGGGTGGCCGGTACCGGCTGGTCGCGCGGATGCCGCCGGACCCCTCGCTCAACTGAGCCCGGGCGGCGTACGATCGGGCCGGTGGCGCACGACCACGACCACGGCCACGGCGGCCGGGAGGCCGACCGCCGCGCGCTCTCCATCGCCCTGGCGCTCATCCTGGCCTTCATGGCCGCCGAGGTGGTCGGCGGGCTCCTGGCGCGCTCGCTGGCCCTGCTGTCCGACGCCGCGCACATGCTCACCGATGCGGCGGCGCTGGCCGTGTCGCTCGCCGCGGCGCGGCTGGCGGACCGGCCGGCCCGCGGAGCGATGACCTACGGCCTGGGCCGGGCAGAGATCCTCAGCGCTCAGGCGAACGGGCTGACGCTGCTCGTGCTCGCCCTGCTCATCGTCTACGGCGCCATCGTCCGCCTCGTCAACCCGCCGCACACCCTGGGCTGGCCGGTCCTCGTCCTCGCCCTGACCGGCGTGGTAGTCAACCTGGTGACGGTGTGGGTGCTCCGCCCCCGGCGGGCCGGCCGCAGCCTGAACGTCGAGGGCTCCTACCGGCACATCCTCACCGACCTGTACGGCTTCCTGGCCACCGCGCTGGCGGCGGCCGTCATCCTGCTCACGGGGTTCCGCCGCGCCGACCCGCTGGCTTCGCTGCTCATCGCCGGCTTGATGCTCGCCGCCGCCACCACCGTGCTCCGCGCCTCGGGCCGGGTGATGATGGAGGCGGCGCCGGCCGGCCTGCGCCCGGACGAGATCGGGCACGCCCTGGCTGCCGCTCCCGGCGTGGTCGAGGTCCACGACCTGCACGTGTGGGAGGTGACTTCCGGGTTCCCGGCCCTCTCGGCCCACGTCGCGGTCGGCGCGGGCGCCGACTGCCACGCCGTCCGCCGTCAGCTCCAGGAGCTCCTGTACGACCGCTTCGCGATCGAGCACACCACGCTCCAGGTCGATCACGAGGCGGCCGCGCAGCCGCCGCTCCAGATCGAGCTCACGCCTCCCGGGCCACCGCCGCCGCCCCGCGGTGACCGGCCCGCTGAAGCGCCAGGAACTGGGCCCGGATCCGGTCGAAGATGAGGTCGGCCGCCGCCTGCTGCTGATCCCGGTCGGGATTGGGGATCGGCGCCAGGCGCAGCGGGGATCCGAACACGACGGTGACCCGGGGGAACTGCAGGCGCTTCCAGTTGCGGACGCGATGGGAGCCGAGGATCGCCACCGGCACCACCGGCACCCCGGACTCCAGTGCCAGTCGCCCGATTCCGGGCTTCGCCCGGTCGGCCAGCCGCCCGGTGCGCGTCCGCCCGCCCTCGCAGTACATGACGACCGGGCCGCCGCGGTCGAGCACGGCGAACGCGGTGGCGAACGCCGCCTCGTCGTGCTTGCCCCGGCGGACCGGGAAGACCCCACCGTGGCTGAACACCCAGCCGCCGATGCCCTTGAACATCTGCGACTTACCCATGAACTGGACCCGCCGGCGGAGGAAGATGCCGGTGAAGAAGTGATCCATGAACGAGCCGTGGTTCGGCGCCAGGATCACCGGACCGTTCGGCACGTGCTCGGTCCCGTAGCCGCGGGCGCGGAAGCAGATGAGGGAGAACAGCAGCGTCGCGATCCGCACTGGCTCGTAGGCCTTCGTCTCGGGCTCGTGGTCGCGGACCAGGGCGTGGAAGCGATCGAAGAACTCGGCCGGTCGAGTGTCGGTGTAGACCTGCGGCTTGAGGGGGACGTCGGCGCTCACTCCGCCGCCCATCCCCGGCTGCGCTCGAGCGCCCGGTGCCAGTCGTGCAGGAGCGCCCGCCGCGACTGGTCCTCCAGCCGCGGCTCGTACCGGCTGCGCTCCCGCCAGTTGCGGGCCACATCGTCGATCGTCCAGTGGCCGGTGCCGACGCCGGCCAGCAAGGCGGCGCCGAGTGCCGTCGTCTCCGGGATCTCCGGCACCAGGACCGGCACCCCGAGGACATCGGCCTGGAACTGCATCAGCCAGCGGTTGGCGGTGGCGCCACCGTCGGCGCGCAGCTCGGTCAGCGCGGGGCCGCCGGCCGCCTCCATCGCCTGCACGGCGTCGACGGTGGCGTACGCGATCGACTCGAGCGCAGCGCGAGCCAGGTGAGCCCGGCTGCTCCCCCGCGTCAGCCCGACGATCGTCCCCCGGGCCTGCGGATCCCAGTGGGGGGAGCCCAGGCCGGTCAGCGCGGGCACGAAGTAGACGCCGTCGTTGCCGGCCAGGCTGGCGGCGAGCGCCTCGGTCTCGGCCGCCACCTCGATGATGCCGAGACCGTCGCGCAGCCACTGAACGGCCGCGCCGGTGATGAAGATCGAGGCCTCGAGCGCGTAGACGCGCCGTCCGCCGATCCCCCAGGCCACGGTGCCGAGCAGCCCGGCGGCCGGCGCGGGCGGCCGGTAACCGGCGTTCTGGAGCACGAAGGATCCGGTGCCGTAGGTGTTCTTGCCGAGCCCCGGATCGACGCATGCCTGCCCGAACAGCGCCGCCTGCTGGTCGCCGGCGATCCCGGCGAGCACCGGCCGGGCGTCGTCACCGAACGCCCGCACCGCGCCGAGCTCGCCGCTGCTCGGCACGATCCGGGGCAGCGAACGCTCCGGGATCCCGCCGAACAGCTCGAGCAGCTCGGGGTCCCAGGAGCCGGCCTCGAGGTCGTACAGGAGCGTGCGCGAGGCGTTCGAGGGATCGGTGAGCGCCTCGCCGGTGAGCTGGTAGGAGAGCCAGGCGTCGACCGTGCCGAACATCGCCCGGCCATCGGCGGCCCGCTGCCGGAGCCCGTCGACGTGATCCAGCAGCCACTCGATCTTCGTGGCGCTGAAGTACGGGTCGAGTACGAGCCCGGTCCGCTGGCGGATGCCTGCCTCGTGGCCGGCCTCGCGCAGCTCGGCGCACCGGGCGGCGGTGCGGCGGTCCTGCCACACGATCGCCCGGTGCAGCGGCTCGCCGGACTGCGGATCCCAGGTGAACACCGTCTCCCGCTGGCCGGTGATGCCGACGCTCTGGAGCTCCCCCCCGCGCACGCCGGCGTCCTCGAGCGCCTCGTGCGCGACGCTCAGCGTCACCTCGGCGATCTCCCGGGCGTCGTGCTCCACCCAGCCGGGGCGCGGGAAGTACTGGCGGAACTCGCGGTAGCCGCGGCCGATCGGCTCGCCGTCGGGGTCGAACACCAGGCAGGTGGTGCCGGTCGTGCCCTGGTCGACGGCGAGGATCACGGCGGCAGTCTACGGCGACCGGGCCGAAAGGCGACACACTGCCGGGATGGAGTTCGAGGCGGTGGCCGGCGCGGTGCAGGGCATCCCGTTCATGTCGCCGGCGCTCGGCCGGCGGGTGTACGACCATGTCCGCCGCACCCGTCCGTCACGCGTGCTCGAGCTCGGCACCGCCCACGGGGTGTCGGCGGCGTACATCGCCGCGGCGCTCGAGGCCAACGGCGCCGGAGAGCTGACCACCGTCGATCACGCCGGCGCCGCGTTCACGGCTCCGGCGCCGGCCGAGACCCTGTCCCGCGCCGGGCTGGCGCACCGGGTGGAGATCGTGCACGAGCACAGCACGTACAACTGGTGGCTGACCGACCAGGTCCGGGCGCGCTCGGACACCGCGGGCAACGTCGAGCCGGTGTACGACTTCGTCTACCTCGACGGGGCGAAGAACCTCAACGTCGACGGGCTCGCCGTCGTGCTGGTCGAGAAGCTCCTGCGGCCGGGCGGCTGGCTGTTGATGGACGACCTGGAGTGGAGCTACCGGAACAACGAGTGGATCGTGCCGCGCGGCGACGGCCACCCGCTCGGTCCGTTGTCGGCGGCGGAGCGAACCGAGCCGCACCTGGCCCGGGTGTTCGACCTGCTCGTCGCCGGCAACCCCGCGTTCACCCACCTGGTGCGGGAGGACGCCTGGTACGGCTGGGCCGAGAAGGCCCCGGGGGAGCCTCGGCGCCTGGAGCTGCGCACCAGCCGCCCGCTCGCCGCGCTGCTGGCCGACGGGCTGCGGCGCCGGTTCGGGGCGCGGCGGGGCTGAGGATTGGCGCCAGCGTCGTGGTTTCCGCGACGTTCGTGCCAAAGTTCCCGCGCGAGCACCCTGCGACGAGGAGAGCGAGATGGCTGAAGTCGAGGCCCACATCACGGGCACCGTGTGGAAGATCGAGGTGGCGGTGGGGGACGCCATCGAGGAGGGGGACACCGTCGTGATCCTCGAGTCGATGAAGATGGAGATGCCGGTCGAAGCCGAGGATCCCGGGACGGTGAAGGAGATCCTCTGCGCGGAGGGACAGTCGGTCTCCGAGGGCGACGCACTCGTTGTCCTCGAGTAGCCCAGGCCGGCTGCTCGCCGACGAGCCGGCGCCCGGCATCACCCGCCTGCGGATCTCCAACCCCGGCAAGCGCGGCGCGCTCGACCACGCGATCCTCGACGCGATTGCCCGCACGCTCCCCCGCCTGGACACCCGCTGCACAGTGCTCACCGGCGAGGGCGAGACCTTCTCGGCCGGCTACGACATCGGAGATCTGCCGGAGTCGGTGTTCGCCGACGAGGCCGAGAAGCTCATCGCCCACCCGTTCGCGGCGGCGATCGACGCGCTCGACGCCCATCCGGTGCCGACGCTCGCCGTGCTCAACGGCCACGCGATCGGCGGGGGACTGGAGCTGGCGCTCTCGTGCGATCTGCGGATCGCGGCCGACGGGATCAGGCTCGGCATGCCGCCGGCCAAGCTCGGGCTCGTCTACTCGCACACCGGCATCCGCAAGTTCATCGACGTGGTCGGCGCCGCGCGCACCCGCGAGCTGTTCCTGCTCGGGCGGCGGATCGACGCGGCGACCGCGCTCAGCTGGGGGCTGGTGAACGAGGTCACGGCGATCGACGGACTCGAGGCGAGCGGGCTCGACACCGCGCGCGAGCTCGCCGCCAACGCCCCGCTGGCCCAGACCGGCAACAAGCGGATCATTCGCGAGGTGCTCGACGCGCGAGCGGCGCTCGACCCGGGGCTGGAGGGGGAGCTGATCGCGCTGCGCCGCGCGTGCTTTCGCAGCCAGGACTTCCGTGAGGGCGTCCGGGCGTTCGCCGAGAAGCGCTCACCGCAGTGGACGGGCGAGTGACCTACAGTTCCGCGCCATGCCGCCGCTGATCAGCCGCCAGGAGGCCCTGCGCCTCGGAGAATTGACGGAGCTGGAGGCGATCGAATCGCTCGTCACGCGAGCCTGGGAGGCCCGTACCGAGCGATTCGGCGACGCCACCGACATGTGCTCGCTGGTCAACGCGAAGTCCGGTGGGTGCGCCGAGGACTGCGGCTTCTGCGCCCAGTCGAAGTACGCCGAGGCCGACACCCCGCTGCACGCGATGATGGAGCCCGACCAGATCCTCGAGCACGCCCGCGCCGCGGAGTCCGCCGGGGCGCACCGGTTCTGCATGGTCACCCAGGGCCAGGGACTCTCCCGCCGCGACTTCGAGAAGGTGCTGGCCGGCGCCCGGCTCGTCGCCGAGCACACGAACCTCAAGCGCTGCGTGTCGATCGGCCACATGTCGGCCGACCGGGCGCGCCAGCTCAAGGCGGCCGGCATCCAGCGGGTGCACCACAACGTCGAGACCGCCGAGTCCTACTACCCGGAGGTGTCGACCACCGTCCGCTACGAGGGCCGGCGGCGGACGATCGACGCGGCCAGGGACGCAGGCCTGGAGACGTGCGTCGGCGGCATCCTCAACCTCGGCGAGAGTCGAGCGCAGCGGGTCGAGATGGCCTTCCAGCTGGCCGACATCGATCCGACGAGCGTGCCGATCAACCTGCTGAACCCGCGACCGGGCACGAAGTTCGGCGACCGCGAGCTGATGGACCCGTGGGAGGTCGTCAAGTGGATCGCGATCTTCCGCCTCATCCTCCCCGACGCCCTGTTCCGCCTGTGCGGCGGCCGGGTGGAGAACCTGGGGGAGCTCCAGGCCACGGCGGTCCGGGCGGGGCTGAACGGGGTGATGATGGGCAACTTCCTGACCACGCTCGGCAACACGCCGGAGGCCGACCGGGCGATGTTCGAGGACCTGGGGCTGAACGTCGCCCGCCAACCGGACAACGGCGTCAACCCGCGGCCTGACAACCGCAGCGGCTGGCTGACCGGCGAGACGCCGGATCTGGTCGGGGCGGCCGTGGCGAGCGGTCCGGCCGGACCTGACGACGAGCTGGAGATCCGGTTGTGGGATCCGTCGTCCCAGCTTCGCTTCTCCCCCAAGCGGCACGTGCCCGAGCGGCCCGACGGGGCGCCGAACACCGGGCGATGAACGAGCCGCCGGCGCGGCTGGCGGCGCTCTCCGCGCGAGGGCTGCGCCGGCATACGCGCCGGATCACCGGTCCCCAGGGGCCGTGGGTGGAGCTCGACGGCCACCGGGTCCTGCTCCTCTGCTCGAACAACTACCTCGGCCTGGCCGAGCACCCGGCCGTGCGCGAGGCCGCGGCCCGCGCCGCGGTGGAGCTCGGCGCCGGGGCCGGCTCGGCGCGGCTGGTGTCCGGGACGATGGCGATCCATGAGACGCTGGAGGCGCGGCTCGCCGCGTTCGAGGGCCGCCAGGCGGCGCTGCTGTTCGGCGCCGGCTACCTGGCGAACACCGGCGTGATCGGGGCGCTGGCCGGGCCCGGCGAGGTCGTGCTGTCCGATGCGCTCAACCACGCGTCGATCATCGACGGCTGCCGCCTGGCCCGAGCGGAGACGTTCGTCTACCGGCACTGCGATCTGGACCACCTGGAGCACGGGCTGCGCCAGGCCGGCCGCCGCGCCGGCCTGGTCGTCACCGACAGCGTGTTCTCGATGGACGGCGACGTTGCGCCGCTGGCCGAGATCGTCGAGCTGGGCCGCCGGTACGGCGCCCGCGTCGTGGTCGACGAGGCGCACGGCACCGGCGCGGTCGGGCCCGGCGGCCGCGGTGGCTGCGCGGCCGCCGGGGTCTCGGGGGAGGTCGACGTCATCGTCGGCACGCTCGGCAAGGCGCTCGGCGCCTACGGTGCCTACGCCGCCTGCGACCGGGACGTGGCCGAGCTCCTGCTGAACACCGCGCGCCCGTTCGTCTTCTCCACCGCCCCGCCGCCGCCGAGCGTCGCCGCGGCGCTCGCCGCCCTCGACGTGCTCGAAGCCGACCCGTCCCTGCCCGCCCGGCTGCTGGGCAACGCCGGCGTGCTGCGCGAGGCGCTCGCGGCGCACGGGGTGGGCGTGGCGGACTCGACGACGCAGATCGTCCCCCTCGTCCTCGGTGAGGCCGACGCCGCGCTCGCCGCCTGCCAGCGGGCGCTGGACGGCGGGGTGTTCGCCCAGGCGATCCGGCCGCCGACGGTGCCGTCCGGCACCGCCCGGCTCCGCCTCGCGGTGATGGCCACGCACGCCCCGGCGGACCTCCGAGCCGCCGCGGCAACCCTCGCCGCGGCGGTCGCCGGTCCGGCGCTCGCCCGCGCCGGTTGATGCGCGGGCTGTTCGTCACCGGCACCGACACGGGCGTCGGCAAGTCGGTGCTGAGCGCAGCGATCCTCGCCGCCCGGCGCGCGGCCGGAGAGGTGTGCTGTCCGCTGAAGCCGGTGATCACCGGCCTGGCCGATCCGCCCGATCCGCTGTGGCCCGCGGACGACGAGCTGCTGGCGCGGGCGGCCGGCGTGCCGCGAGAGGTGGTGGCGATCGAGCGGTTCGACCCGCCGGTCTCCCCCCACCTGGCCGCCGAGCTCGCCGGGCGGAGCATCGCGCTCGATGCGCTGGCGGCGGAGATCGCCCGCCGCGCCGGCGAGCGAACGGCGATCGTCGAGGGCGTGGGCGGTCTGCTCGTCCCGCTCTCCGATGAGCACGACGTGCGGGATCTCGCCGCCGCGCTCGGCCTGCCGCTCGTCATCGCCGCCCGTCCCGGACTCGGGACGCTCAACCACACCCGGCTCACGGTGGATGCGGCGCGGAGCGCCGGGCTCGAGGTCCGCGGGGTGGTGCTGACGCCGTGGCCGGCCACGCCCGGGATGCTCGAGCGCTCCAACCGGGAGACGATCGCTCGCGCCTGCGGCCTGGCCGTGCACGGGCTTCCCGCGTTGCGGGGGCCCGAGCCGGCCCTCCTCGCCGCAGCGGGCGCCCGGCTGCCGCTGGCAGACTGGTTGGCGTGAAGCCGCTGCGGCGTGCCACCCTCCTCGCCCTGGCCGTGCTGGCGCTGCCCTCCGCCGCCGGCGCGGCCGACTCCCTGGCCCGGATCCGCAACGTGTACGACGCCCGGGGGTCGATCCCGCCGTGCACCTTCAGCGTGGGTGAACTGGCCGCCGCCCTGCACTCGGTCGATACCTACGGTCAGCAGTACTTCGGCGACTTCACGCAGGCGATCGACACCGCGCTGACCCAGCGCGCGTCGGGGGCCTGCGCACTGGGGGGCACGGCGGCGGCGCCGACGCCCGGGAGGGGCGTGGCCCCGAGCCTCCGCCTGCACCTGCCGGTGGTGACCGCGGCGACCGGTGCCGGCATTCCGCTGCCGCTGCTCGCTCTCGGCATCCTGAGCCTCCTGGGAGCGCTCGCTGCCGTGGCGGGGACCACGCGGCGGTGGCTGGGACGTGACCCGGCGCCGGCCGCCTGGCGCCAGCTGTTCTCCGAGGCGTCCTGGCGCGCCGGCGGCCTGCGGAGGGAGCTCAGCGAGCGGCGCCCACGGCGACCGGCCGGCTGAGCCACACCCGCCCGCTCGCCGCCTGCCAGCGCAGCCGCACCTCGCCCGCACCAGGCGGCGGGTGGATGGCGAACTCGAGCAGGCCACTCGGATCGGTGCTCGTCACGGTGTCCACGGTGCGGAACGGTCCGGCGGCGGCCCGCGCCCACTGCACCTGCGCCGACTGGCGAGTTCCGTTCGGCGCCGGGCGGAGCATGCCCCACACCTCGAACGCTCCCCGCGTGCCCGTCACGTCGATCGGGAGCGCGTAGGCGGCGAGCGACGGCTTCGGGCGGCCGTCGGCGAACCGCAGCCCGGTCTGGAACGTCGACCAGTAGCCCTGGCTACCGGGCGGATAGGCGGGATCCGGCGGGGCGTCGAACAGGAGGAACTGCGCCATCCCCCGGACGCGAGGATCCTCGGCCGCCAGGTGCTGGGCGATGTCGATGTACGCCGCCTGCGCGGCGAGCGGGACGCCGCGAAACGGGTTCGGGGGGTCGGTCTCGTATCCGTACTCGGTGAGATAGAGCGGCAGCGATCGGTGGACGCCGTAGGCGGCGAACACCCGGTCGAGCGCCTCCTCCAGACGACCGAGGTCCGACAGGGGGGCGAAGTTGGGGTCGCTCAGCGACGCCTGCGGCGGCCGGAAGAACGAGTACGGGTGGTGGGCGAAGCCGGTGGCGTCGAACAGCGCGGGGTTGGCGGCGACGAACCCGCTCCCGGCCGGGCAGTGGGCGAGCGCCGCGGCGGCTCCGCGCAGCGGCCGGTAGGCAGCGTCCAGGCAGTACAGCGCCCGCAGGAAGGACAGCGGCGGGATCGCCGAGTCAGCGCTCGTGCTCTCGCTGCCGAGCGGGGCGAGCTCGCCGATCAGGATCGTGTCGCGGGCGGGCGTGTGACCGGTGGCGGCCAGCGCCGCGTACGCCGCCCCGACGTACAGGCGGTAGAGGCGGGGCGAGTCCATCACTCGCCGTCCGGCCACCGCCCGCCACTGGGGGTACAGCCAGCCCGGCTGGTTGGGCTCGTTCCAGATCGTCCAGAAGCCGATCCGCGGCAGGGTGGCGGTGATCCCGGCGGCCCGGACGGTGTAGTCGCCGTCGTAGCGACGCCCGAGCGCGGCGACGAAGTCGCCGAAGGCGGCGGCGTCGGGCCGGAAGTGGGTGGCGATCCTGGCGCTCGGGGCCCCGCTCGCCATCGCCCACAGCGGTCCCGGCGCGGTGACGTTGAACGCCGACCCCGATCCCCCGCTGCCGGGCGAGCTCGACCAGCCGGTCGTACGGGTACCAGGCCGCCGGGGGATAGGCGGCGGGATCTCGGGCGGCGAAGTGTGCCGGCGGGACGTTCGCCGCCGGCTGCGGGGCGATCGCCGACCACAGGACGGTGATCCGCACCCGGTCGACGCCGAGGGTGCGCAGCTCGTCGAGCGTCGCGCTCACCACCGGCGTCGACGCGTAGATCAGATGATCGTCGTCCTGGAAGATCGACTCCAGCACACCTGGGCGCCCGGCGGGGGCCGGCGCGCCGCCCGGCCCGATCAGGACCAGGATCAGCACCACTGCGGCGCCGGCGAGCAACAGCCCGGCCGCGGCGATCCGGCGGCGAGCGCGCGTGCGGGCCTCGGCCCGGGTCTGACCGCGCGGCGGCGGGGTACGGGGCGAGGGCACGGCCGTAGGCTGTCAGAGGTCGCTAGCGTCCGGCTCATGGGCCGGACCCCCGCGCTGATCGACGCCGACCGGCGTCACCTGTGGCATCCGTTCACCCAGCAGCAGGGCTGGATCGAGCATCCCGACGAGCCGCTGGTGATCGAGCGGGCGCAGGGCACCACGCTCTACGACACCGACGGCAACGCGTACATCGACGGGGTCTCGTCGCTGTGGTGCAACGTCCACGGCCACCGCCATCCCGCGATCGACGCCGCGCTCCGGGCCCAGCTCGAGCGGGTGGCGCACACGACGATGCTCGGGCTCTCTCACCCCGGCGCCATCGAGCTGGCGGAGCGGCTGACCGCGATCGCGCCGCGGCGGCCTGACCCGGGTCTTCTACTCCGACAGCGGCTCGACCGCGGTGGAGATCGCGCTGAAGATGGCCTTCCAGTGGTGGGCGCAGCGGGGCGAGCCGTCGCGCACGGAATTCGTCTGCCTGGAGAACGCCTACCACGGCGACACCATCGGGTCGGTGTCGGTGGGCGGCATCGAGCTGTTCCACTCGCTCTACCGGCCGCTGCTGTTCGACGCACTGGCCGCGTCCCGCCGGGCGACGCCGATGCGCTCGAGGCGGTGCTCCGCGGCACGCGGGGACGAGGATCGCGGCGGTGATCATGGAGCCGCTCGTGCAGGGGGCGGCCGGGATGCTCCTGGCGCCCGAGGGCTACCTGCGGGCGGTGCGCGAGCTCTGCGACCGGTACGGCGTCCTGCTCATCTGCGACGAGGTGGCGACCGGGTTCGGGCGGACCGGGCGGATGTTCGCCTGCGAGCACGAGGGGGTGGCGCCGGACCTGATGTGCCTCGGCAAGGGGCTGACCGGCGGTTACCTGCCGCTCGCCGCCACGCTCACCACCGAGCGGATCCACGACGGCTTCCTCGGCACGCTTCGAGGAGTTCCGCACCTTCTTCCACGGCCACACGTTCACCGGCAATCCGCTGGCCTGCGCGGCGGCGATCGCCTGCCTGGAGGTGTTCGAGTCCGAGCGGACGCTCGAGGCGCTGGGTCCGAAGATCGAGCGCCTGGGTGCCGCTGCTCGACGAGCGCGTGGCGCCGCTGCCCGGCGTGGCCGAGATCCGCCGCCGGGGCTTCATGGTCGGGATCGAGCTGGCGGGGCGGCCGCTGCCCGAGCGCGCCGGGCACCGGGTGACGCTCGCGGCCCGCCGGCGGGGGGCGATCATCCGGCCGCTCGGCGACGTGATCGTGCTGATGCCGCCGCTGGCCATCACGGTGGCCGACCTCGACCGGCTGGTCGACATCACCGCCGCGGCGATCGCCGAGGTGACGGAGCCGGCGTCGGCGCTGGCTGCCGGAGCTCAGTCCTCGTAGGGCGTGAAGTCGCGCTTGCGCGCGCCGCACACCGGACAGAACCAGGTGTCCGGGATGTCCTCGAACGCGGTGCCGGGCGGGATTCCCCCGTCGGGATCCCCGTCCTCCGGGTCGTAGATGAACCCGCACGACTCGCACATCCACCGCATCGCGGCGTCGAGGGTACTCGGGTAGGGTCGAACCCATGGCGATCGACCGTCCCGGCCCAGGCGAGGAGCTGAATCCCGGGCCGGAGACCGTGCCTCGGGTCGCCGCCACCGTGATCCTGCTGCGTGGAGGCGAGCGGACGCTCGAGCTCCTGCTCGTCCAGCGCAATCCGGCCGCCCGGTTCATGGGTGGCGCCTGGGTGTTCCCCGGGGGGGCGGTCGACCGGCACGAGGGCGACGGGCAGGCGGCGCTCCGGGCGGCGGCGATCCGGGAGGTGCACGAGGAGGCGGGCATAGAGCTCGGCGACCCGGCGGCCCTCGTTCCCTTCTCCCGCTGGATCACCCCGGCCCAGGTGAAGATCCGCTTCGACACCTGGTTCTTCCTCGTCCCCGCGCCGCCGGAGGCCGAGCCGCGGATCGACGGCGCGGAGATCGTCGACTTCTGCTGGAGCACCCCGGCGGCCGCGCTCGACGCGCACCGCGCCGGAGAGCTGCTGCTCGTGTTCCCGACGATCAAGCACCTGGAGCAGCTCGCCGCCTTCGCCACCGCCGATGCGCTGCTCGCCCACGCGGCCGGTCGCCGGGTCGAGCCGGTGCAGCCGCGGGTCGACACCTCGGGCGAGACGGCCCGGATCCTCCTGCCGGGGGATCCCGGCTACGAGTCAGCTGACTGACACCATCGGTTTCATACGCAAATGATTTGCGTATGGTCGATGGTGTGGACGTTCGGACGCAGCTGGAGCAGATCGCGGCAGGAACGCGCGAGGACCTCGTGGTGGCCCGGCTGCGCGACGCCGCGGGATCGCTCGGCGCGCTCGTGGGACTCCTCGACTGGCTCGAGGCGGCCGGGGCCCGGCTCATCTCGCTCGCACCCCCACTCGACACCGCCGCCCCGCCCGGCGCGGCGACCGTCGCCCTGCTCCGGGAGATCGCATCGTGGGCGCCGGCCCGATCCCCCGGACGGCCGGGGGTCCGGCACGCCGACCCGGAGCTCGCCCGACGGATCGAGGCGCTCCGTCGCGCCGGTCTCACCCTCCAGGCGATCGCCGATCGGCTGAACCGCGAGGGCGTGCCGACCCCTCGAGGCGGACGCGGATGGCGGCCGTCGAGCGTGCAGGCCGCGCTCGGCTATCGCCGCCCGCGCCCCCCGGCTCCGCGGCGGCCCGCCGCCGCTCCGGCCGCGGGGACGGCTGTGACCTCGCTCATCGAGCACCTCGGCCCGCTGGGGGTCTTCCTGCTCATGGTGCCCGAGAGCGCCTGCATCCCGGTGCCGAGCGAGGTGACGCTGGGGTTCGCCGGGTTCGCCGTCAGCCAGGGGTGGATGGGCCTGGGTATGGCCGTGCTCGCCGCCACCGCCGGCAACCTCGTCGGCTCGCTGCTCGCCTATGGCCTCGGCGCCACCGGGCTGATGGCGCACGTGCCGGGCGCTGGGACGGTGCTCGAACGGTGGGGCGGCTCGCTGGCCGAGCACGGCAGCCGCGGCGTGTTCACCGCCCGGCTGATGCCGCTGGCCCGGACGTTCGTCTCGCTGCCGGCGGGCGCCCAGCGGATCCCGCTCGGCCGGTTCGTCGGGCTGACCGTCGCCGGCTGCGCGCTGTGGGCGGTCCTGTTCGTGCTGGTCGGGCTGGTGGCCGGCAGCGCATGGGGCGCGGTGGCGGGCGTGCTCGGCAAGGTGCTGCTCGGCGCCGGCCTCGTGCTGGCGCTCGGCGCGGGGCACCGGATGCTCACGTGTCGGAGTCGAGGTTCGGCAGCCCGAGGCTCTGCAGCCAGTCGTTCACAGTGACGTTGAGCCGGGTGAACTCACCGGTGAAGATGAGCACCCCCATCCCGATGAGCACGACCCCGCCGAGCCCGATGAGCAGGCCATAGTGGCGCTTGATCACGGCCAGCCACGAGGTGACGGTGCCGAACGCCAGCCCGGTGAGCAGGAACGGCACCCCGAGCCCGAGGCAGTAGACGGCGAGCAGAAAGGCGCCGTGCAGCGCCGAGCCCGACGTGCCGGCCGCGGTGACGATCGCGCCGAGGGTGGGGCCGGTGCAGGGGGTCCACGCGAGGGCGAACGCGGCGCCGGTGAGGATCGGCCCGCCCCGCCCCGCCCGCGCCATCAGCGACCCGACGTGCCATTCGCCGGCCAGCCGCGGGACGAACGGCGCGAGCACGAACAGCACACCCATCACCACGATCAGGATTCCGGCCACCTTCTGGGCCGTGGGACCGGTCAGCGTGTCGTGGAGCGCCTGCTGGCCGAGCAGCCCGAGCGCGATGAAGATGGCCGAGAAGCTGGCGACGAACAGCAGGCTCGGACCGAGCACCCGCCGGGGCCGGATCTCGCCCGGCCCGACGCCGGCGATCGCCGAGATGTAGCCCGGCACGAGCGGCAGCACGCACGGCGAGAGAAACGAGATGAGCCCGGCGCCGAACGCGACCGGGATGGCGATGCCGGAAGCCGGATCCACGTTCTCAGAGCGTAGGGCGTGGGACGTCGGTCCAACTCCGCACCTTCCCGCCCCCCCGCGCGTTAAGCTCCATGAACAGGGAGCCGAGTGGAAGCCTCCGCACTTCACGTACCGGCAGGGCTCACCCGAGGCAGGATCCGGGTCGGCCCCCCGCTGCTGCGCCTGCGCTCCGACGCGCAGCTGGTGGCGCTGTTCCGCGGGGGCGACGAGGAGGCGTTCCGGGTCATCCACGACCGCTACAGCGCTCGGCTGCTGGCCTACGCGCGGCAGATGCTCGCCACCCGTCAGGACGCCGAGGACGTCCTCCAGGAGGTGTTCGTCCGGGCCTACGCCGGCCTGCGGACGAGCGACCGCGACCTGGCGCTGCGCGCCTGGCTGTACCGGATCGCGCACAACCGGTGCGTCGACCAGCTGCGCCGGCCCGCGCCGCCGGCACCCGAGCTGCTCGCCTGCTGCCTGGTCGCACCCCGGGACCCGGTGGCACAGGTTGAGGCGCGGGAGTCGCTGCGCCGCCTGATCACCGATCTGCGCCGTCTGCCCGAGCAACAGCGATCCGCGCTGCTCCTGCGCGAGCTCGCCGGTATGAGCTACGAGGAGCTCTCCGGAACGCTCGCCATCTCGGTGCCCGCCGTCAAGTCGGTGCTCGTGCGCGCCCGCGTCGGGCTGACGCAGTCGATCGAGGCGCGGGAGACGGCCTGCGCGACGATCCGTGAGGAGCTGATCCTCGCCCACGACGGCCGCCGCCGTCCCGTGGCGCTCGCCCGGCGCCACCTGCGTGACTGCCCCGGCTGCCGGCACTTCCGCCGGGAGGTCCGCGGCGTCAGCCGCGACCTGGCCGCCCTCGCCCCCGCGCTGGGTCCGATCGGGGTGGTGGCCAAGCTGCTCGGCGCCGGTGGAGGTGGGGCGGCGGCGGGCGGTGGCGCCGCCGCCGGCTCCGGGCTGTTCGCCGGGGGCGGGCTGCTGACCGGGGGGGTCGGCCACGTCGTCACGCTGCTGGCGGCGGCTGCAGTGACGGCCGGGGGTGCGGCCGAGATCCAGCACACCCTGGCTTCGGCCGCTCCCCCCGCCCACCAGGCGAGCGCGCCGCCCCAGCCAACCGCACCCGCGTCCGCCGGTGCGGCCGTCCCGGTCGCCGCGGTCCAGGCGGTGGCGGCGAGCGTCGCCACCAGTACCACGCGCGTGGCCGCGCAGCCTGTCTCGAGCCATTCGTCCGCCACGGCGGCCGGCGGCAGCGGCGGGTCGGGCGGCTTGGCGGGGACGAGCTCGAGGGCGGCAAGCGGTGGCTCCGGCGGTGGAGCCGGCACCGCAGCGGGAGCGAGCTCCGCGTCCGACACGCCGATCAGCCGGGCGGCGCTCGACCCGAGCATGGGCCCCGGACCAGCCGGCGCGGCCAACGACGCCTCCGCAGGCGGTACCGCGGGGAGCCCCACGGCGGGCTCTGCCTCTGGGGCCGGCACTGGCGCCGCGACGGGACAGTCCGCGGCTGGCGGCCTGATGACCGGGCCGGCATCCGGGTTCGGGAGCGCCGGCGGATCATCCGCCGCGGGCAGCGGGCCGGGAGGCTCGGGCTCGGCGGGTCCGACGGCGGCCACGGGCACCGGCCCTGGCACAGGAGGCGAGACGACCGATGCCGGCGCGGGCGCGAACTCGAGCGGCCCGTCGGGCTCCGGCAGCGCGACGATGGGCGCGCTCGCGGTCCCCACCGGCAGCTAGGAGAGCGGCCCCCGCGGACGCTCGACGCCGGCGGGCAGCCTCCCCTCCTCGGCCAGCTTGTCGAGGTGCGCCGCCAGCGTCACCGCGGCCGCCGGGCGCAGCGCCGCCGGCGCGTCGTCCCACACCGTGTCGAGCAGCTCGTCGGTCGTGCGCAGTCCGCCGTCGAGTGCCGCGATCAGCCGCCGCTCGCGATCGAGCCGGTGCGCGACGTATTCCTGCAGCTTGGCCGCCGGATCGAGAACCGGCGGCCCATGGCCGGGAGCGATCACGTCGAGCGGGAGCGCCTGAAGCGCGGCCAGGCCGTGCAGGTAGCCGGCGAGCGCGCCGCGGTCCGGACTGACGAACACGCTGCCCTCACCGAGCACGGCATCGCCCGTGAACGCGATGCCGCCGGAGATGTAGGCCAGGTGGTCGGGCGCGTGACCCGGGGTCGGGACAACCGACAGCCCGGCGATCGTCTCTCCGTCATCGAGCACCCGATCCACCGCGCCTCGACCGGCGGCCAGCGTCGCCGCCGGGAACAGCAGGCGCACCGCGGCGACGGCGTCGGCGTGATCGGCGTGATCGTGGGTGAGCAGGATCCCGCCCAGGCCGCCGCGCGCCTCGAGCTCCAGCCGCAGCGCCTCGACGTGGTCGGCCAGCGCCGGTCCGGGGTCGATCAACCAGGCGGGGTTCCGTCCGAGGATCCAGGAGTTGGTACCCGACAGGGTGAACGGCCCGGGGTTCGCCGCACGAATCCCGACGACGTCGGACCCCGGCAGCTGGAACGCCGCCATGCCCGCCAGCATGGCAGGCGGTCGGCGGCTTCTGGCGCAGAGGCCCGTGATAGCCTCGAATCCATGTCGGATTTGTCCCCTGACGCGCTGCCCATGCGGCTCCAGATCGCCCACGACGAGACGCCCGAGCGCCGCGTGCTGTCCCTCTCCGGCGAGCTCGACATCGCCTCCGCGCCGCTGCTCGAGCAGGCGACCGAGACGGTCGAGCGGTCGCTGCTCATCGACCTGAGTGACGTCACGTTCATGGACAGCACCGGCCTGCGGGCACTGCTGCTCGCCCGCCAGCAGGCGGAGGCCTCCGACCAGGAGCTGTGGCTGCGGCAGGGTCCGCGACAGGTGCAGCGGGTGTTCGAGCTCTCCGGCACCCTCGACCGCTTCCAGTTCGAGGACTGAAACTCCGGTTTGGCGACCTTCCCGTACGGGAAGGTCGCGATGACGTGGAGGCTGTGCCCGTCGCGAACGTGCGGCTCTCACTCGAGAGTCGTCCTGAGTCAGTCGCACTCGTCCGCGCGATGCTCTCCGGCGCCAACGAAGAGCTCCTGTTCGGTCCGGAGCTGCTCGCCGACCTGAAGACCGCGGTCAGCGAAGCGTGCAACAACGTCGTCGTGCACGCCTATCGTGACCGCCCGCCGGGGCCGTTGACGGTGTCGCTGTGTGACCTCGGAGAGAGCGTTTCGGTCGTGGTGGCCGATCGCGGCACCGGACTGCGCGCCGACGCTCCGCCCAGCGATGGCCTCGGGGTCGGGCTGGCGGTGATCCAGGCGCTCGTGGCGCGCTCCGAGCTGCGTTCGCGGCCCGACGAGGGCACCGAGGTGGAGATGGTGTTCGCTCGCTCCCGGACCGAGCCGCCGGAGGTCCGCGGCGAGCCACGGGCGCGGACCGGCGAAGCGAGCGGTTCGCCGTCGGCCGAGGCGACCACGATCGACGGCGAGCTGCCGGAGCCGGGCGAGATCATGCTGAGCGTCGATCCGGCCGGGCTCCTGGCCGGCATCCTGGGGCGGGTGGCGAGAGCACTCGTGGCCGAGTCGGCGTTCTCGATCGACCGGTACTCCGACGTGTACCTGGTCACCGACAGCGTCGCCGCACACGCCCGCGATCACTCGCGCGGCTCGCAGATGATCTCGCGGCTGCGGCCGGCGGACCGCCGCCTCGAGGTGGAGGTCGGCCCATTCGAGCCCGGGTCCCTGGCCGAGCTCCAGCCGGGCGGCCGCAGCGGCTCGCCGGCGTTCCTGTCGATGTTGGTCGACGATCTCGGCAGCGAGCCACGGGACGGGGCCGAGCAGCTGCGCATGGTGCTGATTGACGGCGGGCCGCCCGACGCGGTCGAGCGCTGAGCCGCTCGCCCACCGGGCCCGGGTCGAGTCGCTGCTCCGTGACGCGGCGCTCGAGCACGAGCAGCTGCTCCGCACCCTGCCGGCCACGCTGGCCGACTCGCTCCCGGTCGACGCCCAGGGCATCACGCGGGCGATCGACCACCTGGCGGCCGCCGCCGGGCACTCGCCGGAGGAGCGGCGGGCCCTGGTCCGGCCGCACGCGGTCAACCCGGCCGTCCTCCACGCCCGGGTGTTCGGTCGCGAGCCCCTGAGCGCGGCGACCACGCTCGCCTCGTTCGTCGACGGCGCCCGGGTGCGGGCCGATGCGCTGGGGGCGCTCGCCGACCGGGTGGGCGGCGAGCCGCTGGGGACCGCGGCGCGCCGGCTGCTCGTCTCCGCGCCACTGCCGACCGGGGGTGGCCCGGAGGCGATCGTCGCGCTGCGCGCCGCCTACGCCGCGCAGGAGCAGGCGGCGGTGCGGATCGCGGCCTGGCTGGACGGCGACCGGTAGCGCGTCAGGGTGTGTCAGCCCGGCCGGCTGACGAGCTTGGCGACGGGGACTCCTGGGCGAGCCGGCCGTCCGTCGTCAGCAGCACCGGACCCCACGAACGGCTGAGTTCGACGTAGAGCGCATCGACCAGACGGAGACGCTCGCGCGCCCCATGCACCGGCGAGCAGACCCGCCAGCGTATGCCGCGCGATCGGCGCGGCAGCCGGTTCGGTGAGGGCAGACGTGGCGCTCCCGCCCGCGAGATGACCGGCGGGGTGCAGCCGACCGAGCGCGGACAGCACCTCCGCGTCGAGATGGGACACACGGGACTACCCAGTTCCGGCGCCGCCCCCGGCTCGGGCCAACAAAAAACCCCGCATTTGCGGGGTTTTTTGAGTCGGGGCGCCCGGATTTGAACCGGGGACCTCACCGACCCGAACGGTGCGCGCTACCAGGCTGCGCCACGCCCCGATGAGGTTCAGTGTGGCACAGGCGTCTGGAGGTCCACCGCGTGGTGGATCGTCGCCGGACCCAGCGCGCGTTGGACCGGCGTGGTGACGGCTGCGCCCGGGCTCACCGCCGCCGCCGCGGGCCGCGTGGCCGACCCGCCCGCCGCGGCGACCGCCGCGGACCCGCGGTTGATGAGCGCCGGCGCGACGGTGGGGGCGCTGGCGGCGCCCGACCCGCCCAGGGCACCCGACCCGCCCAGGGCACCCGACCCCCCCAGGGCACCCGACCCCCCCAGGGCACCCGACCCGCCCAGCGCACCCGACCCGCCCAGCGCACCCGACCCGCCCAGGGCACCCGACCCGCCGGGGGCGGCGGCCCGGCCCGGAGACCCACCGCGGGAGACGCCTTGCGTGGCCGAGGGCGTGCTTCCCGGCGGAGGCGGAGGCGGCGCCCCGGCGGTTGTCCGGCGCCCCCGAGCCACCCGAGCACCCGCAGCCCTTCGGGCCGCTCCGGCCACCGGTGGATGCTGCCTGGAGCCAGCCGCTGCACCGGCCTTGCGCTCCGGCGAGGGCGAAACCGTGCGGTTCGTGACCTGACCGCGGTGGCCAGGATGGGTCACCGCTGAGCGAACCGGGACCCGGTGTGCGGGCCGCGAATGGGTCGCCGGCAGCCCGCCGCCGACGCCGATCGCCACGGCCGCGGCGACCGCGGCGCCGGCGGCACTCGCCGCCGCGTGCCACGGCGTCGCCGGGCCGGACACCTCGGCCACACTGGCGCTCCACCCCGGCCGCAGCCACGGCAGCGGCAGCAGCGCCGCGATCCGCTCGCCGATCCGGCGCGGCCGCAGCCACGCATCGTCGAGCCCGGCGGCGTGCGCGCTCCGCCGGCAGATCTGGCAGTGGGCGAGGTGCCGCGCGAGCTGGCGGCGCTGGCGGACTCCGAGCCGGCGCACCTCGGCCTCCTCGAGCGTCACGGCCGCCTGGACCGCCGCACAGCGCCGACCGCTCATCAGCTCGGCGTACTCCTCGCCGAGCCTTCGCCGCGCCCGGAACAGCGAGCTCTCCACGCTGGCCTGGCTCATGTCGAGCCGCTCGCCGATCTGCTCGTAGCTCAGCCCCTCGAGCTCGCGCAGGACGATCAGCCGATGGTGCTGGTCGGACAGGCCGCCGAATGCGCCACGCAGATCGGTCAGGCGCTGCTTGACCTCGAAGGCGGCCGCGGGGTCGGCGCGCGCCGGGGACCGATCGAGCGGCGCCGCCTCATCCTCGGGGAGCGTCACCTCCTGCCGGCGGCGGGTCCGACGGAACTCGTCGATGCAGGCATTCCGGGCGATCTCGAACAGCCACGGTCGGAACGCGATCGGGTCCTGGGTGGCCCGCAGACGACGCAGGGCGCTCAGGAACACCTCCTGGGTGACGTCCTCGGCCCGGCCGTGGTCGGAGACGAATCCGCCGACGAAGCGGCGCACCGGATCCACATGACGCTCGTACAGCTCCGCGAACGCGGGCTCGCTACCGGCGCGCAGCGCCGCGACCAACTCGTGGTCGGACCGTGGCCGGTGAAGGGGTGCGACGCGCTCTGCGACTGCCATGTCTTGATGCCGGACGCCAGGACCGGATCTCAGTGCTACCCGTTACGCGCGGTCGCCTCCCTCGGATCCGAAAGAAAGGTTAAGAAGTCGTTGTGATCGTCCGACGGGGACGCAATACTGGCGGCATGTAGCCAACGGCAAAGGAGGAGCAGCACCGATGGCCAACCACCTCACGCCCACTGAGCTCGCGCGCGAGTCCGGGCTGGACCGCAGAGACGTCATCGTCAAGTGCGTTGAGCTGGGCGTCCCGATCTTCAACGGGCGGATCGACAAGACCCTCTTCCTTTCCAGCATGCGGGAGTCTCCGGACTCCGTGTCGCTGCTCGACGGCTCCGCCGCCGCGACCGCCTGACCCTCATCGGCGGCGCCGCCCGCCGAAATCCGACGAAAACGCTACCGCTGCTGTGCCGACTGGCGGAGCAGCGTCGAGGTCGTCTGCTCCAGGATCTTCCGCCACGCGCGGGTCTTCTCCCGCTCGGCCTCGAAATGCCGGACTACCTTGCGCACCCGGGTGGCCGAGATCTCGATTCCGTGGCGAGCGCAGATGCGCTTGAAGTGCCCGTAGTCGTGGGCCAGCTTCAGCGTCACAGACTGGAAGCCGTGGCGCGCAATGTCGACCCGCGCGCTGTAGTTCATGACGCTGGTCTGGAACATCAGCTCATCGTTGGCCTCGGGCTCGACGAGGATGATGTCCACCCCGGGATAGCGCTCCTCCCAATGATGCGCGACTTCGTGCAGACGCTGGTGGGCGAGCAGCTTGAACGTCTGGTAGCCGATCTGGGGAAATCCCATGTCGGACACCCGCCGGGCACGCGAGCCGGTGACGGTTGGGATACGACGCTGGAAGTCGTTGACGTAGGGCACGAGCGGGTTGAGCACGACGATGAACTTCGCCCCCGCCTCAACCGCCAGGTCCACGTTCGTCGTCGACAGGATTCCGCCGTCGATCAGCTCCCGGCCCTTCACCCTGACCGGCTTGTACAGCATCGGCAGGGCACCGGAGGCGGCCACCGCCTGTGAGATCGGCACGTCGTCCCACCCCTCGGCGCCGAGCACGATCCGCTCGCAGGTGTCCAGATCGGTGGCCGGCAGGTACAGCTCTCCAGGGAGCATGCGGAAGTCGTTCGTGCGCACGGGATCGGACAGGACCGTGCGCACGTAGCGCTCGATCCCGCCACCCGAGTACAGGCCTGATGGCAGCGCCTCGGCCAGGACGAGCGCTATGTCCACCGCCGACACCTGACCGAGGTCGCGGACCAGGGTCCGCACCGCCCGCCCCAGCCGGAGCGGCAGCATCATCCCCTTGGTGAGGAACTCGCGGTAGTTCGGCTGAAGCAGGGCGCTGATCCGAGCGTCCGGAAACGGCGTCGGGACCTGCTGGACGATGACCCGCATCATCTCCTCCGGCGTCACCCCGTTGGCCAGCGCGGCGGCGACGAACGCGCCGGTGCTCGTACCGACATAGATGTCGAACTGGTTCACGGTGCGGTTGACCGACAGGAGATCGATCGCGCGGAGCGCCCCGATCTCGTACACCCCCCCGGTGAAGCCTCCGCCGCCCAGCACGAGCGCCGTCTTCGAGCGCCTGGGCCGGCGGCCGGGCCCGGGCGTCCGGCGCCCCGCCGGATCCCGCACCGGCGCGCCACTCCCGATCCGGTCGAGCTTGACGACTTTGCCCATCCGGTCGGTGATTCTAGGTCGCCGTCCTCGCGGTTCCGGCAGTTCGCACCGCACCTTTCGCCGGTTTGAGCGGTTAGATGCTGCGGATGCGCGCCCGCCTCGCCCGCCTCGGACGCCTGGTGCCGGCCTGCCTGCTCGCGCTCGGGCTGGGCGGCCCCGGCATCGCCCGAGCCGCCGGCTCCGCCCAGCACACGCTCGCCACCACCCTGGCCGGTCTCTCCGCCCGGTCCGGAGGCTCGAACGGCGTGCTCGTCCGCGACCTCACCATCGGGCGCACGCTGTACAGCCTCGCGCCGAACACCCCGCGCTTGCCCGCCTCGGTGGAGAAGATCTACACCACCTCGACGGCACTGCTGCGGATGGGGGCCCACGCCCGGTTGCAGACGCAGCTCTACGGAGTCGGCCGACTCGACAGCCACGGCATCTTCCACGGCACGCTGTACCTGCGCGGGGGTGGGGATCCGACGTTCGGCTCGGCGAGCTTCGACCGCTACGCGTACGGAACGGGCGCCACGATCGAGCAGCTGGTGGCGAACCTCCGGACGGCCGGCATCAAGGCGGTGCGCGGCACGGTGGTCGGCGACGAGACGTACTTCGACGCCGATCGCGGCACCTCGGCCACCGGGGACGCGCTCTCCTCGTACATCGAGGGCGAGCTGAGCGGCCTGGCGTACGACCGTGGATTCACCGACCAGACCGAGGCGGCGTTCCAGGCCGACCCGGCGCTGTTCGCCGCCCAGCAGCTCGTGTACGCCCTGCGGGCCGACGGCGTGGCGGTCCCCCGGGGCACGACACTGGCCATCGGCCGCACCCCGCGCGGCGCGGTGGCGCTCGCATCCGTCTCCTCTCCCTCGCTGGCCTCGCTGATCGAGCTGACGAACTCCCCTTCGGACAACTTCCTGGCCGAGATGCTCCTGAAGGGGCTGGGAGCGCGGTACGGCGCCGGCGGCACCACCTCCGCCGGCGCTGCCGTCGTGCGGGCGCAGGTGGCGGGGAACTTCGGGCTCCACCCGGCGATCGTCGACGGCTCGGGCCTCTCCCGTGCCGATCGCACGAGTCCGCGGGACGTCGTCACGGCGCTCACCGATCTAGCCGGGAACAGCTACTTCACCGGGTCGCTGGCCATCGGTGGCGTGCGCGGGACGATGCAGGCCGGACTCGCCGGCACCGCCGCGTCCGGTCGCTGCCGCGGGAAGACCGGCTCGCTGCACGACGTGGCCGACCTCGTCGGCTACTGCACCGCGCAGGATCACCACGAGCTCGTGTTCGCCTTCATGATGAACGGCCTGAGCGATCCCGACTACGGTCACTCGCTGGAGGACGAGATGGCTGTGGCGGTGGCGCGCTACTCCGGCTGAGCGTCGCGGCCGAGCAGCGACCGGAGTCCGGCCTCGTCGAGCACCGGCACCCCGAGCTGCTCGGCCTTGGCGAGCTTGGTGCCGGGACTGTCACCGGCCACGACGTACGCGGTCTTCTTGGAAACCGACCCGGTCACCTTGCCCCCGGCGGCGAGGATGTGCTCGGTCGCCTCCTCGCGGGTGAGCGCGGGAAGCGTCCCGGTGAGGACGAGTGTCTGCCCGGCCAGCGGACCCTCCCCCGGTGGGGCCCCCGCGTCCTCGGTCCTCAGGCCGAGCTCCCGCAGCTCGCCGAGCAGCTGGCGCATCTGCGGGTCGGCGAGCTGCTCGTGGATGAGGATCGCCATCTTCGGCCCCACCCCCGGCGTCGCCTCGATCTCCTCCGGACTGGCGGCCAGCAGCGCGTCGAGGGAGTGGAACTGCTGAGCCAGGTTCCGCCCGGTCACATAGCCGACCTCCTCGATCCCGACGGCGAACAGCAGGCGACCGAACGGCCGGGCCCTCGACGCCGCGATCGCGCTGGTCAGCTTGTGGGCCGAGGTCTGCCCGAACCCCTGGAGCTCGGCGATCTGCTCCGCCGTCAGCCGGTACAGGTCGGCGGCGGTGCGCACCCAGCCGAGCTCCTGGAACAGCCGGACCTGCTTCTCGCCGAGGCCGTCGATGTCCATCGCGGCGGAGAAATGCTTGAGCAGCTGCCAGCGGCGGTCGGGACAGTCGCGGTTCGGACACTTGGTGAACACCGAGCCCTCGGGCTTGACCGTCGGCGTGCCGCACACGGGGCAGGCGGCCGGGGGTGCCGGTGGCGGAGGACGATCCGGCCGCTCGGCGACGTGCGGCGCGGGCGAGATGACCTGGGGGATGACGTCACCGGCCCGCAGCACGATCACCTCCTCCCCCTCTCGGATGTCCTTGCGGGCGAGGTCCTCCTCGTTGTGCAGCGTGGCGAGCTTGATCGTCACGCCCCCGACGTGGACCGGCTCGAGCATGCCGAACGGATGCAGATCACCGAACTTGCCGGGGTTCCAGCCGATCCGGCGCAGCGTCGTGACCGCGGTGGTGGGCGGGAACTTCCACGCCACCGCCCACCGCGGGTCGCGGCCCACGACGCCGAGCCGCCGCTGGAGCTCGACCGCGTTGACCTTGACCACCACCCCGTCGATCTCGAAGTCGAGCCCTCCGCGACGGGACTCCCAGGCCCGGCATCGCTCGACCACGTCGTCCTCTGTGCTGAGCTTGCGCACGTCGGGATGAACCGGGAACCGGCGTTCCCGCAACCAGGTGAGAGCTTCCCAGTGCGACCTGAAGCTGATCCCGTCGGTGACGCCGATCGCGTAGGCCCAGAAGCTGAGCGGACGCTCGGCGGCGAGCCTGGGGTCGAGCTGGCGGATCGTCCCCGCCGCCGAGTTGCGCGGGTTCATGAACGTCGAGAGCCCCTGTCCCGCCCGGCGCTCGTTGAGCTTGGTGAAGTCAGGCAACGACATGTAGACCTCGCCGCGCACCTCGACGAGGGCCGGCGGATCGTCGAGGTCGAGCCGCAGCGGCACCTGGCCGATCGTGCGGATGTTGTGGCTGACGTCCTCGCCCACCTCGCCGTTGCCGCGCGTGGCCCCGCGCGTGAACACCCCATCTCGGTAGAGCAGCGACATCGCCAGCCCGTCGATCTTCGGCTCGGCCACGTATTCGAACTGTGGATCCTCGATGCCCTCGCGGGCGAGGTGGTTGCGCATCCGCTGGATCCACGCTCGCAGCTCGTCGGCCGAACGGACGTTGGCCAGGCTGAGCATTGGCTGCGGGTGAGTGACCTTGGTCAGGTCGGAGACCGGCTCGCCGCCCACGCGCTGCGTTGGCGAATCGGGCGTCAGGAGCTCCGGATGGTCCGTCTCGATCCGGCGCAGCTCGTCGAGCAGCGCGTCGTAGGCGTCGTCGCCGATCTCGGGATCGTCGAGGACGTAGTAGCGGTGGCCGTGGTAGCGGAGCTGGCGGCGGAGCTCGGCGACACGCTCGGCCCGCCGCTCGGCTGCGCTCACGGATCGACTTCCCGGGCCGCGGGCGCGATCAGCCGCGCCAGGTCGTGCCGGGCCAGGGCGTCGAGGCCCCCGCGATCGGTCAGGTCGAAGTGGATCGGTGTTACGGCGATCTTGCCCGCCGCCACTGCGGCGAGGTCGGTGCCGGTCTCGTCGCGCTCGTAGCTCGCGTCGCCGTAGATCCGGTACAGCCGGCGATCCTCACCGGCCTGGTCGACGAGCGCCAGCTCGTCACGGTAGATCCGCTTGCCGAGCCGGGCCACCTCGACGCCCTCGGGATGGGCGCCCGGGACGTTGACGTTCAGCAGCGTGCCGCTGGGCAGCGGGACGTGATGGAGCTCGGCCACGAGCCGGGCGGCGAACGCGGCGGCGGCGGAGAAGTCGAAGCCCCGGCCGGAGGTGAAGTCGAGCTCGAGCGCACTGGACTGCTGCGAGACAGCGATCCCCGGCAACCCGAGCACGATCGCCTCGAGCGCCGCGGCCACCGTCCCGGAGTAGGTGATGTCGTCGCCGAGATTCGAACCGTGGTTGATCCCCGAGATGACGAGCTCGGCCTCGAACCCCTCGATCAGCCCGAGCCGGGCCAGGCGGACGCAGTCGACCGGGGTACCGTCGGTGGCGTAGCCGACCGTGCCGTCGCCGAAGCCGACCTCCTTGACCCACAGGGGGCGACGGGTCGTGATGGAGCGGGCCATCGCGCTCCGGTTGCCATCCGGCGCCACCACCGCCAGCTGGACGTCCGGCAGCGCGAGCAGGGCCCGGCGGAGCGCCTGGAGCCCCTCGGCCTCGATGCCGTCGTCGTTGGTGAGCAGGACTCGCACGGTCGGAGGTTGGATGCTATTGGGCGTGCCCCAGGACTCGGGCGAGCGCCGCGACGACGGCGAGCGGCTCCTCGGTCAGCTGGCGCCAGGTGAAGCGGAGCACGACGTACCCCGCGGCGACGAGCGCGGTCTGCTTGCGACGATCACGCTCGAACTGGGCGCGACGACCGTGGAACTCGTAGCCGTCGACCTCCACCACCAGCTTGACCTCCGGCCACAGGAAGTCGAGCTCCCAGCGGCCGAACCGCCGGTTGGTGACCGGCTGCGGGAGGTGGGCCCGGCGGCACAACGCGCGGAGCAGCCGTTCGGCCTTCGAGCGGGTGAAGCCCGTCGCCTCGATCGCCGCGATCTCCCGCAGGCGCTCGATCCCCGTGCTCCCCGGTTGCAGCGCGATCTCACGCGTCAAGAGCTCCGGGCTGATCAGGCGCTCGGCGTGCGCGGCGCTCACCGCGGCCTCGAGATCGGGCTGGTCTGTGGCAGCCAGGTCGAAGATCGTGCGCAGCGGGCTCGTCACCGGGAGGCCGTCCCGAGTCCGGACGTCGTGCGCGGCCAGATCCCCGGTGCGATGCAGCGCGATGCCGGGCCGGGCCGCGGCGTACGAGCGCCGTGCCGTCAGCTCGACCGTGTCGGGCATGCCGGGCAGCCAGCCGTACCACCCGGCGGCGGTGGCGTGGCTCAGGGCGTCCCCCCGCGTGATGAGCAGTGCGGCGAGCTCCCGGGCGGCGGGGAGCGGCACCGGGTGGCCCAGGAGGTAGACGCCCGTGAACATCCGGTGCAGATGACCGTGGCGCAAGGCCCAGCTGACCCAGGCTGAGGTCCATCCCATGGCGAGGAGCTGCCACCGCGCCACGATCCCCCGCTGCCGGCCCGCCAGCTGCGCGGCCGCCATCGACCTCCCGCCCGCCCCCTCCAAAAGTCGACGCAGCGTCGCCGGCGCGGACGGCGAGTCGAAGATTGGTGCTGTGGCTATCAATATTCGACTCGCGGCGGCGGAGGCCGACGGCAAGTCGAGTTTTGCAACGGCGGGCCGGGCAGGGCGGCCGGGACGGGCGGGGGTGCGAGCAGGGTCGCGAGGGGCGGGGGCCCGGCGGGGCTGGCGGGGGCTCATACGGTTAAGAGCCGCCAGCGGGCCGGTTCTGTCCCCCTTACAGCACGCGAACACCGCCGTAGCCGACGCCGAGCAGGTACAGCCCGTGGGGCGGGGCGGTCGGCCCGGCGGCGGTGCGCGGGGCGCCCGCCAGCAGCGCCACGAACTCCTCGACCGTCCGGCGGCCGGCCGCCACCTCGAGCATCGTCCCCACGAGGATCCGGTTCATCTGGCGCATGAACGCGTCGGCCTCGATGCGGAACTCGTACACCTCCCCGGCGACCCGCCACGCCGCGGCGAAGACGTCGCGCTCGAACCGCACGTGGTAGGTGTCGGCTGGGGTGAACGCGGTGAAGTCGTGCGACCCGGCGATCGCCCGTGCGCACGCCTGCAGCGCGTCAAGGTCGAGGGGACGGGGGACGTGGAGGGCCCGCCCGGGCTCCAGGGCGCTTCGCCCGGGGCGGGCGAGCACCCGGTACAGATACGCCCGCGAGGTGGCGTCGCGCCGGGCATCGAAGCCGTCGGAGGCCGGCTCGCACCGCAGCACCGCGACGTCGTCCGGCAGCAGCGCGTTCAGCGACTGCGGATCGACGGCATCCGCCGCGTAGGACGCCACCTGCCCCAGGGCGTGGACGCCGGCGTCGGTCCGCCCGGCGACCGTGAGCGGCACCTCCGGCGTCCGGAGCACGGTGGCCAGCGCCCGCTCCAGCTCGACC
Source organism: uncultured Solirubrobacterales bacterium (assembly GCA_963703065.1). GTDB lineage: Bacteria > Actinomycetota > Thermoleophilia > Solirubrobacterales > Solirubrobacteraceae > Palsa-465. The sequence goes on along the minus strand of OY969785.1, from coordinate 2,230,461 downwards.
TGCACGGTGCGCGCACCCGGCTGGCGGGCCCAGCCGGAGAAGCCGGACCCGTCGTATTCGATGAGCAGGCGGCTGGTCAGACCAGTTCGAGCAGCACCATCTCGGTGCTGTCCGAGCGACGCGGGCCCAGCTTCAGGATCCGCGTGTAGCCCCCCGGCCGCTCGATGTACCGAGGCGCGAGCTCCTCGAACAGCTTGTAGACGGCGAACTTGTCCTGCCCGAGCGCCGCGAGCGCCTGACGGCGGGCGTGCAGATCGCCCCGCTTGGCCAGGGTGATGAGCTTCTCGATCTCCGGTTTGACCGCCTTGGCCTTCGCCTCGCTGGTCTGGATCCGCTCGTGGTCGATGATCTCCTTGCTCAGGTTCATCAGCAGCGCCTTGCGGTGCGCCGTGTCTCGGCTGAGCTGGTATCGCTGTCGCTGGTGGCGCATGAGCTGACCGAAGGCTACTCGCCGCGCAGCGCCAACCCGCGCGAGTGGAGGGTCTCGATCACCTCGTCGATCGACTTCTTGCCAAAGTTGGGGATCGCGCCGAGCTCGGACTCGCTCTTGGTCACCAGGTCGCCGACGGTCTGGATTCCCGCCCGCTTCAGGCAGTTGTACGAACGCACCCCGAGCTCGAGCTCCTCGATCAGGATGTCGTCCATGGCGTTCGGGGCCCGCCCCCCGGCCGCGCCCGCGCCGGCCGCCATGCCGCCGACGCCGACCGGCTCGAGCACGCCGGGCCCACCCGTATCGCGCAGCTCGATCACCCGGTCCGCGTCGGTGAAGATGGCCAGCTGGGAGATGAGGATCTCGGCCGCCTCGCGTAGCGCGGCGTGCGGGTCGATCGAGCCGTCGGTCTCGATGTCGAGGGTCAGCTTGTCGAAGTCGGTCTTCTGCCCGACGCGTGCCTGCTCGACGTTGTAGGCCACCCGGCGGACCGGCGAGAAGATCGAGTCGATCGGGATGACGCCGATCGGCTGGTCGGGCGACTTGTTCTCCTCAGCCGGCCGGTAGCCCCGCCCGCGGCCGATCGTCAGGTAGACCTCGAGCTTGGTCTTCTGCTCGAGCGTCGCGATGTGGGCGTCCGGGTTGAGGATCTCGACGCCGCTCGGAAGGTCGATGTCCTTGGCCGTGATCTCGCCGGGCCCGGTGACGACGAGCGGCGCCTCTATCTCCGTCGCGTCGCTGTGCATCCGGCAGACGACCCCCTTCAGGTTGAGGACGATGTCGGTCACGTCCTCCTTGACCCCGCGGATGGTCGAGAACTCGTGGGCCACGCCCTCGATCCGCACGCTGGTCACGGCGGCGCCGGAGAGGGAGGAGAGCAGCACCCGGCGCAGCGAGTTGCCGAACGTGTAGCCGAAGCCCCGATCGAGCGGCTCGATGGTGAACGAGCCGCGGTTGTCGTCGACGGACTCGCTGGAGATTCGGGGGACTTGGAAGTCGAGCATCGGGGTCCTAACGTCGTGGGTGTCTCAGCCGCCCCTTGAGGGACGGTGGCAGGCCGCCGGCTCCGGAGGGATCCCGGAGCGGGGCCGGTCGAGGGGGTTACTTCGAGTACAGCTCGACGATCAGCTGCTCCTGCACCGGCGCGGCGATCTCCCGCCGCTCGGGCCTGCGCAGCACCTTCGCCGTCAGCGCGTCGTGGTCGGCCTGCAGCCACGCCGGCACCTGACCGGTCAGCTCGGTCGCGTCGCGGATCACCTGGCCGGCCGTCGAGCGGGCATCGATGGCGATCACGTCGCCGTCGCGCAGCTGGTAGCTCGGGATGTTCACCCGGCGGCCGTTGATCATCCAGTGGCCGTGCAGGATGAGCTGCCGGCCCTGCCGGCGCGAGGCGGCAAAACCGAGGCGCACGAGCACGTTGTCGAACCGGCACTCGAGCGTGCGCAGCAGGTTCTCACCGGTGATCCCGGGTTGCCGCGAGGCCTTCTCGTAGTAGATGCGGAACTGCTTCTCCAGCACCCCGTAGTAGCGCTTGGCCTTCTGCTTCTCGCGCAGCTGGACGCGGTACTCGGACTGCTTCTGCCGGCCGCGGCCATGCTCGCCGGGCGGGTAGGAGCGGCGCTCGACGCCGCACTTGTCGGTCAGGCAGCGCTCGCCCTTGAGGAACAGCTTCTGTCCCTCCCGGCGGCACTGCTTGCACTGGGGTCCGGTGTCACGCGCCATGCTCTAGACCCTCCGCCGCTTGCGGGGGCGGCACCCGTTGTGAGCCTGCGGCGTGACGTCGCGCACGCCCGTCACATCGAGCCCGGCGGCCTGCAGGGAGCGGATCGCCGTCTCCCGGCCCGAGCCCGGGCCCTTGACGAACACCTCGACCCGCTGGAGGCCGTGCTCGATCCCCTTGCGCGCGGCAGCGTCGGCGGTCACCTGAGCGGCGAACGGCGTCGACTTGCGGCTGCCCTTGAAGCCGGCGCCGCCGGCCGACTCCCAGGCGATCACGTTGCCCTCTCGGTCGGTCAGCGAGACGATCGTGTTGTTGAACGACGTCTTGATGTGAGCTTGGCCGATCGGGATGTTCTTGCGCACCCGGCGGCGGCCGCGCTGGGGCCTGCGAGCGGCCGGCGTTAATGCTCACCGCCTTCGGCGGACTCGCACATCGAGGTAGAGAGACCGTTCGCTGCGCTCACTTCTTGCCCGCCTTCTTCTTGCCCGCCACCTGCATCCGCTTCGGACCCTTCCGGCTCCGGGCGTTCGTCTTGGTGTTCTGGCCCCGCACGGGCAGGCCGCGGCGGTGGCGCAAGCCGCGGTAGCAGCCGATCTCCTGAAGGCGCTTGATGTTCTGCGAGCGCTCGCGTCGCAGGTCGCCCTCGACGGTCACCGAGCTGTCGATCGCCTCGCGGAGCTTGATGACCTCCTCCTCGGTGAGGTCGCGCACCTTGCGATCAGGCTCGACGCCGACCTCGGCCAGCAGCTTGTTCGACATCGAGCGGCCGATTCCGTAGACGTAGGTCAGGCCGACCTCGACGCGCTTGTTGAGCGGGATGTTGACCCCGGAGATCCGTGCCATCGCCGCGCTACCCCTGCCGCTGCTTGTGCCGGGGGTTGGAGCAGATCACGAGCACCCGTCCGTGACGGCGGATGATCTTGCACTTCTCGCACATGGGCTTGACCGAAGGTCGTACTTTCACGGCGCCTGGCTCTCTGTCTCTTAGGCGGAATCTGGGGAGTTCCCTCGCCGGGGCTCTGGAGACCGGTACGGTCGCCGCTACCCCGTCGACGGGTCGCCCACGCGGCGTCGCGGCCGCCGTGGGCGCATCCCCGGACTGTAGCAGGGGCGGTTGGTCAAGCTGCCGCCCGACCCTTGCCCGCCTCGTGCCACGGGGTGAGGACTCGGGGCCCCTGGTTGGTGACGGCGATGGTGAACTCGAAGTGGGCGGCCAGCGAGCCGTCCTGGGAGAAGATCGACCAGCGGTCGTCGGCCACCCGCACCCCGTGCCGGCCGGCCGTGACCATCGGCTCCACGGCCAGCACCATCCCCTCCTCCAGGCGGACGCCGCTTCCGGGCTTGCCGTAGTTGGGGACCTGCGGCTCCTCGTGCATGCTGCGCCCGATCCCATGGCCGACCAGCGAGCGGACGATGGAGAAGCCGGCCGACTCGACGTGCGTCTGGACGGCGTGGGACACGTCTCCGAGATGGTTGTCCGGCCGGCACTCGGGGACCGCGGCGTGGAGCGCCTCCTCGGTCACCCGCAGGAGCTTGCCGGCGACCGGCGAGGCCGGCCCGACAGCGAACGTGCGCGCGGCGTCGGCCACCCAGCCGTCGAGGACGACGCCGATGTCGAGCGACAGGATGTCGCCTCGCTCGAGCCGGTAGGGCCCGGGGATGCCGTGGACGATCATCGAGTTGGGGGAGGTACAGATCGAACCTGGGAAGCCTCGGTAGCCCTTGAACGCGGGCTCGGCGCCCTGGGAGACGATGAACTTCTCCGCCGCCCGGTCGAGCTCGATCGTGGTCACGCCCGGTCGGATCTTGCCGGCCAGCAGGTTCATCGTCCGCACGAGCACCTCGCCGGCCGCCGCCATCCGGTCGATCTCCTCCGGCGTCTTCTTGATGATCATCGTCCCGAACCTAGACGTTCTCTTCCAGGCGCAGGGTGGCGATCACCGCCCGGATGTGGTCGTGCACCGCCGTCGGCTCACGCGTGCCGTCGATTCGGCGCATCAGCCCGCGGTCGTCGTAGTAGCGCTCGAGCGCCGCGGTCTTGTCGTGGTAGACCGCGAGCCGGTTCTCGATCACCTCGGGCTGGTCGTCGTCGCGCTGGATCAGCCGCGAGCCATCCTGGTCGCAGACCCCCTCGTGCTTCGGCGGGTCGAACTCGACGTGGTAGTTGTGCCCCGCCTTGACGCACACCCGCCGGCCGGAGAGGCGGCGGACCACCTCGGCGTCGGGCACGTCGATCATCAGCGCCGCGGTGACCCGGCGGCCGAGCTCGGAGAGCTGCTGATCGAGCGCCTCGGCCTGCGCCACCGTGCGCGGAAAGCCGTCGAGGATGAAGCCGTCCTGCGCGTCGTCCTCCTGGAGGCGCTCCGCCGCCATCTGCACGATCAGCTCATCGGGGACGAGATCGCCCGCGTCCATGTAGCGCTGGGCCGCGCGGCCGAGATCCGATCCCTGCTTGACGTTCTCGCGCAGCATGTCCCCGGTGGAGATGAACGGCAGCCCGAAATCCTGGCGCAGACGATCGGCCTGGGTGCCCTTGCCGGCTCCCGGCGGCCCGAACAGGATCAGGTTGAGCTCGGCCACGGAATGCGCACTCTAGCGGCGCGTGTTGAGGCTGCGCAACGCGGCTAAGCTAGGTTCTTGGCCCGGCTTCGGGTGGGCCGGAGACACGGATGACCGACAGCCAGCTCTCACGGACGGGGGCGATCGCCGAGGCGCTCGGATGCGCTCTGCTGGAGTCCGATCTGGCCGCCGTGATCGCCATCGATCGGCAGGGTCGGATCGTCGAATGGGGCGGCGGCGCCGAGGCGATGTTCGGCCACCGTGCGGAGGACCTCCGGGGCCGGGAGCTGGCGGAGGTGGTCGTCCCGGCAGAGCTCCGCGCCACGCACCGTGCCGGCGTCGCCCGCGCGAGCGAACGCCCTCAGCGAGTCCTCCGACGCTTCGAGCAGCTGGCGGTCCGGGCCGACGGCTCCGAATTCCCGGTCGACGTGACGATCATGGGGACGCCCGGACCGCTCTTCCTGGCGCTCGTCTGGGACGTGAGCGAGCGGCGGCGAGCCGAGTTTCGCCTCGCCCGCAGCGAGGCGCTGCTGGCCGAAGCCGAGGAGCTGGCCAAGGCGGGCAGTTTCGAAAGCGACCTGCGAACCGGTGAGGCGAAGTGGTCGACCGGCATGTACCGGGCCTTCGGGCTGCCGGTGGGCAGCCCGCCCCCGCGGTTGGAGGCGGCAGCGCGCCTGCTCCATGCGGGGGACCGCGCGCGGGCGGTGGCCGAGATCGAGCGCGTGGTGCGCGAGCGCCCACCGCTGTTCGAGTTCCGCTGGCGGATGGCCGGCGACGGCGAGGCCGAGCGTGTGGTGGCGATGCGGGGCAAGGTCGTCCTCGACGAGCTCGGCCAGGCGACGCGGCTCGTCGGGACCGTCCGCGACGTCAGCGAGGAGTGGCGGGCACACCAGACGCGCGATCTGCTGGCCTACGTCGTGCAGTCCTCCGACGATGCGATCTTCACCAAACGCGCCGACGGCACGATCACGAGCTGGAACGCCGGGGCGGAGCGGCTGTACGGCTACGCCGCAGCCGAGGCGATCGGCCGCCCGGTCACGGTGCTCGCTCCGCCGCACCGCCGCGGGGAGCAGGTCGAGCTGACCCGGCGGGTGTTCGCCGGGGAGTCGATCCGCCATCAGGAGGCCGAGCGGGTGCGCAAGGACGGGACCCAGCTGGTCCTCTCACTCACCATCTCCCCCGTCCGCGATCCGGCCGGCCGCATCGTCTCGGCGGCCGTCATGGGTCGCGACGTGACCGAGCGTCGCCAGCTCGAGCGCCGACTCCGCCACCTGGCCGACCACGACCCACTCACCGGCCTGGTCAACCGGCGACGGTTCGAGAGTGAGCTGCAGCGCGAGCTGGCGCGCGTCGATCGGCACGGCGGGAGCGGCGCCATCCTCAGCCTCGACCTCGACAACTTCAAGGCGGTGAACGACGCCCACGGCCACGCCGCGGGCGACGCTCTGCTCTGCGCGGTGGCCCGCACGCTCGAGCAGGTGCTGCGGGAAAGCGACGTGGCGGCGCGGTTCGGCGGAGACGAGTTTGCGGTGCTGCTCCCCGCCACGGACGTCGAGGACGCCCGCACGGTCGGAGGACACCTGCTGGCAGCGCTTCGCGAGGTCACCGTCGAGGCCGACTCCTCGCCGGTCTCGACCACCGCCAGCATCGGCGGTGTCGGGTTCCGCGAGCAGGACCTGGAGGTCGACGAGCTGCTCGCCGGCGCCGACCTGGCGATGTACAGGGCCAAGGAGGACGGCCGGGACCGGGTGGTGATCTTCAACGACGCGCCAGGGCGAGGACCGCAGTCCGACCCGCCGGTCAGCTGGTCGCGCCGGATCCGCGAGGCGCTGGAACACGACCGGCTCGTGCTGCTCTGGCAGCCGATCGTGTCGCTGACCAGCGGCCGGCCGGCCGGTGGCGAGCTGCTGCTGCGGATGCGCCGGGGCGAGGAGCTCGTCGAGCCCGGAGCCTTCCTCGGGACCGCGGAGCGCCTGGGCCTGATCGGCGACATCGACCGCTGGGTGGTGCGCCGGGCGATCGCGCTGGCGGCCGCCGGACGAACGCCGGACGGGCTGCCGGTGAGCATCAACCTGTCGGCGGCATCGGTGGCGGACGATCCGGGGCTGCTCGAGCTGATCGCCGCCGAGCTGGCGGCCCACGACGTCCATCCGTCCCGGCTGGGGTTCGAGATCGCCGAGACGGCGGTGGTGGCCAACCTCGAGGCGATCCGGAGCTTCGCCCGCGGCCTGCGTGAGCTCGGCTGCCGCCTCGGCCTCGACGACTTCGGGGCCGGCTTCGGGTCCTTCCTCCCCCTGCGCCAGCTGCCGATCGACTTCATCAAGATCGAGCACAGCTTCATCCGCCACCTGGCCGGAAGCACGGTGGACCAGCGGCTGGTGCGCGCGATGGCGGACGTCGCGCGCGGCCTGGAGATCACCACGATCGCCGAGGCGGTCAGCGACTCGGGGACCCTCGGGCTGCTCCGGGAGATGGGCGTCGAGCACGGCCAGGGATTCCTGTTCGGCCCGCCGCGGGCACTCGACTAGCGCACTACTTCAGGAACCCCTCGTAGTTGCGCATCATCAGCTGCGCCTCGAGCTGCTTCATCGTGTCGAGCGCGACGCCGATGACGATCAGGATCGAGGTGCCGCCGAAGAAGAAGTTGGCCGAAGTCTGGTTGATGAGCACCGTCGGCAGCGCGGCGATGGCGGCCAGGAACAGGGCGCCGGGGAACGTGAGCCGGGCCAGGATGCGGTCCAGGAACTCGGCGGTCGGCCGCCCCGGTCTCACCCCGGGGATGAACCCGCCGTACTTCTTCAGGTTGTCCGCCTGGTCGACCGGGTTGAACGTGACCGCGGTGTAGAAGTACGTGAACAGGATGATGAAGATGCTCTCGCCGGCGACGTAGTGCCAGCCCTGTGGGTTGAAGAACGCCTGGACCTTGTAGGCGAAGCTGTGCGTGTGGTTCTGGCCGATGAGCTGACCGAGGGTCGGCGGGATCGCCATCACGCTGGCGGCGAAGATGACCGGGATCACCCCGGCCATGTTCACCCGGAGGGGCAGGTAGGTCTGCCCGCCCTGGGTCATCCGGCGGCCGATCACCCGTTTGGCGTACTGGACCGGGATCCGCCGCTGGCCCTCCTGGACGAACACCACGGCGGCGACGACGCCGATGGCGATGAACGGCATGATCACCCGGAACACCTGATCGGGGTTCGTCCACCACGAGTGGATGCCGTTCGGGATGCGGGCGACGATCGAGGCGAAGATCATCAGCGAGATGCCGTTGCCGATCCCGCGCTGGGTGATGAGCTCGCCCATCCACATGAGCAGCACCGTGCCGGCGGTCAGCGAGATGACGATGAGGAACACCTTCGCCAGCGTGAAGTCAGAGATCAGCGTCGTCCCCGCCTGCTTCTCGAAGCTGCGGAACAGGAACACGTAGCCGATCGACTGGGCGAACGCCAGCCCGACCGTCAGGTAGCGCGTGTACTGGGTGATCCGCGCCTGGCCCACTTCGCCCTCCTTGGAGAGCTTCTCCAGCGAGGGGACGACGACCTGGAGCAGCTGCAGGATGATCGACGCCGTGATGTAGGGCATGATCCCCAGGGCGAAGACCGCGATCCGGCCCAGCCCGCCGCCGGAGAACAGGTTGAGCAGCCCGAGGATGCTGTTGCCGCCGAAGTTCTTCTGGATGGCGTTGACTGCGGAGGAGTTGATCCCGGGCGCCGGGATGTGCGTGCCCAGGCGATAGAGCCCGAGCATCAGCGCGGTGAACAGGACCTTGTTGCGGATCTCGCCGACCCTGAACGCGCCGAGGATCGTGGAGATCACGCGGCTACTCCTCGGCGTCCACCGGGCTGGGCGTCAGCGCGGCGGCGGGACGGTTCGGCTCGACGATCTGGCACGTTCCGCCGGCCGCCTCGATCTGCTCCCGGGCGGCGGCGCTGAACCCGTGGGCGTGCACGGTGAGGGCCTTGCTCAGGCTGCCCTTGGCGAGGATCTTCACCGGGATCCCCTTTCGCGTGGCGAGCCCTCGTCCGGTCAGCGTCTCCGGCGTCACCTCGGCTCCGGCGTCGAACCGTGCCTCCAGGTCAGCCAGGTTGACCGGCTGTGTGTGGGTGCGGAACGGCTCGAACGGCATCGACTTCTTCATGTGCGGTCCGCGCAGCTTGCGCATCCGCATGTGGATCGGGTTCTGGCCACCCTCGAAGCGCGCGCGCTGCTTGGCGCCGGAGCGGGCGCCCCATCCCTTCTGGCCGCGGCCGGAGGTCTTGCCCGTACCCGAGCCCTCACCCCGACCGACCCGCTTGCGCGGCTTGCGCGAGCCGGGGGCCGGCTGGAGGTTGTGCAGGCCGATCCGGGTCTCCTCCACCGGCTCAGGCATCGCGCACCTCCACCAGGTGGCGGACCTTGTGGACCATGCCGAGCAGCTGCGGCGAGCTCTCGCGGGTCACCGTGTGCCCGATCCGGCGGAGGCCGAGCGAGCGCAGCGTGTCGAGCTGGCGCCGGTCCGAGCCGTTGGCCGACTTGCGCTGGGTGATGGCGAGCTGGCTCACGTCGATGCCTCAGCCGGCTCGGGCTCGCTCTCGGCGTCCGTGCCCGCGGCGTTCTCCGGCTTGGCGTCGCCGGTCAGGCCGAGCACCTGGTTGATCGAGAGACCCCGCAGGTCGGCGACCTCATCGGGGGTGCGCAGGGACTCCAGACCCGCCATCGTCGCCTTGACCAGGTTGATCGGGTTCTGCGAGCCGAGGCTCTTGGACAGGATGTCGTGGATCCCGGCGAGCTCGAGCACCGCACGCACGCCGCCCCCGGCGATGACCCCGGTGCCCGGTGAGGCGGGCTTGAGCAGCACCCGCCCGGCGCCGAAGATGCCGAGGGTCTGGTGGGTGATCGTCGAGCCGTGCCGCGGCACGCGGTACAGGTTCTTCTTCGCCCGCTCGACGCCCTTCTGGATGGCGACCGGCACCTCGTTGGCCTTGCCGTAGCCGATGCCGACGACCTCGCGCTCGTCGCCGACCACGACCAGGGCGGTGAACGAGAACCGGCGGCCGCCCTTGACGACCTTGGCCACGCGGTTGATCTCGACCACCCGCTCCTGGAGGTCCAGGCCGGTGGCGGAGACGCTGCGATCACGAAGAGGCATCGGGACGACCAGCTTAGAAGGTGAGCCCGGCTTCGCGTGCGCCCTCCGCGAGCGCCCGGACGCGACCGTGGTACTGGTAGCCGCCCCGATCGAACACGGCGGACTGCACGCCGGTCCCCTGCGCGCGCTCGGCGAGCAGCGCACCGACCCGTGCCGCCTGCTCCATCGGCGCGAGGTCGCGGAGGTCCGCCTCGGTCCAGTTGACGGCGGCCAGGGTGCGGCCGGCGTCGTCGTCGACGAGCTGCGCCGAGATGCCGCGATTGGAGCGGAAGACCGAGATGCGTGGCCGCTCGGCGCTCCCCTGCACCTTCGCGCGGACGCGGCGGCGGCGCTTGAGGCGCCGGGCCTGGGGCGTCGCAACGGTCATGCCCGCTTGCCGACCTTCCGGGCGACGTACTCGCCCTCGTAGCGAATCCCCTTGCCCTTGTACGGCTCGGGCTTGCGCTGCTTGCGGATGAACGCGGCGATCTCGCCGACCTGCTGCTTGGAGGCGCCGCGCACGACGATCCGCGTCGGCTGTGGCACCTCGAACTCGATGCCATCCGGCGCCTTGACCGAGACCGGATGCGAGTAGCCGAGCGCGAGCTCCAGGTCGCTGCCGCGGAGCTGGGCCCGGTAGCCGACGCCCTGGATCTCCAGGCGCTTCTCGAAGCCGTCGGTGACACCGGTGACCATGTTCGCCACCAGCGTCCGGGTCAGGCCGTGCAGGGCTCGGTGCTCGCCACGATCGGTCGGGCGGGTGACGAGCAGCTGCTCGCCATCCTGCGACACGTCGATGTCCCGGTGGACGCGCTCGGAGAGCTCGCCCTTGGGCCCGTTTACGGTGACGCGCTCGGGCTCGATGGCGATCGTCACGCCGCTGGGGACCGGGATGGGCTGTCGGCCGATGCGGGACATGGCTCCAGAGTTACCAGACGCGAGCCACGAGCTCGCCACCGATGCCGCGCTGGCGGGCCTCGTGACCGGTCATGACGCCGTGGGAGGTGGAGATGATCGTGGTGCCCATTCCGCCCTGGATGCGAGGGATGTGGGCGTGGTCGACGTACGTGCGCTGGCCGGGCCGGGAGACGCGCTGGATGCCACTGATCACCGGCTTGCGCTGCTCGGTGTACTTCAGCGTCACGATGATCTGCTCACCGGGGTGGTCGGGAGCGGGCGGGCGCACCTCGTAGGCCTCGATGTAGCCCTGCTCGGCGAGGATCCGCGCGAGCTCGCGCTTGAGCTTGGAGGACGGAATGGTGACGTCCTGGTGCTGGGCCTGGGCGCCATTGCGCAGGCGGGTCAGGAAGTCGGCGACGGGGTCGGTCATGCTCATGTCTTCGTCCCGCCCCCTACCAGCTCGACTTCGTCATCCCGGGGATGTAGCCGTTGTGCGCGAGCTCGCGCAGGCAGATCCGGCACACGCCGAACTTGCGGTACACGGCCCGCGCGCGACCGCAGCGGCGGCAGCGGGTGTATCCCCTCGTCTTGTACTTCGGCGTCCGCGCCTGGCGGATGCGTTGTGAGGTCTTGGCCATGGGCTCCTCTAGTTCTGACTCGCCGCAGCGGGGCGCCCGTCGCGGGAGAACGGCATGCCGAGCGCCTCGAGCAGCGCGAAGCATTCCTCGTTCGTGCGGGCCGTCGTGGTGATCGTGATGTCGAGACCCCGCACCTGATCGACCTCGTCGTAGTCGACCTCGGGGAAGATGATCTGCTCGCGCAGCCCCAGCGAGTAGTTGCCGCGGCCGTCGAACGACCGGGGGCTGAGCCCGCGGAAGTCCCGGATCCGCGGGATGGCGATCGACATCAGCCGGTCGAGGAACTCGTAGGACCGGTTGCCGCGCAGGGTCACCGCCACGCCCACCGGCATGCCCTCCCGGACCTTGAACTGGGCGATCGACTTGCGCGCCCGCCGCACGTTCGGCCGCTGCCCGGTGATGGTGGCCAGCTGGTCGGTGGCGGCGTCGAGCACCTTCGAGTCCTGCTTGGCGTCGCCGACGCCCATGTTGACCGTCACCTTCTCGATCCGGGGCGCCTGCATCGGACTGGAGTAGCCGAAGCGCTCCACCAGGGCGGGGCGGATGTCGTCGCTGTAGCGAGTCTTGAGGCGTGCGGTGGCCATCGTCAATCCAGCCTAGCTCCGCTGCGGCGGGCGATCCGGTAGCGCTTGCCGTCGTGGACCTCGATCCCGACCCGGGTCGGCCGGCCGTCCTCTGGATCGAGCAGCATGACATTCGAGACGTGGATCGGCCCCTCCCGCTCGATCACGCCGCCGGTCTGCTCGGCGGCGACCCCCGGACGGGGGCGCTGGTGGCGCTTGACGATGTTCAGCCCCTCGACGAACACGCGCTCGCGCTTGGGATCCACCCGCAGCACCTTGCCGCGCTTGCCACGGTCCTTGCCGCCGATCACGATCACCTCGTCGTTGGTCCTGATCCGAGCCGGCATGGCTAGAGCACCTCGGGGGCGAGGGAGACGATCTTCATGAAGTTGCGCTCGCGCAGCTCGCGAGCCACCGGGCCGAAGATGCGGGTGCCGCGCGGGTTGTTCTGGGCGTCGATCAGCACCGCGGCGTTCTCGTCGAACGCGATGTACGTACCGTCCTCCCGTCCGTGGGGCTTCTTCGTCCGCACCACCACGGCGGTGACGACCTCGCCCTTGCGCACCGATCCCTGGGGAGTGGCCTGCTTGACCGTGGCGGTGATCGTGTCGCCGACGTGGGCGTAGCGGCGACGGGAGCCGCCGCGCACGCGGATGACGAGGATCTCACGGGCGCCGGTGTTGTCGGCCACCCGCAGGCGGGTCTCGTTCTGCACCATGACCCGCTACCGCGCCCTCTCCACGACCTCGATGAGCCGCCAGCGCTTCAAGCGCGACAGCGGCCGCGCCTCCCGGATGACGACGGTGTCCCCGATGTGCGCGTCGTTGCGCTCGTCGTGGGCGTGGAGCGTCGTCGAGGTGCGGACGATCTTCTGGTAGCGGCGGTGACGGCGGGCGAGGTCGATCCGCACCGTGATCGTCTTGTCCGCTCGATCGGAGACGACGATCCCCTGACGCGTCTTCTGCGTCCCGGGGCCGTGCTCGCGCGGCGGCGTCGTCTGCCGCTCGCCAGCCGTCGCCTTGTCTCGCTCGCGCTCGCGCAGCCGCCGGGTGCGCCGCGCCGCGGCCTTCTGCCCGCGCGCGGCATCCCGGTCCGCCTGGCGCTCCTCGGGCGTGGCCGCCGAGGTGCGCGCCCGCTTGGCTCGTGAGCGAGCCCGCCGCCGCGCGCGCCGCTCCTTGGGCGTCAGCTGCTCCTGGGGAGCAGGGGTGGGCGCTTCGGCGCTCGAGGGCTCCGAGGCGGCGGCCGCGTCGGAGGGAGCCGGGGCAGTTCCCTCCGACGCGGTTGCCGCCTCGGAGGTCTCGTCAGTCGTCTCTTCGATCTCTTCAGCCATGGTCTCTAGTGGGCGATCTCGAGGCCGCGCTCACGCGCGACGGTCAGGGTGCGAGCGATGTCCCGCTTGATCTTCTGCAGGCTCGAGGTGTTGTCGAGCTCGCCGGTGGCGTTCTGGAAGCGCAGCCCGACGAGCTCACGCCGTGCGGTGGCGAGGTGCTCGCGCAGGTCGGTCTCGTTCAGGTCGCGCAGTTCGGCGGCCTTCATCAGCCGTCCTCTCGGAGCACGAACTTCGTCTTCACCGGCAGCTTGTGGCCGGCCAGGCGCATCGCCTCACGGGCCAACGGCTCGGGTACGCCGGCGAGCTCGAACATGACCCGCCCGGGCTTGACCACCGAGACCCAGCCCTCGGGCGAGCCCTTGCCGGAGCCCATGCGGGTCTCGGCCGGCTTCTTGGTGAACGGCTTGTCCGGATAGACGTTGATCCACACCTTGCCGCCGCGCTTGATCTTGCGGGTCATGGCGATCCGGGCCGCCTCGATCTGGCGGTTGGTCAGCCAGCCCGCGTCGAGCGACTTCAGGCCGTAATCGCCGAACTGGACCTTGACCTGGCCGCGCGAGAGCCCGGCCCGCCGGCCGCGGTGCTGCTTGCGATGCTTGACGCGCTTGGGGGAGAGCATCTAGCGAGCTCCTCCCGGGCCGCCGGCCCGCGGTCCGCCGCCGCGGCCGCCACCCTGGCCGCCGCCGCGCCCACCCGGGCCGCCGCCGCGTCCACCCGGACCACCGCCGCGCCCGCCCGGACCACCGCCGCGCCCACCCGGGCCGCCGCCGCGCCCGCCCTGGCCGCCGCGGCCCCGGCCGCCGCCGTCGCGTCCACCGCGGCCGTCTCGGCCGCCGCGCTCGGGCGCCTGCGGTGGGGGCTCGTCCATGATCGTCAGATCGGCGCCGGTGTAGCCCTCGGGCATGATCTCGCCCTTGTTGATCCAGCACTTGACGCCGATCCGGCCGAACGTCGTGCGGGCCTCGTGAAAGCCGTAGTCGATGTCGGCGCGCAGCGTGTGGAGGGGCACCCGGCCGTCGGAGTAGCCCTCGGTGCGCGCCATCTCGGCGCCGCCGAGGCGACCCGACACCTGGACCTTGACGCCCTTGGCGCCGGAGCGCATGGCGCTGGTCAGCGCGCGCTTCATGGCGCGGCGGAACGCCACCCGGTTCTGGAGCTGCTCGGCGATCGACTGGGCGACGAGGCGCGCGTCGAGCTCCGGGCGCTTGATCTCCAGAATGTTGACCTTCACCTGCTTGCCGGTGATGCGGTGGAGGTCCCGACGCAGGGCGTCGACCTCCGAGCCGGACTTGCCGATCACGATGCCCGGCCGCGCGGTGTGGATGTTGATCTCCACCTCGGTGGCGTTCTTGCGGATCGTGATGTCCGACAGGCCCGCGTGGGCGAGCCGCCCGACGATGTGGCCGCGGATCAGCGTGTCCTCGTGGAGGTAGTCGGAGAAGTTCTTCTCGTTGAACCAGTTCGACTTCCAGTCGTGGATGTAGCCCACGCGGATCGACTCGGGATGCACTTTCTGGCCCATGGTGTCTTCTACGGCTTCGGCGTCAGCAGGATGGTCAGGTGGCTCATGCGCTTGCGGATCCGCGTGGCGCGCCCCATGGCGCGCGGCCGGAACCGCTTGATGGTCGGTCCCTCGTCGGCGTACACCGCCTGGATGACGAGGTCCTCGCCGACGAGCTCGTGGTTGTGCTCGGCGTTCGCGACGGCGGACTCGAGCAGCTTGCTCCAGTCCTGCGCGACCGCCCGCGGCGTGTGGGCCAGGATAGCTCGCGCCTCATCGACCGACTTGCCGCGGATGTGGTCGCACACGAGCCGGGCCTTGCGGGCGCTCGAGCGGACGTACTTCGCCTGAGCCCGGACGGTTGGTCGCGTGGCCGGGACACCCTCACCGGCCGCGTCCCCGCGCGGACGCCGCGCCGGACGAGAGGACGACGGGGAACGGCCGCGACGTGACGCGGCCGGCGAAGGTGCCCCCGCCTCAGCCTCCGAATCGTCGACTGGCTCATCCACGTCCGCCGGCTCACCCTCCGCCTCGGCGTCGGCCTCCAGGACGACATCCGCCGCAGCCTCGGCCGCCTCGTCTTCTGCCGGAGACGGCTCCAGCTCATCCGACGAGGAACGGCCTGCTGAAGCCTTGGCCTTCTTGGGGGTCGACGCAGAGGGGGCGTCGTTCGCCGCGTCCTGTCGCGGAGCTTCGTCCTGCGGCTGCGTTTCTTCCTGGGCGCGCGAGGACGCGGAGGACGATGCGCCCTCGGTCTCCTTGGGCTTCCGAGCCCTCCGACGCGGCTTTGGCTTGTCTTCCGAAGGACTCATCGCTTCTTGCCCGTCCCGGCGTGACCGCGGTACAGGCGGGTGGGCGCGAACTCGCCGAGCTTGTGGCCGACCATCGACTCCGAGATGAAAACGGGGACGTGCTTGCGGCCGTCGTGGACGGCGATCGTGTGGCCGACCATCTCGGGGAAGATGGTCGACGCGCGCGACCACGTCTTCAGCATCCGCTTCTCGCCGCTGGAGTTCATCGCCTCGACGCGCGAGAGCAGGCGCTCCTCGACGAACGGGCCCTTCTTGCTCGATCTGCTCATCGCTTCTTCCCTCGTCTGCGTCCGCGGACGATGTAGCGGTCGGACTGCTTGCCCTTCTTGCGGGTGCGATAGCCGAGGGTCGGCACGCCCCAGGGGGTGACCGGATTGCGCCCCGCGGTGGTGGAGCCCTCGCCGCCCCCGTGCGGGTGGTCGACCGGGTTCATCGCCGTGCCGCGGGTCTGTGGGCGGACGCCCATGTGACGCTTGCGCCCGGCCTTGCCGATCTTGACGTTCTGGTGGTCGGAGTTGCCGATCGTGCCCACGGTGGCGCGGCACTCGGCTCGCACCATGCGCATCTCGCCCGAGGGCAGGCGCAGGGTGACGTAGTCGCCGTCCTTGGCCAGCAGCTGGACGCCGGCCCCGGCCGAGCGGGCCATCTGACCGCCGCGTCCCGGCGTCAGCTCGACGTTGTGCACGACCGTGCCGGGCGGCATGTTGGCCAGCGGCAGGCAGTTGCCGACCCGGATGTCGGCGCCGGCCCCGGACTGCACGGTGGCGCCGACCGTCAACCGGTTCGGGGCCAGGATGTAGCGCTTCTCGCCGTCGGCGTAGTGGAGCAGCGCGATGTACGACGAGCGGTTGGGGTCGTACTCGATGTGGGCCACGCGCGCCGGCACGCCGTCCTTGCGCCGCTTGAAGTCGATCTTCCGGTAGAGCCGCTTGGCACCGCCCCCGCGGTGGCGCGCCGTCTTGCGGCCGCGCGCGTTGCGCCCCCCGGACTTCGTCAGCCCCTCGGTGAGGGACTTCTCCGGCTGGCCCCGGGTGATCTCGGCGAAATCCGGATAGGTGACGAAGCGCCGGCCGGGAGACGTGGGTTTGGGGTTGCGGATCGGCATCGGCTACTCAGCTCCCTCCAGGCCGCCGAAGATGGGGATCGTGTCGCCCTCCCGGACCTGGACGATCGCCTTCTTCCAGTGGCGGCGGTGACCGGAGGTCTGGCCGCGGCGCTTGGGCTTGGCCTTGACCGCGGCGGTGCGGACCTCCAGCACCTTGACGTCGAACAGTGACTCGACCGCCTGGCGGATCTGCGTCTTGTGCGCCCGGTCGGCAACCCGGAACGTGTACTTGCCCGCCTCGGAGAGCGCGACCGTCTTCTCCGAGATGACCGGTCGGATGATGACCTGCGACGGTTCCATCAGCGGTCCGCTCCGGCTGACGCGCGAGCCACGAGCTCGGGCAGTGCAGCCTCGGAGACGAGCAACGATGCGGCGCCGATCACGTCGGCCACGCCGGCGTCGGCCACCGGCATCACCGACACGCGCCCGAGGTTGCGGAAGGACAGGCCCGCCGCCGCCTCCTCCGGGGCGAGGAGCACGAGCGTCGGTGCCGCGGAAGCCCAGTCGGCGAGCAGGTTGGCGGCCTGACGGGTCGCCGGTGCGTCGAACGCGCCGGCGTCGAACACCGCCATCGACTCCCGATCGGCGTGGACCGACAGGGCGCTGCGGAGCGCCGCGCGGCGAGCCTTGCGGTTGACCTTGGCCGTGTAGTGGCGCGGCTGCGGGCCGAACACGATCCCGCCGCCGGCGAAGTGCGGCGCCCGGATCGATCCCTGGCGGGCGCGGCCGGTGCCCTTCTGGCGCCACGGCTTGGCTCCGCCGCCGCGTACCTGGCCCCGGGTCTTCACCGAGTGGGTGCCCTGCCGCCGGGCGTTGAGCTCGGCGCGGACCGCTTCGTGGACGAGCGGCATGTTGAACGCCACCTCGAAGGCCGGGCCGAGCTCGACGGTGCCGCCGCCGAGGACCATCGCTGACCTAGCCATCGGTCCGCACCTCCACGACGCCGCCCCGCGGGCCGGGAACGGCACCGCGGACGAGCAGCAGGTTCTGGCGCGGAATCGTCTCCACCACGGTCAGCCCGCGCTGGGTGATCCGCCCGCCGCCCATCCGCCCGGGGCCGCGGACGCCCTTGAACACGCGCGACGGAGTCGCGGAGGCGCCGATCGAGCCCGGGGCACGGACGTTGTGCGAGCCATGGGACTTGGGGCCGCTGGCGAAGTTGTGGCGCTTGATCGCGCCCTGGAAGCCCTTGCCCTTGGACTTGGCGGCGACCTTGACCTTGTCCCCGGGGGCGAACACCTCAACCGTGACGGTCTCGCCGACGAGCAGCTCGCCGGCCTCATCGCGGAACTCCTTGACCACCCGGTGCGCGGAGGCGTCGGCCTTCTTCAGGTGGCCGAGCTCGGGCCGGCTGAGCACCTTCTCCTTGCAGGCGCCGAACGCCAGCTGCACCGCTTCGTAGCCGTCCCGCTCGACGGTGCGGATCCCGGTCACCGGGCAGGGACCGGCCTCGAGCACCGTCACCCGCTCGACGCGGCCGTCGTCGAGGAACCGCTGGGTCATGCCGAGCTTCTTGGCGAGGATGGCGGCCATGACGTCAGCTGGCGAGGCGGATCTCGATGTCGACGCCGGCGGGCAGGTGGTCGAGCCGCTGCAGGGAGTCGACCGTCTTGGGCGTCGGCTGGTGGATGTCGATCAACCGCTTGTGGGTGCGGATCTCGAAGTGCTCGCGGCTGTCCTTGTCCTTGAACGGCGAGCGGATGACCACGTAGACGTTCTTCTCCGTGGGCAGCGGCACGGGGCCGGAGACGCTCGCGCCGGTGCGCGTCGCCGTCTCGACGATCTCCTTGGCCGCAGTCTCGATCGCCGTGTGGTCGTAGGACTTCAGGCGGATGCGGATCTTGTTCTGGGCGATGGTGGCCACGATGGTTCAGTCCGTAGAAAGGGGCAGGTCCCGGGTTGCGGGCCCCGCCCCGAAAAAGTCGTATCTCCTGAGCGAAAAACGGGGTGGCGGGCCTGGTGGGCCCGCCATCCCCCTGGCGGTGCTACTCGATGATCTCGGTCACGACGCCGGAGCCGACCGTACGGCCGCCCTCCCGGATCGCGAACCGCAGACCCTGGTCCATGGCGATCGGCTGGATCAGCTCGATCGACATCTGGACGTTGTCGCCGGGCATGACCATCTCCGTGCCCTCGGGCAGGTTGGCCACGCCGGTGACGTCGGTGGTGCGGAAGTAGAACTGGGGCCGGTACCCCGTGAAGAAGGGGGTATGGCGGCCACCCTCCTCCTTCTTGAGGACGTACACCTCGGCCTTGAACTTCGTGTGCGGCGTGATCGACCCGGGCTTGCACAGCACCTGGCCGCGCTCGATGTCGTCGCGCTTGGTGCCGCGGAGCAAGCAGCCGGCGTTGTCGCCCGCCTGGCCCTGGTCGAGGTTCTTCTTGAACATCTCGACGCCGGTCACGACCGTGTTGGTGGTCGGCCGGATACCGACGACCTCGACGGTCTCGCCGACCTTGATGACCCCGCTCTCGATCCGGCCGGTGGCCACCGTGCCGCGGCCGGTGATGGAGAACACGTCCTCCACCGGCATCAGGAACGGCCGGTCGAGGTCGCGGGTCGGCTCGGGGATGTAGGTGTCGAGGGCCTCGGCGAGCTCGAGGATCTTCTGCTCGTACTCCGAGTCGCCCTCGAGCGCCTTGAGGGCGCTCCCGGTGACGAACGGGATGTCATCGCCCGGGAAGTCGTACTCGGAGAGCAGGTCGCGGATCTCGACCTCGACGAGCTCGAGCAGCTCGGGGTCGTCGACCATGTCGGCCTTGTTGAGGAACACGACGATGTACGGCACGCCCACCTGGCGGGCGAGCAGGATGTGCTCGCGGGTCTGGGGCATGGCGCCGTCGGCCGCCGAGACGACGAGGATCGCCCCGTCCATCTGGGCCGCGCCGGTGATCATGTTCTTCACGTAGTCGGCGTGGCCCGGGCAGTCGACGTGGGCGTAGTGCCGGTTGCCGGTCTCGTACTCGACGTGCGAGGTGGCGATGGTGATGCCGCGGGCCTTCTCCTCGGGAGCGTTGTCGATCGAGTCGAACGACCGGACCTCGCCCGAGCCGAAATGGTCGTGCAGGACCTTGGTGATGGCAGCGGTCAGCGTCGTCTTGCCGTGGTCGATGTGACCGATCGTGCCGACGTTGACGTGCGGCTTGTCGCGCTCGAACTTGGCTTTCGCCACTGTGTGTCGCTCCTTCTAATTTCCGTGGTTCGGTCAGCCCAGCGGGCCAACCCCTTGAAGATACAAACTTCCGTCCGCGAGAGCTGCTAGGCGGGCTGCAGCTCCCCGACGACCTTCTCGGCGATGTTCGCCGGCACCTCGTCGTAGCGCTCGAACTGCATGGTGTACGTCGCCCGGCCCTGCGTGTTGGAGCGCACGTCGGTGGCGTAGCCGAACATCTCGGCCAGCGGAACGTAGGCCGAGACGACCTGGGCGTTGCCGCGCTGCTCCATCCCCTGGACCTGGCCGCGCCGGCGGTTCAGGTCGCCGATCACGTCGCCCATGAACTCCTCGGGCGTCACGACCTCGACCTTGAACACCGGCTCGAGCAGGACCGGCTTGGCCCGCTGGAGGGCCGACTTGAGCGCCAGTGAGCCCGCGACCCGGAACGCGATCTCGCTGGAGTCCGTGTCGTGGTACTTGCCGTCCTGCAGCGTCACCCGGACGTCGACCACCGGATAGCCGGCCCGCGGGCCATTGCTCATCGCGTCCTCCAGGCCCTTTTCGACGGCCGGGATGAACTCGGTGGGGATCGACCCGCCCTTGATCTTGTTGACGAAGTCGAAGCCCTCACCGGGCGCCGGCTCGACGTCGATGTAGACGATGCCGTACTGGCCCGAGCCGCCGGTCTGGCGCACGAGGCGGCCCTCGACCTTCTGCGCGGTGCCGCGGATCGTCTCCCGGTAGGAGACCTGCGGACGCCCGACGTTGGCGTCGACCTTGTACTCGCGGAGCATGCGGTCGACCAGCACCTCGAGGTGGAGCTCGCCCATCCCGGAGATCTCCGTCTGGCCGGAGTCCTCGTTGGTCTGCACCTGGAAGGTCGGGTCCTCCTCGGCCAGCCGGCCGAGGGCGACCGACATCTTCTCCTGATCGGCCTTCGTCTTGGGCTCGATCGCGACCTTGATCACCGGCTCGGGGAACACGATCTGCTCGAGCTTGATCGGCTTGTCGGGTGCCGCGAGCGTGTCGCCGGTGGTCACCTGCTTGATGCCGACGCCGGCGGCGATGTCGCCGGCGTGGACCTCCTTGAGCTCCTCGCGCTCGTTGGCGTGCATCATCAGGATGCGCCCGATGCGCTCGGTGCGGCCGGTCGAGACGTTCAGCACCCGGGCGCCTGCCTCGAGCTTCCCGCTGTAGACGCGGAAGTAGGTCAGCTTGCCGACGAACGGGTCGGCCATGATCTTGAACGCCAGGGCGGCGAACGGCGCGTCGTCGGACGCCTCCCGGGTGGCCGTGTCCTCGTCGCCGTTGGCCGAGCCCTTGGCCGGCTCGACACCCTCGACGGGCGGCACGTCGAGCGGGCTCGGCAGGTAGTCGAGCACCGCGTCGAGCAGTGGCTGGACGCCCTTGTTCTTGAAGCTCGACCCGCAGAGCACCGGAGTCAGGGCGATCTGCAGGGTGGCGGCGCGGATCGCCTGCTTCAGGCGGTCGGCCGGGATCTCCTGCTCCTCGAGGATCATCTCGAGCAACTCGTCGTCGTAGTGCGAGACCTCCTCGAGCAGGTGCTCGCGCGCGGCGGCGGCCTGATCGGCCAACTCGGCCGGGATCTCGGTCACCTCCTGCTCCTTGCCGAGGTCGTCCTGGTAGATGACGGCGTGGTTCTCGACCAGGTCGATGATCCCCTGGAAGTCGGACTCGGCGCCGATCGGGAGCTGGATCGGCACGGGGTGAGCACCGAGGCGGTCGATCATCGTCTGCACCCCGCGCTCGAAGTCGGCGCCGATGCGGTCCATCTTGTTGATGTAGGCGATCCGCGGGACGCGGTACTTGTCAGCCTGGCGCCACACCGTCTCGGACTGTGGCTCGACGCCGGCGACGGAGTCGAACAGGGCGATCGCGCCGTCGAGCACGCGGAGGCTGCGCTCCACCTCGACGGTGAAGTCGACGTGGCCCGGAGTGTCGATGATGTTGATCCGGTGGTCCTTCCACTCGCAGGTGGTGGCCGCACTCGTGATCGTGATGCCGCGCTCCTGCTCCTGCTCCATCCAATCCATCACCGCGGCCCCCTCGTGCACCTCGCCGATCTTGTAGGTGCGCCCGGTGTAGTAGAGGATCCGCTCGGTCGTGGTCGTCTTGCCGGCGTCGATGTGCGCCATGATCCCGATGTTGCGCGTGTTTTCCAGGCTGAACTTACGAGGCATGTCCGTGGCTGAGGGGTGGGCCGTCTGCGGGCACGAAAAAGGGGCCACATGGCCCCTGCGCGACACGCTGATCGGCGGGGGAACGGCTTCTAATTGGTCGGCGTCTCCATGGTCTGGATCATCCGCCCCCGGGGACGAGCACGGATGAGCGCTACGCCGCCCGAGGCGAGCACCGAATATAGCAAAGGCCCCCGGGGCTCCGGCGGCGGTTTTCCGCTCGGGCTCGGGGTGGCGGCGGCCGCGCTGCTCGGGGCGCTGATGCTGATCGTGGCCGAGGCGACCGCGCTCTACACGGTGCACGTCGTCGGGGCGCCGACCACCTCACATTCCACCGGCGCCCACGACGGATGGGCGCTGCTGCCGATGGCGATCGTGGCGGCGCTGCTCGGAGTGGCGGTGTGGCGGGTCGGCTCGCGCCCGGCGCTCCTCGGGGTGGGGGTACTGGGACTGATGGCGCTGCTCATCGCGCTGCTCGGCGACCTGCCGGATGCTCACGCCACCGGCGTGGAGCACGGGCCGGGCGGGCGCTACGTGCAGGCGATGACCCAGCCGAGCGCCGGGTTCTACCTGGAGACGGGGGGCGCGGTGCTGCTCGTGGTGGCGTCGGTGTCGGGGTTCATCCTCGCCGGGCCGCGCGAGCCGCGCACACGTCACGCGATTGGCACAGAGTCGCATTGACTGCGGCCTCGGGGGAGCGGAGGCTCGGTTCATGCCGCCGCCCTCCTCCTCCGAACTGCGTCCATCTGGGGGCTCCTGGCGCGCCCAAACGGACACGAAACGAGCGGCGTGGGTGGCGGGGGCACAGGAAGGCGTGATCAGCAGAGGCCAGCTGCTCGACTGCGGTCTGAACAGCGACCGCGTGAAGCGATGGCTGCGGCAGGGCCACCTCCTCCCCCACCCCCTCGGCCTCCCCGGGATCTACCTCCTCGGCCACCCGCACTCGACGCCGTTCGCCGACCTGGTGGCGGCGCTCCTGCACGCGGGAGCCGGCGGCGCGCTGAGCGACGAGACCGCGCTCTGGGGCTACGAGCTGCTCCCGCGGCCGCCGCACCGCATCCACGTCTGCACCGCACGGCACGCCCGGAGCATCGGACGGGTGCTCGTGCACCGGCCCGGGCGCTTCACGGCCGTTCGCCACGAGCGGCTGCCGCTGGTCCCCGTCGCTCAGGCGCTGCGCGAATACGCCGTGCACGCCCGGGACTCCGACGTTCGCCAGGCGCTCGCCGAGGCCGACTACCGCGGCCGCCTCGACCCGAAGGGCGTCCGGGACGAGATCGGCCGCGGCCGGCCGGGCAGCGCCCGGCTCCGCCGCCAGCTCGCCCGCCACGACCCCCGCCTGGCCCGGACGAAGAGCGAGCTCGAGCGGCTGTTCCTCGGCATCTGCGATCGCTACGGGGTGCCCCCGCCGGAGCCCAACCACGCCATTGGGCGGATGACCGTTGACGCGGTGTGGCCGGCGGAGCGGCTGGCAGTGGAGATCGACGGCCACGGCGGACACCGCAGCCCGATCCAGATCACCCGGGACCGACGGCGGGAGTTCCACTGCCGCGCGCACGGCTTCACCCACGCCCGCTACAGCGAGGACCAGCTGGCCGGCGAGCCGGCCCACGTGGCAGAGGATGTGCTCCGTCTGCTGGGCCGCCTGTCCGCGCTCTGACACCAGAGCGGGATTGCCGAATCCGTGATTACACTCGATCCACGCGAGGGTTGTCCCGCCGCAGCCCCCGGTCCCGTGCGGTGGGCAGCCCTCGCGTTAGCTTCTCTGCCCGGCTGCGGTGGGGCAGCCCTCGCGTTAGCTTCGCTGTGCGGCCACGGTGCGCAGGTCCTCCAGCGAATCACGCAGGACGTGCGCTAGGTCGCGCCGCTCCTCCGCGTCGACCCACCGCTCGAAGGCGATCCGGAACACCGCGGTCCCCGCCTCGGCGCTCAGGCTGGCGACCGGCTCCTCGACGCCGCGGGCCCGCAGGGCACGGGCGATCGCCGCGGCGAGCGAGGCGAGCTTGATCAGCTCGCGCTCGGTCAGCTCGGGGGTGGCGGCGATGATGGCCTGGCGCCGGCGGGCGAGCTCCCGCCGCGCCTCGAACCCGCCGGCCATCGCCGCGAACGCGCCGGCGACCGCATCGAGCGGCGCGGCGTCGGACGGCGCCGTTCGCACCGCGCCGACGATCTGCGCCTCGAGCTCGTGCGCGCCGCCGAACAGCACTTCGCGCTTGTCGGCGAAGTGACGGAAGAACGTGCGCTCGGTCAACCCGGCTCGCGTCGCTATCTCGGCGACCGTCGTCGCCTCGAATCCCCGCTCCCCGTACAGCTCGAGTGCCGCCCGCTCCAGACGCCCGCGTGCGTTCGGCTCCCACCGGGTCACGGCGACAGCGTAGCCTCATGTCAGGGGCTGTCATATCCGTGCTACGGTGATGGCAGTCGCTGTCATCAAGGGAGGTCACCCATGCACGTGTTCGTCACCGGAGCGTCCGGCTGGATCGGCTCGGCGCTCGTCCCGGACCTCCTCGACGCCGGCCACTCGGTGACCGGCCTCGCGCGCTCGGACGCCGCCGCCGCGACGCTCCAGGACGCCGGCGCCACCCCGGTGCGAGGCGATCTCGACGACCTGGACGTCCTCGTCCGGGCGGCGCGCGAATCCGAGGGCGTCATCCACCTGGCGTTCAAGCACGACATCGCGTTCTCCGGCGACTTCGCGGCCGCCGCGGAGGCCGATCGTCGGGCGGTGGAGGCGCTCGGCGATGCGCTCGCCGGATCGGATCGAGCGCTCCTCATCGCTTCCGGGGTGCTGGGGCTGCGCCCCGGCTGGGTGAGCACCGAGGAGGACGGTGCCGCCGAATCGCCGAACCCGCGGGCGGCCACCGCAGAGCTGGCGCTCGGCCTCGCCACCCGGGACGTGCGCTCGGGGGTCGTGCGCCTGGCGCCGACCGTCCACGGCGAGGGCGACAACGGCTTCATGGCAGCGCTCGTCGGGATCGCGCGGGGCACCGGCGTCGCGGGGTACCTCGCGGACGGCTCGAGCCGCTGGCCCGCGGTCCACCGCTCGGACGCCGCCCGGCTGTTCCGGCTCGCCGTCGAGCGCGCGCCGGCCGGCTCGGTGCTCCACGCCGTGGCCGAGGAGGGCGTGGCCACCCGGGCCATCGCCGAGGCGATCGGCCAGGGGCTCGGCCTGCCGACGCGGTCGATCCCGGAAGCGGACGCCGCGGAGCACTTCGGCTTCCTGGCCGGGTTCCTCGGCCTCGACAGCCCCGCGTCGAGCGAGCTCACCCGTGAGCGGCTGGATTGGCAGCCGACCGGGCCGGGGCTCCTCGCCGACCTCGCCGCCGGCCACTACTTCAGGGCGTGAACTACCAGCGGTAGTGGGCGAACGCCCGGTTGGCCACTGCCATCCGGTAGACGTCGTCCTTGCGCTTGAACGCGCTGCCCTGCTGCTGCGCGGCGTCCTGCAGCTCGTTGGCCAGCCGCTGCGCCATCGTCTTCTCCCGGCGCTGGCGGGCGAAGCCGACGAGCCAGCGGACGGCGAGCGTGCGGGCCCGGCGGGCGGGCACCTCGACCGGCACCTGGTAGGTGGCGCCGCCGACGCGGCGGGACTTCACCTCGAGTGTCGGGGTCAGCGCCTTGACGCCGGCCTCGAGCTGCTCGACCGGATCCTGGCCCGAGCGCTCGCCGAGGATGGCCAGCGCGTCGTAGACGATCTTCTCCGCCGTCGACTTCTTGCCGTCGAGCATCACCTTGTTGATCACCTGCTGGACGAGCCGGTTGCGGTGGACCGGGTCGGGCTCGATCTTGCGGATCTGCGCGGCGGCGCGGCGGGGCACGGTCTACTTGGCCTTGACGCCGTACTGCGAGCGGGCCTTCTTGCGGTCGCCGACGCCGGCGGCGTCGAGCGTGCCGCGGATGACCTTGTAGCGAAAGCCCGGCAGGTCCTTGACCCGGCCGCCACGAACCAGGACCACCGAGTGCTCCTGGAGGTTGTGGCCCTCGCCGGGGATGTAGGCGCCGACCTCCATCCCGTTGGTCAGCCGAACGCGCGCCACCTTGCGCAGCGCCGAGTTCGGCTTCTTCGGCGTCGTCGTGTACACGCGGGTGCAGACACCGCGACGCTGGGGCGCGGCGACCTTCTTCTTCCGTCCCTTGCCGGACTTCAGGCCCGGGGTGGCGAGCTTCTTCGCCGGCTTCTTGCGGCCCTTGTTGATCAGCTGACTGGTGGTCGGCATGCGGGGAGCGAGAGTAGCAGCGCCTCCCCCCCGGCTCACCCCGCGCCGGGCACGTGCATCCGCTCCCCGGCCTCGCTGAGCACCGCGCGGAGCACGGACTCGATCTCGGCGAACTGCTCGGGACCGGCGATCAGCGGCGGCGCGAGCTGGATGACCGGATCGCCCCGGTCATCGACGCGGCAGATGAGCCCGCGCCGGAACAGCTCCCCGGACAGGAAGCCTCGCAGGAGCGCCTCGGACTCGGCGGCGCTGAACGACTCCTTCGTCGCCTGGTCCTTGACCAGCTCGATGGCCAGGAAGTAGCCCGCTCCGCGCACGTCGCCGACGATCGGCACCTCGCGCAGCGACTCGAGCCGGGCGCGGAACTCGGGCTCGTGGCGGCGGACGTGGTCGAGCACCCCTTCGGCCTCGAGGGCATCGAGGTTGGCCGTCGCCACGGCCGCCGCCACCGGGTGCCCGCCGAACGTGAAGCCGTGGGTGAAGCTGTGCGTCCCGGTGAGAAACGGCTCGGCGACCCGGTCGGCGACGATCAGCGCGCCCATCGGCGCGTAGGCACTGGTGAGTCCCTTGGCCGTGGTGATCAGGTCCGGCTGGTAGCCGTAGCGCTCGGCGCCGAACCACTCGCCGAGCCGGCCCCAGGCGCAGATGACCTCGTCGGAGATGAACAGGACGTCGTAGGCGTCGCAGATCTCGCGCACGCGCGCGAAGTAGCCGTCGGGCGGCGGGAAGCAGCCGCCGGCGTTCTGCACCGGCTCGAGGATCACCGCGGCGACGGTGTCCGGCCCCTCGAACTCGATCCGCTCGGCGATCGTGTCGGCCAGCCGGTCCGGGGTCATCCCGGGGGCGAGCCGGTAGAGGTTCGTGTTCGGGACGTGACAGCCGCCGGGGGTCAGCGGCTCGAACGGCTGGCGCAGCGCGGTGATGCCGGTGGCCGAGAGCGCGCCGAACGAGGTGCCGTGGTAGGCGGTCTCCCGGGCGATGACCTTGTGCTTGGTCGGCTTGCCGCGCAGCCCGTGGTACTGACGAGCGAGCTTCAGCGCGGACTCGACCGCCTCGCTGCCGCCGCTGGTGAAGAAGACCCGGTTCAGATCGCCGGGCGCCAGGCGGGCGATCCGGCTCGCGAGCTCGATGGCCGGCGGGTGGGCGTAGGACCAGGTGGTGAAGAAGCCCAGCCGGCGCGCCTGGTCGGCCCCCGCCTGGACCAGATCGGCCCGCCCGTGCCCGAGGTTGACGCAGAACAGCGCCGACAGTCCATCGAGGTAGCGGGTGCCGTGCTCGTCGTAGACGTAGCACCCCTCCCCGCGGACGATGATCGGGATCTCGTGCTCGGCGAAGGCGGACAGCCGGGAGAAGTGCATCCACAGGTGGCGGCGCGCCTGGTCCTGCAGGCTCCCGGTGGGCGCCTCGGTCGGACTCTCGATGCTGGCCATGGGGCTCCTTGCCGCAGGTGTCTGCTGTCGCCGAGGAACGCTACCCGCCCCGCGCCGACCATATAGTCGCGCTCGAGATGCGCCTCACCCACCACCGCGCCGGCGCCGGCGATCCGCTCGTGCTCATCCACGGGATCGGCCACCGGTGGCAGGCCTGGACCCCGGTGATCGACCGGCTCGTCGCCCACCGAGAGGTGATCGCCCTCGACCTTCCGGGATTCGGCGACTCGCCGATGCCCCCGCTCGGCACCCCGCCGGGGATCGTCTCGCTCACCGACCTGGTGGCGGCGTTCCTCGCCGATCAGGGGCTCGACCGTCCCCACGTCGCGGGTAACTCGCTCGGCGGCTGGGTGGCGCTCGAGTTGGCCAAGCGAGGAGCGGTCCGCACCGCCACCGGGCTCTCCCCCGCCGGCTTTCAGTCGTTCGCCGAGTCGCGGTTCTCCTACGGGTCGCTGTGGCTCGTCCACCGGGCGAGCCGGTGGCTCGACGGGCGAGCGGAGCGAGTGCTGCGACTGCCCGGCGCGCTCCAGCTCGGCTTCGGCCAGCTGACTGCGCATCCGGAGCGGATCCCGACGCAGGAGCTCGTGGCCGACCTCCACGCCCTGGCCGCCGCGCCGTGGTTCGACCCCACGCTCGTGGCGATCACGAACGCGTCGTTCATCGGCGGGGAGGCGATCGAGGTGCCGGTGCGGATCGCCTGGGGGGCGCAGGACCGGCTGCTCCTGCCCCGTCAGGCCGACCGGGCCCGCCGGGCGATCCCGAGCGCGCGGGTGACGGTCGAGCCCGGTTGGGGGCACCTCCCGTTCCACGACGATCCGGACGGCGTGGCGCGGGTGCTGCTCGAGGCGAGCGCGCCCCAGGCGGACGCGCCCCAGGCGAGCGCGCCCTAGGCGAGCGCGGCGGCGCCGGGCACCGCGCGGACCGGCGCCGGCATCAGCCAGGCGGCGCCGAGGACGAGGCCGAAGGCGAGGCACTGGATGACGAGCGAGACCGGATTGCCGGCGAGCGGATCGCCGAACACGATGATCCCGCCGACGATCCCGGCGACGTTCGCCGCCGTACCGGTGATGGCGATGACCGGCACCGCCTCACCGTCCTGCAGCCCCTTGGCCGAGGCATAGAACGCGGCGATCGACGCCGCGACGGTGACGAGCGTCCACGGCGAGAGCAGCCCGAGCACGCCATGGGCGCCGATCAGGCCGGAGAGCGCCTTGATCGCCACGTCGGAGACCCCGAACAGGATGCCGGCCGCGGCGCCGAGCATGAAACCGTGGTGCTCACGCGGGGCGCCGATCCGCGGGCCCATGATGAGCAGCGTCCCGAACCCGATGAGCGCCGCCTCGAAGCTGATCATCCCCGGCACCGAGAAGTGCGAGTGGGCGCCGTGCTCGGTCGGGAGGGTGATCCCGAGCAGCACGAGCCCGACAGCGGTCAGGGCCAGCCCGGCCCACTGCCGCCGACCGATCCGCAGACCGAACATCCGCTCGGCCATCACGGCGAGCAGGACGACGCCGGCGGCCAGCACCGCCTGGACGAGCGAGAGCGGCGCCAGCGACATGGCGGCGACGTGGAAGCCCCAGGCGCCGGTGGCGATGAGCATGCCGATCGCGAACAGCCGGGATCGGAACAGCGCTCGGGCGGACCCGATCGGCCGGGTCATGTCGACTGCCGGCGCCGCGCAGGCGCCGCGGTGCTTGTACAGGAACCCGAGGTTGGTGGCCAGAGCGCAGACGAGCGCGAGCAGGATGCCGAGCAGTGGAGTCATTGAGGTGGGGTGGACGCTGGTTCTGCGGGGAGGCGGGAGACGGTGCGCTCCGCGTTAGTCCTCGGCAGGCTCGCCCAACGGCTTGAGGGGCCTGCCCCGAGGTACACCGGTCGTCCATGGCCGTGACAGAGTCATCGATGGTGCCCCCCGCAGATAAGCGTTTCCTATGTCCGGTTCCGCTGCTCCTGGTCGACGTCGACGGGGTGATCTCGCTGTTCGGATTCGACCCCGCCGCGCCGCCTCCTGGGCGATGGCTGCTCGTCGAGGGGATCCCCCATCTCCTCTCGTGCCGGGCGGCCGAGCTGCTGGCAGGGCTGGCCGGCGAGTTCGAGCTGTTGTGGTGCAGCGGCTGGGAGGAGAAGGCATCGGCCTATCTGCCGGCCGCGCTCGGGCTGCCGGGCGAGGTCCCCCACCTCAGCTTCGAGCGCAACCCGGGGCGGGCCAACGGGCACTGGAAGCTCGCGGCGATCGAGGCGCACGCCGGGCCGGAGCGACCGGTGGCCTGGGTCGACGACGCCCACGACGACCGTTGCCGGGCGTGGGCGGCCGCCCGGCCGGGGCCGACGCTGCTGCGCGGCACCGACCCCGCCGTCGGGCTGACCCCCGCGGACGCGGCGGCGCTCAGCGCGTGGGCCGCGAGCCTGCCCGGGGGCCGGTCAGGCGGGGCGGACGAGGAACAGCGGCTCCACCTCGCCGAACTTCCGTAGTCGGCACGCCTCGATGGTCTCCGGCGTCAGGTGGTCCTCCAGGCGGATCACCTCGGTGGCAAAGCCCGCCGCGCGGAGACGATCGACGTAATCCCGGCCGTAGCGGCGCACGTGATCGGACTGACCGTAGAGACGCTCCCGCTCGGCCGGATCGGTGACGGACGGGTCCTCCTGAGTCGTTGGCTCGCTCACGTCGGGCACGAGCAACATGCCCCAGCCGCCCGGCCGCATGACCCGGCGGAGCTCGGCCATCGCCCGCCGGTCGTCCGGCACGTGCTCGAGCACGTGGTTGCAGAGGACGACGTCGAAGCTGGCCGGCGCGAACGGGAGGTCGAGGACGTCGAGGGCCGCTGGGCCGAACTCGGCGTGCAGATCGCCGCCGACGTACCGCGCGGCGCCGGCCCGCAGTCGCCGGACGAGCATCGACTCCGGCGCGATGTGGAGCACCGATGCGCCGGGGCGCAGCAGCTCGGGCCGGAGATCGAACAGGAGGCTGAGCAGGCGGTGGCGCTCCAGCGACCCGCAGCCCCAGCACTGCCGGTCGGGCATGACGAGGTCCCGGAACCCCCGCTGCCAGCGGCGGCAGCACGGGCAGTAGACCTCCCGACCCCGGTGCAGGGCCCGCTGCAGCGTCTGGGTCCCTCGCTCGAGCGCCTGGCGCGCGGCACGCCGCGCCCGCCGCTGCACCCCGGGTTGCGCCATCACTCGAAGCTGCCGTGGCGCCCGGCGCCGGCCCGGAACCGCTCGAGGCCGGGCGCCACGTCGGTCAGCGAGACGAGCCCGTGCTGGACCTCGCCGCGCAGCGCGGCGGCCTCGGACACCCCATCCTGCTCGAGCACGCTCAGCCGGTCGTGGCGCAGGCAGGTCTGGGGGAACCGGGCGAGCTCGTGGGCGAGCGCCTCGGCGGCGGTCCGTGCCTCGCCGTCGGGCACCACGCGGTTGGCCAGGCCGATGGCGTGCGCCTCGCGCGCGTCGACGGCGCGGCCGGTGAGGATCAGGTCCATCGCCCGGCTCGTGCCGATCAGCCGGGGCAGGCGGACCGTCCCGCCGTCGATCAGCGGCACCCCCCAGCGGCGGCAGTACACGCCGAACACCGCGCTTTGCTCGGCCACCCGCAGATCGCACCACAGCGCCAGCTCCAGGCCCCCGGCCACGGCATGACCGGCAACGGCGGCGATCACCGGCTTGCCGAGCCGCAGCCGGGTCGGGCCCATCGGCCCGTCGCCGTCCCGGCGTGACCTCGTTGCCGGCCGGGGTGCCGATCGCCTGCAGATCGGCCCCGGCGCAGAACGTCCCGCCCTCCCCGTGGAGCACCGCCACCGCCGCCTCGGGATCGGCGTCGAACGCGCGGAAGGCGTCGGCCAGGGCCCGGGCGGTGGTGCCGTCGACCGCGTTGCGCCGCTCCGGGCGGTGCAGGAGCACGGTGCTCACCGGGCCGTCGCGCTCCACCCGCACCGCCTCAGTCATCGGCCGGCGCCCCGATCGCCCGGCGGATGAACGTGCGCAGCCCGGACAGGACCGCCTCCGCGTCGGGCTGCTCGCCGGCCAGCGGGGAGAGCGGCCCGACGAGCGCCTCGCCGCAGCCGCCGACCAGCGCCGCGGCGACGAGATCGGCGTCCTGGCCCGGCAGCTCGCCGGCCGCGATCCCCTGGCGGAGCGCCCTCGGCGATGAGCGAGGCGTACCGCGCCCGGTAGGCCAGGCGCTCGGCGTCGACCAGCGGGTCGACCGGCTCGGCGATCAGCGCCCAGGCCAGGCGCGGGCGGCGGAGCGCCCGCCGGGCGAAGGTGGCGAGCACCATCTCCAGGCGCTCGGCCTGACCGGCATCCGGCGCCATCTGCTCGGCCGCCTGCGCCATCGCCGCCACCTCCCGGTCGCACACGGTGCGAAACAGGCAGGCGAACAGCTCCTCCTTGGAGGTGAAGTGGCGGTACAGCGTGCCCGCGGCGACCCCGGCCCGGTCGGCGATGGCCAGCACCGAGGCGGCGCCGTAGCCGCCGGTCTCGATCAGCTCCTGGGCGGCGGCGAGCAGCCGCGCGCGGGTGGACGTGAGCGGCCGGACGCTCATGCCGGCGCGGAGCCGAACGCCGAGTCGCCGAACGGCGCGTCACGCTCGTGCACCGCCGCCCGGAACCCGGACTCGGCGGCCAGGCGCTGGAACGCGTACCCCTCCGGGGTGTGGCGGGTGATGCCGTCGAACACGGTGCCGATCGAGCTGCGTGGCGTGGAGGCCCTGGCTGTACAGCGACTGGTTGACCAGGAGCTTCATCATCTGGAGCTGGTTGAGCGGCATCCGGGCGATCCGCTCCACCAGCGCCTCGGTGCGCGCGTCGAGCTCGGCGGCCGCCGGGGCCTCGATCGCCAGCCCCCACTCCAGCGCCTGGGCCCCGGTCAGGCTGTCGCCGGTGAACAGCAGCCGCTTGGCGCGCTGCGGGCCAAGCCGGTAGGCCCACAGCGCGGTCGTCGGCGAGCCCCACACCCGGGCCGGCGGATAGCCGATCCGCGCGTCGGCGGCGATCACGAGCAGGTCGGAGCAGAGCGCCAGGTCGGTGCCGCCGGCGACGCAGAAGCCGTGGACCTTGCAGACCACCGGGGTGGTGGCGTGGAACAGCGACATGAACGCGCGGACGTTGCGGCTCATCATCCCGTAGTCGACCATCGGGTCCCAGGTCCGGCTCGGATCGTGGTTGCGCATCATCGTCCGCGGGTCGAGCGGCGAGCCGGGCGGAGCGTCCCCGTCGCGGCGCCGAGCGTGCCCTGCCCCTCGGCGGACTCGACGAGGTCGTAGCCCCCGCAGAACCCGGATCCGGCGCCGGCCAGGAGGATGACCCGGACCTCCGGATCGAGGTCGGCCTGCTCGACCGCCTGCTCGAGCGCGGTGAGCAGCCCGCGGGTCAGGCCGTTGCCGCGCTCCGGCCGGTTCAGGGTGATCCGACCGACGTGGCCGGTGCGCTCGAGGAGGACCGACTGGCTCATGCCGGGCAGCGCCCGCTCGATGATCGCCCGCGCATCGACTCCCCGCGGCAGCGTCCCGTACGCGCGGCCGCCCTCGCCGCCGAGCCGGGCGGCGCAGAACGCGTCGGCCACCATCGGCGGGGCGTGGCGGATGAGCAGCGACGCCTGGAGGGTCACCGCCAGGTCCTCGACCAGGCGGCGGGCTTGGAACTGGCCGTCGTACAGCCGCGCCTCGGCCGTCTGGCCCGTCCTCGCCGAACACCTGCGTGGCCAGCGCCCGGACCCGATCCAGATGCGCATCGAACCGCCGGTCGCCCCCGACGGCCAGCTCGCACTCGGCGAGGAACGCCGGCAGCCCTGCGGCTCCTTGACCAGCGCGCGCAGGACGTCGAGCGCCGCCACGTTGCCCGAGCCCTCCCAGATCGAGTTGAGCGGCGAATCGCGGAGCAGCAGCGGCATCCCGGACTCCTCGACGAAGCCGTTGCCGCCCAGGCACTCGAGCGCCTCCGCGGCGTGCGGCGTCCCGCGCTTGCAGACCCAGTACTTCATCACCGCGGTGGCGAACCGGCGGAACGCCGCCTGCTCGACGGCGTCGTAGCTGGCGGCCACACGCAGGGCGCTGACCGTCGCCGCCTCGGACTCGATCGCCAGGTCGGCGAGCACGTTCTGCATCGCGGGCTGCTCGGCCAGCGGGGCGCCGAACGCGGTGCGATGGCGGGCATGGTGGATCGCCTCGATCACCCCGCGGCGCATGCCGGTGGCCGAGCCGAGCAGGCAGTCCAGGCGGGTGTGGTTGACCATGCGGATGATCGCCGGCACGCCGCGGCCCTCCTCGCCGACGAGGTGGCCGTGGATGCCGTGGAACTCGACCTCGCTCGAGGGCAGCGAGCGCGTACCGAGCTTGTCCTTCAGCCGCTGGAACTCCATCCCCGGCCCACGGCGGACGAGGAAGCAGGAGAGGCCGGCCGGGGCCTGGGCCAGCACCAGGAACACGTCGCAGGGTGGGTAGGAGCAGAACCACTTGTGGCCGTGCAGGGCGTAGACGCCCTCGCCCAGCGGCTCGGCCCGGGTGATGTTGGCCCGCACGTCCGATCCGCCCTGGCGCTCGGTCATCGCCATGCCGCAGATCGCCCCGCGGTCGAGGTCGGGCAGCGTCAGCAGCGGCTCCCACTCGGCGGCGAGCTCGGGGTTGCCGTCGCGCAGGGCGGGCACCGCCGCGTAGGTCATGGAGACCGGGCACATGACGCCGGCGTTGGCGTTCGACCAGAGCATGAACAGCGTGGCGCGGACGACGTGCGCGCCAGGTCGCTCCTCCCGCCACGGCAGGCCGGCCATCCCCCGCTCGATCGCCCCGCGCAGCAGCCAGAACCAGCTGGGGTCGAGGTCGACCTCGTCGACCCGGTTCCCGTAGCGGTCGTGGGTGCGGAGGGCCGGCTCGTGGCGCTCGGCTCGGCGGCCGTGCTCGCGTGCCTCGACGCCGCCGGCCACGCCGCCGGCCTCGTGGGCGCGGTCGATCCCCCATCCGCCACCCTCGCGGTCGAGCGCCTCGCGCAGGGCGACGTCGGCCTCGAACAGGTTGATCGGCTCGAGCGGCGGCGGCTGGTTGAGCACGTCGCGCGCGGGGTTGGTCAGGTCGATCGTCGCCATGCCGCCTCCTTTGTGAATCCGGATTCACATCGTACCGCGGCCGCGGCCCATGAATGGCGATTCAGTCCCGAGGGGTGAGAGTGAATCGCCATTCATCCAGGCGTGCGGGACCCGAGCGCGATCAGGCCGCCGACGCGCCCGCCAGCGTCCGCTCCGCCACCTGGTCGACCGCGTCCCGGGTGCCGCCGAGCAGCCGCCGCGACAGCTGGGCGCGGCGGAAGAACAGCGGGGCGTCGTGCTCCCAGGTGGCGCCGATCCCGCCGTGGACGTTGATCATCGTCCGCGCGGCGGCGTCGAGCGCTCGCCCCGCCTCGGCCCGGGCGGCGCTCGCCGCCAGGGGAAACTCCTCGGGCTTGGCATCCCGCGCCCAGCCGGCGTAGTACTCGAGCCCGCGAGTGTTCTCCTGCAGTCGGAGGACCTCGGTCAGCTCGTGCTTGAGCGCCTGATAGGAGCCGATCGCCCGGCCGAACGTGAAGCGCTCCTTGGCGTAGGCGACGCTCACCTCCAGACACGTCTGCACCGCGCCGAGTGACTCGGCGGCGATCAGCGCCTGGGCGAGGAACCACGCATCGGCCAGCACGCCGGCGTCGGCCGCCAGCACCCGGCCCCGCGCCCCGTTCAGGGTGACGGCGCCGAGCGAGCGGGTGGCGTCGTAGCGGAACTGCCGCTCGATCCGCACCCCATCGCCGTCAGCCGCCACGGCGACCGCCGCCGGGCGTCCCGTCCTCGCGCTCCCCGACGACGACGAGCAGATCGGCGCCCGGGGCATCGGGCACGAAGGGCACCGTCCCCGTCGAGCACGCCGTCCTCGCCCCACCCGCGGGGCCTCGGCCCGGCGCAGTCCGGCCTCGGCTCGACGGTCCACCCGGGCTCGAGCTCGCTCGGCGGGCGCGCGGGAACGTAGACGGGGCGTAGCTCTCCGGCGGCGACCGCCTCCAGCCGCTCATCGGCCGCCGCGTTCAGGATCGCGGTGGCCGGCAGCAGCCCGAGCAGCGGCACGGCGGCGAGCACCCGCCCGCACTCCTCGGCGACCAGCAGCGCGTCGAAGCCGCCCGAGCCCGGCGCCCCCGTGGGCCTCGTCGATCAGCAGCCCCGGCCAGCCGGCCTGCACGGCGCTCGGCCACAGGTCGGGCAGCGCATCCGGTGCCTCCAGCGCCTCGCGCGCGGCCTCGATCGTCTTGACGCGCCCCAAGGCGTTGCGCGCCGCCTCCCGCAGGAGGTTCTGCTCGTCGGTGAGGGCGAAGTTCATGAGCTAGCCCACCGCCTCGCGCTCGCTGGCGCGCAGTTCGCTGAACGGCACACCCTTGTCCAGGCGCGGCTCGGCCGGCAGCCCGAGCACCCGCTCGCCGATCGTGTTGCGCAGGATCTGCTCGGTGCCCCCGGCCGACTTCAGGCCGGGCAGGAAGCTCGGTCAGGTAGCTGAAGTGGCTCTCGGCCTCGAGCGCGGCGGGACCGAGCACGTCGGTCGCCAGCTCGGCGGCGGCGATCGCGCTGTTGACGAGCGTCACCTTGGCCAGCCCCGCCTCCGGGCCGGGGATCTGGCCCTTGGCCAGCGCGGTCAGCGCGCGGTAGCCGTTGTAGCGGACGGCGAGCAGCTCGGTGATGACCTCCCCCAGCCGATGGCGGACGTCGCAGTCGGCGCGTGCCGCCGGATCGGCGCCGATCGCCTGCGCCAGCAGGACGGGCGAGCCGAACCCATCGGATCCGAAACCGATCGTCAGCCGCTCGAACATCAGCACCGTCAGCGCGGTCCCCCAGCCGTTGCCGACGCCGCCGACGACCGCATCGGCGTCGAGCGCGACGTCATCGAAGAACACCTCGTTGAACTCCGCCTCGCCGGAGATCTGCCGCAGCCCGCGGACCGTCACCCCGGGCGCGTCCATCGGCACGATGAACATCGTCAGGCCCTTGTGCTTCGGGCACGTCGGGGTCGGTCCGCGCCAGCAGCAGCCCGAACGCCGCGAACTGGGCGTTCGTCGTCCACACCTTCTGGCCGTTCAGCGTCCAGCCCGCCGTCCTCGTCCTGGCGGGCGCGCGTCTGCACCGCCGCCAGGTCCGAGCCGGCGGCCGGCTCGGAGAACATCTGGCACCACACCTCGTCCCCGTGGAGCATCGGGCCGAGGTGGCGGCTCTTCTGATCCTCCGAGCCGTGGGCGATCAGGCACGGGCCGAGCATCCCGAGGCCGATGACGTCGAGGATGCCGGGCACCCCGGCCACGCTGGAGCTCCTGGTTGACGGTGACCTGCTCGATCGGGCCGCGGCCCCCGCCGCCGTACTCGGTCGGCCACGTGACCCCGGCCAGGCCCGCCTCGGCCAGCTGGCGCTGCCAGGCGCGCCGACCGTCGATGTAGGAGGAGTCCTCGGAGGAGCCGCTGGCCGGCGGAGCCTCGGAGGCGTGATGCTAGAGCCACCCCCGCACCTGCGCGCGGTACTCGGCCTGCTCCGGCGTGTCGTCCAGGTCCACGGTGCGCGCTCCTCTCGCGGTGAATCCGGATTCCGGCGATTCACCGGGCGTCATTGGTACCGCGCTCCGTCGGGTTGACATGTGACCTTTTAGTCACGTATCTCTCGGACATGGATGATGTGTTCAGGGCCCTGGCCGATCCGACCCGGCGGGAGCTGCTCGATGCGCTGTATGCGCAGGACGGGCAGACGCTCGGCGAGCTCGAGCGGCGATTCGCCATGTCGCGCTTCGGGGTGATGAAGCACCTCCGGGTGCTCGAGGCGGCGGAGCTGGTGCTGACGCGCCGGCGGGCCGCGAAAAGCGTCCACTACCTGAACGCCGTCCCGATCCGGCTCATCCACGACCGATGGGTGGGCAAATTCGCGGCGCCGTTCGCGGCGTCGCTGACCGAGCTCAAGCGCGAGCTGGAGGATTCGATGACCGAGTAGAGTACGCCGTCGTCGATGGGCACGGAACGATGAACCTGTTCGAGATCTACATCAAGACGACGCCGGAGCGGCTGTGGGAGGCGATCACCGACCCGGCCCGCCGGGCGCGCTACAGCTTCGGCGTGCGCACCGAGTCCGACTACTCCCCGGCGCGGGCCACCGCAGCGGTGTCCCGGGCGTCGTCGAGATCGCCGAGGGGGAAACCTGGAGGTCGAGCCGCCGCGGCGGCTGGTGCAGAGCTTCCCGCGCCGTCGGGCCGACGAGTTGCGGGCGGCGGCGAGTCGCGCGTCACCTGGGAGATCGAGCCGGTGGGCAGCTCCTGCCGCCTGCGCGTGACCCACGACCATCTGCCGGCGGACGCCAACCCCCAGCTGTAGGGCGGCTGGCCGATGATCCTGTCCGGGCTGAAGACGCTGCTCGAGACCGGCGAGGACCTCGACACTCCCGGCTCGCTGCGCTACGCGGCAGCCGGTTGACGGACGTCGAGGGTCGAAGCCGGCTCAGCTCCGGGCCGGTAGAGCCTGGCGCGCTCCAGTGCCGCGGAGGCCATCTGCGCCAGATGCACGAGTGCGGCCTCGTCGTCCGCGCTGAACCCCGCGGCGATCCGCGTCGAAGAGCTGGATCGCTCCGAGCTCGCCCCCGTCGAGGGTCGTGAGTGACGCCGCGAGCCACGCCGCCGGCGAGCGCTCGTACGCCGTCGCGCGGAACAGGGCGGACCGAACGAGCTGCTCTCCGGTGCTTCGAGCTGACCCGCCGGCCTCGCGGAGTGTTCGGTAGATCGCCGCCAGGTCCAACCACCGCACGAGCGTGGTCCAGCGCGGGTCGCCCTGTGGATAGGAAGCCGCCTCCACAGCCCCTGAGCTCGCCGCCGGCAATGACCGTGACCACGCAGCATTGCGCCCCCACCAGTTCACGAGCCTGTTCGGCCACGAGCCGCAGCATCTCCTCGAGCGAGTCGGAGGCGTTCGAGCGCGAGTGAGACATCGGCGAGAAAGGTCGAGAGCTGGCGAGAGAGTTCGATCCGGCGGCGGCCGCGCAACAGCGCCGCTGCGTCTCCTCCAACCCACGCTGCACCATCTCGTAGCTGGACAGGCTCTCCAGCAGGAAGTCGCCCGCCGCCCGGACCATCGCCGCAGCCCGGCCTCGTCCTCCGCTCGGCCATGCGACACCGCTAGCGCCTCCTGATGGGCGAGAACCACGTCGAGCACGCTGAGCGCACGTGTGATCGCCTGCCGTCCGAGTTCGTAGGCGAGTCGCAGCGTCGTCCTCACCGCGGTCGGCCAGATACCGGTCGAGCGCCGACGCGTACTCGCTCGGGGAACGATCGCCTTGCCCGGTCCCCCATGCGCGCTCACCGTTGCACCCCGAGATAGCGCACGGCCGCCACCGACGGCGTCGTCCGGGCGGCGCCAGTGCTCGGCCACGACGCGCTCGCAGATCGTCTGGGCCGATCCCGAGATGTTGAGCGCAGTCGGCGAACGCCCTGCTGATCCCATCGGTGGCCAGGACGAGGACGTCGCCGACTGCACCGGGAGGGTCGTGGGGCGCAACGCCGGCAGTTCGTGCCCCGGGACCCCGGGATCCAGTGCCAACGACCCCTTCGGAATCATCGCAGCGGGCTTGGCACTCAGCACCCGCCCCTCAACATTGCCCACCCCCAGCCAGGTGAGCGCATCGGCGGCCGGAGACAGGAACGCCAGGCTGATCGCCGCACCGCGCGTTCCCCGAAGCGCGGCGTGGCAGCGACCTACCAGGTCCGGGAGGTCGGCTGTCGGGGACTCCCGCACCACGCGAGCGGCACGGGCGGCCGCGTGAGCGGCCGCGTTCCCGTGACCCAAGCCGTCGATGACGGCGACCAGCGCACCCTCGGCAAGCAGCATCACGACGGCGAGGTCTCCGCTGTGCCTCTCCCCGCGCCGGCATCGGGCGGCGATGCCCCACTCGACGGCACCGTGCGTCCCCCGCTCACGCACGGCGACGCTTCTCCCGCAGCCGAGTCCAGCTCATCGCGCACGCGCCACTTCCGCATGATCACGTTCGTGCCGTGGTCCGCGTCGGAGGCGAGCTCGAACTCGTCCATCAGGCGCCGCGCACCGGCCAGCCCCAGCCCGAGCCCCCCGCGCGCGCTG
The DNA here is from genome assembly GCA_963703065.1 of uncultured Solirubrobacterales bacterium. GTDB lineage: Bacteria > Actinomycetota > Thermoleophilia > Solirubrobacterales > Solirubrobacteraceae > Palsa-465. The sequence continues at coordinate 2,190,702 of OY969785.1, read as the reverse complement.
TAGTCGTCGCGCAGGGCGGCCTCGATGTCCCGGATGCCGGCTCCCTCGTCGCGGGCGATCACACACAGGCCGTAACGCGCTTGCTCCTGCAGCGGCCGCAGCACGATCTCGCCCCGACCCGCGTGAACGACGATGTTGCGCGCGATCTCCGAGATCGCCGTCGCGATCAGGGTCGGATCCGGACGCGGGAAGCCGAGCCGCTCGGCCATCGCCCGGCCCTCCGCGCGGGCGGTGACGAGATCGGCGTCGACGTTGATGGGGACGCGGACCTCATCCTCCATCCGTCGAAGCCCCTCTCGGTCAGGCGATCGAGCAGTGCCGTCCCCGCGTCGAGGTCCAGCGCCGTCCGCAGGGGCTCCAGGTTCAGGTGGAACTGCACCATCGCGATCGCCACGTCGGGGTGGATGCCGACGATCACCGTCTCCGCGCCGCGCATCCTCGTGGTGAGGACGATCGAGCGCAGGGCGCGGGCGACGAACGAGTCGATGACATCGAGCGCCGCAACATCGATCACGATCCCGCGGAGACGGTGACGACCGACCCGCTCCGCCAGCTCTTGGCGGAGGTCGAGCACCTCCCGATCCGGGAGATCCCCCTGGATCGAGGCGATCAGGTAGTCCCCCTGCCGGAGGATGGCCACCGACATACAGGTGCAGCCTAGGCGTCGAAGCCGGGCGCGTCGTCCGCGTCCGTGCTGCGATATCCGGCCAACCGCTCGGCCTCCACGATCCCGCCCTGCAGATCCCCCACCGTCTTCATCATGCCGAGGTCGACGCCGAGATCGACGAGCGTCTGGGCGATCTCGGATGAGAGGCCGGTGAGGATCGTGCTCGCGCCCATCAACCGCGAGGCCTCGACCGTCTGCACGAGGTGGTTGGCCACCGTCCGATCGAGCGTCGCCACGCCGGTGATGTCGATGACGACGACGCGCGCCCGCTTCTCCTGGATCGCGCCGAGCAGCTGCTCGGTCAGCTGCCGCGCGCGGGAGGAGTCCAGCGCGCCGATGATCGGCAGGATGAGCAGGCGTTCACGGAACTGGAGCACCGGCGTGGAGAGCTCCCGCATCGCCTCCTGCTGCTCGTGGATCACCCGCTCGCGCTCATCGACGAAGCTGACGCCGACGGTGACCGCGATCCGGTTGGCCGCCGGCTCGTAGGCATCGAGGATCCGGTTGAGCAGCTCCAGGTCACGCTGGTACTTGGCGAACAGCGAACGGGCCAGCACGTCCCGGAGCAGCAGCACGATCCCCAGCACCTCGTGGGTCTCCACCCCGCGGGGGATGATGCGCTCGGAGAGCTCGCGGGCGTAGGTCTCGAGCGTCTCGATGCTGCCGGTCTCCAGCGCGTCGACGTAGTTGTCGTAGACCTCGGTGGCCTCGGAGAAGATCTCCTCGTCGGACATCACCCCGAGCAGCTCCGCCTCGCTGATCCGGCGAGCCCACTCCTCGCGGAGCTTCGTGCGGTTCTCCCGCAGGTAGGAGACGAGCTCCTCCAGCAGGGGCGCGGCCTCATCGTCGAGGGCGAGCTTGCCTTCCTTCCGGTCTCCTCGTCCCCAGTCGACGGTTCGCGCTCTTCGTCCATCGTCTCCTCCTCATCCGGTGCATTCGAACTGCGGGCCGCCATCTCCTCAGCCGACCCCCGCGAGCTCATATCCGTCGCGGGCCGCGCGCGCGAGCGCCATCGAGGAACAGGCCGGTGATCGTGGCGGTCATGTCCTCCCGCCCCATGCGGGGGTTCGAGGTCAGCACGGCGGCGATCAAGCCGATGAGCGCCTCGGTGATCCGCGGGCTGCCGACGTCCGCGCGCACCTCGCCGGCGGCCTGGCCGCGCTCGAACAGCTGCCGGAGCGGCTCGGTGAGCTTCTGTTCGAAGTCCGCCGATCCGGCCGCGCAGTCGCTCCTGGGCGAGGAGCACGAAGGAGTCGCCCAGCTCGACCGCGGTTCGCACGGCGCGCTTGATGCCCTCTTCGGGAGCGACCTCGTCGATCCGCGCCGACGCCAGCCGGGTGTCCAGATCCGCCAGGGCGGCCTGCGCCAGCTCCTCGAGCAGCGCCTCCCGGTTCGGGAAGTAGCGGTACAGGGTCGCCCGGGCCACCCCGGCGGCTTCGGCCACGGCGTTCATGCTCGCCTGCTCGCCCTGGGACACGAAGATCCGAGCCGCCCCCTCGAGGATCGCCTCGGCGACGCGCTGCTGTAGCGCTGGTCTGGGACGCGTTTCAGACATCTGCGTCTCTAGGTTAGCCTGGACGCCAGCTGCATGAGATGCTACTGTCTCATTTGAAGCCGTGTTTGTCCGAAACTGAGGAGAGTTCGTCCCATGTCTGTAGCGGAGTTGGCTCGTCGGGGTTTGCGGGAGATGCCATCGAATGCGGCCTGGCTGATGTCGCGCGCGCTGAAGCCGGCTGAGGCGCTTGGCGCGGCGGCGGAGCCGTTGGCGGCCGGAGCGCGAGACCGTGGCCGCAAGGTGGCATCCGCCGTCGTCGACGCCGCACCGCTCGGGGGTGACTCGGTCGACATCCGGATGCGCAGGGCGCGCGAGGCGGCCGAGCGCGCGGAGGAGGCCGAGGCGCGGGCCATCGAGGCGGCACGGGAATCGACGTCACGCTCCGATCACGCGCGCACCGTGATCGAGCGTGGCCGGGCGCAGGTCAAGGAGGTCGACCGCGAGGCCGCGCGCATCGTCAAGCAGCGGGTGACCGAGGCGCACAAGGCCACCAACGAATGGATCAGACGGGAGACGGAGGCGGCCGAGGCCGACGCGGAGGAGCGGCGTCAGGCGGTCCGGGTCGACATCGAAGGCCAGATCGAAGCCGCCCAACGCGAAGCCGACGCCTGCCAGCAGCAGGCAGAGGAGCTCGTGGAGGACGCCGCGGAGCGCCGCGCGGAGGCCCGGCGCCTGGCGGGCGAGGCCGCACAGGCCGCGCGCGCCACTGCCGAGGCGGCCAACCGCCAGGCGCAGGAGCTGGCTCGACAAGCGGCCCTCCAGTCCGACGAGGCGATGCATCGCGTGGAGGTGAGCGAGCAGCTGCGCCAGGATGCGCAGGCACCGCCCGCGCGCTCGGCAGCGCACGTCGGCGAGGGTCCGAGCAACGGCGATCTCAAGGCCTACACGAAGCCGGAGCTGGTCGATCTGGCCGCGGTGATCGGCATCGACCACCGAACCACCATGACCAAGTCCGAGCTCGTCGACGCCATCACCAACGCGTCGCGCAGCCGGACCTGACAGAGAGGACAGACGATGCGGATACTGAGTCGCAAGAGCCGGCCCGAGCGCCTGCTCCAGCACCTCGCCGGGTTCCTGGAGATCCCGAGCTCGCTGAAGCCCAGCCGGACCAGTCGGATCCGGGCCGCGCTGCCGGGCCCGACCTGGACCGGGCCAGCAGGTCACCCGCTGAAGACCCGCCTGCCCGACGCCGCCCCGCGCACCACCGGCCTCGTCGCGGGCGGGCTCGCGGGGCTGACCGCGGGAAGTGCCGGGATCTCCGCCCTGAGGCGCCGCAAGGAGGGGGCAGGTGACCGTTCGTGAAGCTGGGCAGCCTGGCCATGCTCGGCACGGGCTATGTGCTCGGAGCCCGCGCCGGCCGTGAGCGGTACACGCAGATCATCGAATGGACGACGAGCGCGTCGGAGCGCCTGGAGGGGTTCAGCGCTCGGGGGCGGGACCGTGATCGAGGCGTCGGTGCGGGCCCGGGTGCTGGGCATCCGCCTGTTGACCCTCGACGCCATCGTCACGCTGACGCCCGCCGAAGTGCGTGAACCGGCTGCCACCGTCCCCCGCGCCCCTGGATCGCGGTGGCGCCTCGGTGTCATCGACCGCGAGCTCGCCGCGGCGGTGCGCGGCATGGACGAGGGCACCGCGCTCCTCGCCCGCGCGCGCCGGCCCGCCTCGAGCCACGCTCCATCTGACCGCGGACCATGGCCTACCTGAAGTGCTCGTCATGCGGGTTGACGATCCACCTCCGTGCGTCGTTCCTGACCCTCGACCGGTGCCCGCGGTGCCTGGCGCGACGGCGAGCGGTGGTGCCGATGCAGGTCGTCCGACACTCCAGAGAGGAAGCCCGGTCAGACGCGCTCGACGAGCGTGACGCCGAGCCGGACCCATCGTGAGGGGCCGGCTCTCAGGCAGCTACGCCGGTGGGCCGTTCGACCCCGGCGAGGACCTCGACACCCCCGGGGTCACTGCGCTACGCGGGCACGGCGGTGAGGACGGGCGCCCGCTACGCCTCGACGGCCAGCGGCTGCGGCTGCGGCTCGGAGCCGCGCTTGCGCTGCCGAATCGGCGAGCCGGCGGGCACGGAGCGCCGCGCCGGCTCGTCGATCGCCCGCACGTTCACCATCCCGTACTCGAGCGGCTGCGGGTTGACGACGATCGGCCGGCTGACCCTGACCCGGCTCAGCACCTTCAGGCACTGGACGCCGTCCCGCCAGGTGATCTTCTTGCCGTCGGCCACCGTGCGGCCGTGATAGCTGATCGGCACCTCGAACGGCCTCTGGCCGCGCCGGAGCAGCTTGGCGGTCAGCTCCGTGTCGAGCCCGAAGCCGTTCTCGGAGAGCTCGAGCTCGCGGAACAGGCCGACCGGGACGAGCTTCAGGCAGGTGTGGAGGTCGTGCAGGCAGGCGTCGAAGATGAGGTTCGCCGCCACCGTCATCGCCTTGTTGCCGAGGGCATGGCGGATCGACTGGAAGCAGGTGTTGTAGCCGAACAGCCGCGTCCCGTAGACGACCTCGGTGCGCCCGTCGAGCACCGGCTCCACCAACCGGACTAGGTCGCTCGCGTCGTACTCAAGGTCGGCGTCGAACGGAACGAGGTGGGTGCCGGTGACCGCCGCACCGCCGGTGCGGAGCGCCGCCCCCTTGCCGAGATTGCACACGTGGCGGATGACTCGAGCCCGCGGATCGTCGATGGCGGCGAGCAGGGCCGGCGTGGCGTCGGTGCTCCCGTCGTCGACGATGACGAGCTCGAACTCGCAGGGCAGCGCCGTGTCCAGGAGCGACCCCACCGCCTCGGTGACCGTGCGCTCCTCGTTGAACACCGGCATGACGATCGACAGCTTCAACGCCGGATCGTCGTGGCGTCGACCCGCGTTGGACCAGCGAGTTGGATTGGGCATAGCGCGCAAGTAAGTGGGCATCCTGCCTCGTCCCTACCTTGGGATTCGGGGTCGACTATGTCTCCAGGCGCATGGTCCTGGGTCCAACACGCGTCCAGGATACAGCAGAACCTCTCAATCGTCACGCAAATCTCGCCGTTAACCCAGTCAGCCGTGCGTTCCACCGCCCCGCCGGCCGCGTCATGAGGTGAGGCGGAAGACGATAAAGCCGAGGAACGAGACGACGAAGCTGATCTCGCCGAACGTGTCGGTGCGCGGCCAGCTGGCGAGGTGGGTGAGCCGCCAGGCGAGCGTCTGCGGCTGGATGAGCGCCACCAGCGCGACGTAGCCCCAAGCGGCGAATCCGTAGATCGCCAGCGCCAGCCCTACCGTGTTGAGCACCCGTCGCACCGCCAAGATCTTTACAAAGGGACAATCTGTTCCCGGGCACCATGCGGCGCCCGGCCCTGGACGGGGCGCGACGGGGTCGCAGAGGGTGTCCTCGCCCATCCCACTACATCTCTACACTTTTCGACTGAAAAAGAGCGCAATGACGCAGCGCCACGGATGGACCCGGAGCCAACGGATGCGGCCACAACGGAACGCGATGAGCGAGACGAAGCTCTCCGTTCTGATGCCGGCATTCGACGAGGATCGCACGATCACCTACGCCGTCGAGGACGTGCTGCGGCAGGAGTACCCGTGCCCGATCGAGCTGATCGTGGTCGACGATGGCAGCCGCAACCCCGTCGCTGACTTCATCGCGCACATCGACGACCCGCGGCTGGTCCTCCATCGCCACCCGGCGAACCTCGGAAAGGGCGCCGCGCTGCGGCAGGCGGCACAGCTGGCCGGCGGGACCCACATGGTCTGTTTCGACGCCGACCTCGAGTACGATGCCCGGGATCTCCTGGCCATGCTCGCGCCCGTCCTGACCGGACGCGCGACCGTCGTCTACGGCACCCGACTGTTCGGGGCCAACACGCGCTTTCTGTCCTACCGGCACGGCCTGGCCAACAAGTTCCTCACCCTGGTGGCGAACCTCATCTTCGATGCGTACATCAGCGACCTGCACACGTGCCTGAAGCTGATGCCGCTGGAGATGTTCCGCAGCTTCCCGCTCGAGGAGACGGGCTTCGGGCTCGACACCGAGATCACGGCTCGCATCCTGCGCATCGGCATCCGTCCGTTCGAGGTGCCAGTCTCCTATCACAGCCGCTCCCGCGCCGAGGGCAAGAAGATCGGCTGGCGCGACGGCATCGAGTGCCTGCACATCCTGGCCCGGATCCGGCGTGCCCCGCTGCGCCAGGTGGTGGCCGGTCCCACCCGGGCCGAGGCGCGCCCGGCGCTCGTACCCGGCGTCAGCGAGGACGCCGACGACCTCGCCGCGCGGCGTAGCCGGATCAGATGAACCAGCGGCAGTTTCGGCGCAGCGGCCCAGCCCAGGTGCTGTCGGCCTGCCTCACGGCGGCTCTGCTCGTCGCGGCTCTGCTGGCGCTCGGCCTGGCCCAGACCCACGGCGGCCAGCGGCTGCTGCACACGCTGAAGCTCGCCGCGCGGCCCGACCGCTACACCGAGCTCTACTTCGCCAGCCCGCAGGGCGTGGCCACCCTGATCGCGCGGCCCGTGCGCCTGATCCCGCGCACGCTCTCCCTGCCGTTCGTCATCCACGACGTGCAGGGGCGCTCGGTGCACTACACCTGGCTGATCTCCGATCGGGGGCGCGCCGGTGGCGAGCGGCGCCTTCGGCCTGGCCTCCGGCGCCTACATCACGATCGCCCGGCGGCTGGCCAACCCATGCGACTCCACGCCCCACGGGTCGCAGGAGCGCATCACGATCACGCTCGCTCCCACCGGGGAGTCCCTCAGCGCCTGGGTGCGCTGCCGTGGCTGAGCGCCGCCGCCGGATCGCGCTCGTCACCGACGCGATCGCCCCCTACCACCGGGGCGGCAAGGAGCAGCGCTACCGCGAGCTCGTCGCCCGGCTGGCCCATGACGCCGACGTCCACGTCTACACGATGAAGTGGTGGGATGGGCCGCGCGTGCGGCGCGAGGGTGCGGTCACCTACCACGCCATCTCCCCCCGGCTGCCGCTGTACAGCGGCAGCCGCCGCTCGATCCGCCAGGCGGTCGTGTTCGCCCTCTGCTGCCTGCGGCTGCTGTTCGCCCGCTTCGACGTGCTCGAGGCCGACCACATGCCCTACATCCAGCTCGTTCACGCTGAAGCTCGTCACCGTCGCTGCGCCGCCGCCGGCTCGTCGTGACCTGGCACGAGTGCTGGGGCCCCGACTACTGGCGCGCCTACCTCGGCCAGCCCGGGCGGCATCGGGTGGCTGTGCGAGAAGCTGGCGATGAGGCTGCCCGACGCGATCATCGCCGCGTCGCCGCAGACCGCCGAGCGACTGCGCGAGTTCACCGGCGGCCGGGTGCCGATCGTCACCGCGCCGAACGGCATCGACGTCGAGGCGATCAACGCGGTGGAGGCGGCGACCGATCCGGCCGATGTCGTCGACGGTCGGCCGACTGCTGCCGCACAAGCGGGTCGACCTGCTGCTCGAGGCGCTGGCCATCCTGCGCGAGGAGGGACGCCCGCTGACCGCTCGGATCGTCGGAAGCGGGCCCCAGCTCGAGCAGCCTGCACCGCCCAGGCGGCGGCGCTGGCCTGTCCGACTCCGTGCGCTTCCAGCCAGGACATCGCCGAGCAGCCGCTGCTCTATGCGGCGCTCAAGGCGGCGCGGGTCGCCGTCTTCCCCTCCGAGCGGGAGGGGTTCGGCATCGCGGTGCTGGAGGCGCTGGCCTGCGGCACCCCGGTGATCACCACGTCGGCCCCGGACAACCTGGCCCGGCACCTGGTGGCGCGCTCGCACGGGGGCGGCGCGGTGTGCGAGCCGACGCGCGGCGCGCTCGCCGACGCGATCGCCGCCGTGCTCGACCGCGAGCCCCAGCGCGAGGCGGAGCCCGACCAGCGGTGGCTGGCGGAGTACGACTGGGCATCGATCGCCGCCTCGGTGGCGGCGACGCTGCGCTGAGCGGGCGGAGCCCTTGACCACCCTCACCGCTCCCCCCGGAGAGGAGCCCGAGACCGCGGTTTACGCTTCCTGCCGGTGCGCCACCCGCGGACGCGCGGGGACCAACGTCGCCGACGCCTGATCGGGCTGGTGGTGATGGGCGGTCTGTTTCCGCTCCGCCCGCCTGGGTGGCGGATGCCGTGCTCGTCGGGCTGTGGCTCACCGTGCCGGGTCCTGCTCCTGCTGCGGGCGATGCGGATCCCGGCCGCAGACGGTGCGTGACTGCCCGCTCTACTTGGTCGCCGCCTCGCTGGCGGTCCTGCTCGCCGGCGGCCTCGGCGAGCGACCTGATCGCACCGCTGCTCGGCGATCACCACCCGCTGCGCGGCGTGGCGGTGCCGAGCGGAGTGTTCGGGCTGGCGGTCGTCCTGTGGCTGGTCGGGCGCGTTCGCGCCGCGCGAGCCGCTGGTGCGCCTGCGCGCGGTGGCTCGCGCCCCGGGCTTGCTGCTGCCCCTGCTGCTGCCGGCCCTGGCCGCGGCCGGCGCGGCGCTGCTCAGCAACGGCGGGAGCAACGTCGCGCCCGCGGATCCTCGCGGTCGTCATCGTGATCGTGCTCCTGCTCTGCCTGCTGCTCAGCGAGCGCCTGCGCCCGGGACAGGTGGCGATGCTCCTGTTCGCCTGCGCGCTGGCCGCGGAGTATTCGTACTCGCTGCGCAGCCGGGAGATCGTCGGCTTCGACATCTCCACCGAGATCCACGTCGCCCAGCTACACCCAGACGCTCGGGATGCTGGCACGCCGCTGCACCGGAACGATGCGTACAGCGCGATGCTCAGCATCACGGTGCTGCCGTCGGTGCTCAGCGCGGCTGACCGGCATCTCGGTCGCTGATCCTGTTCAAGGTCGTCTATCCGCTGTTCGCAGCGCTGTTCCCGCTCGCCGGCTACTTCATCGCCCGCCGCTTCCTGGCGCCGCGCTATGCCGCCCTGGCGGCGGCGGCTGCATCGTCGTGCAGAGCTACTTCTTCCAGCTGCTGCCCGAGCTGGCCCGCCAGGAGGTGGCGCTGCTGTTCTTCGCCGCGCTGGTCGGCCGCGCTCACCGACCCGCGACCTCGCGAGGCGAGGCGGCTGCGCGCTGGGCGCGCTCATGGTCCTCGGGCTGATCGTCTCCCACTACTCGAGCAGCTACGTGGCGATCATCGTCCTCGTCGTCGCGATCGTCGCGCACGCCGTGGCCAGCCGCATCGTCCGCACCCGCCTCGTCCCGCCGGCGCTCCTGGCCACGACGGTCCTGCTCGCCGGTGGGGCCTTTCTGTGGAACGTCGTCATCACGCACTCGGCGAACAACGTGTCCGACTTCGCCACCGCGGTCTCCGCTCGCGGGCTCGACATCCTGCCGACCCGCGGCGGCAACCTCATCTCCACCTACCTGGCCGGGAACACCACCCAGTCGACCAGCGGCGACGCGTTCGAAGCGGCGGCGGTCCGGGAGTACCGCGCCGCGCCGGTCATACATCCACCCGCTGCCGCCAGGCCTCCCAGGCCCGAGTATCGGCTGTCACCGCGCAGGCACCGGCCGCGCCGATCCGCTCGACGTCCGGCGGCCGACGCCCTGAAGATCATCAGCATCCTCATCGCCCAGGCGACCATCCTGCTCTGATCGGTACTCGGGTCGCTCGGCGGCGCTGGTGGTCCGCCGCGCGCCGCCGGCCCTGCGGCGGGTGGCGCCGGTGGCGACCGGGACGCTCGGCGTCCTCGTGATCGATCCGCTTCAGCGGGACGTTCGCCGCCGACTACAACCAGCAGCGGGCCCTGCTCCAGGCGCTCGTCGTGATCGCCCCGGCCGGGGCGTGGCTGCTCTCGCGGCTGGTGGCGCGGATCGGCCTCGCGCGCCGGCGCGTTGATCGGGGCCGCGGCGCTGGCGCTCACCTTCGCCTACCAGATCGGCGTGAGCACCCTGGCCCTTGGCGGCGGGACGTCGCTGAACCTCGCGCAAAGCGGCGAGGACTACGAGCGCCTGTACACGACGCCGGCCGAGCTGGCGGGCGCGAAGTGGGCGGCGATCAACAGCCAGGAACGGCTGCTCTACGCAGATCGCTATGGGGTCCTGCGGCTGGAGAACGCCGACGGGCGCTATCCGCTGGTCAACCTGACCCCGGAGACGCTCGACCGTGCGGCCTGGATCTACGCGACGCGGACGAACGTCGTGCTCGGCCGCGCACGCGGCGAGAGCGGCAACTACTTCGCGATCTACCTGTTTCCCGACGGCTTCCTGCACGACTTCTTCGACACGGTCTACACCAACGGCCAGAGCCAGGTCTTCCACCGCTGAGGCGCCGCTCAACGGCCGCCCAGCACCTCCCAGAGGACCCCGGCGCCGAACAGGAGGTGGTCGGCGAGCACCATCGCCGGATGATCGCGCCGCGCGCGCCACGCGGGGATGGCGAGCAGCAGCGGGTAGACGCGGCAGCGCAGGGTCAACGGGAGTCCGAGCAGGAACAGCGGATAGGCCAGGACCAGCGGGTCGCGCCGCCACGCGCCGCGGCGACGGTCGACATGCTTGACGTACAGCCGCGCTCGGGCCTGGCCGTAGAGGAACGCGCGGCGCAGCCGCCGGCCCGGCCGGCCCCAATCGGACTGCACCACTGCCTCGGGCACGGCGCGGATGCGGTAGCCGGCGTCGACCAGCCGCCAGGTGAAGTCGATATCCGATCCGTAGGCGAACCGCTCGTCGAACCCGCCCACCGCTTCGAACGCTCGACGCGTGAACGCGAGATTGATCGTCGGCGCCTCCTCGACGTAGCTCGGCGGTGCGCATCCGCTCGACCTGGAGGCGGTAGGGCTCGGCATCCGGCGCCGCAGCGACGGTGACGCCGGCGCTCATCGCCTCCGCGCCACAGCGCAGCGGCGCGGTGAGCCGCTCGAGCCAGCCGTCCTGCGGCACGCAGCCGGCATCGGTGAAGGCGATGAGGTCGGCCCGCGCCGCGCGGACCCCGACGTTGCGCTGATGGGGAATCGTGATCCCCGTGCCCGTCCCGGCGAGAAGTCGATCCAGCGGACGCCGGGAAAGTCGCCGCGGATGTCGCGCAGCCCGTCGCCTGACGCGTCGACGACGATCACCTCACCGGCCACCGGGGAGCGGGTCGCATCGGCGCTCAGCGCCGTCGAGCGTCCGGCGTAGGCCACGCTCGTCGCGACTGATGATCACCACGGAGACGCCGGACGGCGGATGATCGCTCACGGCGGGGCGAACGGGGCGCTGTGCGACAGCCCGGCGGGGAAGCCGGCGATCGAGGGCGACGACACCGGGGTGAGGTTCGACCCCCATTTGCCCTCAGGCGCAACGGCGTCTCCGTGGGCCCCGAAGTGCGCGATGTAGGCGATCACGCTCTTCGGGCTGTTGTTCAGGGCCGTCCCCTCCTCGGCCTGGTAGAAGTAGGACTGGTAGGCCACTTCGTGGCTCTGCACGAGCGAGGCGATGCCGTCGATGAACGCTGGGTCATCGCCCCCGAACCGGGCCTGGGTGTCCGACGCCGGGCCGATTCCCCACTCGGGGATGCTCAGGGGCTTGTGGTGGGCGGCGGCGAAGGCGGCCACGTCCCCGGGCCCGTCCGCCTCGTGGTAGATCTGCTGCCAGCGGACCGGGCCGGTGCCGTTCACCGCCGTGTCGTAGACGTCGAGACCGATGATGTCGACGACGTCATCGCCGGGGTAGAAGGAGGCGAGGGGGACGGGGCGGTAGCCGGCGTTCACGCACCAGTCGAACAGGAAATGGGCTCCCGGTACCGAGCGCATGGCGATCACGGTGTTCCGCCAGAAGCGGATCCACAGCGCGTCGCCGGCCGGGGTGTCCGGAATCGAATCCGGGAACCAGTTGCCGTTCGCCTCGTGGGCCAGGCGGACGACCGCGTCGCCGAGGCCGGCCGCCACGAGGTTCCGGGCCAGGGTGCGCGCGTATCCCATGTAGGCGCCGCTCGCTCCCGGCTGGAGCCAGTCCCGGCCGTTCAGCGAGTTGGGGAACAGGCTCTGGGAGATGATGAGCGTGCGGTGGGTGCCCGGCGCGGTGGCCCACAGGTTCAGCGACTTGTCGGGGTAGTTCTGACCGATGAACCAGGGGTCGGCCCAGTCCGACCACTCCGTCGCGCCGTAGCTGTAGACCATCTCGCACTCGATGTTGCGGCCCACCAGGGCGTCGAACGCGGCCAGCTTGGCCAGCGAGTGGCCGGTGTACACGCACGGCGTGCGGAGCAGAGCGAGCGGGGCGGCGCTCGTGCGCGGCCGTCGCGCGAGGACGTGGTGCGAGCGACCGGAACCCGGGGTCGAGGCGATCGCCCACGCCATCGCCATCAGCCCGAGGGCGATCGCCAGCCATCGCAGGTCGACGCGCTCCCGCGCAGGCGTCTCGGGCGCGGTCACCATCGCGCCGGGCAGCCTAGCGCTCGCCGGAGCGCCGTCGGCGCATCCGCCGCCGGTTCGGTTCGCGCAAGGCACCGACCAGCTCGCCGAGCCCGCTGCGGCCGGCGTAGCGCGCCACCACCGCACCCGCGACCGCGGCGTACGCCGCCTCCCCGATGAACCAGGCCGGCCCGAGCCAGTCCAAGCCGTGACGCAACGCGATCACCAGCAGGACCATCTCGACGAGCGTCCCGAGCCCGTTGACCAGGCCGTAGCCGCCGACCTTCTGCCGGGCGAGCAGGACGACGTCGGCGATGTAGTTGAACACGTAGAACACGCTGCCGGCCACCATCCAGCGCAGGAACGGCGTGCCGTGATCGGAGTAGCCCCGGCCGAAGGCCAGCAGCAGCCACGGGGCGGCGAGGACGACCACGCCCGCCACCGGGAGCGTCACCGCGTACGCGCCACGCAGCGCCCGGGCGGTCGTGCGCACGAGGTGCTCGGGCCGGCGCGCTGACTCCGAGAGCAGCGATTGGGCGGTCTGCGACGCGAACACGGTCACCAGCGTGCCGACCTGGAGTGGGATCGCGACGTAGGCCGACGTTCGGTCGCCGAGCAGCGCCGCGGTCATCGCCGGCAGCGTGTACAGCGGGACCGAGGCGACGACCCCCGACAGGTAGTTGCCGGCCGCGAACGAGAAACGGCTGCGCAGCGGCTCGAACCGGCGGGTGGTGGACCCCCCCGATCCACGGGTCAGCCGCCAGCGAAGGATCCCGAGGTCGAGGATCGCCGCCGACCCGGCGTACAGGAGCCACACCAGCAGCAGGCTGCGTGCGCTCGTCCCGGCGAGCAGGAGCAGGCAGACGACGCGGACCACGCCGGCGGCGAGGTCCTTGCCCAGCATCAGCGACGCCTCCTGGCGGGCGATGTAGGCCGGGTCGCCGATCACGGCCACCACCGCGGAGAGGGCATAGCCGGCCGTGATCAGGCCGATCACGAGCGGCGTGCCCCCGAACCGGGAGAGCGGCACCCCCAGATGTCCCGGCCACAGGTTGACCAGCAGGACCGCGACGGCCGCCACGGCCCAGCCCAGGAGCAGCGCCTGGCGCAGGAAGGCGGCCTGTCGCGGCTCGCGGCCGAGGAACTTCACGATCGTCGCCGGCAGACCGAGGTTCGAGATGGCGACGATCAGGTTCAGCGCCCCCAGCGCCGCCGCCACGAGCCCCACCGCTGCCTCCGGCCACAGCCGGGCGGCGAGGACCGTGCAGCCGCCGCCGATGACCGCCAGCGCCAAGTTGTCGACGACCAGGAGCGTCGAGGTCCGCGCCAGTGGATCGGCGCGGAGCCCGGTCAGCCGTCCGGGACGGGACGGCTCGAAGCTCAGCGGCGGCGGTTCTCGGAGTGCCTCGAGGTCATCCATGCGATGGAGCTCCTCCATCCGGCGATCCGCGGGCGTCGTCTATCCAGCCCCCGAAAGCTGACGCTACCAGTTCGCCCCGAAATGGTGAGGGGGGCCGGGCGCTGACCCGACCCCCCTCTGCTCCCGCCGCGACGGTGCGCTGCTCGCTGAGGCTCAGCTCACCGAGAACGACCGTCCGCGGATCCTGACGTAGTGATTGGCGTCGAACGCCTCCACCCGCCAGAAGTGGAACCCGGGCGCTAGACCCGAGCGGGTGTCGCTCGTCGCGCCCGTGCAGGTCGTGAACGGGGCGCCGTCGAGCGAGCAGAGCGCCGTCGACCCGCTCTGGGCCGAGAAGGTGAACGTCACGGACCCCCCGATCGCGGCGCCGTCACTCGGTCCGCCGGTGAGGGCGAGCCCCGGAGCGGGGTCCGTCGGCAGGGTCTGGGCCAGGTGATCGCTGGGGGCCACGGCGTCGCCGTTGACGCCGAAGTGCGCCCGGTAGGCAGCCTGGCTCTGCGGGCTGTTGTCCAGCTGCACGCCCTCCTGCGCCTGGTAGAAGTACGACTGGTAGGCGACGTTGTCGTTCGCCACCACGCTGGCGATGCCGTTGACGTACGTCGGGTCGTCGCCGTCGTACTTGTCCGCGGTGTCGCTGGCCGGCCCGATTCCCCACTCGGGGATGCTCATCGGCTTGTGGTGGGCGGCGGCGAACGCGGCCACCGCGCCGAGGCCGTCCGGCTCGTTGTAGAGGGCCTGCCAGCGCTGCGACGGCGTACCGGTCACCGCGGTGTCGTACACGTCGTCGCCGATGACGTCGACCACGTCGTCGCCGGGGTAGAACGAGGCGAGGGGGATATTCCGGTATCCGGAGTTGACGCACCAGTCGAACACGAAGTGCGCACCGGGCACCGAGCGCATCGCGATCACGGTGTTGCGCCAGAACTGGACCCACTGAGCGTCACCGCTGGGGGTGTTCGGAAGCGAATCGATGTTCCAGTCGCCGTTCGCCTCGAAGCCGAGGCGGATGACGCTGTTGCCCAGACCGGCGGCGACCAGGTTCTGGGCCAGCTGGCGCGCATAGCCCTCGTAGGCTCCGCTGGCCCCCTGCTGCAGCCAGTCGGTGCCGGTCGCCGAGTTGGGGATCAGGCTGTTGGAGATGATCAGCCGACGGTTGGCGCCGGGCGTCGTGGCCCAGGTGTTCATCTGGTTGTCGGCGTAGCTGCCGGTGATGAACCAGGGATCGGCCCAGTTCGACCAGTCCGGGGCGCCATAGTTGTAGACCATCGCGCAGCTGATGTTGCGGCCGACCATCGCGTCGAACGCAGCGAGCTGCGCGATCGAGTCGGCGGTGTACGCGCAGACGGTCTTGTCCAGACCGCCGACGCCCTGCGTGCTCTGGGCTGCCGGCGTGGTCGCCTGGCTCGACGTCGCCGACTTCGCCGGCGGGGAGGCCGGTTTGGTCGTCGCGCCGACCAGCTGCTTCGCGACCGAGATCGGCTTGGGAGCGAGGACCGATGCCGACTGCTTCACCGCTGCGGAGGAGAGCCGTGCGCGCTCGTTGCTCGCCCGGCGGGTCCGCCGGCTGCGATGACGGACCACGTGGTGGTGGGCCGGCTTGTGGTGGTGGCCCGCGGCCACCGCGGCCATGGGGGAGGCGGCGGCCAGCGACAGTGCCGCGGTGAGCAGGGCGGTCAGCGTCCGCCCACGAGCGCCGCTCGGGCGAGCGGCGGAAGCGGATGTGATGTGCATCGGGAGCATGACCCCGACATCGGGTCCGCATCCGATCCACCCGCTTTCTGACCGTGCTGCTCGACGGAGGTACTAGCCCCCTGGGAATGGGCTGGACATCCATTCGATGCGACGCGCCATCGGCTCAGGTCGAATCCGCGAATCCGCCGCCTCGCGCCGCGGTCGGTACCGTGGCCGCCGTGCCGCCCGACGTGAGCTTCGTGGTCATCGCCCACGACGAGGAGGGGACGATCGGACGCTGCCTGGCCGCCATCGTCGCGCAGGACGCGGCGGTCCGGTGGGAGGTGGTCGTGGTCGACGACGGCTCGCGAGATCACACCGCCGAGCGAGCGGTCGCGGTGCCCGGATTGGACAGCCGACTCGACGTGGTGCGCCTCCCGGTCAACCGGGGGCGGGGCCACGCGCGGCGGGTCGGATCCGAGGCGGCGCAGGGTCGCCTGGTCGCCTTCGTCGATGCGGACATCGTCCTGCCCGCCGACTGGCTCACCCGGTGCCTGACCGAGATCGAGGGGCGCGATGCGGTCGGGGGGACGGCGGTGCCCGACGGCGATCTGGCCTACGTCCACCGCCGCAGCGGCCTGAAGCCGAAGGTGGTGGGACAGACGACGGTCGTCACCGGGAGCAACGGGCTGTACCGCCGGGAGCTGTTCAACCGAGTGGCGTTCGACAGCACGCTGCGGGAGGGCGAGGACGTGGCGCTGAACTTTGCGCTGGCGGCGGGCGGCGCCCGCGTCCACACAGTTCCCGGTCTGCTGGTGCGCCACGAGGAGGCAAAGGCGTTCGGGGAGTCGATCGCCTGGCTGTTCGACACCGGCCGCGGTGCCTCCCGTCAGCTGCTGCGCTACCGGGTGTTGCGCTTGCCCGATCTCGTCTACGGCGGGTGGCTGGTCACCAGCCTGCTGTCGTTGCGTGGTTGCAGGCGGTGGGGCTGGTCCGCGTGGCTCGCTCCGGCATATCTGCTGGCCGTCGCCTGCGGGCATGTCGGCCGCGCGTTCGAGATGCCCGGGCTCCGGCAGGCCGATCGGGTGGTTGTGGCCGTCGCCACCGACACGGCGATGCTGAGCGCATACTTCGTCGGCCGTACCGTCGGGTTGATCGAGTATCGCCGCGAGCTACGGGGCTCCGCTCACGTGCCCGGCGCCTGACCGCTGTTCGGAGCTGCGCGGTGCAGGCCTTCAACCGGGACGGCGGCGAAGTTCCACCGACTGCCGGACTCGTATGCGTCCCGCAGCTCGCGCAGGGAGTACGGGCCGGATCCGTCCATGTCGAAGATCCGCATGTCCAGGTCGGTCACGAGCAGGTCGTACATCAGCTCAGGTCCACTGGCGTAGTGACGTGCGGTCGAGCGTTGATGCTCGAACAGCACGACGGGACGGCTGCTCTGCAGGGTTCGCATCGCACCCTGCAGAACGAGGTGCTCGGCTCCCTCGACGTCGATCTTGACCAGATGCGGCCGGTACCCAGCCGGGAGGTCCTCGTCGAGCGTGGTGAGCGGCACGTTGATCGTTTGGGTCTGGTCGGGTGCGTGGCCGACCGGGTGGAGGCTGCTCCGGCTGGCGAGCCGCTTGTGCATGACGAACGTCGTCTCTCCGCTGTGGTCCGCCACCGCCACGTCCCGCACTTCGGCCTGAGGGAAGCGCCTTTGCAGTCGCGAGGCGAGCGCGGGTACGGGCTCGTAGGCAATGTGCCGTCCGCCAGGGGCGAGCCGGGTGAACAGCTCGAGGAGCAGGCCTTCGTTGGCGCCGACGTCGATGCAGTTCGAGGCCTCGCCCAACACCGCCGCGGCCCAGAGCCGGACCTGCTCGTCGTCGCGCCGGTTGCGCCGTACGGTTGAACTTGCCAGTGCGGTGCCGACACGCGCATACAGACGGAGCGCCTGATCCTCAGCCCCAAGCCAACGGGTGCCGCGGCGGACCCCCGACCGGAGTCCAGCACCCAGCCTCGGCCACGTTCCCGACCGCATCAGAGACTGGACTGGCAGGTCGTCGAGCACTCGATGGCGAGCAGGCGGATGTCGGAAAACGTAGCGCGTCCGGTCATCGCGTTCGAAACACGGCGCCACTAGTCCGGAGACCGGGCAGCGACGACCGCTTGGAGCGTCAGGTCCGCCAGCTCCGTCCAGGAGTGGGCCACGGCGGCCGCGCGCCCGGCACGGCCGATGGCCGCGGCGGCGGGCGGACTGAGCGCGGCCACGCCGGCCAGCGCCTCGGCCAGGCCATCCGGCCCCGGCCGGTAGCGGAGCACCGCCTCCCGCGGCAGATCGCCGAACACCGGGAGGTCCGGCAACACCACCGGCCGCCCGGACGCCAGACCGACCAGCACGCTGCCGCTCGTGGTGACGGTGCGAAACGGATAGGCGATCGCCCACGCGCCGGCGAACAGGTCGGCGATCGCCGCCTCCGGCACGTGCCCGAGGCGCAGGGTGATCTCCCGGCGGCCACGGGCGGCGGCGCGCAGCCGCTCGGCGAGCTCCGGCTCGGCACAGTCACCGGCGAGGACGAGCCGCAGCCCGAGCTCCGCCCAGGGAGCCCGCACGAGCTCCTCCACTCCCTTGTAGGCGGCGACCCGGCCGAAGAACAGAACGGTCGGCTGTGGCTCGGGCACCGGCGGTGCCAGCGACTCGATGCCCGGCGGCAGGATCGGCCCGTGGGGGACGACCTCGGCTCTCGGCAGCGCGACGCCGAAGCGACGAAGCTCCTCCACCGCCGCGGCGGAGTGGGCGAAGACGAGCCGGCAGTGCCGGATGAGGGTCCGGCGGGCCGCCGCGTCGTCGTCGAACACGGGACGGTGGGGGAGCGTGTTGTGCGCCGTCCACACGATCGCGTATCCGAGGCGGCGCGCCACGCCGAGGACCGCGCCGAACCAGGCGCGAGAGAGACGGCGCAGGGCCGGCCAGCGGTCGCTGCCGGTCAGCGCGAAGCCGAACGTCCAGTGGAGGTGCAGGACGGTGAACCCCTCCAGCCGCCGGATGAGGAGCTCGAGCGGCAGCCCGAGCAGGTCGAGCGTCCGGGATCCGGTCCAGCTGGCGCCGTACACCACACGGCAGCCGCGGGCCCGCAGCTCCCGGTAGAGCAGCTCCTGGTACGGACTCGGGTCCCGTGGCAGCGCGACGATCCGGGGCGGCGACATCCGCGGGAGGGTGACAGCTAGCCTCGCGGATCCGTGTTCGGCGTGATCATTCCGGTCGGCCCGGACGAGCGTGAGCCGGGGCGCCTGCGTGCGGTCGTCTCCGAGCTGCGCGCGCACGAGCATCCCGCCGCGATCCGCCTCATCGTCATCGATGACGCGCCCGTGGCCCGGGCGCTGGAGTTCGACTGGCCTGACCGGCAGGTCGTGCGGACACCGCTGTGGGCGGGGGCGCGCCCGGACCCACACAGCGCGATGGTGGCCGGCACCCTCGAAGGCCTGCGGCACGTGCGCGAACTGGAGTTTGCGGTGAAGCTCGACACCGATGCGGCGGTCATAGCGCCGTTCTCGGCCCGGCTGCGGGCGGCGTTCGCCGATCCCGGGCTCGGCGTGGTCGGCGCCTACGACCGCGCTCCGGATGGCGGGCAGCGCGACTGGGGAGTGTGGCGGCGCACGATCGACCGGGCGGCGCGGCCGGTGCAGCTGACGCTGCGCGGGGCGGGTCCGCGGATCCGAATCCGCCCCCCGGAGGAGCGGCGATTCGTGGCCGAGGTCCGCCGGCGGGCCTACGCCGCGGCGCCGGCCGGCGCCCACTGCCTCGGGGGCGCCTATGCGGTGTCGGGCGCGTTCCTCACCCGGGCGGCGCTCGACTGGGGGCCCTGGTTGGGCACGAAACTCAGCGAGGACGTGGTCGTGGGCCTGCTCGCCCTGCATGCCGGTTTGCGGATGCAGAGCCTCACCCGGCCGGGAGAGCCGTTCGGCGTACGGTGGCGCGGACTGCCGGCCCCCCCGGCCGAGCTCATCCGGAGGGGGTACGGCATCGTCCACTCGGTACGCGCGGCCGACGCATCCGCGGAGGCCGCGCTGCGCCGGGCGTTGCAGGGGGCCGGTTGAGCCCCCAGCGCCGAGGGCCTACGGGTAGGGGGTGAAGCTCCCGATGACGTTCTGCTCGACGTGCGTGAGCGCATCGGCCGCGCCGCCAACCTTGTTCAGGTTGCCCGGAGCCGCGGTCAGTCCCTCGACGGTGCCGAGCGTGGTGACCTTTGGTGAAGAATAGGCGGGCTTGATCATGTTTTATCCCTTGTTTCGGTGCGGTGAAGATCCGGATTATAGGCGTTCTACGTCCGATCCGTTTTCCCTGCAAGGAGGGGAAACGGACAGTCCGCGGGGAGACGCCCCGCTCCGAGGGGCCTACGGCTTCCGGCTGCTGGCCGAGCCGGTGTCGTCGCCGTTACCAGACCTGGTCGACGTCGAAGCCGACGCCCCCGTCGTATCGCTGCGCTGGTCGCAGGCGCGCATCACCGAGAATCGGCTGGAGCGCGGCGCGGACCGCATCGTCCTCTCGGTGCCGCGGGCGGGAAGGATCGAGGTCCGCCGCGCTCCCTCGGAGGTCATCGTCGCGCTCGACGGCCCGGCCTCGCCGGAGGCGATCGTCCATCCGGTGGCCGCCACCGCGCTGGCGGTGCTCGCCGCCTGGCGCGGCCACTGCACGTTGCACGCCGGCGCCGTGCTCCACCGGGGGCGGGCGATCGCCCTCTGCGGGGTGCAGGGATCCGGGAAGAGCTCGGCCCTGGCGACGTTGGCTCGACGAGGTCATCCGGTGGTGGCCGACGATCTGCTCGTAATCGACGGGCATGACGTCCACGCCGGACCGAGTTGCGTCGACCTGCGCGCCGACACCGCGGCGCGCTTTCCCGCCGCGCGCTTCATCGGGACGATCGGGGCTCGGGAGCGGTATCGCCTGGCCACTCCGCCGGCTCCGGCCCGGGTGCCCCTCGCGGCGATCGTCCAGCTCGCGTTTTCAGCGGACGATGACTGCGAGTTGCGCCCGCTCGACGCGGCGGAACGCCTGCGACTCCTGCACTCGCTCGACTACGGCGCGTTCACCGGATTGTTCCGGGCGGAGGCGACGCTCGACCTCATCACCCTGCCGATGTGGCGCTTCTCCCGGCCTCGGGACTTCGCCCGCGCCGAGGCGTCGCTCGGTCACCTGCTGCAGACCGTCGGGGCTCACTGAAGCTGCGACCAGGCCAGCTGGAGCGCGGGGAGGGCACGGGAGTCCGGCACCGGCGCCAACCAGGCCTCGCGCAGCCGGGCCGGATCGACGAGCGTCCGGTCGACCCCCTCCCCGTCCCAGCCCTCGGCGAACGCTCGGGAGCGGGGACCGACCAGCGCGGTGTTGAACGTCGCCTTCGTGCGCCGATCGAGCACCTCCGCGGGCACGGGCTCGCCGATCAGTGCTCGGAAGGCGTGCCCGCGGGCGGGGAAGCCCTCACGCGGTCCGAACCGGGCGAGCGCGCGGAGGAAGCGCGGGTCGAACAGCGGCTGGACGAGCCGCACCCCCTCCCCCGCGGCGAAGGTCTGCAGAACCGATTGGACCACCTCGTGGTAGCGCTGGCCGGCGATCCGCCCCACGCCGGCCCGCCAGTTCCCCTCGGGCGGCTGGCGCCCGATCGCCTGGAGCCGGCGCTCGGCCTCCGGCCGCAGCCACGGCGGCAGGTCGATCCGGTGGCGGCTGGCCACCAGGCGGGCACGTACGCCGCCCGGCAGCGGGTTGGCCAGCACCCACGCGGCGGCCCGGTGGCGGGGCCGCATGACGCGGATCTCCCGCCATCGCCGGCGGCGGTAGTACCAGGGGGTGAGGATCTCGTCACCGCCGCTGCCAGTCAGCAGCGTGCCCGCACCGGCCTGCCGGGCCAACAGCACCATCGTGTGGGCGGGGGCCGGGACGTACATGCCGTGGCGGCGGATCGCCTCGGTGGCGATCGGCCCGAGCACGTCGAGCTCGTCGTCGACGACGAACACCCGCCATGCACGGAGGCCGAGATGCTCGACCACCTTCTCCTGCCACTCGCTCTCCTCCGCCGCCGGATGGCGGGGAAAGCGCGCCGTGAGGGGTATCGGGTCCGGCAGTCCGTTCCGGCGCGCGGCGAGGGTGGCGGCCGCCAGCACAGCCGAGGAGTCAGCGCCCCCGGAGAACGCCACGTGACAGGGACCGTCCCGCAAGGCCTCGGTCACCAGAGCCTCGAGGACGCGGGAAGGCGGTTGCGCCCCGTCGTCCCCGGCCGGCGGCACCGGCGTCCGCCGCGGTCCCGGGAGCCATCCGCTGTAGATCTCGAGCGGATCGGGGGTGGGGACGCTCACCCGGAGGGAGCGGGCTCGATCTCGATGAGGCCGCGCGTCCAGAGCTCCTCCAGGAACGTCATCATGTCCTGCGCGATCCGGTCAGCCGGTTGCTCGTACTCGGCGACGAGGACCTGCCTGGCGTGATCCAGGCTGTCGGAGTGCTCGAGCACCTCGAGGAAACGGGCGCCGGTCTCGTCGACGGCGTGGTACGTGCTCGTGTGGATGTTGAGCAGCACCGTCTCGTGGGCGAGCGCGCGGTACACGACGTGCTCGGGGATCAACACCCGCGCGGCGCGCACCACCGTCCACTCCAGGGGGGCGTCCGGCTCGGGCATCTCAGAGTTCTACCAGCCGTTCGTAGTCGCCGGCGGGCAGGATCGGATGGTGCTCGTGCTCGACCCAGGCATGCGCCTCCACGCCCGCCGGCCCCGAGCGGACGCCGATCACCAGCGCGCCATCGATGCTCCTCTCCGCCAGCACCCGCACGGTCACCAGCGAGTGGATCAGGCAGCGACGATCGCTCGGCAGCCGGCTGACGCACAGCTGCACGATCCAGCCGAGCCGGCGGGCGATCAGATGCACCTCGGCGCCCGGCGGGGGGAGGCGGCGGCCGCGTCCCCGGCGCGCGACGCGGATCATCGCCGGCAGGTCGTTGCGACGCAGGACCGGCAGCAGTTCGCCGTAGGCGAAAAGGATCTCGACCACCAGCCGCAGCCGCTCGAACCGGGTGAGCGGCCGTCCGGGCAGGCTGAGTGGACGCACGAGCCCGCCTGGCGTCACGAGCCCGTCACGCGGTCTGAGCCGAAGTAGGCGGCGGCCTGGAGGTCGTACAGCTCGGCGTACACCCCCTCGCGGGCGATCAGGGCATCGTGGGTGCCGCTCTCGACCACTCGGCCCTCCTGGAGCACGTAGATGCGGTCGGCGCTGCGCACGCTGGAGAACCGATGGGAGATGAGCAGGACGGATTTCCCGGCGGCCAACCGTCGCACGTGCTCGAACAGCTCATACTCCCCGCGAGGATCCAGAGCGGCGGTCGGCTCATCGAGGATGACGACCTCGCCCCCGCGGTAGAAGGCCCGGGCCAGCGCGAGCCGCTGCCACTGGCCGCCCGACAGCTCGACCCCGCCGTCGAAGCGGCGGCCGAGGCGGGTGTCGATCCCGCGGTGTAGCCGGTCCACCGCAGGGGCCAGGCCCGCCTGCCGGACCGCCGCCTGCGCCCGCGATCGATCGGGGGCCACCTCTCCGCGCCCGAGCACGATGTTGTCCTCCACGGTCAGCTCGTAGCGCACAAAGTCCTGGAACAGCACCGTGATCTCCCGCCTGAGGGCCTGGGGCCCGAGCTGGCGGACGTCACGCCCACTCCACAGGATGCGTCCGGGCTCGGCGACGTCGAACAGCCCGCAGATGAGCTTGACCAGGGTCGTCTTGCCCGATCCGTTGGCGCCGACCAAGGCGACGATCTCACCCGGCTCGACCCGGAGCGAGACGTCGTGCAGGACCGGTGCTGCCCCTCCCGGGTAGGCGAAGGTGACGTTCTCGACGCCCAGCCCTGAGAACGACGGCGGCGGCACGGGTGGCTCGGCCGCTGGGCGCGGTGTCGCATCGCGCGCGAGGAAGGTCTGGTAGTCCTCGAGGAACATGCCGGCCTCCACCACCTGGCCCACGCCGCTGTTGATGGACTGCAGGCGGGAGGCCAGCAGCTGCATGGCGATGAGGGCGGCGGCGGCGGTGGCGAGGCTCGCACGCCGGGTCTCCACCAGCCACACGAGCGCTCCGATCGCGATCGCGGCGGCCACGGCGGAGATGCCCGCTGCCAGCAGCGCGGCCCGCAGCCGCCGGGCGAGGAAAGCACGGGTGCGACGGACCCGCTCCTCGGTCATCTGGCGGTACCGGCGCCGCAGCGGGATCCCGGCCGCCGTGGTGCGCAGCTCCTTGGCGTACAGCGGGCCGGTGAGCAGGTCGAGCAAATGGAGGTGATCGCGGCCGTGGGCGGTGATCGAGTGGTAGAAGGCGTACGCTCGGCGCGAGTTCTCCAGCTCCACGATGAGCACCGGCAGGCCACCAACCAGCACGAT
Source organism: uncultured Solirubrobacterales bacterium (assembly GCA_963703065.1). Lineage (GTDB taxonomy): Bacteria > Actinomycetota > Thermoleophilia > Solirubrobacterales > Solirubrobacteraceae > Palsa-465. The sequence continues at coordinate 2,166,736 of OY969785.1, read as the reverse complement.
CGGGACGAGCAGCGGCTCAAGGGCGAGCAGCGCGATGACGATGCCCACCGAAGTGACGAGCGCGGTGATCAGCGACGTGACGCCCGTGACGATCTGGATCGGACGCGACATCGCCGCTGTCCGCGCACGCTCGAGGTGATCGTGGAAGTCGGGCTCCTCATAGCGGGCGTAGTCGACCGACTCGGTCACGGACATGATCCGTTCGAACGTGTGGTACGTGACGAGGTCGCTCATCAGGCGCTGCTGGATGCCGAGGTACGCCGCCGACAGGCTCGTCACGGCGTTGATCGCGACGAGGCCGAGCACGGTGGGCGCCGCGCTGAGCACGCGCTCGCCCCGTGTCAGGTGCGTGAGGTGGACGACCAGCGCCCGCACGAGCAGCAGCTGGACGACGACGAGCGCGCCGTTCATCACCTGCAGGCCGACGGCGACCCCCGCCTCCCGGGGCGCGGCGTGACGCAGGAGCCGAACGGCAGCGAAGACGAAGCGGGGCAGCCGGCGCAGGACGGCCAGGCGCGCGGCGAGCGAGCCGGCGCCGAGCGACGTCTCAGCCCGGTCCTCGCCCGGTGTGAACATGCCCGTCACAGCGTTGGTTCAAGGTAGCTTGAGGTTGTTCGATCCGCCAAATTCGGTGACTTGCGGAACGCTCGACGGCTCGGCGTGTCGCGTCGGCCTGGCCGCCCCCGGGATGCCCGCAGCTGAGCGGACGCTCGTCGAACGGGTGCTGGCGGACGCGGGCGTGCAGCTCGTCGCCGCCATGGAGGCCGACGTCGTCGTGGTCGATCTGCGGCGAGGGGATGACCGGGGGCCCGGCACCGGGCGGCCCACGATCGGCCTCATCGACGCGATCCCGCAGGCGGCCGTGCGCCGGCTGCTGGGGCTCGGCCTGGTCGGCGTCGTGGCGTGGGAGAAGATCGAGCGGAGCCTGGGGCCGGCAGTGATGGCGGTGCTCGGCGGGCTCACGGTGTTCCCGACCTCGGTCCTGCCGGGAGTGTTGCGCCCGGCGCTGAGCGCTCGCGAGAAGCAGGTCCTCAGCCTGGTGGTGATGGGCCTGACGAACGCCGAGATCGGTCGCCGACTCTACCTGGCGGAGAGCACGATCAAGTACCACCTGCTCTCGATCTACGACAAGCTCGGTGTCCGCTCGCGGCGGGAGGCGGCGGACCTGGCGGTCGACCCGCAGAGCGGGGTGGGTTTCGGCGTGCTCGAGCTGACCGGCCTCCGACCCGGCGGTACCCAGGGCTACGAGCCGCCGCGGGTGGGACCGTGAGCTCGGCCTCCGCCGCCTCCCCGCTGCCGGACGCGAACCCGCTGCGGCAGCCCGCCGCCGCACGGCTCCCGACGCCCGAGCAGGCGCTCGCCGTCGAGCTCGTCCGGCGCCCGTCGCACCCTGACCGGGTGGCCGCCCTGGTGGCGCGGGTCAACCTGTCGCGTTTCGCCGCCGAGCTCCACCGCCACCGTCTGTTCACGCTGCTCGGTCGCCGGCTGATCGCGCTGGAAGCCGCGCCGCTGCCTGCGCAATTCCTCGCGGCGGTGGAGAGTGGCTACCTCACGGCCTGCCGCCGCGGCGCCGTCATGCAGATGCTGACCGCCGAGGTGCTCGAGGCGCTCGGGGCGGCCGGCATCCCCGCGGTCCCACTCAAGGGTCCGTTCCAGGCACTGTGGCTGCACGGCGACCTCGGGCTCCGATTGTCGGCCGACATCGACGTCCTCGTCCCCCGCCAGGCGATGACCTACGCCATCTCGGTGCTCTCGGAGCTCGACTGGCTGCCGCCCAACGATCCCGGTGGCCTCCCGCGGTTGCATCACCACCTGCGCCGGCGCGGCGGCGGCCCGATACTCGAGCTGCACTGGCGTGCCCACTGGTACGAGGGTCGCTTCTCATCCGAGCTCGCGCAGCGCGCCGTCCCGGACCACGGCGCACGTCGGCCTCGGCCCGCCGACGAGCTCGTGCTGCTCCTGGCGCAGTACGCCCGAGACGGGCTAGCCGGTCTGCGCTGGCTGAGTGATCTCGAAGCCTGGTGGCGGCGGTGCGCGGCGAGGACCGCTCGGCGCGACGTCGAGGCGGTGCTCGACCATCACCCCCCGCTGCGGTTGGCGGTCACCGCCGCCGCCGCGACGTCCGAGCGGTTCCTCGGCTTGCCGGTCTGGCAGCTCGTCCCACCGGCTGACCGTGGGGCTCGGCGCCGGCAGATGGCCACCGCCCTGGCGGATTGGACGGCGCCGGCCGACGATCCGGTGTCCGAAGCGCGGGCCTCGGTGATCAACCTCCTGCTCTGCCCGCCCGACCAGATGCCGCGTCAGACGCTCCGGGAGTACGCGCCCCCGCTGCCCCCCGGCGATGGGCGGCCCGGCCTGCGGCGACTGGCCCATGCCGCCCACTCCGCGGCGGAGTCGGTCGGGGTGCTGTGGGAGCTGCGGCACAGCGGCATCAGCATGCCGCCCGGTGCCGAGCCGACGATCGCCGATCTCGATGCCGGCTGACCCTCGAGCGGCCCCTCGGATCAGCGTCGTCGTCTGCACCCACAACGGAGCGGCGCGGCTGCCGACCGTGCTCGGCGCCCTGGCTCGCCAGCGCGTCGACCCGCCCACCATGGAGGTGCTCGTCGTCGCCGACCACTGCACGGACGGCAGCGAGGCAGTGGCGGAGGGGCTCGGCGTACGGGTCGTACCGGTGCTTGAGGGCCGCGGTCTGGCTGCCGCTCGCAACACGGGGATCAGCCACACAAGCGGGCCCCTGCTGGCCTTCACCGACGACGACTGCGAGCCCGCCGAGGACTGGGTGGCGCAGCTGCTGGTCGGGCTGGCCGACCCGACGGTCGACGGCGTCGGCGGCCGGACGGTGGCCGCCTCGGACGCCGGTCTGGCGCTCGGCTACGTGACCGCGCGCAACCCGCTCGCCCCGCTGCCCGCGCTGCTGCTCGAGTCCTCGCACCCGTGGTTTCGCCTGCGCCACTACCTGCGCACTGGCCAGGGCCCGTCGATCGAGCTGGCACCGGGCACCGAGTTGTACGCGGTGAGCGGCTCCAACATGGCCTTCCGCCGCGAGTTGCTCGATGCGCTGGGCGGCTTCGATCCCCGGATCGACTTCGGCAGCGAGGAGGAGGACCTCTGCCAGCGGGCGCACCTCCGCCGGCCCCCGGCCCGGTTTCTCTACCGGCCCGAGGCAGTCGTACACCACCACTTCCGGCCAGGCGTGGCGGATGTCGTGCGCCGCGCGCGAGCCTACGGGCGGGGCAACGCCCGCTCCGCGGCCGAGCATGCCGGGGTCCCGCCAATCGTCTACCCGTTCCCGCTCCTCTGGCTGGCGGTGCAGGTGTGCGCCGTGCGGTCCGGGGCACGGGGACAGCTCGCCGCCGTCGCCCTCCCGCCGGTGCTCTACGTCCGCTGGCTGCCGTTCGCCTGGCGTTGCCGCGATCCCCGAGCGCTCGTCTACCCGTACCTTCAGGTTGCCCAGGAGTGCGCGACGATGGTCGGGGAGCTCGAATTCTGGCGCCAGCAGCGCAGCGGATGACCGATCCGCGGCCGGGACCATTCGCCGGTCTCGGCTTCGTCACGTTCGACTTCGAGGGACGGTGGGGCATGCCGTTCGATGCGGCCTACGAGCTGGAGCGCGCTACCGAGCAGATCCTGGTGCGGCTCGCCGCGCATGGGGCACGAGGCACGTTCTTCGTGGTGGGCGAGCTGGCGGAGCGCCACCCCGAGCTGCTGCGGCGAATCGCCGCCGGCGGCCACGAGCTCGCCTTGCACGGCTATCGGCACGAGGCGATGACGGCACCGGGCAGCCTGCCGCCGGTCGCGCTGGCGGCGGGGATCGAGCGGGCGGGGTACGCCATCGCTGACGCGGCCGGACGGCCGCCGCGGGGCTTCCGCGCTCCATACCTCATGGCCCCGGAGTTCTTCGATGCCGAGATCTACCGCCGGCTGGCCGAGGGCGGCTACGTCTGGGCGAGCAACTGGGAGCTTCGTCACCCGATCGAGCTGGTGCGCCCGGACCGGCTGCGCGCGCGCCGCCCCTGGCATGGGCTCGCCGCCCAGCCGGGTGTCCTCGACGGCCGGATTGCCGTCTGGGTCGACCGCGCGCTGAATGCCGCCGCGCGACGGCGGCCGGGTGCCCCACCGCCGCCCTCTCGCCGAACGCCGTTCCGGCGCGGCGGCCTGCTCGAGATCCCGGTGTACGCACCCCTCGACGTCGACCTGCTCGGCCTGCCGCGGCCGACGGAGGTGACCGATCCCGATCTGCTGGCGTACGCCGGATTCGCGCTGGAACGCTGCGCCGGCGAGGCGGCCCTCCCCGCCCTCTTCACCTTCCACGACTGGGTCGTGGCCGGCGCCGGACGGATCACGCTGCTCGATCGTGCGCTCGCCGCGCTCGAACGCGCCGGCCGGCCATCGGTGACGATCTCCGAGCGCCTCGAGGTGCTCGAGCCGGTGGCCTGACCCGGGGTCGTACCGCCGGCGGCGGTACGACCCGGGCCAGGTTCCCGACGTCACTCGTGTGAGCCGCCCGCCCCGTTCTCGTGCGGGATGTCGAGGTCGGCGAGCTCCTCGGCGAAGCCGCCGAGCGAGCCGCCGCTCCGCCCGATTTCCTCCAGGTCGGAGAGGTCGGGCTCGAGCCCGCCGCCGTAGCTCTCGAGCGACTCGCCGTCGCCCAGGCCGAGCTCGGCCGCGAGCTCGTCGTGGTCGAGCAGGCCGACGTCGTCGATCCCGCGGGGGAGCGGCTCGGCCGGCTCGATCTCGATCCGGCGGTAGCGCTTGAGACCCGTGGCCGCCGGGATCAGCTTCCCGATGATGACGTTCTCCTTGAGGCCGTTCAGCCGGTCGATCTTGCCCTCCAGCGCCGCATCGGTCAGCACCTTGGTCGTCTCCTGGAACGAGGCCGCGGAGAGGAAGGAGTCGGTGTTCAGCGAGGCCTTGGTGATGCCGAGGATGATCTCCTCGGCCTGTGCGGTCTCCCCGCCCGCCTCCTGCACCGAGCGGTTGAGCTTGGCGTACTCGTGGCGATCGACGAACTGGCCGGGCAGCAGGTCGGTGTCGCCCTTCTGGTCGACCCGGACCTTCTTCATCATCTGCCGCACGATCAGCTCGATGTGCTTGTCGTTGATGTCGACGCCCTGGGACTTGTAGACCTCCTGCACCTCGCGGACGAGGTACAGCTCGGTCTCGGTCCGCCCGCGGATGGCGAGCAGCTCGTGCGGGTACAGCGAGCCTTCGTTGAGCTGGGTGCCGGGCTCGATCTTCTGCCCGGCCTCGACGAACAGCAGCGTGCGGCGGGGGAACGTGTGCCGGTGCTCCTCGCCGCCCTCGTCGGTGATGACGACGGTGATCGCCTTGTCGGACTCCTCGATCGACACCTTGCCGCCGATCTCGGCGATCTTCGCCAGCCCCTTGGGCTTGCGGGCCTCGAACAGCTCGACCACGCGCGGCAGGCCGTGCGTGATGTCCGCACCGGCGACCCCGCCGGTGTGGAACGTCCGCATCGTCAGCTGGGTGCCCGGCTCGCCGATCGACTGGGCGGCGATGATGCCGACCGCATCGCCGATCTGAGCCGTCTTTCCGGTCGCCATCGCGCGGCCGTAGCAGGCCTGGCAGACGCCGGTCGGCGCCTCGCACTTCAGCACCGAGCGAACCGGCACCTGGATGGCGTGACCCTTGTCGAGATCGTCGCGCCAGGCCTCCATCAGGTCGGCGAGCTCGCCCCGGTCGATCTCCCGTCCCGCCTCGACGATCATCCGGCCGCGCTTGGTGGTGATGTCGACCGCCGCGATCCGGCCGATCAGGTTGTCGTTCGGCTCACCGGTCGGCCGCATCTGGCGCGTCTCGGGGTTGACCTCCAGCCGGGAGACCGGCATCTCGATGGACCCCTCGGTTCCGCAGTCCTCCTGACGGATGATGACGTCCTGCGAGACGTCGACCAGCCGCCGGGTCAGGTAGCCGGAGTCCGCCGTGCGCAGCGCGGTGTCGGCCAGACCCTTGCGAGCGCCGTGGGTGGAGATGAAGTACTCGAGCACCGTCAGGCCCTCCATGAAGTTGGCCTTGATCGGGCGCTCGATGATCTCCCCCTTCGGGTTGGCCATCAGGCCGCGCATGCCGGCCAGCTGACGGATCTGGGAGAAGGAGCCGCGTGCGCCCGAGTTGGCCATCATGAAGATGGGGTTGAGCTCGTCGAGGTGGTCGTTGAGCGCCAGCCCGACCTCGTCGGTGGCCCGGTTCCACAACCCGGTGACCGCCTCGTGGCGCTCCTCCTGGGTGATCATGCCGAGCTCGTACTGGGATTCGATCTCGGCCAGCTGGGCCTCGTAGCGCCCGAGGATCTCCTGCTTGTTCGGCGGCGTCTGGACGTCGTTCTTGGAGATCGTCACGCCCGCGCGCGTCGCGTAGTGGAAGCCGATGTCCTTGAACGCGTCGAGCACGAGCGAGATCCCGGAGGACCCGTACGCCTGGACGAGGTCGTCGACGAGCTTCGTCGTGTCCTTCTTGCGCATCGAGCGGTTGACGAACTCGTACAGGCTGGGATCGAACTCCTCGCCCAGCGACTCGGCGATCGCCCGCTCGATCTTGTCGTTGTAGATGATCCGCCCGACTGTGGTCAGCACGTGGCCCCCCTCGAGGCCGAGCGGGCGGTACTCCGCCAGATCGTGCAGGCCGACCGCGCGCGCCTCGTAGGAGAGCTCGGCCTCCTGGGCGGTGCGGAACACGTGCGGACGCGGCTCATGGGTGGCCGGGTCGATCTTCTCCAGCTCGGAGGCGTCGGGGCCGTAGGTCAGGTAGTAGGCCCCCAGCACCATGTCCTGGGCCGGCGTGGCCAACGGCGCCCCGTGGGCCGGGGACAGGATGTTGTTGGCGCTCAGCATGAGGATCCGGGCCTCGGCCTGGGCCTCCGCGGAGAGCGGCAGGTGGACCGCCATCTGGTCGCCGTCGAAGTCGGCGTTGAACGCGTGGCAGACGAGCGGGTGGACCTGGATCGCCTTGCCCTCCACGAGCACCGGCTCGAACGCCTGGATGCCCAGGCGGTGCAGCGTCGGCGCCCGGTTGAGCAGCACGGGGTGCTCGTGGATGACCTCCTCGAGCACGTCCCACACCTCGGGGATCATCGAGTCGACCATCTTCTTGGCCGCCTTGATGTTCTGCGCCGACTTGCGCTCGACGAGGCGGGCCATGATGAACGGCTTGAACAACTCGAGGGCCATGAGCTTCGGCAGCCCGCACTGGTGGAGCTTCAGCGACGGCCCCGAGACGATCACCGACCGGCCCGAGTAGTCAACGCGCTTGCCGAGCAGGTTCTGGCGGAAGCGCCCCTGCTTGCCCTTGAGCATGTCGGACAGCGACTTCAGCGGGCGGTTGCCCGGCCCCGTCACCGGGCGGCCGCGCCGGCCGTTGTCGAACAGCGCGTCGACCGCCTCCTGGAGCATCCGCTTCTCGTTGTTGACGATGATCTCGGGCGCGCCGAGGTCGAGCAGCCGCTTCAGGCGGTTGTTGCGGTTGATGACGCGGCGGTACAGGTCGTTGAGGTCGGAGGTGGCGAACCGGCCGCCGTCGAGCTGCACCATCGGGCGGAGCTCCGGTGGGATGACCGGCACGGCCTCCAGGATCATCATCTCCGGGCGATTGCCGGACTGCAAAAAGGCGGAGACGACCTTCAGGCGCTTGACCGCGCGGGCCTGCTTCTGGCCCTTGGCCGTCTTGACCTGCTCCTGGAGGTCGGCCGCCTCGGCGTCGAGGTCGACCTGCTGGAGCAGATCGCGCACCGCCTCGGCTCCCATGCCGCCGCGGAAGTAGTCGCCGAACCCGTACGGGGAGCCGAACCGGTCCTTGAGCTCGCGGAACGTCGTCTCGTCGTTGACGACGTCCTTGGGCTTCATCGTCTTGAACAGGTCCCACACCTGGCGCATCCGCTCGGCGGCGTCCTCGATGTAGGCCTCGGTGTCGTCGATGTCGGCCCCGAGCGTCTTGCGGAGGTCCTTGAGCAGCTTGGTGCGCTCCTCGTCGGACAGCTTGGCGATGTTGACGTCGAGCGACTCGGCCCACAGATGGTCCTCATCGGAGAAGTCACGACCCTGCTTGCCGGACTCGAGGTAGGCCTCGCGACGGGCCAGCGACTCCTTGAGCTCGAGGACGCGCTCCTCCTTCTCCGCGGCGTACGCGTCGAGGACCTTGTTCACGTCGCCCTCGAGGGTCTCCAGGTCGCGCTCGCGCGCCTCGTCGTCGATCCAGGTGACCATCGAGGCGGCGAAGTACAGGACCTTCTCCAGCTCCTTGGGCGCCATGTCGAGCAGGTAGCCGATCCGGCTCGGCACGCCCTTGAAGAACCAGATGTGGCTGACCGGTGCCGCCAGGTCGATGTGGCCCATCCGCTCGCGGCGGACCTTGGAGCGCGTGACCTCGACGCCGCAGCGCTCGCAGACGATGCCCTTGTAGCGCACGCGCTTGTACTTGCCGCAGTAGCACTCCCAGTCCTTGGTCGGCCCGAAGATGCGCTCGCAGAACAGGCCGTCCTTCTCGGGCTTCAGCGTGCGGTAGTTGATCGTCTCCGGCTTGGTGACCTCGCCGGAGCTCCAGGCGCGGATCTGCTTGGAGGAGGCGAGGCCGATCTCGATGGCGTCGAAGTTGTTGATGTCGATCATGTGGCTCCTTACGCCTCGTCTTCTTCCAGAACGCCTTCAGCTTCGCCCGGTGGGACGGACTCGTCGATCATCTCGTCGTCGGTGGACGCCATGTCCTCGGCGACGAGCTCCTCGCCAGACTCCAGGTCGGGATCCTCGACGGCGTCCTCTGCCGCGGAGGCCTCGACCGTCTGGCCCTCGTGCTCAGTCGCCTCGTCGGCGGCGTCGCCGTTCGGGGAGCGGACGCCGGAGAGGTCGATGCCGAGCTCCTCGGCAGCGCGCAGCAGGTCGTCGTCCTCCTCGCGCATCTCGGCGCGCTCGCCCTCCTCGGAGACGACGTTGACGTCGAGCGCCAGCGACTGCATCTCCTTGAGCAGGACCTTGAACGACTCGGGGATCGACGGCTCGGCGATGTTCTCGCCCTTGACGATCGCCTCGTAGGCCTTGACCCGCCCGACGGTGTCGTCGGACTTGATGGTCAGCATCTCCTGGAGGGTGTATGCCGCCCCGTAGGCCTCGAGCGCCCACACCTCCATCTCGCCGAACCGCTGGCCGCCGAACTGGGCCTTGCCGCCCAGCGGCTGCTGGGTGACCAGGGAGTAGGGACCGGTCGACCGGGCGTGGATCTTGTCGTCCACCAGGTGCAGCAGCTTCAGGATGTACATGTAGCCGATCGTCACCTGCTGCTCGAACGGCTCGCCGGTGCGGCCGTTGTACAGGGTCACCTTGCCGCTCGCCTGCTCCCCGACCCGCCGGCTCTTGTCGACGTCCATCCGGATCCGGCCCTCGTGCTCGTCCTGCCAGCGCACGAGCGCCTCGTCGACGTCGGCCACCGTCGCGCCGTCGAACACCGGGGTGGCGACGTACACCTTGCCCGGCCGGCCATCGGACCGGCGTCCGCCGTCGGTGGCGATCTTCCGGGCCTGCGAGCCGTCCTCGTACCAACCCTGGGCGGCGACCCAGCCGAGATGCGTCTCGAGGATCTGGCCCAGGTTCATCCGGCTCGGCACGCCGAGCGGATTGAGGATGACGTCGACCGGCGTCCCGTCCTCCAGGAACGGCATGTCCTGGACGTCGACGATCTTCGAGATGACGCCCTTGTTGCCGTGGCGGCCGGCGAGCTTGTCGCCCTCGGCGATCTTGCGCTTCTTGGCCACGAACACCCGCACGAGGTCGTTGACCCCGGGCGGCAGGTCGTCGCCCTCGTCGCGGGAGAACGTCATGACGTCGATGACGACGCCACCCTCCCCGTGCGGAACCTTCAGGCTCGTGTCCCGGACCTCACGCGCCTTCTCCTTGAAGATCGCGCGGATCAGCTTCTCCTCGGCCGTCAGCTCGGTCTCGCCCTTGGGCGTCACCTTGCCGACGAGCAGGTCGCCCGACTGGACCTCGGCGCCGATGCGGACGATGCCGCGATCGTCGAGGTTGCGCAGCGACTCCTCCGAGCGGTTCGGGATGTCGCGGGTGATCTCCTCGTCGCCGAGCTTCGTCGTCCGCGCGTCGATCTCGTACTCCTCGATGTGGATCGAGGTGAGCTCGTCGTCCGCCACCAGCCGCTTGGAGAGGATGATCGCGTCCTCGAAGTTGTAGCCCTCCCAGGACATGAAGGCGACGAGCAGGTTCTTGCCCAACGCCATCTCGCCGGCGTCGGTGGCCGAGCCGTCGGCCAGCACCCCGCCGGCCTCCACCGCGGCGCCGTTGTCGATGATCGGCTTCTGGTGGATGAGCGTCCCCTGGTTGGAGCGCATGAACTTCTGGAGCTCGTACTCGTCCTGGCCACCGCCGGTCTTGTCGACGACGATCCGCTCGGCGTCGACGTAGGCGACCGAACCGTCGTTGCGCGCCAGCACGATGTCCCCGGTGTCGACCGCCGCCCGGCGCTCCATGCCGGTGCCGACGACCGGAGCGTCGGTGACGAGCAGCGGCACCGCCTGGGCCTGCATGTTCGATCCCATCAGCGCCCGGTTGGCGTCGTCGTGCTCGAGGAACGGGATCATCGCCGTCGTCACCGACCAGATCTGCTCCGGCGAGACGTCGATCAGGTCGACCCCGGTCGGCGGCACGGTGACGTACTGGCCGGCCTGGGTGCGGCACAGGACCTCGTCGCCCTCGATCCGCCCCCCGGCGCCGACCGGCGTGTTCGCCTGGGCGATCAGCTGCTCCTCCTCCTGCGTGGCGTCGAGGTGGAGGACCTCGTCGGTCACCACGCCGTCGCGCACGACGCGGTAGGGCGTGGTGACGAAGCCGTGCTCGGAGATCTCCGCGTAGGAGGACAGCGAGCCGATCAGGCCGATGTTCGGTCCCTCGGGGGTCTCGATCGGGCACATCCGGCCGTAGTGGGTCGGATGGACGTCGCGCACCTCGATCGGCGCGCGCTCCCGGGTCAGGCCGCCGGCCCCGAGCGCGGACAGGCGGCGGCGGTGGCGCAGGCCCGCGAGGCTGTTCGTCTGGTCCATGAACTGGCTGAGCTGGGAGCTCCCGAAGAACTCCTTGAGCGCCGCGACGACCGGCCGGATGTTGACGATCGTCTGCGGGGTGATCGTGTCGGAGTCCTCGGTGGTCAGGCGCTCGCGGACGACGCGCTCCATCCGGTACAGGCCGATCCGGAACGCCTCCTGGATCAGCTCGCCGACCGTCCGCAGGCGGCGGTTGCCGAAGTGCTCGTACTCGTCGAGGTGGTCGAGGATCGGCTCGCGGGGCATCATGATCGCCTCGGCGGCGAAGTCCTTGATCTCCTCGCCCGGCTCCTCCGGCATGCCGAGCCGCTTGGGCAGCGAGACGAGCTCCTTGACCAGCGCGATGATGTCGTCGTGGGTCAGCGTGCGGGTCTCGAGGTCGATGTCGAGCCCGAGGCGCGCGTTCAGCTTGTAGCGGCCCACCCGGGTCAGGTCGTAGCGCTTGGAGTCGAAGAACAGCTGGTTGAGCAGCGCGCGGGCGGCATCGATCGACGGCGGCTCGCCGGGGCGCTGCTTCTTGAACAGCTCGATCAGCGAGCCCTCCTCGCTGCGCGTCACCTCGGCGTCGGCGTCGAGCGTCAGGCGGATGTACAGCGAGTTGTCGAACAGGTTGAGGATCTCCTCGTCGCTGGCATAGCCCATCGCCCGCAGCAGCACCGTCACCGGCAGCTTGCGCTTGCGGTCGATGCGGACGTACACCCGGCCCTTCTTGTCGATCTCAAGCTCGAGCCACGAGCCGCGGGCCGGCATCAGGTTGGCGATGAAGACCTGCTTCTCCCGGTCCTTGGGCTCCATCACGTAGGCGCCCGGGCTGCGGACGAGCTGGGTGACGACGACGCGCTCGGTGCCGTTGATGATGAACGTGCCGCGCTCGGTCATCCACGGGAAGTCGCCCATGAACACCGACTGCTCGCGGATCTCGCCCGTCTCCCGGTTGATGAACGCGACGGTGACCGTCAGCGGCCGCGCATACGTCAGGTCCTTCTCCCGGCACTGATCCAGTGATCGCCACCGGCTCGTCGAAGCTGAACTCCCCGAACTGGACCGCCAGGTTGCCGGTGTAGTCCTCGATCGGCGAGATGTCATCGATCGTCTCGCGCAGACCGCCACCACTCGCGTCGGTCAGCCACTCGAACGACTGGCGCTGGATGTCGATCAGGTTGGGGACTTCGAGAACCTTGTTCAGACGCGCGAAACTCCGGCGCGTCCGGGGGGCGTGAGCGGTGGCCAAGGCGGCGACTCCTCGGGGGCGGTCGACAGGGAGAGGGAGAGGTGCGCGGCGCGTCTCCCGGGCCGCCGCCGATGGTCTCGGTGCCGCCCCGGGCTCACGTGGAGCGCGACCAGCCAAGATAGCACAGGGAGTCGGTGCCCTGTTGAGGACCGTCGGCGCTCACGGACCCCGCTCCCGGCGACCCGCGTATGTGGCGCGGAACCGGTGTGTCGAGCGGCTGCGACTATCGGCCGACCGCGCGGAGTGTAGGGGGTGTGGCGGCTGAGGGCAAGTGGGGGTGCGGTGCGCTGAAGGCGGGCGCCGGAGGCACCCACCACGCACCACAGCCGCCGTCGCCCTCCGGGTACGGCCGCGAGCTACTTCAGCTCGACGCTGCCGCCGGCCTCCTCGAGGTCGGTCTTCAGCTTCTCGGCCTCGTCCTTCTCGACGCCCTCCTTGACCGGCTTGGGCGCCTCGTCGACGAGCGCCTTGGCCTCCTTGAGGCCGAGACCGGTGGCGGCGCGCACGACCTTGATCACCTGGATCTTCTTGTCGCCGGCGGCCGACAGGATCACGTCGAACGTGCTCTGCTCCTCCGCTGCCTCACCGCCGCCGTCGGCGGCCGGCGCACCGGCGGCCGGGGCGGCCGCGGCGACCGCGGCCGCCGAGACGCCGAACGCCTCCTCGAGTGCCTTGATGCGCTCGGAGAGCTCGAGCACGGAGATCGACTTCAGCTCGTCAATCCATTCCTCGGTAGTAGCCATGGTTCTAGTCCTCCTGGGGAATGTCCTCGCCCTCGGCCTGGTCGGGCTGGACGGGAGCGTCGTGGGGTTCTGAATCGGGGTCCTCGGACGGCTGCTCGGCCGCCTCCTGCACATTGGGGCTCTCCTCCGCGCCGGCCGGGGCGTCCTCGCCCGCGGGCTCGGTCGCCGTCTCGGCCGGGGTCTCGTCGGCCGGGGCCTCGTCAGCCGGGGCGTCGTCGACCGGGGCCGCCGGCGCCTCGCCGGAGACGAGGCCCTGGTCGGCGATCGCCTTCAGTTGGACCGCCACACCGGCGATCAGCGCGTTCAGCGTCCGCACCAGTCCGGACAGCGGGGCGGCGATCGTCCCGACGAGCTGAGCGTTCAGGACGTCGCGCGCGGGGAGCCGCCCGATCGAGCGCACGTCCTCGGGACTGAGCGTCGAGCCGTTCAGCAGGCCGCCCTTGAACTCGAGCAGCCCGAGTGCGCGGGCGGCGTCGTTCAGCGCCTTGGCGGCCAGGGCGGGATCGCCGGACACGAGGGCGAGCGCCGTCGGTCCCTGGAGCATCGGCTTGAGCGCCTCGATGCCGGCCTGGTCGGCGGCGCGCTCGGACAGCGAGTTCTTCACCACGCGGAAGCGGGCGTCGGCACCGCGCAGGCGGGTGCGGAGCTCCGCCGCCTGGGCGACGGTGATGCCGCGGTAGTCGACGGCGAACACGGCCTCGGCAGCGCGGAGCTGCTCGGCCACCTCGTCCACCACGGCTGCTTTCTGATCTCGGTTCATCGGGTCCTCGGGGGGAAGGGCGGGCATCGAGGACCGGCGAACCGGGCGCTGCGAGGCTCCGCCTGCTCCGGGCTTACGCGGGATCACCGCCGGAGGTCTGGGGCTGGAAGCTCCTGTGCGGGAGGCAGTGTAGCCGCGGCCGGCGGGCGCGGCCGGGCGCCGTCAGGTGGAGGCTTAGGCTGCCGCGGGCTCTTCGACGATGTCCCGGGTCCGCGAGGGGTCGACCTTGACCCCCGGACCCATCGACGAGGCGAACGTCACGCTGCGCAGGTACCGGCCCTTGGCCGCCGATGGCTTGGCCCGGATCAGCTCCTCGATCACCGCCTGGTAGTTCTCGAGCAGGCGCTGGGCCTCGAAGTCACGCTTGCCGATCACGAGGTGGACGATCGCGTTCCGGTCGGTGCGGTATTCGACCTTGCCGGACTTGGACTCCTCGACCGCGCGCCCCACGTCCATCGTCACCGTGCCGACCTTCGGGTTGGGCATCTTGCCCGCGGGGCCGAGGATTCGACCCAACCGTCCGACCACGGGCATGAGATCCGGCGTGGCGATGGCGACGTCGAAGTCGTCGAACCCCTCCTGGATCCGCTGAGCCAGGTCCTCGGCGCCGACCACGTCGGCCCCGGCCTCGTCGGCCTCGCGCGCCTTATCGCCCTGGGCGAACACGGCGATCTTGACGTCCTTGCCCAGTCCGTGGGGCAGAGCGATCGTCCCGCGGAGCTGCTCGTCGGCGTGGCGGACGTTCAGCCCGGTGCGAACGTGGACCTCGACCGACTCGTTGAACTTCACGCGCGAGAGCTCCTTGATGAGCGCGACCGCCTCGGCCGGCGGGTACTCGCGCTCGCGGTCGAAGCGCCCGCGAGCGTCCTGGTAGGACTTGCCGTGACGACTCATACGACGTCCACGCCCATCGAGCGGGCGGTGCCGGCGATGATCTTGGCCGCGGCGTCGATGTCGCCGGCGTTCAGGTCCTTCATCTTCTTCTCCGCGATCTCGCGCAGCTGGCCTTGGGTGATCTGGCCCACCTTCGTCCGGTTCGGTTCGGCGGAGCCCGACTCCAGCGACAGCGCCTGCTTGATCAGCACGGCGGCGGGTGGGCTCTTGGTGACGAACGTGAACGAGCGGTCCTCGTAGACGGTGATCACGACCGGGATGACGGTCCCGGTGTCGCCCTGGGTCTGGGCGTTGAACGCCTTGACGAACTCCATGATGTTCACGCCGTGCTGGCCGAGCGCCGGGCCGACGGGTGGCGCCGGCGACGCCTGGCCGCCGACCGCCTGCAACTTGATCTCTGTCAGAACCTTCTTGGCCATCAGATCTTCTTCACCTGGTCGAAAGCGACCTCGACCGGGGTCTCACGCCCGAAGATCGAGACCAGCACCTTGAGCCGCTGGGCGTCCTCGTTGACCTCGGAGATCTCGCCGGAGAAGTCGGACAATGGGCCGGAGACGACCTTGATCGACTCGCCGATCGAGAACTGCGCACGGCTACGCGGGCGCTCTGCGGTCTCCTGGTGTAGCAGCCGGTCGACCTCGGTCTGGGTGAGCGGCACCGGCTCGTCGGAGGCGCCGACGAACCCCGTCACTCCCGGAGTGCCCTTGACGAGGGTCCACGAGTCCTCGTTGAGGTCCATGTTGATCAGCACGTAGCCCGGCATCGTCCGGCGCTCGACGGTGATCTTCTGGTTGTCCTTCATCTCGGACACCGACTCGGTGGGGACGACGATCTGGCGCACCGCGCGCTGCTGGCCGAGTGACACCACCCGGTGCTCCAGGTTGTGCTTGACCTTGTTCTCGTGTCCGGAGTAGGTGTTGACGACGTACCAGCGGAACATCTACTTGAAGTGCCCAGTCAGGATGTAGTTCATGAGGTGCCCGGCCAGGAAGTCGGCCACCCCGAGGAAGACGCCGGCGACGATCACGAAGCCGATCACGACCGAGGTGGCCTGCACCACCTGCCGGCGGTCGGGCCACTGTACCCGCTGCAGCTCGCGCCAGCTGCCCTGGACAAACCCGACCAGACGGGCGCCGGCGTGCGGGCGCTCGTCGCGGCGGGCGGGGTGGTGGCCGGTTCCGGTCGCGTCCTCGTCGACGGCCTCGTCGAGCATGGCCTCGTCGGCATCGATGTCGGCCTCGAGGCTCTCGGCGGCGTCCGGCGCCCCGGCGATCTCCGGGTCGGCGTCGGCGGCCTCCGGCCGACCGACCGCCAGCTGCGCCTCGGCGAGCTCGACGTCCGGCGCCGCGTGCTCGAGCGGTTCCGGCGCGCCGGAATCCTCCAGCTGCACCTCGTCGGCGCGCGCGGCGGTCACCGACGCCGCCTGCGGCGTGCGGGTCCGGCGCTCCTTGGCGCGCTTGCGGTTGCGGGCCACCGATGCGTCCTTGCTAGCGCGTCTCGCGGTGCGCGGTGTGTCGCCTGCACCAGCGGCAGTACTTGCGCAGCTGGATGCGCTCCGGGTTGTTGCGCTTGCTCTTGTTCGTCTGGTAGTTCCGGCGCTTGCACTCCTCGCACGCGAGCGTGGCAGCGATCCGAACGTCTCCACGGGCCATGTGTCGTCCCCGTCAGGGTGGTGGTGAAAAGCTCGGCTCCGGGCGCGCTGGCGCACGCCTCACGGCGCCGGAGGCCAGTGTAGCTATCCGGCGCAGCCCTGCCGGCGCGGGTCGACCGGAAGCGGGAGGTCGGCGACGATCGCCGTCTCGAGGTAGGCGTCGGCGCGCGGCGAGCCCGAGCCGCTGGCCAGCGTCGCTCCTACCGCGCGCAGGCTGGTGCGCGAAGCATCGGGGACGACCCAGGGCGCCACGGCCAAGAAGTCTCGCTGTGGACCGGCGTAGGCGCGGAACTGCGCCTCGTCCTCGCCCGGGACGAAGCTGCCGTTGCCGATGTAGTGACAGCCGAGCCCGCGCAGCCCGCCGCGCTGGGTGACAGCGCTCTGGCCATCGAACACCAAGTCCGCGAGGTTGCCGACCATCATCGCGGTGACGTTGTAGGCGAAGTGGACGGACGGATCCGACACGGCACGGTAGGTCGACCCCATCCACGACAGCGGCTGCCACTGCTCGATGCCGTTGCCGTCCGCCCCGGTCCAGGCGCCGGGGTTCGCCTCGTCCTGGATGACGACGTTGGCGCCGAGGCGATCGAGGCAGCGCATGTAGTACGTGGCCGTGTCGGTGCATGGGTTCGTGCCGGCCGGCGGCGACCCGTACTCGAACGCGGGCAGGCTCGTGGCGATGCCGAGCCGAGCCCTCGTCCCCGGCAGCGCGTACGGGCGGAGGTTCGCTACCGCCGCGGCGCCGTGCGCCGGTCCGGGGGTCAGCCCGATCGCCTGCTCGATTCCGGTGAGCGGCACCTTGAGGTTGCTCGCCACCACATTGCGCAGGACGTCGGGGCCGCCGCGGCGGACGTCGTGCGGCCCCCAGACGAACGCCTCGTTGTGGACCTGGGAGGAGGTTGCGACGTACGCCGATCGGGCGGCGCGCACCGCCGGATCGGCGAACGCCGCCACGTCGGCGTGCGAGGTCGACTGGCGGAAGGCCGGCAGGTCACCCGAGGCGATCACGTACACCCCGTAGCGCTTGGCGGCGCCGGACATCGTGGCCACGAACGAGCGGACGATGGTGTCGGTGGCGGCGACGAACACCCCGGGATCGGTGGCGAGGCCCGGGAAGCGCCTGCGGTAGCGGGCGAGCGGACCCGAATACGCGCGCGCGAGGACGGCGAGTGATCCGAGCGCGCAGTCGGGCGTGCAACCCGGGCCGGACGCGCGCGCGAACAGCGAGCGCGCACCCGCGCCGCGCCGCCCGATTCCGAGCGTCGCCAAGCCCGTGTCCTCGTCGAACACCACGACGTTCGGACGGCCTCGGGCCAGGTAGGGGACGACCCAGCGGCGAAGCACGCACTGGACGGTGGCGGAGAACGACGCGTAGGAGGTGACGTTCGCCGCCGCCTGCCGGTACTGGATGGCGAACACCCGCGGGGCGCCGGCCCGTGGGTCGAGCGACCGGATCGCCGGCCGGGTGAGCGGGGAGAGCAGCGGCCGGCAGCTCGGCCCCGCGGCATCCGCTGCTGCCGGCGCAGCCGCCGCCAGCAGCACCGCGATGAGCAACCCTCTGCGCACCGACCTAGCGTCGCACACCCGGCGGCCCGCAGGACGGGCTTGCGTTCGGTCCGGGAGAATCGCGCCATGCTCCGCCTGGTCGGCCTCGTCGTCTCGATCGGCCTGGCGGACTCGCTGAACCCGACGACGATCGCACCGGCCATGTACCTGGCCACCGGCGAGCGACCGCGGGCGCGCGTCCTCGAGTTCACGGTTGGCGTGTTCGCGGTCTACCTGCTCGGCGGCTCGCTGATCGCGCTCGGACCGGGGCAGCTGCTCCTCTCGCTGCTCCACCGCCCGAGCCACACGGCTCGCCACCTGCTCGAAGCCCTCATCGGGGTGGCGCTCATCGTCGCCGGCGGGCTGCTCTGCTACTTCGCGCGGCGGCTCACCGCCCGCCAGACCCCGTACCTCTCCTCGGAGCCTCGGTCGAGCGCCCTGCTCGGGGCGTCGATCATGGCCCTCGAGCTCCCCACCGCGTTCCCGTACTTCGCCGCCATCACCGGGATCGTCGGGTCGGGCATCGGGCCCGCTCGCCAGCTCCTGCTGCTGCTCCTGTTCAACGTCTGCTTCGTGCTCCCGCTGCTGGCCATCGTGGTGACGCTGTCCGTGGCCGGGCCCCGGGCGGAGGCGATCCTCATCCGCGGCCGCGCGTTCCTCGAGCGTCGCTGGCCGGTGGTGCTGGGCTCGCTGCTGCTGATCGCCGGGGTGCTCGGCGTGCTGATCGGGCTCACCGGCGTGCTCGGTCAGGGCCACGGCCGCGTCAGCCGCTTCGCCCGGCACTTTCGCCACTTCCTGACCCCGTAGGATCCGGCCGCGGGAGCCTCGCCTCCGCCGATCGGCCTCAGCGCGCCGAGCGCACGAGCTTGCGCATCCCCGCCAGCCAGCGCTCCGGCTGAGCGCCCTTGAGCGCCAGGTAGCGGGCCACGTTGTCGTGCGGAAGGATGAGGAAGCGCTCCTCGCGCAGGCCGGCGAGGACCGCCTCGGCGACATCGGCCGGCTCGAGCAGATCGTCCTGGAGCAGCGCGGTGGCGCCTGGGCCCTCGTCGTCGAGCGCCCCCTCGAGCATCGGCGTGCGGACCCCGAGGGGGCAGAGGCAGGACACCTTCAGCCCGGCGTCGGCGTACATGATCGACAGCCACTCGGCGGCCGCCACGGCGGCGTGCTTGGTGACGCTGTACGGCATGGCGCCGACCTGCGTCAGCAGTCCGGCCGCCGAAGCGGTGGAGAGCAGGTAGCCCTCGCCGCGCTCGGCCATCGTCGGCACGAGTGCCCGGGCGGCCCAGATGTGGGCCATGACGTTGACCCGCCAGATCTCCTCCCACGCCTCGTCGGACGCCTCCGGCCCGCCGCCCGGGCCGCCGATCCCGGCGTTGGAGACGAACAGGTCGATCGGGCCGGCGAGCTCGGTGGCGTGGGCGACCAGGGCCTCGATTTCCTCCGGCCGCCCGACGTCCGTGCGGGTGGCGGAGGCGAAGGCGCCGAGCTGGGCGGCCAGGGCCTCGGCCGGCTCCAGCGCCCGGTCGGCGAGCACGAGCGCCCGGGGCGACTCGGCGGCGAAGCGCTCGGCGAGCGCCCGGCCGATGCCGCTGGCGGCACCGGTGATGACGACCGTGCGATCGCGGAGCTCCACGGGGGCAAGTATCCTCCCCGGGCGCGGTGAGCGAGCCCGGACCCGACAATGGCCCCGACGGGGAGGCACGCGGCGGGTCGCGCCGCGGTCCGTTCGGGCGCGTGCTCGGCGACTCGATCGGCGAGCTGAACCAGCTGCTGCGGCTGCTGCCGGAGGTGGCCGGCCACCTGAAGAAGATCAGCCGGTACACCGAGTCGATGGCCACCGAGGTGCGCGGCATGCACGCCGCGGTGGTGCGGCTGGAGCACGGGGTGCAGGGCCTGCGCGAGGACGTCGTCGGGCTCGACGCGCGGATGGCGGCGATCGAGGACGGGATGAACCGGCTCGAGCCGCACATCGCCGACGTCAACCTGGCGATGCGGCCGCTGCGGCGAGCCCGCGCCCGCCTGCCGCACCGATCGCCGGAGACGATGCCGACCGGCGACCTGCCGCGGCCCGAGTCGGCCTCGGATGGCGCCGCCGGGCCGCACGGCGACCCGCTCCAGCCGCCCGCCTGAACCGCCCGGCCCGCCCCCCGCGGCCCCGGCCGCCAAAATTCGACTTTCGGCGCAGATCGCTCGCCGGTAGTCGAATTTCGTTAGTCACAGCACCAAGATTCAACGCGCGACCGGCAACCGGAAGCCGAAGTCGAGTTTTGGACGGCGGGAAGTCGTTTGGCCGCCCGGAGGGCGCCCCGGGCGGGCGACTCAGGGGGCTGGCGCCAGCTGCCCGGATGCGGCCGGGGCGGCTGCGGGACCGGACCCAGCCGTCGTCTCGCCCTCGCCATAGCGTCGCCGCTCGCTGCGCCGGATCAAGAGCACCGCGCCGACGACGAACAGGACCGGGGCTCCGAACAGCGGGAGGTCGACCAGGACGTGACCGGCGCAGGCCAGGGCGATCATCGACCCAGCCCCGCCGCGGGAAGGGGCATGGTCTGGCGACGCCGGGACGCCGCCCGCCCCGGCGCGGCCGGCGGCTCGCCGGCCACCCGGCCGGCCACCCGGTTCAGCCCCCAGCCGATGATGGCCAGCAGCACCGCGATGATCACCAGCACCACCGCGGTGGCCCCATTCCACAGCCAGCCGGGAATGCCCCGTTTGCGCTCGCGCTGCATCAGCGTGTGATCGGAGACGAGCAGCCGGGTGACCCGCGGCGCGGCGGGCACGAGCGCGGCGGGGATCGCCGGGTCGGCCGGCAGGTACACCGGGACGTCAGCCCGCATCCGGCCCTGCTGGACGCGGATGAGCGACTTCCAGCTCCCGGTCAGCGGCAGCGGCCGGACGGTCCGGTAGACCCCGGGCGAGACCCGGTGGAGAATCGCGACGACGCTCCTCGTGTGCCCCTGCCAGGAGAGCTGCTGGACGTAGTCGGGCCCGGACACGACGCTCGACGGATGGAAGGAGACGGTGGCCATCGAGCGGGATGCGGCCGGGCGATCGAGGGTGACGGTGGCCGATGCACCCGCCGGCGTGTGGGTCGGCAGGCAGAACGCCATCACCGCGGCGAAGCCGACCGCGCCGAGGAGGCCCGGCATCCAGCGGGTCGACCCGATCCGCCCGGCCCGGTGGGGTGCCAGCGTGACGGCGACGAATGCCCCGAGCAGGGCGCCCGCAGCCGCGGCGGGCACGGAGATCGCCACCGCGGAGGGCACGAAGTGGGCCGGCCAGGGGATCGGCATCCAGACGTGCGTCCACCCCCACTCGCCAAGCGTGCCGAACGTCCCGACGAGCACAGCCGCCAAACCGGTGAACGCGGCGAGCGACCGGCGGGGGGAGACGAGGAGCCCCGCCGCCTCGACGGCCAGCGCTGCGGGCAGGTAGGTCGAGAAGTGCGGGAGGGCCTGGCCGAGCACCGGCCCGACCAGGGTCGCGAAGACCGCGCTGATCACCAGGTTGACGAGCGCCGCGCCGAGCGCCCCGCCGCGGCCGAGCACCACCCGGCCGAACACGAGCGCCACGGAGGCGGCGACGGCGAGCAGGGCCGGCTGGAAGAGCAGGTTGTACTGCGGGACGCCGTTGGCGAACTCGTCGAGGTAGATCGTCAGGCCGGCGAGGATCCCGCCGGCGCCGGTCAGGGCGATCGACCGGGCGCCCCAGCGGCCCCAGACGCTGACACCGGTCGCCGCGCCCGTGTCCACCCGCTCGCCCCGTGCGGCTCGGCCTTCGAGCAGCAGCCCGAGGATCGTCGGGATCATCAGCTGCCCGCCGGTCAGCATGATCAGGTGGGTCGGTCCCCACAGCGTGACGTCCTGACCGAACGTGGCGTGCCAGATGTCGTCGAGCGGGAAGCCGAGCAGGGCGAAGCCGCCGCAGGCCATCATCACCGGCCCGCTCGTCGGCACGATCCAGCGCGGCGTCAGCTCGATCCCGGTGCGGGCGGCCTCGCGGCCGCGGGCCATCACGAGCGCCAGCCAACCGGCGGCGAAGATCCCGAACAGCCCGATGAGGATCGGATAGTGCGCGGGGGTGCCGAACGGGCCGGGATCCCGGCCCCGGTCGATGTGCACCGAGACGTCCCAGTAGAACCCGGCCCCGGCCAGCACGAGCGAGCCGGTGGCCAGGGCGACCGGCAGCGCCGCCCAACCGGGAACCCGCAGGAGCAGCGCGAACGGACGCGCCACGCGGTCGAGCAGCGGGAAGCGCCCGTCGCGGTAGCGCAGCCCGATGACGAGCAGGCCGGCGCTCAGGAGCAGGCCGGCGGCGGTGGCGTCGATCACCTGACCGAGCGGTGCGCCGGCGGCGGGCGGCGAGGCGGCGATGGCCAACAGCGGGGTCATACGAGTACGGCGTCCTTTCTGCCGGGTTGTAACGGAACTGTAGCTACATGATCGTTACAACGCAAGCCGACGATCGCCGTGCGACGCTTGAGCACCGATGAGCACCCGCTCCCGCCGCCTTGCGCCAGCCGTCCGGCGCGCCCAGCTGCTCGACGCGGCGCTCGAGGTGCTGGCCGAGGAGGGGTTCGATGCGGTGACGGTGGAGGCGGTGGCGAGCCGCGCCGGGGTGACCCGCCCGGTCCTCTACGACATGTTCGGCGACCTCGAGGGGCTGCTGCTCGCGCTGATCGACCGCGAGGAGGTCAACGCCCTGGCCCCCCTGCTCCAGATCGTCGGCGGCGACCCCGGCGGGGCCGACCCGGAGCAGTTCCTCCACGACGCGCTGCTCGCCTTCTTGTGCGCGGTGCGGGACCGCCCCCGGACCTGGCGGCTGGTGCTGATGCCACCCCGCGGGACATCACGCGAGCTGCGGGAACGGATCCGGCGCAGCCGCCGGCTGGTGGCCGGCCGGGTGACCGAGCTGCTCGATTGGGGGGTGGCGCGGCGGGGTGGCCCATTCGGTCTCGACCACGCGCTGGCGGCGCGGCTGATCGTGGCCGCCGGCGAGGACGCCGCCCGGCTGACGCTCGCCCGGCCCCGGCGATTCGGGCCCGAGCGGCTGGCGCAGGCGGCGCGCGAGCTGCTGGCGTTCCTGCCACCGGACAGCGAGCCGCGGGGGGCGCCCACCCCCGTGCTCCCGGCACCGGTACCGGCCGCGGCGCCGGGACCGGGCGATGGCGACGCCGCGGCGATGGCGCCGGCGCGGATGCCGCGAGCGCAGCGGCGCGAGCAGCTGCTCGACGTGACCCTCGAACTCATCGCCGCCGGCGGGTTCGACGCGCTGAGCATCGAGGCGGTGGCCCAGCGAGCGGGGGTCAACCGCGTCGTCGTCTACCGCAGCTTCGCCAACCTCCAGGGGCTGCTCGTGGCGCTCCTGCGCCGGGAGGACCGCCGGACGCGGGGGACTCTCGACGGGCTGGTGCCGGCCGACCCGGCCGGCCACACCCCGGCAGAGGTGATCGGGCAGGCGCTCGCCGGCTTCCTGGCCGCCGTGGTCGCCGATCCGCTCACCTGGCGCATGGCGCTGCTCCGGCCCGAGAGCGCGCCCATGGCGCTCCAGCGCCTGGTGGCCCGTCGCCGGGCCCAGCTCGCCCAGCGGTTCGAGCCGCTCGTCCGCTGGGGTCTGGCGGAGCCCCCCGACGCCCCGGCGCCGCTCGACGTCGAACTGCTGGCCCGCATGCTGCTCAGCGTCGGCGAGGAGCAGGGCCGGCTGGCGCTCGAGGAGCCGGACTTCCCCCCCGAGCGGCTGCTGGGCTCGAGCTGGGCGCTGCTCGACCGTCTCCCGCCCGCCGCACGCGCGTAGGATCCGTGGACGGAGATGCCGGACGTGACCGACACGCTGGTGGAGCGCAACCGCGCGAGTGCCGCTCCACCGGCCGGCCTGCCCGCACCGCCGACGCTGCGGGCGGCGATCGTCACCTGCATGGACGCACGGATCGACGTCCACCGGGCGCTCGGGCTCGACTTGGGGGAGGCGCACGTCCTGCGCAACGCGGGCGGGATCGTCACCGACGACGTGCTCCGCTCGCTGGCCATCTCTCAGCGGCGGCTCGGAACCGAGGCGGTCCTGGTCGTCCATCACACCCGCTGCGGCATGGAGGGCCTCGACGAGGCGGCGCTGCGGGACGAGCTCGACGTGCCGGAGACGTTCGCGCTCGGGGGCTTCGCCAGCGTGCAGGACGACGTGCGGGCCTCGGTGGCCCGCGTGCGGGCCTCCCCGCTGCTCCGGCACCGCGACGCCGTGCGCGGCTTCGTCTACGACGTCGATTCAGGCCGGCTCACCGAGGTGTCAGCCGGTTGAGCACCGCCTGGCGGCGGAAGTCGAACACGCGATCCAGATCACGGGCGACGAACAGCACCTGGGCCAGGTCGCCGAGCGGTCCGAACGGAATGGCGTAGCGCACGCGGTCGGCGACCAGCGTGCCGCCGGGCAGGGCCTCGAACGTGTGGGTGTGGTGCCACAGGCGGTACGGGCCGCTGAGCTGGCGGTCGACGAACCGCTCGCCGGGCTGCCACTCCTCGATCAGCGTTCGCCACCGCAGCGGCAATCCGTGCAGGCGCAGCCGGTAGTCGATGAGCGTGCCGGGCCGCATGTCGATCGGCTCGGGGGTGAGCACGGAGAACGACAGCCACGGCGGGGTGAGCGCCTCGAGGTTCCGGGCTTGGGCGAAGAAGTCGAACACCTCCGGCAGCTCGCGGGGCACGAGCTGCTCGCGTTCGATGACGTGGATCACCGCAGGACGTCGCGCAGCGCGGGCTCGAGCACCGGGTGGGCGAACCGGTAGCTCAGCCCCTCCAGGGCACGCGGCACGACGCGGGCGCCACCGGTGACGATCGTCGACATCTCGCCGTACAGGAGCTTGACCGCGAAGGCGGGCACGGGGAGAACGGCCGGCCGGTGCAGCACGTGCCCGAGGGCCCGGGAGAGCTCGGCGTTCGTCACCGGCGCGGGCGCGGTCAGGTTCGCCGGGCCCCTCGCCCGGTCGTCGGTCACCAGCTTGAGCAGCGCACCGGCCACGTCCTCGACGTGGATCCACGGCACGTACTGGTGTCCGCCCGCCACCGGGCCGCCGACGCCGGCCTTGAACGGCGGGAGCATCTTCGCCAGCGCACCCTCGCCGGCCGCCAGCACGACGCCGGTCCGGGCCATCGCCACCCGCACCCCCAGCGCCTCGGCCGTCGCCGCCCGCGCCTCCCACTCCCTGACCACGTCGGCCAGGAAGTCGGTGCCCGGGGGCGCCGACTCGTCGAGTGGCGTGTCGTCGCGCGGGCCGTAGTAACCGGTGGCCGAGCCGCAGACGAGCACGCGCGGGCGGGCGTCGTCCGGCAGCTCCCGCAGCCCGGCCACGAGCTGCTCGGTCGAGCGCACGCGAGAGTCGCGGATCGCCTGCTTGACCTGCGACGACCAGCGCTGGGCCACCGACTCGCCGAGCAGGTGGACGACGGCGTCGGCGGCCCGGAGCGCCGCCGGTGGCGGTGCGGCCGACTGGGGGTCGGGCCACTCGTGCACCTCCGTCGCGGCGCCCAGCCGCTCACGGCCGCGCTCCGCGCTCCGGCTCAGGGCGAGGAGCGTGTGGCCCTCACTGCGTGCACGCTCGATGAACCGTCGGCCGATCAGCCCGGTCGCCCCGCTGACGAGGATCCGCATGGCGCCATCGCTACCCATGTTGAGCTTTTCTCACCGACGGCGTGGAGCCGGCCGGCGCCGGTAGGATCGCCGCGCCGATGCCCGGAGGGCCGTTCATCCCGCTGCGGGGCGCCGGCGGGGAGCCGGTCGGCCTGGCTCGCACGCTCCGCTCCCATGGCGTGGCGGACCTGCCGCCCAACCGGGTCGAGCCCAGCGGCGAGCCGCGGCTGGTGACCGTCCTGCCGGCCGGCGGCCGGGCGTGGGCGATAGAGCTGGCGGCGGATGGCCCGCAGGCGGCGCGCTTGGCGGCCGTGGCCGGCGCGGCGGCTCCCCCGGCGGCGCTGTGGCCGGCGCTCGCGACCCAGGTCCGCCACATGCTCCGCCTGGACGAGGACCTCAGCCGCTTCTACGCGCTGGCCGCCGCCGATCCGGCGCTCGCGTGGGTGCCGATGGCCCGAGCCGGCCGATTGCTGCGCAGCCCGACCGTGTTCGAGGACGTGACGAAGACGATCTGCACCACCAACTGCGCATGGTCGGGGACGGTGCGCATGGTGAGCGCCCTGGTGGCCGGGCTCGGCCGGCCGGCGGAGGGGGCGCCGCAGCGCCGCGCCTTCCCCACCCCGGCCGCGGTGGCCGACGCGGCACCGGAGTTCTTCACCGAGGTGGCCCGGGCCGGCTACCGCGGGCCCTACCTGCGGCGCCTGGCGGCGGCGGTGGCCGGTGGGGCGCTCGACCTGGAGGGGCTGGCGGACCCGGCGCTGCCGGACGACGAGGTCCGCGAACGGCTGCTGGCGCTCGACGGCGTCGGGCCGTACGCCGCCGCCCACGTGATGATGCTGCTCGGTCGATATCGACCCCTCATCCTCGACTCCTGGACCCGGCCGACGTACCGCCGGCTGGCCGGCCGGCCCCGGATCACCGACGCCGGGATCGTGCGGGCGTTCGCCCGCCATCGCGAGTTCGCCGGCCTGGCGTTCTGGCTCACGCTCACCCGAAGCTGGGTGAGCGACGCCTGAGCCGACCCGGGCGATGAATGGCGATTCACTGGCCCTGCCCGCCGGTGAATCGCCATTCATGCGCCGCGGGGTGGCGAGCCAGGGCGGTCGGCCAGCGGGATCAGCCGGGCGGCGGTCGCCTTCCAGCCGGCGAGCACCGGGCTGCCGGCGACGAGCCCGAGCTCGGCCACCGCCGCCTCGGTCAGCTCGGCGGCCAGCGGCTGGCCGGCGTCGAGCCCGACGCGGACGCGGTTGCCGATCCGGGTGAGCGAGACGACCCGGGCCGGCAGCCGGTTGCGCGCCGAGGTCGGGCCGGCAGCGTCGGGTGGCGCGAGGGTGATCTCCCACGGGTGGAGCGCGATCGCCACCCGTCCGCTCCCGCTGGCGGTGGCGGCGGCCTCGCCACCGCCGTCGAGCTCGACCACCGTCACCCCGCCATCGGCCCGGGCGTGGCCGGCGAGCAGCACCGCGCCGGTCAGATTCGGCGACGAACGGGCTGGCCGGCGCGGCGGCCAGCTCTGAGGCGCTCCCCCGCTGGACGATGCGGCCCGCCGTCGAGCACCGCCACCTCGTCGCCCAACGCCGGCGGCCGACTCGAAGTCGTGGGTCACGAGCACGGCGGGGACCTCGAGGCCGGCAAGCGTCGTGGCCAGCTCACGCGTGGCCGCCGCCCGGGTCCGGGCGTCGAGCGCGGACAGCGGCTCGTCGAGCAGGAGCATCGACGGTTCGGCGGCCAGCGCGCGAGCGAGCGCCACCCGCTGGCGCTCGCCGCCGGAGAGCTCACGCGGTCGTGCCTCGGTTCGTCCGGAGAGTCCGAGGCGATCCAGCGCGGCGTGAGCCCGCGCGCGGCGCTCGCTCCGCGCGCCGCCCGCGGATCCCGTAGGCGACGTTCCGCCACGCGCTGAGGTGCGGGAACAGCGCGTACCTCCTGGAACACGTAGCCGCATCGTCGCGCCTCCGGCGGGCGGTTGATCCCCGCCTCGGTATCGAGCCACACGGTCCCGGAGTTGACGATCCGCCCGCGCTCGGCTCGCGCCGTCCCGGCGAGCAGCGCGGAGCACGGTCGTCTTGCCGGCACCCGAAGGCCCGGTGAGCGCCAGGCAGCGGCCGGGAGCCACGGCGAGCGCCACGTCGAGCCGGAGTGCACCGACCGTCGTCCGGAGCTCAGCGCAGACAGCATTCGCGCCCGGGATCAGCTTGACGGCCAGCAGGATCGGCGGCGGAGACGAGGACGAGCACCGCCGAGAGCGCGAGCGCGGCCGGCAGGTCGGTGGCGAACTGGTCGTAGATGGCGAGCGGCGCGGTCTGGGTCACCGCCTGGAGGGAGCCGGCGAACATCAGGGTGGCGCCGAACTCGCCGAGCGCTCGCGCCCAGGCGAGCGCGAGGCCGCCGGCCAGCCCGGGGAGCGCCACCGGGACCGCCACCCGAGCGAACGTCGCCGGCCGGGCCCGGCGCCGAGCGTGCGCGGCGGCGTCCAGCAGTTCGGGCGGCAGCGCGGCGAAGCTCGCTGCGGCCTGGCGGATGTACAGCGGCGCCGCGACGAACGTCAGCGCCACCACCACGCCGGCGGTCTGGAACACGAGCGGCAGGTGCAGGCCGCCGAGCAGCCCGGCGGGGCCGAGCGAGGCCAGCAGCCCGATCCCGGCCACCGCCGGCGGCAGGACGAGCGGCAGCTCGACGAGCGTGAGCGCCAGCGCGCGGCCGCGGAACCGGCTCGCCGCCAGCAGATAGGCGGCCGGGGTGCCGACGAGGACGGTGATCGCGCATGGCGATGAGCGTCGTCCGCAGGCTCAGCCACAGCGCGTCCCGGCTGACCGGGTCCCCGAGCCGGGCCAGCAGTCGCGCCGGGGGTGGTGTCGGTGAAGATCGCCACCACCGGCAGCACGAGGAACGCGAGGGTGGCCAGGAGCAGGACCCCGGCGCCCCCCACAGCGAGCGTGCGCCGGCTCAAGCCGGGTCGGAAGGCGGCAGGAACCCGGCGGCGAGGAGCGCGTGGTGGGCCGCGCCGGAGACCAGGCCGGCCACGAACGCCCGCGCCGCCGCCGCGTGCGTGCTGCCCTTGACGACCGCCGCGGCATAGGTGACGGCCGGCTGGAGGCGGGCCGGGAGCGCGATCGCCCTGAGCGCGCCGTGGGTCGCCTCGACATCGGTGACGTAGGTGAAGCCGGCGTCGGCTGCCCCCTCGGTCAGCTTGCCGACGATCCCGCTGACGTCCGGCTCCTGGGTGCGGACGTTGGCGAAGATCCGCTTGGCGCCGGCGCCGAGCCGGGCCAGCACCGTGCGGGTGTAGGCGCCGACCGGGACGGTCGGCGAGCCGATCGCCAGCGTCACCCCCGGTCGCTCGAGGTCGGCGATCCCGTGGATCTTCGTGCTGCCGGCCGGCACGGCGATGACCAGTCGGTTGGCCACGAAGTCGACCGGCCGGTCGACCAGGCCCTTGGCGAACAGCATCGCCGGGAGCTTCGTGTTCGCCGCGGCGAACACGTCGGGCCGCGCCCCCTGCTCGATCTGGGCGGCGAGGATGTCCGAGCCCCCGAACTCGTAGCGCGCACCGCCGAGCTTGGTCAGCGTCGGCTTCAGCGAGGCGGCAGCGGACACCGTGAGCGAGCCCGACGCTGGTGCTCGAGCCGCAGCCGGCGAGGGCCACGGCGGCGGCTGCGAGCAGGGCGGCCGCCCGCCTCATCGCTCGATCATCACCGAGGTCGCCTTGACCGTCGCCGTCGCCTCGACGCCCTCCACCAACCCAAGCTCCTCCACCGAGTCGCGGGTGATGGCGGCGGTGATGCGAAACGGGCCCGCCTCGAGCTCGACGAGCGCCATCACGCCGTCGACCTCGACCGAGCGGACGATGCCGGTCAGGCGGTTGCGCGCCGACAGCCGGGCACCCGTCGGTGGCGTTCCGGGTGACGGGAGAGGCGGCGGACCTCCGCGGCGGGGACGAGCCGGTGGTTGCGGGCGTCCCGCTCGGTGCGGAGCTTGCCGTCGCGATCCCAGCGGCGGAGCGTGTCGAGGCTGACGCCGAGCTGCTGCGCCGCCTCACCGAGGGAGTAGCGCGTCCGGCATCTGCCACAGCATTGCATAGGCAACGTCCCGAGGGCGGCGCCGCCCGAAACCGAGCCTCAGTCGTTGGCGGTGACGGCGTCGAGCAGATCGGCGAACTGCCGGCGGGCCGCCTCGCGCCGGGTCGGCACGTGCTGGCTGGGCACCCCGTCGGGGGGAGCCTCGTAGCCGCGGAGGATCTGCCGGGCCACCGAGGCCCGGTGCACCTCATCGGGGCCGTCGTAGATGCGGGCCGCCCGCGCGTAGCGGTACATCGCCTCGAGCGGCAGATCGGTCGAATAGCCGAGCGATCCGTGGGCCTGGAGCGCCCGGTCGACGACGTCGTGCAGGACCTTGGCCCCGAAGTACTTGATCATCGCGATGTCGGTGCGGGCCGCGGCGACACCCTCGGTGTCCATCCGCCACGCGGCGTGCAGCGTCATCAACCGGGCCGCCTGCATCTCGGCCGCCGAGTCGGCGATCCAGTTCTGCACCGTCTGGTGGCCGGCCAGCACCGAGCCATGGGCGAAGCGGTAGGTGGCGCGCTCGCAGAGCATGTCGAACGCCCGCCGAGCGACTCCGAGCCACCGCATGCAGTGGTGGATGCGGCCGGGATACAGCCGCTGCTGGGCGATGAGGAAGCCGGCGCCCTCGGCGCCCAGGCGGGCCGAGGCCGGCACCCGGACGTCCTCGTAGAGCACCTCGGCGTGATTGCCGTACTGCCCGAAGCTCTCGGCCGGGTGCTCCATCGTCGGCACGTCGCGGAGGATCCGCACCCCGGGGGTGTCGGCGTCGACGACGAACATCGAGGCGCGTTGGTGAGCCCGGGCATCGGGATCGGTGACCGCCATGACGATGAGGAAGTCCGCAATCGACGCGTTGGAGGAGAACCACTTGCGGCCGGTGATGACGTAGTCGTCCCCGTCGCGCGTGGCGCGCGTCTGCAGGAGCGTGGGATCGCTGCCCGCGGTGTGCGGCTCGGTCATGGAGAACGCCGACTTCAGGTCCCCGGCGAGCAGCGGGTGGAGATAGCGCTCCTGCTGCTCCGGACGTACCGGCCAGTGCCAGGATCTCCGAGTTGCCGGAGTCCGGTGCGGCGTTGCCGAACGCCAGCGGCGCGATCGGACACGTCCCCAGGATCTCGTGCATCAGGCCGAGCTTCACCTGGCCGAAGCCCTGACCGCCGAGCTCGGGATCGAGATGGGCGGCCCACAGCCCCTGCTCCCTGACCTCAGCGCGCAGCGGCTCGATGGCCCGGACGAGGCCGTCGAAGCCGACCTCCGACCGCAATGTCTCCAGCGGCCAGATGCGCTCCCGGACGAACGCCGTCATCCATTCGAGCTTGCGCTCGAATTCCGGCTCGGTGGAGAAGTCCCAGGCGATTGTGGGAGCCTATCGCTCGCGGCATGCCCGAACAGATCCTCATCGACATCGACCAGGGCGTGATGACGATCACGCTCAACCGGCCCGACCGGCTGAACGCGTGGACCCCGGTGATGCAGCGCGAGCTGATCGCGGCGATCGATCAGGCCGACGCCGACGACGACGTGCGCGCGGTGATCGTCACCGGGGCCGGGCGCGGGTTCTGCGCCGGAGCTGACCTCCAGCACGGCGGCGACACGTTTCGCGGCGGGGAGACGGCGGCCGGCGAGCACCGCGACGGCGGCGGCCAGTTCACGCTGCGGCTGTTCGACTGCCTGAAGCCGGTGATCGCGGCGATCAACGGGCCGGCGGTCGGCGTCGGGGTGACGATGACGCTCGCCATGGACATCCGGCTGGCCGCGCAGGACGCCAAGCTCGGGTTCGTGTTCGCCCGGCGGGGGATCGTCCCGGAGGCGTGCTCGTCGTGGTTCCTGCCCCGTATCGTCGGGATCAGCCGGGCGATGGAGTGGGTGGCGACCGGCCGGGTGTTCCCCGCGAGCGAAGCGTTCGAGGCCGGGCTGGTGCGCTCGCTTCACCCCGCCGACGAGCTGCTCGACGCCGCCCGCGCGCTGGCGCGCGAGATCGCCGAGCACACCGCTCCGGTGTCGGTGGCGCTGTCCCGCCGGCTCCTGTGGCGGATGCTCGGCGCGGCACACCCGATGGAGGCCCACCGTGCCGACTCCCGGGCGATGGTCGCCCGCGGCCGCTCGGCCGACGTGGTCGAGGGCGTCACCGCGTTCCTCCAGAAGCGTCCGGCCACGTTCCCCGATCGGGTGAGCGATGGCCTGCCGGACGTGTTCGCGGGGTGGCAGCAGCCGGAGTTCGAAGCTTGAGCTTCACCACGCGCGCGGGGCGGACCCAGCTCCTGGCCGAGCTGGCCCGGGCGACCGAGGCGCTCAGTGGCGCGGTCACGGCGCTCGGCGACGCGTACGAGTCGCTCGACGAGGCGACGGCCGATCGCATGGAGGCGGGCCTGTTCCGGCCGGTGCAGGCGGCCTACGGCCGAGCCCAGCGAACCCACAACGAGTTCGCTGGGCGGAGCGGCCTGCCTCTCGCCACCTTCGTCCCGGCCGGACACGCCGGCCATCCGGGCGATGCGCGCGGGGCGATCGACCGCGCGACGGCCGCCGTGGGAACGGCCGATGCGGTGCTCGCCACGCTCCAGGATTCGCTGCTGCCGATCGAGGTCGGCGACGCCGAGCTTCGGGCTGGGCTGACCGCGGTGCGGGAGCTGGTCGCTCCGCTCCCGGGGCGGCGCGCGCGAGCTGCTGCGCACGCTCGGTCGTTAGCCGGCGCGGAGCGGACGGAGCACCGCCCGCCGGTCACGCCGCCGGGGCGACGCGGTCGCCGCCCGCGCCCGCAGCAGCGCGACGAGCGGCGCGGTCGAGCGGAACGGGTCGGCGATCACCGCTCCTCGCTCCGGCGCGAGGGCCGCCCACAACTCCCCCTCCACCTCAGCGACGAGCAGCCGGCCGGGCGGAACGGTGGCGCTGTCGAGCACGGCGAGGCGCTCCAGCGCGATGGCATCGTCGGCATAGGCGGGGCGGAGGGTGACCGGCAGGCTGGTGTCCATGGGACCAGCCTGCCCATCCCTTGCCATAATGGCAAATACGGCTTTGCTGGGCGAGGTATAACCTTGTTGCATGCTCGACAGCCGCCGTCTGCGCATCTTCTGCGAGGTGGCCCGCCGCGGGTCGTTCTCCGCCGCCGCCGACGCGCTCGGCTACACCCAGCCGGCCGTGTCGCGCCAGATCGCCACGCTCGAGGCGGAGATCGGGGCCCAGCTCGTCCGGCGCGTCCCCCAGGGCGCCGTGCTCACCGACGCCGGAGGGGTGCTCGCCCACCGGGCGGAGGCCATCCTCGCCGGCCTCCAGGACGCCGAGGCCGAGGTGCAGGCACTCGCCGGCCTCGGCGGCGGCCGGCTGCGCCTGGCGGCGTTCGCCTCGGTGTCGGCCACTGTCGTCCCGATCGCGGTGGCCCGGTTCCGCGAGCGCCACCCGGTGGTCGAGCTGGCGATCACGATGGCCGACCCGGCGGTGTCGACGCCACAGGTCCGCAGCGGGGAGCTCGACCTGGCGCTCAGCCACGATCCGCTGGAGGGCGAGACGGGAGGCATCGAGGTCGAACCGCTGTTCGAGGACCCGATGTACGTCGCCCTGCCGCCCGGGCATCCGCTGGCCGACGACGAGCGGCTCGGGCTCGCCGCGTTCGCCGCCGAGCCGTGGATGCTCGCCACCAGCGCCACCTGCCCCGACTCCCGGCTGTTCCTCCGCGCCTGCCACGCCGCGGGGTTCGAGCCGCGGATCGCGTTCCAGAACGATGACTACACGGCGATCCTCGGATTCGTGGCGGCGGGCGTGGGCGTTGCACTGCTGCCGGACATGGTGTGCCGGGCCGTGCGCGAGGACGTCGTCGTGCGGGAGCTCCACCCCGCCCCGCCGCCCCGGCCGATCGCCGCGGTGCTCCCGGCCGGCTACCGGTCGCCGCCGGCGGCCGCGATGCTGGCCATCCTGCGGGAGGTCTCGACCGAGTGGGTGGCGGCGCGGCCGGTGCTGGCGGCCGCGTGACCGGTCAGGCCGGGGCAGCCGGGCCAGGCGCGGACGAGGCGGGCCGGTGGCGCTCGGCGACGCCGCCCAGGATGTCGAGCATCGCCTCGGCGGCCGGGTGGGCGTCGGCCGGTCCGGTGGCGGCGACCACTCGGCGCCACGGGCTGCGCGGCGTGAGCTCGCGGACGACGACCCCGGGATGCGTCCGCTGGAGGGCGAGGCCGGGGATGAGGGCGACGCCCACGCCCGCTGCCACCAGCCCCTGCACCGTCTCGTAGTCGTCGGTCTCGAAGCCGACCCGGGGGTCGAACCCGGCTTGCCGGCAGGAGTGCACGACATGGCGGGCGCACGGGCTGTGCGGGGAGGTCTGCACCCACTCCTCGGCGTGCAGGTCGGCGAGCGCCAGGCGCCGCGCGGCGGCGAGCCGGTGCCCGGCGGGCAGGGCGACGTGCATCGGGTCCTCGAGCAGGCGCACCGTGCGCGCCGCGGTCGGGCGAGCCGCGGCGCCCGGGAACTCGAACAGGAGCGCCAGGTCGAACTCGCCGCCGCGCAGGCGAGGGGCGATCTCCTCCGGCTCCCCCTCGGCCAGGGTGAGTGCGATCCCCGGGTGCGCGGCACGGAACCGTGCCACTGCCTGGGGGATGAGCGCCGCGCCGGCCGACGGAAAGGACGCCAGGCGCAGCGTCCCGGTACGCAGGCCGAGCACGGCGGCCAACTCGGCCTCGGCGGCGCTCGCCTGGGCGAGCAGCGTCTCGGCGTGGGCGACCAGCGCGGCACCGGCGGCGGTGGGACGCACCCCACGGCGGTCGCGGATGACGAGGGGGGCCCCGGTCTCCGCCTCCAGCCGGGCGATCGCCTGGGAGACGGCCGACTGGGTGTAGGCGAGCGTCTGGGCCGCGCCGGAGAACGAGCCGGCGGCGAGCACGGCCCGGAGCACCTGGAGCCGGTTCAGGCTCAGCATCAGCAGAGCTTATCGTGAGTCTCACTCATCCCACTGGTGCTGATACCAGGAAGCGGGCATGCTGCCGCCGAACCCTTTTCGAGCCGACGCCCGCGAACCGGAGAACCCCATGCCCGCCACCGCCATCGTCTCCTATGACGGCACTCCGAACGACCAGGACGCGCTGATGCTCGCCCGCCTGCTGGCCGACGCCGGGCTCGAGCCGCTGCTCGTCTACGTCCGGCACAGCACGCTCACCGAGCCCCACCGCGAGCAGCTCGAGGAAGACGATGCGCACGCGTTGCTGGCGCGCGGGGCGCAGTGGCTGGGTGATCCCGGCCTCCCCCACCGGGTCGTCCTCAGCCCCTCGACCCCTGAGGGCCTCCAGCGCGTGGCGGCCGAGGTCGACGCGAGCCTGGTGGTGTTCGGCTCGGAGTACCGCACCGCGCCCGGGCACGTGGCGCCGGGCCGCAGCGCCCAGGCGCTGCTCGAAGGCGGGGTCACAGCGGTGGCCATCGCCCCGGCGGGCCTCCACGCGCTCGCGCAGCCGACCGTCCGCTCGATCGGCGTCCTCGCCGCCCCGGGCGACGAAGCGGCGGCGGACACCGCCCGGGCGCTCGCCGCTGCGCTCGACGCCGGTCTCGGTGACTCCTCGCGCCCCGACCTGCTCATCGTCGGCTCCCGTCCCGAGGCGATGCCCGGCCAGGTGCTGATCAGCGCGCAGGCGCGCTACGCGATCGAGACCGCCACCGCTCCGGTGATCGTCCTGGCGCGGGCGGTGGGCCTCCCCTTGCGCTCGCCAGTCACCGCCTGAGCACCGAGCGCACCGCCGGTCCGCATCGCGCGACGCTGCCTATCGTGGCGGCGGCATGCGGACGCTGATCGTCTCCGACTTCCACCTCGGCAACCGGCTGGGCCATGACGTGCTCACCCGGCCGGCGCCGCTCGCCCGCCTGCTCGACGCGCTCGACGGGGTGGAGCGGCTCGTCCTGCTCGGTGACACGGTGGAGCTGCGCAACGGCCGGCCGGAGGCCTCGATGGCACGCGCCGAGCCGGTGCTGCGCCGGATCGGCGAGCGGCTGTCCGCGCAGACGGAGGTGATCCTCGTGGCCGGCAACCACGACCTCCCGCTCGTGCGCCCGTTCATCCGGGACGATCCCGGGCGGCTGACGGTCGCCACCCGGGTGCCGGCGGACACCACCACTCGCCTCTCCCGCCTCGTGCGCTGGCTCGGCGGGCCGCAGCGCGTCGAGGTCCGCTACCCCGGGGTGTGGCTCGGCGAGGACGTGTACGCGATCCACGGTCACTACCTCGACCGGCACCTCATCCCCGCCTCGGCGGTGGGGATCAGCCGGGGCGTGTTCGGCGAGCTGCCGAACGGGTCCGCCACCCCGGCCACCTACGAGCGGACGCCGCGCCGGGCCGAGCGGCGACATGCGACGGCGGAGGACGAGCTCGACACCCTGCGGGCCTGGTTGCTGCCGCGCCTCCGCCAGCGTCTGGTCGGCCGGCGAGCCGCCCCGGTCATCTCGCGCGTGCTCGACCTGCAGATGCGGCGCGCGGCGATCCCGGGACTCGGCCACGTGGCGGCGAGGCTCGGCGTCCGGGCGAGCTGGTTGGTGTTCGGCCACGTCCACCGCACCGGCCCGCTGGCCGGCGATGACCCGGCGCAGTGGCGCGCCGGTGTGGAGGGGCCGGGAGTGGTGAACACCGGCGCCTGGCTGCTCGAGCCGACGCTCGCCCGCGGGGCGCGCCCACCGCACGGCTACTGGCCCGGCGGAGCGGTGATGCTGGAGCCCGGGGCGCCGCCACGGGCCGTCGGCCTGCTCGACGATCTGACGGAGGCCGATCTGCGCCGCCGCCGCTACCGTGAGCCCTGAGATGCCGCGCTTCTGGTTCTGGACCCAGACGCTGATCGTCGTGTTCGTCCTCGCCGGGATGATCATCGCGATCGTCCGGCTGGCGTAGCCGTGTTCGCCTCGATCGTCGTCGGCACGGACGGCTCGGAGACCGCGACCACCGCAGTCCGCTACGCGATCGACCTCTCGCGCGAGCTCGGCGCTCGCCTGCAGATCGTCAGCGCCTACGAGCCGGTGTCGGCCGGCCGGCTGCGCGGCGAGACGGTCGACGTGCCGGAGGACCTCCAGTGGATGGTCAACCCCCACGAGGAGGTGCTGGAGATGCTCGAGGAGGCACGCCGGGACGCCGAGGCCGCGGGCGTCGGCGAGGTCGAGACCTACGCCCGCCAGGGGGACGCCGCCGACGCCATCCTCGACGTGGCCGAGGAGCAGCGCTCCGATCTCATCGTCGTCGGCAACAAGGGCATGACGGGAGCCAAGCGGTTCCTGCTCGGCTCGGTGCCCAACAAGGTCTCCCACCATGCGCCGTGCTCGGTGCTGGTGGTACGGACGACGTAGCTAGCGGCCGGCGGGCGGAGACGGTGTGGTGGCCGCCCCGGCGTCCACCAGGCCATAGCCGTAGTACTGGTTGGGCCGGCCGCTGCCGAGCGGATCGGCGGTCTGCTCGAGGCGCTGGAGGATGGCGTCGGGCGCCGGGCGGCGCCCGATCACGCCGCTGGCGATGACCATCGCCGCGGCGGCAGCGACGTGGGGGGCGGACATCGAGGTGCCCCGCCAGCCACTCGGAAAGCCGAAGTGGTTCGGGTTCGACGGGTCGTAGAACGTCATCTGGTAGACGTCCGGCAGCGACCGATCGGGATGGCAGTCCGGATCGGTCAGGACGGTGCTGTCGTCGTCGCCGCCCGGAGCGACCAGATCGAGCCGGCCGCCGGCGTTCGAGTAGTCGGCCAGGCAGCGATCGCGGGTGGTGGCGCCGACCGAGACCACGTCGGGGGCCCGGGCTGGGTAGGCGATCTGCTCGACCCCCTCGTTCCCCGCCGCCGCGACGACCACGACCCCGTGGGCGTGGGCGTAGCGAACGGCGGAGAGGATGTCCGGGATGTCGTCTGGCGTGACGTCGAGCGAGAACTCCAGGCTCAGGTTGATCACCTGCGCCCCGTGCGCCACCGCGTAGCGGATCCCGCGGGAGATGGTGGCCGCGTCGCCCGTGCCGTCGGCGTCGAGGATGCGCACCGGCATGATCGAGGCGCCGTAGGCCAGCCCGGTCAGGCCGTAGCCGTTGTTCGTCGCCTCGGCGATGATGCCCGCGACGAAGGTGCCGTGGCCGTCGCGGTCGAGCGGGAAGCGATTGCGGTCGACGAAGTCGTACGGGTGGACGAACCGCGTGCCGGCGAAGTCCGGGGAGCGCCTGAAGCGTCCCCAGTTCCGGTAGGCGACGCCGCTGTCGAGCACGGCGATCGTGACGCCGCGGGCTCCCGGCCGGTGGTCGGCGATCAGGTTCGCCCACGCCTCGGGCGCGTCCACGCCGATGATCGGCAGGAAGTTCCACTGCATCGCCTCCCAGCCCGCAGGGCGGCGGCCGCGACCGGGGTCGTTGGGGATGAACTGGCCGGTGGCGTGAGCGATGTAGTCGGGCACGGCGTAGGCGACGCCGGGCTGGCGGCGCAGGCGCCGGATGGCGGTGGCCACCGCTTCACCGTGCGGCAAGGCGAGGATCCGCTCACGCGGCGCGGCCGAGACCGTCCGGCCGACTCTGGCCACGTCGGCGAGATAGCCGTTGGGCGCGGGGGCCAGGCCGACGAGGACCCGCCCCGGCACGTAGTCGGCGCCCGACGCTGCGGCGGGACCGGCGGCGAGCGCTCCGAGCACGAGGAGCGGGACGAGGAGGCGACGGGACATCGACAGGCTTAAGACAAGATGCGCGGCCGGGAGTTTCGCTTCCGCCCCGGCCGACGCCACAAGGAACCTAGCGCGCGCGTGAGCAGCCACTTCTTTCCCCGAGACGAGTACTTCATGCGGCTCGCCCTGCGTGAGGCCGAGCGTGCGGCCGAGCACGACGACGTGCCGATCGGGGCGGTCGTCGTTCGCGATGGCGAGGTGGTGGCCGGGGCGGGCAACGAGCGGGAGCTGCGCGGTGATCCGACCGCCCACGCCGAGGTGCTCGCCCTGCGGGAGGCGGCCCGCGTCAGCGGCGCCTGGCGGGTGCTCGACGCGGTGATGTACGTGACGCTCGAGCCGTGCGCCATGTGCGCGGGCGCGGTCGTGCTGGCTCGCCTGCCCCGGGTCGTGTTCGGCGCCTGGGATCCCAAGGCGGGCGCGGCGGGCAGCGTGCTCGACGTGACCGGCGAGCCCCGCCTCAACCACCGCCCGCGGGTGGAGGGCGGCCTCCTGGGCGAGGAGTGCAGCGACCTGCTGCGGGCGTTCTTCGCCGGGCGGCGGGGGTGACGGCGCGAGCGGGAGAGGGCTGACGCCGTATGGCCAGGTGTCGTCTACCCTCCGGGCCAAACCGGGAGAGGTGGCAGAGCGGTTGAATGCGCCGGTCTCGAAAACCGGTATGGGCGTTTCCGTCCATCGGGGGTTCGAATCCCCCCCTCTCCGCTGTCCACCGATCGTTCCCCTCGGCGAGGAGCGAAGGCCGACTGTGCGTCAATCCGTGGCCGAGGCAGAGGCGCTGATCTCGTCGACGATGGTCTGCGCGAACGCGTCGGGTCGCGAGAGGAACGGGTGGTGCCCGGCGCTGAACTCGACGAGCCGGGTGCCCTCCCTCACGCGTCGCCGTTGCGCCTCGGCGGGCGTCGCCAGGTCCTGCGTGCACACGAAGTACGTTGCCGGCTTCTGGCGCCAGGCGATGTGACGGGGTGGCTGGGTGAACGGGGTGATGGACTGGCGGGTGAGACGGGCGAGTGCCTGCTCGGTCGTCTCCTCGTCGCAGTCTCCGAGAAAGAACTCGCGGATCATCTCGGGGTCGACGCCGACGGTGCCGTCGTCGCCGGGGATCATCCAAGGCGCCGGTTCCGAGCCGATGAGATCGGCCTGGGACTGGCCGCTGTCGGGCATCACCGACGTCACGTAGAGCAGCTGGGAGACGCGGTCCTCGGCGCCCGCCTCGGTGATCACCATGCCACCGTAGGAGTGGCCGCAGAGAACGACGGCGCCGTCAACCCCGGCCATCGCCTGGCGGCAAGCCTCGACGTCATCGGAGAGGTCCCCGCCCGTCCCGCCCGCCTCGCCGCAACTCGGCAGTGGCACGGCGAGAGTCGCGATCCCGCGCTGGGCGAGCGGCTGGGTCATCGCACCCCACCACCAAGCGGCGTCGCGGACGCACGCGCCGTGAACGAAGATCAGGGTCGGCATCGCGAGGCAGGCTAATGGCCTGTCACGTGAAGGACGGTTGAGCCGGTCGCGGACGAGGTAGCCGCTCACTGTGACCGCCGCCGCCGCCCCCCGCACCGATGAGGGCGCGCGCCACGATCGCCTGCTGCCCTGGATCGCGGCGGAGCGAACGATCCGCTCGATCGTGCTGCTCGCCATCGGAGTGGTCCTCATCACCCACCCCCACACGAACTGGGGGAACTCGATCACGAACCTGGCGCGCCATCTCGGCTTCGACCCCAGCCGCAACGGCATCCAGAAGATCATCGCCAAGGTCAGGGCCATCAGTCCCGACAAGTACGAGGTGTTCGGCGTCATCGCGGTCGCCTACGGGCTGCTCGAGGGCGCCGAGGCATACGGCCTCTGGCGCCGCCGGCGCTGGGGCGAGTACCTGACCGTCGTCGCCACCTCGCTGCTGTTCATCCCCGAGATCTACGAGCTGGCGGAGAAACCCTCGGCGCTCAAGGTGGCGGCCCTCCTGCTGAACATCCTCGTCGTCGTCTATCTGGTGGTCCGCCTGCGCCGGCGGCCAGGATGACGTTCCCGATCGTCATGGGGAGCGTTGACCGAGCTTCTGCTCCAGCGCGTCGATGCGGTCCAGGATCGTGCGGATGCCGCCGGCGGTGTGCTCGTCCAGGCGATCCATGACGACCTCGGTGTCGGCGAACTCCTTGGCGGCGCGGGCGTCGGAGGCCGCGGCCTGCACGGTCTGCCCGACCATGATGATGCTGAGCAGGACGAGCTGGAGGAACGTCTGCGCGATCCAGGAGATCAGGGCGGCCCGCCCGGTCCTGATCGCGTCGGGCAGGCTGATCAGGGCGATCATCCCGAACAGGTAGGCACACGCCATCGTGCCGACGCCGCGCGTGATCAGGACCGCGAACTTGGCGTTGAAGCCCTCGACCTCCTTGACGGCGGCGCGGATCTCGCCGGGCTTGGGCATCACCACCCGGGCCAGGAGATGGGGAGCGAAGTTCGGCGGCTCGCTCATCAGGGACATCATTTGGCGGTCGGCCCCGGATCCCTTCCCCGGCGGCCAGCGTCGCTCGCCCGTCTAGAGTCCCGGACTCGTCAGCGGAGGAGGAAGCAGGATGCGCAGGAGGATCATCGCGGGCCTGATCGCGGTCGTCGCCGGGCTCATCCCGGCCGCGGCGGCCCAAGCCGATCCAGCGAACGTGCTGAACGGGGCGGTGGCATGCCAGACGCTCTCGAGCGGCATCCGCTTCTGCGGCTCGCAGATCATCAACGGGCAGGCCACACCGGTCCGCACCCTGGCCACGAGCTGGGACGGGACCGCAGTCGACGTCAACTTCGCCCTGCCGCCCGCCTCCCCCAACCACCACGGCCCGTACCCGCTCGTCATGCTGTTCCACGGGTACGGCGGCTCGAAGCTCGGGCTGGGCACGGCCGGGGGCGGCATCGGCGCCGCGATCAACTCGATGACCCCCTGGCTCCAGGCCGGCTACGCCACGTTCAGCATGTCCGACCGCGGGTTCGGCGAGTCGTGCGGCACGGCGGCCAGCCGCGCCTCGGTCCCGGCGCGGGAATGCGCCAACGGCTTCAACCACCTGCTCGACACCCGCTACGAGGTGCGCGACGCCCAGTGGTTCGCCGGCGAGCTGGCCGACGAGGGGCTCGTCTCGCCCACCCAGATCGCGGCGGTCGGAGGCTCGTACGGGGGCGGAATGTCGATGGCGCTCGGCGCCCTCAAGGACCGGGTGATGCTGCCCAGCGGCCGCCTGGAGCCGTGGCGGAGCCCCGGCGGCCGAAACATGCGGATCGCCGCCGCCGCACCGTTCATCCCCTGGACCGACCTGTCGTACTCGCTGGTGCCGAACGGCAGCACGCTCGACTACGTCGCCGACGCGCCGTACCGCGGTCGCTACGGGGTGATGAAGCTGTCGTTCGTCTCCGCGCTGTACGCCGTCGGCTGCGGGACGCCGACGACGTTCTGCACCACCACGCAGTTCGACTGGAACCTCGGCGAGTGGTACACGCGGCTCGAGGCCGGTGAGCCCTACACCGGCTCGGTGCCGGCGCAGATCCTCCACCAGGTG
This sequence comes from uncultured Solirubrobacterales bacterium, assembly GCA_963703065.1. GTDB lineage: Bacteria > Actinomycetota > Thermoleophilia > Solirubrobacterales > Solirubrobacteraceae > Palsa-465. The sequence goes on along the minus strand of OY969785.1, from coordinate 2,125,008 downwards.
AGCACCTACCACTCCTCCTACGCCATCGACCACTCGCAGGCGCCGGCGCCGCTGCTCATCGCCAACGGCTGGACCGACGACCTGTTCCCGGTCGACGAGTCGCTCCGGTACTACAACCGGACCCGGACGCAGTACCCGAACACGCCGATCTCCCTGTACTTCGGCGACTGGGGCCACATGCGAGGGCAGAACAAGACCGCCGACCTGGCTCGCTACGTGGCGGCGGTGCACACCTGGCTCGACTACTACGTCAAGGGAAGCGGACGCCGGCCGTTCGGGGGCGTCCAGGCGTTGACCGAGGCCTGCCCGGGCACCGCGGCCTCGGCCGGCCCGTACCGCGCCGCCGATTGGGCCGAGCTGGCGCCCGGCGAGGTCCGGCTGTCGAGCGCCCGGGCACAGACGATCGAGCCCGACGCCGGCAGCGCGGCGATCGGCCGGGCGTTCGACCCGGTCACGGGTCCCGGCGCCTGCGCCACCGCCCCGGGCGCCAGCGAGCCCGGCACCGCCACCTACCGGCTGGCCCTCCGTCACTCGTTCACCCTCCTTGGCTCGGCCACCGTGATCGCGAGCTTCCGGCTGCCGGGCGCGAACTCGCAGGTCGCCGCGCGGCTGCTCGACGTCGCCCCGGACGGCCAGGAGACGCTGGTCAGCCGCGGCCTGTGGCGACCGGCACTCTCCAGCCGTGCGATTCGCCAGGTGTTCCAGCTTCACCCCGGCGCCTGGCGTTTCGCGGCCGGCCACACGGTGAAGCTGGAGCTGCTGCCGAATGACGCGCCGTACGGCCGGGCGTCCAACGGCCAGCGGCCGGTGACCGTGTCGCAGCTCCAGCTCCGGCTGCCCACCGCGGAGCGGCCGGGCGCCGCCGGCGGCCTGGTCAGGCGGCCGCTGCCGAAGTTCCTGCCCCCGGGCTACCGCCTGGCCGCCGAATTCGCGGCGTTCTTCCGCGGCCTGTGAGGCGGCGCTCGATGATCACGAGCCTGGCGATCCTCGCCGGGCTGCCGGCAAGCGCGGCGGCGCAGCTCACGACCTCGCCCAGCCGCGTCGTGGTGCAGGTGGCCGGCGCCGCGGTGGCAGTGACCCGTGCGCCATTCCGCCTCGCGTTCCTCGACGGCCGCGGCCGGACGGTGCTCGGCGAGGTGGCGAACCCGGGTCCTCATCCGGCGGTCCAGAACCTCGTCTCCGACCCGCTGGCCCCCGGGATCGACAACCCCGCGGCTCGCCCGCTGTACGCCCCGCTCGGCTTCCTGGTCGGGAGTGCGCCGCTCACGCAGCACGCCGGCGGCCTCTGGGGGGGCAACCCGATGAGCGGGAGCGTGAGCGGCACCTGGTACTCGGCGCGGGCGGTGGTGGGGGTGGCGCGGAGCGGCGGAGGCGTGCGGCTCACCGTGAGCACCGACGATCCGGCCGGGCGCCGGTTGATCGTGACGCTGCGCCCGCGGGGCCGGGCCGCGATCGAGGTCGGCGTCGGGCTCGACCGACCCGCCGGAGTGGCGCTGCTGGGCGACGCGTTCGGCTCCTCGGGCGGCGAGGGGTTCTTCGGCTTCGGCGGGCGCCACGACGCGCTCGATCAGCACGGCCGGCTCCTCTCGAGCTTCGTGGAGGAGGAGAACGTGAACGGGTCGACCGGGTTCGAGCAGGGCGGCGACGGCCGCTCGCTCTACCCGAACGGCTCGGCCGCCGCCTACGACCCGCAGGCGGAGTTCGTCTCCTCGCGCGGCTACGGGTTCCTGCTCGCCACGCCGAACCTGGCGCGGTTCCGGATGGACAGCGACGAACCCGATGCCTGGAACGTCACCGCCTCGGCAGCGAGCGTCGACTACGTCGTCGCCCCGGGCCCGCCGCCGGCGGCGCTCGGCACCCTGACCGCGCTGAGCGGACGCCAGCCGGTGCCACCACGCTGGGCACTGGGGCCGATGCTCGATCGGCTGGTGCGGAACTTCGGCCAGACCGCCGCCGATTATCAGTCCGAGCTGGCCGCGGACCTCGTCAACCTGGTCCACTACCACGTCCCGCTCACCGCCTACCGGATCGAGGGCTGGGGGCTGCCGAACGCCGACAACGACGGCCTCGCGCTCCACACGTACACCTCGCCGGCCGAGCAGGCGGGTGTGATCCGCACCCTCCGCGCGCGCGGCATCCATCCGCTCGTCTACCTGCGGCCGTGGCTGACGCCCGGCTCGGCGCCGGTCCGGGCGGGCTACGCCGTCCGCCACGCCGACGGCACCCCGTACGAGACGACCGGCACGACCGGTGGGCCGATCGATCTGGTCGACTTCACCAACCCGGCGGCCGTGCGCTGGTGGCAGGGCGAGGTCGACGAGGCGTTCGACCTGAGGGCCGACGGCTTCATGCAGGACTTCGGCGAGGAGATCCTGCTCGACATGCACTTCGCCGACGGCGAGACCGGGCAGACGATGCACAACCGCTACCTCGTGCTGTACACGCGGGCCACGCGGGAGGCGATCACCGCCTACGAGCGGGCCCACCCCGACCGGCAGCTCTGGTTCTTCAACCGAGCCGGGTACTCGGGCCTGCCGGGCAGTGCGGCGTACGAGGGCGGGAACTTCCCGGGCGACGAGACGAACGACTGGACGCGCTCGTCGGGTATCGCCTCGCTCACCACCGACATGCTGGGCCGGGCGCTCACCGGCCAGTACGGCTACGGCACCGACATCGGCGGCTACTACGACCTGACCAATCCGCCGACCGACAAGGAGCTGTTCCTCCGCTGGGCCGAGTGGGCCGCGCTCAGCCCGGTGTTCCGGCTGCACGGGAGCGGCAAGGCCGGCACCCACGTCCCGTGGTCCTACGACGCGCAGACGGTGCGCACCTACAACGCGCTCTCCGCGCTGCACCTCCGCGCGGTTCCGCTCATCCTGTCGCTGTGGCGCGAGGCCGACCGCACCGGGATGCCCGTCACCCGCCCGCTGTGGCTGGCCGACCCCGGTGACCGCACGGCCTGGGCGCAGGACCAGGAGTGGCTGCTCGGGCCGGACCTGCTCGTCGCCCCGGTGGTGAGCGAGGGAGCCACCACACGTCGCGCCTACCTGCCGCCCGGCTGCTGGCAGCCGGCGTCGAGCCGCCGCCGGTATGCCGGGCGGCGGTACGTCACGGTACCCGCACCGCTGACGACGCTGCCGTACTTCGTGCGCTGCGGCACCCGGCCGCTCGGCTGAGCCGGGTGCGGCGCACGAAGTACCGTTCACCTTGGACATGCCGACTGACCGGCCTCCGCTCACCGCCGGCCGCCTGGTCCGCAGCGTCGCGTCCGGCACCGCGGGGACCGTGGTGCTGAGCGCCTGCTACGTGCTCGAACGGCGCCTGCGCCGCGCCGGCGGCCCGCTCGACTACGACGACAGCGAGGTGCCCGGCGAGATCGTGGCCAACCTGCTGCACCTGCCCGCGGTCACCGGGCGCCAGGAGGAGGACCTCGGCCTGGCACTGCGCTGGAGCTACGGCTCGGCGTTCGGGCTCTGGCACGGCATCCTCCACCGCCGCCTGACCGAGCCGTCGGCCACCGCCGCGTTCGGGGCCACCTTGATGACGGCCACGGTGACGATGTTCCCGCTGCTCGGCCACACCCCGCCGCCGTGGCGCTGGCCGCGCGGTTACCTGGCGACGAGCCTGCTCACCCACGTCGCCTATGCGGTCACGGTCGGCACGGTCGACGACGCCCTCGGTCGGGTAGGGTCGGGCTGAGCGTCATGCCGCGCAACCGCCAGATCCGCCTCGCCGCCCGCCCGCAGGGCGAGATCCAGCCGGGCGACTGGGAGCACCACGACGCGGAGGCCGGCGAACCCGGCGAGGGCGAGTTCGCCGGCCGCACCCGCCTGGTCTCGCTCGACCCGGCGATGCGCGGGTGGCTGGACGATCGCCCGTCGTACATCCCGCCGGTCGGGATCGGCGAGGTGATGCGGGCGGGGACGATCGTCGAGGTGACGCAGTCGCGCCATCCCGGCTTCGCCACGGGGGATCACGTCCTCGGGATGTTCGGGGCGCAGGAGCGGGTGGTGAGCGACGGCCGCGGCGCCCAGAAGGTCGATCCGGCGGCGGCACCGCTGGCCACCTACCTCGGGGCGCTCGGGATGACCGGCCTGACCGCCTACTTCGGCCTGCTCGACGTGGGCGCCCTGCGGGAGGGGGACACGGTCGTCGTGTCCGGCGCCGCGGGCGCGGTCGGCTCGGTCACCGGGCAGATCGCCAAGCTCAAGGGGTGCCGGGCCGTCGGCATCGCCGGGGGCGAGGAGAAGTGCCGGGTGGTCACCGAGGAGCTCGGCTTCGACGCCTGCATCGACTACCGCGCCGGCGAGATTCGCTCGGCCCTGCACCGGGCCTGCCCGGACGGGATCGACGTCTACTTCGACAACGTCGGGGGGAGATCCTCGACGTGGCGCTCGGCCATCTGGCACTCCACGCCCGGGTGGTCATCTGCGGCGCCATCAGCCAGTACAACGCCACCCAGGCGCCGCGCGGGCCGGCGAACTACCTGGCGCTGCTCGTCCGCCGCGCGCGGATGGAGGGCTTCGTGGTGTTCGACTTCGCGCAGCGATACGGCGAGGCGAGCGCGGAGCTCGCCGAGTGGGTGCGTGCCGGGCAGATCCACTCGCGTGAGCACGTGGTCCGCGGCACGATCGACGACTTCCCGGACACCCTGGCGATGCTCTTCCGGGGGGAGAACGTGGGCAAGCTCGTGCTGGAGCTGGACCAGGATTGAGCGCCACCGCCCGGCGGCGTCAGTTCTTCATCCGCGCCGCCCGCCCGGCCCGGATGCGGGCGGCGCTCAGCGCCGACGAGGAGTACGGCCGGCCGGGGGAGCCGAACTGGCGGGAGATCGACTGGGCAGCCCGCAGCCGGCGCCTGCAGATCGCCGGGCGTGCGCTGAACGTCGTCGAGCTCGGTGCGGGCGAGGGACCGCCCGTCGTGCTCGTGCACGGCTTGGCGGGCTGCTGGCAGAACTGGCTCGAGAACCTCCCGGCGATCGCCGAGCACCGCCGGGTGGTGACGCTCGATCTGCCCGGCTTCGGTGATTCGGAGATGCCGGCGGGCGACATCTCCATCACGAACTACGCCAACTGCGTGGAGGAGCTGTGCGACCGGCTCGACCTCGGACCGGTGGCGGTGGTGGGCAACTCGATGGGCGGCTTCACCGCCGCCGAGCTGGCGATCCGCCATCCCGACCGAGTGGAGCGCCTCGTCCTGGTCGACGCGGCCGGGATCTCGATCAGCGACCTGCGCCGCCAGCCGATGATGACGCTCGTCCGGCTGCTCGCCGCCCAGGCCGGCTCCCCGGCTCGGGATCGAGCGGTCCTCCTGCGCCCGCGGGCCCGGCACCTCGCGTTCCGCGCGGTGATGCGCCACCCCACCCGACTGCCGCTCGACCTGCTCGCCGCCCAGGGCAGCGGGGCGGCCAAGCCCGGCTTCGCGCTGGCCATGGACGCTCTCATCTCCTACGACTTCCGGGACCGGCTGCCGGAGATCGCCTGCCCGACGCTCATCGTCCAGGGCCGGGAGGACGCGCTCGTGCCGGCGGCCGACGCGGACGAATTCGTCCGCCTGATCGAGCAGTCCCGCCTGCTGCTGCTCGACGAGACCGGCCACGTCCCGATGATGGAGCGGCCGCTGACGTTCAACCGCGAGCTGCTCGGGTTCCTGCGGACCTAGGTCCCGCGGTTGCCGGCCACCGCCCGCAGGTGGCGGAACGGCCGCCCGTCGCGCAGCTCGCGCACGACCCCCTCGACGAGACCGGCATCGCCCATCTCGCCGCCGTCGGTCACCGCGGAGACGATCTGGCGCTTGCGCTGGATGAGGCGCGCCATCGTCTCGTCGATCGTCTCGGCGGCGAGCAGGTACCACGCGGTGACGGCATCCCGCTGGCCGATCCGGTGGCAGCGATCCTCGGCCTGGTCGTGCAGCGCCGGCGTCCACTCGAGCTCGAGGAAGCAGACGTTCGAGGAGCGGGTGAGCGTGATCCCCTGACCGGCCACCCGGGTGGCGCAGACGATGAGGGGCGGGCCGTCCGGCTCCTGGAAGGCGTCGACCGCACGCTGCCGGGCGGCCACGGGATCCTCGCCCAGGATGTGCGCCGCGTGCGGGAACCGGGCCAGCACGGCGTGCTGGACCTCGTGGTGGCGGGCGAACACGACGAGCGGCTCGCCGGAGGCGAGGAAGTCGTGGATCCAGGCCAGTGCGGCGGCGAGCTTGCCGCGGGCGGCCAGGCGGCCGAGCGCGGTGAGCTGGGCCAGCCGCTCCGCCCGGCGGGCGGCCGCCACCTTCGCCTCCAGCACGCTCAGGTCGAGCGGCTGGGAGCGCAGCCACTCGATCAGGTCAGCCTCGGCGCGCCGGTACTCCGCCTCGTTGGTCAGCGCCACCGGGACGACGACCTGGCGCTTGGCCGGCAGCTGGGGCAGCACCTCGGCCTTGGTCCGGCGGACGAAGCAGTGGCGGCGCAGGTGCCAGTGCAGGCGCTCCTCGCTCAGCGGCCCCTCGAACTGGCGGCGGAAGCTCGCCCCGGAGCCGAACTCGCCGAGCCGGTCGATCACCCGCAGCTGGGCGATCAGCTCGTCCGCGTGGTTGAGCACCGGCGTCCCGGTCAGCGCGAGCTTCAACCCGTCCGGAGCGATCGCCGCCGCCAGGCGGCGGACCGCCTGGGTGCGCTTGGCCTGGGGGTTCTTCACCAGGTGGGACTCGTCGATCACGAGCGCGCGGGGACGCCGGCGGGCGAGCTGGGCCGCCAGCGCAGCGACGATCTCGTAGTTGAGGATCGTGATCTCGGCATCGCGGCGCAGGACCGCGCTGCGGCCGGCCAGGAGCTGGAGGGTCCGGTGGGGCAGCCAGCGCGCCGCCTCCCGCTCCCAGTTGAGCTTCAGCGATGCCGGGCACACGACGATCGCCGGGAACGCTCCGTCCGCCTCGAGCGCGACGAGCGCTTCGATCGTCTTGCCGAGCCCCTGCTCGTCGGCCAGGAAGCACCGCCGCGCCTGCAGGGCATAGCGCACCGCCGCCCACTGGAACGGCGCCGGCTCGCCGCCCAGTCGACCGGCGAGCGCCGGCAGCGGGTCAGCGGCGGTGCGTCGCGACGCGGCGATGGCCCGGCGGGCCGCCCGGTGCTCGGCCACCAGGGCGGCGAGCGCCTCCGCGGCGGCCTGGGCCACCGCCACCCCGTGGCGGGCGACGAACGCGTCGAGCTCGTCGGCGATCCACGGATCCGGCCGCAGCTCGCCGCCCCGGCTGCCCGGCAGGCGAACGAACGCGTCGTGGGCGTCGTGGTCCCACAGGGTCTCGAGCGCGAACCGCTCCCCGGCCACCCCACGCCCGAGAGTCAGCCGGGCCCCGGGTGGCGTCTCTCCGCGCTCGAGGTAGTCGATGCAGCGGACGGCGGCGTGGGTCAGCCGGCCGGGACCGAGCTCGGCGAGCGTCGCCGCGTGCGCCGGCGTCATCGGAATCAGGGTGCGACGTGGATCGAGCTCGACGGCGCCGGCGCCCAGCGCCGGCGGGATCGTCCCGGCCAGGGTGTCCAGCGCCCACCAGCCCCGGCCGGCGTGAGCGGCGGTGCGGACGTGACCGATCCACCGCTCCGAGCTCCGAGCCAGCCACTCGTCGACCTCGACGGTGGCCGTCAGCTCCGGATGGGCGTGGCGGATCCGGCGCAGCCCGACGGCGACCCAGTCGTCGGCCGGAGCCAGCCACTCGCGGCTCGCCCAGTCGAACCGGCGGCCGGGCAGGGTGCGCACGGCGGCCACGAGCCCCACGTCGTAGGGGAAGGCGAGCACGACGCGCGGAGGCCCGTCGCCATCGCCCGGAGCCAGCCGGATGTTCGGATCGGCTTGCAGCAGGCGCACGGTTCAGGCACATTAGCCTCGGTCATGGAGTCCCCATCCGACGAGCTGCTCCGCTCGCTGCGCGAGTCGGTTCCCGGCAACGAGCATCTGTTCGACGCGGTGGTCGGCGCGCTCAGCGACCCGGTGACGATCCGCGATCGCAACCAGCGGATCGTCTACGCCAACCAGGCGGCACTCGATCACCTCGGCTTCGCCTCGTGGGCCGAGCTGCGGCGGGTCGACACCGCGGACATCATGGCCGACTACGTGGTGACCGGCGAGGACGGACGGCCGGTTCCGATGGAGCAGATCCCGTCGGTGCGGATCCTCCGCGGCGAGCCGGCCGACCCGCTGCTCATCCGGACCGTCCACCGCACGACACGCGCCGTGCGCTGGAACCTCCTCAAGGCCGCGCCCCTGCGAGCAGCGGACGGCGCGGTGGCGGCCACGATCATGACCATCGAGGACGTCACCGAGCAGACGCTGGCCCGGCTGCGCTCCGCCTACGTCGCCCGCGCCACCGAGCTGCTCGCTTCGTCGCTGGACTACGAGCGCACGTTGCGCACGATCGCCGAGCTGACCGTGCCGAACATCGCCGACTGGTGCGCGATCGATCTGGTCGACGCCGCCGGGATGCGGGTGCCGGTCGCGGTGGCCCACGTCGATCCGGATCGCCTGCGACTGGCCGAGGAGCTGCGCCGCTTGCTGCCCGAGCGCCCGGATGCCGACCAGGGGCTCGGGCGGGTGCTGCGCACCGGCAAGCCGGTCCTGTACCCGGAGATCACCGACGAGATGCTCCAGGCCACCGCCCGGAGCCCGCGCGAGCTCGAGCTGCTGCGGGCGGTGGGGATGCGCTCGGTGGCGATCGTGCCGGTCCGCAGCACGACGCGGACACTCGGCACCCTGACCCTGGTGCACGCCGAGTCCGGCCGGGGGATCGACGCGCCCGACGTCGTCCTCGCCGAGCAGATCGCCGGCCGCGCCGGGGTGGCGATCGAGAACGCGCGGCTGTACGAGGAGCGCTCACGGATCGCCGAGACCCTCCAGCGGAGCCTGCTGCCGGAGGCGTTGCCGGAGGTCCCGGGCTACGAGCTGGCCAGCCTGTACCGCCCGGCGCTGGAGGGCAGCGAGGTCGGCGGCGACTTCTACGAGGTGTGGGAGGTCGAGGAGGGCTGGATGCTCGTGGTGGGCGACGTCACCGGTCGCGGCGTCGAGGCTGCGGTGCTCACCGCGCTGGCCCGCCACACGCTGCGCACCGCTTCGGAGTTCGTGTCGAGTCCCGCCGCGCTGCTCACCCGCCTGGACCGCACGCTCCGCGCCCAGCGCCAGCCGTCGATCTGCACGGCGCTGTGCGTGCGGCTCGAGCCCGAGCGGCTCGTGCTGGCCGCGGGCGGCCACCCGCTGCCGCTGATGGTCACCGGCGACGGGATCACGACCGTCGGGGAGACGGGGCCGCTGCTCGGCGCGTTCCCCGACGTCACGCTCCGCGACGTGGGAGCGCCTTTTCCGCCCGACGCGTCACTCGTCGCCTACACCGACGGGGTCACCGACGCCGTGGGGGCCGGCGGCGAGCGGTTCGGTGACGAGCGGCTGCGGGACGCCCTGGAGCGGTGCCGCGGCTGCTCGGCCGGCGAGATGATCGAGACCGTCACTCGGTCGCTCGACGGCTTCGGCGCCGCGCGGCACGGCGACGACACCGCCGCGGTGGTGGTGCGGCGGGTGGGGGCGCGGCCGGTCGCGGCGCTTGCCGGCGCCGGTGGACAACGGACAGGCGCCGGGCCCGCCTAGGAGGAGATGGAGATGCCGAGTCCGCCCGTTCCACCGCCCGGCTCGCTTCGGCTGCGTCTGCTCGGCGTGCTGACCGGCCTGAACGTGTGGGCCTACCGGCGCAGCGGCGGCCGATTCGGCGGCCGGCTGCGGGGGGCTCCGGTCCTGCTGCTCGACCATGTCGGCCGGCGCAGCGGGACGCGCCGCACGACGCCGGTGCTGTACCTGGACGATGGCTCGGACCTGGTGATCGTCGGCGTCGGCCGGCGGCCGCGCCGCGCATCCGGCGTGGTGGCTGAACCTCCGGGCGGCGCCGGAGACCACCGTGCAGGTCGGGCGAGAGCGGAGGCGGGTCCGCGCGCGGACCGCCTCGCCCGCCGAGCGCGAGCGGCTGTGGCCTCGGCTCGTCGAGATGTACGGCGACTTCGCCGACTACGCCGCGCGGACCGACCGGGAGATCCCCGTCGTCGTCCTGTCGCCGGCGTGACCGACGCGCGCCGGCTGATGGCATCCTGCCCCGCGTGAGGCGTTCCCGATCCTCGGCCGCGCGCCGGTACGAGTGGCTCGATCGCGCGATGGCCCGGGGGCTGGTGCCGGACGGCGCGGTGCGGGTGGGCTCGCGCTACGGCGCGCGCGCCCGGGAGCGCCGGGAGGCGAGCGGCGGTGTCGCCGAGCAGTCCGCCCGGCTGGAGGCGCTCGTCGAGCGGATGAGCACCGGGCCGATCGCCGAGCTGCCGGAGCCGCCCCACCAGCCGAACGATGCGCTGCCACTGGAGCTCCTGGGGCTGGTCCTGGGTCCCCGGCGCAAGGACTCGGGCTGCCTGTGGTCCGAGGGGGTGCGGGACCTGGCCGGTGCCGAGGAGGCGATGCTGAGGCTGACCTGCAAGCGGGCGCGGGTGGCGGACGGCATGCGGATCCTCGACCTCGGCTGCGGGTGGGGTTCGCTGTCGCTGTGGCTGGCCGAGCGCCTCCCGCGCGCGCAGATCACCGGGGTGTCGAGCTCCGCCCGCCACCGGGAGTGGATCGAGGCCCGGCGCGATGAACTCGGCCTGCGCAACCTGCGGGTGCTCACCGCCGACATCGACGAGTTCACGCCACCCACCCACTATCACCGGATCCTGTCGGTCGAGACCTTCGAGCGGATGCGCAACTGGCGCGAGCTGCTGCGGCGGCTCAGGACGTGGTGCCGGCCGGACGGGCTGGCCTTCGTGCACGTGTTCAGCCACCGCACGCTGCCCTACCGGTTGGAGGGCACCTGGGCCGCGGAGCGCTGCTTCACCCCCGGGCTGATGCCGAGCCACGACCTGCTGCTGCACTTCGCCGAGCACATGCGCGTGGTCGAGAGCTGGATGGTGCCGGGGACGCACTACGCACACACACTCGACGCGTGGCTGGCGAACCTCGACACGGACGCCGACGCGGCGATGGCGGTCCTGGAGGCCGACGGACGCTCGCGCGCCGAGGCCCGCCGGCTCCTGGCCGGTTGGCGGCTGTGCCTCATCTCCCAGCGGGCGCTCTGGCGCTACCGCCGCGGCAACCGGTGGCTGGTCAGCCAGTACCTGCTGGAGCCCCGGCGTCCCGCTCGCGCCTGAGGCGGTCCGCTCGGCGCGCCACCCGCCCCACCGGTAGGGTCGGCGGCGCAATGAGCCGCGCAGACTTCGCCGGCCGCGGGGTGGTGGTCACCGGCGGCTCCTCGGGCCTGGGCCGGGCCCTGGCCGAGCGGCTCGCCGGAGGGGGCGCCCGAGTGGCGCTCGTGGCCCGAAACCGTGAGCGGCTTGAGCAGGCACGCGCGGAGATCGCGGCGGGGGCACCGACGGCGAGCGTCATCTGCGCGCCGCTCGACGTGGGGAGCGCGGATGGGCTGGCGGAGGCGTTCGACGACCTGGCGGCCCGCCTGGACGGGATCGACGTGCTGATCAACTCGGCCGGGATCATGCGGGAGGGGTACTTCGAGACGCTGCCCGATGCGGCGTTCCGCGAGGCGATCGACGTCAACCTGTTCGGCCTCGTGCGCTGCACCCGCGCCGCGCTGCCCCATCTGCGCCGGATGCACGGCCGGGTGGTGAACATCGCATCCGCCGGAGGCCTGATCGGGGTGTTCGGCTACACCGCCTACACGGCCTCGAAGTTCGCCGTCGTCGGCTTCAGCGAATCCCTGCGCTACGAGCTGGCCCGCCAGGACGTGAGCGTGCACGTCGTCTGCCCACCGGAGTTCCAGACGCCGATGATCGACGCGCTCGATGACTCGCGCACGCCGGAGAACCGCGCGCACACGCTCATGATCCCCAAGCACGACGTCGGCCGGGTGGCCGACGAGACGCTGCGCGGCGTGGCGCGCGGCCGGTTCATGATCGTCCCGGGGCCGCGGACCCGGCTCGCGGTCGGGGCGGTGCGCCACCTCCCGGGGATGGGCCGGCGGCTGGGCGACCTGGTCGTGGCCCGGGCCGCCCGACCCGAGCACTGAGGTCCGCTGCGGCTGGCTAGCGCTGGCCGGAGCCGGAGCCGGAGCCGGAGCCAGAGCCAGAGCCAGAGCGCCGGCGCGGCGGCAGCGGCACGAAGCCCGAGGTGCGCTCGATGTACGCCGCGTAGCCCGGCCGACGCTCGCCGATGTCCGACTCCAGCAGTACGGCGCCGGAGACCCGGACGAGGAGCACGGTCATCACCAGCGGGCCGATGAACGTCCACCAGGTGCCGCCGGAGGGCAGGGCGATGAGCCAGATCCCCCACCACACGCAGGCGTCGCCGAAGTAGTTGGGGTGGCGGGTGTAGCGCCACAGGCCGCGGTCCATCACCGCCCCCCGGTTGGCCGGGTCCGCCTTGAACCGCCGGAGCTGCTCATCGCCGATCGCCTCGCAGGCGAAGCCGATCGCCCACAGCACGAGGCCCGGGACGATCCACGCGTCGAGCGACCGAAAGCAGCGTGCCGCCGCCTGCACCGGGAGCGAGACGACGACGACCAGCAGCCCCTGCACTGCGAACACCGTCACGAGGCTCCACAGCGGGAAGGTGGTGCCGCGGCGCTCGCGCAGCGCCGCATAGCGGCGATCCTCAGGTCGGGCGCCGAGCTTGCGGAGCATCAGATGGGCGGCCAGGCGCACGCCCCACACCCCGACGAGGGCGGCGAGCAGCACCCGCCGGCCCGTGTCGCCCGCCCCGGCGAGCGCGGCCACCACGGCGACGAGGACAAACGCGGCGCCCCACACCGGGTCGACGATCGAGACGTCGTGCAGGACGAGCGAGGCGACCCACGTCGCCAGCATCACCGCGGCGACGCCGATCGCGGCCGCCGCGACCACGCCGGCGAGCATCAGTTCGGCAGTTCGGCCTCGATCGCCGCGACGAGCGCCGGATCCTCCGGGGTGACCTTGGTCGAGAAGCGCGCCCGCAGCCGGCCGTCGCCGCCCACCAGGTACTTCGTGAAGTTCCAGCCCGGCGGCTTGGATTCCGGCTGGCCGCCGAGCTCCTGCCAGAGCGGTGTCGGATCGGCCCGCACCGACACCTTCTCGGTCAGCGGGAACGCGACGCCGTAGTTCTTCTGGCAGAACTCGCCGATCGCCTCGCCGTCGTCGTACTCCTGACCGGCGAAGTCCCCCGAGGGGAAGCCGATCACCTCGAGCCCGCGATCGTGGTAGCGGTCGTAGAGCGCCTGGAGGCCCTGGTACTGCGGCGTGTACCCGCACTTGCTGGCGGTGTTGACGATGAGCGTCGGCCGTCCGCGCAGCGACTCCAGGTCGAGTTCGCCGCCGTCGAGCAGCCGAACCCGATGGCCGTAGAGGTCGGTGGCGGCGTCGAGGTGCTTTGTCCGCCGGAGGTACATGCGCAGCGTGGAGACGAGGCTCATGTGACGGACTCTACGCCCCGGACGTCGCCCCGGTTCACGTCGCGGGGCTCAGGCCGCGACGAGCTCCGGCTCGGGCTCCGGCGCCGCCACCGGCGGCCGGGCCGGCACCCGCGCCTGGCTGCCCCGGCCCGGCAGCGCCAGCCGGCAGATCTTCTGCACCACCGAGCCGAACTGCCGGTGCAGCGGCCCGGAGTTGTACGGCAGGCCATAGCGCTCGCAGATCGCCCGCACCTCGACCGCGATCTCCGCGTAGCGGTGCGCGGGGATGTCCGGGAACAGGTGGTGCTCGATCTGGTGGCTCAGGTTGCCCGACAGGATGTGAAACAGCTTGCCGCCGCTCAGGTTTGCCGAGCCGAGCATCTGACGCAGGTACCAGCCGCCCCGGGTCTCGTTCTCCACCTCGGTCTCGGAGAACTCCTCGACCCCGGCGGGGAAGTGACCGCAGAAGATGATCGTGAACGACCACACGTTGCGCGCCAGGTTGGCGGTCAGGTTGCCGCGAGGCCACCAGCGGCGCGAACGGCCCGGCGAGCAGCGGGAAGGCGACGTAGTCCTTCAGCACCTGGCGGCGGCCCTTCTCCCAGATGCTGCGCAGGATCTCCCGCTTGTCCGCCAGCGTGATCTCGCCCGCCTCGATCCGGTCCACCTCGAGGTCATGCAGCGCCACCCCCCACTGGAACAGCAGGGCGAGCGCCAGCGCGTAGACCGGGTTGCCGAAATCGCGCGTTCGCCACGGCTGATCCTCGGACATACGGAGGATCCCGTAGCCGATGTCGCGGTCCTTGCCCAGCACGTTGGTGTGGGTGTGGTGCATGTAGTTGTGCGAGTGGCGCCATTGGTCGCCGGGGCAGGCGCTGTCCCACTCGAAAGCATGGGACTCGAGCGCCGGATCACGCGTCCAGTCGTACTGGCCGTGCATGACGTTGTGGCCGATCTCCATGTTGTCGAGGATCTTCGACAGCGCCAGGGCGGTCGTGCCGGCCAGCCAGGCCGGGCGGCAGGACCCCGGCGAACAGGAGGCCTCGACCGGCGACCTCCAGGCCGCGCTGGGCCTTGATCATGCGCTGGATGTACTGGACGTCGCGCTCTCCGAGCTCGGCGACGACGCGCGCGCGCAGCGCGTCGAGCTCGGTCCCGAGCTGCTCGAGCTGCTCGGGGGTCAGGGTGGGACGATCGGTGGAAGGCATGGCTGGCTCCTCTAGAGATCGAGAGCGACGTCGCCGGCGGGGGCGGAGATGCAGAGCTGGATGTCCTCGTCCTCCTCCAGCGAGATGGCCCCGGTGCGCAGGTTGCGCACCGGACCGGAGAGCTTGCGGCAGGTGCAGGTGTGGCAGATGCCCATCCGGCAGCCGAACTCCGGCTCGAGGCCGGCCGCCTCGGCCTGCTCGAGCAGCGTCGCGGGCCCGACCGCCGCCGAGATGCCGGCCCGGGCGAACGACACCGTGCCCGACGGCGCCTCGCCGTCGGGGATGACGATCGGCGGCGGGCTGAAGGTCTCGGTGAGCAGGCGGTCGGAGGCATCCGCCCACAGCCCACGCGCCGCGTCGAGCAGCGCCGGCGGCCCGCACACCGCCGCGTGGAGCTCGCTGGGCGTGGCGCCCGTCAGTGACTCGACGAGCCCGGCGTGGAGCCGGGGTCCGCCCTGCCGGGTGGCGATGAAGTGGGAGCGGGCGCCGAGCGCCTGGACCGCCGGTCGGTACAGCCAGTCCCCCGGCGTGCGGGCGAAGTGGACGAACGTCACCTCCCCGGCGTAGCGCTCGTCGCACAGGGTCCGGAGCATCGAGAGCACGGGGGTGATGCCACTCCCGCCCCCGATGAGGAGCAGCCGCTCCGGCCGCGGCTCCGGTAGCACGAAGTGGCCGGCCGCCGGGCCGAGATGGAGGGTCTGACCGGGCTGCAGCGCGCGCTGGAGGTGAGGCGAGACGAGCCCGCCGGGGTGGGCGGTCACGGTCAGCTCGAGGCCGCCATCGGCCCGGTGCTCCGAGCTGGCCGGCGAGTAGGTCCGCGTGCGACGGATTCCGTCGATGTCCACGCCGACGCGAAGGAACTGGCCGGCCCGGAAGCCGGTGAACGCCGCGTTCGGGCGGAGCGCGACGGTGACGCTGCGCGGGGTCTGGCGCTCGATCGACACGACCCGGGCACGCGCCTCGTGCAGGGCCAGGTCGGGACGGATCAGCTCGAGGTAGCGGTCGACCCCGTACGGTCCGAGCAGCAGGTCGACGAACGAGGAACCGAGCAGGCGGCGAGTAAGGACGGGCATCGTCTCAGCGGAAGGTTGGTGAACACATGTGCACTAACTACTGTAGCCCGGTTCCCGCGGTCTGCCACAGCTAAACTCCGCTGTGTGCGCAGCCGCACGGAGAGGCAGTGAACGGTCGTACACGGCCGCGCGGTGCCGCCGCCCCGCGACGCACCCAGGCTGAGCGCCGGCGCCACACCCGCCAGGCACTGCTCGAGGCAGCGCTGCTCCAGATCGAGGCCGGCGAGAGCTTCGAGCGGCTGAGCCTGCGCAGCGTGACGCGGGCGGCAGGCGTGGTGCCGACCGCGTTCTACCGCCACTTCGAGAGCATGGACGCGCTCGGGCTGGCGCTCGTCGAGGAGTCGTTCCGCACCCTGCGCGCGATGCTCCGCGACGCGCGTGAGGGTCTCGACCCGGACGACATGATCGGCCGCTCGGTCCAGGTCCTCACCGACCACGTCCGGAACCACCACGCGCACTTCCTGTTCGTCATCCGGGTCGGCTACACCGGCAACGCCGTGCTGCGGCAGGCGATCCGCGGCGAGGTCCGCCTGTTCACCTCCGAGCTGGCCACCGACCTCGCTCGCTTCCCGGTGCTCCGGGAGTGGACCACCGACGATCTCCAGATGCTCGCCGGCCTGCTCGTCAACACGATGATCGCCACCGTCGCGGCGATGCTCGACGCTGCCCGTGGTGGCGGCGCACGGCGAGGCGGAGATCGCTCGTACCGCGGAGAAGCAGCTGCGCCTGACGCTGCTGGCGGTGCCGCACTGGCGCAGCGGCTGAGCGGTACGGTGGGCGGGTGACGAGCACCCGCACCCCGCTCTCCTGGTGGGGCTGGGGCGATCCGGACGAGGTGCCGGCGCTGCCCGAGGCCGTCGAGACCCTGCTGCGCGACGGGCTCGGCGTCCAGCGCCGCCTCGGGCACCCCGCGGCGCCCGAGGCGGTGGCGCTCCGCCCGCCGGTGCTCGAGGCGGATGTCGGCGACGAGCTGCGGGCGATCGTCGGCCCGGCTCACGCCTCGAGCCAGCCCGCCGACCGGCTCGCGCCACGCGCTCGGCAAGTCGACGCCGGACCTGCTGACGGTGCGCGGCCTCGGCGAGATCCCGCTGGCCGCGCCCGACCTCGTGCTCACGCCGGGGTCCCACGACGAGGTGAGCGCGGTGCTCCGCGCCGCCAGCGCCGCCGGGGTACGCCGTCGTGCCGTACGGCGGCGGGACCTCGGTGGTCGGCGGGCTCACGCCGGCGCGCTCCTGGGTCGCGCTCGACCTGCGGCGGCTGAACCGCCTGCTCGACCTCGACGAGATCTCCCGCATCGGCCGTGCTCGAACCGGGGCTGCGCGGGCCGGAGGCCGAGGCGCCTGCTCGCCGAGCGCGGGTACACGATCGGCCACTTCCCGCAGTCGTGGGAGTACGCGACGCTCGGCGGGTTCGCCGCGGCCCGGTCGAGCGGTCAGGCCTCGGCCGGCTACGGCCGGTTCGACGAGCTGGTGACCGCGCTGCGGCTGGCCACCCCGGCCGGCACGCTCGAGCTCGGACGAGCCCCGCGGAGCGCCGCCGGGCCCGATCTGCGCCAGCTCGTGCTCGGATCGGAGGGGGCGTTCGGCGTGATCACCCAGCTCAGCGTCGCCATCCGTCCGCTCCCGGCCGCGCGATGCTACGAGGGGTGGCGGTTCCCGAGCTTCGCCGCCGGCGCGGCTGCGCTCGCGTTCGCTGGTGCAGGACGGGCCCCGCCCCACGGTGCTGCGCCTGTCCGACGAGGCGGAGACCGCGCTCAACCTGGCGCGGCCGGAGGAGCTCGGCGCCGGCTCGGGCGGCTGCCTGGCCATCGTCGGCTACGAGGGAGACCCGGAGGAGGTCGACGCCCGGCGGGCGGGGGCGACCGCGCGGCTGCGCGCCGCCGGCGGCGAGGGACCCGACCCGCCGCCGGCGACGGCTGGGCGGCCGGCCGCTACCACGGGCCCTACCTCCGCGACGCGCTGCTCGACGCGGGCGCGCTGGTCGAGACGCTCGAGACCGCGTGCGTCTGGTCCCGGCTGCCGGACCTCTACGCGGCGGTGAGCGAAGCCCTGCGCGAGACGCTGGCCGGGGCCGGGACCCCGCCGGTCGTCCTCTGCCACGTCTCGCACGTGTATCCGGCGGGTGCCTCGCTCTACTTCACGGTCGGCGCCGCCGCGGCCGACGATCCGCTGCGCCAGTGGGCGGCGGCCAAGCGCGCGGCGAGCGACGCCATCGCCGCCGCCGGCGCGACGATCAGCCACCACCACGGCGTGGGGCGCGACCACGCCCCGTGGCTGCCGGCCGAGGTCGGCGAGCTCGGAGTGGCGGCACTCGCGGCGGTGAAGCGCGTGCTGGACCCGGCCGGGATCATGAATCCCGGAGTGCTCGGGCTGGAGGGGGGCGGGATGGAGACGGCTGAGCGACTGCGCCGGCTGGCGGAGCTGGCGGTGCGGACCGGCGCCAACGTCCAGCCCGGCCAGGTGGTGGCGATCTCCACCGAACCCGGCAAGGAGGCGCTGACCCGCGCGGTGGCCGAGCAGGCCTACCTGGCCGGGGCGAAGTACGTCGAGGCGCGATGGTTCGATCCCGCATCTCAAGCGGCTGCGAGCGCTTCACGCCGATCCGGACTCGCTCGCCTACGTGCCCCCGTGGCTCGGGGCCGCCACGCTCGCGCTCGGCGAGCATCGCGCCGCCCGCATCGCCCTGCATGGGGTGGTCGAGGCTGACCTGATGGCGGGCATCGAGCCGGAGCTCCTCGGCCGCGACATGCTGCCGCGGGTCAAGGAGTCGACCGTGCTGCTCAACGAGCGCACGACGAACTGGAACATCATCCCGGCCCCCACGCCCGGCTGGGCCTCGCTCGTGTTCGCCGAGCTGGCGCCGACCGAGGCGCTCGAGCGCCTGTGGCAGGACATCGAGCACATCTGCCGCCTCGACGCGCCAGACCCCGCCGCCGCGTGGAACGAGCGGCTGGACCAGCTGGTCGCCGTCACCGGCCGGCTCGACGCCCTCCGCCTCGACCGGCTGCACTTCGCCGGGCCCGGGACCGACCTGACGATCGGCCTGCTGCCGACCGGCCGCTGGCAGGCGGCGCGCTTCGCCACCGTCGACGGGATCGTCCACACGCCGAACCTGCCCACCGAGGAGGTGTTCACCAGCCCCGACCCGGAGCGGGTGGATGGTCAGGTCCGCTCGACCAAGCCGCTCCTGGTCAACGAGGTGGCGGTGCGAGGACTGGAGGTCCGTTTCGCGGGCGGGCGCGCGGTCGCGATCGACGCCGCGGAGGGCGCGGGCACGCTGCGCGCGATGGTGGCCCGGGACCCGGGCGCCGCCCGGCTCGGCGAGGTGGCGCTCGTCGACCGGGAGAGCCGGATCGGCCAGACGGGGCGGATCTACTCGAGCACGCTGCTCGATGAGAACGCCGCCAGCCACATCGCGCTCGGCGCCGGCTTCCTGGCCGCCAGCGATGATGCGGGCGATCGGGCTCGGATCAACCAGAGCGAGATCCACGTCGACTTCATGATCGGCGCACCGGAGGTCATGGTCACCGGCGTCGCGCACGACGGCACGGAGGTCCCGCTGCTCCGGGGCGGCGCCTGGCAGATCTGACGCCGCCGAGGGGTGAGCGGGGCGCTCCCATCGCTACGCTACCGCGAGATTTCCCGGAGAGGTGCCGGAGCGGTTGAACGGGCGCGACTGGAAATCGCGTAACGGGGGTCAACCCCGTTCGGGGGTTCGAATCCCCCCCTCTCCGCTCCCGCCAGGCGGCAGGGTCTCGACAGACGCCCGTCGGCAGGGTAGGATTCCTGCTGCCGGCGCTTGCCGCGCTCTGGGCAGGGACGCCGAAGACGCACGAATGTCATCACCAAGCAACAGCCCGCGCCGGGCCGAGCTGCGGCTCGTCCCCTCCACGCTGCCCGATCCCGCCCGTCCCGAGCGATGGGTGTGGTTCTGCGGGCATTGCGGCACCCAGGCCGGTGACGCGGACCCACCGGCACCGGATGCCCGGGTGTGCCCGGAGTGCGGCTTCGGCCTGCTGCTGGAGGTGCGGGAGGATCTCGCCCCGGAGCCCCAGGGTGCGTTCCTGCTCGTCGATGCCCGGCTGCGCGTGCAGGGCGTCTCGGCGGCGGCCGAGCGCCTGCTGGGGCTGGCCGAAGCCGATGCCAGAGAGCGGCCGATCGGTGAGCTGCTCGTCGCTCCGGACGCCGAGGCGGGCCGTGCCCAGGCGCTGCCCGCGGTGATCGCCGAGATCGCCGCCGGCGCCGCCGATGGCACCCACACCTACGTGCGTCCGTGGAACACCTTCGGGGTGCGGCTGCGGGCGCGAATCGCCGCCTGCGGACCGCCCCGGGCGGCACTCGTCGTGCTCGGGGGCTCTCCCCCGCTGCGCGCCGTCCGCTAACTCGCCGGCGGCAGCACGGCCGGCGCGCCGCAGGCGACGAGCGCCTGCGGAAGGACGACCGAGCCGTCGTCGCGCTGTCCGTTCTCGAGCAACGCGATGATCGTCCGTCCCACCGCCACCGCGGTCCCGTTCAGGGTGTGGACGGTCGCCGGTCGACCGTCGGCGCCCCGGGCGCGGACGTCGAGCCGCCGCGCCTGGAAGTCGGTCGTGTCCGAGCAGGACGTGAGCTCGCGATAGCGGCCCTGTCCGGGCAGCCAGGCCTCGCAGTCGTACTTCTTGGCCGCCGAGGCGCCGAGGTCACCGACGGCGATCGCCACCACCCGGTAGGGGATGCCCAGCTCGCTCAGGATCGCCTCCTCGATCGCCAGCAGCCGCTCGTGCTCGGCCGCCGCCTGGTCCGGCGCGACGAAGCAGAACATCTCGACCTTGTCGAACTGGTGGACGCGGAAGATTCCGCGGGTGTCCCGGCCCGCCGCCCCCGCCTCCCGGCGAAAGCAGCTGGAGAACCCTGCGTAGCGCCGGGGGAGCATGCCGGCATCGAGGATCTCCTCGCGGTGCAGCGAGGCGAGCGGCACCTCGGCGGTGCCGACCAGATACAGCTCGTCGTCGGGCAGCCGGTAGATCTGCTGCTCGGTGTCGGGCAGGAAGCCGGTCCCGATCAGCGCCTCCTCACGAACCAGGACGGGCGGGATCACCGGCTCGAATCCGTGGCCGATCAGTTGCTCCATGGCATAGCGGACGAGGGCGAGCTCGAGCAGGACGAGCTCCCCGCGCAGGTAGGCGAAGCGTGAGCCCGACACCCGGCCGGCGTGATCGGTGTCGATCCGCCAGCCGGCGAGATCCAGGTGGTCTCGGCCGGTGGCGCCGGACACTCCGACCTCGCGCAGCACGGTGTCGGCGTCCGGGGCGTCGGGGCTGGGCAGGTTCGGCAGGCTGAGGAGCACCGCGTCCCGTTCGGTCCGGACCCCTGTCTCGGATGCGGAGAGTGCCCGGCCGCGGGCGGCCAGCCCGGCCAGGCGCTCACGCTGCTCAGGTGTCGGCGCTCCCTGCAGCGAGCGGCTCTGGCGGTTCTGCTCGGCCCGCAACGCCTCGAGCTCGGTGGTCAGCGCCCGCCACCGCTCGTCGAGCTCCAGCACGCGGTCGACGAGCTCTGCGACCCCCGGGCCGCGGCGACTGAGCGCCGCACGCACGACGTCCGGCTCGCGACGGATCGCCCGCAGGTCGAGCAACTACTTCTTGCGGTGCGTGTGGACGCCCTGGGCGGTGACCGAATGCGGCCCCACCTTCAGGTTCGTGCCGGGGACGGCCACCTGGGCGCTCGTCGAGCTCGAGCTGACCGCGGTGCGGTTGATCGCCTGCCCAGGCAGCGGCAGCGTACCGATCACCTGCTGCGCGCAGGTGGTCTGACCGACGATGCGCGGCGCCTGGCGCCCGGCGTACTGGGAGACGAACTGGGCGACGGCGCGGGCGTCCTGTCCGACGACGATGTTCTGGGGCATGATCGCGCCGGAGAATCCGCCGTTCTCGATCGCGTACAGCACGCGCGTCACCGGCCGCTCGCAGCGCACGTTGAAGTTCGGGCCGTTGTTCACCTGTGCGGTGCGCACGTTGGCCGCCGAGCCGTGCGTGCCGGCGAAGGACAGGGTGTGACAGCCGGCGCAGCGCTGGGAGAAGATGACCGCGCCGGCGTGCACCGTCGGGCTGGCCCCAGGGGTGCTGACCCGCTCGGTTCCGCAGGCCGCCACCGCGATGGCGGCGCCGCCGAGGACCGCGGAGCGCAGGACGATCTTGACGAGCCGGCTCATCGGGCGGCTGATCATACGGAAGGTAGGATCGGCTCGTGTCGGCCAGGTTGAGCAGGGGACTGGCCGCCGGATTGGCCGTCCTGGCGGCGGCCGCGATGGGCGCCGGCTGCGGCCACGAGGTGTCCGCGGGGCCCGGCGGCACGGTCCGCCTGGCGCTCGACGAGTACCGGCTGGCGCCGGCCACGATCGACCTCCGGCCCGGCAGGCTGACGATCGTGGCCACCAACGTGGGCCGGCTGACCCACAACCTCGTCGTCTCCCGCGGTTCGACCACGATCGGGGCGATTCGGTCGCTCGGGCCCGGTCAGAGCGGACGCGTGACGCTCCGGCTGGATGCGGGCACCTACCTGGTCGGCTCGACCCTGCTCTCCGACGAGGCGCTCGGGCTGTACGGACACCTCGTCGTCGCCGGCTGACCGAGCAGGCAGGAGGCCGGCGCGGGGCGGCGAACTCCGGAGGGCCCCGGCGTCAGCCACAGACGTTCGCCCCTTTTCGACAATGCGCGATCGTCCTCCTACGGCGGCAACCACAGGAGCTGATTGCCGGGGCGGTATAACCGCCGCCATGGCTCCGGATCCCGAGCACTTCCGCGAGGTGTTCGGCCGGTTCGCCACCGGGGTGGCCGTGATCACGAGCGCGAGCCACGCCGGCGCCGGGGGCATGACCGCCAACGCGCTCTGCTCGCTGTCGCTCGACCCGCTGCTGGCGCTCGTGTGCTTTGAGAATCAGGCTCGGACGCTGCCGATCGTGCGCGACGCGGGCCGGTTCGCCATCAACCTGCTCGCTGCCGGCCAGGAGGACCTGGCGCGGGTGTTCGCCTCCAAGCTGCCCGAGGCCGAGAAGCTCGACGCCGTGGCCCACCACTACGCACACGAGGTGCCGATCGTGTCCGGGGCGCTCGCCTGGGCGGCCTGCGATCTCCGCGAGCTGATCGGCGGCGGCGACCACACGATCGTCATCGGAGAGGTGCGGGAGCTCGGGCTCGGGGGGGGCACGCCGCTGCTCTGGTACGGCGGCCGCTACCACGCCCTGCCGGCAGACTGAGGCTCAGGGCACGCCGGCCGGGATGCTCGGCGGCGCGGCCGGCGACTGCGGCCGGCGGTAGTCGCCGCGGCTGAGATGGTGCTCGAGCCACACGTACAGGACGATGAACGCATAGCGGCTGCCCATCTCGTGCAGCCGCAGCTTCGCGACGCCGTGCTGGCGGTTGGTCCAGGTGACGGGAACGACCGCGAAGTCGTAGCCGCGGACGATCGCCTTGAGCGGCATCTCGACCGTCAGGTTGAAGTGGTTGGAGAGCAGCGGCTGGATCTGGTCGACCACCTCGCGCCGGTAGGCCTTGAACGCGTTCGTCGTGTCGTTGTAGCCGTGTTGGAACAGGACGCGGATCGCGGTGTTGACGATGCGGTTGACGAGCAGCTTGAAGCGCGGGTAGCCGGACGTCCGGCCGCCGGAACCGAACCGGGTGCCGAACGCGCAGTCGTATCCCTGCTCGAGCACTCGGAGGTAGAGGACGAGGTCCCGGGGGGAATCCGACAGGTCGGCCATCATGATCGCCACCGCGTCGCCCGTGTAGTGCTCGAGGCCCGCGCGGACGGCGTAGCCGAATCCAGGAGGCAGGTGCGAGCGTACGCAGCGGATCCGAGGGTTGATCGCCGCCGCCAGGCCGACCACTTGATCGGTGCCGTCGCCACTGGCGTCGTCGACGACGACGATTTCGTAATCGACTTCCGCCGCGTCGAGCTCGGCCGTCAGGCCGGCGAGTGTCTCGCCGATCGATTCGACCTCGTTCTGCGCCGGGATGACGACGGAGAGCTTCATGCTGCCTGACGCCAACGCTCGACGTTGTGGTCGTGGATCTGGCGCAGCACGTCCTCGATGCCGTAACGGATCTCCCACTCCGGATAGTCTCGCTGGAACGGCGCCAGGTCGGAGATCCACCACCGGTGGTCGCCGGTCCGGTGCTGGGGGGAGAGCTCCCACCGCAGCTCCCGCCCGGCGATCCGCTGAGAGAGATCGATCGCCTCGAGCATCGAGCAGTTGCTCGCCCGTCCGCCGCCGATGTTGTAGACCGCGCCCGGGCGCGGCGCCCGGTGAAAGGCGGCGAACGCGGCCACCAGATCCTCGGCGTGGATGTTGTCGCGGACCTGCTTGCCGTCGTAGCCGAACACCGTGTACGGCTCGCCGGCCACCGTGCAGCGCATGAGGTAGGAGAGGAAGCCGTGGAGCTGGGCCCCGGCGTGGTTGGGCCCGGTCAGGCAGCCGCCGCGGAAGCACACCGTGCGCAGGCCGAAGTACCGGCCGTACTCCTGCACCAGCAGGTCGGCGGCCGCCTTGGAGACCCCGAACAGCGAATGCGTGGAATCGTCGATCGACATCGAGGTGTCGATGCCCCGGTGGAAGTGGTGCTCCGCCGGCAGCTCGAGCCGGGACTCGAGCTCGACCAGCGGGAGGGCGTTCGGCCGGTCGCCGTACACCTTGTTCGTCGAGCAGAAGATGAAGGTGGCACCAGGCGCGTGGTGCCGGATGGCCTCGAGCAGGTTGAGCGTCCCGAGCGCGTTGACCGCGAAGTCCGTGTGGGGGTCGCGCGCCGCCCAGTCGTGGGACGGCTGCGCCGCGGTGTGGACGACGAGCTCGAGCGACGGGCCGACCTTCTGCACCGTCCGCTCGACGGCTTCGCGGTCGCGAATGTCGATGTCCAGCGATCGGAACGCCGAGCCGTATTCGCCGAGCAGGCGCGCGGTGGTGGGGCTGGTGGACGCCGTGGGGCCGAAGAAGCTGGCCCGCATGTCGTTCTCGAGACCCACGACGTCGTACCCGGCGCGCACGAAGTGCGCCACCGACTCCGAGCCGATCAGCCCGCCAGACCCCGTGACCACGACCGTCCTCACCCGAGCAGGAAGCTTAACGCCTGGCGGCCGGTCGGGCGACGGCTACAGCGCCTGGGCCAGTTCGCGCTCGTGCTCGGCGATCCAGGCCGCGGTGTCGGACAGGATCTCCCGCGGCCCGCGAGATGGTCGCCAATCGGTGCGGGCGAACAGCCGGCGGCAGTCCGAGACGTAGAGCGGCACGTCGCCCGGCCGCTCCTCCGCACTCGCCTCCACCTCGAGCCGTCGCCCGGTCAGCTCGGCGCACAGCGCGGTCGTCTCGCACAGCGAGAGGCTGACCTCGGGCCCACCTCCGACGTTGCCGGTGAAGCCCTGCCAGTGGTCGGGCCGATCGAGCTGATCGGCGATCAGGTCGGCCAGGTCGAGGACGTGCAGCAGGTCGCGGACCTGCTTGCCGGACCCACCGAAGCCGATGTAGCGCAGCGGCCGCCCGAAATGGTGCGCCAGGAGCCAGTGGGTGAAGACCCCCTGGTCGACTCGTCCGAGCTGCCACGGTCCCGCGACCACCCCGCAGCGATTCACCACCGCGCGAGAGCCGTACCCCGCCACGTACTCCTCGATGAGCATCTCCGCCGCCAGCTTGGTCGAGCCGTACAGCGTGCGCGGGCCGAGCAGGGGAAATGCCTCGGAGATGCCGGCGGGCGAGGCCCCCGTCAACGTCTGCCCCTCGGCGAGCTCGAAGCGCGTCGCGGACTCCCGAAGCGCCAGCTCGCGCAGCGCACCGACCGGATAGACCCGGCTGGTCGACAGGAAGATGAGCTGGGCATCCCAGCGCCGGACCACCTCCAGGCAGTGGAAGGCACCGAGCAGGTTGGTGCCCACCGCGTAGCCGGGATCCCCGTCGACACCGGCGAGCACGGACGGCTCCGCCGAGCACTCCACCAGCGCGTGGACCTCCCCGACCGCCGCCAGGTCGTCCACCTGCCGGACGTCACCGTGGACGAAGCGGACACCGGCTGCCGCCAGGCGAGGCAGGTTGAGCTGGCTGCCCCGACGGCGCAGATTGTCGAGCGCGACGATCTCGTCGCGCGACCGTCGGGCGGCCAGCGCGACCGCGACGTTCGACCCGATGAACCCGGCCCCACCGGTAACGAGGACTCGCACCGCCGCGGATACTAGTTTCCGCAGACGCTCAGTACGTCCCGGCCGCGCGGACGAGCAGCACGACGATCACGAACGCCGCCAGGGCCATCACCCCGACCTCGCGCTGGACGATCGCCACCACCAGCCGCCGCTGCTCGTCGGCGGGCAGCGCCGCCACCTCGGCGGTCGACCCGAAGCCGCGGCCGTCCATGATCATCTGAGCCGAGGCGACCCGCAGCTGCTCGGCGACGAACGACACGGCCAGCGGGAGCAGTCCGTACAGGAGGTGAATGGGGGGCGCCTTGTGATGGCCGAGCTCGAGCACCCCGCCCAGCACCGCCTCGACCACGATGCTCGCCTGCCCGGCCCGCAGCAACCGCCAGAACCAGTCCGCCGGCGCGGCCCGCCACCAGCACCAGGCGCCCGCCCCGGCGGCGACCGCGTTCAGGCCCAGCGCGAGCACCCCGAGAGCAATGTGGACGCCGGTCACCGGCGGCCCGATTTGTGGCGGGAGACACTAAGTAACATTGTGTTACAAGCTACCTTCAGCCGGTGATATAACCCGGCAAGGATGCTCCGCACGTACCTGCCCGCAATCGTCTTCCTCGTCCTCGGCGGACTGGTCGGCGGGCTGTTCTCGGTGCTCAACCTGATCTTCGGCCGCGCCCGGCCGAACCGGGCCAAGACCTCGCCGTACGAGTGCGGGCTGCCGTCGGAGATCCAGCGCGGGTTCCGCTTCGGGATCAGCTTCTACCTGATGGCGATGCTGTTCATCCTGTTCGACATCGAGGTCATCTTCCTGTATCCGATCGCCGTCCAGCTCCGGGCGTTCGGGACGTTCGCCATGACCGAGACGATCGTGTTCGTCGTGCTGCTGACGATCGCCCTGGTCTATGTCTGGCGGCGGGGAGCCCTCGAGTGGAAATAACGCGCGAGCCGGCCGACTTCCGCATCCGGCAGCTCCAGGCCCGGGACATGCTCCGCGGCGACCTCGAGGGCGATGCGCTCGACCGCTACGTCGAGGAGCGGGTGCTGACCACGACGGTCGACAAGGCGGTCAGCTGGGCGCGGGGCAACAGCATCTACCCGCTGACGTTCGGCCTCGCCTGCTGCGCGATGGAGATGATGGCGATCGTCGCCGCCCGGATGGACGTGGCCCGGTTCGGCTTCGAGGCGATGCGCGCCTCCCCGCGCCAGGCCGACCTGATCATCCTGTCCGGACGCGTGTCGATCAAGATGGCGCCGGTCATCCGCCGGCTGTGGGACCAGATGCTCGAGCCGAAGTGGGCCATCTCGATGGGCGCCTGCTGCTCATCGACCGGGGTGTTCAACAACTACGCGCTGGTTCCGGCCGACAAGTTCATGCCGATCGACATCCACGTTCCGGGCTGCCCGCCGCGTCCGGAGAGCCTGATGCACGGCATCCTCCGGCTGCGCGAGAAGATCCAGGGCAACGAGAAGCTCGGCTGGCGCGAGCGCTACGAGGCAGTGGGCACGGAGGAGGTCCTGCCGGGGCACGACGACACACCCGTCAACGTGACCCTGTCAGAGGACACCTACAGTGCCTGACGCCACCGGGCTCGAACTGCTCGCCCAGGAGCTCCGCGAGTCGGTGCCCGACAGCATCCTCGGCACGGAGTTCGGGCCGGCCGGCCGCGCCGTGCTACTCGCCGATCCGGGGCACGTCAAGCCGGTCCTCGCCCACCTCAAGCGGACGTACTCGTTCCTGGCCAGCCTGCACGGGCTCGACTACTTCCCCCAGGAGCCGAGGCTCGGCATCCTCTACGAGCTGCTCGACATGACGAACGTCGACCGGGTGAGCGTCAAGGTCCGGGTCCCGACCGATGCCGCACGGGTGCAGTCGGTCGTCGAGCTGTGGCCGGGCGCTGATTTTCCCGAGCGCGAGGTGTTCGACATGTTCGGCGTGCAGTTCGACGGGCATCCGGACCTGCGCCGGATCCTCATGCCCGAGGACTACGAGGGCCATCCGCAGCGCCGCGACTTCCCGATCGGCGGCGAGCCGATCCTGTTCACGCACAACGAAGAGCAGAACTACGGCAAATGGCAGTGACGAGCGACTACCGCCGGCGCGAGGAGTCGATCACCCTCGCCTCCGAGCCCGCGGGCGAGGGCGAGAGCCACGAGCTGCTGACGCTGAACATCGGCCCGCACCATCCGGCCACCCATGGGGTGCTGCGGCTGCTCGCCACCCTCGAGGGAGAGGTCGTCCGCGACATCCGGCCGATCATCGGCTACGTCCACACCGGCATCGAGAAGACGGCCGAGGACAAGAGCTACTGGAAGGCCATCCCGGTCGTCGAGCGGATGGACTACCTGGCCTACTACTTCAACGCGATGACGTACTGCGGCGCGGTCGAGACGCTGCTCGGCGTCGAGGTGCCGCCCCGGGCCCAGTACCTCCGGGTCATCCACCTCGAGCTGTGCCGGATCGCCAGCCACCTGCTGTGGCTCGGCACCTCCGCGCTCGACCTCGGCGCGATCTCGATGTTCTGGTACACGTTCCGCGAGCGGGAGCGGATCCTCGATCTGTTCGAGATGTCCTCCGGCCAGCGGATGCACACCCGCTACATCCAGGTCGGCGGCGTGATGGAGGACATCCCGGTCGGCTTCGCCGAGAAGGTCCGGGCGTTCTGCGCCGAGATGCCGACCCGCGCCGACCAGTACGCCGACCTGCTGGAGAAGAACGAGATCGTGCTCGAGCGTCTGCGCGGCACCGGGATCGTCGATCAGGAGACGATGCTCGCCCTCGGCGTCACCGGGCCGCTGCTCCGTGCGACAGGGAATCCGTGGGATCTCCGCAAGGCGCATCCGTACTCCTCCTACGAGGACTTCGACTTCAAGATCCCGGTCGGCACGGTCGGCGACAACTACGACCGATTCCGCGTCCGCCACGCCGAGTTCTACGAGTCGGTGAAGATCATCGAGCAGGCGCTCGACGGGCTGCCCGAGGGGCCGCACATCACCACCGACCGGAAGATCGCGCTCCCGCCCCGCCACGAGCTGGCGACCAGCATGGAGGCGCTCATCCACCACTTCAAGCTCGTGACCGAGGGCTTCCGGGTGCCGCCGGGCGAGTGCTACTACCCGATCGAGGGCCCACGGGGCGAGTACGGCATCTTCCTGCGGGCCGACGGGTCCGCCAAGCCGGCTCGCGTGCACATGCGGGACCCGAGCTTCGTCAACCTCCAGGCGCTCCGGCACATGGTCAAGGATGCGTACATCGCGGATCTGATCGCGACGCTGGCGATGCTCGACCCCATCCTGGGAGGGATCGACCGATGAGCGGGATCCGGACCGGCGACACCACGCCCGGGCCCGACCTGAACTCGTTCCTCGCCGAGCGGCGGGGCGAGTGGCGCCGGGACCCGCAGACCGCGCAGCCGGTCACGCGCTTCAGCCACGGCAGCCGCGTCCCGGGGTGGGACGAGGCGGTCGACCTGGAGAAGCCCCCGGCGACGATCCCCGACCTGGCCACGACGCCGGTGCCGGCGATGCTCCAGGCGGGGATCGAACAGGCGATGGCCCGGTACCCCGACCGCCGCTCGGCGGCGATCCCGGCGCTCCACCTGGCTCAACGCGAGCACGGCTGGTGCTCGCCGGAGGCGATCACCCAGGTGGCGGCCGTCATGCGGCTGACGCCGGCATACCTGACGAGCGTCGCGTCGTTTTACGACATGTTCAAGCTGCGCCCGCGGCCGCGCCACGACATCTACGTGTGCACGAACATCTCCTGCTCGCTGCGCGGCGCGGACGAGCTCCACGAGACGTTCCTGGCCGTCGCCCAGGACGACGCGGATCTGAACGTCAGCTCGTTCGAGTGCCTGGGGGCGTGCGACATCGCGCCGATGGCGTCGGTGAACGGCGAATACGTCGGACCGCTGAGCACGGAGGACGTCGAGCTGATCGCGGAGGACCTGCGGGCGGGGCGGCCGGTCCTGGAGCACAAGCAGCTCCGCTACCGGGCCTGCGCTGATCCGGAGGTGGCCGAGGGCGCCCGCCCGGGCCCGGCGGGCGCCATCGAGGAGCCGGCGGACGAGTGAAGCTCCTGTTCGAGGGGATCGACGAGCCGGGGCTCGCCACGCTCGACGTGTACCGCCGGCGGGGCGGCTACGAGGCGCTGAGCCGGGCGCTGGCCATGCCGCGCGAGGAGGTGCTCGACCAGATCATGGAATCGGGGATCCGGGGCCGCGGCGGCGCCGGCTTCCAGATGGGCAAGAAGGCGTCGTTCCTGCCCCACGGGGACATGGACAAGTACCTCGTGTGCAACGCCGACGAGTCCGAGCCGGGGACGTTCAAGGACCGCGAGCTGATGCAGAAGAGCCCGCACATGCTGATCGAGGGGATCATCATCGCCACGTACGCCGCGGCGATCAGCCGGGCGTTCATCTACATCCGCGGCGAGTACGCGCTGCAGGCCGACATCCTCGAGGCGGCGGTGGCCGAGGCGGCGGGCGCTGGACTGCTCGGCGAGCGGATCCTCGACTCGGAGCACTCGCTGCGCCTCGTCGTGCACCGCGGCGCCGGGGCCTACATCTGCGGCGAGGAGACCGGCCTGCTCGACTCGCTGGAGGGTAAGCGCGGCAACCCGCGGCTGAAGCCGCCGTTCCCGGCCATCGAGGGGCTCTACCACGGTCCGACGCTGATCAACAACGTCGAAACGCTCGCCACTGTGCCGGCGATCATCCGGATGGGCGGCGACGCCTACGCCGCGCTCGGCACCGAGACGTCGACCGGGACCAAGCTCGTCTCGGTGTCCGGCGACGTCCAGCGGCCGGGCAACTACGAGATCGAGCTCGGCGTTCCGAGCCGGCAGATCATCTATGACCTGGCCGGCGGGCCCTTCCCGGGCCGCGAGATCAAGTTCTGGTTCCCCGGTGGCTCGTCGAGCCCCGTGCTGACCCGGGACGACCTCGACCTGCCGTACGACTTCGACACGATGGCGAAGGCCGGATCGATGCTCGGCTCGGGGGCGATCATCGTCGTGGACGACTCGCACACCGTGAGCGAGGTGGCGTACAAGCTGGCGAAGTTCTACGCCCACGAGAGCTGCGGCAAGTGCGTCCCCTGCCGTGAGGGCACCAACTGGACGCAGAAGATGATCGAGCGGATCCAGTCCGGCGAGGCGACGCCCATGGACCTCGACATCATCGCCTCGGTCCAGGAGCAGATCATCGGCAACTGCCTGTGCGTGCTCGGCGACGCGATGGCGATGCCGATCGGCTCCCTGGTCGAGAAGTTCCGCCCCGAGCTCGAAGCCGAGATCGAGGCCGCCCGCGCCCGGGCCGGCGCTGCGCCGCTCGGCGACGTGGTCCCGGTCGGCGTGGCCGACGAGCACGCCGGCCCCCTGCCCGTCCACTAGCGACATGCCCCGCCCCACCGAGAAGACGATCCAGCTGACGATCGACGGCCGAGAGTGCCGCGCGCCCGAAGGCGCGATGCTGGTCGACGCCGCCAAGCAGAACGACGTCGAGATCCCGTACTTCTGCTACGAGCCGAAGCTCGGCCATCCGGTCGGCGCCTGCCGCATGTGCCTGGTCGAGCTCGAGGGGATCCCGAAGCTCCAGACCTCGTGCTCCACCCCGGTCAAGGACGGGATGGTCGTCCACACCCAGACCGAACGCGTCCGCCACGCGCAGAACGCGGTGGTCGAGTTCCTGCTCGTCAACCATCCGCTCGACTGCCCGGTGTGCGACAAGGGCGGTGAGTGCCCGCTGCAGGACATCACGTTCGGCTGGGGGCTCGGGCGCAGCCGGTTCGTCGAGCCCAAGCGCCACTTCGAGAAGCCGCTCGCGCTCAGTCCGCTCGTCGCCATCGACCGCGAGCGCTGCATCCTCTGCTACCGCTGCGTGCGCTTCAGCCAGGAGGTGGCCGAGGACTACCAGCTCATCTTCGCCGAGCGGGGGGCCCACACGTTCGTCTCCACCCACGACGGCCACCCGTACGTGGCGCCCTTCTCCGGCAACATCATCGAGCTCTGCCCGGTCGGGGCGCTGACCAGCCAGCCGTACCGCTTCCGGGCCCGGCCGTGGGACATCGAGGGCGCCGGCGGGGTGTGCACCCTCTGCCCGGCGCAGTGCAACGTCACGTTCACCGTGCGCGACGAGAAGGTCCTGCGAGTGCTGGCCCGCGACCACCCCGAGGTCGACGACGGCTGGTTGTGCGACAAGGGCCGCTTCGCCTACCAGGCGATCCACGTCGACGAGCGGATCACCCAGCCCCTGGTGCGCGACGGCGACGAACTGCGCCCGGCGTCCTGGGACCGGGCGCTGGAGACGGCAGCCGGCCTGGCCAAGCACCCCGGACGGGTCGGGACGCTCCTGGGCGGCGGGGCGACGAACGAGGAGGGCTTCCTGCTCGCCCGCCTGGCCCGGGAGGGCCTCGGCTCGGATGACATCGACTGCCGGGCCGGCGGCGCCCAGTGGCCGGGCGAGCTGACGCGTGCTCTGGCGGCGCCGGGGCTCGGGGCGACCGTGCCGGACATCGAGTTCGCCCACACGGTGCTCGTCCTCGGCTGCGAGCCGCTGGACGATGCGCCGATCCTCGACCTGCGCATCCGCAAGGGCGTCCGTCGGCGTGGCGTCCAGCTGGCGATCGCGTCGGCCCGTCCGAGCGCGCTGGACTCGAACGCCCGCGTGGTGTGCCGGTTCGCGCCTGGAGGCGAGGCGGCGTTCCTCGCCGGCCTGGTCGATGAGCTCGGTCGTGCATCCGGCGGCTCCGAACTGGCGCAGCTCCTGCGTTCCGGCGGCGAGGACGTCGTGATCGTGTGGGGCGAGCGGATCGGGCCGGACGCCGCGACCCAGCTGCTCCGGCTGGCCGACGCGCTCGGCGTCGCCGACCGAGCGGGAGCCGGACTGCTCGAGCTGCCCGCCTTCGCCAACGGTCGCGGTCTGCGGGAGGCCGGATGCCTGCCGGGATTCGGTCCCGGCTACAGCGACGCTCCGGCCGGACGAGGTGCGGCGGCGATGGCCGCGGCCGCGGCGGCCGGCGAGCTGACCGCGCTCCACCTGTTCGAGCTCGATCCGCTGCGCGACCTGCCCGACCGCGCGGCCTGGGAGGGCGCGCTGCACGGGGCCGGGCTCGTGGTGGCCCACGCCAGCGTGCTGACCGCAGGCCTGGCCGAGCACGCGAACGTCGTCTTCCCCGCAGCCTCCCACGCGGAGAAGGAGGGGACGCTCGTCCATCCCGACGGCCGGCTCCAGCGGTTGCGGATGGCGATCGCCCACCCGAACCAGGTCCGGGCCGGCTGGTCGGTGATCGCCGACATCGCGCGGGCCTGCGGCCTCGACCTCGGCGTGCTCACGGCGAGCATGGCGTTCGCCCAGCTGCGCGACGCGGTGCCGTTCTACGCCGGGCTCACGCTCGATGCCATCGGCGGGCGCGGCGTGCGCTGGCCGGCCACCGAGGCGGCCGCCGCGTTCAGCGCTCCTGCGAGGGAGGCTCGTCAAGGCGCGGGACATAGTGTCCCGCCGCGTGACGAGGCCCCGGGGGAGGACGGACGGCTGCGGCTGGGGACCTACCGCTCGATCTGGGCCTCCCCGGAGGTCGAGATCTCCCCCGCGCTGCACTTCGCGGTGGCCGAGCAGCACGTCGAGCTGGCGCCGGCCGACGCGCGCCGTCTCGGCATCGCTCCCGGGGCGGCGGTCGAGGTGGCGCAGAACGGGACGCGGATCAGCGGCCGCGCCCACGTGCGCACCGGCGTCCCCGCTGGCACGACGTTCCTGGCCGAGGGGCTGGCGGCCGACTCGGCCAACGCGCTCACCGAGCCGCTCGTCGACGTGAGGCCGGCGTGATCGTTCCCGGCGTCGTCGGCTACTACGAGCCGTGGTGGGTGCAGATCGTCAAGGCGCTCGTCATCTTCGGTGTCACGTTCGCCATCCTGCCGCTGCTGACGGTCTACGAGCGCAAGCTGATCGGCCGCTTCCAGAACCGGTACGGCCCGAACCGGGTCGGCCCGTTCGGGCTGGCCCAGCCCTTGGCCGAGATCGTCAAATTCGCCACCAAGGAGCCGTTTCGCACCACGACCTCGGTCGGCTTCCTGTACCGCATCGCGCCCGCCATCTCGATCTTCACCGCCGTGGGCGGGTTGGCGCTGCTGCCGTTCGGCGACGTCCAGCACGTGTTCGGCCGGCGGATCGGGATCTACGGGATCGACGTGTCGATCGGCCCGCTGTACGTGTTCGCGCTGGCCGGCATCTCGTTCTACGGGATCATGCTCGGCGGCTGGGCGTCCGGCTCGAAGTACTCCTTCCTCGGGGCGATGCGCGGCGCCGCCCAGCTGATCTCGTACGAGGTCTCCCAGGGGCTGGCCCTGGTCGGCGTGGTGATCAGCGCCCAGACGCTGTCGCTCACCGGCATCGTCCACGCCCAGCGCGGGATGTGGTACGTCGTGCCGCAGCTGGCCGGCTTCATCATCTTCATGGTCGCCTCGTTCGCCGAGACGAACCGGGCGCCGTTCGACCTGGTCGAGGCCGATGCCGAGCTCGTCGGCGGGTACTTCACCGAGTACGGCGGCACGTCGTTCGTCGCCTACCTGTTCGCTGAGTACATGAACATGATCGTCGTCTCCGGGATGGCCGTGACGCTGTTCCTCGGCGGCTGGCTGCTGCCGTTCGGGATCCACCCGCCGGGCTGGGTCGACCCGATCGTGGTGATCGTCAAGATCCTCCTGCTCGTCACGTTCTTCATCTGGATCCGGGCCACGCTGCCCCGGCTGCGCTACGACCAGCTGATGTCGTTCGGGTGGAAGATCCTGCTTCCCCTGGCGACGCTCAATCTCCTGATCACCGCGATCGTGGTGGGATAGCCCCGTGGTCTACGACCCCTCAGCCGACGTCGTCGAAGTCATGCGCGGTCCCTCGCCGAGTCGCGTGGCCGGCGCCTACCGGGCGTTCGGCGAGACGCTCCGCGGGCTGAAGACGACGTTCGCCCGCGTGGTCGAGGGCCCGGTGACGATCCAGTATCCGGAGGAGAAGACGCCGGTCTACCCGCGCTTCCGGGGCCGCCACAAGCTCCACCGCTTCGAGGACACCGGCCTGGAGAAGTGCGTCGGATGCTCCCTGTGCGCTGCGGCCTGCCCGGCCGACTGCATCCGCGTGGTGGCGGCGGAGAACACTCCAGAGAACCGGGTGTCGGCCGGCGAGCGCTACGCCGCGGTGTACGAGATCAACCTGAGCCGCTGCATCTTCTGCGGCTACTGCGAGGTCGCCTGCCCCTTCGACGCCATCACCATGGGGCACGACTACGAGCTCTCCGACTACACCCGGTCGGACCTCATCTTCACCAAGGAGATGTTGCTCGCCGAGCCGATCGAGCGGACGCCGCTGCGCCGCGAGGGCGAATGAGCGCGGTCCTCTTCTTCCTGGCCGCGATCGGCGCGCTGGCCGGAGCGATCGGCGTGGTGACGCTGCGCAACCCGTTCTACAGCGTCCTGGCCCTGGTCAGCCACCTCGTCTGCCTGGCCGCGCTGTTCCTGCTGCTGCGCGCCGAGTTCGTCGCCGCGGCGCAGGTCGTCGTGTACGCGGGTGCAGTGATGGTGCTCTACGTGTTCGTCGTGGCCTACGTCGGCGGCGGCGAGGAGCACCATCTCGGCGGCGGCACCTCGATGCGGCTCCTGGGACCGCTGTTCGCCCTCGCCCTGGCCGTCGAGCTGTGCATCGCCACGCTGGGGTCGGCGCTCAAGGGCGTCTCGGGCAAGGGGGCACCGTACGTGGTCGGCTTCGGCACCCCGGCCCACATCGGCACGCTGTTCTTGACCAAGTACCTGTTCCCGTTCGAGGTCGCCTCGCTGCTGCTCATGGTGGCGGCGGTCGGCGCGGTCGTGCTCGCCCGGCGGCGGCGCGGCCTGGAGGGCGAGGGCAGCGAGGGGGGCGACTACTCCGGGGCCCAGAACCCGCGTCCGGCCTTCACCGGGACGATGGCGGAGGCGGCCGGCCTGCGCTTCGCGGTCGAGGAGATAGAGGACGAATTCGAGTCCCAGCGCCGCGAGAGCGTGGGAGCCGGCGCCGACGATCGATCCAAGGGAGGCTGGTAGCCGGTGGCGATCGGCTGGTACCTGGCGGTCTCGGCGCTCATCTTCTGCATCGGGGCGGGCGGCGTCATCACGCGGCGCAACCCGCTCGTGGTGCTGCTCTGCCTCGAGCTGATGCTGAACGCCGCCAACCTCGCCCTGGTCGCGTTCGCCCGCATGCACGGCGGCGAGGACGGCCAGATCTTCGCCCTGATCGTGATGGTGGTCGCCGCCTGCGAGGTGACCGTTGGCCTCGGGCTGATCGTCGCCATCCACCGCCGCCGGCTGCCGATCGACGTCGACGAGCTGTCCGAGCTGAACGGGTGACGCCGTAGTGGTGGCGACCTTCGGGTGGTTGATCGTCCTGTGCCCGCTGGCGGGAACGGTCCTGATCGCCGGCCTGTCCCGGCGCCTGCCAGGACGCAGCGCGGGCTGGCTGGGGACGGCCGCCATCGGGCTGTCGTTCGTCTGCGCCGTGATCGCGTTCGCCGGGCTGCTCGGCCGGACCCCCGAGCACCGCCAGGTCACCTCGACGCTGTGGAACTACGCCTCGAGCGTCGGGGTGGACGCCAAGCTGTCGATCCTCGTCGATCCGCTGTCGATCCTGATGGCACTCGTCGTCTCCGGCGTCTCCACCCTGATCCACCTCTACTCGGTGGCCTACATGTGGGAGGACCGGGGCTACGTGCGGTTCTTCGCCTACCTGAACTACTTCGTGTTCTCGATGCTGCTGCTCGTGCTGGCCGGGAACTTCGTGCTGCTGATCGTCGGCTGGGCGTTCGTCGGCGCCGCGTCCTACCTGCTCATCTCGTTCTGGTACCGGCGGAGGACCGCCACCCGCGCGGGCATCAAGGCGTTCGTCATCAACGTGCTGGGTGACATCGGCCTCGTCCTGGGGACGTTCTTCATCCTCAAGCACACCGGAACGGTCGACTTCCTCAAGACGTTCCACTCCGTGCACCACGTCTTTCGGCACGACCAGGCCGACCTCGTCGCGGGCTGCCTGCTGCTGCTCGTCGGCGCGTTCGCCAAGTCGGCACAGATCCCGCTGCACACCTGGCTCCCGGACGCCATGGAGGGCCCGACCCCGGTCTCGGCGCTGATCCACGCCGCGACGATGGTCACCGCCGGCGTCTACCTGATCGCCCGCATGCACCCGCTGTTCGAGATGGCACCGACCGCCGCTGACGTCGGGGCGATCGTCGGCTGCGTGACGCTGGTGATCGCCGCGACGATCGCCGTCGTCCAGACCGACCTCAAGCGGGTGATCGCCTACTCGACGATGTCCCAGATCGGCTACATGATCATGGGCGTCAGCGCCGGCGCGTACTCGGCTGGCCTCTTCCACCTGATGACGCACGCGTTCTTCAAGGCGCTGCTGTTCATGGCCGCCGGCTCGGTGATCGGGGCGATGGCCGGCGAGCAGTCGCTCGACCGGATGGGCGGCTTCCGCAAGGCCATGCCGTTCACGTTTGCCTGCTTCATCATCGGCGGGCTGGCGCTGTCCGGGCTGCCGCCGTTCTCCGGGTGGCTGTCCAAGGACGACATCATCGGCTTCCTCGACCACCGCGGCCACGGCTGGATCGTGCTGGGGATCGCCGGCTACGTCGGTGCCCTGCTCACCGGGGTCTACACGTTCCGGATGATCTTCCGGGCGTTCCTCGGCGAGCCGGTGCCCGAGGCGCGCGAGCTCGAGGACGGCCACCTCGCCCACGCCGAGGTGCCGACGAATCCCGGCACCGGCGAGAAGGAGGACACCGACGTCGGCTTCCCGGGCCCCGGGCACTTCATCGCCGAGCGCGAGTGGCCGATGCGCGTGGCGATGGGGATGCTGGCACTGCTGGCGGTCGTCGCCGGCGTGCTGCAGATCCCGGGCATCGACGACAAGGTGAGCCAGTTCCTGCGCCCGACGTTCGCCGACTCGAAGTTCCTGCACACCGATGTGCCCACCGGGGCATCGTGGGTCGGGCTGATCATCGGCGCCGCAATCGCGCTGCTCGGCATCGGGATCGCCTACCGGCTGTGGGTGGCAAAGCCCGGGATCCCGCTCGCGCTGCGCGCACGGCTCAGCGGCCTGCACACCTTCCTGCTCAACAAGTGGTACTTCGATGAGCTAATCGACTTCCTCATCGTGCAGCCCGCCGCGTGGTTCGGCCGGGTGGCGAATACAGTGCTCGAGCAGATCGTCATCGGCGGGACGATCACCGGCGGGGCGAGCGGGGTGGTACGGGCCGGGTCGGCTGCGGTGCGCCGCTGGCAGACCGGGTTCCTGCGGCTGTACGCGGCGGCGATCGTGATCGGCGTGTCCGCGATCGCCCTGTACTTCCTGATCGAGGCGAGCACGTGACGCTGTCGCTGCTGATCTGGCTGCCGCTGGCCGTGGCCCTCGTCGGCGCGTTCCTGCCGGGGGCGCTCGCCGGCAGGCTGAACGCCGCCGGTTCGCTCGCCACGCTCGCGCTCGCCATCTCGTTCGTCGCCCGGTTCAAGCTCGGCCACGCCGGCCTGCAGTTCGTCACCGACACGGTCTGGATCGGCTCGCTGGGGATCCATTACAAGCTCGGGGCCGACGGGCTGAACATCGCACTCCTGCTGCTGACGACGATCCTGTTCTGCGCCTCGTTCGTCTGGGCGTCGCTGCGCGACTGGGACCGGCCGCGGGTGTTCTTCTTTCACCTCGGGCTGGCCGAGAGCGCCGTGCTGGGGGCGTTCTGCGCCCAGGATCTGGCGCTGTTCGTCGCCTTCTTCGACCTGATGCTCATCCCGTTCTACTTCCTCATCGTGGGCTGGGGCCCGGATGACCGGAGCTTCCGGGTGCAGGCGACGCTCAAGCTCGTCATCTACACGCTCGTCGGATCCTTCCTCATGCTCGTGGCGGCGATCGCCACCGGGGTGCTGGCCAGCTCGCAGAACGGCGCATCGCTGACCTTCGTGCTCAGCTCGCTCAAGCACCTGCCGCTCTCGCACGCCTCCCAGGAGTGGATCTTCCTCTGCTTCGCCGCGGCGTTCCTGGTCAAGATGCCGCTCGTCCCGTTCCACGGGTGGCTGGCCGACGGCTACAAGGCGATGCCGATCCCGGTGGTGGCGGTGTTCAGCGGGGTGCTGTCGAAGGTCGCCGCCTACGGGTTCCTGCGGATCGTGCTGCCCCTGTTCCCGTACGCCGCCGCGCACTTCCAGACCCTGATG
Organism: uncultured Solirubrobacterales bacterium; assembly: GCA_963703065.1. Lineage (GTDB taxonomy): Bacteria > Actinomycetota > Thermoleophilia > Solirubrobacterales > Solirubrobacteraceae > Palsa-465. The sequence goes on along the minus strand of OY969785.1, from coordinate 2,085,956 downwards.
CTGCTCATCGCCCTGGCGTCGATCCTGTGGGCCACCTCGGTGGCGTTCACCACTCCCGACGCCCGGCTCGTGGTCGCCTATTCATCGATCGCGCAGCTCGGCTTCATCACCCTGGGGATCTTCTCCCTGCGTCCCGAGGGGGCTCAGGGAGCGATCCTCCAGATGGTCAACCACGGTCTGGTCACGGCTCCGCTGTTCTTCATCGTTGCCGCGCTCGCCGCTCGGGCCGGAGGGTCGGAGCGATTGCGCGACATGGGCGGGATCGCGTTCCGCGCCCCGCTGCTCGCCGGCCTGTTCCTGGTGGTGGCCTTTGCGACCCTGGCCATGCCCGGCTCGTCGAACTTCATCGGGGAGTTCATGATCCTGCTCGGCGTGTTCAAGTCGAAGCTGGCGATCGCCTGCATCGCGTTCGCCGGCGTCCTCGGCGCGGCGGTGTACGCCCTGCGCGTGTTCATCGGCGCGATGCACAACCGGGTGGGCCCGGACGTGGAGTCGCGCGAGATCGGCTTCCGCGACCTGGTCGGGCTCGTGCCGCTGGTCGGGGTCACCCTCGTGCTGGCGTTCTATCCCCAGTTCGTCCTGCGTCGCTCCGAACCGACCGTCAGGGCCGAGCTCGGTTCGGTCGGTGGGTCCGTCTCCCTGACCGCCAGCGCCACACCATGACCCTGCTCGCCGCCGCCCACATCAAGGGCCCGCACATCGACTGGCTGTCGCTGATGCCGATCGCCCTGCTCGGGGCGGGCGCCCTGGCCGTGCTGCTCCTCGGACTCATCTCCACACCGGTCGTGCGCGAGCGGATCGTCCCGTTTGTCGCCCTGCTGGTGCTGGGGGCGACGATCGCCTTCGCCATCGAACGGTTCCACCACCCGCGCTCGATCGTCTCGGGGGCGCTGAGGATCGACGACCTGGCGCTCAGCCTCGACATGCTGTTCTGCGTGGCCGCCGCGGCCACCGTCCTGCTCTCCTGGCGAGCGCTAGCGGCCCGCAGCGCGGGGCACGGGGAGTACTACGGCCTGCTCCTGTTCAGCGTGATGGGCATGGCGGTGCTCGTCTCCGCGCAGAACCTGATCACCCTGTTCCTGGGAATCGAGCTGCTCTCGATTCCCCTGTACGTCCTGTGCGCATCCGAGTTTCGTCGCGAGGGCTCGCTCGAGTCGGGGCTGAAGTACCTGATCATCGGCTCGGTCGGCTCGGCGACGCTCGTGTACGGACTGGCCCTGGTGTACGGGGCCACCGGTCAGACGGACTTCTCCGGGATCGCCTCGGCGCTGTCCGTCGGCGGGCACGCCTCGGGTGGGGTGCTCGGCGACCCGATGCTGTTCGGCGGCCTCGCCCTCGTGGTCGTCGGCTTCGCGTTCAAGGCTTCGGTGGCGCCGTTCCACCAGTGGACCCCCGACGTCTACGAGGGCGCCCCGACCGCGATCACCGCGTTCATGGCCACCGCCACCAAGGCGGCGGCGCTGGGGGTGTTCATCCGCTTCTTCGACGTGGCGGCGATCAGCGCGCAGGACACCTGGGCGCCGCTGCTGGCGGCGGTGGCGGCGATCACGATCATCGTGGGCAACGTCGGCGCCCTCGGCCAATCCTCGCTGAAGCGGATGCTCGGCTACTCGGGCGTCGCCCAGGCCGGGTACATGCTCGGCGGCGTCCTCGTCGGCACCCAGCTCGGTGTATCGGCGACGGTGCTGTACCTCATCTTCTATCTGGCGATGAACCTCGCCGCGTTCGGCGTCATCTGCGCGGTGGAGAGCGGGGAGGTCGGGGGCGACGACGTTTCGACGGTGGCGGGGCTCGGCGCGCGAGCGCCATGGCTGGCCTGGCCGCTGACGATCGCCATGCTCGCCCTGGCCGGCATCCCGGGGACCGTCGGCTTCATCGGCAAGTTCCAGCTCATCCACGCCTTGGTGGACGGGGGCTACACGTGGCTGGCCATCGTGCTCGTCGTCGGCTCGATGATCTCGCTCGGCTACTACCTGCGGGTGGTGGCGGCGATGTGGGCCGGGACCGATTCGGCGCTCGAGCGCCCCGGTGTGGTGCTGGCGCCGATCGCCGGGGCCGCACAGGATGACCCCACGGGCCCCCGCGAGCCCCGAGCCGCCGCGCCCGCCGAGCCGAGCGAGACGCGGTTCGTCGCGGTCCTGTTCGGCGCCGCCGTCGTGTTCTTCGGCATCGTGCCCGGCCCGCTGTTCCACTTCGCGGCCCATGCCGGGCACGCGCTGAGCGGCCTGTTCTAGGCACCCCGCGCACGGGTAGCTGCCGCCCATGGACGACGAGCGACGCTCCGACACCTCCGAGACGTTCGGCTCCCAGGACGCACCGGCCGAGGTCTCCGATCAGAACCAGGAGGAGCCCTCGGCCCCGGGCGGCGCGGGCGGCGCGGGCGGGACCACCGGCAACCCGGGCCAGGACGACCCCTCGAGCGAGCGAGCGGGCCGCGAGGACGCCGATGGGGACCCGGGCACCAGGGGCGGCGCCGGCGAGGGCTCGCAGGCGACCGGCAGCCCGGACGCCGCCGGCTGACATCCAGCCGTTCGACCGCCGCCGGATCTACGATCGGGCGCGGCCGTCATGGACTATCCCGTCGAGAGCTTCACCGCCGCCGAGCAGGCGCGGCTGGACCCCCACGTGACGAACCTCGACCGGCCGGTGTTCGCCCTGGTCAACCTGCCGGAGACGGTGAAGGGCGCGCTGTTCGCTCGCTACAGCCGTTATCCCGGCACCCTCCGGCGCCTGTTCCTCGACGAGTTCGCGGCTGACGTGCCCGACGTGGCGACGACGGACGGCGAGGAGGGAACGCGAGCGGCCGCGCTCTACGAACGCATCTTCCTCGGTTACGGCGACGACTCGGTGGCTCAGCTCGGCGGTGCCCACGTCGCCTGCGAATGGGTGTCGAACGTGGCCACGAAGATCCTGCAGCGCCCGCGACTGGCCGCCTACCTCGAGCAGTCGACCCGCTACATCGCCTACGACCAGCCGATCCCGGGCGGCGCCGGCTTTCGCTACTGGTCCGACCCGGCGCTGGGGCCGGGATACCGGCGGGCGATGGACGAGCTGTTCGACGTGTACGCGGGCGCGCTGCCCCGGGTCATCGCCTGGGCGAGCGAGGCCTTTCCCCGCGCCCAGGGGGACTCCGACGCCGCTCACGCGCGAGCGCTCAAGGCGAAGGCACTCGACCTGCTCCGCGGCCTGCTCCCCGCCGCCTCACTCTCCCACATGGGGATCTACGCCTCGGGTCAGGCCTACGAGGGGCTCATCCTCCACCTGCTCGCCCACCCGCTGCCCGAGGCGCAGGGGATCGGCGCGATGATCCTCCGCGAGGTGCAGGCGGTGATGCCGAGCTTCGTCGCCCGCGTCGAGCGCCCCGACCGCGGGGGCGAGTGGATCGACTACCTCCAATCTAGAGCGGCGGCCGGCGCCCGGTGGTCGGCCCGCCTGGGGATGGACGAGCATCACCCGACGGACGGACCCTCGGTCCGCCTGCTGCGGGTGGACGGTGCGGAGGACGATCTGCTGGCCGCGCTCCTGTTCGAGTCCGCAACGCTTCCCGAGGCCGAGCTGCGCCAGGCGATCGCAGCACTCGGGGACGCCGAGCGGGGCGCGCTGCTGGCCGATCTGGTCGGCGAGCGACGCAACCGCCGCCACCGGCCGGGCCGCGGGTTCGAGGTCCTCCGCTACCGGTTCGAGATCGTCTCCGACTACGGGGCGTTTCGTGACCTCCAGCGCCACCGGATGCTCACCGTCCAGTGGCAGCCGCTCACCCCGGCCCTGGGCGCCGGGGTGCCCGAGCAGGTGGAGGCGGCGGGTCTGGGAGACGACTACCGCCGGGCGCTCGAGGGCTCGGAGGCCGAGTACCACCGGCTGACGGGCGCGGGCCTGGCGGCGGCCGCCCCGTACGCCCTCTGCCTCGGATTCCGCATCCGGTACGTGCTCGACCTGAACGCCCGCGAAGCGATGCAGCTGATCGAGCTGCGCTCGGGCCGCGAGGGCCACCCCAGCTACCGCGCCGTGGCCCACGAGATGCACGCGCAGATCGCCGCCGTCCACCCGGCGGTGGCCGCAGCGATGACGCACGTCGACACGAGCACCGAACCGCGGCTGGAGCGCATCCTCTCCGAGCTGCGCAGCCAGGCCCGGGCGTCTAGCGCTGCAGGGAGTGGATGACCTCCCACAGATGGCCGTCGGGATCGCTGAAGTACCCCGAGTAGATCGGCCACGGCCGCTCGTAGGGTGGCCCGGTCACTTGGCCGCCCGCCCGCTCAGCCAGGGCGAGGAGCTCGTCGACCTCCTCGCGCGAGCCGACGAAGTGGCCGATGCTGTGACCCCAGCCGGCGGTCCGCTGCGGATCGACCCCGGCGTCCTTGGCCAGCTCCGAGCGCGGATACAGCGCGAGCATGAGGCCGCCTTCGAGCTCGAACATCACCACCGCGCCGTCGGCCTGGCCCTCACCGCCGGTGAACGCGGTGCCGGTGATCCCGCGCGTCGGCCACCCCAGCCCATCGCGATAGAAGCGCAGCGCACGCTCGAGGTCCTCGACGCCGAGCGTGATCGCGTTGATCCGCGGAGCCGGACCGGCGGTCATCTCGCAAGCCGGCGCAGCTCGATCCGGCGGATCTTGCCGGTCAGCGTCTTCGGCAGGTCGGGGACGAACTCGATCAACCGGGGATACGCGTAGGCCGAGTGGCGCTCGCGGACGAACATGCTGATCTCACGCGCGAGATCGTCGCCGGGAGCGTACCCGTCGGCGAGCACGACGAACGCCTTGACGACGTTGCCCCGCCGTTCGTCCGGCCAGGCGACGGCCGCCGCCTCGGCCACGGCGGGATGCTCGAGGCAGGCCGACTCGACCTCGAACGGCCCGATCCGATAGCCGGCCGAGATGATCACGTCGTCGGCCCGGCCCTCATACCAGAAGTACCCGTCGGCGTCGGCCGACGCGGCGTCCTTGGAGTGAAACCACTCGCCGCCGAACACCTCCGCGGAGTCCTCCGGCCGCTCCCAGTACCCGAGTGGGTAGTGCGGGTTGGACCGCGCCCGCAGGCAGATCTCCCCGCGCTCCCCGGCCGGCACCGGCCGCTCGTCCTCGTCGAGGATCTGGACGTCCCAGCCGGGCATCGGCCGGCCCATGGACCCCTCCCGGACCTCCATGAACGGGTAGTTGGCGCACAGCGGGTAGCTCTCGGTCAGGCCGTAGTAGTCGAGCACGGTGACGCCGTATTGCTCGCGGAACCAGCGGATCGCCTCCGGGTTGAGCGGCTCGCCGGCTGAGCAGACGATGCGGAACTGCTGCGGGTAGCGGGAGCCCGCGTCGTCGATCGCCATCATCGACCGGATCGCGGTCGGCGTGGCGAACACGTTCGTCACGGCATGACGGGACAGGAAGTCGAGCTGGCGATGGGGATCGAAGCCGCCGCGGCGCTGGAGCACCACCTGGACCGCGCCGAGCCGCCACGGACCGATCAGCGGGCAGATCCCGGCCGCCCAGGCCCACTCGCCCATGCCGTGGAACAGCTCGCCGTCGCGTAGGTCGTGGCAGAGGGCGAACTCCTCGTGGGCGAGGATGTAGCGGTGGGCGTGGAGGATGCCCTTGGCCAGGCCGGTCGTCCCGCTCGAGTAGTAGAGCTGAGCCGGATCCTCAGCCGCCGTGTCGACCGGCTCGAACCCAGGCTCGCCCTGCGCCAGCAGCGCTCGATCGAGGATCAGGACCTGCTCGGTCAGCGACGGATCGATGCGGTGCGCGTTGGCGGCGTCGGCGAGGACGACCCGGGGCCGGCTGTCGCGCAGGCGGTGGGCGATCCCCTCGTCCCCGTACAGGACCGACATCGACAGCAGGATCGCGCCCAGCTTCCAGGTGGCGAAGAAGGCCGCCGCGGTCTCCGGCGCCGTGGGGAGGAGCATCGCCACCCGGTCCTGGCGCTCGACCCCGTGCGCCCGGAGCACGTTCGCCAGGCGGTCCGAATCATCCTGGAGCTCACCCCAGTCGACGCGGCGCACTGCGCCGTCGGGATCCTCGTGAACCATCGCCGGTTTCTCTCGCGGATGGCGGTCGCAGACGTCGACCGCGATGTTGTAGCGCTCGGGCGTCGCCCAGCGGTGCGCGGCGCGGATCTCCTCGTAGGTGGTCATGGGAACATCATCTTCGGCGCGAGGTGCGGGCACAAGCGCCGAGGCCGGGTGTAGTGTCAGCAGCGAGGAAATGAGCTTCCTGCTGGGCTTTCTCGCCGGAATCGGTGTGGTCGCGGTGTTCGTCACGGCCTGGAACGTCCTCCCGCTCAGGCAAACCAAGCGGACGCCCACCGCGCTGGGGATGCGATCCGCCCTCCATGCCGCGACCTCGACCCTGCCTCATCTGCGTCGCGGCCTCTCGCCGGAGACCGCGTCGGCCGCCGTCACCCATCTGCGGGCGCTGACGGGCGCGGCCGCGGTGGCACTCGCCGACACTCACTCCGTCCTGGCGATCGATGGCGAAGGCCGCGAGCAGGTCCGCCCCGGCGACCTCCTGTCCCGCCTGCTCGAACGAACTTCCGACGATCGCCTGCGGATCGTTCCCCGCCTGGTCTCCACCGACCCCAGCTGTCCGCTGCACTCCGCCGTCCTGGCGCCGTTGGTCGTGGGCTCCGGGAGGGCGGGGACGCTGATCGTGTTCTACCGCGCCGAGGGCCGGCCGCAGCCTCACGAGCTGCAGGTGGTGGCCCAGGCCGCCAGCCTCCTGGCCGCCCAGCTGGAGCTGGCCGTGCTGGCCGAGCAGGAGGAGCGGGTGGCGCAGGCAGAGCTGCGGGCGCTGCGGGCTCAGATCTCGCCCCATTTCATCTACAACGCGCTGGCCGCGGTCGCCGGCGACATCCACAGCCGGCCCGAGGAGGCGCGCGAGCTGCTCATCGACTTCGCCGAGTTCACGCGCTACCTGTTCCGCGACCGTCGGCCATACGTGAGCCTGGAGGAGGAGATCGCCCATGTCGAGCGCTACCTGCGCCTGGAGCAAGCTCGGTTCCGGGACAGCCTCCACGTGATTTTCGACATTCCTCCCGAGGCACTCGATGCCGTGGTGCCGGCCATGTCGCTCCAGCCGCTGGTGGAGAACGCCGTGCGCCACGGGGTCGAACAGCGGGTCGGCAGCGGCCGCATCGAGATATCCGCCCGCCAGGCGGGTGACGACGTGGAGCTGCGGGTGAGCGACGACGGCCACGGGATGGAGCCGCGCCGGGTCGAGGCCGTGCTGGCGGGCGCTGGGGGCGGCATCGGCGTCGCGAACGTCGACGCGCGCCTGAGGGCCACCTTTGGCGAACGGTACGCGCTGCGAATCCGTTCACGGCCCGGCGCGGGCACCACCGCACTGATGACCGTGCCCCACCCGCCTCAGCCTGGCGCGAGCCTTCCGGTGGGACAGACGATGATGCGATGAGCGGCCTGGAGGTGCTGGCGGTCGATGACGAGCTCTCCCAGCTCGAGGATCTGGCCCGCATGCTCCGCGCCTCGCCGGAGGTCGCGAGGGTGCGCTGTGCCCGTGATGGGGAGGAGGCGTTGTCGCGCCTGTCGGCCGAGCGCTACGACGCGGTGTTCCTGGACGTTCGGATGCCCGGCCTGGACGGCGTGGAGCTGGGCCGGGTGCTGCGTCGCTTCGCCCACCCCCCGCCGGTGGTGTTCGTCAGCGCGTATGAGCACCCCGCCGTCGACGCATTCGAGCTGCGCGCCACCGACTATCTGCTGAAGCCCGTCAGCCGCCGGCGGCTGGAGGAGGCCCTGGCGCGGGTGGCCGGCACCACATCTCTGGGTCAGCCGGAGCCGGCGCCCAGCCGAGACGTCGAGGACGACATCGTCGCCGTCGCCAGCGCCCGCGGGGGCGCGATCCGGCTGCTCGCGCGCGGCGAGATCCTCTACGTCCAGTCCCACGGCGACTTCGTGCGAATCGTCAGTCCCGAGGGGCGGTTCCTGCTCCGCGAGACGCTCGCGGCCATCGAGCAGCGCTGGCAGCCGTTCGGCTTCGTCCGGGTGCACCGCCAGTACGTCGCCAATCTGCGCCGCGCCGTCGAGCTCCGCCCGCAGCTGGGCGGCACCGCCGAGCTCGTCTTCGGAGACGGGCAGAGGATCCCGGTCGCTCGCCGCCATGCGAGCGAGCTGGCCGGGCGCCTGCACTTCTAGCCGCCGGCGGGCCGGCTGGATCCCGGCTCAGTCCTCGTCCGCGTGCTCCTGCTTGATCTTCTCCTCGAGCTGGGCCATTACGTCCGGGTCGCGCAGGGTGGTGACGTCACCGAGCGCTCGCCCTTCGGCAATGTCCCGCAACAGCCGGCGCATGATCTTCCCCGACCGGGTCTTGGGCAGGTCGTCGGCCCAGATGATCCGCTTTGGCCGGGCGAACTTCCCGATCCGGTCAGCGACGTGGCCGCGGATGTCCTCGATCAGCTCGTCGGTCCCCTCCAGCGTTCCGCGGAGGGTGACAAAGGCGCAGATCGCCTGTCCGGTGTCCTCGTCGCTCTGGCCGATGACGCCGGCCTCGGCCACCTTCTGGTGGGACACGATCGCCGATTCCACCTCGGCGGTGGAGAGCCGGTGGCCGGAGACGTTCACCACGTCGTCGATCCGGCCGATGACCCAGAAGTAGCCATCCTTGTCCTTGCGAGCGGCGTCGCCGACGAGGTAGGTCTCCTTGCCGAACTTGGAGAAGTACGTCTCGATGAACCGGTCGTCCTCCTTGTAGAGCGTGCGCAGCATCGACGGCCACGGCCGGGTGAGCACCAGCAGCCCCTGCCCGTCGTCCAGAGGCTTGCCCTCCCGCTCGTCGACGACCTCGGCGGCGATTCCGGGGAACGGCCGGGTGGCCGAGCCCGGCTTGGTGGCCACGAGGCCCGGCAGGGGGGAGATCATGATCCCGCCGGTCTCGGTCTGCCACCAGGTGTCGACGATGGGGCAGCGCTCGCCGCCGACCACCGTGTGGTACCACAGCCACGCCTTCGGGTTGATCGGCTCACCGACCGTTCCCAGCAGGCGGAGCTTGGAGAGGTCGTGCTTCTCGACGTGCTCGGCCCCCCACTTGATGCAGGCCCGGATCGCGGTCGGAGCGGTGTAGAAGATCGTCACGCCATAGCGCTCGCAGATCTCCCACCAGATGTCCTTGCTCGGGTAGTCGGGCGCGCCCTCGTACATCACGCACGTTGCGCCATTGGCCAGTGGTCCGTAGACGATGTAGGAGTGGCCGGTCACCCAGCCGACGTCGGCCGCGCACCAGTACACGTCCTCCTCGGGCTTGAGGTCGAACACGTAGCGGTGGGTGGCCGAGACGCCGGTGAGGTACCCGCCGGTCGTGTGCAGCACCCCCTTGGGCTTGGCCGTCGATCCGCTCGTGTACAGGATGTAGAGCGGGTGCTCGGCATCGAGCTCCTCCGCCGGGCACTCGGGGTCGGCCTGCTCCATGACCTCGTCGAACCAGACGTCGCGTCCGTCGCGCATCTCACACTCGGTGTCGGTCGCTCGCACGACGATGATGTGCTCGATCGAGGCCACGTCGCCGATCACCTTGTCGACCTGCTCCTTGATGGGGGCGGTCTTGCCCTTGCGTCGGGCTCCGTCGACGGTGATCAGCGCCTTGGCATCGGAGAACTCCATCCGCTCCTTGACCGAATCGGCGGAGAATCCGCCGAACACCACGTTGTGCGGCGCGCCGATGCGGGCGCAGGCGAGCATGGAGACGACCACCTCGGGGATCATCGGCAGGTAGATGCCCACGACGTCGCCGCGCCCGATGCCGAGGTCCTTCAGCGCGCTCGCGAATCGCTGCACGTCCCGGTGGAGATCAGCGTAGGTCAGGTCGCGCTCCTCGCCCTCCTCGCCCCGCCAGTGGATGGCCACACGGTCCCCGTTGCCCGCCTCGACATGCCGATCCAGGCAGTTGTAGGAGGCGTTGAGCTGTCCGTCGGAGAACCACTTGTAGAAGGGAGGATTCGAGTCGTCCAGGATCTCCGTCGGCTCCTTGAACCAATGGAGCTGCTTGGCCTGCTCGGTCCACCACCCCTGCCAGTCCTTCTCAGCCGTCTCATACACCGACTGGTCCGACAGCAGGGCCTTCTCGGCGAACTCACGCGGGGGGTCGAAGCGCTCGATATCCAGCATGCCCTCCAGCTTGCTCTCGAGCGTCTCGCTGCCTGAAGTCGTCACGTCGGCCATCGTCCTCTCCTTCTCTCTCGTCGCCCCTGGCGACCGGTCCGGACACCGCCACCGCGGCGCCCGGACCGAATTGCGTTGGTGTCTTGCTCCTCCGCGACGCTACTCCTCTGAACGCCAGGTCAGCGCCGTAGCGGGATCACGGGCGCCACCACGCGGCCGAACGTCGAGTTGACGACCGCGGCGAACGACGCGTACCAGGCGGCGATCGCCGTTGCGATGCCGACGTACCCGCCGATCTTGATCGTGTTGGCGCTCCCGCCGGCGTTGCCGATGCCGAGCAGGATGAAGGTGATCGCCAGCAGCAGGAACACGAGCGCGACCGCCGCCGTGGTGCGCAGCGACGCGACGAACATGTAGGTGGTGAAGATTCCCCACGTCCACAGATAGAGGCCGAGCGCGGCGTTCAGATGGGACGGGTTCTTCGCCAGCACCGGCACGCCGCTGTTGACCAGGACGTAGAACGAGATCCAGAACGCACCGAACGAGGTGAACGCCACCGCGCCGAAGGTGTTGCCCGTTCTGAACTCCCACATCCCGGCCAGCACCTGGGCGATGCCGCCATAGGCGAGGGCCATGCCCAGCACCACCGGCACGTCGGTCACCGGCCCCGAGATGAGGTTGGCGTTGATCATGCTGAGGATGAAGGTCGTGCTGGCGAAGGCAGCCAGCCCGAGCGGTCCCGGATCGGCCGGCGTCCAGCCGGCGAGGCGGCCGCCGGTGGGGTCGGCGGGAGCCGGAGCCACGTCGGCTTCCCGCCGTGCCGCGCCGGGGCCTGGTCGTGCAGCTTCCATCTGTCTCCTCCTCAATAGGTTGAGATGTCCCGCGTAGCCTTTCCGACACCCGCCGCCCACGGCAACGGCAATCGACGGGCGGCAGACCAGGGGCGCCAGACGGCGCCGTGCATACGGTGGACGGCGCCCAGGAAGCCGCTAGTGCCGGCGCTTGCGCTTGCGCTTGGGCGTGCCGGAGCGGGTGCGGGCGGCCTGGCCGCCGGCGACGGTCTCCTCCACGTCCTGGCGGGTGACCTTCACCGCGCCGGCCGGCTGAGCCGGCTTGGTGGACTTCGGCGGCTTGTCGGCGCCGTGCCGGCCGGCGGTGCGCGAACGCTGCTCGCGCAGCTCCGCCGAGGACGGCCACGGCTCGGCTTGGCCGCTCCTCCAGCTCGAGGGCACGCCGGAGGGCCAGCGGTTCGTCAACAGGTAGGCGAGCGCGAGCAGCCAGAACGCCTGGACGACCGGGACCGGCGAGCCGATCGGGAACAGGACGAGGACCCCGGTGAAGATGCCGAGGTAACCCATGAAGCGGGTGAGCAGGCCGACCCGCATGGCGTTCAGCGAGATGAGCACGAAGCCGACCGCCAGCACCAGCGCCGACGCCTGGCCGAACAGCGGCAGCGCCAGCAGACCCCCGCCGGTGGTCAGCTGGTTGGCCTGCTGGTAGGTCTGAGCGCCGTGGCTGACGAACGTCGAGGCCTTGCTGGCGATCAGGACCGCGTAGACGATTCCGGTCAGCGCCGGCGACGATGGCCCCGCCGAGCGCCAGCCACTGGACGAAGTCGCGCAGGTCCTCGGCTTGCGCGCGCGAGACATCCGGAACAGGAACACCAGGGTGACGGCGAGGGCGGTGAGGCCGAAGCCGTTGACGATCGCACCGATCAGGTCGAGCGGGAACCGCCGGTGGGCGGTGATCAGGTCGAGCGTCAGCTCGTTGACCTTCGTGTGCGGCCCGGCGAGCTGGATGGCGGCCGCTGCGACGAGTAGCACCGCCGCGCCGGCGGCGATCACCGCCTGGCGCGGCTTGGCCCGCGCCTCGTAGGCGAGCTGCTGGTCGACGGCACTCATGGCGGGCGACATGCTAGATGGTCGCTCGGGGTGCTCCCGCCACCGGGCCGCCGGTGCAGGCCCCGCGGGGCGGACTCCCCGCCGCTCGCCATGCGCGCCGGGAAGTACTCCGGATCCTCCCGCTCGAGCACCCGGGACAGCCGCTCGCCGACGGCCAGCGTGAGGTCGAGCGCCGGCGCCAGGAGCCGGATGGCGAGCTCGACCCGTCGGCGGAGGACCGGATCGGCGGCGGGGGCGGGCATCTCGAGGCCTGAGTGTAGGCTCGCGGCCCCGATGGCCGAGCCTCGATCCTGCCCCGCCTGCGGGGGTCCGCTGGCGCCGTGGCGGGAGGTGGGAAGCTCGGATCCGGTGGCCGCGCCCGGGCGGTTCGGCCTCGCGCGCTGTGCCCGCTGCGGTTCGGCGGTGACGGTCGGCGCCGCCCCAGCCGACGTCCACGAGACGGGCGCCTACGGCGGCGGTCCGCCCGCGCCTGTCCGGCGTCCTGGCGCCGGTGCTGCGCGCGCTTCGACCGCCGCCGGCTGGCACTCGTCCGCCGCGCGGTGCCCCCACCGGCTCGGCTGCTCGACGCCGGCGCCGGCCGGGGCCGGTTCGTGACCGTCGCCCGGACGGCCGGCTACCTGGCCCGCGGCATCGAGCCGTCGATCCGGGGCGCCGCGGCCGCGGAGGCCATGGGAATCGCCGTCGAGCCGACGAGCATCGAGGCGGCGGCCGTGGCGCCGGGCTCACTCGACGCGGTGACGCTGTGGCACGTCCTCGAGCACGTCGAGGACCCGGGATCGGCGCTCCGCGCCGATCGCGGGCTGGCTGCGGCCGCGGGGGGCGCTGCTCGTCGGGGTGCCGAACCTGGCGAGCCTCCAGGCGCGGCTCGGCGGCGAGCGGTGGTTTCATCTCGACGTCCCGCGCCACCGGACGCACTTCACGCCGGACGGGCTGGCCGCGCTGCTCGCCGCCCACGGCTTCGTCGTGGAGCGAACCGTGCAGGCGCTGGCCGAGCACAACCCGTTCGGGATGTGGCAGTCGCTGGCCAGCCGGCTCACCCGCCGGCCGTCCTACCTGTACCACCTGCTGAAGCGCAGCGCCCCGCTGGACGCCGGCGATCTGGGGCTCACGCTCGCGGCCCTCCCGCTGGCTCCGGCCGCGGCGGCGCTGGAGCTCCTCGCCGGGCTCGGCGGACGGGGGGGCACGATCGCGGTGCTCGCCCGGCGGGTCGAGCCGGCGGAGTACGATTGACGGCATGGAAGGCAGCGGCGGATTCGGGTTCCCGTTCGGTGATCCGGAGGATCTGCAGCGACGACTCGGGGAGTTCGCCGAGCAGATGCAGGGCGCCCAGCGCCTGGCCTGGGCCGACAACGCCATCAAGCTCGCCGTCGATCTGACCGTGGCGGCGATGAACCGGGCGAACATCCAGGGCACCACCGAGCAGCAGGCCGACCAGCTGCGCACGGTGATGGCGCGGGTGTTCCCCGAGGCCGTCACCCTCGTGCGCGAAGCGCGCGAGGGTCTCCAGTAGCGCTCAGCTCTCGGCCGCGACGAGCTTCGCGCGCATCGCCTCGGCGAGCGCGAGGGCACCGGACAGCGGGCGGACCATGACCGCGAACTCGCGGATCAGACCGTCCTCGCCGAGCGTCAGGAAGTCGCAGCCCTCGATCTCCCGGTCTCCGACCCGCGTGCGGAAGACGAGCGCATGGTCCCGCGCGTCACCGATCGTGCGGACGTAGCGGAAGTCCTCGAACACCTCGAACACCGCGCGCAGCAGGGTCCCGACCGGCCCACGGCCCTGGTAGGGACGGTGGACAACGGGGCTGCGGAAGACGACGTCGTCCGCGAGCAGGGCGATAGCCCCCTCCACGTCTCCCGCCTCGACGGCGGCGGCGAACGGGTACTCGGGCATCACAGAGCGGCGAGTACGCGCTCGTCGTGCTCGGCCGGCTTCACCTGCCGGAGGATCTCCCGAATCGTGCCCTCGGGGTCGATGACGAACGTCGTGCGCTCGTTGCCCATGTACGTCCGCCCGTACATCGACTTCTCCACCCACACGCCGTAGGCCTCGGCCACCGAGTGGTCCTCGTCGGACAGGAGCGGGAAGCTCAGATTGTGCTTGGCCGCGAACGTTGCGATCTTCGCCACCGGATCGGGTGAGACGCCGAGCACCGTGACGCCCGCCGCGTCATAGTCGGCGGCGTGGTCGCGCACGCCACAGGCCTGCGTCGTGCAGCCCGGGGTGTCCGCCTTGGGGTAGAAGTAGACGACGACCGGCTGGCCATGCAACGCCGAGAGCTTGACGTCGGTGCCGGTCTGATCGGGCAGGGTGAAGTCGGGGGCGGCGTCGCCGGGCTCGAGCACGTTGCGGAGGCTACCCGCCTGCCGCCCGCCACCCACCGCGTCTGGACCACCGGGAGTTGCTCACCGCCGGCGCTAGCGCGTACCGACCGCCTCGCACACGTCCGGCGCGGCGAGGCAGGAGACCCCGAGCAGCTCGTCGTTCACCCGGCGCAGCGGACTGGCCGACGGCACGATCGTCCAGGTTGTGCCGTTCCAGCTCTCCGCCAGCGTCGCGCGGGTGCCACTCGAGTCGGCTGAGGTCCCGACAGCCGAGCAGGACGTGCCCGAGGTGCACGACGCCCCGATCAGCGAGCTGAAGGTGGCGCCGACCGGATTCGGCGTCGGCTGGATCGCCCACGCCGTCCCGTTCCAGCGCTCCGCCAGCGTCTGCTCCGGGCCGCTGCTGGGGGAATAACTGCCGACGGCTGTGCACGCGCTGGCCGACGTGCATGACAGGCCGCTGAACTCGGCGCCCTGCGCTCCGCTCGGCACGGGGACCGATTCGGCGCTCCAGGTGCTCCCGTTCCAGCTCGCCGCCACCACCGGCGGCGATGCCGACCCGCCGACGGCGGTGCAGGCGGTCGCGCTCACGCAGGACACGGCAGAGAAGAAGTCCTGATCGCCGAGGTTCGGCGGGCTCAGGAGGGTCCAGTCCGTTCCGTTCCACAGCTCTGCCAGCGGCTCGTCGATGTGCGGGGAGGCGAGCTCGGACCCCACGGCCAGGCACATCGTGGCCGTGGGACACGACACGCCCAACAGGACGCTGGCGAAGCCCCCCGACGGCGCGAGTGCCTGATCGGTCCAGGAGGTGCCGTTCCACCGCACGGCCAGCAGCGGGGGGCGGGAGACGTCAGTATCGGATCCGACTGCGGTGCAGGCCGGCGGCGTCTGCGAGCTGCAGGAGACGGCGGTCAGCGACCCGTTCTCCGGGCTGGGCAGCGACTGGGGCGTCCAGCTCGTGCCGTCGTAGCTCTCGGCGAGCTCGTAGCTGGTTCCGGCACTGTCGGTGTAGTTGCCGACGGCGGTGCACAGCGCGGGCGGCGACGCGCCGCCCGATCCGGGATCACAGGAGATCCCCGACAGCCGGCTGAGCGAAGCTGCAGACGGATTCGCGGTGCGCTGCACCGTCCAGCGTCCGCCGGATATCGACCGCTCGGCCAGCGTCCGTTGGGTCAGCGTGGTGAAGGTCGCATAGTCCGCCGGTGGATCGGCGGTCGTGCTGTCGAACGTGCCGGTCGGCCCGGCGCACGCGTAGATCCCGCCGTCGTTGGGTGAGGCGCAGAACACCCAGCGGTACGCGGTGGCGGGGGCGAGCCCGGTGACGGTCGTCGTCAGGTCGCCGTAGCTCGCCGGACCGGTGACCGGTCCCTGCACCGGCGTCGTGGTGGCGGCGGACCGTGGCCCGCTCGCCGGCCAGTACTGCCAGTACCAGGTGCAGTGCTGGCCCAGGTCGCAGCTGCCCGAGGCGTGGAGCGTGGCCGACCCGTCCGTCACCTTCGTGGTGCCGGTCGTCTTGGCCGCGCAAGCGGCCAACGTCAGTGCGACGCAAACTGCACCTGAGATCAGGAGCAGCCGGCGCAACACACGCCGGGACCCTCGGCGAGCCGTCACGGTGCCGACGCTACGCCCCGACCCATGATTATGCAAACCTTATTTCAGGAGCCGGCTCAGGCGACGGTCCTTGAGGAGCTTCCCGTCGGTCTGGCAGGCCGGGCAGTACCCCATCACGTAGTCCTCGTAGAACACCGCCTCGAGCCGGTCGCAGCAGCGCGGGCACGGCTCGCCCTGGTGGCGGTGGACGGTCAGGGGGAGCGGCAACTTGTCCGGGATCGGCAGGTGGACCGCCTGCTCGTAGTGGTCGAGCGCGCGTTCTAGGGTCTCGATCGTGGCGGTGCGCAGCGTGCGCGCCTCGTCCGGATCGAGATCGCTGCCCCGCTTGAACGGTGAGAGCTGTGCGGCGTGGAGGATCTCGTCGACCCACGATCGGCCGATGCCGGCGATCACGTGCTGGTCGCGGAGCAGGCCGTGGAGCGGGCGGGGCTGGTCGAGCAGCGCGGCGAAATCGGGCGGCGGGTCGGGCCACGCCTCCGGCCCGAGCGCGGCGAGCGTCTCCTCGGACTCGAGGTCGGGCGCGCGGAGCAGCTTGACCCAGGCGCGCTGCCGAGTGCCGAACTCGCGCAGGCGGAGCTCACGCCCGTCGGTCAGGCGCACGAGCAGGCGGGAGGCCCGGTCGCGCAGCGAGGCCCGGGTGTCGTAGAGCTGGAGCCGGCCGGCGGACATGAGGTGGATGAGCGCGACGAGCTCATCCACCCGGACGAGGAACAGCTTCCCCCGGCGCTCGACGCCGTCGATCGCCAGGCCGTCGAGGGCGTGGAGCGGCGGATCGAACGTCTTCAGCGCGTTGATGCCCGGCGCCAGCGTCGACTCGACCGTGGCACCGGCCACCGCGGCCCCGATCCGGCGGGCGGTGATCTCGACCTCGGGCAGCTCGGGCATCCTCACCCTCGAGGGTAGTTGTGGCGACCCCTCGCGGGCAAAAGTCGACTTCACGGCGCGGCGCGGTGCAGCGAGTCGGATAGCGGTGGTCACAGCACCAAGATTCGACCCCGCGGGCCCAAGGCGGGGCGCAAGTCGAGTTTTAGTGCGGGGGCGGGCGGCGGCGACCCAGCGGGCGACAGGCGGAGGGGCGGACGGAGGACGGTAGGCTCCGCGTCCGCATGACCGTCCCGCTCGCCCCCGACGACATCGTTCGCACACACCAGCGAGGGGGCGGCCAACCAGCGCCAGCCGCTGCTCGTGCTCGACCCGCTGCTCGGCTTCCTGGCCGCCGCAGGCCTGGAGGCCCCGGACGACCTCCAGGTGATGCCGATCGGCGACGGCCACTCGAACGTCACGTTCAGCCTGTCCACCGGCGTCGTGCTCCGCCGGCCGCCGCGTGGGCCGCTGCCGCCGAGCGCCCACGACGTCCTGCGTGAGGCGCGACTGCTGCGGGCGCTCGAGCCGACCGCCGTCCGCACCCCCCGGGTGCTCGCGGTGTGCGACGACCCGGGGCTGATCGGCGCCCCGTTCTACGTCATGGAGCACGTCGCCGGCGAGGTGATCACCGCAGTGATGCCACCGGCGCTCGACACCCCGGCGGAGCGAGCCCGGACGGCCGATGGGCTGGTCGACGGCCTGGTCGAGCTGCACGCGGTGGATCCCGACGCGGTCGGCCTGTCGGACTTCGGCAAGCCGACCGGCTACCTGGAGCGCCAGCTGCGACGGTTCACCGGCCTGTGGGAGCACAACCGCACGCGCGAGGTACCGGAGGTCGAGCAGGTCGGGCGGTGGCTGGCCGACCACCTCCCGGAGTCGCCGCCGGCCACGATCGTCCATGGCGACTACCGGCTCGGCAACACGATCTTCGCCGACACCGCGCCGGCCGAGCTGCGGGCGATCCTCGACTGGGAGATGGCGACGATCGGGGATCCGCTGGCCGACGTCGGCTACATGATGATCCACTGGATCGAGGCCGGAGACGCGGTCGGGCGGTTCAACCTCCAGAGCGTGACGACGCTCGAGGGCTTTCCGACGCGGCAGGAGCTCGTCGCCCGCTACGAGGAGCGTTCGGGGCGCGACGTGCAGAACCTCGACTGGTACGTGGCGCTGGCGTTGTGGAAGGGCACCGTGTTCATGGAGGGCAACTACAAGCGAGCGGTGTCCGGGGCGACCGACGACCCCTACCTCAAGACGTTCGGCGAGGGGGTCGTCGAGCTCGCCCGCCGGGCACTCGACGTCACGCGGCATGGGTTCTAGAACCGGCCTGCTCGTCGACTACGGCGGCGTGCTGACCACGAACCTGTTCGACTCGTTCGCCGCGTTCTGCGCGCGCCGAGGGCTTGGACCCCGGCGAGCTCGGCCGCCGGTTTCGCACCGATCCGCAGGCCCGGGAGGCGCTGATCGCGCTGGAGGAGGGCCGGCTGCCCGAGCCCGAGTTCGAGTCCCAGCTGGCCACGATCCTGAACGTCAACCCCAGTCACCTGATCGACCGGCTGTTCGCCGGCTCGAGCCCGGAGCCGGTGATGCTCGCCGCGGTGCTCAGTGCCCGAGCCCAGGGCATCCGCACCGGGCTCATCTCGAACTCGTGGGGCACCCGGCGCTACGACCGCGAGCGGCTGGCCGAGCTGTTCGACGGCGTCGTCATCTCCGGCGATGTGGGGATGCGAAAGCCCGCGCCCGAGATGTACCGGATGGGCGCCGAGCAGGTCGGCCTGAGCCCGGAGGCGTGCGTGTTCGTGGACGACCTGCCATTCAACCTGGCTCCGGCCGCGGAGCTGGGGATGGCCACCGTCCACCACACCGACCCGGAGCGGACGGTGCAGGAGCTGGAGGCGATCTTCGACGTCTCCCTGAGATGAGGCGTGCCATCGTCGCCGGGCTGGCCGCCGCGGCGATTTCGGGGTGCGGCGGCACGACGCTGTCGCTGCACGATCTGCGCACCCAGGCGAGCGCGATCTGCCAGACGGCGGCGCGGCGCACCGGGCGCATTCCCACCCCGGCGGGCCCGGCGGGCACGCTGCGCTTCCTCACGGTGGGCAGCGGAGTGCTGAGCGGCGAGCTCGCCAGTCTGCGCACCCTGACGCCGGGGGCCCCGCAGGCAAGCGCCTACCGAACGGCCACTGGTGCGCTCGAGAGCTCGATCGAGCTCGTGCGCCGGGCGCGGGCGGCAATCGTTCACGGCAGCGACCCGGCCACCGCCCTGCGCGCCCTGCAGTCCCGGCTGACGCCGGTCGAGACGCTGGGGGACGGGGCCTGGCGGTCGCTGGGGATCCCGGTGTGCGTCAGCCGCTGAGCTTGTCCACCACCTTCTCCACGATCCCGTTCGGCGAGCTGGCCACGTTGCCGCTCGGCTCGCTCGACAGGCCGGCCGCCTCGCGCAGTCGTCGGGCGATCTCGGCGACCTCCTCGGGGTTGCGGTCGGGCGCGAACACCGCCGGCTCGGGCGGGAGGTCATGGGGCGGCGCTCCCTCCGGCGGGCCCTGCGCGACCGTGAGCTCTTCCCCGGTCTCGGGATGCGGGCCGTTGAACACCGCGGCGAGCTCCAGGTAGTCGGTCGTCGAGAAGCGGTACAGCGTCCGGTGCAGATCCTGGGCGATGTGCGGCTGGCACTCCGGGATCTTGTCGGTGGGAATCCGCGGGCTGGGGAACAGCTTGGTCAGGTCGGCGCCGGTCAGCCGCTCGACCGCCCGCGCGTAGGCCACCTGATGGACGCCACCCCGGACCAGCAGGTAGCCGGTCAGGGCTCGCGCCGCCGGATGGTCGACCGTCTCGTAGACGCGGAGCTTGCCGCTCCGCGCGCCGGTCTCCAGGAAGTAGTTGTGGGTCAGGTCCTCGATCAGGTCGCCGGAGGAGAAGACGTTGTCGCCGGTCCACGGCAGACCGCGGGAATCCTGGGGCAGTGCGCCGGCGCCGGCCACGAAGTGATGCGGGTTGCCCCCCCATCCCTTGACCGCCGACAGCGGTGCGCCCGGCGGCTCGAGCTCGCTGGGGTCGGCGACGCCGGTGAGCATCGTGTTGATCGCGGTGGCCACAAGCTCGATGTGGCCGAACTCCTCGGCCGCGATGTTGGCGATGAGGTCGAAGAACGGGCGGGCCTGCTGGCGCCCGCGGAAGTTGAACGACTGGAACGTGTAGTTCATGAACGTCGACATCTCGCCGAAACGACCGCCCATCAGCTCCTGGACGATGGCGGCGCCCTTCGGGTCGGGGTCGGACGGAGGCGGCATTGCGACGCCAAGACGGTCGATACGGCTGATCATGGGAGCTCCTGGAGGGGAAGCGGGACGGGGCCTCCCTTTACCCAGCTGGACTCGCGCCACTCGCGAGCCGCAGGCCGGCGAGCACGACCGCCGAGCCGTAGCTCATCAGCCGGCGGCGATCAGCGCCACGCCCGCCAGCGCCGCCACCACTCCCGCTTCCTGACTGCGGCGCACGCGCTCGCCGAGCAGCCGGCGAGCCAGGAGCACCGTGACGAGCGGGTACAGCGAGGAGCCGACGGCCACGACGGAGAGCAGGCCATGACGGGTGGCCAGAGCGTATAGGCCGTTCGCCGAGACGTCGAGCAGCCCGACGAGCGCCACCGCGCCGAGGCCCCGGCCACTCGGCCGGCCGGGACGGCGGCGGCCGAGGACGACGGCCAGCGGCACCAGGCAGGCGAGCCGCGCGGCCAGCAGCGCCCAGCCGACGTCGGCTCGGGCACTCGAGCGCAGCCCGAGGGCGAACACACCGAAGCCGAGCGCCGCGACCAGCGCGAGGCCGACGCTCCTCCGCGCGGCGCGGGCCGCGGGACGATCGGGCCGAGCCGGCTCGCGGCTGGCCAGGACGACCCCGACCGCGGTGGCGAGCATCCCGAGCAGCCGCACCGGACCCGGATGCTCGCCGCCGGCCAGCCCGACGAGGACCGGCAGGGCCATGCCGGAGGCCGCGATCGGCGCGACGATGCTCATCGTCCCCACCGCCAAGGCGCGGTAGAAGGCGCCGAGGCCGACCAGGCCGACCGCCCCGGCACCGAGGGCCGGCCACAGCCGGTGCAGGGATGGCGGGCCGGCGCCCCGCAGCGCGAGCAGGAGCACGACCGCGGCCAGGCCGCAGGCCTGGCTGAGCAGCACCACCCAGGCCACCGGCACGCGGCGGGACTGGACGCCGCCACCGAAGTCCGCCAGCCCCCAACACGCCGAGGCGCCGAGGGCGAGCGCCAGACCGAGCAGCGGCGCCTAGTCCCGCCGGCCTCGCCCGTACAGCAGGCGGAACATCCGCCGCAGCAGGCGGGTCTGCCGGGCGCGGTAGGGGAACATGAACGGCTCGCGCTTCAGCGCGCGGCGGGTGACGAGCAGCGACTGGACCTTGGTGTACTTGCGGATGCCCATCGCCCCGTGGCGGGTGCCGAGCCCAGAGGCCTTCCAGCCGCCCATCGGGAGGTTGAGCGCCGTGTAGTTGACCTGGGCGTCGTTGACGCACACCACCCCGGCCTGGATCTGACGCGCCAGCTGCTCTCCGCGGTCGGTGTCGCCCGTCCACACGCTGGCCTGGAGCCCGTACTCCGAGTCGTTGGCCAACCGCACCCCCTCCTCGGGACTGCCGATCCGCATGATCGGCAGGGTGGGACCGAACGTCTCCTCGCGCATGCAGCGCATCGAGTGGTCGACATCGACGAGTACGGTCGGCTCGTAGAACCGACCCGCGCCGGGCCGGCGGTGGCCGCCGGTGAGCGCACGCGCACCCCGGCCGATGGCGTCTCGGACGTGCTCGTCGACGATCTCGATCTGCGGCGGGAAGGTCACCGCGCCGACGTCCACCACGCCCTCGGCCCGCGGTGCACCCTGGCGCAGCCCGCGCACGTTGTCGGTGACCCGGCGGACGAACTCGTCGTACACCGGCGCCTCGACGTACGCCCGCTCGACCGAGATGCACACCTGGCCGCCGTTGTTCATCGAATAGAACGCCGCAGCGTTCGCCGCCCGCTCGATGTCGGCGTCGGCGCAGACGATCATCGGGTCCTTGCCGCCCAGCTCGAGGTAGCACGGGATGAGCGCGTCGGCCGCCGCCTTCATCACCGCTTGGCCGGTCCGGCTCGAGCCGGTGAACATGACGCAGTCGACCTGGGCGATGAGCCCGGCGCCGGTCGAGCCGTCGCCGGTGGCGACCTGGAAGACGTCCGGCGGCAACCCGCATTCCCGCATCCCCTCGGCCATCATCAGACTCGACAGGGGCGTGACCTCGCTCGGCTTCAGGACGACGCTGTTGCCCGCCATGAGCGCCGGGATGCAGTCACCGAACGAGTTGGCGATCGGATAGTTCCACGGTCCGATTACGCCGACGAGGCCCACCGGCGCGTAGCGGATGACGAGCTTCTTCCCGGCCGCCAGGGGGTTGTTCCACGACGGCACCCGCTCGTCCGCCAGGTACTTCGGTGCCTCCTTGGCCCAGAAGCCGAGCGCGCTCACCGTGTAGCCGAGGTCGGCGATCTGCGCATCCTCGAACGTCTTGCCGGTCTCGCTCACCACCGTCCGCAGCACCCGGTCGGCGTTGTCGAGCATCCACTTCTGCGCCCGCCGCATGATCCGCCCGCGTGCGGCGAAGCCGAGCGCGTCCCAGGCGGGCTGCGCGGCGCGGCCGCGGGCCGCCATCTCGGCCAGGGCGGTCGGTTCGGTGAGCGGGACGGTGGCGATCGTCTCGCCGGTGGCGGGATTCTCCACCGGGATCCCGGAGGCTTCCGCGCCGTTGGTCGGGGTCACGGGCTGCTGCTCGACAGTGGCCATCGTCCTCTCCTTCGCTCGCGCCCGAGGGGCGGCTCGTAGAGGACGAAGGCTACCGCGCCGGATCGAGCTCGATGGACTCGATCACCGCCGGCTCGAGCGGGCGGTCGCGGGCACCGGTCGGCGAGGCCTCGATCGCATCGACGGCCTCCATCCCGTCGCTCACCCGGCCGAACACCGTGTGCTTCCCGTCCAGCCAGGGTGCGGCGTCAGTGGTGACGATGAAGAACTGGGAGCCGTTCGTGTTCGGCCCGGCATTGGCCATCGCCAGAGCCCCACGGACGATCTTGCGCTGATTGATCTCGTCCTCGAACGTGTACCCGGGACCACCTGTGCCGGTGCCCTCCGGACAGCCGCCCTGGATCATGAAATCCGGGATCACCCGGTGGAAGACGATGCCGTCGTAGAAACCCTCGCCGGCGAGCCGGCGGAAGTTCTCCACGGTCTTCGGGGCGTCCGCGTCGAACAGCTCGAGCGCGATCGTGCCGTGGCTGGTGTGCATGTGCGCAGAGGACATGCCGGTCAGCCTACCCGCGCTGCCTCGATCGTCAGCCCCCGGCCGTTCACCCGAGCCTCTCCGGCCCGCTCGATCACCCGCTCGGCGTCGAGCGCCGGCACCTCGAGCAGGGTGAACTGCTCGAGCACGCGGACGTTGTGCACCGCCTCGCCGTCCAGGCCCGCGGCGGTCGTGACCGCGTGGATGACGTCCGAGGGCTCGAGCCCGTCCGCGCGACCAGCGCCGATGATCAGCTTGACCAGATCGCCGTTCGCCGGCGCGTGGGGCTTGGAATGGCGGCGCGGCTTGGGGGTGATCGGCATCGGAGCGACATGGGCGTTCTCCACCCACGGGGCGAGCTTGACGCCGGCGTGGCGCTCGATCGCCTCGATGTCGCGCGCCTGGCGCGATTCGAAGAAGGTGATGGCCCGCCCTGAGCGCCCGACCCGCCCGGTGCGGCCGATGCGGTGGACGTAGATGTCGGGAGAGGTGGGGACGTCGAAGTTGATGACGTGCGAGACACCGGTGATGTCGAGGCCGCGCGAGGCGACATCGGTGGCGACCAGCACCGGCAGCCGGCCGTCCTTGAACGAGATCATCACCCCATCCCGCGACCCCTGGCTCATGTCGCCGTGGAGGGCCTTGACGTTCATCCCCCGGTCGCGCAGGGTGCGGTAGAGCTGGTCGCAGCGGATCTTCGTGCGCACGAACACGATCGCCTGGCTCGGCCGCTCGGACGCGAGGACCTCGACGAGGCGGTCGGCCTTGTCCGGCGGCCGGACCTGGAGGGAGAACTGCTCGACCGTGTCGACGGTGAGCGTCGCCGTCTTGACCCGGACGGTCACCGGGTCGTACAGGTACTGATCGGCCAGGCGCCGGATCTCCGAGGGCATCGTCGCGCTGAACAGGGCCGTCTGGCGACTGGAGGGCGTCAGGGCGAGGATCTTCTCGACGTCCTCCAGGAAGCCGAGGTCGAGCATCTCATCCGCCTCGTCGAGGACGACGAAGCGGCACGCGGTGAGCAGGATCGAGTGGCGCGAGATGAGGTCCTTGACCCGGCCGACCGTGCCGACGACGATGTGGCCGCCGGCCCGGAGCTGGGCCTGCTGGGTGCGGATCGGCGCCCCACCGAACACCGCCACAACGTCGACGCCCTTCGGCTTCCCGTATGCCCGCAGGGCCTGGGTGACCTGGATGCAGAGCTCGCGCGTCGGGGTGAGCACCAGGCCCTGGATGTCGTCGTCACCCGGATCGACGTATTGGAGCATGGGCAGGCCGAACGCCGCGGTCTTGCCCGAGCCGGTCTGGGCCTGGCCGATGACGTCGCGACCCTCGAGCAGGAGCGGGATCGTCTGCTCCTGGATCGGGCTCGGCGACTCGTAGCCGACCTCCCGAAGAGCGGCGAGGAGGTCCGGCGCCAGACCGAGATCGGCAAAGGCGGTCATGTCGGAATGAGAGTAGAGGTCGGCCTGTTAAGTGGAGCGGCCCGCTCGGTGGCGGGCCGCGTCACGGATTGACTGCAGTCCGCGCGACCTAGAGAATCTGGACGTTCGCGGCGTTCGGCCCCTTCGGGCCCTGCTCGGGCTCGTAGGAGACCTTGGCGCCCTCGGCGAGCGTGCGGAAGCCGCTGCCGGTGATCGCCGAGAAGTGGACGAACAGGTCCTTGCCCTGATCGTCGGGCGTGATGAACCCGTAGCCCTTCTCGTCGCTGAACCACTTGACGGTGCCTGTTGGCATGAGATCCCTCCCGGGAGTGTTGTGTGCTGCGAAACGCGGGAGGTGCTCGAAACGGGCAACAACTACGGACGCGGGCACTATTTACCGGGCTCACCCCGGCCGGTACGAGGCCCAGTGTAGACCGGGGCCCGGCGGGACGGTGAGGAAGTTGTGATCGGAGCATGCCGCGCTATAGTTAGGAACCGAAAGATTCGGACCCGAAGGAGACTGATTCTGGTGAACGACCGCATCGAAGCCGACGTCTGGCGCGTCAGCGCCGTGGTGATCCTCGGATCGATGATGTCGATCCTCGACACGACGATCGTCAACGTCGCGCTGGACACGCTCGGGCGTGACCTACACGCCCAGATCAGCCAGATCCAGTGGGTGTCGACCGGCTACATGCTTTCGCTGGCCGCCGTGATCCCGGTGAGCGGATGGGCGGCCCGCCGATTCGGCGCCAAGCAGATCTACCTCGTCTCCCTCGTGCTGTTCACCGCGGGCTCGGCGCTCTGCGGCCTGGCCACCTCGAGCACCGAGCTCATCCTGTTCCGGGTCCTGCAGGGCGTTGGCGGCGGCATGATCATGCCGGTCGTCCAGCTCATGATGGCCGAGGCGGCGGGCCCCGAACGCATGGGGCGGGTGATGAGCGTCGTGGCGGCGCCGATGATGCTGGCACCGATCCTCGGTCCGGCGCTCGGCGGCCTCATCCTCGACCACGCCTCGTGGCGATGGATCTTCTACGTCAACGTCCCGGTCGGCATCGTGGCGTTCGTGCTCGCCCTACGCATGCTGCCACGGGTCGAGCGACGACCGGCGGACCCGCTCGACATCCGGGGGCTGGCCCTGATGGCGCTCGGGCTCCCGCTGATCACCTACGGGCTGGCCGAGGTCGGATCGACCGGCAGCTTCAGCTCGATCAAGGTGATCGTCCCGGCGTTCATCGGCATCGGGCTGATCGTCATCTTCGCACGGCACGCGTTGCGGGCGCGCTTCCCGCTGCTGAACCTCCGCCTGTACAGCCGCCCCACGTTCTCCTCGGCGTCGGCGGCGATGTTCTTCCTGGCCGCGGCGCTGTTCGGCGGGATGATCCTGCTGCCGCTCTACTGGCAGCAGATCCGTCACCAGTCGGTGGTCGACACCGGGCTGCTGACGGCGCCGCAGGGGCTCGGCGCGGCACTGGCGATGCCGATCGCCGGACGGCTCACCGACCGCCACGGCGGCGGCCCACTGGCGCTCATCGGGATCGCCATCGTCGGCGTGACCACCATCCCGTTCGGGCTGATCGGCGCGCACACGTCGATCGTCTGGCTCTCGGTCGCGATGGTGGTGCGGGGCGTCGGCATCGGCTTCGGCTTCATGCCGGCGATGACCGCCGCGTTCGCGGCCCTCGATCGCAGCGAGCTGGCCCACGCCACCCCGCAGCTGAACGTGCTCCAGCGAGTCGGGGGGTCCATCGGCACCGCCGTGCTCGCGGTCGTCCTCCAGCGCGCCTCGGTCGGCGTGCACACGCTGGCCGGCAGCGCGTCGGCGTTCGGCACCGCGTTCTGGGCCTCCGCCATCCTCACCTTCGCCGGCATCGGCCCGGCCGTCATCCTCATGATCGCCGAGCGCCGGGCGCGCGGAGCCGCGGCCGTGGCCGTTCCCCCGGAGGCAGAGGCGGTGCCGGTGTGAGCGCGGTCGGCGCGGAGCCGGTCACCGAGCTCGGCCCGGCGTTCAAGGCGACCCTCGCCGCGGTGCGGCGGCTGCGGGCCCGGGAGCGGCGTCACCCCGACGAGCTGCGCGATGCCCAGTACTCGCTCCTGTTCAGCCTGACCCAGGCCGAGGAGCTCTCCTCCTCCGAGCTCGCCGCGCTGGCCGACGTCACCCCGGCGAGCGCCACCGAACTGCTCGAAGAGCTGGAGGCGCACGATCTCGTCGCCCGCCGGCGATCCGAGCGCGACCGGCGCATCGTGCTCGTGTCGCTGACGGCGCACGGCCGGGAGCTGGTCGACCAGCGGCGCAAGCAGTTCGAGCCCCGGTGGCGCGCCGCGTTCGCCGACTTCTCCGATGACGAGCTCCAGACCGCAGTGCGCGTTCTCGAGCGCATGCGACAGACGTTCGACGCGCTCGCCACCGAGCCCGACCCGGATTAGAAGCTGATCCGCCCGTCGAGGTGCGGCGTGCCACGCCGCGCGTCCCGCACGCCGAACAGGATCCCGGCGCCGGCGCCGCCGGAGGCGAACTCGACCGTCCCGGGCAGCAGGATCGGCTTGCGAAAGGCGCACTCGACCGTGAACGCGCCGGGCAGCCGGGGCGCCAGGGCGGCCAGGCAGCGGGCCTGCGTCCACATGCCGTGGGCGATCGCGCGGGGGAAGCCGAACAGCCGCGCGCTCAGCGGGTGGACGTGGATCGGGTTGAAATCACCGGACACCGCGGCGTACCGCCGTCCGAGGTCTCCGGGCAGCGCCCAGATCGCCCCGCCGTCGAGTCCCTCGGAGCTCGGGATCGGGTCGGCCCCAGCCGGGTCCCCGCCGGTCGCCCCGCCACCCCGCTGGAGGTTCGTCGACACCTCCTCCCACACGAGCTCACCGTGCACCCGCACCTCGCTGCGCAGCGAGAACTGCTGCCCTCGCGGGTGCGGCTCCAGGTCGCTCGCCCACACGCGCAGATCGAGCTGCTCGCTCGCGCCGAGCGGACGGTGCTGGACGATCCGGTTGGTGATGTGGACGAGCCCGATCGCGCCGAACGGAAAGCCGTCGTCGGTCATCAGCGCGAGCTGGAGCGGGAAGGCGAGCAGGTGCGGATAGGTGGCCGGCAGCTCATCGGAGACGTCGAAGCCACAGACCCGGTCGTAGGCGGCGAGACGATCCCGGGTGACCGCGATGTCCTCGAGCGTCAGGACGAGATCCGGCAGCGCCGCCCCGCGACCGCCGACGAACGGCAACCGCGACGCACCGGGGATCGCTCCCGCGCCGGCCCGGGCGAACAGGAGTCGCATGTCCGGGGAGCCGGTGAGCGTGCGCTCGGCCATGGCTCAGGCTCCCAACAGGCTCTGCCCGCACACCCGCACGACGTTGCCGGTGACGCCGAGCGACGCCGGGCTGGCGAACCAGGCGATCGTCTCGGCCACGTCGACGGGCAGACCGCCCTGCGCCATGCTGTTCATCCGCCGCCCGGCCTCGCGGGTGCCGATCGGCATCACCGCCGTCATCTGCGTCTCGATGAAGCCCGGCGCCACCGCGTTGATCGTGAGCCCGCGCTCGCGCAGCTCGGGCGCCAGCGACTGGACCATGCCGATCACGCCCGCCTTCGAGGTGGCGTAGTTCGCCTGGCCGGCGTTGCCGGCGATGCCGCTGATCGAGGAGACGGTGACGATCCGCCCACCGGGGTGGATCGCCGCTCGGTCCAGCAGGGCGTCGTCGATCCGCTCCTGACTGATCAGGTTGATCCCGAGGACGGTGTCCCACAGCTCGGCCGACATCCTTCCGAGCGTCTTGTCCCGGGTCACGCCGGCGTTGTGCACGACGACGTCGACGCCACCGTGCCGGTCGGTCAGCTCGCCGGCGATCCGCTCCGGCGCGCCGTCCTGCGTGATGTCGAGGGTCAGCGCCGTGCCGCCGATCCGTCCGACGAGGGCGTCGAGCGCCTCGGCCTGCGCGGGCACGTCGAGTCCGACGACCTCCGCACCGTCCCGGGCCAGGGTCTCGGCGATGGCGAGACCGATGCCGCGCGAGGCGCCGGTGACGAGCGCCGTCTGTCCAGCCAGCGGGTGCTCCCAGTCGGTCCCCGGGATCTCGGCCACCGGCTCGGAGACGCGGATCACCTGGCCGGAGACGTAGGCGGAGCGCGGCGAGAGCAGGAAGCGCAGCGTCGAGCCCAGCGCCACCTCGGCCCCGGGGGTGACGTACACGAACTGCGCGGTCGCCCCTCGCCGCACCTCCTTGCCGATCGAGCGCGCCAGCCCCTCGAGCGCCCGCTGAGCCGTGGCCGCCCGGGCACCGCCCGCCGCCTCCGGCGGGGTGCCGAGCACGATCACCCGGCCGGAGCTCCGCACCCGGCGGATCGTCGGCTGCAAGAAGGCCCAGGCGTCGTGCAGCTCGGTCGTGGACCCGATGGCGCTGGCGTCGAGCACGAGCGCCTTGAAGCGCTGCTCGGCCGGGGCGGTGTCGGGGTTCCAGACCTTCGCGTCGATGCCGGCCGACGCAGCCGCGTGGCGCAGGTCATCGTGCATCGGGGTGAACACCTCGGCGCCGATCTCGGCCAGCACGCGGGCCACCGCCGGGCCCAGACGGGCGCCCTGCGACGCCGCGCCGACCAGGACCGGGCCGTCGATCACCGGCCGGCCCGGCTCGTAGCGCTGGAGCTCGACGGGCTGGGGCAGGCCGACCTGCCCGGCGACGATCCGCCCGACCGGACTGCGGATGATCTGGGCATAGCGGTCGGACATGTCCTATGCGGCCTCCATGATCGCGGTGACGCCGAGCCCGCCGGCGGCGCAGACCGAGATGAGCCCCCGGCCGGATCCGGCCTGCGCCAGCTGTTTGGCCAGGTTGGCGACGATCCGCCCGCCGGTGGCGCCGAACGGATGTCCGGCACCGAGCGAGCCGCCGCGGACGTTCAGCCGCCCGCGGTCGATCGCCCCGAGCGGCGCCTCGCGCCCCAGGCGCTCGCGGCAGAACACCGGGTCCTCCCACGCTCGCAACGTGCTCAGGACCTGCGCGGCAAACGCCTCGTGGATCTCGTAGAAGTCGAAGTCCTGGAGGGTGAGCCCGTTGCGGTCGAGCAGCGCCGGCACCGCGTAGGCCGGAGCCATCAGCAGTCCCTCGCGCGCGTGGACGTGGTCGACCGCGGCGGTCTGGGCGTCGACGAAGTACGCCTGCACCGGAATGCCATGCGCGGTCGCCCACTCCTCGCCGGCCAGCAGCACCGCCGAGGCGCCGTCCGACAGCGGGGTCGAGTTGCCGGCGGTCATCGTGCCGTCCGGGCCCCCGAACGCCGGCCTCAACTTGGCCAGCTTCTCGACATCGGAGTCCGGACGGAGGTTCTGGTCGCGCTCGAGGCCGAGGTACGGCGTCACCAGGTCGTCCTCGAACCCGCTGTCGTACGCGGCGGCGAGCTTGTGGTGGCTACCGGCGGCGAGCTCGTCCTGCTCGCTCCGGCCGATCCCCCAGTCGCGGGCCATGCTCGCCGTGTGCTCACCCATCGACAGCCCGGTGCGGGGTTCGGAGTTGCGGGGGATGAGCGGCATCAGCTGCTGCGGACGGAAGCGAGCCAGTAGCCGCAGCCGGGCCTGGGTCGACTTCGCCCGGTTGAGCTCGAGCAGGAGCTGGCGGAGGTCCTCCCCGACGGCGATCGGCGCGTCGGAGGTGGTGTCGACCCCGCCCGCGACCCCGCAGTCGATCTGGCCGAGGGCGATCTTGTTCGCCACGTGGATCGTCGTCTCCAGCCCCGTGCCGCACGCCTGCTGGACGTCGTAGGCGGGCGTCTGGGGCGCGAGCTTCGATCCCAGCACGCACTCGCGGGTCAGGTTGAAGTCCCGGCTGTGCTTCAGGACCGCGCCCGCCGCCACCTCGCCGAGGGTCTCGCCCTCGAGCGAGCACTTCGAGGCCAGCGCATCGAGCGTGAAGGTCAGCATGTCCTGGTTGGACGCCTGGGCGTAGGGGCCGTCCTGGCGCGCGAACGGGATGCGGATCCCGCCGAGCACGGCGACGCGGCGAGGTTCTCCGATCACGTGGCCGGGACTCCGCCTGTGCAGCTCAATCGCCCGCGCGGGTGGCGGTGGTGAGCGCGCCGCCCGCCGTGGCCCGGCGGATGAGGCCGGGCACGAGGATCCGCAGCATGGCCGGCAGGTAGTAGTGCCGGGGCACGTAGCGCTCCGCCTTGCCCCCCGGACCCGCCTCCCAGATCGCCCGCGCCACGACGTCGGGCTCGGACACGAGCCAGCGGGTGCTCGCCTTGCCGGTGAGCTCGGCGGCCGGGAAGCCCTCGGTCTTGACGAACCCGGGCAGGACGATGCCGACGTGGATCCCGTGCTCGCGCTCCTCGCCGTGCAGAGCATCGCTCCAGCCGGCGAGGGCGAACTTGCTCGCCGAGTAGGCGCCCGACTTCGGCCGGGAGACGCGGCCGGCCGTGCTGGCCACGTTGACGATCGACACGTGCTGGCCGCCGGGCCCCTCGTCCTGCGCGGTGGCGCGCAGGATCGGCAGCAGCGCCTCGATCAGGCGGACCGGGGCCTCGAAGTTCAAACGCATGTGCCGCTCGACGTTCGCCCAACCGGTATCGCCGAACGTCCCCCGCCACGCCGCGCCGGCGTTGTTCACGAGCAGATGGAGCCGCCCCCCGAGCTCGCGCTCCACCGCCTCCCGCACGCGCGTGGGCGCGTCATCCTCCGTCAGGTCGACCGCGAGCCCGATCGCCCGGCACGGCAGCTCGGCGGCCAGCCGCTCGAGCTGCTCACCGCGGCGGGCGACGAGCAGCAGCGACGCATCGGGCACCCGCCGGGCGATGTCCCGGGCAGTCGCCTCCCCGATGCCGCTCGAGGCGCCGGTGATGACCGCCGTCAGGCTCACGGCGTGAGAGGCTACCCCTTGCCGTGAGCCACAGCACGCTCGCCCTGATCGCGGTCCCGTTCTTCACCGGGGCGATCGGGTACGTGACGAACTGGACCGGGGTGCTCATGCTCTTCTACCCCGTCCACTTCCGGGGGTGGCGCGCTCGCTGGCTGCGCCGGACGGCCCATGCGCTCCCCTACCGGCTCCAGCAGATCCCCGGGATCATGGTCGGCGGGATCGGCTGGCAGGGCATCGTCCCCTCCCGGGCGGCGAAGATGGGGTCGCTGGCCGTCGACGTCGGGATCGCCAAGCTCGGGACGCCGCGGGAGTTCTTCGCCCAGCTCGATCCGGCGCGCATCGCCACGCACATCGCCGAGACGATGCAGACGGAGATCCGGCCGATCGTCGACCGGGTGATGGAGCGCGAGCAGCCCCGGCTGTGGCGCGAGCTGCCGCGCCCGATCCGGGAGCTGGTGTACGGCCGCGTGGAGACCCAGCTGCCGGAGATCGTGCGGCTGCTCACCAGCCGGATCGCTGAGCACATCGAGCAGCTCGTCGACGTCAAGCTGATGGTCATCCGGCGCTTCGAGGCCGACCCCGAGCTGGCCAACCGGGTGTTCCTGGACATGGGTCGTCGCGAGCTGCGCTTCATCCAGAACTTCGGGTTCGCGTTCGGCTTCGGACTCGGGATCCCGGTGGCGGCGCTCACCCACTTCCTCACCGCGTGGTGGATCCTGCCGATCCTCGGCGTGGGCGTCGGCTACGTCACGAACTGGCTCGCCCTGTGGATGATCTACGAGCCAGCACGCCCCCGTCGCTACGGACCGGTGCGCTTCCAGGGCCTGTTCGTCCGGCGCCAGCCGGAGGTGGCCGACGTCTACGCCCGGATCGTGGCCGATGAGATCATCACCGTGGCGAACTTCGGCGGCGAGCTGCTCGACGGTCCGCAGTCCGATCGCACGCGCGCGCTGATCGAGTCCTCGATGCGCCCGGTGATCGATGGGGCGGTCGGCCCGGTCAGGCCGGCGCTGCGCGTGGCGCTCGGCGGCGCCGGGTACGAGTCGATTCGCCAGGCGCTGGCCACCGAGCCGATCGACACGATGATGAGCCCGCTGGCCGATCCCGAGTTCAGCGCGGGCCAGAGCGCCACCATGCGTAAGCTGATCGCGGAGCGGATGCGAGCGATGGCGCCGGAGGACTTCGCGGAGATGCTGCGGACAGCGACCCGGGAGGACGAGTGGCTGCTGCTGCTCCACGGGGCGGTACTCGGCTTTGCGGGCGGCGTCCTGCACGGCGTCGTGTTCGGAGTGGTGTTGTGAGCACCATGGGGCCCGACGACGAACGCCGCACATCGCAGGAGCTGGCGATCGCCGAGGCGCTGCCGGAGCTGGCCCGCGCCGCGGCCGACGCGTGGGTGAAGACGGCGTGGTGGGGCCTCGCCGTATCGCTCAAGGTCGGTACGCGCCTGGCGCAGGTGGCGCTCGACCCGGGCGCCGCAGCCGAGCTGGCTGAGGAGTTCTCCGCCGGGGCGCGGGGATACGCGCGGGAGTTTCTCGGGATCGCCGACCTCGAGGGTCAGGTGCGGCAGATCGCCCCGCCGCCGGGGACGTTCTCCCGGCGCGGCGCCCGCAACGGCCACGCCCCGTCGCTGCGCGAGCAGGGCGCCGATCTGCTGCGCGCGGCAGCCGACGTCGACGCCGACGACGAGCTGCACCCGGCGTTCTCGCGCATCCTGGGCGAGCTGGCCCCCGATGAGGCCCGCATCCTGCGGCTGCTCGTCCTCGAGGGGCCCCAGCCCGCGGTCGACGTGCGAGCGGCGAACCTGATCGGCGTCGGCTCGCAGCTCGTCGCCCAGGGGCTGACGATGCTCGGCCCGCAGGGAGGACTGCGCCACCACGACCGGGTCCCCGCCTACCTCGACAACCTGGTCCGCCTCGGCCTCGTCCGCACCGGGGCCGGAGCACTGGAGGACCCGGGCGCCTACCAGGTGCTCGAGGCCCAGCCGGCGGTGCTCGGTGCGATCAAGCGCACGGCGCGGGCGAAGAGCGACCGGCGGAGCATCCGCCTGACGCCGTTCGGCGAAGGCTTCTGCCACGCCTGCCTGCCGCTGGAGACGGTCGAGCTTGAGGCGCCGCCCGGCCGCGCCGGGCCGGCCTGTGGCGCGGACCGGCCACTCCGTCCGGCCTGAGCGCCGGCTACTCGGCGCCCTGGGCGAAGACGGAGTTCGGCTCGTAGCCGGCGAAGCTCACCGCCTGACCGAACGGCCGTCGCGAGTCGACGATCACGCAGTAGGCCCGCAACCGGCCCGGGTCCGGAACGCAGATGCGGTACATGCGGCCGGGCGTGATCGCGTACACGTCGAGCGTGGCCAGGTCGTGACGGAACGGCTCCGGCGCCCGGTCACCGATGAACGCCTGGGCTTGGACGATCGCGTCGCGCCGCGCCCGCGCGTGGGCTTCGATCACGTGGCGGTGGACCAACCCGGCCGCCAGCAGCCCGCAGGTGACGGTGGCGATAGCCAGCACGCCCCCGTAGTCCCGCGCTATCACCCGCGGCATGTCGGGCCGGCGCCGCCGGACGAGAGCGCCGAGCGGCCAGCTGAGCAGGATGACCGCCACGAGGCCGAAGAACGCACCGAGCAGCGCCGCGCCGATCGCGTGCTGGCTCTCGCCGGCCGGAGGCAGCAGGTGGCCGATCAGGCCGTCGAGGACGACCGCGATGGTGAACGCCGGCCACAGCCAGGCGCCGCGCCGCCGCCACCGCCAGCGGGTGTACCGCTCACCCATGGACACATGATGCGCCCCCGTACCATCCGGAGGATGGAGCTGTGGGTCTGCCACCTCGGCATGGTCGACTACACGGAGGCGCTGGCGCTCCAGGCGGAGGTGCGCGCGGCGCGGCAGGCGGAGCGGGTGCCCGACGTGCTGCTGACCCTCCAGCACCCCCCGGTGTACACGTGGGGCCGGCGCTCGGCGCCCGGCGAGCTGCCGATGGGCGAGGACTGGTACCGCATGCAGGGCATCGACGTCGTGCAGACCGACCGCGGGGGCAAGGTCACCTACCACGGCCCGGGACAGCTCGTCGGCTATCCGA
This sequence comes from uncultured Solirubrobacterales bacterium, assembly GCA_963703065.1. Taxonomy (GTDB): domain Bacteria; phylum Actinomycetota; class Thermoleophilia; order Solirubrobacterales; family Solirubrobacteraceae; genus Palsa-465. Next base: position 2,051,506 of record OY969785.1, on the reverse strand, counting down.
TCGTCGCCGTGACCGATGTGGTGAGGTACGTGCGGCGGCTGGAGCGGGCGCTGGTAGACGCCCTGGGCGAGGAGGGCGTGGCAGCCCGGACGCGGGAGGACGAGGGAGCCGACTTCACCGGCGTGTGGATCGGCGAGCGGAAGATCGCCTCGATCGGCGTCCACGTCCAGCATGGCGTGACGAGTCACGGGTTCGCGGTCAACGTGGAGAACGACCTCCAGCCGTTCGGCTACATCGTCCCGTGCGGCCTGGAGGGGGTCCAGATGACCTCGCTGATCCGAGAGACGGGGGGCGGCGCCGGACGCGTGCCGTGCTTCCGCAAGCGAGCGGCGTACGCGGTGGCTCGCGAGCTCGGGGCCCGGCAGCGGCTGGTCAGCCTGCCGCGGCTGCGGGCGGCGACGCGACCGCTGGCAGCAGCGCGCTGAGCGTCCGCGTCACGCGCGGGCGCTCGTGCTCGAACTGGCGATCGGTGAAGCGCAGGACCCGGATGTCCAGCAGCGCGAGTCGCTGATCGCCTCGCCGATTGGACTCGAACGCCGCGCGCGTGCGGTGGAACTGCCAGCCGTCGGTCTCGACGACCAGGCGGTGCCGGGGCCAGTGGAAGTCGGCGCGGACCGGGAGGCCGCCGTCGCCCGGATCGATGTACCGGTTGACCCGCGGGCGCGGGAGGCCGGCCGCATCCACGACCTGCATCATCTGCTCCTCGAACCACGAGAAGGTCACGGTGGATCCGCCGGCGATCTTGTCCAGTGCGTCGCGGAGCGTCGCCGCGCCTCGGTGGCCCCGGTGGCGGTCGAGCTGCTCCTCCAGCGCGCGGAGGTCGAAGATCCCCTGCACCTCGGCCTCGTTCAACGCCCGCTCGACGGGGCGGACGGGCAGCACGGCAGCGAGGTCGAGCATCGTGCGGGCGAGCGTGGTGCAGGGGATGCCGGCGGTGAGCTCGATCTCGTCGGGGTGGATGTCGGACAGGCGGTGGATGTGGATGCCGGGGCGGTGGGCGGCCGACCGGCGGGGAACGCCGACGTCGATCCGGGTGCGGTTGTCCGGGCGCACGCCGCGTTGGGCCGCCGCCGCGCGGCAACAGAGAAAGGCGTCCGGGCCGCAGGCCAGGACAGCCGCTGCGCGATGACCCTGGGGAGTGAGCAGTGGCCGCGGCACGAGGCTGTAGACAGCGGGGTGGATCCGAAACCACCGGCCTCGCTGAACCCGCTTGCGAGCCACCTCACCGGAGATCCCGAGGCGCCGGATCTCGAACAGCCCGAATGGCCCGCCGTGCGCTTCGGCGAGCGCCCGCACCCCCGCCTCCCGCTGGCCATGGTCAGACGACGGGACATAGTGTCCCGCCGTCCGCAGGGGGCCGGGCGAGGGCGGCGGCATGGCCGGAGCGTTCCAGCGGGCGGGGTGATTGCCAAGCAATGTCACGCGATTGGCACAATCAAGGGCAGTGGCCACCCGATCGCGTGCCAATCCCGGCGGCGTCGCCGACGTCCTCACCGTCCTCGGCCCGGACGTCCAGCCGCATCGCGCCCGCAAGCCGCCGTGGTTCAAGGTGCCGGCGCCCGGCGGCTCCCGCTACCGGGAGCTGTCACGGCTGATCGAGGCCGAGGACCTCCACACGGTCTGCCGCGAGGCGGCCTGCCCGAACATCGGCGAGTGCTGGCAACGGGGCACCGCCACGTTCATGATCCTCGGTGACACCTGCACCCGCCGCTGCGGCTTCTGCCACGTCAAGACGGGCAAGCCGACCTGGTTCGACCCGCTCGAGCCGGCCCGGGTGGCCCGCAGCGTGGCGAAGCTGGGCCTCCGCCACGCCGTCATCACGAGCGTCGACCGCGACGACCTGCCCGACCTCGGATCGCACGCCTTCGCCGCGGTCATCCGCCAGATCCGCCGCGCGGCGCCGCGGACGAAGGTCGAGGTCCTCACCCCGGACTTCCGCGGCGAGGAGATGCCGCTCGCCCGCGTCCTCGCCGAGCGGCCCGACGTGTTCAACCACAACGTCGAGGTCGTGCCACGGCTCTACCCGGTGGCCCGTCGCGGCTCGACGTGGCGCCGCTCCCTCCGCGTCCTGCGGACCGCCAAGGAGCTCGGCGGCTCACGGGTGCGGACGAAGTCGGGGCTGATGGTCGGTCTCGGCGAGAGCTTCGCCGAGATGGTCGACGCGTTCGAGCAGCTGCGCGCCCACCACGTCGAGGTGCTGACCGTCGGCCAGTACCTCCGGCCGACCGAGCACCACCTTCCGGTGGTCCGCTACTGGCACCCCGACGAGTTCGCCGCCCTCGAGGCCGCCGCCTACGAGCTCGGCTTCGCCCACGTGGCGGCTGGCCCGCTGGTGCGCTCGAGCTATCACGCCGATCAGCACGTCCCGCAGGACGAGCCCGGGAGCGGCCCGCTCCACGCGGCCGCGGCGGCATGAGACGCGGGCTCGTAGGCCTGGCGGTGGCGGCCGCGGCGCTGGCCGGCGCTCCCGACGCCCTCGCCCTGGGCGGCGGCGGCACCGCCCACTTCTTCGGAGGCGGTGGCGGTGGCGGGCTCGGCCACGGCTTGAGCGGCGTCGGCCACGGCCTCGGTGGTCTCGGCCGAGCGTTCGGGCATGGGCGCATCTTCTTCATCCCCCTCGGCCACGGAGGTGGCGGCACGATCCTGCTGCTGATCGCGCTCGCCATCCTGGTGTTCGTCGTCCTGCCGCGCATCGTCATCTGGTGGCGGGGGCGGCGGGCCGCCGGTCCGGCCGCGCGACGGCAGATCCGCCGGCGCCAGCGCCGGGTCGAGCTCGCCGCCGCGGAGGCGGCGGACGACGATCCCGCGTTCGCCCCCGACGCGGTGCGGGCCGCCGCGGCCGAGCTGTTCGGCGCGGTGCAGCGAGCCTGGGACAACGGCGACCGGATCGCCCTGCGGGGGCTGGTGGCGCCGAAGCTCCTGGCCGAGTGGGAGCAGCGGCTCGATGACTTCGACCGGCGCGGCTGGCACAACCGGGTGCAGGTGAGGGGTGAGCCGCACATCGACCTCGTTGGCCTGCGCCGCAGCGACGGCGACGGCGACGGCCGGGTGACGGTCCGCGTCGAGGCGACCGTCCGCGACTACGTCGAGGACCGCTTCGGGCGCCACATCCACCGCGACGACACGCTGTCGGACACGGTCCGGGCGCGCGAGTACTGGACCCTCGGCCGGCGGGAGGGTCACTGGGTGCTCGTCTCGATCGAGCAGGGGGCGGAGGGCGCCCACGCGCTCAGTGACGAGATCGTCGCCACGCCGTGGAGCGACGAGCGCCACCTGCGCGACGAGGCGCTCGTCGCCGGCGCCGTGGCCGAGGCGGTCCCGGAGGGGACGAACCTGGCCGAGCTGGCCGATCTCGACTTCGCCGGCGATGCCCGCGCCGCCGCCAACGACCTCAGCCTGGCCGACGGTCGCTTTGCCCCCGACGTGCTCGAAGTGGCTGCGCGGCGGGCGGTCCAGGCGTGGGTGGAGGCGGTCGACGGCTCGGACGCGACGCTGCGTGAGCTCGCCGAGCCGGACGCCCTGCAGGCCCTGCTCCACCCGGACGGCCCGCGCAGTCGACTCGTCGTGCGCGGCCTGGCGATCGGCCAGATCCGGATCACGGCACTCGACCCCGCGGCGCTCCCACCGGCCTTGGCGCTGGAGCTGGAGCTGAGCGGACGGCGCTACCTGGAGGACCGGGACACGACGGCGGTGCTCGCCGGTGACCCGAACCGCGAGGTGCGATTCGCCGAGCACTGGACGCTGACGCTCAACGGGGACGAGGCGCAGCCGTGGCGGCTCGCGTCCGCCGCCGTCTCGCTGGCGCACTGACATCGGGCGCTCCGCGGCGCCGCCCGGATGATCCCGATCAAGGACAACATCCCGACCGACCGGTTCCCGCTGGTGACGGTGGCCCTCATCCTGGCCAACGTCGTCGTCTACCTGCTGGCCATCCGACACGGCGGGTCGATCATCTCCGGCCCGGACATCCACGAGACGGTGAAGTACGGCGCCGTCCCCTATGCGCTCACCCATCCCGGCGAGCACTGTGGTGTGCTCAGCGCGGCCGGTGGGACCGAGCTGGGGTGCACCCGGCAGGCCGGGGTGGTCGACTCGATCCCGACCTGGCAGACCGTCCTGAGCAGCATGTTCATGCACGCCTCGATCCTGCACATCGGCGGCAACATGCTGTTCCTGTGGATCTTCGGCAACAACGTCGAGGACGCCATGGGATCGCTGAAGTTCCTCGCCTTCTACCTCCTGGGGGGAACCGCGGCGCTCGCGCTGCAGACGGCGATCGGCCCGAACTCGACGGCGCCGACGATCGGGGCCTCGGGGGCGATCGCCGCCGTGCTCGGCGGCTACATCCTGCTCTACCCCCGCGCCCGCGTGCTGACGTTCGTGTTCATCATCCTGTTCTTCACCGTGATCGAGCTGCCGGCGTTGGTCATGCTCGGGGTGTGGTTCGCCGAGCAGGCGCTGTTCGGCGCGTTCGATCTCACCAACCCGGGCGGCGGCGGGGGCGGAGTGGCCTACTTCGCCCACGTCGGCGGCTTCGCCTTCGGGCTGCTGACGATCCGCCTGCTCGCCACGCGCCGCCAGGCCGTCCCGCGTCGCTTCCCGGTCGCCTGATGCGGCTCCTGCTGCTGGCGATCACGCTCGTGTTCATCGTCGCGCTCGCCGTGCTGACGGTCATCGACATCGGCCGCTACGGCCTCACCGGGGTCAGCGTGCTGGCACTGCTCGTACTCGTGCTGTTCGCCACCGGCGTGGTCGGGGCGCTGCGCCACCCGCCGCGCGGCTGATCCGCGCCCCGACGGCGCGATTCTGGGACGATAGCCGCAGCATGGATCAGAACGTGCAGGAGCGGCTGGCGGCCAACGAGGACACCTTCCGCGAGGTCAACGAGGGGATCGCGCGCGGACAGTGGCCCGGCGACGACAAGCCGGCCAGCTTCCGCTGCGAGTGCGCGCGGCTCGGGTGCAACCTGCTCATCGCGGTGCCGCTGCCCGATTACGAGCGCGTCCGCGGCCATGCCCGCCGGTTCATCGTCGCCCCCGGCCATGAGCTACCCGAGGTGGAGGCGGTGGTGGAGCGGCAGTCGGCCTACGTCGTGGTCGAGAAGGGCGGCGCGGCCGGCGAGGCGGCGGAGAGGTTGGATCCCCGCTCGTAGGCGCCGTCGACCGGATCCGGCTCGAGGACGAAGCGCATCCGCACCTCGATGCCGCCGCACGCCCGGTCCATGATCGTCAGCCCGTCGCTCGTCTGCGCGATCAACGCCAGGCCGACGCCCAGGCCGGGGCTGTCGTTGCGCGCCTGGAGGCCGCTGCCGTCGTCACCGATCAGCACCCACAGCTCCTCGCCGGCCAGGCTGGCGCGGACGTGGATGGAGCCTTCGGTCCCCCGATAGGCGTGGAGCACGACGTTGGTCAGCGCCTCGCTGGCCGACAGCCGGATGTCCTCCGCCTGTCGGGCATCGGCCCCCGCCGCCACGGCGAACTCCACCAGCGCACGCCGCGCCACCGGAACCGAGTCCGGCACTGCCGGGAACGTCTGAACGAATGTGCTGGCCTCCACGATCGTCACCTCCGCCCCGCTGGCCTACCCGCTCCGGAGGCCGTCCAACCGATCGCGGCTTCCCCGGCCGGGGGCGGGCGGGGCTCAGCGCCGCGTGGCGAGCCGACCGCCGGCCGGGCGGACGAGGCCGGCCGCCGCGCCGGTCTGGTGCCTCGAGGCGCGGCCTCGAGTCGAGGCCAACCAGCCGAGAGCACCGGCGAGCAGGCAGGTGAGGGCACCGACCCCGAGCCCGGCGCGGGGGCCGAACGCCTCCATCACCCCGCCGATGATCGGCGCCCCGATCGGCGTCGAGCCCTGGAACGCGACGAACCACAGCGACATCACCCGCCCCCGCATGGTGGGGTCCGCGTTCAGCTGGAGGGTCGAGTTCCCGGTCGACATGAACGACAGCGCAGCACCCCCGACCAGGCTCAGCGCGAACAGCTCGACCCCCAGGTTCGGGGCCACCGTGGCCGCCGCCATGGCCACGCCGAAGCCGAGGACGCTCAGCACGAGCGGACGCAGCCCGGTCCGGCCCCGGGTGGCGATCACGAGACCGCCGAGCACCGCGCCGAGGCCCATCGCGGCGGTCATGAACCCGAACCCACGGGCGCCGGCGTGCAGACCGCGGCTCGCCATCACCGGCAGCGAGACCTGGAACTCGTAGGTGAGACAGCCGACGAGCCCCATCATCAGCAGCGGCGTGGCGAGCGCCGGGGTGCGGCGGACGTAGCGCAGGCCCTCGCGCAGCTGCCCGGGCGCCCGCGGAGCGGGCTCGGTCGGCCGCAGCTCCTGCCGGTCCATCCGCATCAGCGAGGCGATGACGGCGACGAAGCTCCCCCCGTTGATCAGAAAGCAGACGCCGTCGCCGACCCCGGCGATCAGCAGCCCGGCCACGGCGGGGCCGACGATCCGCGCCAGGTTGACCATCACCGAGTTCAGGCTGACCGCGTTGCGGAGGTGATCGGAGCCGACGAGCTCGAGCATGAACGACTGACGGGCCGGGTTCTCGAACGCGTTGTTCAGTCCGAGCAGCGCCGCCAGCACCGCGATCTCCCACACGCGGACCGCCCCGGTCACCGTCAGCACGCCCAGCACCACCGCCTGCACTCCCATGGCGCTCTGCAGGGCGATCATCAGGCGCCGCTTGTCGATCCGGTCGGCGATGACGCCGCCATAGGGCGCCAGCAGCAGGACCGGGAGGGTCTGGAGGGCCAGCACGAAGCCGAGGGTCGTACCGGAGTGGGTGAGGGTCAGCACGAGCCACGACTGAGCGGTCATCTGCATCCAGGTGCCGATGAGCGAGATCGCCTGTCCGCTGACATAGCGGCGGTAGTTCGGCACCGCCAGGGCGGCGAACGTCGTGCGGCCGGCGCGGCGGGCGGCCTCGGTCACAGCGCGACCTCGAGCTGATCGGCGAGCGCGGCGAACGCGGGCAGGGCGGCGACGATCGTTCGCCGGTCCTCAGCCGCCAGCTCGGCGAGCGCGCGGTTCAGCGCCGCCGCGCGCTCTCGCCGGATCCGCTCGGCCAACCGATGGCCTCGCGGCGTGGCGCGCACCCAGCCGCTGCGCCGGTCGCGTGCGTCGGCGGTGCGACTGACGAGATCGTCGGCCGTCAGGTCGGAGATGGTGCGGGAGACCATCGTCGGGTTGAAGCCGTCGCCGAGGACCACCTCGGCCAGGCGGAGGGGCCCGCGGCGATCGATGTCGAGCAGGATCGTGGCTCGGGAGGGCGACAGTCCGGCGGCGGCGGCGGCGGCAGTCGGCCGGACCCGACGAGCGAGCCGCAAGATCACTCGCCGGAGCTGGACGGCGTGTTCGGAGTCGGAGATGGGTGGGGAGTCGACGCTCATCGGGTGAATAGTTGCCTGCCGGCAAGCATTATTGTAGCGGCAGCTGGCACGAAGCGGCAGCGGCCGCCGACGTCGATATGGTCGGCGGGTGGCCGTGAGCGCGCAGAACCTGGCCCGTCTGGGAGAGACGGCTCACGAGCGCCGCGGCGACTACGAATCGCTGTGGTTCGAGGGGCGGTGGCACCGCTCGGGCGAGCTGTTCGAGCGGGGTCGGCGGCTGGCCGGCGGGCTGCGGGCACTCGGCATCGAGCCGGGCGACCGAGTGGCCGTCACGATGGCGAACTGCCCGGAGGTGGCGATCGCCTACAGCGCGGTTTGGCGCGCCGGGGGCGTGGTGACACCGGTCACGTTCCTGCTCCCGGCGAGCGACCTGCGGGGGATCGTGCTCGACTCCGGCGCGCGGGTGGTGATCACCACGCCCGAGCTCCTCCCCCGGGCGCAGGAGGCGCTGGCCGGTCTCGATCCGGCCCCGATCCTCGTCTGTCCCGGCGGCGGCGAGGGCGTCACATCACTCGAGTCGCTCGAGGCGGCGGACCCGACCGAGATCGTCGCGCGCGGCGACGACGAGCTGGCGGCACTCCTGTACACCGGCGGGACGACCGGGCGGGCCAAGGGCGTGATGCTCACTCACGCCAACCTGCACTACACGGGTGGCGCAGCGCAACAGGCGGCGCACACGCCGGGCATCACCCGGGCGCTGGGGACGCTGCCGCTCTCCCACGCCTACGGTCTGCTGGTCACTCTGGCCGGTCTGCACGCGCCCGAGCCTCCGGTGGCCGTGCTCACGCGGTGGTTCGAGCCGAAGCAGTTCCTGTCGCTGATCGCCGAACACGGCATCCAGCAGAGCGCGCTGGTGCCCACGATGTTCGGCCTGCTGCTCTCCGAGCCGCTCGAGTCCTACCGGCTCGACACACTCCGCTTCCTCAGCTCCGGCGGCGCGCCGCTGGCACCCGAGCTGGCCGAGGAGTTCCGCCGCCGCGTCCCCGGGGTGTCGATCCGCCAGGGGTACGGCCTGACCGAGACCGCCGCGCTTGTGTCGACCAACCCGACCGGGCGGGAGCGGGACGGCTCGGTCGGACTCCCGGTGCCGGGGACCGAGGTGCGGATCACCGCCGAGGACGGGACGGCCGCCCCCTCGGGCGAGGTGGGCGAGGTGTGCGTCCGCTCCCCCGGCGTGACCCGCGGCTACTGGAACGCGCCCGAGGCGACCGACGAGGCGCTGCGCGACGGATGGCTCTTCACCGGCGATCTCGGCCGCTTCGATTCCGACGGCTACCTGTTCATCGTCGACCGCAAGAAGGACCTCATCATCCGGGGCGGCTTCAACGTCTACCCCCGCGACATCGAGGACGCGCTCGTCGAGCACCCCGAGGTCGAGCTGGCCGGCGTCGTCGGCCGTCCCGACTCGCGCTACGGCGAGGAGGTGGTGGCATTCGTCTCGCTGCGCGGCGGCAGTGAGCTGGACGGCGCAGCGCTCGTGGCCTGGGCCCGGGAGCGGATCGGCGGCTACAAGTACCCGCGTGAGGTGCACGTGGTCCAGAGCGTGCCGCTCACGCCGGTGGGGAAGATCGACCGCAAGGCGCTCCGCACCCGGGTTTAGCCCGGGATGGTTGCGGGCACAAGCGACTCGTCCGTTCCCCCGCCCCGGAGGTCTTCATGAAGCTGTTCCTGCGTCTCGCCGTCGGCCTGCTGTTCGTCGGTCACGGCACCCAGAAGCTGTTCGGCTGGTTCGGCGGGCACGGGCTTGAGGGCACCGCCCAGTTCTTCGAGAGCCTGGGGATGCGCCCCGGCCGGCGCAACGCGACGGCAGCCGGGGTGGCGGAGGCGGCCGGTGGGGCGGCGCTGGCCGCGGGCGTGGCGGTGCCCGCGGCAGCGGCGGCGCTGACCGGCACGATGCTCACGGCCATCCATCGCGTCCACCTGAAGAACGGGCCATGGATCAGCGACGGCGGGTTCGAGTACAACCTGGTGCTGATCGCCGCCGTGCTGGCGCTGGCCGACGAGAGCAACGGGGCGGGCTGGGCCTTGGCCGCGGCGGGCGCCGGTGCCGCCGGCGCGGTGGGCGCGCACGTCCTGGCCGGTACCGTGCAGCCCGGCGGCAGCGACGCGGCGCCGGCAGGCGAAGCGCCGGCCGGCGGGGCGTAGGATCGCGCTCATCGCCGGCGACCGCCCTCGCATCCCGCCCGGAACCCGCGCCGACATCGGCGCGCTCAACGCGCTGATCACGGCGGTGATCGCCCGGGGGGCGGGGACTCGCACACCTCCCCACGTCTTCACCACCCTGGCCCGTCACCGGCGGTTGTTCCGCGCCTGGCTGCGCTTCGCGGGCCGGCTGATGCCGGGTGGGACGCTCCCCCGCCCCGACGCCGAGCTCGTCATCCTGCGGGTCGCCCACCGCTGCGGCAGCGAGTACGAGTGGCGCCACCACGAGCGGATCGGCCGTGCGTCCGGGCTGGAGCCGGAGCAGGTCGACGCGGCGCGTGACTTCGGCGGGGCGGCGGCGCTCTCCGCGCGCCAGGCATTGCTCGTCCGCGCGGTCGACGAGCTCCACGACACCCGCACGATCACCGATGCCACGTGGGCCGCGCTGGCCGAAGAGCTCTCCGAGCGGCAGCTGATCGAGCTCCCGCTGCTCGCCGGGCACTACGAGATGCTCGCCATGACGCTGAACAGCCTCCGGGTGCAGCCCGACCCGCAACCACTCGGCGGCGGCCCGGCCGGCGCGGCGCTCCGCCTGGTCCGCCGGCTGAGCGGGAACGCCGGCGTGGCGCTGCTGGCCGTCGCGCTCGTCGGTGGGGCGCTGGCGGCCGCCGCCCCCGCCCATGCGGCGGCGCGCCGCGGTGGCGGTGATTCGCCGGTGTACGCCGATCGCGATGGCCTGCAGGTGCTCGCCGTGCACCACCTCGACGGCCGGCTGGACGACGTGACGCTGCGCACCACGGCGCTCCCCCAGGCGGTCGACGTCCGCATCCTGCTGCCCGCCGGGTATGCCCGCAGCCGCCGGCGCTACCCGGTCCTCATCCTGTTCGACGGCACGAGCGGGCGGGCCTCGGACTGGACGACGCTCGGCGGAGCAGAGGCCACCACGGCAGGACGGCCGCTCATCGTGGTCATGCCCGACATCACGCTGAACGGGGACGGGGGCGGCTGGTGCACCGATTGGCCGGACGGCGCCGAGCGATGGGAGACGTTCCACATCGGGCAGCTCGTGCCGTGGCTGGACGCCACCCTGCGCACGGTGGCCTCGCGCGGTGGACGGGCGATCGCCGGGCTGTCGCAGGGCGGCTTCTGCTCGATGAGCTACGCCGCTCGCCACCCGGACCTGTTCGGCCTGGCGCTCTCCTACTCCGGGGCGCCGGACATCGCCTACGACTCCGACGCGCACACCGGCGCCGTGGCGATCATCAACGCCACCGAGGTAGGGCTCGACCACGTGGCGGCCGACTCGATGTTCGGCAGTCCGGTGACCGACGAGATCAACTGGGCCGCCCACGACCCGGCGACGCTGGCGTCGAACCTCCGCGACACACGGCTGACGCTCCTGTTCGGCGACGGTACACCGGGCCCGCTCGACACCTCGCAGACGGCGAACCCGGGTTCGGAGGCGATCGAGGCCGCGGTGGATGAGGACGCGGTGGACTTCCACCGCCGGCTGGTCGCGCTCGGCATCCCGAGCACGTACGACCCGTACGGCCCGGGCACCCACTCCTGGCCGTACTGGGCGCGCGACCTGCGCTGGACGATCGCGGCGGTGATGGCGAACTTCGCCCACCCGGTGCCCGCGCCGCGAACGGTGAGCTTCACCAGCGCCGACGATCGCTACACCGTGTACGGGTGGAGCGTCGTCACCCATCGCACGGCGCGTGAGTTCTCGACGCTGAGCGGGGCGAGCTGCACCGGCTTCACGCTCGCCGGGAGCGGCTCGGCCACCATCACCACGCCCGCCTGTCTGCACCGTGCCGCCCGCTTCGTGGCCACCGTGCGCTTCGCGGGGCAGACGACGACGGTCGACGGGGTGGCGGACGGTGGGGGCCGGATGACGGTCACCGTGCCGCTGGGACCGGCGAACCCGTATCCCGCGGACACGCCGCAGGCCGCTCTCGCCGGGACGGTGGTCCGTCGGGCGACCGCCGTGCTGCGGCCCGTCAGGGTTCCCGCCCGCGCGCCGCGGCGCCGGCGGGCGCGCAGCCGGGCCTGATCGCGCGGCCGCCGGGGCCCGCCGTAGGCTGAGGCGAGGATGACCGACGGCTTCGCCCCCCGGGCCACGGCCCTGCTCGACCGGCTGCGGGCCGGCGGCGAGGACGCGGCGGTGGCGGGGGAGCTCCAGGCGCTCCGCGACCTGTGGCGTGTGCTGAGCGACGCCGAGCGCGTGGCCGCCGTCCCGCTCGCCACGGCCCTGGCCGCCGCGCAGGCGCCGGCGCCGCGTCAGGCATCGCTGCTGGAGGACGACGCCGCGGCCCGGCGGGCGCTCCGCGGCCTGGACCGGATCGAACCCGAGGGCGCGTTCGTCTGCCGCTACCGAGGACCGCGGGATCCCGACGCGCTGCTCCGGTTCTTCGGGCTGGCCGAGTTTCGGCCCGGACAGCGCGAGGCCGTGGCCGCCGCGCTGGCCGGCCGCGACAGCCTGGTCGTGATGCCGACCGGCGGGGGCAAGAGCCTCTGCTACCAGCTGCCGGGCATCGCCGAGGACACCCTGACCGTCGTCGTCTCGCCGCTCATCGCGTTGATGGCCGACCAATATCGTCGCCTGCGGGCCGGTGGGCATCCGGCGGCGATGATCGCGTCGGGGATGGAGCCCGGGATGGCGGCGGCGGCGCTCGACGAGGTGCGGGAGGGGCGGGCCCGGCTGGTGCTCTGCTCGCCGGAGCGGTTCGCCTCAGCGACGTTCCTGGAGGCGCTCGCCGCGCGGCGAGTCGACCTGTTCGCGGTCGACGAGGCGCACTGCGTCTCGGAGTGGGGTCACGACTTCCGCCCGGACTACCTGCGGCTGCGCGACGTGATCGTCCGGCTCGGCCGGCCGGCGGTGATGGCCTGCACCGCTACCGCCACCGAGGCGGTGGGCGAGGAGATCGCCGCCCGGCTGGGCCTGCGCGACCCGTACGTCCTGCGAGCCGGGTTCGACCGCCCGAACCTCAGTTTCGACGTCATCGGAGTCGACGGCGCCGGGTCTCGTGCGCGCAAGGGGATGCTCGCCGTGCGGGCGCTCGCCGCCGCCGAGGACCGGCCGGGAATCGTCTACTGCGGCACGCGCCGCGAGGTGGAGGAGGTGACGGAGCTGCTGCGGGGCGCGGGGCTGACCGCGGTCGGCTATCACGCAGGCCTGCCGGCCGACGAGCGCGCGGCCGCGCAGCATCGGTTCATGGCCGGGGACGCCGACGTGGTGGTGGCGACGAACGCGTTCGGCATGGGTGTCGACAAGGCGGATGTCCGCACCGTCCTGCACTGGTCGATCCCGAAGAGCATCGAGGCCCTCTATCAGGAGGCCGGTCGAGCGGGGCGGGACGGACGCCCGGCTCGGGCCCGGCTGCTCGCCGCGCGTGCCGACCTGGGCCGGCTGATCACGTTCATCCGCCAGGGGACGATCGAGCCGGACGCGGTCGCCGGGTTCGTGCGCCGCCTGGGCGACGAGGCGCGCGGTGGCGAGCTGGTGCTCGACGCACTGCCCGATGATCGCGACCGGATCTGCCTCGGCATCGCCGAGCGGGCCGGGTTCTGCGCGCTGGAGCCGGCGCGCGGCGGTCGACTGCGCGTCACGTTGCGACGCAACGGCGATTCGCAGGCGGTGCGGGAGATCTGCCGCGCGGCGCGCGACCGGGCGTGGCGCGCCTACCGCGCGATCGAGGCGTTCGCCGGACCGGATGGTGGTTGTCGGCGCCGCGCGCTGCTCGACCACTTCGGCGATCCACGGCCAGGGGCGCCGCTCGGCCGCTGCTGTGACATCTGCGACCCGAACACGATCGGCCTGCCCGATCCGGCGACCCTGAGCGTCCCGCGGTCCCGCGGCCGGTCGGGTGCCGGTGCGGCCGCTCCCGATGCGGTCGAACTGGACCCCGCTGACCGGGCGCTACTCGAGGCGCTGCGGGCCTGGCGGGCCGACGCTGCGGCGGGCAAGCCGGCGTACACCGTCGCCCACAACCGCACGCTCGAGGCGATCGCGGCGGGCCGTCCCGCCTCGGTGGACGCGCTGGCCGATATCCGCGGGATCGGCCCATCGTTCCTGGAGCGCCACGCGGACCAGGTCCTGGCGCTCGTCGCCGCGAGCTGATCTCAGCTGGCGTTGCCCTGGGTCGCGGCGGCCATCGAGAAGCCCGTCCCGCCACTCGTCCCGCCGCCGGGCAGCGTGCCGCCGCTCACCGCGGCGGCGCCGGTCGGCAGCGGAGCCTCGGTGACGGTGATCCGGCGGGCGAGGTACGTCGCGCCGGTGTGGGTGTAGAGGACCTCAAGGGTGTCGCCCGGCACGAGGGACGCGCTGCGCAGGCCGCTGCCGAGCGTCAGGCTCAGGCGCTGCCCGCCCGTCGTCTTGAGCGTGATCGTCGCGCCGCCCGATCCGATCGAGACCAGCGAGCCGGAGGCGGTCGCCGCGCCGGTGAAGCTGACGCCGGTGGCGGTCATCGCCCCCCTCGACCCGGCGGCGTAGGTGACGGTCACCGCGTCGCCGGGAGCGAAGCCCGCCAGCAGGCTCGCGGCGCTGGCCCCGAAGGTCAGCGTCTGGCTCGTGCCGGGGAGGTAGCGCAGCGCCGAGGGGAGCACGTGGTAGGCGTGGTACGCGCGGCTCTGCGTGTCCGGCGCCCCGTCGTCCAGCCAGCCCGGGCCGCCGTTCGCCGTATCGCTGCCCCCACCGTCCGAGGTGCCGAAGTAGCGGCCGGCCAGGCGCATGAAGATGTGGTACCCGGGGTCGTCGTACAGCGTGAGGTCCGTCGCTCCGCTACCGGATCCGGACAGGATCAGCCCCTCCTGGCGGAGCTGGGAGATGACGCCGGCGTCGCTGGGCACCGGGCTGCCGGCCGGCCACAGCCCGCCGGCGACGAGCACGGCGGCAACCGAGCCCGAGCAGTCGAAGCCGAGCTTGTGCCCGCTGCGGGTCGGTATCCCGGCCGCGGGATGGCCACCGCCCCACACGTAGTTGTAATCCGCCCGGGTCAGGCGGTCGGCGGCGGCGATCATGGCGTCCATGGCGCCGACCCGGCGTCCGGAGGTCTGGATCGTCAGTGCCGAGCCGCCGACGGCGGTGATCGTGCCGCTCGCCGAGGAGACCGCGCTCGCTCGGGCGATCACCCGCTCGGCCGGGGTGAACTGGGGCGCGGCCTCGGCCGCCGCGGGCGCGAGGAGCGCGAGCAGGCAGACGGCGGCGCGCAGCTGGCTGGACGGGCGCGGCATGCCCCCGGTATCGCCCGCCGCGCGAGCCGGCTTGAACAATGAGCGTCCGCGCTGGCCATCGGGCCGATCCGGCCGGACCGGGCGCCGTCGGTTACCGTGGCCACATGGCGGAGCGAGGCCCGCGCCCGCCTGGAGGCGACGGCGGCGGAGGTCCGGCAGGCCGGGCGGCACGGTCCTCCACACGCGCGCTCTCGACATCGTCGACTTCGAGGCGGTTCGGCGCTTCGCCGCCGATGTCCCCGCCGACGGCGGCGCGCTCGACGTGGTGATGAACATCGCGGGGATCTGAGATCCAGCTGGCGTTCTGGCTCCACCGCTGGTGCGAGCCGCTCTACGCGCTGATCATGCGGCTGATCAACGCCGGCTTCCAACGCCGGCTGAGGGCGCTCACGCGCTGATCGGCCGGGGGCGCGGCGCCAGATCGAGCGCGTCTGACGCGACCTCGTGTCCGGCCGCGCAGCGGAAGCCGAGCTCGACGGGCTCCCCGCACTCGCGATGCCGAAGCTCGACCGGGCCGCCGCGCCCGTCCAGCCAGCGGCTCCCCCACTCCATCAGCCCGGTGAGCGCCGGCAGCAGCTCGGCTCCCTTGGCAGTGAGGCGGTAGCCCTGGCGAGTGCGCTGGCCGGGCTCGCGGTAGTCCGCCCGGACCAGGAGCCCGTGCTCCACCAGGCGGCGGAGGGCGCTCGCCGTGGCCGGCTGGCTGATCCCGACCCGCGCGGCGAAGTCGTCGAACCGGTCGGTGCCGTAGAAGGCCTCGCGCAGCAACAGGAACGCCGAGCGGGTGGAGACGACGTCGAGCGCGGCCGCGATCGGGCAGCGTTCCGCAGTCCAGCCGGAGCGCGGCTCGAGGGATCCCGTGAGACGGATGGTGTGATCGGGGGCTTCCATACTGGCTTCAGTGTAGCTGAGTCAGGTGTGGTACGGTGCTGACTATGCCACGCCTTAGCCAGCACCGCCTCGTTCTGGTGATCGTCTGCGCCGGCGTCGTGCTGGCCAGCCTCGACCTGTTCATCGTCAACGTCGCGCTGCCGCAGATCGGACGCGACTTCCACCTGCGAGCGGACGGGCTCGCCGAGCTGTCCTGGGTGCTGAACGCCTACGCGATCGTGTACGCCGCCTGCCTCGTCCTGTTCGGCCGGATCGCCGAGCGGTTCCGGCGCGACCGAGCGTTCCTGCTCGGCGTGGCCCTGTTCACCGCGGCGTCGGCGGCGTGCGGGACGGCGGGCAGCCTCGGCACGCTCATCGCCTTCCGGATCGTGCAGGCAGCCGGCGCGGCAATCCTCACCCCCACCTCGCTCAGCCTCGTCCTCGCCACCACCGCACCCGAGCGCCGGGCCGGTGCGGTGCGCGCCTGGACAGCGGTCGGCGGCCTGGCCGCGGCGCTCGGCCCGGTGGTGGGCGGACTGCTCGTGGCCGCCAGCTGGCGGTGGGTGTTCCTGGTCAACCTGCCGGTCGGACTCGTCGCTCTGACCGTGGGCTGGCGCCGGCTGCCGGCGGTGGCCGGCCATCCGGTGCCGGCGCCCGATCCGCTCGGCGCCGCACTCATCACCGGCGGCGTCGGACTGCTGACGCTCGGGCTGGTGCAGGGCGGGAGCTGGGGGTGGAGCGCGGGGCGCACGCTGGGCGCTCTCGGCGGAGCGGCGATCCTCCTGTCGCTGTTCGCCGCCCACTGCGCCTGGCACCGTGCACCGCTCGTCGACCCGGCGCTGCTCCGCCTGCGGTCGTTCACCGGCGCCTCCGCCGCGATGCTGCTGTTCTCCGTCGCCTTCGGCGGCATGCTCCTGTCCCGGGTGCTGTTCACCCAGGACGTCTGGCACTGGTCGGCCCTGGACACCGGACTGTCGATCGCGCCCGGGCCGCTGATGGTGCCGCTGTTCGGGTTCGGGATCACCGGGCGGCTCGTCGCCCGCTTCGGCGCCGGCGCGGTGAGCGCGGCCGGCGCAACGCTGTTCGCCGCCGGCATCGCCTGGTGGGCGCTGGCCGTCGGGCTGACGCCGGACTACGTCGGCGATGCGCTCGGCGGGATGATCGTCACCGGGATCGGCGTCGGGCTGACGCTGCCGACCCTGATGGCGGCCGGCGCGGGCTCGCTCCCGCCCCACGCGCTGGCCACCGGCTCGGCGGTGGTCAACATGTTCCGCCAGATCGGCTTGGCGATCGGGGTCGCCGCCCTGATCGCCATCCTCGGTCACCCGCACAGCCCGGCGGCGACGCTGCACGCCTACCAATCCGGCTGGTGGGCGCTGGCTGGAGCGTCACTGCTCGCCGGCCTGGCCGGCTACGTCCGGCTCAGCGCTCGCCGGAGCCTGGCCGCTCCCCTCGCCGCACCCGCTGCGTAGTGGGCTAGCCTTGCACGCATGCCCGCGCTGCGTTCCCGCACCGTCACGCACGGCCGGAACATGGCCGGCGCGCGAGCCCTGCTCCGGGCCGCCGGCGTAGCGCGCGAGGACTTCGGAAAGCCGATCGTCGCCGTCGCCAACTCCTACACGCAGTTCGTGCCCGGCCACACCCACCTCAAGCCGGTCGGCGAGATCGTGGCCGAGGCGGTGCACGAGGCCGGGGGCATCCCGCGGGAGTTCAACACGATCGCGGTCGACGACGGAATCGCGATGGGTCACGGCGGGATGCTCTACTCGCTGCCGAGCCGCGACCTGATCGCCGACAGCGTCGAGTACATGGTGAACGCGCACTGCGCCGACGCCCTGATCTGCATCTCCAACTGCGACAAGATCACCCCCGGGATGCTGATGGCCGCGCTGCGGCTGAACATCCCGACGGTGTTCGTGTCCGGTGGGCCGATGGAGGGCGGCACCGCGGTGCTCCTCGACGGCACGGTGCGCAAGCGGGTCAACCTCATCTCGGCGATCGCCGACGCCGTCGCCACCGAGGTGAGCGACGAGGACATCGCGATCATCGAGGAGGCCGCCTGCCCGACCTGCGGCTCGTGCAGCGGCATGTTCACCGCCAACTCGATGAACTGCCTGACCGAGGCCCTCGGCCTGGCACTCCCGGGCAACGGCTCGACGCTCGCCACGCACACCGCCCGGCGCGAGCTCTACGAATCGGCGGGTCGAACCGTGATGGACCTGGCCCGCCGGTTCTACGGCGAGGACGATGGCTCGGTCCTCCCGCGGGCGGTCGCCACCCGCGGCGCGTTCGAGAACGCGATGACGCTGGACATAGCGATGGGCGGCTCGACGAACACCATCCTCCACATCCTGGCTGCCGCCCACGAAGCCGAGCTCGATTTCACCATGCGGGACATCGACGAGCTCTCACGCCGCGTCCCGTGCATCTGCAAGGTGGCGCCGAACGGGTCCTACCTCATGGAGGACGTCCACCGGGCGGGCGGGATCCCGGCCATCCTGGGGGAGCTTCGTCGCGGCCGCCTGCTCGATGAGTCGGTGCACACGGTCCACGCGCGCGGCATGGACGAGTGGCTCGATGCGTGGGATGTCCGCTCCGGGAGGACTTCGGACGTGGCCAGGGAGCTGTTCCACGCCGCGCCGGGGTGCCGGCGTTCGGCGGAGGCGTTCTCGCAGTCCGAGCGCTGGGAGTCCCTGGACACCGACGCCGCCGAGGGCTGCATCCGGGACGTGGCGCACGCGTACTCGGCCGACGGCGGCCTGGCCATCCTGTACGGCAACATCGCGGTGCGCGGCTGCGTGGTCAAGACGGCCGGCGTCGACGAGTCGATCCTGCGCTTCTCCGGCCCCGCAGTGGTCATCGAGTCCCAGGAGGCAGCCGTCGAGCTGATCCTCGGCGACGGCGTGCGTCCGGGTGACGTGGTGGTGATCCGCTACGAGGGGCCGCGGGGCGGCCCCGGCATGCAGGAGATGCTCTACCCCACCTCCTATCTGAAGGGGCGAGGGCTCGGTCAGGCCTGCGCCCTGATCACCGACGGCCGCTTCTCGGGCGGGACCTCCGGACTGTCGATCGGCCACGTCTCACCCGAGGCGGCAGCCGGCGGGACGATCGCGCTGATCGAGAACGGGGACACGATCACGATCGACATCCCCGCCCGCCGACTGGCGCTCGAGGTCAGCGAGGAGGAGCTCGCCGAGCGCCGGGAACGGCTGGAGTCGGGCGGCGGCTACGTGCCGGCGCTCCGGGACCGCGCCGTCTCACCGGCGCTCCGGGCCTACGCCGCCATGGCCACCTCGGCCGACACGGGCGCGGTCCGGGATGTCAACGCCGTGGAACGGGCGGTGGCCGCGGCGGCCGAGGCGCGTACGCAGGTCGGCTGAGCCGCACGTGGCGGTGGCGGCAGTCGTCCGCGCCACGGCGCAGGGGCCGTGAGCCACGCGTCGCCGCTGCGCAGTCGACCGACCGCGTCAGTGGACGCGTCAGCCGCGACCGGGCGGAAAGCCGACCTGAACCGGCCCGTCGTCGGGCACGATGGTGGGCACGACGCCCCGCCGATTCGTGTAGCCCATCAGCTCCTCGCGCCAGCGCGCCTCGAGGGTGGCATCGCGCTCCTCGACCTCGATGCCCTCTGCCGCCAGGTGCTCGCGCGCGGTCTGGCAGTACGGGCACCCGGGCTTGACGTACATGACGGTGCTCACCGGGCAGAGCGTAGAGGTTCGACGCGCCGGATCCGGGGCCTCAGCGGGCAGCGCGCCCGGCTCAGCTCCGCACCGACGCGCCCATGAGCGCCCGAGGCTGCCCCGTCGTCTGACCGGCCGCGCACTCGGCCGCCGCCACGTCCGGCCGCCGCCGCCCGCGCAGGGCCAGCCCCCCGGCCGCGGCGACGAGGAGCAGTCCGCCGCCGATCTCGACCGTGAGGTGGAACGCGTCGCGAGCGGCGGCAGCGCTCGCGCGGGCGGCGAGCGGACGGTCGGCCGGAGGGACGGCATGGGGATCGATCCGCCCGAACGTCGCCCGCTTGGCAGCGCGGATCGCCGGGACGCTCGACGCGGGGAGGCGGCCGGCCAGCCGGGCGTCGAGCGCGCCCGCGTAGTGTGCGCTGACGACCGCTCCGACCGCGGCCACCGCGATCAGGCTGGCCGTGCGCGCGATGGCGTTGTTCACCGCCGAGGCGATCCCGGCATCGTGCTCGTCCGCGTCGGCCAGCACGGTCGCGGTGAGCGGCGAGACGGTACAGGCGAGGCCGAGCGAGAGCACGAGCAGGGCGGGGACGACGTCGCCGAGCAGCGACACTGACGTGCCGTAGCGGAGCATGAGGAGGAAGCCGGCCGACACGAGGCACGGCCCGCCGATGAGGAACGGGCGCGGCCCGTACCGATCGGCCAGCGCGCCGATCCGCGCGGAGAGCAGGAACATGACACAGGTGGGGACCAGGCCGGTGACCCCGGACTTGAGCGCGCTGTAGCCGGCGACCTGCTGGAGGTAGATCGTGACGAAGAAGCCGAGCAGACCGATCCCGCCGTACATGGCGAGCGTCTGCGCATTGGCCACCGCGAAGTTCCGCCGGGCGAACAGCTCGAGCGGGAGCATCGGCGCCGGCGCCCGGCGCTCGTAGGCGACGAAGGCGGCGAACACTGTGGCGCCCACCGCGAGCGCCGTCCACACGACCATCCCGCCGCCCAGCACCGGGCGCTCGATGAGCCCGAACGACACGCCGGCCAGCCCGACGGCGGCGAGCAGCGCACCGAGCCCATCGATCCGGCCGGACACCGCGCGCGTCGAACGGCCGGGCACGGCAGTGCGGGCCAGCCACAGCGCCGCGCTCACGAGCGGCAGGTTGATGAGGAAGATCCACCGCCAGGAGGCCTGGTCGACGAGCGCGCCGCCGATCAGCGGCCCGGCGAGGATCCCGACGCCGCTCCAGGCGGTCCAGCGGCCGACCGCCGCGCCACGCTCCTCGGGTCCGAACACGGCGACGATGATCGCCAGCGCCGACGGGGTGAGCATCGCCCCCGCGACGCCCTGAAGGGCACGGGCGGCGATCAGGATCCCGACCGTCGGGGCGGCGGCGCAGAGCGCCGAGCCGACCCCGAATCCGGACACGCCGAGGACGAACACCCGTCGTTCGCCGAGCCGGTCGGTCAGTGACCCGGCGAGCAGGATCAGCGTACCCAGCGTCAGCAGGTAGGCGTTCGAGATCCACTGCTGGGCGGCGAACCCGCCCCCAAGCTGGCGAGCGATGGCGGGCAGCGCGACGTTCGTCGCCGACGTGTCGACCGCGGCGATCGTCGAGGCCAGGATCGCAGCGGTGAGCGCGAGCCCCTTGCGATCCACCGGGATCGCCTACGCCACCTCGTCGGCCAGCTCCCCGGCCAGCCAGCGGGTGCGCACGCGGGCCAGGAGCGGCGGCGAGTACCACGCCGCCCGCTCGCCGGCGATGAACTCGTCGAGCGCCGGCGTCTGGGGTCGTGCCCCGCCGAGGACGTAGAGGAGCACGGCGATCACCGCGCCGCCAATCGCCAGGCCGAGCCCGATCCACAACGCGATCCCGGTGCCCGCGCGCAGCCCACCGCCGACGGTGGCGGCGAAGTGGGCGAACAGGGGCGCGATCATGAACGCGGCCACCGCGCGGAGCAGCTCGACGATGGCGAACACGCGCTGGAGATTGGCGGACGGCAGCGAGAAGCCGGCGACGAACAGCGCCGGCGCCACGGTGGCGCCGAGGCCGATCCCGGTCAGCCCGGCGCCGACCAGGGTCAGCGCCTGGGTGGGCGGCAGCTCGATGCGGAACACCGCGATCCCGGCGGCCAGGAACCCCATCCCGACCAGGGGCAGGTAGTGGATCGCTCGCCGGCTGAGCACCGCGCCGAGCACCACGGCGGTGAGCACCGCGCCGCCGAGCTCCGGCAGGTAGAGCAGGCCGACGTGGAGCGGGCTGTAGCGGGCGTCGAGCAGGCCGGCGGTCAGCGCGGTGGCCGACACCGATGCCGCGGCGGCGAACAGGGCGACGACGATCCCCGCCACCGGGATCGTGCTCGACAGCATGCTGCGGATCGTCAGCAGCGGCCGCGGGCTGCGGTACTGGCCGACGATGAGCAGGACGATCAGCACCAGCCCGGCGAGGAGGGGACCGAGCGCCACCGGGTCGAGGAACCGGTGGGTCAGCAGCTGCGACGCGCCGAAGAAGGCGGCCACCGACCCGGCGCCGGCCAGCCCCAGGGCCGTGGGAGCCCACGGAGCGGTCCGATCCGCCGGCGGCGCGTCCTCGAAGGTCAGCAGCGACAGCAGGAGTGCGGTGGCGGAGATGCCGGCCACGATCCAGAACAGCGGCCGCCAGCCGTGCGCTCCGGCCTGGAGCCCGCCCACGGTCGGCCCCAGCGCCACCGCCCCGAAGATGCAGATGTTCATGATCATCCCGGTCTCCCGGAGCCGGGCCTGGCCGAAGCCGAGGGCCAGCGGCGGCACGGCGGCGATGAGCAGCAGGCTGGTGCAGAGCCCCTGGAGCACGTGGCCGGCCACGAACACGCCCGGGCTATCGGCGGCGGCCGACAGCACCGAGCCGAGCAGGAGCAGTCCCGCGTAGACGACCATCATCCGCCGCTGCGGCAGGTGCTGGGCGAACTGCACGGCGAGGACCGTCCCGATCGCGTACGCCGCGTTGCCCATCCCGGAGGCGAGGCTCATCGTCTGGAGGCTCATGTGCAGCTGGCGGGCGATGATCGGGGTGATCGGCGCGAGCGCCGCGGAGAGCGCCAGGTACGGGACGAGGGCGAAGATCACCATCATCGCCACCGCGGGATAACGCCCGGCGAGCGGGCCCCGCCGGCCGAGAGTTCGATCGTTGTCGGACATCGATCGGACCTTACCCACCTCGGCGACCCGCATGCTTGGCGGATCAGGCGGAGACCCGCCGGAGGGTGAGGTGCGGGGCCGGACCGGTCGCTACTTGAACGTGGCGGTGGCGCTGGTCAGGCCCAGGCTGGCGGCGGTCAGCGTGTCGGAGAAGCTGCCGCTGCCGGGGCTCGTGTACTTCACGGTGGCGCTCGAGGTGGCGGGGCCGGTGGTGGGGATGCTCAGCGTGGTCGGCGACTCGGTGCCGCTGGCCAGGAGCTGCAGGGAGAGCGTCACGGTCGGTGCGGTGCTGAGGTTGCGGACCACGTTGCCATCGGCGTCGGTCACGCTGACGAACGACGTCCAGGTCTTCGCGTTGCCGAAGCTGCCGCTCGTCGCGTACGCGCAGGCGAAGAGGCAGGGAGACGGAACACCGGCCGAGCTCGTCGTCGTCGTTCCGGTCCAGGCGACGTGGCTGGCGGCGCCCGGAGCGACGGTGATCGGCGACAGCTGTGCGGTCCGGGTGCCGTCGGTGACGCTCAGCGTCGCCGACTCGGCCTTGACCAGCGTGAGCCCGAACTTGGCCACGCCCGAGCTCCAGGTGGCGCTCGTGGGCAGGGTGGGGGCGACACCACTCGGGCTGTTCGACGCTCCCGACCAGCTCAGGGTCCCGCCAGTGTAGGCCGTGTCGGTGGCGCCGTTCTTGGTCGCGGTGAGTACCACCGAGGTGGATCCGGTGCTCGTGCCGGCGGTGGCGGTCGCCGGCTGGGTGGTGACGGTGAAGCCTGCGAGGTCGTCCTCCACCGTGGTGTGGACAGCGGCGCGGTTACCGACGTTGTCCGTTCCGGTGAGCGTGTACAGGTAGCAGTAGCCGGCGAGGATGCCGGAGGGCTGGGTTGTGGCGCTGATGACCGTTGCCGTGGTGAACGGCCCCCCGGAGCCCGCCGTGCCGCACGTGGAGCCCGACAGCGACTCGGACTGCACGGTCAGCACCGAGGACGCGAGCCCGGAGCCGGCGTCCGTGTAGTCGGTGCGGGCGTTGATTGGAAAGCTCGTGCTGTTGGCGATCGTGCTCGACGAGCCGCCGCTGGTGGCCGTGGTCCCGTTGACCTGGAGCGCCCCGGAGGTGGGCGGCGTCGTGTCGCTGACGAACGTCAGCGAGGTGGCGATCGTGTTGCCGGCCCCGTCGGCGCCGGTGACGGTGAGGGGTGCGGGGTTCGTCGGGTTCGCGGTCCAGGAGATCGCGCTCGAGGTGTACGGGCCCCCGGTCGGGGTCGAGATCGTCTCAGCGGCGTGGGTGAACCCGCTGGCGCCGAGCGCGGCGAAGGTCGCCGAGGCCGGGCCTGATCCCGCGTCGCTCACCGTGTCAGTCAGCTGGAACGAGCCGGCCACGCTGCCGCGGTAGTACAGGGTCGAGCCGCTCAAGGCGGCGTTCGTCGCGCCTGCGGCGAGGCTGATGCCCTGGGTCGGTGCGGTCGTGTCGATCAGCCAGGTGTCGGAGCTGACCGGGCCGGTGGAGCCGCCCGAGACGGCGCGGACACCGAATGTGTGCGATCCCGCCGCCAGGTTCGAGTACGTCGCGGGGCTGGTGCACGTCGTGAAGGCACTCCCGTCGAGCTGGCAGGCGTAGGTCGCCCCGCCGCCCCCGGAGAACGCGAAGCTGGCGGACTGGCTGTTCGAGTCGCTCGGCGGGCTCGAGGTGATGCTGGGCGCCGACAGCGTCGAGCCCGATGCGCTGGTGGCGCTCGCCGTCCAGGTGCGAAAGACAGCCGTGACGGTGTAGGTCGCGCTCCCGCCCAGCGGCGCGGAGTCGGTGCAGGTGAGGACGGTGACGAGCGTCGGGCTGCCGCAGATCGTGGTGTTGTCCGAGCGCGTGACCCGGTAGCCGTCGACCGCGGTACCCGAGGTGACGCTCGCCGCGCTCCAGGTCACGGTGACGCTGTTGCCGGTCTGGGTCGCGGTGACCGCCGACGGGGCGGTGAGTCCCGCGACGCTCGCCTGCGCCGACCCGGAGCCCGTGGTGGAGAAGTAGCCCCAAGCCACCGCACCCCCGCAGAGCAGCACGACGGCGGGGGTCAGCGCGCGGAGCGCCCACCTCAGGCCCCAGGGCTTCATCCCAGTGTGCCGCCGCCCCGATAGCCGAGCGTCACCGTGGCACCTCGGCATCCATCCTGGTCGACGGGCAGATCCCGCAGGAGGACCTGCGGCCACTCGGTGCTCGGCACGCCGAGCCCGGCGAGGTCCCGGCTGCTCCGACCCGGCACGCTGAGCGGCAGCGAGCCGCTGTACGGCACCACGGCGAAGTCCGAGCCGTCACAGGGAAGCGCAGCGCTCGCCCCCGGCGCCTGCACCCGCTGGATCATGACGGAGAGGCTGCTCACTCGCAGCGGGACGGCGAACGGGTTGGTCAGGCGTAGGTCGAGGGGACGCTCGAGGCCAGGCTCGAGCGGATCGCGGACGTTGCCCGAGACCGTGAACGGTCCGGTCGTCGCGCTGCCACTCCCCGTGCCGTGTCCTGCGGCGGGCCGGATGACGACGAGCTGGATCGCGGCGTATGCGCGCCGAGAGCCGCGGCGAACGCCGACCACCACGTGGTAGCGACCGGGTGGCGTTCGCCCGGTGGTCGTGAGCGACAGGATCAGCCCGCTCCGACCGCGCTGCCAGCGGGCGTGGGTCGCCCGCGGCAGGCCGCCGATCGACAGCCGCACCCGGCCGGCGGGCAGGGTGACCCGGAAGCTCGTCGCCTGGCCCGGCCGGAGCCTGCGCTGGGTGGGGGCGATGCGGAGCCGGAAGCCCGAAGCCGACCCGCCCGTGCCGCCGCTCGACCGAGCGGCGCGCGCGGACAGCCCGATCGCCGGCGCGGCCAGCAGCACCGCGGCGATCACGAGCGCCCTTCCCCGCCGAGACAGGAGACGGGGATGGGGGGTGCGCACGGGCTCGGTCCTCGGATACGGGGTGGGCGGCACCAGCTCGCGGCCGGCGCCGCCTCTCCGTCTCGACCGGGATTAGTTGCTGGTGAAGCTCGCCACCAGGTAGGCGTTCTTGCAGCCGTCCTGGCTGACGCCGTTGTCGGCGAACACCAGGCTGCCGCTGGTGGGCAGAGACGTGGTGCCGGAGCCGACCGACTGGCCCTCGCTCACCGGGCTCATCGTGAACGCGGTGGTGTCGCACTTGCCGGTCCCGGTACCGGTGATGTTGTTCGTGTGGCCGGAGTCGCTGTACGCCGTGACGCTGTTCAGCGAGATCGTGTTGACGTACGCCTGGCTCCCGGTGTTGTTGACCGAGAACGCCACGGTCGCCGGGTTCCCGCCCGGCACGATGCCGCCGCTGCCGGGCGTGATGGTGCCGGTGATCGTCAGCGCCGAGCTGGTGCCCACCTGGGCGCTCCCGCTACCCGAGCCCGAGGTGCTGAAGTAGGCGACCGCGGCGCCCGAGATGCCGAGCACGGCGACGGCGGCCAGCGCGGCGCGGACGCGCCGTCGGCGAAGGGCATGGAACACGTCAAATCTCCTTGATCTCGATCCCGGGCCACACCCCGCCGCAGCTAGAGCAACTGCGCCGCTGAGGGCCGAATGTTCGAGTTCGCTATCGGCACAAGGCGGGTCCGACTTGATCGCCGGACCTACCGGTGGCGGCCTTGCCTGCGGCGCTGGCTCGAACGCTCATGCGACTCCGGGAGTCTGAGTTCGATCACCGAACAAGACGTGGTAGGGTCGCCTTGATGCCCGGCAGCCGCTACTCCCTCCCACGCCCTCGACGCGGCGGGTCGCTGCCCCGGCCGGTCGGCGCAGCGTCGACGCCCACGATCACGCTGCTCGTCGCGAGTGCCGGCACCGGCCTGGTGCTCCTCGTGTTCGCGAATGTCGTCAGCACCGTGGGCGCCACGATCAGCGCACTGCGAGCCGGGACGGGCGGCGAGACCTGGGCCCTTGGCGGCATGAGCCTCGGCCTGGCCACGATGCTCCTCAGCCTGGGAGCGATGGCCGACGACTACGGTCGGCGGCGGGTGTTCCTGCTCTCGTCGCTCACGCTTGCGGCCGCGAGCGCCCTGGCGGCGACCGCATCCGGCATCGACGTGTTCGTGGCTGCCCGCGTGTTGCAGGGAGGCGCCGGCGCGGGAATCATCGCTTCCAGCCTCGGCTCGATCGGGCACACGTTTCCGGTTGGACCGGAGCGCACGCGTGCCACCGGTGTGTGGGGCGCCGCGGTGGGGGCCGGCACTGCGCTGGGCCCGCTGGTCGGAGCTGCCTCGGCGTCCGTCGGGGGCTGGCGAGCGGGCTACTGGGTTCAGGCCGGCGCCGCCCTCTCGCTCGTCCCCGCCGGATCGCTGCTCATCGAGACACGCGCGGCGTCCCCGCGGCGCCTCGACCTCGCCGGTGCCGCGCTGTTCGGCTCCGCGATGGCGTGTTTGATCGCCGGGCTCACCCTCGGTCGCGAACACTGGGGCCGGCTCTCGACGGTGAGCGCGCTGCTGGCGAGCGGGCTCCTGCTCGCCGGGTTCGTCGCCGTCGAGCGACGCCGCACGGAGCCGATGATCGAGCTCGCACTGTTCCGCCGTCCGCTGTTCGTGGCCTCCGCTTCGGGTGCCCTGTTCGTCGGCCTGGCGGTCGTCGCGGTCGTCAGCTTCCTGCCTACGTTCCTCCAGCGGGGGCTGCACGAGTCCATCTTCGCCTCGGCGTGGATCCTGGCGCTCTTCTCGGTGACTGGAACAATCGTCGCGTTCCAGGTGCGTCGGCTTCCGGACCGTTTCGACTCCGGCCGGCGGGTGGCGCTTGGCTTCCTGTGCGGAGCGGCCGGGCTGGCCGCGTGCTCTGGCCTCACGCCGACAGCGAGCTGGCTCCGACTCGCACCCGGACTGATCCTGCTCGGAGCGGGCTACGGACTGGCCAATGCCGCACTCGGCCGTCTGGCCGTCGAATCGGTCCCGTACGGGCGCGCCGCGATGGGCAGCGGCGCCAACAACACTGCCCGGTACGTCGGCGGGGCGGCCGGAGTCGCGGTCGTGGCCGCGCTGCTGACTGCCGGCAACGACCGGCCAGGTGCCGCGGGGCTGGCGCACGGGTGGAATCTCGCCAGCGCCGTGGCCGCCGGGCTCTGCCTGATCGGGGCCGCGGTCGCGTTGGCCTGCCGACGGGGGTCGATGGAGTGAAGACGTCCTATTCGGAGCCTCGGGGCTCCCAGGCAGTCCAGCTCGGCACCCGAGGTGCGGAGCGATAGCAGCCCTCCAGGTGTCGGGCAGCCAGTGTCAGGAGGCCAACGACATGTTGCGTTGGCCGGAGGGGGTCAGCCGTGACGCGCCCGTCGGTCAGGGAGAGCGCCGCACGAAGCTGGTTGGTCTTCACCGCAGACGTAGGTTCGATGACCAGACCGAGCGCAGGCCGGCTCCCGGGATCGATCCAAGAGCAGCGCTCTGGCT
The DNA here is from genome assembly GCA_963703065.1 of uncultured Solirubrobacterales bacterium. GTDB lineage: Bacteria > Actinomycetota > Thermoleophilia > Solirubrobacterales > Solirubrobacteraceae > Palsa-465. The sequence continues at coordinate 2,023,627 of OY969785.1, read as the reverse complement.
CAGCTCTCATCGTCGGCGGAGGTGCGGCTCAGCGGCTCGAGGAGACGGTGCGGCTCGAGCAGGGCGAGGGCGATGGGGTCTGAGCGCATCCGCCGCATCCCGGGTCGCAGCGACATCACCACGTCGTGAGCCGCCGGGGTGATGCCACAGGCCGAACACGAGCCATCGGGTGCGATCTCCATCCCGCACGCGATGTGCGTGAATGCCCGGCGGGTGCCATCGGGCGCTCTGTAGCGAGCGCCCCAGCTGCGCAGGGCGAAGATGACGGGCCACAGATCCCGGCCGGCCTGCGTCAGCTGATAGATCTCGCGGCTCGGACGTTCGGGATCCGGCAGACGCTCCATCACCCCGTCGCGGACCAGTCCCTTCAGCCGTTCGGAGAGCACCGCCTTGGGGATGTCGAGATGGGCCAGGAAGTCGCTGAAGCGACGCACGCCGAAGAACGCATCACGGACGATCAGCAGGGTCCACCGCTCACCGATCGTCTCGAGGGCCCGCGCCACCAGGCAATCCTGTGCTGCATAGTCGCTGGGGAGCACGCGCTCAGCGTAGCGAGTGTGCAATCAACGAACCGAGGCTCTCCAAGGCCCGGCGACTCTCACTTCGCCGCTGCGATCCAGTCCGCGTCCAGCGCCAGCACGTGACACGCGTTGCGCCACAACCATCGCTCCAGAACGTCGTGCGGGAGCGGCAGCCCGCGAACCTCGCCGGTCAGCTCGGTGTACGGCCGGTTGATCAGGAACGCTCCGGTGCCGTAGAGGATCTTGTCGACGATCGTGCTCTGGCCGAAGCGGATCAGTGGCTCCCAGCCTGCGCCCGGCGCCACGAAGTACCGAGGACGGTGAGCTCCGAGCTCGAGGTAGACGCCGGGGTGCTTCCACGCGATCAGACACGCTTCGAGCACCCACGGGTATCCGCCGTGGCTCATGATGATGGTCAGCTCCGGGAAGCGACAGGCGACCTCGTCGATGTGCCGCGGGTGACCGAGCTCGCTGATGCTCGTGCGAGTCCAGTTGGCGGAGCTGTGGATGCTGACCGGGATGTTCAGCTCGCAGCAGGCTTCGTAGAACGGGAGATAGGCCGGGTGGCTCGCCGGTTCTCCGATCATGAACGGACGCAGGCTCAAACCGCGAAAACCGTGCCCGGCCACCCATTGCCGCAGCTCCTGCACCGCTTCTGCCCCGCGCATGATGTCGACGCCGGCAAACGGGATGAAGCGATCCGGATGCCGCGCGGCCAGTGCGGCCACGGCCTGGTTGGCGACGAACGTCTCGCCGCAGGTGGAGCGCTCGTCGAAGCCGGTGATCACGCTCCGGCGGATGACCGATCGGTCCATCTCGGCCAGGATCTCCTGATCGGAGCGCACCAACGTCCGGGCATAGGCGGTGAACTCCGCAGCGGTGATCCGGGTCTTGGTGAACACCTCGAGGTACTGCAGCTGCTGGGGCGGGAAATGAACGGCGAGGTGGTCGATGATCTCCCGCGAGGGCACGATCGGGGACCACATGTCGACCACCGGGATGCGGGTCATGTCGCCGCGGCGCGAAGGTGTTCGGCCGCGCCGAGCACGGCCGACCGCGCGTCCGCCGCCAGCCTGCGCACGATCTCCGCCGCGGGCAGCGCCTGGGCGAGCGAGTGCGTCTGCCCGGCCCAGAGGTTGAAGCCGTCGGCGTCACCGCGCTCACGAGCGCCGGCCCGTAACGGACCCGTCGCGTAGTGGATCTGGGGGTAGGCGCGAGGGGCGAGCGCCGAGTGCTCCGCCTGGAAGCGGTTGACGATGCCCCGGGCCTGACGGCCGCTGAACGCGCGCGTGAACGAGGTGGGGGCCGGTTGGCTGAGACGTTCGCGGTGCGCCGGGTGGGTGGCGGCCTCGTCGGCCAGCATGAACGCGCTGCCGATCTGCGCCGCCGACGCTCCGGCGACGAGCACGGCTCCGAGCGAGGCGCCGTCGGCGATCCCGCCGGCCGCGATCAGCGGCAGGGCGCAGGACGCACGGGTGAGGCGCAGCAGCGCCAGCACCGACAGCTCCTCGCCGTCACCGTCATCGCGAAAGCCGCCGCGGTGCCCGCCGGCCTCGAGACCCTGCACGATCACGGCGTCGGCCCCGCGCTGCCCGGCGAGCAGCGCCTCAGCCGGGTCGCACACCGTCACCCAGGTCGAGATGCCCGCGGCGCGCAGGCGCGCGAGCTCCTCCTCGGTCGGGCACCCGAAGGTGAAGCTGGCCACCGGTGGACGCTCCTGCTCGAGCCCGGACAGGAACGCTGCCCAGTCGTCGTCATCGTTGCGGGGAGCTCCGACCTCTGCACCGTACCGACGCGCCTCGGGTGCGAGCTGACGCAGGTAGCGCTCGACGGCGACCTCGTCGTAACGGCCCGATCCGGGGACGAAGACGTTGACCCCGAACGGGCGCTCGGTGGCCTGGCGCAGCTCGTTGATCTGGGCGCGCATCGTCTCCACGTGGCCATAGCCCGTGGCGAGAAACCCCAGCCCTCCCGCGTTGCTGACCGCCGCCGCCAACGCGACGGTCGACGGGCCGCCGGCCATCGGTGCCTGGATGATCGGGTGGACCAGCTCGTCGAGGATCATCGTGCCGTGAGTCCGCCGCTCGGACGCGCCTCGCACGGTACCATGGTTCGATGAGTGAACAGATCCACGGCGCGTCGTGAGCTCCGCCGAGCCCCGGCGCCCAGCGTCCGCCGCGCCCACGCCGATGTCCGCCGGCGAGCTCCTCGGGATCACGATCGCCTCCGTTCGCCCCGGAGAGGTCGCCTGCCGGCTGACGATCACCGAGGAGCACCTGAATCAGGGCCTGATCACCCACGGCGGCGTGCTGTTCACGCTGGCCGACACAGCACTGGGTCTGGCGGCCAATCCCGCCGGCCAGGCGACGACGTGGGCGGGAACGGGTTTCTCGCTGCATCTGTATCGCGCGGTCAGGGTCGGCGAGACGGTGTGTGCGCACGCCGTGGTCGAGCACCAGACGCGGAACCTCACGGTCTGCCGAGTCGAGATCGACCGCGAGGGTGACGCTCAACGGATCGGCATCCTGACCGCCCAGCTGCTCCGGCTTCCCTTCCGGCCGGCCGACGGAGACGGGACGCGGGAGGTTCGGCCCGCCGACGCTCACGGGCCCCTGCTCGGAGCCATGCGCGCTGCATACCGAAGCGAGCTCACCCCGCCGGACCCGGTCGGCGCGGCGGCCACGGTCGCGGCGGCCGCGATCATCTATCTCCAGGGCCAGCCGCGGGGATACGCGACGATCGTCGGCACTCGGCCGGCAGGCAGGATCGGGGAGCTGTGGATCCATCCGGGCTGGCGCCGGCAGGGGCTCGGCCGAGCGCTGCGCGACGGAGTCCGCCGGCTGGCGGGCGAACTCGGCTTCGACGAGCTGGGGCTCGATCCCGGTCGGTGCGGCCCTGCGGCTGTCTAGACAGGGGTGCCGGTGGCCGCGTCAGCCATTGTACCTACTAGTATGTACAATGGTGGGCATGGACGCAAGCGAACAGCTCATCTCGACCGCGCAGGAGCTTCTCTGGGAGCGCGGCTACGTCGCCACGAGCCCGAAGGCGATCCAGCGCCGGGCCGGGGTGGGGCAGGGCAGCATGTACCACCACTTCCATGGCAAGACGGACCTGTGCGCGGCGGCCGTGCGCCGGAGTGCGGCCGACCTGCGGGCCGAGGTGGAGCCGATCCTCTCGGCTCCGGGCACCGCGATCGAGCGCATCGGGGCGTATCTCCGGCGTGAGCGCGACGTGCTCCGCGGCTGCCGGATCGGCGGCCTGACGCAGGACCCGGAGGTCGTCGCCCATCCGGAGCTGCGAGCGCCGATCGAGGAGACGCTGCTCTGGCTGCAGACGCGGCTGGCGCAGGTCATCGCGGAGGGGCAGCGGCGCGGTGAGCTCGTGGGCACGCTCTCCCCTCAGCTGACCGCCAGCACGATCTGTGCCGTCCTGCAGGGCGGCTACGTCCTCGCCCGGGGCGAAGGCTCGACCAAACCGTTCTCCGATGCGATGCAGGGCGCGCTCGCGCTGCTCGACCGCCTCGCGCTCACGCCGATGCCCGACACCGATCCCCCGGAGGCACGATGAATGCAGCCCATCCCTTGCAGGTCACGTTGGTCGGCGGTCCGACGGCCGTCCTGGGCTACGGCGGCCTGCGGTTCATCACCGATCCGACGTTCGATCCGCCAGGTTCCTACGAGCCCCGCCCCGGCGTCACGTTGACCAAGACCGCCGGGCCGGCGCTGAGTCCCGATGAGGTCGGAGAGGTGGATGTCGTGCTGCTCTCCCACGACCACCACAAGGACAACCTCGACGACTCCGGCCGCCAGTTCCTGGCCCGGGCCTCCCGCGTGGTGACGACACGGAGTGGCGCTGAGCGATTGGGCACCGGCGCGACCGCGCTCCCGAACTGGGCGAGCATCGAGATCGACCGGGCGGACGCCGGGCCGATCCGCGTCGTGGGCGTCCCGGCGCAACACGGCCCCGACGGCTCGGAGCACCTCGTCGGCGAGGTCACGGGGTTTCTGCTCACCGGCCAGGATCTCCCCTCGGTGTACATCAGCGGGGACAACGCCTCGCTGGACGTCGTGCGGACGATCGCCGATCGCCTCGGCCCGATCGACATCGCGGTGTTGTTTGCGGGCGGTGCCCAGATGCCGTTCCTGGGCGACGCATATCTCACGCTGCCGAGCCGCGATGCTGCCGAGGCCGCCCGGCTGCTCGGGGTGCGCGCGGTCGTTCCGCTGCACTACGCCGACTGGACCCACTTCTCCGACGGCCTGGAATCGCTCCGTGAAGCCTTCGCGGGGGCTGACGTCGGCGGGCGGCTGATGAGCGCAGAGCCCGGTCAGACGATCTCCGTCTAGGTGCGGAAGGTCCCGGTGACCACCGTTGAAGCGTCTTCGGTTCGCCCGCGGTTGACGCTGGGCGTCGCGAGCGCGGGGACGTTCCTGGTGCTCGTGGCCTTCACGTCGACCGTCACCACGGTTATCCCGACGGCGCAGGCCCTGCACGCCGGCGCCAGCGGGCGAACCTGGATCCTGAGCAGCATCAGTCTCGGTCTCGCGGTGGCCCTGCTCGCGCTGGGCGAGATCGCCGACAGCCGTGGGCGGCGGCGGGTGTTCGTCGCCTCCACAGTCGGCGTTGCGGTGACCAGCGTGGCCGGCGGGCTCGCGCCGAGCCTCGACTTCCTGGTCGGGGCACGCATCCTCGAAGGCATCGCGTGCGCGGGCGTTCTGGCCTCTGGCCTCGGCTTGATCGGTGGCGCGTTTCCGACCGGGCCAGCCCGGACACACGCCACGGGCTTGTGGGGCGCCACCATCGGCGCCGGCATCGCCGCCGGCCCCGCGGCGAGCGCCGGACTGGCGGACCTCGCCGGCTGGCGAACCATCTACTGGGTCGTCGCTGCCGGCGCGGCCCTCCTGGTGGGGCTGGCGCGACTGATGGGCGAAAGCCGGCGCGACAGCGCGCGACGCCTCGACGTAGCCGGCGTCCTGGTCTTTGCCGCCGCCATGGCCTGCGTGACCGCTGGTCTGACGCTCGGACGTCAGAGCTGGACGCAGCTCGGCACCGTGGCGACGCTTGCCGCTTCGGTCCTCCTGCTCGCCGCCTTCATCGCCGTGGAGCTGCGTGTGGCAGATCCCGTCTTGCAACCGCGCCTGTTCACGCGCCCGCTGTTCATCGCCTCGGCCACGGGAGCACTGTTCACCGGCCTGGCCCTGATCGCGCTGATGAGCTTCCTGCCGTTGATGACCCAGGAGGCGCTGGGCTCCACGGCGCTTGGAAGCGCTGGGATCCTGGCGCTGTGGTCGGTGCCGAGCATGGTCGTGGCCACGCAGGTGCGCCGCCTGCCCCCGCGTCTGGGTTCCGCGCCTCGGTTGTCGATCGGCTTCGTGCTGTGCGGGATCGGTGTGGCGGCGCTCAGCGGGCTCAGCGCCCATACGACTTGGATCCGGCTCACGCCGGGGCTGCTGGTGGCAGGGATCGGGAGCGGGCTGATCAACGCTGCCCTCGGCCGCCTGGCGGTCGAGTCGGTCCCGCTCGAGCATGCGGCGATGGGCAGCGGAGCCAACAACACAGCGCGGTACCTGGGCGGGGCGGCGGGGATCGCGCTCGTCTTCGCTCTGGTGGCCACGGGCAGCAGCGCGCCAGGCGCAGTCGGGCTCGTGCGTGGCTGGAATCTCGCCGCCTCCGTCGCCTTCGTCCTCTGCCTGGTTGCCGCGGTGGTGGCCGCCGGATGCGAGCTCCTGCGCAGGCCTCGACCGCCGGCGACCGCGGTGATCGGCACACCTTCCCCCTTCCTGCGGCTCGAGGAGCGACGATGATCTCGCTGAGCGACCTCCGGTTTGGAGTCGATGCTCGCAATCGCCTGGCCGAGACCGCGGACGCCGGACCTGCAGGGCAGCTGGCCGCGCTCGAGAGCTTCTACTACGCGCTCAACCACCGCGATGCCGAGGTCCTGGCGATGGTGTGGTCTGATCACGACCTGGCCCAGCTGAACAACCCGCTGGGCGGAATCCTCCGGGGCGGTGGAGCGATCGTCGATCTCTACCGGCGGATCTTCGAGGGGCGAGCCCGGTTGGAGATCGAGTTCGCTGACTTCGTCCAGTACACGGACGATCGACACGCGATGGTCGCGGGTCGGGAATCCGGGAGCTACACGGTGCATGGTTTCGCTCCGGTTGAGATCTCGATCCGCACCTCGCGGTACTTCCGCTACGCCCCGGGGCGGGGACGCTGGCTTCAGTTCCACCACCACGGCAGCATCGACGACCCCGTCGCCCTGGCGGCGTATCAGGCAGCATTGCGCTGATCCGGCGCGGCCCGATCGGACCGCGCGGTTCAGGAGCTGCCGATTGTCTGGAGGACCGCGGAGGGGGATGATCCCCTGATGGCCGTCAGATCGCGTGCTCCCGTCGGCAGCGACTCACGGGACGCCGGGCCCCGGCCGGGCCATGCCTCAGAGGACGCGTCGGGGGCCCGGCGCACGCGCCCGCCCCGACGCCTTCTCCTGCGGGTACTGCTGGTCGCGGCGATGATCGCGGCGACCGTGAACACGTGGACCGGCGGGCCGCTGCTCGCGCTGTGGGTCGGCTCGAAGGTTCAGGGGCAGTACACGACGTTGAAGATGGGCGCCGTGGGAGCGACCGTGCTCACGCTGGCCGTCATCCTGTTCCTGCTCGGTCAGCTGATCACCCGGCTTGACCTTCGGTACGGCGAGGTGACCGGACGGCCGCCGCGGACTCGGCAGCCATTGCCGTGGCTTCGCAGCCTGCGCGACCAATACGGCGATCCGCCGCCGGAGGTTGAGCCGTTGACCGCACTCGAGTGGATCCTGGTGAGCATGGTGGTGTTCGTCGTGGGCTGTTTCGAGGTGTGGTTCTTCTTCTTCGCCGGGTCGTCGCTACCGCACGGCTGAGGATGGGTCGACCGAGCGACAGACCCGTTCCCAATCGTGACGATGCGGTCCTCACCCGTCGCTCTGCGGTCTGGCTCGCCCAGGCGATCCGCTCAGGCCGACACTCAGCGCGCGACGTCGTGGATGCCCATATCGACGAGCTCGAGCGCTGGCGAGTTCGAGTCAATGCGATCGCGGTGCCGAACTACGACCGCGCGCGGATACTGGCCGCCGAGGCGGATGCACGCATTGCGGCCGCCTCCTGGGATGAGGTGTTGCCGCCGCTGCTCGGAGTGCCCTGCACGGTGAAGGAGATCATCAACGTCGCGGGCCTGCCGCACACCGCCGGCGTGCTTGCTCGACGAGGCATCACGGCCGGAACCACCGCCCTCCCCGCGGCCCGATTACTGGACTCGGGGGCGATCCTGCTTGGACAGACCAACACCGCCGAGCTGGCGTCCTGGTTCGAGACCGAGAATCGGGTCTACGGCCGCACCAACAACCCCTACGACCCGACCCGCACGGCGGGCGGCTCATCGGGCGGGTGCGCCGCAGCTGTGGCCTGCGGAGGCTCACCGGTGAGTCTCGGGACCGACACGGGCGGATCGCTGCGCATGCCGGCCTTTTGCTGCGGGGTGTACGCCCACAAGCCCTCGGTTGGCCTCGTGCCGCAAACCCTGGAGTACCCGCGTATCTCCGGGTACGGCAGGCGAATGGTCACGATTGGTCCGATCACCCGCTCGGCACAGGATCTGATGCCCGTGCTGCGGATCATCGCCGGACCAGATCCCAGCGACCCCCTGGTCCGGCAGGTTCCACTGGGTGATCCAGGATCCGTCCCGCTGAGCGGTCTCCGTGTGCTGGTCAGCGAGAGCGCCTTCCTCAGCCGCATCAGCCCCGAACTGCTCACGACACGCGAACGCGCCGCCGCCGCACTGACCGCAGCCGGTGCGCGCGTCGAGCACATCGCGCTGCCCAGCATGCGACGGATGTTCGAGGCAACGCTCGCCACCCTGTCGGACGCCGGCGCCATCACCGTGGCCTCGATCCTCGCCGACTCCGACGTACCCGCCATCACGATCCGCGCCGCCCTCCGACCGGGCGGCCCGCACACAACTCCGGTCAAACGCCTCGCGCTCGCGAATCGTCTCCAGCGGTTGATGCCAAGGAGGCGTCTTGCGCAAGCCATCCGGCGCGGAGAGGAGTTCGCGGCCGAGCTCGCGGAAACGATCGGGGACGGGGTGCTCCTCCATCCTCCGCTCCCGACGGTCGCCCCACGCCACCGGCGCACCTACTCACGACTGCTGTTCTTCCAAACCCTGGCGATCTTCAACCTCGCCGGCGTGCCGGTCACGGAAGTTCCCATCGGCTTCACTCGCCACGGACTACCACTCGGCGTTCAAGTCGTCGCCGGTCCGCGACGTGACCACGTCGCGATAGCCGTGGCACTCGCGCTCGAGCAGGCCCTCGGAGGCTGGACCGCAGCCACCCTGGCCCCCAACTGGCTCCGGGAACGCCACCCCTGCGCGTGACGGACGGAGCAGAGCCTGTACGCGCTGCTGGGGCGATCACTCTCCATCGTGAGTGCCGGGAAGCCGACGCCACCGCCTCTGCCCTGCTCGCCGCCCGCGGCGCACAGCCCGGCTTGCCCGGCGCCGCGCGAGTCCCGCTCGCACTCGCGGCGCCACCGCCGCCACAGCCCTCGCCACGTCGCCGACGATCGCCCACCACCGGCCCGAGCCGGCGTCCGCGCGGGTCTGGGGCAAGAACCACCGGACCAGGCGCCAGCGGTCGTGCCAACTCGGCGCGTGGCGCAGATACCACAGCCGTCCGGCGGTCTCCGGCGCCCGGCCGCGCAGCCTCCAGTAGATGAACGCCTCCGGCAGACCCAGACGGTCAGCCAGCTCACGTCCCTCCGGGCACGTCCGTAGTCCGGCGGCGAACGGAGAGACCCACTTCAGTCGCACGGCGAGATCTCGCGCCTGCTCCCACACCTCTCGCTCGAGCTGGGAGATGCCTCGCCTCAGATCCTCCCGCGGCGTCCCCACCGCTCCGTGGTGCACCGCGTGCAACGCCAGGTGCATCGTCCGGGCCGGGACCGAGAGGATCTCCACCGGCTCCCCATCGACCACGATCCTCCTGGTTTGCTCGGAGAGCACGCTCCACACCTCCGACGCAGGCACCCCACTATTCACGAGCGTCCAGTGGAGCTCGACGACGATCCCATCGCTCGCCCGCCCCCACATCTCGTGACGGCGGGCGACGATCAACAGCGGATCCGGCTCGGCCAGGGGCGAGAATCCAAGACCTCCGAGCGCCTGCCCCGCCAGCGGCAGGTCAGGCGCGGCAAGCAAGAGGTCAATATCCGAATAGCGGCGCGAATCGCTCGGGTCATACAGCCAGCGAGCCACGGCCGGACCCTTCAGCAGGACCGATCTGATTCCGGCTCGCTGGAACGCGACCGCCACCTCAGCCAACCCAGCATCGAGCTTCGCCGGCAGGCTGGCAGCCGCTGCGCGCACCCCGAACTCGCGTAGGCGGTCATGCATGAGCAGCGACGATAATGGCCCCGCACATCCGTTCGTGCCGTCCCGCCGTGCAGCTAACCGCCGAGCCGGGCGCGGTGGATGGCACCCCGGACCCGGAGCTCGCGCATGTCGCCGCGCGGCTTGCGCTGATCACCCCAGCGGCGTAGCTTCGAGAGGCTCTATGCACGCAAGGGATTTCGTTACGCGCCACCTCGCTGGCATCAAGGTCGTCGCCCTCGTGCTCCCGCTGTTCCTCGGCCTGTCCGCCACGGCCCGGGCATCAACACCGAAGACGACCCAGGCGGTCAGCTTGATCGTCTCCCCCCGCCGGGTCCAGCCGGGCGAGACGATCAAGGAGGCAGTCGTCAACCACACCTCCCGAGAGATCTTCTGGGGCGGATGCCTGCTCACGCAGCGCTTGACGAACAGCGCATGGCAGCCAGCGATCTGGGGCCAATGCCTCGCGCTCATCTGGTTTGCTGCCCACACACAGCGAACCATTGGAACCGAGCCCGCCCCCACCGAACCGGGCCGCTACCGGATCAGCTTCCTCTACCAGTACCAAGCGAAGACCGTCGAAGCCAACCCGCCGACCGCCCACGCCTACCTCACCGTCCTCCCACCGCCCACGCCCATCGGAACGCTCATCGGCGGTATCGAGAACGTCGGCGGCGACCCGCTCGCCAGCCGCTCATCCGAGGCCGGCACCGTCACGGTGCTCGACCTCCAACACCAGGTACGCGCTCGAGAACGAGTGCGGGACGGCCAACGGTTCCGCTTCACGCTCTCCCCCGGCCGCTACCAGCTCTCGGTCGCCGGCGCCGACAAAGGTCCACTCGCATGCCCCACACAGATCGTCACGATCCGCGCGCACCACGCGACACACGCGAACGCCATCATCGGCTGCGGCGAGTACTGACTCTTCGGATGATCACCGGTTCAGAGCATGGATGTTCCGACTCCTGGGTTCCGGTCGGCAGGTCGGGACCGGTGAACATGTCCGAGGCGTTGAAGGCGGCTTCGACACCGACCGTGAGGGCGTTGGAAGCCTCTACCTTGTTACGGCCGGCGAAGAACTCTTCGCCTTCGATACTCAGGTGCGGTATCCAGCGCCCGAGCCCGCGGGGCATCCACCACGCGGCCCGGCCCAGCAGCGACATCGGCAGCCCGTCCATTGAGAGCCAGGTGTGAGAGGAGAGCCCATGACAACCGCCACCCGTTCGGCGACGATCGCCGACCTGCTCGGCGTCGCCGTGGCGCAGTTTGGCGACCGGGTCGCCCAGCGGCACAAGGTCGGCGGTGAGTGGCGGGACGTCACGTTCGCCGAGGTGGGCGAGCGTGCCTCGGAGATCGGCCGTGGATTGATCGACCTCGGAGTTCAGCCGGGCGACAGAGTCAGCATGCTGTGCACGACCCGGATCGAGTGGGCGTGGTGCAGCTTCGCGATCGCCGCCACCGGAGCCGTCGTGGTGCCGATCTACCCGACCAACTCCCCGGAGGAGTGCGCGTGGGTGGCGGGGAACTCGGAGTCGGTCGCGATCATCTGCGAGGACGCGTCGCAGGTGGCGAAGATCGACGCCGTCCGCAGCGAGCTGCCGCACCTGCGTCACGCGATCGTCATCAAGGCGGCGGATGCGACTGACAGGACGATCGCCCTCGACGACCTGCGCGTTCGTGGCCGGACCCGCGAGCAACGCGAACTCGACGAGCGCACCGCCCATGTCGGGTCGGGCGACCCGTACACGTTCATCTACACCTCGGGCACGACCGGGCCGCCCAAGGGGTGCGTGCTCTCCCACGGCAACTACCGTGCCGTGCTCGACATGGTCGCCGAGCGGGGCATCGTAGGCGATGGCAGCGACGATCTGATCTACCTGTTCCTGCCACTCGCCCACGCCTTCGGGCTGTTGCTGATGCTGGTCAGTGCGGATCGCGGCGTGGCAATCGCCTACTGGGGCGGGGACACGGCCCAGATCATCCCGGAGCTGTCCGAGGTCCGGCCGACGTACCTGCCCTCGGTGCCACGGATCTTCGAGAAGCTGTACACGCTCGTCGCCGGTCGGGCCGATCCTCAGCTGGTGGCACAGGCGACGCAGGTCGGCCTGCGGGTGCGGGAGCTCGAGGTGGCCGGTCAGGAGATCCCGCCCGAGCTGCGGGCAGCGTACGACGAGGCCGACCAACGGTTGTTCAGCCTCGTGCGCAGCGCCTTCGGCGGCCGGCTGCGGGAGGCGGTCACCGGAGCCGCTCCGATCGCCAAGGAGATCCTCGAGTTCTTCTACGCCGCCGGCGTGCCGGTGATGGAGGGTTACGGGATGACCGAGACCTCGACCACGGCGACCGGGATGCGTCCGGGTGAGCACCGGTTCGGGTCGGTCGGCCGCGCGCACCCCGGAGTGGAGATCAAGATCGCCGACGACGGCGAGATCCTGCTCAAGGGGGCCAACATCTTCGGCGGCTATTACAAGAACGACGACGCGTCGTTCGGAGCGGTGGTCGACGGCTGGCTGCACACGGGGGACGTCGGGCGTCTGGACGACGATGGCTTCCTGTTCATCACCGGCCGCAAGAAGGACATCATCATCACGGCCGGCGGGAAGAACCTGACGCCGGCGAACCTCGAGAACGACCTCAAGCAAACCCGCTTCATCTCGCAGGCGGTCATGCACGGAGATCGCCGGCCCTTCCCCACCATGCTGATCACGCTCGACGAGGAGGAGATCGTGCCGTGGGCGAACGAGCGGGGGATCGAGGACACCTCGATCCCCGCCCTCGCCGAGCACCCCGAGGTGGTTGCACTGATCCAGCAGACGCTCGACCAGGCCAACGCCAAGTACGCCCAGGTCGAGCAGGTGAAGCGGTTCTTCATCCTCGATCACGATCTCTCCCAGCAGACGGGCGAGCTCACCCCGACCCTCAAGGTCAAGCGGGCCGTGGTCAACGAGCGCTACGGCGACCGGTTCGCGGCACTGTACGAATAGCGCAGCCAGTAGCACCCCGTCCCGCGATTCCCTACCGCGCTGCTCGACTCGGCGGTCGACGTCGAGTCAAGCCCGGGCGGTGTCGAGCACCAGAGAACGACTCATGCGTGATGGCGGAACCGGGTTCGAGACCGTCGTTGCCAACGACAGTCGGCGCGGGGCCGATGCTGGCCGCACGTTGGCGATTCGGCGCTTGTTCGAAGTTCGCTGTCTGTCTTCGCCACGTGCTTCGTGGTTCTCGCCATGCACCCGGTTCGGCGGCGGCCAATCGGGTCGACCAGCACCCGCTGGCCGACCCGACGCCCGCACCCCCCGGGCTGGCGACTACCTGCACCTCAGGCGCGGCCGAGACGCCTGGTTCCGTCGAACCTCGCGCATCGCACCCTCGGTACTCGGGGCCATTCAGGGGGTCCAATACTGTCTCGCCCGTGGATTTGATCCGCCGAATCGAGGACGGAAAGGGCGACTTCCTGCTCTTTGCTCTCACGCCGCCGCGCCTCGAAACCGATCGCGACCGAGCGCAGGAGATCGCCGATACGACGGTGGCTCGCCTTCGATCGCTCGATCTCGACGGGCTGATCCTTTACGACATCGACGACGAAGCGGAGCGGAATCCGGCTGAACGCCCATTCCCGTTCATGCCGACGCTGGATCCTGCCGACTATCTCGCCAACAATCTCGGGAGCTGGCCGACACCGGTGATCGTCTACCGCGCGGTCGGCAAGTACGCTCCCGCGGACCTGCGCGCTTGGCTCTCGGCGCAAGATCCCGCTCGGTTGATGACGGTTCTCGTCGGTGCAGCCTCACGCAACGCGACGGCCCGGACCTCGCTGGCCGACGCTCAGGCACTGCGGCGTGAAGTCAACCCAGCCTTATCGTTGGGCGGTGTAGCGATACCCGAGCGCCATAGCCGGCGCGACGATGAACACCTACGCCTCCGCGCCAAGCAGGATGCGGGCTGTCGCTTCTTCGTCACACAGGTGGTCTACGACCTCAACGCGGCGAAGAACCTCGTTTCCGACTACCACTACGAGTGCAAGGCGCGAGGAATCTCTCAAGCGCCATTCGTTTTCACGTTCTCGGTGTGCGGGTCGATGAAGACCCTGGACTTTCTGCGGTGGCTGGGCGTTCACGTGCCGAGATGGATCGAGAATGACCTCAAGCACGCCGCCGACCCACTCGAGGCCTCGTACCACCAAGCGCTTACGACAGCCACCGAACTGATGGCCTACTGCCGCACGCTCAGTGTGCCCTTCGGAATCAATGTCGAGAGCGTCTCGATCAGGCGGGTCGAGATCGAAGCGTCCGTGCGACTCGCTCAACAGCTTCGAACACAACTGAGGAGCTAGACAGGCTCCACCTGGTTTCGCCTCGGCGGGCGCGTCCCAGCGGCGGCCGGCGACTGACGATGCCTTTGGCGACCACGTCATCACGCGGCCCGACGACGGCGGGACGATCGCGTTGCCGCGAAGGCGATCAGCGGCCGGCTCCAGCGGCACGATTGGATCTCGCGCATCGCGATCGTCGGCCTGGCCGCTGGCCGACGACTGCTTTCCGCGAGCAGGGGCTCGTGGCCGCAGGACGTCACGGACAATCGAGTTGCTCGCCCAGCGCGTCCGTGACAGTCGGATGACGCTCTCCGTATCTGTCACCCGCGTATGGATACTCGTGGCGGTTTAGCGGGGGTGGGTCATGCGTTGGTCGAGTGGTTCGGTGCTGGCGTGGGCGCGTAGGGCTCGGCTGATGACGAGGCGTTGGATTTCGCTGGTGCCTTCGAAGATGGTGTAGAGCTTTGCGTCGCGGTACCACTTCTCGACCGGAAAGTCCTTGATGTAGCCCCAGCCGCCCATGGTCTGGATGGCTTGCTCGCACGCACGGACCGCGACTTCGGATGCCTTCAGTTTCGACATTGAGCCTTCCGCGTTCTCGAACGGTCGGCGTTGGGCGGCCATCCAGGCGGCCCGCCAGGTCAGCAGGCGGGCGGCGTCGATGTCTGCTGCGAGGTCGGCGAGCGGGAACGCGACGCCTTGGTTCTCGATGATTGGCTGCCCGAATGCCTCGCGGCCGACGGCGTAGTCGCGGGCGAACTCCAGCGCGGCGCGGGCGATCCCGATCGCCTGGGCGGCAACCATTGGCCGGGTCCGCTCGAACGCGCCGAGGGCGGCTGAGCTGCGACGCTGCACGGCGGCTGCGGGACCGCCCTCTTCGGCCGGGACGACCGGCTTCTCGCCCTTCTGTGCTTCGCGCCCGCGTGCGATGCGGTCTTGTAGACGGTCGATGCCGCCGAGCAGCTGCTCGGCGGGGACGCGGCAGTTCTCGAGCACGATCTCGCCGGTGTGGGAGGCCCGACAGCCGAGTTTGTCGAGCTTGCGCAGCATCGAGAGGCCTGGGGTGCCTTTGGGAACGATGAACACGCCCTGGCCGCGGTGCCCGGCGTCGGGGTCCACCGTGGCGACTACGACGTGCACGTCGGCGATGCCGCCGTTGCCGATGAACACCTTGTGGCCGTCGATGATCCAATCGTCGCCGTCCCTGCGCGCACGGGTCTGGATCGAGCGAACGTCGCTACCGCCGCTCGGCTCCGTGACCGCCAGGGCGGCCAGCTTGATCTCATCGGGCGTACCGAAACACAGCGGCGCCCATGCGGCGAGCTGCTCATCGGTCGCAGCCTGCCGGATCGCCGCCAACGCCAAAGCCGGGAGAACGATGGTCAACCCGATGCCGCCACAACCCCAGAACAGCTCCTCCATCAGGATAGGGAGCGAGAGGCCGGTGGGGTCCATCGAGAGCTGGGCGTAGAGCTCCCATCCGTAGAGCCCCTGGCGCGCAGCCTCCTCCAATACCGGCCAAGGAAGCTCCTGGGCACGGTCATACTCCGGCGCGACCGGACGAATCACATCCCGCGCGAACGCATGCGCCTTCTCTCGGAGCGCTATCTGCTCGTCGGTGAGGTCAAGGTTCAGCCTCAACGATCTGCCTCCTCGGCGTCTCTGGACGGGCGGAAATCTTTCAGGGCGCGACCCATGGTGGCGAGCGCGTTCCACGCCGTCGGAAAGCCGGCGTAGACAGCGACCTGGCGCAGAACCTCCCGGATCTCCTCCTCGGTCGCGCCCTGCCGGCGGGCGACGCGCACATAGACACCGAGCTGCAGCTGCTCTCCGAGACAGCCCAGCATCGCAACCGTGCACAGCGCACGCGTCTTAGGATCCAGTACCTCCCCGGCGTAGACCTCGCCGTAGACGAAGTCCATGATGTAGCGATGGAGCTCCGGATCGAGCTGCTCGAGGTAGTCACGGGCGCGTTCGACGTTCTCCCGGCCCAGGAAGCGCGCCGCGACCTCTGTGCCCGATTCGGTCATCGCTGCGTCTCCTGCCCGCCGACGTAGCTCGCAGCATCGAATGTGACGCGAATGCCGGTCGAGGCGAACTTGCCCACCATTTCGCCGTCGGCGCGCACGTCGGCCTCGGCCCACACCAGCCGACCGCCGGCCCTGACCACGCGCGCCTCCGCGCGCAGCGTCTCGATCTTCTTGGCGTTCACCGGCCGGATGAACCGGGCGAAGATGTCGACCGTGGTAATCGCGCTGCCCCGGATCTCCTCATCATCGAGGACCGACGTCGTAGCGGCCGCCATCGCCGCATCAGCCAGCGCTGTGACCACCCCGCCCTGGATGACGCCGAGCGGGTTGCCGAGCTCAGCGGTGGCGGCCATCTCGTAGGTCGCCTCCCCTCGTCCAAACGCGACGAGGTGCATACCCAACGTGCTCGAGACCGGCGAACGCAGCTCTCCGGCTCTGGTCTTGTCCAGCATCTGGTCAACAAAGCTATGACTCATCTACCCTCCCGGTTCGAAGTACGCTACTTGTCAGTAACCTTACCCGCTGGTAACGTTACTCAATCATGCGTAAGCCTTCCGGCATGCCGAGCTCCGGCGAGCGCTTACCACGAGCCGACCGAGAGCGCCTGATGCTCCAGGCCGCCGGCGATGCGTTCTCAACCCACGGTTTTCACCGCAGCTCCATGGAGGAGATCGCGCAGGCAGCCGGGGTCACCAAGCCCATGCTCTACCGGTACTTCAGCTCCAAAGAGGACCTCTACGCGGTCTATCTGCGAACGACCGGTCGCGACCTCGTCGACCGGGTACGCGCAACGGAGACACGTCACCAACCGCCTGAGGCGCGCCTACGCGCCGGCCTACGTGGATTCCTCACCTACGCCGAGGAGCACCGCGCTGGCTGGATCGTGCTGCATGGAGAGAGCACGACCCCCACCGAGGCCCACATCGCTCGCGAGGTCGCTGCCCTGCGCGCGCGCATCATCTCGATGCTCAGCACCCTGTTCCGCGACGAGGCATTCGCCCATGCGTTCACTGGCGCCGCCGAATCCCTCGCCACGTGGTGGCTGAACCAGCCGCAGACGACGATCAACGACGCGACGGAGATCCTCATGAACATCGCCCAAGCCGCAGGGAGTCTCGACCGGCCGACCTGACGGTCTTCAGCACATAAGCGGCTGCTACTCGCAGCTGGCCGGGTCTCAGTGGCCTGAGCGCCAGCGATCAACGCGTCGATCGAGATCTCTCACGACAAGTCTTCGAAGACAGGCGCTCGGAAGCCAGCTCAGCGCGCATAGTTCCTCCCCGCGTAAAGCACTCGCCCGTCGCCGCCGGCGCGCACCATCCCGTTGTCGCCAAAGCAGCTGCCAGGTTCGACGCTCGCACGATTTCGAAAGGGATCGTCAGCCGAACCAGCGAGATCATCGGCTCGGTCGACGCTCAGGCTGAAGGCGCCGATGCCGGGGCCGCTCCCCGTTCGCATGCGACGTGGGAGTCTGGACGCGCTCGGCGCTGCTCTCCCGTGGTCCAGCTCGTGCAAGACCCGAGATTGGCGAGGGCGGCCCGGCGCGAGGTGCCGGTCGCGTCCCAGCTTGCGCCCCCACGAGCATCGGGCATCGGCCGCTTTCGTATGAATCAGTGACTGTGTGCTCAGGCGTAAGTACTGGTAGATAGCGATCACGGCGACCGAAGGTCCCGCGTGTCGAGCTTCTTCATGATGCGGATCAGATCGGTGAGGTCACGGTCGTTGAGGACGTCGCCGAAGATGCTTTGCAGGAATGGGTGGTGCCTTCGGCGTGTCTTACGGACTAGCGCGCGACCCTCGGAGGTGATGCTTGCGAACGTCGCACGGGCATCGTCGGGATCCGGCTGGCGCTCAATCAGCCCCGCCGCCTGCATGCGGTCGAGGAGCTTCGATAGGCCGGACGGTGATAGGACAACGGCGTTGGCGAGCGCGTTGAGACCGAGGCGCCCGCCTGCCAAATCCAGGTGCACGAGCACGTCGTAGCGCGCGACTGTCAGGCCGCTGATCTGACGCACATCCGCCTCCACACGATCCCAAAGGCGTGCATGCGTGTGGAGGAAGGCCAGGAAGGCAGGCATCCACCGCGCTGAGCTGTCGCCGGCCACGGCGCTAGTCTAGCCCGAGTACTTGACATGCCAAATAATGGGCGATATTACTTGACATGCCAACCAACCTCCGAGAAAGGCCCCGCCCCCATGCCACAGATCGCTTTCGCCAGTCCGCTTCTGCCCGGAATGACCGCTGCCGACCGACAAGCCATGAGTTCCTTCCAGAGTGGCGAACGCAAAGCTGCGTTCGAAGACTCACGGCGGCGCGCACGGATCACCCGAGAAGCGGCTTGGGTCCAGACGACACCAAACGGAGACTTCGCCGTCGTGTACATGGAGGCGGACGATCTCGGCCAAGCGTTCGCCACGCTCGGCAGATCAGACGACCCTTTCGATCAATGGTTCCGTGACCACCTGCGCCAAGTCCACGGGTTTTCGCTTGAGGACGGGTTCCATGCCCCGGAGCTGATTCTCGACTATCGCGAAGACTCGCCAAGCGACGATTAGACGCCTCAATCCCTCTGCTCCGAGAGACGGACGCGCGCCACGCTCCTATTCCACGACAGGCGTCTCCGGCATGAGGCCGAAGGCTCTGCTCGGCGAGGCATGCGCGTCCCGTCGTCACGATTGCAATCGTCACGACGAGATCGTCGAAGCCGACGTCTGCTGCGGCGACGTCTCGATCACGCCGGTCGACGGCTGCGCACGAGTGCTCGTCGGGCGAAGCAGTGCGGAAAGGACCTGCCTCGCTCTAGCCAGTCGGACTGTCCACCCCAAGCCGCATCGCGTTGAGGACCGCCCCGCTGAGGATGAGCAACGCGACGACGTAGAACCAACCGAGCAGGATCAGGATGAACACGATCGTCGTGCCGAACCGTGCGATCGTGGAGATGCTCGTCAGGTAGAGCGGGAACGCGAAGTCGACCACGCCGATCGCAATGGTTGCGCCGAGCGCTCCTGGCCAGACGGCCCTCCAGCCCACCGCCCGGTTTGGCACACGCGCATAGATCACCGCCAGGCTGCCGAACAGCACCGCGAGGCTGACCAGTAGCGAGACCGCGTAGAAGGCTCCCGTTACCCGAGCGAGGTCGAATGGCAGCGCCGACGCGCCCGCCTGCAGGAAGCTCTGCACCGCCGGGACAAAAACGGTCGCCATCATGAACAACAGCACCACGATCAGCATTCCGAGCGCGAATCGCTTCTGCTTGAGCCACGTACGGGACTTGCAGTGGTAGATCCGGGCAAACGCGGTGTCGAGCGCTCCCCAGAACGACGACGCAAGCCACAAGCTCGCCAGCAGGGCGAGTACGCCGGCGCTGGTCGTGGAGCTCTGGATCTGGTCGAGCAGCGAATCGAGCGTGTGCGCGTCGGCCCCAGGGAAAACGTCGCGCAGGTCACGTAGGACACTCCCCTGCACTGAGTGGCTGGAAAGGATCTGACCGCCCACGAACAGCGCCACCAGTGCGAGCGGGATGACGCCCAACAACAAGTTGTAGGCGACCATCGCCGAGGAGCCGGTGACGTTTGCCTCCATCATCATGCGCCAGAACCGTCGCAGCCCGGCGCCCGACCGGCGAAGTCTCACCCGGCGCCCAGTCCGCTTGCCGCGCTCCGGACTGCCGAGCTCACCCTCCGCCCTTTGCGGGACCCCGATCGTATGAGACTCTTCAAGGCGCAGAGGTCGGTGGATCGTAGGTGCGCCGGCCTGAGAGTTGATCACGCAAAGTCGGCGGCGCTAATCCCGTCAGCGTGCCCGGCCGGCCATCGCACCAGCTCAATCCGAGCCGTCCGGATCGGTGAGCCAGGAGGGCCTCGGGCCGTCAGGGCCGTGGGGATGGTGCTCGGGCTCTGACTGCAGCCCACGCTGCTGAAGTGCCGCCACCGTGTCCTCCAGCTGGTCGACCTGGATAACCAAGTGGCTGAATCCGCTACCGATCTGCACCGAACCGTCGGCTGGCCGGTGCACGAGCTCGAGGGAGACGACGTCCTCGCCGGGGAACTGCAGCATCGTCAGCGTCGTTCCGTTGCCGAGACTGGTTCGTCGGACCTCGTCGTAGCCGAGCGCACGGTAGAAGTTCAGCGAGGCGGCCAGGTCGGTGACCTGCCAGGCCGGATGCAGCGTCTTCATTCGGGTCGACTCTAGGCGGTCCGAAGTTGGGTCCGAGCGCCAAGATTCTGCGATCGCTCCTGTCGGCCGACGCGCGCGACGACCAGTGAGTGCTTCGGCGACGAACGAGCGGCCACACCACGACGCGGGCGGGCTAGAGCATTCACGCGGAAGGGATGACGCGCTTGTCGGACCGTTCCCCCGCAGCTCGGGCCAGCGATGCTTAAGCGTGAGCGTGCAGTCGGCAGCGGCGTGACGAGCCTGCTTGCCGCGCGAAGCAGGGCTACCTGTGGCTCGTGGAATGTGCTCGCTACCGACCAAAACCCGAGGGCTGCTGCCGCAGCGAGCCATGCGGCGCTGGGGAGGGAGGCGGCTATTCCAGCCGTTCGCCGGTCACGGTCGGGTTGGCGTGGATGCACACGAGCCTTGAGCGGCCGGGACCATCGTTGGTGAACCTGTGCGGGGTGTTCGCCGGGACGATCACCACGTCGCCAGGGTCGGCCGCGCGGGTCTCGTTTCCGGCTTGGAAGGTGACGGTTCCTTCGAGCACGAGCCAGGTCTCGTCGTAGGGGTGGCGGTGAAGCTTGGGCCCTTGCCCGGGGTCGCTGCGGTCGAGGATCAGAGATATCGTGGCTCCGTACTCGACGCCTTCGATCGTCTGTGTTTCCTCTGGGTTTGTCTTGATCACAGCCATGCTTGCTCCTGGTTTGTGAGTTCGCTGACCCCGCCGCGCCATCCCGGAGTGCGATCGTGCGCCGGGGACAGATCGTTGGGATGGGTGGGCGCCGCAACGGGGGCGCGATCTACTGGTGGCCGTGGTTTCTGCCGGGGGCCGTCGGCCCCCGGCAGGTTGGTGGGGCCTGGGCGCGGCATGAGCTGCGCTACGCGGCCGACTGGTAGTGCAAGTGGAGGGCGCCGTTGTCGTAGGCGTCGCTCGCCGCGAGGCTGAGCGTGGTCTTGTGGCCGTCGGCGAACAGCCGCTGGCCCTCCCCGAGGGTCAACGGATAGACGAACAGGTGGAGCTCGTCAACCAGGCCGTCGGCGAGCATCGCGCGGACGAGCGTCCCGCTGCCGCTGACGTAGATTTGGCCGTCGGTCTGATCCTTCAGAGAGCGGACCGTCTCAGGGCTGTAGGCGCCCAGGATCGTCGAGTTGTTCCACTCGGCCCGCTCCAGCGACGACGATATGACGTACTTGGGCGAGTCATTCATGAACGGCGCGCCAGGGTCCTGCCTGGCCGTCCGGCCCGACCAGGCCGGCGCGAACTCTTCGTAGGTACGGCGACCCAGCAGGATCGCCGTGCTGGACCCCATGATCGCGCCGATCGCTTCGCCCATCTTCGGATCAAACGCATAGTCCAGCGTCCAGCTCGGCGCGTCGATCACGCCATCCAGCGTGATGAATTCGTGTACCGCGATCGTGCCCATCATCTCCTCCTTCGACGGTGGCTTTGGTCCTGGTCCGATGCTGGTCCCGCTTCTAAACTGCACCGTGTAGTAAATCGCTGGCGCGCACGCTGCAAACTAAACGGTTCAGTCATTGATGTAGACAGGCACCGGCGCCGAAACTCATCGCTCACCCGAAGGATTCGCCATGACCCACCCCGCTGCTGCCCACCAGATCCCCGAGCTCCGATCGGTCCGCAAGCGTCGCGCGATCCTCGACGCGGCCACCGAGGTGTTCCTCACCCAGGGCTTCGCCGGGTCGAGCATGGACTCGATCGCGGCGGCCGCTCAGGTCTCAAAGCCGACCGTCTACAACCACTTCGATGACAAGCAGCAGTTGTTTGAGCAGATCGTCAACGACCTCGTCGCCGTGATCACCCAACCCTTCTATGAGCAGATCGTCAACCTCAGCGAGGATGGAGATCTCGCCAACCGCCTGCGCGACCTCGCCACGCTCCTCCTCAAGGGGGTGATGCAGCCGACGAACCTGCGCTTGCGCCGACTCGTGATCGGCGAGGCCGGCAGGTTCCCCGATCTCGGTCGCGCCTACGAACAGCACGGACCCGAGCGCGCGCTCGCTGCATGGACGACAGCGTTCGAACGGCTCGCCGACGAAGGACTGCTACGGCTTCACGACGCCGCGCTCGCCGCCGAACACTTCCAATCGCTCGTGCTCACGACCCCGCTCAACCACGCCATGTTCAGCGGGGTCGACCGGCCGCCGGGGCCAAAGCAGCTCAAGCGCTACACCGACAGCGCAGTGGCCGTCTTTCTGGCCGCCTACCGCAGCACGTGATCTCCGTCACGAGTTCTCCTCGCCCCAGGTCACTCTCGACGAGGCAGCCGGTCTGCGCACGAGTAGCGCGGAACAGACCCAACATGATGCCTGCCCGGTTATGAAACGAGGGCGATAAAGGACTCACGCCGGCCGGGAAGTGGGTTATGCCTCGACGCCCAACGCGTGGTGTTTCAATCGGCGGATGGAGATCGCACACCTGTCAGATCTGGAGTCGTTTATCACCGCGGACGGCTCCGGGATTCGTGAGCTCGCCGGGCCTAGCTGGACCAAGGCACGCAACCAGAGCCTCGCCGAGGCGACGGTCGACCCCGGCGGTGAGACCGCCGAGCACTACCACCCTCGGGCGGAGGAGATCTATTACTTCACCGCCGGGAGCGGGCGGATGCGCCTCGGGTCTGAGGAGGCTGCGATCAAGGCTGGTGACTGCGTCGTGATCTCACCTGGGATCGTGCACAAGCTATGGAACACCGGCACTCGGGCGCTGGTGCTGATGTGCTGCTGCGCGCCCGCATACTCGCATGAGGACACGGTCCTGACCGGAGGCTGACTGCCTTTGGGAGTGTCGCGTTGGCCCCGAGCGGCTGTCTCTCCTTGCGGCTCTGCGCCGATCTCCGCTGAGTTGATCGAGCACCCCACCGGACGAGCGGTCTCACCTGGACCGTCTTCCAACTCGGCCGACCGCTTTGGCGACGAGGCCATCACCCGGCGCGTCGACGACGGGCGATCGCGTTGCCGCTCAGTGGCAGGCTGTGTCTCGGATCGGTGATGTCCGGCCGGTCGGTTTGGCTCTCGGCCGGTGGCGGGCTGACTCTCTTTGCCGCTGTCGACCTGATGGGGTCTGACTGGCTTTCGCTGTGTCGCCCGTCACCGACCGAGGACCGCCGGCGTGACTTGATAGGAGCGTGGCAGCGCCCCAACTGAGCGGTGTCCGCCGAAGGTCCGCTTCGTCAAGCTCAAACGAAGGGACGTCGGACATGATCGTGATCGGGGCAGACACTCACAAGCGCAACCACACGCTGGTGGCGGTCGATGGGCGGACCGGCGCGCTGTGTGGGCAGCGCGAGATCCCAGCCAGTGACGCCGGCTCGCTCGAGGCGCTGCGGTTCGCCGGCGGTCTCGACGCCGACCGGGTCTGGGCGATCGAGGACTGCCGGCCGTCTCAGCCCGGCTGGAGGCGGCATTGATCGCCGCAGGCGAGCGGGTGATCCGGGTGCCGGCCGCGATGACCGGGCAGGCGCGCAAGGTCGCTCGCCAAGCCGGGAAGTCCGATCCGATCGACGCGCGCGCTGTGGCCTTGGCAGTGATCCGTGATGGGGTGGAGAGCTTCCCGGTGGCGTTCACCGATCAGCACGCGCTGGAGATCCGTGTGCTGGGCGACTACCGCGACCAGATCATCAGCGAGCGCACCCGGATGATCAACCGGCTGCGCTGGCAC
The DNA here is from genome assembly GCA_963703065.1 of uncultured Solirubrobacterales bacterium. GTDB lineage: Bacteria > Actinomycetota > Thermoleophilia > Solirubrobacterales > Solirubrobacteraceae > Palsa-465. The sequence continues at coordinate 1,999,531 of OY969785.1, read as the reverse complement.
CTGGTCACGGCCGCTCCCGAGCTCGAAGGTCAGCTGAGCCCCGCCTCCCTCCGGGGTCCGCGGATCTGCGCCCGCTTGGCGCGTCAGCTCGCGCGGCTGGCGCCAGCCCGCAGCTGCGCGTCGCCCGCCGGTTGCTGGGCGCGTCTCGGAGATCGTGCGCGAAGAGCGCGAGCTGCTGGCAGAGCCCACCAGCCTCATCGACGCGCACTGCCCGCAGCTGCTTGCCCAGCCGGGCTGCGGACCGGTGACCGCCGCGATCATCATCGGGCACACCGCCGGCGCTCAACGATTCCCCACTGACGGACACTTCGCCCGCCACGCCGGCACCGCACCCGTTCCCGCCTCCAGCGGCAAGACCCAACGCCACCGCCTGCACCGCGGCGGCGACCGCCAGCTCAACCGCGCGCTGCACATCATCGCGATCTCACGCGCCAAAGACGACCCCGAGACCCGCGCCTATCTCGCCCGCAAGCACGCCGAGGCAAGACCAAACTCGAGGCCATCCGGTGTCTCAAACGCCACCTCGCTCGTCGCATCTGGCGCTTGCTCTACACCGCCGAGACCCCCACCGCACATCCCGTGTTGATCAATTGCTGAAACTCGCAAATACCGACAACCACTTGACATAGGAGCAGCGAAGGCGCTCGCCGGCCTGGTCGCCGGCGCACGATCGCAGTGGCGACCAAGCGCGGGAAGCTGACCTCTGTCAGGCGGGGCGCATCCGTCCTGCGACATCGGCAGCGATGTACCAACCGGTGCTCGCCCCCGGTCATGCTCCAGGAAGACCACGAAGGCAAGCTGCGCGATGCGGCGTCCGTGCCTCTAGTGCGCGTCGACCGTAATGCCGCCCCACTGCTCGGGTGCGACGTCATGGAGGGTCTGGGTCAGCGTCCAGCGATGTCCGGCGGGGTCGCGGATAGTGCACTGACGCTCTCCGTACGAAAAATCGTGTGGCGCGCGGACGATCTCGCCGCCGTGCTTGCGGACGCGGTCGCACAGGGCGGCGACGTCGTCAACCCGAAGCATCACTGACTGCGAGGGCTCCCCGCCCGTCGGGGCTGAACGGCCGTGAGCGGCGTCGGCCACAATCAGCGAGCCTTCGCCGAAACTCAGCTGCGCCCGGTGCCCAGGCCCGATGCGGACGCGCTCGACGAACCCCAGCGCGTCGACCAGCCAGTCGACGGCCGCGCCGACATCTGGATAGGCGAGTTCGGGAATCACCGGACCGAGGGGCGCTGACCGATTCGTCCGCATCAACCGAAGCGTACGCCGGTGCAAGTCGTGCCGTCGGAGCCGCTGGCCCTGCTAACACGACGATCCGAATCGTTCACAAAGAACTTGTCGTTGTCGAGCACGGGCTCACCCGGCGCCTTAGACCCGACGATCGCTCTTGCGTCTCGGGCCCGTAACGCGGGCGTCGCCTCGGCGACCAGGCACTGAGGAGCGGCGTCGCAACCGGATGGGTGCTCCTCGCGCGACGCGACGTCAGCGCTGCCGCGGAGCAATCAGTCAGATGGCAACGCGATCTCAGGCGCGAACTCGCTCAGCAGGTCCTGTACGGGCTCGCCGGCGAACAGCCTTCGAGTGAACTCCTCCCATCGGAGAGCCGGCCGCATCTCGATGCGGAGCCGGACCGGCTGGCTCGTGGGGTTCCAAGTGAGGTGCGGGACTCCAGGCGGCACGATGACGGTGTCGCCGGCAGCGGCATCGGTCCGCTTACCGGCGACCAGGAACGCTGCCTCGCCTTCGATCACCGTGAAGCGTTCTTCCATATTGGGATGGACGTGCTCAGCGGCGCGATGACCGGGGCGAGTCCACCACGAGGACATCACGAGCACATTCGGATCATGCGCGTCAAACTCGAGCTGCTCGCCAGTACGCGGGTTCTCGATCATGGGGGGCACCCTAACCGCCGAAGCCGAGATGCCGGCAAGACGGAGATGGGCAGGCGGACCCTCAGCACGATCGGCCCTCGCCTTACCGTCGCGTGGAAGCCCTGACGCCCGAGGCGACGACTGCCCTTCTCCGGCGCCGACCGCGCCATGGCTTTCATCCATCTGGCGATGAAGGCTGGCGCGCGCTTTGGCGACGAGGGCATCACGCAGCGGGACCACAACGGACGATCGCGTTGCCACGAAAGGGACCGCCCTGCTCGCGCGGCCATACGCTCGCGAGCAATCCCGCTGGCGGCCGAGTCCTTCTCGCGCAACTCGATCGTGAGCATTGCCACGTCATCAGTGCGGCTCGGGCGATTCTGCGTTGGCGTCGCGCGCCGGTCCGGGCGGGCCCGCCGGCCGTGCTTCTAGCGAGTTGCGAGACTAGGGCATACCAAGGCGCCTCGCTCCTGCTTTCGTGACGCGGCGCTTGTGCTCCCAGGCGGAGTAGCACTTAGCCGACGGCTGGGTCGAGCTATCGCGTGTCGTCCATGTCGATAGCGGGACGCGCACGCGCCGGAGACACGTCCATTCGCCTGAAGTAAAACGCTGGAGGGCGCTGCGTCAGCGCTGGACCCGGTAGTGCATGTGGGTGAGGCCGTCCTCCCCCTCGAGGATCCGGATGCGCTCTAGCTCGATCTGCGCGGGATCGAGGCCCTCGAACAGACGGCGCCCTTGGCCGAAGAGCACCGGCACGAGATGGATCTCGAGCTCGTCGAGGAGGCCGGCCGCGAGGGCGAGCCGCGCGACAGCTGCGCCGTGGACCAGCACGTCTTTCTCGCCCGCAGCCTTCTTGGCCTCGGTCATCGCGGTCTTGACGTCGTCCACGTAGGTGACGAGCGGCCACTGGCTCACGTCGATGCCGGGCTCATGGCGGCTGTAGACCCAGATCGGCACGCCGTCGTGGTGGTCACCGCCCCAGCCGCCCGCCGGCTCGAAGGTCCCACGGCCGGCGACGACTGCTCCCGTGGTCCTCATTTCCGCCGAGACCTCGCCGTTGGCGCCGGCCAGAGGGCCAGCCTGCGGATGCCTCTGACTGGGGTCGACATCCGGGAAGGCCCAGCGATGCAAGCGGTCACCGCCGTCGCCGAGGGCGTTGTCGTCGGTTTCGTTGGGCCCGGCGATGAATCCGTCGAGGGACATGGACATGTAAAGAACGGTTGCTGACACGGCGTCTCCATTTCTGTCCTGCGGTCAGAGCCCGGATCTCCTATCGGAGAGGCTCACTTCCCGATCGCCCGCTCAACGCGCGCGAAAGCGTTAGGCAGGCCGGCAAGGTGTTCCCTGCGCAGCTCGGCTGTTGGGAGGCCGCGCTGGATCATCGTCATCAGCGTCTTGCCGTCGCGCGCCTCGAAGCTCCACTCGGTCTCGCAGTCAAGCGGCGTGAGCGCGTCACTGCCGCAGAATGGAGAACCCGAGGTCGCCCTGGATGCGCGGGAGCGCGACGTTCACGACGGTCACGTCAAGGACGATCATCAGCATCCCCGTGCATAGAACGTAAAAGGCGATCCAGCGTGCGCGGTCCTCTTGGGGGCGTGTTGCTTCCAGAGTCTGGCTCAAGATCGGCTCCGGTTGGGCGTATAGACGAGGATGACCACGCCGCTATCCAGCTGCCTGATGTCGAGCAGGCGGAGGTGGGGTGCGGTGTCGATGCTCTCGAAGAGGTGCTGGCCCTTGCCGATGGCGACCGGGGTCAGGAAGAGATGGAATTCGTCGATCAGCCCGTGCTCCATCAGGGTGGCGTCGAGCGGCCCGTTCCCGTACTTCAAGAGATTCTGGCCGACGTTGCGCTTGAGATCGTCGACGAACAACGCGACGTCGCCGTCGATGGCCGTAGCGTTCCACGCCAGCCCGGTGAGTGTGGTCGTCGCGACGTGTTTCGGGATGCTGTTCATCCGGTCGATGAAGTCCATAGGAACGTTCGCTGGTGCGCCTTCAGCCATTTTCGTGTAAGCGACCGACAGGAACTCGTAGGTGTGTCGCCCGAGGAGGAGGGCGTCCGCTCCGGTCAGGAGCTCCATGGTGTACTGCGAGAACTGTTCGTCGAGGTAAGGGAACGCCCAGTCGGTTGAGCCGACCTCGCCGCCGAGCGTGACATGGTTTGCCTCGACCAGCTTGCCCATGGTTGCCTCCGTTCGGTTTCGGTGTGAACCGCCTCAGCCAGTCGTCGAGACGTTGGTGAGCAGTATTTGCCAAAGCGAGGTCCTCGATCAACGACAGAATCGGAATCGCATCCAGTAGCCTCGCTACTGGATGTGGCAGATGGTCGAATTGCGCGAGGTCCGGGTGTTCCTCACGCTGGCCGAGGAGCTGCACTTCGGACGTACCGCGGAGCAGCTCGGGCTCACTCAATCGCGCGTGAGCCAGACCATTCGCACGCTCGAGACAAAGCTCGGCGATCACCTCGTGCAGCGCACCAGCCGGCGCGTCGCGCTCACCGCTGCCGGCGAGCGGTTTCTCGAGCGGGTCGAACCTCGGTACACCGCGTTGCTCGAGGAGCTCGAGCGCTCCTCACGTGCGACGCACCTCCAGGGGGTGCTGCGGCTCGGAGTGAGCTACGCCGCCGCAGTCAGCCCGGAGATGCTGAAAGTGATCGAGAGCTTCGAATCGAAACATTCAAGGTGCCGGGTCGAGATCGCCGAGCTCCCGTTCCGTGAGCGGCACGCTCCGCTCCGGCGAGGAGACGTCGACCTGATGATCACCCGACTTCCAATCAATCAGCCAGGGCTCGTCACCGGACCCGTTCTAACTCGCGAGCCGCGCATACTCGCGGTCGCACGCGACCACCCCCTCGTCGCCCGCGCTTCCGTCTCGCTCGAGGAGATCGGCGGATACAAGGTCGCGGCGCTCAACGAGATCGCCCCCAAAGACCTAGGCGACGCCTACGTGCCACCGAAGACGCCGAGCGGCCGTCCGATCAAACGCGTCCGTGCGCCCGTCAGGGACTTCAGCGATCTCGTGGTCCTCATCGCCCGCGGCAGGATCGTCCAACCCACCGTTGCGTCCGCCGCGTCTCGGTTCTCCCACCCCAACATCGTGTGCATCCCGATCTCCGACATGCCGCAAGCCGAGACCGCGTTGGCGTGGCAGCGCCGCGCCAACGACCCACGGCTCCATGCCCTGATCAAGCTCGCCCGAGAGCACCTCTCAGTGGCGGCGCCGCAGACCAACACCAGACAGCAGCCCTACTGACCGCACGGGAATGGAGGCGAGCAGAACGGTCAGACCGGCACATCGGGCCGACCCAGGAGAGCACGCGCAGGCTGCCGGACACCAATAGAAGTCGCATTTATCACCGCATTGTGCCGGTCGGCCAGCCACGTCCAGGCTAAGCGCTGTGCGATACGAACCTCGTGAGGGACTTAAGGCTGGAAGGTGGTCCTCGCGCAAGGCGCTCGTCGACCATCAGCGCGGGTTCGACGGAGCTGGTCGCGCCGGCGGTGGCCTGGGCCGCTCGCCAAGGGCTCGGTCGGGATCGTGAAGAAGCGGAGCAGCAGCGGCCGTGCGCTAGCCATCCCCACGGGATGATTGTCTCAGGCTCATGCACCTCGAGCAGATCGCTGTGATAGTCGACGACTACGACGAGGCCATCCAGTTCTTCGTGGAGCGCCTCGGCTTCGAGCTGCTCGAAGACTCGCCCGCCGTGACCAACGACGGCCGACCCAAGCGGTGGGTCGTGGTTCGACCGCCTAGCGCGACCACGGCGCTCCTCCTTGCGCAGGCAGACGGAGAACAGCAAGCGCAGGCGGTGGGACAACAGTTTGCCGGTCGTGTTGGTCTATTCCTGCGCGTCGATGACTTTGCCGCTGCTTACGAGCGCATGCGTCACCACGGCGTCGAGTTTGTGACGCAGCCGCGAACGGAAGGATATGGACGGGTCGCCGTCTTCCTCGATGTCTCCGGTAATCGTTGGGACCTACTCGGACCTCGACCGGCCTAAGCCTCCGCTCCGAAGCCGACCACGAGTTCCAAACGAGCTTGAGTAGCCCCCAACTTTGGGGGGTCCTGGATTCACCAATACTCAGCAATCTTGATGGCTCCTCAGCCTCGTCGCCAGGCATCTGCTCAGCGTCCCAGGATTTGGCGCGCGGCTTCCACGGCCGGCCGCGGGTCGGCATCTTGCTGGCCTGTGGATATGAGTTGCAGGAGGGCGGCCACGTGCTGGTCGAATGCCCGGCGGCCATGTGGGCTGAGGCTGGCTGAGGTGCGCGGGCGCTTGCCGATGAAGGTTCTGCGGATCTCGACGTAGCCAGCCGATTCAAGCGTGGATAGCTGTTTGGATAGCGCCGAGTCCGACAGGCCAAGCTCATCGCGGATGTAGCTGAAGTCGGCCCATTGCGTCGCTGCGAGCAGCGAGACGATCGCCAGCCTCGTCGGTGCGTGAATTAGCTCATCGAAGCGAGCCGTGCTCATGGGTTCTGAGTCCCGGCCTGCGATGCGTCGTCGCTGATTGGCTGCCGGGCCTTGCTCAGCATGAGCGCGCCCAGGTACCGGTTCACCAGTGGCCCGCCGATCACGATCACGGCTGCTCCGGCGGCGGCGCCGATCGTGGCCGGATCGGTGTCGTGGGCCGCGGCCAGGCTAGCCGCTGTGGCGATGATCGCTCCGTCGACCAGGACTATCAGAGCGAATATCGCGGCCGCCCCACGAGCACCAGGCTGCGTGGTGCTGTGCACCTGGACCCGGCGGCGCACGGCCGGAATCGTCCGAGCGGTTAGCCCTACCATGACGAGCACGGCGAGCGGGATCGTGATGCCCTGCACGACCGCGCTCCCGTTGTCCCGGGCGACCCCGATGGCGACCATCCCGGCCGCCATGACCCACCAGTACCAGACCGGCACAAGCACCGTCTTGATGACGCGTTCCTGGCGGCACTTGATCTCGGCCAGCGCGGCCGCCGCCTCGCCGCCGCGTGTCCCGGGACTGGCCGGCTGACATGGTTGGGTATGCATAGCTGCCTCCTCGCCGGAAACGACTTTCCTGCTAGGAAAGTAGCACACGGCTACCACCTGAGCAAACGCCGTTCATCCCCCGGCGTCCCGCGCGTTTGCCAGGCGGACTCGGCCGTCCCTCTGGGGCGCGCGCCAGCCTGCGCTGGCTTTCCCGTTCACGAGGAAATTCTCAGGAGCCGCCGAGCGGGCTGAGGCTTCTGCGTGGGTCGGTCTGCACACACGGTCGGCCTCCACGCAGACCGAGACCTGCAGTCGTGTCGCGACGCAACTCGGCCGCGACTCGCCAAGAGACGCGGTTTGCGCGGGAAGCAGGGTCGACACGGCGCGCTCCCCAGGCCGCCCCATGCTTAAGCACCGACGACCGGATCGGCACCACGCCGAGCGGAAGCCGCGCAATAGCATTTCGCGTGGATCCGATCGCCCGATCAGCCGGCGGCCGACGTCCCGGACCGCAGCATCGAGCGCACGATCGCTTTCGTCACCATCCAAGATGGCCGGACGAGCGCAACGCCGACGAGATCATCACTCAGCGTGACGGCGGCCGACGATCGCCTCTCGCGCAAGCGATCGCGCGAGCGTCGACTTTGAGGCCGGCGGTCGGCGCGGCTTTGCATAGGCACGACGGGCGGTCGGGTACACAGCAGCTCGACGTGCATCTGGCGAGGAGGAGGTCCGGGGGCGAACGCTGTCCGAGGCCTGCTTCGCTCGCGGTGCGTGCTTTTCGGTCCCGCCCGACCGCAGTTCGGGGAGTGCGCAACGTCCTCTGCCGACGGTGCCGGGCTCATGCATCGCGAGCTTTGAGGGCAGCGAGGGCTACTAGGAGCATTCCGGCTGCCCATGCGACCAGGACCCCCAGCCCGGTCCACGGCGAGATCGGCAGGGAGCGGATGTTCCGCGTGGCCTGAATCGCAAGTCCGGCGGTCATCGGTGCGATCTGCTGAATGTGCCGACGCCACGGGCCTGACACGAGTTGGGCGAGGAGTGGCGGCAGGTACAGCAACCCGAGCGCGATCCCGGTGGATACGGCGGTGTCGCGGAAGACAGCCCCGATGCCGAGGCTCAGCATGGCGATCAACCCGAGGTACAGGACGCTGCCGACGGCCGCGCGTAGCGTTGGCCCGTGGGCGATCGAGACGAGCGCGTAGCCACGGGCGGGGTTCAGGCCCGCGCCGGGTAGCAAGAGACGCCCTGCAATCAGACAACCGGCGACGGCCGGCACGGCCGAAACCAGCGCGAGACCGGCGATGTTGACGGCTTTCGCGCCCAGCATCACCCTCCGACGGGGTATCGCGGCGAGGGTCACTCGCATCATGCCGGCGCTGTACTCGTCCGTGATCGCCAGGATCGCGAGAACCGCAATGACGGCTTGACCGAGGTCGAGGCCGATCAGGGAGAGCTTGGTCGGATCCTGCCCGGCGCCACCCGGGCCTCCGGGCGATACGTGCGTGGATGCCGCAATCGCGGCGCTGGCCGCGACCGTGACCGTGACCGCCGCCGCCATCAGCCACCAGGTGCCCGCGACGGTTCGCAGCTTGGTCCATTCCGCCCGGAGCGAGTCGGTCACGCGTCTCTCCGCTGTAGTACGGCCCGCGCGGCGAGCAGTGCAGCCGCTGCGTACGCGGCGAGAACCACGAGTCCGGCCCATGGTGCCAGCGGGTAGTAGCCGTTCGCCATCGTGTACGGATAGCTCACGAGCCCTGATCGGGGCAGGAGTCCAAGCATCGAGAACCCTGCCGCCGGGGTGACGCGGTACAGCCACGTCGCGGCACCGCCGGAGGCGCTCGGCCCGATGATCCCCGGACCGGTGAAGGTCGGCAGGACGAACACCACAACGCCGACGAGAATGGCGCCGGCGCTCCCGCGCAGGATCGTGCCGATGCCGAGCACCGCGAGTGCGGTGAGCGCTACTAGCAAGCCGCTACCGACCATGACCCGCACCACTGTCAGTGGACCTGCCGGGAAGATGTAGTCGCCGTTGGCTCTCATGACGTGCTCGGCGAGGGGGATCGCAACGGCAGACGCGAGCGCTCCGACCACGAACCCGACGCCGCCGATCACGACGGCTTTGGCAGAAAGCACCCATCCGCGTTCCGGCGTGGCAGCGAATGTCGTCCGGATCAGACCGCGCCGGTACTCGCTAGTGATGAACATCGTCCCGATTACGATCAGCACGATCAGCGCGAGGACCAGTCCGAACAGCAGCGAATCTGACGCGGTGTCGCCACCGGCCGAGGCCACGGCGGGTGCGATGTCACCGGAGCCCGTGACGAGGATCGAATCCCTCGCCTGCTGGTAGCCGCCCTTCCCCAGCGTCGTGTAGAAGTCTTCCGGACCGCTGCCGATGCTCGCGCCGTGCCACGGTCCCGGGGCCGCTTGAGCCTCGCTAAGGGCAACCGGGCCGGTGGCGATGTGGTCAAACGACGCCGTGGCCTGAGTCGCTGATCCTGCGGACGTCGTCGGTGAGGTCGTGAACAGCCCGACGTACACGGTCGCTGGCAGGCCGGCCAACTGCGCGCTTCCGACTGGGTGCCAGGTGGTTCCGTCGCTGGAGTCGTAGCCGATGGTCGTGTCGCCGGTGCGAGTCAGTCGCAGCCAGCGAGGTGCGGTGCTGGAGATCGATCCCGGTAGCCCGGCGTGGTCATGGGCGTAGTCGTACTGAAACCGGATCCCGTGGCCCCCGGTTGCCATAACCGCCGCATACGTGGATCCTTGCCTCGTGCTGGGGGTGACTAGGAGTCCGGCCTTGGTCCAACTCGTCAGTCCTAGTCGCGTGTCCGACAGTGACGGCGCCTCGTTGGCAGGTCCGGCCCAGATACGGCCGGTGAGGGAGGTGATCCGGGCGGTGATCGTGCCATCGCCGGTGAGCCGCTTGGCGACGAACTCGTAGGTGTCGGCGACCGCTTCGCCGGACGGTCCGGTCGGAACGTATGGATGGCCCGCGACGCAGCTGCTCGGGTTCGGCGTTGTGCAGAACGTTTCGTGCTTGCCGTGAGCCTGCAGGAACGTGAAGAGCACCACCATCAGTGCGGCGAACACCAAGCCGATCATCCAGCCGCGCACCGTCCGGAACTTGGTCCACTCGGCGCGGAGCACGGCCGGGAGCTCGCCGCGGCGGCTCGGCTGCATGTGCGCGCTCATCGGCGCTGTTCTCCGTCAGCGCCGGACCAGTACTCGACCGCGCCGGTCGTCAGGCGCAGGTAGGCATCCTCAAGCGACGAGGAGCCAGCGGTCAACTCCGGGATGGTCCCGTCGGCGAGCACCCGTCCGCGACCGATCACGACCACGTGATCTGCGACATCCGGCAGCTCGCTCAACAGATGGCTTGAGACGAGCACCGCTCGGCCATCCGCCGCGAGCCCGCGCAGGAAGCCACGCATCCAGATGATGCCCTCTGGGTCCATACCGTTGAACGGCTCATCCATGATCAGGATCGGCGGGTCGCCGAGCATCGCAGCCGCGATTCCGAGCCGCTGGCGCATCCCCAACGAATAGCCGCCTGCTTTGCGTCGTGCGGCCTTCCCGAGGCCAACCAGTTCTGTCACCTCGTCGACCTTGGTCACGGGCAGCCGCTGGGAGCGGGCGATCCAGAGCAGGTGGTTGCGCCCGCTACGGCTTGGTTGCAGCGCGCCCGCGTCCAACAGCGAGCCGACCTGCCGCATCGGATGCCTGAGGCTCGCGTACGGGCGGCCGCTGACCAGCGCCGTTCCCTCCTCGACCGAGTCGAGCCCGAGGATCACCCGCATCGTCGTGGATTTGCCGGCGCCGTTAGGTCCGACGAATCCGGTCACGGTTCCCGGCGCGACCGTGAACGAGAGTCCGTCCAGGGCTGGGGTCTGACCGAACCGCTTGCGCAGCCTGCTGACCTCGATGCTTGTTTCGCTCATGGAGGAGAGTTCTACGTTTCGGGCGGTGTCCACCTGGTGTCGACCGTTGACACCTGGCGGACACCCGGCACGTGGCATCGTGCAAAGGCGATATGCGAGTGCTTGTCGTCGAAGACTTCGAGGTGATGGCACGGTCGATCGGGACCGGCCTTCGACGTGAGGGAATGGCGGTCGATGTCGTGCTCGATGGCCACGAGGCTCTGTCGCACCTGGCGGTCACGCGGTACGACGTGGTGGTCCTTGATCGCGACCTGCCCGGGGTGCACGGCGACGAGATCTGCCGGCGGATCGTGGCGGAGGGCTCCGGCAGCAGGATCCTGATGCTGACCGCCGCCAGCACCGTGAAGGAGCGCGTCGACGGCTTGGGACTGGGTGCCGATGACTATCTGCCGAAGCCGTTTGACTTCGCTGAGCTGGTCGCCCGCGTCCGTGCGCTCGCTCGTCGAGCCACCACCCAGCTGCCGCCGACCCTGGAGTGCAGCGACGTGACGCTCGACTGTGGCCGGCGTGTCGCGTTCCGGGCTGGGCGGCGCCTTGAGCTGAGTCCGAAGGAGCTCGCGGTGCTCGAGTGCCTGCTCTCCTCGCAGGATCGCGCACTCTCCACCGAGGATCTGCTGGAGAGGGCCTGGGACGAGTACACCGACCCGTTCACGACGGCAGTCAAGACGACGATCCGCCGGCTGCGCGCAAAACTCGGCGACCCGCCCATGATCCACACCGTCCGCGAGGTCGGCTACCGGATCGGAGCCGAATGATGCGGCTCCCTGAATCCCTCAGCGGTCTGCTGCACCGCCAGCGTCCCGTTCTGCGGGTGCAGCTCGCGCTGCTGTACTCAGGCGTGTTCGTCGGACTGGTCGTCGTTCTGTTCCTCGCCTCCAGCGTCCTGTTCGGGACCGCCAACGTCTTCTTCGGTCACAGCCAGATGGCCTTCCACCCAGGCGCTGGTGCCGCAGCCGCCGCGCAAGGGAGCGCCGGGCGGACGTTCTCCCTATGGCCGTTCCTGCTCGCGCTTGCGGCAATTGCCGCCGCGGTGATAGCCGCCTGGTGGCTGGCGGGGAGGTTCCTGCGGCCGCTCCGGGCGATGACGAGCGCCGCCCAGGAGATCTCAGCCACCGATCTGGACCGCCGGCTCCGCCTCGCCGGGCCCGATGACGAGCTCACCCAGCTCGGCCGCACGCTCGATGACCTGTTCGAACGGCTGCAGGCGTCGTTCGAGTCACAGCGTCAGTTCGTCGCCAACGCCTCCCACGAGCTGCGCACACCGCTCGCCGGCCAGCGAACGCTGCTGCAAGTGGCGCTCGCCGACCCGGACGCAGACGCCCAAGCCCTGCGCTCGACGTGTGAAGAGGCACTAGAGCTATCCGGCCAACAGGAGCGACTGATCGACGCGTTGCTGACACTCGCCACCAGCGAACGCGGCATCGAGTCGTGGGAGCCATTCGACCTTGCTCAGCTCACAGAGGCCGTCGTCCTCGGCCGCGACCAGGACGCACAGCGCAGCGCCGTCCGCATTAACGCGGCCTTCCACACGGCCCAGGCTGTCGGCGACCCTGACCTCGTGACGAGCCTGGTCGCGAACCTGCTCGACAACGCGATCCGTCACAACGTCGCCAAGGGCGTGGTGGAGATTTCGACCAGCGCGACACCCGACGGTGCTCGTCTCACGGTTAGCAACCCAGGAGTGGTAGTCCCATTCATCGAACTAGATCGCCTGTTCGGACCCTTCCAACGAATCGGCGACCATCGCGTCGCCGCCGCCGACGGCCACGGGCTCGGCCTCACGATCGTGAAAGCCATCGCCACCGCCCACGGGGCCATCCTGACCGCTCGCCCAGGATTACAAGGTGGCCTTGACGTCCAGGTCACCTTCCGCCGCGACGCGTAGGCGTTCAGGCGTCCGGCCAACCAACCTAGCCGTGAGAGGGTTCCGATGAGCCAAGAGAAGGACACGCCGAAGCGCACTAGGCGCACCACCCCGAGGAGCAAGTCGCCCAACGTGCTAACCGCCGAGGAGCGCGCTGCGATGAAGGAACTCGTCCGAGAGCGCAAGGCAGAAGCCCGCCGCCAGGACGGAGAGGGCGCAGTGCTCGGCAAGATCGCCGAGATGCCCGAACCGGATCGCGCGATGGCCGAGCGGCTTCACGTGATCATCAAGGCGAGCGCGCCGTCCCTCGCGCCGAAGACCTGGTACGGGATGCCGGCGTACACCAAGGATGGCAACGTCGTCTGCTTCTTCCAGAGCGCGGCGAAATTCAAGGCACGGTATGCCACGTTCGGGTTCAGCGACAAGGCGAACCTTGACGACGGCAACATGTGGCCCACCTCGTTCGCGCTGAAAGAGCTGACCTCTGCCGAGGAGAAGAAGATCGCCAGGCTTCTGAAGAAGGCGGCCAGCTGAGCGCGGTCCCCGCGTCGTCACTCCCGGCAGACGCCGAACAGGCAGACGAATGTTCAGCGCCACGAGCAGGCGCAATCCTTCGTCCGCGGCAACCACGCCGCCAGGATGGTCGCCCGCTCGGCTCCGGTGTGGAAACCCAGCCCCAGTGTCGCCGTCAGACACGCAGCGCAACGAGAACGTAGAAGCGCTGGCCCCGCTCCGCTCGCGGGAAGCTACTTCGGTCTGCTTCCGATCCGGGACCTCCGCTGCGCGGAAAGCGCAGCGCGTCAACGGCTCTGCCGAGCTGAGCTGCCTACACAGCAGGTGCCCGGCTGGACGTTGGCCCCTGCGATGCCTTCTCGCGTGGATCCGACACCCCTTGCTGCGCGGGTCGTTGATACCTCGGCGGGGTCTCGCTGCGCAACGCCCGCCGAACCGTGTTCTTCGACAAGCCGGTCTCACGCGCCAGCCGCTTGATCGACTTTCCCGCGACGAAGTGCTCGCGCCGCAGCCACGCCCACTGCTCCACACCGACCACCCTCTCGCCGCCTTCCTCGTCGCTGACGCGACGAGACTCGGCATCCACCCGGACGACTCCGCCAACCCGCCCCGGGGGATCACTTTTCGCGCGGCGGAGGGGGGTCAGTTTTCACCCGGCGCCGACACCCACTGCGACGGTCTCGACTGGCCGCACTGCGTCCGATCAAGCCGTTGCGGTGGGGCCCAGCGAAGCCGTCGTCACCACGTGCCCTAATGTGCGCAGCGCATGGATCGCGCCGAGAACGTGATCGCCGCTGCGATGCTCGCCACGGGCGACCGCATCCGTAACGCAGCAGAATCTCAGTCTCTACAAGGAGGAGGCGGAGCCGCCGCGCTGACGGCGTTGCACGCCTGGGGGGACGGTGAACCAATCGAGGCTTTGGCTGCCGGCCTTGAGTTGAGCCATTCACGGACCGTACGGGTGGTCGACGACCTGGTCAGCGATGGGTTAGCTCATCGTGCCCGAGATGCAACCGATGCCCGAAGGGCACTGGTGAGTTTGACGCCGCGAGGTCGCCGAGCCGCGCGGCGGATCTTGCAAGCGCGGGCGCACGCTGTGGCGGAGATGCTCGATGGGCTGGACCGGCCGCAGCGGCGGACGCTGACCGAGATCGCAGAGATCCTGCTTGCTGATGCCGTCAAGAGCCGTCGCGACGCGCGTCGCATTTGTCGCTTGTGCGACGCGGGCGCGTGTGGCCATCACGAGGGTCGATGCCCCGTCACGAGACGAACAGCCAGCCTGGACACAGGAGCAGTCGAAACGCCAGAGCACCCGGATCGGTGAGCGGGCCGTCAGTAGTGCGATCGCGACTGGCGCAACTATGTGCGCGGCGCATATATACTGCGGTCGATGGCGTTGGGGATTGCACGTGCAGCCGATTTCGCACCGCACCTTGCTGAAGCTTGGCGCGTGCGTCTCGCCGAAGGAGTTGCTCCGGAGCGCTCGGGCCGCGCGGGTGAGCGATTTGCGAAGAACAAGTCGCACCGGCCTCTCTGGGCGCCCTGCAGAGGCTGGTCCATCGGCGGTACGCGCCTAGCGACGCTGTAGAGGTGGAGTTGTGCTGCGTCTAGTGCGAGCGCTGTCTCTCGTTGGCGTGCTGGTGGCGGTGGGTGTGGCGGCTGGGTGCGGCGCGAGCGGCACGTCGACGGGCGGCAGGCAGGGCGGGACGGTCACCATCCTCGATGTTGCCGGCGGGCCGGACAGCTTCGACCCGGGGTACTGGTACTACCAGACCGACTACGCGGATCTCGGCGAGACGACTCAGCGCCAGCTCTACTTCTGGCCGCCGAACGACACGACGTCGCCGGTGCCGGACCTCGCCACCGCGCTGCCGACGGTCACCGACGGCGGCAAGACGCTGACCATCCACATCAAGACCGGCATCCACTACAGCCCGCCGCTGGCCAGCCGCACGGTCACCTCGGCGGACATCAAGTACGGCATGGAGCGTTGCTTCGACGCGGCGGTCGGCAACGGCTACGCCGGGGCGTACTTCAGCCATATCATCGGTGCCCCCGCGACATTCCCCGCCTCCTCGGTGCTCGACGTGCCGGGGATCCAGGCGCCGAACCTGACGACGCTCGTGATCAAGCTGACCCAGCCGGTCGGCGTGCTCGCCACCGGCCAGGCCCTGTCGCTCCCGTGCACCACCCCGGTGCCTGAGAACTACGCGGCGAAGTACGACAAGGGCGCCACGCCGACGTACGGCATGCATCAGGTGTTCACCGGTCCGTACATGGTCAAGGGCGCCCGGAGCGGGACGCTACCGCCGCCGGGCCCGGTCCTCGATCTCGTGCGCAACCCGAGCTGGAGCCGGGCCACCGACCAGCGGCCGGCGTACTTCAACGAGATCGTGATCAAGGAGGGCTACCAGCCCGAGACCGCGTCGCAGACGATCCTGAACGGCACGAGCATGCTGAGCGGTGACTTCGCCGCTCCGCCGCCGGACATCGCCCAGCGGTACCTGACGAGCAAGGCGAGCCAGTTCCACGTCGAGCCGAGCCAGGGCATCCGCTTCATCGCGATGAACCCGGACATCAAGCCGTTGAACAACATCGACGTGCGCAAGGCGATCATCGCGGTGACCGATCGCAACGCGCTCGTGCTGACCCGCGGCGGCAAGTACATCGGGATCCCGGCCACGCACATGATCCCGCCGGGGATGCAGGGCTATGACCAGGCTGGCGGGGCCGCCGGCCCGGGCAACGACTTCTACGCCAATCCGAACGGGAACCTGATGCTGGCGGAGTCGTACATGAAGAAGGCCGGCTATCCGAGCGGCAAGTACAGCGGACCGGCGCTGCTGGCGGTGGGCGATGACTCCTCGCCGGCCAAGGAGACGGCGGAGACGTTCGTGCAGGAGGTCAAGCAGCTCGGCTTCAACCTGCAGCTGACCGAGGTGCCGCACGCGACGATGTACTCGAAGTTCTGCCTGGTGCCGAAGAGCCAGCCCGCGTTCTGCCCGAACATGGCGTGGGGCAAGGACTTCTTCGACTCCCAGTCGATGACCGATCCCCTGCTGAACGGCGACAACATCGCGGCCAGCGGCAACTCGAACACCGCGCAGGTCAACGACCCGACGCTCAACGCGATGCTCGACAAGGCGTCGCAGCTGACCAGTGCCTCGGCGCGGGCCACGGCGTACGCGAACATCGACGTGTACGCCACCTCGCAGGCGCTGTATGACGACTGGATCTGGGACAACGAGGTCAACCTCCAGTCCGCCAACGTCAACGGCGTCTACAACGAGTTCACCACCTCCTGGGACCTCACCTACAGCTCGCTGAAGTGAAGGTCATTCAGCCAACGTGGGCGCCATCCCACTGAGGCGCGCGAGGCGCCCAAACGTCTCGGGCAGATCGGTACACAGTGCTGCCGCGGCGCGGAGGTTATCCGTGCCGGGAAGGTCGACTTGAGAATCGCGACATCCAGCGGTTCGCGCCGACGCGGGCGAGGATGTAGCCATCCGCGAGCTCGGCAGACACCTCCATGTCGAGATCGAGGCGTATGAACGCCAGAAGCGCACCGCGGATCAGGTGCTGATCCTCAGCGAGCACGATGCGGAGTCTCCGCCCGGAGCTGGACGCTAGCGGTGCTCCGTGGCGAGCCGGAGTCCTAGGGCGATCAGCACGGTGCCGGTGATCCGGTCCATTACCCTGCGGACGAGCGGCCGCGTGATCGTGTCGACTAGCCGCGCGGCCAGCAAGCAGTAGAGAGCGAGCCAGACGATCGTCATCACCACTGCACGGCGCCAAGGATCAGCGACGGCAGCAGCACGGGCCGTCCGGCGTCGACGAACTGCGGCAACAGACTCGTGAAGAAGATTCCGATCTTGGGATTCGCCAGGTCGCTGAGCACGCCCTGGCGGAAGCTGGCCACCCGGTTGAGCGTCGTCGGTCTGCGCGCGTAGGCCTCGCCCGCGCCGGGTGAGCCGTCGATCTGGTGCCTGGCAGCCAGCAAGGCCTGGATCCCGAGCCAGATCAAGTACGCGGCGCCGCCAAGCTTCAGCACATCGAAGGCGACGGCCGAGGCCTTCAGCAGCGACGCAATGCCCACAGCGGCGGCCAGCGTCCACATCGACAGGCCGCCACCGACTCCCAGAGACGTCGCCAATGCGGACCGGCGGCCGTGGAGCAGCAGGTTCTTGGTGACAACCACGGTGTCAGGACCCGGCAACACGATCACGACCGCAGAGACCCCGACGAACACGAGGAAGTGCGTGATCACACACCGAGTTTCTCAGGTAGATCGAGCTAGGAGCCGCATCGCGCCCACCTTGCTCACGAGACCCGTCGATTAGACGCTCCACGCCAACATCATTACCCGATCAGTGCTGGCCGGGTGGCGGAGACCGGCGGTGCGATCGGGCTGGACACGACCGACGAGATGCTCGAGCTCGCTCGAAGCAACGCCCAGGAGGCAGACGCGAACAACGTCGAGTTCCTGAAGGGCCACGTCGAGGACATCCCGCTGCTGGACGCCAGCGTGGACGTCGTGATCTCCAACTGCGTCATCAACCTCTCCGGCGACAAGGCCAGGGTTCTGGGTGAGGCGCGGGTCCTGCGGCCCGGCGGGCGCTTCGCGGTCTCGGACGTGATCGCTGACGAGGACATTGACGAGGCGACCCGCGCTGAAATGGCGGCGTAGACGGGTTCGCCGGGGCGCTGACCCGGCCGCAGTTCGAGCACGCTCTGACGTCGGCCGGACTGGCCGACGTCGAGATCAGGGAGACCCGTCTCGCGTGGGATTGGCCGGAGTTTCAGTTCGCGCATATCAACGAGCGGGATTCGCGCACACGGCGACCGCTTGATCAACCCACGGAGTGCCCCTGAGCGAGCCCGAGGTTTATCCGTTGTTGTAGAAGGCGTCCGCCGATACGTAGTGTTTCCGCTCCACGGCGAGGGCGCGATGCGGTACCACCACCGGTTGCCGTCAGCGACCTGGAAGCCGGGAAGCCGGCATGCGATCTGCACCGTCTGACCACCGTTGATCGAGTGGAGCCAGCCGGGATCGAACCGGCGACCTCCTGCTTGCAAAGCAGGCGCTCTCCCAGCTGAGCTATGGCCCCGCGGGAGGACGAGTGTAGTTGCGCTGCCCGGGCTCCGGCCCGACTGGGGAGCCGTCGCGCGGCCGGCCGGGAACTGACCGCCCGCGGCCGACCCAGCGACGAGCAGGCGGCGGGTCAGCCGTCGAAGTCGAAGTCGCGCGGGGGTCGCTGCTCGAACCACAGCCGGTCGTGGTCCGGCGTCTCCGACAGGAACTCCGGCGTCTCCTCGAGTACGTCCTCCCCCGGCTCGGGATCCTGCGCCAGCGCCTCGTCGACCCGGTACTCCACCGTCTCGTCGCCGGCGCCGCCCGAAGGCCTCAACGAGCCGCGGTCGGGAGACGGATCCGGGGCGGGCACGGGGGGCGCGAGGTCGAGCGGTGGCGGCTCCGGCTCGTCGTGAGCGGGGGGAGCGTCGAAGGTCAGCGGGGGATGCTCGTCCTCGTCCTCGTCAGCCCACGCCGGGTCGTCATCGGCCCACAGCTCGTCGGCGGAGTCGAGGGACGAGCTCGTCTCGAGCCGGTCGGCGGCGGCGGCGTCGTACGGAGCCGCAGCGGTGTCCGCGGGCTCCGCCTCCTCGAGCGTCTCCGGTCCTCGGCGGACGGGCCCGAGCGCCTCGCGCTCGGCACGGTCGATCTCGACCGGGTCGGCTCCGTGCCGCCGCTTGAGGTCCAGGTGCTCGCGGATCGCGTCGTCCAGCAGACCCATGAGAACAACATTACTCGCCGCCGGCGACACCTGCGGTTCGTCTGGCCGCCGCCGGAGTCGCTCGCTCGGTGCGGTTCTTACCGCCATGCTTGGCTCGGTACAACGCGGCGTCCGCCTCGGCGATCAGCTCGTCCGGAGCCAGCTCGCCCGCGGTCGCCGCCACCCCCAGGCTGGCCGTCACGCACAGGGGTGGGCGGCCGTCCAGCCGGGGAACCTGCAGGGCCTCGATCTCGCTCCGGACGCGCTCGGCGATGACGAACGCGCCGTCGAGGTCGGTGTGTGGCAGCACGAGCGCCAGTTCCTCGCCTCCGTAGCGGGCGGGGGTGTCGACGTCGCGGGAGTTCTCGCGCAGCGTCTCCGCGATCTCCTGGAGTACCAGGTCGCCCTGCTGGTGGCCGTACGTGTCGTTCACCCGCTTGAAGTTGTCCACATCGACCATGATCAGCGCCAGCGGATGGTGGTAGCGGCGGACCTGCTCGAACTCGGCTGCCAGCCGCTCCTGGAAGCTCCCGTGGTTGGCCAGGCCAGTCAGCTCGTCGGTCACCGCCTGTCGGCTGACGACGTCGTGCAGCTCGACGTTCTCCAGGGCAAGCGCGGCCTGGCCGGCGAGCGACGCCAGCAGCTCGCGATCGGCCGCCTCGTACCGTCGACGGGGACGCACGAACGTCATCACGCCCCGCACGCGCCCGCTCGGCTGAAGGGCGCCGAGCGTGAGCGCCATCACTCCGTGGTCCCCCGGCGCCTCACCGATCGCCGGATGGTTCTCGGCACCGCCCGGAGCGGCATCGAGCGCGGCTCGCTCCGCCGCCAGCAACTGCGGCCCGAACGGGTCGAGCTCGCCATCGCGCACCGTCTCGGTGAGGGGATCGCCCTCCTGGAACCGGACGGTGATGCGGCCGGCGCTCGCCTCCACCGCCTCGAGCCCGGTATGGAGCGCCAGCTCGAGCAGCCGGCGGCGGTTGAGGTTCGAGGCGAACGCCTGGCTCGTGCGGACCAGTGACTCGCGCAGCCGGGCTCGCTCGCGGGTCAGCTCGGCCAGCCGCTGCTCGAGCTGGCTCGACATGCGATTGAACTCCTGACCGAGGGCGGCGAACTCGTCGCTGCCCTCGATCGGCACCGGCTCGGAGAAGTCGCCACCGGCCAGCCGCCGTGCGGCGTCCAGGAAGCGCCGGAGCTGGTCGGAGAGCTGGCGGGCCGACAGCACAGTGAAGAAGAAGGCGAGCAGCAGAAACGCGCCGATGGCGATGATGGCGAGCAGCCGGTCATCGGACTCCGAGCCGGCGGCGCGCTCGTCGGTCAGGGTGGTCAGGCGAAGCGTCCCGCCGCCGAACGCGGCCAGCGGCTCGGTGAACACGCGGTATGGAATGCCAGCCAACGTGAGGCTGCCCTGCGCCGGCAGCTGAGCGGGCAGGCGAGCGACCGGGAGGCTGGAGGCGAGGATCGCGTGGCACCGCGCGACGACCACCTCCACCCCAGCGACGCCGGTCAGCTCACCGACGAGATCATGAGCGGTGAGTGTCGACGCGGTGACCAGACGCGTGGTGCCATCCGCGGCGCGCACGGTGGCGCTGCCCGGAGCGACCGCTCGCGACGACCCGGCAGTGAGCGTGCGCCGTCCCACCCGGACCTGGAGACGGGCCAGACCGGTCGCGCTCTGGAGCGTGCGGACCGCGGCGGGCAGGTCGGCCGCCGAGGTGTCGGCGAGCCGACGGGCGACCGAGCGGGCGTCGAGACGGGCCTGACTCGACTCGGTCAAGTAGACGCTCGCGGCGGCGCCGGCCAGTCCGGCGGCCCGGGCGTCGGCCTTGCCCTGCCCGCTGTCGTCGATCAGCCGGAACACGAGCGCCCCCACGGCGATCATCGGCAGCACGACGATGACGACGAAGAACGTGGTGAGGCGGGTGCGGAAGCTCATGAGGACACCCCGAACACAGGAGAGCGTATCGGCCGGCGGCCGACGATTCGCGAGTCTCGGGCCGTCCGGCGCGCTCTACACTGGACACATCGCGGGGCTATAGCTCAGCTGGAAGAGCGCCTGGATCGCACCCAGGAGGTCGCCGGTTCGAGTCCGGCTAGCTCCACTGGACGAGTCGCCCGCGCGGCGGGCGATTCTCGTCTCGACAGCAAGCTGGGATCGAGGCTCTGCGGTGAGCGGGCATCAACATTGGGCATCTGACGGGTCCCGCACCCGTCGGCCGCGGCCGTTGAACGCGGACGTAAGGACTCCTGCAACGGCGTAAACGCCCCGTATCGGCGGCGTCGGGTCGCTCCCGAAGCCGATCACCAGCCTTTCACGCAGGAGATGGCCGGTTCGAATCCGGCTGGGGGTACTGAGCAATCGCCTGTGACCGCTGGCGATTGGTCGGTCGTATTCCGCGCACGCACTCCAGGGTCTGCTCGCCAGTTGGTGGGTTCGTTGCCGATGTGCTCAAGCTTCGCAGCTCCGCTGGACACGTACAATCATTGACAAGAATCATAATCGTCGTCTACCATGATCCACGCATCCAGCCACCACCGCCCATCCGGCCCGATGCGGCCCACGACCAAAGGAGTCAGGCTCGGACGGAACGATCTGGAAGGTCGCGACGTCCAACCGGAAGAACACCCGACCGGCCACCCGGCAGATCGACCAAATCGTGCTGCTGCTCGGAGCCTCTGACGTGGCCGCGAGCAAACGCTTCTACCTCGACCGCGGTTTGACGGTTGGGAAGAGCTTTGTCCGCACGTACGTCGAGTTCGACACCCCGGCGAGCCAGATCAAGCTCGCGCTGTACAAGCGCCGCGCGCTGGCCAAGGACGCCGGCGTATCGCCAGACGGCAACGGATCGCACCGGATCCTCATCCGCAGCGAAGCCGAGCCCTTCACCGACCCCGACGGGTTCGCCTGGGAGCCCGCAGGAGACCGAGCCGAGCGGCCGACCCCGCTGGCAGCAACCGCGTCCGCGTTCCCGCAGACAACCTGAACCGCAGTCAGGAGCACTACTGAGCCATCCGCCAACCGCAGATCAGACCCGCAAAGCATCAGGAGGTTTCCATGAGCCCACAGACCAGCAAGCAGCAGCCCGCCAGGCGCACCCCCGCAAAGCGCAAGGCATCCCAGGGATTCACGCCCGAGGAGCGGGCCGCGATGAAGGAGCGCAGCAGAGAGCTGAAGGCGGCAAAGAGCCAGGCGGACGGGGAGAGCGAGGTGCTCGCGAAGATCGCCGAGATGCAGGAGGCGGATCGCGTCATGGCCGAGCGGCTGCACGAGATCATCAGGGCCGCTGCGCCGGACCTGACGCCGAGAACGTGGTACGGGATGCCCGCCTACGCCAAGGACGGCAAGGTTCTCTGCTTCTTCCGGGATGCGCAGAAATTCAAGACGAGGTACGCCACGTTCGGCTTCAGCGATAAGGCGAACCTCGACGAAGGCGCCATGTGGCCAACCGACTTTGCATTGACGAGGTTGACCGGTACGGAAGAGAAGGTGATCGCCGCGCTCGTGAAGAGAGCCGTCAGCTGAAGACTCAAGCTAGGCACTCCGGGATCACCAGATAAGCGCAGGAGCCGCTTGTGGTGTGCGGCGTACACGCGACAGGAGTCACCCGCGGTGTAGAGAAGCGCAGTCTCCTCGATGCGAGCCATCGATGCGCTCGGCGCCATCCGCAAGCGTCGATGAAGCATAACGGCAGCTATGACCGTCCAAACCCCGACGCCGACCCAGAACATGGGTGTGGCGATCCGGGTCCTTCGCCCGCCACGCTGGCGAAAGAACTGGATGATCTCCATGCCAAAGAAGGCGATCACGACGATCAAGACTGCTCTGGTGGTTTCGGCCTTCGGAGCTGTCACCGGTTCGATCCGGTTCGCTTCATCACCGGGACGTGGTCGCCACGTCTGGTCGCGTGACCGCGATCGTGTGAGCACATTCACATCGGCCACTGCCAGGCCGCTTTATCTCCGCGCGTAGATTCGGAGCCCAGTCACCATGGCGATCAGAGACCGACACGGGGGAGCGTGCAGGCCATCACGCGACCTCGAGCCGACCGCACGGCCGGTGCTTGGCGCTCGCGAGTCCAGCGCGCGGCGAGCTGACGGGCGGCGGCGGCTTCGCTGGCGGCGGGTCCTCTTCGGGACGCTAGCTCCGTTGGTGCTGGTGGTTCTCTACTTCGGGATCTCCTATGCGAGCTACATGCTCGAGCCGACGAGCGAGACCTTCTCCGAGCGCACCGCGGAGTGGGTGCGCGACGACGTACCTCTCGGCAACTGGATCATCGACACGGCAGAGCACTACACAGCGAGCGCTCCCCGCAAGGGCGGCCCCGGACTGACCCGCTTGCCGAGCGTCGGCCTCAGTCCAATCCGACATCTGGTCAAGCACGCCAAGCACGTCGGCTACTCGCCGCCACCGATCAAACCGGTGTTCGCCGTGCCGCTCCCTGGCGAAGGGATCTGGCACCGTACGGGTCCCTCGGTCGATGGCGAGCCGCCGGTGCTCGCGACGACCTATCGGCCGAGCACGGAGTACCCCTCCATCGTGGCCGACGTCCTGTGGATCGACCACACCCGCACCGACCTCGCCTACTACC
Organism: uncultured Solirubrobacterales bacterium; assembly: GCA_963703065.1. GTDB lineage: Bacteria > Actinomycetota > Thermoleophilia > Solirubrobacterales > Solirubrobacteraceae > Palsa-465. Next base: position 1,976,024 of record OY969785.1, on the reverse strand, counting down.
CGGGCCGCTATGAGCCACCGACGGCGGTCGACCGGGGTCCGATGATGGTTCCCGTTGATCAGCGCTACCGGCTGCTCGCCACCTTCAATGGCGGCTTCACCCACGTCGACACCGATAACGGTTCGGCGGTCAACGGTCACACCAACGAGCCGTTGATCGATGGCAACGCCACGCTCGTCGGCTACCGCAACGGAACCGTGAACATCGTCAGGTGGACCGGCGGCTCGGCCGCGCCGGCCAATGTCGCCTGGGCGCGCCAGAGCCTCACTCCGATCCTCTGGGACGGCAAGCTGAACCCCGAGTTGAACACCGATCCGAACAGCATTCAGTGGGGTGACACCCTGGGGGGCGTGACCTTTACCCCGCGTACCGCCGTCGGCGTCGACGCCCGCGGCAACGCGATGTTCGTATTCGCGTCCGAGGCGACGGTGATCTCGCTCGCACTGATCCTTCAGCACATTGGGGCGGTTCGGGGGATGGAGTTCGACATCAACCCCGAATGGCACACAATGATCACCTACTCTCACCAGAACGGCCTGGGGCCGACAATGGTCGAGCCTCAGCCCCAGCAGTCCCCCGATCGCTACCTCGCCCCCGACGACCGTGACTTCATGGCGGTGTTCGCAAGGGTGCCCGGGCCGGTCACCGTCCCCTTCAAGTAGTCAGCGCACCGGACCGTCGGCCCGACGCCGATCACCGACTCGTGGCGCCGCGCCCCGGCTACCCGATCAACCGCAAACCCAGGCAGGACGCTAGATGAGAGTGCTCCGAATCTTCCTTTAGAGATCGCTCACCAGGGATTTGCAGACTCGGCTGCGATGACCACCGAAGGCTTCGCCGCCGAACGCCGAGGCAGGATCGACTGGGGTCGCGCCGAGTTCGTTCTCACGCTCCTGGCGTTCTTGGGGTTCCTGGCGCTTCCGATCCGCCTGAACACGATCTACGGCGGCCTGCCCGCCCACCCTCTGTTCGTTCACGTCCCGGTGATCCTGATCCCCTTGACGATCATTGCGGCGATCGCCTGCATGATCAAACCGCCGTGGCTGGGGCGTTACGGAATCCCGCTGGCCGGGGTGTCGATCATCGCCATGAGCTCGGTGTTCATCACCATGCAGGCCGGTGCGGCGTTCCGCGGCGAGCTCAACCTGCAGGGCGAGGCGGCGAACCTGATCGCTCAGCACTCGCAGGCCGCGCACATCTTGGCCATCGTCTACGTGCTCTTCACTGCCGCGCTGATCGTCACCTTCGCTGCCTACCGGATCTCGGGGGGTATGCCGACCGGATTGAGGATCGTGGATCAGGTGCTCTCCCCGAGGCCGATTTTCACGGCGCTGCGCGTCGGGCTCGTCGCCCTGGCGATCGGCGCCGGGGTCATGTGCTTCAGGACCGGCGATCTCGGGGCCAAGGCGGTTTGGCAGGGTCGGCTCTCCGCCGAGCACGCCGATAGCCCAGGGCAGTTCGCCCCCGGTGCCCCGTTCGGCGTCCGTTCCGCCGGGGCCCCGCCCCCCCGCCGCTAGGCGCTGCCGAGGACGACGCCGGCCGCCACGATCAGCGCTCCGCCGAGCGCGACCTGGATCAGGCTGATACGGAGCGAGACCTGCAGGAAGCGCTTGCGGATCAGTGAGATCGTGATCAGCTCCAAGGCCACCACGATCCCGGCAACCACCAGCGCGCTGTTCACGTCGGAGATCAGGAAGGGGAGCGAGTGGAACACCCCACCGAAGGTCGTCATCGCGCCGGTGACGGCCCCCCGGGCGAGTGACGAGCCGCGGTCGGTCTGCGTCCCGTCGTCCGAGAGCGCCTCCGAGAATCCCATGCTGATCCCCGCGCCGACCGCGGTCGCCAGCCCCACGAACAGTGCGGCGTGGGAACCTGACAGGAGAGCCGCCGCGAAGATCGGTGCGAGGGTGGAAAGGGTTCCGTCGATCAGCCCGACCAGGCCGGGCTGGATGTAGTGCAAGACGAGCGTGCGCTCGTCGAGGTGCCTGAGATCGCGGAGTGACTCGTCCATGGCCTCTCGGCACTACCCCGTCCCAGCGACGAGGAACTGCCATGAGAACTTTCTAAGCCGCCGGTCCGGGTCTGGAGAAACGGCTCTGGCGGTACACCTGGTAGGGACGGTCTCGACGGTTCACCGGTCGGGCGCCGGATTCAGTGGCCCGCAGCCGCAAGGCCAGGGTCGGACACGCGCTGATCGTGCGACGAGCAAGGTCCTCCAGCTCCCGCGGGACCGGGCGCTGCTCGATCACCGGGTATCCCCAATCGTCGAGGGTGATCCGCTCAGGCAGGAGCTCGGCGCACAGCCCGTGCGCCTCGCACTTGATGGGATCCACCTCGACGCGCACTCTCAGCGCACCAGTCTGGCCTGCCGTGGGGTCATGAGAACCGGTTGGGCCTCACAGGCCGCACACTGGCCGTGCTCGGCGTGATCGGCGAATTCGTCGTAGAACACCCCAACCGCGGTGGAAACGAAGCGCGCCGCCCCATCGGGGTGCGCACAGGCTCCTCGGCCCACGACCAGCCGTGCCCAGCGGCGGATGTCGTCGAGCACTGCGCGCCCGCCGCTCCCTTCCCCGACGTCGGCCAAGGCGTCGGCGATCGACGACAGCCCATGGACGCACGGACCGCACTGGCCCGCGCTCTGGTCGGCCATCCAGCCCGCAACCCGCGTGACCTCAGCCACCGGACAGACGCTCTGCCCCAGCGCCACCACGACCCCGGCGCCGACCGAGGTGTGGAAAGCGCGCAGTGAGTCCCGGGCGAGCCCGACCTCGGGTGCGACGCCCCCGTCGATCCAGCCGCCGGCGTAGCCGCCCACCAAGAAAGCGCGAGCGGGTTCGGTGAGCCCTCCGGCGCAGCGCAGCAGCGAGCGTATCTGGGATCCGGACTCAATCTCGAACACCCCGGGCTGGGCGACAGCACCGGTGAGCGTGACCAGGACCGAGCCCGGTTCGTCGCTCGTTCCCAGCCGGCGAAACCATCGCGCGCCATGGCGGACGATCAACGCGACGTGCGCGAGCGTCTCGGCGTTGGACATCAGGGTGGGTCGGTTGCCGACCCCCCGCTCGCTGATCCGCGGCTCGACTGAGGTCGGCTTGGCGGGGCGATCGTTGAGGAAGCTGACCAACGCGCTCTCCTGCCCGGTGACGTACCCCGAGGGCACATCCACGAGCCTGGGGCGCATCCCGCGGATCAGGTCCGGCCGCTCGGCGAGCGCGAGCTCCAAGGAATGGCCCGCCTCGTCGAAGCACTCGTCGATGGCGATCACGATCTCATCGGTGCCCAGGGCACGCGCACAACAGATCGCTCCGTCGATGACCAGGTGCGGCAGAGACTCGAGCAGCACCCGGTCCTTGGCGCTCATCGGCTCGCCCTCGGTCCCGTTGACGACCACGATCGGGCGCCCTCGGGCGCGGCGCACCGCAGCGAGCTTGGTGATCAGAGGGAACCCGCCGCCACCGCGTCCGCGGAGCCCGGATCGCTCGATCTCCTGCAGGAGCGATGAGGCTGACCCAGGGATGGCGCGCCGCGTCTCCAGTGGAAGCTCTCCGTGCACTCGCGCGTGCTGTGCGTAGGACATCGCGTCGGGGCCGACGCCTGCCAGCAAGCGCGGCAGGCTCATGAGCGGCCGGCTCGGGCCGCAGGGCCCAGCAGGGATGTCGGAGTCCCGGCGCGGCGCGCCCACCCCTTGGCCAGCGGGCCATTGGGCAACCAGGCGACCAGTCCCAGCGCAAACGCCGCTGTGGCTCCGAGCAGGCCGACGCGCAGCCGCGCGTTCGCGGGCCAGCCGATCACGGTGCGCGCCGCGATGCTGGCCAGGACGACGAAGATGCAGACCACGTTGATGGCGAGCATCCAGGTCTGGCGCGTGTCGCTGCCGGTCCCGAAGCCGTGAACGACGGCGACCGGCCACGCGGCGTAGGCCATCCAGTGGACCGCGCGCCAGACACCGTGGCCGAGCCGCACGCGCAACAGGCTGGTAATCACCACCGCCAGGAGAAGATCGAAAGCCGCGGCACCCAGACCAAGCCATACGGGCCGGTAGGTCCCCGCGAACGGGATTACCGCGTCGAGCAGCGAGATCGGAGCGAAGGAATCCAGGACCGCCGTCACGATGTGGACGAGGAGAAAGACGATGGCGAGCAGCGAGGCGGTGCGATGCACGCCATCGACGACGAACCTGGGCACGCGAGAGGTGCGTAGCCGACCGACGGCGGCCACGCCGAGGGCAACGCTGAGCGTGAGCAGGATCAGTGAGACCGCGCCCGTGGCGCGGGTCAGATACCAGAGACTGCTCGGGCCGCTCACAGCGGTTGTCACGACCCCCCGGACGTCACCGTGGGACTCGCGGTCTGAGCGGGCTGCGGAGCGGCTGCCGGCGGAGGCCCGGGGGGAGGCGCGGGCGCGGGCGCGGGCGCCGGGGCGGCCGCCGCCGGGGCGGGTGTCGCCGGGGCGGGTGTCGCCGGGGCGGGCGTCGCCGGGGTCGGCGCCGGGGGCTGGACAGGCGGCGTCAGGGGCCTGGCCTGCGCGTGGTGCGCGTGATGATGGTACGTGCGGGACGGCGGCCTCGATCCATGGTGAGGACCAACTCCTGCTCCGGCGGGAACCGCAACCGCAGGCTCGATCGTGCCCTTCCGGCGATGCCCGGGAAAGGCATGCGCGGCCACCGCCGAGAGGCCGCCGGTCAGCGCGACCGCCGCGCCGGCGATCACCCGGTTGAGGGTTCGCAGACGCCGCAGCCCGGCATTCCGGCGGACCGACCGGGGGGAGGGCGAGTGCACGGCCATGAGGACACGGTGCTGAATCCCGGTTAACCGGCATTCATCCATTCGTGAGAGATCTCTTTTGTGGCCCTCTCTGCCGAGTCGGCTCGTATCATGGCCATGTGCCTCACGTCGTCCTGATCGAGGACGAGGCCGGGATCGTTGACTTCATCGAACGAGGATTGACCGCCCGGGGGCTGGACGTCCACGCGGCGCTCGACGGCGAGAGCGGCCTCAGTCTGGCCCTCAGCGAGCGCGTCGATCTCGTGGTCCTCGATCTCATGCTCCCGCGTCGGAGCGGGATCGAGGTGTTGGCCGAGCTCGCCGAGCGGCGCCCCGGCCTCCCGGTGATCGTGCTCACGGCTCGCGGTGAGATCGAGGATCGGGTCAACGGCCTCAGCTCGGGGGCGGTCGACTACCTGGTCAAGCCGTTCGCCCTGTCAGAGCTCGAAGCCCGGATCCGCGCCCAGCTGCGGGCCGCCCGCCAGACGCCGAGCACGAAGATCCGCCGCGCGGGACTGGAGCTCGACCTCGTCACTCGAGACGTCACCAACAACGGGCAGCCGGTGCGCCTGACCGCGACCGAGTTCGATCTCCTGGCATATCTCATGAACCACCCCGGACAGATTCTGGACCGCCAGCAGATCCTCCGAGCGGTGTGGAGCTACGAGCACGACCCGGGCACGAACATCGTCGATGTCTACATCGGCTACCTCCGGCGAAAGCTCGCCGTCGGAGACGAAAGCGCTCCGATCAAGACCGTCCGCTCGAGGGGCTACCGGCTCATGGACGCCGGTTGATCAGCCGGTCGAGCATTCGCTGGCGCCTCGTGGCCTGGGTGACCGGCGTGTTGCTGAGCGCGTTCGCGGTCATCTTCGTGGTCGTCTACGAGCAGACGGGCAGCCAGCTGCGCACGCAGATCGACCACGACGTGGCCGGCGACGCGGCGCAACTCTCCCAGGCCGCGCACGCCCTCCGCGGCCGGTCGCCCGGGCAGGTGCTGAACGCGATGAGCGCGTATGTGGATGCTCAGCCCTTCAACGGCACCTCGAGCTTGCTGTTCGCCGCCGTTCCCGGCTACGGGACCGCCAGCAACCATCCCGAGCTGCTCGGCGACGCCAGTCGCGACGACGGTGAGAGCCCGTCCGAGCAGGCGCATGAGAACACAGTGGGCCGCCGCCTGCTGACGGGACCGACCGGCCTCACCAGCCGGGAGGTGAGCGACGTCGGTCAGGTCCGCTTCGACGAACGCCGGCTGACCGTCGGTTCGTTTCGCATCCGGGTGGGAGCCGGCGAACCCCTGATCGTGGTCACCCGTGCCGAGCGGAGCGTCGCGCGATCGTTCCTGATCGCGGGCGGCCTCGCCCTGGCTCTGGCGCTGATCGCGTCCTACCTCGCCGGCGCGTCGGTCTCGCTGCCCCTGCGACGGATGGCGAGGGTGGCCAGCCGGGTGGACGACGGCGACCTTCACCCGCGAATGAAGGTCACGGCCGGGGCGAACAGCGAGATCCACGTGCTCGCGGAGTCCTTCAATCACATGCTCGATCGCCTCGCGGAGGCGTTCGCGGCCCAGCGTGACTTCATCGCCGACGCCTCGCACGAGCTCCGGACGCCGCTGACCGTGATCGCCGGCCAGTTGGAGGTACTCGCCGCCGAGGTCCAGCCCGAGGCCGCGGACGTCCGCCGGGTCCAACGGCTGGTGAGCGCCGAGATCGCCCGCACGTCTCGCCTCGTCGATGACATGCTGCTGCTCGCCCGGGCGGACCGCAACGACTTCCTCCAGGTGCAGGAGATCGAGCTCGGACCCTTTGTGGAGGAGCTGTGGTCCTCAGCGATCCTCAACGACGACCGCCGCTTCGAGCTCGGGGAGGTCCCCGGGGATCTGCTGACCGGCGACCCCGACCGGATCGCCCAGGGGCTGCGCAACCTGATCCGCAACGCCATCGAGCACACCACCGCCCCTGATGGCCTCGTCCGCTTGGAGGTCGAGCGTCAGCCGGGGGGCCGGGTCCGGTTCGTCGTGACCGACGACGGCCCGGGCATCGACCCCGAGCAGCGCCAGCGCATCTTCGAGCGATTCCACCGCACCGATCAGACACGCAGCCGGGCCGCGGGCGGCGCGGGACTCGGCCTCGCCATCGTGCTGGCGATCGCCGATGCCCACGGGGGGACCGCGCGCGCAGGCCAGTCAGCTGCCGGCGGAGCGAGACTCGAGCTCGAGCTGCCCGGGCTCCATCGCCGGGATCCGGCCCCGGGTCGAGCATCGGGCGTCCCGTCAGCGAGCCGCAGGTGAGGAGGCTCGCCGCCGCGCTGGCGGGAGTCGCGCTTGGCGGCTGCGGGGCCGCTCGCTCGGCTGCACCGTCAGCGGGCCGGGCGCTGTTCACCGATGACTGCGCGCAGTGCCACTCACTCGCGCTCGTGTCCTCCGCGCGTCAACAGGGCGGGCCGCTGGGCGCGCTGCACATCGCCCGCGGCGCGATGCTCGAGTTCGTCCGGGAGATGCCCACCCCCCACCCGCTCAGTCAGGCGCAGCTGCGCGCGGTGGCCGACTACGTCCTGGCCGTGGAACACCGCGGCGGCTGACCGCGGCTGGCGCCTCCCATCTGACGATCAGGCCCCGGATGGGATCAGCTCCCCCACCGCGGAGACCGTGCTCTGAGGCGAGAGCCCACCGGCGACGACGATCACCCCGCCGAGCGCTTGGACGCCGGTGTCTGAGAGTGGTTCGGGCAGTCGGCCGGCGAACCGAACCGCGCCGGTGAGCGGATCGACCGACCAGATATCGGCCGTCTGAGAGACCAGGCTGTCCCCCCGCCCTCCGATCACGTAGACATAGCGACCGAGGGTCGCCGAGGCGGCGTGCGTGAGCGGGTCGGGGAGGCGCCCGATCCGGCGCACCAGGCCGGAGTCCGGATCGAAGCTGTACACAGCGGAGCTGGCTCCGGTCGGAGTCGAGCCGCCAGCGATCAGCACCCGCCCCCCAACCGCGCTCGCCGTCGCGTACCGGAGGCCCACCGGCAGGTGGCCGACGACGTGGACACCTGAACCCGGACGCCAGGCGAGGATCGTGTTCAGCCAGCTCGCGCCGTCATAGCCCCCGACCACGTAGGCCGTCCCACCGGAGGCGGTGACGGCGACATCCGACTCGGCGTGCGGCAAGATCCCGACGCCGTGCACGCTGCCGGTTGCCGGGTCGAAGCTGATGATGTGGTTCAGCTCCGAGAAGGAGCCGCCCCCGAAGACGTAGACCTGCCCGTCGAGCTCGGCGCCCTGGGCATCGTGCTGGGCCAGCGGGAGGCTTCCGGTGCGCAGCACCCCACGCAGTCCGGCGACCTCGATCCCCGCGCTCGAGGCGTCGGCGCCATCGAGACCGCCGACCAGCACGAACCGCCCGCGATCGAGCACGGCGCTGGCGGGATCTCGCAGGGGTGCCGCCAGTGCGTACAGCGGGTGGTAGACGAGGTGCGCGGCACGCGCCGTCACGGGCCGAGCGGTGGCGAGGTGGGCCAGCCGGTGAGGCCCCCCGTGGCCGGCGGAGCCCGTGGCTGTGGACTTGCCCGTTCCGCAGCCCGCAACGCCGGCGGCGAGCACCGCGCCGAGCAGCACCGCTCCGGCGCGGGCCGAGCGGCGGCGCCCGGCGGTGGTTCCGGCGATGCCCAGCGAGCCGAGGATGCAGCGAGACTAATGCGGCGGGAGCTGCGCCTCGGCGTTCCTGTGCGGATTCTCATCGGCTGCTTACTCGGCTCGCAGTGGCCACTCAGACCCTCTCGAGGTGCCTTCGCCCTCGCTCGTCCCGGCGGGTCCGACGGGAGAGCCCGGCCGCCCTGGCCTGCGCCCGCCCAGCCGCCTGCTCGCGCTCTGCCTGGCGTTCGCTCTCGGCGCGGGGCTCACCGGTTGCGGATCCGGCACCCGGCGTGCCATCCCGGCGCCGCCCCCGGGCCTCCCCCACCGGGCTGCGTCCAGCGGCTCGCGCCCGCGTGCGCCCCACCGCCGTGAACGTCTACCGCTTCGATGGGGCCGCGGACCTCGCGGCCACGGTCGCGTCCGATCCGTCGCTCGTCTACGTCCCCAACAGCCTCTCGGGCACCGTCGACGTGATCAGCCAGCGGACGCTCAAGGTGGTCGACGAATTCCCCACCGCGGCGTTGCCGCAGCACGTCACGCCCGTCCTACGATCTCAGGACTCTGTACGTCGACAACGACGTGGGCAACAGCCTCACCCCGATCGACCCACGGACCGGTCGTCGCGGGAAGCCGATACCGGTCGAGGACCCCTACAACCTGTACTTCACGCCGGACGGGCGGTTCGCCATCGTCGTCGCCGAACGCCTCCAACGCCTCGACTTCCGCGACGCGCAGACGATGCGCCTCGAGCATTCGCTCTCGGTTCCCGAGTGCCTCGGGGTCGACCACATGGACTTCTCCGCCCACGGGCGCTACGCCTATGCCAGCTGCGAGTTCAGCGGGCGCATGATCGAGATCGATCTGCGGACCGAGCGGGTCATCCGGACGATCGTGCTGGCCGGCGGCCGGGCCAGCCCGCAGGACGTCAAGCTCTCGCCCGACGGCCGCGTCCTCTACACCGCCGACCAACTCAACGGCGGGCTGTGGGAGATAGATCCCACGGCCTTCCGGGTGATCGGCTTTCTCAAGACCGGCGCCGGCGCGCATGGCCTGTATCCGAGCCGGAACGCCCGCGCGATGTACGTCTCCAACCGGGAGGCCGGGTCGATCTCGGTCGTCAGCTACCGGACCCGGAAGGTGCTCACGACCTGGCAGCTACCCACGCCCGCCAGCCCCGACATGGGCGGTGTCTCGGCCGACGGTCGCACCCTCTGGCTGAGCGGGCGCTACAACGCAGTCGTCTACGCCATCAACACCCGAACCGGTCGACTCCGCGCCACCATCCCCGTCGGTGACGGTCCGCACGGCCTTTGCGTGTGGCCGCAACCTGGAACCTACTCACTCGGACATACCGGAGTGCTCCGGTGAGGTCGCGGACGCCGAGCAGCAAGGGGATGAGCACGAGCGCGAGGCTCCTGATGGCCATGATCGCCATCACGAGGATGTCGGCGTTGACGGAGGCGAGACTGGTTGCCGAGCAGGTGGTCGGCCCGGGCCCGGCCTGAGAGGACACCGCCTATTCGGCGCCGAGCGGACTACGACAGGTGCGGGATCACCTCGCCGGCCAGCCGCTCCATCTGGTGCGCATCATCCACCAGCGGATTGAGCAGGATCAGCTCGGCGCCGGCCTGCTGCACGCGACGCAGCTCCTCGATGCAGGCCTCGGGGGGCCCGGCGATCGCCACCGACTCGAGCCCGCGCCCACCGTAGTGGCGGGCGAGCGCGTTCCCAATCGCCTCTCGCGCGGCGGCCGGGTCCTCGTCGACGTGGACATAGACGCGCTTGGCGATGCCGAAGCCGGCCTCGTCGCGCCCCTGTGCGACGAGCTCACGCCGGACGGCCTGAACCTGCTCGGCGAAGGCGCTGCTCGTCTGCGAGCCGGCCCCGAAGAACCCGTCGCCGGAACGGGCGGCCCGGCGCAGCGCGTTCGGATGGTTGCCGCCGAGCCACACCGGCGGGTGCGGCCGCTGGACGGGCTTGGGCTCCATCGTCACCCCTTCCAGCCGCCAGAGGGGGCCGGGGTGATCGATCTCGGCCTCGGTCCAGCAGGCTCGCATCACCTCCAGGGCCTCGTTGAAGCGCGCCACCGGCCGTTCGGGATCGATCCCGAACGCGGCGAACGGCCGGCCCGCGCCGCCGGCCACCAGCCCAACCTCGACGCGGCCCCGGCTCAGGCAGTCGAGGGAGGCGATCGCCTTGGCGAGGTGCAGCGGGTTGTGGAGCGGCAGGACGAACACCACGCAGCCAAGTCGCAGACGGTCGGTGCACGCCGCCGCAAAGGTGAGCGTCTCGAGCGGGCTGAGCGCACCGGCCGAGCCGAGCACCTGCTCCTGGGTCCAGCCGCTCTCGAAGCCCAGCTCCTCGGCTCGCCGCAGGTGGGTCCGGAAGCGCTCGGGGTCGAACTGGCCTCCCACCGCGTACTGCGGGATCGAGATCGCGAACCGCACGCCCGAACCCTGACAGATCCCGGGGTCCGGGTCACCGCGCCTGCGTCCGGCGGCTGGTCCCAACGTGCTGTGACACGGCGGCTCCTGGGAAGGTGGGTGATGCGCCCGTGCCCCTCGCCGCTGCCGCGGGCCGCCTGGGGTGCACAGCTGGTGCCGACCCTCCAAAGCTGGTCATACCGGGTTAAACGCTGTTCAGCGGCGCGGCAAGCGTCGAAACGCCGGTACACTCGCCCCTGTCACACGGTGGCGCGCTCTGGGGGAGCGCCTGCGCGCCCGCCTACCGGCCGGTGAAACCGCCGACCCCTCCAGAAAAGAGATCATGGAAGCCACCACACTCGCGCCACCGGCGCCTACCGCGGACCAGCTGCCGCCGGCGTTCTGGCGCGACACGCTGGCCCCCTACGCGCGTCCGAGCGTGCGACGTGGCCTGCTCGACCTCGCCACCTCGGTCCTCCCGTTCCTGCTGCTCACCGCCGCGATGTATGTCCTGGCCTCGCTGTCGATCTCGCTCGTGCTGCCTGCTCAGCCTGCCGGCCGGCCGGGTTCCTCGTGCGCACGTTCATCGTGTTCCACGACTGCACCCACGGGTCGTTCCTGCCCTCCCGGACCTGGAACCGCCGGGTCGGCGTCCTGTGCGGGCTGCTCGTGTACACCCCGTTTCATCCCTGGCGCCACGAGCACGCGATTCACCACGCCACCGCCGGCGACCTCGAGGCGCGGGGCAAGGGCGACGTCGAGACGCTGACGGTCGCGGAATACCGGGCGCTCTCGCCGCTCGGCCGCCTCGGCTACCGGCTGATCCGCAACCCGCTGGTGATGCTCGGCCTCGGACCGATCTGGGCGCTGATGATCGACCCGCGGTTCGTTCCCGCGCTGGGCGCGCAAGCGCTTCAGCGCGCCACATCCTGCTCACCGACCTGGTGCTCGTCGTGGGCGATCGGCGCGCTGGTGGCGGCTGTTCGGCTGGGAGCGCGTGCTGCTCGTCCAGCTCCCGGCGGCGATGCTCGCGGGCGCCGCGGGGATCTGGCTGTTCTACGTCCAGCACCAGTTCGAGGGCGTGCTGTGGGACCGCAAGCCGGAGTGGAACTACACCGCCGCGGCCCTGCACGGCTCCTCGTATCTGAAGCTCCCGCACGGTGCTGCAGTTCTTCACCGGCAACATCGGCCTGCACCACGTCCACCACCTGAGCGCGCGCATCCCGAACTACAACCTCCAGCGGGCGCACGACGAGAACGACGTATTCGCCGACGTGCCGGTGCTCACCGGCTGGCAGGGGATCAAGGCGCTGCGGCTGAAGCTCATCGACGAGGAGCGGGGCGAGCTCGTCGGGTTCTCGGCACTCCGGCGCTGAGCGACTCAGGCGAAGCGCGCCGCCCGATCCTGCGGGGCGGCGAAGTCGAGCTCGGGTCCGACGGGAACGATCCGCGTCGGGTTGATCGAGGTATGGGTCACGTAGTAGTGGCGCTTGATGTGGTCCATGTCGACCGTGGCGGCGACCCCGTCGGTGGCGTACAGGTCGCGCAGGTAGGGCCACAGGTTGGGGTAGTCGACGATTCGCCGGAGGTTGCACTTGAAGTGGCTGTAGTAGACGGCGTCGAAGCGGACGAGCGTGGTGAACAGCCGCCAGTCGGCGAGCGTCTGCTGCTCGCCGACCAGGAACCGCCGTTCGCCGAGCCGCTCGTCGAGCTCGTCGAGCGTCTCGAACAGCGGACCGCACCGCGGCTTCGTAGGCGCGCTGGGTGGTGGCGAAGCCGCTGCGGTACACGCCGTCGTTCACCCGGTCGTAGATCCGGCCGGCGAGCTCGTCGATCTCCGCCCGGCGCAGCTCGGCGGGTACAGGTCGAGCTCGGGCCGCTCGGCCCACTCGTCCCACGCCTCGTTGAGCATGACCACGAGGTCAGCCGACTCGTTGTTGACGATCCGGCCCGCCTCCGAGTCCCACAGGACCGGGACGGTCACCCGCCCCGTGAAGCCCGGCTCGCTGGCGCCGTAGGCCTCGGCCAGCAGCCGGAAGCCGTTGCCCGAGAGGTCGCCGGTGGCCCCCGGCGCCTCGCGCAGGGCCCAGCCGGACTCGTCGCGGATCGGATCGACGATCGACATCGGGATCGCCGCCTCCAGGCCCTTGAGCGCCCGGACGATGATCGTGCGGTGCGCCCACGGACAGGCGAGCGAGACGTACAGGTGGTAGCGGCCGGGAGCAGCTGGGAACCGCTCGTCGCGGCCCACCCAGTCACGAAACCCGCTCCGCTGGCGGACGAAGGCGCCGGAGTCCGACATCTCGGCCGTCCAGCCGCCGCGGTCGCTCATCGCCGTCGAGCCTAGCGGCGAACCGGAGTTGCGGCCGCGCTGGGCTCAGGGTCAAGCCGGTTTCCGCCGATGCACCTTCTACAGTGCATAACCGAGCCGAAACGATGCCGCTGCACTCGATCCTCCGCGCCATGGGAACCGCTCGCCGAGCCCGGGCGCGCACGTCCCCGGCGGGGGCCCCGCCGGCCCCCGCCAGTCGCCGTCACCCGGCGATGAGCGGCCTGAACGTCTCGCCGGTCCACGGCCGCCACTGCATCTGCAGCCGCTGCGTGCCGGACGAGCGCGACCGGTTGCCGCTCGCCGGGTAACGGAGCCCGGGCTAGCCCAGGCCGACGGTGATGAGCCGGATCAGGCCGTAGACGGCCGCAACTCCGACCAGGCCGTAGATGAGCCGGCTGGCGGGGTTCGTCTCGCCGAACCGCTCGCCGGTGATCGTCGCGACGAGGTCGAAGCGCCCGGCGGCGACGAGGCCCCAGTTGAGCCCGCCGACGACGATGAGCGCCACGGCTACGGTGTCGAGCCAGGTGTGCACGTGTGCCTCCTTTCGGAAGTAGGGGGAACAGCGGCGAGATACCCGCCTCAGGCGGTCCTTGAACAGGGTGTCGAGCTTTATCTTCACTCAAGGTCGGAGCAGCCGCCTCTATCGTGACTCGGCGCATGGCCACCCGCTCGGAGATCCGCAACATCGCCATCGTCGCCCACGTCGACCACGGCAAGACGACGCTGGTCGACGCCCTGCTGTGGCAGTCCGGCGCGTTCCGGACCGGGCAGGCGTGGCCGAGCGGGTGCTCGACTCGATGGACCTCGAGCGCGAGAAGGGCATCACGATCCTGGCCAAGAACACCGCCGTCCGCTATGGGGATGTGAAGCTGAACATCGTCGATACGCCCGGGCACGCAGACTTCGGGGGCGAGGTGGAGCGAGGCCTGACGATGGTCGACGGGGTGCTGCTGCTCGTCGATGCCTCCGAGGGTCCGCTGCCCCAGACCCGGTTCGTGCTGCGCAAGACGCTCGAGGCGCGGCTGCCGGTGATCCTCGTCGTCAACAAGGTCGACCGGCCGGACGCGCGGATCGACGCGGTCCTCGACGAGGTCTACGAGCTGTTCCTCGACCTCGACGCCGACGAGTCACAGATCGACTTCCCGATCGTGTACACGAACGCCAAGGCAGGCTGGGCCTCGCTCGACCCGGCGACGCCGGGCGAGGACCTGCGCCCGCTGCTCGACCTGCTGCTGGAGCACGTCCCGCCGCCGGAGCACGACCCGGCGCATCCGCTCCAGGCCCACGTGACGAACCTCGACGCCAGCCCGTACGTCGGACGGATCGCCATCTGCCGCGTCCACCACGGGACGCTCCGGCGGGGCGACACCGTCGCCTGGTGCCGGGCCGACGGAACGCGCGAGCGCGTGCGGATCACCGAGCTCTACACCACCGAGGCGCTCGAACGGGTGGAGGCGGCGGAGGCCGGACCGGGTGAGATCGCCTCGGTGGCCGGCATCTCGGACATCACGATCGGAGAGACGCTGACCGACCCCGAGTCGCCGCGCCCGCTCCCGGTGATCCAGGTCGACGAGCCGTCGCTGTCGGTGACGATCGGGATCAACGATTCCCCCCTCGCCGGTCAGGACGGGGACCGGGTGACCGCCAGCCAGGTCAAGGCGCGGCTCGATCGGGAGCTGGTCGGGAACGTCTCGCTGCGCGTGCGAACGACCGAGCGGCCCGAGGCCTGGGAGGTCCAGGGCCGGGGCGAGCTGGCGCTGGCGATCCTCGTCGAGCTGATGCGCCGCGAGGGGTTCGAGCTCACGGTCGGCCAGCCGCAGGTCGTCACGCGGGAGATCGACGGCCGACGCCACGAGCCCGTCGAGCGGATGAGCGTCGACGTGCCGGAGGCGTACGTCGGCGTCGTCACCCAGCTCCTGGCGCTGCGCAAGGGTCGCCTCGAGGAGATGGTCAACCACGGCTCGGGCTGGGTGCGCATGGAATACCTGGTGCCGGCTCGGGGGCTGATCGGCTTTCGCACCGAGTTCCTCACCGAGACCCGCGGCACCGGACTCGTCCACCACGTGTTCGACCGCTGGGAGCCGTGGCACGGCCCGCTGCGCACGCGGCCCACCGGCTCGCTGGTGGCCGATCGCCGCGGCGTGGTGGCGGGCTACGCGCTGTTCAACCTCCAGGAGCGGGGCACGCTCTTCGTTGGGCCGGGCGAGCCGGTCTACGAGGGGATGATCGTCGGCGAGAACGCTCGGGCGGAGGATCTCGACGTCAACCCGACCAAGGAGAAGCACCTGACCAACGTGCGCTCCTCGACCGCTGATGAGCTCGTCCGCCTGGTGCCGAAGCGGGAGCTCTCGCTCGACGGCGCGATGGAGTTCCTGCGCGAGGACGAGTGCGTCGAGGTGACCCCGCACGCGGTGCGTCTGCGCAAGGTCGCGCTGGACGCGGTGACGCGCCGCCGACGCGCCCGGACATTGGCCTCGCCGGCAGCCTCCGCCAGCCGATAGGCTCGCGTCCACGGGCCGGCTCTCGCCGACGCGTGTCGAACGAGGAGGGGTAACCATGAGAGAGGGAATCACCCGGCGCGAAGCCCTACGGAGCGCAGGCGTGGCGGCCGCCGGGCTCGGAGCCATCGGGGGAGCGGACGGGCTGCTGAGCGCGGTGGCCGAGGCCTCGCGTCCCGGCCGCCACGGCTCGCTGGCCGACATCGAGCACGTCGTCATCCTCATCCAGGAGAACCGCTCGTTCGACCACTACTTCGGAACGCTGTCGGGGGTGCGGGGCTTCGACAGCGCTCCGCGGAGGGTGTTCATCCAGCAGGGCACCGACGGGACGTCGCTCGGCCCGTTCCACCTGCCGACCGACTGCATCGCCGACCTGACGCACGATTGGGGCCCCCAGCACCTCTCGTGGGACGGCGGACGGATGGATGGCTTCCTGCGCGCGCATCAGGCGGTCGACGTCAACCCGCCATCGGCCGAGGAGACGATGGGCTACTACACCCGCGCCGACCTGCCGTTCTACTACGGGCTGGCCGACGCGTTCACCATCTGCGACGGCTACCACTGCTCGGTCATCGGCCCCACCGATCCGAACCGGTTGATGTCGCTGAGCGCGACGATCGACCCCGCCGGCCAGTACGGCGGTCCGCTCGTCTACACGAAGGTCAGCGGCCGCACCGGCGGCTTCTCCTGGCCGACGATGCCCGAGGCGCTCTCCCGCCAGGGCATCGATTGGAAGCAGTACACCGATCCCGGCGGCGGAGTGCTCGACAACGTGCTGACGTACTTCAACCAGTACTCGCCTGGTTCTGATCTCTACAACCGCGGCATCGCGCCGACCTACGACGACTTCCTGTCCGACCTCGACCAGGGACAACTGCCGCAGGTGTCGTGGTTGCTGCTGGGCCTCGAGGAAACCGAGCATCCCGGCTTCTCGAACCCACACGCAGGCGAGATGGGCGCATCGATGGTCGTCCAGGCGCTCCTCGCCCATCCGGAGATCTGGCGCAAGACCGCCCTGTTCATCACGTGGGACGAGAACGGCGGCTTCTTCGACCACGTGCCTCCGCCCACGCCTCCGCCCGGAACACCCGGCGAGTACCTGACCGTTGCCACGCTGCCGAGTGAGGCCGAGGGGATCCGGGGCCCGATCGGCCTGGGGTTCCGGGTACCGATGCTCGTCGTCTCACCGTTCTCCCGCGGCGGTCTCGTCTGCTCGCAGCCGTTCGACCACACGTCGACCCTCCGGTTCCTGGAGACGCGCTTCGGCGCCCGGGTACCGAACCTGAGCGCGTGGCGACGGCGGAACACGGGCGATCTGACCGGGGCGTTCAACTTCGCTGCCCGGCCGAGGAAGCGGGCGCCGGCTCTCCCCCAACCGGGCACCGGGAGCTGCGCGTCCTACCCAGCGGTCAACGGATCGCCGGGGCCCTTCCCGGATCAGGAGCCCGGGTGGCGCCGGCAGCCGAGCGGCATCGTCTGGTAGCCGGCACCGGCCCTCAGCGCCAGGAGGCCTCGATCCCGGTCCGGTGCCCGCCGGCCGCCGCACCGCGGATCGGGCGCGCCGGCACGGCCTGGTCGATTCCCACCCGGGCCCGTGGCCGGCGGCGGCGCTCGCGCAGGCCGGTCGCCACGAGCGGCAGCGCAGCGAGGCTCGCCCGCAGATGGGCGCCGAGTCCACCCGTCCGGGCGGCGTGCCACGCCCAGGCGAGCTGGCGGTAGGCGACGAGCGGCAGCCAACGGGCCGGAAACCAGCGGGCGACCAGGACGAGCGTGTTGCGCTGGACGAGGAACTCCGGCCCCCCGCGCAGGCGGTGGGCCGAGCCCCCACCGGCGTGGCGGGCGACCGCGGGCTCGTACAGGCAGCGCCAGCCCGCCAGCCGGAGCTTCAGGGCCAGCTCGACGTCCTCCAGGTAGGCGAACAGGCGCGGGTCGAAGCCGCCGACCGCATCCAGGGCGGCGCGCCGGTACAGCGCCGCGCCGGCACAGGCGCCGAACACCTCCCCGGGGGTGTCGAAGCTCCCGTCGTCGCGGTGGAAGCGTCCTCGCTGCTCGCAGGCGCCGTCGCGCCGCAGGACGTCGCCGGCGTCGTAGAGCTCCTGCGGGTCGGCGAGCGAGACCATCTTCGTGGCCACGGCCGCGGCGCCAGGGTCGGCGTCGAGGCGGGCGACCGTGCGGGCCAGCCAATCCGGCGCGAGCTCGACGTCGGTGTTGACCAGCGCGACGTACGGGGTGTCGGCGGCGGCGATGCCGAGGTTCACCGCGTGGGCGAAGCCGGTGTTCTGCGCCAGCGCGATCACCCGGACCGCGGGGTGCTCGGCGAGCAGCGTGCGGGAGTCGTCGGTCGACCCGTTGTCCACGACGACGACGGCGGCCGGCGGGGTGCTCTGGGCGGCGAGTGAGTCCAGCAGGCCCGGCAGCCAGCGGCGGCCGTTCCAGTTCGGGACCACGACGGTGACGGGCATGGACGTCGATATTGCCGGACCGGCGAGGCGCGAGGATACGAGGGTGCTGGCGCGGCCCAGGGAGGCGCGGGGAGGCTAGCGGCCGACCAAGCTGCCCAACTCGAGAACCCGAACCCGCACGAAGCCCGGGTAGGTCCGCTGCGCCAGCACCCGCGCCCGCCCGCCGGGAAACTCATCGCTCGGGACGACCGGGGGTGACGGGCCGCTGTCCGCCGCCACCAGCCCCACGGTGAACAGCCTCCCCCCGCGGGCGACGCGAGCCCGAGCCAAGGGGTCGTCCGGACCGACGCACACGTGCGGCCGCTTGAAGTTGATCGACAGCGCTCCGCCATACGATCCCGGCGGATTCGCCTCCCAGCACATGACGGTGTCCGACGCGCGCGCCGCGGCATCGATGTAGTGAGCGGCACCGCGGAAGTCGGGGCGACGGTTCGCACTCAGCAGTGATTCTGCACCGCCAACGCCGATGGCCAGAACGGCGACGGCCGCAGCTACGTGCGACAGCCTCGAATTGGCCCGGGTGAGAATCCCACCGACGAGGATCGCGGCATACGGGAGCGAAGTGATGAGGTTCCGCGAGGAGAACAGGTCGTAGGAGACGCTGGAGTAGAGGGCAAGCCCCACCGGCGCGGCGAGCGCGAGCACCAAGGTGAGCCACCAGAGGTGTCGACGTGGCGGTACCAAGCCTCGCGCGCTCGGTGATCGCTGCGCGAGCGCAGACCCGCTGACGATCATTGCGGCGACGATCACCGTCAGCCAGGGCAGGCCAGGCACCTTCGTCAAGGAGATGTAGGGGTGACCCATCAGGACTCGCCCGACCGCCTGTGCGACGGGCTGCGCCGTGACGTTCAAGGCGGACAGGTTTCTGCCCGCCACCTGGGGTAACCACGGCAAGAAGGCCAAGCCGATGCACAGGTGGGTGACGATCCAGTTCCGGGCGGCGTGGCGACAGACGACCAGCGCCCACACCGCTTGCGCGACGAGGACAAAGACACTGGTGTAGTGCGTATACAGCGCCGCACATGTGGTGACCCCGTATGCGATCCACCATCGCTTGCTGCCGGATCGCACCGCGGACACGAGGCTCAGCGTTGACAACGCAACGAGGCACATGAGCGTCATGTACGGACGCGCCTCGGTCGAGTAAAAGAGCGTGAATGGACTCACGGCCACGAACCCGGCCGCCACCACACCGCTCCTGGCGCCCAGGAGGCGACGTCCGAGCAGGTACATGATCGGTATGCATGCGATGCCGAAGATCATCGACGGCAGGCGGATCCACAGGGTTGGATCGCCTAGCTTGCGCGTCGTCCATGCCATCACGAAGAACAGCGGCGGGCTCTGCTCGAGCGCGCTGCCGTGAGCGATCGTGCGGATGACCCCCGCGATGGTGGGAGCGCGAACGTCATCGAACGTGATCCACTCGTCGCCGAACAGGCTCTCGTTCACCGCCAGCAGCCTCAGCAAGATGCCAACGACCGTCAGCGCAACCACTGTCAGCCACAGTCGTTGATCGGTGGACAACGAACGAGTGGACCGGCGCAACCCCTCCCGCAACCCCGTCCGCGAGGCCGCGGGATGGGCGTTGCTCCATTTCCGGGTGGACGGCTGGCGGACTCCGATAGGGATCTGGACCAGAGTACGACTTCCTTGCCGCCCGGGCCCCGCGGGAGCGGTTGCTGGAAGGTCTCGCTGCGGTTCAGGCCGCCCGAGCGCGCCGTCTGGATCTGGTAAACAAACGCGGTGCGCGTTGGCCTATCCAGCTTCGCCTCCTCGGCGGAGCGACCAGACCAGCGTGGATAGCGATCGCAGTCGGTCGCGGGACGCGGCCCGCGGTGTCCTCAGCTGGGTGAGCGCGCATCGCTGGGTGTTGGCCGTCGGGCTGGCCGCAGCGCTGCCGGTCATCGTGTCGACGATCGTTGCGCTCGTGGATGGATGGACGCCGGTGTTCGACGATGCGGTCATCGCCCTCCGCTCGTTTGACGTGTTCAGCCCGCACTCTCCCCTGGTGGGGACCTACTCCGACGCGTCCGTGGCCAGTGTGGGTCCTGTGTTCACCGCGGGGCCATCCCTCTACTGGCTCCTGGCGGTGCAGACGCATCTCTTTGGTGACTGGGCGTTACCGGTGACGATGGGCGTGGTGAACACGGCGTCGGTGGTGGGCACCGTGGCCTTGGCCAGACGTCGCGGTGGTTCGGTGTTGATGTTCGTGACCGCGGTGGCGGTGGTCGTCATGTGCAGATCGTTCCCGCAGGTCATGCTGCACGAGATCGACAACTCACGCGCCGGAGTCCTGTTGGTCACCTTCATGCTGTTCTTGGCCTGGTCCGTGGCGTGCGGCGAGTACCGACTGCTGCCGTTGACCGTTCTGGTGGCAAGCTTCGTGATCCAGGTGCACTTCTCCCTGGCCCTGGCGGGGGTGGTGGCCCTCGTGGTAGCTCTGGTCGGCCTGGCGTTCCCGCAGGTCAGGGACACCGGCTCCGCCGCCGTCCCAGACCACGACCGCCGGCGCTGGCTGCTTGGCGCGCTCGCGGCCGGCCTGTTCTGCTGGAGCGCTCCGCTCCTGGATCAGGCGCTGCACAGACCCGGGAACCTCGTGCGCATCCTCCAGACGGCCACCGCCAACCAGAAGAGCGTTGGCGCAACCGTCGGCTGGCATGCGCTCGTTCGAGCGATCGGAATCTGGCCCAGGTGGCTCCAGACCTACAACCCGGGTTACGAGGACCAACTGCGGGATTTCGCTCACGACCTGCTGCACACCGGCGACGCCGTAGCGATCGCCTCGACCCTGGTCGTCCTCGGTGCCCTGGCGCTGAACGCCCTCCGGGGGCTGCGCCGCGGGCGGGCCGATGTGGTGGCGGGTGCAGTGCTCGCCCTGCTGCTCAGCGTCGCGATCGTCGTGTTCGCCGCCTCGACCTCGGTTGGCCTCACGTCCACGCTCGATTACGGGCTTCGCTGGACGTCCCCCGCCGGAATGTTCATCTGGGTGGTGCTGGGTTGGTCGTCGGTGACCCTGGCGCCGCGGGGGCAGTGGAGCATCTCGCCACCGGCCGGAAGGTGGTTGGTGGCCCGGCACCCCACGATCACCTCACTCGCCGGGGTGGCCATGACGATTGCGCTCGGGTTGGGGGTGGCCAACGGACCCGCATCCGACGCTGACGTCTTCCCCTGGGCATATCGTCCCGCGCGCGCCATCGGCTCACTGCTCACCGCGCGAGTTCCTCGTAACCGGGTCGTTGTGCTCCAGACCATGCAGCCGATCGAGGCGGGAGCGTTCGAGACGTCGACGATCTACCGCCTGCGAAAATCCGGGTACCGCGTCCAGGTACCGGACGAGCCATTCTCGCCGCTGCCCAGGCTCGGCGCGTCCTACTCGGCGGGCGGGGCGGCCGCGATCGCCCGTAGCCATGACGATGTGCTGTCGATCGGCGTGGCATATGCGTCGGGGCCCGACAACGCTGAGCTCCTCCGGGTCCCGTTACGCGGTGCGCCTCGTGACCCCTACGCCAAGCACGCGGCCGCCCCGACGATGCTCACCGTGCAGGTCGCATCCGCTCGGTGAGCGCTGGTCCTCGTGCCCACACACGCTCTACTCGCCGTCGAGCACCTCCTCGGCGTTGCCGAGGCCGATGGGACGATCGAGGCTTGGCGCCTGCGCCGGATGGAGCTCCCGAGCGGTTTCGGACTGGGCCCGAACGTGAGCCCGAGCCGCGGCCAGTTCACGCAATGCCGGCAGCACGACTCGGAGGAGCGAGAGGCGCGAGGCGGGGCGGTTCTGCCATGTGATGCCGCTCGCGCGGACCCGAAAGCCGAGCGCGCGGGCGAGCGCCAGCGCCTCGACGTCGAACGCCCAGCCATCGACCCGCGCGCGGGAGAAGACTCCTACGGCAGCCGGGGCGGTGAACAGCTTGAAGCCGCAGAAGACATCGCGCAGCGGCTCCGACATCACCCGGCGACACAGGTAGATGAATGCCAAGCTCGCCACGCGCCGATGGAGCGGCTGGCGCCGAGAAACCCGTGAGTCGCGGGCGTTACGCGCCCCTGCGACCACATCGGCTTCGCTGATCAGGGCTTCCATCCTGGGCAGCGACACCAGAGAGGGGCCACAGTCGGCGTCGCACATCAGGCGCAACTCGCCACGCGCCGCGAGCATCCCCCGGCGCACCGAGTAACCCTTGCCGTGGTTTTGGTCGTTGCGCAGCAGGCGCACGCGCGGATCGTCCAGTAACGGACGCAGCCGCTCGACAGTGTCGTCGTGGCTGGCGTTGTCGACCACGACGATCTCCCAGGGGCCGCCCCGCGCGTCCATCGCCTGGCACAGTTCCGACACGATCGCCGTGACCTCGTGCTCCTCGTTGAACACCGGGAGCACGACCGACATCGACGGGACGCGTGGCATCGGCACAGTCTAAGTCGACCCGTCGATTGGCTTATCCTGTTCCGATTGCGCAGCCGATGCAGCCGGCCCGGGCTCTCGCCGCGTTGCAGAACCACTATGGACGAACTTCGACCCTGCCAGGATGGCACCGACGACGCGTGGCGACGCCGCCGCCGCAGGGGAACTGACTGGCTGCAGGCGCGGCCGGTCGTGGCGGCCGCGATCCTATACGCAACGCTGAGCCTGATCATGGTCGCTCCGGGCCTGCTGCCGGGTCGCACGCTGTCGAGCTCGGACTATCTGTGGAGCGCCACCCCCTGGACCGCGTCAAGACCGGCGGGCGTGGCCCCGACCGGAAGCAACTACGAGTTGGGCGACGCCCCGCTGCAGACCCAGCCCGCCCTGAGGTACGACCGGACGGCTTTCCCTCACGTTCCGCTCTGGAATCCGTACATCGGGAGTGGCCGGCCGTTCCTCGCCGACGCGCAATCGGCACCGTTGTCGCTGTTCACCCTTCCATCCGACGTGCTGCCGTTCTGGCATTCGCTCGCGCTGGTCGCAGCGTTGAAGCTGTTCGTGGCGGCGCTCGGCACCTTTCTGCTCGCCAGGGCGCTGGGGATGCGGCTGGCGGGCGCCCTGCTCGCGGGCGTGATCTTCGGGTTCGGACAGTTCATCGTGCTGTGGCTCTCTTGGACCCCCGACAGCGTGTGGGCACTGATCCCGTGGCTGCTGCTCATGACCGACGGGGTGGTGCGCCGCGCAGATCTCCTCTCGATGGCCGGCCTGTCGGTCGTCCTCGCGCTGCAGTATCTGGCCGGTCATCCGGAGTCGAGCTTCCACGCGGTGTTCGTCACCGCGGTGTTCTTCGTCTTCCGGCTCCTCCGGAGCCGACGACGAGGGCGTTCGCTGGCGAGCACCGTCGCGTTGTTCGGTGGCGGCCTGGTCCTGGGGACGGCGCTGGCCGCGCTCGCGCTCCTGCCGTTCGTGGAGTTACTCTCGCACTCCGACCAGGTTGCGGATCGCGCCGCGGCAGTGGCGTCGACGGGGGCCCAGCACCAGCCGCACATGAGTCTGCTGGGCCTGTTCTTCCCCTACTACTGGGGACGCGCCACGCAGACCCAGATCGAGCCGCAGATCTGGGGCTTCAGGGTCGAGATCGCCTACTACGCGGGCGCGCTGACGCTGCTGCTCGCGCTGGCCGGACTGGTGCTCAGGCGATCGGCAGAGCGGATCGCGATCGCTGCCTTCGCTGTGTTCCTGCTGATGATCGTGGTGGGCATCCAGCCGATCTTCGGCCTCGTCACCAGTCTCCCCGTGTTCCGGACCGCGCAGAACAGCCGGCTCGAGGTGGTGGTCCTGCTTTGCCTCGCCCTGCTGGCGGGGTTCGGAATCGACGACCTGAACGGGCAGCTTCCCTCGCCTCGCCGGCGACGTGCGCTCCTGGCGATGGGCGCTGCGCTGGTGTGCCTGCCCGTGCTCTGGGTTGAGCGGCGCAGCGAGCTCTCGCTCGGGCACCTCCGGCGGGCGCTCGAGGTCGGCCTGGGGCTCGTCCGGCCGGGTGAAGCCACGGTTCTGACGCGCACCGCTCCTCCCCTCATCCACGAAGCCGCCGTGCTCGGCTGGCTTCTGTTCGCGGGTGCCGGTCTGACGCTGATCGGTTTGCGGTTGCGCGGGAAGATCGCCGGCTCCACCGTTGTCGTGAGCGCCATGGTTCTCATCGTTGTCGACCTGTTCAGGGTCGGCATGGGGGCAAATCCCGCGATCCCCATCAGTCACGCCACGCAGCCCACCACCGGCGCCATCCGCTACCTGCAGTCACAGCGACCCAACCGCTTCGTGGGTGTGGCGCTCGGTGGACTAGCGCCCGACCCGTTGCCACCGAACGTGGCGATGACCTACGGGCTCTATGACGCCCGGGCCTATGACTTTCCGATCGAGAGCCGCTACGACCGGATCTGGTCGACGAACCTCATCCGGACCGGCGTCGACAGCGTGCCCACGATCGCCCCCGCCACCCCCCGGGCGTTGCGAGTTCTGCGGCTGCTCAGCGTCGCCGATCTCATCCAGGATCCTTTCAGTGCACCACTGCGGCTGCCGGGTGTGTCCCTCGTCTACAGCGGCACCGACGCCAGGGTCTATGCCTACCGGCGCGCCTTGCCCCGTGTCTTCGTGGTCGGCCAGCAGCAGGTTGTGAGCGGGGCGGATCGTGCGATGACCACGGTCACCGCGCCCAAGTTCGACGGGCTGCGGCTGGCGGTGACCGAGCGGCCGATTCCCACGCTCCCCGAAGTCGGCGGCGGCGAACCAGCATCTCACTCACAGGCGCGCCTCATCTCCTACGGAGCCGAGCGTGTGGTGGCCGAGGCCGAGAGCAGCCGGGCGGGCCTGCTCGTGCTCACCGACAACTACTTTCCCGGCTGGAAGGCCACGGTTGACGGTCGGCCGACGCCGATCTATCGCGTGGACTATCTGCTGCGCGGCGTGCCGGTGCCGCGCGGCAGGCACCGCGTGGTGTTCACCTACCAGCCCGCCAGCTGGCTCTGGGGCCGCGTGATCAGCGGCTTCGCCGGGTTCCTCGTGCTCGGGAGCGCGCTGCTGGGCTGGCGTCGGCGCCGTCATGGCGCCACGAAGGGCCAGATCCACCTGGAGCCTCTCCCAACACCCATGGCATACGTCTGACGACGCCCGGGTCCGAACAGTGCGATGCGCTCTCCTCGCCCGCCCCGGTAGCCTGATCGGTCGATGGGGAGCGCAGTCGTCACCGGGTCCGGAGGGCTCATCGGGTCGGAGGCGGTGGCGCACTTCGTGCGCGCCGGGTACGACGTGATCGGCCTCGAGAACGACATGCGGGCCTGGTTCTTCGGACCGCAGGCATCCACCGCCCACACGACCGAGCGACTCGGACGAGACTTCTCGGGCTCCTTTCGCTCCCTCGAGGTCGACATCCGCGACACCGGCGCGGTGGAGCGGGTGGTGGCCGACCTGGCCGGGTCACTCGAGCTGATCGTCCACACCGCCGCGCAGCCCTCGCACGACTGGGCGGCCTCCGACCCGCAGACGGACTTCGGGGTCAACGCGAACGGCACCCTGAACCTCCTGCAGGCCGCTCGTCAGCACGCTCCGGACGCCACCTTCATCTTCTGCTCGACGAACAAGGTGTACGGCGATCTACCGAACTTCCTTCCGCTCGAGGAGCGAGAGACGCGCCTCGAGCCACCGCAGGATCACCGGTATCACGGCGGGATCGACACCTCGATGTCGATCGACGAGACGACGCACTCGCTCTTCGGGGTCTCCAAGGTCGCCGCCGATCTGCTGGTGCAGGAGTACGGGCGCTACTTCGGCATGCCGACGGTCTGCTTCCGCGGAGGCTGCCTCACCGGACCGAACCACGCCGGCACCCGGCTGCACGGGTTCCTCTCATACCTCATGCGCTGCACGATGACCGGCGACCCGTACACCATCTACGGCTACGGGGGCAAGCAGGTCCGCGACAACATCCACGCCGGTGACCTCGTCGCCGCGTTCTCCGCGTTCCACCGCGACCCACGGCCGGCCAGTGTCTACAACATCGGAGGCGGAAGAGCGAGCAACTGCTCGATGCTGGAGGCGATCTCGATGTGTGAGCAGATCGCCGGCCGGGAACTGCAGTGGACGCTGTCGGAGGAGAACCGGATCGGCGACCACCGCTGGTGGATCTCGGACCTCGAGCCGTTCCGCCGCGACTATCCGGACTGGAACATCACCTACGACATCGAGGACGTCCTCCGGGAGATCCACGACCACAACCAGGAGCTTTGGCTGGCCAGCCGCTGAAGCTCTCGGTCGTGATCCCGGCCCACAACGAGGTCGATTCGATCGGGGAGACGATCACGAGCACGGCGGCCGAGCTCGAGGCGAACGCGATCGACTACGAGATCCTGGTCATCGACGACGCCAGCGGCGACGGGACCGCTGATGCGGTGGCGGCCGCTGCGGCGGACAATCCGCGGGTCCGCTGCGAGCGTTCGCACCTGCCACCGGGCTTCGGGCATGCGGTGCGGGCCGGCCTGGAGCGCTACGCCGGCGATGCGGTGGCCATCATGATGGCCGACCGCTCGGACTCGCCCCGCGACCTCGTCCTCTATCACCAGGTGCTGGAGCAGGGCTACGACTGCGCGTTCGGCACCCGCTTCGGCAACGGAGGACAGACTCACGACTACCCGCGGGTCAAGCTGGCCCTCAACCGGATCGTCAACACCGGCATCCGCGTCCTGTTCCAGCACGGCTACAACGACACCACCAACGCGTTCAAGGCCTACCGGCGCGAGGTGATCGATCAGATCCAGCCGCTGCTGTCCAACCACTTCAACCTGACGGTCGAGATCCCGCTCAAGGCGATCGCACGCGGCTACTCGTTCGCCGTCGTCCCGGTGTCCTGGACCAACCGCCAGCACGGCGTCTCCAAGCTCCGCCTGAACGAGATGGGCAGCCGCTACGCGTTCATCGTCCTCTACGTGTGGCTCGAGCACCACCTGGCCCGCGGCGACTACCGGCGCAAGGACATCCCTCAGGTCGCACGCTCGCGCGGCCGGGCCGGCCGGGCCGGCCGCTGAGCTGGCAGATCACGCCGAGCCCGGGGTGGCGGCCGCCGCGATGCCCTGGTTGGCGGCGTGCGCGAAGCCGGTCTGGCTCACTGCGCCGATATTGTCGGTGCCGTGAGGCCGGCGCTGCTGTTCGTGCTCGGGGCGGCTCTGGCCACGATCGGCATCCGCCAGGGAATCTCGCCCCACGACGAGGGGTTGATGCTCCAGGCGGGGTCTCGACTGGCCTCCGGCCAATGGATCTATCGCGACTTCTGGCTCAACTATCCGCCGGGTCAGCCGCTGGTGCTCGCGCTGCTCCAGGACGTGTTCGGGGCCTCGCTGCTCGCGTGGCGGGTGCTGCGGGTCCTGGTCGACGGAGGCGTGGCCGTTCTCGCCTGGGCGATCGTGCGCGAGCGCGGGGTCGCGGGCTGGCGGGGGCTGCTCGTGTGGCTGGCGGTGGCGGGGGCGATGGCGTGGCCGACCGGCCCGGGTCCCAACCCACCCGCCCTGCTGCTGGCCTTTGGCGGGCTGCTCTGCGTGCAGCGCGGACGCGTGGGACTCGCCGGGCTGCTGTCGGGTCTGGCGTTCTGCTTCCGGTTCGAGGTCGGGGTGGCGGCGATCTTCGCCGTGGTGGTCCTGGCCGATGAGCGAGGCGAGCGCTGGCGCGCGCTGGCGGCGGGCGCCGCGGCGGCGGTGGTGCCGATGCTGCCGTTCGTGATCGTCGCGCCCGGAGCGCTGTGGCACGACAACGTCGGCTTCCTCTCGATCCAGTCGCTCCAGCGCCTCCCGTTCCCGCTCTCCTACTCCGGGTCGCTCAAGCCGAACAAGCTGCTCGAGTTCTACGTGCCGCTGATCCTGGTGATCGGGTGCGCGGTGTGGGCGGTGCGCAGCGTGCCGGCGCCGAGCCGGTGGGCGCTGGCGCTCCTGCCGCTGATGCTCGTTTCCCTGGCGTACCTGCTGGGACGCACGGACGAGTTCCACCTCGTGCCCCTGGCGGCGGTGCTGCCGGTGGCCCTGGCCGCGCCGGCGCCGGATGCGGGATCCTCGTCGTATGGCCGCACAACCCGCAGCCCGGGTAGCCGGGCGGGTGCCAGCAGCGCGCTGGGCCGGGCGGCGGCGCTGGCTGCGCTCGCGGTCACCGCGCTCATCGCGCTGTCCGGCCTCGATCGCCAGAGCGAGCTCCTCATCCACCCGCTGGATGGCGCCGCCGTGCCCGGGCCGGCGGCCGACGGCGTGCAGACGACGAAGCGCCGATGCGCAGGCGCTCACGCAGCTGCGGGCCGCGATCGAGGCGCGCACCGCGGCCGGCGAGCCGATCTTCGTCGCCGACCCGCGCCACGACCGGGTGACGGCAGGTGATCCGCTGCTGTACGTCATCCTCGGGCACCCGAACCCCACCCGCTACGACGTCATGCAACCCGGCCTCGTCACCACCGCCACCGTCCAGCGTGAGATCGTCCGCGAGCTCGCCCACACGCGGCTGGTCGTCCGCTGGCTCGACCCGCGCGCCGAGGATGGCGCGCCGCACACGGATGGGTCACGCATCCTCGACGACTACCTCGAGACGAACTTCCGCCCCGCCGCCCGGTACGGCGTCTACGAGCTCGAAGCGCGGAGATGACCAGCCGGCTGCCGTTCCCGCGCGCCGAGCTGCGACGTCGCACCGTCCGTGGCGCGGTGACGACCGGCGCCTTCCTGGTGCTGATCGACGGGCTCGTGCTCGTCCAGGGCCTGATCGTCACCCGGCTGCTCGGGCCGGACGCCATCGGCCTCTACGGCGTCGTCTCGACCACGGTCATCTCGCTCATCTCGCTCAAGCGGGTGGGCATCGACGAGCAGTTCGTCCAGCAGGAGGAACCCGACCAGGAGCAGGAGTTCCAGTACGCGTTCACTCTGGAGGTCGGCCTGTCGGTCGCGATGGCGCTCGTCATCCTCCTCGGCTCGCCGCTGGTCGCCGCCATCTACCGCGACCATCGCCTGACCGGGTTGATGGCGAGCCTTGCCTACCTGCCGCTCGCCTTCGCCCTCCAGGCGCCGCTGTGGGTCTACTTCCGGCGGATGGACTACCGGCGCCAGCGGAGCCTCCAGGCGATCCAGCCCGTCGTCTCGTTCTTCGTCACCGTCCCGCTGGCTGCCGGCACCGGGCTCGGCGTGTGGAGCCTGATCGTCGGGCAGGTCGCCGGCTACGTCGTGGCCGTCGCCGCCGCGGTGCTCAGCTCGCCCTACCGAATGCGCTTCCGTTACTCGAAGGTGGTCGCCCTGCGCTACCTGCGCTTCTCCACGCCGATCCTGCTCGCCACGATCGCCACGATGGTGCTCCTCCAGGGGCAGATCCTGGCCATCAAGCTCCACGACGGCCTGGCGGCGGCCGGCTTCATCACCCTGGCGGTGACGCTCACCCGCTACATCGACCGCGCCGACCAGATCATCACGGCCACGATCTACCCCGCGATCTGCGCCATCCAGAACCAGACGCAGGCGCTGCGCGAGCTCTACCTGAAGTCGAACCGGGCGACGCTCATGTGGGTGCTGCCCTACGCCGGGGGGATCGTGCTGTTCAGCCCGGACCTCGTCCACTTCGTGCTCGGGCACAGCTGGCAGCCGGCGATCGTCCTGCTCCAAGGGCTGGCGATCGTCGGCGTGATCACCCAGCTCGGCTTCAACTGGTTCTCGTTCTACCGAGCGCACGGCGAGCCCGGGCCACAGACGCTCGAAGCGGTGATCACCACGACCTCGTTCCTCGTGCTCGCGATCGGTGGGCTGCTGCTCGACGGTTTCGACGGGTTCGTCATCGGGCGGATCCTCGCCGCGCTGGTCGGCCTCGGCGTGCGCAGCGTGTTCATCGCCCGGCTGATCGGCGACGTTCCCCTCCGCGCGATGCTCGCCCCCACCCTGCCGCCGCTCGCCGCCGCGACCCTGCTGGCGCTGGCCCTCCGCGCGGTGCTCTGGGGCGGCCACCGCCCACTTGGCCAGGCGATCGCCGAGCTCGTCCTGTTCAGCGGGACCTACCTGGTGTGCACGTTCCGCCGCGAGCGGGAGCTGCTCGTCGAGCTCACCGGGGCACTGCGCTCGCGCGGAACCCCGGATGAGGCAGGGCTCGCCGCGCCGGCGCAGCCGAAGTGACCTGATCATCGGCCCGCCCCCCTCTGGTAGCGTCATCGGGCGGAGGTTGCCATGATGGACCTTGCCGAAACCGGGGGCGGCTCAAGCATGCGGACGCCCGACGCCGTGGCTCCGCCACCGCGGCATCCACGGTTTCCCCTCCTCGACGGGCTGAGGGCCGTGGCCGTCGGCAGCGTCGTGCTGTTCCACTCCGCGGTGATGGGCGGAGCGACCTCAGGCTCGCTGTTCGGACGTCTGGTGGAGCATCTGAACGTCGGGGTGACGATCTTCTTCCTGCTGTCGGGCTTCCTGCTCTACCGGCCGTTCATCGCGCGCCGTACCGGCGGTGCGCCGGCCCCTGCCACCGTCGACTACTTCAAACGACGGATCCTGCGCATCTTCCCCGCCTACTGGCTGGCGCTGGTGCTGCTGATCATCTTGCCGGGCCTGACGGGGACGGTGAACGGGAACCTGCCAACGATGTTCGTGTTCCTGCAGCACCGATGCTTCGTCGAGCCATTCAGCTGTCGATTGGCTCAGGCCTGGAGCCTGCAGGTCGAGGCCAGCTTCTACGTCGTCCTCCCGCTGTACGTCCTCGGCATGCGCGCGCTGACCCGGCAGCTGAGCGACCGGGCGTGGATGCGGCTGGAGCTTGCCGTGCTCGCCGGGCTCTCACTCGCGTCGATGACGCTCCGCTACGTCATCCTGAACGCCACTCCGGTCTGGATGGGAGCCAGCGCCTTCGGGAACATCGTCTGGTTCGCTGCCGGCATGGGGCTGGCGGTGGTGTCCGTCGCCTACGCCGACGCGTCACCGCCATGGGTGGTCCGCACGGTCAGCCGCAGACCCGGCAGTTGCTGGTTGATGGCTGGAGCGATCTACCTCGCGCTCTCCCTCTGGCTGCCGGCTAACCCGTTCCTCGCCGGCCGAGCGCACCTGGTGGCGACCGAGCTCGCCTTCGCGCTCATTTCCGCGCTCCTCCTCGCCCCGATCGTGTTCCCCGCCACGGGCGGTGGCGTGCCGGGACGGTTCCTGAGCCACCGGATCACCGCCTGGCTCGGATTGATCTCCTACGGAATCTTCCTCTGGCACTATGCGATCGCCCTCAGCCTCGGCTCGCTGGGGGCGGGGGACCCGTTCGTGGTGGTGCTGGCCGGGACCGTGGCGATCTCGATCGCCACCGCCAGCGCCAGCTACTACCTGGTCGAACGACCCGTACTCCGACTCAAGTACCGTCCGCTCGGCAGCGTCCTGCCGTACCAGATCGTCTCCGGGTGGCGGCAGATCCTGGCTGCCAGACCCGGCGGCCCGACCGACCGAGGCGACCCGGGTCGCAAGCGGACCTGACGATGGCGCCAACGCTGGCGCCGCTCGGCGAGCTTCGCCCTCGCGTGCCGAGGCGCGGCCCGCGCGGTGTGATCAGTCCGGCGCGCCTCGCTCGACCTCGGGGAGGGTCAGGGCCACGGCGGCGAGCAGCAAGCCGATGGCCGCCACCGCCGCCCAATGCGCGGCCAGGTGCTGGGCGGGGTAGCCCGCGTGGTTCCCGCCGGCTGAGCTCGCCGGATCCCACAGGTACAGCAGCGGCACCACCACGCCGAGCAGCAGGCCGACGCCGGCGGTGAGCTGCCTTGCCTCGGCGCCGCGCCACAACAGCAGCGCGGTGACGGGGAGCGCCACCGCACCGGCGCGCAGGCCGAACACGACGCCGAATGCAGCCGCGACGGCCACCGCCGTGAGCAGCGCGCGGCCGAGCGGCAGCGGACGCGGCGATCGCGTCCGGCGGGCCGGCCGGGCGGCGGACGCGCCCGTGCGCGCGAGGGGGATGGTCGCCTTCCGTCGCCGCACGATGATCAGCGCCAGGCAGAGCACGCCGGCGAGCGCCGATACGACGTACCCGATGTTGGCCGTCCCCTGCGGCGCAAAGGCGAAGCTGACCTTCCGGCAACCCGGACCGACGGGCCAACCGTTGGCGTAGCCGTCGATGGGCACCGGCGCGCCGAGCGAATGGCCATCGCAGCTCGCCCGCCAGCCGCGGTCGTAGCCCTGGCCGATCACGAGCCAGGCCGGCTCGCGCACATCGAGCCGTGCGGAGACCGGGGTCCCATCGCTCCGATACCGCGCCGCGACCGTACCGGCGTCGACCGTCGCCGCGCCCGCGCCGGGCGACCGCAAGGCGAGCTCGTCGACCAGCAGCGGGCCGGGTAGTCCGAGCAGCGTCTGCTCACCGGCGGCCAGACCGATCCCCCGGCCGCACGAGGCGGCGGGCACGGCGTCGCCGGCATCGAACTGGGCGATGGTTCCGCCGGGGCGCAGCGCGAGCCGCTGCGAGCCGAGGCGCATCACCACGCTGCCGCAGCCGGCGCGCAGGGGACCCGCCGCCTCCCGCACCGCCGGCACCTTGGCCCCCAGCACCTCCGCGATCCCCACGTACGGCCGCGCTGCGGGACCAGCGGCCAGGATCGCCAGGCGGTAGCGGCTCGCCCGCGGCGGGCGCGGCAGCCGTACCCTGCCGCCGGGGCCGACCGTCAGCGGCCCGGATGATCCGCCGGGCCAGCTCAGCTCCACACGGGTGGGGACGCCCACCGGCGCGGCCGCGGGAACCAGACGCAACGCGGGAAGGCGTACCGGACGCGGGAGCTTCCACTCGAGCCAGGGGACGATGCCGCTGCGCCAGGGCGCCACCCAGGCGGTGCGCGGATTGCCGTCGAACGCTCGCGAGCCTCGGTCCCCGGGAAGGCCGGCGGCTCGCCCGGACGAACTGACGATGACCGCCCCGCGATAGCCGGCGAGGCGATCGAGCACAGGGTCGGGAGCCGTCGCCGCGACGTTGAGCCAGGCGCGCGCGGTGAACGTGCGTGCGACGGGCAGCGTGAAGCGGCGGGCGAGAACGGTTTCGGCGTCGCCCGGATGCAGCGGATCGAGCGGGTCCGTCGATGGGAGCGGGTCACGTCGCAGCGGGTCGTCTCCGGTGACTCGCTCGAACACGTATTCGAGCGAGACCCCGTTCAGGCTCATGCCGCTGAGTGCGTGGGTGCCGTCGATCGGCAGGCGGAGAAGGCGGGCCGGATGCAGGCCGGGAATGCGCAGCTCGCGGATGCCCATCCACCCCTGGCCGTCGAGCCCCACCGTCAGCGTGCGAGCGTTGCGCAGGTGCAGCGGCAGCCGGTTCCACCCGGCATGGACGACGTACGTTCGCCCGGCGATCGTCACCGCCCGTACACCGCCATAGGGAAGCAACGACACGATCGGGATGTTCCGAGCCTCGGTGAAGTCGACCTCGAGTCGCCGCCGAGCCGGATCGAGCGTCGGATCGGCGAGCCAGAACGTCGCCGGATCGCCATCGAGGGCGGCGAAGGCGGCGTGCTCGGGGAACTGCGGCGTCTGGGGAGAGGCCGGCGAGCGGACGTCGCTGATCCCGTCGTACACGGCCACGGTCTCGAAGTCCGCACCGCGCCCGAACGGGTCGAGGATGACACCGTCGGCGCTCACCGTGTCGGCTGCGGTCAGGATCGGTCCCCGATCCTGCTCCAGGGTGCTGGCGGCGAACGCCTGCCGCCGGTTGGAGTCGCCGATCACCAGCTCGCCCCCGCTGCCGAACGTCGCCCGCAGCGCCGATGGGCTCAGGTCGCCGGCGTAGCGGATGGGCCGCCCGCTCGGCAGCTGCCCGAACGACGCCAGCCCGGCGAGCGTCGCCGCTGAGCCGTCGACGACGAGCGGCGCGCTCCGTGGCTCGAGCCGCACACCGGGCCGCGCGGTGCTCAGATCTGCGCGGCGCACCTCCGGGAGCACCACGGACGACCCCGGCGAATCGGTCGGCGCGAAGCCGCGGCGGGGTCCATATGCCGCGGAGGCCGTTCCGAGCTCCGCGGCGACGTCGGCCGGCGAGGGGCTGTCGCTGCGAGCGGGATCGAGGTCTGTCGCCGTCACGATGCTGCGCACGCCGATCAACGACAGCAGCGGATCCAACTGACCCGGGAGCAGCCGCCGCTGCGAGACGAGCGCGTCGATCTCCCACAACAGATCGGTCGCCCGGGGATCGGCATAGGGAACCTCGGTTCGCTCCGCCACCGGACGGCTGGTCAGCGCAGGCAGGATCGGGTCAACGGTGCCTCCCCAGCGGTAGAACGCGAACAGCTCGCCGGGCAGCACGATGGCCCGGCTGCCGGCGGGGAGATCTCGATCCAGGTCGGCGGCGACCGCGCGCCAGGCGGCAGGGACGGCGCGAAAGGAAACCTGGCGATCCTGCGCGCGCCCGGTCGTCATGGGCCACGCCGCCAGCGCGAGGACGGAGCCACCGGCGAGCACGGCGGCGCGCTTGGCCCACGGAGTCAAACGCGCGCCGCTGTACTCGACGAGCGCAGCGACGAGCGCGGCCAACGAGATGACGAGGAGCGGTCCGGCCTTGTAGCTCGTGCGCAGGAACTGGAGCGCAGCGACGTGGTTGTAGAGGAAGTACAGCCCGTGACGGAGCGGCGTCCCGTCCGGATACCCCGCGCCGACGATCAGCGCGCCGAGGATCGTCAGCAGGACGAAGAAGGGCCCGTAGCGCCAGCGCCGAGTCCATGCGAAGCCGCCGAGCGCGCACGCCGGGAGGAGCAGGGTCGCCAGGACGACGGGAGCGGAGAACAGGAGCGTCGGAGCATCATCGAAGTACGGAATCGCCCGGCCGGCGAACCCGATGCCGACGTAGGAGAGCCAGAAACCCATCAACCGGAGCGTCTCGGAGGCGCTGGTGGTCCCCCAAACGGTGCCCGGCTGCTCGGTGAAGCTCAGGAAGGCGTTGCCGTAGTGGGACTGGATGAACGCGGGGATGAGCCACCAGAGGCTGGTGAGGAACACGAGCAGGAGGGTGCGCAGGAGGAAACCGACGGCCGGCCGTTTCCGGCGAGCGGGATGCAGCCAGAGCTCATAGATGGCCAACGTCACCGGAGCAAGCAGCATCCAGCCGGTCACCGCGGCGTTCACCCCCGGGCCGGAGACCGCGATCAGCAGCGCGATCATGGCCGGCCAGCGCCAGCTACGCGGTTCGGCCAGCCCACGATGGACGGCCAGCAGCAACCAGGGCAGCACCGCGAGAGCCAGGAGCGTCACCGTCGTCCGGTTCACGTAGGTGACGACGAATGGGTTCAGCACCGCCACGGCGGCTCCGCTCAGCAACGCCGCGCGTCGAGCCGGTCCCAGCAGGGCGCGCAGGAGCATGATCGTCCCCACCCCGAGCGCCGCGAGCAGGAGACCGAGCCACAGGCGCTGGAGGACCCAGTCGGGCGCGCCGAGGAGGTGGCCGGCCGCGAAGAAGGGCCCCATCGGGAACAGGTAGCCGGATTGCTGGCCGGCCTGGACGCCCCCAAGTTGACCGGTCGCGCTCCACATCGTCGCCACCTGGCCGAGGAACCGGCCGGGCGCGACGTGCAGATTGATCTTCGTATCGGCGGTCTGCAGGCCGGGTCGCTGCGCGAACGCCAGCACGAACGCCCCCACCACGGCGGCAACGGACTCGGGCGCGGGACGCCGGAGGCGGGCGGACACAGGGCAAGGGTACGGGCGCTCTGTGGCGCGAGGCGCCTACGCTATGCCGCCTGGTGCGGGTCTGGCTCATCGTCCCGACGTTCAACGAGCGCGAGAACATCGCGGTGGTGCTGCGTGCCGCGGCCGCCGAGCTGGCCCGGGCGGCGCCGGACGATCATCGCCTGCTCGTCGTCGACGACGCCTCACCCGACGGGACCGCCGAGGCCGCCGAGGAGCTGGCCCGTGAGCTGCCGGTGGAGGTGCTGCGCCGGCCGGTGAAGGATGGCCTTGGCCGGGCCTACCTGGCCGGCTTCGAGCGAGCGGTTCAAGGCGGTGCCGAATTCGTCCTCGTGATGGACGCCGACCTGTCACACGATCCGGTGCACATCCCGGCCCTGCTGGCGGCGGCCGAGGATGCTGACGTCGTGCTCGGATCGCGCTACGTGCCGGGCGGCCGAGTGGAGAACTGGCCGCGCCTGCGCCGTCTGCTGAGCCGGGCGGGCTCGGCCTACGCTCGGTGGCTGCTCGGAGTCCACGTCCGCGACCTGACGGGCGGCTATCGCTGCATCCGGCGGGAGGCGCTCGTCGCGGTGCACCCGCGCACGCTGCGCTCCCAGGGCTACGTGTTCAACATCGAGTTCGCGTACCGCGCCCTCCGGGCCGGCCTCCGGGTCGTCGAGGTGCCGATCACGTTCCGCGACCGCACCATCGGGCAGAGCAAGATCTCGCTGGGCATCGCCATCGAGGCCCTGTGGCTCGTCCCGGTGCTGCGTCTCTCCCGCCCGCCGCGCCAGCTCGTGACGCCGGGCTCGCAGCTGGCCGACCCGGAGGCGGTCGACCCGTCGTCCGATCCACCTTCCGTCGAGGCGACCTCCGAGGGCGCGCCGCTGGGCGATTCTCTCAGGACCTGAGGAGTGACACGATCATCCGCGTCGGCGGATGCTTGGTCAGCCAGCCGATCTCCGGGGGGGCGCCGTGCAGGGCGGCGCTGGCGATCTGGCGCGCTCCGGCCGGCGGGCTCACGTCGTTGTCGCTCACCACGATCGTCAGGTCGTGCCGGCGCGTTCCGGAGTAGCTCGGCCCCCACTTCGTCGGGTCGTCGAACTGGATCGGAACCAGGGGGTGCAGGCCGGCGCGCCGCAGCTGGTACACGAGTCCCTCCTGGACGGCAGAGCTGAAGAACGTGGTGAACCCGACGAGCACCGTCGCGTGGCGGGGCAGGCGCGGGAGCACCTGCGCGCGCAGGCTCAACGCCGGCCGGTAGAGGAACGCGAAGTAGTCACCACCCTCGCCCAGGCACATGGCGGTGGCGAGCGCCGCGGTGGCCAGCGCCCCACCAGCCACCGCCCGAGACGGCGTGAGACCGGCGCGCCGCAGGCCGCCGATGGCCCGCTGCACCCGGCGCACCGGTTCGAGCAGGACGATGAGCGACCACGCGAGCACCAGCCAGACGAACATGCCGGCCGCCGAGGCCCAGCGCAGCCCGTAGATGCTGGTCGGGATGATGAGCCGGAAGGGCGTCGAGCGGATGTAGAGGACGACGCTGAGGCTGAGCACCAAGGCGATCGCCACTCCCGCGACGAGGTCGAGCCGGCGCCGGCGCCGGCTCACCTCGCCCACCAGCACCAGCGCGATCAGCACCGCCACGCTGGTGATCCCGCGCACTCCACTCGGACCCACGATGGCGGAGTACGCGTTCGACGGGCCCTCCAGCCACCAGGGGGGGAAGCCGATGGTGTGGGCGAGCGCGTGCACGCCGCTACGCAGGCCGAGGGTGGGCCCCGCGAAGGTCGTGGTGCGGACGACCCGGATCAGGTTGCCCGGAGGGTGCAGAGCCAGATCGAGCAGCGGCGCGATCCAGCAGACAGCGAGGACCGCCACCGACCCGAGCAGCCAGCGCCGGCGGGACCCGGTCGCCGGCGTGGCCCGGGTCGCCCAGGCCGACCCAGCCGCCGCCACCAGGGCGACGAGCACCACCCCGGCCGATGGCACCGCCAGCGAGAGGTGCGCCTGAACCGCGAGGCTGAATACGAACGCGGTGAACGGCAGCAGGAAGAGGTCGCCGCAGGCGATCGACCAGGCGAGGAACGGCAGCAGCGCGAACAGGACGAGTGCGGCCTTTGAGTTGTCCGGGGAGTGCAGCACCTCCTGGGTCCACGAGTGGCACATGACCGGCAGGGCGAGCGCAGTGAGGACCATCAGCCCGGTCCCGCCGCGGCGACGCGCCAGTACCACGATGCCGACGATCGCCAGCGTGTTGACGATGCCCATCGTCAGCGGAATCGCCCAGTTGCCGAACAGATGGGAGGGGATCGAGAGCAACCAGTTCAGCAGCGGTCCCAGGCTGTAGACCGGCCCGATGCTGGCGAGCGATGCATCGGAGTGCTCACCGACGAGCGGCGAATGCGCGCTGAACACGTCAAACGAGCGGACGGCGATGATCGAGTCGTCGAACAGCGGATTCCAGCCGTCGAGGAGCGCACGCACGGTCGAGACGATGACCGGCAGCGCAGCCGCCAGCCCGACCACCAGCACGAGGCGGTGATCGATCAGCCACCGACGCGTCCGGCTCTGGACTGGCGGCACCTCGAGGTCCGCCGATCTCGCCCCCGTTCGCGGGGACGCCACCCCACTCATGGCTGGTTCTTAGCAAGAAATCGAGGCATCAACGCGTGCGAGATGGACCGTCGCGCGCTCCGGAGCGCGGTTCAGTACCGTTTGCGCCCCGACCGCCGTGGCGGCGGACGGGCTTCGACCATCGTGAGCGTCTCCGAGCGTCCAACCGAGTTCGGCCAGGTCCTCGCCACCGTCTCCGACGTCGAGGGCTGGATGACCGACGCGCAGGCACGGCGACTGTGGGAGGCCGCGCAACGGGTGGTCCCGCCCGGGCGCATCGTCGAGATCGGCTCGTTTCGCGGCCGCTCGACGATCGTGCTGGCCAGCGCGAGCCGGCACGGGGGTGGAGGTGACCGCCATCGACCCCCACGGCGGGGGCGACCGCGGGCCGAACGAGTACGACCCCGACGCGATACGAGGCGAGGCCGACAACGCCGCGTTTCGCCACAACCTCGAGCGGGCCGGGGTCGCCGACCGCGTCCGGCACGTGCGGCAGCCGTCCGGCGAGGCGCGCGAGGGCGTGCCCGGGGAGATCGCGCTGCTGTACGTCGACGGGGCCCACCGGTACCGGTTCGCGCGGCCCGACATCGAGCAGTGGGGTGCCCGGGTGCAACCGGGCGGCACGCTGCTCATCCACGACTCCTACAACGCGGTCGGGGTGATGCTCGCGCAGCTGCGCCTGCTGTTCGCCGGCCGCGCGTTCTCGTACGTCGGACGGTCGGGCTCGCTGGCTGAGTACCGACGACAGGACCTCTCCGCCGGGGCGCGAGCCCGCAACGCGTTGCGCCAGACCGCGGAGCTGCCGTACTTCGTGCGCAACTGCGTCGTCAAGCTCGCGCTGGTCGCGCGGCTGCGCCCCGTCGCACGGCTCCTGGGGGAGCACGGCGACTGGCCCTATTGAGCGGGCCGGGGGGCACTGGGGGGCCAGCACGATGGTGCCGGCCAGCGTCGAGTCCAGGCCGCCCTCGGGACCTTGCGGTGGTTGGCGTCACGGCGCTCGTCGTCGGGCTGCCGGTCATCGTCGCCACGATCAACGTACTGGGGCTCGACTGGACTCCGAGCAGCGACGACGGGGCGATCGCCGTGCGGGCGTTCGACGTGCTGAGCGCCCACCCCCCGCT
Organism: uncultured Solirubrobacterales bacterium; assembly: GCA_963703065.1. Lineage (GTDB taxonomy): Bacteria > Actinomycetota > Thermoleophilia > Solirubrobacterales > Solirubrobacteraceae > Palsa-465. The sequence goes on along the minus strand of OY969785.1, from coordinate 1,936,635 downwards.
GCTGGGCCAGTACTCCCAGTCCTCCGCCCTCGTTTCGGTACCGGTGTACAGCGTCGGTCCGCTCCTCTACTACCTGCTCGCGCTTCCCGCCCGGATCGGCCCGGCCGCGCTGCCGGTGACGATGGCCCTCGTCAACCTGGCGTCGATCGTCGTCATCGTCAACATCGCGCGGCGGCGCGGCGGCACCGGGCTGATGCTCCTCACCGCGCTCGTGCTCGTCCTGACGCTGCGCTCCCTGCCGCCCGAGGTCAGCTTCGAGGTGTGGAACACGTGGGCCGGGATGCTCCCCTTCGCCGCGCTCCTCTTCGTCGCCTGGTCGGTGAGCTGCGGGGAGTCGAGACTCCTTCCGCTGCTCGTGCTGCTCGGCAGTTACGTGGTCCAGTGCGACCTGGCCTATGCGGCGCCCGTCCTGCTCACCTGCGGCGGTGCGGCGATATGGCTGTGGCTGGGCCGTCGCGCCGATAGGCGCTCGCCCGTCGATCGCCCGAGGGGTACGCGTCGGTTCGTTCTCGCGGCCGCGATCGTGTTCGGGCTCGCCTGGGCCCCGGCGGTGGTCGACCAGCTCACGCGCTCACCGGGCAACCTCGATCAGGTGGTCCGTCTGGCGACCTCCGGCTACCCGCCGGTCGGGATCCGGGCGGCGTTGCGGCTGCTCGCCCGCGTGGCGGGCATGCCGCCCCTGTGGCTCCAGGCGCCGGCGGGTCCGTTCACCTGGGTGCTCCGCTTGGTGCGCGACCCGTCCGCCGGAACGACGCTCAGCGCGCTTCTGGTGCTCGGCGGGTTGGTGGCGGTCGCCGTTGCCGGCCTGAGGCGCGGCCGTCGTGACCTCGCGGCGGCGAGCACGCTGGCGCTGGCCGTCCTACTTTCGGTCGCGGTCGCCGCACGGTCGATGCCGAGCGGAGACCTCGGCGTTGCCGTGAGCGCCTACGTCCTGACCTGGATGGAGCTTGCGAGCATGTTCGCCCACCTGGTGCTGCTCTGGTCGCTGTGGGCGCTTCGCCCGCCGGCACTCCGGCACCTACGGCCTCCGCCGCGCGCCGCCCTGGCACTTCCCGGCGTCACGCTCGCGGTGGCGGCCGCACTGGTGGCGGCTCGGCGGATCGATGTCGGCCTCGTCCAGCCGCCCCGGGTCGGCAGCTACCAGGCGATCGCCGTCCTCACCGCGCGCGTCGTCTCGCAGCTCCCCCGCACCCGCCCGGTGCTGCTGGACGCCGAGAGCCTGGGCCTCAGCGGGCTCACGTTCGAGTCCGCGCTCGCCTACGTGCTGCGCCGCCGCGGGACTCCGTTCGCGGTCCCGCCGGCTGCGGCCACCGCGTTGGGCTTGCAGTACTGCCCCGGGTCGATCGCCTACCCAGCCGTCCTCATCATCAGCCAGGGACGCGGGCCGTCAGGTCCCGGGACCCGATTGCTGGCGCAGGGGGCGAGAACGACGTTCACCCTGGCGTCCGGCGCCACGGCGGCGCACGCACGGTACGAGGAGCTGGCACGGGAGACGCAGGATCCCACGGTCAGGTCCCGCTGCCCACGTACCGGCTGACGAGTCACCGGCACGTCGGGTCGAGCGGGAGTCCGTCCGGGTCACGCTCACTGCATCCCGCTCGTGGGCCCGGCCGGACGGACCGTCCGCAGCACGACGCTCCACCCGCCACCCGACACGCCAGGGTCACCTGATCTGACCGTGGCGATCAGCCGCCCGCCGGCCGGGCGGTGCCCGAACCCGATCGCCACCTCGTCGTCGACCCGTCGGTCCCGCACCGCGAACGAGGGCCCGAGCTCCGTGGTGAGCGCATCGGGTACGAACACCCGGTCGCCGTGGCGGAGCAGGGTGTAGACGGCCGACGCCAGCAGCTCGAAACCAGCTGAGGTCTGATCGGCGCTGACGAGGATGGCGTGCCCGGACGGCAGGACCGCGCGCAGCCGGTCGGCGAACTGATCCAGCGGCTGGTACTGGTCGCTGGCATCATCGTGCGGCCGCCCCACCGCCACGGCCACGGCGAGCACCGCGAGCGCGATGGCGGCCACCGCCGGCGCGAACCGCGCCGCCGCCAGACGCACCGGTGGGCGGTACCGGACCCTGGACGCGACGGCCCACGCGATCACGGCCCAGACGAACAGCCCGAGGGGGGACGCCCACCAGATCGTGTAGCTGATCGTCAGGCCGAGCAGGTGCGGTGTCGGGGTGGAGGCGATGTCGAGCCCGAGCGCCAGGCAGCCGGCGAGCGCCAAGCCGGCCGGTACCAGCGAGCGACGCCTGGCGGCGGCGGAAACCGACGACGAGCATCACCAGCAGGCCGAGCAGGAGGACCGCGGCCGTGACCTGAGTCAGCGCGGACGGCGCCGGCCGACCTCAGTAACCGCGCAGCCCCCCCACCGGCGCGCGCGTCCACCACGGGGCGACGCCGATCGCATGCGCCAACCCATACCACCCCGATTGCAGCCCCAAGCTGGCTGTGTCCCCGCAACGCCGCGCGCACGACATGGAGCACGTTGCCCGGAGGATGCAACACGATGTCGAGCAGCGGAAACAACCAGCACACCCCGAACACCCCAAGCGCCCACCACCCCCGCCGGCGCGCCGTCACACGCCGCGGCCACCACCCCGCCACAGCCGCAGCCACCGCCGCCAACGCCGGCAACGCATACGTGAGATGCGCCTGAACCAAAAAGCTCGCCACCCCCACCACCCACGGCAACGCCCACGTCTCGCCGCCCCCCGCCGCCCACGCCAACCACAACAGCAACCAGAACGGCAACAGCGCGACATACGGATTCCACACATCATGAGTCGCCACCACCGGAAGCGAACGAAGCATCAACACCATGCCGAACGCCACCCCAAACCCCAACACCACACCCCCCCGCCGGCGCGCCAGCACCACCACCCCAACCACACAAACCAGATTCACCACCGCCATCACGACCGGCATCCACGCCGTGCCAAGCCGAACCGGAACCGCCAGCAGCCAATACAGCAACGGACCCAGGCTGAACAGCGAACGCTGCGCCACCTCCGAGAGCGTCGAGTACTGCCCCACCAGCGGCGAGGCCGACCCGAACACCTCAAAGGACCGAACCGCGATCACCGCACGATCCCCATACGGATACCACCCATCCCCCAACGCCCGCACCAACCACACCACCACCGGCACCCCCACCAGCAAGGCGACGCCGTCGACCCAGCGCCACCGCTTGGTCAGGCTCGACACCGGGTTGATCTTGCGGACAGGGAGCGCGGGCATGAGGCGAGACGCCGCCGCGGCACCCTAGCGATCCGACCATCGCCCGGGGCCGCTCACGCGCGCCGGATTGCGGCTGGGCGTGAGCTCCCTCAGCGTTGGAACGCGCCGACGACGACGAGCAGGCTGATCGTCGACTTGATGATGAAGTAGCCGTAGACGATGGTGATGACGCGCAGCAGCCAGCTTCGCGCGGCGGCCGCCAGGGCGATCGGCCACAGGTAGTACCAGGGCTGGAAGTAGGTGCGCGTGGCGACCAGGGCGAGCATCGTGCAGCCGGCGGCGGCGATCCAGTCGTGCCCGCGCCAGGTCCACCACAGCCCCGCGAGGAACGTCGCGATCACGACGATCGTCCCGGCCGTCCGCAACCAATGCGGCACACCATGCTCGCCCAGCGCCGCGGCGATCTTCGACAGCGGCACCGGCCGGAAGCCGACCACCTGGTCCTGCGCCTTCAGGTTGTCGACCAGGAGGTGCATGCCGTGGAAGGAGAAGATCGCCACCGACAGCGCTGCGCCGACCACCAGCGTCGCCGCCGCCACCGCACCGGCCCGCCGGCGCTCACGCGACCCGAGCACCGCGAAGGGGGCGATGAGCAACGAGGTCGCCTTGATGAACGGCGCCAGGCACACGGTTGCGGCGCCCGAACGCTCACGCCCGGTCACGATCAGGAAGCCGCCGGCCAGCGCGAGGACGACGAACAGCAGATCGTTGTGGGCCGCACTGACGATGAACACGAGCACGAGCGGGTTGAGGCCGAGCACCATCGCGCTCCTCACCGGGTCATAGCCGCGCGCCCGCGCGATCCGCCAGACGAACGCGACGGAGCCCAGGCTCGCCGCGACCGCCGCCACCCGCAGCACCCAATACGCCACCGGAACCGGGAGCGGTGCCAGGACGTACATGAGCAGGACGAACAGTGGCCCATACAGCGTCCCGGAGGCGCCCGCCTGCGACGGGTCCACGTACGGGCGAATCGGGTCGTGCGGTGGCAGCACCCGCAGCGACTCCGTGAACGGGTTGCCCCAGCCGCCCGCCCCCTCGCGGCCCCACCCGATGTACCCGAACACGTCCCGGGAGTTGATCGGCGGCCCCAACAGCACGACGAGGTGCACGAGGACGATCGCGGCGATCGCCCAGCGGGCGGGCACCCGGGAACCGAGCAAGAGCAGCACGACGTAGCTGGCGCACATCACCCAGAGCATCGACTTGAAGCCGCCATCGGGGCTGAGCGACGCGCCGATCCAGGCGAACGGGCCGAGCAGCCACCGGGGCGGCACATGGTGAGCCGTGGCCGAGTCCACGAACGGAAACGGCTCGCCGGCCGCGCCGATCGCCAACCGCCCGACGGCGAGGAGCAGCACGACCAGGGCGGCGCCCGCGACCACCCGGCCCGCCCGCCCGAGGCTGCCCGTCCCGATCAGACGCGTGGCGCCGCCGGGCATCCCGGCCCTCGGGAACCACCGCCGGTCACTCCTCACCGCCCACCCCGGCGATGGAGGTGCGGCCCGGTGGGCCCGTCCTCAGGACGACGCTCCACGTGCCGATGACCGGCGAGGGCACCCTGGCGGTGACGGTGGCGATCAGCCGCCCACCGGCCGGGCGGTGCCCGAACCCGATCGCCACCTCGTCGTCGACTCGGTGCCCGCCCAGCGCGAACGAAGGCCCGAGCTCGGTGGCCACCGCGTCGGGTACGAACACCCGGTCGCCGTGGCGGAGCAGGGTGTAGACGGCCGACGCCTGCAGCTCGAAGCCGTTCGTCGTCAGGTCGGCGCTGACGAGGATGGAACGTCCCGGCGGCAGGATCGCTCGCAGTTGGTCGGTGAACCGGTCGAACGGCCGGTACTCACCGCTGGCATCATCGTGCGGCCGCCCCACCGCCACGGCCACGGCGAGCACCGCGAGCGCGATGGCGGCCACCGCCGGCGCGAACCGCGTCACCGCGGGAAAGGGCGGCGGGCGGTACCGGACCCTGGACGCGACGGCCCACGCGATCACGGCCCAGACGAACAGCCCGAGGGGGGACGCCCACCAGATCGTGTAGCCGATCGTCAGGCCGAGCAGGTCGACCGTCGGGGTGGAGGCGATGTCGAGCCCGAGCGCCACGCAGCCGGCGAGCGCCAAGCCGGCCGGCACCAGCAGCGACGCCTGGCGGCGGCGGACACCGGCGACGAGCATCACCAGCAGACCGAGCAGGAACACCGCGGCCGTGACCTGAGTCAGCGCGGACGGCGCCTCCAGCACCTCCGCCAGCTTGGCGAACCCCCCGACCGGCGCGCGTGTCCACCACGGTGCGACACCGATCGCATGCGCCAACCCGTACCACCCCGATTGCAGCCCCAAGCTGGTGTGCCCCCGCAACGCCCCCCGCACGACGTGGAGCACGTTGCCCGGAGGATGCAACACGATGTCGAGCAGCGGAAACAACCAGCACACCCCGAACACCCCAAGCGCCCACCACCCCCGCCGGCGCGCCGTCACACGCCGCGGCCACCACCCCGCCACAGCCGCAGCCACCGCCGCCAACGCCGGCAACGCATACGTGAGATGCGCCTGAACCAAAAAGCTCGCCACCCCCACCACCCACGGCAACGCCCACGTCTCGCCGCCCCCCGCCGCCCACGCCAACCACAACAGCAACCAGAACGGCAACAGCGCGACATACGGATTCCACACATCATGAGTCGCCACCACCGGAAGCGAACGAAGCATCAACACCATGCCGAACGCCACCCCAAACCCCAACACCACACCCCCCCGCCGGCGCGCCAGCACCACCACCCCAACCACACAAACCAGATTCACCACCGCCATCACGACCGGCATCCACGCCGTGCCAAGCCGAACCGGAACCGCCAGCAGCCAATACAGCAACGGACCCAGGCTGAACAGCGAACGCTGCGCCACCTCCGAGAGCGTCGAGTACTGCCCCACCAGCGGCGAGGCCGACCCGAACACCTCAAAGGACCGAACCGCGATCACCGCACGATCCCCATACGGATACCACCCATCCCCCAACGCCCGCACCAACCACACCACCACCGGCACCCCCACCAGCAAGGCGATAGTGTCCTGGCGATGCAACCGGCTGGTGAGGCGCGACACTGGTTGATCTCGAGGCGGATGGGCGCGGGCGGGCGGCGGGGCGGCGCCAGGGCACCCTACAGATCCGCCGGCCGCCTGGCTTGATCCTGCGGCGGCCGACGCTGGTCGCGGCGCTCGTCTACGCCGCGCTCGCCATCATCCTGCTGATCGCCGGATTGTTGCCGGGGCGCACGATCTCGACCGCGGACAGCCTGCGCTTCGCCCCCCCGTTCCAGGTCACCCGCCCCCCCCACCTGCAGCGCATCACCAACAACGAAGTTGGTGACTCCGTGCTCCAGTTCCAGCCGCTCGCCGCGCTCGCGCGGCAGTCGTTCCCCGCACTCTGGGACCCGTACCTGATGGACGGTGTGCCGCTCCTGGCCGACGACCAGTCTGCGGTGCTCTCGCCGTTCACGCTGCCGGCATACGTCATGCCCCTCCTTCGCTCGCTCGCCGTCTCGGCGGCGCTCAAGCTGATGGTGGCCGCGCTCGGCGTGTTCGTCCTGGCCCGCGCGCTCGGGCTTCGGTTCGCCGCCGCGCTGCTCGCCGGACTCGTGTACGGCTTCAGCTTCTGGCAGATCACCTGGGTCCAGTACCCACACGCGGGCGTCTGGGCCCTGTTTGGGTGGGTGCTGTGGGGACTGCACCGAGCGCTCGCAGCGCCCGGCCGGCGAAGCGTGGTCGCCCTGGCGGTGCCGGTGGGGCTGCAATTCCTCGCCGGCCACTTCGAATCGAGCTTCGACACCGCGGTCGGCGCCGCGGTGCTCGGACTGCTGTGGGCGATCGGCCGGCGGCGGAGCGGCGGGCTGCGAACGGCTCCGGCATTGGCCACGGTCGCCGCGGGAGTGGCGCTCGGCACCGCGCTCGCGGCGTTGCTCCTCGTCCCGTTCGGCGAGTCGCTGCTCGGCTCGGCGGACCTGCCGCAACGCGCGGGAACGGCGATCGACAGCCACCTCGCCCTGCGTGGGCTGCTCCAGCTCTTCCTGCCCGACTACTGGGGCCGCGCCACCCAGGCGCCGCTCATCTCGTTCATCCGAGCTCAGGCGTACTACGCCGGTGCCCTCCCGCTGCTGCTCGTGGCCGTCGCCCTCGCCGTACGCCCATCCCGGGAGCGGATCGGTCTGGCGCTGCTCGGTTTCACCGGGCTGGCCGTCGCCGTCGGGATCCCCCCGTTCGTCCAGATCGTCACGCGCCTGCCCGGGTTCAGCTCCGGGCACGACAGCCGGCTCATTCCCTGGACGACCCTGGCGATCGCGCTGCTGGCCGCCGCCGGGCTGGAGGAGGTACGACGCGCGGCGCCCGCCCGACTGCGCCGGGCGACGCTGGGCGCGTGCGTCGTGGCGATCGTCCCCGTCGTCTGGGTGCTCGCCCGCGGCGAGCTCGGCGGTGCCGGGCCTCAGGCCGCCCTGTTGGCGGTCCGGCTTCACCGGGCGAACGGCAGCACCTCCGCCGGCACGATCCACCTCGCGGCGCTGCTCGGCTGGGTCGGCCTCGCCGCCCTGGCGCTCGTGCTCATCCGATGGGGCGGGCGACTCCCCCGCAACCGGCTCGTCGTGCTGGTCCTGGCGCTCACCGTGCTCGACCTGTTCCGCGCCGGGATGGGCTACAACCCATCGGTGGCCGAAGCCGACGCCCGGGTTCCCACAACCGGTGCCATCCGCTTCCTGCTCGCGCACCGCAACGGCCGGTTCCAATCCGTGGAGCCGGTGCCGTGGAACATCATCGCGCTGCATTTCAAGCTGCCGGAGGCCGGCGGCTACGACCTGCCGATCCCGCACCGCTACGACCACCTGTGGCGCACCCAGGTGGACCCGGAGCATCCCTCGCAGGTTGGCGCGACGTTCGCGGACATCCCGCTCATCGTGCCCCGCGTCCAGGCCCGGCGCCTCCACACCCTGCGGCTGCTCGGGGTGCGCTGGCTGCTCACCGCGCCCGGCGGTCCGGTCCTGAGGCTGGCCGGGCTGCGGATCGCCTATGCCGGGGCGGACGGCCGGGTGTACGAGGTGGCAGACGCCCAGCCGCGGGTGGCGGTGGTCGGCGCGACCAGGACGGTCCCGAACGGTGAGGCGGCGTTTCGAGCGGTCACCCAACTCGGCTTCGACGGGACCCGTTCGGTCGTTCTCGAGCGTGCCGCACCGGGCCCGGCCCTCACGGCTCCCGGGCCCGCGGGGTCCGCCGCCGTCGGAACCTCCGCCGCCACGCGCGTCGTCGTTCGAGCGGATGCGTCCCGCCCCGGCACGCTCGTCCTCGACGACCGCTGGGCCGCCGGCTGGCGGGCAACCGTAGATGGACATCAGGTCCCGGACCGCCAGGTCGACTACGTGCTCCAGGGCGTGGCCCTGACACCCGGGCGCCACGAGGTCGTCTTCACCTATCGCCCGCTCAGCTGGCGCGTCGGCTGGATCGTCAGCCTCGCCGGCCTCGCCGCCGTGCTCGTCCTGGGGGCGGGCGGCTGGAAGTGGAGGCGGCGGTGAGCGCGCCGGTGGCCGGGTCCGCGCCCGGCGAGCTGCACCGGCCGGTTCCGGGGACGGCGGAACCGCCGGCGCTCTCCCCGCCGGCCGGTCATCCGCGATTCCCGCGGGTGGATGCGCTCCGTGCCCTCGCCGCCCTGGCGGTCCTGGTCGTGCACACCGCCACGTTCGCCGGCTTCTCCACGCACACCGCGGGGGGGGCGATCTGGCACAACCTCGACGTTGGCGTGCCCATCTTCTTCGTCATCTCCGGGTTTCTGCTCTACCGGCCGTTCGTGGCGGCCGATCTGGGCGTCGCTCCACCCATCGGGGCCGCCGCGTACGCCTGGCGACGGATGCTGCGGATCGTGCCGGCGTACTGGCTGGCGCTGACCGTGCTCGGAGCCTGGGTCCACCTGCCGGGCGTCTTCGCCCACACGTGGTGGCGCTACTACCTGTTCCTCCAGATCTACAGCCGGCACACGCTGTACGGCGGCATATCGCCGGCTTGGACACTGTGCGTCGAGGTGACGTTCTACGCGCTCCTGCCGGTGTACGCCTCGCTCCTGAGACGAGTGGCCCGGCGACGGGTCCGGACCGACCTCGCGGTGCTCGTCGCGCTCGGGCTCGCTTCGCTGGCGCTGCGGGTGGTGGACGTTGCGGGTCCGCAGACCCTGGCCACGAACACGATCCTCGAGTACTTCGACTGGTTCGCCGGCGGGATGATCCTCGCCGTGTTCAGCGCCGGGGAGCAGGCCGGTGAGGTGTTGCCCGGCCCGCTGGCCGCCGCGCGCCGAAGCCCGATCGTCCCGTGGATCCTCGCGGTCGGCATCTACGTGGCGCTCGCCGCCACCGTTCATTACCCCGTGGTGTCCCACCAAGGGCTGCTGGCGGAGACGCCGGTGGGTGGCTCGGTGCGCCACGTCGGGTTCCTGCTCATCGCGGTGCTCGTCGCCCTTCCGGCGATGTTCCCCGCGCCGGGTGGAGCTCCTGGTCGGCTGCTCGAGACCCGTGCCCTCGGCTGGCTCGGGCTCGTGTCCTACGGCATCTACCTGTGGCACAGCCCGCTGCTCGGCAAGCTGCTCGGAGCGGGCGCGTTGACCTGGATCCACGGGCAAGCTCTCCTCGTCCTGACGGTGACGACCGCCGCCGCCTCCATCGTCGCCGCCGCCATCAGCTACTACGCCGTGGAGCGGCCCGTGTTGTCGCTCAAGCGGTTGGTGCCCCAGACGCTGGGTGTCACCCGCCGAAGGACCGAACCGCCCGACCGACCCGGATAGCGCCGCGGGCGCCGAGCGCGTCGGTTCGAAATCGATTTCCCTACGCTGCCACGATGCAGCCGTTCGGTGGCCGACGTGCCCACACTGCTGACACGTGGCGGTGAGCGGCGAAGGGACGCCACTCGGCGCGAACGCGTTGCTGGGTGCGAAACCGCGCGCGCGGACGCGCAGCGAAGCGTCAGACACCCCGGTTGCGGCTCCCACCAGCCGAACCGAACTCCTCGTCCTCGCGCTGTTCTGCCTCGTCTCGCTGTGGGTCCTGGCGTTGGATCTACGCCAAGTCGCCGTCCACGGCCTCCATTGGACGGGGACCGACGGGATCTTCGTCACCGACCAGGCGACCTACCTCGGCTGGATCGTCGACGCGAGCCACCACTGGCTGGCCGGTAATCCGTTCGACCTCCGTTCGACGCCGGCCGACTTCTTCCAGCCGCTCGTGTTCATCTCCGGGCGGCTGGTGGCCGTGGGGGTGGCGCCGTGGGTGGCGCTTCTCGTCTGGAAGCCGTTCGCCGTACTCGGGATGGCCGCTGCGGCACTGGGCCTGGTACGGGCGACCATCACCGGGACCGCTCGACGGGTCGCCGCCCTCGCGCTCGCTCTGCTGTTCGTCGGCCCGGGCGCGCTGGTTGCCGGACGCGTGCTCCACGTCAATCCGGGAATGGACCTGCGCTGGCACCAGGTCACGTTCGACTCATCGCTGACCTTCTGGTCCTGGGGGTACTCGTTCGGCCTCATTGCGGCGGCCGCGGCGACGTTCGCCATCCTGCAGTGGGCACGCGGGCGCTCGATGTGGTCGGTGGCGCTGCTCGCGGCGCTGGCGAGCTCATTGCACCCATGGCAGGGAGCCGAGCTCATACTGACGCTCGGGGCGGCTGAGCTGCTCGGCGGCAGACGGAGGTGGCGCCAGACCCTCACGATCATCGTCGCCGCCGCGCTGCCGCTGCTCTACTTCATGATCCTGAATCGCAGCGACGCCGCGTGGGGGCTCGCGCAGCGGCTCACGCACAGCCCGTTCCCGGTGTGGATGGCGCTGGTGACGCTCGCCCCGCTCGCCGTGCCCGCCGCCCTGGCGTATCGTCGGCCCGCGGCCGATGACCTCCAGCGGGCACTCCGGGTCTGGCCCCTGGCCACGGCGGCGGTGTTCCTGGTCTCCGAGACGAGGTTGAGCGCGGCGCCCACCCACGCGTTGCTCGGTGTGACGATTCCGCTCGGCGTGCTCGCTGTCCAGGGCGTGGCACCGCTGCTCCGCGCAGGCGCGGCTGACGAGGGCAGCTCACCTCCGAGACGGCAGTGGATCCCGCCGGCTGGCCTCGCAGTCGCCACGGCGCTCGTGCTCCTGGCCGTCGCACCGGCCCTCATCGACCAGCTGGTGACCGCCCGGCAGGTGGTCAGAGCCGGCTCGGGCGGTGCGAGCGGCCCGTTGTTCATCGCCGCTGGGGAGCGTCGCGCACTCGACTTCCTGGCGGGCGATCCGCGGCCGGGGGGCGTCCTCACCGACTTCCGGCTCGGCACCGTCGTGCCGGCGATCGCCCAGCGACGCACCTGGGTGGGCAACTTCTACTACACGCCGCATGAAGGACGGCGGAGCGCACAGGCGACCGCGCTGCTCACTGGTCAGCTCCCGCCCGCCGGCGCGCAGGCACTCGTACGCGCCAGCGGAGCGCGCTTCGTGCTCGCCGGCTGCGGCTCCACTGCGAGCTTGGCCGAGCGGCTCGGGCCGCTCGTGATCGCCATCCATCACTTCGGCTGCGCGACCGTGCTCGACGTGCGATGAGAGCTGCCGCGTGGACGGCGCTGGGGGTCCTGTACCTGGCGACCCGGCTCGCGCTCCTGCACCGGCTGCCGTACTTCATCGACGAGGGCACGTATGGCAATTTCGTACTGGCAGCGGGCGGTTCGCCCCCCCATGTGTGGGAGTCGCTGCGGATCGGCAAGGAGCCGCTGCTCGCCTGGCTCGCGGTACCCCCGGTCAAGCTCGGCGTCAACCCACTGGATGCGCTGCGCCTCGTGTCGATCCTCGCCGGCGGGTTGACGCTCCCGGTGACCGCGCGGCTCGGCGCGTTCGCCGGCGGCACCGCCGCCGGGATCGTGGCCGCGCTCGGCGTCGTCGTGCTGCCGTTCTGCCTCGTCCACGACGCGATCGGGATCGTCGAGCCGTTGCTGACGCTCCTCACGGTTGCCGCGCTCCTCGTGCAGATCGACCTGGCACGACACCCGCGGATCCGCACCGGCGTGCTCCTCGGAGCCCTGGGCGCGGTGGCGGTGCTGGCCAAGCAGAGTGGTGAGGCGGCGATCGCGCTGCTGCCGGCCAGCCTGCTCCTGTTCGACTTCTCCGCGCCCGGTCGGCGAGAGCGGCTCTTGCGGTTCGCCGGCGCGGGGTTGATCGCGGTGGCGCTGACGGTGTGCGGCGAGCTCCTGCCCCACGTTTCCTCCCTGTACCGGCTCTTCGAGCAGGTGCGGCGGAGCCAGTTCCTCTATCCCGTGCACTCGCTGCACGACGCGCTGGCCCACCCCCTGCGCTGGTGGCAAGCGGCCGAACCGATCTACCGCTCGGCCCTGACCGGCTACGTCGGCGTGCCGGTGCTCGTGCTCGCCCTCGCCGGCTGGGTGATCCTGCTGCGCCGCCAGCTTCGGCTCGCGCTGCTGCTGACCGTCTGGATCATCGCGCTCGGCGCAGCCGCGATCCTGTTCCCGGTCGCGCCCTATCCCCGCCACATCCTCTACCTGGTCCCGTTCGTGAGCGTCCTGGCCGCCGTGGCACTCGTCGCGTTGGCGCGCATCACGAGCCTCCGGGGCCGCCGCCCGCCAGTGGCGGCCGTGGCGGCGAGCGCGGTGGGGCTCGCGACGCTCATCCCGCCGCTCGCCCTCGACGCCCGGGTGCTGGCGCACCCGGCGACCACCCGGTATCCAAGTCGAGACGACGTGCAGTACGTCACCGGACCGCAGGCGGGGCAGCCGTGGCCAGCGGTCGTGAGGGCGATTCGCCGCCGATCGGTGGGGGATCCCACGACCATCATCGCCGACCGCTCGGATCTCGACATCGTCAAGCTGCTGCTCGCCGACCCGCGCCGCTACCGCGTGGTCGAGGCGTCAGCTCCGGCCGCGCTCCGCGGGCAGTTCATCGTCTCCGACGAGCTTCCGTTTCCCGATCCTCAGGGCGCCAAGCTGATTGCCAGCAACCGTTTTCGCCTCCTCATGCGGCTTCCCCGTCCGCGCGGTGGATCCGTGGTGCGTGTCTTCGTGCGACGCTGAGAACGGGCGCCGAGGCCAGCGGCGCGCGGGAGGCGCGGGTCGATCCGGAGGCACGCTGCGACGGCGATCGGCTCGAGCCACCAGCCAGCCCGCGAGCATCAGCAGGATCATCGCCGCGACGCCGATCCAGTGGGCGTAGATCAGCTCGACGCCGTAGTCGAAGTTGTAGCCGCCCTTGTTCTCCGGCTGGCTGATCAGGTACGCGATCGGGACAACCACCCCGAGCAAGCCGGCGACCGTCAGCGTCAGCCCGCGATCGGTCACCCCGCGCCGGAAGAGGAGCGCGAGACACACGGCCGCCACGATCCCAGCCCGCCAGGCGAAGACGAACCCGAGCGGGATGGCGAGCGTCGCGGCCAGGGCGACAGCGCGCCCCCACGGCAGCGGGCCGAGCGGTAGCGGCGGGAGCACGCGCGGCTCGGGCGCATCATTGGCCAATGACCGCCCGGGTCTGCTCAGCAGGAGCAACAGGCTGAGCAGCGCCACCACGATCGCGGAGATCACGTAGCTCTTGTTGACGCCGGCCTGCGGCCCGAACGTGAACGACGCCGTGTGACAGCCGGCTGGAGCAAGCCAACCGTTCGCGTACCCGTCGATCACGCGCGGCGAGCCGAGCGAGTGACCGTCGCACGACGCCTGCCAGCCCTGGTCGTAGCTCTCGCCGAGCACGAGCCACTGCGGCTCGGGCAGCGACAGCCTCACCCCGTCGAGCGAGTAGCGCCCGAGCTTCCCGGTGGCGAGGATCGCTCCCCCGGGACTCGCCGCACTGGCCAGCGGAGCGGGAGCGGCCGAGCGCAGCCGGAGCAGGTCGACTGCGAGCTGGCCCGGCTGCACCTGCACGTACTGGATGCCGCCGGGCATCGCCGCCGACCCGCAGCCGACGGCCTGCAGCGGTGTTCCGGCGTCGAGCGCGCTGATCGTCCCGGTGGCGCGCAGGGGCACCGGATGGCCGGCGACGAGGACCGTCGCGTCGCCGCAGCGCCCCTGAAGGGCGCCCGTGAGCGGCACCCGGGCGACCGGCAAGCCGGGGACGGCGAGCGACGCGATCCCCACGGCGCGCGTACCGCGCTGCCGGGCGGTCAGGCCCGGCGGGAAACGAGCGGCGAGCACCGTGAGGCGGAACGACCGAGCGCGCACCGGAGCCGGCAGGGTGATCATGCCACCCGGACCCACCCCCAACGGCCCGCTCGAGCCGCCTGGCCAACTCAGCCGCACGCTCGTGGGGGAGCGGATCGGAAGCCGCGGCGCCGTCAACCTCAGGCGCGACACGGTGAGCGGCCGGCGCGTGGTCCAGGACAGCCACGGCTGCGGCGCGGACTCCGGGATCCACAGGCTGACCCAGGCGGTCTGCGGGTCGCCGTCGAACGCGCTCGAAGCCCGGTAGCCGCCGATGTCGTGGTAGCGGGCGGATGACGTGAACGTCGCCCCACCGGTGGAAGCCCCCGCCAGCCGGTCGAGCGCGGAGTCCGCGCCGGTCACCGCCGGTTGCACCCATGCGTCGAGCCGGTAGCGCCGGCTGGCGGGCGCGAACACGGCGCGGATCATGTTCGCCTCCTGGTCGAGCCGATCCGTGAGGTAGCCCTGATCCTGCTGGTCGACGTAGCGGTCGCGACGAAACGGATCGTCGTCGGTCAGCCGGCTGAAGAGGTAGGTCAGGGCAGTGTGGGACAGGTTGCGCCCGGCGAGGGCCCGGCCGGTCACGATCGGAGCACGGATGACCTCGCTGAGCGAGACGCCGGGGATCCGGATCTCCGACAGCCCAGCCGGACCGCCGTGGACATGCGGCTGTGTCACCTGCGCGATCCGGATGCGCAGGCTCGTCAGCGGTCGCCCACCCACCGGGATGTGGTTCCAGCCCGGGTGGACGAGCACCCGCCGGTCGTTGACCTGGAGCGCCCGGACGATGCCGTGCGGACCGTCGAGTGGCAGCACGTCGATGTATGGCACGGTGCGGCGGGAGGTGAAGCCGACCTCGAGCCAGCGGTTCGTCTGGGACTCGCCGAACGGAACCCAGGCCGTGCGCGGATCGCCGTCGAAGGCGGCGATCGGTTGCTGGTCGGGGAACGAGAGCAGGCCGTATTCGTATGGCGAACGCAGGTACCGCGCCCCCCGGAGGATCGCCACCGTCTCGGCGTCGGTCCCCGCTTTCGCGAACGGATCGGTGTTCGCCTCGTCGACGGTGATCGCCTGACCCGTGGTGAACACCGGACCGGCGTCCTGCTGGGTGTACTGCGGGAGGAAGTACTGCCGCTGGTCGGAGTCCGTGACCACCACCTGCGCGCCGGAGGCGGCTTGGTTGCGCAGCTGCGTGGTCGTCTCGTCGCCGGCGTAGAAGATCGGCGCAGTCGCGGGCAGACCGCCCATCGCCGCCAGGTCCGCCAGGCCTGCCGCGGAACCGTCGACGATGGTTGCCGGACCGTTGTCGAGGTGGACGATTCCGCGGCCGGGCGGCAGCCTGTACTGCCGGACCTGGGGCAGGAGCCCGCCTCCGGTGAAGTCGCCGGGGGCCGGCGGAACGACGCGTGAGGGACCGAAGGGCTGCGCCGCGCCCAGGCCCTGCTGGTCGAGCGCCCGAGCGGCGACGGCGGGATCGACCGCGCCCGACCGGCTCACGTCGTCGTCGGTGGCGGAGACAACCGAACGGGCGCCGATCAGGCCGAGCAACGGCTTGAGCTCGCCCGGGAACAGCCTCGCTTGCTGGACGAGGTTGTCGATCGTGAGCAGCAGGTCGTCAGCGTGGAGGTCGGAGTACGGCGTCTCGTAGCGCACCGCAACGGGCTTGTTCGTCAGCCGAGGGAGGATCGGGTCGACCGTGCCGCCCCAGCGGTAGAAGTCGAAGATCTGACCGGGCAGGACGATGGCCCGGGAGTTCGCCGGCAGCGTTTGATCGAGATTGCGACCCACGTCCCGCCACGCACTGGGAATCGCCTTCCAGGTGATCTGGCGGTCGATCGCCTTACCCTGGAACAACGGCAGCGCGGCGAACACGAGCAGGGCGACGAGTCCCGTCGGGGCGAGGACCAGTCCCGCCCGACGCAGCCTCAGGCCAGCGGGGGCGCGTCGCAGGCGAACCCATATCTCCTGCGCCAGCACCCCGATCAGACAGGCGATCCCGAACGCCGCAAGCGGAGCGGCCTTGTCGACGGTACGCAGGAAGCGGCTGACGAAGATGTGGTAGTAGATCCAGTCCATCGTCGAGCGCAGCGGGGTTCCATCGGGGAATCCCGCCGACATCACGACGACGCCGGCGATGAGCATGAGCACGAAGAACGCCCCGTAGCGACGCCGGCGCGCCCACAACAGGCCGAGGACCGCCAGCGCCGGCAGGAACAGCGAGGCCGCCACCTCACCGACGTTGTAGAGCAGAGTCGCGCCGTCGGAGAAGTAGGGGAACGAGACCCGCGGGTACCCGGCACCCAGGTACGAGGTCCAGTAGCCCATCAGCCGCAGCGACTCGGTGAT
The DNA here is from genome assembly GCA_963703065.1 of uncultured Solirubrobacterales bacterium. Taxonomy (GTDB): domain Bacteria; phylum Actinomycetota; class Thermoleophilia; order Solirubrobacterales; family Solirubrobacteraceae; genus Palsa-465. Next base: position 1,919,871 of record OY969785.1, on the reverse strand, counting down.
CGCGTTCGTGTCCCAGATGGTGCGCGGCTGCTCGGTGTACTGCAGGAAGTCGATGCCAAACTGCACGTGCACGAGGAGGGCCGAGATCCACCACAGCGAGGCAAGCGTCGCCAGCACGACGGATCGCAGGAAGAACCCGCCGGCGGCCCGCCAGGACACGCGCTTGGTGGCCGGCTCGTAGAGGATCAAGAGCACGGGGCCGATCGCCATGTAGAACACGACCGCGGCGTTCACCCCGCCGCCGGTCGACATGAAGACGAGGGCGAACGCGGCCGGCCACCACCACGCGCGCCAACCCCGTGCGTGCCGCACGCCCTGATGGACGCAGAGCAGCAGCCACGGCAGCGCGGCATAGCCGAGCAGGGTGATGGTCGTGCGTGCGGTGAACACCGTCGTGTACGGGTTCACGGTCCATACCGCGGTGGCGACGAGGTGGATGACCCCGCGCGGTCGGCCGACCATCCGGTCGAGCAGCAGCAGCATCCCCCACGCACCGAGGAACAGCACGAGCGCAAACCACAGGCGCTGGACGACCCAGCTGGAGATGCCGAATTGGTGCAGCAGAGCGAAGAACGGCGCCATCGGCCACAGATAGCCGCCGTACTGGGCGCTCTGCACCTCTCCGAGCCCCGAGGTCGGGCTCCAGGTCGAGGCCACGTCGCCCAGGAAGCGGCCCGGATCGACATGGAGGTCGATCTTCGTGTCCGAGGTGGAGATGCCCGGGATCTGCCAGAAGGCGATCGCCAGGGCGAGCAGCGCGAAGCCGATCGTGAACCAGGTGTCTCGTCGGAGGCGGGGCACGGGGGCGCGGAGTGTAGGTAACGCGATCAGCGGGCGGGTGGATCGAGGCGCAGGATCTCCTGGCGGGCGTCGGCGATGCCTCCGGGGTTCCCGGCGGCGCCCTCCAGACCGAGGAGGACGTACCAGGCCGAGAGGTTGTCCGGCTCGGCTCTCGTCACCGAAAGTGCGATCTGTAGTCCTTTGGCCACCGCAGTTGCGCCTCCATACAGCTGCAGATCAGATGCTATCCGCAATCGCGGGCCGAGGTCGGGGTTCAGCAGCCGGGCCTGGCGCAGCTCGTCGTTGCGCGCGCGCAACCCGGCGGCAGTCTTCACCTCGGCGTAGAACGCGGCCAGGTTCGGCGCCCTGGTCGCCTGGCGAATCAGGAGCACATCGCGCAACATCACCGTCAGCCAGGCGATGACGAGGATCGTCGCCAGGCCGAGCACCACCCGCCCGATCACAGCGCACCCGATCGCGCGGCCCAACGCTGCCGCCCGCGCAGGGCCGTCGCCTCCAGGGCGATGGCCGCCAGCACGATGATTGCGGGCTCGGCGGCGACCCGAAACCGGGTGATCCCATATGCGGTCACCGAGACGAACGCCACCATCCCCAACGGCGCCAGCAGCAGCCCCCAAGGTCCCCCGCGGCGGCGCAGCAGCGCCGCGCCGAGGAGCGCCAGCGGCGCCACCACCCACCACACGTAGACGCCGATCTGGTCGACCGTCTCATCGCGCCCCTCGAAGAAGCGCTCGATCACCCATCCCTGTGCCGGGCGGAAGAGTTCGAAGGACCGTCCGAGACGCGCGGCGAACACCGCCGGCAGGCGGCTCAGGTGGTCGCCGGCGTAGCGCAGTCCGTCGCGACGCAACCGCCCAGCCTCCACCGCCTCGTTGAGTTCGGGGGACTGGCGAATGCAGCTCGAATCCCACTGGCCGAGCAGCGGGCCGTGGTACGTCGTCGGGCAGTTCGCACCCGCCAGCAGCCCGCCGACGTTATTCGAGATGAGCACCGGCTGATCGAACGCCAGCCAGCAGCGGATGAACCACGGTGCGAGGACCAGGGCGCAGGCGGCGAGACCGACGGCAGCCGGCAGCGCTCGACGGCCCGCCGCCCACGGGACGAGGAGGACGAGCAGGAGCCCCTCGCCCCGCGTCAGCGCCGCCAGTGCGACGAGGACGCCGAGCAGCGCCAGCCGCCTCCGGGTGGGCGCTTGACGGGCGCGGAGGGCGGCGAGCAGGGCCAGCGTCACCATGAGCGCGAACAGCGACTCGCTGCGCAGCGATCCATCGGAGGCGATCAGCAGCGGGTAGACGGCGCACAGCCCGGCGGCGATCAGCCCCGCACGGCGCCCGGCGACAGCGGCACCCAAGGCGTAACAGACCGCGATCGTGGCCGTGCCGGCGAGGATGCCGACGAGGTCGTGCGACGGCCAGGACCGGAAGCCGAACAACGAGAAGCCCGCCTCCAGGAGCGGGTAGAGCGGCGGCTTGTCGGCACTGGCCACGCTGATGCCGTGGAGGGCGAACGGGAGCGGCTCGATGAAACCGTGGCCGCTGGCGAGCAGGTTCGCCTGCTGCTGGAACTCGACCGCGTCGCCGACCAGCGGCTGCGAGCGAACGAGCACGTACGCGTACAGCAGCCGCAGGAGCAGCCCGAACGCGACGATCGCCACCAGCGTGCGGTGGCGAGCCAACCACGTGGTCACAGTGCGGCGCGGCCGGTCGCCGGCCTGCGCGCCACCACCGCTCGTCGCTCGGCGAGCCACGCGGTGGCGTGCTCGATTCCAGCCGCCGCAAGGACGACGAGGGCGATCTCGAACGTGTGGCGCAGACGCGGCACGCCGTAGCCGATCACGGCCGCCAGAGAGACGACGAGCGCAGGCGAGAGCAGGATGCCCAGCGAGCCGGCCCCGCGCAGCGCCACGATGCCGAGGACGGCCAGCGCGGCCAGCACGTAGAACACGGCGACTCCGGCCTCCTCGACCCCGATCTGATCGCCCTCGGCGAAGTTGCGTGCCTGCCGGCGTGGTTGCCAGAGGTCCCACACCCGAGCGAGGCGCACGGCGGCCACCAGCGGGAGCCTGCCGAGGTGGTGAGCGACGTAGTGGAGCGCCTCGCTCCGCCAGCGAGCAGCCTGCACCGCCTCGTTCGTGCTCGTCCGGGGGGGCACGCAGCTGAACACCCAGCCGCCGAGGTTCGTCCCGTGGTAGGCGGCATCACAGTTGGCGCCGGCGAGGACGGTGGCATCGTTGGTCGATACCGGCACGAAGCGGCCGAACACCGACTCGTTGCGGATCGTCCACGGAGCCAGCACGAGGCAGCAAGCGGCGATGGCGATCGCGAGCAGCCGCCAGCGCCGCCCCCACGGCACATCCAGCCGCAGCGTCAACGGCAGGACCAGCAGCGGCACGAACAGGAGCGCCTCTGAGCGGGTTTGCGCGGCGAGCGCGATCAGCGCGCCGAGCAGGCCGGCGCGCAGCGCCTTGGGCCGGTCCCGGAACGCCAGGGCACAGAGCAACGTCCCCGCGACGAGCGGCCCGTACAGCGTCTCGCTCATCAGATCGCCGTCGACGGCGATCATCAGCGGGTAGATGGCGTACAGGCCGGCCGCCAGCAGGCCCGTTCGCTCGTCCCGCACCCGACGGCCGATGAGTGCCACGAGCACGAGCGTGAGGGTCCCGAGCGGCAGGCCGAGGGCGCGCTGGGCAAGCGTCGAGTGGCCGCCGAGCTCGTAGACCCCGGAGAGCAGCAGCGGGTAGAGCGGCGGATGGATGGCGCTGGGGCGGAGCTGATGGGTCCCGATCAGGATCCAGGGATCCGAGAAACCGTGCCCCTGGGCGATCAGCTGTGCCTGCCAGTGGTAGAAGTACCAGTCGCCCGCGCCCTTGACGCCCCGCGCGAGCACGAACAGGTACAGCGCGCGCAGCACGACCCCCAGCACCGCGACCGCCGCCAAGCGCGCGGCGAACGTTCGCAACGGCAGCCTCACCGGTCTCAGGATACGCAGACGCCGGTTCGCGACAATGCACGACGTGAACGCTCGTGCCCCCCGCCTGCCCCTCGTCGACTCGCTGCGCGCAATCGCCGCGCTCACGGTGCTGCTCACGCACACGGCCGTCAACGCGGGCGTGTCCGGGAACCCGCACAGCACGCTCAGTCCCTACGCGCAGCGTCTCGACGTCGGCGTGACGATCTTCTTCCTCATCTCGGGACTGCTCCTGTACCGGCCGTTCGTGCGGGCCCGAGCGACGGGGCAGACCGCTCCACCGGCTGGACCGTACGCCTGGCGCCGGTTCACGCGGATCGTCCCCGCCTACTGGCTGGCGCTGACCGTTACCGCGCTGTGGGTGGGCACCTCGACCGTGCAGGATGGCGTGTTCACGCTGCACGGCGGCCCGTACTACTACCTGCTGGCGCAGACCTACAGCTCGCAAACGCTCTCCGGGGGGTTGACCCAGGCATGGACGCTGACGATCGAGGTCGCGTTCTACGTGTTCGTGCCCGTCTGGGCCTGGGTGGGCCGGACGGTGGATCGCCGGCGCACCACCGACGGGTGGGTGCGGCGAGAGGTGATCGGCCTCATCGTGCTGGCCCTCTGCTCGGAGATCTGGAAGCTGGCGGTGCTCTCGCCCCAGAACCCGCACCAGGTGGTGATCACCCCGGCCCTCGATTCGCTTCCGACGTTCCTGGACCAGTTCTCCCTCGGGATGGGCCTGGCGGTGCTCGGGACCTGGCTCGAACTTCGTGACGGACCGCCCCCCCGCTGGCTAGGTCGATTTGATCGCTGCTCCGGGCTCTCGTGGCTCGTGGCCGTACTCGCGTTCTGGATCGTGGCCAAGCACGCCGGCATCGATCCCGTGTTCTTCGCGCCGATGGGCGTCAAGGCGTACCTCGCCCGACACGCGTTGTACGCCGTGGTGGCCCTGGGTCTCCTGCTCCCGGCCGCCATCGGCCGCGACGACCAGGGGCTCCCGCGCCGTATCCTCGCGCTGCGACCACTGGCGTGGCTCGGGCTGGTGTCCTACGGGATCTACCTGTGGCAGGCGCCGGTGCTGGCTCAGCTCGATCGCTGGCACTTCGGCCGGCACGTGCTCATCCACCCGTGGCTCTGGTGGTCGGCCGGCACCTTCGTCGGATCGGCCGCGATCGCCGCCGCCAGCTACTACGGACTGGAACGTCCACTGCTCCGCCTGGTGCGCCGGCGCACGGGGCCCTCACCCGGAATCGACCCCGGCGAGGCGATCGCCGAGCCCGTGGTGCTCATGCAGGAGCCGTCGCGTCAGGCCGGAACGTAGGCCGCGTTCAGGCTGGCTGCTCGATCGCCTCGAGCGTGCGCCCGAGGTCGCTCAGCCAGCTCGAGAGCTTCTGCGCGTACAGCGCGTCGAACATGGCGCGGCGGACGTGGGGGCGTCCGCGAGGGCTCACTGCGGCGTGCACGAGGGCGTGCCCATCGGCCTGTCCCTCCCAGCTGATCGTCGCTCGAATCGGCAGCCAGTCGAGCACCATGGCACGCCGACCGGCGGCCAGCGTCGATCCTCCCTTGACGACCAGGCGCCCGGGGCGCTGGTCGACGACTCGCATGATCCGGCGGGCGGCGAACGCGAACACCGCCTCCTCCAGACGCTCCGGGCTGGTGCGGACCCGCCAGTGCCGGGTCTGCTCATTCGCCATCAGGCGGCAGACCCCAGGCGGACGCGCGTACGTGAAGCCAGCTCGGCGCGCAGCAACTCGAGGTTCTCCTGCGCGGTGCGCTCCCAGGTGAACTTCAGCGCGCGCTCGCGCGCGGCCCGGCCCAGCCGCTCCAGCTCGGGCCGATCAGTCAGCAGCACACGAACCCGCGCGGTCAGCTCATCGGCGTCCTGCGCCAAGATGCCGGTCTCGCCGTCGACGATCGACTCGCGCAGCCCTCCGACGGCCAGGGCGGCACTGGCGGTTCCACACAGCGCGGCCTCGATCACCGTCAGCCCCCAACCCTCGGATGAAGAGGCGGTCAGGGTGAGCCAGGCTTGCGCGTACATGCGGGCCCGGGCCGCGTTGTCGACGTGCCCGTACATCGTCACCCGGTCGCGGAGGCGGCGGCGGATGATCTCCGCCTCGAGCGCCTCTCGATGGTCACCTTCGCCCACGATGTCGAGCGTGGCCTCGGGGATCTGCTCGAGCAGATCGAGGAGGATCTCGATCCGCTTGTAGGCCTTGAGCCGGCCGAGGTAGAGCAGGCGTGGCTCCGGGTGGCGCTCGCCCGGGGCGAACTGGCCCGGTTCGACCCCGCAATACGCCACCGAGATGTGGTCCCGGGGGATCCCGTCGATCTTCACGAGGTCTTCCCGCGCGGAGTCCGAGATGGTGGTGAAACGGGCGCGGCGATACAGCAGCCGGAGTGGGAGCTCCTCCATCAGCGCGGCCAGCAGCCGGCCCCGCAGGGGGCCGAACTCCCCGACGTAGAGCTCACGGTGTGGATGGCAGACGAGGGCGATGCGCGGCTTGCGCAACCAGAGCGGGGTGAGGAAGGTGATGCCGTTGATGATCTCGAGCACGACGTCGGCATCCCGACCCAGGCCCCGCATCACCGCCCACACGGCCAGGGGGAACACGGTGGCCCGTCCCCCCATCCGATACGCCACGAGTCGCTCCGCGACGCGCTCGACACGCTGGGCCCCGGGGTAGTCGCCCGTGATGACGGTGACCTGGTGTCCCGCCTCCGCCCAGCGAAGGACCTGGGCCAGCAGGTTCGCGCCCGTGCCGCCGCCCTGCGGGTGTGACCAGCAGCGGTCGGCGAGGACGAGGATGTTCAGCCGGTCCGCCGGGAGGCCCGGCGGGCGGTCGGAAACGATGAGCTCCTCCGAAGCAGTCACAATCAAGGTGTAACCGTAGCGGGTGAGGCTTCGCCGGTCGCGATCAACAGGGCGGCCAAAACGAGGATCCCGAACAGCGTCAGCGCCGGCATCTCCCAATCCCAATCGAGTGGAGCGTGCGCCGCGTAGGCGACGAGCGCAGCGAGCGGACCGGCCGCGGCAGTCGGAGCCGCCAGGTACGCACGCCGGGTCTGCGCGGCCGAGCCGGCGATGAGCAGGACGAGCGCCGCCACGCCGAGGAGACCGAGCTCGGCCGCTGTCTGAAGCGGCAGCGAATGGGCATCGACCGCGGTCCCCGCGGCCTTGCGCTCGCGCAGCCAGTCGACCGCCCACCCTCCGGCGCCCACGCCACGCAGAGGCTGCCGAACGAACTCGCGAAGGGCCACCCCCCAGTAGGCGTAACGGTCGCTTTCCACGTGGACGAGGCGCGCGGCGCCGCCTCCGAGCTGCTCACTCGTGCGCTCCCGGGCTCCGACCACGATGACCACCCCGAGCCCGAGCGCCACCACCAGCGTGGCCAGCAGGATCGGGCGCTGGGGCAGCGGCAGCGGTCGCTCCTCGACGGCGATCGCTCGGCGCTGGAGCAGCGCGGCCGCCCCGGCACACAGCACGAGCGCGAGGAACACGATCGCCCCCTGCAGCTCGCGGCTGGACAGTGACCCGGCAAGCGAGGTGAACCCGGCCTGCGGGCCGGCCACGACGATGCAGGCGACCGCGGGGGCGGCACACGCGCCGAGCACCGCGAGCTGGGTGCGGCTGCGAACCGCGACGAGCAACGTGAGCAGGCCCGCTGCACAGGCGAACAGCGCGCCGCGGGAGAAGCTGAGGTAGAGCCCGAGCGCCAGCGGGACCGTCGCCGCGGCAGCGACTCGGTGCATCCAGGTCGGACGGGAACGATCGGCAGCCAACCGGACGCTCAGCACGATGCCCAGGGCGGCCAGCTCGCCCATCGCGTTCCAGTAGGTGAGCGGCTGCTCGAGGCGGTGCTCGGCCGTGACCGAACGCGCGAAGTGCAGGAGCCCCGGGAGCAGGCGCTCGGACAGGCCGTAGCCGACGACGATCAGCGCACCGCCGGCGACCGCCGGCTCGAGGGCTCGGCGCACCCCAGGCTCTCGCAGCCACGCCATCGCGGCGAGGAGCGCGCCGAGATACAGCAGATCCCGCTCGGCGGCCACCAGAGCCGACCCGGCGACCGGCGCCCAGCTGATCGAGGCGAACGTGACCGCGGTGTACGCCGCCAGACCAGCGACGGCCAGCCACGCGGCGCGGGTGGAGGGAAGCGGATCTCGTTTGGTGACGAGCGCCAGCGCGACGAGCAGCCACGCGGCGAGCGCAGCCCACAGGCGCGGCTGATCAAAGTAGCCGCCGGTGAAGAAGCTGAGCACCGTCGGACCAGCCAGCAGCACCAGTCCGGCAAGCGTCGGCACCGGGTGCTCAGCGGGCGCGGGAGGCGCGACGTACCAGCCGCGTCGAGGGCAATGGCTGGCGCTCGCCCTGATGCGGCCGCGAGCTCGAGTCCATTGCCTCGCGCACCTCCCCGATGATCCCGCGACGGAAGCCCTGTCGATCGAAGCGAGCCGCGTTGCGGACGCAGTCGGCCGGGTCGATCGCGGCGTCGTCGAACTCCGCGATGGCGGCCGCCAGCTCGTCCGCGCCCCCGGACCAGAACCGCCCGGTGATCCCAGCCACCACCGTCTCGAGCACCCCGCCCGCCTCGCGCGCGATCACGGGGCGCCCCGCCGCCTGGCTCTCGACCGCCGCGATCCCGAACTCCTCGACGGAGGTGACGATCAGGGCGCGAGCGGCCTGGACGATGTCGACGACGGTCCGATCCGCGACGCGCCCGGCGAATTCGATCGTCGGCCCGGCGAGCCGCTTCAGGTGGCGCATGTCCGGACCGTCGCCGACCACGATCAGCGGCCGGCCGAGCCGGTTGAACGCCTCGACCGCCACGTCGATCTGTTTGTGCGGCATCAGCTCCGAGACGATGGCGTAGTGCTCGCCGACCCGGCCCGGGGTGAAGCGCGCCGTGTCGACCGGCGGATAGACGACCTGTGCCTCACGGCCGAAGTAGGCCCGGAGCCGGGCTTGGGTGACACGGCTATTGGCGATGTAGCGGTCGGTGCGCTGAGCGGCGATCCAGTCCCACTGGCGCCAGCGCCGGAACGCGCCCCGCAAGAAGGCACGGGTCAGCGGGTCGCGGCGCCGCAGCGTCTGCTCACGGTCGTTCCAGGCGTAGCGGAACGGGTTGTGGCAGTAGCAGACGTGGACGCTGTGCTCGCCGCACAGAACGGCGTGTGCCCAGGCCGAGGAGCTGGAGACGACGAGGTCGTAGTCCGACAGGTCGAACGACTCGATCGCGGTGGGGTACAGCGGCAGCAGGTAGCGAAAGGTCGAGGCCGAGGGCCGCAGCGACTGCAGGAACGAGCTGTGGACGTTGCGCTCGGCGAACCGGCCCTCGGTGCCCTGGGCGTCGTACACCGCGGTGAAGATGTCGGCCTCCGGCCAGATCCGGGTCAGCTCGAGGAACACGCGTTCGGCCCCGCGCACGTCGAGCAGGAAGTCATGGATGAGGGCGACGCGCTGCCCCGGTGGTGTCTCGACACCTGAGCCCACGGCGCGCAGTCTAGGACCGTTGGGCGTTCGGCCGGTCCATTCGCTCTGTCTCGAAGTGGCCACGAGCTAGCCTCCCGACCGCATGGCGCCCGATCTGCTCGTCAGCTACGCGGGCGTCATGGGGGGGGCCGAACGCACGCTGCTGGAGTTCGCCGCGACGCTCGGCGAGCCCGTCCTCCACTGCCCCGAGGGTCCGCTGGCGGCCGCGGCGCGCGGCCGCGGCATCGCCGTGCTGGCGGGCGCGCCCCTCCCGCTCGAGGCGCGGGGGTCGCCCGCCCAGCGCCTCTTCGCCGCCCGGGCGCTGGCCGCCCACGGTGCGCGGACGCGTGACCTCGTCCGCGCGCTGGAGCCCGAGCTCGTCGTGCTGTGCGGGATGCGCAGCGCGCTCGCCGCGCTCGGTCCCGGCCGGCTCGCCGCAGCGGCCGTCGTCGACCACCACGATCTGCTGCCCGGCGGCTGGATCGGTGCGGCGGTGCGCCGCGTGGTTGGCCGCGCAGCCCTCGTCGTGGTGCCGTCGCAGACGGTGGCGGAGGATCTGGGGCAGGTGGAGGTCCCGGTGCAGATCGTCCCGCCGGGCGTCGAGCCGACCCACTTCGATCCGGCCCTCGCTCCGGCCGTCCCACCCCTGGTGCTGTGGCTGGGGGCGATCGTGCCGTGGAAGCGGCCGGAGCTGGCGGTCGCCGCGGTCGCGCGGGCCCGCCAGCTCGCCCCGGAGCTCGCCGGGGTCCGGCTGCGGCTGGCCGGTGCGCCGCTCGAAGCGGCGGGCGAGACGCTCCGGGCGGAGCTGCTGGCCGCCGCGAGCGCCGCCGGGTTGGCGGTCGAGATCGGTCCGGCAGCCGACGTGCCGGCGACGCTGGCCGCCGCGAGCTGCCTGCTGCACACGGCCGAGTGCGAGCCGTTCGGGATCGCCCTGGTCGAGGCGCTGGCCGCCGGGCGCCCGGTGGTCGCTCCGGACGGCGGCGGGCCGCGGGAGATCGTCGACTCGACCTGCGGGGTCCTGTACCCGCCGGGGGACGAGGCGGCGGCCGGCGCCGCGCTGGCCGGCGTGCTCGCCGACCCAGGGCGAGCGGCAGCACTTGGCGCCGCCGGCCGTGCCCGGGCCGAGGCGCACTTCGACATCCGCGCCACCCGCCGGCGGTTCGCCGCCGCGGTGCAGCCCCTCCGGCGCGCTCGGGTCCGCGCGTCGGCGGCGGCGGGTGCCGGGCTGACCGTGGTGACGGTGAGCTACAACTCCGCCCCCGAGCTCCGCAGGCTGCTGGCCAGCCTGGCCCGCCATCTGCCCGGAGCCGAGGTGATCGTCGTCGACAGCGCCTCGGCAGACGACAGCGTGGCAATCGCCCGGAATGCGGGAGCGCAGGTGCTGGCGCTGGCGGAGAACCTCGGCTTCGGCGCCGCCTGCAACCGCGGGGTCGCGGCGGCCGCGGCGCCGGTCTGTGCGCTGCTCAACCCCGACGTGGGGCTGCTCGACGATTCGCTGGAGCGCCTGGCGGCCGCTGCTGCGGGCCGGGGACAGGCTGCTCGCCCCGCTCGTCGCTCTCCCCGGACGGATCGCGCCAGGACACCGTCCACCCGCTTCCCGGCTCCCCGGCCGAGCTCGCGCGTGCACTCCTGCCCTACACGCGGTTGCCGTTCGTGCCGCTGGCGCCCTGGCGGGCGCGGGAACCCCGCCCGGTCGGCTGGGCGATCGCCGCCGCGCTCCTCGGCGCCACCGCCCTCCTGCGCCGGCTCGGGCCCTTCGACGAGCGGATCTTCCTCTACGGCGAGGATCTCGACCTGGCGTTGCGCGCCCGGCGGGCGGGCATCCCGACGTGGTTCGACCCGCGGGCGCGGGTGGTTCACCAGGGTGCGCACACGGTGGCCGGTGCGTTCGGCGGCGAGCCGGTGGAGCTGCTCGCCCGCACCCGCCGGGCGGTGGTGGCCGAGCAGCTGGGACCGGCGGCGCTCCGGCGCGACACCGGCGCCGCCACCGTGCGCTACCTGACGCGGATCGCCGGGCGCGGCCTGCTCGGGCGGCCGGCCGCCCGGGAGCGGGCCCAGCTCCGGGCGCTGTGGCGGGCGTGACCCGCCGGCGGGTGCTGGCCGGCCTTGCCGGGCTCGCGGTCGTGGTGGCGGTGGCGCTGCTCGCGGGGGGCGGGAGCGTGCGCCACCCCCGCGCGGTCCCCCCGCGATCCCGCCCCCGCCGCCGCGGACCCCGGGGCAGGCGGCGGCGATCGCGCTCGTGGGGGCGAACGTCAACCGGGTGTTCAACGGGCTCCCGTATCCGCCCGCCCAGGCGGCAGCGCTGATGCGGGCGCTCGCCGCCACCGGCGCCGACACCGCCCGCAGCGACGCCCTGTGGGAGGTGACCGAACCCGCGCCCGGGCACTTCGACTGGTCGTTCGACGACACCGTCGCCGGGGAGCTCGCCGCGGCGGGCCTGCGCTGGCTGCCGATCGTCGACTACGCCCCGTCCTGGGCGGCCGTCCAGCCCGGCCTGCTGCACAGCCCGCCGGCCAAGCCGGCGACGTACGCCACGTTCGCCGCGGCGCTGGCTCGCCGGTACGGGCCGCGCGGCACGTTCTGGGCCGCCCACCCGGGCCTGACGGCGCGGCCGGTCCAGGCCTATGAGATCTGGAACGAGCCCGACGATCAGTTCTGGGCCCCCGCGCCCGACCTGCCCGCCTATGCCCGTCTGTACCTGGCCGCGCGGGCGGCCATCCACGCCGTCGACCCCGCCGCGCTCGCGCTCGTCGGTGGCCTCGTCCACCCGGCGACCACGCTCCCCGCTCTGGTGGCGGCCGCCCCCGCTCTGCGCGGGGCGCTCGACGGGGTGGCGATCCACCCCTACGGCGAGACGACGGCCACCGTGCTCGGAGTGGTGCGCGACGCCCGCGCCACGCTCGGCCGCCTGGGCCTCGGGCCGGTGCCGCTGTTCGTCACCGAGTTCGGCTGGGTCACCTCTCCCGCGGGCGCCCGCTACTACGTGCCGGAGGCCGAGCGGCCGGCCCTCGTGCGCAACACGGTGGCGGCGCTCGGGCACACCGATTGCGGGGTGGCGGGCGAGCTGCTGTACACGTGGGTCACGCCGCGGCAGAACCCGGCCGACGAGGAGGACTGGTACGGCATCGAGCCGGCGAGCGGGGGGGCGAGCCCGGACGTGGCCGCGTTCGCCGCCGGGCTCACCGCCGCCCGGGCGCCGAGCCCGCGCTCGCACCTGTGCGGCTGAGCCCCGCGGCTGACGTGCGGCGGGCGCGTCAGGCGGCGAGCGCCTCCTCCACCGCGGCATCGGTGAGCGCCACCGTCCGATCCCACGTGCGCTCAGCCGCCCGGGCGTGCCCTGCCGCGATGAGGCGAGCGGCGAGGTCCGGCTCGTCGAGCACGCGGAGGACCGCCGCGGTGAACGCGTCGGGCTCGGCCGGATCGGCGAGCAGGGCCGCCTCGCCGACCGTCTCCGGCAGTGCCCCAGCGCGGGCCGCCACCACCGGCGTGCCGGCCGCCATCGCCTCCAGGCACGGCAGGCCAAGGCCCTCGTGGCGCGAGGGGAGCACGAACGCCCTGGCCTCGGCGTACAGCCGAGGCAGCATGCGATTCGGCCACGTACCCCAGTCGCCGCAGGCCCTCCACGCCCGCGGCGCGCAGGTAGCCCCGGTCCGATCCGGCCAGGACCAGGTCCATCCCCCGCTCGTGCAGCGCGCGCACACACGGGGCCAGCGCGGCCAGGTTCTTGCGCGCCGACGCGGTCCCGACGCTCAGCACGTAGGGCCGATCGAGACCCAGGCGGGTACGCAGCTGCACGGCATCGATCGCCGGGTGGGCGAACCGGGCGAGGTCGACCCCGCCCGGTGTGATGCGGACCCTCGCCGGGTCGGCGTCCAGCAGCGCCACCAGCTCGTCGCGGGCGAAGGCCGACACGGTGAGCACGAGGCGGGCCCGACGGGCGAGCGCGGGGAGCATCCGCCGCTGGTAGGCCACGTAGGCGGTCGAGTAGGCATCGGGATGGCGCAGCGCGGCGGCGTCGTGGATGACGACGACGTTGCGGCGGCTGGCCGCCGGAGCCAGGTTGGCCGGAGAGAGGATGAGCTCGGCCCGCCGCGCCCGGACCGGGAGCACGCCCTGCTCCCACAGGTGGCCCGCTCCGTGCGCCAGCCGGGGCCGGGGCGCCAGCGCCACGTAGCGCTCGGGGCGCAGCAGGGGGAGGCCGGCCACCAGCTCGCGGGCGTGGCGCTCGACGCCGCCGACCTCACGCCGGATGGCGGCGCGAGCGTTCAGCGCGACCGTGCCCGGCCGGCCCGGGGTCGCGCGCTGCGAGCTCAGTCCTCGGGGTCGGAGCGCCGTCGGCGCAGGACGACCCCGCCGCCGACCATGCCGGCGCCGATCAGCGCCACGAGGCCGCCGTCGTAGCCGGTGAAGGGCAGCGAGCCGGTCGAAGACTTGCCGGTCGAGCCGGTCGTGGCACCGGTCGTCGAGCTGGTGCTCCCGCTCCCGGTGCTGCCGCTGCCCGAGCCGGTGCTGCCGCTGCCGCTGCCGCTGCCGCTGCCGCTGCCGGAGGATCCGTTGGACGCGGCGGCGCTGCCGGAGGCGGTGCTGCCGGACGAGCCGTTGCCGGAGCTGCTCGAACCGGAGCCCGAGTTGCCGCCCGAGCCGGACGAACCCGAGCCGGTGCCCGTGTTCAGCGGATCGATGTACTGCTGGTCGCCGGCGCTGGCCGCCAGGGCGGCGGCGGGTGCGAAGCCGGTGGCGGCGACGGCGCACAGGAGCGCGGCGGCACGCCTGGCAGTGCGGGGAACGTTCATGCCGCCTAGCGTAGCGACCTCGCCCACAACCCATGACGGAGGGCGTTCGGCGCGATGGCGCCCAACCACCAAACCTCTGGTTTGCAGGATTTCTTGCAGGAGCAGGACGAGCCCGGACGGCGTCGGCAGTCGTGTTACGGTGCCCGCCGGCCACCTCGAGCTCCCACCGGTGGCCGGCTCCCCCGCATGCGTCTGCTCCGTCCCGCCACGTCCTCGCGCGCCCTGCTGCTCGGCGCCGTCCTGCTGCTGTCGATCGGCGGGGGGACCAGCGCGGGCGATCTCCAGAGCCGGATCGACGCCGGTCAGTCCGCGGCGAGTGCCCTGCGCTCGCAGATCGCGGCGCAGGACGCGCAGATCAGTCAGACGACCGGCGGCGTCCAGGCCGCACAGGCTCGTCTCGACGCCGTGCAGAGCCAGCTCGACGGCCACATCCACCAGCTCCTGGCCACCCGGGCGCAGCTCCTGATCGCGCGGGACCGCCTGGTGGTGCTCGAGAACCGGATGCGCGAGTCCTCGCAGGCGCTCGCCGTCAACCTGCGCTCGAACTACGAGGACGGTCAGCCGAACCTGATGACGGTGATCCTCGAGGCTCGCGGCTTCGCCGATCTGCTCGAGCGAGTCGACTTCATGCGCCGCGTCGGCGCCCAGGATGCGACGATCCTGGGCGACACGCGCACCGCGCGGCGCGCGGTGGCGATGCAGACGGCGACGCTCACCGGCCTGGAGACGCGCGAGCAGTCGCTGGCCGACCAGATCTTCCGCCAGCGCAATCAGGCCGCCGCCCTGCACGCGGCCCTCGTGCGCCAGCAGATCGCCCAGCTCGCCGGCCGCTCGCACAACGCGGCGAAGCTGCACGCGCTGAATGCGACGCTCCAGGGCCTGCAGGCGCAGGCCGCGGCGCAGGCTCGCGCGGCGGCCGCGGCGGCCGCGGCGGCGGCGCAGGCGCAGGCGAACGCCACTGGCGGCGGGAGCGGGGGCGGAGGCGGAGGCGGCCCCGTCGGCGGCAGCTCGGCGAGTGGCCTGGCCACCGACCCGGGCGGCATGGTGCAGCCGCCGGCCGGTGCCCCACTGGCGGTCCGGCAGGTGATCGCGGCGGGCAACGCGATCGCCACCCTGCCGTACGTGTGGGGCGGCGGTCACGCCTCCTTCCAGGCTTCGGGCTACGACTGCTCGGGCTCGGTGTCCTACGCCCTGGCCGCCGCCGGCCTGCTCAGCTCCCCGCTGGACTCGACCGGGTTCGAGAGCTGGGGCGAGCCGGGACCCGGCCAGTGGATCACCGTCTACGCCAACGCCGGTCACGCGTTCATGGTCGTCGCGGGCTGGCGCTTCGACACCGTCGCGCTGGCCGAGGGCGGAACCCGGTGGTCCTCGTCGATGACCGACACCTCGGGGTTCGTCGTGCGGCATCCGCCGGGCCTGTAGCGAGGCTGCGCGAAGCGAGCTCTCCGAAGCCATCGGCTCACGGAGGCGTGGGGACGTCGCCGACGCGTCAGCGGCCCATCCCCGGCCGCCTACCGCTCGGTAATGAACCCATGGCGTCGTCTGTGCGTCAGCTGCCGGCCGAAGCGGCTCAGGTGTCCGCAAATGGACACCGCTGCCGGCGTCGGCGTGGACAATCGCTGCCGGATCGCTGCCGGCGTCGGCGTACCAGGCGCGGGACCGGCCGCTTCCCGCCTCGCACTCCCCCCGCTCAGCGCAGCGGATGCACGATCCGGGCGCCCGGGCCGAGGCTCGCCGCCCGCGCCACCTCCGGCTGGTCGGGCTCGGGGTCGGTGGCGGAAAAGCGGAGCGAAAAGGCGCTGTGACCGGACGTCAGCGCCGACGGCGTAGCGGTGCCAATCCCCGCACCGGACCGGTACTGCACGAACTCGCCCCGGCCGTCGCCCCCGGTCAGCAGCCGGATCTCGGTCGCCCCCCAGCGGGAGCCGCTGATCGCTCCGGTGTGGCCGGTCGTCGTGCGGGCGGCGGCGTCGGAGAACGCGGCGCGGCCGAAGTCGGTCAGCGGCAGCGTCTCGCAGAACGAGCCGCTCGTGTTGCACTCCGAGGGCGCCTCCAGGATCCACTCCGCCGAGCCGAGGTCGAGCTGCGAGGTGCGCACCCGCTTGGAAACGCTGGCGTGACGGGTGAGGTTGGCGAGCGTGAGGGTCGTGATCTCGCCCGACACCGACACCGCGCCCCGCATGAGGTCGCCGGCGTGCGTCGGGAGCGAGAGGTTGTGCGAGGGTGCGGGCACCATCTCGTACCACGCGCTCGTCACCATCCGCCCGCTGGCCGAGCAGTCGGTCTCCGAGCCGATCTGCTCGAGCGCGGCGGAGGACGACGAGTAGCCGCCGAGCCCGACCCACATGGCGGAGAACGTCGGGCTCCCGGCCACGCAGGTGGCGTCCGGCTGCCGCCACGTCGCGATGACGCGGTTGAAGCGCACGCCGCTCCGGTGCGCCACGTAGCCGGCCCAGTTGGTGGACACCGACGTGTCGGCCCGGGCGCCGGCGGAGCCGAACGCGAGGAGGAGCAGCGCGCCGCCGAGCGCCCTGGTCAGCCACCTGCGGGTCATGCCGCCGCCCGCAGCGCCGTGGCCCGGCCGGCGCAGTCGTACATGGTGCCGGAGTCGATCTTCACCGCGCGACACATCTTGGCAGCCGTCTCGAGCGCCAGCGTCGATCCCGAACGGCCGTCGTTCGGCAGTCCGCCGCCCCCGCCGGAGGTGATGATCCAGCGCAGGTGACCGGCGGCGACCTCGTCGGCCAGCCAGGCCACGGAGACCGTGCTCTCCCGGCCGGAGAAGCCGCCGAGCCCGGCGACATCGCCGTCGGAGGCGACGATGGCCGCTGCGGCGCTGCTCTGGCTCTCGACGCCGATCGTGCCCCCGCCGTGCGCGCGGGCATAGGCGATGGCCGACTGGAGCGACGCGGTGTCACCGCCGAACGGACCGCCGCCGAAGCGACCGCCGCCGAAGCCGGAGCCGAAACCGCCGCCGCCCCCGCGGAACCCGCCGGCGCCCGCGCCGCCCGGCCCGCCGTTGAACAGGCTGGCCACCGCACCCGCGCCGCTCTGCGCGACCGGTGGGGCAGCGGCGCCGGGGCCGCCGCCCGGAACCCCACCGGCGAAGCCGCCGCCGAAGCGTCCGCCGCCGAAGCGCCCGAAGCCTCCACCGGGCCCGCCCTGGGCTGACGCGGGGCCACCGGCCGGGAAGGTCGAGCCCTCGGAGTGGCCGAGCGTGTCGAGCGCCCACGCGGCGGGGGGGGCGAGCAGCGCGGCCAGGGCCACCGCCAGCGCGACGGCCCGGGGACGGGGGCGCGTCAGCCAGACCAGCGCGACGGCGCCCAATCCGGCGCCGGCGATCACCAGCGGCGTCGCCCAGTTCAGGCCGTCGATCGTGCCGAGGACGGCGAGCTCGCTGAGCGCGCCGCCGGCGATCGCCGCGGCGCCGAGCCACCGGGGCCCGCCCGAACGCAGTGCCTCGCCCACCCCGGCCCCGACCAGGGCCGCGCCGAGCGGAGCGAGCAGCGAGACGTAGTACGGGTGGAAGATGCCGCTGGCGAACGAGAACACCGCTCCCGTGCAGGCGAAGGCTCCGCCCACCGCGATCAGCCACCCGGTGCGCGGGTCCCGTCGCCGCAGCCGGGTGATGACGACGAGGCCGAGGCCGGACACGAGGGCGAAGCCGAGCAGCCAGCCGGCCTGATCGCCCAGGGCGGAGCCGACGAGCCGGAAGGGACCGGTCGGACCGCCGAACGTGCTGCCGCCCGGACCCCCGCCGCCGGGGCCCCCGCCCGGGCCGCCCTGCTGGCCGGCCACCCGGCCGACGCCGTTGTATCCGAAGATCAGCGACCAGATGCTGTTGTCCGCGGTGCCGGACACCCACGGGCGATCGCTCGCCGGGGTGAGGGTGACGAGCAACGGCCAGGCGAGGCCGACGCCCGCCATCGCCAGCCCGCCCCACAGCAGCCGGCCGAACGTGCGCAGGCGGGCCCGGCGCGTCGGCTCGCCGAGGACGCGGACCCAGATCCAGGCCAGCGCGATCCCCGGCACCGTGAACAGCGCCACGCCCATCTTCGTCTCGAACCCCAGGCCGACGGCGACGCCGGCCAGCACGAGCCATCGCGTGCGTCCGTCCTCCAGCGCGCGGCCGAAACACCACAGGGCCGCCACCGAGCACAGGAGCATCAGCTCGTCCGGGTTGTTGTGGCGGCTCACCGCCACCACGACCGGGGTGAGCGCGAGCACGAGGCCGGCCGCGAAGCCGGCCGGACGGCCGAAGCGACGCCGCACGAGGTCGTAGAGCAGCCCGACGGCGGCCACACCCATCAGGGCCTGGGGGACGAGGACGCTCAGCGGGTGGTAGCCGAACACCCGGACCGACAGCGCCTGCACCCACAGCGAGAGCGGCGGCTTGTCGACCGTCATCAGCCCGGCGCGGTCCATCGAGGCGAACAGGAAGTCGTGCCAGCTGCCGGCCATCGACCGCACCGCGGCGCTGTAGTAGGTGTTCGCCCACGCGTTGATCGACAGGTTCCACAGGTTGAGGACCGCGGTCAGCCCGAGCAGGCCGAGCAGCTCGGGGCGGGCGGCGCGCAGACGCTCGTGACCGAGCGGCCGGGGCCGGGCGACCCGCGGCAGGGAGAGGCTCCCGACGCTCACGGCTGATCGGGCGCGCGGTGCGCCTCGGAGTACACCCCGGCGGCCAGCAGGGCACCGGCGGCGGCGAGGCCGAAGCGGGTGCTCAGGCGGACGAGGGTCATGGCCAGCAAGGGTTCCGGCTCCGGTCAAGACCGGGTGAAGACCTGAGTAAGAGCAAGGTAGGAGCCGGGCGCTCTAGATTTCCTCCTAAGACCGTACGAACTCAGGAGCAGACATGAGCCAGAACAGCTTCGACGCCCAGGGCACCCTCGCGGTCGGCGACCGGTCGTACGAGATCTTCCGCCTCGAGGCGCTCCAGTCGAAGTTCGATGTGGCGCGCCTGCCCTTCTCGCTGAAGGTCCTGCTCGAGAACCTCCTGCGCAACGAGGACGGCGAATCGATCCGCGCCGAGGACATCGAGGCGCTCGCCCGCTGGGACGCCGGGGCCGAGCCGAGCCGGGAGATCGCGTTCACGCCGGCCCGCGTGGTCATGCAGGACTTCACCGGGGTGCCGGCGGTCGTCGACCTGGCGGCGATGCGCGACGCGATCGAGGAGATGGGCGGCGACGCCGAGCAGATCAACCCCCTCGTTCCGGCGGAGCTCGTCATCGACCACTCGGTACAGGTGGACGAGTTCGGCACCCGCACCGCCTTCCAGCGCAACGCCGAGCTCGAGTTCGAGCGCAACCAGGAGCGCTACGCGTTCCTGCGCTGGGGCCAGGAGGCGTTTCGCAACTTCGCGGTCGTGCCCCCGGACACCGGCATCGTGCATCAGGTCAACCTGGAGTACCTGGCGCGGGTGGTGTTCGTCGACGAGGAGCGCGGTCTGGCCTACCCGGACACGCTCGTCGGCACCGACTCCCACACCACGATGATCAACGGCCTCGGCGTGCTCGGCTGGGGGGTCGGCGGCATCGAGGCCGAGGCGGCGATGCTCGGTCAGCCGATGTCGATGCTCATCCCCCAGGTGCTGGGATGCAAGCTGACCGGAGCGCTGCAGGAAGGAGCAACCGCCACCGACCTCGTCCTGACGGTGACCGAGATGCTCCGCCGGCGGGGTGTGGTGGGCAAGTTCGTCGAGTTCTACGGCGACGGGCTGGCCAACCTGCCGCTCGCCGATCGGGCCACGATCGGGAACATGTCGCCCGAGTTCGGCTCGACCTGCGCGATCTTCCCGATCGACGCCGAGACGCTGTCCTACCTGGAGTTCTCCGGCCGGCCGCGGGAACTGGTCGCGCTCGTCGAGGCGTACGCCAAGGAGCAGGGGCTGTGGCACGACGAGGAGAGCGAGGAGCCGACGTTCTCCGACACGGTGGAACTCGACCTGGGCGAGGTGGTGCCGAGCGTCGCCGGACCCAAGCGCCCGCAGGATCGCGTCTCGCTGACCGAGGCCAAGAACGAGTTCCGCATGGCGCTCGAGGGCTACGTGGACGATGAGGCAGACGGCGACGAGGGGGTGGAGGAGAGCTTCCCGGCCAGCGACGCGCCAGCCACCAATGGCACCCGCCAGCAGGGTCAGGAGCCGCACGGCAGCACGGGCGGCGCCCAGGTGGCCGAGCGGGTGTCCACCCGCACACCGGTCACCCTGGACGAGGGCACGGAGACCGAGCTCGACCACGGCCACGTCGTCATCGCCGCCATCACCAGCTGCACGAACACGTCGAATCCGTCGGTGATGATCGGGGCGGGCATCCTGGCCCGCAATGCGGTCCAACGGGGTCTCGGGGTCAAGCCGTGGGTCAAGACCTCACTGGCCCCCGGGTCAAAGGTGGTCACCGAATACCTCGAGCGCGCCGGCCTGACCGAGTACCTCGAGGCGCTCGGCTTCCACCTCGTCGGCTACGGCTGCACGACGTGCATCGGGAACTCGGGGCCGCTGCCCGACCCGATCTCGCAGGCGGTGAACGACGCGGACCTGGCGGTGGTGAGCGTGCTCTCGGGCAACCGGAACTTCGAGGGGCGCATCAACCCGGACGTGAAGATGAACTACCTGGCCTCGCCCCCGCTCGTGGTCGCCTACGCCCTGGCGGGGACGATGGACCTCGACCTGTACGACGAGCCGCTCGGTGAGGACTCGCACGGGGAGCCCGTGTACCTCAAGGACATCTGGCCCAGCGCCACCGAGGTGGCCGAGACGGTCGGCGACGCGGTGCAGTCCGACATGTTCCGCAAGAGCTACGGCGAGGTGTTCGACGGCGACGAGCGGTGGAACTCCCTCGAGGTTCCCACCGGCGAGCGCTTCGCCTGGGACGAGCGCTCGACGTACGTCCGCCGCCCCCCGTTCTTCGACGACATGCCCCGCGAGCCCGAGCCGCTCGCCGACATCGAGGACGCACGGGTGCTGGCGGTGCTCGGCGACAGCGTCACCACCGACCACATCTCCCCCGCCGGCTCGATCAAGCGCGACGGCCCGGCGGCGGCGTACCTGAACGAGCACGGGGTCGAGCGGCGCGACTTCAACTCCTACGGCTCGCGACGCGGCGACCACGAGGTGATGATGCGGGGCACGTTCGCCAACATCCGCCTGCGCAACCAGCTGGCGGGGGTGGGTGGGGCGGCTCTGCCGGAGGGCGGCGTCACGCGCTACCTGGGCGCGGACGGGAGCGGCGACGAGATGTCGATCTACGACGCGGCGATGCGCTACGCCGAGGCCGAGATCCCGCTCGTCGTGCTCGCCGGCAAGGAGTACGGCTCCGGCTCCTCGCGCGACTGGGCGGCGAAGGGCACACGGCTGCTCGGCGTCCGCGCGGTCATCGCCCAGAGCTACGAGCGGATCCACCGTTCGAACCTCGTCGGCATGGGCGTGCTCCCGCTCCAGTTCGCTGACGGCGAGAGCGTCCAGTCGCTCGGGCTGACCGGCGAGGAGCGCTTCACGATCGCGGGACTGGCGGGCGCCGATGAGGTCCCGCGGACGGTGACGGTCCGGGCCGACGGGACCGAGTTCGAGGCCACGGTGCGGATCGACACGCCGAAGGAGCAGCGCTACTTCCGCCACGGCGGGATCCTCCAGTACGTGCTGCGCGAACTGCTGGCGGCGCGCTGAGGCGGGCTAGGGGCTCGAGGCCGACCGAAGCGTCTCCGGCCCGCGCGTGCGGGGGTCGGTCGCCAGGTCGCCCGCGTCGAGGCTCGCCGCCGGGCGCCGCAGGAGCGCCCAGCGGCCGCGCCGCTGATCCAGCGCGGAACCGGGCGAGGACGCCGAGCGTCCGTAGGCCATAGCCGATGCTGCGCCACAGCGACACGCTCGACGCCTCGAGGAAGTACCGCGTCGGGATCGGCAGTTCGACGACGCGGGCGCCGGCCGTGACGATCTGGGCGAAGATCTCCTGGTCGAACACGAACCCGTCGTGGTTGCGCAGGAACGGGATCGTGCGCAGGAAATCCACCGAGAACGCCCGGTAACCGGTGTGGTACTCCGAGTAGTCGCGCTCGAACGCGAGGTTCTCCATCGCGGTCAGGAACCGGTTGCCAACCCACTTCCAGCGCGGCATCCCGCCCGCGATGGCCTCGTCGCGCAGCAGCCGCGACCCGATGACGACGTCGGCGTTCCCCGCCAGGATCGGCTCGACCATCTCGCGCACGAGCGATGGGTCGTACTGGTTGTCCGCGTGCACCATGACGACGACGTCCGCGCCGTCGAGCGCCGCTCGGACATAGCAGCTCTTCTGATTCGCGCCATACCCGCGGTTCTCCGGGTGCTCGAGCACCTCGAGGCCGGCCGTCAGGGCGGTCTCGGCGGTCCCATCGGGGCTCGCGTCGTCGACGAGCAGGGCTCGGTCCGCCGCCCCCACGGGAAGGGCTTCGGCCACCGCCGCGACCGTCCGCTCGGCGCGGTAGGCCGGAAGGACGATCGTCACCTGGCGCGCACCCTCCCGGTTGATCACCAGCGGTCGGGCCGGGCGCCGCACCGCGCGCCGCCGAGCGACCACGATTCGCTCGTCGCCGAGACGTACGCTCAGCCGCCACGCAGAGGGCAGCCGAGCAGCGAGCGCCACCAGCGGCCGGCCCGCGCCGCCGAGCCGTTCCGCGAGCCCCGCGATCCAGTAGCGGGCGGAGAACGAGCGCCGCAGCGACCGGTCGGACACGAGGAGCAGGCCGGTGGCGGCGATCAGCTCCCGCAGAGTGCGCCGAGGCAGCAGGCAGAGATGGGCGGGCAGGTACCCCCACCACCGACCGCCCGCCAGCCGCGCGACGAGCGATGCGGGATCCGGCGTCACGACCAGGAGGTCCCCCTCCTCAGCCAGCAGCTCGGCCGCCCGATGCAGCGTGCCGACCGGATCCTCGACATGCTCCAGCACGTCCGCCAGGACGATGGCGTCGAAGCGCCGCCCATCGAGCGCCCGATCATCCAGGGTCGTCTCGGAAACGTTCAGCCCCAGCTCATCCCGCGCATACCGAGCAGCGGCATGGGCCGGTTCGATTCCCTCGGTGCGCCAGCCCCGTGACCGAGCCTCATCGAGCAGGAGGCCGTGACCGCAGCCGACGTCGAGCAGCGTGCGGTCGGCGCCACTTCCCAACAGGTCGAGGAGCTGAGCGGCCGCCACCCGGCGACCCGCCTCCTCGGCCAGGTAGCCGGGGTCGTCCATGGCCCGGTAGAGTGAAACGAGGTCCTCGCCTCCCGGGAGGTCGAGTTGCTGGACCGTCCCGCACTCCCGGCAGCGCTCCAGCGGCCCGTGCGCGCCCGGCCCGTGATACGTGGGCACCAGAGCATGGGAATCGACACGCGTACCGGACCCAGGGCGGAACGGCTCCATGCCCCCGCCGCAGATCCGGCATCCGCCGGACGCAGTCACCGGGAGAAGGTTAGGCAGACCGCGTTTATGCTGCGGCGCCGTGGACGAGGATCGTTACCTCGAGCTCTTGGCCGAGAGCCTCACCCGCTACCACTCGGCGGGCTTCGAACGCGGCGGCGGCCGACGACACCGGATGGTGGCGGCGCTGCTGTACGCGCTGCTCCGGCGCGGCTACACGATCGTCCCGAAGCTGCCCTCGGTGACACCGGAGCGGCGGGTGCCCGGGATCCCGGCCAGCGGCCTGCTGGCGAGGCTGCTCGCCGCCCGTGGCCTGACGATCGTCCGCGACCGCTGGCCACGTCCGCCGGACGGGCAGATCGCGGCCCGGTGGCCCGTCCGCCTCGCGCGCGTCGAGCGGGAGCATGGTCTCGACTGGCCGGCCCACGGCGAGACGATGGCGGGCCTGCGCCGCCTGCGCAACGTCCGCGAGTGCGTCGAGCGTGCGCTGGCGGAGGAGGTTCCGGGGGACCTGGTGGAGGCCGGGGTGTGGCGCGGCGGCAGCGCGATCATGATGCGGGCGACGCTCGCCGTGCAGGGCGATCGCCATCGGCGGGTCTGGCTCGCCGACTCGTTCGCAGGACTCCCTCCGCCCGATCCGGAGCGGCATCCGACCGACCGCGGAGTCGACTACACGGGCTACGACCAGCTGGCGGTCGGCATCGGCCGGGTGCGGGAGAGCTTCCGGCGCTACCGACTGCTCGACGAGCGGGTGCAGTTCCTGCCCGGCTGGTTCGCCGACACGCTGCCTGCCGCGCCGATCGAGACGATCGCCGTGCTGCGACTCGATGGAGACCTCTACAGCTCGACGATCGACGCCCTGGAGGCGCTCTACCCCAAGCTCGCACCCGGCGGGTTCTGCATCGTGGACGACTATGGCGCCCTCGACACGTGCCGGCGCGCGGTCAGCGACTACCGCCGCCGGCACGGGATCAACGAGCCGATCGAGCCGGCGGGCGACTGGACCGGCGTCTGGTGGCGACGCTCGCGCTAGGCGCGAGCCCTGGCCGCCGGGCAGGCGGATGACGCGACGCGTAGCCTTGCGCCGATGAGCGTCCCGCCGCTGTTCGACGCGCTGCTGCGGGCCGCCGGACCGTCCGGACACGAGACCGCTCCGGCGCAGGTGTGGCGCGACGGCTGCCGGGGCTTCGCCGACGCGGTGGGCGGCGACACCGTCGGCTCGTCGTGGGCGCGGGTGGACGGAGCGGCCGACGGGCGCTCGCTGGCCGTCGTCGGGCACATCGACGAGATCGGGATCCACGTCACCCACATCGAGGATTCCGGCATGCTGCGGTTCGGCGAGATCGGCGGGTGGGATCCGATCGTGCTCGTGGGCCAGCGAGTGCGGATCGCCACCCGGGACGGCGAGGTGGTCGGGGTCATCGCCCGCAAGCCGATCCACCTGCTGAAGGGCGACGAACGGAGCAAGCTGCCGGAGATCCGTGACCTGCACGTCGACATCGGGGCGCGGGATGCCGACGAGGCCCGCGAGCTGGTGCGGATCGGAGACGCCGGCGTCGTTGACGTCGCGCCGGTGGAGCTGCGCCACGACCGGGTGGTGGCCCGCGCGCTCGACAACCGCGTCGGCTGCTTCGTCGCCGCCGAGGCGGCGCGGCTGGTGGCCGAGGCGGGGCGCGCGCCCGGCCCGGTCACGGCGCTCGCGGTGGCCCAGGAGGAGACGAGCTTCGGCGGATCGCGGACGAGTGCCTTCGCCCACGCGCCGGACGTGGCGATCGCGGTCGACGTGACGTTCTCCACCGACCAGCCAGGGGTCGAGCTCGGCCAGATCACCAAGCACGAGATCGGGTCCGGCGCGGTCATCGCCCGGGGGACGACGCTGCACCCCGGCGTGTTCGAGCTGCTGTACGCGGCCGGCGAGGCGGAGGGGATCCCGTTCACGGTCGAGTCGCTCGGCCGAGCCACCGGCACCGATGCCGACGCCATCCACATCGCCCGGGGCGGGATCCCCACCGGGCTGGTGTCGGTTCCGCTGCGCTACATGCACTCTCCGGTCGAGCTCGTGTCGCTGGCCGACATCGAGGCGGCGGCTCGGCTGATCGCCGCGTTCGCGCGGCGACTCGACGCCGGCGTGTCGTTCGAGCGTTGACCACGCTCCTGCTGTTCGACATCGACGGGACGCTGCTCCGCGGCGCCACCTCGGCGCACCAGCAGGCGCTCCACCGTGCGCTGCGGGCGGTGCACGGCATCGATCCGGCGGCCGAGCGCGGACTGGTCGATCCCGCCGGACGGACCGACGGGGAGATCGCCCGGCTCATCCTGCTCGGCGCCGGCGTGTCGGCGGCGCGGATCGACGAGCGCGCGGCCGACGTCCGCACGCAGTGCAGCCGGATCTACGCCGAGCTGACCCGTGACCTCGACCTCGGCGAGTTCGTCATTCCGGGGATCCCGGAGCTGCTCGACAGGCTGGCGGCGCGGGCGGACGTGCGCCTGGCGCTCGTCACCGGCAACTACGAGGCGGTGGCGCGGACCAAGCTCCGCCGGGCCGGGATCGCCGGACCGTTCGCCGGCTGCCCCGGCGGATTCGGGTCCGACTCCGAGGACCGCGCGGCGCTGCCGGGGATCGCTCGGCACCGGGCGGGCCAGACCGGACGGCCGTGGCCGCGCAAGTCGGCCATCGTGATCGGCGACACGCCGCGGGACATCGCCTGCGCGCGGGCGGACGGGCTGCGATGCGTGGCGGTGAGCACCGGTGCGTTCCACGCGGCCGACCTGACCGGTGCCGACGCGCGTGCGGCGGACCCGCGCGAGCTCGCGGCCGTGCTGGCGCCGCTGCTCGCCGGCTGACCGCGCGCGGGAGGCTCAAGTACCGGTCCCAACTGCCGATGAACAGCTCGATGCGGCGGATCGCCGAACGGTGGTGGCTGGTCTGTCTCGCCTCGCTGGCGGGAGTGGTGCTCACCGCGTGGCTCCTGCACAGCTCCGACCTGAGTCGCCGGCAGAGCGTGCAGCGCGCGGCCCAGCGCCAGGTGGACTCCGTGCTGCAGGAATCCGTCAGCGACGTGCTGGGGCGCGAGGTCGCCCTGGCCCGGATCATCGGCGTCCTCCACGGGCCGATCGGAGCCCGCTGGCCGGCGCTGGCCTCGGTCGTCACCGGTCAGCCGGTGGCCAACGGAGCCGGCTTCATCCAGCCGGTCCCGGACCGTGACCGGGCCACGTTCGTGCGCCGCACCGGGCTGCGGCTGGTGGAGTCGCCGGTGCCCGGACGCATCGTTCCGGCCCGGCGACGGCCACTGCATCTCGTGCTGACCCAGTACCTGCAGACCACGGCGCAGCCGGCGACGCTGGGGATGGACCTTGCCGCCAACCCGCTGCGCGGCGCGCTGCTGCTGCGCGCCGCCCGCACCGGCCAACAGCTCGCCACGCCCCCGGTGGAGTTCCTCGGCCGGCCGGTCAATCGCTACGGCGTGATCGTGTACGTGCCGGTGCGCGGCTCCCGCCGCCAGCTGCTCGGCTGGGTCACCGCAAGCTACGAGGCCCATCAGCTCGCCAACCTGGTGACGGCCCGGATCCCCGGGGTCCGCCTGCGCATCGTCGACGGCACGACGCTCG
The DNA here is from genome assembly GCA_963703065.1 of uncultured Solirubrobacterales bacterium. Taxonomy (GTDB): domain Bacteria; phylum Actinomycetota; class Thermoleophilia; order Solirubrobacterales; family Solirubrobacteraceae; genus Palsa-465. Next base: position 1,892,872 of record OY969785.1, on the reverse strand, counting down.
TCGCGGGACCCGGTGCGTTGCCGGGCCGTCCGGCGACGATCGCGGTGGCCGGCCGGCGGTGGCAGGTATGGGCGGCGACCACACCGGGGGCGGCCTCGGCGACGCCGTGGCTGGTGGGCGGCTTCGGCCTGGCGCTCGTGTTCGCCCTCGCCGTCATCCTCCGCGGGCTCGGCGTCCGGGAGCGCCGCGCCGTCCGCGCGCTCGCCGAGCGCGACGCCGAAGAGGCCGCGCTCGGCCGGATCGCGACGCTCGTCGCCGAGCAGGCCGAGCCGGAGCGGGTGTTCGCGTTGGTGGCCGACGAGCTGGCCACGCTCCTCGGCGCCCGAACCGCTGGCGTCACCGCGCTCGACGCCGAGGCGCGGACGGTGACCCTGGTCGGCGCCAGCAGCTCGCAATCCGGCTCGGTGGTGGGAACCCGATTCCCGATCGACTCCGACAGCGCGGCCGGGGTGGCGCTGCGCACCGGCCGGCCGGCGCGGCTCGACCAGAACCAGTACCACCCCGCCGAGGTGCTGCCCGACGCGGCAGCCTTCCGCTCGATGAGCGCCGTGGCCGCGCCCGTGCACGTCGGCTCGCGGCGGTGGGGCACGGTCGGCGTCGGCTACGACTCACCGCAGCCCCCGCCGGGGGTCGAGGGTCGCCTGGAGCGCTTCGCGGGCGTCGTGGCGTTGTCGATCGCCAATGCCGACGCGTGGAAGCGGCTCGAGCATCAGGCGGGAACCGACTCCCTGACCGAGATCGCCAACCGCCGGGTGTTCCACGACCGGCTGGCGGCCGAGCTCGCACGCGCCCGGCGCTACGAGCGCCAGCTCGCCATCGCCATCTTCGATCTCGATCACTTCAAGCAGATCAACGACAGCCAGGGCCACGGAGCAGGTGATCGCGTGCTCCAGCGCTTCGCCCGGCTGCTGTCCGGACATGCCCGGCAGGGAGAGCTCGTCGCCCGCCTCGGCGGCGAGGAGTTCGCTTGGCTGATGCCGGAGACCGACGACGAGGGCGCGTACGTCGCCGCCGAACGGCTGCGGTTGATGACCGAGCGGGGGTTCAGCACTCTCACCGTGTCGGCCGGGATCAGTTCGGCGGGCGAGGCGGACGACCTCGACGCGCTCATGCGCCACGCCGACCGCGCGCTCTACCGGGCCAAGCAGACGGGGCGCAACCGGGTCGTGGTGTACAAGCCGGCCGGCGATGCCCGTCCGCCGGCCACCACCGCGGGCTGAAGGCTGGCGCCGACCCGGCGCCAGGAAGCCCGAGGGGCACGGCCCGTACAGTTCCGCCCGTGACGACGCTCGACACCCCCCGCGCCAAGAACCTCGCGCTCGCCCTGCTGGCGGTCACCCAGTTCATCATCGTGATCGATGCGTCGATCACCAACGTGGCGCTGCCGTCGATCGGCCGCGCGCTGCACTTCTCGCAGGTCAACCTCTCGTGGGTGGTCAACGCGTACGTCCTCACCTTCGGCGGCTTCCTGCTGCTCGGCGGGCGGCTGGCCGACCTGCTCGGCCGCCGGCGCATGTTCATCGTCGGGCTCATCGGATTCTCCGTCGCCTCGCTGCTCGGCGGGCTGGCGCAGTCCCAGGGCTGGCTGATCGCCGCCCGGGCGGTCCAGGGGATGGGCGCGGCGATCGTCTCGCCGGCCGCGCTGTCGATCGTCACCACCACGTTCGCCGAGGGCGCCGAGCGCAACCGGGCCCTCGGTGTGTGGGGCGCCGTGGCCGGCGCCGGCGGGGCGGCCGGCGTCCTGCTCGGTGGCGTGCTGACCGACGGGATCAACTGGCGGTGGGTGCTGTTCGTCAACGTCCCGATCGGCCTCGCCTCCGCTGTCCTCGCCCCCCGGCTGCTCGTCGAGAGCCGCGTCGAGGGCGACGAGCGCTCGTTCGACATCCCCGGCGCGGCGACCGTGACCGCCGGGCTGGCCCTGCTCGTCTACGCGCTCGTCGACGCGGTGAACGTGGGCTGGGGCTCGACAGCGACGATCCTCCGGCTCGCCGGGGCGCTCGTGCTCTTGACGGCGTTCGTCCTCATCGAGCTGCGCCAGCGCCAGCCGCTCGTCCCGTTCCGCATCTTCCGTCTGCGCACGCTGCGCGGCGCGAACATCGTCGGGCTGCTCATCGGAGCGTCGCTGTTCTCGATGTTCTTCTTCATCTCCCTCTACCTCCAGCAGGTGCTCGGCTACTCGGCGCTGCGGGCCGGTCTGGCGTACCTGCCGCTGGCCGTGACGATCATCGTGTGCGCAGGGGGCGCCTCGGTGCTCGTCACCCGGCTCGGCTTCAAGACGACGCTGATGGCGGGGATGCTGCTCGTCGCCGTCGGCCTCGTCTGGTTCTCCGGGGTGTCGGCTCCCGGCGGGTCCTACGTGGGCGACGTCCTCGGGCCCTCGATCCTGGCCGGCGCCGGCCTCGGCCTGTCGTTCGTGCCGGTCACCATCGCCGCGGTGAGCGGCACGCAGCCCGACGAGGCGGGCCTGGCCTCCGGCCTCATCAACACCGCGCAGCAGGTCGGGGGCGCGCTCGGGCTGGCGGTGCTGGCCACGATCGCCAACAGCCGGACCAAGGACGTGCTCCACAGCGGCGCCACGCACGCCGTCAAGGTGGCGCTGACCGACGGGTTCTCCCGCGCGTTCCTGGTCGGCGCCGGGTTCGCGGCGCTCGGCCTCGTGCTCGGGCTGGCGCTCATCTCCTCCCGCGAGAGCCGCGAGCATGCCGCGGCGGCGCGGCGCGGCGGCGTGGCAGTGGCGGCCTGAGCCCGCGGATCAGCCGCGGACGAGCTTCTTGTAGGTGATCCGCTTCGGACGGTCGGCCTCGGCACCGAGCTGCTCGTGGCGGAACGCCTCGTAGGCCTCGAAGTTGCCCTCGAACCAGCGGACCTCCGAGTCGCCCTCGAAAGCCAGCACATGGGTGGCGATCCGGTCCAGGAACCAGCGGTCGTGGGAGACGACCACCGCGCAGCCGGCAAACGCCAGAAGCGCCTCCTCGAGCGCGCGCAGCGTGTCGGTGTCGAGGTCGTTGGTCGGCTCGTCGAGCAGGAGCAGGTTGCCGCCCGAGCGCAGCAGCTTCGCCAGGTGGAGGCGGTTGCGCTCGCCGCCGGAGAGCTTGCCCACCCGCTGCTGCTGGTCGGAGCCCTTGAAGTTGAACCCGGCCACGTACGCCCGCGAGTTGACGGTTCGCTCGCCCAGCGGGATCTGATCCGCCCCCCCGGACACCTCCTCCCACACCGTCTTCTCCGGATCGAGCGCCTCCCGGCTCTGATCGACGTAGGCGAGCTCCACGGTGTCACCGAGCCGCAGGGTGCCCGCGTCGGGAGACTCGGTTCCGGTGATCATCCGCATCAGCGTCGTCTTGCCGGCCCCGTTGGGGCCGATCACTCCGACGATCCCGCCGGGCGGCAGGTCGAAACTCAGATCGTCGATCAGCACCCGGTCGCCGTACGCCTTGCGCAGGCCCTCGGCCTGCACCACCACGCCGCCGAGCCGCGGACCGGCCGGGATGTGGATCTGGACCTCGTCGAGCTTCGTGTTGCGGTCGGAGGCGAGGAGCGCCTCGTAGGCGTTCAGGCGAGCCTTTGGCTTCGCGCGGCGAGCCGACGCGTTCAACCGCACCCACTCGAGCTCGCGCTCGATCGTGCGTTGGCGGGCGGACTCCTGGCGCGCTTCGGCCTGCAGACGGACCCGCTTCTGCTCGAGCCAGCCGGAGTAGTTGCCCTGGTAGGGAATCCCCCGCCCGCGGTCGAGCTCGAGGATCCAGCCGGCGACGTTGTCGAGGAAGTAGCGGTCGTGGGTGACGGCGACGACGGTGCCCGGGTATTCGTGCAGGTGGCGCTCCAGCCATCCCACCGATTCGGCGTCGAGGTGGTTCGTCGGCTCGTCGAGCAACAGGAGGTCGGGCTGGCGCAGGAGCAGCCGGCAGAGCGCCACGCGCCGCCGCTCGCCACCGGACAGCGTCGTGACGTCGGCATCGGGCGGGGGGCAGCGCAGGGCATCCATCGCGATCTCGATCGTCGTGTCGAGGTTCCAGCCGTCGACGGCGTCGATCCGCTCCTGGACGCGGCCCATCTCATCCGCCGTCTCCTCGGAGTAGTTGAGCGAGAGCTCGGTGAAGCGGTCGAGCAGCGCCCGGGTCTCCGCCACGCCCTCCTCGACGTTCTCCTTGGCCGTCTTGGCCGGGTCGAGCTCCGGCTCCTGCTCGAGCAGGCCGACGGTGGCCCCGGGGGCCAGCTGGGCCTCGCCGTCGTACTCGGTGTCGAGACCGGCCATGATGCGCAGGAGCGTCGACTTGCCGGCGCCGTTGTAGCCGAGCACACCGATCTTCGCTCCGGGGAGGAACGACAGCGAGATGTCGCTCAACACCTGCTTGTCGGGCGGGTGCCGGCGGGAGAGCTTGTAGGTCGTGAAGATGTACTGCTGTGCCACGAGACGGTCGAGGGTAGAACGTGCGGGCAGTGGCCGCGGTCCTCGCGCTCGCGGCGGTCGCCTGCATGACGGTGGCGGGCGTCGGCATGGTCACCGGGCGCCCCGGCGACCGGGCCGGCTTGTGGCTGCGAATCGTCGCCGTGGCATTGTTCGGTGCGGCGGTGGCGGTGAACGTCGCCGCCCACAGCTGAGTCCCGACGAGAAGGAGCGCGCACGATGAGCAAGGCGATCTACACCGCCCAGGCGACCGTCACCGGCGGTCGGACCGAGGGTCACGGCGTGACGAGCGACGGAGTGCTCGACGTGCAGCTGCGAGCACCGGCGGGCGATGAGCCGGCGGACGGGACGAACCCCGAGCAGCTGTTCGCCGTCGGCTACGCCGCCTGCTTCGAGGGCGCCCTGGCCGCCGTGGCCCGCCGCCAGCGGATCGAGTCGCTCGGCGAGGTGTCGATCGACAGCCGGGTCAGCCTGTACCCGACCCCGGAGCGCGGCTTCCGGCTCGGCGTCGAGCTCGACGTCACGCTGCCGGGCGTCGAGGACGGCGAGGCCGCGGCCGAGCTCGTGCGGGCAGCCCACGGCGTCTGCCCGTACTCGAACGCCACCCGGGACAACGTCGAGGTGGCGCTGACGGCCAACGGGCGGGCGGTCTGAGCATGGAGACGATCGACATCCCCACCCGCGACGGCGTCGCCGACGCCTACCTCGCGCGCCCGGAGGACTCGCCGCCCCGCGGCGGCGTCCTGCTGCTGATGGACGCCTTCGGGCTGCGCCCGCGCATCGCCGAGATGGCCGACCGCATCGCGGATGCCGGCTACGCCGTCCTGGCCCCCAACCTGTACTACCGCGCCGGCCGAGCGCCGGTGGTGGAGCTGGGGGACACGAGCGACCGCGCGGCCCTGTTCGACCGCCTGCGCCCGTTGATGGCGACGCTCGGTCCGGAGAACCTGATCTCCGACGGCCGGGCGTACCTCGACGCCCTGGCCGAGCGCGCCCCCGGCCCGGTGGCGATCACCGGCTACTGCCTGGGCGCCCGGCTCGGGATGCGCCTGGCGGCGGCCTACGCCGACCGGGTGGCGGCGCTCGGCGGGTTCCACGGCGGCCAGCTCGTCACCGATGATCCCGACAGCCCGCATCGCCTGGCCGGGCAGATCCAGGCCGAGGTCGTGTTCGGCCACGCGGACAACGATCACAGCAACTCGCCCGAGCAGATCGCCGCGCTCGACGCCGCGCTCGAGGCGGCCGGGGTTCGCCATCAGAGCGCGGTGTATCCGGGTGCGGCACACGGCTACACGATGTCCGACACGCCGGCGTACGACGAAGCGGCGGCCGAACGCCACTTCACCGAGCTCCTGGCCCTGCTCGACCGGACGTTCGCGTAGCGCGGTGCTGGTCGCCGTCACCGACCACGCCGCGCGGCGATTCCGCCAGCGGGTGCGGGGCACCCTGGAGCCCGAGCGGGAGATCGTCGCGCGGGTGCGGACGGGCCTCGAGCGGCGGGAGCCGGTGCCCGGGCCGCGCGGCGAGCTGCTGGTGCGCGACCCGGAGCGCGCCGGCCTCATCTACGTCTGCCGCCCGGCGGAGGACGAGCTCGTCGTGGTGACGATGTGGGAGGAGGGCGAGGACGCGCGCGTGCCGAAGCGATTCACCGACGCCCTGCGCCGCGACGACCACCGAGTGGGGGAATGAGCGCGCCGCGAGACCTTGGCGTGCCGTCCGGACGCGGCGGGTAGCCCGGCGGCATGACGCTGACCCTGGAAGTGCCCCAGCCGACCGAGCCGGCGACGCCCGCCGTCCCGGAGGCCCCCGTGTCGCCCGCCGTGCCCGACCCCGGCACGCCCGCCGCTCCGGAGGAGCCCGCAAGCGTCCCGGGCCCGGACGAGCCGGCGACGCCGATCGACCCCGATCCCCAGCCCGAGGTCGAGCCGAGCCCGGACGGAGGCTGACGCCTCACGGCAGCTCGAGCAGGGCGCCGGCGACGCGCTCGGGGTAGAAGACGGGCAGCAGGTGGCCGGCCCCGGGCACGACCGACAGCGCAGCGGACGGAATCTGTTCGGCCAGCCGCGCGGCGGCGCGCACCGGCACGACGCGGTCCGCGCTCCCGATGAGGATCCGGGTCGGCGCCGTGATCTGCGCCAGCCGGGGCTCGAGCGCCGGGAGCTCGCGCAGCAGCGCCCGCTGCTCGACGGCGAACGCGCGCCAGGCCCGAGGATCCCGCAGGCTCCGGGCGACCGTGCGCAGGTAGACCTCGGGCATCCCCGCCCGCTCGGCGACCGCCTGGCGCGCGTGAGGGGAGGTGAGCACGAGTCCCGCTCCACCGAGCAGCGTCGCAGCGGCCAGCGCCCCGAGCACCGGCGTCGCCAGCCACTGATCGAGCGTGAACAGCGAGTCCTGGTTGGCCGCCGGAGCGGCGAGCACGAGCCCCGCCACCCGCTCGGGTGCACTCGCCGCCATCCAGCATGCGATGGCGCCGCCGAAGCTGTGCCCGGCGAGCGTGGCGCGCTCGATCCCCAGCCGGTCGAGCAGGGCGAGGATCGCTCGACCGTTGCCGGCCACCCCGGCCGGCGCGCTCACCCCGTCCCAGCCGGGCCGGTCGGGGACGAGCGCCCGCCGCCGGGGGCCGAGGGCCGCCCGCACGCCCTGCCAGTCACCGGCGCCGCCCGGCTGACCGTGCAGCAGGACGACGGGTGGGCGCCCCGGACCGGCTCGCCCGACGCTCACCGACCGTCCCGCGCCCGGCGCAGGAACTCGGCCGCCACCCACAGCGTCAACGCGGCGAACGCCAGGCGAAGCGCCCGCTGGGGCAGGACGTCGGCCAGCGCGGTGCCGGCGGCCACACCGGCCACCGACAGCAGCCCGATGGCGACGCCGTCCCGGGCGGCGAGGTTGCCGTAGCGTCGCTGGCGGGCGGCCCCGAGCACGGCCACCGGAACGATCGCCAGCAGCGAGGTCGATTCGGCCCGGACCTGCGAGAGCGTGAGGACCAGGGTGAGGGTCGGCACGAACAGGATCCCCCCGCCCACCCCGAGCAGACCGCTGATCACCCCGGCGGCGAAACCGAGCAGGATCACCACGGCGGTCACGAGAGCACCAGGTCGGCCGCCACCGCGATGAGCACCGTCGCGAACAGGGCCGCCACCACCCGGTCGGGCAGGCGCTGCTGGATCGCGGTGCCGGCCAGCACGCCCGGCAGCGCCGGCAGCCCGACGAGCGCGGCGCGTCCGACGTCCACGTTGCCGTAGGCCCCCTGGAAGGCGGTGGCGAACAGCGCGATGAGCGCGATCGCCGCCAGCGAGGTGCCGGTGGCCACGCGCTGCTCGAAGCCGAGCCACAGGACGAGCAGTGGCACGATCACCGTTCCGCCCCCCACGCCGAACAGGCCGCTGAACAGTCCGGCCGCCGTACCGATGAGCGCCAGCTTGAGCACCCGGTCGGCCGACATGGCGGGCATACTAGGTCGGGTGAGGTCGGCCCTCCCGTCCGAGGTGCTCGCGCCGCTGCTGGCGGATCCCGCAGGGAGCGCGGTGCTGCTCGACATCGACGGGACGCTGGCGCCGATCGTCGAGCACGCGTCCGATGCGAGCGTGCCAGAGGGAACCCGGCAGCAGCTGATCGCCATCTCCCGCCGCTTCGGGCTGGTGGCGTGCGTCAGCGGCCGTCGCGCCTCCGAGGCGCGGGCGATGGTCGCCATCGGCTCGATCAGCTACCTCGGGTCGCACGGTGCCGAGCTGCTGCGCAGCGGCTGGACCAAGGCGCGGCTCGACCCGGGGCTGCGGGAGTGGGCCCGGCGGGTGGAGGCATTCGCCGCCGCGATGGACGACCCTGCCCTCCGCCGCCAGCGGGTTCGGATGGAGGACAAGGGAGCGATCGCCGCCTTCCACTGGCGCGGGGCGCCGGACGAGGCGGCCGCTCAGGCGACGGTGCGGGAGGTGGCGGCGCGGGCCGAGGCCGAGGGCCTGACCACCCACTGGGGCCGCAAGGTGCTCGAGGTCCGCCCTCCGGTGCGGATCGACAAGGGCGCCGGCATCGAGCAGCTGCTCGCCGAGGAATCGATCACCGGCGCGCTGTACGCGGGGGACGACGTGACCGATCTCGACGCGTTCCGCACGCTGCGGGAGCTTGCCGCCGATGGGCGCCTGGCGCACGCCGTCTGCGTCGGCGTGGATTCGGAGGACGGGCCGGACGAGATCCCGGCGCAGGCCGACATGGTGGTGGACGGCACCGACGGGATGCGCTCGCTGCTCATCGCGCTGAACGCCTGAGCTGCGATGCGGTTCGCGGAATTCCTGCGCACGACCGTCCTGCTCTGCGCCGCGGCCGCGACTGCGCTCGGTGCGGTGACGCTGGCCGCGGCCTCGAGCTCGAGCGAGGAGTTGCTCGTGCCAGTGGCCGCTGCGTGGTGGCTGGTGGCGGCGCTGCTCGGGGTGTGGCTGGGACGGCGGACCCAGACCTCTCCGCCGATCGCCTCGCTGCTGGCCGGCGCCCGCACCCAGCCGACCCTTCCCGAGCTCCATCCCAGCCGCGTCATGCTCAACCGGCTGTGGCCGCTGCTCGTCTCGACGGTCGGGGCCGGGGCGCTGGCGTTCCTCCTCCCCCAGCTCCCGGCGGTGGCCACCGGGTTCGCCATCATCCCCGCCCTCGCCTGGCGGCGGCAGTCGGCGGCGGTGACGGCGATCGAAGAGCGTGACGGAGCCCGCTTCTACGTCGAGCGGACCTCGCCGCTGCACCCGATCCGCCTCGTGCGCACTCCCGGCTTTCGCTCGAACCGATTCGAGCTGAGCGAAGTCGGCGCCCAGCCGCGGGCGTGAGCGCCGAGCTCTACGTGGTGGCGGCGGGAGGCACCGCCGGCTGGAACGTGTCCGGACAGGAGCTGGCGGCGGCGCTCGAGCGCTGCGGGGTGTCGGCGGCGCTGGTCCCGGTGGCACCGGTCGCGCAGGTGCGAACGCTCGTCGCCACCGACTTCGTCCAGGCACGGGCCGCGCGGCGGGCGGCGGCCTCGGTGGCGGCGGGGGTGCCCCTGGTCTATTGCTCGGTCACCGCGGCACTGCTGTGGCCGCGACCGGGGGCAATCTGGCTCGACACGCCGGCGGCCGCGAACCGGCCGGGGCGCCACGGGCTGTGGCAGCGGCCGGTGGAGCGGCGGCGGCTGGTCACGGCGCCGCTGGTGATGGCGATGAGCCCCGGGGTGCTGCCCGATGCGGTCGTGGTGCCGGTACCGGTGGCCGCGTCGGGCCCGCCGGGTCAGGTGCGGGACGTGGCGGCGATCACCTACGTGGGTGACCCGGCGAAGAAGCGGACCTCCGTGGTGCTCGACGCGTGGCAACGCGCGCGGCGGGAGGACGAGACGCTCCTGGTCGCCGGCGGGTCGGGGCCCGACGAACCCGGGATCCGCTGGGTCGGGCGGCTGGCGCGCGACGAGTACCGGGGGCTCGTCCGGCGGGCGCGGGCGTTTCTCGCCGCGCCGCGCTTCGAGGACTACGGGACCGCGCAGCTCGAGGCGCTGGCCGACGGGTGCCAGCTGGTCAGCACGCCCGGCGGCGGCCCGTACCCGGCGCTCCGGCTCGCCCGACAGCTCGACGCGCGGCTGGTGGGCGAGGACCTGGCGGGCGCGATCCGCGTCGCGCTCGACGACCCGCTGCCGGGGTATGCGCAGCGGGCGGCAGAGCTGCTGGCACCGTTCTCGCCCGCCGCGGTTGACCAGGTGCTCTGCGAGCAGGTGCTCCCCGTGCTGCTGGGCTGAGCGCGCGGCGCAAAGGCCTGGTCAAATGACGGGACAAGGTGTCCCGCGATTTGGGTCAGCCCGCCGGTGACCCGGCCCGCTTGCGGAGCGGGGCGAACTGCGGCCACGGCAGCGTGTTGGCCACGTCGGCGGCGGTGAGCCACGCGCGGCGGGCGGTGGCGATGCCGTAGCGGGCTACCTCGAAGCCGCCCGTGCGGTGGGCATCGCAATTGACGAGGATGCGTACGCCGGCGGCGGCCGCCGCCCGCGCGTGGACCTCGTTCAGGTCCCGGCGGTCGGGGCTGGCGTTGATTTCGAGCATCGTGCCGTTACGCGCCGCGGCGGCGATCACCGCGTCGGCGTCGAACTCGTACGGCGGCCGGCGCTCGATCTTCCGCCCCGACAGATGGCCGATGGCGTCGACGTACGGGTGCTCGATGGCTCGGATGATCCGGGCGGTCATCGCCGCGGCCGGCATCCGGAACGAGGAGTGGACGGACGCGATCGCCCAGTCGAGCGAGGCCAGGGTGTCGTCGTCGTAGTCGAGCGAGCCGTCGGGCAGGATGTTCACCTCCGACCCGGCGAGCAGCGTCAGCCCCTCGATGTCGGTGGCGCGGATCGCCTCGACGTGGCGGCGCAGCTGATCGCCTGCCAGGGGCCCGGGGGCGCCGACGCTCGTCGAGTGGTCGGTGATCGCCAGGTAGGCGTAGCCGGCCTCCCGGGCCGCCCGACCCATCTCGGCGATGGTGGCGGTGCCGTCCGAGGTCGTGGTGTGGCAGTGGAGATCGCCCTGCAGGTCGTCCACGGTGACGAGCGCCGGCAGCACGCCCGAGGCCGCCGCCTCCAGCTCACCCCGGTTCTCGCGCAGCTCCGGCTCGACGTAGGCCAGCCCGAGGCGGGCGTACACCTCGGCCTCGGTAGCGCAGCGGTGGGTCTCGCCGGTGGCGTCGTCGGAGACGCCGTACTCCGAGACGTGCAGCCCGCGGCGCACGGCGGCGTCGCGCAACGCCATGTTGTGCTCCTTGGAGCCGGTGAAGTGCTGGAGCAGGTTGCCGAACTGGTCGGGAGCGACGATCTTCAGGTCGACGGGCAGCCCGGTGTGGGTGCGCAGCCGCAGCCCGGCCGCGGTCGGGGTGCCGGCCTGCTCGACGAGGTCGAGCCCGGCGGCCGCCTCGGCCAGCGCGAGCGGGTCGTGCGCGGTGGCGATCACGTCGAGGTCCTTGACGCTGTCGGCCATCCGCCGAGCCGAGCCGCCGAGCTCGACCCGCTCGGCGGCGGGGTGGGCCCGGAGCGCCGCCACGAGCGGCTCACCCGCCGCGAGCGCCCGGCTGAGCACGACGCGCTCCCGCCGCTCCCCGGCGTGCTCGACGCTGGCCGCCGCGAGCAGCGCCTCCTCGGCCTTGGGGCCGAACCCCTTCAGCGTGCGGATGCGCTGTTCCGTGGCCGCCGCGCGCAGGGCAGTCAGCGAGTCGACGCCGAGCTCCTCGAACAGGCGGCGGGCCCGCTTGGGCCCCAGGCCGGGCAGCCGCGTCATCTCGATCAGGCCCGGCGGGAAGCGGGCACGAAGCCTCTCGGCAGCCGGGATCCGGCCGGTGTCGGCCAGCGCCAGCACCTTCTCCTGGATCGTCCCGCCGATCCCGGGCAACTCGGTCGCCCGCCCCTCGCGCGCCAGCGCCACGACCGACACGGGTGCGTCACGCACCGCCTTGGCGGCGTTGCGGTAGGCGACGATGCGGTGGATGATCGCCCCGTCGAGCTCGTACAGGTCGCCGAGCTCGTCGAGCGCGACGGCGATCTCGCTGTTCGTCGGGTCGGCCATGACGGGAACGTCCAAGATACGTCCGCGTCGCCTCGCTATACTTTCTGAAGCAAACGCCGACCGCATCCGAGGAGCGCCCACATGGCTGGCACCGTCGCCGAAGTCACCGACAGCAACTTCCAAGCCGAGGTTCTGGAGGCCGAGACCCCCGTGCTCGTCGACTTCTGGGCCCCGTGGTGCGGCCCCTGCCGCCGCGTCGCGCCGGTGGTCGAGGAGCTCGCCCAGGAGCGCGAGGGCGCGCTCAAGGTGGTCAAGCTGAACACCGACGAGAACCAGCAGACGGCCATCCAGTACAACGTGATGTCGATCCCGACGCTCATCCTGTTCCGCCACGGTCAGCCGGCCAAGACGGTGATCGGCGCCTATCCCAAGGCGCGGCTCGAGGCGGAGCTGGAGCCCGCGCTGGCGTAGGCGCCCGCGCCGCCCGCGCGGGGCGGGATCAGTTTGCCGCCGCTGTCATCCGCGCGAGGTCGCGCGCACCGGTCCAGGCGAAGTCGGCGTAGAACTGGGCGGCAGCGCGACGTGGGATGTGCCGGTTGGCCAGCCACCAGCGGCCGAGCTGCTCGCCGGCCCCCGAGATGAGGTAGGCGCAGGCTTGCAACCAGTCGGGCTCGGCGTCGGGTGCGTAGCTCTGCAACAGGGCAGCGATCGTCTGGACGGTGCGCTGGCGTTCGCTCGCGACCTGGTCTGAGAGCTCGCCGATCACGCCGGTCTTCCCATACAGGAGCTCCCAGCGGCGGGGGTCCTCCTCGAGGATCCGCAGATACGCGTCGGCGGCCCCCGCCAACTGGTCCTGGGGGTCGGTGCTGCTGGTCGCGGCAGCGGCCAGGCCCTGCTCAAGCGTACGCCGCGCGCGGCGCACACAGGCGAGGTAGATCGCCGCCTTGTTCCCCACCTGGCTGTAGACGATCGGGCGGCTGATGTCGGCCAGGCGGCAGATGTCCTCGATCGACGCGTGGTCGTAGCCCTTGGTGAGGAACAGCTCCTCGGCGATGTCGAGGATCTGCTGCATGCGCACCTCGCGCGGGACCCGTCCCTTCCGGTGGCCGCCGACGGTGGGCGCGGCGCCCCGCTCGTTCTGGTGGCGTTGGTCGAGCATGTGCCCTTGACAGGTTACACGGTGTTACCTACGCTATGCAACCTACAGGACGTAGGCCCTCGCGGCCGACACCCGAACGAGAGGAGAGCAGCACCGTGAATCGCCGCCGCACCGGGCTCCGGCTGTCCAAGATGACCGTGTTTCTGGCCACCTGCGCAGTGGCCGCTGCCGGACTGAGCACCGCCGCGGCGGCCGGCGCGGCGACGCCGCCGGCCGGCGACCCGTTCTACAGCTGGTCGGGCTCACTGCAAAAGGTGGCGCCGGGGACGGTGCTGCGAACCCGGACGGTGACCATCGACGCACTCGGCGTGCTCCCCACGGCGACCGCCACCCAGGTCCTGTACCGCACCACCAACCAGCTGGGCCAGCCTGATGCGACGGTGGCAACGATCGTCCGGCCCACAGCCAATCTCGGCACGCCGAAGCTCCTCTCCTACCAGACGTTCTACGACGGGATCGCGAGCACCTGCCGGCCGTCGTACACGTTGCAGGGCGGCGAGTACAGCAACGAGGACGCTGACGTCGACGGCACCGTGTTGCTCGGCTACGTGGCCCAGGGCTACACGGTGGTGACCTCCGACTACGAAGGTTCGACGGACGACTTCGGAGCGGGGCGGGAGGAGGGGTACGGGACGCTCGACGCGATCCGCGCCGCCGAGTTCGTGCTCGGCCTACCGGGCAACGCCACGCCGGTCGGGCTGATCGGCTACTCCGGTGGGTCGATCGCCAGCATGTGGGCCGCCGAGGAGCAGCCCACCTACGCACCGGCGCTCGATCTCATCGGCGTCGCCGCGGCGGGTATCCCCGCCGACTTCGCCCACAACCTGAACTACATCGACGGCAGCTCGAGCTGGGCGGGAGCGATCCCGGCCGTCGGCATCGGCCTGCTGCGCGCCTACCACCTCAATCCCAACCAGTACCTCAGCGCGTACGGCCAGCAGATCGCCGCCCAGACCGAGACCGGCTGCCTGGACCCCAGTGCCGATCCCGGCCTGACGTTCGCCCAGCTGCTCAAGCCCCAGTACCAGAACTACGACCAGGTCCCGATCTTCGTGCGGATGTTCAACGACTCGATCATGGGCCGCGCCGCGACGCCGCGCGAGCCGCTGCTCATGGGCGTCGGCGACTCCGACGGGACCGGCGACGGGGTGATGATCGCGAAGGACGTGCAGGAGCTCGCCTACGAGTACTGCGGGCGCGGCGACTCGGTGCAGTTCAACATCTACGACGGGCTCGACCACGACGAGGCGGCGGCGCCCTTCGAGACGCAGGCGGCGGCGTTCCTGAACGCGCGCTACGCCGGACTGAGCCCGGCCAACGGCTGCGGGTCGATCACCCCCGGCAACCCGTTGACGCCGCTGCCCCAGCCGACATCGAGCAGCGGCTGACGCGCCCCCTGACCGCTCTGGCTCGGCGGGCGCGAGCGAGCGTCCGCCGAGCCGGTTGAGGCGAGGGTCCTACACGTCGGGCGCGAGGGCGACCGCCACCCGCAGGGCCATCCCATCGAGGCTGAGCGGCGCCAGGCCGTCGAGGTCCTCGTAATCGACGGACGTGGAGAGGGTCTCTCCCGCGATGTACGGCTGGTGGGCGCGGGCGGCATCGAGCAGGGGGGCGTCCCCGTCGAGGGTGAGCGCGATCCGGTCGGTGATCTCGAGGCCGGCGTCCCGGCGCTGGGTCTGCACCGCGTGGACGATCTCCCGCGCCCAACCCTCGGCCCGGAGGTCGTCGTCGAGCTCCAGCTCCAGCGCCACCGCGTGCGAGCCCTCCCGCTCCACCTGGTAGCCGGCCAGCGGCTTCATCGTCCCGAGCAGGTCCTCAGCGCCGAGCTCGTGGTCGTGGCCGCCGATGCTGATCGCCACCGGTCGGCCGTCGCGCAGGGCGGCGCCGACATGGACCGGATCGAGACCCGCCACGGCGGCGGCGACCGTCGGCATCTCGCGGCCAAAGCGGGGACCGAGCGTGCG
The DNA here is from genome assembly GCA_963703065.1 of uncultured Solirubrobacterales bacterium. Taxonomy (GTDB): domain Bacteria; phylum Actinomycetota; class Thermoleophilia; order Solirubrobacterales; family Solirubrobacteraceae; genus Palsa-465. Next base: position 1,877,866 of record OY969785.1, on the reverse strand, counting down.
GTAGTTCGGCTTGACCTCGACCTCGCCCAGCTCGTCGGCCTCGGAGACGAAGCGCAGGGTGCGGACGTTCAGCTCCTCGCGCACGACGTCGGCCAGGCGTTCGATCGCCGCCCGTTCGGCGCCGGTGGCGACGACGATCGCGGCGCGCAGCGGCTGGCGGACCTTGAGCTGCACCTGGGCGCGGGCGGCGAGCCCGAGGCGGACGGTCTCCCGTGCGGTGGCCATGGCGGCTTCGAGCTCCCGGTCCCGCTCGCGGGGCTCGGGGAAGTCGGTCAGGTGGACGCTCGCCTCTGAGCCATCGAGGTTGTCGTAGATCTCATCGGCGAGGAAGGGGATGAACGGGGCGAGCAGCCGCGCGACGTTCGTCAAGCAGTGGTGGAGCGTCGCGAACGCGGCTGGATCGCCCTCCCAGAACCGCCGCCGGGACCGGCGGACGTACCAGTTGGACAGCTCATCCACATACTCGGCGATTGCCCGGCCGGCCCCGGTGGCGTCGAACGCATCCAGTCCCTCTACGACCGCCTGGATCGTGGCGCGCAGCCGTGAGACGACCCAATGATCGAGGTCGGTGAACCCGCCCTCCGGTTTGTCGACCGGCGGCGGCACGTCGTTGGCGCCGGCGTACAGCACGTAGAACCCGTATGTGTTCCACAGCTGAAGCAGGAACTGCCGGACCGACTCGCCGATCGTCTCCAGCGAGAAGCGGTAGCCGTCCCACGGGTACTTCGAGGTGAAGAAGTACCAACGCAGCGCGTCGGCGCCGAACCGGTCGATGACCTGCCAGGGATCGACGACGTTCCCCTTCGACTTCGACTGCTTCTCGCCCCGCTCGTCGAGCACGAGACCGAGGCAGACGACGTCGCGGTACGAGGCGCGGTCGAACAGCAGCGTCGAGACCGCGAGCAACGAGTAGAACCAGCCACGGGTCTGGTCGAGCGCCTCGCAGATGAAGTCGGCCGGGAAATGCGCCTCGAACTCGGCCTCCCCGTGCTGCGGCGCGTGGTACTGGGCGAACGGCATCGAACCCGAGTCGAACCACACGTCGATCACCTCCGGCACCCGGTGCATCGGCGCCTCGCACTCGGGGCACGGGAACTCGATGTCGTCGACGAAGGGGCGGTGCGGGTCGCTCAGCTCGACGCCGGAGCGCTCCCGCAGCTCGGCCAGGGAACCGATCACGTGGACGTGACCGGCGGCGCAGCGCCATACCGGTAGCGGCGTTCCCCAGTAGCGCTCGCGAGAGAGCGCCCAGTCGACGTTGTTCTCCAGCCAGTGACCGAACCGTCCGTGCTTGACGTGGTCCGGGTGCCAGGTGACGGTCTCGTTGGCCGCCAGGAGCCGGTCCTTGATCTGGCTCGTCGCGATGTACCACGACGGCTTGGCGTAGTAGAGCAGCGGTGTCCCGCAGCGCCAGCAGTGCGGGTAGGCGTGGAGGTACGTCTCGGCGCGAAGCAGCCGGCCGCGAGCGCGCAGGTCCTCGACCAGGTCGGGGTCGGCGGCCTTGACCCAGCGACCGGCGTAGGGACCGATCCGCTCGTCGTAGGTTCCGTCGAGCCGCACCGGGTTGACGGCGGCCAGGCCGTACTGCTGGCCGAGCCGGAAGTCGTCCTCGCCGAACGCGATCGCCGTGTGGACGAGGCCGGTGCCGTCGGTCGCGGTGACGAAATCGGCGATCAGCACGGTGTGCGCCCGGTCGCCGTACGCCTCGGCGGGGATGAACGGGAACGGCGGCTCGTAGGGCACGCCTTCGAGCTCGCGACCCGGAAAACGGCCGAGGATCTCGGCGCCCTGACCGAGCACGCGCTCGACGAGCGCCTCGGCGAGGATGAGCACCTCACCCCCCGTCCGGGCACGGACGTAAGTCAGGTCGGGGTCGACCGCCACCGCGGCGTTGGAGACGAGCGTCCACGGCGTCGTCGTCCACACCAGCAGGCTGTCGCCGGCCGAAGCCGCACGGCCCGCGGGCTCCCGCACCGGGAAGCGGACGTAGACCGAGGGGTCCTCGACGTCCCGGTAGGCCCCCGGCTGACCGAGCTCGTGACTCGACAGCGTGGTGCCGTCCCGCGTGCAGTACGGCACGACCTTGAGCCGCTCGAACAGGAGGCCCTTGGCGTGGATCTCCTTGAGCGCCCACCAGACGGACTCGATGTACTCGTCGTCGAGCGTGCGGTACGCATCGTCGAGGTCGATCCAGAAGCCGATTCGCTCGGTCAGCCGGTTCCAGTCCGCGACGTGACTCTGCACCTTGGCCCGGCAGCGGGCGTTGAACTCGGCGATGCCGTATCGCTCGATGTCGTCCTTGGACGTGAAGCCGAGCTCGGCCTCCACCGCCAGCTCAACCGGGAGGCCATGGCAATCCCAACCCCCCTTTCGCTCGACCAGGCGGCCCCGCATCGTCTGATAGCGGGGAAAGATGTCCTTGAACACCCGGGCGAGGACGTGGTGGGAGCCTGGCGCGCCGTTGGCGGTGGGCGGCCCCTCGTAGAACACCCAGCGGGGCGCCCCCTCGCGCCGACGCAGGGATTGGCGGAAGACGTCGCGCTCGCGCCAGCGCTCGAGCACGGCCTCCTCCAGTGCGGGAAAGTCGGCACGGGAATCGACGGGGCGGTGGGGCCAGGCCATGGCGGCCGATTCTAGGTCGGCACCTTGCACCGGCTCCGCAGGCGCCATAGCGTTGCGCCGTGCGACTGAGCGTCTCCTACGACGGGGCGGTCGAGCGGGTCGGCGGGCTGCTCAACCAGGTCCCCGAGCCGATCGGCTACTCGATGTTCGGCATGGTCCTCGCTCGGGCTGTCCAGGTCGCCGAGCGAACGGGCCTGTTCACGGCCCTGGCCCCCGGCGACGCGTCGGCCTCCGAGCTGGTGGAGCGCTGCGGGTTGCAGTTGGCGGGAACGAAGCTCGTGCTCGATGTCCTGGTCTCGGCCGACGTGCTGACGCTGCACGGTGAGCGCTACGCCCTGCACCGACGGGCGCGCAAGTGGCTTGACCCGCAGTCCCCGGCCTACCTGGGCGGTTTCCTGGCCGACAACTGGCACTACTGGTCGTGGTGGGCCGGGCTCGAGGCGCTGCTGCGGGACGGACAGGCGGTTCAGCTGCACGACAAGCCGCCCGGCGACCCGTACTGGCGCTCCTACATCACCGGTCAGTACGAGCTGGCGCGGCTGTCCAGCGGCGCGGTGGCCAAGGCGATCCGACTCCGCGAGCCCGCCCGCTCTCTACTCGATGTCGCGGGCGCCCACGGGGAATTCTCGATGGGGCTCTGCCGCCGCCATCCACAGCTCGTCTCGACGGTGGTCGACCTGCCCGGGAGCGCGGCGATCGGCCGGGAGATCGTGGCGAGCGCCGGCATGAGCGACCGTGTCCGGCACGTGGAGGGCGACATGTTCACCACCGAGCTCGGCGGGCCGCACGACGGCGCCCTCTGCTTCAACATCATCCACCACCTGTCGCCGGAGCAGATCCAGGCGCTGTTCGCCCGCATCGGCGCGACCCTGGCTCCCGAGGCTCCGCTCGTGGTGCTCGACCTCTACACCCGGCCGCCCGGCCGGCCTCCGGACTCCGGCGCGCTGCTGGGGCTGTTCTTCCACCTCACCTCCGGCGCCGACACGTACTCGACCGACGAGGTCGGGGAGTGGCTGGGCCAGACGGGGTTCGGCGGGCTCAGCGTGCGGCGGCTGCCGCAGCTGCCGGGACTGGCACTGGTGACGGGGCGGCGTACGGGCTGAGCACCGGAGATACGCGCCGCTCGAGCCAGCCGAGCAGCAGGTCGCACGCCGGCAACGGCGCATCGCCGAGGCGGCAGACCGTGCTCGCCCCGGTATCGGGGACGGCGCCGCGGAAGTCGAACACGGTGATGTCGGGCACCGTGCGCCGCACGGCGTACACCAACCGCCCGAGGTCCTCGAGCGACGTACGCCCGCCGGACAGGACGACCGCGGTCGGGCGCAGCGCGCGCAGAGCCCGGCCCAGACGCTCGACCTCGATGGCCGGCGTCAGCGTCAGCGAACGCACGCCGGCGCGGCGGAGCACGAGCTCGAGCGCCTGGGCGTGGAGCGCGTCGAGGTCGCACGGCACGCCTCCGTCGAGCAGGAGGATGGCCTCTCGGCGGGTGGCGGGACCGGCGAGGCGCCGCATCGCCGCCATCCAGCCGGTGGCGTGCCGCCAGGCGAACTCGTACTCCGGCCCGGCCGGCAGCGCGGCCAGGGCGGGGAGCAGGACCTCTCCGACCGTCCGCTCGAGCGAGCGCACGATGAGGCTTTCCTCGAGCATCCGGTTCGCCGCCTCCTCGTCGAAGCCGGTGAACGCTCCGGCCAGCCGGGCCGGCGACGCCGGGCCCTCGCCCCGCTCGCAAGCGAGCGAGACGGCGGAGGAGACGTTCTGCGTCTCGGTCAGCGTCTGCTTCAGCGCTTCGATCTCGGTCAGCGCGTACTGGCGGTGGCCGCCCGGCGAGCGCTGGGGGCGCGGGAAGCCGTAGCGGCGCTCCCAGCTGCGCAGGGTGTTGGGGCTGACCCCGAGCATCCCGGCCGCGGCGTTGGTGCGGATTCCTGACATGTGCCGGGAGTTATCGAGCACCCGGGCGATCGGAGCAACGTTCGCAACGGGAGCTGCACGCTGCATCGGCGCCTGCAACCGCAGGAGTCCTCGCTGCGGCGGCGACGGCTCAGCTGGCCTGGCGGGCGAGGACACGGGCCTCGCCGGAGCGGCGATCGGTGCCGCCATTCCGTGCCGCCTCGGTCAGCTCGAGGATCCGCCGCTGCGCCTCCGCGGCGCTGGGGGGCAGCTGCGAGCGGTCGGCTCCGCGGCTGCCGCCGCGCGTCTCACCACGGCGGAAGATGACCACCGGCAGTGCCCCGGCGGCCAGGCGCACGGCATACGCCCAGCGGGCGACGTCGTCGTCGTCGAGATGGCCGCCGGCGAGCACGGCGAGATCGGGGCTGTGGACCGCGACCGCCTCGCCGACACCGACGAACCCGCGGGCGGAGAGACCGAGCACGCGGATGCCGGCGCGCACGCAGAGCAGCTCGAGCGCCCGGATGTGGACGGCGTCGGGATCGAGCTCGTCGCGCGACGCGTCGCCGACGACGATCGCGCCGGGGCGCACCGGCGGGGGCGCCAGACGCTGCGCGCGGCGCAGCCATTCCGAGCCCCAGCGGGCGGCGAACGCCCAGGCGGCGGAGTCGGTGCCGTATCGCCTGACGATGCCGTCGAGCGTGGGCAGCAGGACCTCCTCCACCGTTCGCTCGACCGAGCGCAGCGAGAGCGTCGCCTCGATCGCCATCTCCGCCCGCTCGCGCTCGAACGCGCTGAGCGCGCCGGCCAGCGTGTTGCCATCCGACGCCAGTCCCTCCCGCGCCCGCGAAACCGCGGATGAAATCGACAGCCCGTCCTGCAGCGCGTCCCGCAGGCCGGCCACCTCTCCGTAGGTGTAGAGGCGGTGCTGGCCGGGCGAACGCTGCGGCTTGGGAAAGCCGAATCGCCGCTCCCACGCCCGCAGCGTGTTCGGGCTCACGTTCAGCAGCGTCGCTGCCTCGCTCGTCTTCAGAAAGCGCATTGTGCCCTGCAACGTCGTATCGGACGTTGCGAGCTACGGCTTAAGTGGGTAGATTTGCACAAGTAAAGCCCTGCAACTTGTGCAAAACCTGCACCGTTTTCTAGGTAGTTGAAGCTCTGCCGGATCGCCGGCGGGCTTGCTGGGCGGAGCGATCACCCGAGACAGAAAGGAGAGCAGCATGTCCTGGCGCAACAACCGCTAGACCGATCTTCCTGAAAGCCGCTGCTAGCAGTACCTTTTGGCATGGATGACGCGGCGCTCGCCGCAGGCCAGCGTGTATGTGCCTATCGGCTGCGGCCTGTATCGACGTTGGGCTCTCTGGTTTTCGCCATCGCTCGCAGCGAGACCACCAGCGTGAACACTCCGCCGGCGCTCGTTGGGCTTCTCTTTGCGGCCGCCTTGCTCGCTGGATTGACGGTCGTCCTCAACAGCAGAAGTTCGTCGGTCTCCGGGCTCCTTCCTCGTGATTCTGCTCGGGACTGCTCGTCGATGGGTCCTGACCATTGCGGCCCTGCTGGCGGCTGACCGGCGGAGGGATCGTCGCCGCGGCACGATGCGGACCCCCTCCGGACCGTCAGCACCAACCCGCTGGCCGCGATCGCGCCGGCGATGTGCGCGGCCACTCGCTTCGGGTCCTGGATCCGGCCTCTGGCGGCAGTGGCAGCTTCTATGTCGCCATGGGGCTGGCCGGGGGGGTCCTACTCTGTCTCAACTTCGGCTTGATCGCGCTATTCACGCGGTTGTACACCGGGCAGTGGTCCCTCACCCCGCGCGTCTTCCTCGCCTACCTCCCCACGCAGGCGATCACGATCGCACTGGCGCTGATGACCGCCGGCCTGTACTACGAGGTCGGGATCGCGGGGGTCGCGTTTGCCCTCGTGGCGGTGTTCGCGTTCAGCTACATGGCGCAGCTGCTCGAACAGTCCCGGGAGCGGGCGCAGCAGTACGCCGCGCTGTCCTGGGGCGTGCTCGGCGGGTTGATGCGCTCGCTCGACGTGCGCGACCGGCACGCGGCGCGGCACGCGGCGGCGGTTGCCGGGTTTGCGCGCGACATCGCGGGGGCGGCCGGACTGAACGAGCGGGAGTGTGAGCTGGCGCACACCGCCGGGCTGCTGCACGACATCGGCCGCTTCGCGCTGTCAGACCGGGTGGCGGAGCGGGGACGCGAGTTGACCGACGAGGACTGGGCGGCGATCCAGCGCCATCCCGAGCTCGGCGCCGACCTGCTCCGGGACCTCGGGATGTACGGGCCGGTGGCGGAGATCGTGCTCGCGCACCACGAGCGGATCGACGGGATGGGCTACCCCCACGGGCTGCGGGGCGAGGCGATTCCGGAGATCGCGAAGATCGTGGCCGTCGCCGAGGTGTACGACACGCTCACCGCCAGCGACACCTACCGCACTCCGATGAGCTCGTTCGAGGCGCTGCGCGAGCTGCGGCGGGTGGCGGGCAGCCAGCTCGAGGCGCGCTACATCGAGATCCTGGCGACGCTGCTGGGCGGGGAGGGCCTCAGCTACCGGCACGCCGACCGCGCCGACTTCGACGCGGAGCTGGGGATAGAGCGGCGTATCGGAGAGGCGGCCGCCGGTCCGGCCGCGCCTCTCCGTCAATCAGCTCGCTAGCCGGTGCTCCGCCGGTTCGAGCAGGGGCTCGACCGGCGAGGGGATGGTCGAGTCCGACCGTCGTGAACGCCCGGTCTGGAGCGAGTCGACGAACTGCTCGATCTGCTCGAGACTGAAGCGGCGCTGGCCGCCCGGCGTGCGATAGGACTCGAGGTACCCCATGTCCGACCAACGGCGAATCGTGCCGAGCGAGACCCCGAGGGCCTCTGCGGCCTGGGAGGTCGAAAGCCCGAGTGGACTGGCCTGGATCTGTCGCATGGGAGAGATCTCACTCCCCATGAGGAGCATTGGGGCGCCCCGCACAGGTTTTGCACAGGTTCGAGGGCCGCGAAGGGAAACCTGGGGTGCGAGGATGCGCCCCGATGCGCCTCCGGCTCTACCACCACGCCGACGGCGCGCGGGTGGCCTATCGGGAGACCGGTACCGGGCCGCCCCTCGTGCTGCTGCACTCGATCGGGCTCTCGCACCGAGAATGGGCCCCGGTGGTGGAGCCCCTCTCCCGCCGCTTTCGGGTGATCCTCCCGGACCTGCCGCTGCACGGGGACTCCGAGGACCGGCCGCATCATTCCTACAGCCCGGAGTGGCTGACCGAGGTGCTGAGCGGCTTCTGCAGCGAGGTGGCCGGCCCGCGACCGCGGGTGGCCGGTCACGAGCTCGGGGCCGAGCTCGCCCTGCGCGCGTGCTGCGCCGGCACGCTCGTGCCGGCCCGGCTCGTGCTGACCCCGAACCGGATGCACCGGCGTGAGCAGATCGGAGACGGGCGGGTCGCCTGGCGGCTGGCCTGCCGGGCGGCGGCGCTGCCGGGGCTCGACCGGCTGCTGGCCTACGGCGCGGCGGCCGTGTTCCGCCCGTCCTTCGGCGAGCGGCTCTCGGTCCAGCACAACCCGGCGGCGCGTGACCTCGTCCGCCACGCCTTCTCCGATGTGGCCGGCAACGGCAACCGGGCTCGCGCGTGGGCGAAATTCGCGCGCCACTGGCCGGTCGGGCCCCAGCGTCACCTGCTCGACGAGCTCCCGAAGCTGACCGTGCCGGTGCTGCTGCTGTGGACCGAGGGAGATCCGAACTACCCCATCAGCACCGCGCAGGAGGCACTCGACCTCCTGCCGGACGCCCAGCTGCGCACGCTGCCCGGCACCGGCTTCCTGCTCGCGTACGACGATCCGGTCGGGCTGGCCCGGGAGCTCATCTCGTTCTGCGGCTGAGCGGTAGCCTCGATCGGGCGCCAGAGAACGACAAAGGAGCCGCACATGAGCGTTGGCCAGCAGGAGCAGCTGTGGGGTGGCGAGACCACCAAGGCGGTCGGGAACTTCCCCATCTCCGGGGAGCGGGTGCCGGTGCCGGTCATCCGCTGGCTCGGCGCGATCAAGGCGGCGGCTGCGCGCGTCAACGCGGAGCTCGGCCTGCTCGACGCCGATCTGGCCGAGCGGATCGCCGGCGCGGCCGACCGCGTGGCGGCCGGCGAGTTCGACGACCAATTCCCGATCGACGTCTTCCAGACCGGGTCCGGCACCTCGTCGAACACGAACGCCAACGAGGTGATCGCCACCCTGGCCGGCGACGGCGCCCACCCCAACGACCACGCCAACATGGGCCAGTCGTCCAACGACGTGTTCCCGTCCGCCGTGCACCTCGCGGCGCTCGACACGGCGACGAACGAGCTGCTGCCGGCCCTCGAGGCGCTCGAGGCCGCGTTCGCCGCCAAGGCGAAGGAGTTCCAGGACGTCGTCAAGTCCGGCCGCACCCATCTGATGGACGCGGTGCCGGTGACGCTCGGGCAGGAGTTCTCCGGGTACGCGGCCCAGATCCGGCTCGGCGCCAAGCGAGTGCGAGGGGCGCTGCCGCAGGTGGCCCAGATCCCGCTCGGCGGGACCGCCACGGGAACCGGACTGAACACCCACAAGGAGTTCGCCATCCGGGTGCGCGAGCGGCTGAACGAGACGAGCGGCCTCGACATCCGAGCGCCGGAGGACCCGTTCGAGGCGCAGGGGAACCGCGACGCGCTCGTCGAGCTGAGCGGGGCGCTCAAGGTGATCGCGGTGTCGCTGACCAAGATCGCCAGCGACCTGGCCCTCATGGGGTCGGGGCCACGCGCCGGCATCGGCGAGCTGTTCCTGCCCGAGCTCCAGAAGGGGTCATCGATCATGCCGGGCAAGGTCAATCCGGTCATCCCCGAGGTCGTCCTCCAGGTCAGCGCGCAGGTGATCGGCAACGACACGACGATCACGATCGCCGGCAGCCAGGGGAACTTCGAGCTGAACGTGCGCGTGCCGCTGATCGCCCGCAACCTGCTCGACTCCATACGCCTGCTCAGCTCGACGACGCGAGCGCTGACGGAGAAGTGCGTCGAGGGCATCCGGGCCAACGAGGAGGGCTGCCGCCGCTCGGCGGAGTCGACTCTGGCGGCAGCCACCGCGCTGAACCCCTACATCGGCTACGACAAGGGAACCGAAATCGTCCAGGAGGCGGCCAAGTCCGGCCGGATGCTCCGAGACGTCGCCCAGGAGCACGGCGTCGACGAGGACACCTACAACCGGGCGATGGACCTGCACAAGATGGCGCGCGGCAACACCGAGTAGCCGGCGGGCAGCGAGTGGCCACCTGGGACGACGTCCGCCGGCTGGCGCTCGCGCTGCCGGACGCGGAGGAGGGCACGATGCACGGCCAGATGGCCTGGAAGGTCGGCGGCAAGCTGTTCGTCTGGGAGCGGCCGCTGCGCAAGGGGGACCGGGCCGCGCTCGGGGATGCCGCGCCCGACGGGCCGATCCTCGGCGCCCGGGTGGAGCACGAGTTGGCCAGGCGGCTGCTGATCGAGGAGGACCCGGAGGTCTACTTCACGATCCCGCACTTCGACCGGTTCGCCGCAGTGCTCATCCGGCTCGATCCGATCACGCTGCCGGCGCTCGAGGAGGCGGTCACCGAGGCGTGGCTCGTGCGGGCACCGAAGCGGCTCGTGGCGCTCTGGCGGCCGAACGGCTAATGCCGGGTGGACAGCACCAGGATGCCGGTGCTGAGGACGCCGAGGACGAGCACGCCCACGGCGTGTCTACGCGTGCGCGGGAAGAGCGCCAGGAGCACCGCGAACATGATCGTGAACGGAAGCGTGTAGAGCGGGATCAATGCGCAGAGGTAGGCCAGGAAGAGCACCACGACCCGGGTCGACCCGGTGAGCAGCCAGGCGATCCGTCCCCCCGCACCCCGATGGCCGGCCTCCGGCAAGCGCGCCGGCTCAGGTGGCGACCGTCTCGGCGCCCAGGTGCTCGGAGATCGCCACGTCGATCGAGGCGTAGTCGATCGGCACGACGATCAGCGAGGGCAGATCGAGCCCCAGCGCCTGCTCGAGCCGCTGCGAGAACTCGGCGGCCGAGCCGCAGCGCCAGGCCGGCATCCCGAACGCGTCGGCGAGCTTGACGAAGTCGGGGTTGGTGAAGTCGACGTCGAAGTGCCGGCCGAACTTGTTGTCCTGCTTCCAGCGGATGGAGCCGAACTGGTGGTTCTCCCAGATGACGTTGACGATCGGCGTGCGCAGGCGAACGGCGGTCTCGAGCTCCTGGCAGTTCATCAGGAAGCCGCCGTCGCCGGACACCGTGACCACCCGCCGATCGGGGTGGACGAGCTTGGCGGCGATGGCGGTCGGCAGCGCGAACCCCATCCCGGCCAGGCCGTTGGCGATCAGCACGGTGCCCGGCTCGGCCGCCGGGAACATCCGTCCGATCCACAGCTTGTGGAGCCCGACGTCGGACACGAGCATGTCCTCTGGTCCGAGGGCGTTGCGCAGGTCGGACAGGACCCGCGGCGGGCGCATGGGAAACGACTCGTCGTCCCGCGCCTCGTGCAGCGCGCCGCCGACCAGCTCGCGCAGGCGCCGCTCGGCGGGCGGCTCGCCGACCCGCCGCCGCGTGCCACCGGCCAGGCGGGCCAGGACGTAGGCGATGTCGCCGATCAGCTCCACCTCGGGCAGGAAGTTCTCGTCGGTCTCGGCGGCGACGCTGTCGATCATCACGATCCGCTTGTCGCCGCCCGGGTTCCAGTGCGATGGCGCGTGCTCGACGAGGTCGTAGCCGATGGCGATCACCAGGTCGGCGTCGTCGAAGCCGGCCATCTCGTAGTCGCGGGTCTGCAGACCGACGGTGCCGAGCGCGTACGGGTCGCGGTAGTCGAGCAGCCCCTTGGCCATGAACGTCTCGGCCACCGGGATCCCGGTCGTCTGAGCGAACGCGCGGAGCGCCCGGCTGGCGTGGCCGCGGATGGCCCCGTTGCCGGCCAGCGCGATCGGGTTCTCGGCGGCATCGATCAGCTCGACGGCGCGCTGGATCTCCCGGGCGCCGGGCTCGGGCTGCACCGGCGCGCGGCGGGGCAGGGGGCGAACGCCGTCCTCCAGATCCCGGGCCATGACGTCTTCGGGAAGCTCGAGGTGCGTCGCCCCCGGCTTCTCGGACTCGGCCACCTTGAACGCCTTGCGGACGACCTCGGGCACGATCTCGGGGCTCGACACCCGAGCGTTCCACTTCACGACCGGGCGGAGGATCCCGATCAGGTCGATGTACTGGTGGGACTCCTTGTGCATCCGCTCGAGGTCGGACTGCCCGGTCAGCGCAACGAGCGGCGCGCGGTCGAGGAACGCGTCAGCCACGGCAGTGACGAGGTTCGTGGCGCCGGGTCCGAGCGTGCCGAGGCAGACGCCGGCCCGGCCGGTCAGGCGACCGTAGGCGTCGGCCATGTACGCCCCGCCCTGCTCGTGGCGGACCGGCACGAAGTCGACCGAGGAGGCAGCGAGCGACTCGTTGAGGTCGAGCGTCTCCTCGCCCGGGATGCCGAACACGTACTGGACGCCCTCGGCCTCCAGGCACTCGACGAACACATCGGACGCTCGGCGCTTCGCCATCGGTCGCCCGACTCTACCCACCGAGCGCGTAGCCTGACCGGCCGTGGATCCGCTGCTCGCCGTCGATGCGCCGTACCTGCTCTACCGCTCGTTCTTCGCGCTGCCGGACACGATCCACGGGGCGGACGGTCGGCCGGTTAACGCGCTGCTCGGGGCGGTGAACGTGCTGCTCCGCGTCATCGAGACGCGCTCGCCCCGAACGGTCGTCATGTGCTTCGGGCCCGACGCGGCGCCGTACCGCACCGCGCTCTACCCCGGCTACCACGCGCAGCGGCCGGCGCCGCCGGATGACCTGGCCTGGCAGTTCGCCCGCGCCGGCGAGCTGTTCGCCGGGTTCGGCTGGACGTGCGCCAGCGACGACAGCGTCGAGGCCGACGACCTGCTCGGCTCGTACGCCGCGGTCGAGCGCACGGCTGGCGGGCGAACGCTGATCCTGACCGGCGACCGCGACATGTACCAGTGCGCGACCGAGGACACCCACGTCCTGTTCCTGAAGTCCGGCGTGCGGGACTTCGAGGCGGTCGACCCGGCCGAGGTCCGCCGGCGCTACGGGATCGCGCCCGAGCTGGTGCCCGATTTCATCGCGCTGCGCGGCGACCCGTCCGATGGGCTGCCGGGCGCGCCGGGGATCGGCGCCAAGACGGCGGCCGAGCTGCTCCAGCGCCACGGGTCTTTGGAGGCGGCGATCGCCCACGCGCTCCACGAGCGGCCGCGGGTCACCGCGGCGCTGACCGAACACGCCGACGAGCTGCGAGCGTTCCGGGAGATCGCCACGCTGCGCACGCTCGAAGTCGGGCGTCCGGAGGACCGGCGAACGGATCTGGTGGCCGGCGCGGCCGCGGCGAGGCGGCTGGGCATGCGGGCGCTCGCCGAGCGCCTGGCCGGTCCTACGGCTGGAGGATGACCTTCAGGTAGCCGTCCCGGCGCGCGTCGAAGTGCCGGTAGGCGTCGGGGGCGTCGTTCAGGGGCAGGTGGTGGGAGACGATCGTCGAGGGGCGGGCGCGGCCGGCCACGATCAGGTCCCGCAGGCGGCCGTTGTACCGCTCGTCCTGGTCGCGGCCCATGCCGATCGTCACTCCCTTCTTGAACAGCGTGCCCCACGGCACGGCGAGCTTGCCCTCCCGCTCGAGCTCTCCGCTCGGCGCCCGCGGATCCTCGTCGATGAACACGCCGATGATGCCGAGCCGCCCCCCGGAGCAACCAGCGATGCGAGCGACTCGATCACCCACTGCGGATGCTCGCGCGCCGGATCCTCCCGATCCCGGGCCTGGAAGCCGATGGCGTCGATCCCGCAGGTGACGCCGAGGAGTGGGTCCTCGCCGCGGAACGCGGGTCCGCCGCGGAGCCGCCGGCGGTGCTCCAGGATCTGCTCGACCGGGTCCCCGGCGGCGAAGTCGATCGGCGTGCAGCCGAGCTCGCCCGCCTTGTCGAGCCGATCCGGGATGTCGTCGACCACGTAGACGTCGGCCGCGCCGCGCAGCCGGGCGCTCAGCGCGGCCAGCAGACCGATCGCCCCGGCCCCGAAGATGGCCACGCTGTCGCCGGCCGACACCCCGGCCAGCTCGGCGGCGTGGTAGCCGCTGGGAAACGCGTCGGCGAGCAGGACGAAGTCGTCCTCCCAGCCGTCGCCGGGCTCCCCGGGGACTCGCAGGCAGTTGGCGTCGGCGAACGGGACGCGCAGGAGCTCGGCCTGCGCCCCGCGGAAGTCCCCCATGCCGGGATAGCCGTACGCCGCGCCGGCCTCGCCGGGGTGGTTGGTCAGGCACTCGGCGCTGCGCCCCGAGACGCAGGCGGCGCAGAAGCCGCAGCAGATGTGGGTCGGCACGGTCACGCGGTCGCCGGGCTTGACCGACACGACGGATGACCCCACCGCCTCGACGACGCCGAGCGGCTCGTGGCCGATCACCATCCCCTGCGGATCGCCCATGCGGCCCTCGTAGATGTGCAGGTCGGTGCCGCAGATCGCGCTCGAGGTGATGCGGAGCAGCGCATCGGTCGTCTCCTGGAGGTCGGCATCCGGCACCGTCTGGACCGCCAGCTCGCGCACCGATTCGAATACGACGCCGCGCACGAAGCTCCCTCTACCCACTCACGGCGTGAACTTGACCGTGATGACGTCACCGTCCTGGACGGCGTAATCACGGCCCTCGAGCCGGAGCGCCGCGCGCTCCCGAGCGGCGGCGTAGCCGCCGGCGTCGACGAGCGCCTGCCAGTTCACCACCTCGGCCCGGACGAAGCCGCGCTGGATGTCCGAGTGGATGAGCCCGGCCGCGCTCCACACCGAACGGCCGCGACGCAGGTGCCAGGACTGGGCCGGCTTCGCCTCGCCGGCGGTGAAGAACGCGACGAGGTCGAGCAGCGAGAACGCCCCCCGCACGACGCGGGCGAGGCCGGACTCGCTCAGCCCGAGATCGGCTCGCATCGCCGCCGCATCCTCGGCGTCGAGCTCGGAGAGCTCGGACTCGAGCCGCGCGCTGACCGCCACCGCCACTGCTCCCTGCGCAGCGGCGTGCGCGGCCACGACCGCCGGCACGGCCTCCTCCCCCTCGGCAACGTTGGCCACGAACAGGACCGGCTTGGCGCTGAGCAGGCCGAGTGACCGGGCGGCGTCCCGCACCTCCTCCGGAGGGGGGACGATCCGGGCGGGACGGCCGGCGGCGAGCTGCTCGATCACCGCGCGCAGCCACCCCTCCTCGGCGATCGCCTGGCGGTCGCCGCCCCGGGCCTGGCGGACGACGCGATCGAGCCGCCGTTCGGCCTGCTCCAGGTCGGCGAGCCCCAGCTCGGTCTCGATCGTCTCGATGTCCTGCGCCGGATCGACCCGTCCGTCGGGGTGGACGACGTTGGGGTCCTCGTGGGCGCGCACGACGTGGACGACGGCGTCCGTCTCACGGATGTTGGCCAGGAACTGGTTGCCGAGCCCCTCGCCGCGATGCGCGCCGGCGACCAGCCCCGCGATGTCGTGGAACTCGATCGTGTCCGGCACGACCTTGGACGCCCGCACGGTTGCCGCCACGGCGTCGAGCCGCTCGTCGCGCACCGGCACGACCGCCACGTTCGGCTCAATCGTGGTGAACGGATAGTTCGCCGCCTCGGCCGCCACCCCGGTGAGCGCGCCGAACAACGAGGACTTGCCGGCGTTCGGCAGCCCGACGATGCCGACCTTCATCGCCACGCGCCGACCACCGTGCCGAGTGCCGCGCCGGCCAGGATGTCGCTCGGGTAGTGGACCCCGAGGTACGGCCGGCTCAGCGCCAGGCCCAGGGCGCCGCCGTAGCGCAGGGACGCCGGAAGCAGGCCCCGATACGCGCGGGCCGCGGCGAACGCCGTCGTCGCGTGGGCGCTGGGGAAACTGAGATCGGACCCGGTGGAGATGAGGCGCGGGAGGGCGGGACGGTGCCGGCGGACGACGAACTTGACCACCTGGTTGACGGCGTAGGACACGGCGGTCAGGCGCGCACCACGACGCCACCGCGGACGCCGGGCGGGATCCGGATCGAACCGGCCGCCGGCCAACCCGACGGCCAGCCAGACCGCTCCGTGCTCACCGAGACGAGAGAACGCCCTCACCGCCTGCTCGCGCGCCGGCGTGTGGCCCCGGGTGCGCAGCGCGAGCAGCAGCCGCCGGTCGAGCGTGGCCGGCCTCAAGCGCTCAGCTGCCGAAGCCGACCCGCTGGCCCTCGTCGTCGACGAGCACGTAGACGACCTTGGCCAGGTCGAGCGCCACGGTCCCCTCCTCGGTCGTCAACTCGTGCCAGCCCCCCGCACCGAGGGCGCCGCGCAGGCGGGTCAGCTCCTCCGGGAGGACGCGGGCGGTCAGGACCTGGGTCCCGGTGAACCCGATGCTGACCCGCTGGGGCCGGGCGCCGGCAGCCATGGCTTTCAGTGACCTCCGGCCGGCTGGACCAGCTCGGTCAGCACGGCGCCGGTGGCGGCCGGGTGCACGAACGCGACCCGCGAGCCGCGGATCCCCATCCGCGGCGTCTCATCGATCAGGCGCAGCCCGGCATCGGCCAGCTCCCGCAGCACCGCGTCGATGTCTGCCACCCGGTAGGCGACGTGGTGCAGCCCCGGTCCCTGACGGGCGATGAACTTGCCCACCGGGGTGTCGGCGGCGAGCGGTTCGAGCAGCTCGACGTGCGAGTCGCCGACGTCGAGCAGCGCCGCGTCGACGCCCTGCTCGGTCACCGTCTCGCGGTGGACGAGCGGCAGACGGAGCGTGTCGTGGTACAGAACGAGCGCCGTGTCGACCGACTCGACGGCGATCCCCACGTGGTCGATGGTCCGCAGCATCCGGCCGCGGAGGATAGACACGAGGCGATCAGCTGGGCCGCCGCACCGGGTTTCCCGCGGTGGCGGCGGCGATGTCGAGCGCCGCCGGCCCGATCCGGGGCGGCCCGACCCGCGGCACGCCGGCCATCACCTCGTCGATGTCCTCGCGCTCGAGCACCTCGTTCTCCAGCAGCCGCCGGGCGAGCCCGTCGAGCTGAGGGCGGTGGGCGTCGAGGATGGCCAGGGCATGGCGAAACGCCTCGTCGGCCAGCTCGCGCACCTCCTGGTCGCGGACCCGGCGGGTCGCCTCGGCCGCTCCGTCATCGGCGATCCGCAGCGTTCCGCTGGCGGTGCCCATCGCATACTCGAACACCATCGAGCGTGCGATGTCGGCCACCCGCCTGAGGTCGTCGGACGCGCCGGTGGTGATCGAGTCGAACACGAGCTGCTCGGCGGCCCGGCCGCCGAGGAGCATCGTCATGAAGTCGATCAGCTCCTCGCGGGTCTTCAGGTAGCGATCCTCCTCCGGGAGGTTGAGCGTGTAGCCGAGCGCCTGGCCGCGGGGGACGATCGAGATCCGGTGCACGCGGTCGACCGAGGCCAGGAGCTCGCCACACACGGCGTGGCCCGCCTCGTGGTAGGCGACGACGCGCTTCTCGTGCTCGGTCAGCGTGCGACGCGACTGCATGCCGGCCACCACCCGCTCGAGGGCCGCGTCGAAATCGGTCATGGCCACCCGGTTGGCGTGGCGGCGCGCGGCGAAGATCGCCGCCTCGTTGCAGATGTTCGCCAGGTCGGCGCCGGACAGTCCGGCGGTCTGCCGGGCCAGCAGCTTGAGGTCGACGTCATCGGCCAGCGGCTTACCCCGCGAGTGCACGGCGAGGATCCGCTCGCGACCGCCCACGTCCGGCGGGGTGACGAAGATCTGGCGGTCGAACCGCCCCGGTCGCAGCAATGCCTGGTCGAGCTTCTCGAGCAGGTTGGAGGCAGCGATGACCACCACGTCCTTGCGGGCGCTGAACCCGTCCATCTCGACCAGCAGCTGATTGAGCGTCTGGTCGCGCTCGCCGCTGATGTCCATGCCCCGATGGCCGCCGACCGCGTCGAGCTCGTCGATGAACACGATCGCCGGGGCGTGCTTGCGGGCGATCCGGAACAGGCGACGGATGCGGGCAGCCCCGAGCCCGGCGAACATCTCGACGAACGAGGCAGCCGACTGGGAGTAGAACGTGGCGCCGGACTCGTGCGCGACCGCCTTGGCCAGCAGCGTCTTGCCGGTGCCGGGCGGTCCGTGGAGCAGAACGCCCTTCGGCACCTTGGCGCCGAGCGCGCGGAAGCGCTTGGGATCGCGCAGATACTCGACGATCTCCCGCAGCTCCTCCTTGGCCTCGTCGGCCCCGGCGATATCGCTCCAGCTGATCGACGGGGAAGCCTCGGGCTTGATCTCCACCGGCTTGGTCTTCGGCATGTAGCGCAGCAGCCACAGCACCGAGACCGCGAGCAGTCCCATGAACAGGATCGGCAGCCAGTGGAGCATGAACGTCTGCACGTCCGGCTCCCAGAGGAAGTTGGCCTGGATCGTCATCGGCTCCCGTAGTGTCGACGCGCCGAGCGGTTCACTCAACCCTCTCTAGACGGTCGTTCGGTCGCTGCCGCCGGCCGGCTTTGGCACAGGGGCGCCCATCGACGAGCACGATGTCGGCGGTGAAGTCGTTCGCCCCGGATCAGCGAGGAGCCGACGCCGTAGGCGTCGACCGGAACCTCTGCCGCTTCGAACTCGGCGATTCGCTCGGCGGTGAAGCCGCCGCTGGCCACGATCCGCACGCGCTCGTACCCGGCCTGATCGAGCGCGCCGCGGACCTTCTCGACCAGCCGCGGATTGACGCCGGTGGGCCGGAAGTCGCCGAGCTCGTCGAGCAGCCCGCGGTCGACCAGGTTCTCCGAGGTGTCGAGCCGGACGCCCCACAGCTCGTCCCCCAGCGCCTCGGCCACCTCGAGCGCGGTGCGCACGGAGTCGTTGGCCCAGTCGACCAGCACGGTGACGTTCATCTGGTCGGCGAACCGGCGGGCGAACGCCCGCGCCGCGTCCACGGTGTCCCCGCCGTAGGCGGCGATCAGCCCATGCGGAACGGTGCCGATCCCGCGGCCGCCCCACCAGGACGCCTGCGCGTCGGTGGAGACCCCGATGGCGCCCGCCACATGAGCACTCCAGCCGTCGCCGGTCTGCACCAGCCAGTGGTCGTGGCGGGCCGGGAAGTAGAAGATCTGCTTGCCGCGCGCCGCCTGCACGACCTCGGCGACGTTGCGCATGATGAGCGTCCGCCGGGCCAGCACGCCGAGATAGACGGTCTCCAGGTGGGCGAACAGGCTGTAGTCACCGGCGATCGTCAGCACGGTCTCCTGAGGACCGATCGGGTCCCCCTCGTGCAGCGCATGGACCTCGAGCTCCGGCCAGCCGTCGATCCAGGTCCCGTCCGCCTGGCGCCCGGCGCACAGCTTCAGCACCGCGATCGCCTCGTCGATCCCGCCCAGCCGTGACTGCCGCTTCTGGAACACCTGCATGAGCACCTGCGGCCGGCGCGCCTCGGCCTCGAGCAGCTGCTTGGTGAGCACAAAGTACGCGTCGGAGTAGTAACCGCTGCGGATCCGGCCGACCGGCAGGCGGAAGATCTCCGGACCGAGCCGCTCCATCGCCGCAGTCTATTTTGGGCACCCGACGCGCTTCCCGGGCGCGCCGGGTGCCGCGCGGGCCTACTTCTTCTTCACGAAGTGGTGGACGACCGCTCCGGCGGCCACCGACTTGAGCAGCGCGTGCTTCTGATGGTGCTTCTTCAGCTCGTGGTGCACGATGATCGCCGCGGCCGCCGACTTCAGCAGCGCATGATGGCCGTGGTGGCTCGACGACGACGAGCTGCTCGAGCCGCAGCCGGCCACGGCGACGCCGGACACGAGCAGGGTCAGGGCGAGAACGAGCGCGAGAACGCGTTGGCGCATGGCCTCCTCCTCCTTAGCTTCGGGATCTGAGTGGGACTGTCTACCGCACCCGGCGTGGGCCGTACCCCCGCTTAACCCGACGACTACAGTCAGCCGAGCAGTTCGCGCGCGACGTCGGCGTAGCAGCTCGCGGCGAACCCGAGGTCACGCACGTCGATCCGCTCATCCGCACTGTGCACCAGCGGCGCCGCCTGGAGAAGGGTCTGGTGGCGCTGGGGAAAGAAGCCATACGCGACGCAGTCGGGAAACGCGGCGCGGAACCAGCGGGAATCCGAGAACCCGGGGAGGATCACCGGCACGCTCTGCGCTTCCGGGTCGCGGGCGCGCACCCAGCGTTCGATGGCCGACATCAGCGGGGTGTCGATCGGCGACTGGTTTCCGACGACCATCTCGTTGAAGTCGACCTCGTAGGCCGGGCCGAGCTCGCCGAGGACGGCCCGGATCCGCTCGCGGGCTGCGTCCTCGCCGAGCCCCGGCGGCACCCGGCAATCGATCTTCAGCGACGCCCGCGACGGGATGACGTTCACCTTCTCGGAGGCCTGGGCCATCGTCGGCGTCAGCGTCACGCCGAGCATCGGCTCGACGAACACGGTCAGCGCGGGCGCGTCGCGCCCGAGGCGCTCGAGCGCGGCGGCCGGGTCGTCGGGATCGAAGCCGAGGCTGTGCAGAAAGGCCGCCGGCCCGGCGGTGAGCGCAAAGGTCGGCTCGGCGGCGGCGAGGCGGCTGAGCACCGGCCCGAGCTTCAGCAGGGCGTTGTCGCCGGTGCGCGGCAGCGAGGCGTGACCGGCGGCGCCGCGAGCGGTGATCGTGAAGCGGAACACGCCCTTCTCCGCACAGCACACCCCGTAGCGCCGGCACCCGCCGTACTCGAACACCTGCCCGCCGCCCTCGTTGAGCAGGTAGTCGCAGCGGACCTTGTCCGGATGCTCGGCGCACAGCCATTGCGCGCCGAGGTCGCCGCCGGTTTCCTCATCGGCCACGAACACGAGCTTCAGTTCGCCGTTCGGCCGCCAGCCGCCGCGGGCGAGGCTGGCCGCGGCCACCGCCTCGGCCGCCACCTGCGACTTCATGTCCAGCGCGCCGCGACCCCACAGGAAGCCGTCTGCGACCTCGCCCGACCACGGGTCGTGCGTCCACTCGGCGGGGTCGGCCAGGACCGTGTCGACGTGGCCGAGGAGCACGAGCGCCGGACCGGCATCCCGGTCGCCGAGGGTGGCGATCAGATTCGCCCGGTCGGAGCTCGTGCCGAGGATCTCGGTGGCGAAGCCGGCGGCGGCGAGATAGCGCGCCAGATGCTCGATCGCCGGGCGCTCGTTGCCCGGCGGGTTGACGGTGTCGAAGCGGACGAGCTCGGCGAGCAGGTCGGTCGTCTCTCTCTGCAGGGACTCGCTGATCGAATCAGCCTACCCTCGAGGCGATGGACGATCTCGCCCTGGCGCTCGAGCTGGCGGACGTCGCCGACCGGATCACGCTGGAGCGCTACCGCTCCGAGGACCTGGCGGTGGAGACCAAGCCGGACGCCACGCCGGTCACCGAGGCCGACCGCGCGGTCGAGCGCGCGCTGCGGGATCGGCTGGCGGTGGCGCGGCCGAGCGACGCGGTGCTCGGCGAGGAGTTCGGCGGCGATCCCGATGCCGTGGCCGGACGGCGATGGATCATCGACCCGATCGACGGGACGAAGAGCTACCTGCGCGGGATGTTCACCTGGGCGACGCTGATAGCGCTCCAGCGTGACGGCGAGCCGGCGCTCGGGGTCGTCTCGGCACCGGCCGGCGGACGGCGGTGGTGGGCCGCCCGCGGGGCAGGCGCATTCGTGGACGGCCGGCCGATCCGCGTCTCGCGCGTGGGTGAGCTGGCCGACGCCCAGCTGTGCTGGAGCGGCATCGAGGACTGGGACGCGGTGGGCCGCCTCGAGGCCCTCGTCACGCTCGCCCGGGGCTGCTGGCGCAGCCGGGGCATCGGCGATGCCTGGCAGTACATGCTGGTGGCCGAGGGCGCGGCCGAGATCGCGCTCGACCCGGAGGTCTCGCTGTGGGATCTGGCTGCGGTCCAGGCGATCGTCGAGGAGGCGGGCGGCCGGTTCACCGACCTGACGGGGGTCCGGCGCGCCGACGGAGGCGGCGGACTGGCCACCAACGGCCGGGTCCACGACGCGGTGCTCCAGATCGTCGGCCGGTGACCGAGCGGCTGTTCGACGCCGGCGATCCGCCGTCCTCCGGAGACGGGCCGGCCGGGGAGGGCCCCGGCGCAGCAGCGCCGCTGGCCGCCCGGATGCGGCCGCGCACCCTGGCCGAGGTCGTCGGTCAGGAGCACCTGCTCGGTGAGGGCTCGGTGCTGCGCCGGGCGCTCGAGGAGGGCCACCTGCCCTCGATCATCCTCCACGGCCCGCCGGGCAGCGGCAAGACGACGCTCGCCCGCCTGGTCGCCGAGGCCTCGGGCGCGGCGTTCGAGGAGGAGAGCGCGGTGGCCGCCGGACGGGCGGAGGTCCGCGCGGTGATCGAGCGGGCGCGGGAGCGGCTGCGCACGGAGCGGCGGACCGTCTTCTTCCTCGACGAGATCCACCGCTTCAACAAGGCCCAGCAGGATGCCCTGCTGCCGGCGGTCGAGGCAGGCGTCCTCACGCTGATCGGCGCCACCACGGAGAACCCGTATTTCGAGGTCAACTCAGCCCTGCTCTCCCGCGCGCGGGTCCTGGAGCTGGAGGCACTGCCGGTGGACGCGGTGCGCGCGCTGCTGGATCGAGCCCTGGCCCGGGGCGAGTGCGGTCAGGACGTCCAGGTCCAAGCGCCGGCACTGGCGTTGCTCGCCGAGCGGAGCGGCGGCGACGCGCGGACGGCGCTGAACGCACTCGAGCTCGCCTGCGAGGCCGCCGGGGCCGAGGCGGTCGACGCCGAGCGCGCGGCCGAGGCGATCGGCCGGGGCGCCCTGCTCTACGACCGTCAGGCCGATCGCCACTACGACACGATCTCGGCCTGGATCAAGGCGACGCGCGGATCGGATCCCGACGCCTCGCTCTACTACCTGGCGGTGATGCTGGAGGGCGGCGAGGACCCTCGGTTCATCGTCCGGCGGATGGTCGTGCTCGCCTCCGAGGACGTGGGGAACGCCGATCCCCAGGCGCTCGTCGTGGCCACGGCGGCGGCTGGAGCGGTCGAGCACGTGGGCCTGCCGGAGTGCCAGTTCGCGCTCGCCCAGGCGGCCATCTACCTCAGCCTGGCCCCGAAGTCAGACCGGGCCAAGCGGGCGATCTTCGCCGCGCGGGAGCACATCCGCGAGCACGGCGCCGAGCCGCCCCCACCCCACCTCCGCTCGGGGCCCCGGAGCGACGGGAGCTACGACAACCCGCACCGCCACTCGGGGCACCTCAGCGGCCAGCCGCTGCTGCCACCGGGCGCATCCGGCGCCTCGTTCTACGCTCCGGATGCGGCGGAGGCGGCGCTGGCCAAACGGCTGGCGGAGATCCGGCGGGGGCGTGGGCTCGAGCCTCGTTAGGAGGCAACCAATCCTTCACGAGGTGCGTAGGACCCGGGGTATGGTGGAACGCATGTTCGATCCGGGAACCCTCCTCTCGAGCTCCTACAGGCTGCCGCGCGGCCTGCGGGTCCGGCTCCGCCTCCCCCAGCCGGGCGACGCCCCGGCGATCCGGGCGCTGGCGCCCGAGGGCCTCGAGGCCCTGGAGGTGGCGCGCCTCATCCGGTTCGATCCGCGCCGGCGCCTCGTCATCTGCGCCGCCGCGCTGATCGACGGCCGGGAACGGCTGACCGGTATCGGCGCCGTCGACCTCGAGGGCGCTGCGGCGCGCCCCTCGCGCGTGCTGGCGAGCGGGGAGCACGCGGAAGACGTGGAGGATCTGCTGCGGCGGGCGCTGGAGGGACGCGCCCGGGCGCTGGCGGACGCGCGCGCGGCCTGAGCGCCCGCCGGTAGGCTGGCGCCTTCCGGTATGGCCGCCACTGCCGCCCAGACGCAGCTCGAGTCGTTCAACCCGGCCACCGGCGAGCGGCTGGGGGCGGTGCCGGTGACGCCGCCGGGCGACGTGGCCGGGATCGTCGAGGCGGTGGCGCAGGTGCAGCCGTTCTGGGCGCAGCTGACGCTGACCGACCGTGCCCGCTACCTGGAGCGCACGGCGCAGGTCCTGATCGACGAAGGTGACGGGATCCGCGACCTCATCGTGCGCGAGCAGGGCAAGCCGCGGACCGAGGCGTTCAGCATGGAGGTGCTGCCGACGATCGACGCGCTGCGCTGGATCGGCCGGGCGGGGATTCGCCTGCTGTCCGACGAGAAGATCCCGATGTCGCAGGCGTTCCTGCGGACCAAGCGGGGCGCGTTCACGTTCGAGCCGCTCGGGGTCATCGGGGTGATCGCCCCCTGGAACTACCCGTGGAGCATTCCGTTCGGTGAGGTGGCGCTGGCGCTGATGGCCGGCAACGGCGTGGTGCTGAAGCCGGCATCCCTCACCCCGCTGGTCGGGGAGCGGATCGTCCAGGCATTCACCCGCGCCGGCGTGCCGGAGGGGCTGGTGCGCGTGGTCCACGGACCGGGGACCGGCGCCGCGCTGGTCGACTCGCCGGTGGCGAAGATCTTCTTCACCGGCTCGGTGGAGGCCGGCCGCCAGATCGGCGAGGGCTGCGCCCGGCACCTGAAGGGCTCCGTGCTGGAGCTCGGCGGCAAGGATCCGATGGTCGTCCTGGCCGACGCGCCGCTCGATCATGCGGTGGCCGGAGCCCTGTGGGGCGGCTTTGCCAACGCCGGCCAGACCTGCTCCGGCATCGAGCGGGTGTACGTCGTGCGTGAGGTGGCCGGGGCCTTCCTCGACGGCGTGCTCGCCGGAGCGGCCGCGCTGCGGGTGGGCGATCCACTGCGCTGGGAGACCGAGATCGGCCCGATGGTCAGCCACGAGCAGCACCGGCTCGTCGGCGAGCTCGTCGACGATGCGGTGGCGAACGGCGCCGAGCTGCGCTGCGGGGGTCCGGTGGGCGACCCGGTGCCGGGTGCCGAGGCGGGCGCGTTCTTCGCGCCGACCGTGCTCACCGGGATCCGCCCGGAGATGCGGATCATGCGCGAGGAGATCTTCGGCCCCGTGCTCCCGGTGACCGTCGTCGACTCCGAGGACGAGGCGGTGGCGCTCGCCAACCAGAGCGACTTCGGGCTCGGGGCCTCGGTCTGGACGGCCGACCGGGAGCGGGGTGAGCGGTTCGCGCGCGAGCTCGAGGCCGGGATGGTGTGGATCAACGACCACATGTTCAGCCACGGCGCCTGCCAGTGTGCGTGGGGCGGAGTCAAGACCTCGGGCCTGGGGCGCACGCACTCGAAGTTCGGCCTGTACGAGTGCGTCAACATCAAGACGCGCGTGTGGGAGCCCTCGGTGATCCGCGACGCATGGTGGTATCCGTACGACGAGACGCTCGGCCACGCGCTGCGAGCGGCGGCGACCGTGCTGTACGGGCGGCCGTCGATCCGCGCGGCAGCGCTGCGCGACGGGATCGCGCCCCTGTCACGGCTCGGGGCTCGGCTGGCCCGGGATGCGCTGAGCCGCCGCTAGATACCCTTGGGGAATGCCCGCCCAGGCCTACGCCGGCAAGCAGTGCGTCTGCCAGTTCGGACCGCGGGATCTGCGACCAGTCGTGCGTGCAGGACATGCTCGACACGCCGTTCTACATCGCGTGCCTGCGCCTGACGGGGCGCCGCTGCCTGGTCGTCGGCGGCGGGGAGATTGGGCTGGAGAAGGTGGAGGGGCTGCTGGCCTGCGACGCCGAGGTGACGCTCGTCGCGCCGCAGGCGGTCCCGGCGCTGGCCGACCTGGCCGCCGAGGGGTCGATCACCTGGCACCGGCGCGAGTATGGGGCGGGCGACCTCGAGGGCTGCCTGATCGTGATCGCGGCCACGAACCACACCGACGTCAACGTCGAGGTGTTCGAGGCCGCCGAGCGGCGCGCGATGCTGGTCAACGTCGTCGACGTGCCCCCGCTGTGCAACTTCATCCTGCCGGCGATCGTCCGCACCGGGCCGCTGGCGGTGGCGATCTCGACCGCCGGGGCCTCGCCGGCGCTGGCCAAGCGAATGAAGCGCGAGATCGCCGAGTCGTTCGGTGAGCCGTACGCGCAGCTCGCGGTGATGCTCAACGATGTGCGGGGCTGGGCGAAGGGCACCCTCCCCACCTACCAGGACCGCAAGGAGTTCTTCGAGTCGATCGTGGGCGGCGAACCTGACCCGGTCGAGCTCTTGCGGGCGGGCGACGAGGCGGCTGTGCGCGATCTGATCGCCGCCGCGCAGCGCACGCACGCGCCGGCGTGAGCGAGCTCACCCATCTGGACGCCGCCGGGCGCGCGCGGATGGTCGACGTCGGGGCCAAGCCGGTCACCGACCGGCGGGCGGTGGCCGAGGCGGTGGTGCGGGTGACGCCGGCCACTGCGGAGGCGATCCGGGCCGCCGAGACCCCGAAGGGCGACGTGCTCGGCGTGGCGCGGATCGCCGGGATCCAGGCGGCCAAGCGGACCAGCGAGCTCATCCCCCTCTGCCATCCGCTGGCGCTGTCGTTCGTCGACGTGGAGGGGGAGATCGACGTCGAGGCGGGTGCCGTCAGGCTGCGGGTCGACGCCCGGAGCACCGGGCCGACGGGCGTCGAGATGGAGGCGCTGACCGCCGCGAGCGTCGCCGCGCTCACGGTCTACGACATGGTCAAGGCCTTGGAGCGCGGGGCCGTCATCGAAGCGGTGCGGCTGCTGGAGAAGTCGGGTGGCCGGTCCGGACTCTGGCGGCGGCCGGCCTGAGGCGACACCTCAGCGACGAGCCGGTTAGCCTCGCGCCGCCCGTAGCTCATGCGCGCCGCCATCCTCACCATCTCCACGTCGGTCGCCGCCGGCCGCACGGAGGATCGCTCCGGGCCGGCACTGGCGGCGCAGGCGGAGGCAGCCGGCATCCGGGCGGTCGAGCGCGTGATCGTGCCGGACGACGCCGGGCGGATCACCGCGGAGCTGCGACGCCTGAGCGGCGGGCCGGACACCGTCGATCTCGTGTTCACCACCGGGGGCACCGGCCTGACGGTCGATGACCTGACCCCGGAGGCGACGCGAGCGGTGATCGAGCGCGACGCACCCGGGTTCGCCGAGGCGATGCGGGCCGAGGCGCTTCGCCGCACTCCGACCGGGATCCTCAGCCGCGGGGTGTCGGGCATCGCCGGCCGCACGCTGATCGTCAACTTCCCCGGCAACCCACGGGCGATCGACGAGCTGTTCGGCGTGATCGCGCCGGCGCTGGCCCACGCGGTCGCCACGCTGGGACGCGAAGGTGGACGCGGCGCCGGACACTGAGGTCGAGGCGCCGCCCGCCGTCCGCCTGCACCGGCTGGTTCGCCACTTCGGCGAGCGCACGGTGCTGGCCGGGGTCTCGCTCGAGTTGCCGCCGGGCACCACGGTGGCGGTGCTCGGCCGCAACGGAGCCGGCAAGTCGACGCTGCTGCGGATCCTCGCCACGCTGCTGCGCCCGCACGCCGGGACCGTGGAGGTGCTCGGCGAGCCGCTGCCCGCTCGAGCCTTCGCGGCGCGGGGTCGCGTCGGCTTCCTCGGCCACGACCCGCTGCTCTACCGCGACCTGAGCCCGCGGGAGAACCTGCGCCTCCATGCCCGGCTGCACCGCGTGCCGGCGGCGCGGGTCGAGGAGCTGCTCGACGCGGTCGAGCTCGGCGCGCGAGCCGACGAGGCGGTGCGGACGCTGAGCCGCGGGATGGTCCAGCGCGCCGCCATCGCCCGCGCGGTGCTCCACGCGCCGGAGCTCCTCCTGCTCGACGAGCCGCGGGCGAACCTCGACCCGGGCGCCGCCGCCCGGCTCGAGCCGCTGATCGGCCGGCCGAGCGGCGTCACGCGAGTGCTGACGAGCCACGATCCGCCGGCCGCGCTCGCCGAGGCCGACCTCGTGCTCGCGCTGCACGGCGGGCGGCCCGCGTACGCCGGGCCGGCGAGCGGCTTCGCCGAGGCGGACGCGCGGGAGCTGTACGCGTGAGCGCCGCCCTGGCCATCCTGCGCAAGGATCTGCGGGTCGAGCTGCGCACGGCTCGAGACGGTCCCGGCGATGGTGCTGCTCTCGCTGGCCACGTTCGTCGTCTTCCACTTCGCCCTGAACCGGCCGTCGCTCGACGGACAGCTCGCCGCCGGCGTGCTCGACCGCCACACTCCTGTTCGCCGCGCTGCTGGCGATCAACCGCCTGTTCGTCGCCGAGCGCGAGCAGGGCGGCTTCGACGCCTTCCGCCTGGCTCCGGTCGATCGCACCGCCCTGCTGGTGGCCAAGGCCGCCGCCCTGTTCGTCTACCTGGCCGCGCTCGAGCTCGTGGCGGTGCCGGCGTTCGCGCTGCTGCTCCTCCACGGGTCCCTGTGGCGGGCGTTCCCCGGGCTGCCGGCGATCCTCGCCCTGGCCGACTGTGGCGTTCGCCGTGATCGGCACGCTCGTGTCGGCGCTCGCGGTGCAGACCCGCGCGCGGGACCTGATCGGCCCGATCGTCGGACTGCCGCTGCTCACCCCGGCGCTGATCGCCACCGCCCGGGGACTCGGCCCGCTGCTGGCCACCGGCGCCTGCGGCTCCCCGCCGGGCAGGTGGGTGGCGTTTCTCGGCCTCTATGATCTGGTGTTCACCCTCCTTGCGTACGCGGTGTTCGACTTCCTGCTGGAGGACTAGGCACTTGACCACCTACGGGCGCGGGTCTTCGCGGCCTCGCCATCGCCACCACCGCGCTCATCATCCTCGCCTTCGCGCCTGGCGTTCTTCTACGCGCCGATGGATGCCGAGCAGGGGTTCATCCAGAAGATCTTCTACCTCCACGTGCCGCTGGCGATCGTCTCGCTGTGCGGGTTCATGTTCGGCGGAGGGCTGGCGATCGGCCACCTGCGGACCGGCGATCGCCGCTGGGACATGCGCTCCTACGTCGCGATCCACATGGCGCTCATCTTCGCCATCGGCGGCCTGCTCACCGGCTCGATCTGGGCCAAGGCGTCTTGGGGCCACTGGTGGGTGTGGAACGAGCCGACGCTCGTCTCGTTCCTGATCGTCGTGCTGATGTTCGCCACCTACCAGCCGCTGCGCTTCTCGATCGAGGACCCCGAGCGCCAGGCGCGCTACGCGAGCGTGTTCGCGATCGTGGCCGGCGCGTTCGTCCCGCTCAACTTCATCGCGGTGCGTCTCGCCGCAGCAGTACGTCCACCCGCGGGTGCTGACGCTGACCGGCGGCCATCATGCCGGCTCCGATCGGAGCTGACCTTCCTCGTCGCGCTGCTCGGCATCGCGGGGCTGTACGCCACGCTGTGGAAGTACGAGATGGCGGCCAAGAACGCGCGCATGCAGACCCGGCGCCTGCGCCGGATGCTGCTCGGCGACGAGACGATCCGGCCGCTGCGGCGCAGCGCCGCGCCGTCGTGAGCCGCGCTCGCCGCGGCTGGCCGGCGCTGTCCGAGCACCAGCCGATCCCGTACGTCGCCGCGGCCTACATCGTGTTCCTGGCCATCCTGCTCGTCTACGTCTCGATCATGGCGGTGCGGCTGGGACGTAGCGAGCGGGAGCTGGCCGAGCTGGCCCGGGACGTCGAGGCGGCCCGCGACGGGCGGGCGGAGGCGGAGCTGGCGGAGCACGTATGAGCGAGCTGCTGGCGATCGGGATCTCGCACAAGACGGCGCCGGTCGAGGTCCGTGAGCGACTCGCGCTGCCCGAGGCGCAGGCGGGCGACTTCCTGCGTGACCTGCGCGGCGCCGCCGAGGTCCAGGAGGCGGTGGCCATCTCGACCTGCAACCGCACCGAGCTCTACCTCGTCGTCGGCGATCCGGTCGACGCCGAGAGCACCGTGCTGGCGATGCTCGCCCGCCAGGCCGGGATCCGCCCCACCGGGCTGGCCGCGGCGATCTACGCTCACCGCAACTGCGACGCCGCACGCCACCTGTACCGGGTGACGGCCGGCCTGGAGTCGATGATCGTCGGCGAGGCCGAGATCCAGGGACAGGTGAAGCGCGCCTACGAGACCGCGCAGGCGCGGGAGACCGTCGGACCGCTGACCAACCACCTGTTCGCCGCCGCGCTGGCCGCCGGCAAGCGGGTGCGCACCGAGACCGGCGATCGGCGAGCGTCAGCTCAGCCTGCCGAGCGTCGCGGTCGCCCTCGGCCGGGAACGGCTCGGGAGCCCTCGCCGGGTCGCCGCGTGGTCATCGTCGGGACCGGTGAGACGAGCGAGCTGACCGCGCGGGCGCTGGCCGACAGCGGCTGCGCAGACGACGTTCGTCGCCACCCGCCGCCGTGACCGGGCGATCAGCCTCGCCCAGCGCTACCACGGCGTGAGCGTCAGCTTCGACGAGCTGCCCGACGCGCTGGCCGGCGCCGACATCGTCCTCGCCGCCACCGCCTCGCCGCACCTGCTGATCGAGGCCCGTGAGCTCGCCGGAGGTGATGGAGGCCCGCGACCGGGAGGCCGCTGCTGCTCATCGACCTCGCAGTCCCGCGCGACATCGATGCCGCGTGCGCCGAGATCCCCGGCGTGTCGCTGTTCGACATCGATGACCTGCAGGCGGTGATCGCCCGCAACCGCTCAGGTCCGCCAGGCGGAGGCGCGCAAGGCGGAGGGCATCGTCGAGGAGGAGATCCAGCCGCTTCGCCGCCTGGCTCGGCTCGCTGGAGGTGCTGCCCGACGGTCGCCGCGCTGCGCGAGCACGCGCCAGGCGATCGCCGACGGCCTGCTGGCCGAGAACGCCGGCACGGTGGGAGACCGCGTCCCCGCGCGACCTCGAGCGGGTGCAGGCGCTCGCTCGCTCGCTCGTCAGCCGGATCCTCCACGAGCCGACGGTGCGGATGAAGGAGCTCCGCGACGACCGGGTGCACGCCCGCATGGCGCTCGTGCGCGAGCTGTTCGGCCTGGCCGAGAGCGAGCTCCCGCCGGCCGCGCCGGTGACGCATCTCGACCGAGGTCGGCGCGCGCCAGCGGCGCGGCTGATGCGGATCGGGACGCGGGCCAGCGCGCTGGCGCTGGCGCAGGCGCGCTGGGTCGCCGCCCGGCTCGGCTCCGGACTGCGAGCTGGTGGAGATCACCACGGCCGGTGACCGCGCCCGCGGGCTCGGCGACAAGTCGCGGTGGGTGACCGAACTGGAGGCGGCGCTGCTCGACGGGCGGATCGACATCGCCGTCCACTCGGCCAAGGACGTGCCGAGCGAGCTGGCCGACGGGCTGGAGCTCGTCGCGTTCTCTCCGCGGGCCGACCCGCGGGACGCGCTGTGCGGCGCGCCGTCGCTCGATGCGCTGCCGCCCGGGGCGCGGATCGGGACGAGCAGCCTGCGCCGTGCCGCCCAGCTGCGGGCGCGGCGCCCGGACCTGGTCGTGTCCGAGCTGCGCGGCAACGTCGACACCCGGCTGCGCAAGCTCGCGGCCGGGGAGGCCGATGCCATCGTGCTGGCCGCCGCCGGGCTCGAGCGACTCGGCGCGGCTCGATCAGGTGGGCGCGCGGCTGGGGGATCTCGTGCCCGCCGCCGGCCAGGGGGCGCTGGCGATCGAAGCGCGGGCCGGTTTGGACCGCACCACCCTGGCCGCCGTGCACGATCCCGAGAGCGCGGCGTGCGTGCGGCGCCGAGCGGGACCTGGTGGCGGCGCTGGGGGCGAGCTGCCACACGCCGGTCGGCGCGCACGCGGGCCGAGCGAGCGATGGCAGGCTGACGCTGCGGGCCTGGGTCGGGCTGCCGGACGGTTCGGCCTGGGTCGAGCCGACGGCTGAGCGGTTCGGCCGCTGCGGTGGGCTGGGCGGTCGCGGACCGGCTGCGGGCGGCCGGCGCCGCGGAGCTGCTGACGGCGGCCGAGGCGGTGGCGTGACCGTTCACCTCGTCGGGGCGGGCCCGGGCGACCCGGGACTGCTGACCGCGCGCGCGCTCGAGCTGATCGCCCGCGGCCGACGTGATCGTCTACGACCGCCTGATCCCGGCCACGGCGCTCGATGGCGCGCGCTCGGATGCCGAGCTGATCTACGCCGGCAAGGAGGGCGGCGGACCGTCGGTCGGCCAGGCCGAGATCGAGCGCCTGCTCGTGGAGCACGGCCGGGCCGGGCGCGAGGTCGTGCGGCTGAAGGGCGGCGACCCGTTCGTGTTCGGACGCGGGGGCGAGGAGGCCGAGACGCTGCGAGCGGCCGGGATCCACGTTCACGGTGGTGCCGGGCGTGACCGCCGGCGTCGCCGCGCCCGGCGTACGCCGGGATCCCGGTCACCCATCGGGAGATGCCGCGAGCGCGTGCGCGTTCGTCACCGGTCACGAGGACCCGGCCAAGCCGGAGTCGGCGCTGCGGTGGTCGGCGCTGGCCGCGTTCCCCGGGACGCTCGTCGTGTACATGGGAGTCCGCCAGCTGCCGGCGATCTGCGAGCGGCTGCTGGACGGCGGACGAGCCGCCGACGAGCCGGCGGCGCTCGTGGAGCGGGGCACGCTGGCCGACCAGCGGACCGGTTGACGCCACGCTGGAACGATCGCCGGGCTGGCGCGCGAGCAGGGCGTGCGCGCCCCGGCGATCGCCGTGTTCGGCGCGGTGGCCGCGCCTCGGGGCGGAGCTGGCGTTGGCGTCGGCCGGCCCCCGCTCGCCGGCCGGACGGTGGCGGTCACCCGGGCGCGGGCGCAGGCGAGCGGCCTGGCGGCGACGCTGCGCGAGCTCGGCGCCGAGGTCGTCCAAGCGCCGGTCATCCGGGTCCGCGAGCTGCCCGGGCCCGGCGTTCGAGCCCGGTGCGTTCGACCTCCTCTGCCTGACCTCGCCGAACGGGGTGACGGCGCTGTTCGATCGCCTGGCCGCGGCGGGGCACGACGCTCGGGCGTTGGCCGGCGCACGAGTGGCGGCGATCGGTCCGGGCACGGCGCGGGCGCTCGCCGCACACGGCATCCGGGCCGACGTGGTGCCGGAGCGATTCGTGGCCGAGGGACTGGTGGAGGCGCTGGCCGACCTGCCGGTGCGACGCGCGCTGGTCGCCCGTGCGGCCGCGGGCGCGCGACGTGCTGCCCGACGCGCTGCGGGCGCGCGGCGCAGAGGTCGAGGTGATGGCGCTCTACGAGACGGTGGCCGAGCCGTTGACGACGGGCGAGCTCACCGCGGTGCGCGAGGCGGACTACGTGACGTTCACCTCGTCCTCGACGGTTCGCTTCTTCCTCGAGGCGGGCGCCGCGATCGGTCCGCACACGCGGATCGTCAGCATCGGGCCGGTGACGAGCCAGACCCTGCGTGACCATGGGCTGGAGCCGCGCGTCGAGGCGGAGCGGCACGACATCGACGGGCTGGTGGCGACGCTGGTGGCCGACGCCACGCGAACGTGATGCCCGACCCGCTCATCACCCTGCTCACCGACTACGGCCTCGAGGACCACTTCGTCGGCGTATGCCACGGCGTGATAGCGACGATCTGCCCGCAGGCGCGGATCATCGACATCACCCACGGGATCGCTCGTCACGACGTGGCGGCGGGCGCGCTGGCGCTGGAGGCGGCGGTGCCGTTCACGCCCGTCGGGCGTCCACCTGGCGGTCGTCGACCCCGAGGTCGGCGGCCAGCGGCGCGGGGTCGCCCTGACCACGGGCGACGGGCGGCAATTCGTCGGGCCGGACAACGGACTGCTGCTCGCCGGTCGCCGATCGGTGCGGTGGCGTCGTGGAGGCGGTCGAGATCAGCGGCTCGCCGTTTCGCCTCGAGCCGGTGTCCGCGACGTTCCACGGGCGAGACGTGTTCGCGCCCGTCGCCGCCCACCTGGCGGGGGGTGCGGCCCTCGGCGAGGCCGGGTCACCGTACGATCCGGCCGCGTCTCGTGCCGCTCGACCTGCCGCAGCCGCGCCGCGAGCACGGCGTCCTCGTCGCCCACGCCATGTACGTCGACCGGTTCGGCAACGTCGGGCTGAACATCTCCCACGAGGCGCTCGGCGGAGGCCGGGCTGAAGCTCGGCCAGCGGGTGCTGCTGATCGCCGGCGACGCGGAGCACGAAGCCCAGTACGCGCGGACGTTCGCCGACGTCGCGACGGGTGAGCTGCTCGTCTACGAGGACGCCGAGCGGCGGCTGGCGGTCGCGCTCAGCTCCGGGGACGCGGCGCGGGCGCTCGGCCTGCGAGCCGGCGACGAGCTGCGCGTGCAGCCGGCGTGACCCTCGGGCGGCCTCGCCTGCACCTGCGGGTGATCGATTCCACGAACGCGCCGGGCTCGGGAGCTGGCGGCGGCCGGCGCCCCCCACGGAACGCTCGTGACGGCCGGCGAGCAGACGGCCGGGCGCGGCCGGCAGGGCCGGCGCTGGGTCGCTCCGCCCGACCGGGCGCTGCTCTGCTCGCTCGTGCTGCGCGACGTGCCGCGGCCTGCTGCCGCTGCGCGCCGGGGTGGCGGTGGCCGACGTGGCGGGGGAGGCGGCCGCGGTGAAGTGGCCGAACGACGTGCTGCTCGACGGGCGCAAGCTGGCCGGCGTGCTCGTCGAGGGCCGGCCGCAGGAGGGATGGGCCGTGCTCGGGATCGGCGTCAACGTCGCCGTCGACGCTGCCGACCTTCCGGCCGAGCTGAGCGAGACGGTGGCCACGCTGGGCCGACCGCCGACGGCGGTTGAGGAGGTGCTCCAGGCGCTGCTGGCAACGCTCGGCCGGTGGCTGGCGGCCTCCCCGGAGGCGGTGCTGGAGGCGGTGCGGGCGCGGGACGCCCTGCGGGGGCGACCGGTGCGGTGGGGCGAGGGGACGGGGCAGGGGGCCGGGATCGATGACGCGGGGCGGCTGCTCGTGCGGACCGCGAGCGGTGAAGTCGCACTCGAGGCGGGCGAGGTGCACCTGCTCCGGGGGACCTGGCCGAAGGCCCGGCGCCGCTCGAGCTCGGACGGACCGGCGTGATCTGGTTCCCCACCGCGCTCCCAGACCAGGTAGGTTCCCAGGTGCACGGCATCGGGAGGAGAGCGAGGAGGTCGAGGTGCGAGTAGGAAACAGGTGGCTGCGGATCGCGTTCGCAACAGTGTTGATCGCGGGGGCCGGGGTGATCCCGGCGAACGCCTCGAAGCCGGCTTCGCACCGGTGGAACTTCGGGCGGCCGCCGATCTCGATCTCGGTGCTGTCCGGCCGGGCAGATCTCGTCAGCGGCGACTCGGCGCTCGTGGCGATCAACCTGCCGCGGGCGGAGCAGCGGCGCGTCCAGGTGACGGTCGATGGGCAGAACGTGACCGGAGAGTTCGCGAGCCGAGCGGATGGCCGCTTCGAAGGACTCGTGACGCCGCTGGTCTCGGGGCCCAACGTGCTGCAGGCGACGCTGCCGAGTGGCTGGGCGGCCCGGATCACGCTCGTCGACCACCCGATCGGAGGACCGGTGTTCTCGGGCCCACAGCTCGAGCCGTGGACCTGCGAGCCGGGAGCGGTGGACCCGCAGTGCAACCGGCCACCGACCTTCTCCTACCTCTACATGTCGACAGATCCGGCGAAGTCCGGGTTCCAGCCGTACAACCCGTCCAGCCCGCCGTCCGACGTCGCGCAGACGACGACAGATCAGGGGGTGAAGGTCCCGTTCATCGTGCGGGTCGAGACCGGCTACATGGACCGTGACCAGTACCAGATCACCGTCCTGTACCAGCCCGGCCAGCCGTGGACGCCGTTCGCTCCCCAGCCCCAGTTCAACCACAAGCTGCTGATCACGCACGGGGCGTCCTGCGGGGACGATCGCATCGCCGGCACCGCGCCGACGACGACCGGTGACCGTGCCGGCAGCTACGCGCTCGGCCAGGGCTTCATGGTCATGTCGACCGCGCTCGACAACAGCGGGCACAACTGCAACGTCGTGCTGCAGGCCGAATCGCTGGTGATGGCCAAGGAGCACATCATCAAGAGCTACGGCACGCTCCGGTACACGATCGGCACCGGGTGCTCGGGCGGCTCGCTCGCCCAGCAGTGGATCGCCAACGCGTACCCCGGCGTCTACCAGGGGATCCTGCCGACCTGCTCGTTCCCCGACGCGTGGAGCACGGCGACGCAGTTCCTCGACTATCACCTGCTGCTCGCGTACTTCCAGCATCCGACCAAGTGGGGAGCCAGCGTCGCCTGGACCCCCACCCAGATGAACGACGTGATGGGCGATCCGACCTACGGAGTGATGAACGCGGAGGTCTCCGACGCCGCTCAGTTCCACGTCGCCGTCCCCACCGACCCCTGCCCCGGGACCACCGCTGCCGACCGCTACAACCCGACGGCGAACCCGGGCGGGATCCGCTGCACGATCGCCGATGCGGCGATCAACGTGTTCGGCCCGGAGCCCCCGGCGCTGTGGTCGGCGAACGAGCAGAAGCTCGGCCGGGGCTTCGTCCGGGAGCCGGTGGACAACGTCGGGGTGGAGTATGGCCTGGCAGCGCTGAGATCAGGCGCGATCTCCCCGGCCCAGTTCGCCGATCTCAACTCCGCCATCGGCGGCCTCGACATCGACACCAATCCCACCGCGGCGCGGATCGACGCCTCGGGCTCGCCATCGCTGGCCCGGGCATACCGCAGCGGGATGATCAACGAGGCGAACAACCTCAACCAGACGGCGATCATCGATTGCCGCGGCCCCAACCCCGGGGTGTTCCACGACGCGTACCGCGCGTTCGCCGTCCGCGCGCGTCTGGATCGGGACTTCGGCACCCACGCCAACCAGCTGATCTGGGAGGGGCCGGTGGCGCTGACCGCCGATGAGGATTGCGAGCTCAACTCGTTCATCGCCATGGACCGCTGGCTGTCCGCCATCGAGCAGGACCACGGCTGGCGTTCGCTGTCGCAGAAGGTGATCGCCGACAAGCCCTCCGATCTGACGGACGAGTGCTGGAACGGCACCGGAACCAAGCTGTCGAACACGCTGTGCCCGGCGGGCGAAGTCAATGTCGAGGGCACACCCCGAACGGTGGCGGGCGACTCGATCACCACCGACAACAACAAGTGCCAGCTCGAGCCCCTGAACCGCGCCGACTACTCCGGGATCACGTTCACCGACGCGCAATGGGCGGAGCTCCAGCAGGCATTCCCCGCCGGGGTGTGCGACTTCTCCAAGCTCGGTGTGGATCAGCAGCCGACGATCCCGTGGCAGACCTATCAGGACGCTCAGGGCAACGTGATCTACGGCGGGCGACCGATGGGGCCCCCGCCGAGCTCCCAGACGTTCTGGGTCCAGACCAGGCGGCTGGGCAGTCGCCGCCGGTAAGGGCGCGGGCCGGGGGGCCGGGCGTAGTCCCGGCCCCCGGAGGGCCGAACGTCGGCTGAGCCCGTGTCGGAGTTGCGCGTCGCGATCATCGGCTACGGGTTGGCCGGCCGGTTCTTCCATGCTCCACTGATCAGCGCGACCGATGGGCTCGACGTCGCGAGCGTCGTCACCTCCGACCCGCGCCGGCAGGCCCAGGTGGCCAGCGAGCATCCGTCCGCCACGGTGCTCGGATCCGCCGATGCGCTCTGGGCGCGGGGCGAGCACGATCTGGTCGTCGTGGCGACGCCCAACGATGCGCACGCCCCGCTGGCCGGCGACGCCCTGGACCACGGCATCCCCGTCGTCGTCGACAAGCCGCTCGCGACATCGGTCGCCGAGGCAGCGGCGCTGGTGGATCGTGCCGAGCGCGCCGGGGTGCTGCTGACGGTGTTCCAGAACCGCCGCTGGGATGCCGATCACCTGACGCTCCGGCGGCTGCGGGCCGAAGGCCGGCTGGGCCGGGTGATGCGTTACGAGTCACGCTTCGAACGGTGGCGGCCGGACCCGAACCCGGGCGCGTGGCGGGAATCGGCGGCGGCGGAGCGAGGAGGTGGTCAGCTGCTCGATCTCGGAAGCCATCTCGTCGATCAGGCGCTGACGTTGTTCGGCCCCCCCACCCAGGTGTACGCGGAGGTCATGGCGCGCCGCGGAACGGCGGCGGACGACGACGCGTTCGTCGCGTTGCGTCACGCCGACGAGGTCGTGAGCCACCTGCGGATGTCAGCTGTCACCGCGGCGCCGGGCCCCCGGCTTCGGGTGCTCGGATCCGACGCGGCGTTCACGGTGGCTGAAGTCGATTCACAGGAGGCTGCGCTCCGCGCCGGCCGCCGACCGGACGATCCCGACTGGGGAGCCGAGCCGCGATCGGACTGGGGCCGGCTGGTCCGCGGTGAGGAGAGCTCGCTCGTACCGAGTGAACGGGGTGACTGGCCGCGCTTCTATGCCCTGCTGCACACCGCACTGCGCGAAGGCGGCCCACCGCCGGTGGATCCGCGTGACGCGGTCGCCACCCTCCGGGTGTTGACCCTGGCCCGGGAGAGCGCCGCGTCGCGCAGCGTGATCACCCTCGGCTCGAGGTACGGGTGACGGTCAGCGTGACCCGCTACCCCCGGTCCGGCTCGGGTCGCAGGTCGCGCTCGATCAGCCACTCGACATGCGTCACCCCGTGCTCGGCCACGCTGAGCTCGCGCACGAGGGCGCGCTCAAAGGCGACGAGGCGGCTGAGCCGGGGGACCTTGAAGCTCATGCCGGTGATCAGCGGGGCGAGGCCGACGGCGAGAAAGCAGGCGGCGCCGGCGATGGTGGTCCAGTTGGCCACCGGGCCATCGAGCAGCCCTCCGCCCGCGGTCACGGCGTAGCCGGCGAGGGCCGAGACGCCGAACAGCACGCACCCCAGGAGGTTCACCGGGGGCTCCCACCAGCCGGGCGCCTTGGCCATCGGACGCCACCCCCGTCGCGGCGCCGACACGTAGAGCAGGACCCCGGACGCGAGAAAGCAGCCCGACCCCAGTGCGTTGGGGGTCCAGACCAGCGTGTCGTAATGCGCGCTCGAGGCCGCGTGCGAGATCGCCAGGAGCGTCATCACGTTGAACAGCACCGTCCCGACCGCCTGGACCCACGCGGCTCGCCAGGCGAACCGTCCCGGCCGCCCCGACCGGCGCTCGGGGAACGCCAGCCGCGCCTGCGTGAGGCCGCCGCCGGTGAACAGGACCGAGCCGACGAAGAACGTCAACGCGTCGGTGTGGACGGACACCCGGGTGGCGTAGGCGTTCAGCGGACCGACGATGAAGCACAGCGCGCCGAGGCCGAACAGCCCGCCCATCAGGCGCGTCGTCCCGGCGTCGGGCTGGGCGGGGTCGGCGCCGTGGTGGGTCACGAGCTCGGTGCTACCCGCCGAGGTGGACGCGTGACCCGTCGCGCTGCGCGCGAACGGGCGGCTAGGCCCGGACGAGCGGCAACGTGGGCTCGAGCGCGTACTTGCCGGCCGAGTCCTCGGTGCCGGGCAGCGGGTACTCACCGGAGAAGCACGCATCGCAGTGGGTGTCGCGGGAGCCGCCGACCGCCGCGTAGACGCCTTCGAG
The DNA here is from genome assembly GCA_963703065.1 of uncultured Solirubrobacterales bacterium. GTDB lineage: Bacteria > Actinomycetota > Thermoleophilia > Solirubrobacterales > Solirubrobacteraceae > Palsa-465. The sequence continues at coordinate 1,839,272 of OY969785.1, read as the reverse complement.
CGACAGGTAGTGGAGCGAATCGGCCCCGAGCTCGGCCGCGATGTCCTCCGGCGTGCGGCCGTGGGCGATCATCTCCTCGCGGGTCGACATGTCGATCCCGTAGTGGCACGGGTGCTGGATCGGGGGGGCGGAGATCCGCAGGTGGACCTCGGCGGCACCGGCGTCGCGGAGCATCTGCACGATCTGCCGGGTGGTGTTGCCGCGGACGATGGAGTCGTCGACGACGACGAGACGCTGGCCGGCCACCACCTCGGGCAACGGGTTGAACTTCAGGCGCAGGCCGTGGCGGCGGAGCTCCTGCCCCGGCTGGATGAACGTCCGGGCAACGTAGCGATTCTTGATGAAGCCGTCGTCCTGGGGCAGTCCGGCGGCCCGGGCCAGGCCGCGGGCGGCCGCGTTGCCCGAGTCGGGCACCGGGATGACGACATCGGCCTCGACCGGCGCCTCGCGCCACAGGAGCTCTCCCATCCGGGCCCGCGCCACCTGGAGGACGGTGCCGGCCATCCGAGAGTCGGGTCGCGCGAAGTAGATGTACTCGAACACGCAGAAGGCGTGGCGCTCGTCGCCGGCCACCATCCGAGTCCTGATCCCCCGCTCGGTCAGCGTCACGACCTCACCGGGCATCACGTCGCGCAGCAGCTTGGCCCCGATGAGGTCGAACGCGCAGGACTCGCTGGCTACGCAGTACGCCGGCTCGCCGCCGTTCGGGTCCTCGATCATCCCGAGCACGAGCGGCCGCAGGCCATGCGGGTCGCGGAACGCCACCACCGAATCCTCGGTCAGGACCACGGTCGAGAACGCGCCCTCCAGCCGCGGCAGCACGTCGGCCACCGCATCCTCGATCCGCTCGGCGGGATGAGTGGCCAGCAGGGCGGCGATGATCTCGGAGTCCGAGGTGGAGCGGAACGGGACGTCGCGCCCGCGCAGCTCGGCATGCAGCTCGACCGCGTTGATCAGGTTGCCGTTGTGGGCGAGGGCCAGCGTGCGGCGGTCGTCGCGGACGATCGGCTGGGCGTTCTCCCACTCCGAGGAGCCAGTGGTGGAGTAGCGGACGTGGCCGATGGCCAGGTCACCGACCAGCGAGCGGAGCATGTGCTCGTCGAACACCTGGTTGACCAGCCCCTGGTCGCGGATCGCCATGATGCTCCCGCCGCGCGGCGCAGTGGCGATGCCCGCCGACTCCTGCCCCCGGTGCTGGAGGGCGAACAGCGCGAAGTAGGCCAGGCGGGCGACGTCGTGCTCCGGCGCGTTGATGCCGAAGACTCCACACTCGTCGCGGGGACCGTCGCGATGGTCGAGGGAACGGGGCAGGGACACCCGGTCGCCGAGCCTAGCAGCGACGGCGGGGGCCTCCCGACGCGCGCTATAGCGCACCGTCGAGCCCGTGGACCCAGGCGTCCCGCAGCTGGGCCACGGCCAGATCGAGCACGCCGTCGATTGTCAGCCGGCCACCGCCGACTTCGCCGATCACGGTGAACTCGGCCAGCGCCTCCGCCGGACCGGACACCAGGAAGCCCTGTCCGGGTGCCTCGCCGAACGGATCGAGGCCGCCCGGCAGCCGGACCGCGGCTCCGCGCTCGCCGGCCATGCAGCACTCGGCGAGCGCCACGGCGATCCCACCCTCGGCGATGTCGTGCGCGCTGGAGAACGTTCCGGCGCGGATGCCCTGGCGGACCACCTCGTGGGCGGCGCGCACGGTGCGCGGCGCGAGCTCGGGCAGCGGCCCGACGGGCGGCTGCCCCCGCAGCTTGGCCAGCTCCGAGCCCTCGAGCCGCGGACGGAAGGACCCGATCAGGGCGATGGCGTCGCCGGCCCGGGCGAACCCGAGGCGGCCGGCCCGGGCCGCGTCGGGAAGCTTGCCGACCAGACCGACCACCGGCGTCGGGAAGATCGGCCCGGTGGGCGCCTCGTTGTACAGCGACACGTTGCCGCCGATGACCGGTATCCCCAGCGCCTCGCACGCCTCGGCCAGCCCCCGCACCGCCTCGGTCAGCTGCCAGGCGACGTGCGGCTTCTCCGGATTGCCAAAGTTCAGGCAGTTGGTCAGCCCGAGCGGCTCGGCGCCGACGCAGGCGAGGTTGGCCGCGCACTCGTACACCGCCTCGACGGCGCCGGCCGCCGGATCGCACGCCACTCGGCGCCCGTTGCCGTCGATCGCCACCGCGATGGCCGATCCGTCCGGCAGCCCCAGCACCGCCGCGTCGGCCTCCTGCGGCCGGCGCACCGTGCGCGACTGGACGACCGGGTCGTACTGCTCGAACACCGCGCGGCGCGAGGCGAGGTTCGGGGAGGCGAGCAGCGCACGGAGCACCTCTGCCGGGGGCTCGTCCCCGCGCAGCATCGATGCCGGCGCGGGATAGAGGTCGGCCGGTGGGGCCTCCGGGGCCAGGTCGTACAGCGGGCAGTCGTCGACCAGGATCGCGGCCGACAGTTCCCCGACCACATCGCCGCCACGGAGGATCCGCAGCGTGCCGGAGTCGGTGACTGCGCCGATCGCCGTGGCCAGCAGCTCCCACCGCCGGCAGACGGCGAGCACGTCGTCGAGCCGATCAGGAGCCACGACGCAGAGCATCCGCTCCTGGGACTCGGAGACCATGATCTCGAACGGCTCCATGTCCGCCTCGCGGAGCGGGACCTGGGCGACGTCGATGTCGAGCCCCACCTCGCCCTTGGCCGCCATCTCGGAGGCGCTCGAGGTCAGTCCGGCGGCACCGAGGTCCTGGAGCGCGACGAGGAGGCCCGCGCTCGAGCAGCTCCAGGCAGCACTCGATGAGCTTCTTCTCCGTGAACGGGTCGCCGATCTGGACCGACGGCCGCTTCGCCTCGTCCCCCTCCCCCAGCTCGGCGCTGGCCAGCACGGAGGCGCCCCCGATGCCGTCGCGGCCGGTGAGCGCGCCGAGCAGAACGAGCAGGTTGCCCGGGCCGGCCGCCGCCGAGCGAATGAGCCGCTCGTGCGGAGCCAGGCCGAGGCACATCGCGTTGACGAGGCAGTTCTGCTCGTAGGCCGACTCGAAGTAGACCTCGCCGCCGACCGTCGGGACGCCGACCGAGTTGCCGTAGTGGCCGATCCCGGCGACCGCGTGCTCGAGCAGGTAGCGGGAGCGCTCCGATTGCGCCGGCTCGCCGAAGCGGAGCGAGTCGAGCACGGCGATCGGCCGCGCGCCGACGGCGAAGATGTCCCGCAGGATCCCGCCGACGCCGGTGGCGGCACCCTGGAACGGCTCGACGGCGCTCGGGTGGTTGTGCGACTCGACCTTGAACGCGCACCCGAGCCCGCCCCCTACGTCGACCACCCCGGCGTTCTCGCCCGGGCCGAGCAGCACGTGTGGCCCGTCCTTCGGGAGCCGGCCGAGCAGCCGCTTGGAGTGCTTGTAGCCGCAGTGCTCGGACCACATCAGCGAGAGCATGGCCAGCTCGACCTGGTTGGGCTCCCGGGCGAGCCGCTGGCAGATCAGGTCGTACTCGGCGTCGGTCAGCCCGAGCGCGCGGTGCCTAGACGAGGACGCGACCGGCAACGCTCGCCCGCATCGATTCGAAGATCGTCAACCCGTCGACCGACCCGGAGAGGGGATCGACGGCGTGCTCGGGGTGGGGCATCAGGCCGAACACGTTGCCGGCCGGGTTGCACACCCCGGCGATGTCGTCGACCGAGCCGTTCGGGTTCTGCCCGGGCGCGTAGCGGAGCACCACCTGGCCGCGGGCGTGCAGCTCGGCGAGCTGCGCCGGCGGCGCGGAGAACCGACCCGTCGTGTGCTTGACCGGGATCGAGAGGCGCTCGCCGGGGGCGCAGGCAGCGCTGAACGGCGTGTCCGCCCGCACGAGCTCGAGCTCGACCTGGCGGAAGACGAAGCGGAGCGTGGTGTTGCGCAGCAGCGCCCCAGGCAGCAGGCCGGCCTCGCAGAGGACCTGGAAGCCGTTGCAGATCCCGAGCACGAGCCCGCCCTCGCGGGCGAACTCGGTGACCGCCTCCATCACCGGGGAGAAGCGGGCGATGGCGCCGGGCCGCAGGTAGTCGCCGTAGGAGAACCCGCCGGGCACGACGACGGCATCGACCCCGCGCAGATCACGCTCCCCGTGCCACAGGAGCTCCGCCTCGCCGACCCGCGCGCAGGCGAGCTGAGCGTCGACTTCGTCGCACGAGCCCGGAAAGCGGATCACCCCGAACCTCATGCCCGGGTCTCGACGATCTCGTAGTCCTCGACGAGCGGGTTGGCGAGCAGCCGCTCGCACATCTCCGGCAGCCGCGCCGGGTCCTCCACGTCGAGCTCGATCAGCCGTCCGACGTGGACGTTGGATACCCCAGCGAAGCCGAGGGCCGGCAGCGCCCGCTCGACCGCCTGGCCCTGCGGGTCGAGGATCCCGCGCTTTGGCCGGACGAGGACGCGCGCCCGCATGGGCTGCCTAGCGTGCTCCGGTGCGCTCGCGCCAGGCCGTGAACGGCTCGCCGGTGATCCGCTCGTACGCCTCGACGTACTTGGCCCGCGTCTGGCTCACCACGTCGTCCGGAATGGCCGGCGCCGGGGGGTTGCGGTCCCAGCCGGTGCCCGAGGCCCAGTCTCGGACGTACTGCTTGTCGAAGCTCGGCTGGCCCTGACCGGGTGCGTAGCCCTCGACCGGCCAGAACCGGGACGAGTCCGGGGTGCACACCTCGTCGCCGAGCGTGAGCGCTCCCTCGCCGTCGCGCCCGAACTCGAACTTGGTGTCGGCGAGGATGATCCCGCGCTCGCGGGCATGGGCGGCGGCGGCCTGGTAGACGGCGAGCGACACCTCGCGCAGGCGCTCGGCGAGGTCACGATCGCCGACGAGCTCGGCCGCGCCCTCGAAGTCGATCGCCTCGTCGTGGCCGACCTCGGCCTTGGTCGAGGGGGTGAACAGCGGCTCGGGGAGCTGCTCTGACTCCCGCAGCCCGGACGGCAGCTCGATCCCGGACACCGAGCCGGACGCCTGGTAGTCCTTCCAGCCCGAGCCCGTGATGTAGCCCCGCACGACGCACTCGACCGGGAGCATCGAGAGCTTGCGGACGACCATCGCGCGGCCGCGGACCTCGTCCGGCACCCGGTCGGTGACCGATACGAGATGGCCGGGTACGAGGTCGGCGAACCGCTCGAACCAGAACGTCGACAGGCCGGTGAGGACGGCGCCCTTGTCCGGGATCGGCGTCGGATGGACGACGTCGTAGGTGGAGATGCGGTCCGAGGCCACGAGTAGCAGCTCGTCGCCGAGATCGTAGATCTCCCGGACCTTGCCGCTGGCGATCAGCGGCAGGTCTGTGAGGGCGGCACTCACGCGGGCGATGCTAGCGAGCCGGGCCGACGCTCAGCGGGGCGATCAGACGCCGAGCTCGTCGAGCCGCCCGACGATCTCGTGCGCGTAGCGGACGAACGCCGTGGGATCGAAGATGGCGTCGAGGTCGAGGCCCGCGGTCTGGGGATCGTCGGCCAGGAGCTTGCGCAGCGCCGTTCGCTCGTCGAGCGCCTGCTGGGCGCGCCGCTGGACGATCCGGTACGCGTCGTCGCGGGACAGCCCGCCGGCCACCAGCGCGAGCAGGACGCGCTGGGAGTACAGCGCGCCGTAGGTCAGCTCGAGGTTCTCCCGCATCCGCGCCGGGTCGACCACCATCCCCTCCACGAGCGCGATCACCCGCCGCTGCATGTGGTCCAGGAGAACGTGGAGTCGGGGAGGATGATCCGCTCGACCGAGGAGTGGGAGATGTCCCGCTCGTGCCACAGGGCGACGTCCTCCAGGCCGGCCTGGGCGTTGGCCCGCAGCACGCGGGCGAGGCCGCTCACCTGCTCGGACTTGATCGGATTGCGCTTGTGGGGCATCGCGCTCGAGCCCTTCTGGCCGGCGGCGAACGGCTCCCGGGCCTCGCCCACCTCGGTCCGCGCCAGGTGGCGGAGCTCGGTGGCGAAGCGCTCGAGGCCGGCGCCGGCCAGCGCGATCGCGCCGAGCAGCGCGGCATGCCGGTCCCGGGGCACCACCTGGGTCGACACCGGCTCAGCGGGCCAGCCCGACCCGCTCCAGCACCTCGGCCTCGAACTGCGGGGAGGTGGCGGCGTACGTGCCGACGGCACCCGACACCGCGCCCACGGCCACCTCGGCGAACGCCCGCTCCAGCCGGTCCGCGTTGCGCGCCGCCTCGAACGCGAAGCCGGCCAGCTTGATGCCGAACGTGGTCGGCTCGGCGTGGATGCCGTGGGTGCGCCCGACGCACAACGTGTCCACGTGCTCGCGGGCGCGGGCGGCCAGCAAGGTGACCAGGCGCCGGGCATCGGGCAGGACGAGCTCGCCGACCCGCCGCAGCTGGAGGGCCAGACCGGTGTCGAGCACGTCGCTCGAGGTCAGGCCGTGGTGGATCCAGCGGCCGGCCGCGCCGGCGTCGGCCGCCAGCACGTCGACGAACGCCGCCACGTCGTGGTCGGTCACCCGCTCGCGCTCGGCGATCTGGTCGACCGTGAAGCGGGCCCGGCGGATCGACTCGAGCTCCTCGGGAGTCGGGCCGGGGTCGTGCATCGCCTCGCAGGCCGCCACCTCGACCTGACGCATCGCCTCGAAGCGCGCCGATCGGACCAGATCTCGCCCAGCTCACGCCGGGTGTACCGCTCGATCACGTGACGAGTGGGCGCACGGCGATCGTGCGGCCGACACCGGTCAGGTTGGCGAGCACTCGCACCTCGAGGTGCGGGGTGCGGCGCAGCGCCGAGGCGAGGAAGCCCGGCAGGACCGCTCGCACCACCTCCGTATGCCCGGGGAGGAGGCGGACGTAGGCGAAGATGACCCGCACCGGCCCGCTTGGGCCACCGGTCCGCGGGCGGAGGGACCGGGTGGTCAGCGCGAGCACGGTGCCGGCGCACGCCGTCCCCGCCGGGGCGGTGCAGGTGATCGACAGCGAAACCGTCGCCCCGTGCAGCGCCACCGCCGAGCCGATCACCGAGGGCGGGGGGACGATGACGAACGTGCTCTCGACGGTCGTCGAGTGCCCCGCGTCGTCGTCCTGCAGAACGACGAGGGTGTAGGTGCCGGGCGGCAGCCGGGTCGGCCAGGGGAGGCTCCAGGTACCAGCCGATACGTGCGTACCGCGGGTGCCGAGGCTACGCCCGGTCGGGGAGTCGCCGGCGTGCAGCGTCACCGCCACCCGTCCGGAGTCGCCGAGCTCGTCGCCCGCCGCGCCGCGGAACGTCGGCTGCGTGCTCGCCAGGTGGGCGCCCGGTGCCGGGGCGGTGAGGGTCAGGGCGGGCGGGTTCACCTTGATCCGGAAGCTGACGGGGTTGCTGACGCCGGTTTGGGTGCCGCTCTGACCCGCGATCGCGGTGTACTGACCGTCGGGCAGCGCCGGCGTGATCTTGGCCGAGAACGCCCCATCGGCGGCGCGGGTGGCGCTGGCGTAGCGAATCGGCGTCCCCACGGTCGACGTTCCCGCGTAGACCGCGACCGTGACGCTCGCGCTGTCGCCGGGCGCGGTGCCCGCCGTGCCGGTCAGGGCGGGCGTCGCGGTGAGCAGCGGGTGCGGACCGATGGCGTTCAGGGTGATCGTGGACGAGGCGGCGTAGACCGAGAACGTCACCGGAGGACTCAGGCCGCGGTCGCCGGCGGCGTCGTCCTGCTCGGCCTGCGCGGTGTAGGTGCCGTCACCCAGACCCGAGGGGGCAGCGGCGCTGAAGCTGCCATCTCCCCCGCGCGGTGCGCTCATCGTCTGCATCGGGGGCCCAGCGGCGGCGTTGCCCCCGTAGACCCGGACGGTTACCGTGTCCCGGACGGCGGAGCCGATGCTCGCCAGCCCCGAGAACGTCGGCTGGCCGCTCGTGTAGATGCTGCCGGGAGGAGGGCTGCCGAGACCCACGGTCGGCCCCCCCGGCTCGGTCTCGGCCAGGTGCAAGGCGAGCCCGGCGGTGGCACACGCGGCACTGGCTCCGGTCCGCGTGAGCGTGACGAACACCGAACCGCCGGACGCGACGGCGAACGATGCGGTGCGGGTGGGCGTCGGGCCGCTGCCGCTCGCCACCGGCTGGCTGCCCTGGTCGAGCGCCCAGCTGAAGCAGGGGACACTCGCGCGGGACGTGATCGTCAGGCCGGCGGTGAGCGCCGTTCCGTGCGCCAGGGGCGACTGCCAGCTGAGCACGACGCTGCGGTCGGCGGGCGCGGTCATCAGCAGCTCGCCGGAGGCCGCGGGATCGACGCCGACGAAGGCGTCGCTGTCCGCCGGATCGGTCCATCCGGTGGAGGTGCCGTGGAGCCCGAACGTGGGGAGCGGGGTGGCCTGCGTCGGGTCGCCGCTCGGCGGCTGCAGACAGCTGCCGACCACCGGGACCTTGGCGCAGGCCGGACCCTCGGCGTACGACCAGGGATGGCCGCCGTAGCTGTCGGAGTCGGGATTCGCCCCCGGAGCAGCGTCGGTGAAGCCCGTCGGCATATCCCAGCTGAACGTCGTCGCGCGGGCGAGCGCGGATGGCCCGAGGACGAGCCACATGACCCCCAGCACGACGAGCAGCAGACGGCGTCGACCCACCCTGGCCGAGGGTACCGGCGGCTGCGGTCAGGCGCCGAGGATGCGAGCGGCGAGCACGGCGGCGTTGCGCGCGTTGTCGACCCCGACGCAGGCCACCGGGACCCCCGGCGGCATCTGGGCGATCGACAGCAGCGCGTCGAGCCCGCCCGCCACCGACGTACGGCTGGTCAGCGGCACCCCGATCACCGGCAGCTCGGAGTGGGCGGCGACGACGCCCGGGAGCGCGGCGGAAAGTCCCGCGCCGGCGATGATCACCCGGAGGCCGCGGAGCTTGGCGTTGCGCGCGTACTCGGCGACCGTGTCCGGGTCACGGTGCGCGGACATCACGCGGGTCTCGGAGCGAATCCCGCGATTGGTCAGCTCCTGTTCGGCGGCCTCCATCGCCGAGAGGTCGCTCTTGGAGCCCATCACGATCCCCACCCGCGGGGCGTCGACCTCCAGCTCCTCGATCTCGGCGGCGGTCCGCGGCGCGAACTCGCATGCCCTCCGGAGCGAGCTCGCTCATGCGGCGACGTCCCGACGCAGCTGCATCCCCTCGAACCGGATCATGTCGGCGGCAGCATAGGCGGCGGCGCGGGCAGAAGCCACCCCGTCACCGAGCGCCGTGAGGCTGAGCACGCGGCCCCCCGCCGTCTCGACGGCGCCGTCGGGCCCGGTCGCGGTCCCGGCGTGGGTGACGAAGACGCCGTCGGGCACGGCGTCGAGCCCGTGGATCGGCTGCCCGGAGGACGAGCTCGCCGGATACCCCCGGCTGGCGAGCACGATCGTCACCGCCGTCTGGGCCGTCCAGTCGAGCCGCGCGCGGGCCAATCCGGCGCCACCCGGCGCGGCCGCGTCGAGCAGCGCCAGGAGATCGCCGCGCAGGCGCGGGAGGATCGCCTGCGTCTCGGGATCACCGAAGCGGACGTTGAACTCGAGCACTCGCGGGCCGTCCGCCGTGAGCATCAGCCCGGCGTAGAGGACGCCGTGAAACGGAGTCCCGCGGCGGCGGAGCTCGTCGAGCACCGGCTGGTGGATCGCCGCGCAGAGCTCGCGGGCGGCGGGCTCCGGCACGTCGGGCACGGGCGAGAACGATCCCATGCCGCCGGTGTTCGGACCCGTGTCGCCGTCGCCGATCCGCTTGTAGTCCTGGGCCGAGGCGAGCGGGAGCGCCGTCCGGCCGTCGCACAGTGCCAGCAGCGAGCACTCGCGCCCCGCCAGGTGCTCCTCGACGACGACCCGTTCGGTGCCGAATCGCCGCTCGACGAGCAGTGCCTGGAGGGCCGAGCGCGCCTCGGCCTCGTCCCCGGCGATGATCACGCCCTTGCCGGCGGCCAGGCCGTCGGCCTTGACCACCACCGGATAGCGCTCGATCGCCGCCATCCCGGCCGCGACGTCGTCCGTCACCGCGTAGGCGGCGGTCGGCACGCCGGCGGCGGCCATGATCTCCTTGCAGAAGGCCTTCGACCCCTCGAGGCGAGCCGCTGCGGCGGCTGGACCGAAGCAGCGGATCCCGCCGGCGGCCAGCGCGTCGGCCAGGCCGGCCACGAGCGGTGCCTCCGGGCCCACGACGACGAGGTCGACCGCTCGCTCGCGGGCCAGCCGGACGAGGCCGCTCACGTCCTCCGCGCCGACCGCCACGCGCTCGGCCTGGGTCGCGATGCCGGGATTGCCCGGGGCACAGAGGAGCGCCGGGTGACCGGGCGAGCGGGCCAGCGCCTGGACGATCGCGTGCTCGCGCCCCCCGCCTCCGACGACGAGGACCCGCAACTCAGATCGAGCCGATGAAGTCGTCGATCGGGATCGCCGTCAGCGTCTCGTAGCGGCCGGTGCCGCGGGAGCCGAGCTCGAGCGACACGCGGGCGATCGTGTTCTCATCGGGCGCCTCGACGACGTTGACGAAATCGAACTGTCCGAGCGTCGCCCACTGCGCCTTGACCGTCGCGCCGAGCTGCTCGATCTCCCGGTTGACCTCGCGGATGCGGTTGGGGTTGTTCTTGATCGTCTGCACGCCGTCAGGGGTGAGCGTGGTGAGCATGATGTAGGTCGGCACCTGGTCTCCTCGGGGCTCGGATGGCGAACCGGCCACTTGTACCATGCCCAGCCGTGTTCGGCCGGCGGATGATGGGAGGACCGATCCGGGGCCGGCGCGCCGTGCCGGCGGCCCTGGCGCTGCTCGCCGGGGCAGCGGGCGCGCGGGCATCGACGCCCCCCGCACTCCGCGCCGACCGCGGCTGCTACGTCGTCGGGCAGCGCGTGACGCTGATCGGCACCGGCTTCGCAGCGCGCCGCCAGTTCGACCTGACGGTCGACGGGGTCGACTTCGGGCAGAGCACGACGAGCGCGACCGGCGCCTTCATCGCCCGCATCGGGCTCGGCGGGCTGAACGGCGTGGCCGAGCACGTCGCCCTGCTGAGCGCCAGCGACGGCACGAGTCAGGCCAGCACCAGCGTGACGCTCACCGCCCGGGCCGGCGCCCGGATCCTGGCCGGCGGCGGTGCCCTGGCCACGCTGCGGGCCCCGGTCGAGGTGTGGGGATTCTCGCCGAACGGCCCGCCGCGGCCGGTCTACCTCCACTACGTCGCGCCGACCGGACGGCTCGCGCGCACGACCGCCCTCGGCACCGCCGGGGGTCGGTGCGGGTACCTGCGCACGGCCGCCCGCCGGCTCTTCCCGTTCCGCCCCGCGCCGGGGGTCTGGACGCTCCAGGTCGATACCCGGCGCACGTACGCCGCGGCGGCGGCAGGGCCGGTCCAGCGCATCCGGGTGACCGTCCACTGAGTCCGGGCCTGGCTCGGCCTGGCCTCGGCGAGGCTCGGTCAGACCGCAGAGGCGAGCTCGGCGCGCTCCAGGACGAGCTCCCCGTCCCGCGCGTCGACCCGCACCGTGTCGCCGGCGGTGAACCGCCCCTCGAGCATGGCGAGCGCCAGCGGGTCGACCAGCCGCTTCTGGACCACCCGCTTGAGCGGGCGGGCGCCGTAGGTCGGGTCGTAGCCGAGGTTGCCGAGGAGCGTCCGGGCGGCGTCGGTCAGCTCGAGCTCGATCTCCCGCTCGCGCACGCGCGCGATCACGCGGGCGACCTGGAGGTCGACGATGGCGCCGAGCTCCTGGCGCGTGAGCGGGGCGAACTCGACGATGTCGTCCAGGCGGTTGACGAACTCCGGCTTGAAGTGGGCTTCGACGCCCGCCCGGCCTCCGGGGATGTTCGAGGTCATGATCAGCACCGTGTTCTTGAACGACACGGTCCGGCCCTGGCCGTCGGTCAGGCGCCCGTCGTCCATCACCTGGAGCAGCACTCCGAACACGTCCGCGTGAGCCTTCTCGATCTCGTCGAGCAGCACGACGGCGTACGGCCGGCGGCGAACCGCCTCGGTCAACTGCCCCCCCTCGTCGTAGCCGACGTAGCCGGGCGGCGCCCCCACGAGGCGGCTGACCGAGTGCTTCTCCATGTACTCGGACATGTCGATGCGGATCATCGCCTCCTGGCTGTCGAACATGAACTCGGCGAGTGCCCGCGCCAGCTCGGTCTTGCCGACGCCCGTCGGGCCGAGGAACAGGAACGTGCCGATCGGGCGGTCCGGGTCCTGGAGACCCGCTCGGGAGCGACGCAGCGCGGCGGAGACGGCCTGCACCGCCTCGTCCTGCCCGATCACCCGGGCGTGGAGGCGCTCCTCCATCTGGACGAGCTTCTGGATCTCGCCCTCCATCAGGCGCGAGACGGGGATGCCGGTCCACTTCGCCACCACCTCGGCGACGTCCTCGGCGTCGACCCGGTCCTTGAAGAACCGCGGCTCGGCGCGTGACTCGCCGTCCTCGATCGATTCGGCCTCGGCGAGCTGCTGCTCGAGCTGCGGAATCGCTCCGTACTTCAGCTCGGCCGCCCGGCCCAGGTCAGCCTCTCGCTCAGCCCGCTCGAGATCGGTGCGCGCCTGAACGAGCTGCGAGGTCAGCTCGGCGACGGTGTCGGTGGCCGCCTTCTCCCGCTGCCACTCGGCGTGCATCGCGGCTGATCGCTCCTTCTCCTCGGCCAACGTCCGCTCGAGCTGTTCCCGACGACCGGCCGTGCCGGGCTCGTCGTCGGAGCCGAGCGACTGCAGTTCGATCTCCAGCTGCATGATGTGGCGATCGACCTCGTCGATCTCAGTCGGCTTGGAGTCGATCTCCATCCGGATGCGCGACGCCGCCTCGTCCACCAGGTCGATCGCCTTATCGGGCAGGAAGCGATCCGCGATGTAGCGGTCCGACAACGTTGCGGCGGCGACGAGCGCCGAATCGAGGATCTGCACGCTGTGGTGATCCTCGTAGCGTTCCTTGAGGCCGCGCAGGATCGCGATGGTGTCCTCGAGCGTCGGCTCGCCGACGAGCACCGGCTGGAAGCGCCGCTCCAGGGCCGGGTCCTTCTCGATGTGCTTGCGGTACTCGTCGAGCGTGGTGGCCCCGATACAGCGCAGCTCGCCGCGGGCGAGCATCGGCTTGAGCATGTTGCCGGCGTCCATCGCGCCCTCCGCCGCGCCGGCGCCCACGATCGTATGCAGCTCGTCGATGAACACGATCACCTGGCCCGCGGACTGCGTGATCTCCTTGAGCACCGCCTTCAGCCGGTCCTCGAACTCCCCCCGGTACTTCGACCCGGCGACCATCGCGCTCAGGTCGAGCGCCATCAGCCGTCGGTCGCGCAGACCCTCCGGCACGTCGCCGGCGACGATCCGCTGCGCCAGGCCCTCGACGATCGCGGTCTTGCCGACGCCCGGCTCCCCGATCAGCACCGGGTTGTTCTTCGTCCGCCGGCTCAGCACCTGGACGACGCGGCGGATCTCGTCGTCGCGCCCGATCACCGGGTCGAGCCGCCCCTCGGCGGCGCTGGCGGTGAGGTCGTGGGCGTAGCGCTCGAGAGCCTGGAACTTGTCCTCCGGGCTCTCGTCGGTCACCCGGCCGCGGCCGGGCAGCTCGTCGATGGCGCGGCGAAGCGGGTCACGCCCGGCTCCCGTGCCGCGCAGCGCCTCTCCGGCGGCCCCCGGGTGGGCGGCCAGGGCGAGCACCAGATGCTCGGACGAGAGGTAGTCGTCCCCCAGCTCGCGCATCGCCGTCTCGCCGTCGCGCAGGACCTGCACGAGCTCGCTCGAGCCGCCAGGCGCCTCGCCGGAGGCGGTTCCCGACAGCGTGGGCAGCGCGTCCAACGCCGGGGCCAGCGCCTGGCGCACGGCCGCGGGGGCCACGCCGAGCTTGCCGAGCACGGGCGCGACCACCCCGCCCTCCTGCTCGAGCAGGACGGCGAGCAGGTGCTCAGGCGTCGTCTGGGGGTTGCGTCGCTGCTCCGCGAGCCGGCCGGCGGCCTCGATCGCCTCGCGCGACTTGATCGTGAAACGGTCAGGATGCATAGGTGCCTCTATTCATAAATCTTAGTCTTGGTGACTAAGATTATGACACGCCGCCGAGCGGCGCGCAAGGGCTCAGCTGCGGACGGCGGTGAGCGTGCCCGCGGTGACCGCGGCCGCTTCCCCCTTCGGTCCCAGGCCCACGCCGAACACCTCGGCCTGCGCCGGCTGGTGCCGGCGCAGCGCGGTGGAGATCGACCGGCGCTGCGCGGTGGAGAAGCGAATCTCGACGTCACGGCTCCCGCGCCGGTGGAGTGTGATCGTCGAGGTCTTGATGATGAACCCCTGGTCGACGAAGACCCCGAACGCGTACGCCCGGCACGCCTGGCTGCAGCTGAGCTTCACCACCAGGCCGTGGTGCGCGAGCGGGTGCTGGCCCCGGGGGAAGGCGATCGAGACGTCGCCGAACGACGGTTGGAAGAACAGTGCGGCGTCGGCGAACGCCGTCAGGTCGATGCCGCCCCAGCCCGACGCGTCGTCGTAGCCCGGGCCGGCCGTGCAGCACCCGAGCGGAGCCCCGTTCGTGCCGGGCAGGAACGGGCCGAGGTCGTTGCTGTACTGGGTCACGTCGGAGAAGATCGACCGTCCGGTCGCCGAGCGTCCAAGGGTGTAGATGAGCGGATTGACGAAGCCGAGCTGCTCCCGGTGGTGGTGGGCCAGATCCTGGTCGACGAGCGCCGCCCCGCCGGCGAACAGCGGAGCCGCAGCGCTCGTGCCGCCGATCGTCTCCCACGGCTGGCGCGCGGAGCAGTCGGGATCACCCGCGGCCGAGCAGAAGACGGCGTACCCCGGCGCGAGGTCGGCGAGCAGGGCCAGGTCGGGCACCGCGCGGTGGTTCTGGCGCACCACGCCCCCCTGATAGCTCGGGCGGCTGAACAGGATGCTCTGCCCACCGCCACCGGCCGCCAGCTGGCCCTGACCGTCGTTCCACACCACCTGGCCGGTGATCACGTTCGCCGCGTTCAGCGTGATGTTCGTCCCCCCGATCGCCGTGACGTACGGCGAGGAGGCCGGGTACTGGACCGCCAGCGCGGGGAGCGGCGTCCCGTCGTCCGCCACGCATCCCTCGGAGCCGGCGTCACCCGAGGCGGCGACGACCGTGATGCCGGTGGCGGCCGCCAGCCGCACCTCGCGCTCGACCAGGTCGATCCCGCTGGTGCCGAAGGCCTGGCGCAGGTCCGTCTCGCACATGCCGAGCGAGGCCGAGATGACGGCCGGCTTCTCGCCCGGCACGAGCAGGGGCAGCACGAGCGACTGGTTGACGTCGGCTGCCGTCGAGTTCTCGTACACCTCGATCTGGGAGAGGTCGGGCGCCGCGGAGTCGAGCACCTCGAGGTCGAGCGTCGACTCGGCGCCGGGCGCCAGGGGGGTGTGGGAGGACACCGGGAAGGTGACGAGGCGGGGAACGCGGAGTCCGAAGCAGCTGGCGTAGGTCTCGATGTCGGAGGCCTTGAAGCCGTCGACCTCGACCAGCGCGATCTTCTCGCCCTGCCCGCCGAAGCCGTCCGCCCGCAGGCCCTCGTAGCCGTAGGCGGTCAGGAACTGATGGGGGGTGAAGCCGCCGGTGGCCGCCCCGGCCGCGCAGCCGGACGGCGTACCCGAGGCGGGGAAGTAGCCGCTGAACGGAATGCCGCCCGCGGCCCGCGCGGTGCGGCGGGACGGCGGCGAGACGTGGCGCGGGCGAGGCCCGGACAACGGCATGGTGTCGAGCCCGACGACGCCGGTCGCCACCCCCTGCAGGCCGGCCGGCAGGCGAACGGAGGCCTCGCCGGCCGCTCCGAGTGCCGTGACGGGGGCGACGTACCGACCCGCACCGGCACCGACCTCGGCCAGCGGCAGGCGAAACGCCCGCTCGGCCTGTGCCACGGTGAACGTGGCGGTGGCGAACATCCCGGTCGGGCTGATCGCGGGATGTCGCGCTCCGGCCGCCCGCAGGAAGCGGAGCGCCCGCAGCTGCAGGGCGCTCGACGCCCCGAACCGGCGAGCGAGCAGCGCCACCGGCTCGTAGCGGCCGTAGAGCGGCGAGCCGGGGCTCGAGACCGCGGTGGCAAAGGCGGTCAGCCCGGCGTCATCAGCGACGAGCGGCAGCACGATCGGCAGGCGCTGACCCGCCGGAGCCGGGCGAAGCGGGGCGCCCCACGCGCAGGCCGGAACGAGCAGGGCGAGCAGTCCGACGAGCAGGCTGCCCGCGTGAGCCGGGCGGGGCATCGGCGCGATGTTGCCAGGTCGCTCGGGTCAGTCGGTGCGGTCGGTGCGCTGCACCGGGATGCGAAATCGCTGGAGGTCAGCGCGGCGGATCAGCTCCCCGCCCTTGACGTAGGGCACGATGTCGGCCCGCAGCTCGCGGCGCAGCTCCTCGAGGCGCGCCACCTCGGCCTTCAGCTCGCGGGCTCGCCGCTCCAGGCCGTCGACCTTGCGCGCCATCGAGTCGAGCTCGCCCTCGAGCTCGAACACGCGCTCCACTCCGGCCAGGTTCATCCCCAGCTCGGCCGTCATCGACTGGATCCGCCGCAGGCGCTCGACGTCCTGCTGTGAGTAGAGCCGCGTCCCCTTCGGCGAGCGCTGCGGCTCGATCAGGCCCCGCGCTTCGTACATCCGCAGCGTCTGCGGGTGCATCTCGGCCAGCTCGGCCGCCACCGAGATCATGAACACCCCGCGGTCGGAGGAGACCTCGATGCTCGTCTGCGTCCGCGTGATCCGCCGCACCGCTCGCCGGGGGCTCGGGAGCTCGTCGTCCTGGCTCATGACCGGGCGGCCTCGAACAGCCGCGCCCGCGGATCGCCGTTCATCACCTCGGAGAGCTTGTCGACCGCCTCGGTCTGCTCGGGCGAGAGCGCATCCGGCACCTCGATGACGAAGCGGTAGCGGATGTCGCCGCGGCCCTTGCCGCCGGGCTGCGGCGGGCCCTCGCCCCGCAGGCGCTGGATGGTGCCGTGCTTGGTGCCTCGCGGGACGCGGAGGCGCTTGCGACCGTTCAGCGTCGGCACCTCGACGACCGCGCCGCGGATCGCCTCCGGGATGGAGAGCGGCACCTCGACCTCGAGATGGTCGCCCACCCGCTTGAACACCGGAGACTCCTGCACGCGGGTGATGACGTAGAGGTCGCCGGGTGGAGCCCCCCGCAGCCCCGGCTCGCCCTTGCCGGCCAGGCGGATGCGGGTGCCGTCCCTCACCCCGGCCGGGATGTTGACCCGCAGCCGGCGCACGCTTCGCTGAGCCCCGCTGCCGCCGCACGTCGGGCACGGGTCGTCGATCACGGTGCCCGCGCCGTGGCACTCCGAGCAGGGCTGGGAGATGGAGAAGATCCCCTGGCTCTCGGCCTCGACGCCGCGCCCGCTGCAGCGCGGGCAGACCTTGGGGGTCGTCCCGGGCCGTGCGCCGTTGCCGTGGCAGGTGGGGCACGGCTCGGAGGTCGGCACGGCGAGCGGGACCTGAGTGCCGTTCACCGCCTGATCGAAGGCGAGCGTCACCTCGGTCTCCAGATCGCGACCGCGGGCCTGGGCGGCGCGGCCGCCACGGACCCCGCCGCGGCCGGCGCTCGGGGCGCCCCCCCCTCCGAACAGGTTCGACAGGATGTCGCCGAAGCCGCCGGCCACCGCGCCGGGATCGAAACCGCCGCCCATGTTGAAGGCACCGAGCGGGCCGCTGGCCCGGTCGTAGTCCTTGCGCTTCTCCGGATCACCGAGGATGTCGTGGGCCTGGGAGATCTCCTTGAAGCGCTCCTCGGCGCCCTTGTCGCCGGGGTTGCGGTCGGGGTGATACCGGCGCGCGAGCTTGCGGTAGGCCTTCTTGATCTCCTCGTCGGTGGCGCCCTTCCCCACCCCCAGGACCTTGTACGGATCGAATCGCTCGGCCATCGCGCGCCTCGGAGGGCCTACTGGGCGACGACCACGCGGGCCGGTCGCAGGACGGTCTCGCCGATGCGGTAGCCCCGCTGGTAGACGCCGACGATCGTGCCGGTCGGCGTCCCCTCCACCGGCTGCTGGGCAACTGCCTCGTGGTGCTGGGGGTCGAACGGCTCGCCGCGCGGTTCGAACCGCTCGATGCCCACCCGCCCGAGCGCGGCGAGCACCTCGGCGTGGACGAGCTTGATCCCCGAGACGAGCGATGAGTCGGCGTCGTCCTCGTCGGCGCCGGCGGCGGCCTGGGCCTCGGCGGCCTCGAGCGCCCGGTCGAGATTGTCGACGGCGGGGAGCAGCTCACGCGCGAGCTTCGCCACTCCCCGCTCCTGAGCGGCAGCGGCCTCCCGCGCGGCCCGCCTGCGGTAGTTCTCGAAGTCGGCCTTGGTCCGCTGCGCGAGCTCGAGGTACTCGTCGGCCTTTCCGGCCCGCGCGGTCAGCTCGTCGAGATCGCCGGCCACCTTCGCCTCGTGGTCCTCCTCCGGCTCCCCGGACTCGGGCGGCTGGGGAGCGGCCGGCGTCGGCGGGGTGATCGGCCCCTCGGGGTCGGCGGCGGGCGAGGCGGGCGCCGGCTCGCTGGCCGGCACCCCCTCCGTGTCCGCCGCCTCGTCGACGACGTTCACCTGATCCTCAGGAGCCATGCGGCGCATCCTCCACGACCTCGGCGTCGACCACATCCTCGGCGTCGGCGTCGCCGGTCGCGCCGGTACCCGCGCCGTCGGTGGCGCCGTTGGTGGCCGAGGCCTGCTCCTGGGCGCGCTGGTACATCGCCTCGGAGACCTGATGGAAGGAGGCCTGGAGCGCCTCGGTCTTGGCGTTGATGTCCGCCGCATCCTCGGAGGCCAGCGAATCGCGCACCGCCTGGATGGCGGCCTGGATCTCGCCCTTCGCCGATTCGTCGACGGCATCGCCGAGCTCGGTGAGCTGCCGCTCGGCCTGGTAGGACGGCGTTCTCGCCGTTGTTCCGGGCCTCAGCCAGCTCGCGCAGGCGCCGGTCGTCCTCGGCGTGCGACTCGGCGTCGGTGACCATCCGCTTGATCTCGTCCTCGGAGAGGCCGGATCCCGCCTTGATCTCGATCTTCTGCTCCTTGCCGGTGCCGAGGTCCTTCGCCGAGACGTTGAGGATGCCGTTGGCGTCGATGTCGAACGCCACCTCGATCTGTGGGATGCCCCGGGGCGCCGGCGGGATGCCGGTGAGCTGGAACTTGCCCAGCGACTTGTTGTAGGTCGCCATCTCACGCTCGCCCTGCAGGACGTGGATCTCGACGCTCGGCTGGTTGTCCTCGGCGGTCGAGAACGTTTCGCCCTTGCGGGTCGGGATCGTCGTGTTGCGCTCGATGAGCTTCGTCATCACCCCGCCCTTGGTCTCGATTCCCAGGGTCAGCGGGGTGACGTCGAGCAGCAGCACGTCCTTGACGTCACCGGCCAGCACACCGGCCTGGATGGCGGCGCCGACGGCGACCACCTCATCGGGGTTGACGCCCCGGTGCGGCTCCTTGCCGGTCAGCTCCTTGACCTTCTCCTGGACGGCGGGCATGCGGGTCATGCCGCCGACGAGCACGACGTGGTCGATCGACGCGGCGCCCTTGTCCTTGGCATCGTCGAGCGCCTGGCGCACGGGGGCGATGAGCCGGTCGAGCAGGCTCGAGGTGAGCTCGGTCAGCTTCGCCCGGGACAGCCGGGTGTCGAGATGCTTCGGCCCGCTGGCGTCCGCCGTGATGAACGGCAGGTTGATCTGCGTCTCCTGCGTGGTGGAGAGCTCGATCTTCGCCTTCTCGGCCGCCTCGTAGAGGCGCTGCAGCGCCATCGGATCGTTGGCCAGGTCGATGCCCTGGGACTTCTTGAACTCCGCCACGAGCCAGTCGACGAGCGCCTTGTCGAAGTTGTCCCCGCCGAGATGGTTGTCACCGGCAGTGGCCTTGACCTCGAACACGCCGTCGCCGATCTCCAGCACCGACACGTCGAACGTGCCGCCGCCGAGGTCGAAGATGAGGATCGTCTGGTCGGACTCCTTGTCCAGGCCGTAGGCGAGCGACGCGGCGGTCGGCTCGTTGATGATCCGCTTGACCTCGAGTCCGGCGACCTTGCCGGCGTCCTTGGTCGCCTGGCGCTGATCGTCGTTGAAGTAGGCGGGGACGGTGATCACCGCGCTGTCGACCGTCTCCCCGAGGTAGGCCTCGGCGTCCGCCTTCAGCTTGCCGAGGATCATCGCGCTGATCTCCGGCGGCGAGTACTGCTTGCCGGCCGCCTCCACCCGCGCATCGCCGTTGGGGCCGGAGACGACCTTGTACGGCACGATCGACTCCTCCTCGCGCACCTCGGCCTCCTTGCGGCCCATGAAGCGCTTGATCGAGAAGATCGTGTTCTGCGGGTTGGTCACCGCCTGCCGCTTGGCGACGGTGCCGACGAGCCGCTCGCCGGAGGCGGTGAACGCCACCACGGACGGGGTCGTGCGACCGCCCTCGGCGTTCTCGACCACCGTCGGCTCGCCACCTTCGAGCACAGCCATGCAGCTGTTGGTCGTGCCGAGGTCGATTCCGATCGTCTTACCCATGTCTGTTCTGCTCCTGGTCGGTCTGCAAAATCTCAGTGCTGTTATAGCAGATGTTGAGCCGTTGGAGGTGCCGCGACGCCGACCCGCGGGCACATCCGCCGCAGCGGGCAGCCGCCGCATTCCGGGCACCGGGCGTGACAGGTGCGTCGGCCGTGACGCAGGAGGTTGAGATGGAACTCGAGCTCCTGGCCGGGCGGCGTGAGCGCCAGAAGCTCGTCGTGCAGCTCGTCGAACGGCGCCTTCGGGCGGAGCAGCCCGAGCCGCGTCGCCACCCGCGAGACGTGGGTGTCCACGGGGATCTCGCGCATCCCGAAGCTGAACAGCAGGACGCAGGCCGCGGTCTTGCGCCCCACGCCGGGCAGCTTTGTCAGGTACTCCCGCGCCTCGCCCACCGTCTCGCCGGCCAGCCAGGCGAGCGTCGGAGGGGCGGCCGGGTCGGGCTGGGTGTCGCTGATCGCGCGCAGGATGGCCTTGATGCGCGCCGACTTGACCCTCGAGATCCCACCGGGGCGGATCGCCGCCTCGACCTCGTCGACCGGCGCGTCGCGCACCCGCCGCCAGGTATGGCCGGGGAACCGCTCGCGCAGGGCGAGGAAGGCGACGTCGCGGTTGCGGTCGTTCGTCGACTGGGAGAGGACGGTGAGGATCAGCTCGTCGAGCGGGGCTCCGTGCGGCGGCGCGGTCGGGATGCCGTACGTGGCCCGCAGGCGGTCGCGGACCGCGCGGACGCGGCGGGCGGGCGGGCGGCGCCAGGCGGTCTCGGGCACGCCGGCGACGGTAGTGCGGGCGGCCGCGTGGCAGGCGCAGGCGGTTCAAGCGCTGCCCACCCGGAGGACGCTTGAACCGGGTGCGGCGCTCTTCGCGGTCGATGGTTCAAGCGGACGGCGTCGGGCGGCAGCTTGAACCGCCTGCGTCGCCGGCAGACCCCCCGCGGCCGGACCGGGCGGCGGCGCGGGCCGGGCCGGGCGGCGGAGCGGGCGGGCGGGCGGGCGGCGGCGGGCGGGCGGGTGGACGGTCTCAGTCGAGGGCGCCCCAGTGTGCGCAGGCCGCCGCGGCGCGGCCCACCGCCTCCGGCAGCGCGGCGGCCACCGCCGGCGGGTACCAGCCGGCCAGGGCCAGCCGGGCCAGCAGGACGCCGGTGAGCACGTCGCCCGCCCCGATCGTGCTGCGAAGGTCGGCCACCGGCACCCCCGGCACGTCGGCGCGGAGCTCGCCGCGGAGGATCGCCCCGCCCGTGCCGAGCGAGATCACCACCAGCCGGGCGCCCGCCTTGAGCAGGGCCGACGCCGCGCGCTCGAGGTCGTCCTCGCCGGTCAGCACCGCCGCCTCCTGCGCGTTGCACCGCACGAGCAGGGCGCCGGGGACGCAGGCGTTGGCGCGCGCTGCGGCGTCGGCCACCGAGCGCCAGCGCCCCAGGCGGAGGTTCGGGTCGAACACCACCGGCCGGTCCGCGGCGAGGGAGCTGCGCACCGCCTCGAGCGTCGCCTCCCGCGCCCGCTCGTCGACCAGGGTGTTCGAGCCGACGCACACGCCGCTCGCCGCGTCCAGCGCGTCGGCCAGGGTGCGCGAGGAGAACCAGGGGGCGTCCGCGTCACCGTAGACCGCATAGTCCGCCTCCCCGGCGGGATCGATCGGCACGAGCGCCAGCGGCGTCGACCGCTCCGCGACCAGGCGAAACGCCTCGAGCCCCACCCCCTCGGCCGCCAGGCGATCCCGGAGCCACCGCCCCCAGGCGTCGTCCCCCGCGCCGCCCGCGAGTGCCACCCGCGCCCCGCTGCGGGCGGCGGCGACCGCGACGTTCGCCATCACCCCGCCGGCGTGGACGACGAAGCAGTCCGGACGCTCGCCGATCAGATCGACGAGGGGGTCGCCGAGGCAGAGGACCGGTCGGCTGAGCGCCACGGAGCCGGACGTTATCCTCGCCGCCGGGTGGGCGTCGTCGAGCACACGATCGAACTCGCCGGCTCGCTCGTCTTCCTCCGACGCGCGCCGGCACCCGATCCGACGCCGCTCCTCCTCCACGGCGCCCCGACGAGCGCGGACGACTTCGCCCCGCTGCTCGAGCGCACGGGCGGCATCGCGGTCGACCTTCCCGGGTTTGGCCGCAGCGGCAAGGGGGGCCACCTCGATCTCTCTCCGGCCGGCCAGAGCGCCGTGCTCGCCGCGCTGCTCGACCACCTCGAGCTGGCGCACTGCGTGATCCTCGCCCACGACTGGAGCGCCGCGGCGGCGCTCCGGCTCGCCGCGGCCGAACCGAGCCGGGTGGCCCGGCTCGTGCTCGTCAACCCGCTCGGCCCCGGGGCCGACACCCGCCGCGCGGTGCGGCTGCTCGCCGTCCCCGGCCTCGGCGAGCTCGCCGTCGGCGCCACCGGCCGGCGGCTGTTCGCCCGCCTGCTGCGCTCCGCCAGCACCCCGGAGGTGTGGCCCGACGAGCGCGTCGCAGCGATCTGGGCTCAGTTCGATCCGGGCACCCAGCGCGCCGTGATCCGGCTCGCGCGGGAGCCCGGGCCGCCCGGCCCGGAGCCCCCGGTCCCGGTCGCGATCCTCCACGGCAGCGCGGATCCGTGGTGGCCGGAGGCGGTGGCCGCCACGTGGGCGGAGGTGCTGCCGGAGGCCGAGCGGGCGCCGCTCCCCGAGGCGCGGCATTGGCCATGGCTCGAGTCGCGTGATGCGGCCGACGCCATCGCCGCCCGTCTCACGCCGTGAGACGGCGTTGGGTCCCGACCGGGCTGGCCGCCGCGATCGGCCTCGTCTACGTGGTGCGGCGGCCGCCGAGCCTCGACCTCGCCGCGCACCTGCTGCGCGCCAAGCTGTTCGGGGCCGAGGGATTCGGCCTGTGGAACAACTGGTGGTACGGCGGGCACCACGTTCCGGGCTACAGCGTCCTCTTCCCGCCGCTGGCCTGGCTGCTGAGCCCACAGCTCGTCGCGGCGCTGGCCGCGGTCGGCACGGCCGCCGCGTTCGAACTGCTGGTCCGCGAGCGGTTCGGATCCGAGGCGTGGCTCGGCAGCCTGTGGTTCGGGGCCGCCACCGGAGTGGACCTGTTCACCGGCCGGCTGACCTTCGCGTTCGGGCTGCTTCCCGCGGTGCTGAGCGCGCTGGCCCTCGCCCGCCGCCACCCCCTCACGGCGACCCTGCTGGCCGTCCTCACCGCCCTAGCCAGTCCCGTGGCGGCCCTCTTCGCCGCGCTGGCCGGAGCCGCCGACGCGCTCTCCCCGCTCGCCGCCGGCCACGTTCCGAAGCCGCGCCGCCTGCTCCGCGGCGGCGCAGTGATGGCCGGGGCGCTGCTCCCGGTCGCCGCGCTTGCCGTGGCGTTCCCGGAGGGTGGCAGCGAGCCGTTCGCCTTCGCCTCGTTCTGGCCGGTGCTGGCGGTGTGCGCCGTCGCGTTCGCGGCGTTGCCGGGGCGTGAGCGCGCGCTCCGCGCCGGCGCGCTGCTCTACCTGCTCGGCACCGTGGGGGCATACCTCATCACCTCGCCGGTGGGCGGCAACGCCGTGCGGCTGGCCGGGTTGGTGGCTGGTCCGCTGGCGGCGATCCTGTGGCTTCGCCGCCACCCCCGGTGGCTCGTCGCCGCGGCGCTGCCGCTCCTCTACCTCCAGTGGCAGCCGGCGGTGCGCGACGTCATCAACGCGTCCGGCGACCCCTCGGAGCACGCCGCCTACTGGCAGCCGCTGCTCGCCTTCTTGGGCCGTCAATCCGGGGGGCCGTTCCGGGTGGAGATCCCGTTCACCAAGTTCCACACCGAGGCCTACCGCGTGGCGCCCGAGTTCCCGCTCGCGCGGGGGTGGGAACGCCAGCTCGACATCGCCGACAACCCGCTGTTCTACGACGGCCGGCTCGACGCCGCGACCTACCGCGCCTGGCTCGATGCGCTGGCCGTGCACTTCGTCGCCGTCTCCGATGCGCCGCTCGACTACGCCGGCCGGGCCGAGGCACGGCTCGTGACGGGTGGGCTTCCGTACCTGCGCCCGGTCTTCACCAACCGCCACTGGCGGGTGTACGCGGTGGCCGACCCGGCGCCGCTGCTCGCCGGCACCGGGGCGCGGGCGACCGCGCTCGGGCCGAACTCAGTGACGCTCGCCGTCCGCCGACCGGGGAGCTACCGGCTGCGGGTCCGCTTCACGCCGTACTGGAGGCTCACCGGGATTTCGGGCTGCGTCGGGCGGGCGGCGGACGACTTCACCACCGTGTCGCTGAGGGCCACGGGGCGGGCCCGGCTGGTGATCGATTTCGCGCTCGGGCGGATCGCGGCACGGTCGCCGCGCTGCAATTCAAGCTGACGCGCGGGGTAGGATCAGTGCACGATGCGGCGATCTCTGCGCCAGCTCGAGCAGCGCGTCCTGCCACACGGCTGGTTCGATGCGGTGCGCCAGCTGCTGCTCGGCGGGGCGGCGTACATGCTCTACGAGCTGGTCCGGGCGCTGGCCGACGGCGCCGGGACGTACAAGCCGTTCGGCGACGCGACGCGGATCATCAACCTCGAGCGCACGCTCCACGTATTCGTGGAGCCGACGATCCAGGCCTGGACCACCAGCCAGCGCTGGCTGATGGACATCGCCGGCTGGACGTACCTGAACGCCCACTACTTCGTGACGATCGGGGCGCTCGTGTTCATCTACCTGCGCCGCAACGACTCGTTCCCGTTCGTGCGCAACGTGTTCATGATCGCGATGGCGATCGCGCTCGTCGGCTATGCGGTGTATCCGACGGCGCCGCCACGCCTGATGCCGGAGTGGGGCTTCACCGACACGATCCGCCAGCTCACCGGAGTGACCGCCGAGTACAACCACGCCACGAGCGCCCTGCTCAACTTCTACGCCGCGGTGCCCTCGATGCACGTGTGCTTTGCGATCCTCATCGGCTGGCCGATGTCCCGGCTCACCCACCGGCGGTCGGTGCGGATGGCCTGGCGGCTCTATCCGCTGCTCATCACGTTCGTGGTCATCGCCACCGGCAACCACTACCTGACCGACGTGTTCCTCGGCGCATGCACCGCGGCCGTCTCCTGGCTGATCGCCGGCCGCCTGCTCGCCCGGGCGCGGCCCGGGGTGTGGAACTTCGCCGCCGTTGCCGCCTGACGCCGACGCCATGCCCGCTCAGACCCCTCCGCGCCCGGCCCGCCCCCGCCGCGCCCGCCCCCGGAGGGATGGACCGACGACCCAGGAGCTGATGCGCAACGCGCTCATCGAGTCGCGGCTGACGCCGAACACCATCTCGCTGAGCGGGTTCGTGCTCAACCTCCTCGCCGCGGTACTGGTGGTGGAGCGGCTCTTCTTCCTGGCCGGCATCGCGTTCATCGTCGGGTCGGTCATGGACACGCTCGACGGTCGGTACAGCCGGATGTCGGGCAAGGGCACGCCGTTCGGTGCGTTCCTCGACTCGACCCTGGATCGCCTCGAGGAGGGGATCGTGCTCACCGCCGTGGGGGCGTACTTCGCGGCCCGGCACATGGAGGCGGCTGCCGCGGCGACCGTCGCGGCGGTCCTGTTCAGCCTGATGGTCTCCTACACGCGAGCTCGAGCGGAGGCGCTCGGGGTGGCGTGCAAGGTGGGCGTGGCCACCCGGCCGGTGCGGGTCGTCATCCTGAGCGCCGGACTCGTGTTCGCCAAGGGCGCGTCGCTTGGCCATTTCGAGCTCCTGGCGCCGGCCGTGTACGTCCTCGCCGGATTGGCGGTGCTGACGACGGTGCAGCGGATCGCCTACGTCCGCCGCGCGCTCTCGGCGCCGGCCGGCGTGTAACGAAAACCCGGGCCGGGGATATTTTCTACGGTGCCCTCCGCGCGCCCGATAGCCGCGCGCGGCAGACCGCCCGCCCAACTTCCTCCGAAGGGACCCTGACCACTGTGAGCAAGACCAACGGATCCGCGAACGGCCACGGTCGCCTGCGCGACGACAAGGTCCGCGTGGCGATCATCGGCGTGGGGAACTGCGCCAGCTCGTTCGTCCAGGGGGTCCACTACTACCGGGACGCCCAACCCGGCTCGGCCGTGCCCGGCCTGATGCACGTCGACCTCGGCGGATACCACGTGAGCGACATCGAGTTCACCGCCGCCTTCGACATCGACATCGACAAGGTCGGCAAGGATCTCGGCGAGGCGATCTTCGCCGGCCAGAACAACACCCTGAAGTTCGCCGAGGTGCCGAAGCTCGGCGTCCCGGTGATGCGCGGGATGACCCACGACGGGCTCGGCAAGTACCTGAGCCAGAAGATCACCAAGGCGCCGGGCCCAACGGCCGACATCGTCGAGGTGCTGAAGGAGACGCACACCGACGTCGTCGTGAGCTATCTGCCGGTCGGCTCCGAACAGGCGACGAAGTGGTACGTCGAGCAGGTGCTCGAGGCCGGCTGCGGCTTCGTCAACTGCATCCCGGTGTTCATCGCCCGCGAGGACTACTGGAACCGCCGGTTCATCAAGGCCGGCCTGCCGATCGTCGGCGACGACATCAAGTCGCAGGTCGGCGCCACGATCGTCCACCGCGCGCTCGCCCGCCTGTTCCACGACCGGGGGGTCAAGCTCGTGCGCACCTCGCAGCTGAACGTCGGCGGCAACATGGACTTCTTCAACATGCTCGAGCGCGAGCGCCTGGAGTCGAAGAAGATCTCCAAGACGAATGCGGTGACGTCGATCATGGGCCACGAGCTGCCGCCCGAGGACGTCCACGTCGGCCCGTCTGACTACGTCCCCTGGCTGACCGATCGCAAGTGGGCGCACATCCGCCTGGAGGGCGAGGCGTTCGGCGACGTGCCGCTGACCGCGGAGCTGAAGCTCGAGGTGTGGGACTCGCCCAACTCGGCCGGGATCGTCATCGACGCGGTGCGCTGCTGCAAGCTGGCGCTCGGCCACGGCATCGCCGGGCAGCTCGACGGACCGAGCTCCTACCTGATGAAGTCGCCGATGCACCAGCGTCCCGACGACGACGCACGGGAGCTGACCGAGCAGTTCATCGCCGAGCACGCGCGGCGCCCGGTGCCGCCGCCGAGCCGGCGCGCGAGCCCGCCGCCGCCGAGTAGCGCCCCATTCCAGCGGACCTGCGGCCGGCGTCCCGTCGCGCCGCACTCCGGCTGGACGCCCTCGGCCGTTCGTCCAGAACCTACCCATCTCGCTCCATCTGCGCGTAACGCGGCCCGATGTCTCGAATCGACCGGGAACGACCTACGCCAGGAGGGCGAACCACATCATGCAGAGACGGAACCTGCGGCTGACCGCCGCCGTCACGACGGCGGCGCTCGGAGCCTCGCTTGCCACCCCGCTGATCGGCACCTCTGCCGCCAGCTCGAGCGCTCCGGCGCTCCCCGACATCACCGCTGCCCTCCAGGCGGCGGGCATCAGCAGCGGCAACGCGCAGACGATCACCACCGAGCTCGGCAACCTGCAGAGCTCCGGCAGCGCGCTGCCCACCGGAGGGCTCAGCACACTCGACAGCGCCGTGGGCGGCCTCGTCGGCGGCGTGCTCCAGACGCTGCTCAACGCGCTGAACCTGCTCGGCAGCCCGGGCTCGGCGTCCAACCTGACCGCGCTGCTGAGCGACCTCGAGTCGCACAGCAGCGGCGCTCCGGCGCCGGTGCAGGCGGCGCTGCAGGAGCTCGAGGCATCGATCACCTCGGCCGGACTGGGCTCGTTGCTCAGTCAGGCCCCGGGCGTCTCGCCGGCGCAGATCACGGCCGCGCTCCAGGCGCTGGCGGACACCCAGAGCCTGCCGCTCGGCAGCAGCGTGCCGTCCGGCGGGCTCTCGCCGGTGGCGGACCTGCTGAGCACGGCCGCCGGCCAGACCGGCATCAGCGGGACCCCGCTGGCCACCGCGCTGAACAACCTGGCGACGACGCTGAACGGCGGCCTGACGCCGGCGCAGCTCGAAACGGCGATCAGCCAGCTCCAGAGCGCGGCCAGCGGGCTGAGCGGTGGCCAGGCGTCGCTGACGTCGGCGCTCGATGCGCTGGCCGCCCAGCTCGGTGACTCGGGCAGCGTGTTCGGCGGCCTGGGAAGCCTCGGCAGCCCGCCGTCGTCGAGCACGGTGACCCAGGCGCTCGCGGCCCTGTCGGGTCTGCCCAGTCAGGCGCCGGGCAGCTCGGTGCCCGGCGGCAGCCTCTCGCCGTTGGCCGGGGTCCTGACGACGATCGCCGGGGAGCCGGGCGTGTCCGGCACGCCGGCGGCCACCACCCTGACGAACGTCGCGTCGGTGCTGAGCAATCCATCCGACTCGCTCAGTCCGGCACAGCTCCAGACGCTGATCGGCCTGCTCCAGACCGCGGCGGGCCAGCTGCCGGCCCCGCTCGGCGGCTCGAACGGCGTGGTGACGGGCATCGCCGGTCAGCTGTCAACCGCCGGGTCGCTGCTTCCCGGGACGACGAGCACGACGACTGGATCGCAGACGGCGAGTGGCTCGCAGACAACGACCAGTGGCTCGCAGACGACGAGCACGACCAGCGCCACGAGCACGCAGGCGGTGAGCTCCACCGGCGGCGGCGGTACCCCGGGATCCGGTGGCGGATCGACGGGTTCCCACGGCTCGCCCGGCTCGTCCGGCAAGCCGACGAGCACCAAGCCGCACGGCGGCACCGTGGTCGTCGCCGCGGAGCGCCGAAAGGGCGAGAAGGTGACGTTCGTCTACACCTGCACCGCCTCCCCCGGGCTCACCTGCACGGTGGCGGCCTCGGCGAGCCAGATCGGCTACGTGAAGCTGACCAGGCACTTCAGGGTGCGGGGCGGCGCGTGGCAGGTGCTGACGTTCAGCCTGAAGCGGGCCAAGCACGTCAAGCCGTCCAAGCGGCACCGGAAGATCACGTTGATCGTGCACTCGGGCCGCTACCGACTCGTGCGCGCCCTCTAAGCCCCCTGGCGAGGGATCGGCGGGGGCACCGGGCGGCCTATATTCCCGCTCGTGCCCCCGCCGTCGCCGCTGGCCGTCGCGCACGTGTCGCCGTTCGCACTCGAGGCCCCGGGCGACGTCGGCGAGGCGGCCGAGGCCCTGGCTCGCGAGCTGGGCGCGCGCGGGCACCGGGTGCTGATCGTGGCCCCGTCGCAGTCGGCGGGACTCGTACGGGACAGCCGGCGGGCGCTCCGAGCCGATCCGTCGGGACTGCTCGAGCGCGCCGCCGAGGGCCCGGTCGTGGTGGCGGTCGGGGAGGTGCTGCCGTTCGCCCCCACCCGGCGGCGGACGGCATCGCTGCCGGTGGACGTGGCGCGGACGATCGAGGAGCTGCTCGGCAGCCTCCCGCTCGACGTCGTCCACGTTCACGAGCCGTTCGCGCCGAGCGCATCGGCCGCGGCGCTGCGCCACTCCCGCGCGTTGAACGTCGGCTCGTTCCACGCACCGGACGAGCGGGTCCTCTCCACCCAGCTCGCCGCCCCGCTCACCCGGCTGCTGTTCTCCCGCCTCGACGCGCGCATCGCCAGCTACGGGGCGACCCGGGACCTGCTCGGACGCTACTTCCCCGGGAGCTACGACCTGGTGCTGCCGGCGGCGCCGACCCTGGGTCTGTCCGCGCCGGACGACGGGCCGGTGACGCTCTGCTTCGTGGCCGACGAGGAGCGGGGCGCGCTGCGGATGTTCCTCCGGGCGCTGCGCGGGCTGCCCGAGGCGCTCGACTGGCGAGCCACGGTGATCGCCGATCGCCCGCTCGCGGCGCCGGCCACGCTGTCGCATCGCCTCCAGGCGCGCGTGCGCTTCCTCGAGGCGACCGGACCCGAGCGCACTGCCGAGCTGGCTCGGGCGCAGCTGTGCGTGTTCGCCTCCGGCGGTGACCGGGTGCGGCCGGGGACCGTGGTGCGGGCGCTCGGACTCGGCCTGGTGCCCGTCGCCTCGCGACTGCCGGCCTACGAGGAGCTGCTGGCCGAGGGACGGCACGGCCTGCTGTTCGAACCCGGCGACGGCCAGACGCTGACCGCCCAGCTGGCCCGTGCGATCGGCGACCGCGGCCTGCGGACCCGGCTGCGCACGCAGGCCGACCCGTTCCGGCGGACGCTGCGCCCCGCCCGGGTGGCGGACGAGGTGGAGGCGATCTACGCCCGCCTCGTCGCCCGCCGGCACGACGGCCGGGCCCAGCCGGCGCTGGCCCGTCGCCTCCGCCAGCAGCCGCTCGTCGACGTCGACCTCCACATGCACACCGACCACTCGCCGGACTGCGCCACACCGGTCGAGGTGCTCCTCGCCGAGGCGGTCGAGCGGGGGCTGGGGGCGATCGCGGTCACCGACCACAACGAGATCTCCGGGGCACTCGAGGCGCAGGCCAAGGCGCCGTCGGAGCTCCAGGTGATCGTCGGGGAGGAGGTCAAGACGGCCGATCAGGGCGAGGTGATCGGCCTGTTCATCTCCGAGAAGATCCCGCGGGGGATGACGCTGGCCGAGACGATCTCCGAGATCCGGCGCCAGGGCGGCGTCGTCTACGTCCCCCACCCGTTCGATCGGCTGCACTCGGTGCCCGACTACGAGCACCTGCTCGCGGTGCTCGACGAGGTCGACGCGATCGAGGTGTTCAACCCCCGGGTGGCGATCAGCGAGTTCAACGAGGAGGCGGTGCGGTTCGCCGCCAAGTACCGCATCCCGGCCGGCGCGGGCTCCGACGCCCACGTCCCGCAGGGCCTCGGCTCGGTGCGGATCCGCATGCGCCGGTTCGACGGGGCCGAGGAGTTCGTGGAGTCCCTGCGCGACGCCGACATCGTGCGCAACCCAGCCAGCCTCCTGTACGTCCAGGCGCTGAAATTCCTCCAGACCAGAGCACTTCCCGAGTCCGCGCGCCGTGCCTCGCGCGACCGCCGCGTCCGGCGCGCCGCCCGCAAGTCCTGATGCGACGGGGAGGACAAGCCGGCCGGCTGTCCAATCCGACGGGGGTGCCCGCCACCGACGACGAGATCCGCGAGAAGTACCTCGAGCGGGCGATCCGGGAGCTGAACGCGTTCGCGCGGGAGCTCCAGAGCTGTCCGTTCTGCCCGCGGGGCCAGCTGATGCCGGTCCTCGGCTCGGGGCACCCGCAGGCCGACATCTTCCTGGTCAAGTACGCCGCGCGACCTTCGGAGGTGGAGGAGGGGGTGGCGTTCTACGGCCGGACCGGCAACGCGCTGATGAAGTCGCTCAAGCGCCTGTCGATCGACCCCCTGGCGGTGTACGGGACGCTGTGCGTCAAATGCCCGCTGGGCGATCCGGAGCTCGCCGAGCCCGAGTGCATCGCCCGGCTGGCCGAGGAGCTGGCGATCGTCCAGCCGAAGATCGTCGTCGTGATGGGCGAGGACGCGCTGCGGGTGATGGGCGAGCTCGACGTCCCCCTGCGGCGGGAGCTGCGCGCCGTGCCGGGCGAGATCCAGTCGTTCACGCCCACGATCGACGCGCTGTACGTGCCGAGCATCGACGACTCGCTCGACGAGGAGCCGGCCAAGCGCGAATTCTGGGCGGCGTTCCGGGTGCTCGGCCGCTGGTGGGCCGACCTACCGCCCTACTGAGCGGCTCACGAACCCATGGTGAGCACGATCTTGCCGAGCTTGCCGCCGGCCGTGAAGTGGTCGTAGGCGGCGTTCACCTCGTCGAGCGGGTACGTCCCGGCCACGAGCACCCGGACCTGACCCGCGGCGATCAGCGGGAGCACCGAGCGCTCCACCGCCCGAGCGCTCGCCGCCTTCTCCTCCAGCGGACGGGATCGGAGCGTCGAGCCCATCACGCGCCCGCGCTTGCCCATCAGGGCGCCCAGGTGCAGCTCGCCCTTCGCTCCACCGCCGATTCCGATGACGACGATGCGCCCCAGCGTGGCCAGTGCGTTCACGTTCTCGGCCAGGTTCGGCGCGCCGACGAGCTCGAGGACGACGTCGTACGGACCGTGCTCGCCGAAGCCCTCCGGGTCGATCGACTCGGCGCCCAGTTCGGCCACCTGGTCCTGCAGGCCGGCGTTGCGGACCGTGGCGGTCACGCGCGATCCGGCCGCGCGGGCGAGCTGGATCGCCGCCGTGCCGACACCGCCCGCCCCACCGTGGACGAGCAGGTGCTCGCCGGTCCGCAGGCCACCCTGGGTGAAGACGGCGTCGTGGGCGGTGGTGAACACCTCGGGCAGGCCTCCGGCCTGGGCCCAGTCGAGGGGCTCCGGCACCGGCATCAGCTGGCGCTCGTGGACGACGGCCAGCTGGGCCTGCCCGCCACCGCCGACGATCCCCATCACGCGGTCCCCCTCCGCGAACCGGCGGGCGCCGGGGCCGAGTGCGGCGACCTCGCCGGCCAGCTCGAGTCCGGGAATGTCCGGCGGGGAGCCCGGGGGCGCCGGATAGCGCCCCTGGCGCTGGTGCATGTCGGCCCCGTTCAGCCCGGCGGCGCGGACGCGGACGAGCACCTGGCCGGCACCCGGTTCGGGATCCGGGTGCTCCTCGACGTGGAGCTCGGTGTCCCGGATCGTGACGGCTCTCATCAGGCCCGCTCGAGCAGCGCGACGCACTCGATGTGCGGCGTCTGGGGGAACAGGTCGACCGGCTGCACGCGCCGCAGCGTCCAGCCCGCCTCGACGAGCTGCGCGGCGTTCGGCGCCAGCGTCGTCGGATTGCAGGACACGTAGACGATCCGCCTCGGCATGGTCTCGATGATCCGCCGCACCACCTTCGGGGAGAGGCCGGCCCGCGGGGGGTCGACGACGAGCACGTCGGGACGGCCGGCCTGCTCGGCGAGCTCGCGCAGGGCCAGACGGACGTCGCCGGCGAAGAACCGGGCGTGGTCGATCTCGTTCAGCCGCGCGTTGGCGATGGCGTCGGCCACCGCCGGCTCGACGAGCTCGAGTCCCCACAGCTCTCCGGCCCGCGGTGCCAGGGTGAGGCCGATCGTGCCGATCCCGCAGTACAGGTCGTACAGGCGCTCGTAGCCCTGGAGCGCCGCGTACTCGGTCACCACGCCGTTCAGGCGCTCGGCCATCTCGGTGTTCGTCTGAAAGAACGCATGGGGCGAGATCCGCACCGCGATCGGGCCCACCGTCTCGTCGATGCGGTCATCGCCCGCCAACAGCTCGGTCTCGCCGCCCTGCGTCGTCTCGCCCAGGCCGTCGGTCCGGGTCCACAGCACCCCGTGGACGTCCGGCAGCGCGGCGAGGAGCCCGGCGGCGTCGATCTGCCCGGGGGCGGTGACCAGGCGGACCTGGATCTGGCCGCTCCGCCGGCCCTCGCGCACGACGAGGTTGCGCAGCAGTCCCTCTCCGGTCCGCCGGTCGTAGGCCGGCAACCCGGCCTCGCGCGCCCACCGCACGACCGCCTCACGGGCCTGGTTGCCCGCGACGGAGGCGAGCCGGCAGTCCTCCAGACCGACGATCTCGTGCCAGCGACCGGGCGCGTG
Organism: uncultured Solirubrobacterales bacterium; assembly: GCA_963703065.1. Classification (GTDB taxonomy): domain Bacteria; phylum Actinomycetota; class Thermoleophilia; order Solirubrobacterales; family Solirubrobacteraceae; genus Palsa-465. Next base: position 1,805,666 of record OY969785.1, on the reverse strand, counting down.
AAAGCCGCAGACGAGCTGACCGTCGGGGCCGCGGCCGAACGAGTACTCGAGCTTGTTGCGGTAGCGCCACTGCGCCACCGCGGGCAGGATCGGCTCCAGGGTGTAGTCGCTCAGGCGTCCGATCCGCCGCAGCGCGTCGTCCACCTGGGCCTGCTTGACCTCGAGCTGGCGGGCGTAGGGCAGGACCTGCCACGGCGCTCCGGGGTGCGCGGCGAGCGGCGGAATCCGGTCGAGCCCCGGTTCCAGCACCGCGACGAGACGAGCCTCGGCGTAGGCCCGCTTCGCCTTGCCGATCTCGGCCCGCACGAGGTCCCCGGGCATGCCCTCGGCGACGAACACGACGTAGCCGTCGGCTCGGCGGGCGACGCCGGCGCCGCCGAAGGCGAGCGAGTCCACCCGCAGATCGAGCTGATCGCCGCGGCGCGGCCGATCGGCGCGTCCGGTGAGGGCGAGGTCAGTCACCGAGCGCCCGGTCGATCGCCCGGAGCACCGTCTTGCGGTTGGCATGCCGCCGCTCGTAGTCCCGCACCCGCCGAAGCTCGGGCGAGCGCAGATCGCCGAGCCGAGCGCGGACCCGTGCCGCGGTCAGCCCGTCGTAGCCGTCGATCGGCGGCGCGTCGCCGCCTGACCCGACGACCCGGCGGGCCCGGCGGGAGGCGCTCTCCAGGCTCTCCCGGCCGCGGTTGATCACCGCCTCGAGCTCGCGGGCCATCTCGTCGGACTGCACCCGACCGCGCCGGACGAGCTCGGAGACGAGCAGGTTGGCATCGCTGCGCGTCACGCGACCACGCTCGGCGGCCTCATCGAGCGTCTGCTGGATCCGCTCGCGGGTGAGCATCACCAAGTCGAGCTGCTTGGCCAGGGCTTCGAGCAGCTGGTCGGAAGATTTCTGGGCGGGCATCGGATACCTCCTCGTCGCGTTCGGCCGCCGCTGCATCGAGCGTACCGCCGCGCCGCGCGGCGGCTCAGCCCAGCAGGTGCTCGAGCAGCGCCTTCTGCGCGTGGCGACGATTCTCCGCCTGGTCCCAGATCCGCTGGCGGGCGCCGTAGAGGACCTCGGGGCTGATCTCCTCGCCGGGATGCGCGGGCAGGCAGTGCAGGGCGATCGCGTGTGCCGCCGCGTGGTCGAGGAGCTCCTCGTCGATCCGATAGGGCGCGAGGGCGGCGCGACGGCGACCGGCGGTCTGCGGATCGTCGCCCATGCTCACCCAGACGTCGGTGTAGACCGCGTCCGCACCGCGGACCGCCTCGAGCGGCTCGCGGAGCAGCTCGGCGCCGGCGGTCGGCGGGAGCTCGTAGCCGGGTGGCGAGGCGATGCGCACGTGGACGCCGGCCGTGGCGCCGAGCAGGGCGAGCGAGCGAGCGACGTTGTTCCCGTCCCCGACGTAGGCGACGGTCAGCCCGTCGAGGCCGCCGAACGCCTCCCGCAGGGTGAGCAGGTCGGCGAGCGCCTGGCAGGGATGATGCCCGCTCGTCAGCAGGTTGATCACCGGCGCCGGCGATGCCTCGGCGAGCTCCGCGACGAACTCGTCCGACGCGGTGCGGATGCCGATCGCCGCCACGTGGCGGCCGAGCACGAGGGCTGTGTCGCGTGGAGACTCTCCGCGGGAGAGCTGCATCTCCTCGCCGCGGAGCACGACCGGGTGGCCGCCGAGCTCGGTGATCCCGACCTCGAAGGACACCCGCGTACGGGTCGACGGTGCAGAGAACACGAGGGCGACGCTCCGCCCCCCGAGCACCTGCGGCTGGTGGGGGGCGGCCTTCAGCTCGGCGGCCCGTGCGAGCAGCCGATCGAGCTCGTCCCGGGTCAGCTCCGCACCGGTGAGCAGGTGGCGGGTCATGGGGGCGGCGCAGTGTACGTTGCCCTCCTGAGGTGGAGCTGCGGGTGCTCAGCTGGAACCTGTTCCACGGGCGGGCGGTCCCGCCGGCCGGACGGTCGCTGGCGGCCGAGTTCGAGGCCGCGCTCGCCGGCTGGAGGTGGGACGTGGCGCTGCTCCAGGAGGTGCCGCCGTGGTGGCCGCCGGCCCTCGCCCGCGCCGGCGGGGCGGTCGAGCGCCACGTGCTCACCTCGCGCAACGGCGCGCTGGCGCTCCGCCGGGCGATCGCGTCCCGCCGCCCCGACTGGATCCGGAGCAACGGCGGGGGCGCGAACGCGATCCTCGTCCGCGGCGGCCTGGCGGTCACCGAGCACCGCAGCGTGCTGCTCCGCCGATTCCCGGAGCGTCGTCGCCTGCACGCGATCCGGCTCGCCTCGGGGTGGTGGATCGGCAACCTCCATGCGCAGGGGAGCGCCGCGGAGGCGGTACGGGCGGCCCGCACCATCGCCGGCTGGGCGGGAGCGACCGCGCCGCTCGTCCTGGGAGGCGACTTCAACCTGGCCGAGCCGGCGCTGCCCGGCCTGCAGCGGGCCGGCGGGCACGGAGTCGATCAGGTGTGGACCACCGGCTGGCGGGCCGTCGCCGCCGAGGTCCTCGACCGCGGGCGGCTGTCCGACCACGCTCCGGTGCGGGTCACGCTAGCTCCGCCCTCCTGACCAGCGCGACGATCGACGGCCGGGAGGTCTCGAGGCTGCCGCCGGGGAACGGGGGCGCCGGGTCGTACTCGATCCCGAGCTGGATCGCCTCGGCGACGTCCGTCCCGCCGATCTCCGCGGCCAGTCCGAGCGCCATGTCGATGCCGGCCGAGACGCCGGCCGCGGTGATGATCTTCCCGTGGCGCACGACCCGCTCGGCGACCGGACGGGCCCCGAGGCGGCCCAGCTCGTCCCGGAGCATCCAGTGCGTCGTCGCCGGGAGACCGTCGAGCAGTCCGGCCGCGGCGAGGACGAGCGAGCCGGTGCAGACCGACGTCGTCCAGCTCGAGTGGGCGTGGGCCTGACGCAGCCACTCGAGCATCCGTTCGTCGCCGACGAGCGCGCGCGTGCCGAAGCCGCCGGGCATGACGATCACGTCCGGATGGGGCTCCTCGGCCAGGCCGCCCTCCGCGTGCAGGCTCAGCATGCGGTTCTCGGTCAGCTGGAGCCCGGGGCCGTCGAGGGCGAGAAAGCGCACCCGGGCGCCCGGCAGGCGAGCGAGCACCTCGTAGGGCCCAACGGCGTCGAGCGCGGTGACGCGGTCGAACAGCGGGATGACGATGTTCATGCCGCGAACCGGGCCCGGTACTCGCTGGGGCTCGTGCGGACGTGGCGGGCGAAGCTCCGCCGCAGCGTCTCGACGGTGCCGAACCCGCAGGCCCGTGCGACCGCGGCCATCCCGAGCTCGCCCGATTCGAGCAGCTGGCGCGCCCGCTGCACCCGCACCGACTCGACGTAGGCGCCCGGCGTCGTCCCGAGCTGGCGCACGAACAGTCGCGACAGGTGGCGCTCGGAGACGTGCAGTCGGGCGGCCAGCGCCGGAACCGACAGGTCAGCGTCGAGCTGCTCGGCGACGTGGGCCTGGAGCGCCTGCAGGTCCGCGCGGGCGGCCGTGCACCGGTTCGAGCGCGGGGCTGAACTGGCGCTGTCCACCCGGCCGCCGGACGAACAGGACGAGCTCCCGCGCCACGGCCAGGGCGGCCGCCCGTCCGAGGTCGGCCTCGACGAGCGCCAGCGTCAGGTCGATGCCCGCGGTCACCCCGGCCGAGGTCCAGACGTTGCCGTCGCGAACGAAGATGGGATCGGGGTCGACCGTGACCGCGGGGTGGCGCTGGGCGAGCGCGCGCCACGCCACCCAGTGCGTGGTGGCTCGGCGGCCGTCGAGCAGGCCGGCGGCGGCGAGCAGGAACGCGCCGGTGCAGACCGATACCACCCGCTGTGCCCGGGCGGCCGCCTGACCCACCCAGCCCACGAGCGGCGGGTCGGCGAGCGCCGCGCGGACGCCGCTGCCGCCGGCGACGATCAGCGTGTGCAGGGGAGCATCGTCGGCGATCGTCCCGTCCGGCACGATCCTCAGGCCGCTGCTGGTGCGGATCGCCTCGGGGTGCGGCGCGACGGTGCGCAGGGCATAGGCGCCCGGATGGTGGCGATCGGCCAGCGAGAGGACCTCCAGCGGGCCGGTGAGATCCAGCGACTGGATGCCGTCGTAGATGAGGATCGTCACGTCCACGCGGTCATCGTCCTCGATTCCGCCGCGGTCCGCAATGACCTGGTGCGGACGATTTCGGACAGGCTCAGGCGCGGCCCGACCGCAGGCCGAAGCCGCGGAGCACGAGCAATGCCTTCTCGCCCAGCGTGCCGCGGGCCGGCAGCACGCCGAGCTGGGTCGCCGCGTCGTAGAGATCGAAGAACGCGCGCACCCGGTGCAGGCGCTCGTCCCGCAACTCGCAGTAGCAGACGCAGTGCACGACGACGAACCGGTTCGTGGCCGGCAGCCCCTCGAGCGGTCCGCGGTGGGTGGCCAGGAGCTTGCTCGGCGCGGCGAGGAAGCGACCGTCGGTGAGCCGGGCGCCGGTCCGCTCCAGGCGGGCGTCGGGGAAGGCCTCCCACAGCCGCTCGGCGTGAGTCCCGAGGGCGGCCGGCCCCTCGAGCGGTTCGCCGCAGGTCGGATCCTCGTAGTGGACCTCGGGATCACAGAACGCGGTGAACTTCGTGGGGTCGCGCCCCGACCACGCCGCCTCCCAGGCGTCGAGGAGCCCGTCCGGGGTCACGGCCGGCCGGCCGGCAGGCCGAACTCCGGCAGGCCGTCGACGGGGGAGGAGGCCTCGGCATAGCGCCGCCGCGGGATCCGCCCCGCGCTCCGGGCCAGCGCTCCGGCCTGAATGGCCAGGGCGATCGCGCGGGCCATGGCCACCGGGTCGTGCGCGCGGGAGATGGCGCTGGCGCACAGCACGGCATCGCAGCCGAGCTCGATCGCCTGCGCGGCGTCCGACGCCGTCCCGATCCCGGCGTCGAGGATCACCGGCACCCGGGCCTGCTCGACGATGATTGACAGGTTGTACGGGTTGGCGATGCCCATCCCGCTGCCGATCGGCGAGCCGAGCGGCATCACCGCCGCGCATCCGATGGCCTCCAGGCGCCGGGCGAGGATCGGGTCGTCGGTCGTGTACGGCAGCACCGTGAACCCGTCGTCGATCAGCTCCTCCGCGGCGGCCACGAGCTCCACCGCATCGGGCAGGAGCGTGCGCTCGTCGCCGATCACCTCGAGCTTGACCCAGTCGGTGCCGAGCGCCTCGCGAGCCAGGCGGGCGGTGAGCACCGCGTCGCGCGCCGTGTAGCACCCGGCGGTGTTCGGCAGGACGTCGACCCCGGTCGCTCGCAGGACGTCGAGGATCGATCCGGCGGCCGCCGGATCGAGGCGGCGCATCGCCACCGTGCACAGCTCCGCGCTCGAGGCCTCGAGTGCGCCGGCCAGCACGTCGTGGTTGGCAAAGCCGCCCGAGCCCAGGATCAGCCGGCTGGCCAGCGTCCGGCCGGCGATCTGCAGCGGCCCCGTCATCCGCCCTGCACCGCCGTCAGCACCTCGACCCGGGCGCCCTCCCGGAGGACCGTCGTCGTCCACGCACTGCGCGGCACGACCTCCTCGCCGACCGCGACCGCCACGCCACGCTCGCCGGCGCCCAGGTCGGAGACCAGGACGGCCACCGTGGCCCCGGCCGGCAGGACGCGCAGCGTGCCGTTCACCCGCACCGTCACGCCCGCACCCCGGCCGCGATGTGATCGACCACGAGCTGGGCGGTGACGGGGGCCAGCAGCACACCGCCACGATAGTGGCCGGTCGCCCACACGAGGCCCTGCCGGTCGGCGGGACCGATCAGGGGCAGGTGGTCGGCGGTGGCCGGTCGCAACCCGGCGGAGACCTCCTCGACGATCAGCTCATCGATGCCCGGCACGAGCTCCGAGCACTCACGCAGCAGGTCGTGGACCCCGCCCGCGGTGACCGTCGTGTCGAAGCCGCGCTCCTCGCTCGTCGCGCCGAGGACGTACCGCCCGTCGCCCCGGGGCACCAGGTAGCAGCGCTCCGCCCGCAGCACGCGGGTGACCAGGCCGGCGCCGCGAGGGTCGCGCAGGCGGATGACCTGGCCCTTGACCGGGTGCAGCGGCGCGGGCGCGAGCTCGGGTGACCACACTCCGGCGGCGAGGACGACCTGGCCGGCGCCGACCGTCTCGCCGTCGCGCAGCCGCACCCCTCCGATCGGACCCGCATCCGGGACGAGGCCCGCCACCGCCGTCTCCTCCCGCAGCCGGCCGCCGGCCCGCTGCAGGGCATCGGCCAGCGCCGCGCACAGCGCCCGGGGATCGATGGCGTGGTCGTCGGGCAGCTCGGCGGCCAGGTGGAGCGACGGGACGAGGGCGGGCTCCAGCCGCCGGGCCCGGCTGGCCCGCAGGGAGTGGGCGGCGAGGCCGAGGTCGTGGCGCAGGGCGATCGCCCGGTCGAGCGCCTCCGCCTCGTCGCGATCACGCGCGAGGAGCAGGGTGCCGCAGGGCAGCCAGCCGGGGTCGAGCGGCGTGTCGGCGCGCAGCTCGGCCACGAAGTCGGGGTAGCGACGGGCCGAGGCGATGCCGAGCTCGAGCACGCCCCGCTCAGTCGGGTCGGCCTCGGCCACCGGGGCGAGCATTCCCGCGGCGTGCCGGCTCGTCCCGCCACCCGCTCGCCCGCGCTCGATGACGGTCACCGACAATCCGGCCCGGGCGGCCTGCCAGCCGATCGCCAGGCCGATCACCCCGCCCCCGACGACGATCACGTCCGCTGCCTGCACGCTTCGGATGATCGTAGTCGGGGGACGTGCCGGTCCTGCGACACTGCCATGCGTGCTCGCGTGCGCCCGCCTGTACCTCGTCTGCGACGAGCCGGCCGCGGAGTTCCTCGATGCCGCGCTGCGCGGCGGGGTCGACGTTGTCCAGCTGCGGATGAAGCATGCCGGCGACGAACGGATCCTCGCCGCCGCCGCACGCGTCCGAGCGGCGTGCCGCCGCCACGGCGTGCTTGCCATCCTCAACGACCGGCCGGACCTCGCCGCACGGGCGGAGATGGACGGCGTCCACCTCGGACAGGACGACGTGGCGGTCCGCGAGGCGCGCCGCATCGTCGGAGCGCAGGCGATCATCGGTCTCTCCACCCACTCCGCCCGCCAGATCGAGGCGGCGCACGCGGCGGGAGTCGACTACATCGGGGTCGGCCCGGTGCACGCCACACCGACCAAGCCGGGCCGCGCGGCGGTGGGGCTGGGGCTCGTCCACTACGCGGCCGAGCATGCGGCGCTGCCCTGGTTCGCGATCGGCGGCATCGCCCCGGAGACGATCGAGCCGGTGGTGGCGGCGGGCGCCGAGCGAGTGGCCGTGGTCCGGGCGCTCAGCGAGGCGGAGGACCCGGAGGCGGCGGCGCGGTCGCTGCGCGCGGTCGTCGAGCGGCAGAAGGCCGACGTTGGGGCAGCGTAGCCGCAAGCGGGGTCGCCGCACGCCTCCGGTGGTCCCCGCGCGGGCCTCGCGTTCCTCGCCGGAGCCGGTCGCGCCAAGCCGCTCGGAGGCGCGCAACGAGGCGGTTCGCGGGGCGCTGACGCCGTTCGCGCCCGGGGAGCGTCCGTGGGCGATCCGCATCGGGGCCGCGCTCGCGGCGCTCGTCGGACTGGGGAACCTCGTCGCCTGGCTGGCGGGCGTCAAGATCGCCGGCAAGCACCCCGCGGCCGGCGGGATCGTCGTCTTCGCTGCACTGATGATCGCCTGCGCCATCGGGCTGTGGCGCATGTGGTACGGCGCGGTGCTGGCCTTCATGGGCCTGCTCGCCATCATCGTCACGTTGTTCACCCTGCTGCTGATCGAGGCGAGCAACGCGCTCGGCTTCATCGTCGCCCCGGTCGTGATCGTCGGTGCCGGCTTCCTGTTCCTGAAGCTGGTCCGGACCCTGAGCCGGATCCAGATGCCGCGCTACCCCGGTCGGTAGATAGGCTCAGGACGCCATGGCCGATACCGCCTACGACTGCCTCGTCATCGGCTCGGGCCCGGGCGGCTACGTCGCCGCGATCCGTGCCGCGCAGCTCGGGATGCAGACCGCGGTCGTGGAGAAGGACGCCGTGGGCGGCCGCTGCCTGAACTATGCCTGCATCCCCGCCAAGGCGGTGCTCCGGGTGGCCGACGTGCTCTCCGAGGTGCGGGAGGCGGACCAGTTCGGGATCTCGGTCGGCGCACCGACGATCGACTTCGACGCGGTCGCAGAGCGCCGCCGCCGGGTGATCCAGACGCTGACCGGCGGCGTCGGCGGGCTGCTCAAGAAGAACGGGATCGAGCTGATCGAGGGCGAGGCCTCCCTGACCGGAGGGGGCGAGGTGTCGATCGGGGGTCAGATGGTGGCCGCGAAGACGATCGTCCTGGCCACCGGATCGGTGAAGCGGCCGATTCCCGGCACCGAGTTCGGCGGCCGCGTGATCGGCACCGAGGAGGCGTGGGCGCTGGCGGAGCTGCCGCGGTCGATGGCGGTGGTGGGGGCCGGCGCCTCGGGGGCGGAGATCGCCTCGGCGTATGCCCGGCTCGGCACCGAGGTGCTCCTGTTCGAGGCGCTCGACCGGGTGCTCCCCACCGAGGACGCCGACATCTCCAAGGCGGCCGAGCGAGGACTGAGGAAGCAGGGCATGACGATTCACACCGGCACGCTGGTGCGCGATGTGCGCAGCGACGAGGACGGGGTGAGCTTCACCTACGGCGAGGAGACCGGGGCGGTGCAGTGGCTCGTGATCGCCGCCGGTCGCGGCCCCGACGTGGCGGCCCTCGGGCTCGACGCCGCGGGAGTCAAGCTCGGCTCGAGCGGCCTGATCGAGGTCGATGGCCGGATGCGCACCTCGATCGACGGCGTCTACGCCATCGGCGATCTCGTGCCCGGCCCGGCGCTCGCCCACAAGGCCTCGGACGAGGGCGTGATCGCGGTGGAGGACGCCGCCGGCCTCCAGACACACCCGCTCGAGTACATCGACATCCCGCGCGCCACGTTCTGCACCCCGAACGTCGCCAGCTTCGGGCTCACCGAGGCACAGGCCCGCGAGGCCGGCCACGACGTGACGGTCGGCAAGGTGCAGTACGGCGCGGTCGGCGCCGGCACGGTGTACGGCGATCGCACCGGGGTGATCAAGGTGGTGGGCGAGCGGCGCTACGGCGAGCTCGTCGGCGGCCACGTCGTCGGTGCGAAGGCAACAGACCTGATCCAGGAGCTCGTCAACGCCAAGGCGCTCGAGGGAGGCTTCTCGGAGGTGGCGCGCATCGTCCACGGCCACCCGACGCTGTCCGAGGGCGTCATGGAGGCCGCGCGGGCGGCCGACGGCTGGCTCATCCACGGCTGACCGATTCCGGTGGCCGAACCCGCCCGCTTCGTCTTCGACTGCACCGATCCCGACTGCTACCTCGCCGGCGAGCGGGTGCTGCGCGCACTGCCGGAGCTCGCCGAGTGGGTGCCGGTGAACGGACGCGTCCTCGGCCTGAGGCCCGTCGCCGATCGGATGCGGATCGCCGCCCGCGTGGCCGAGCTCGGCCTGCTCGAGCTTCGCTGGCCGGCCGGCTGGCCACCGGATCCCGCGCCCGCCGCGCTGGCCGCCACGTTCGCCAAGGCCGGCGGGCGGACCGTCGCCTTCGCCCAGGCGCTGATGCGCCAGGGATTCGCCGCCGGCCGCGACCTCGGGGGGCTCGAGACGGTGCTCATCGCCGCCGCGGCCGCCGAGATGCACCCGAAGGCGGTGACCCGAGGGATGGAGCTGCGCGCCACCCGGACGGCGCTCACCGGCGCGCACGAGCTGGCGCGGGCGGCCGCCGTGCGAGCCCTGCCGGCGATCGTCTGGCGCGGTCAGACGTTCGCCGGTCCGGACGCGCTGGGTGCCGCCGCGAGCGCGATGAGCGGCGCGCGGGCATGAGGGCCAACCGGGCGTTCGAACTGCTCGTCACCCGTGAGGATCCGCGGCCCGCGCCGCTCGTCGACCCGGACAGCACCGAGCGGATCGAGGTGGTGTCGATCGACGACGGCGAGACGCTGCTGTTCTGGGAGGTGCCGGCCCGGGAGGGCGTCCGGCTGCTGCGCCGGCTCCGGCGCGACCTGGCGGGTCTCGACCGGGACGCCTTTCTGCGCGAGTGGGACGGGACGGATGGCTGACGGAGGACCGAGCGGCCAGAAGGGACCGGTCGAGATCGTCGAGCCGACTCGGGCGGAGCGGGCGGTGATCCGCCGCAGCGCCGAGGCTCGCGCGACGGTGCCCGATCTCGAGCTCGAGGTGACGGCCACGCTGCACCAGGAGCTCTCGGGGCTGCCGGCCAGCGGGATCGAGGCGACGGTGGTGGCGGCGGTGGCGGGCGTGCTGCACGAACATCCGCGGCTGAACGCGTCCTACCGCGACGGCCACTACGAGCTCCACGGGCGGGTCAACGTGGGCGTCGTCCTCTCCGAGGCGCCGGCCTACCCCGTGGCCACCCTGTTCGACGCCGACGCGCGCGCCCCAGCGGAGCTGGCCGATGAGCTGGCGCGACTCCGCGAGCGGGCAGCGGCCGGGCAGCTCTCGCCGCCCGAGCTGTCCGGGGCGACGTTCAGCTTCTGGTTCGCCGGCGGGGCCGGGATCGATCGCGCGGTCCTCCCGGTGATCCCGCCGCAGGCTGCAGCTTTGGTTGCGGGCGCCGCCCGACGCGTACCGCAGGTGCGCAACGGAGATATCGTCCCCGCGACAACGATGACGCTCACCCTCGCCACCGACCACCGGATCGCATTCGGCCGCCTGGCGGCCGGCTTCCTGACGGCCGTCGCGGCGCGGCTCGAGGAGGACCGAACGTGACCGAGTACTCAGAGGCCGACGCGCAGCGGGTGGCCGACCGGGGCCGTGACGCGCTGCTGGAGCGGCTGCGACCGGCGTTCCACGAGACCGCACGCCAGCATGCCGACATCCTCCAGCTCGACGATGCCCAGATCGAGGAGATGATCCAGCGCGCCGCCGAGCGCGCGGACGGGCTCCAGTGGCGACGGGCACTCGCCTCGGTGGCCACCGAGGAGCTGGGGATGAGCCTCGGCGAGGCGCTCTCCTCGCCGGTGGTGGCCCGGGCCCAGGAGCTGGCCGGGGCGCCGTCCTACGAGGAGGCGCTCGCCGCGCTCGGCCTGGAGCCGGTCTCCCCCTCCGCGTCGGAGAACGGCGATCGCGAGTCGGCCGACGCACGGCCGCCCGAGCCGGGCGAGGAGCCGCTGGCGGAGGCCCCCGCGCCGGACGAGCCGGCGAGCGGGTCCGAGCCGGAGCCGGTGGCCGGGACCGAGCTCCCGGCGTCCGAGGAATCGGAGGAGATGGGCGAGGCTGGCGGCGGGGCCACGATGGAGCCGGTGGGGGACGAGCCGGACGAAGAGGCAGTGCAGGCCCGTCCGGGGGATCCCGGGACGCTCCAGCTGACCGCGACCCACCTCGGGGGGATCGCCACGCTGGAGGCGGGCGAGCAGGACCTGGATCTGCGGCTCGGCGGGCACGGGCTCGACATCGCGCGCAAGCCGGGGCGCGTGCTCGGACGTCTGCGCTGGCGGGAGATCCGCACGCTCGAGGTCCAATCCCCCCGCGGCCTGCGACGCCGCCGGCGCGGCGAGCGGGCCCAGCTGGTCATCCGCACCGCACACGGTGACGCCTCCTTCGAAGTGCCGGGGATAAGCGAGGAGGAGCTCGAGGCGAGCCTCGCGCCGCTGCGCGAGCGCTACGGCGGCGAGAGCTGAACGGGGGCCGCTTTCAGGCCCGGCGCTCGAGGACCGTCAGGTCGTGCGCGAGGCCCTCGGGGGTGAGCCCGATCACCGGCCAGCCGACTCGCTCGCGGCCCTGACGGTCGATCAGCAGCACGAAGGCGGAGTGGTCGATCGGTCCCTCCACCGGCTGGATGGCGTAGGCGTGCCACACCCGGCGCAGTAGGGGGAGCGAGCCGCTGACGAAGTGCAGCCGGCTGTCCATCTGGAGTCCGGCGAGGAACGTCCGCCGGCTCGCCGCAGTGTCCTGGCTGGGTTCGACGCTCACCCCGATCGCGGTGACGCCGCGGGCCGCCGGGCCGAGCAGGTCGAGTGCCCCCTTGATGTCCTGCACCATCAGCGGGCAGGCGTCCTTGCACTTGGAGTGGATGAACGTCAGCACGACGACGCGACCGCGGTAGCGGTCGAGCGAGATCAGCTGCCCGTGCTGATCGGTGAGCGTGAAGTTCGCCGCCGTCAGGCCGGGGGGCAGCGTCGGGCCGTCGAACAGGCCATCGGGGTGCGCTGAGCTCGTCCCGCTCCCGTGCCCGGTCCCCGCCCCGTCCATGAGCACCACCGCGATCGCCCCGAGCAGGGCGATCAGGGTGGCGAGCAGGACCTGCTGGAGCCGGGAGGCGAGCACAGGGGTGATGATGGCACCCGCCGAGGTGCAGGGGGGCGGTGCCGCGCCGCCTCAGCGGTACACCCCGGTGTGCCCGAGCGAGTACCGCCCCGGCTGCGGGAAGACGCACAGGCCGTGGGGGCCGTAGCCCACCGGGATGCGCCGGATGAGGCGTCCGGTCCGGGTGCTGATGGCGTACACCGCGGCGTCGTAGCGACCCGACAGCCACAGCACCCGGCCGTTGGCGGATACGCCGCCCATGTCCGGGCTGCTGCCGGGGATCCGCCAGGTGACGGCGACGCGGCCGGTGGCGAACGAGATGACCGAGATCGTCCCCGCGCTCCGATTGGAGACGTAGAGCATCCGGGCATTGCGCGAGGGGTAGAGCCCGTGGGCCCCAGCGCCGGTCGGCACGAGGCGCAGGCGACGGAACGTCCGGGCGGAGAACACCCACACGCCGCCGTAGTGGAGGTCGGCGACGTAGAACACCCGCCCGTCCGGCGAGAGCTTGACGTCCTGGGGCGAGGCGCCGGCCGGCAGGCGGATCGTCCGCAGCACCCGCTGGCGAGCCAGGTCGACCACGAGCATCGCGGCACCGAACTCGCAGGAGACGAACATCAGGCGCCCGTTCGCGCTGAAGTCGGCGTGGTTGACCCCGGCGCACTGCGGGACCGACAGCGCATGGCGGAGCGCCATCGTCCGCGGATCCCGGAAGTCGATCCGGCGCAGCGACTCGGCCATGATCATCGCGTAGCGGCCGTCGGGCGTGTAGTACATGTTGTACGGGTCGGCCACCGGCACCGGCCGGCCCGGCAGGCCGGTCCGCGGGTTGATCGGGGTCAGGCTGTTGCCGACGTCGTTGTTCACCCACAGGGTCCGCAGGTCGTAGCTGGGGACGACGTGCTGGGGCACCAGGCCGACCCCGAAGGTGCGGATGACGCGGTACGTGCGCGGGTCGATCTCGGTGACCGAGGCGCTCCCGCTGTTCGGCACGTAGATGAGCGAGCGATCGCCGTGCACCCTCGGGCTGAGGTCACCGGGCAGATCCGCGGCGTACACGTTGTGCGGATCGACCAGGGGCGGCACCCGCCCCAGGTCAGAGCGCCGCCGCGGTCGCGGTCGCGAGACAGAGCGGGCGACCGGTGGCGGGACGAGCCGCTGGGGGCTGGACGGTGGCGGATGGCGGATCCCACCCCCGCAGCCGGCGAGCGCAAGGCAGATCAGTACGGAAGCCGTCCACCTCACCGGCCCAGACGGTACAGCCGCTCGCCGCGCACCAGGCCGGGCAGCGGAACCGGCGTCCCGTGCGCCCTGATCCAGCGCGCGGCGGGCCGGCAGGCGGGGGCGTGCGGTGCGGTGGCGCACCGACCCCGGCCGACGAGGCCGAAGCGCACCCGCCCGGCGGTCACCGCGGCGCGGAGCTCGGGCAGCCCGATGAGCGGACGGCCGGCGAAGCTCGTCAGCGGCAGCAGCGGCTGGCCGTCCCGGACGATGAGCGGGGCGAGCGGCAGCGGGTCGTCGACCGCCAGCTCGCCGCCGCGCAGCGGCCCGAATGCCGCCAGGGCTTGGATGCTCCCGGCGTCGAGCGCGCCCAGTCCGGCCGAGTCGTTGGCGTGGTCGCGGATGAGGCGCAGGCTCTCGTGAGCCGGGAAGACGAGCGCGACCGCCGCCAGCAGGCTGGCCAGCAGCCAGCGCGCCGCCGCCGACCACCGCGCGCCGCTGCGCACGAGCAGCACCGACCCGGCCACGGCGAACGCGAGCATCACCTCGCTGAGCGCCACGTTCGCCGGCCGAAAGCGAAAGGTGTAGACGGTGATCGCCACGAGCGCGGCCGCTCCGGCCACCATCCGGCGCGTCCCCAGCGGCCGAGGCCGCTCCGGATCCGGGCGGCCGTAGAGACCGGCCAGCGCCACCGCGCCACAGCCGACGGCCAGCGCCACCCCGGGCGCAACCGCGTCGAAGTACCGCGCATGCACCGTGCGCAGGAGGTCGAACACGACGATCCCGGTCGCCACCCACAGGCCGACGGCCACCGCCAGCGCCCCGGCGGCCCCCCGGAGCGATCGCCGGCCGCCCGCCACCACCGCGGCGATGCCGAGGGTCAGGGCGCCGGCCAACAGGCAGCCGAACAGGATGTCGTAGTGCCAGCCGCTCGACTCGAGCAGTCGCAGCGCACCGGGGCCGCCCGTCGTCCCGGACGGGCTGGCGCCGGCCCGGCCGAGGCCGTTGAACACGAACATCGCGTTCCACACCGAGCCGTCACTCGATCCGACCGGCCACGGGTGGTGGCCCGGGGCGAGCGTGACGAGGATCGCCCAGGCGAGCCCGACCACCACGGCCGCGGCCCCCGCCGCGGCCAGGCGCCGCGCCCGGAGGCGGGGCGGGGCGCTCGAACCGAGCCAGAACAGCACGCCGAGCGGGACCACGGCGAGCAGTGCCTCCATCAGCTTGACCTCGAACGCCAGCCCGAGCGCAGCGCCCGCGAGCACGATCGCCCGATCGGCGCCCGGGCGCAGCGCCCGCACCGTCAGCCACAGGGCGCCCACCAGCAGCAGCATCATCACCCCGTCCATCGTGTCGCTGCGAGCGGTGAGCACGGACGCGGGCAGCAGGGCGAGCGCAACGGCGGACGCGAGCGCCGCCGTCCGCCCGGCGATCGGCCGCGCCGCGCTCCACAGCAGCGGGACGGCGGCCGTACCGGCCAGCGCCTCCGGGAGCTGCAGGGAGATCCGGCTCCAGCCGAACAGCTTGACGCTCGCCACCTGGAGCCACAGGTCGAGCGGCGGCTTGTCGATGGCCAGGTACCCGCGCGGATCGACGGTGCCGAACAGCAGGTCGTGCACCGAGCCGGCCATGCTGTGCACGGCGGCGTCGTAGTACGGGTCGGGCGCCACCGCCGAGAGCTGGGCGAGGCGGAGCGTCGCGGCGATCGCGGTGATCAGGCAGATCGGCCAGGGGACGGCGCGCGCGAGGCGGAACGCCGCCTCAGGCGCGACGGACCTTGAGGTCCGCGGGCGCGCCGCGGGCGCCCGGGCTGAAGCGTCCATCGCCGGCGATGTTGCCAGACAGCCGCCGGGCGCTGATCCCGATCGCCTGCGGGTTGCGATCGATCAGGACGAACCGCCGTTCGAGTGCCCGGCACACCGCGCCGAGCGTTCCCGCGCCGCAGAACGGGTCAAGGCACCAGCCGCCGCGGCGGGAGGAGGCGGCGACGATCCGCCGCAGGACGCCCTCGGGCTTCTGGGTCGGGTAGCCGGTCCGCTCGCGGCCGTTCGTCGGCACGATCGTGTGCCACCAGACGTCGGTGGGGAGCTTGCCCCGCGCCGCCTTCTCGGCGCTCACCAGCCCGGGGGCCATGTACGGCTCGCGCTCCACCGCGTCGGCGTCGAAGTGGTGAGCGCCGGGCGTGCGGACGTAGACGAGGATCGTGTCGTGCTTGGCCGGCCAGCGACGGCGCGGCTTGGCCCCGTAGTCGTAGGCCCAGATCAGCTCGTTGAGGAACGCGTCGCGCCCGAACACCTCGTCGAGCAGCAGCTTGACCGCGTGGGCCTCGCGTTGGTCGATGTGGAGGTACAGCGTCCCGTGGGGAGCCAGGAGCCGGCGGGTGCGCTCGAGGCGGGGCTCCAGGAACGTCAGGTAGTCGGCGTGCGCATCGTCGTAGGCGAGGTTGGAGAGCAGGCGGGAGCGGTACCGGCGACCGCCGAAGCCGGCGCGATCGCCGGCCGCATCGGCGACGGTGCTCAGGCGGCGCGCGCGCTGGGCCTTGCCGGTGTTGAACGGCGGATCGAGGTAGGCGAGGTCGAACGCCCCAGCAGGGAGACGCTCGAGCACCGCGAGGTTGTCGCCGTGGACGAGCAGGTCGTCGGTGGCGAGCTCCAGGCGATCGGTGGCATCGAGGATGCGCACGTTCGGCGAACCTAGCGCCCGCGGCGGCGGCCGCGCCCGCGGCCGGCGGGCCAGCCGGCGGCACTACGATCGAAGGCATGCGCACCAGCGCGCTCAGACGGCTCACCGCCTCCCCACTCGTCGCCAAGCTCACCCGGTACACGCTCGGCTCGGTCCTCGCCCTGGCCACCAGCGTCGTCGTGTTCGCCGCGCTGTTCGGCGCCGGCGTCGGCACCACCCCCGCCTCGGTCGCCGCCTTCCTGGCCGGTGCGGTGCCGAACTGGATCCTCAACCGTCGCTGGGCCTGGAGGCGCCGCGGCCGGGTGTCGGTCGGCCGCGAGGTCGTCGGCTACACCGCGATCTCGCTCTTGTCCCTCGCCGCCGCGTCGGCCGGCACCGGCTGGACGCACCACCTGGTGCGCCACGTCGCGCCGCACGGGCTGCGGGTGGCGCTCGTCACGCTGGCCTATGTCGCCGTCCAGGCGCTGCTGTTCGCGGTCAAGTTCCTCGCCTACGAGTGGTGGGTGTTCGACGACTCCGGTCGGGTGCGGGCGGCGTGGCGGTCACGCCACCAGGTGCGGATCGCCGCGCGGGCGAACCGGACGCCGTAGAGGAGGTTCCCGCCCTTCTTGGTCTGGCCCGCCGCCCGGCCCCGGTCGCGCATCGTCGTCGGCACCTCGGCGAGCCGGAACCCGTGACGGGCGGCGCTGATCATCAGCTCGGACGCCTGGTACTGGCGCTGCTCGAGCTCCACCGCCGCACTCACGGCGGTCCGCATGGCACGGATCCCGCAGGCCGGATCGGTGATCCGCTGCCCCACGAGGGCACCGATCAGGGTGCCGAACACCCGCACCCCGAGCCGCCGGACCGGATCGCTCGTCAGCTCGGTCCCGAGCCGGCGGGAGCCGGAGACGAAGTCGGCCCGGCCGTCCCGGATCGGCTGGACGACCCGGCCGATCTCCGCCGGCTCGTACTGGCCGTCCGCGTCGATCGTGGCGATGATCTCGGCCCCCCGCGCCCGGGCCAGCCAGTAGCCGAGGCGGAGCGCAGCGCCCTGCCCCCGGTTGACCGGCACGTCGCAGACCAGGGCACCGGCCGCGGCGGCCCGGGCCGCAGTGTCGTCGCGGGCGCCGTCCACCACGACGATCGTCTCCGTGGCGAGCCCCGCGGCCGTCGGGGGGATCTCCCGCACCACGCTCGCCACCGTCGGCGCCTCGTCGTAGGCCGGGATGACCACGGCGAGCGGCGCACCGCCACCCGCCGGGTGGGCGGCGAGGAACGCCTCGGCCGCCGAGCGCTCCTCAGGCGCGAGCTGGCTCGACGCCGGCACCGCACCACTCATCCCACACCGCGGCGATCCCGTCCGCGAAGTCGATCTCGGTCGCGAACCCGAGCTCGCGGGCGCGAGCCGGGTCGACGATCACCGCCGGCATCTCGCCTGGCCGGGCCGGCCCATGGGACACCGGGAGCGGCGCGCCGCTCTCCCGCCGCACCGCCTCCACCACCTCGAGCACCGACCGAGAGCGCCCAGCGCCGATCACCACCGGCCCGTGCCACCGCTCGTCGGCCAGGGCGAGGCCGATCGCGCGGGTCACGTCGGCGACGTTGACGTAGTCCCGGACCTGGGTGCCGTCCCCGTAGACCTGGAAGTCCTCGCCATCCCGCGCCGCCCGCATCAGGCGGGCGACGATGCTGTCCTTGGCCTGCATGCCCAGGCCATAGACGTTCGTCAAGCGCAGGGCGGCGCAGCGCAGCCCGTAGGCCGCCGTGGCGGCCGACATCAGCATCTCGCCGGCCGCCTTGGTCGCCCCGTAGGGGGTCAGCGGCGCCGGCACCGAGCGCTCGGTGATCGCGGCCTGCCCCATTGGCCCCACCACCGCGTTGGTCGAGGCGAAGACCAGCGACCGCGCGCCCGCCTGACGAGCCGCCGCGAGCAGCCGATGGGTCCCCGCCACGTTCGTCCGGTAGGTCTCCTCGGGCTGCTCGACCGAGCGCAGGACGCTCGTCACCGCCGCCAGGTGGACGACGGCGTCGACGCCGCCGGCGCAGGCGGCGGCGAGCGCCTCCGGATCGGTCAGGTCACCCTGGACGAGCTCGACGGCGGGATCGGGATGGGGGTGCAGATCGAGCACCCGGATGCGGGCGCCCTCGCGACCGAGCGCCGTCACGACATGCCGCCCGATGAAGCCGGCGCCGCCGGTGACGAGCACCCGCTGCCCGGCGAGTGTCGCCCGGGTCACGCCCCGGCGAGGGCGCCGGCGGTGCGGGGCAGCTCGCTGGCCGTCTCGCTCCAGCGGACGGTCGGGCGGACGGCCGCCAGGTCGACTCGCTCCCGGTACTGCTCGACGACGTCGAACAGGTGGTCGATCAGCGTGGTCGAGAGCAGCGTCGGCTGGAGGCCGAGCCCCTCCAGGGCGGTGTGGACGACGTTGTAGTAGTGGCCATAGCTCTCCACCCGCGGATTCTCGACGTGCTCGATCCCCGCCCGGCCATGGAAGGCGTCGACGACCGTCTGCGCGATCTGGTTGATCGACATCGTCTCGGTCATCTGGTTGAACACGCGGAACTCACCCCGCTCGGCGGGATGCTCGGACGCCAGCCGGATGCACTCGACGGTGTCCACCAGGTTGATCAGGCCGCGGGTCTGCGAGCCGTCGCCGTACACGGTGAGCGGGTGGCCGAGGACGGCCTGGATGACCATCCGGTTGAGCACGGTG
The DNA here is from genome assembly GCA_963703065.1 of uncultured Solirubrobacterales bacterium. Taxonomy (GTDB): domain Bacteria; phylum Actinomycetota; class Thermoleophilia; order Solirubrobacterales; family Solirubrobacteraceae; genus Palsa-465. The sequence continues at coordinate 1,786,818 of OY969785.1, read as the reverse complement.
CCGAACACGCCGTCGTAGTCGAACCGGGTGGCCAGGCGCGGATCGAGCTTCGTCTGGGCGGTGTCGGCGCCATACACCACCCCCTGGTTGAGATCGGTGGCGCGCATGCCCCAGATCCGACAGCCGAACTCGATGTTGTGGCTGTCGTGGACCTTGGAGCAGTGGTAGAACGAGCCGGGCTTCTTCGGGTAGAGCATCCGGTCCCGGCGGCCGTTGTGCTCCACCTCCAGCCAGCCCTCCTCGATGTCGATGTTCGGCTGGCCGTACTCGCCCATCGTCCCGAGCTTGACCAGGTGGATGTCGCGATCGATGTCGGCGATGGCGTACATCACGTTCAGGGTGCCGACGACGTTGTTGGTCTGGGTGTAGACCGCGTGACGCTGGGAGATCATCGAGTAGGGGGCGGCCCGCTGCTCACCGAAGTGGACGATCGTGTGCGGAGCGAACTCCCGGACCATGGCGTGCGTGAAGTCGGGGTCGCACAGGTCGCCGATGTAGCTCTTCAGGGTCTGGCCGGACAGCTCGGCCCACGCGGTGATCCGCTCGTCGAGCGAACAGATCGGGACCAGGCTCTCCACGCCCATCTCCTCGTCGTAGCCACGACGGGCGAAGTTGTCGGCGACGCCGACCTCGTGGCCCGCAGCCGCGAGGTGCAGCGCCGTCGGCCACCCGAGGTAGCCATCTCCACCAAGGATCAGGATTCTCATTTCAGCGTTTCACTGCCTTCCAGGACTCGGTTCAGACGAGCGGTACCTACCCGGCTTGGGGGCCGGCCGATCCCGCCCGGCGCCACCCGATCCGCCCGGCGCCACCGTGACGGTCGTACCGCGGGCGCGGGGGGGCGCGCATCCGAGGTTAGGACATCATGAAGATATTCGCGCGAAGCATCCGGTAAGAGTTGGCGGCCGTCCACCGGAGCCACCCTTCTAGCGTGGCTGTCGTGCGGCGCCGCTCCGACGATCGTCCTGGCCGCCGCGGGCCTGCTGCTCCTCGTCGCGGTGCTCGTGGCCGCCGGCCGCGGCGGCCCGGCGCCCCCGCCGCTGCCGGGGACCGGCACCGTCCCGCGAGCCGGCGACCCCTTCGGCTTCGAGCCCGGACGCGAGGCGCAGTTCGCCGCCCGCGCGGTGTCGGGGACCGGGCAGCCGCTGTTCACCATGAGTCCGGGCGGGGCGCCGGCCACCGCTGCGCGGGTCGCCGCGTGGCGGCCCCAGATCCTGGCTGCCACCCGGGGGACGGACATCGATCCCGACCTCGTCGAGGGGATCGTGTTCGTCGAGAGCGCCGGGCGACAGTACGCGCTGGCCGGCTCGGACCCCGCGGCGGCGGCCGGCCTGACCCAGATCCTCGCCTCCACCGCCACCTCGCTGCTCGGCCTGCGGGTCGACCTGGCGGCCGACCGGCGGCTGTTCGCCGCCCTGAACGTGGCGAGCTCGGACACCGGGGCCAAGCGGCTGCTCGACCGGTTGGCCCGGGTGGATCAGCGGTTCGACCCGCGGGCCGCCCTGGCGGCGACCGTGCGCTACCTGCAGCTGTCCGAACGCCGGTTCGGCCGCCGCGACCTGGCGGTCGTCTCCTACCACATGGGCATCGGCAACCTGGACGCCGTCCTCGCTCGCTACGACGGCGGAACACCGGTGCCGTACGCCCGGCTGTACTTCGACACCGCCCCCGACCGCCACGCGGCCGCGTACCGGCTGCTGAGCGGCTTCGGCGATCAGAGCTCGCTGTACTTCTGGCGGGTCTCCGGCGCCGAGCAGGTCATGCGCCTGTACCGGGAGGACCGCACGGCGCTCGGTCGCCTGAACGAGCTCGAAACGGGCGCCGACTCGACCGCGCTCGTGCTCCACCCGCCGGACGCGACCCGGAGCTTCGCCGACCCGAGCGCGCTCTCGGGGGCCTACGCGGCGCGGACGCTCATCCCCCTGCCGCGCAACCTGGCCGCCCTCGGCCTGCGAGATGCCATCCCCGCCGGCACGGGGGGCGGGGCGGCCGGGCTGTACCGCGGGCTGCGACCGGCCGCGCTCGACCTGCTGCTCGAGCTCTCCGCCCGAGTGCGGAGGCTGGCGGGAGAACCCGCGAGTTCGCTGAGCGTGGTGGGAGCGGTGAGCGACCTCGCCACGGTGCGAGGGACCGGTGGCGACCCGCTGGCCGCCACCGGCTTCCAGTTCGTGCTCGCCCGCCGGTACGCCGCCCGAGCCCAGGCGCAGGCACTCCAGGCCATGCTCGATCGCCTCCAGGCGCTCGACCTGATCGCCTGGGCGCGACGGGGCGGAACCATCGCGATCACCGTGGCGAGTGACGCCGGGACGGTGATCGCCCACGGCGTGTAGGGTCCGCGACGTGTCCGACGCGATCCGCGCCCCCGACGAGCTCTTCGAGGGGCTGCCCGATTTTCCGTTCGCGGCGCACTACCGGGAATGGGACGGCATCCGCCTGGCCCACCTGGACGAGGGCGATGGAGCGCCGGTCGTCTGCTTCCACGGCGAGCCGACGTGGTCGTTCTTGTGGCGGCACGTGCTCGGTCCGGTGCGGGACGCCGGCTTCCGGGTGATCGCGCCTGACCTACCGGGCTTCGGCCGCTCCGACAAGCCGGTGGAGCTCGACTGGTACACGTACGACCGCCACGTCGCCGCAGCCGCCTCGCTGGTGGAGGAGCTGGACCTGCGGGGCGCAACCGCCGTGGTCCACGACTGGGGTGGACCGGTCGGACTGCGGCTCGCCGTCGAGCACGCGGATCGGTTCGACCGGATCGTCGTGCTCGATACCGGGCTGTTCACCGGACACCAGCCGATGACCGACGCGTGGATCGCGTTCCGCGACTTCGTCGCCCGCACCGAGGACCTGCCCGTCGGCTTCCTCGTGCGCGGCGCCTGCCACCGGGATCCCGGTGACGCCGTGATTGCGGCGTACGAGGCACCGTTTCCCAACCCACAGAGCAAGGCCGGCGCTCGCGCCTTTCCGCTCATCCTGCCGACGGCGCCCGACATGCCGGGTGCGGCGGCCGGTCAGCGCGTGCTCGATGCGCTGCGGGAGGACCACCGGGACAAGCTCGTCCTGTGGGCGGACTCCGACCCGGTGCTGCCGTTGGCCACCGGCGAACGGTTCGCCGCGACGCTGAACACCGAGGTCCACCATGTCATCGAGGGTGCCTCGCACTTCCTGCAGGAGGACGCGGGGACGCAGATCGGCGGCCTGATCGCCGACTGGCTGACGGCGTGAGCGGAGCGGCCGTGTCCCGGCCGCTCTCCCGCCCGGTGGTGCTGCTGCTGGCACTGATCAGCGGCGTCGCGGTGGCCAACCTCTACTACGTGCAGCCGCTGCTGCACCGCGTCGGCCACGCGTTCGCCATCGGCGACGGGACCGCCGGCCTGCTGGTGACCGCCACGCAGGTCGGTTACGTGCTCGGCCTGGCGCTGCTCGTCCCGGTCGGTGACCTCGTCGAGCGGCGGCGGCTGATCGCCTGCCTGCTGGGACTGGCCGCGGTGGCGGCGGGGGTGTGTGCCGCGGCCCCCGGCTTCGCCGTGCTCGCCGGCGGCCTGGTCGCACTCGGGGTGCTCTCGGTGGTGGCGCAGATCGTCGTCGCGCTCGCCTCCGGTCTCGCCGCGCCGCAGGAGCGCGGGCGGGTGGTCGGGACGGTGATGAGCGGCCTGCTGGTCGGGATCCTCCTGGCCCGGACGTTCAGTGGCCTGGTCGCCGAGGCGGCGGGCTGGCGCGTGGTGTTCGTCGCCGGCGCGGCAGTGATGCTGGCGCTGCTCGCCCTCGGCCTCCGCGCGCTGCCGCGGGCGCCACCCACCGAGCGGGTGGCCTATCGCGCCGCGCTGCGCTCAGTGCTGACGCTGATCGTCGCGGAGCCGGTCCTGCGACTCCGGATGGCCCTCGGCGCGCTGGGGTTCGGCGCGTTCTCCGTGCTCTGGACCTCGTTGGCGTTCCTGCTGGCGGGGCACCCGTACGGGTTCGGGGAGGCGGCGATCGGTCTGTTCGGCCTGGCCGGGGCCGCGGGGGCGAGCATGGCTCCGATGGCGGGCCGGCTGGCCGATCGCGGGCACGGTCGGCGAGTGCAGAGCGGGCTGTACGTCCTGCTCGTGGCGAGCTGGGCGCTGCTCCTGTGGGGTCGGAGCTCGGTGGCGCCGCTGATCGCGGGGATCCTCGTCCTCGACCTGGCGGTGCAGGGCGCGCACGTCGGCAACCAGCACGCCGTCTACGCCCTGCACGCCTCCGCCCGCAGCCGGCTGACCACCGCCTACATGGTGGCCAACTTCACCGGCGGGATCATCGGCTCGACGCTGTCCGCCGCCGCGTGGAGCGCGAGCGGCTGGCCGGAGGTGTGCGCCCTGGGCGGCGGGCTGTCGATCGCCGCGCTCGCCCTGTGGCTCGCCGCCGCGCCGCGGGTGGCGACGCGGGCGGCGGCCACGCAAGGGGCTGCCGGCTGGTGACCTATACCGTCTCGGTCTCCCGCTCCGCCTGGCTCAGCTCGGCCTCCGCGGGCGCGATCGTCTCCACCATCCGCGCCTCGTAGGCGGCGCGCGCGGCGTGGTCGGGCTGCGCCAGCACCTTGTCGCCACCCATCGCCTGCCCAACCTTCTCCATCACCCGGCGCGGCATGATCGCGGAGACGCGGTTCACCACGGCGCCGGAGCGCGGTACCCACACCTCGAAGCGGCCGGTCTGCAGCGCTTCGACGATGGCGGCGGCGACATCCTCGGGCTCGACCGCCGTGACCCCGCGGGTGTCCGGCAGGCCCGAGCCGAGCTCGGTGTTGACCACCGCCGGCATGACGACGCTGATCCCGATGTCCGCTCCGCGCAGCTCGGCCCGCAGCGACTCGCTCAGCCCGACCACCGCGTGCTTGGTGGCGCAGTACGTCGCGCCGTGGGCGATCCCCGTCTTGCCGGCCATCGAGGCGATCTGGACGAGGTGGCCGCGGCGGCGGGGGAGGAACCGCTCGAGCGCCAGCTTCGATCCGTAGATGACGCCGTGCAGGTTGATGTCGACCATCCGCTTGGCGGTGGCATCGGTCTCCTCGGCGAACGGGCCGATCGGCATGATGCCGGCGTTGTTGACCAGCACGTCGAGCGGCCCGAGGCGGCTCTCGACCTCCCGCAGGAACGACGCGAAGCTGGCCCGGTCGGTCACGTCGAGCGGCAGCCCGACCGTGTCGGCGCCGAGCTCCTGGGCGGTGCGCTCGACGAGCGCCGAATCGATGTCGCCGATCGCCACCCGGGCCCCCTGCGCGATGAGGGCCGACGCGGTGGCGCGGCCGATGCCGCGGGCGCCGCCGGTGATGGCCACCACCTGGCCGGCGAGCGAGCGTGGAGCTTTCGCCATGAAGACTTCCTCCTGGTCGGTGTCCGCTTCAGTACGGACGTCGGAATCGGACCCTAGCGCCGCCGCGCCGCGAGCGGTAGTCCTAGTCAGGGAGCTGGCGGTCCCGGCGGTCGACGAGCGCACGGTACTGCCGGCAGCTGGCGCAGTCACGCAGGTGGCGGCGCAGCGTAGCCCGGCGCAGCGCGGCCCCCCGCGCCACGGCGAGCTGGCGGCGGATCTCCTCGCAGGCGGTCTCGCGGGCCAGCCGCGTGGCGAGCAGGGATTCCCGGGCCTGGAAGACGAGGGCCTTCACCTTCGGCCGGGGAACGTCGAGCGCCCGGGCGATCTCCGCGTGGCTGCGCGCATCGAACTCGGCGAGCACGAGCGCTCGGCGCTGGTCGTCCGGCAGGCGGCGCAGATCGGCCACGAGGTTGCGCAGGTCCTGCCGGCGCTCGAGGATCACCGCCGGGCCCTCGCTGGCGAGCTCGCCGAGCCGGACGACGGGATGCTCACGCCGCGCTCGGAGCAGCGAGAGGCAGCGGTTGCGGGCGATCGTGAACAGCCAGGCCCGGAGGTGGATCGGACGCTCCCGGCGGACGAGATCGCCCCACGCGGCGAGGAACGTGTGCTGCACGACATCCTCCGCCTCCGTGCGGTCGCCGAGCAGCTGGAGGCAGAGGGCGAGCACCGGCCGGTGGTAGCGCTCGTAGAGCGCCTCGAACGCAGCCGGATGCCCGGCCCGCACCAAGGCGACGAGGCGGCCGTCCGTGGCCCGACGCACTAGCTGGGGGTGAACCAGGAGCCGCGCGCCGGTCGGCGCCTCCCGCGGCACCGCGCTGGCTTCCATGATCGTCGTTGATATCACATTTTCAGGTCGATCAGGATGGGTCAGCCTGTGGCGGGGGCGGGCCGGGCGGGACGACGATGTCCCGTCCGGTCGGCCGCAGGGCTGCGTCAAGCTCGAGCTGCCAGAAGTAGCGGGTGAACGTGACACCGGCCCGGAAGTCGCCGACGTGCGGCTCGATTCGCTCGCCGGCGGCCATGCGGACGATCAGCTCGGGATACGTCCGGCCGGGCCGAGCGGCGTACATCGGCGCGGGGAAGGCGCCCCCGAAGCGGGTGTTGACGTCGGTGATGCGCAGGCCGGCCTCGCGGTCGCGGAACACCTGGACGGTGCACGGACCCCGGACGCCGAGCGCCTCGACGGTGCGCCGGCCGAGATCGATCAGCTCCGGGTCATCGATCACGGTCCCCTTGATCGATTCGCCGCCGCGGGACTCCAGCATCGTGCGGGGGATCGCGTTCAGGCAGCGGCCGTCGAGGTCGCTGAGCAGGTCGATCGAGAACTCCGGTCCGTCCATCAGCTGCTGGACCATCGCCGGCTCCCGGATGTAGTCGACGAAGAACGCGGCGGCGGCGGCGTCATCGGCGCGGTGGATCGAACGGGCGCCGGACCCCTGGCGGGGCTTGACCATCACCGGGAAACGCTCCACCGGCTCACCCGGCAGGACGGTCGGCGGGGAGGGCAGCCCGAGCCGTCCGAGCAGACGATGGGCCTCGTACTTGTCGAAGGTCGCCCGGGCGATCTCCGGATCGGGGACGAACGCCGGCAGGCGCCCGTCGCGACGGGCCCCGGCGAGCACCTCCAGGTCGAGGTCGGTCAGCGGGACGACCGCTCCGACCGCGTGCTCGGCGCATAGCTCGGCGAGCACCGGGACGTACTGTGGGTCGGCGATCCGCGGCACCGCGACGCGATGGTGGGCGGCGTACTGAGCGGGGGCGAGCGGGTTGGGGTCGGCGGCGATCACCGTCGCGTGCTGCGCGAAGGCGGAGACGATGTCGTATCGCTTGCCGACGCCGGTGAGCAGGACGGCGGGCGGGCTCACCGCCACCCTCCGGTCTCCCCCTTGTACAGCCCATCCCCCCGGACGACCATCCCCAGCGTCAGGACGAGGATCCGCAGGTCGAGCCACAGGCTCCGGTGCTCGACATAGAACACGTCGAGCTCGATCCGCTCGCTCCACGGCAGCGAGGCCCGGCCGTTGACCTGCGCCCAGCCGGTGATCCCCGGCTTGACCTCCAGGCGCCGGCGCTGGCGCGGGGTGTACTGCTCGACCTGGACCGGGAGCGTGGGCCGCGGGCCGACGATCGCCATCTCCCCGCGGAGCACGTTCCACAGGTTCGGCAGCTCGTCGAACGAGAACCGGCGCAGGACCGCTCCGATCCGGGTGATGCGGTCATCCCCCTCCTGGATGGCCAGGCCAGCGCCGGTGAACTCGGCGCCGCGGACCATCGTGCGGAGCTTGATGATCTGGAACGGGACGCCGTCTCGCCCCACGCGGGTCTGACGGTACAAGGGGTGCCCGGGGCTCTCGAGGCGGATGGCCACCGAGAACAGCCCGACGAGCGGCGCACTGAGCACCGTGCCGAGACCGGCGATCAGGAGGTCGAGGGCGCGGCTGATCACCGGGTCCCCTCCGCCGCCTCCCACCCGGGGGCGGTGCCCGCCGTCAGCCAGTCCCACAGCCCGGCGGCGAGTGAGGCGGTGGTCAGGACGTAGTAGCGGGCGACGAGGAACGGCCGCAGGCGGACCACCGGGGCGAGGAGTGCGGCGAGCAGGATCGCCACCTGGACCGGCGAGCACCGCGGTGTACACCCAGCCACCTCCCAGCAGCAGCGCGCTCGCCACGAGCGCGATCACGTGCAGGAACGGCGTCAGGTAGCGGAGCAGGCGATGAGAGAGGATCATCCAGGCGTACAGCGGGTCGTAGCCGCGGGGCGAGAGCATGCCGCCCCGCACGACGATCGGCCAGCCGTGGCTCATCATCCGCCGCTTGCGGGCGAACTCGCCCTCGATGCTCGGCACCATCTGCTCGCTCGCCCCGGCCTCCGGCACGTACACCGCTCGCCAGCCGCGCTTGACCAGGTTGAACGGAAACGACAGGTCGTGGCCCATGATCGGGTCGACGACGAGGTAGGAGTCGCGCCGGGTGGCGTAGATCGCCCCGTTGCCACCGGTCACCGAGCGCAGGCGGGACTCGAGCCGGCGGACCCACATCTCATATCGCCAGTACAGGCCTTCCTGGTTCGTCCCCGCGGAGTCGAGGAACCGCACCTGGCCGCAGGCGTAGCCCACCCGGGGGTCGGCGAACGCGTCCACCAGGCGGCGCAGAGCGTCCGGCGCCCAGCCGACGTTCGCGTCCGAGAAGGCGAGGATCTCGCCCCTCGCCTGTTCCACCGCCGCGTCCTGCGCCCGCACCTTCCCCCCGCGCGGCAGCTCGAGCACGCGGTCGGCCCCGGCTCGGCGGGCGCCGCTCGGCGGTCCGGTCCGGCGACCCGTCGCAGGCGACGATGATCTCCAGCCGGTCGGCGGGGTAGTCGAGGGCGCGGAGGTTGGCGATCCGCGCCTGGATCACCTCCGCCTCGGCGTAGGCCGCGACGATCACCGAGACGTGGGGCGGGTCGGGGCGGGTCGGGGCGGGCGGGGCGGGCCGGCGCGGCGCCGGGCGAGGGCGGCGAGGAGCAGCGGGTAGCCGATGTGGGTGTAGAGCAGCAGGCCCGCGGCGGACCAGAACAGAGCGCTCACGCCAGCTGACGGTAGAGCGCGAGCGTCAGCCGCGCCGCCTCCGCCCACGACAGCGGCCCGGCGGCCGCGGCCCGTGCCCCGGCGCCCAAGCGCTCCCGCGCGGCGGGATCGGCGAGCAGGCCGCACAGGGCGTCGCGGAGCGCCGCCGGGTCGTCGGGGGGGACGAGGGCCGCGGCACCGAGCTCGGCCACCTCGGGGAACCCGCCGACCGCGCTGAGCACCGTGGGACGACCGAACGCCAGCGCAGTGGCGAGCACACCGGACTGGTCGAAGCGCTCGGTGCGGGAGTACGGGAGCACGACGATCGTCGCGCGGGCGAAGTATGCGGGCAGCTCGGCGTCCGGCACGAACCGGGGGACGAAGCGGACGCCGGGTGGCGCGGCGGCCCGCAGTGGCGCCAGGTCCATCATCGGTCGCCCGACGACCCACAGCTCGGCTTCCTCGATGCCCTGCCACGCCTCGACCAGGGTGGGCAGCCCCTTGTACGGCCGGAGCAGGCCGAAGAACAGGACGACCGGCGGTCCGTCCGGCGGCAGCTCGGACGGCAGCGGGACGGTCTCCCGCTGCGCCAGGTGGGTGAACGCGCCGTGGGGGATGACGTGGACGAGCTCCGCCGGCAGGCCGAGCTCCTCGACGAGCAGGCGGCGGCCGTAGCGCGAGTGGGCGATGACGGCGTCCATCCGCTCGAGCAGCACCCGGTGGGCGCGGAGTTGCCCGGGCCGCGGCTCCCGCGGGAGGAGGTCGTGGGCGGTGAGGATGCGGGGGCGGCGGGGCAGCAGGTGACGGTCGAGGCCGGGGACGCCGAACCACTGGAAGTGGACGATGTCGGGGTGGCCCGCCCGGCGGTGGGCGGCTCGACGCAGGCGGAGCATGTCGGGGACGTGCTCGGCGAGCCTGGTCGCCCGGCGGGTGCGCGAGCCGGCGCCCCCCCGGGAGTGGCGGTAGAACGCGGTGCGCACCGCGTAGCCCTCGACGGCGGGAACGGGCCCGTAGGCGAAGCGGCTGGTCACGAGCGTCGTCTCGGCACCGGCCACGGCGAGCGCCCGGCACAGGGCGTGGTCGTAGGGCGGGGTGAACGCGGGGGGGTCGATGATCCAGGCTCGGGTCATCGCAGCAGGTTGGACTGGCGCAGGCCGATCAGCTCGTCGAGCGCCAGGAGCGCATCGATGAGGCGAAAGCGGATGTCCCCCGGGGGCCGCTGACCGCGGGCAAGAGCCCTCTGGGGGGCCTTGGTTGCCAACCGGCGGCGCAGAGCGCGAGTGGCGGCGGGCTCGGGACGGAAGTCCGGGTAGCGCTCGGCGAGCCAGGCCCGGCCGGCGGCATACGCCCGCCACTGGCGGCGAAGCTCGCGCAGCGAGGACCGGTAGCGGTGGCCGACGACCGCCTCGGCCCGCAGTTCGAGCTTCCAACCGGCTCGCTGCAGCCGCCAGCACAGGTCGGTGTCCTCGGCCGCCCGGACCCCCTCGACGAAGCCGCCCACCGCTCGCAGGGCGTCCCTCCGGACGAGCAGGTTCGCCGCCGCGGCTCGCGGTAGGTAGGGATGGGCGAGGTGGGCGCCGGCGCCGAGGAAGTTGCGCTCCGCCGCGTAGCGGGCGGCCAGGGTGTCGACGCCGGCTGCGGCCACGATCTCGCCGACCAGCGCGCCAACCGTCGGTGGCGGCTCGCCCGCGGCGAAGTAGCGATCGGCCAGGTCGGGCGGCGGCTCGGTGTCGGCGTCGAGGAACAGGATCCATTCGCCGCGAGCCATGACGGCGCCGGCGTTCCGGGCGTGGGCGGGCGAGCGCTCGCCGGGGGCGGCATGTACCTCCGGCGCGGCCGGCAGCACCCCGGCATTGTCGATGAGCAGCCGCTCATCGCTTGCCGCCAGCCGCAGCCCGCGAAGCATGGCGAGTGCGCGCTCCCCCTCGGTCCGCGCACCGGCGAAGGGCACGACGACCGACACCGGCGGCCGGCTCACCTCGCGCGGCCTCGCGCGCGGCCGGCGATCAGCTTCCCCCAGAGGGAGCTGACGCCGGCGAGCTCCCGCGGGGTCAGGAACCGGACGGCGAGCAGACAGACCGGGATGAGCGCCAGGGCGATCACGCGCGAGGCGAAGCCGGCCAACCCGTGCGTCGGCAGCAGCAGCTCCCCGGCCAGGGCGATCCCGGCCGACACCCCCGCCGCCTGGGCCAACCGCGCCCACTCGAACTCGACGGTGAACGCCCGGCGGGTCAGCAGGTGCATCACGGCGAGCATGACGACGTAGGCGCCGCACAGCGCGATGCCCGCACCGGCGATGCCGAGCGGCCCGACCAGGAGCAGGATGAGGACGACGTTCGTGGCCAGCCCCGCGGCGGCGGCCGGGAAGTTCCGTCGCGTCACCCCGACGCGGCCGGCGATGACGAGGAACACCACCCACAGCCCGTAGAGAGCCCAGCCGAGCGCCACCCACGGCACGGCGCGAAACGCCTCCAGGCCGTGGAAGCGAGGATCGGTGAGCAGGCGCAGCACCCAGCGACCGAGCAGCGTCAGGCCCGCCACCACCCACCCGCTGAGCGCCACGTAGTACGTCGTCACCAGCCCGTAGAACCGCGCCGCCTGCGCATCGTCGGAGATCGAATAGGCGAGCGGCGGCCAGGCGTACTGGAACGCGCGCACGATGAACGCGACCGTCCCGGCGAGCTTGACCGCGATCGAGTAGAGGCCGGCCTGGGCCGGGCTGCGGTCGTGGTAGACGTAGACCCGGTCGACGATGCTCAGGCCGTAGACCGACAGCTCGGCCGGCACGGTCGGCAGCCCGAACCGCAGGAGCTCGCCGAGCCGCTGGGCCGCCGGGACGCTGCCGCCGAGCAACCGGTGGCGAAGCGAGAACCAGAGTCCCAGGAGCACGATCGCCGAGGTGGCGTAATTGCCGAGCAGCAGACCCCGAGCGCCCTGGTGCAGGGCGACGACGAGCACGAGCGAGCTGGCCACCGTCACGAGGACGTTGGCCACCGAGGCGACGGCGTACGCCCGCAGCCGCTCCTCGACCCGGAGCAGGCCATAGGCGAGCTCGAGGTTGGTGAACGCCCACAGGCCGAGCACCGCGACGAGGAAGATCGGCACGTCGCGGTGGCCGAGCACGAGCCGGCTGAGCGGGGCGGCGGCGAGCGCCAGTCCGGCTGCCGCCACCGAGGTGGTGAGCAACAGGAAGCCGACCGCCCGGCGGGCGAGCGCATCCCGGCGCGCCCGATCGCCGGCCGCGAAGTGGTAGCGCAGGAACGCCTCGATCATCCCGAAGCGGACGAGGATGGAGACGAAGATGACGCCGTTGGCCAGCAGCTCCACCTCGCCGTAGCCGCTCTGGCTGATGTATCGGGTGTAGACCCGGAGCAGCAGGACGGCGATGCACTTCGAGACCAGGTCGGCGAGCTGGTAGGCGGCCAGCGAGTGCACCAGCCGACGCAGCAGCGCGGTCACGGATTCGGGCGCACGGTGACCTCGGCGTGCGCGGCCGTGCCCGGTGAGGGTGGGAGCGTGGCGGGGAACCGGCCGGTGTTGCACGCCCGGTCGGTCACGGTCAGGCCGACGAGGTACGTGCCGGCCGGCGCGGGCCGCCCGCCGATCCGCCCGTTCCAGCGCGCCCGACCGTCCCCGATGGCGCGGAAGGTCTCGACGAGCCGTGGCCGGCCCAGGCCCTCGACCCGGTACAGCTGGATCGCCACCTCGCGGCCCTCGGTGCCGGCGAAGCGGATGAGGGCACCGTGTGGCGCCGGGAGGAGCTGCGGGGCGACGGAGGTCACCCGCGGCCCCGGCGGGGTGTCCCGTACGGTCACCGGCTTCGGGAGCTCGAGCGTCCGTCCCTGCCCGAGGAGCACCACGCGCCAGTAGTAGGTGCCGTCTGGCGCCACCCGTCCGCTGTCGGTCCGCCCGTTCCACGGAAACGAGCTTCGGATGCCGCGGACCATGTGGCGGCTCCGGGTGAGGGTGCGCACGATCTCGCCGCCGGCGTCGACGATGGACACCGCCACGTCGTCGGAGCGCAGCTGGAGGTAGAACGACAGGCGCGCCACCCGGAACGCCCCACCGCAGCCGTTCTCGAGCGGGGCGATGACCGCCGGATCGGGCTTCGGCTGACCGTTGTACAGCGGGTCGGCGATCTTCAGGTGCTGGGTGACGAAGAACGCACCGACCGTGGCGGCGGCCAGGGCGGCGAAGGCGACGGGGCCGAACCGGCTCACACCGCCACCATCGCCAGGTTCGGCACCGCAAAGGCGTGGAACGCATCGAGCCCACGCCGGTCGGCCAGGCAGAGCATCACCCGGATCGCCCCGCCGTGGCACACGGCGAGCGCCGGCAGCTGCCCGGCGGTCCGGATGTCGCGCACGGCGGCGGACACTCGCACCTGCTGGTCGCGCAACGACTCCCCCCCGGGGAAGCGAAACCCGGCCCCGGCCCGTCGCCAGGCGGCGAAGCGCTCGGGCTCCTCCGCCGCGATGTCGACGAATCGATGGCCCTCCCAGCGGCCGCGATCCGCCTCGCGCAGGCGGGGATCGAGGCGGGGCGCCAGCCCCACCGCCGCACCGATGATCTCCGCCGTCTCCCGCGCCCGGCTGAGGTCGGAGGACCAGATGGCCGTCGGCGGCGGACCAGCGGCGATCCGCGCGGCCGCCGCCCGTGCCTGCGCGCGGCCGGTGTCGTTCAGCGGAGTGTCGCTGAAGCCCTGCACGCGAACCGGCTCGCGGTTGTCGTCCGTCTCGCCGTGGCGGACGAGCACCACCGCGTCATCCGGGCGGAGCGCGCGCGGCCCGGCGACGGCATGGGGGTCAGCCACGGAGCGGCAGGCCCAGGGTGTCCGAGCGCAGCCCGAGCCGCAGCGTCTCCAGCGACAGCACGTCCCCGTTGGCGATGTTGCCGAGGTTGACCTCGGCTCCGAAACGGCGGATGAACCACACCTGCTGGTGCTTCATCGGGGCGTCGAACATGATCCGCCGGACGTCGATCTCGTGGACGATCTCGTCGATCAGTCCCTCGCGGACCTCCCCGCTGGGCCGGAAGATCCCCGCCGTGCCGGCTTCCCGGCCCTCGGCGATCACCTTCCACGCGCCGGCGGCGAGCTCCTCGCGCATCTGCTCCACCCACCGGTAGGGGGGCGTGATGGCGCCCGTGTCGTCCTTGGAGCCGACCTCGGACAGCACCGTGAACTCGCCGGCCAGCCGCGCGATCAACTCGAGCTTGCGGGATCGCTCCAGCGTGATCGTACCGTCGGAGATCTCCACGTGGCGCAGGCCGAGCTGCCGGATCCAGTCGATCAGCGGCTCCAGCCGATCCTGCGCGATGGCGAGCTCGGTCAGCGTCCCGCCGAGCACGACCGGGATCCCGTGCTCGCGGTAGCGGGCGAGCTTGGGCTCCAGGTTGCCGGTGGCCAGCGCCGTCCCCCAGCCGAGCTTGACGATGTCGACCGCTCCGCCGGCCACCTCCACCAGGTCGTCGACGTCGGCCACCGCCAGCCCCTTGTCGAGTACGTGAGTGACCCCATCCGTGCGGGGCTTGGCGCTGCGCGCCGGGAGATCGAGCAGCTCCTGCATCGCCCGCGGAGCTACTGGACGTTCGCCAGGTCCGACCCGACGGTGACGACGACCCCCTGGGCGGCGCAGGCGGCGGCCGTCAGTCCCTGGCAGGCGACCGTCCGGCTGGTGGGGTCGATCGGCGCCACCGACGCCGGCCCGAGCTTGAGGGCGGCGGCGACGGCGAACGCCCCCCGCTGCTGGCCGGGGAGGTAGGCGACCGTGGTGGCCGTCCGGGTCTGGTCGGCGGCGGTCGTCACGGTCCCGGCCCGGAAGCCGACCCCGGTCAGCTTCCCCGCCACGCGATGCGCCAGGCCGTTCGTCGCCGTCCCGTTGAGCACGGCCACGGTCACGCTGCCCGGCACCACCGCAGCGGGGGCGGTCCGCCGGTGGCGGTGGACGGCCGGCGCATTGCTCGCCGGTCCGGCGGCGCTACGCGAACTCGGGCTCGGGTTCCCGCTCGAGGTGAGCACGAGCAGGGCGACGACGATCCCGGCGACGACGAGCAGGGCGAGGAGTGCGCCGAGCAGGCGGCGGCTGCGCGAGGGCGCGGCCGGAGCGGCGGCGGCAACCGGGCGCCGGGCCGCCGGGATCGCTCCGGCGGGCGGGCCGGCCGCGGGCGGACCGGGACGCGGGGCGCCGGGGCGGGTGAGACGGGCGGACTTCCGGGCGCGGGTCCGCCGCCACTCCCGCTGCCGTTGCCCGAACCCGGCGGGGCGGCCACGGGGGCGGGTGCCTGGGCCGCGGCGGCCGCTGCGGTGGCCGGTGGCTGGAAGGTGGTGATGTCAGGGATGAGGCGGGTGGCCGCGCCTGTCGCCGGCGCTCCCACCCCGGGCGGCGGGCTGGCCGTCGCGGCGGCCGGCGTCGGGCTGACGGATCCGGCGGCGACCGGCTGGAGCGGGACCCCGGCCGGCCGCGCGACCGGCGTGCCGGGGGACCCGGCCGCCGCTGGGGCCGCCGCTGGGGCACCCGGGGCCGGCGTCGCCCCTGTCGCACCGGCGCGGACCGCCTGGCTCAGCCGCATCTCCAGGAGTTGCATCCGCTCAGCCGCCTGAGCGAGCTGCTCACGCAGCGACGTGGTCTCCCGCGCCTGGGCGAAGAACAGCAGCACGAGGATGGCCAGCCCCACGATCGAGGCGAAGCCGGCGTCGGCGCCCACCGAGTTGACGAAGTGGTGGACCGAGAAGGCGAACGGGAGGTGGCCCATACCTGCGCCGTCAGTCTACGTCGGGAACCCGGCGGCACGCGCGTCGGCCGGGGAGCGGCCGCGCGATCCGGCCAGCCGGCCCACTCGCTCGGCCAGGGCGGCCGCATCGCCCTCGAGCACCAGGAGGTTGATCTGCGAGAAGATGTCCTCCACCCAGGAGGGATCGAGGGGATCACGCTGGGCGCGGAGGATCTTCTGGGCCGGGGTGGGCTGCGGTCGCTCGTAGGGGTTGAACAGGTCCTCGTGGAGCTTCTCGCCCGGCCGGGCGCCGACGATCTCGATCGCGATGTCGCGGTCGGGATCCAGGCCCGACAGGCTGATCATCGTGCGGGCCAGCTCGATGATCTTCACCGCCTCCCCCATCTCCAGCACGAACACCTCGCCCGAGCTCTCCCCGGACAGCGAGCCGGCGCGGATGATGAGCTGGACCGCCTCCGGGATCGTCATGAAGTACCGGCTCATCCGCTCGTCGGTGACCGTCACCGGACCGCCGGCCGCGATCTGCCGGCGGAAGATCGGCACCACCGAGCCGCTCGAGGCGAGCACGTTGCCGAACCGCACGGTCGCGTAGCGCGTGCCGGCGTGGCGCGCGGCGGCGGCCTCGACCGCCCACTCGGCCAGTGCCTTGGACGCGCCCATGACGGTCGCCGGCTTGACCGCCTTGTCGGTGGAGACGAGCACGAAAGCCTCGACCCCCACCTCACCGGCGATCCGGGCCACCAGCCGCGTGGCGAGCGCGTTGTTGCGGACCGCCTCCACCGGGTTCTGCTCCATCATCGTCACGTGCTTGTAGGCGGCGGCGTGGAAGACGACCGCCGGACGGTGCTCGACTGAGCACCTCCCGCATCCGCTCTTCCTCCTTGCAGTCGGCGAGCACCGGTACCGCCATGCGGACGTGGCGATCCTCCTCGAGCTCGCGCAGGACCTCGAACAGGTTGTCCTCCGCGTGGTCGACGAGCACGAGCCGGCGCGGGTTGACGCGCGCGATCTGTCGGCACAGCTCGGATCCGATCGAGCCACCGGCCCCGGTGACGAGCACGACCTGGCCCGCCAGGTAGGCACCGACCCGCTCGAGCTCCATCCGCACCGGTTCACGTCCCAGGATGTCCTCGACGCGGACCTCGCGCAGCTGGCGAGTGACCCGGAGCTGCCCGGAGCCGTCGGCCAGCAGCTCGAACACGGTTGGCGTCGTGCGCACCGGGATCCCGCGCTCCCGGCATGCGGTGACCACCCGGCCTCGCAGCTCGCCGGGCGCCGACGGGATGGCGATGAGGACCTCGTCGGGTTCGAGCTCGTCGAGGATCCGCTGGAGATCGTGGGTCGAGGTGGTGCCGAGCACCTTCAACCCGTGCTCGTCCTTGACGCCCTGTTTGCGCGGGTCGTCGTCGACGAAGCCGACCGGCCGCAGGCCGAGCTGCGGGTTGCGGATGAGCTCCCGCACGACGAGCCGCCCACCGTCACCCCCACCGACCACCAGAACCTCCCGCGCGCCCTTCCGAACGCGGATCGTGCTCGTCATCCGCCCTTCGCTGACCAGGTGGACGATGAACCGCACGCCGACGAGCAGCGCGAGCATCAGCAGGAGGAACAGCGCGATCACGCTCGCCGGCAGCGTCACCGCCGTCGAGCGGAGGTGGAACGCGGGCGTCGTCTGCACCGGGTGCACGAGCGCGATCGCGCCGACGATCACCAGGGTGGCGAGCACCGACCCCTTGGCCACCGCCTCGTAGTCGCGCTGGGTGACGTAGGTCCACAGCCGCTCGTACAACCCGAACGCCGCGAGGCAGACGAGCGAGACGGGCACCACCCACCAGATCGTCTCGGCGAACAACCGCTCGTATGGGGTCGGAACGACATCCTCGAATCGCAGCCGATAGGCGAGGAAGTAGGCGAGCGCGACCAGAATCCCGTCCACGAGCAGCTGGGGCAGCGAGTGGCGGTGGACCGGGAGGGCCGCGGGGCGGATCCGCCGGCGCATCGAGGTGGAGTTTAGTGAGGGGTCAGGCGGCCGACAGCGGCCGGAGCAGGAGATCCGTGAGCAGCGCCGGGTCGCGCCGGACCCGCTCGGCGGTGGGCGCCGCGCGCTTGGTCAGCCGGATCTCCGCCGGGTCACTCAACCGGCGCAGCCGTCCCCCCGCGATGAGCGCCGCGTCGACCGCGCCCAGCCGCCCCTCGAACACCGTGAAGACCGGCGTGCCGAGCGCCACCGCCTCCCGGTTCATGGTCCCGCCGGCGGAGACGACGAGGTCGGCGCAGGCGATCAGCGACTGGGCGTCGATCGCCCGCCCGCGGGACGACGAAGCCGCCAACCCGCTCGAGCTCGGTCCGCTGCTCGTCCGTGCGGGGCAGGACGACCACCTGCTCGCCGCGCAGCCGCTCGAGCACCGCCGCGAACCGGTCGTTGGCGAAGCGGTGATAGAGCGAGACGGCCGGCGGCGTGCGCACGACGGCGATCGGCCGAGCCGGATCGAGGCCCAGTGCCCCGAGCACCGCCGGGTCGGGAGCGAAGTCGCTCAGGTAGTACTCCTCCTTGAGACCCGGGTACCCCACGAGCTTCCCGTGGGCGCCGTAGCGCTCCAGCCGCTCGGCCGGGATGAGCTCCGGCACCACGACCGCCTGCGCCAGCCGGCAGTTGACCGTGTGCTGGACGGTCGCCCATTCGTAGTCGAAGGTCGTCGTGCACGGGATGCGCAGCAGCGCCGCCGCCACGGTCACGTCGTTGGAGCCGTGCCCGAGGGCCAGGTCGAACCGGCGGCCGCGGGCCCAGCGGGCGAGGGCTGCGGAGCGCGACGCCAGGCCGCGGGCCTTGGCCGCCAGCCGACCTCCTCGGTGGCGGCCGATCGGCGTGTGGGCGATACCGAACCGGCGGCAGAGCTCGAGCGTCTGGGCGAAGTCCCGTGCGGTCACCTCGACCTCGTGGCCGCGTGCGAGCAGCTGCTCGATCACCGGGCGCAGCACGAGTACGTGGGGGGAGTTCGTCAGGTCGACCCAGATCCGCAGGCGGCGCTCGGGCATTGGCCGCTACGCTAGCCGCCTTGCTCCTGGCGGCCTCGGTCACCGATTCGCTGGTCACGATGGCCACGCACATCATCCGTGACCTCGGACTCGGCGGCGTGGCACTGCTGAACGCCTGCTCAGCGGTGATCGGCGTCCCCGGCACCGAGGCGACGATGCTGTTCGCCGGCTTCAACGTCTACGAGCACCACCTGACGCTGCTCGGGATCATCGCGTTCGGCGTCCTCGGCGATCTCGTCGGCGCCTCCATCGCCTACGCCATCGGCCGCTTCGGCCGCGTCGAGCTGCTCGAGCGCCACGGGTCGAAGCTCCACGTCTCCCCCGCCCGCCTCGAGTTCGCCCGAGGCTGGTTTGATCGCTACGGCTCGCCGGTGATCCTCGTCTCGCGCCTCATCCCGCTCGTGCGCGCCGTGTTCCCGTACGCCGCCGGCGTGGCCGAGATGGCCTACGCGCGCTTCCTGGCCTTCGCGGCGCTCGGCTCCGTCGTGTGGATCACCGGCCTGGCCCTGCTCGGCCGAGCGGTGGGCAGGAGCTGGCCGCACTGGCGCCACAACCTGGAGTACGCCGACTACGTCGCGCTGGGGCTGCTCGTCCTGGCGGTCGTCTGGTTCCTGGTTCGGCGTTCCCGGGGATCGGCGAGCGACGATGGCGCCGCGGCCGATGTCCTGGCCGACTGACCGACGGCTGCCGCTCATCCAGGCCCTCGCCCTGGGGGCGCTGCACGGGCCGGCCGAGCTCCTGCCGATCTCCTCCTCGGGCCACGTGTCACTCGTGCCCTGGCTCGCCGGCTGGCCGTACGGCGAGCTCGATCCCGAGCTGCGCAAGTGCTTTGAGGTGGCGCTCCACGCGGGGACGGCGGCGGCTCTGCTCCTCACCCTGCGCGACGAGGTCGACGCGGCGGTGCGGGACCTCGGTCCCCGCCGGCTGGGACTGATCGCCACCTCGTTCGCGCCGCCGGCGGTGGCCGGCCTGAGCCTGGAGCGGCCGATCGAGTCGCGACTCGGGACGCCGGGCTCGATCGCCCTCGGGTTGATCGCTGGATCGGTGGCGATGGCGGCCGCCGACCGGGCCCCTCAGGAGCGGGCGCACGGGGCGGCGGGCTTCCGCGACGCATTCGCCCTCGGCGTGGCCCAGGCCTGTGCGCTGATGCCCGGCGTGTCGCGCAACGGGGCCACCCTCGCCGCCGCCCGGTGGCGGCGATTCGGGCGCGCCGACGCCAACGTCCTCTCGCGCCACGCGGCGCTGCCGGTGATCGCCGGCGCCACGGTGCTCAAGGGCATCCGGCTGCGCCGCCGCGGACTCCCGCCCGGAGCGGCCGTTCCCCTGCTGACCGGCGCCGCCGCGTCCTTTCTCTCCACCGCTCGGCTCGACGTGGCTGATCCGTCAGGTCGAGCGCGATCGGTCGCTGGCGCCATATGCCGCATACCGCATGGGCCTCGCCGCCGTCGTCCTCGCCCGGCTGGCGCGAGGTGCCCGGTCGGATCCGGGCGATCAGTGAGAATGGGTCGGTGAGCGACGCGTACGCCCGGGCCGGGGTCGACACCGCGCAGGCCGACCGCGGCGTCGACGCGCTCGTCGCGGTGCTGTCCGGCATCGATCCCGGGCGGGAGCGACGTGCGGTGCCGCTGCCCGGCCACTACGCGAGCGTCCTGCGGGTCGGCGAGAACCTGGGCATCGCGCTCGCCACCGACAGCGTCGGCTCGAAGGTGATCGTCGCCGAGCAGCTCGGCCGGTTCGACACGATCGGGATCGACTGCGTCGCGATGAACGTCAACGACCTCATCTGCGTGGGAGCCGAGCCGCTGGCCCTGCTCGACTACGTCGCGGTGGAGCGGGCGGACCCAGAGCAGCTGCGCCAGCTGGCCGAGGGCCTGCGCGTCGGCGCCGAGCTGGCCGCGATCGAGATTCCCGGGGGCGAGGTGTGCCAGCTCCCCGAGGTGATCCGCGGACACCCGTCGCCCCGCGGCTTCGACCTCGTCGGCTCGGCGTTCGGCACGGTCGCGCTTGACGCGATCGTCGACGGCTCGGCGGTGCAGGCGGGCGACGTGCTGATCGGGCTGCCGGCCTCCGGAGTCCACGCCAACGGGCTGACGCTCGCCCGGCGGGCCCTCTTGGAGGCCGGCGGACTCGCGCTGAGCGACGTGCCCGAGGAGCTCGGCGGCTTCAGCGTCGGGGAGACGCTGCTCGAGCCGACCGCGATCTACGTCCGGGCGGTGGTCGAGCTCCTGCGCAGCGGGCTGGAGATCCACGGCCTGGCCCACATCACCGGCGGCGGGCTGGGCAACCTGCTGCGGATCGGCTCGCAGGTCGGCTATGAGATCGCCTCGCCGCTGCCCGCGCCGGCGGTGTTCGGACTGATCGCCGAGCTGGGCGGGGTCCGCGCGGCCGAGATGTGGGAGGTGTTCAACATGGGGTGCGGCTTCGTCGTGACCGTCGCCGCGCCGGCGGCCGACGCTGCGCTGCGCGTCCTGCGTCACCACCACCACGACGCGGCCCGGATCGGCTGCGTGACCCGCGAGCCGGGGATCGTCAGCGTTCCGTCGTTGAGCCTCGTCGGCGACCGGGACGGGATGCGGGAGCTCTGAGGCTGGCGGCGCCGACCACCCCCGCCGCCGCCAGCGGCAGGAGCACGACGTCGGCGCCGATCCGGAACCGGCCGATCCCCCAGCCGGCCGCGCTGACGATCACCACCATCGCGATCGGAGCGGCAAGTGGCCAGCGCCGCTGCCCGCGCAGCCGCACGAACCCGATCGCCGCCAACGCCAGGACGACCCAGACGAACGGCGCGCTCACGACGTCGACCCACCGGCGCCGCGGCTCCTGGTTGCCCTGGCGCAGGGGCTGGAAGAGATCGAACGTGCGCAGCACGCGAACGAGCGCCACGAGCGGCAGGCGGCCCACGTGGTGGGTGGCGTAGCGCCAGGCCGCACCCGTCGAGGCATCGCCCCGATCGGTCTGGAGCGGGGTCCGCGCCCGCTCCAGGCAGGCCAGGCTCCACCAGCCGATGTCGTGGCCGGAGTACGTGTCGGGGCAGTTCGCCCCGGCGATGAGCGTGTTGGAGTCGGTGGCGATGAGCGGGCGGCCGAACACGACCTCGTTGCGGATCACCCAGGGCGCCAGGACGAGTAGGCAGGCAAGGGTCACGAGCGCGACGCCGCGCCGGCGCGCGGCCACCCACGCCGCCGGCCAGGCGAGCAGGACGAGCAGCGCCAGACCCTCACCGCGGGCGAGAGTGCAGAGCGCGACGAGCGCTCCCACGCCGACCCAGCCCGAGGGCCGGCCCGGACGCTCGAGCCGCCCGAGTACGCAGAGCACGGTCACCGCCACGAGCAGCGCGAACAGCGGCTCGGCCATGACGAGCCCGTCCGCGGTGACGAGCGGCGGGTAGAGCGCCGCCCCGCCACCGGCCAGCCATCCACCTCGCCGCCCGGCCACCCGATGGCCGAGGGCAGCGACGGCGAGCACCGTCCCGGTCCCGATGACGCAGCCGGCGATCCGGTGGGCGAGGAGCGCTCGGCCCCCGAGCAGCGAGACCACCGAGAGCACGAGCGGGTAGAGGGGCGGGTGCTCGGCCGTCGGGTACGTCCCTCCGTGGATCCGCCGGTCGAGGAAGTGGCCGTCGGCGATCAGGTTGGCCGCGCTGTGGTAGTAGCCGGCGTCGCCTCCCACCCCCACCGGACCCCGCGCGATCACCAGCACGTACAGCAACCGCACCCCGAGCGCCAGTGCCCCCAGCAACAGGGCGGGGGGGAGCCGTTTCATGCGCGCGCCCGGGGCAGGTGGGGGAAGATAATGGGCACCCGATGAGCACGATCCTCGGCACGACGCTCAGCGGCCGCTACCGACTGGAGGCACGGATCGGAGCCGGGGGGATGTCCACCGTCTACCGGGCGCTCGACGAGACGCTCCAGCGGCAGGTGGCGATCAAGCTGATGAGCCGCGAGGTCGCCTCGGAGTCCGAGCAGCTCGAGCGGTTTCGCCGGGAGGCCCGTGCCGTGGCCCAGCTCTCCCACCCGCACGTCGTCGGGGTGATCGACGCCGGGGAGGACGACAACCGGCCGTACATCGTGTTCGAGTACGTCGAGGGGGAGACGCTCAAGGAGCGCATTCGCCGGCTCGGGCGGCTGCCGATCGCCGAAGCGGTGGCCTACGCGATCGAGATCGCGCGCGCGCTCGGAGTGGCACATGCCCGCCACATCGTCCATCGCGACGTCAAGCCCCAGAACGTCCTCATCGACCAGGAGGGCTCGGCGAAGGTGACGGACTTCGGCATCGCCCGCACGCTCGACGAGGAGGGCCTCACCGCCGACGGCCGGGTGCTCGGGACGACCGATTACGTCTCGCCCGAGCAGGCCCTCGGGCAGCGCGTCACCGGCCAGTCCGACCTGTACTCGCTCGGCGTCGTGCTCTACGAGATGCTGACCGGCGAGGTGCCGTTCAAGGGCGAGAACCAGATCGCGGTGGCGATGAAGCACGTCCGCGAGCAGCTGCCCGACGTCCAGGCCAAGCGCCCGGAGGTGTCGGCCGCGCTGGCCGCCGTGGTGGACACCGCCACCGCCAAGCGCCAGGAGGACCGGTATGCCAACGACGCCGAGCTGATCGCCGACCTGGAGGACGTGCTGGCGATCGAGACCGCGCGATCCGGCAGCGCCACGGGCGAGGTGACGACCGTGCTGCGCACGCTGCCCCCGCGCACGCGGCGACGGGTGCCGATCGCCATCCGCCAGCGGGGCCTCGCCGTGCTGGCGCTGCTCGTCGTGGTGGCGATCGCCGTGGGCCTGGCGGTGTGGCTCGGGACCCGCGCGCACCACGGAACCGGCAAGCTGGCCGCGCCACCGCCCGCGGCGGCCCTCGCCCAGGTCACGCCGCGCGGGGCACAGGGCTTCAACCCCCTGGGCAGCCCGAAGGACGAGCATCCGCAGGCCGGCCTGGCAATCGACAACGACCCGAACACCGCCTGGACGACCCAGCACTACACCGCCGCGAACCTCGGCAAGGCGGGGACCGGGATCTACCTCGACACCTCCCCCGGCGTCGCCGGCCGGCAGCTGACGATCCGCACCGTCACCCCGGGCTGGAGCGCGACGATCTACGCCCGCAACGGAACGCCGCCGCTCACCTGGCCGGATCCCGGCTGGCAGCAGGTCGGGCAGGTGACCCGAGTGAGCGGGACGGACACGGTCCCCCTCACCACGGGGGGGCGGCGCTTCGCGTTCTACCTCGTGTGGATCACCGACCTCGGCGGCCACGAGTCGGTGTCGGTCAACGAGCTGACGCTGTACCGCTGAGCTCGCCGATTCAGAAGCTGAAGCGGCGCCGCGCCGCGTGGCGCTCGACGGCCAGGTCGACGAGCCGGTCGAGCAGTTCGGGGTACTCCACCCCGGTCGCCGCCCACAACGACGCGTACACGCTGGTGGCCGTGAAGCCCGGCATCGTGTTCAGCTCGTTGACCAGGACCGTCTCGTCCTGCACGAAGAAGTCGACCCGGGCCAGCCCGGCGCAGTCGACGGCGGCGAACGTCTCGACGGCCAGCTCCCGCACCCGCTCCCGCGCGCCGGCGGAGATACCGGCCGGTACGCACAACTCCATCCCGCCCGGCGTGTACTTCGCCGCGTAGTCGTACCAGCCCTCGCCGCCGAGCCGGATCTCCCCGGGCTCGGAGGCGATCGGCTGCGCGTTGCCGAGCACCGAGCACTCGACCTCCGTCCCACCGGCCGCCGCCTCGACGATCACGAGGGGATCGTGCGCGAACGCCTGGCGCAGGGCGTCCGCCAGCGCGTGCGCCACCGCGACGCGGACGATCCCCACCGACGAGCCGAGCCGCGCCGGCTTGACGAACACCGGCAGGCCGAGCGGCGAGAGCCGGGCGAGGACCGCTCCAGCATCGTCCTCCAGTTCGTCCGCCCGGACCGCCCGGAAGTCGACCTGCGGGATGCCGCGCCAGGCCATCAGCTCCTTGAACAGGACCTTGTCCAGGCTCACCGCGGAGGACAGCACCCCGGCGCCGATGTAGGGCACGTCGAGGCATTCGAGCAGCCCCTGCACCGTGCCGTCTTCGCCGAACGGCCCGTGCAGGACGGGGAAGACGACGTCGGCGCCGTCCAGTCCACGCCCGGGCGCCACTGCCAGCGGCTCCCCGTCCGCCCGCCAAACGCCGTCCCGGCCGACCTCGACCAGCCGCACGGCGTGTCCGGCCGTGCGCAGCCCGTCGGCCACCGAGGCAGCGGAGGCCAGCGAGACCTCGTGCTCGGAGGAGCGACCGCCTCCGAGCACCGTGACGCGGCGCGCGGTCACGTTCGGGTGGCGGTGGACGTCTGCGTCGATGTTCGCGTGGACGTGGTGGTGGTCGTCGTCGGCGGCGGCGGCGGCGGGGCGACGTAGTGGCCGACCACGATCCGTACCGTCCCGCCCTTCTTCAGCGTCGTGGTGGCAGCGGGCGACTGGGAGAGGACGACGCCGTCCTGGTTCGCCGTGCTGACGTTGCGGTTCACGCGCTTGACGGCGAAGCCGGCGGCGCTCAGCTGGCTGGTCGCACTCGCCACCGAGGCGCCGGTCACGTCGGGCACCTTGACCGTGGTCGGCGCCGTGGCGAGCACGATCGTCACCGTGGAGCCCGAGGCGGCTGGGGTGCCGCCGGCCGGGTTCTGCCGGATGACGCTTCCCACCGCCACCGAGGTCGAGGCCTGGGTGCTGGTGGCGACTCCGAAGCCCGCCTTGCGGAGGTCCGACTCCGCCTGGCTCTGCGTCTCGCCGGTGACGTCGGGCACGTTGACCAGGGGCTTGCCGGAGGAGACGAACAGGGTCACCGATGAGCCGACCGGCACCGACACCCCGGCGGTCGGATCGGTGCGGGTGGCTTCACCGGCGGGCACGACCGCCGACGGCTCGCTCTCGACCCGCGCCACCCTGAGGCCCTGGTGCCGGATCGCCGCCGCGGCCTGGACCTCCGGGAGATCGACCACCGACGGGACGCTCGTGTTGCCCAGGCCCTGGGAGACGGTGAGCGTCACCGTGCTGCCCTGGTTGGCCTTGACGCCCCCCAGCGGCGACTGGGCGATGACGGTGCCCGACGGACTGCGGTCGGTGCGGTAGATGAGGTTCGGCGTCAGCCCGGCGTTCTGGACGAGGGTCTGCGCCACCCCGACCTGGAGGTTGACCACCGGGGGGACCGTTCGCTGGTCCGGACGGGTGAGCAGGTACGCCAGGACCCCGCCGGCCCCGGCGAGCAGCACGAGGGCGAGGATGACCCACGTCCACACCGAACCGAACCGGGAGCGCCCGGGCGGCCGCTCGCCGCCGAAGGGCGGCGCGACGAGAGCCGGATCGGCCTCGAGTGCACGCGGTCCGCCGGCGGCGGCCGCCGGCACCGCGACGGCGGCCACCGCGGCGAAGCTGGCGGTGCGCTCGGCCGGGTTGTCGGCCTGGATCGCCGCGCGCGCGGCCTCCAGCGCGGAGATGAGCGCATCGGCGTCGGCCGGCCGATCGGCGGGATTCTTGTTCAGCGCCCACAGGATCACCTGCTCGAGCTCCGGCGGCACCGCGGGGTTGATCGTGCTCGGCGGCGGCGGGGACTGCGAGACGTGCTTGATGGCGATCGTCACCGCCGACTCGGCCTCGAACGGCAGCCGTCCGGTGAGCATCTCGTACAGGATCACTCCCACCGAGTAGAGGTCGGAGGACGGGCTGACGGCGTGGCCCTGCGCCTGCTCGGGAGAGAGGTACTGGGCGGTCCCCATGATCGAGCCGGTCTCCGTCATGTCCGACGCACCGGCCCGGGCGATGCCGAAGTCGGTCACCTTGACGTGATCGCCGTCGCCCACGATCACGTTGTGAGGCTTGAGGTCGCGGTGGATGATCCCCTGGCGGTGAGCGAACCGCGCCGCCTTGAGGATCTGGATGGCGATCTCGATGGCGCGGAGCGGGGCGAGCGGCGCCTCCTGGCCGATGAGCTGCTTGAGCGACGGCCCGCGCAGGTACTCCATCGCGATGTAGTACGTGCCGTCCCACTCCCCCCGGTCGTAGACGCTGACCACGTTGGGGTGCTGGAGTCCGGCGGCGGCCTGCGCCTCGAAGCGAAACCGCTCGACGAACGCGGAGTCCTCAGCGAACCGCCGGTGCAGGAGCTTCAGTGCCACCTGGCGGCCGAGCTGCGCGTCCTCGGCCAGGTACACCTCGGCCATGCCGCCGGCGCCGAGCCGGGAGAGGACGCGGTAGCGGCCGTCGATCGTCGTGCCGTCACCCGGATCTGGCATCGCCTACCCCTTTGCCTCCGAGAGCAGTTGCTGGACCACGGCCTTGGCGATCGGCGCCGCCACCGTGCCGCCGAAGCCCCCCGGCGAGCGCTCGACGGTGACCGCGACCGCCACCTGCGGGTCGCCGAGTGGCGCGAAGCCGATGAACCACGGCTGGGTCAGCCCCGACCCCGCCACGCCGACCGACGCCGTTCCCGTCTTGCCGGCGAACTCGATCCCGTTGCCGAGCTGGGCGGGGGTGCCGGTGCCCTCGTCGACCACCTTGCGCATCATCTGCGCCACCTCGGCCGCGGTCGAGGCCTTCATCACCTGGTCCATCACCTGCGGGGCGACCGTCTGCACCGTCCGCCCGTCCGGGTCGACCACGCGGCTGACCAGGCGGGGGACCATCAGCTTGCCGCCGTCGGCCACCGCCGCGGCGACCATCGCCATCTGCAGCGGCGTCACCTGGAGGCCCCCCTGCCCGATCGCGATCCGGCCGAGGTCCTCATTCGCGCTGTTCGGCGGCAGCGGCCGCGGCGGAGCGCCGAAGCTCCAGGGCCGGCTGGCGTTCAGCTCGTCCGGCGGCAGGTCGATCGGCGGCCTGGAGTAGAAGCCGAAGCGCTGCATGTAGCGCGTCATCGTCGCCCGGCCGAGGCTGACCGCCACCTGGGCCCAGACGGTGTTGACGGAATAGGTGAGCGCGTCGGTGAGGCTGATCGGCCCGAAGCTCTGGTCGCTGTCGTTGTTCAGCGGGACGCCGGAGA
The DNA here is from genome assembly GCA_963703065.1 of uncultured Solirubrobacterales bacterium. Classification (GTDB taxonomy): domain Bacteria; phylum Actinomycetota; class Thermoleophilia; order Solirubrobacterales; family Solirubrobacteraceae; genus Palsa-465. The sequence continues at coordinate 1,759,183 of OY969785.1, read as the reverse complement.
TCGTCACCGGGGAATTGCCGTTCACCGTGCTGTCCGGGGTGAACTGCCCAGAGTCGATCGCGGCGGTGGCGGTGACGATCTTGAACGTCGATCCCGGGGGGTACCCCGATTGCGTGGCCCGGTTGAACGTGGTCTGGCCGGCCGGGGGGTCGAACGGCCGCGGGCCGTTGTCGTCGTAGCTCGGCAACGAGATCATCACCTTGATCGCGCCCGTGCGGGGGTCCAGCGCGACCACCGAGCCGGTCTGGCCGTTCAGCGCCTGGAGGGCGACCTTCTGCGCCGCCGGGTCGAGCGTGGTGACGATGTCGTCGCCGACCGGATGGGGGCCGAGCTGCCCGAACACGGAGCTGAGGCCCTGGTTCCCGCCGCGAAGGTCGTCCCCGTGCGAACGCTCGAGCCCGGCCGCCGAGCCGAGCGCCGGCAGCGAGTAGCCGACGGCCTGGGAGAACAGCGAGCCGGTGGGATAGACGCGGCTCCAGGTCCCCCCGGCGGCCGGCACCGAGCTCGCCAGCACCGATCCGTCGGCGGCCAGGATCCGTCCGCGCTTGATCCGCAGGTCGTCGAAGAAGGTGAGCTTGTTCAGGGAGTTGTGGGCCAGCGAGCTCTGCTCGAACACCGTCCAGCGACTCGTCCACCCGATGAGCAGGGCGAACAGCAGCACGACGACGCCGAACAGGCGGATGATCGGGCCCTTCACCCGACCGGCCTCCGGGCGCGGTCGGAGACGAGCAGCAGGAGCGCCACCAGTACGAGGTTGGCGATGATCGAGGAGCCCCCGTAGGAGATGAACGGCAGGGTGACGCCGGTGAGCGGGATCACTCGCGTCACGCCTCCGACGATGACGAACACCTGGAGGGCGAAGACGGAGCTCAGGCCGACGGCGAGCAGCGTGGAGAACGAGTCGCGGGCGAGCACGGCGATCTTGAAGCCGCGGGCGACGAACGCCAGGTAGGCGAGGAGGATCCCGGCCCCACCGAACAGGCCGAGCTCACCGACGACGACGGCATAGATCATGTCGGTGTCCGGCGCCGGGAGGTAGTTCGCGCCGCTGCCCGGGATGGTGATCGTCGCCTGCCCGAAGCCCCGACCGAACAGTCCGCCGGCCGCCTGGATGAACTGGGCGTTGGCCAGCTGGTAGCTGCCACCGCCCTTGCGGTACACCGCCGGCTGGAACGGGTGCAGCCAGGCGGTGATCCGGTCGTGGATGTGCGCGACGTGCGTCGCCGCAAACCACGCCCCCAGGGCGAACGCGACGAGCCCGATGAGCACGAACGACACCCGCCCGGTGGCGACGTACAGGATCGCCAGCAGGCTGCCGTAGAACATGAGCGACGAGCCGATGTCGTGCAGCAGGAACATGATCACCATTGCGATGCCCCAGATGACGGCCACCGGGCCGAAGTGCTTGATGGGGGGGATGGTGAGGCCGAGCACCCGCCGTGCCCCCATCACCATCACCTGGCGGGTGTCGCGCAGATAGCTGGCCAGGAAGACGACGAGCCCGATCTTGGCGAACTCCGCGGGCTGGAAGATGAACAGGCCGGGAATCCGCACGCCGAGATAGGCGCCGTTGACCTGGGCCCCGATCCCGGGCAGCCGGGGGAGCACGAGCAGCCCGAGCGACGCGAACACGATGAGGTACCGATAGCGCTCTAGCCGCCGGTAGTCGCGGAACACGACGATCGTGGCGGCGAACAGCACGAGGCCGAGGACGAACCACTGCGCCTGCTGGCGCGCCAGGGTCTGATCGATCCGGTAGACCATGACGATCCCGAAGCTGGCCAGCAGCGCGACGAGGGGGAACAGGTAGGGATCGGCGTACGGGAGGGTCAGGCGGATGACGATGTGGCCGGCCAGGCAGAGCCCGAGGAAGATCGCGCCGTAGGTCAGCGAGACGTTGGAGAGGACGTTCTCGCGCTGGATGAACACGGCGGCGAAGCCGCCGGTGAGCAGCAGCGACGCCGGGATGAGGCCGAGCAGCTCCCGGTTGCGCGCGCTCATCGGCTGAGCTGCCCCAGCTCGACGGCGCGGATCAGGTTCGTGGCGTCCGACTGCGAGCGCAGGTGGTGGTCGAACAGGCTGCTCCGGCGGTCGGTGGGCACCTGCGAAGCGGCGACGCCGGAGACGTAGAACGTCTCGTAGAGACGGATGCCGGCCGGCAGGTCGTACGGCAGTCCACGGAAGACGGTGACGATTCCCTGCGGGTTGGTGCCGATGAAGTAGAGCTGGCGGGTGGCGAGGTAGCCGCCGGCACCGACCAGGAACAGCACGACGGATATCGACACCAGCGCGGCGATCGGCTTGGCCCATCTGGGATTGCGACGGCGGGCGGCGGGCACGATGGTGGGAAGCCCCTGGGTGCGCGCCAGGGGGGCCGACCGGGCACGGGTGGGGGCCCCGGGAGCGCCGATCATCGTGGCGGCGGCCGGGTCCTCGTCGCCCACCGCCTCGATGCGGAACAGGACGACGGTGATGTTGTCGCGTCCGCCGGCCGCGTTGGCCGCGTCGATCAGGCGTTCGGCGGCGCGCGCCAGATCGGGAGCGCCGCTCAGCAGCTCGACGATCTGCTCCTCGGTGATCATCGAGGTCAGCCCGTCGCTGCACAACAGCAGCACGTCACCGGGACGGACCGCATAGGTCCAGGTGTCGACCTCGACGCTGGGCTCGGGACCGAGTGCGCGGGTGATGATCGATCGCTGGGGGTGCTCCTCGGCCTGGGCCTCGGTCAGCTTTCCCTGCTCGACGAGCTCGCCGACCAGGGAGTGGTCGCGCGTGAGCCGCCGGAGTTCGCCGTCGCGGTGCAGGTAGGCGCGGCTGTCGCCGACGTGGGCGATGGCGAGCTGGTCGGCCTCGAGCAGGGCGGCGGTGAGCGTCGTGCCCATGCCGGCCCGCTCGGCCTCGCTGCGTGAGAGGTCGTGGATCCGCTGGTTGGCATCCCGCACGCGGGCGACGAGCCGGTCCTCGGCCGAACCGTCGCTGGGCAGTCCCCGGGCGAACGCCTCCACCGCCAGCTGCGAGGCGACCTCCCCGGCCTGGGCGCCGCCCATGCCGTCCGCCACCACGAACAGCGGCGGGCGGGCGAACGAGCTGTCCTCGTTGCCCCGCCGCTGTCGCCCGGTGTCGGTGCGAACCGTCGTCTCGGCGACTCTCAGCACGGTCATTGCAGGTAGGTGAACTCGCTGTCGCCGACCCGGATCCGGTCGCCGGGGTGGAGCGGAGCCGGCCCGTTCAGGGGCTCCTCGTTCAGGTACGTGCCGTTGGTCGATCCCAGGTCCTCCAGCACCAGCACCTGACCCTGGCGGGAGATCCGGGCGTGGCGCGAGGAGGCGAACGGGTCCTCCAATCGGATTTCGACGTCTCCGCGGCCGAGCGTAGCGCCGCCCGTCAGGTCGTAGGCCACGCCCGGCTCGTGGCCGACGGCCCGCTCGACGAGCAGGCGCGGCTCCAGGTCAGCCCCATCGGGTGCGAGGGCGTCCGCCGCGTCGTACATGCCGGTGGCGTCGGACGGCGCGACGAACCCGCGGGCGTCGTTCGGACCCCGGCGAAGGTCCTTGAGCGCGCTGCGCACGACCCACAGCAGGAACAGGTAGAGGATGGCCAGGAACCCGAACTTCAGGCCGACCGACACCGGCTCGAGCATCAACGGCTCCGGGCTGCGGCACTGGACACGGGCTACTCGACCTCGAAGCGCAGGGCGGTGGTGCCGATGTCGATCTCGTCCCCCGGCTTGAGCACCTCGGGCGCCGTCAGCTGCCGGCCGTTGACCCGCGAGCCGTTCGTGGAGCCGAGATCGGTCAGCACCCAGGATCCGCCCCGGGGCCGAACCTCGGCGTGCTGGCGGGAGACGTTGGGGTCGTCGAGGACGACGTCGCAGCTGTGGCTGCGGCCGATCGTCGCTCCGGCCGGCCCGACCACCAGGCGGCGTCCACCGCCGATGAGCAGCGCGCGGTGGTTGTGGGCGTGCGCCCGCTCCTCAAGCGGCTCGGCCACCCGGCCGGCGGTCGAGTAGATCATCGTCCGCCCGCCCTCCTCCTCGGCCGGGACGGGAGGCGCCGCGCCGGCACCGGAGACGACCGGTTCGGCCTCGGGCTGGACGAGGCGGGTCTGGATACCGAACTCCCCCAACCCGAGCCGCTCATCGGTCTCGAAGTCGATCACCGGCTTGGAGAGCATGGCCAGCCGCTCGCGGCGCGCGTGCTCGAGCAGGTAGCCGGCCAGCTCGGTGGCCAGCGCCTCCTCATAGGATTGGAAGCGCTCGCGGTCGCGCGGCGAGAGGAACACCCGGTATTCGTTGGGCACATAGGTGCGGGAGACCGAGAACGACCGGTGCTCCTCCATCTCCCGCGCCAGCTTGCGGGCGATCTCCACCGGCCGCACCTCGGACCGGAAGGCACGGCTGAACGTCCCCTCGACGAGGCCGGCGATCTTGCTCTCCAGGCTGCGCAGGACGCTCATGGTCGGGGGCCCGGAACCACCCGGGCGCAGGGTCATGCTACGGAAGTTCGCCTGCCGCGCCCGGGGCGTCGGGTCGGGCGCGGACCGGGTGGCCGGGCGGCCGCAGCCCGAGTGCCAGGAGCCCTCCGGCGGCCACCACGGCGAGCGGAACCGGATCGCGCAGGCGCGCCGCAATCCCCGGTGCGGAGGCGCTGCCGGCGATGATGGTGGCCAGGCCGGCCACGCTCGCCGCTGCCCACACGACGACGAGGACCAACCGGGACGACGGGTGGCGGATCCGCAGCAGCCAGCCGGCGGCGACGGCCGCCAGCGCGCAGGCGACCGCCCCGCTCAGCGCGCCGCTGCGGACGATTGGGTCGACGACGGCGTCGAGGGTGAGGACAGGGGAGCGGGCGAAGGTGCCAGGCCGGGGGAGCCCGGTCGGCCGGGACAGGAGGAGGTCGTGTCCGGCGAGCGGGGCGGCGAAGACGAGCCACACCCAGGCGCACGCCGCCGCGTAGGCGCGGCGGAGCGGGCGGGGCGCGGGCGGCCGCAGGGCCGGCAGGAGCAGGCCGGCCGCGCCGAGCAGCCCCAGTCCCGACCGCCCCGCCAGCGCCAGCACCGCGGCGGTTCCCACCGCGGCCAGCAGCCAGCCGAGGCGGGGCAGCAGGAGCACCGCCGCTCCCGCCGCCAGGCCGGCGAGGCCGGGGCCGATCGGCCCGGCGGGAAGGCCACGGCCGAGGATCCAGGCGGTGGCGAGGGCGGCGATGCCGGCGGCCGCGACGCGGATGAGCGAGCGGTCCGCTCCGCGCACCGGGATCCACGGGCGCAGGCGGGGCGCCGGCCACCGCGGGGCTACGGCGTGGGGGGAGGCGGGGATCGGCGGCGGGGGACCGTCCGGCGGTGCCGGGGCGGGTGGGAGCAGCGCACCCGGTGTGTCGTCGAGCGCGTCCAGGCTCGCCCGCAGGGCGATCTGGAGCTCGGCCAGGGTGCCGCGCTCCCGCGGCCGCGGGCGCAGCGCGAGGTCGATCGCCCGGCCGAGCTCGCGCGGGAGGTCCCGTCGCTGGCGGCGCAGGGGGGGCAGGTAGGTCCCGAGCCGCCGCGGTCGTCCGGGGCCGCCGCAGCTGCGGACCGGGTTGACGCCGGTCAGCGCCTCGTAGGTGACGAGGGCCAGGGCGTACAGGTCGGCCGGCGGGCCCGCCTCGAGTCCCTCGGCCTGCTCGGGCGCCATGTACGCCGCGGTGCCGATCACGTCTCCCGTGCGCGTGAGACTGTCTCCGCCCAGCACCCGCGCGACGCCGAAGTCGGTCAGCTTGACGGGATGGACGGTGCTGCTCGGTGCCTCGGGGACGAGGATGTTCGACGGCTTGACGTCGCGGTGGATGACCCCGTGCGCGTGGGCGTGCTCGAGCGCGTCGCTCAGGGCGATCGCCATCGCCACCACGTCCCGGTCGGAGAGACGGCCGGCGGCGAGCAGCGCGTGGAGCGTTTGACCGCGCACGAGCTCGGAGACGAGGTAGGCGCAGTCGTCGTCGACCGCGGTCTCGAACAGGGTGACGATCGCCGGGTGGGAGAGCCGGGCTGCCGCCCGTGCCTCGCGGGTCAGCCGAGCGGCGGAGACCCGCTCGCGGGGGACCGCCTTGACCGCCACGGGACGGTCGAGGCGTTCGTCGTGAGCCTGCCACACGGTGCCGAACGCGCCGGCGCCGAGGCGGCGCTGCAATCGGTAGCGCCCGAGCACGAGCCCCTCGGCGGGGGCGGTGACCGAGGCGGCGGTGAGCGGTCGCGTCGACCCCGTCGCCGCACGCGCCGTGGGCAGCTGGCTCGCCCGCATGGCAGGGATTTTCGGGAGCGGGGCGTATCTCCCTGCACGACCGGCGCTGCGCGCAGCCGCCGGTCCGGCCGCGTCCGCGGTCATACTGCGCCGTGAAGATTCCCGCAAGGAGCGAACCGCGTGTCGTTCTTCGACGAGGCCGATGAGCCTCCCGTAGCGCCCAAGCCCACCACCCGGAGCCGCCGCACCTCCGGCGGGCGGGGTGGCGGTGGGCGCAGCGGAGGCGGGCGCAGCGGCAGGGGCGGCGCGGGGCGGCGGCCACCCGGCGAGCAGCAGGCCATCCAGACGCGGCGCCTGATCGCCGCCGGGGCGATCCTCGTCGTGCTCATCCTGATCATCCTCGGCGTCAGCAGCTGCGAGACGTCCGCCCGCAACAGCGCGCTGCGCAACTACGCCAACAACGTCTCCTCCCTGATCCAGCAATCGAACCAGAACGGCTCGCAGCTGTTCAGCCAGCTCGGCAGCGGCGCCGGCGCGAGTGGTGGCGGATCGCTGTCCGGTCAGATCAACCAGGAGGCGCTGACCGCCGGCAGCCAGCTCAGCAAGGCCGAGGGGTTGAGCGTTCCCGACCAGATGCAGAAGGCCCAGCAGTACGTCGTCCTCGCCCTGCAGCTCCGCCGCGACGGGATCTACGACATCGCGGGCAACATCAGCGCCGCGCTCGGGCGCTCGACGCCGGAGGACGCGCTGAACGCCATCGCCGGGGACATGGCGGGCTTCTACGCGTCCGACGTCGTGTACAAGAACTACGCCACCAAGCAGATCGCCGGGGCGCTGCACGGCGCCGGGATCGGCGTCGGCGGCACCGACGGGGTCCAGATCGAGGGCGGGCAGTTCGTGCCCGGCGTGCAGTGGCTGACCCCGACGTTCATCGCCGGCAAGATCGGGGCGTCGAGCACTGCGGCGTCGAGCGGCAAGGTCGCCCCCGGGCTGCACGGCCATGCGCTCAACTCGGTGTCGGTGGGGGGCAACCAGCTCTCGGCCGGCGCGACGAACACCATCTCCGCCTCGCCGCCGCCGACGTTCACGCTGTCTCTGACCAACGGCGGCACGAACAACGAGACGAACGTCGTCTGCAAGGTGTCGGTGAGCGGAGCGGGCATCAGCGGCCAGACGACGATTCCCCAGACGACCGCCGGACAGTCGACGACCTGCAACGTCCAGCTCACCCAGTCCCCGCCGGCCGGCAGCTACACGGTCGTGGCGACGATCGCGCCGGTGCCGGGCGAGAAGAACGTGGCGAACAACACGCTGTCCTTCCCGGTCACGTTCCAGTAGCCCCCGGGCGCCCCGGCGGTGGCGCCTATGCTTCCCGGCGTGCACGACGTGACGACGGTGGGCATCATCGCGATCGCCGCCGCGGCCGTGGCGGTGGCGGCGCTGCTGGCAGCGGTCTGGCTGGCGATGCGTCTGCGGCGGGTGCGCGCGGACCAGCGGGTGGTGCTGGGCGAGGGCCCGCGGGATCTCGTCTCTCACGCGGCCGAGCTCCAGGCCGAGTTCTCGGCCCTGTCGGCCTACGTACACGACGCTGGGGTCCGGCTCGATGAGCGGATGGCACGCGCGGAGGCGCGGATCGATCGGACGATCGCCTACCGCGCGCTCGTGCGCTATGACGCGTACGGCGAGATGTCGGGCCAGCAGTCGACGTCGATCGCGCTGCTCGACGCCACGCGCTCGGGCGTCGTCCTCTCGTCGATCCACCATCGCGACCAGGCCCGGCTGTACGCCAAGGCGGTGCGGGAGGGACAGGGCGAGCTCGAGCTCTCGCCGGAGGAGGACGAGGCGCTGCGGCTGGCGCTCGCCACCGGCGGCGGTGCGGCCGCCGGCGCCGGCGCCTCCGCCGGGACGTAGTGCCCGCGGCCACTCGCGGCGCGGCCCGCGTCGGGTACTTCGGACCGGCCGGCACGTTCACGCACGAGGCGCTGCTCGATGCGCTCGACCCGGCGGCCGGCGCTGCCGCGGTGCCGTACCCGACGATCTACGAGACCGTGATGGCGGTCGACGCCGGCGAGGTCGAGCGCGCGCTCGTCCCGATCGAGAACTCGCTCGAAGGAGCGGTGAACGCCACGCTCGACACGCTGGCGCTGGAAGCCGAGGACGTCGTCATCGTCGGCGAGGTGGTGCACCCGATCGAGCACTGCCTGATCGCGCGCGAGGCACTGGAGCCCGTGGACATCGACGTGGTCGTCTCCCACCCACAGGCCACCGCCCAGTGCGCCCGGTTCATCCGCTCCCGGCTGGCCGGAGCCGAGGTACGGGCGGGTGCTTCGACCGCCGAGGCCGTGCGAGCGGTGGCCGAGCGCGGAGGCCGGTGGGCGGCGCTCGGCAACCGCCGGGCGGCCGAGCTGTACGGCTGTCGCGTGCTGCTGGCGGGCGTGGAGGACGCGGTGGGCAACGAGACTCGATTCGTTTGGCTGGCGCGGCGGGCGGCGCCGGGCGCCGGCGCGCGGGCGGCGGCGCACAAGACGGCGATCGTGTTCTGGGGGGCCGGGGCGGAGAGTCCGGGCTGGCTCGTGGGTTGCCTGACCGAGTTTGCCTCCCGGTCGGTCAACCTGACCCGGATCGAGTCACGACCGCGCAAGCAGGGACTCGGGCACTACATGTTCTTCGTCGATCTCGAGGGCGCGGCCGATACGCCACCGGTGGCGGAGGCCCTCGCCGCCCTGCGCCGCCACGTGCACACGCTGCGGGTCCTGGGGTCGTTTCCGGCCGCCGGCTGACGCGGCGGACAGGCGCCCGAACCGGCGCCCCTGCGGTGCTTTGGCCCTGGTGGCCCGTGCCGGATCCGTCGCTACACTGCCGCGCCAGAGCCATGGCCAGCTCCGCACCAGCGTCTGCTTGGTCCGCGTCGCCATTCGAGCACCAGCGACGCGGACCCGATGTTGGCCGGGTGCTCGTGCTGAACGCGACGTACGAGCCGATCAACGTGTGCACGGTGCGGCGAGCGATCGTGCTGCTGCTCAAGGAGAAGGCCGAGGTGCTGGAGCACGGCGACTGGCAGCTGCACTCGGCCACGAGCACGCTGTCACGGCCGGTGGTGATCCGGCTCGTCAGCTACGTCCGCATCCCCCGCGACACGCACCGGCGGAAGATCACCCGACGTGCGGTGTTCGCCCGGGACGATTGGACCTGCCAGTACTGCGGCTCGCGGTCGAACCTGACCGTCGACCACGTTGTCCCGCGTTCGAAGGGCGGGTCCTCGACGTGGGAGAACATCGTCGCCTCGTGCGCGCCGTGCAACCGGCGCAAGGGCAACGCATCGCCCCGCCAGGCGGGGATGGCGCTCTCACGGGCGCCGCGAACGCCGAGCCCGCACGTGTTCATCCAGGTGGCGAGCCCGACGATCCCCGCCGCCTGGCAGCAGTACCTGGTGGCGTGAGGCGGGAGCGGCGGCGGGAGCGCTGGCGGGCCGGTCTCTGGCGGGCCGGGTGAGCGGCGGCGGCGGGAGCTTCGTCGGGTGAGCGGCGCCGGGGGGATCCGGTCGCAGGTCTACGCCGACCCCCGGCCGGCCGACGCGATGGCGCCGTATCACGCGTGGGCCCGCGACCACGAGCCCGGCTGGACGTACGCCGCGGTGCGCGTCCTGCTGACGCCGGTCGCGCTGCTCCTGTACCGAACGTGGGCGCGCGGGGTGGGCAACGTGCCCCGGTCCGGGCCGGTGATCCTGGCGCCCAACCACTTCTCGAACATGGACCACTTCTTCTGCGGTGTGTACCTGCGGCGGCAGATCCGCTTCATGAGCAAGTCGCAGTTCTTCGGCGGTCACCCGGCGCTCAGCTACGTGTTCCGGGTGTCGGGTCACTTTCCCGTGCGCCGGGGCCACGCGGACGAGGAGGCGTTCGTCACCGCCCGCTCGATCCTCGACCGCGGCGGGATGGTCGGGATCTATGCCGAGGGCGGCCGCTCGCGAACCGGGGGGCTCGGCGAGCCGCGACCGGGGGTCGGCCGGTTGGCGCTCGAGGCGGGGACCCCGGTGGTGCCGGTCGCGATTCACGGCTCGGCCGGCGTGCGCGGGTGGCGGCGGGGCCGGTTTCCGCGCATCCGGGTGGCCTACGGCACGCCGGTGGCCTTCGCGCCCGAGCCGGGGCCGAGCCGAGAGCGGCAGCTCGAGGCGGCCGGGGAGATCTTCGCCGGGGTGCGGGCGCTGTACGAGGAGCTCGAGGCTCAGGCTGCGTAACGCTGCGCGGAGCGGGCGCGCGCCTTGGCCGCCTCGGCCTCGCGGTCCTTGGGCGGCGCGCTCGTCTGGAGCGAGTCGAGCAGCTCACGCGACACAGCCGTGACCGCGAGGACGGCCTGGTCGAACGCCTCCCGGTTGGCCTGGGAGGGCTGGTTGAAGCCGCTGATCTTGCGCACGAACTGGAGCGAGGCGGCCTGCACCTCGTCCTCGGTGGCGGGCGGCTCGAAGTTGTAGAGGGTGCGGATGTTTCGGCACATGGCCTGCAGCGTACCGGCGGAGCGCGCGCGGGTGGCGGGCGGCCTGGGCGGAAAACGCGCGGAGGGCGCCGTCGACACGGCGCCCTCCGCCTTCCAGCTGGTACTGACGTGCCCCGTCGAACAGACCGTGCCGGAGGGACCAGTCCCGGCGTTCGGCGAGGCGGTGTCTCGGTTGGACTCCGCTAAGCGGGGTCAGCCTCCGACCTAGCGGCCGGACACCTCCAGGGTCCCGCAAAACATGTCAGACAAGTTAGGACCACCTCCTTTCTCTGGTACGCGAAAGAGTAGCGAACGGCCCGGCATCTCAGCGCGCTCCGGTGGGCCGAATGCGTGCGGAGAGATGAGCGGGTGGCCACCGCGTGACATGGGGCGGCGCGCAAACTCGCCCCAGGCTGCGCCGCGGGGTGACGTCGGGCGGATTTGCTGCGTATAGCGCGACAAACTCGCCCGACGTGGCGGGCATCGGCGCGCCGGGCGGGTTGGCTCGGGGGGGGCCGGAGGCGGGCTGCGCTACTCGTCGGCCGCCGGCGGTTCGTCCGCTTCCGGGCCCGCCGGCAGCTCGGACTCGGCCGCCAGCCCAGGCTCCGCCGCCAGCTCGGACTCGTCAGCCACCGCTGCCGCCGTCGCCGCCTCCGACTCGGCGACGAGTGCGACGGCGGACACCTGGTCGTCGTCGCGGATGTTCATCACCTTGACGCCCTGCGAGGCGCGGCCGTAGCGGTTGATGCCGCGGACCGACGTCCGCTGCACCATGCCGTTCTGGGAGATGAACACGAGCTCCTGGTGCTCTCGGACGACGAGGGCGCCGGCGAGCTGGCCCTTGTTCTCGGTCAGCGTGACCGTCTTGACGCCCATCGTGCCGCGGCCCTTGACCGGGTAGTCGGCGATCGGCGTCCGCTTGCCGTAACCGTTCTCGGTGACCACGAGGAGCTCCTGGTCGTCGAGCGCGACGTCCATGGCCAGGACCGAGTTGCCGGGCCGTCCGACGTTCATCCCGCGCACGCCGCTCGTGTCACGCCCCATCGAGCGCACCTGGCTCTCGTTGAAGCGGGACGCCTGGCCGGAGCGGGACACGATGATGATGTCGTCGTGGCCGCTCGTGCGGCGCACGGCCACGAGCTCGTCGTCGTCGCGGATGTTGATGGCGATGATCCCGTCGGCCTTGATCGGTGTGTTGTAGGCGCCGAACTCGGTCTTCTTGACCAGGCCCTTGCGGGTGGCGAACACGAGGTAGCGGCCCTCGCCGAAGTCGCGGGTGGCGAGCACCGATTGGACCCGCTCCCCCTCGCGGAGGGGCAGCAGGTTGACGAGCGCTCGGCCCTTCGCGGTGCGTGAGGCCTCGGGCAGCTCGTAGACCTTCAGCCGGTAGACCTTCCCGCGGTTGGTGAAGAACAGGAGGTAGTCGTGCGTCGAGGACACGAACAGGTGCTCGATGTAGTCCTCCTCCTTGAGGTCCATTCCGGTGATGCCGACTCCGCCGCGCCGCTGCTGCCGGTACGTCGACAGGGGCAGCGACTTGATGTAGCCGGAGTGGGTGATCGAGATGACCATCTGCTGGTCGGCGATCAGGTCCTCGATGTCGATCTCGCCCTCGGCCAGCGTGATCTCGGTTCGCCGCTCGTCGCCGTAGGCCTCGCCGATCTCCGCCAGCTCGTCCTTGATCAGCGTGAGGACGCGGCTCTCGTCACCCAGGATCTCCCGGAGCTCCTTGATCCGCTCGAGGAGGTCGGCGTGCTCGGCGCGGATCTTGTCCGCCTCGAGCGCCGTCAGCCGGCTCAGGGTCAGCTGGAGGATCGCCTGCGCCTGGACGAGCGTCAGCTCGAACCGCTCGACGAGTCCGCCCCGCGCCGCCTCCGGATCCCGTGAACCGCGAATCAGCGCGATCACCTCGTCGAGGTTGTCGAGCGCCACGAGGTAGCCCTCGAGCACGTGCGCGCGCTCCTCGGACTTGCGCAGCTCGTACTTCGTGCGACGGACGACGACGTCGCGCTGGTGGTCGACGTAGTGGGCGATCGCCTCGCGCAGCGACAGGGTGCGCGGGACGTTGTCGACCAGCGCGACCATGTTGACGCCGAACGTCGTCTGCATGGGCGTGTGCTTGTAGAGCTTGTTCAGCACGACCTTCGGGATGACGTCGCGCTTGAGCTCGATGACGATCCGCATCCCGTGGCGGTCGGACTCGTCCCGCAGGTCGGTGATCTCCGGGATCTTCTTCTCCAGCACCAGGTCCCGGACCTTGAGGATCAGGCCGCCCTCGCCGCCCTTGCGGACCTGGTAGGGCAGCTCGGTGACGATGATCGCCTCCTTGCCCTGGCCGACCGGCTCGATGTGGGCCTTCGCCTGCACCCGAATCCGACCGCGGCCGGTGGCGTAGGCGTCGCGGATCCCCTCCCGGCCGAGGATCGTGCCGGCGGTCGGGAAGTCGGGCCCCTTGACGTGCTTCATCAGGCCGTCGACGTCGATCAGCGGATCGTCGATGTAGGCGATGACGCCGGAGATGACCTCGCGCAGGTTGTGCGGCGGGATGTTGGTCGCCATGCCCACGGCAATGCCCGAGCTGCCGTTGACGAGCAGGTTGGGGAACCGCGCGGGCAGAACCGACGGCTCCTGCTTGCGCCCGTCGTAGTTGGGCACGAAGTCGACCGTGTCCTGGTCGAGGTCGCGCAACATCTCGGTGGCCAGGCGAGTGAGGCGGGCCTCGGTGTAGCGCTGGGCAGCCGCCCCGTAGCCATCGATGTTGCCGAAGTTGCCGTGCCCGTCGATCAACGGGTAGCGCATCGCGAACGGCTGGGCGAGGCGGACGAGCGCGTCGTAGATCGCGGTGTCGCCGTGCGGGTGATAGTCGCCCATCACCTCGCCGGTGATCTTCGCGCACTTGATGTGCTTGCGGCCCGGCTGGAGCCCGAGCTCGTTCATCGCGTACAGGACGCGGCGGTGGACGGGCTTCAGCCCGTCGCGCACATCGGGCAGCGCCCGCCCGACGATGACCGACATGGCGTAGTCGAGGTACGCCGAGCGCATCTCCTCCTCGAGCCCGCGGGGCTCGATGTTGCCGCCGCCGATGGTGTCGATCGTCGCCATCGGCTACACGTCCAGGTTGCTGACGAGGTTGGCGTTGTCCTCGATGAAGGCCCGCCGCGGCTCGACCTGGTCGCCCATCAACATCGAGAACACCCGGTCGGCGGAGGCGGCATCCTCCATCGTCACCTGGATGAGCGTGCGGGTGGCCGGGTCCATCGTCGTCTCGCGCAGCTCCTCGGGATCCATCTCGCCGAGCCCCTTGAAGCGGTAGTAGTCGATGCCACGCTGGGCCAGCGCGAGGATGGCGTCGCGGAGATCCTCGAATGTCGCCGCGTCGCTCCGCGTCTCGCCGAGGCCCACCCGGAACGGCGGCGTTCCGGCGAGCGTCTCGAGCTCGCGGTGGACGTCGGCCAGGCGGCGGTACTCCGCCGCCTCGAGTGCCGCACGGCGGACGTGGTGGGTGCGGGCGAGGCCGGTCCTCATCTCGACGGTGCGGATGACGACCTCCTCGTCGCTCTGCCCCACGAGCTCGGTGCGGTACGCGTGGCCGTTGTGGCCGCCGTCGACGTGGCGCAGGAGGTCCTCGACACTGACGATCTGTGACTCGAGCAGACGCGCCTGCTGGACGAACGACACGACGCCCTGCCCGTAGGAGGCGCGCAGGGCGGCGGACCAACCCTCGTACTGCTTGAGCAGGCGGGTGAACTTCTTCCACCGGGCGTCGGTCAGCCGGAACGGCCGGTCGGCGTGGTCGCGGACGTCGAGCTTCTCGAACTTGTCGCCGAGCAGGATGTCCTCGAGGTCGGACTCGCGCTCGATGTACCGGTGTTTCTGACCCCGCGTCAGCCGGTAGAGCGGAGGCTTCGCGATGTACACGTAGCCCGCCTCGATCAGGGGCTGCATCTCCCGGAACAGGAGGGTGAGCACGAGTGTGCGGATGTGCGCCCCGTCGACGTCCGCGTCGGTGAGCATGACGACCTTGTGGTAGCGCGCCTTCTCGAGGTCGAACTCGTCGCGCACCCCGGTGCCCACCGCGGCGATCAGCGCCTGGACCTCGGTGTTGGCCAGCACCTTGTCGATCCGGCTCTTCTCGACGTTGAGGATCTTGCCCCGCAGCGGCAGGATCGCCTGGGTGCTGCGGTCCCGGGCGTCGACCGCCGAGCCGCCGGCGGAGTCACCCTCGACGACGAACAGCTCCGACAGCGACGGGTCCTTGACCGAACAGTCCGCGAGCTTGCCCGGGAGGGTTGAGTTCTCGAGCGCCGACTTGCGGCGGGTGAGGTCGCGCGCTTTGCGCGCCGCTGCGCGGGCCTGCGAGGCGGAGACCGCCTTGGTGATGATGGCGCGCGCCTCGCGCGGGTTCTCCTCCAGGAACTCGGCTAGGCGGGCGTTGACGATCGAGTGGACGAACCCCTGCATTCCCGGGTTGCCGAGCTTGGTCTTCGTCTGGCCCTCGAACTGCGGGTCGGTGAGCTTGGCCGAGATGACGGCGGTCAACCCCTCGCGCACGTCCTCGCCGGTCAGGTTCTCGTCCTTCTCCTTGAGCAGCCCCTTGTCACGCGCGTACTTGTTCAGCGCGCCGGTGAGCGCCGAGCGGAAGCCCGAGAGGTGGGAGCCGCCCTCGAGCGTGTTGATGTTGTTGGCAAACGAGAACACCGACTCCTGGTAGGAGGAGTTCCACTGCATCGCCACCTCGACCGCACCCTCCTCGCTCTCCCCCTCGAAGGAGATCACCTTGGCGTGGATCGAATCCTTGTTCTCGTTCAGGAACGAGACGAAGTCGACGATGCCGCCCTCGTACTGGAACTCGACCGAATGTCCCTCGCCACGCTCGTCGGTGATGGCGATGCGCAGGCCGCGGGTGAGGAACGCGGTGTCGCGCATCCGCTCCTCGATCGTGGTGAAGTCGAAGTCCAGCGTCTCGAAGACGTCGGCGTCCGGTTGGAACGTGATCGTCGTCCCCGTCTCCTGCGTCGGCTCGCCGCGCTCGAGCGGGGCGAGAGGCGCACCGCGCTCGTAGGACTGGCGCCAGCGATATCCGTCGCGCCGGACCTCGACGTCCAGGCGCTCCGACAGCGCGTTGACCACCGAGACGCCCACCCCGTGGAGGCCGCCGGAGACCTTGTAGCCGCCACCCTCGCCGAACTTCCCGCCCGCGTGCAGGACGGTGAGCACGACCTCGAGGGCCGGCTTGTCCTCCTTCTGCATGGTGGCCACGGGGATGCCACGGCCGTCGTCGGTCACGGTGACCGAGTTGTCCGGATGGATGACGACCGAGACCTGGTCGCAGTGCCCGGCCAGCGCCTCGTCGACCGAGTTGTCGACGACCTCGTAGACGAGGTGGTGCAGCCCCCGGGGGCCGGTCGACCCGATGTACATCCCGGGACGGCGGCGGACCGCCTCGAGGCCCTCGAGGACGGTGATGTCCTGCGCGTCGTAACTACCCGGTTGCTGTCCGTGCCCAGGGGCACCTTGACCTGTGGCCACGATCCTCCGATACATCGAGAAGCCCCGGCGAGCGCCGGCGAGCGGCACACCCCGGGGCGCAGATTTGTCTCCATAACGATAGCACAGCCCTCCCTCGGAACCCGGACCGAGAGGTGACGGAAGTGCCTGCAAATATCGCGAAAATGTGCCGACTCAGTCGCGGACCGCGATGCATCGGATACGGCGGATGGCGATGCCGTCCAACGCGGCGTTCAATCGGGGCAGGATCGTCGGCCCGAGCAGCTCTATCTCCTGGGCCCACACCGACGCCGAGCAGCCGATGGTCAGTACTCCGGCGGCCTCCCGCAGCGGCGTCGACTCGGCGGCGATGGCATCTCCCACCGCGGCCGGCCATGCCGCCTGCACGGCGGCCAGCGCCGTCTCGGGCTCCCATCTGGTCTGCGAGCCCTCGAGGGCGATCGACAGCGGTCGAGGGCTGCGGCGGTAGTGACTCATGCGGCGGCCGCATCGCGCAGCGCGCGGCCGTTCGACACCGCCAGGCGAGCCACTCCGGGTTGGCGCGCGCCCGGCACGTGATCCAGATCGGTGGCGGTGACGATGGCCTGGCCCGGCTGCCCCCGCAGGAGGTCGACCAGCGCCCGGCGCCGCTCGCCGTCCAGCTCGCTCATGACGTCGTCGAGCAGGAGGAGCGGCGGTGCATCACGCGAGGCCGCCAACACCTCCCGCTCGGCGAGGAGCAGGGCGAGGAGCCCGAGGCGCTGCTGACCCTGTGAGCCGTAGACCCGCAACTCTCGCCCCTCGCGCAGGATCACGAGTTCGTCACGGTGGGGCCCGTGGCCGCTGAAGCCGCGCTCGAGGTCGCCCGCCCGCCGCTCCGCGAGCTCCACCGCCAGCCCGTCGGCATCGGACGCCGCGGAGCGTGGCCGGTAGCGGAGCCGAACCTCGCCCTCGAGCCCGAGTTGCGCGGCCTGGACGGCGAATGGGTCCGCCACCATGGCCACAGCCCGCCGGCGGTCCTCCATCAGCGCCCATCCGTGGGCGGAGAGCTGGCGATCCCACGGTTCGAGCAGCTCCGGATGGCCGCGGCCGGCGCGGATCCGCCCGACCAGGGCGTTGCGTTGGGCCAGCGCGGATGCGTACGCGCGCCGGGTGGCGGCCCGAGCCGGCCACAACGCAGCGACGAACTGGTCGAGATGGGCCCGGCGAAGACCCGGCGGCCCCTTCACGAGCTCGAGCCGGTCGGGGAGGAAGACGCTGACCAGCGGCCGGCCCGGAGCATCGAGCAGCCGCTCGACCGGATTGCCGTCCACCGTCATCCGCTTCGGCTGCCCAGGCGCGAAGGCCACCGCCAGCCGGTGCTCCCCGTCGTCATCCTCGGTGGCCACCTCGACCCGGGTCAGGCCGGCGCCGAAGCGGATGAGCTCGCGCTCGTTGCTCGTGCGGCAGGAGCGGCCGGTGCAGCCGAAGTACACGGCCTCGAGGAGGTTCGTCTTGCCCGCGCCGTTGGAACCGGTGATCACGGTGAGGGCCGGACCGAGGTCGATCTCGGCGGTGGCATAGCCGCGGAAGTCGCGCAGGCTCAGGCCGGCGACCCGCACGACGGTCAGACGTTCAGGCGGATCGGCATGATGAGGTAGCGGAAGCCGCTCTCGTCGCCGGACTCGATCAACCCCGGCCGCAGGGGGCTGCTCAGCTTGAGCAGCACGTCTCCCTCGTCGATGCCCTCCAGGCCGGCGCGGAGGAACTCCGGGTTGAAGCCGATCTCCAGTGGCTCACCCTGGAAGGCGACCGGCAGCGCCTCGCGCGCCTCGCCGACGTCCGGCGTCTGGGCCGAGACGGTCAGCTCGCCGGACGTGAACGCGAGTCGCAGGGGCGCGTTCTTCTGCGCCAACAGGCTGATCCGGCGCACGACGTCGGTCAGCTCACCGCCGGCGATCCGGAGCTCGTGCTCGAAGGACTCGGGCAGGAGCTGGCGGTAGTTGGGGAACTGGCCATCGATCAGGCGGGAGGAGAGCACGACCCGGCCGATCACGAACAGCACCTGGTTCTGCCGAACGCTGACGCTCAGCTCTCCCTCGTCGGCGCCCACCGCCACGCGGGCGAGCTCCTGGAGGGCACGGGCGGGGACGTTGACCTCGAAGCCGCTCTCCAGGGCGGTCTCGAGCGGTGTCTCCTTGACGCTCAGGCGATAGGAGTCGGTGGCGACCATCCGCAGCTCGCGCTGCGAGGCCGAGACGAGGATGCCCGTCAGCACCGGTCGTGTCTCATCGCGCGAGGCCGAGCCCGCGACCTTGAGCGCCGTGCTGACGAACGCGGCGGCGGGCAGGGACACCGTCGCCGTGTCATCCGGCTCGGGGAACGGAGGGAAGTCCTCAGCCCGCAGCGTGCGGATGTGGAAGGTCGCGTTGCCGGACACGAGCTCGACGTCCTGCTCGGCGCTGCGCAGCTCGAGGCCGACGGAGGGCGCCGGCAGCGCGCGGACGACGTCGACCAGCAGGCGAGCCGGCAGGACGACGACCCCCTCGCGTTCGACCGTCGCCTCGAGCGGCACCCGGAGGCCGACGTCCATGTCGGTGGCGCGCAGCTCGCAGCCCTCGTCGGCGACGGAGAGCTGGACGCCTGACAGGGCCTGGATGGCACTGCGGGTGGAGGCAACCCGGCTCACCGTCTGGAGCTGGGCGAGCAACACCTCGCGCTCGAGGGAGATCTTCACGATGGATACCTCAGGGAGAAGTTAGAAGTCATCAGGCTTGGGCGGACTGTCGAAAGGCGGCGATTCGCTCGCAGCGAGCGGGAAGGTTCTCGTCACCGGCGGCTGACGGAGTCTGTCAACTGGCGCGGTCGGGGCGCGGCGTGCCGAGCCGTTTGCGCAGCTCTGTCAACTCGGCGGCCAAACCGCCGTCGAGAACCGTCTGGTCGGCCACTCGCCGGCAGGCGTGGACCACGGTTCCGTGCGTGCGACCTCCGAAGACGGCCCCGATGTCCTGCAGTGAGACACCCGTCAGCTCGCGGGTGAGGAAGATCGCAACTTGGCGGGGG
The DNA here is from genome assembly GCA_963703065.1 of uncultured Solirubrobacterales bacterium. GTDB lineage: Bacteria > Actinomycetota > Thermoleophilia > Solirubrobacterales > Solirubrobacteraceae > Palsa-465. Next base: position 1,739,973 of record OY969785.1, on the reverse strand, counting down.
CGGTTGACGCGGGCGGCCCGCGAGCTCGACATGAGGTCATCCGGATCGACCTCGTAGAGGTCGCACACCGCGCGGATGATCCGCTGCGCGGTGGACGGGCCGGAGGCGGTGGGCGCAGGGTGGAGCTCGTCGAGCACCTGGGTGGCGAGCCGCGCGTCGAGCGGGAGGCCGGTGAGCGAGTGGTGCGCCACGATGCGGATGAGGGCGCCCTCGAGCGCCCGAACGTTGTCGGTGATCCGCCGCGCGATCAGCTCGAGTACCGATCGGTCGTCGAGCTCGACGCCGTCGAGGAGGGCTCGCTTGCGCAGGATCGCGATGCGGGTGGCGAGGTCAGGCGGGGCGACGGTCGCGACGAGACCGGCCTCGAAGCGCTCGCGCAGCCGTTCGGGCACGTCGGAGAGCTCGGCCGGCATCCGGTCGGCGGTGAACACGAGCTGCCGGCCGCTCTCGTGGAGCACGTTGAACGTGTGGAAGAACTCCTCGGCGGTCTTCGTCTTGCGAGCGAGGAACTGGACGTCGTCGATCAGCAGGACGTCGGCATCGCGGTAGGTGCGCTTGAAACGCTCGATCGAGTGGTCGTGGAGCGAGGCGACGAAGTGGTTGGTGAACTCCTCACTCGTCGTGTAGCGAACACGCGATCCGGCTCCGAACTGCTCGACGTAGTTGCCGATCGCGTGCAGGAGATGGGTCTTGCCGAGTCCCGGGGGCGCGTGCAGGAAGAGCGGGTTGTAGGCCTGCCCGGGGAGCTCGGCCACGGCCAGCGCCGCGCCATGGGCGAGACGGTTGCAGTCTCCGATCACGAACTGGTCAAAGCTGTACCTCGGGTTGAGGGTTCGGCTCACCGGTGGTGAGTCGGCCGGAGCCTGCCGTCCGCCGGCCCGGGAAGCGGGGCGCTTGGCAGCCGGACGACGCCCGTCGTCAGCGGGACGGAAGGCGGCGTGGACGCGGGGTCCCAGGACCGCGCGTGCCGCGGCCTCGATCAGTCCACGGAATCGCCGGTCGAGCCACGCCTCGGTGCCGGGCGGCGCGGCGAGCACGAGCTCGTCGCCGCTCCAGTCGAGGACCCGGAGCGGCTCGATCCACAACGTGTACTGCGCATCGCCGAGCGAGCGCCGCAGCGCAGCGCGGATCTCGTGCCAGCCGGCGTCGGGCTCGGATTGCGCAGGCAGTTGCACGCACTCCCTCCAGGAGCGTCGTCAGGGACCATGAAGAGGACCGGCCGAGGACTTCCGTCCGGCGCGGCGAATATAACAGCGAGCTTCCGGCCCAACGCCCGCCCTCGCGCCGGGGTCCACGCAAAGCGCGGGGAAAAGCGCGTGGCGACGGCGAGCGTTCGGAGGGACCCGATGGGGTGGCTAAGCTCTGGCCTGTATGGCGCGCCGGCCGCCGGCCGTCAAACCTATACTCGGTCGACCCGACCTCGGGCCTGTGAGTCATGAAACGCACCTATCAGCCGAAGAAGCGCAAGCGCGCCAGGACCCACGGATTCCGCGCGCGGATGAGCACCCGAGCGGGGCGGCTCACGCTGAAGCGCCGCCGCGACAAGGGTCGCAAGCGGCTGACCGTCTGATCGCCCGTCTGGTCGGCGGAGTCCCGGCGTCACGGGGCGGCCGGACCCGTCTGTCGCGGAGCGGCGACTTCGACCGGGTGTTTCGCCACGGCCGCGCGCTCGCCGGCCGTGAGTTCGTGCTGTATGTCTTCCCCCGCGCCGAGGAGGAGCCGCCGCGCCTCGGAGTCTCCGTCAGTCGCAAGGTGGGCGGTGCCGTGGTGCGCAACCGGATCAAGCGGCTGCTGCGGGAGGCGTTCCAGGCCGAGGGCACGTCGTTGCCGACGGGGACGGACGCGGTGATCGTGGCTCGCCGGGATGCTCACGAGTTGGCCGAGCGCGAGGGCCTGGCCGGGGTGCGGCGAGCGCTCGGGGAGCTCATCGCGCAGGTGCGGCCGTGAGCGCGGCGCGGCGCCTCGTGGTGCAGCCGCTCCGGGCCTACCAGCGGTTCATCTCCCCCCTGCTCGGCCAGCGCTGCCGCTACTACCCGTCCTGCTCGGAGTACGCCGTCCAGGCAATCGGGCGATTCGGCATACTGCGAGGCTCCGTGCTGGCCGGCTGGCGGCTCTTGCGGTGCAATCCGTTCAGCCACGGGGGCTACGACCCCGTCGAGCAGCAGCGGTGGTTCACCCCGCTGCGCCGCGCCCGCGAGGCATGACCATGCTCCCGATCGCCAACATCTTCCAGCCGCTCATCGACGTGTTCGAGGCGGTGCTGAAGTTCTTCCACAACACGGTCGGGGTTCCGTGGGGGTGGTCGATCGTGCTGCTGACCGTCGTCATCCGCGCGCTGCTCGTGCCGCTCACGGTCAAGCAGTTCTCCTCGATGCAGAAGCTCCAGCAGCTCCAGCCCCAGCTGAAGGCGATCCAGACGCGCTACAAGGAGGACAAGCAGCGCCAGCAGCAGGAGATGATGAAGTTCTACAAGGAGAACCAGGTCAACCCCCTGGCCTCCTGCCTCCCGCTGGTGGCGCAGCTGCCGGTCTTCATCTCGCTGTTCTACATGCTTCGCAAGAGCCTGCGCGGCGACATCTGCCCCTCCAAGCAGCCGGGCGCACACCTCGTGGGCGGCCACTACGTCGGCTTCAGCCAGGCGCACACCGCGGCATGCGGTCCTCACGGCGGGGCGGGTTTCCTGTTCGTCAACGATTTGACCAATAAGGCCACGGGCGTCGTCCTGATCGTCCTGATCGTCCTGTACGTCGGAACGCAGCTCGTCTCCAGCCGGATGATGGCCAACCCGCAGATGGACCAGACGCAACAGCGGCTGATCATGCTCATGCCACTGTTCTTCGTCGTCTTCATCATCAACTTCCCCGCCGGTGTGATGGTCTACTGGATCACGACGAACACTTGGACGATGGCCCAGCAGTACGTGATCCGCCGACGCCTCGGGATGATCGGTCCGGCCGCGGCCGCGGCGGCGGCTGGGACGTCGACGACGAGCGCGACAGCGACGGATGATGGCGGCAACGGGTCGGGTTCATCGAGCGGTGGCGGTCTCGCCGGGTTGCTGCGGGGTCGCCAGAGCGAGGACGGCGGGGCCACCGCCACCGCCACCGCGACGCGTCCCGCGCGAGCCGCGGCGCCGCCGCCACCGCCGCGCAAGAAGAAGAAGCGCTCGGGTCGGCGGCGGTAGCGGGTGAGCGGCGAGCAAAGCGAGCCCGCGGCCCGGGTGGCCGAGCTCATGGAACGCATGGCGTCGGCCTTTGGAGTCGATGCGACGGTCGAAGTGACCGAGGACGCCGATGGGATCACCGGCCGGTTCGTCGGCGAAGACGTGGGGCCCCTGATCGGGCACCACGGCGAGTCGCTCGACGCGATCCAGCACGTCGCCTACCGGGTCGCCTTCCAGGGCGGTGGAGAGCGCGGGCGACTGATGATCGACGCCGCCGGCTACCGCGAGCAACGTGCGGTCGCACTCCAGGCGGCCGCCGACCAGGCGGCGGAGGCCGCCGTCCGTGAGGGACAGCCAGTGCCCCTCGAGGCGATGAGCGCGCTCGAGCGCAAGCTGGTCCACGAGCACCTGAAGACACGGCGAGACGTCGAGACCTACAGCGAGGGCCAGGAACCCCGCCGCCACCTCGTCGTCGCCCCGCTGGTCACGTAGCCGGCGTACGTTTCACGTTTTTCCTGACGGTGAAACAGGCGCTCCTCGTCCGCCGGCGGTACGGTGACGCAGTGACCGACCTGAGCGGCTTCGAGCGCGGCGTGATCGTCGGCGTCCTCATCGGCGAGGGATCGTTCGGCGGCGACGGCAAGCAGCCGCAGGTCACCTTGCGCATGCACACGCGCCACGCGGCGTTGTTCGACTGGCTCGTCGCGCGGGTGCCCGGAAGCCGTATCTACGGGCCGTATCACCACGGAGGTCGCTCGTACCTGCAGTGGATGGCTCGTGGACGGGCCCTGGTCCACGAGTTGCTGCCTCTACTGGAGGCTGAGATCAACCCTCAGCTCGACGGCCATGCAGTGGAGCGGCTGCGGACGATGATCGACCGCTATGCAGGGTTCATCGCTCGCGAGCGGGACCGCTCGGACGATGTCGCCGACTGACGCTGCGGGCGCACTCGCCGAACTCGCGGAGCGGTTTTCCCTCACCATCGAGCAGAGGTCAAGTCTCGCGTGCCTGCTCGACCCCCTCAGCGGCGATGATGCGCCGACCTCGATCCGCGAGCGCTCGGCGATCGTGCGCGACCACCTGGCGGATTCCCTGGTGGCGCTCGAGCTCCCGGAGCTGTCGGATCCCCGCTGCCGATCCCTGGTGGACCTCGGCTCGGGGGCCGGACTGCCCGCGCTTCCCCTGGCCATCTGCCGGCCGGCCCTGCGCGTCGTGGCCCTGGAGAGCGCCGGGCGCAAGGCGGCGTTCATCGCCCGGGCCGCCGAGGCCTGCGGGGCGCCGAACGTGATGGTGGTGGCCCGGCGGGCCGAGGAGTACGGCGAGCGCGATGCGTTCGAGCTCGTCACCGCCCGGGCGCTCGCCCCGCTGGCGGTCGTGGCCGAGTACGCGGCCCCCCTGCTGCGGCTGGGGGGCACCCTCGTCGCCTGGCGAGGACGGCGGGATCCGGACGGTGAGGCGACCGCCGCGCGGGCCGCCGAGTTGCTGGGGCTGGAGTGTGGGCCGATCCTCACCGTGTCGCCGTACCCGGGGGTGGCGCACCGCCACCTCCACCTCCTGCGCAAGGTGAGACCGACGCCCGAGCGGTTTCCGCGCCGGCCCGGGATGGCCCGCAAGCGCCCGCTCGGGCCCTGATCCGACCGCGCGCGCCGCTAGCTTGAGCCCTATGGGGACGGTGTACGCGATCGCGAACCAGAAGGGTGGAGTGGGTAAGACGACGACCGCGGTCAACCTCGCGGCCTGTGTCGCCGAGGCGGGGTACGAGACGCTGCTCATCGACATCGACCCACAGTGCAACGCCACGCTCGGCCTCGGCCTGCCCAAGGACCTTCCCTGCACCGTGTACGACCTGCTGCTCGGCCAGGCGGAGATGACGGACATCTGGCGTGCCAGCGGGATCGAGCACCTCACCGTGGCCCCCGCCACCCCTGATCTTGCGGGGGCGACGGTCGAACTGCCCCGGTCGGCGGGCTCCGAGTCCCGGCTGCGCGACGCGCTGGCCCCTGTGCGGGAGCGCTTCGCGTTCGTGTTGCTCGACTGTCCCCCGTCGCTCGGCCCGCTGACCGTCAACGCGCTCGTCGCGGCCGACCGCGTGATCGTGCCGGTCCAGGCGGAGTACTTCGCGCTCGAGGGCCTCGCCGGCCTGCTTGACACGCTGGCACTCATCCAGCGTGAGCTCAACCCGCGCCTGGCGGTGGCCGGCATGCTCCTGACCATGCACGACGGCCGCACCCGGCTGGCGCAGGACGTGGAGCGCGAGGTGCGAGAGCATTTTCCCCAGCTCGTGTTCGACACCGTCATCCCCCGCAACGTCCGGATCGGGGAGGCGCCGAGCTTCGGCCGGCCGGTCATCCACCACGACCCGCACTGCGCCGGGTCCGATGCGTACTTCGAGCTGGCCAAGGAGGTCGCCGCCCGTGGCTGACCGTCCGGCGGGCATGGGCCGAGGCCTGGCCGCGATCCTGTCGGTTGCCCCACGGGAAGACGGGGAGGAGCTGCGCCAGATCCCGCCGGAGCTGATCACGCCGAACCCGCATCAGCCGCGGCGGGTGTTCGACGACGAGGCGCTGGCCGCGCTCGCCGACTCGATCCGCCAGCGCGGGGTGCTCCAGCCGGTGCTCGTCCGGCCGTTGCTCGGGGGCCGGTTCGAGCTCGTCGCCGGCGAGCGGCGGTGGAGGGCGGCCCGGTTGGCCGATCTCGAGCTGATCCCGGCGGTGGTCCGCCCGCACGATGACGCCGCGTCGCTCGAGGTGGCCTTGATCGAGAACATGGCGCGGGAGGACCTCAATCCGGTCGACGCGGCGCGAGCCTGCGCCGCGCTCGTCGACGAGCTCGGGTTGACGCGCGAGGAGGTCGGCCTGCGAGTCGGCCGCAGCCGGGTCGCCGTCTCGAATCTGATTCGCGTGCTGGAGCTGCCTGACGAGGTGCTCGAGCGCCTCGAGCGTGGCGAGCTCAGCGAGGGCCACGGCCGAGCGCTGCTCCTGGCCGATCACGTCCGCCGCCGCGAGCTGGCCCGTGCCGCCGCCGCCGGCGGATGGTCGGTCCGAGAGCTCGAGGCACGGGCCCGGGCGAGCCAGGGCAAGCCTACCGGACCGGGGTCCGGTTCTCGCCGGCCGCGACGAGCCGGGCAGTTGGCGGACCTTCCCGCCGACCAGCAGGCAGCGCTCGACCAGATCGCCGACTCGCTCGGCACCGCGCTCGGCTGCGAGGTGACGGTGCGCCCGGCCGGCCGAGGCTGTGCCGCCGAGCTCCGCTTCGCGGATCTGGACGAGGCGCGCGCCGTCGTCCGCCGGTTCGGAGCGCCCTCCACCGGCTGAGCTCGCGTGCTGCTCGGTTCGGGGTGACGCCGAGCGCTACCATCTGGCGCCGCCGGCCGCCGCGCGGTTGGTCCTCAGCCGGGCGATTAGCTCAGTCGGTTAGAGCGCTTCTCTGATAAGGAAGAGGTCCCAGGTTCGAGTCCTGGATCGCCCACTGAAGACCCGCTACTGGCGGGCTTTTCTGCTTGAGAGGGCAGCACCGGCCCGGTAGCGTGTGCCATGGATGTGCCATCAGGCGGACCTCACCGCCAGCGATCTCGTCCGCACCTCTCGCCAGGCCCACCTCCGCGTCCACGGCAAGCGCGATCGGTTCCGGGACGTGCCGGTGACGCCGACCCTGCTGCGTGGGCTCGATCGCCTCATCGAGCACCGACCCGCCGACCGTGGCTCGGACCACATCTTCCTCGCCGCCCGGCGCTCGCGGGGCGGCCTCTACGAGGCGCTGACCGAGGGCGGCATCTACCAGGTCGTCAAGGACGCCGTGGAGCGCTCCGGCATCGGCAAGCGGGTGTACCCGCACCTGCTGCGCCATTCCTGGATGACCGAGATGATCCGGAATGGGATGCACCCGATCCAGCTCTCGATGATCGCGGGCGCGTCGCTCGAAGTCATCATGCAGCACTACGCGCATCTCACCCGCGATGACGCCTACGACGCGATGCTGCGGGCGCTCGGCCCCCGGCCCCGGTAGCCGACGCGCCGGTCAGAGCAGGAGGGTGTCGATCCCGTCGATGGGCTGCTTCGTCGCGAGCGCAGCGGCGATCATGCTCAGCGTTGCCGGCGAGATCGGCCGGCCGGCTCGTGCCGCGGCGACGGTTGCTCCGCTCACGCGAGCCGCCCGGGCGAGGTCGGCGCTGGTCCAGCCGCGTCGCGCGAGTTCGCGATCGAGGAGGTGGCCGTCAACGCGGACGCTCACGAGGCCTGCCCCGGCCTACCCCGGGAGGGCGCATCAGGTCCAGGCCGGCGCCTCATCAGGTCGCCGCTCCGAGCCACCACCATGTCCGGATCGCTCAACGCTCCACCGACGCTGTGGGGATCGCGGAGTGCGTCGGTGTTGCCTTGGAGTTATCCACAGTCCCAACTCACACGCGCGCCTGCGCCACCGGATCGTGACGGGCGGCGGGAACGTCGTCACCAATCCGCGGTCAAATCGCAAGACGCGGCGGCCCCGGGCACCCTCGGCCGTTGCGCCGGAGGCCGCACCGCAAGACGTCGGCCCTCGGCAAGGTCTTGTCCCGTTATCTTCCCGGGTCTCGAACACGCCCGGGAGCGGCCCGGTCCGATCAGGAGTGCCGTTTCTTGGCATCGTTCATTGGCTGGCTGGACCATTCAGAGGAGGACCAGCGCCGAGTTCGAGAGATGCTGCAGCTCTTCTCGGACAAGGGCAGCGTCGACGACCTCGGCATTGGGACGGTCCGAGACGCCATCAGCAACGCCCTCTTCCCGGGCACGTCCATCATCCAGACCCGGGCCCGGTACTTCCTATTCCTGCCCTGGATCTTCCGCCGCGCCGAGCAACGCCACCCTCATCAGCTCGTCGCGAAGGCCGCCGACATGGAGCGGACCCTCATCGGAGCCCTCAAGGAAGGGGGCGATCACGCGGGGCTGATCGGAGTCGACGCCGGTCGCAACGTTCGCACCCTGCCATCGGCCATCTTTTGGGGCGGGCTGATCCGATACGGCATCTTCCTGGCGCCGTCCCTCACCATCCGCCAGTACGGCCGCTATGTCGCGCGCGGTCTGGTGGCGGCCGATTCCGAAGACGAGATCGGCGACCGCGCTCCTGCCTTCTGGCAACGGGAGATCCCCGATCCCCCGCAAGGCTTCTTCAACTTCACGCGGACGAACTTCGAGCTCAACCGCGACGAAGCGGAGTGGCTCTCCGAGCGGGTGATCTCGTCTGATCGATCCGCGCGCCACGAGAGCCTCTTGACAGGCTTCATCAAGCTGCTGCGGCGGGGCGGACCGCTCAGCGACGCCGACGCGGTCTGGAATGCCCCGCTGCCGAGCGGAGTCAGTAACGCCGTCGCTCGTCTCGTGCATCACGCCGAGCGGTTCTCGTGTGCCGCCCACGGTGCTGCGCTCCTCTACAACCTCGAGCTGGCGGAGGCGAGGCGTCGTGCGGGACGCGAGGAGACCCCGGCGACGTCCGTGGACAACTACCGGACCCGCCTCGACCAGTGGCGGGCGGATGCACACCGGGTCGGCATCGCTCCATGGGCCGCGCGGCTTGACGACTTCTGGGACTGCCTCATCGATCACGGTGCTCGCATCCCGCCGCCGACCCGCCGCTTCGTCGACGCGTGGGCGCGCCTCCTGGTCGCCGACGTGGCGGGCGTCGTTGTTACGTCAGCCGCTGCGCGGGAACTCGTCCGCGATCGCGAGCTGGAACACAAACGCGGCCAGGCCCGGCTCGCGAACCGGAAGCGACTCGACGAGTGGGCCGGCAATGCGGGGACGGTCGCCCTCACCTTCCGCTGGTCCCAGGTGCAGACGATGCTCACGGACATTCACACCGGGCTTCAGGCGCCGGCACCCCACGACCATGCTGTCGCCTGAAGACCGCACGCTGCTCGTCGATCTGCTGGCCCCACCGGCGCCCGGCTACAAGCTGGAGCACGCGCTGGCGACCACCTTCACGCTCGACCTGACGGCGCTGCTCCCCGTGCCGCTCGGACTCGCGGGCGCCGACCTGTCGACATCGACCGACCCCCTCAGCGTCCTGCAGGCAATTCGCAACTACGCCGATCTGGTCGACGTCTTCTGCCAGGCCGGCCACGTCGCCGTGCCCGCGCAACGGAACGATCTTCTCGCGTTCCTGGAGCCGATGGTGCATCAGGTCAAGGCGCCCCGGCCTGGGCGCCTGTTCCACCCGAAGCTCTGGGTGTTGCGGTTCGTCCACGCCAAAGCGAGCGAGCGCTTTCGGCTCGTCTGCGGGTCGCGAAACCTCACCCACGACCGCGCCTGGGACACTGTCATTGCGCTCGAAGGCGATCGCAGAGGGCAACCGCGCAGACGCAATCATTCGCTCGCTGCGTTCCTCGCCTCCCTGCCGGGCCGAGTCGCGTCGGGCGTGGTCGACGCGCGCGCGCGGCGTATCGCCGAGTTGGCTGACGCGATCCGCTACGTCGACTGGGAGCCGCCAGACGGCGCCTTCACCGATGGCGACTGGCTGACGTTTCATGTGTTTGGCGGCGCATCGCGACCGCAGCCGGACATGCAGGGATACAGCCGCCTCATCGTCACTCCCTTCATCAACGACGAGGGTCTCGACTCCGTGTGGCCCGACAGACAGGGAGACTGTGTCCTGCTGTCCCGAGGCGAGGAGCTGAACGCTCTCGGTACCGAGTGGCGCGAGTGGCTCACGGACCACGCAGACCTCCGCGTCCTCGATGACAACGCCGCGATCCCGGACCCCGAATCGGAGGAGGCCGGGTTGCGGTGGTCGCTGTCGGGGCTCCACGCCAAGCTCTACATCGTCGAGCGCAACCGGCAGTCTCACCTGTTCATCGGGTCGGCCAACGCAACGGATGCGGCCTGGGGCGGGAACGATGAGGTGCTCGTCGAGCTCGTTGCACGCACCGCCGCATATGGAGTCGACGCGGCCATTGGACCCTCAGGTTTGGGACGGCTGCTCGTACCGCACGCACTCGGCGACGCGGTCGAGGAAACGCCGGAGCAAGAGCTGCGGCGCACCTTCGAGAACGCCCTGCGCGAGCTGAGCTCCCTCACGTACACCGCGACCGTGGAGGGTGATCACGCGGCACCAGTGTTCTGGGCGCGCTCGGACGAACCGTTGCGACGCTGGTCGGTGCTTCCCCCCGCGACCGAGCTGACCGTCGAGCTGCTCACCCTGACGGGGCAGCCGCACCGACCGTCGTTCGGGAGCCGGCTCGACCACCGCTGGAAGCTGTCCGAGGTCGAGGAGATCACGCCATTCCTCGTTCTGCGCCTCGGGGTCGGAACAGGGTCGTCCCGCGTGGAGGCATCGTCCGTCGTCCTGGCCCGCTTGGTGGGGGATCCAAGCGACCGGCTCGACCGCGTCCTCGCCCGCCGCATCGGTTCTACGAGCGAATTCCTGCGCTTCATCCTTCTGCTCCTGAGCCTCGCCGGCCGCGAGGACTGGCTTCCCGGAAAGCGACGGCCTCGGCAGCTTCGCGAGCTTCGCCGCCGGAGACTCCGCTGGGGTGTTGGAGGCAGTCCTTGACGGCCTGGCCACAGCGCCGCGAACCATCGACGACATCGATCGACTGGTCGCGCGACTCTCCGCTTCGGAGCAAGGTCGCAAGATCCTGCCGCCTGGCTGGGAGGACTTCTGGCCTTCCGTCGTTGCCGCCAGAGAACGCCTCAGGACGCCGACGTGAACACGGGTCGAGCTGACACGGCATTCGCAACGCTGAAGGACTTTCAGGTCGATACGGTCGACTACGTCCTCCGGCGTCTCTACGACGACCCGAATGCCACTGACCGCTTCCTCGTCGCCGACGAAGTCGGCATGGGCAAGACGCTGGTCGCGCGCGGCGTGATCGCGGCCGCGATCGAGCGGCTGCAGCAGGACAGCGCCGTCGACCGCATCGACATCATCTACATCTGCTCGAACGCGGATATCGCTCGACAGAACATCGCCAAGCTCGACGTCCGCGGCGACGGCACCAAGCCGCTGTCGACCCGCATCACCCTGCTGGCGACCCAGCTACGCGACCTCAACCGTCGGATGCCCGATGGCAGCAAGACCGTGAACCTGATCGCCTTCACGCCGGGCACGTCGTTCGAGAAGGGCCACCGGCGCGGCCGCGTGGAGGAGCGCGCGTTGCTGGTCTGGCTGCTCGAACCGCTCTTCGGTGACCGCCGCGCGGAGTTGAACGCCCTGCACCGGATCCTCCGGATGGACGTCGACAAGGGACGGTGGGACTGGATATGTGCAGGCTTCGACGAGCCGGAGCAAGCCCCGACCCTGCAGTCGTCGCGAAGTTCCGCACCGTAATCCGGCGCAAGCGCGTCTTCGCTCGACTGAGTGACTTCGTCGATGAGATGCGCGGACGCTACCGCAGTCGACGAGGCCCAGGGTCAGCGTCGCTTGGAGGTTGTTGGCGAGCTTCGCCGCATCCTCGCTGAAGTGAGCGTGGCTTGCCTCGAACCCGACCTCATCATCCTCGACGAGTTCCAGCGGTTCAAGCACCTTCTGGAGCGGCCCGAGCCTGGCGCGGAGCGCGAGGTGAGCCAGCTCGCTCACGACCTGTTCACCTACGAGCGCGCCAAGGTGCTGCTGCTCTCAGCTACGCCGTACAAGATGTACACGCTCGCCGAGGAACGAGAGCTCACAGGCGACGACCACTATTCCGACTTCATCGGCACCGTTGCGTTTCTGGAAGAGCCACGGCTCGCGGGAACCGCCGACCGACTCAAGGCAGCGCTCAGCGAGTTTCGTCGCCAAGCGATCACCGGCGGAGATCCTCAAGCCGGGAAGGACGCCGTCGAGGCGCTGCTCCGCACGGTGATGTGCCGGACCGAACGCCCCGTGTCGGGCTCGGCCGACATGATGTCCGACCGGCTCGAGCGACCCGCGCCGCCAACTGTTCGGGACATGCTCGGCTTCGTCGCGCTCACCCGCATCGCGGAGGAGGTCGGCGGAGCGCTGTCCGTCGAGTACTGGAAGTCGGCGCCGTACTTCCTCAACTTCATGGACGGCTATCAACTGTCCGAGAAGTTCCGCCAGCACGAGCTCGACGCGTCCGAGCGTACGTCTCTGCTCGAGGACGCTCAGGTCATCCGACACCGTGATCTGGATCGCTCACGGGAGATCGAGCCCGGCAACGCGCGGCTGCGACAGCTCGTCGCCGAGACGCTCGATCGAGGGCTCTGGCGCCTGCTCTGGCTGCCGCCCTCACTGCCCTACCACGAGCCATCTGGCGTGTTCGCCGAGGTCGACTCGGCGTACGTCACCAAGCGGTTGATCTTCTCCAGTTGGGCCGCCGCGCCGACCGCGATCTCCTCGCTGCTCAGCTGGGCGGCGGTTCGGCGCATCCAGGCCATCGGCGACCGCGACGTCCCGACGCGGCCACGCCTCGCGTACCGCCTGGAGGAGGGTCGGCCCTGCCGGCATGACTGCCCTTGCGCTCTTTCTTCCGACGCCTCAGCTCGCCGCGCTGACCGACCCGCTCGACTTCGCGCGCACCCTGCCCGACGACATCGTTCCCGCCGCTCGCGTAGCCGACTGGGCGCAGGACCGCGTCGCGCCGAGAATCGCCGCCCCGCGGCCAGCGGCAGCAACCTTGAGCCGCGATACATGGTTCTGGGCCGCGCCCTTCGCCATCGACGGGCACGGTCAGAACGTCGGGCCTGGGCGACGCGATCTCGGAGAAGGACACAGCGTCCGAGGACCGCGGTCTCGTTTCCCACCTGACAGCAGCAGATCAGGCGGCTCGGGATGAGGTGCCGCTCGGTGCCCGTCCGGAGGACCTCGCCCGATGGGTCGGCCTCGTCGGCCTCGCGGGTCCCGCGAACGTCGCGTGGCGCGCCGTGCGGCGCGTCACGGCCGGTATGGCCGGCGTCTCTGAATCCGGCATACGCGAGGCGGCCGCGATCATCGCCGCCGGCTTCCGCTCCCTCTTCAACAGGCCGGAAGTGATGGCACTGCTCGACACGCAGGACCCGGACATTCCGTATTGGCAAGCAGTGCTGCGGTACTCCCAGGGTGGGAACCTGCAATCCGTTCTCGACGAGTACCTCCACCACCTCGCCGGCAATGACAACCCGACGACCGATGGGGAGCTCCGCTCCATGGCCGAGAAGGTCCGGTCGGTGATCTCGCTGCGCGTCGCGCCGCTGCAGGCCTTCGACCCAGCTCGCCCGGAGACGCCGCTTCGGTTCAACACGCGGTTCGCGCTCCGCTACGGGTCCGCGAAGGGCAAGGCGACGACCGACGAGAAGTCGATCGAGCGCATGTCGGACGTCCAGGACGCTTTCAACTCGCCGTTCTGGCCGATGGTCCTCGCGTCAACGTCCATTGGGCAGGAGGGCATCGACCTGCACTGGTGGTGCCACGCACTCGTTCACTGGAACCTGCCCGCCAACCCGGCGGACTTCGAGCAGCGAGAGGGCCGAGTTCATCGCTTCAAGGGTCATGCGGTCCGGAAGAACGTGGCCGCCCGACATCGCGCCGAGGCCCTGCGCTCGAACGAGCCCGATCCGTGGAACGCCGCCTTCGCGGCCGCAGAGCGCTGTCGCGTTCCGGGCATGAACGACCTCTGGCCGTGGTGGACGTACCCCGGAACTTCCAAGATCGAGCGGTGGATCCCGTCGTTTCCGCTCAGCCGCGACGAGCAGCGAGAGACGCGGCTCCAGCGGATGCGAGCGCTGTACCGCCTCGCATTCGGACAGCCGCGCCAGGAGGACCTGCTCACCATCCTCGACCAGCAGGGCTACGCCCAGAATCACGACCGCCTCGCAGAGCTGCGGATCGATCTTCGTCCCCCTCGACGCCGGCCTCCCGTAACGCCGCCCTCGGATGACGGCGGTGGCGCGCACGGTCCGAAGGCGCCCGAGGCGACGGGCGTGGACCGATGAGGCGCCCGGTGCAGTCTGCACGAGGCCGCGTCGTGCCATGCATGTGCCACCCGCCCGTGCGAGACGCATTCGGTTCCGGCCGGAATCCGCGGGGTTACAGGCAAAACGTTGTCACACGGTTCACTGCGACGGCTTCTCTGATAAGGAAGAGGTCCCAGGTTCGAGTCCTGGATCGCCCATGTCGGCAGTCACGCGTCGCGGTGCGCGAGCAGATAGGAGCCCCCGGCGACCGCCACCGTGACATACCCGCAGAAGAGGGCAAAGCCGCCCCACGGCGAGAACATGTGCGGGTCGAGGACCGCCTGCCCCACCCCGGCTCCGGCGCTCGAGGGCAGGTACGGATGGACGGAGTTCCCGACGCTGCTCGGCAGGATCGCGATGATTCCGGGCAGCACGAACAGCAGCACGGCGAACGCCGAGATCCCTCCGGCCGTGCTGCGGATCATGGTGCCGAGTGCGGTGCACAGGATGCCGGTCACCGTCAGGTAGAGAACCGTGCCGATCAGCGCCCGCACCGCATGGGGGTGACCGAGGCTGACGTTGACGTGATGCTGGGTGAGGATCGCCTGCGAGGCGAAGAACCCGATCAGGCCTGCCACGAGCATGAGCACGAACGTGACCGAGCCGAACACGATGAGCTTCCCCCACAGCAGCGGCAGCCGCCGCGGAACCGCCAGCAGGCTGGAGCGCACCTGTCCGGTCGAGTACTCGCCGCTGATCACCAGCACCCCGAGCACGCCGATCGCCAACTGCGCCAGGTGATAGCCGCCGAGGCTGCGATCGATCGCCGGAAAGTCGAGCCGGTCGCCGAGCGACAGATGCGACCAGCGGGCCATCGACACGGCGGAGATGAGCGGCCCGAGGCCGGCCATCGCGACGAATGCCGCCAGCAGCGACCAACGCGTCGACCGCACCGACCACAGCTTCGTCCACTCCGAGCGAATCACCCGGGGCAGCGTCACCGCACCGGTCCTCGGCACGGCGGCGGGGGCGGCGCCGATGGCGCTCATCCGTCCGCTCCGGCGACGACATCGGCAGCGGTGGCACCGACCGGCGCCGGCTGCTCGCTGCCGTACTCGACGGAATCACGGGTGGTGCTCATGAAGGCGTCCTCCAAGCTCAACTGCAGCGGGGTGAGCTCGTGCAGGACGAGCCCGTGGGCGGCCGCGAGCTCCCCGATCTGCGCCGAGCTCAGTCCCTGCACCTCCAGCACGTCGGGCTCGGTATCGGTGAGCGTCGCCGGTGTTCGAGCCAGTGCATCACGCAACCGGACGGGGTCAGCGGCGCGCACGCGGACCGGCGCTCCCGCCGAGGCTCCCGCGACGAACTCCGCCACGCTCGTGTCCGCAACCAGGCGGCCGCGGCCGATGACGACGAGGTGCTCAGCCGTCAACTGCATCTCGCTCATCAGATGGGACGAGAGGAAGACCGTGCGGCCCTCGGCCGCGAGCCCCTTGAGCAGGTTGCGAATCCAGCGGATGCCCTCGGGATCCAGTCCGTTCGCCGGTTCGTCGAGGATGACGGTATGCGGATCACCGAGCAGCGCCGCCGCGATCCCCAGCCGCTGGCCCATGCCCAGCGAGAAGCCGCCCACCCGCTTGCGAGCGACCTCGTCGAGACCGACGACGGCGATCACCTCACGAACCCGGGACTCGGGAATCCCGTGGGTCTGAGCCAGCGCCAGGAGGTGGTGATAGCCCGAGCGGCCGGTGTGGATGGCCCGGGCCTCGAGCATCGCGCCGACCTGATGTAGCGGGGCCTGGAGCCCCGCGTAACGCTCGCCGTTGATCGTGGCCGACCCGGCGGTCGGGCGATCGAGGCCGAGGATGAGACGCATCGTCGTCGACTTCCCCGCGCCGTTGGGGCCGAGGAAGCCGGTGACCACGCCGGGCGGGACGGTGAACGACAGATCCTCCACCGCCGCCTTCTCGCCGTAGTGCTTGCTCAGTCCCTTGACCTCGATCACGGAGCTGACGGTAGGCGAGCAGCGCCCGCCCGGCAACTGCCCTGAGGCAAAACTTAGCTCGCCGGGAGGCCGCCGCCGCCCGGCGCTCAGCCACCGAGAAAGCGCATCACATCACCGGCGTCGGCCTCGAGCGCTTTGCGGTCCGCGTCGGCGAGTGGCCCGGACGGCGCGAGCTCGACCTGCTGCCCGGAGACCCTCCAGGTGGCGACGGCGCGTCCGCGAACGAGAGCGAACGGGCGGAAGATGCCCCCGCTCACCACGAGCGACTCGGCTTCGCCGAGGAGCAGCTCGCGTGACCTCCAGCCGAGCAGCATGGGCTCGAAGGACCCGAGCAACCGCGGTGCCGGCAGCGGTGCGGCCGGGGCCCGGCGCCTGAGGTCGACGAGGCCGTCGTCGCGTTGGTGCAACCGCGATGCGATCGCCTGGAGCCCGGCGCGGGCGTCGCGCAGCGGGAGGCCGGACCACCGCGCCAGGTCCCGATCGTTCGCCGGGCCGTGCCCGGCCAGGTAACGGCGGGCAAGCTCCGCGAGCGCGACGCCCCGGTCCACCGGCGGCGACTCACCGAGCCAATCGCGCACGAGCACGAACGCTTGCGTTCCGGCCTGCGTTGGACCGCGCGCGATCAGGCCGCGAATGGACGCCAGCACCAGCAGATGGACGAACGCCTGTCCCTCGGTTCGGACTCCTGCGCCCGCGACCAGCTCGCGGAGGCGGTCACGGCCCAGCGGCCCGTGGTCGGCCAGCGAACGCTCGATCACCGCAGTGCCGCGCTCCGCAGCGGCCGTCGACACCCCCTCCTCGAAGAGCCGCCGCGCGGTCGAAGTTCGCAGTCGGGGCGTGGTCAGGGCCTGCAGCCACGGATAGTCCTCACTGCGGACCAGGTGGAGGGTTCCCCGGTTGAGCCAGGTGACGAGCAGCGAACGGTGCTCGGTGAACGCGATGTCTATGTCGGCGGCCGACAACTGGGCACTACGCGCGCGGATCGCCAGACGCGCGCCACGCAGATCCTGGGCTTGGATCGCCAGCAGCCGTTCGGCGACTGCGACGGGATCACCCGCCGGCGGACCGGCGAGCAGCTGCGCCGTCAGGCGTGCGGCGAGAATCGGCTCGGCCGGTCTACCGGAGGTCGGCCGCGAGGCCGGCGACGCCTTGGCCGCGCTCGATCTCGAAGCGATTGAGCAGGTAGGGGTCGGTCCGGGTGGCGTAGCCGGAATTCTCGGTCACCGCGTTCGTGTATCCCGCCGCCCGCACCGCGGCGATGACCGCGGCGTCGTACCGACTCGACGGGTAGCAGAAGCTGTTGGCCGGGATGTGGAACGTCTGCTGCAGGAACTGGCGTGAGGCGACGAGCTGATAGCGCAGCGCGGACGGGCCGAGGCTGGTGAGGTCGGGATGGCTCACCGAGTGGGAGTCCACCTCCCAGCCGATGCGCAGCAGGGATGCGATGCGGGCGTTGCTCAGATGGCCGGCCGTGATCTCGTTCAGGACACCGGGCCAGCCATAGCGCGACAGCACCGCCGGGGCAAAGGTGGCCTGGGGCACGTAGCCGTTGTCGAACGTGACCACGATCGGCCGGCTCGGGAGCGTCGCCCCGTGGAACCACGCGTTCATCACCTCGTCGAGCGTGACCGCATGCCACCCCTGCGCGTGGAGCCACGCCATCTCACTGCTGAACTCCGCGTCCGAGACGTACAGACCGGGATAGGCCTCGCCGGACGGAGGATCGCCCAGGTCGTGGTAGACGAGGATCGGCACGGGCCCGGTGTACGGGCGCCAGTCGGGCTGCGGCCGGGCATCGAGCACCTGCGGGCTGGTCCGTGGGATCCGCGCACCCGTGGCATGGCGCGTCCGGACGGGCTCGACCGGGCGGCGGGGTGAGGAGGAGCTGGCGCCACATCCCGCGCCCCCCAGCCCCACGGCGAGCGCCCCGACCGCCGCAACGACCGCCCGCACGCCGGCGCTCACGTCCTCTGCCTCGCCAGGCCTCGCCGCACCATTCGCGCACCGTACGCCATCGACCGTCCTCCGAGCTCCGAGAGCGAGTCACCGCGTGGCTGCTGACCGACGCGGTTAGGGTGGCGGGATGTCCATCCGCCGCGCCCGCCTCTGCCTCACCCTGCTTGGCGCGGTGGCGGCGCTGCTCCCGTTGCCCGCCGCCGCCGCCCGGCCGGGTACGCGCTTGTCCGCTCGCGTCTCGCTCCTCCCGGCCTCGTCCTTGCCACCGACCACGTACACACTCGCCGTCAGCCGGGACTGGGTGCCGCTCAGCACGCCGGAGACGCTCCGCTTCCGAGCCACGGCCACCACCGCCGGTCGCCACTCCCCAGTCGTTCGCGGGATCATCGTCCTCGGCTCGGAGCGGGTGCGCACCGATCGAGCCGGTCGCGCCCACCTGCCGGTCCGGGTGACTCGGCGTGGCGTGCTGCGGGTCCGGCTGGTCGTCGCCGGCCGCGCACGGGCCACGGCATACCTCGCCGCCGGCTGACCGACGCCGGCGGCTGGCCCCTCACCGGCTACCCGATCACCAGCCGCAGCACGTGGGGGGCGACGTAGGTCTCCCACAGCGAGCAGACGATGAGCGTCGGCACCGATAGCGCCACCGTGACCCCGGTGGCGGCCAGCAGGTCCTCCCACCGGCCGGCGCGGCTGGCCAGGATCCAGGCGGCCAGGGGGAGGAACAGCGCCATGAGCTCGGGCAGGGCGTGCGGCAGCAGCGCCAGCAGCAGCCAGCCGGGAGAGGTGCCGAGGGCGAAGGACACCCGCCCGACCTCCTGACCGAGCACGAGTGCCTGCACCGAGAGGGAGAACGTGGTCGCCCCGGCGACGAACAGGATCGCCAGCCGCCCGCCGTGCTCGTGCACCGCGCGCAGGAAGCGGCTGCGCTGAGCGGAGGCCTGGAGCGGCAGCGAGCTTCCGGCGATGAAGCCGGCTACGCAGGCCATGGCGTGCAGCGCCAGCACCAGGCCGTTGTGCAGGAGGATCCGCTCGGCGTCCCCGAGGTCGCCGGTCTGGAACGGCGGTTGACCCAGCTCGACGCCTCCGGCACCGCGGGTGAGCGCGCCGATCACCCAAACGGCACAGAGCAGCCCGGCCGCCGCGGCGAACGCGCCGAGCAGCCAGGGCCGGAGGATCTGGCCGGGATTGCGGTTCCACCGGTCGAGCGCCGCCCGGGTCCGGCGGATCCCGTGGGTCAGTGCGTAGGCGGAGGCATCCACGCCGAGAGCATCGGCCGGCCGGCGGCCGGGGTTGAGAGACCTCAGGCCGGGACGGGTGCGGCCCGCGCGGCACGGCGCTCGGCCAGGCTCGCCACGAGCAGACTGATCTCGAACAGGAGGTACAGCGGGATCGTCTCGAGCAGCATCGTCACGGCGTCCCCGGGCAGCACGGCGGCGACCGCGGCGCAGGCGCCGACCGCGTAGCGGCGGTTGTGCCGCAGCTGGCGCGGCGTCACCACCCCGGCCTGGGTGATGGCGAGGATCGCCACCGGCAGCTCGAACAGCAGCCCCATCGCCAGCAGCGTCGTGGCGGCGAAGCTGTAGTACTGGCTTGCCTGGACGAGCACGTTGAACTGCCCCGAGTTGAAGTTCTGGAAGAAGCGGACCGCGGCCGGCAGCACGACGAAGTAGCCGAACGCCACACCGGTGATGAACAGGAGCGGCACCGCAACGGTCATCGGCAGCAGACGCCGCCGGTTGCCCGGGTTGACCGCCGGCAGCAGGAACGCGTACGCCTGGTGGAGCAGCACCGGCAGCGAGAGGATGAGCGCAAAGATCAGCGTGACCGTCAGGGTGGTGGTGAACGGTTCGCCGATCCCGAGCGTGATCGGCTTGTCGCCCACCGGGGGCGCCGAGAGCGCCCGGACGTCCCGGTCGAGCGCGGCCTGGACGGCGTGGAGCGTCGGTGCCACCGTGGCGCCACCGCGCACCGTGCCGAGCGTCCCGGCCAGCGTCCGGACCTGGACGGCGACGTCGCGCGCGCTCCGCTGGACGGTGTACGTCGCGCCGAGGGGCCCGTGGCCCGCTCGCACCTGTGCCTGGGTCTGGTGAGCCAGCGGGCTGTCGATCAGGTGCAGCAGCCGGTGGTTCTGCCAGAAGCAGAACCCGAACGCCACCGCCACGGTGACGAGCGACACGATCAGGCGCGTGCGCAGCTCGTCGAGGTGGCCGACGACCGAGAGGGTGTCCTCGTGGGCGATCGGCCGCAGTCGCGATGGGTTCGGGATCCGCATGGTGAGGTGCAGGCGTCGAGCAGCGCGTCAGGCGACGGGGGTGGCCGTCGGCTCGCGCACCTCGGCGGCCGGCTGCGGCGTGGCGACGGTCGCCAGCTCAGCCGGCTCGTTGCCGTTGATCGACTCCTTGAAGCCGCGTAGGCCGGCGCCGAGCGAGCGGCCCATCTCCGGCAGCCGCTTGGCGCCGAACACGAGGAGCAGGATGACGAGCAGGAATGCGAGGTGGATTGGATTGTCGAGTCCCATGGTTGGTCTCCGTTTCAGTTCGGGATGGATGAAGTGACGGCGCGGCCGGCCGAGGAGGAGGGGTCTGGGCGCGGCCGCGCCGTCACGAGTCAGGCCTCAGATCCGTCTAGGCCCTGATCAGCGGGCCGGCCTTGGCCAGCACCTGCTGCTTGGTCAGCGGCTTGTCGAACGCCCCGTCCGGGGTGATCGCCCCGCCGGTCAGCCCGGCGATGGCCGCCGCATGGCGTGCCTCCACCTGGACGATCGACCCGGCGGCCGCCAGGTACGCCTTGTTCACCAGCGAGGGACCGGCGCCGTTGTAGGCGCCGACGCCGGTGTTCTCCAGCACGTAGGCGAGCTTCAGGAAGCCGGCCTGGTTGGTGACCGGGAACACGAACCTCGGCATCTTGGCCGGCGTGCCGCCGGCCGCCGTGACCGCCTTGGTCAGCGCGGCGACGTGCTCGGCCTCCTCGGCCCCGAACTCCGTGGCCAGTCTGCGCGCGGCGCCGCTCAGCCCCACCGCCTTGCCCTTCACCTGGTAGAAGTTCGTCTCCAGGTATTCGAGCGTCAGCGCGAAGTTGAGGATGTCGACGTCGGTGCTGCTGCTCTGGGCCAGGGCGCCGGACACCCAGGGTCCGACGGCGGTGGCGCCGAGGGCGGCGCCGGCGGTCAGCGCCCCGCGCAGCAGGAAGCTCGCGCGGCTGACGCCGTGCACCTCGACGCCGGCCAGCTCCGGGTTGACAGGTGTTTGAGACATGGTCTTCGTTCCCTTGTTCGGAGTGGTCATCAGGCGATGAACGGCTTGACGGCGGCCAGGACCGTCGCCATGTTCGCGGGCTTGGCGAACGCACCGTCCGGGGTGACGTCCTGACCGAGCACGCCGTTCAGCGTCGCCGCGTGGCGCGCCTCGACGGTGTGGATGGCCAGCGCCGCGGCGAGGATCTCCTTGCTCTGGATGTTCGCCGCCTGTCCGAGGTACGCGGCCGCGCCGAGGTTCTCGACCGTGGCGGCGAGCTTCGTCACCGCCGCAGCGCTCGTCAGCGGGAACTTGCCGACCGGCTTGGCGGCCGGGGTCCCGAGGCTCATCGCCACCTTGTGCAGCGCCAGCACGTGCTGATGCTCCTCGGCGCCGAACGTCTTGATGACGGTGAGGTTCGCGCCGGAGAACAGGCCGCTCTTGATGACCTTGGCGTAGAACTGGTCCTCGAGGTACTCGAGGGTCAGCGCGTAGTTGACGATGGCCAGGTCGCCGCCCGCGGCCGACGAGCTCATCGCCGACGAGGTCGAGGCCGATGCCGCCGTGCTGTTGCTGGTCGAGCTGCTCTTCTTCGAGCTGCTCCCACAGGCGGCGACGAAGGCGGCGAGCGAACTCGCCGCGGCGGCCGAGCCCATCGTCCGTCCGGCCATCTTCAGGAACCGCTTGCGCGCCACATCGTCGCGCGTCAGCTCCATCACCGCGCCGTCGGTCGGTGGCTCGGCCGGGGTGGTGGTCTCGCTCATCGAATCTCCTTCCGCAGGGATCGCCGGGGTCTGTGCCTCGGCTCGTGGTCCTCTACGGCCCCTGCAGTCGGACGGATCACTGTGATCCGCCGTTTCGGCGCCGCCGTAGGAACGGAGCATGAGAACCACTCGCACCTGCACAGCGGCGGTGCTGGCGGCCGCGCTCACCGGCAGCGGCTGTGGCGCCAGCAGCACGCACACAGCGAGCAGCCCGTCCACCAGCCAGGCGAGCTCGGCTGCGCCGGCCGCCGGCCATGCACCGGCGGCCGGGACGACGACGGTGTCGATCGCCAACTACGCCTACGGGCCGGCGACGCTGACCGTCAAGTCCGGGACCAAGGTGACGTTCGTCAACCACGACGCCACCGCCCACACGGCGACCGCCAGCGGAACACCGGGCTTCGACACCGGGACGCTCAAGGCGGGTGGGGGCTCGGCCACGGTCACGCTGGTCAAGCCGGGGACGTACAGCTACATCTGCCAGTTCCACCCGTTCATGAAGGGGACGATCACCGTCACCGGCTGAGCGGGACGGCCCCTGGCGGGTGCCGTCCCGGTCCGCGCAGGCTCGTCAGGCGGCGCTGCGCAGCGAGTCGAGCGACCCGCCGGAGGCCAGCCGCCGCAACCCAGATTCCTCGAGCCGCCGGGCCTGATCCATCGTGATGCCCAGCTCGGTGCCGGTCTGGCGGAGGCTGAGCGGCTCGACGCCGGCCAGGCCGAAGCGCAGGCGGATGACGTTGCGCTCGTCCTCCGGCAGACCCTCGACGGCGGCGCCGACCTGCTGCTCGCGCTGGCCGCGGGCCACCTCCTCCAACGGCTCGGGCCGCTCGGAGGCGAGCAGGTCGCCCAGGGCGGTCTCGCCGTCCTCGCCGACCGGCTGGTCGAGGCTGGCCAGGCCGCGGCTCAGCTCGCGCAGCTCGGCGACCTCGTCGGCGGTCAGCTCGGCCGCCTCGGCGATCTCCTCGTCGGTCGGCTCACGGCCCAGGCGCGTGTTCAGCTCGCTCTCGATCTTGCGCACCTTGACCTGGCGCTGGGCGACGTGAACCGGCACCCGGATCGTCCGGCCGTGGTTCTGCAGGCCGCGCTGGATCGCCTGGCGAATCCACAGCGTCCCGTAGGTGGAGAACTTGAACCCCTTGCGCCAGTCGAACTTCTCGACCGCGCGGATGAGTCCGAGCATGCCCTCCTGGACGAGGTCCTCCATCGGCAGGCCATGGCCCTGGTAACGACGCGCCTGCGCCACGACCAGCCGGAGGTTGGCGTTGATCATGCGGTCCTTGGCGGCGAGATCGCCCCGCTCGATCCGCTGCGAGAGCTCGATCTCCTCTGCGGCGGTCAGCAGCGGATGGGCCCGCGCCCGGCGCAGGAACAGGTCGAGCGAATCGGTGCCGACGCTCGCCACCGCCTCCTGGGCGAGCAGGCCGGCGTGCGCGGCCTGCCGTCGCGTCTGCCGCCGGTTCGCGCTGCCCGCTCGCCCGCCGGCGGCCGCCGGGCGCGTGGTCTGGTTGGTCTGGTGCCGGGCGCCGCGCGCGCGCTGCGCGCCGTCGCGACCATGGGTGTCAAAGCTGCTCAGGGGGTGCTCCAAATCTCGTCGTTCGATAGGTATCGAAGTATACCAGTTCGCGCACGCCAATCGCACATGCGCAGACTGAGATCTCGATCGTTCGCTCCAGGCGCGGCCGCCTCGGCCCGGCCGCACACTGCGTAGGCTCACGGGGCGAGACCCTTTCCGCCCGTGAGCCGAACTCGCACAGGATTACCCCACCCGGCCCAAATGGCAACTCGGTCTTAGCAGACCCTTATCCTCCGAGGCCGAACGGTGGCCCGCGATCGGCGGCTGGGGCGGCGGCGGCCGCCGCCGGTTGCGCCCAGGTGCGACCTTATACTGCGTCGCGCCCGTGCAGGAGATGGTCATCTACGGTGTCAGCTTCGACATGGTCGGCAAGCAGCCGATCGTGCTGCTGAAGACCGTCGAGAGCAACAAGTTCCTGCCGATCTGGATCGGCCATCCGGAGGCGGCGGCGATCCTCATGAAGCTCCAGGGCGCCTCGACGCCGCGGCCGATGACCCACGACCTCGTCTCGGACATGCTCGGAGAGCTCGAGGTGGAGTGCACCCGGGTCGCGGTCACCGAGCTGCGGGAGAACACCTTCTACGCCTCGATCAGCCTCCGCGCCGGGGGCCGCGATCTGGAGATCGACTCCCGGCCGAGTGATGCCCTCGCCCTGGCGGTGCGGTCCGGGGCGCCGATCTTCGCCGCCGACGAGGTGATTGCGGAGTCGGCGATCGAGTTCGAGCACGAGGTGGAGGACACCGAGGAGGTCGTCGAGAAGTTCAAGGATTTCCTCGACCAGGTCAGCCCGGAGGACTTCGCCGGGGAGTGAGGGCCGAGCCGAGCCGGGGCGGCTCGGCGACTCAGCGCTCGCCGAGCGAGACGACGTTGGCCGGCCGCGCGTCGGCGCCGAGCGCTCGCTCCACCTCGCGGTGGAAGTGGATGAGGGCCGGCTCGTTGCGTCCGTAGACGACCTCGGGGAGCAGTCCGGTGCGCAGCGACCGATGGATGTCCTGCTGCTGGCCGAAGTCCTCCTCGAACACGACCTTGGTGGTGAAGCGGATGTTCGCCTCCCAGAACGCCTGCTCGTCGGGGTCGGCGGGCGCCCGCGGCGCGTAGAAGCGGACCGTGACGCGCGTTCGGTGGGGGTCCTCCGGCTCCGGATACATGTCCCACAGCTCGGCGTGGCCGCTCATCGGCAGGTTGATCGCCACCGTGGGGAACAGCACGTAGACGATCGAGCCGAACGGCCGCAGCTCCCACTCGGACTCGGGCCGCTCGAGCAGCCGCGTCACCTCCTTGCGCATGACGACCGCGCGGGTGTGCGGACCGAAGTCATCGGAGACGAGCGGGCTGGAGAGCATGTCCGGGGCCAGCGTGTTCCGGTGCAGGGAGAAGACGTGGTAGCTCTCGAGGAACGTGTCGTGGATGAGCTTCCAGTTCGCGTCGAAGCACCCCTCCCGCTCACCGAGCCGGTGCCAGCCGGCGAAGTCGTAGGCGGCGATCTCCGGGCCGAGGCCGGCCAGCTCGTGCTCGACGTCGATCGCGGTGGCGCCCGCGCCGCCGAGTGACACCCAGATCACCCCGTAGCGTTCGGCGACGCCGACCGGCACCAGCCCGAACTCGCGGCGGTCGAGCTCGGCGAACGCGTCGCGCGCCAGCGGCTGGCCGAGCAGCTCGCCGTTCAGGTCGTAGGCCCAGGAGTGATACGGGCACTTCAGCGCCCGCCCGGGTCTGCCTCGGCCGGTGAACACCCGCCCCCCGCGGTGGCGGCAGATGTTCAGGAACGCCCGTACCTCGGCGTCCTCGCCGCGGGTCAGCAGGAGCGGAACGCCCGCCACCTCGCGGGCCACGCAGTCGCCGGTGTCCGGCAGGTCGGCCGACAGGGCGGCGAGCAGCGGGCGGCCGCGGAACAGCCGGGTGGTCTCGGCTCGCAGGCGGTCGGGATCGAAGTAGACCGACGCGCGCTGGCGCATCACCGTCGGCGCGAGCGTCGTCGAGTGCCCCGCCCGCAGGGCGAAGAACCGGCGCAGGATCTCCCGCTGGGTCTCGATGTGCATGCCTACGCGGCCGCGGCCAGGATCCGCTCGATCAGCTCGTCGAAGCCGACCCCAGCCGCCTCGGCCGCCTGGGGCAGGAGGCTCGTCTCGGTCAGGCCGGGGATCGGGTTGAGCTCCAGAACGTACAGCTCGCCATCGGCCGGGTCCAGCATCAGGTCGACCCGAGCGAAGCCGCGGCAGCCGAGCAGCCGGTAGACCTCCAGCGCGATCGTCCCCGCCCGCTCGGCCACCGCGCCATCGAGTTCGGCCGGGCAGACGAAGCGGGTGCGGCCGATCTCGTACCGGCTCTCGAAGTCGTAGAAGTCCTCCTGCTGGGGGAGCGCCTCGACGATCGGGAGAACCTGCGGCTCGTCTCCACGGTCGAGCAGCGAGACGGCGAGCTCGCGGCCCGCGATGTGGCGCTCGAGCAGCACCTTGCGGTCGTAGGAGAAGGCGGCGATCAGGGCCGTCGGCACGTCGAGGGGCCGGCGAGCGAACTTGATGCCGAGCGCCGAGCCCTGGCTGGCCGGCTTGACGACGATCGGGAACCGCAGGCGGGCCTCGATGACCGGCAGCGCCGCCGCCGCTCCGAGCTCCTTGAACGCCGTCTCGCTGAACGCGTAGAAGTCGGGCGTGGCGATGCCGGCGTCGCGCATGGCGTGCTTGGCCAGCACCTTGTCCGAAGCGCGGATGCAGGCCGACACGCCCGATCCGGTGTGCGGAATGCCGAGCAGCTCGAGCAGCTCCTGCACCGTCCCATCCTCGCCCCCGCGGCCGTGCAGGGCGACGAACACCACGTCGGGCGCCGCCCGCTCGAGCTCGGCCACCAGCTCCCCGCCGACGTCGAGCCCGGTGACCGCGTGGCCGAGTCGCTCGAGCGCATCCTGCACGCGGGCCCCGGACTTCAGCGAGACCTGGCGTTCCAGCGAGCGGCCGCCCTTGAGGACGACGACGTTGCTCACGCCCGCTTGCGGCGCAGCGGCACGACCTGCGCCGGGGGCACGGGCGCCTCGGGCGGCGCCTGTCGTGGCTCGCGCCGGGGGGCGGGACGGGGTGCCCCGGTCAGCGTGCCGTACAGCTCGACCCCCTCGTGCACCACCTCGCCGATCCGCCGCACGCCCTCCCGGATCTCGGCCTCCGCCACGCCGGAGAAATTCAGCCGCAGCTCGTTGCCGCCCCGGCCGTCGACGTAGGCGGCGCGCCCGGGGACGAACGCCACCCGCGCCTCGAGGGCACGGGCCAGCAGGTCGGTGGTGTCCAGGTAGCCGGGGAGCGTGGCCCAGATGAACAGGCCGCCGGCCGGGTGGGTCCAGTGCGCCTCCCGGGGCAGGTGCTCGGCCAACGCGTCGAGCATCACGTCGCGGCGTCGCCGGTAGATCTCGATCAGTGACCGGACGTAGTCCTCCCACGGTCCGGAGTCGAAGTAGGCCGAGACGAAGTACTGCGAGATCGACGACGAGCAGAGGTCGGAGGCCTGCTTGCCGATGTTCATCTTGGCCAGCACCGGCGCCGGCGCGACCGCCCAGCCGAGCCGCACTCCCGGGGAGAGGATCTTGGAGAACGTGCCGGCGTAGATGACGAACTCGTCGTCGAGCGAGCGCAGGGTGGGCAGCGGGTCCCCCTCGTAGCGGAGCAGCCCGTACGGGTTGTCCTCCAGCACGAGCAGCTCGCGCTCGGCGGCCAGCGCCACCAGCTCCCGCCGGCGCTCGAGCGACATCGTCACCCCGGCCGGGTTGTGGAAGTTCGGCACCGTGTAGATGAACTTCGGTCGCCGCCCGGCCCGCTCGAGCCCCACCAGCGTCTCCCGCAGCTCGTCGATCCGCATGCCGTCGCGGTCGAGCGTCACCTGGACGACGTCCGCCTGGTAGGCGCTGAACGTCGGCACCGCCCCGGGGTACGTCGGCGCCTCGCACACGACGACGTCGCCGGGATCGAGCAGCGTCTTGCAGACGAGGTCGATCACCTGCTGGCCACCCGTGGTGACGAGCACCTCGTCCGGATCGACCGTCATCTCCTCGGCCGCCATCACCTGGCCGATGCAGGCCTTGACCACCCCGAGCCCCTCCGTCGGCCCGTACTGGAGCGCCCGGGCGCAGGATTCGGCGGCCACCGCGCCCATCAGCGAGGCGTAGGAATGCGGGGGGAACGTCGAGGTGTCGGGCATCCCGCCGGCCAGCGAGATGACGTCGTGGCGCTCGGTCAACGCCATCAGGTCCCGCATCGCGGAGGACTTCATCACGTTCGTGCGCTGCGCGAACAGCGCGGCGTAGCGTTCGATGTCCCGGACGGTGGAGCGTGCGCGCGACCCGGAGCGTCCGGAGCCGTGGCTCACAGGGCCCTCTCGACTATCGTCACGCCGCCTGACTCTACCGGGCGGCTCCCGCGCGCCCGGCGCCAACGCCTCAGTGCACCTCGTCTTCGACATCTTCCAGGGCATCGGGATCGCCGCGGCGGTCGGCATCCGGCCCTTCCTGCCCGCGCTCGCCGCCGGGGCCCTGGCCTCGGGCGACGTCGAGATCCACTTCGCCCATACGAAGCTGTCGTTCCTCCAGAGCGCGCCGTTCCTGCTCGGCCTCGTGATCCTCGCCATCGCGCTGGCGCTGCTCGAACGACGGTTCGGCCACGCCCGGCTGGAGGCCGGCCCGGCCTCGCTCGTCCTGGCGGCCTGCGCGTTCGCGCTCGGCGCGCTCCTGTTCGCCGGGGCCCTGGCCCGGGGCCACTACACCGCCTGGCCCGGGGTGATCGGCGGGATCGCCTGCGCGCTCGTCGGCGTGCTCGCCACCCGGCCGCTGTTCGCCCGCGTGCGCGGCCGGCTCGACGCCGAGGCCGCCGCCGCCGTCCCGCTGTACGCCGAGGGCCTGGCGGTGCTGGTCGCCGTCCTCTCCGTCCTCGCCCCCCCGGTGGGGCCGATCGCCCTGGCCGGGTTGGTGTGGCTGCTCCTGGCCGGCCGCCGGCGCCGGGACCAGAAGTACGCGGGCCTGCGGATCCTCCGGTGAGCGCGAAGAAGCTCGTCCTGGTCGTCATCGACGCCTTGAAGCCGGCGATGCTCGAGCGGGCGATCGCCTCCGGCCGGGCGCCGGCGCTGGCGCGGATCCGTGCGGAGGGCGTCTACGTGGACGACTGTGCCGCCGCCTTCCCATCCGTGACGCCGGTGTGCGCGGCGTCGATCACCACCGGCGCCGGCCCAGATCGCCACCTCATCCCGAGCATGAACTGGTACCACCGCGAGGAGGCGCGCTACGTCGAGTACGGCTCGAGCTTCTCGGCCAGTCGCCAGGCCGGGGTGTACCGCTCGCTGACCGACACCGTCTACCGGATGAACGCCGAGCACCTGTCCCCCGACGTCGACACCGTGTTCGAGTCACTCGACGACGTCGGCGTGCGGACCGCCGGCACCACCTACCTGATCTATCGCGGCCGCCACCCGCACGAGGTGGCCCAGGACACGGCGCTGGCCCGGATCGTCACCTCGACCCTGTTCCGGCGCACGATCGACGGCCCCCAGGAGCTGTTCTACGCCGACATCTACGCCAGCCGCCGCACCGGCTGCCGCGGCCAGCTCGGGATGCCCGGGATCCGCGACCAGCACACCGGATGCGTCGGGGCCTACCTCGTCGAGCACGACCTGTTCGACTTCCTGCTCTTCTCGCTGCCCGACAACGACGCGTACTCGCACCGCAACGGTCCGCATGCGCAGGTGACCTCGATCGCCGCCGCCGACCGGCAGCTCGAGCGGCTGATGCACGCGGCCGGTGGCCCGGATGCGTTCCTGGACACGTACGCGGTGATCGTCACCTCCGACCACTCCCAGGCCGCGGTGGAGGATCGGATCCGGCTCGACCGGGCGTTCGAGGACTTCACGGTGGCGGCACCGGGTGGCCCCCGCGCCGGCGGCGGCGAGCTGGCGCTGAGCCTCGCCCAGCGCTCGGCGATGGTGTACGCGCTCGATCCCGACCGCCGGGACGAGCTCGTGCGACGGTCCGTTGAGGTGACCACGGGAATGGAAGGGGTTGACCTCGTCATGTGGCGTGAGGGTGCGGAGGCGGTGATCGCCGCCGAACGAGGCGAGTTGCGCTTCGCCCCCGGCGGCGAGCTGCGGGATCTCCGGGACGAGGGGTGGGAGGTCGAAGGCGACCTCGACGTCCTCGCGGCCCGGGTGCAGGATGGCCGGTTCCTGAGCGAGGAATATCCCGATGCCCTGTGCCGCGCCTGGTCGGCCCTCGACTGCGCCACGGCCGGCGACGTCCTGCTCTCGGCGGCGCCCGGCTACGAGTTCGTCGACTGGGGTGGCGCCGACCACGTCGGCGGGGGCAGCCACGGCTCGCTCCACCACTCCGACTCGGACGGCGCGCTGCTCTGGTGCGGTACCGGCCCGGATTCGCGCGACGTCCGCGCCCAGTGGACGCTGCGCGACGTGGCGCCCCTCTGCCGGGCGCACTTCGGAATCGAGAGTTAGGGACCGGTTAATGATCCGGCGTCTTACGCCGATCCGACGGACCATCGATAGATTCACCCCTCGATGTCCGACGAGTTCGTCCAGGCCGTGGATCTCCGCCAGCCGCCGAGCGTGCGGCCGTACCACGTTCGCATCCGCGCCGGGGTGCGCCACCCGGCCAACTGGCTGCAGCTGATCCGCTTCGGCGCGGTCGGCGCCAGCGGCTACGTCATCAACCTCGCGGTGTTCACCGCCGGGATCCACCTGATGGGGGTCGACTACCGAATCGCCTCGGTGCTGGCCTTCCTCGTCTCGGTGGCCAGCAACTTCTGGCTCAACCGCCACTGGACGTTCGACGCCCGTCACGCCCACCCGGTGCACCAGGGCGCTCGCTTCTTCACCGTCTCCCTGCTCGCCTATGCGTTCAGCTACGTGATCCTGATCGCACTGGTCGACGGGGCCGGGACGAGCAAGGTGCTGGCGCAGGCCGTCGCGGTCGCCGCCGCCACGCCGCTGTCCTTCGTGGGACAGAAGCTGTGGAGCTTCCGCGCGTAGCGGCGCGGCGTCCGCTTCGCACACTCCTGCTCGGCCTGCTGCTGGCGGTCCCGTTGGCCGGGACCTCGGCCCACGCCGCCGTCGCCTCCCCGGCGCCGACCGCCCCCGTGCTCGACGCCGATCCGTTCACGCCGCCGCCCGGGTACCGCCTGAGCGGCGATGCGATCCGGCGGATCGCCGCTCGGGCTCCGGTGATCGCCGGCGAGCTCCGCCGCCACCCCACGCTGCGGGCCTACGTCTACACCCGCGGCGCGGCGGGCTGGCAGGTGAGCTGGTTCACCCCCGGCACCCACGGGCGGGAGCTCGCCCTCGCCTACCTGAGCGACCGGACCGGGCGGGTGACCGAGGCCTGGACGGGCTTTCAGGTCGCGTGGACGATGGCCCGCGGCTATCCGGGGGCGTTCGGACGCCACCTCACGGACTGGTACGTGTGGCTCGGGCTGTGCGTGGCCTTCGCCGCCGCCGCGCTCCCTCGCCGTCGCCGTGAGTTCGGCCTGCTCCAGCTCGACGCCCTCGTCCTGCTCGCCTTCTCGGTCTCGCTCGCCTTCTTCGACCATGGCCGGATCGGTCTGTCGGTGCCGCTCGCCTATCCGCCCCTGCTCTACCTCCTGGTGCGGATGCTTCGCCTGGCCGCCGGCCGGGACCGCCAGAGGACTCCCACCGCGTTCCTGGTGCCGCCACGCTGGCTCGTCGTCGGGCTGCTGTTCCTCGTCGCCTTCCGGGTCGCGCTGAACGCCGTCGACTCGAACGTGATCGACGTGGGCTATGCCGGGGTCGTGGGGGCCGACCGGATCGTCCACGGTCGCCCGCTGTACGGCGGCTGGCCCGTCTCGATCCGCTCCGGCGACACCTACGGGCCGGCGAACTACCTGGCCTACGTGCCGTTCCGGGCGGTGTCCGGCTGGAGCGGGACCTGGGACGACCTGCCGGCCGCCCACGGGGCGGCGGTCGCATTCGACCTGCTCACGCTGGTCGGCCTGTTCCTCCTCGGCCGGCTGATCCGCGGCCCGGACGCCGGCGTGCGCCTGGCCTACCTGTGGGCGGCGTGCCCGTTCACCGCCTACGCCCTGGAGTCCAACTCGAACGATGGCCTCGTGGCGCTGCTCGTCGTGGTGGCGTTGCTCGTCGTGCGGCGGGCCCCGGCCCGAGGTGCCGCCGCCGCCCTGGCGGGGCTGACGAAGTTCGCCCCGCTCGCCCTCGCCCCCCTCTTGTGGCGGGGTCTCGACTCCCGGGCTCGTCCCCGGCCGCTGGCCGCCTTCGCGGGCGCGTTCGCCTCGGCCACCGTGGTCGTGATGCTCCCGGTGCTGTTGGGCGGCGGCGACGA
Organism: uncultured Solirubrobacterales bacterium; assembly: GCA_963703065.1. Classification (GTDB taxonomy): domain Bacteria; phylum Actinomycetota; class Thermoleophilia; order Solirubrobacterales; family Solirubrobacteraceae; genus Palsa-465. The sequence continues at coordinate 1,708,106 of OY969785.1, read as the reverse complement.
GCTGCCCACGTTCTGGCGGCACACGATCGCCTACCAGGCGGATCGCGATTCACCGTTCTCGGTGTGGGGCCTGTGGGGCGGCCTCGGCTTCGTCCAGCGGCTGGTCCAGGGCGGGGCACTCGCCCTGGCGGTGGCCGGCTTCTGGATCCCTCGCCGGCGGACCCTGGCGTCGGTGACGGCGATGGGGGCGGCGATCCTGATCGCGCTCCAGCTCGGGCTGACCCACTGGTTCTACCTGTACATCCCGTGGTTCCTGCCCCTCGTGCTGGTGGCGATGGAGCTGGGCGCGCCGGCTACGCCGCCGGCAGCAGCACCTGCTCGATCGACGCCGCCCGCAGCGGCGCCTCGCCGGTCCGGATCAGTACCGCATCGAGCCACGGGTCGTCCTCCGAGGTCTCGAACTTGACCGGCATGCGCGTGATCATCGATTGGAGCGCCTGCTCCCGCTTGACCCCGATCACCCCGCCCCGGGCCCCCGTCATGCCGACGTCGGAGATGTAGGCGGTCCCGCCGGGCAGGACGCGGGCGTCCGCCGTCGGGACGTGGGTGTGCGTGCCGACCACCGCGGAGACGCGCCCGTCGAGGTGCCAGCCCATCCCCACCTTCTCGCTCGTCGCCTCGGCGTGCACGTCGACGAGGACGTGATCGACTCGGTCGCGCAGGCCGGCGAGCGCGGCGTCGACCTCTGGAAAGGCGGGACGGCCTGCGTTCATGAACAGGTTGCCCGAGACCGAGATCACCCCCAGCCGCACCCCGTCGTGCTCCACCACGCAGCTGCCGTGGCCGGGCTGTGAGGCGAGGAAGTTGACCGGCCGGACGATCCGGGGCTCGCGGTCGAGGTAGGCGTACACCTCGCGGTGTCGGTAGGTGTGGTTGCCGAGCGTGATGACGTCCACGCCGGCGGCGAACAGTCCGTCGGCGATCTTCGGCGTGATCCCGATGCCGCCCGCGGCGTTCTCGCCGTTGACGACGAGGAAGGTCGGATCGTGGCGCTCTCGCAGGGTCGGGAGCAGGCCGAGCAGCGTCCGGCGTCCGATCCCGCCGACGATGTCGCCCACGAACAGGATGCTGATTGCCGGAGTCGCCATCGGTGACGCGGCGCATACTTCCACCTCGATGGCCTGGACGCCGACACGAGCGATCCGTCGCCGGCGCCACCCGCCCGGCACGGGCGGGGAGCCGGGTGGCGCGCCGCGCGCCGATCCGGAGCATCCGCCGGACGGCGATCCCACCGACCTCCCGCCGCGCCCGGGCTACGAGCCCCCCGGCGCCCCGCCGGTGGTCGTTCCCCGCTGGGTCCAGCTCGTCCTGCTGCCGATCGCCCTGCTCGCCCTGTGGGCGCTGGCCCGCGCCGCCGGCCCGGTGCTCCTCATCCTGCTGTCGGCGGCGACGATCGCGCTCATGCTCAACCCGCTGGTGCAGACCATCGAGGGTCGGCGCGTTCCCCGCGGGTTGGCCATCGTCATCGTCTATGTCGGCGGGATCGGGATCCTCGTCGGCCTCGGCGTCCTGCTCTCGAGCCCCATCTCGACCCAGGTCAGCCGCTTCCAGACGGACGTCCCGCATCTCGTCAACCAGGCCAACAAGGACCTCCACCAGCTCCAGAACTTCCTGGACAAGCACGGGATCAAGATCCACGTCCAGCGCCAGGGGGAGACCGCGCTCCAGACGTTGCAGAAGACGCTGCTGAAGCGCTCGGGAGACATCGTCTCCTTCTCCCGTGACCTCTTGACCCAGATCGTCACGTTCTCGTTCGATCTCGTGCTCGTGCTCGTGCTGTCGATCTACCTGCTGGTGTACGGGCGCGAGATCGGAGGGCTCGTGCGGCGAATGATGCCGGCCGGCAACGGGACCCCGGAGGACGACTTCCCGCTGCTCGTCCAGCAGGCGGTGTTCGGGTACGTCCGCGGCCAGATCACGTTCAGCCTGGTCATGGGGTCGAGCGCGGCCCTCTCCCTGTGGATCTTCGGCCTCGTCGGGATCTTTCCCGACGGGCGGAGCTACGCCGTGTTCTTCGGTGTCTTCTACGCGCTGATGGAGTTCATCCCGTACATCGGACCGATCCTCGGGGCCGCGCCGCCGATCATCGTCGCCCTGTTCGCCAACCCGATCAGCGCGGTGTGGCTCGTGCTGCTGTTCGTCGCCCTCCAGCAGCTCGAGGGGCACCTCGTCGCGCCGCAGGTGTTCCGGCTCTCCCTGCGGATCAACCCGATCCTCATCATCCTCGGCCTGCTCATCGGCTATCAGCTGTACGGGATCGTCGGGGCGCTGCTGGCGCTGCCGGTCGCGGCGGTCCTGCGCCAGACCGTGCTGTACCTCCGCCGCCACCTGGTGCTCGAGCCATGGGCGGTGCTCGCCCCCGGCGAGCCCCCCCCGCCGCCCGGCGAACCAGGCAGCTGCCCGGCCTGCGGCGCCGAGCTGGAGACCCGGGCCGGGGAGCCGGGTAGCCTGGCGGGCCGGTGAGGACCGTCTCCCTTCAGGCTCCGACGGTCGAGGTCCGCGAGGTGACCCACCGCTATGGGGAGCGCCCGGCCCTGCGCGGGGTCAGCTTCGCCCTGGCGCCCGGGGAGCTGGCGGCGATCGTGGGACCGAACGGCGCCGGCAAGACGACGCTGCTCTCGATTCTCGCCGGAGTCCTGGTGCCGGCGGCGGGCACCGTGCGCACGGTGGCCGACGCCGTCGGCTGGGTGCCCCAACAGCCGGCGCTGTACGCCAAGCTCTCGGTGCGCGAGAACCTCGAGCTGTTCGCCCGCCTGGAACGGCTGGCCGACCCGGCGGCCGCGGTGGAGCGGATGCTCGAGCAGACCGGCCTCGCCGACCGGGCCGGCGAGCCGGTGGGCCGGCTGTCCGGCGGTAACCAGCAGCGGGTGAACATCGCCATCGGCCTCTTGCGTGAGCCCGCCGCGGTGCTGCTCGACGAGCCGAGCGCCTCGCTCGACCCGCGCCAGCGCGAGCGGCTGTGGGAGTTCATCGCCACCCTGGCCGGCCGGGGCACGACGGTGGTGTTCACGACGCACAACGTCGCCGAGGTCGAGCGCTACGCCGATCGAGTGCTCGTGCTGGTCGATGGCGAGCTGCTGTTCACCGGCACCCCGGGCGAGCTCGAGCGCACGGTCGGCGACGAGAGCCGGCACGACTTCGAGGAGGCGTTCGTCCGCTTCCTGCACGCGCGGGGCCACTGAGGGCCCGCCGGTGCGCTGGCTGCTGCGCAAGGACCTCCAGATCCTCCGGCGCTCGCCGCTGCTGGTGTCGCTGCTCGTCGCGTATCCGGTGGTGATCGCCCTGTTGATCGGCTTCGCACTCTCGAGCCCGCCGGGCAAGCCGAAGGTCGCCTTCTACAGCGAGGTGCCGGTTGGTCACGGCGCGATCACCATCGGCAACCAGCGGATCGACGTGGCCAAGTACGCCGCGGAGCTCTACGCGTCGATCGACCCGATCAAGGTCAGCTCGCAAGCGGCCGCGATCGCCAAGGTGCGCGACGGCGAGGCGCTGGCGGCGATCGTCGTCCCCGGCGACATCGTCAGCCAGATCCAGAGCCTGATCGCCAGCGGTGTCGGCACGCCAACGGTGGAGCTGTACCTGAACACGAAGGATCCGCTCGAGCGCCAGTTCGTCCAGAGCGCGATCGGCGGCCGGCTCAACCAGGTGGAGCAGGCGGTCTCCAAGCAGGTGCTCGCCGTGGCGACGGGCGACCTCCGGCAGGTGCTGAACGGCGGGACGGTCCAGGTTCTCGGTCAGAGCGTCACGCTGCTCGGACTGCAGAGCGCGAAGAACATCCTCATCGGCACGAAGGCCGCGCTGCCGAACCCCTCGCCACTCAGGGCACGGCTGCAGCGGGTGATCAACTTCGCCAAGCTGGCGATCGACGGGCTCGGCTTCGCCGCACCGGTCCTCGGCTCGATCGGCAACCCGCTGACCGTCGTCCAGACCGAGCTCGCCGGCCGCACCACTCCGACCGACACGTACGCGGCAGCGATCGCGGTCGTGTTCAGCCTGATGTTCGTGACCGTGCTACTGGCGGCGGCGATGCTCGCACTCGAGCGCTCGGAGAACGCCTACGCACGGCTCGTGCGCGGGCTCGTCTCCCCGGGCCGCCTGCTGTGGGGCAAGGTGATCCTGGCCGGCGGCTGTGCCGGCGCGGTGACGCTCGTCATGTCGCTGCTGCTCGGGTTGTTCGTCCACCTCAGCTGGAGTCGGCTGCCGCTGTGGATCATCGTGCTGGCGGCCGGCGCCATCGCGTTCGGAGGGCTCGGCGTAGCCGTCGGGGCGGTGGCGCGGGAGGTGAGCGTCGCCTCGCTGCTCGGCTTTGCCGTCGCCCTGCCGGTGGCCTTCGTCGCCCTGGTGCCGGGGAGCGCGGTCAGCGGCGGCCTGCAGGCGGTGCTCGACGTCGTGTCGTTCGTGTTCCCGTTCCGCGCTGCCCTGAGCGGATTGTCGAATGCGTTCAGCGGCGCCGGTCCGGGAGTCGGCCTTCCGCTCCTGCATCTGGCGGTGCTGGCGGTGGCGTTCTGGGCGGTGGCCCGGCTGGCACTGCGCCGCTTCGCCGGCCGCTGATCGTCACGCGGGCTGAGCGAGCGCTCAGCGGCGCACGGTGGCCCGGAAGGCGACCAGGCACACCGCGGCGAGGAGCAACGCGATGATCGGCCACCCGGCGCTCGTCACGCCGGCGATCGCCAGCACGAGCCCGACGACGCCGATCACTCCGGCAGTGCCGCCGGTGACCATCAGCCGGAAGGCGCGCTGCTCGCGCACCCGACGGGGGGTGTAGCTGCCGCGTCGCTCTAGATCGGCCATCTCGGAGCACAGGCTAGCGGGGGTACCATCGAACGCACCGATGGCCTTCCCCCAGACCCGCCTGCGGCGCCTGCGCGCCACGCACGCGCTGCGTGGCCTGGTGCGGGAGACCCGCCTGGAGCCGGCCGACTTCGTCCTCCCGATGTTCGTGGCGCACGGGATCGACCGCCGGGAGCCGATCCCCGCGATGCCGGGCGTCGACCGCCTGTCGATCCAGCACGCGGTGGCGGAGGCCGGCGAGGCGGCCGCCCTCGGCATCCCCGCCGTGCTCCTGTTCGGACTGCCGGCCGAGAAGGACGACGTCGGCTCGGGCGCCTGGGATGCGGAGGGCGTCGTCCAGCTCGCCGTCCGGGCGATCAAGGAGGCCCATCCGGAGCTGCTTGTCGTCACCGACGTCTGCCTCTGCGAGTACACGAGCCATGGCCACTGCGGGGTGGTGCGCCAGGACGGCTCGATCGACAACGACGCGTCGCTCGAGCTGATCGCGCGCACCGCGGTCTCCCACGCCCGCGCCGGCGCCGACCTCGTCGCCCCCAGCGACATGATGGACGGGCGGATCGGCGCGGTGCGCGCCGCGCTCGACGAGGAGGGGTGCAGCGAGACGCCGATCCTCGCCTACTCGGCGAAGTTCGCCTCCGCCTTCTACGGCCCGTTCCGCGAGGCGGCCGACTCGGCGCCGGCGTTCGGTGACCGCCGCAGCTACCAGATGGATCCGGGAAACGGCGGGGAGGCCGTGCGCGAGGCGCTGCTCGACGTGGAGGAGGGCGCCGACATCCTGATGGTCAAACCGGCCCTGCCCTACCTCGACCTCGTGCGCCGGATCAAGGACGCCACCGGGCTCCCGCTCGCGGCCTACAACGTCAGCGGCGAGTACGCCATGCTCAAAGCGGCCGCGGCCGCCGGATACCTCGACGAGCGGGCGGCGGTGCTCGAGAGCCTGACCGCGATCCGCCGGGCCGGCGCGGACATCATCATCACCTACCACGCCAAGGAGGCGGCGCGATGGCTGTAGAGGACCAGGCACCCGAGCGATCGGGTGCCGGCTTCGGACCGAAGCTCCGGGAGCGCAAGGGTGGTGCCGCCATCCCGCTCGACGATCTCGACCGCAAGCTGCTCAACCTGATGCAGGGCCGGTTTCCCATCCTCGCCCGGCCGTACGCCCACGTGGCCGGCGAGGCGGGCGTGGGCGAGGACGAGGTCCTGGCGCGTGTCCGGCGGTTGATCGACGAGCGCATCATCCGCCAGGTCACGCCGATCTTCGACACCCGGGCGCTCGGCTACGCCTCGATGCTCGTGGCGGCCAAGGTCGACCCGGAGCACCCGTGGCGCGCCGCGAACGTGATCAACGCCCATCCGGGGGTCTCGCACAACTACCTGCGCAACCACGAGTTCAACATCTGGTTCACGATCGCCACCGAGCCCGGCTCGGCGCTCGGCCTCGACGGCACGCTTGAGGTCCTGGCCCGCGAGGCGGGGGCGGAATCGGTCCGTCAGCTCCCGACGCTGAAGCTGTTCAAGATCCGCATGGACCTGGAGATGGAGGCGGGGACCGAGGCGCTGGCCCAGGCGGTGCAGGCCGTTGCGCCGGTGGAGACCGAGCCCCAGCCCTACGACGACTTCGACGTCGCGGTGATCCGCGCCACCCAGGGCGATCTGCCGGTCGTATCCGAGCCCTACGGGCCCGCCGCGGTCGAGCTGGGGGTGCCGGTCGAGCGGCTGCTCGACCACCTGAACGGCATGGTGGAGCGGCGGTTGCTCCGCCGCGTGGCGGCGATCCTGTTCCACCGCCGGGCCGGCTTCAGCGCCAACGGGATGGGCGTATGGCAGGTGCCCGAGGATCGCATCCTCGAGATCGGCGGCCGGATGGCCGCCTTCCGGGGGATCTCCCACTGCTATCAGCGGCCGACCTACGCCGACTGGCCGTACTCCGTGTTCACCATGGCCCACGGCCGCTCGAAGGAGGAGTGCGACGCCATCCTTGACTCGATCGCCGCCGACACCGGCATCAGCCAGCGAGCCACCCTGTACTCCTCCACCGAGTTCAAGAAGATCCGCCTGCTGTACTTCACCGGCGCGTTCGACGCCTGGGAGCGGCAGCACGCCGGCGTCTGAGTGAGCCCCGTCCACCTGAGCACCGAGCGCTCGCACGAGCTCTACGGCCAGGCGGTCGAGGTCATGCCCGGCGGGGTCAACTCGCCGGTCCGCGCGATGCGGTCGATCGGCCGCGACCCGCTGTTCATCGCCCGCGGCGAGGGCTCCCGCCTGTACGACGTCGACGGCAACGAGTACGTCGACTGGGTCTGCTCCTGGGGGCCGCTGATCGCCGGCCACGCCCATCCGGCGGTGGTCGACGCGGTCGCCTCGGCCGCCACCGACGGCACGAGCTTCGGCGCGCCGACGCCGGGAGAGGTGCGGCTGGCCGAGGAGATAGCCGCGCGGGTCCCGGCGGTCGAGATGGTGCGGATGGTCTCCTCCGGCACCGAGGCGGCGATGAGCGCGATCCGCCTCGCCCGGGCCGCCACCGGCCGGGAGAAGCTCCTCAAGTTCGCCGGTGCCTACCACGGCCACGTCGACGGACTGCTCGCCCAGAGCGGGCTCCGGCCTGGCCACCCAGGGCATCCCCGCCTCCCCCGGCGTGCCGGCGGCCGCCGCGGCCGGCACCGTGATCGTGCCGTGGAACGATCCCCCGGCGGTCCGCGCGGCCGCCGAGCAGCACGAGCTGGCGGCGATCCTGGCCGAGCCGGTGCCGGCGAACATGGGCGTCGTCCCCCCGGCCCCGGGCTTCCTCGAGCTCCTGCGCGAGCAGGCGGACCGCACCGGCGCGCTGCTCGTGTTCGACGAGGTCATCACCGGCTTCCGGGTGGCTCGCGGCGGAGCCCAGGAATGGTGCGGGGTCCTGCCCGACTTGACCATCCTCGGCAAGATCGTCGGCGGGGGCCTGCCGGCCGCCGCGTACGGAGGCGCTCCCGTGCTGATGGAGATGGTGGCGCCCGCCGGGGACGTCTACCAGGCCGGCACGCTGTCCGGCAATCCCCTGGCGGTGGCGGCCGCCCGCGCGACGCTCGAGTTGCTCGACTCCGCCGCCTACGCCCGCCTGGCCCGGACGACCGAGGCACTGGCGGCGGGCCTGCGCGAGGCGGCCGCGGAGGCCGGAGTGCCGATGAACGTCCAGTCCGTGCCCGGGCTGCTGACGCCCTTCTTCACCGCGGCGCCGGTGGCCGACTACGCCGCCGCGGCGGCCGGAGACGGAGACGCCTATGCCGCCTGGTGCCGCGCGCTGCTCGAGCGGGGGGTCTACCCGCCCGCCTCTCCGTACGAGGCGTGGTTTCCCTCGTTGGCCCACAGCGAGGCCGACGTCGCCCAGACCATCGCGGCGGCGCGGGACGCCTTCGAGGTCATCCGCTCATGAGCCTGGCCGCGCTGCACACGGCGCTGCGGGCTGAGGGCGAGCCGTTCGCCGAGACGCTGGCGCCCGCGCCGCCGCCCGAGCCGGCCGAGCCCGCCCCGCCGGCCGTCGCGGCGTCGGGACCGCGCGCCGCGGGCCGCCGCGCCGCCTACGAGCTGCTGCTGGAGCTCATCCTGGAGGGCTCGCTGCTCCACTACGGCCGCCCCCGGCTCGTCCGGGTCGACGATCCGGACCTGGCGCTGCTGCTCGGCGACCGGCTGTACGCGCTCGGGCTCGAGCGGCTGGCCGCGCTCGGCGACCTGGCGGCGGTGGCCGAGCTCGGAGAGCTCATCTCGTTGCTCGCCCAGGCCCACCTGCGGCAGGCCGATGACCTGGTCGCGGCGATCTGGGCGGCGGGGGCGGTGGCGATCGGCTGGGGCAGCGACCTGGCACTCCGTCACGCGCAGGACCTCGCTCGCCGAGAGGATGTGGCTGCGATGCAGGCACTTCTCCGTGCCGCCGACGACCGCCGGACGACGGAGGAGGCCGAAGGCGCGGCCGATCCGGACGCACGGTAACCTTTAACGGGCAGCTCAACAGGACGTTCAAATTCCTGTAGTAGCTTGTTGAACTGATGGCCGACCGACACCAGCAAGCCAAGTCCAAGTACACGGCCGACCGGAACATGCCGGGGTCGTTCGAGGGTGAGACCGTCACCCGCCGCCGGTTCATGACCGCCTCCGTGCACTCGATGGGCGCGATCAGCGCGGCGGCGTTCACCCTGCCCGCGCTCGGCTTCGCCATCGGGCCGCTGTTCAGCCGCGTCCCGTTCTCGTGGCAGACGATCGGCCAGACGACCGACTTCCCGGACGACACCTACGTCACGCGGGTGCTCACCGTCGAGCCTGGAGTGGGTGAGGTCGGCCGGACGCTCGCGTACGTGCGCAAGCGCAACCCGGCCATCGACACCGAGCACGCCGACCAGTACAACCAGTTCATCGCCCTGTCGTCCCGGTGCATGCACCTCGGCTGTCCGGTGCGCTTCACTCCCGCCGCGGGCCGCTTCATCTGCCCGTGTCACGGCGGCGTCTACGACTTCCGCGGCATGGTGGCCGGGGGGCCCCCGGTCCGCCCGCTCGATCGCTTCTACACCCGGGTGGAGGGGAATCTCGTCCAGATCGGACCGCGCTACTCGGTGAACTCCGAGCTGCAGCGCTTCTCCCCACGGGATCCGGGCGAGCCGCTGGACGGGATCGGCCAGTTCCTCTACCCCAAGCGCTTCTCCACCTCGGTGCTCCCGAAGGACTGACTCCGTGCCTCGCCTGCCCGCTCCCCCCATCCCGAGCATCCTCAAGCCGGCTCCGCGTCGGCCCGGCTCGGGGAACGGCCAGCTCAGCCCGCAGGAGACGGCGGCCGAGGCCGGCCTCTCGGTCGTCGACTGGATCGACGAGCGCACCCAGCTCTCCGGCGGCGTGCGCTGGATGCTGTTCCGCAAGGTCCCGCGGGGCGTCAACTGGTTCTACACGCTCGGCTCGGCGACGATGTTCGCCTTCCTCTCCCAGGCGGTGACCGGCGTCTTCCTCGCCATGTACTACCGCCCGGACGCCTCCGGCGGCGCCTACGAGTCGATCCGCTACATCACCGACGATGCGTTCCTCGGCCAGTTTGTGCGTGGCATGCACAAGTGGGGCAGCTCGGTGATGGTCATCCTCATCTTCCTGCACATGGCGCGGACGTTCTTCTTCGGGGCCTACAAGTATCCGCGCGAGCTGACCTGGGTGATCGGCGTCGTGCTGCTCATCCTGACCATGGCGATGTCGTTCACCGGCTATCTGCTGCCGTTCGACCAGCGCGCGTACTGGGCCTCGATCGTCGGCGTGAACATCAACGGCACCGGCCCGTTCATCGGTCCCTACCTGAGCGACTTCCTGAGAGCCGGGCCCGACTTCGGCGCGACGACGCTGTCGCGGTTCTACGCCATCCACATGCTGCTCATACCGGGGGCGATTGCCGCGCTGATCGGCGCTCATCTGTACCTGATCACCAAGCTCGGCATCTCGGCTCCGCCGTGGCTGCGGGTGGAGCCCGATCCCGACCCGCAGTCCGAGCTCCAGCCGGACACGGTCGAGGTCTAGGGAGGACGCGCCGTGAACCAGGCCGAGAAGGAGGCCTACCTCCGCGAGTACTCGATCCTGAAGAACTCGGGCAAGCCGTTCTTCCCGTACATCGTGGCCAAGGACGCCGCGATGGCGGTGATCGTGATGTTCGTGATCATCTTCCTGTCGCTGATGTTCGGGGCGGAGCTGGGGCCGAAGGCCGACCCGACGACGACGACCTACGTCCCGCGACCCGAGTGGTACTTCTTCTTCCTGTTCGAGGTCCTGCGGGTCATGAAGACGGTGCCGAAGTTCACGCCGATGGCGACGATCGGCGTGCCGACGATCTGCATGATCCTGCTGTTCCTGCTGCCGTTCTACGACCGCAGCCCGGAGCGGCTGATCACCCGCCGGCCGATCGCGCTGGCCTCCGGCGTGGCGGTGATCGCGGCGATGGCCTACCTGACGTACTCCGGCGCGAACACCGGCTCACCGAACTCGGTCGACATGCCCCCCCCGTCCTACCTGACCGCGTCTCAGCTCCCGGCGTTCAACGCCGGCAAGCTCGTCGTCGGGCAGTCGGGTTGCCTCGGCTGTCACGTGATCGGCGAGAACGGCAACAACGGCCCGGGCCCGGTGCTCACCCACATCGGCTCGATGCTCCGCCCGGGCGCCATCGCCTCGACCCTGCGCAACCCGACAGCGCCGATGCCGTCGTTCCGCAACCTGGCGCAGCAGTCGCCGGCGAAATTCCAGAACCTCGTCACCTTCCTCTCCGACCTCCAGTAGCGTCCGGACAGTGGCCCTGAGCGCCGGGACCGCACCACCCGCGGCCGGCTCCACCGGCACGCTCGAGGAGCCGCAGGTGCAGGCGATGTTCGACCGCATCGCCCGGCTGTACGACCGGATGAACTCGGTGATGACCGCTGGGCTGCACCACACCTGGCGCCGGCGCGCCGCCGAGCTGGCGGGGGTCGGCCCGGGTGACCGGGCGCTCGACGTGGCGTGCGGCACCGGTGACCTGGCGCTGGCGCTGGCCGACCGCGTCGCGCCCGGCGGCGAGGTGGTCGGCTGCGACTTCGCGGAGGGAATGCTGGCGGTGGCCCGGACGAAGGGCGCCCCGCCGGGGGCGGCGGTGCGCTTCGAAGCGGCCAACGCACTGGCGCTGCCGTACGCCGACGAGCAGTTCGCCGCCGCCACCGTGGGCTTCGGCGCCCGGAACTTCTCCGACCTCGACCGGGGCCTGCGCGAGATGGCTCGCGTCGTCCGGCCCGCCGGACGGGTGGTCGTGCTCGAGATCACCCAGCCGACGCGTCCGCCGCTGTCCTCGTTCTTCAGCCTCTGGTTCGATCGACTCGTGCCGGCGCTCGGACGGGTGGCGGGCGATTCGGCGGCCTACGAGTACCTCCCGAGCTCGGTCCGGCGCTTCCCGGGCCCGGAGGCGCTGGCCGAGCGAATGGCCGGGGCCGGCCTGGCCGACATCCGCTACCGGTTGACCGCCGGGGGGATCATCGCGTTGCACGTCGGGCGGCGGCCGTGAGCGCGGCCGCGGTCGAGGCGGTCGTCACCGCCGGAAGCGCCGAGCTGCCGGGTGTGCTCGCCGCGGTGGAAACCAGGATGGCCGAGATCGTGCGGGCTCACGGCCCCGATCTCGCCCGTCACGCCGGTACGACGCTGTCCGCCGGCGGCAAGCGCCTGCGCCCGCTGCTCGTGGCGCTGGCCGCCGGGGATGCCGGGATCGACTCGCCCCTCCTGCAACCCGCCGCGGTGGCCGTCGAGCTGATCCACGCCGCCACGCTCGTCCACGACGACGTCCTCGACCGCTCCGACCTGCGCCGTGGCCAGCCGACGGTCGTGGCCGTGGCCGGCCGGCAGGGGGCTACCGCCACCGGGGACCTGCTGTTCGCCCGGGCGTTCGCCGAGCTCGCGCGCAGCGGGAGCGGCCCCGCGGTGGCAATGCTGTCGGCCGCCTGCTCGTCGCTGGCCCGCGGCGAGCTCGTCCAGCGCGCCGACGCCTACCGGATCGACGTCCCGGTGGCGCGCTACCTCGAGCGTTGCCGGCTGAAGACCGGCGTGCTGTTCGCCGCCGCCTGCGGGCTCGGGGCGCTCGCCGCCGGTGAGCCGCCGGAGCGCCTGGAGCGGTTCGGCACCGCGATCGGGATCGCGTTCCAGATCCTCGACGACGTGCTCGACGTGTCCGGCCCGCCCGAACGCACCGGCAAGCCGCGCGGCACCGACCTACTCGACGGGACCGTGACCCTGCCGCTCATCCTCGCCCGCGAGCGCGACCCGGAGCTGGCGCGGCTCGATCTGCGGGCGCTCCGTGGAGCGGACGCCGCGGCGGGGGTGTGCGCACGGATCGCCGCCACCGACGCCCTCGACGCGGCCCGCCGCCGGGCCCTGGGCTTCGTGGCCGATGCCCAGGGGGAGCTGACGGGTCTCGAGGACCGCCGACGGCACGCGCTGGAGCTCGTGGCCGACGGCGTCGTGGCGCGCTACGCCTAGAAATCCTCGGGCAGGATGAGGTCCGCCTCGAGGGCGCCGACGAACCGCTCGATGTCCTCTTGCATGTTGACCTCGGTCAGCCGTCGCAGATCGTCGAGCATGTCCGCCAGCCCGGTGTCGAGCTCCTCCTCGAGCGCCTCCACCTGGCCCTGGTCGAAGGTCCCGGTCTCACACCAGCCGCAGTTGGGGCACTCGAGCGTCAGCTCCCAGCGGCGGCCGGGGGCCTCGCTCCACTCCACCGGCTGGACGAGGCGCGAATCGCATCCCGGGCAGACATGCAGGGACCGGGGGGCCGGGCCGTCGGGATCGACGAACCGGACGATTTCGATCGACCGCCCGCTGGGGAGGACGATGCGTCGTACGGAGTGGGGATCGGGGTGGTGGCTCATGGTCGGCTCCTTGCTGGCCATTCATCGACCTCCCCTCGTGGCGCCTTGAGATCGCCTGGACACGCCTAGACGCATCCATCGAGCGCTACGCTTGACGACGAGCCCGCGGGCCCGCACGCCGATGTTCCGCAATCCGACCACAGACCTGATCGTCGTCCTGGTCATCGTGCTGCTCTTCTTCGGGCCCAAGCGCCTGCCCGCGCTCGGGCGCGACCTCGGCGCTGGATTGCGGGAGTTCAAGGACTCGATCAGCGGCGGATCGAAGGACGAGGACGGCGATGGAGGCGGGGCGCTCGAGCGGGGGGAGGTCCCGGCCGTTCCGGCTCCGGTGACTCCCGTCGCGCCGGCTCGCGCCACGCCGCCCGCGTCGGGCGATCCCGCCGCGGCTGCCGAGTCCGCCGCCGCGGCCGAGTCCCCCGCCCGGCGCGACTAGACCCCCGCCCCGGAGGCTGACGCGCCGTGCCGAAGGTGCTTCGCCCCATCGGGCACGAGGACCGGCTGAGCGTCACCGACCACCTCGACGAGCTCCGTCGACGGCTGTTCGTGTGCGTGGCCGCGCTCGTCGTGGCGTTCGGCCTGTGCTTCTGGCAGAACCATCGCCTGCTCGACGCGCTCAACCGGGCTCTGCCGACGCCGAGCCGGGCGAGCGCCAACCACCTGTCCGGCCTGACTGGCGACAGCGTCCGGGCCTCCCGTCAGATCTCGGCGCTGGCCGGCGACCTGAGCGCCCTGTCGCGGTCGCCCCATCAGAGCGCCGTCGACCGGACCCTGTTCGCCGCGGCGGCGAACCACGCCGAGGCCGCGGCCAAGGCACTGCCCCAGCAGGCGCCGAAGCAGGTGCCGATCACGATCGGCGTTGGCGAGCCGTTCTCGGTCACCCTGACCGTCTCCTTCTACTTCGCGCTCGTCCTGGCGCTGCCGGTGCTCCTCTACGAGCTGTACGCGTTCATCATCCCGGCGCTCCATCCGCGGGAGCGGCGGGCGGCGCTGCCAGCGATGACCGTCGCGCCCGTGCTGTTCGTGGTCGGTGTCGTGTTCGCCTACCTGGTCGTCCTGCCGCCGGCGGTCCGCTTCCTCCAGGGCTACAACAGCCAGGACTTCAACAACCTGGTGCAGGCGAAGCCGCTGTACTCGTTCGAGGTGCTGACGATGCTCGGCATCGGCCTCGCCTTCCAGCTGCCCCTCGGGCTGCTGGCGCTCCAGCGGCTGGGCACGCTCAGCGCCCGCACCCTGACCCGGCACTGGCGCTACGCTACGGTCGCGATCGCGGTCATCGCGGCCGCCATGCCGGGGGCGGATCCCGTCACCACCGGCCTTGAAGCGCTCCCTCTGGTCCTCCTGTTCCTCGCCAGCATCGTGATGCTCAAGATCGCCGATCGCCGCGCCGCCCGGCGTGCCGCCGCCGAGCTCGACGCGGAGCTGGAGGGCCTCGAGGTCGGCGTCGGTGTCGGCGCGGGCCGGCCGGAGGACGAGTAGATGCTGTTCGACCTGCGCGGCCGCGGCCGGCGGCGCACCGTCCAGGCGGTGTACCTGGGGCTCGCCCTGCTCATGGGCGGCGGGCTCGTGCTGTTCGGCGTCGGCGCGGGCAACGGCTTCGGCGGTCTGCTCAACGCGTTCAACGGCGGCTCCAGCAACAGCGCTCCGGTGGTCAACCAGCAGGTGAAGCAGGCCCTGCGCCAGACGCAGCTGGCCCCCACCAGCGCCGAGGCCTGGGCCTCGCTCGTCGAAGCGCGCTGGGACGCCTCCCAGCAGGAGGGCCAGCAGACGACGGCGGGGGCCCAGTACTCCAAGCAGGGCCAGGCCGATCTCGCCGGCGCCACCACCGCCTGGCAGCACTACCTGACGCTGACGAAGTCGCCCGACGGGACCACGGCGATCCTGGCGGCCCGCGCCTACGAGGCGCTGGCCAACTACGCCGGCGCCGCTTCGGCCTGGGAGGTGCAGGCCGCCAGCGCCCCGAACGAGGTCAAGGGCTACGAGTGCCTGGCGGCCAACGCCTACGCGGCCAAGCAGAACCGCAAGGGTGACCTGGCCACCGCCCAGGCGGTGGCGCTGACGCCGAAGGCCCAGCAGCCGACGCTGAAGGCCCAGCTGGCGCAGGCGAAGACGAGCCCGACGATCGCCCAGAGCTGCTGAGTCCCGGAGGAGGCCGCCGCGGCGGTCCGGGCGGTCCGGGCGCCCCCGGTTCGCTCCTGCCGTTTCGGCCGCCGCTCGGAGGGGCCGCGCAAACCCGCCCGCCTCCCCCGCTGCGGTCACGCCGGGCGGGTTTGTCGCGCTGTACGCCACTAACCCGCCCCGCGCGCTCCACGGGGTGACGTGGGGCGGGTTATGTCCGGCCCCGACCCTCCGCCCCCCCGCTCCGCCTGGCTAACATCGACCCACTCCCGGGCCGTTAGCTCAGCTGGTAGAGCAGGGGACTCTTAATCCCAAGGTCGGAGGTTCGATCCCTCCACGGCCCATCACGGAGGCCCCGCACAGCGGGGCTTTCTCTTTGAGTGGCGCCAGTCGGGATTCGGAAAGTGTCCCCAATATGTCCCGAGATGGGCGTCGGATCTGCAGCCTGAGCCCTGGTTGACGACGACCGTCCTGTGCGCCACAATTGTGGCGTGACATCCGAACCACTCCGCGCTGTCCGTGACCACTTATCCGAGATCGTCGAGCGTGTGGAGCGCGAACATGACCGCGTGATGATCACTCGCAACGGTCGCGAGGCGGCAGTGCTGATGAGCGCAGCAGACCTCGCGGAGCTCGAGGAGACCTTATCCGTCCTCGCTGATCCCGAGGCCCTAGCGGACATCCGCGAAGCCGACGCGGCCTACGCGCGTGGCAGAGTCATCCGCGGTGTTGACGCGGTTCGGGCTCTGCGCCCGTGAGCGCGGAGTCCGAGTACGAACTCATCGTCACGCCACCCGCCGCCAGAGCGATCGCTGAACAGCTGCCCGAATCCGTCGCGGCTGCAGTGATCGAGTTCTTGACCGGCAGCTTGATTCTTGAGCCACGCCGGGTCGGGAAGCCACTCCGGCGCGAACTCGCCGGCATCTGGTCCGCGCGCCGCGGCACGTATCGCGTTCTGTACCGAGTTCGCGACGACCTGCGCGAGGTGATCGTCTTGCGCATCGAACACCGCAGCGACGCCTACCGACGGCGGTGATCGAACCACAGACCGCCGGACCTGCTTTCCGCCGCGCGACGGGCATCTGCGGAAGCGTCGGCTCAGTCACGCACGGTGATGAGCTTTCCGGTTGGTCGGCGACGGAAGTGCTCGAAGATGAGCACGCTGACCAGCGCGACGTACACGCACCAGAGCGAGGTCAGCTCGTCGATGCGTACGATCGCCGCGGCGATCACGCCGACGACGCTCACGACCCCGAACCAGCGCAGGTGGCGGCGGCTTGAGATGAGCGCTGGGCCGCACGTCACGGCGACATACAGCACGCCGATCAGGATGTCGTTCGGGGTGTGGGTCGTGTAGTCGATGCAGCGAGCTTGCTGCTCGGCCCCGACCGGATAGGCGGTGACCTGCCACAGCAGGTATGCACCCAGCAGTACGCCGAGGACGACGAGCGGCCACATCCATCGCGCGCGCCGGCGGTCGGGTTCGAGCAACGCGAACCCCAGGGGCACCAGAGCCGGAAGGATCGCCTGCGCGAAGGTGATGTACGTCTGCTTGGCGATGTCACCCAACCCACGAGAGACCTCGCCGCGCAGCCCGAGCCAGACGAACCCCTCCACGAGCTGATGGATTCCGAACAGCAGCGGCAGCGCGCCGACGATCAACTCGCGCCGGACGCGTACGCGGCGCAACGTCTCGACTCCCACCACCGTGATCACCGCGCCGGCGGTGAAGTCAGCCTGCGGCGAGAAGCACATTCGGGTCTGACCCTAGAGCCAGTAGTGCTGACGTACGCTGATCGGGATGGACGAGGAGGTTGTGCCGGTGCTACGGGTCGAGGATGCGGCGAGGTCCGTCGGGTGGTACGCGCGGCTTCGGTTCGTCAAAGAGTGGGAGCATCAGTTCGAGCCCGGGCTTCCGTGGTTCGTCTCGATAGCGCGCGGCAATGTGCGGCTCTACCTCTCCGAGCACACAGGAGACGCTCGGCCGAACACCTTGATCCATCTCTATGTCACGGACATCGATCGCGTGGCCGAGGAGTTCGGGGTCGACGTCGATGAGGAAGGGCTGGCCGGCCGCGAGTGCGCCTTGGTTGATCCGGATGGCAACAGGTTGCGCGTCGCCACCCGGCGATCGTGAGCCGGGAGAGCTCCAGGTCCTCGACTGCCGCGGTCGGGCTCAGTGCGGCTACTGGTCCTCGATCAACCCGGTAGCCAACAGCGTCCGAGTGTCCGAGCCCTGCCTAGATGAAGTCGTTCCCGGTCAGCACATAGACGAATGGAACGATGGGGACGATGCTGGCGAGCCCCCAAGTCAGCTTCGCGATCAACCCGAGATCGCTGCGCCCGACAAGGTCGACCCAGATCAACACCACGGCAATCGGGTGCAGGACGCACAACAGGAGTTCCAAGGCCTTCTTCATGGCAGCCTCATAGCTTCGCGTGGGCTTTGGCGATCGACGGGCTTCGTCCGACCCTCAGGCTACCCCCATCCCGCCGCGACCAGCCACCCTCATGCCGGACGCCGCTTCCCCGTCGGGCCCAAGGCGGCACTCACGAGATAGGAGCACTGTTCGGTCCGGCCATGGCGCACGCTAGAAAGCGGACCGCACGGTCCGGATAGTGCTAAGCTATCCGGACTTCACGGTCCACTTTACTCCTCGGAGGCTGCTTCGTGCCCTTGACCGGCTCCCAGACAAATCGTTGGCTGATCCTGGCGATCGCCTGCCTCGCGCAGTTCATGGTCGTCCTCGACAACACGATCGTGAACGTCGCACTCGCCTCCGTCCAGCGCGGCCTCCACTTCTCCCCGGACAACCTGCAGTGGGTGATCAACGCCTACACGTTGATCTTCGGCGGCTTCCTGATGCTCGGCGGGCGAGCCGCCGACCTGCTCGGCCGCCGGCGGTTGTTCGTCGCCGGAGTTGTCCTGTTCGCCGGCGCGTCGCTGCTCAACGGCCTCGCCCAGTCCTCGACGATGCTCATCCTCGGCCGCGGGCTCCAGGGCCTCGGCGGCGCGCTGGTCTCGCCGGCCGCGCTGTCGATCATCATGACCACGTTCACCGACAATCGGGAGCGCACCCGCGCGCTGGGCGTGTGGAGCGCGATCGCCGCCGGCGGGGCCGCCATCGGTCTGGTGGCCGGCGGGGTGCTCACCGACCTGGTGAGCTGGCGGTGGAACTTCTTCGTCAACGTCCCCGTGGGGATCGCAACGGTCGCGCTGGCCCTGCGCTTCGTGCCCGAGTCGCGCGCAGACCTTGGTCACCGACGCTTCGACGCGGCCGGCGCGACCGTCGTCACAGCGGGGCTGCTGACCCTGGTGTTCGGCATCGTGAAGGCGCAGACGTGGGGCTGGGGCGCCGGGCGCACCATCGGCGTGCTCTGCGCCGGCGTCATGCTGCTCGCCCTGTTCGTCGCCCTGGAGGCCAGGTCGAACGCCCCGCTGGTGAGGCTCTCCATCTTCCGGGTTCGCTCGCTGATGGCGGGCAACCTGGCGATGCTGTTCGCCGCGTCCGCGATGTTCGGGATGTTCTTCTTCATCTCGTTGTACGTCCAGGAGGTGCTCGGCTACAGCCCGCTGAAGGCAGGGTTCGCGTTCCTGCCCGCGTCGGCGGGGATCATCGTCGGGGCCGGCGTGGCGCAATCCCTCATCCCCAGACTCGGCGTCCGCGCTGTCGGCGCGGGGGGCCTCGGCCTCGCGACGGTCGGGATGGTGCTCCTCACGAGCGTCCCGGTCCACGGCAGCTATGTGAGCGACATCCTCGTCGGACTGTTGCCGCTCACGATCGGTATGGGCCTCACCTTCGTTCCGGTCACGCTGCTCGGCACATCCGGGGTGGAGGGCGAGGATGCAGGCATGGCCTCCGGCCTGTTCAACAGCGCTCAGCAGGTCGGTGGATCGCTCGGACTGGCGATCCTCTCGACGCTGGCCACCAACCACACGGCGAATTTGATCAAGGGAGGCCACGTCACGGCGCTCGCGGCGCGTGTCTCCGGATACCACGTCGCGTTCACTGCGGCCGCCGCAATGCTGGCCCTCGGCGCGGTCCTGCTCGTTGCCCTGCTGCGCCGGCGCCACCTCGAGCACGTGAGCATCGATCCGACGCAGGCGATGGCGGCTGCGGCCTGACCGGCGCCGTGGCCGATCAGCTTCATCAATCCTCATGCGCGGGCGGTAGGCTCAGAGCATGGCTGTCGAGCAGGAAGTCGCCGCACAGCGCCACCAGCGCGCGGACGCTGCGCGCAACCGGCGTCGGCTGTTGGTGGTGGCTGAGGAGGTGTTCCGGGAGAGCGGGCTCGAGGCGGGCGTCGGCGAGATCGCCGAGCGCGCCGGAGTTGGCCGGGGCACGCTCTTTCGCAACTTCCCGACCAAGCAGGACCTGATCATCGCGGTCGTCCTGGAGCGGATCGACGAGGCGCTCTCAGAAGGCGAGGCGATGCTGCAGTCCGCGGGGGAGAACGAGATCCTGTTCCCGTTCATGAAGGCGATGATCGGCCGCCAGCACATGGACCGCGCGCTGTTCGAGGCCGTGGGACAGGACGCATTCCTCAGCGACGCGCGCATGCTCCAGGCGCACGCGGCGATCATCGAGTTGATCGACCGGCTCATCGCCCACGACCAGGGGCTGGGCTACGTGCGCGACGGACTCGGTGCCGTCGACATGCTCATGCTCGTCAAAGGCGCCTGCGCGGTTGCCACGTCCATGGCCGAGCTCGGTCCGCAGGCGTTGGACCGACACCTCTCGCTCGTCCGCGGTGCGATCGCCGCGCCCGGCCGCGAGTATCCGCTGGAGGGCACGGCACCCACGTTCGACGACCTGCACGTTCGTCGGCCCTCGGGCTCGACAGCGTCGTAGTCCGCCGTCCCGAGCTCCCGCAGGTCGATCAGAGCGGCAGACTCGCCCTGCCGGCGCTCGGGCCCCGCGCTGGCCGGGGTAGTGGCGCGCTGCGTTGCAGCAGGGTCATGCCGTGCCGGAACACCCGCCGCGAGTGCAGGTGGATCTGAGCGAAGTCTGGGTGCTCCTGCTGTAGCCAGTTGACGAAGGCGCGCTCGTCCGGCTGATGCTCGAACTCATCGCCCACCCAATGCTCCGCCGCATTGCCCGGAGCCAGAGGTTCGATCGGCATGGCCTGGCGGGCGATGGCACCGGTGTCGTGGATCACGACCAGTGCCCGCTCTGCCAGCAGCGGCTCCAGTCGCTGCAGCGTGAGCTGGTTGACAGCCAGGTCATGCGCGCCGTCGAGGAACACGAGATCGATCTTCCGGCCGTCCACATCAGCCGAGTCGATCGTGTCCTGCGACTTGTTCCGGAACACGAAGCGCGGATCCCGGCTGAGTCGTCGGGCATGCTCGACAGCGATCGGGTCAACGTCGAATGAGTACAGGCGAGCATCCGCATCGAGCGCTCGTAGGAAGTTGAACGCACTGTGCCCGAACAAGAACCCGATCTCCACCACGGTTGCCGGACGGAGGTTGCGTGCCAGCGCGAACAGCAGCAGCGCATCGTCGCGCTGGATCGGTCCCCACGCCCACTCGGAGTACCGGGCGATGTGCGCCACGTCCGGAGCGCCTTTACTCGATCGGAGCAGCGCAGCGACCTCGCGCACCGGTCGACTGCGGTAGTACACCGACCGAGCTCGATCGCGAATCAACCCCCTCAACCCAAACATCTCCACGAATGATTATCGGTTGTCGGCCGCGATCCGTCCGTCATAGGATCGCTCAGTCGCCGGCAGCAGCATCGGCGGTCGGTGACCTCCAGGCCCCGCAGCCACCCGATCCGGATACAACTCAGCCCTTGCCCCAAGCCGGAACATGAGGAGGACCGCCAGCGTCGCGGGTGCGCTCGCGCTCGGCGGGCTGGTCGCCGCGGCCGGTGCTCCCGCGCGCGGCCATCCATCGGCGACCGTGCTGGCCGAGCAGCTCTCCCGCCGGCCGGTGGTGGAGAGCCCGGCCTGGCGCGCGTACGACGAGGCGCCGAGCGTCTCGGTGGTCCGCCCGGTTCGGGTGCTCGCGGTCACCGGCCCGGTGACGAACCCCCGGGGGCTGGTCGGCGGGGGCGGCGTCACGACGCTCACCGACGCGCCGGGCGCCCCAGCGCCCTCGCTGGTGCTCGACTACGGCCAGGAGGTCGCCGGCCTGGCCACGTTCGACGTCGCGGCCACGAGCGGCGCGCGCTTCACCGCCACGTACTCCGAGGCCCTGGACAACCTGGGCAGCGATGGAGCGGCGAGCATCGCGGTGTTCAAGTCCGGCACGGTCGATCGGACCGACACGTTTGCGCCGAGCGGAAGCGGTGCCGTGACGGCCCCCGTCATCCAGGGCGGCGAGCGCTACGAACGGGTGACGCTGACCACGCCGGGGAGCGTGACGCTGCGCAGCGCCGGCATCCGCTTCACCGCGCTGCGCCAGACCCCGGCGCTGATGCGCGGCCACTTCCTCTCCAGCGACCACCTGCTCAACCGCATCTGGTACGCCGGCGCGTACACGCTGAACCTCAACCAGATGACTCCCGGCACCGTCGTCACCCCCGGCCAGGTCGACCGGGCGCACCTCATCCTCGACGGGGCGAAACGTGACCGCGCCGTGTGGAGCGGCGACCACCTCATCTCCGATCTCACCGACTTCTACGTCAGCGACCCGGCGTACGCCGCCGACTCCGACGCCCTGCTGCTCGATCATCCGTTCGCCAGCGCGGGCAACCTCCAGGCGGTCCGGGGGGCGATGTCGCAGCCGGGCCCGCTGGCCGGGGTGTGCGGGCCGGTCCAGACCGACGTGACCTGTTTCACGTGGTCGGCGAGCTACTCGATCGCGCTGATGCCCGCGGTCTACGACCTGTACCTCTACACGGGCGACCTCGATTTCGTCCGCGCGCACTGGCCGGCCGTCACCCGCCAGATGGCGTGGGATGCCAGGCTCGTCGATCGCAACGGCCTGATCGCCGTGAAGCAGGCCGACAGCTCGAGCTGGAACCTGGAGAACGTGAATGGCGAGCTGACCTACGTGAACGCCCTGTACGTCGAGGCGCTCGAGGCGGCGGCGAAGCTGGCGCGGGCGCTCGGCCACCGCAGCCAGGCGAGCGCGTGGTCGCGAGCGGCGACGCGCGTCCGGAGGACGATCAACGCGCGCCTGTGGGACCGCCATACCGGCGTGTACGACGCCGACACGGCGCAGCGAGGATCGGTCGTCCAGGACGCCAACGTGACCGCGATCCTGGCCGGCATCCCGTCCGTCGCGCGCGCCCGGTCGATCGTGACGGTGATGAAGCGGCGTCTGGCGGGCGGCTTCGGCCCGCTCACGACGAGCCGTCCTCAACCGGCGGGGTACACCCGCCTCACCTCGCCCTACATGAGCGGGTTCCACGTCCTGGCCGCGTTCACCGCCGGCCAGACGGACGACGCGCTGGCGATCATCCGCCAGGAGTGGGGGCACATGGTCAACGGCGATCCTGGCGGCGTGGACTGGGAGCGGATCGAGAACGACGGGCGGCTCGCTCCGGGAGCCATCGCCGACAGCGCCGCGCACGCGTGGTCGACCGGACCGACCCCAGCGCTCTCGCAGTACGTCCTCGGCATCCGCCCGCTCGCACCGGGCTTTCGCACCTGGATCGTCGCGCCGCAGGCCGGCGACCTCGGCTGGGCTCAGGGCACCGCGCCCACTCCGGAGGGGGTGATCGCGTCGCGCTGGCGGCGCGGCAGCGGCAGGCGCTCCTTCGAGCTGACCGTCGTCGCGCCGCGGCAGACGAGCGGCGAGGTCGACGTGCCCCTGCTCGGGCGTTCCCGCGCCATCGCGCTGGACGGCCGCATCGTCTGGACCGGCGTCCGACCGACCGCCGGCGTCCGCGCCCGGGCGATCGGCGCGGCGATCGCCTTCATGGGGATCAGCGGCCGCCACACCTTCGCCTGGGCTGGCGGCTGAGGCGGATGGTGCTCAGCGCCGCCGGCCCGCGAGCCGGGTCGTACACGACAAGCTCCATACCGCTTCGCCGCACCGGGCAGCGCGTCGTGGCGCCTCGATGCCCGACGTACCGCACCTCGCTCGGGGGCTCCGTGGCCGCCCTCCTAGATCGGATGCTCGCGCTGGGCATCGCGCTCGTCGCCGCCGTCGCTCTCGCCGCGGGTTCGGCGTCCAGCGCGGTCGCGCGTGGCTTCGCTCACGCCGGGCGGTGGATCACCGACCCGAGTGGACGCGTCGTCGTCATGCACGGGCTGAACATGGTCGCCAAACGGCCGCCCTACGAACCGGCGGCGGTGGGCTTCGGCTCCGATGACGCTGCGTTCCTGGAGAGCCTTGGCTTCAACGTCGTCCGGCTCGGAGTGATCTGGAAGGCGGTCGAACCCAGCCCGGGCGTCTACGACGACACCTACCTCGAGCGGATCGCGGCAACCGTGCGGACGCTGTACGCGCACGGCGTCCTCTCGCTGCTCGATTTCCATCAGGACCAGTACAACGAGCTCTTCCAGGGGGAGGGGGCGCCCGACTGGGCGGTCCAGAGCGGCGGCCTGGCCAATCCGCACGACGGGTTCCCCACCGACTACGTGGCCGACGCCGCGCTCCAGCACGCCGAGGACGCGTTCTGGGCCAACGCACCCGGACCCGGCGGCGTGGGGCTGCAGGATCGATATGCCGCCGCCTGGCGGCACGTCGCCCTGCGCTTCCGGGCAACGCCCGGCGTCGTCGGGTACGAGCTGATGAACGAGCCCGCCCCTGGGGCAGCGTTCGCCACCTGCCTGCTCGCCACCGGCTGCCCCGGCTTCGACGCTGAGCTCCTCGCCTTCCACCGACGCGTGACCCGCGCGATCCGCGGCGTCGACCGGCGCACGCTCCTCTTCTACGAGCCGGACATCGGGTTCGACTTCGGCACCCCGGCCCACGAGCCGGCGCTGGGCGACCCTCAGGCGGTCTTCGCCTTCCACGTCTACTGCCTGTCCGACGGGCCGGGCGGCTGCTCGAGCGAGGCACGGAACTTCCCGAACGCGCTGGCCCACGACCGGCTGACCGGCGACGCGCTGATGATCACCGAGTTCGGCAGTCGCTATGCCTCCGAGGACAGCCGGATCGTCGGCCTGGCCGACCGGAGCATGATCCCCTGGGCGGAGTGGGCCTACTGCCCGTGCGACGATCCGACCGGGCCGACTCGCGACCCGCTGGTCCTCAACCCGGCGCTGCCACCGCGGGGGGCGAACGTCGGCGCGGTGGCGCTCCACACGCTCGTCGAGCCGTTCCCGCACCTGATCGCGGGGACGCCGCTGGTCTGGGGATATACGGCGAGCTCCGGGACCTTCCGCTTGCGGTTCTCGACCGCGCGGACGGCCGGCGGCGGCCGGTTCCCGGCGGGTGCCGTCACCCAGATCTCGACCCCGGCCGAGATCTACCATGGGTCCTACGCGGTCCGCGTGCAGGGTGGCGCGATCGTGTCAGGACGAGATGCGCCGGTCCTGGAGGTTGTCGCGTGTCACGGCGCCGGGACCGTCACGGTGACCGTGCAACGGCACGGGCGCGGCAGCGAGTCGTGCACGCCCCCGCGCCGCGGGTGAGCGACCGTCCGGCTCAGGCCAGCCCGAGCACCCGTCCCGGCGCACTGGTGGTGAACGTCGCCCCCACCGCCTGGCCGAGCTGGGCGAGGTCCTGCAGCCAGAGCGTGAAGTAGCTGCCCACGACGACGGGCACGGTGGTGGCATCGCCTCGCCGGGCAGCGTGCGGGAAGGCGGGCGCGGGATAGGCGGGCCCCGCGACCGCGACGGGGGGATCGTTCGTCGGGCCGGGGTCGCGGATCGTCTGGGCCTGCGCGCCGACCCGCGCCATGTCGATCGGCCGGCCGACGAGCCAACGGGGGGTGTGGGCGGGGAACCGCCGCTCCCCGCGGGTGATGCCGAGGAACCGCCCGGTGTACGTCGGGGTGCGGGCGCTGCCACCGAAGCTCCAGATGAGCTGGGTCGAGTCGCGGTTCCAGAAGAACTCGGGGATGACCCGGTCGAACGTGGTCAGCCGCCGGACCGCGCCGGTCGGGCCGTCCACCGCATACAGGTCGGAGTGGAAGTCTGGGCCGAGGAAGTCCGCCAGGAACTGGAGGGTCTGCGTGGAGCCGGTGTCCGGCGCGTCGAAGCCGGTCCGCTGGGCGGCCCCCGCCACGGCGTCATACCAGGAGCCGGACGCGGCACCCCGGTTCGACATCATGATGACCGTTTCCATGTCGGGCGTGAAGACGGCCTGCTCCTCGTAGACCGGGAGGTTGTCGCCGATGGGCGTCACGCGCGGGCGCCGGGGCGAGGCGCCATCGCCGTAGATGCGCATGTAGTACACGCGGCCGTTGCCCCATCCGGGCGGTGCGGACTGGAACGGGGACCTGGCGCCGCCGGAGGCGAAGAAGAGAAAGCCTTTGCCGTCGGGCGACCACGGCTGGGTCTCGTAGGCCCCATACGGCGGCCCCACCACTCGTACGCCGCGGAGCGAGGGCACCCCCCGGGTCACGGTGAAGTCGCCGACCATGATCTCCCATCGCTGACCGCCGGCCGAGAGGGGATCGGCCTCCGTGTGAGTCCAGGCGATGTGCCGCCCGTCGGGC
Source organism: uncultured Solirubrobacterales bacterium (assembly GCA_963703065.1). Classification (GTDB taxonomy): domain Bacteria; phylum Actinomycetota; class Thermoleophilia; order Solirubrobacterales; family Solirubrobacteraceae; genus Palsa-465. The sequence goes on along the minus strand of OY969785.1, from coordinate 1,682,263 downwards.
GACCAGTAGGCGTGGAAGTTGTCATACGGGGTGCCGCCCGTCTGGGTGAACGGTGTCTCGTCATTCGGATCCGAGCGCGTGGTGAGCCGGTGGACCTGCGACCCGTCGGGGCGCATGACGTACAGGTCACCGCCGTAGCCGCCGAGCCCCGGGCCCCCGATGTGCACCGGCTGCTGCCCGAAGGACTCAAACAGGATCCAGTCGCCCTGCCCTCGCTCCTGCGGAAGCCCATTCGGTCCGCGGACGGTGCGACAGGTCAGGCACACCTGATGGCTGCCGTCCGACCGCGCCCGGTAGATCTGCGAGATCCCCGCGGCGTCGAGTTGAGCCGAGAGCACCTCCCCGTCGTTCGCCCACGCCGGGTCCTGGCCGAACCCGTAGCGCAGCCGCGTCGCCATGAAGGGGGCGGCGAAGTACGGCGAGAGCGCCGAGGGGGAGCGAGCGCCGGATGGCGCCGCCGCCGCACCGGCACCGATGAGCCCCGTCAGCGCGATCGCCAGGAGGACGAGCCTGCGGGCGATCCGCCACACAGCCCGACCGTCAGTTGTGCAGGTCCTGCAGCGGTCCTGGCACCGGGGGCAGCTTGCTCTGCGGCAGGACCGGCAGCAGGACCGGCGCCAGCGGTCGCTGACCGAAGTTGAAGTCACGCGCCAGGTCGCCGAGGACGCGGGCATTCTCGCGGACGTCCGGGCGCGGATCGGGCCGGCCGTCGGTGCGGGGGTTGAGCCGTTTCGCGCCGAGGAAGTCGTCCTCGATGAACTTCAGGTAGGCATCGAAGCTGTAGACCTGGTGGTCGACGAAGCCGCGTCGGGCGTACGGGCTGATGACCATCGCGGGAACCCGGAAGCCGTAGCCCTCGGCGTCGACGGATGGCGGCTTGACGTGGTCGTAGAACCCGCCCCAGTCGTCCCAGGTGAGGAAGATCGCCGTCGAACCCCAATCCTTGCTGCGCATCACCGCATCGATCAGTCCGGTGACGTAGTTCTGACCCCAGCTGATGCGGGCCGGGGGATGCTCGGAGACGTCGCCGCTGGGCATGACCCACGAGACGGCGGGCAGCGTGCCGTGCTTGGCGTCGCTGTAGAACTGGCTGGTGGCCGTGACGTCCGAGAGTTGGTGGTCCTGGTGCACGGTGGAGAACTGGACGAGCGGGTTCCAGATCGCCGGCGTCTTGATCTGCTGGGGCACGGCCGCGCAGGTCATCGCCCCGTCCGCGCAATCCGGCTCGGTGCCCGGTGACAGGTAGTAGCGCCAGCTCACGTGCGCCCGGTGGAGCAGATAGGTGATGTCGGTCCAGCCGAACTGCGGCTGGTCTGCCGGGTTCGAGGTGTACGTGTCGCCGGGCTCCTTGACCGTCTGGAGCGAGATGACCCCGGGATTCACGTTGTCGGCGCCCAGGTACTTGTCCGGATTGACGAGGTTGGTGCGGCAGCTCATCGGGTGGTTCGGCTTGGAGCACTTGGCCGACCATCCGGAGACGAGGTACAGGTGGGCGACCTGGCTCCACCCGAGATTCGGCTCGAACATGTGGTCCTGCAGCACGAAGTCGCGCGCGTAGGTCCAGTAGTGCGACAGCTGGCGGCCGTCGTGGTAGCTCATGACGTCGTCGCAGGTCGACGGCTGCCCCAGCGCGCTGCAGCCGAGGATATCGGTGTCGAGCGTGCCTGATTCACGGGCGCGGATGAAGCCGTCCATCCTCCCGTGGTCGTAGTCGGTGACCGCGCTGCCGTAGAAATGCGGCCCCCCGGAGTTGATGTCCGACGTGTCGAGATGGGGGCGGACACAGGTGTGCGCGGCGGGGTCGGGCAGGCAGACGGTGAAGTGGCCGTGCTTGTCACGCGGCAGGCCGTCGGCCCCGGGGTACGTGCCGAAGTACTGATCGAAGGACCGGTTCTCCTGCATGATGATCACGATGTGCTTGATCTTGTGGATTCCGGTGCTGCCGAGCGCCGCGGCGCCGGCCGGGGCGGTCGCGAGACGGCGTGCGACGGTGCGCGCCGGTCGCGTGAGGCCGAACGCGAGGGCCGCCAGCGCCACCACTGCGAGGACACCGATGGGTCCGGCGATCCGGCGACCCCGCGACCTGCGCGAATGATCCTGCGAGCTCATCACGCCACCTCTCCCCGTGGACTGCGTGCGGGTACGCTACCGCATCGGGGGCGGCCGAGGGGGCCGGCGCCGGGCCGCGCTGTGCGACCGATCAGCTGAGTACCAGCGCGTAGCGCTGCGGGCGCGGTTTCCCATGACGTCCGGACTCATTCGCGCCCGACACACCGAGGATGGCCGTGGCCCCCGGCTCTACAGTCAGCCCCATGTTGGCCGCCACCCACGACGGCTCGTTCCACGCCGACGAGGTGTTCGCCATGGCCGCGCTGCGCCTGCTCGATCCCGGCCTGGAGATCATCCGCAGCCGGGATCCCGCCCGGCTGGCGGCCGCGGCGCTCCGGGTTGACGTCGGCTTCCGCGACGACCCGGCCAGCGGCGACTTCGACCATCATCAGCGGGGCTTCACCCGGGCGCGGTCCAACGGCGTCCGCCTAGCCGCCTTCGGCCTCGTGTGGCGGACGTACGGAACGCGGATCTGCGGTGGCGCGGCGGAAGTCGCCGCGCGGGTTGACGAGACGCTGGTGCAGGGCATCGATGCCGCGGACACCGGGCAGCTCCTCGCTCAGCCGCTGATCGAGGGTGCGCATCCGATCACCGTCAACGCGATCATCGGGGCCTTCAACGCCAACTGGGACGAGGCGCTCTCGGCCGCCGAGGAGCGGGCTCGGTTCGACGCCGCCGTCGAGCTCGCCGCCGGGATCCTGGCTCGTGAGATCGCCTCGGTGGCGGCTGGTTGCCGAGCCGAGCAGATCGTCCGCCAGGCGATCGGGGCGGCGCCGGATCCGCGGGTGGTCGAGCTCCCGCTCAACGTTCCCTGGAAGTCGGTGCTCGTGCCCGAGGCACCGGAGGCGCTGTTCGTCATCTACCCCAAGCGTCAGGGCTTCGGCCTGGAGGCGGTGCCGCGGGAGCTCGGCTCGTTCGACACTCGCCGGCCCCTCCCGGCCGCCTGGGCCGGGCTGGAGGGTGCCGAGCTCGCCGCGGTCACCGGGGTGCCCGAGGTGCGCTTCTGCCACGCCAAGCGGTTCCTCGCCGTGGCCGCCACGCGAGAGGCGGTCGGCCGGCTGGCGGAGCGGGCGCTGCAGGACGGCGCAACCCGGCCGTGAGCGCCGCCGGCCCGGTCCCCGCTCGGCCGCCGCTCGTCCGCCGCCTGCCGCGCTCGCTCACACCGCGCACGGGCGCGCAGGCGGGGGTGCTGTGCCTGGTGCTCGTCGTGGTCATCGACCTGCTGCTCCGCCACGAGCACGGGGCTTCCGGCGATGAGCCGTTCTACCTGGCGATGGCCGCGCACCCGGGCCGCGCCCACACGTTTCCCTACGCCTACCGGGTGTTCCTGCCGTGGCTCGTGCACGCGCTTCCGCTGAGCCACCCGGCGTCGTTCCGGCTCATCGCCTGGTTGGCGCTCGGGGCGGCCGGGGGGGCGCTGTTCGCGTTGCTGCGCGATTTCGGCCTCGACTCCCCGCTCGCCACCGGGCTGACCCTCGGCACGCTGTTCTCCCCGACGCTGCTCGTCGCCCTGCTCCGGGGGGGGCGGAGCGTCGATCCGCTCAGCACCCTCACGGTCACGCTCGGCTGCCTGCTGATCGTTCGCCGCCGCCGGCTCGCGCTGGCGATCGTGCTCGGCCTCGGGGTGGCGGTCAAGGAGACGACGGCGTTCCTGCTCCCGCTCGCCTACGCGGTGTGGGCCGAGCGGCCGGTCGATCGCTCCGCACTGCGCGACGCCCTGCTCGTCGGGCTCGGCCCGGTCGCCGTCTACCTGGCGCTCCGCCTCACCGTCCCGTCCGTCGGCAGCACCTACACCCCCGAGTTCTCCGGCTCCTTCCTCCAAGCACGCTGGACGGTGCTCCGCCGCGCGTTCAGCGGCGTCGAGCTGCGCCGGCTCGGGCTCGCCTTCGGGCCGCTGTGGCTGGCGTGGGGTGCCGCGCTTCGCCGGCCGGGATTCGCGCGCCGGGGGCTCGTTCTCGTCGCGCTGTGCGTTGCCTCGCTGTCGGTCTCGTTCGACGCCGGACGCGTCCTGTTCATCGCCGCTCCGGTGATCGTCGTGTCCGCCGGGCTCGCCGTGGCTCGGCATCGGCGGGCGGCGGCGGCGCTCGTCGTCTGCCTCGGTTTGCTCGACGTCGGCTACGGCGTCTACATGGAGGCCTACGGCCTGCAGCACGGAATCGACGACCGCGCGGTCGCGCTGGCGGCACGCTGAGGGCGAGGTACCGTGTTTCAGTCCGCCCGGGCAGCGGGGAACGTTCGACAGGAGCCATGTCGATCGTGCATCTCCTCGACGCCGACCCGGACCTCGGCGAGGGCGTGCGGGCGCGAGACGCGAGCGAGCCCGACGACTCGTCCGGCTGCCGGTGCTCCGGATGGTGCGCGAAGCGTCAGCCGTGGCCTGGCGGCCAAAGGCGAATGCTCGATGTCCATCCGTCCGTCGCAAGGCGTACTCATCTCCTCAGGCGATCATGACGTTGCCGGACCCCGACGCCGCGAGGTGAATCCATGACCCAAGCGCGAACGCAGTCCTATGGCCGGGTGGTCAAGGCGCTCGAGAACCTCGGGCCGACCAAGCTCCAGCCCGACGAGCAGGCGCTGATCCGGGACGCCGCCGACGCGCTCATCTTCTGCAGCGAGAGGCTCGATGCCCCGGCGCAGGAGGCGCTGCACCGGGTGGAGGCCCAGTTCGCAGAGCTCATCCGCAGCGGGCGGTGGACCGAGCTGACCGCGCAGGCGCTGCTCAGCGACGTCGCCGGCTGCGGACCCGCGCCCCTCACGCTCCACGCCGTGTAGCTCCAGTCAGTGCAGGAGGGCGCGGATCGCGATCACCAGTAGCCCGAGGGTCAGCCCCAGTGCGCTCTGGAGCGCCAGCTCGCGCGGGGGCAGATGATCCCGGAACCCGAGCCCCACCTCGAGTGCCACCACCAGCCCCGCCGCGGTCCAGGTCGCAGCATCGACTCCGGTGGCGAGGCTGGCCCCGAACACCCGGCACCCGGCGAGGACGAGCACCGGGATCGCCGCGCCGGCCAGGATCGACAGCTCGTCCCGGACGATGCCGACGAGCTCGGCGAGGCCGAGGGAGTCGCCGCCGTCCGCTCGCCGGCGGGTGAACCCGGCGTAGGAATGCGCCAGCCAGTACAGCGCCAGCGCCGCCACGGCGCCGGCCAGGGTGCCGGCGTACGTGTCGCGCAGCGCGCTCTCGGCGGCCAGCACCCCGCCCACGGTGACCATGCCATAGGCGAGTCCGCCGGGATCGGGCCGCATCGCGGGGATTCTGGCTGGGTAGAGAGCCGCGGATGACTCTGAGCGAGAAATACTCCCCGAAGATCCCAAGCCGCTCGGCGGCTACGCGATCCTGCTGATGGTGTTCAACGGCCTGGTGGCCGCGGGTGGACTTTGGTTCGCCCGCTCCCGACACCGGCTGCCACCCACGATCCCACCCGGCGATCTGACGCTGATGAGCGTCAGCACGTTCAAGGTGAGCCGGCTGATCACCAAGGACAAGGTGACCGCCGCCGTGCGCGCGCCCTTCGTCGAATACCAGGAGGATGCCGGCCCGGCCGAGGTCTCCGAGACGACCCGCGGCGGCAACGGCCTCACGGAGGCGATCGGTGAGCTGCTCACCTGCCCGTACTGCATCGGGCAATGGGTGGCCACCGCGCTCGTGGCGCTGTACGTCTGGCAGCCGCGGCTGGCGCGAACGGTCTCGTCGCTGTTCGCCGTCGTCACCGGCGCCGACTTCCTCCAACAGGCCTGGGTGGCGGTCGACAAGGCGGCCTAGCCGCTCCCGCGCGCGCCTGGACCGGCCTGGCGTCAGCCGCCCTTGATCTCCTTGAGCAGCGGGTCAGGGGGGTTGGCCGCCGGATCGGCCTCGATCTCCTTCGCCAGCTCATCGCGGTCGTCCTCGCCACCGTCGTCCCGCACGTCCCGCTCCTCGTCCTCGCGCCGCTCTTCGTCGCCCATGGCTCTCCTCCATCTCGCTTCCACCGACCCGTCGGATCGCCGGCTCGATTTGAGTCTGCTACCCCGCCGGGCGCGGGTTTAGCCCTCCCCGCGCCGGGTGAAAGTGGGAGGACAAGCGACCCGATCAAGGAGCCAGCACATGAAGGCGGTCACCTACCACGGCAAGCGCGACGTCCGGGTCGACGAGGTGCCGGATCCGACGATCGAGGAGCCGACCGACGCGATCGTCCGCGATCACCTCGAGCGGCATCTGCGGATCGGACCTCCATCTCTACGAGGTGCTCGGCCCGTTCCTCGACGCCGGGGACATCCTCGGCCACGAGCCGATGGGGATCGTCGAGGCGGTTGGCTCCGAGGTCACCCACATCGCCCCCGGCGACCGGGTGGTGATCCCGTTCAACGTCTCCTGCGGCCACTGCTTCATGTGCGATCAGCATCTGTACTCCCAGTGCGAGACCACGCAGGTGACCGAGCAGGGCAAGGGCGCGTCACTGCTCGGCTACACCAAGCTGTACGGCCAGGTCCCGGGCGGCCAGGCGGAGTACCTCCGGGTCCCGCAGGCCCACTTCGGCCCGATCAAGGTCTCCCCACGGCCCGCCCGACGACCGGTTCGTCTACCTGTCCGACGTGCTGCCGACGGCGTGGCAGGCAGTCGTCTATGCCGACGTCCCGCAGGGCGGCACCCTCGCCGTGTTCGGCCTCGGCCCGATCGGCCAGATGTGCGGCCGGATCGCCCTGCACCGTGGCGCCGCCCGGGTGTTCGGGATCGACCTGGTCCCCGAGCGGCTGGAGCTCGCCTGCCGGCACGGGATCGAGCCGATCGACGTCTCGGGCGACGTCGAGGCGCCGGAGGAACTGCGCGAGCGAACCGCCGGCCGCGGGCCCGACGCGGTGATCGACGCGGTCGGCATGGAGGCGCACGGATCGCCATTCGGCAAGCTCGCCCACACGATGGCCGGCTTCCTGCCCGACGCCGTCGCCAGCAGACCTGATCGAGCAGGCGGGGATCGACCGGATGAGCGTCCTGTACGGCTGCATCGACGCCGTGCGGCGAGGCGGCACCATCTCGCTGAGCGGCGTCTACGGCGGCAGCGCCGACCCGATGCCGATGATGGACCTGTTCGACAAGCAGGTCCAGCTCCGCATGGGCCAGGCCAACGTCAAGCGGTGGATTCCGGAGATCCTGCCCCTGCTCGAGGGCGAGGATGACCCGCTCGGCGTCGACACGCTGGCCAGCCATCACCTGCCGCTGGAGCAGGCGCCGCACGCCTACGAGATCTTCCAGCAGAAGCAGGACGGGGCGATCAAGATCCTCCTGCAGCCGTAGACGGCCGGCCGCCGCCCGCCGCGCCCGCTCAGACTCCGCCCTGGCGGCCCCCGATGCCGGTGAGCAGCTCGCGGATCCGGGCGGGGCCGCTCGTGCCGCGGGCCAGCGGCGGCGTGTCGAGTCGCCGCCGGCGCGCAGGCCCTCGAGCAGCTCGGACAGCGCCTCCAGCGATGTGTGGCGCGGCGCCCAGCCGAGCTCGGTCCGGGCCCGGGAGGTGTCCATGATCGGCACGGCGAGCGCCATGTCGAGCCAGCCCGGTTCGGTCGGTTGCAGGCGCAGCGCGTAGCTCAGCGCGGCGGCGGCGCGCACCGGCGCCACCGGCAGCCGCACGATCCGGGCGTCGAGCACCTCGGCCAGCTCGGGCGCACCGATCACCGGGTCGGCGGCGATGTTGAACGCACCGCGGACCTCGCTGTGTGGCGGCGAGCGCGAACGCTCGGCCGACGTCGAGGGAATGCACGGCCTGGAAGCGCAGACGCGGCAGGTCCGGGACGATCGGGATCAGCCCGGGGCGGACGAGCGTGCCCGGCAGAACGGGCCGAGGAACAGGCGCCGGATCTCGCTCGCCGCCTCACGCTTGAAGATGAGGCCGGGCCGCAGTCGCACCACGCGCAGACTCGGGCGACTCGCGCTCGAGCCGGTCGAGCGCGCGCTCGACCTCCGCCTTGTGACGGGCGTAGAAGGAGCTCGGCGTTCCGTCCGTCGGCCACGACTCGTCGACCGCATGGTCCTTGGGGCCTGCGGAGTAAGCCCCGACCGAGGAGGCGTAGACGAGCGCCGGCACGCCGGCCGCGACCACCGCGCGAAGCACCCGCTCGCTAGCCCTCGACGTTGACCGCGCGCGTGGTCGCCTCGTCGCGGCCGGGTTGGATGAGCCAGGCGAGCAGCATGACCACGTCTGCGCCGGCCAGCACGGGGGCCAGGTCGTCCCGCGTGATGTCCGCGGGCACGAACTGAGCGTGCCCCGGCAGGCGTGCGGGCGCCCGCCGCGCCACCGCCACCACCTCGTGAGGCGGTCGGCGTGTCCGCCAGCGCGGCCAGCACGCTCGTCCCGACGTTGCCGGTGCGCGCCGAGGACGACGATCTTCATGCCGCCACTCCGCTCGCCGACCGGCTCCGCTGCCGCGTCCGCCCTCGCGGGCGACCGCCCGCGGACGACGAGCATCTCCTCCGCGTCCTCTGCGCCGAGCAGCCCCTGCGCCCGCAGCCAGTCCGCCCGCCGGCGGACGCGCAGGGCCGAGGATCCCGCGATGGCGCCGCGGCGACGTCGACCGCCAGCCCCTGCGCCTCGAGCGCGCGGCACGGTTGCCGCCTCGCCGCACACGCGCGGAGTGGACGAGCAGGATGACCCCGCCGGGACGCAGGTGGGCGGCCGCGCCCGCACAGATGACGTCGAGCAGATCGCGGCCATCGGCGCCGCCCTCCCAGGCCCGGGCCGGCCCGCGCCGGGGGATCCGGCCGTCGGGGGTCGGGAGGTACGGAGGGTTGGCGGTGATGAGGTCGAACCGCCGCCCGGCCACCGGGGCGAACAGGCTGCCCGCGCCGAGCGTCGATCCGCACCCCGTTCAGCCGCCCGTTGCCGCGCGCCGCGAGCACCGCGCGGCGCGAGACGTCGATCGCGGTCACCCGGGCGCCGGCGCGGGCCGCCGCGATGGCGATGACCCCGCTGCCGGTGCACAGGTCGAGCGCCGCGGCGCCCGGGGGCAGCGGCTGACGGGCCACCTCGGCGGCGAGCATCCAGCTGTCGCTGGGGGGCTGGAACACTCCCGGGAGTGGAACGAGTCTCACCGGATACGGGTGATCCCCGCAGCCGCCAGGCGGCAAACGACCTGCCGGATGCCGCCGAGCTCCGTGCCCGCTTCGCCGCCGCCGGCCGGTTCACCGTGGGAGTCGAGGAGGAGGTGATGGTGCTCGACCCCGAGACGCTCGACCTGGCTCCGCTGGCGCCGGTGCTGCTCGAGCGGCTCGGGTTGGCCGAGCGGTACAAGCTCGAGCTCCCGGCCTCCCAGCTCGAGATCACCAGCCCGTCGTGCGGGGGGCGGACGAGCTGGCTGACCCGCTGCGGGCGGCGCGGGTCGACGCGGCGGCCGCGGCCGACGGCCTGGCCAGGCTCGCCGCGGCCGCCGTGCATCCGTTCGCCGCCCCCGACGGCATCCTGAACGATCTCCCCCGCTACCGGCACACGCGGGAGGAGTACGGTCCGGTGGCCCACCGGCAGCTCGTCTGCGCGCTCCACGTGCACGTGGCGGTGGGGCGAGCCGGAGACCGCGCTCGCCGTCTACAACGCCGCCCGTACGCACCTACCGGCCGCTCGCCGCGCTGGCCGCCACACGGGGCCATCTACGACGGGCGCGACAGCGGCCTGGCCTCGGTGCGGCCGAAGCTGTGCGAGCTCCTGCCCCGCCAGGGCGTGCCGCCAGCGCTCGCCGACTGGGAGGAGCTGGCGGACGCGTACCGGTGGGGCGCCCGCGGCGGGGGCGTTCGTCGCGCCCCGCACCTGGTGGTGGGAGCTCCGGCCCCACCCGGTCTACGGCACGCTCGAGTTCCGGGTGCCGGACGCCCAGCGCACGGTGGCCGAGGCGGTGGCGGTGGCCGCCATCGGTGCAGGCGCTCGTCGCCTGGCTCGCCGAGCGCCACGAGGCCGGGGAGCGACTGGTGGGCGCTCAGACCTGGCGGATCGAGGAGAACCGCTGGTCGGCCTGCCGCCACGGCCTCGCCGGATCGCTGGCCGACCCGGTCACCGGCGCTCAGAGTGTCGACCGCCGAAGCGGTGGGCGACCTGCTGGATGCGCTCGTGCCGGTGGCCGGGCGCCTGGGTGGCGCGGCCGGGCTGGCCCGGGCGCAGGCGATGCTGGCCAGCGGCGGGCCGGCGAGCGTTCAGCGTGCGGTGTACGCGCGGTCCGGTGCGGTGGGGCGTCGCCCGCTGGCTGGCCGAGTGCTTCCTGGCCGACGAATCGGGGTAACGGATGCCGCATGGCCGGCATGCCCTCCGCTCGCGGTGAGCTGAGCGCTGCGCTGATCGAGCGGCTCGCGCGGCCCGCCGGCCCGATCGCGAGCGCTGCCGGCGCCGGCCGTCGCCGATCCGCTGGCCGACGAGGATCTCCAGCTGGCGCTCTACCTCTGCTACGAGCTCCACTACCGGGGCCTGCCCGACGTCGAGGAGACGTGGGAGTGGGAGCCGAGCCTGCTCGCGTTCCGCGGCCGAGCTCGAGCGAGCGTTCGAAGCCGGTCTGCGGGACGCCGCACCGCCGCCCGTCGGCCGTTCCCGCAGCGGAGATCGACCTCGCCCTGCGCGAGATCGCCGAGCGGGAGGGGCCGCCGCTGTCACGCTTCATCCGCACGCGCGCCTCGCTGGAGCAGGTACGCGAGTTCCTCGTCCACCGCTCGGCCTACCAGCTCAAGGAGGCCGACCCCCACTCCTGGGCGCTTCCCCGCCTGTGGGGGGCCCCGAAGGCGGCGATGGTCGAGATCCAGGCCGACGAGTACGGGGGTGGGCGGGCCGAGTGGATCCACGCCGAGCTGTTCGCTCGAGCCATGCGCGCCGTCGGGCTCGACGGGACGTACGGCGCCTACCTCGACCGCATCCCCGGCCTGACCCTGGCCACGGTCAACCTGATGTCGCTGTTCGGCCTGCACCGCCGGCTGCGCGCGGCGATCGTCGGCCACCTGGCGCTGTTCGAGATGACCTCCTCGATCCCCAACCGCCGCTACGGCGACGGCCTGCGTCGACTCGGCTGCCCGGCGGAGGCGACCCTGTTCTTCGACGAGCACGTCGAGGCCGATGCCGTGCACGAGAACGTGGCCGCGGTCGACCTGGCCGGCGGCCTCGTGCGTCAGGAGCCGGCGCTGAGCCGTGGGGTGCTGTGGGGGGCAGAGGCCCTCGTCGCCCTCGACGCCCGCTGGTGCGGGTGCGTGCTCGATTGCTGGCGGGGCGGCCGAACCTCGCTGCGCTACCCGCTCGATGCCGCGGCTCGGCCGGAGGCGGACCTGGCGCTCGCCTGATCGGCTCCCGCGCCGGGATCGGCCCGGAAGCCGACCTGCTTGTGCGTGCCGTCGCAGAACGGCCGGAGCTTGGACTTGCCGCAGCGGCACAGCGCCAGCGTCCGGCGCCGGGCCTCGATCTGCGTCCCGTCGGGCGCGACCACGCGGACCGGGCCGCGGACCAGGAGCGGGCCGTCCCGGTAGGGGGTGATGCGGACGGTCGTCGCGATCGCTCACGCCGGTCGGTTTCCCGCTTCGACGGCTCGCTTGACGCACGAGTTTCCTCGAGCGGGCGGCCGGGGTACAGTGACGGACGATGCGGCACGGTCCGGGTCGGGCAAGCGCGTGGCGATCGCCGTCCAGGGTGCGGGCGTGGCAGTACCGGTGAGCTCGCGGAGAAGATCGACTCAGGCGTCCTCTTCGTCCGCTGGCAGCAGCACGGGGATCAGCGGGCTCGCGAGGAGCTGGTCAGCCGCTTCCTGCCGCTGGCCCGCAAGCTCGCCCGTCGCTACAGCGGCGCACACGAGCCGTTCGACGATCTGCTCCAGGTGGCGAGCCTCGGCCTGGTCAAGGCGATCGACCGCTACGACACGGCACGGGGGACGGCGTTCTCCTCGTTCGCCGTCCCGACGATCCTCGGTGAGCTGAAGCGCTACTTCCGCGACCTCGGCTGGTCGGTCCACGTGCCGCGCGGTGCCCAGGAGCTGGCGCTCAAGGTCGAGGATGGCCGCCAGCAGCTCATGACCCGCCACGGCCGCCCACCGAGCGTGCCGGAACTGGCCGAGTTCCTCGAGCTGAGCATCGAGGAGGTGCTGGAGGCGCTCGAGACCGCCGGCGCGCACCACACGGCTTCGCTCGACTCTCCGCGGGAGGACGGCGACGAGGAGTCGGGGACCCTGGCCGACCACTTCGGACGGGTGGACGAGCGCTTCGACCTCGTCGATGCCAAGGTGACGATCTCCGAGGCGGCGCGCCACCTCGGCGCCCGGGAGCGCCGAGTCCTGCTGCTGCGGTTCGTCGAGGACCTCACCCAGAGCCAGATCGCCGAGATCATCGGCGTCTCGCAGATGCAGGTATCGCGCATCCTGCGCCGGGCGCTCGAGCAGCTCCGCGAGCTGACCCAGGCCGACGAGATCTCCACCCTGGACTGACGGACCGGTGCGCCGGCCCGCGCGCGGCTCTCGGCGGGATGGCTCAGGCCGGCAGATCGGTCTCGAACCACACGCGGCTGGCGTTGCCCGCGGTGCGGCTCACCCCCCACCGCTCGGCGAGGCCGACCACCATCCGCAGCGACCAGCCGCGCAGCCCATCGGCGAGCTCGCGGCCCCCGGAAGGTCCTCCCCCGGGCACGGTCACCGCGCAGAGGACCCGGTGGTCGATCCGCAGGTCGAGCACCACCGGCGCCGGAGCATCGTCACGGGCGGCGTCATCGCCGGGTATCGCTCGGGTGACGAGCTCGCTGACCAGGAGCTCGAGCTCCTCGAGCGTCGGCCGGGGCACGCGGGCAGCCAGCTCGCGGTCGACGATCGCCCGCGCCCAGGCGGGACAGTCCTCGTCGGCCGGGATGCGGTAGATGGCGCGCACGGCGGAGGGCATGACTCGACCTGGGGACTACCCGCTGGAGCAGCGCGGCCCCCGGGGGGCGCGCGGTGAGCCCGCCGAGCGCCTGCGTCAGCCTGCTGCTGGCCAGTCGGCCCCAGACGCTCACCCTGGTGCGCGCGATGCTCAGCGGCTTTGCCGATGCCCTGTCGCTCGACGCCGAGCTGCTCGACGACCTGAGGACGGCGGTCAGCGAGGCGTGCAACAACGTCGTCCGGCACGCCTATCCCGACGCGGCGAGTGGCCCGCTGGAGCTCGTGCTCCGGCTCGACGGAGCGTGGCTGCTGGCCGAGGTGCGTGACGCTGGGACCGGCATCGACGAGCTGGACCTGCTCGACGAGGCGCAGTTGGGGCTCGGCATTCCGGTGATCCGCGCGCTCGCCGAGCACTGCGAGATCCGCCACCGTCGCGGGGGCGGGACCGAGGTCTCGATGTGCTTCGCGGCCGAGCGCGCGGACGTCCGGCTGTACCGCCTGCCCGGACCGGTCGGGGTGGAGGACGACGTCGGCCACCACCTGCGCGGCGATGCCGTCCTGTCGGCGTCTCCGCCGTCGATCGTCGGCACCGTGCTCGGTCGGCTGGCCCGGGCGCTGGCCGCCACCGCCCACTTCTCGCTCGACCGGTTCGCCGACGTCTACCTGGTGTGCGACGCCCTGGCCGACGGAGCGGTGATGCTGGCGGCCGGCGATCGTCTCGCCTGCGCGGTGGCGGCCGAGCCCCGGCGTCTCGAGGTGACCATCGGACCACTCCGGCCGGGCAGCGGGCGGCGCCTGACCAGCGAACCGCGCCGCCGCGGGCATCCCTCGCCGCTCGAGCGGCTGAGCGACGAGCTGCGGGCCCGACCCGCCGACGGCGCGGGCGAACTGCTCGAGCTCGTCATGCTCGACCGGCCGGCCTGATCAGCCGGCGAGCTGCTCCGGCCCGTCGATCAGCTCGAGCCGCTGCGCCAGCCCGGTCAGCTCGAGCAGCCGGTCCACCTGGGATCCGCCGCGCACGACCGCCAACCGCCGCCCGGCCTGCTCCAGGCGGCTCTGCGCCCGCACGAGCGCGCTCAGGCCGGTGGAGTCCATGAACTCCAGATCGCGCAGGTCGATGACGACGGACGGACCGGTCGCGGCGGCGAGCCGCTCGAGCTCCTCCTCCAGCGCGGAGCTCGAGGCCAGATCGAGCTCACCGGAAAGGGCGACGACGGTGGCGTTCGGCGCGTCGCTGACCTCCAGCCGGAAGTGGTGCTGCACGGCGCCGCAGCCTAGCGGCGGCCTCGGCCGCGTCCGCCGGCAGGCTGCGGGGACGGATTGGTCGTCTGAGGCGCCGGGTAGTTTGCCCCCACCGGCTCGGGAGGGCCACCTCGACATCGAAGGAGGGAGAGTATGGTCGCCCTGATCGTCCTGCTGCTGATCCTTGCCCTGTTCGGAGGGCTCGGATTCGCCGCGCACTTCCTGTGGATCGTGCTCGTCGCCGCCGTCATCCTGTGGGTGATCGGCTTCTTCATCGGCGGCGTGGAGGCCGGTGGCGGTCGCCGCCGCTGGTACGGCCGCTGGTGAGCTTCGCGGGCTGAGGCGGGGCGCGCCGGGGGGCTAGGTCGCCTCGGCGTGCTCCAACGCGGGCGAGCGCTCGTTCTCGTCCAGCAGGTCGAGCACCGCCCCCTCCAGCCGGGCCCGTTCCCGGTCCACGGCCGGGTCGAGTTCGTCGAGCCGGTCCAGTACCCCGGCGATCGTCCATCCCGAGTCGTAGCGGTCGAACACCCGTGGATCGATGTAGGACCGCCGCGCCACCGCCGGGGTGTTGCCGAGCATCGCGCTGACGGCCACGACCGCCCGCCCCGCCGCCCGCTTGCGCGCCGCCTTCGTCGGACCCGGCGGATCGGCGGCGAGTGAGACCGCGGCGAGCACGGTGGCGTTCCAGGTGCGGAAGTCCTTGGCGCTGAACTCCTCCCCGATGAGCGACTTCAGGTAGTCGTTGATGTCGTCGGAGCGGACCGGGCACCAGCGGCGGCCGGTCCGGTAGGCGAGGAGCTCCGGCGGGCCGCCCCGTCGCCGGCGGAGCGCCTGCACGAGCCCGGTGACGAGCGGATCGTGGACCTCGTGCAGCCGCCGGAACCCTCCCTTGCCCGGGTAGTCGAACAGGAGCGATTCGCCGCGCGCACGGACGTGGTCGCGGCGCACGGTGGCCAGGCCGATGCCGTGATCCTCCTCGGCGTACTGCTCGCCGCCGACCCGGAACAGCCCGACGTCGAGCAGCCGCACGGCACAGGCGAGGACGGCCTCACGAGTCGGCGCGCCACCGGCCACCGCGCCGGCGAGATGCCGTCGCAGCGCGGGCAGCGAGCGCGCGAAGTCCTCCATCCGCTCGAACTTGCGCCGATCCTGGCGCTCGCGCCACCGCGGGTGGTACAGGTACTGCTTGCGGCCGGCGGCGTCGACCCCGGTGGCCTGGAGGTGGCCCCAGGGATCGGGGCAGATCCACACCTCGCGCCACGCCGGCGGGATGGCCAGCGTCCGCACGCGCTCGATCGTCTCCGGATCCTCCACCCGGCGCCCCGCCGCGTCCAGGAGGGAGAACCCGCGGCCCCGCCGCACTCGGCGCAGGCCGGGCGACGAGCAGTCCGAGCGGCGCAGCCGAGGCCGGGCGCGCCGGGCGGGTACAGGAACGGCGATGCTCATCGGATCCGCGTCTACCCGCACGAAGAGGCCCGCCCCACGACGGGACGGGCCTCGGGTCCGTCAGGCGAGGGCGCCGAGGGCACCTACGCCAGCTGCTTGATGCGGTCGACCACCTCGGAGACCTCGTGGCGGGCGCCGTTGGTCTGCTGGCCGACCCCACGACGCACCTCGCGTCCGGTGCGCCGAACCCGACGCTCGCCGCGGTTGAGGACGCGCGCGCCGCGCCGCTCGTAGCGGCCCAGCTCGCGGCTGAGCTTCGTCGGGGTGGAGAAGCGCCGCGCGGTGTCGAGCACCCGATCGCGCAGCTCCGCCGCCGCGCCGACCTGGATGAGCAGCACACGCTCGGCCTGGCGACCGACGGCATCCGCCCGGGCGGCCGCTGCCTCCAGCCGCTTGCCGGATGCCTGGGTGGCCTGCCGCGTCGTCCGCTCGGCGGCCCGCACCGTGCGCTGAGCCTGGCGACCGGTGGCGCGGGCCTCGCGCACCGTGCTCCGAGCGCTCGTGCGACTGGTCGTGGCGGTCCGCTTCGCCGCGTTGCGCTTCCGTGTCGCCGCGGCCTTCTTGCCCGCGGCCTGGCGTTGAGTTCGCGTTTGTCCGGTGTTCGTGGCCATAGTCTCTGGGGTTCTCCCTTGCGATGGTTTACGCGTGTCTGAACGTCTCTTCGATAGGCATACCCGGGTGCCTGACGGGCAAACACCCGTTCGTGTGCGGATGGTCACGTGGTGAGTGAAGCCCCGTATTCCTCGCCGCTCGCAGCGGGGCTCGCCGAACCGCTGCTCGAGCGCTTCCTCCGGTACGTACAGGTCGAGACGACCGCTCGGCGAGACCGGGAGCGCTCCCCCAGCTCCCCCGGCCAACTGGAGTTGGGACGGCGGCTGGTGGAGGAGCTGCGGGCGGTCGGTGCCACCGCGCCGGAGCTCGACGCGAACGGCTACGTCACCGCTTCGCTGCCGGGGCGCGAGCCGGCGATCGGCCTGATCGCCCACCTCGACACGAGTCCCGACGCGCCCGGCGCCGGCGTGCGTCCGCTCGTCCACCGGGCCTACGGCGGTGAAACGATCGAGCTGCCGGCGGGTGGGACGCGACTCGACCCCGAGCGGATGCCGGAGCTCCGCACCAAGCGCGGCCACCACCTCGTCAGCTCGAGCGGCGACACGCTGCTCGGCGCCGACGACAAGGCCGGGGTGGCGATCATCATGACCGCGGCGGCGCATCTGCTCGCCCACCCCGAGCTGCCGCGCCCTCACCTGCGGATCTGCTTCACCCCCGACGAGGAGATCGGCGAGGGTGCGACGTTGTTCGACATCCCACGGTTCGCCGCCGACTGCGCGTACACGATCGACGGCTCGGACCTCGGCGAGCTCCAGGACGAGTCCTTCAGCGCCCAGGAGGCCGTGATCACGGTGGACGGAGTCGAGGTGCACCCCGGTCAGGCCACCGGCAAGCTGGTGAACGCCGTTCGCCTGGCGGCGCGGATCGTCGCCGATCTGCCCGACGCGCTGACGCCGGAGCGCACCGCCGGCCGCGAGGGCTTCATCCATGTCTACGAGCTGACCGGCGATGCCGGTCACGCCGAGGCGCGGGCGATCCTGCGCGACTTCGACGAGTCTCGCCTGGAGTCCCACGTGGCGCGCCTGCGCGAGGCGGTGGCGGCGGCGCAGGCCGCCGAGCCGCGAGCCCGGATCGACCTGGCGCTCCGCTGGCAGTACCGCAACATGCGCCAGTTCCTGGCCGACCGCCCGGAGATCGTGGCCGCCGCCGAGGCGGCGATGCGCGCCGAGGGCATCGAGCCGGTGCGGGTGCCGATCCGCGGCGGCACCGATGGCTCACGGCTGAGCGAGATGGGGCTGCCGACGCCGAACCTGTTCACCGGGGGCCACGAGTACCACTCGGTGCGCGAGTGGGCCTCGCTGCAGGACATGGCCGCGGCGGCGGCCACCGTGGTCCGGCTGGCTGGGGTGTGGGCAGGGCAGTAGGCTCCTCCGGGCGATGAGCGGCTCCCTGGCCAGCCTCGACGGTGAGATCCTGCCCGCCGCCGAGGCGACGGTGCCCGCCACCGACGAGGGGTTGATCCGGGGCGACGGAGTGTTCGAGGTGATCCGCGTGTACGACGGGCGGCCGTTCGCGCTCGACGCCCACCTGGCCCGGCTCGAGCGCTCGGCAGCCGGGATCCGGCTCCCGCTCGACCTCGAGGCGATCCGCGCCGACGCAAACCGTCTGCTCGCCGCGGCGGGCGCCGGCCCCGACCACGCGGCGCTGCGCATCGTGCTCACCCGTGGCGGCCGCCGGCTGCTGCTCACCGAGGCGCTGCACCTCGTGCCGGGGCCCGTTCGCCTGGCCACCGTCGCCTACGCCCCGAACCGGGTGCTCGACGGGGTCAAGTCGCTCTCCTATGCGGCGAACATGCTCGCCGGGCGGATCGCCCGCGAGCGCGGCTTCGACGACGCGCTGCTCGTCACCCCGCACGGTCGGGTGTTGGAGGCGCCGACCAGCTCCCTGTTCTGGGTGGCGAGCGGCGAGCTGTTCACCCCTCCGCTCGACGACCACATCCTCGACTCCATCACCCGTCGCGTCGTGCTCGCGGTGGCGGACGTCCACGAGCGCCCCGGCACCCTGGAGGATCTGGCCGGCGCCTCGGAGGCGTTCCTCGCCTCGACGATCCGTGAGGTGCAGTCGGTGCGCGCAGTCGACGAGATCGAGCTCGCGGCCGACGGCCCGGTCACCCGGCGGGTGGCGGAGGCGGTGCGGACGCATATCGCGGCCTCGCTCGGATCCGGGTAGAGCCCGTCCACCATCCACTCGACGAGGAGACGCCATGGACAGCTGGGACATCGCCGACCTGGAGATCCAGGCGCACCAACCGCAGGTGCTCCGCTCCGACCCCCACGCCCGCCTGATCGCCATCCACCTGCCGGCGGGGGAGGAACTCGGCGAGCATCAGGTCCACGAGGGGGCATATCTCGTGGTGGTAGGCGGTGCGGTCGAAGTGGAGAGCGGCGGGGAGACGAGGCGTGGTGGCCCCGGTTTCGTCGTCTGCTGGGCGCCCGCCGAGCGCCACGCGGTGCGGGCGAGCGCGGATGCCCGGCTCGCGCTCCTGCTGACGCCGTGGCCCGGGGAGGGGCATCCGTCGCAGGCGGGGTGAGGCGAGCTGATCCGGGGCCGTCAGGCGCGGACGGCCGCCGAGGCGCCGTCCGGCGCCGCGAGGTGACGGCCGGCGGCCGTCCAGATGATCTCCTCGCCGGACGGCCCGACGCCGATCAGCGCCACCGGCACCCGGACGTAGTCGGCGATGAAGCGCAGATAGTCCCGGGCGGCGGGCGGCAGCTCCTCCTCGCGCCGGCAGCCGCTCAGATCCTCTGACCACCCCGGCAGCTCCTCGTACTCGCCCGTGGAGTGGTGGAGCACCGACTGGTGGTAGGGGAAGTGCGCGAGCTCGGCCCCCTCGGCGCTCCGGTACCGGGTGCAGACCCGGATCGTGTCCATCCCACTCAGGACGTCGAGCTTGGTCACCACGAGCGAGGTCAGCGAATTGATGCGAGCTGCGTAGCGGAGCGCGACGAGATCGAGCCAGCCCACCCGGCGGGCGCGTCCGGTCGTCACGCCGTACTCGCCTCCGCGCTGACGCAGGTTCTCGGCCGCCTCGCCGTCGAGCTCGGTCGGGAACGGCCCGGCGCCCACCCGGGTGCTGTACGCCTTGGTGATCCCCCACACCTCATCGATGTCCTTGGGACCCACGCCGGCCCCGATGCACGCCGCACCGGCCACCGGGTTGGAGGAGGTGACGAACGGATAGGTCCCGTGGTCGATGTCGAGCAGCGCGCCCTGGGCGCCCTCGAACACGACGATCCGCCCGGCGTCCAGGCAGTCGAGCACGAGGCGGCTGGTGTCGGCGATGTGGCGCTCGAGCCGATGGCCGTAGACGAGGTACTCATCGGTCATCGACTGCAGGTCGAGCCGCGGATCCCGGGCGTAGTCGCGCAGCGAGGAGCGCTTGGGCTCGAGCGCCGCGACGATCTTCTTCTTGAGGATCTTCTCGTCGAGCAGGTCCTGGACCCGGATGCCGAGGCGAGCCGCCTTGTCGGCGTAGCAGGGGCCGATGCCCCGCCGGGTGGTGCCGATCTCGAGCTTGCCGAGCTTCGCCTCCCCGGCGTGGTCGAGCAGCAGGTGGTAGGGCATGATCAGGTGGGCGTTGGCCGACACGCGCAGGCCGCTCGTGTCGACTCCCCGGCGGCGCAGCTCATCGAGCTCGTCGGTCAGCACGCGCGGGTCGACCACCACGCCGTTGCCGATCACGCACAGCTTCCCCGGGTGGAGGATGCCCGAGGGCATGAGGTGGAGCTTCCACGTCCGGCCGTCCCGGACGATCGTGTGCCCGGCGTTGTTGCCGCCCTGGAAGCGCACGACGGCATCGGCCCGCTCGGCGAGCAGGTCAGTGATCTTCCCCTTGCCCTCGTCGCCCCACTGGGCGCCGACGATGACGATCCCGGGCATACGGCGTGGGAGTGTAGGGAGGGCCGGTGTGGCGGCCCTACGACTCGCTGCGCCGGCGCGCCTCGAGCTGCTCCTCCAGGTAGCGAGCCTTCTCAGCCCGGCGAGCGTGCTCAGACACCTCCGCGGGTTCCTCGGCCTGCCGCGCCCGGGCCGCCTCGTCCCGCGCGCGGCGTTCCTGTTCGGAGCGGAGAGTCTCGGCCTCGTCGTCCATGATGCCGGTATACCCGTTCCGCGCGGGCGCTCGCCGGGTAGGACGAGGAGTGCAGTCCCCGACGAGAGGAGCCACGACCATGGACGATGGAACGCTCGACGACGCCAAGGGCCGGGTCAAGCAGGCCGCCGGCGACCTGACGGACGATGACTCGCTGAAGAACGAGGGCCGGGTCGACAAGGCATCCGGCGCGGTCAAGGACAAGGTCGGCGATACGGCTGACGCCGTGAAGGACGTCGTCAACCCGGGCGACGACCACTAGGTCACGGGCGGGCGCTGGGCGCGGGCGGGTCGGCTCCCCGGCTCAAACCCGCCCCACGTCCCGCTCCGAGGCGCGCGGGGCGGGTTGGTGGCGCAGGGCGCAACAAACCCGCCCGGCGTGGCCGGCGCGGCGAGGTGGGGTGGGTTTGCGCGCCTCCGCCGGCGCTCGACCGCCGCCGGCCGCTTCGCCCGGCCGCCCGCACCACCTCCGGGCGATCGTTCAGCGGTACAGGTGCGCCTCGTCGATCTCTTCCGGCTCGGCGCCGTCGCCCGTGGCGACCCGCCGGTCCTCTCCCTGCAGGGCTGGCATCTGCTCGCACATCTCGGAGAGCCGCGAGACGGTGCGTTCGGAGATCTGCGCACTCAGCTCGTCGTGCTGGAGGTTCGTGGTGATGACCATCGACCGGCACGCCTCGTAGCGCGCATTGACGATCGAGTAGAGCTCCTCCAGGACCCAGTCGGTCGTCCGCTCGGCTCCGACGTCGTCGATGTGCAGCAGATCGATCGCGGCCAGGCGATCGAGGAGGTCGACGTGGCTGCGATCGGAGCGATGGGTCTCACGCACCTCGTTGAGCAGGCGAGGCAGCGAGTAGATCGCCACGGAGCGCCCGGCTCGCAGCGCGCTGCGAGCCACCAGCATGGCGAGCGTCGTCTTTCCGGTGCCGGTCGGTCCGCTCAGCCACAACCCCTGTCCGGCATCGAGGTGGCGGTCGATCGCACCGGCGAAACGGCGAACGTGCTCGACGACCGGACGTGGCTCGATCTCGGTCACCGGCGGGCGATCGAACGAAGCGTCTCGGAACTTCGGGGGGATGAGCGCCGACAGGCTGCGCGCCTGGTTCCGGGCGATCCTCGCCGGCCGGCAGCGGCAGTCGTAGGCGGTGTTCGCCGTCAGGTCGTAGACGAAGCCGGAGCCGTCGCACTCCTGGTACGGGCAGGCGCTCACTCGCCGAACCGCGCCGGGGAGTAGCTCATGAACTTCGGCACTTCCTTGCGGAACGTCAGCCGGACGTCGTCGACCGGGCCGTTGCGGTGCTTGGCCACCAGGATCTCCGCCTCGCCCGGATGCTCGGACTCGTCCTTGGTGTAGTACTCGTCGCGATAGATGAACATCACGACGTCGGCGTCCTGCTCGATGGCCCCGGAATCACGCAGGTCGGACAGCACGGGCCGCTTGTCCCCGCCCCGCTGCTCGACGTTGCGGCTGAGCTGGGAGAGCGCGATCACCGGCACGCCGAGCTCGCGGGCCAATCCCTTCAGGCCGCGGGAGATCTGGCTCACCTGCTCGACTCGGCTGTCGACGCGGCCCTCGTGGCGCATGAGCTGGAGGTAGTCGACGATGATGAGCTGCAGGCCACCGTCGATCTGATGATGCAGCCGGCGGCTCTTCGCTCGCACCTCGAGCACGCTGGTGTCGCTGGAGTCGTCGATGTACAGCGGGGCGCGGCCGAGCCGGTTGCACGCCTCGAGGATCTTCGGCCAGCGGTCGTCGGCCACGCGGCCGCGTCGGAGGTCCTCGCCCTTGGTCCCGGACTGCGAGGAGACCATCCGCTGGGCGAGCTCGGACTCGGACATCTCCAACGAGAACAGGACGACGGCGTGCCCGGCGAGCGCGGCGTTCTCCGCGATGTTCACCACGAGCGCCGACTTGCCCATCGAGGGCCGGGCGGCGAGGACGACGAGGTTGCCGGGCTGGAAGCCGCCGGTCAGCTGGTCGAGGTCCTTGAACCCGGAGGGGGTGCCGGTGATGGCGGTCTTCAGCTCGGACCGGCGGTGGAGCTTCTCCACCTCGATGTCGAGCACGGCCTCGATCGAGCGGAGCTTCTTCTGCTCGTCGTCGCTCGTCACCTCGAGGACCTGGCGTTCGGCTCGCTCGACGAGCTCGCGGGCCGGGGCCTCCCGGCCGAGGACGCTGGCCTGGATGTCGTATGACGCGCTCAGCAGCGCGCGCATCTGCGCCTGCTCGCGAACGATGCGGCCGTAGTCCCGGGCATGTCCGGCGGCGGGCACCCACCCCGCCAGCTCCTCGACCGCCGCGGGGCCGCCCGCATCGTCCAGCCGGCCCTGCGCGCGGAGCTCCTCGGCGACCGTCAGATGATCGATCTTGCGGTCGCTGTTGTGTAGCGCCAGCATCGCGCCGTACACCAGCGCGTGGCGTTCGACGTAGAAGTGCTCGACCCGCAGGTGCTCCTCGACGAGCAGCGAGAACAGGTGGCGCTCGTCGAGCAGGACCGCCCCCAGCACCGACTTCTCCGCCTCCGGGTTGTGCGGCGGAATCGCGATGTTCTGGACGGCGCTCATCTCCCGCATCCGAGCTTAGGCGCGGGCCGGACGGCACGCGCGATGGGTTCCTGCAACGACGGTGAATTTCGTGGGGAGGTTCGGCGCCGGCCACCGCGCAGCCCTCCACGCCCGCGGGCGGGTGGACCGGGAGTGCGCGGTGCAGCGCCGTGCGCAGTGCAGCGCCCTTCGCGCCGAGGCGGCACGGACCGGGCGGCTGCGGGGCCGCCTACCCGGCGGTGACCATCGTCTTGACCGTGGCGGTCACCCCGTCCACGACCTCCACGACGACCATGTACGTGCCCACGTTGCGGATCGGCTCGTCGAGGTGCACCTTGCGCCGATCGATCCTGATGCCTCGAGCGTCGCGGATGGCGTCGGCGATGTCCTGTGGGGTCACCGACCCGAACAGTCGTCCGTCATCGCCCGCCTGCTGGCTGATCGTCAGCACGGTCCGGCTCAGGGTGGTGGCGTTCTCCTGCGCCCGCTCCTGGGCCTCCCGCTGGACCCGCTCAGCCGACTCCCGGCGCTGCTGGGCAGCCTGGATCGAGCCCTTGGTCGCCGGCTCGGCCAGCTTGCGCGGCACGAGGAAGTTGCGCAGGTAGCCCGACGAAACGTCGATCACCGCGCCGCGCTCGCCGAGCGCCTCGACGTCCTGGAGCAGAATCGCCTGGGGCATCGCCGCCGCCGTCAGCGATCCCGATCGCGGTCGCCGCGGCCGCCGCGCTCGCGATGGTCGTTGCCGCCCTCGGCGACGTACGGCAGGAGCGCCAGCTCACGCGCGCGCTTCACCGCTCGGGCGACCTGGTTCTGATGGCGACGGCACGCACCGGTGATCCGGCGCGAGCGGATCTTGCCCCGCTCGGAGACGAACCGGCGCAGCGACGAGATGTCCTTGTAGTCGACCTGCTCCACCTTGTCGCGGCAATACGGGCACGGCTTGCGGCGGCCCGAGCTCGGGCCGCCCTTCCGGTCGCGCCGGCGAACCGGCCGTCTACGTTGCTTCGCCACCTGGCATCACCTGATTCATTACGGCTCGTCGGGACGTCGACTGCCTAGAACGGGATGTCATCGTCGGCAGCGCCGGCAGTCACGGGCGTGCGCTCGAAGTCGCTCGAGTCGATCGGGACGTCGCCCTCGGGGGCGCGGACGCCGCTCGAGTAGCCGTTCCCGTTCCCCGAGGCATCACTTGCGCCGCCCAGGAACTGCACGGTGTCAGCGATGATATCGACGGACTCGCGCTTCTGACCGTTGGACTCGTACTGGCTCCACTCCAGGCGGCCGTCGACGGCGACCGGCCGGCCCTTGGTCAGGTACTTGCCGCAGCTATCGGCCTGGCGACCGAACACGGTGACGCGGAAGAAGTTCGGCTTCTCCTCCCAATCGCCCTGGTCGTTCTTGCGCCGGGTGTTGACCGCGATGCCGAGCTTGCAGATCGACATCCCGCCGGGGGTGGCGCGCAGCTCCGGATCCCGGGTCAGGTTCCCGGTGAGCACGACGCGGTTGATGTTCATGGCCCACAGCTCCTTTCAGGGGGTTGGAAAGGCCTCGAGGGCGAGTCTAGGTGTGGAACAGGCGGCCACCCGGGGGATCCCGGAAACTGGCACCGAATCGTGACGGTGCGGGCACAGTTCGGTCACGCCGCGTGACAGAGGCGGCACAAACCGGGCTCTACTCGGCGGCGTCGGCCGGAGCGCTGGAGGCCGTGGCCCCGACGAGCGGGGGGGCGGAGTCGGGCGGCGGCGGGGTGCCGGGCGCCACCTTGATGATCCGGAAGCGCAGCACGTTGTCGGCGATGTGCAGGTTGTGCGACAGCGTCTCGAGCACCGTGGTCGGGGCCGAGAACTGGAGCAGGTGGTACTCCGCGTTGCCCTCGTGGTCGATCTTGTAGCTGAGCGGCCGGCTGCCCCAGGCCTGCTGGTGCTCTATCTGGCCGCCGCCGTCGGTGATCGCCGTCTCGACCTCCCGCACGATCTGGGCGCGGGTGTCGTCCTCAGCCGAGGCGGAGAGGAGCAGGACGAGGTCGTAGATGGCGGGCAGCGTGGCCATGAGAGCGAGCGCCCGGGGTCACCGGGCGGCGGCCGACTATAGCGGCCCGGAGCTATAACCCACGGGGTGTCCGGAGCTGCCAGACCAGAGCTGGAGATCCTCCGCTGCGTGGACCGAGCGGCGTGGGAGCGCTGGCTCGATCACCACCACGCCGACCGGCCCGGCGTCCGTCTCCAGCTCGCCAAGCGCCACTCGTCCCACCGCACGGTGAGCTACGCCGAGGCGGTGGAGGCGGCCCTCTGCTTCGGCTGGATCGACGGGCAGATCGGCCGCTACGACGAGGACTTCTACCTGCAGCGCTTCACGCCCCGCACCAAACGGAGCCGGTGGTCGCAGATCAACGTCGAGAAGGCGACGGCGCTGATCGAGCAGGGTCGGATGCGGCCGGCCGGGCTCGCCGCGGTCCACGCGGCGCAGGCCGACGGGCGGTGGGAGGAGGCGTATCCGCCCGCCTCGCGGGCAGCGGTGCCCAACGACCTGGCGGCGGCGCTCGCCGCGCGCCCGCCGGCGGCGGCGTTCTTCGCCACGCTGACCGGCTCGGCCCGGTACGCCTTCCTCTACCGGCTGCACGAGGTCCGGGACCCAACCCGGCGTGCGGCGCGGATCGCCGACTACGTCGAGCGGCTGACGGCCGGCCGGACGCTCGACTGAGTCGCCCGGTGAACGCGCGGCCGCAGGCGCCTACGCCTCCAGGCCGCCCTTGCGCCGGATGTCCGCCAGCTGATCGTCGATCCAGTCTCCGGGATCCCGGGCGGTGACGATCGACTGGAGGCCGCGCAGCCGCCGCTCGCGCTCGTCGCGCTCCATCGTCAGGGCAGCGTGGATCGAGTCGGCGAGCTCCTGGAGGTCGAACGGGTTCACCGACAGGGCGTACTCCCCGAGCTCCTCGTGGGCGCCAGTGTTCTCGCTCAAGATGGACACCCCGCCGCGCTCGTTGACCATCGGGCCCTCCTTGGCCACCAGGTTCATGCCGTCGAACATGGCGTTGACGATCAGCACGTCGTAGTGCTTGTAGGCGGCCACCGCCTCCTCGACGTCGTCGCGCAGCTTGAGCTGGATCGGCATCCAGTCGGGCGAGCCGTGCCGGTGGTTGACCACCGCCACCACCGCCTCGATCCGCTCCAGGTACTCGGCGTACTCCGGGACGTCGGTTCGCGAGGGCATCAGCTGGGCGATGAACGTCACCCGCTCGCGGAACTCCGGGTGCTGCTCCAGGAACAGATCGAACGCGCTGAACCCGCGCAGCACGTTCTTGCTCAGGTCAGCCCGATCAACGCGCAGGATCAGGTGATCTCGCCGGCGGCGCAGGAGCTCGGACTCGAACTCCCGCACGCGGTCACGGCGAGCGAGTGCCTGCACCGCCCCGGCATCGATCGGCAGGGGGTAGTCCCGCACCCACACCTCGCGGCCATCCCACTGCACGACCCCCGACCCGAAGTCCACCTCCAGGCCGAGCAGGTCCGCGCAGCACTGGAGGAAGTTCCGCCGGTAGGAGCTCGTGTGGAAGCCGACGATGTCGTTGGCCAGGATCCCGCCGTAGATCTCGCGCCGCATCATCGACGGGAGCACCCGCCAGGAATCCGACTGGCTCCACGGGATGTGGACGAAGTGGTGCAGGAAGACGTCCGGCCGCGCGCGGCGGACGAGTGCCGGCAGCGTGTACAGGTGGTAGTCGTGGACCATCACCGCCGGGTGCTCGACCCCGTCGATCTCCTCGAGCACCGCCCGGGCCAGGTCCTCGTTGACCGCGTTGTAGCCGAACTCGAACGCCTCGGTCTCGTTGCGCCGGATGTCCGGGGCGTTGCTCAGGTCCCACAGATAGTGCTGGATGAACCACAGCAGCGGGTTGGCGATGATGTTGTAGAACCGGTCGTAGGCGCCGGGGTCGGAGGCGACGAGCTTGACCTGGTACTCGCCGCCGTCCGGCGCGCGGACCGGGAACGGCCGGCCGTCGTGCTGCTCGGCGACCTCGACGTCCTCGTCGGTCATCGCCGAGGCGATCCACGTCACCTCGCGGTGGGAGGCCAGGCCGGTCAGGGCGGTGACCAGGCCGCCGGTTCCCCGTCGCACCTCGCCGCCGGGCTCGAACGTGACCGGCCCGCGGTTCGACACCAGGACGAGCGGAGACTCAGCCATCGCAGCCCCTCGAAGATCTCCAGCCAGTCGCGGAGCAGGCGCGGGGTCAGGAACCGCCGCCGGGCCCGCTCCTTGCCCGCCCGCCCGAGCCGCTGGCCGAGCTCCGGATCGCGGAGGATCTCCAGCGCCCGTGCCGCGCACTGCTCGACCGACTCCACGAGAAACCCGGTCTCCCCGTCGCTCACCTGGAGCGGGATCCCGCCCACCGCGCCGCCGATGAACGGGCGGGCCTTCCAGATCGCCTCCGTGACGGTCAGCCCGAACCCCTCGCGCGTCGACTTCTGGATCACGACGTCGCAGTGGGACTGGAAGGCGTTGACCTCGATCGCGCCGACGTTGTTGAGGTTGTTCAGGATGTGGATGTCGGGATCACCCCCGGCGTGGGCGACCGTGGCGTTGAAGAAGTCCCATCCCTCGGGGTCGTCGGTGGCCATCGAGCCGACGAGCGCCAGCTGCACCTCGGGCACCTGGGCCTTGACCAGCCGGTAGGCGTCGATCACCCCGAGCGGGTCCTTCCACGGGTCGAATCGGCTCACCTGGCAGAGCAGCGGCCGGTCGACGTCGATCCCGAACTGCTCGCAGATGTACGTCGCGTCGTCGGGGGCGAACGCCATGTTCTTCGGCGCCAGCGGATCGATCGCCGGCGGCACGATGTGCGGCCGCGGGACCGAGGCCGGCCGGGACGTACTGCTCCATGTGGAACAGCGCGTCGGGAAAGCAGTTGACGGCGGGGAGCAGGCTGTTCGATCGTGCTCGGGTTGGGGGTCGAGAGGTCGATGTGGCAGCGCCACACCCAGTGGCGCGCCTTCTCGCCGACCAGCTCGCACAGCGCGGCCGGCTGCGGGTCGTGGACGATCGCCACGTCCCACCCGTCGCTGAGCTCGCGGGCGTTGATCTCGTTGTAGCGCCGCCACGTCTGCCACTGCTCGTCGGTCAGGTCCTGAGGATTACCCTGCAGCGCGTTGTGCATCACCTTGGTGGCGTTGAAGAACTCCTCGCGCCCGTAGATCACCTGCCACTCCACCTCGATCCCGACGTCGGCCATCAGCGGCACGAGCGTGTAGAGGATCTCCGAGACCCCGCCGCCGAACGCGGTGGCGGAGAGATGGACGACGCGGAGCCCCTTCAGCCGCTCGGCCCGCTCGCGGATCTCGTCCACCAGCGTCCGCCCGACGATGCTCGCGTAGTCGGAGAGGTGCTTGTGGGCGACGGAGACAGGCTGGAGCATGGCGGCGGCGGGCCGCAATCGTACACGGCGCGGCACGGCTCACGCCGCGAGTCGCCAGTCCCAGCTCGCAGCGCAGCCGTGCCACCCCGGCGTCGACCGCCTCAGCGAGCTGCGCGTGGAGCTCCCGGCAGCCGGCGGTGATCGAGCGACATCTGGAACTCGTGGCCGGAGCCGAGCAGCCGACGGCGGTCGAGCGGCTCGCCCCAGCCGTCGCTGACCACGCCGCCGGCCTCGACGACGCACAGCCACGGAGCCGCCAGGTCGTACGGCGAGTTGTTGAGCACCTGTCCGCCGCCGATGCGCTCGAACTCCGCGCGCAGCGCCCGGCACCTCGTCGATCATCCGGCGCCCACCTCGACGACGGCGTCGAGCTGGCCGGTCACCACGCGGGTCATGACGAACGCCTGCGAGCCGAGCTCGAACGTCCCGCCGCCGACCGAGGAGGCGTCGATCAGCTCGCCGAGCACCTCGACCGTCGCGCCGCCGGCCGCCCGCGGAAGCCGTAGCCCCAGAACATCCGAGCCGAGGTCGGCGTTCGCGCTGACCCGCACCGGCAGCGAGACCGCACGCCGCGCGCCGCGGCGGGCGAGGAACCAGTCGCCGGACTTGATCTCCATCACGCACCCGGCGGTCAGGTCGCGCATCGTCGGGTCGCCGTCGCCCAGCGGCGCCACCGCCACCGCCACGCAGGCCGACTCGAGGCCGGCCATCGCCGGACGGGTGCCGTCGATCGGGTCGACGATCAGGACGTGCGACGCGTCGCCGCCGGGCGCCACCAGCCCCCGGTCCTCCGAGTAGTAGGCCAGCCGCCCGTCCGCCCCGCTCGGCGACGAACTCCTCGAGCGCCGCCTCGGCGAGCTCGTCCACGGCGAACGTGACGTCGCCGCCGGCGCCGTCGCCGACCGCGCGCCGGCCGGTCAGCGAGCCGAGCTCCGGCCGGACCCGCTCGCGCAGCCGCCGCGCCAGCTCGAGCAGCAGCTGGCGGCTCGGGATTGCCTCGAGCCGGGCCGACGAGCGGCGGATTCGTGCGCGGTCAGCCGGGCAGATCGAGCGTGAACACCGTCTCCCCCGGCCGCGAGCGCACCTCCAGCCGCCCGGCCATTCGCTCGGCGAGCTCGGAGGCGATCGCCAGTCCCGAGGCCGGAGCCGCGGGTGCCGCCGGCGGTGTAGAACGGCTCGAAGATCCGGTCGGCGGCGTCCGGTGCGATGCCCGCGCCGTCGTCGCGGACCGCGAGCCGCAGACCTGCCCGTCGCGGCGGGCGGCGGTGACCACGACCCGGACGCCCTCGCCGGTGTGGGTCAGCGCGTTGTCGAGCAGGATGCGGAGGATCTGGGCCACGCGCACCGGGTCGCAGAACGCCTCCATCCGGCGGCGCCTGCAGCCGGAGCTCGAGGTGGGCGTCCGGCGCGGCGAGCGCCGGCTCGAACTCGCCCGGACACCGAACGGGCGAGCTCAGCCGAGGTCCACCTCCTCGGGTCGGAGCTCGAGCGACCCGGCCTCCAGGCGGCTGAGGTCGAGCAGGTCGACCGACGAGCTTGCGCAGGCGCTCGACCTGATCGCGCACCTGCTCGAGGAACCGGCGGCGGGTCTCGGCGTCGAGGTCCTCGTCCTCCAGCAGCTCGACGAACCCGCCGAGCGAGAAGATCGGCGTGCGCAGCTCGTGCGAGGCGGTGGCGATGAAGCGCTTGCGGGCCTCGTCGAGCTGCGCGCAGCTGGCGCTGCATGTCGTTGAACGCCCGGGCGAGCTGTCCGAGCTCGTCGCGGGAGCCGGGTGGGATCGGCGCGGCGAACTTCCCCGGCGGCGATCTGGCGCGCCGCCCGCTCCAGGCGCTTGACCCGCTGGGCCAGCGCGCGGGCGAGCGACGTAGCCACCGATCAGCGCCAGGAGCAGCGCGATCCCCCCGGCGACGAGGATCTCGTGGCGAACCGTGGCGACGTCTGTGGGCGACCGCCGCGACCGAGACCGAGAACACGATCACCCGGGCCACGCGGCCCTGGTAGATGACCGGCATCGCGGCCTCGGCGACGGTGTCCCCGCTGACCCGTTCGGTACCGGTCCTCAGCGTCCGATCGGTGATCGCTCGCCGCGCCACCGGCGAGCGGCAGCGCACGGGCGGCCGCCGTGAGGTGTTGGAGTCCGACGAGCGATCGACAGCTGGGCCCCGCCCGGAGAGACCGCCTCGCTGACCGACAGCAGGGTCACCCGGGCGCCGGAGGCGAGCGCCGCCGCGCCGAGCCGCGTGTCGATCTGACTCGCCGTCTGCGCACCGCCCACGGTGGCCGACGATCGGCGCCGAGAGCCGCCGAGCGTCGGCGCCGAGCGTCGTCAGCTGCTCGGAGACCAGCCGGCTCTCCAGCCCGGGGGCGACGTACAGGTACAGCGCGCCGATGGCCAGGAACGTGATCGCCGAGAAGACCAGCGCCAGCCGGTTGGAGAGCGAGAGGCGCACCGCGCCCGCCCTAGCAGAGCTCGCTGTCACGGAAGCGGTAGCCGACGCCCCGCACCGTGAACAGGTACTCGGGATCCTTGGCGTCGCGCTCGAGCTTCTCGCGCAGGTGACGGATGTGGACGTCGATCGTGCGCGGATCGCGGAACGCCGAGTCACCCCAGATCCGGCTGAGCAGCATGTCCCGGGTGAACACCCGGCCGGGTGCGCGGGCCAGTGCGGCGAGGATCTCGAACTCGACGTAGGTGAGCTGGACCTCCTGGCCGCGCAGGCGGACGCTCCGCTTCGGGAAGTCGATCCGCAGCTCACCGGCGTCGAGTGGGGCCTCGTCGGGCGCCGTCTCGCTCGGACGGCTCATCTCCGCTCGGCGGAGCGCGGCCTTGATCCGGCTGGAGAACTCGCGCAGCGAGAACGGCTTGGTGATGTAGTCGTCGGCCCCGAGCTCCAGTCCCAGCACCTTGTCGATCTCCTCCGAGCGCGCGGTGAGCATGATGATCGGCACCGAGCTGCGGCTCCGCAGCCGGCGGCACACCTCGAGGCCGTCGATTCCGGGCAGCATCAGGTCGAGCACGACGAGGTCGAACGGCTGCTCGGCGAACCGGTCGAGCGCCTGGCGGCCGTCGGTCGCCTGCACGACGTCGTAGCCCTCCTTGCGCAGCGGATAGGAGAGCAGCGTCTGGATCGACTGTCTCGTCGTCGACGAGCAGGATGCGGGCTGAGTGATCGGGCATCAGAGGAAACGTCCCGCCGGAACTTCAAGCCTAGTAGCGCCCGCCTATAACCTCCGGGAGCGGATGCTCGATCCACGCATCTACCGGGCGGGATTCGCCGCCGTCGTGCTGGCGGTCGTCGTGGTGGCCTTCTCGCTGGTCGACCCGCAGGGCCCGCTCGGCACCGGCCTGGCACCCGATGCGTTCAGCGGACAGAACGCCTTCTCGCTGACGAAGGCGCTCGCCGCGCACCACCCGGGTCGTCGCCCGGGGGACGCCGCCGACGGCGCGGTCGCCGCCTCGGTGGCGGCCCGCCTGCGCGCGCTCGGCTACCGGGTCTCCACCGACTCTGTTCACCGCGCAGACGGTCGGCGGCACGCGGACGCTGGAGAACGTGGTGGCGGTGCGGGCCGGGCTCGCCGGGGCGCGATCGTCGTCGCTCGCCCCGCGCGACGGCGCCGGTCCGGCCGATCGCCGGCCTCTCGGGCACCGGGGCGATGTTCGAGCTCGCCCGGGCGCTGGCCGGCGAGAACGAGCACCACACGATCATCCTCGTCTCGACGAGCGGCGCGGCCGGCGCGGCCGGCGCGGCCGAGGCCGCCGCGCACGCTGCCCGCCTCCGATCGACGCCGTGATCGCGCTCGGCGATCTCGCCTCGGCTCGTCCGCGGGGCCCCGTCTCATGCCATGGTCCGACGGCGACGCGGTGGCGCCCACCCGTCCTGCGCACGACCGTCGCCGCCGCCCTGGCCGGCCAGGCGAACCTGAAGCCCGGGGGAAGTGGCCTGGCCGGTCAGCTCCTCCACCTGGCGCTGCCGGCAAGCCTCGGCGAGCAGGCGCCGTTCGACAGCCGCGGGATCCCCGCGGTGACGGTCTCGCTGTCCGGCGATCATCCCGTCGCCGTCGGCCCTCCGAGCGAAGGCCAGATCGAGGCCACCGGCCGAGCCGTGCTCACCGCGGTCGATGCGCTCGACGGAGGCCCGTCGATCCCCGCCCCGGCGCCGTACGTCACGTTCTCCGGCAAGGTGATCCCGGACTGGGCGCTCCGGCTGCTCGTGCTCGCGCTGTTGTTCCCGGTGCTGCCGACCGCGGTCGACGGCTTTGCCCGGGCCCGGCGCCGGGGGCACGGGGCGGAGCTCGGCATCGCCCGGACGCTGGCCGCCGCCATCCCGTTCCTGCTCGCGGGCGCGCTCGTCGGGCTCGCTCGGGTGCTCGATGTCCTGCCGTCCGCTCCCCCTGGGCCGGTGGGGCCCGGTGCGGTGCCGATCAACGGGGCAGGGGGCGCGGTGCTGGGCGGCGTGGCGCTGGTCTGCCTGCTCGGCGGCTGGGTGTGGGCGCGGGCGGGTGGATCGGCGTTCCGGCGGACCGGCGACGCGCCGGATCATGGGGACGGGCTCGGGGTCCTGCTTGCGCTGTGGGTGGTGGCGATGGCGACGTGGGTGGTCAATCCGTTCGCCGCCGCCCTTGCCGTCCCCGCCGTCCACCTGTGGATGTGGCTGCTCGACGGGGAGCTCCGCCCCCGGCCGGCCCTCGCGGGCCTGCTCTGGATCGCCGGGCTCGTTCTGCCCGCGCTGGCCGCCTTCGGCTACGCCCACGTGCTCGGCCTCTCTCCGCTCGGGCTGGCCTGGAGTGGGGTGCTGCTCCTGGCCGGCGGCGGGCTGTCGCCGGTGCTGGCGGTGACCTGGTGCCTGCTGGCGGGCTGCACGCTGGCGGCGGGCGCCGCCGCCCTGGCCGCGGCGCGGACGCCCCGGCCGGAGGCGACCCCGGTCACCGTGCGCGGTCCGGCGAGCTACGCCGGACCCGGCTCCCTCGGCGGCACCGAATCGGCGCTGCGGCGATGAGACGCCTGCTGCGCGACATCTCCTCGGTGCTGATCATCTCCGGGCTGCTGCTCGTGCTCGACGCCGGCGTGACGCTCGTGTGGCAGGAGCCGCTGACCGCGGTGGTGGCGATGGTGCAGCGCTCCAACATCGACCGGCGCTTCCTCTCCGACCGGAGCGACCCCTTGAGCCGGATCGATCGCCAGGCGCTGCAAGCGCTGCGCACCCTCCAGCGGCGGATCGCCTACCTCGCCCGGCGAGAGGCGCGGCAGGTCGGCGTCGGCGACGCCGTCGGCCGCATCTCGATCCCTCACATCGGCGCGGCGTTCGACGTGGTGGAGGGGACCGACGAGAGCAGCCTGGAGAAGGGCCCCGGCCACTACCCGCAGACGGCGTTGCCCGGGCAGGGCCAGACGGTGGGGGTCGCCGGCCACCGCACGACCTACCTGGCCCCGTTTCGTCACATCGATGCACTGCGACCCGGCGATCGGATCATCCTCTCCATGCCCTACGGGCGGTTCACCTACGTCGTGCAGTACCACCGGATCGTCCTTCCCACCGCCCTGTGGGTGATCCGCAACGTGGGCTATGAACGCCTCGTGCTGTCGGCCTGCAACCCGCTGTACAGCGCGGCGCAGCGGATCATCGTGTTCGCCCGGCTCTCAGGCGTGCAGCCCTCGGCGGAGGCATCGTCCTGAGCGATCCCGCCCGGAATCTGCGGCCAGAACATCATTCGAACGCTGGAGCCCGCGCAAGAAGTCGCCGATGGGGTAGCACCACGAGGTATGCACGAGGAGTCGAGCAAGGTGAGCAACCTACGGCAACGGATTGCCCGGGGCGAGTACGAGATCGACGAGCGAGCCGTGGCCGACGCGCTGCTCGCTCGGCTGCGCCGGGAGCGCGGCCGGCGGCGGGCCGCCCTCAGAGGCGATGCTCGTAACCCGTCGTCCCCGTCGGAACGCCGCCGAGGTTGACCTCCGGGTCGCCGTCGGTGACCCGGCCGATCCAGGTGATGCCGCCGAGGGCCGCGAGCCGGCGCTCGCAGTTGGGAGCGGCGAGAGCCGGTACGCAGGCGCACAGCTCATAGTCATCGCCGGCGCCCGCGGCCAGGCTCGCCGCCTGGAGTCCCAGTTGCGTGGCGATCGCCGGGACCCCGTCAGCCAGCGGGAGCGCCCCCGCATCGAGCTCCAGCCGGACCCCACTCCGGGCCGCCAGGTGGCCGGCGTCGGTGGCCAGGCCGTCGGACAGGTCGATGAGGGCCCGGGCGCCGCTGGCCGCCAGCGCCCTCCCGGCGGCCAGCCGTGGCTCCGGACGGGCGTAGCGCTCGCGCAACGCGGCGGCGAGCGCCGGATCGTCGAGTCGGGCCCGGCCGTCGAGCAGCGCGAGGCCGGCGCCGGCACCACCGAGCCGCCCGGTGACGCCGACGAGGTCCCCGGGCCGGGCTCCGTCGCGCCCCACGAGCTGCGCCGGGTCCTCCGCCCAGCCGACGACGGTCACCGCGACGGTGAGGGCCGGAGCCGAGATCACGTCGCCGCCCGCGATCGTCAGCCCGCAGGCGTCGGCCAGCCCCCGCGCCCCTCGAGCCACCCGCAGGCCGGCCTCGGCGCCGAGCTCCGCCGGCAGCCCGAGCACGAGGTAGGCCTCCCCGGGCGCGGCGGCCATCGCCGCGAGGTCGGATACGGCTCCGGCCAGTGCCCGGTGGCCGATCTCCTCCGCAGTGAGCTGCCCGGTGCGGAAGTGCACCCCGTCGATCATCGCGTCGACCGATGTGACGGCGTAGCCGCCGGCGCGCACCACCGCCGCGTCGTCGCCGATCCCGCGCACGAGCCGGGGCACGGCGCCGGCCGGTGCCAGCGCCCGCTCCAGCTCGGCGATGAGCGCCCGTTCGTTCAGCGGTGGCGGTAGACGATGCGCGCGCGGTCGAGGTCGTAGGGCGAGAGCTCCACGCGCACCCGATCGCCGGGCAGGATCCGGATCCGGAAGCGGCGCATCTTGCCCGCCACGTGACCGAGCACGACCCGGTCCATGTTGTCGAGCTTGACGCGGAACATCGCGTTCGGGAGAGCCTCCACGACCTCGCCCTCGAACTCGACTTTCTCTTCCTTGGGCATGTGCGGGCGAACGGTAGCAGTGGGTTCCGGGCGCGCCCGGCCGCCGCTCAGCGGTGACGCGTGCCGGTCCCGCCCGTGGGTTGGTGGCCGGTGCCGAAGCCGGTCGGCGTGGTCCCGCTCGGGTTCGCGCTCGTCGTCGTCCGCGTGGGGGCGGTGCCGGTGCCGGTGCCGGTGCCCGGCTGCGGCGGATGGGCGAACAGACCCGGGTTGTTGTACGGGTTGGTCGTCGTGGCGCCGGCGGCGCTCGTCGCACCGCCGCCGTTGCCGTTGCCGTTGCCGTTGCCGCTCGAGTTCGGGCCGCTGGCCGAGAAGCGACCGAAGAACGGCTGGCCGTTGAACGGCGTCGTCGGGGCGGCGAAGTCGCCGCAGAAGCCCTCGGAGGCCGA
Source organism: uncultured Solirubrobacterales bacterium (assembly GCA_963703065.1). Lineage (GTDB taxonomy): Bacteria > Actinomycetota > Thermoleophilia > Solirubrobacterales > Solirubrobacteraceae > Palsa-465. The sequence goes on along the minus strand of OY969785.1, from coordinate 1,646,512 downwards.
GGCCATGTAGTCGTGCCAGATCGGAGCGGCCAGCGTGCCGCCGAACCCGGGGCCGAGCCCGTTGACGTCGTACATCGAGGTGGTGGCGTTGGGGTAGCCGACCCACACGGCGGTCGTCAGCTGCGGGGTGAAGCCGTCGAAGTACGCGTCGGTGTAGTCGCTCGTCGTGCCCGTCTTGCCGGCGGCCGGGCAGCCGAAGTCGGCGGCGGTCCCGGTGCCGCTCTGGATCACCGTCTTCATCACCTCGATCGCCTTGTACGCCTCGCCATCGGTGAACACGCGCCGGCCCGGCGGGTCCCCGAGGTCCTGCTCGCTGCCGTCCGGGAACACGACGCGGCTGATCGCGGTGGCGTCGTGGTGGACGCCCATGTCGGCGATCGTGGCGTAGGCGTCGGCCATCTCGAGCGGCGAGACGGCGACCGCGCCGAGCACCTCGGAGGGATAGTTCGACAGCGGCGAGGTGATTCCCATGGCGTGGGCCATGGCGCTCACCTTCGCCATCCCGAGGTCCTGGCCCAGCTGGGCGAACACGGTGTTGTCGGAGATCGTGGTCGCCTTGGTGATGCTGATCGTGCCCTGGTAGGAGTGCTCCGAGGTCTGCACGTGATAGTCGGGGTAGGCCGGCAGCCACCCCGGGAACAGCTCCTTGGAGGTGTAGTAGGTCTGGTCGGGGTCGCCGTGGTAGTCGTGGATCAGGGTCATCAGGGCGAACACCTTGAACGCCGACCCGGTCTGCCGGCGGGCCTGCGTGGCGTAATCGAACTTCGCGCTGGCGTAGTCGGAGTTCGTGGCCAGGGCGAGGATGTGGCCGGTGTGCGGATCGACCGACACCAGCGCCGCGGCCGGGTCCCCCGGCTGCCCCTCGTTGTTCAGCAGCGCCTGCCGGGCGTCCGCCTGGCGAGCGAGGTCGATGGTCGAGTACACCTTCAGCCCACCGCGCTCGACGGCGGCCAGCCCCAGGCGGCTGATCAGCTGGTCCTTGACGTAGTCGAACACGTACGGCTGCTGGCGGACCCCGAAGTGGTCGTTGCGCTGGACCTGGAGCGGAGCGGCGTCGGCCGCGGCGGCCTGGGCGGGGGTGATGTAGTGCGACTGGACCATGGCCAGCAGCACGTGGTGGCGACGGTCGCGGGCCAGGGCACTGAACAGGAACGGGTTGTACTCCGAGGGGGCCTGGGGCAACCCGGCCAGGAGCGCCATCTGGGGGAGCGTCAGATCCTGCACCGGGCGGTTGAAGAACATCTGCGCCGCGGCGCCCACCCCGACCGCCGTCTGCCCGCCGACGGTGCCGTAGGACACGTCGTTCAGATATTGGGTGAGGATGCTGGTCTTCGACTCCTTGGACTCCAGCTCCTCGGCGAGCTTCGCCTGGGCGATCTTGTACCGGAGGTTGTGGTGTTCACGGATCTGGTACGGCAGGTAGATGTTGTCGACCAGCTGCATCGTCAGCGTCGAGCCGCCCTGCACGCTGTGACCCCCGTTGAACACATCCCGCACCCCGGCGCGCAGGATGCCCTGGAAGTCGACCCCGCCGTGGTGGTAGAAGCGTCGATCCTCGATGGCGATGGTGGCGTCCTTGAGCAGCTGAGGGATCTCGAAGCCGGCCACGGACGTGCGCAGCGTGTCGGAGGCGATGTAGCCGAGCACGCTGCCGTTCGAGGCGTAGACCACGGAGACCTGTCCCGGGTCTCGGGGCTTCAGCTGGCTGAGGTTGGGCGCCGAGTTCGCGACGCTCACCACCCACCCGGCCACGCCGGCCACGCCGAGCGCGGCGCCGAGCACGAGCATCAGGACCGACATCAGGATGACGCGACGCACCGGCGATCGGCGTCTGCGCTGGCGGCGCCGCTGTCGTTCACGTCGGCTCATGACGGGCGGGGCGGCGACGCGGGACGAGATCGAGCGCCGGCCGGAACCCTCCAGTGTATTCGGCCCGGCAGGGCGGCCCCCTGCCCTGGGAGCCTGTCCTCAGGCGCTGGGGACGGCGGCGCCCGCAGCCAGTCCGAGCTCGGCGATCGCCTGCTCCCGCAGCTTGTACTTCTGCACCTTCCCGGTGACCGTCAGCGGGAAGGCGTCGACCAGGACCACGTGGCGCGGGAGCTTGTAGTGGGCGATGCGTCCGCGGCAGAAGGCCCGCACCGTCTCGGCGTCGAGGCTCGCCCCCTCGCGGGCGACGACGAACGCGGCGATCTCCTCGCCGAACCGCTCGTCGGGCACGCCGACCACCTGCACGTCGCTGATGTCCGGGTGGCCGTGGAGGAACTCCTCTATCTCCCGCGGGTACACGTTCTCCCCACCCCGGATGATCATGTCCTTGATCCGACCGACGATCCGGACCGAGCCGTCCTCGTCCATCACCGCCTGGTCGCCCGTGTGCATCCACCGGGCGGCGTCGATCGCCTCGGCGGTTCGCTCGGGATCCTCCCAGTAGCCGAGCATGACGCTGTAGCCGCGGGTCTGGAACTCGCCGGTGCTGCCGCGGGGAAGCGTCCGGCCGTTCTGCGGATCGGCGATTCGGATCTCGACGTGCGGGGCGACTCGCCCCACGGTGGCCGTACGGTGCTCGAGGTCGTCGTCGGCTCCGGTCTGCGTCGACACCGGCGAGGTCTCGGTCATGCCGTAGCAGATGGTCACCTCCTGCATGTGCATCCGCTCGATCACCCGGCGCATGACCTCCACCGGGCACGGAGCGCCGGCCATGATCCCGGTGCGCAGCGAGTCGAGCGCGAACCGGTCGAACTCCGGATGCTCGAGCGCGGCGATGAACATCGTCGGCACGCCGTAGAGCGCGGTGCACCGCTCGGCCTGCACCGCCTCGAGCGTCGCGCCGGCCTCGAAGGTCTCGGCCGGCAGCACCACGCAGGCGCCGTGGGTGAGCGCGGCCAGGTTGCCCATCACCATCCCGAAGCAGTGGTAGTACGGCACCGGGACGCAGATTCGGTCCTCGGGGCCGATGCGGCAGCCCTCGCCCACGAAGTGCCCGTTGTTCAAGATGTTGTGGTGACTGAGCGTGGCCCCCTTCGGGAAGCCGGTGGTGCCGCTGGTGTACTGGATGTTGATCGGGTCGCCGGCGTCGAGCGCGGCGGCGATGCGCTCCAGCGCGGCGGGATCCACCGCGTCGCCGCCGGCCAGCAGCGCCTCCCAGGCGGCCGTGTCGAAGAAGATCGCGCGCTCGAGCGCCGGGAGCTCCGGCTGCGCCTGCTCGGTCATGGCGACGTAGTCACTCGTCTTCATCCGGGCCGCGGCGATCAGCATCCGACATCCGGACTGGCCGAGGGCGTAGGTGAGCTCGTGGGCCCGATAGGCCGGGTTGACGGTGACCAGCACGACGCCGATCCGTGCCGTGGCGTACTGGACGAGCGCCCACTCGATCCGGTTCGGGCTCCAGATCCCGACGCGGTCGCCCGGGCGCAGGCCGGCGCCGAGCAGCGCCCACGCCAGACGATCGGTCTGCGCGTCGAGCTCGGCATAGGTCAGCCGGCGGCGCTGGTGGCAGCTGACGAGCGCGTCGCGCTCCGGATGGGCGGCGGCGGTCCGCCGCAGCGTCTCGCCGATCGTCTCACCGAGCAGCGGGCGGGAATCGGCGCCGTGCGCGTAGGCGAGCACAGCTCAGAGCATCTCGCGATCGGACAGGCGGCGCAAGTGAAGGCGCTGCTGATCGACGCCATGGGAACGCTGGTGGCGCTCCAGCCACCGGCCGACGCACTGCGCGCCGAACTCCGGATGCGGTTCGGGATCGTCGTCTCGCGGGCCGAGGCGGACGCGGGCCTGCGGGCGGAGATCGCGTTCTACCGGCGCCACATGAGCCGCGCGCGCGACGGCGCAGCGCTCGCCGCCCTGCGCCGCGCGTGCGCCGAAGCGCTCCGCGCCGCGCTGCCGGCGCTGGCGGAGGTGGGCGGTGGCGCGTTGACCGAGGCGCTGCTCGCATCGCTCCACTTCCGGGCGCACGACGACGCGGCGGCGGCGCTCCAGGATGTCCGCGCCGCCGGGATCGAGCGGGTGGTGGTGGTCTCCAACTGGGATTGCTCGCTCCCCGAGGTGCTCGAGCGGGTCGGCCTGATGCCGTGGCTCGACGGGGTCGTGAGCTCGGCCGCGGTCGGAGCGGCCAAGCCCGACCCGGAGATCTTTCGCCGCGGGCTCCGGCTGGCGGGAGCGAGCCCGGCGGATGCGGTGCACGTCGGCGACAGCCTGGCGGAGGACGTGACCGGCGCTCGGGCGGCCGGCGTGGCGCCGGTCCTGATCGCCCGCGAGCAGCGGCCGGCGGTCGATCCCGGGTGTCCGGTGCTCGACTCGCTGGCCGACCTGCGGCCCCTGCTCCGCGCCTACCCTGGCTGACACGATGAGCGTCCCGCCACCCCGCACCGCACCCGGCGCGCCCGCGGCCGCACCCGAGCCAGCCCCGCTGGCGCCCCCCGGCAGCGAGCCGTGGGGGCTGTGGCTGGCGCCGACCGTCATCCTCGTCGGCCTCGGCCTCGGCCAGGTGCTGGTGATCGCCACCGAGGTGATCGGGGCTTCGGCGGGGGGCTCGACCCTCCGCCATCCCTCACCGGCGGTCAGCCTGATCAGCGACGCTCTGGCCGATCTGGCCTTCGTGGCCGCCGCGATCTGGTTGGTCACCCGCTCGCACCGCGTGCGCCCGGCCGACTTCGGGTTCCGTCGCACCCCCCTCGGACGGGCGGTCGTCGCGGTGTTCGCCGCGGCGGCGGCCTACTACCTCGTCACGCTCCTGTACGCCAACGTGTTCCGTCTCCACGGCAAGGACAAGCTCCCGTCCGAGCTCGGCGTCTCGCACTCGACCGCGGCGCTGGTGGGGGCGGCGCTCTTCGTGTGCGTGATCGCGCCGATCGCCGAGGAGTTCTTCTTCCGCGGCTTCCTGCTCCGCGTGCTCTCGAGCCTCCGCTGGCCGGGGATCGGCCCGGTGGGCTCGATGTGGCTGGCTGCCGTCGTGGTCGGGATCCTGTTCGGCGCCGCGCATCTCGGCTCCGCCTCGCCGCAGTACCTCATCCCGCTCGGGTTCCTCGGCTTCGTCCTGTGCGCGCTGCGGATCCGGACCGGCTCGCTGTACCCGGGGATGGCGCTCCACTCGCTGAACAACTCGCTCGCCCTCGGGGTCAACTCGCTCCATTGGTCCGGCGCGGCGATCGTGTGCCTGATCGTCGCGGCGCTGGGGGTGATCGCCGGGCTGACCGGGCCGCTCGCGCGCCAGGCCCCCCCCGTTGCCGCCTCGGGATGAACTACATTTCCGTCATGTTCCGGACCGCCCGCCGCGCGCTGGTCGCCGCACTCGTGGCGGCGATCGTGCCGGCTGCGGCGAGCGCCGCCATCCCGCCCGTCCTCACCACCACCACCACGACGACGACGACGTCCAGCACGACGACGACCGTCGCGCCGAAGCCGAAACCGAAGCCGAAGCCGGGCACCGCGACGCTCCAGCTGATGGACGCCTTCTCGGTGCGGGGTCGCCCGGTGACGACCAGCGACCGCGGGATGCACATCCAGGGGATCGTCCGACCGTACGTCCCCCACCAGGTCGTCACCCTCCAGGTGTGGGTCGGCCATCGGCTGATCGAGCGGCACCGGCTCGGCATCCGCGCCTGGCACGCCGGGCGCCTCGGGCTGTTCACCGCGCGGATCGTCAGCCCGTCGGCCGGCACCGTGACGATCTCCGCGGTGCACACCAGCAGTTCGACCCAGAAGCGCTTCGTGGCGGGCGCCGACTACGCGGCATTGACCCCGAACGCCGGCTTCGGGTCCACCGGTCGCTTCGTGGAGCTGATCCAGGAACGGCTCCAGGCGCTCCACCTGTTCATCCCGCAGACCGGCGTGTACGACCTCGGCACCGGGCTGGCGCTCGACGCCTACCACCGGCTGCTCGGGTGGGGCGTCTCGCAGACCATCGGCCCGGCCACCGTCAACGCGCTGCTGAACGGCGTCGGGCAGTTCCCCATCCGCTTCCCGCGCCAGGGCCACCACGTCGAGGGCAACCTCAGCCGCCAGCTGCTGGCGATCGCGGACGGTGGACGGGTGCAGTGGATCTTCCCGATCAGCTCCGGCAAGCCATCGACGCCGACGATCCTCGGGTCCTTCCAGATCTACGATCGGGTTCCCGGCTACCTACCGGACGGGATGTACTACTCGAGCTTCTTCTCCGGGGGCTACGCCATCCACGGCTACGACCCGGCGCCGGACTATCCGGCCAGCCACGGGTGCATGCGGTTGCCGATCACCGACGCGACCTTCGTCTTCTCCCACGTCACGTACGGCAACTGGGTCGACACGTACTTCTGATCGCCTCCGGGGGCGCGGCGCGGCCCACGGGGCAGCCGGGCGTTCAGCCCCAGCCGCGAGAGAAGCGGGCGAGGAAGCCGAGTCCGACGCCGTAGACGAGCAGGGCGGCGATCGCCGGCATCCCGTGGCGCACCCACGCGTTGTCGGACGGGACGATCTGGTCGAACGGCGAGGTGAGCGTGCGGGCGGCGCCTTCGATGAAGCGCCGCGGCTGGCCGGTCCGGTGGGGGTGGGCCGCCGCGGGAGTGGGCTGGGCGGTGGTGGCGAGCTGGTTCACCTGATCCCTGGAGGCACCTGACACCTGGTCGAGGACGAACAGCCCGAACGAGGCCAGCACCAGCCCGCAGGCGATCAACGAGATCAGCACGAGGACGCGATGGATCACGGGACGAACATCGGCCGCACCCCGGGCTAGCATGAGCCGCCGCCATGGCCGTCGACCCCGGTTGCGACCCGCGCGCCGTGCTGCTCGAGGAGCTCCGGGCCCACGCCCTGGTGCTCGGCCGGGTGACGCTGACCAGCGGAGCGACGGCGGAGTACCTGGTGGACGCCAAGCGGGCGATCCTGCGCCCCCGGGGGTTCCGGGCGCTCGGCGAGCTCGTCGCGGCCCAGGCGGCGGAGTGGGGAGCCACCGCCGTCGGCGGGATGACGATGGGTGCCGATCCGATCGCCTGCGCCGCGCTGGCCGGCGGCGCCGAGGTCAAGGCGTTCTTCGTCCGCAAGGACACCAAGGCCCACGGGCTGAGCCGGCGGATCGAGGGCCCGCTGCTCGAGCCCGGTGACCGCTGCCTGCTGGTGGAGGACGTCGTGACCACCGGCGGCTCCACGCTCCGCGCGCTCGAGGCGGTACGGACCGAGGGCCACGCGGTGTGCGGAGTGCTGGCGATCTGCGATCGGCTCGCGGGGGGCGGCGAGGCGATCGCCGCCGCCGCCGGGGCACCGTACCGGGCGCTGACGACGATCGACGAGGTGTATCCGGAGCGCCCGGGCCGCTGATCAGCTCGGCAGACCGAGGCAGCCGGCGCGGCGCTGGTGGACCGCCCGCACCTGCCATGTCCCGGCCCGGTCGAGAGCGAACAGGACGATCGGGCGGCCGCTGTGGACCGCGCGGGGAAACTTCCAGCCGATCCGCGCCACGTTCAGGTGCAGGCGCCAGGCGAGCACCGACTGCCACTGCAGCGAGATGAGCGCCTCGCCGCACGGGTGCAGGCGGCGGGCGCCGCCGAGACCCTGGATGGTGGCGCTCAGCCGGTTGATCTCGGTCGTGCGCAGCCGCTGAACCCGCAGGTCGGTCCGCTCGGTGCGGACGGCCGAGACAGCGGTCGGGCCGAGCGCTCCGACCGCCAGCACGGCGAGCGCGACGCCGAGCCCGCGCGCCGGGCGAGCGCTCAGCCGGCCGGTCAGATCACCGGCGGCCAATCGACCGACGAGCACCCCGGCCAGCACCACCGTCACCCCGGCGGCCTCGAACATGTAGCGCGGGAGGCCCGGCCAGCCGTGGAGGGCGAAGGCGACCTCCACCGCAACCCAGACGACGACGCCGCCGGCCAGGAGCAGGACGGTCCGGTCACGGCGCCGAGCGGCGAGGAGAGTCGACCCCAGCGCGGTCACCTCGAGCGGCCAGGCGTGCAGGCGCAGGAAGCGGCCGATCGTCCCGAACACCCGGTCGCCGTGGATCGCCCGGCTCGACCCGAGCGCGTTGTCCCCGGCCACGAACGGTGAGCGCGAGCTCAGCGCCGGGATGCCGAACCACAGCACGAGCAGGATCACGAGCTCGGTCACGATCAGCCAGCGCATCGCCGGGATCGTGCGCCAGCACCAGACGGCATACAGGCCGAGCAACGGCCAGACCTCGGGTCGTCCCAGCGCGGCGAGCAGGCCGAGGGTCAGTGCCGAGCGGGCCCGGCCGCGCAGCGCACAGTCGACGGCGCCGAGGCAGAGCGCGACGATCATCGGGTCCGACTGGGCGCTGAGGATGTAGTGCGGGTAGCCCTGGATGCCGAGCAGGGCGACGGCGGCGAAGAATCCGGCGGCGAGGGCGGCGTGGCGGCGCCGGGGCGAGGCCGGCGTCTCGGCGCCGGGCGCCGCGAGGGTCAGCCGGTGAGCGATCCGGTAGGCGAACGCCAGGCCGGACAGCGACACGGCGACCGCCCACCACAGCCAGAGGTACACCTGACCCGCGCGGGCCACCGCGAACGGGACGGTGAACAGGTAGGGCAGCGGCTTCCAGGACGGCGCGGCATTGGTGTCCAGGTGGCCGAAGACGGTCTGGTTACCCCACACCAGCCAGCCATAGGGGTCGAAGCCGGGCCGCGTGCGCGCCCAGGCGGTGAGCGCGGCGGCGATCAGCCCGAGGACGAGCGCGGCGGCCAGCGGCACCCACGGCAGCCGTCGCCCGCGCGGGCGCTCCGGCGCCACCAGGCGGAGCGGCTCGGGGACGGCGGTGGCGGACATCGCCGCGGTTCTACCGGAACGAGGCCCGGATGTACTGCGTGCGCTGCCCGGCGGGCGCCGACGGCGGGTAGACGAACGCGCTCTTCAGCTCCCCGCACCGGCTCCGTTCGCGCCGGTGCAGGTGCCATGGCAGCACCGACCAGCCGTCCGGCAGAGGGAGGAAGAACACGGAGGCGTGGTGCAGCCGCCGCTCCCGGTTGGGGTGATGGCCGACCGAGCCGACGTTCAGCCGGGTCAGCCAGGCCAGGACGCTGACGAAGCGGACCGATGTGACCGGCCGTCCGCAGCGGCGGATGAACCGGTAGCCACCGAGCTGGGGGATGATCGCCTGCAGGTGGTCGATCTCGTGGGTCCGCCCGCGCTCGACGCGAAGGTCCCGGTGCTCGACGCGGACGCGGGCGACGCCGGAGGGGACCAGCGCCACCAGGACGAGGCCGGCGAGCACCGGACCCCCCCGGGCGGCGGCGCGAGCCGGGAGGCGGGGGAGATGCGGCAGGCCGGCGACGAGCAGGCCGACGGCCAGACCGGCGAGCACCGCCTCCAAACCGCCGGCCTCGAACATGTAGCGGGGCAGGCCGGCCCAGCCGTGGATGGCGAACGCGATCTCTATCACCACCCACCCGACGGTGGTCCCGGCCAGCGCCAGCCATCCGCGCTCGCGGCGTAGGGTGGCCCAGGCCACGGCGCCGAGCGCCAGCAGGTGGATGGACAGCACGTGCAGGGAGACGAACCGGGTGATGACGCTGCCGACCGGATCCCCGTGCGGCGCCCGGGGCGAGTTCAGCGCCAGCTGCTGGGCGACGAACGGCTTGCCGTTGGTGATCTCCGGCACCCCGAACCACAGCGCCGGCACGACGATCAGCTCCAGCGCGACGAACGGGCGCAGCGCCGGAGCGGTGCGCCACAGCCAGGCCGCGTACAGGGCAACGAACGGCCAGCTCTCGGGGCGGCCGAGGCAGGCCAGCACGCCCAGCGTCATCGCCCAGCGAGGTCGTCCGCGCAGCGCGCAGTCGATGGCGCCGAGGCAGCAGGCGACGATGACCGGATCGGACTGGGCGCTGAGGACGTAGTGGCTGTAGTCCTGGATGCCGAGCAGCGCGAGGCCGGCGACCGTGCCGGCGAGGAGCGCGGCGTGACCGGGGAGATCGGCCAGGCGCGCCAGCCGATGGGCGACGCGGGCGGCGAATGCGACGCCGGCCAGCGAGAGCGCCACCGCGCTCGTCAGCCACAGCCACAGCTGGCCGGTGGAGCCGAACAGCGCGAACGGCGTGGTGAACAGCCAGCTCAGCGGCTTCCACGACGGCGCGCCGTTCAGGTCGAGCGTTCCGTGGAGGGTCTGGTAGCCCCACACGAGCCAGCCGAACGCGTCGTAGCTCGGCCGGGTGCTCGCCCAGCGCGCGACGCCATAGGAGAGGGCGAGCAGCACCACGGCGCTGCCGATCCAGCGCAGCCTGACGTCTGCTCGCAACCCGGTCATTGCGGCCGAGCACCGTACGGCCATTTGCTAAAGGCTGCAACAAGCCCCTGGCCGGTCCGCCGATGCCCCCGGCAGGAATCGAACCTGCATCCCGCGCTTAGGAGGCGCGTGCTCTATCCGTTGAGCTACGAGGGCGGGAACGCCACGCCGCGGCCCAGGGTATCCCGCCGCGTCGACCAGATTGGCGGGTGGTTAGGAACCGGTGGCAGGGCGCGGCGAGTGCGGATTAGGCTGTGCCGGGTGCAGGAGGTTTACGACGTTCGTCGCGGAACTCCAGCACTCAGGCGATGAGTGTCGGACCGTCTGAGCTGCTGGTCGAGGCGAGGTGGGATTCGATCCCGCCGGCGTCCGCGGGCGCGGAGGTCAGTGCGCGCTCACCCGGTGCCCTGTTCTGGCGCCGCTTCCGCGCAGACCGCGTGGCGGTCACCTCCGCGGTGTTCATCGTCCTGCTCGATCCTGGCGGCGATCTTCGCCCCGCTGATCACCCGGGCGGTCGGGGCGCCGGGGCCGAACACGCCGGACCGGAACGCCGTCAACGAGTTCGGGCTGCCGTCCGGCCCCTCGCACAACGCGCTGTGGCCGTTCATCGTGTTCGCCGGCGCGCTGGTCACTGGCGCTGCGTCCTGGACTGCTCCCGTGGCCGGCGATCCGGCGGCGGATGTCCGTCGGGGTCATCGGCGCCGGCCTGGTGGCGGCGATCGTCCTGGCGATCAGCTTCTGGCCGCACGCCAAGCACCTGTTCGGGGTCGACCTCGACCACTACGACGTGTTCACCCGCGTGGTGTACGGCGCGCGGACATCGCTCGAGGTGGCGGTGCTCGCCACCGGCATCTCGATGATCATCGGCGTGACGCTGGGGATGATCGCCGGCTACTACCGCGGCTGGGTCGACACCGCCATCTCCCGGGTGATCGACGCGCTGCTCGCGTTCCCGATCCTGCTGCTGGCGCTCGGCATCGGCGCCGCCTGCTCGGTGGGCGCCGGTGGCCGGCCATCGCAGGGCTGCCTGGGCGGGCTGCTCAAGCCGGGGCTGCCGGTCGTCATCGCCGTGATCGCGTTCGTCAACTGGACGTACATCGCCCGCATCGTCCGCGGCCAGGTCCTCTCGCTGCGGGAGAAGGAGTTCGTCGAGGCCGCGCGGTCGCTCGGCGCCTCCAACCGGCGGATCATCTTCCGGGAGATCCTGCCCAACCTGGTGGCCCCGATCATCGTCTACGCCACGCTGATCATCCCGACCAACGTCCTGTTCGAGGCGGCGCTCTCCTATCTCGGCGTCGGCGTCCCGCCGACGACCGCGAGCTGGGGCAAGATGCTCTCCGACGCCTCGAGCGGCAACCTCGGCGTCAACACCGTCTGGTGGCTGATGCTGTTCCCCGGGATCGCCCTGCTGATCACCGTCCTGGCCTTCAACCTGCTCGGAGACGGGCTGCAGGATGCGCTCAACCCGCGCGCGGACCGCGCGTGATTCGATCAGCTCACGGAGGAGGAGCCGCCATGGCTCGCACGTCAAACACGAGGAGGAGGAACACTATGGACAAGGTGCGGCGAATCACGCCGCTGCTGGCGGCGGCCGTGTTGGCCGTCCTCGTCCTGTCGGCCTGCGGCTCGAGCGGCAAGAAGAGCTCGAGCACGCAGCGGCAGTGCATCCGGCAGCACGACCGGCGGCAAGCAGGGCGGGACGATCACCGTCCTCGACGTGGCCGGCGGCGCCGACAGCCTCGACCCCGGCTACTGGTACTACCAGACCGACTACGCCGACCTGGGCGAGACGACCCAGCGCCAGCTCTACCACTGGCCGCCGAACGACACGACCACTCCGGTGCCGGACCTCGCCACGGCGCTGCCGACCGTGACCGACGGCGGCAAGACGCTGACGATCCACATCAAGACCGGGATCCACTACAGCCCGCCGCTGGCCAGCCGCACCGTCACCGCGGCCGACATCAAGTACGCCATGGACCGCTGCTTCGACGCCGCCGTGGGCAACGGCTACGTCGGCGCATACTTCAGCCACATCGTCGGTGCTCCTTCGCCGCTGCCCGCCTCGTCGGTGCCCGACGTGCCCGGCATCCAGGCGCCGGATGCGACGACGCTCGTGATCAAGCTGACCCAGCCGGTCGGGGTGCTGGCCACCGGCCAGGCGCTGTCGCTCCCGTGCACGCACGCCGGTGCCGGCGAGCTATGCGGCCAAGTACGACAAGGGCGCGACCCCGTCCTACGGGCATGCACCAGGTGTTCACCGGGCCGTACATGATCAAGGGCGCCGGCAGCGGCACGCGTGCCGCCCGAGGGCTACACGCAGAACAAGATCCTCGACCTCGTGCGCAACCCGAGCTGGAGTCGAGCCACCGACGACCGACCGGCGTACTTCAACGAGATCGTGATCAAGGAGGGCTACCAGCCCGAGGACGCCTCGCAGACGATGCTCAACGGACAGGGCATGCTGAGCGGTGACTTCGCCGCTCCGCCGCCGGACATCGCCCAGCAGTACCTGACGAGCAAGGCGAGCCAGTTCCACGTCGAGCCGAGCCAGAGCATCCGCTACATCGCGATGAACCCGAACATCAAGCCGCTGAACAACATCGACGTGCGCAAGGCGATCATCGCGGCGACCGACCGCAAGGCGCTCGTCCTGACCCGCGGCGGCAAGTACATCGGGATCCCGGCCACCCACATGATCCCGCCGGAGATGCAGGGATTCGATCAGGCGGGCGGGACCGCCGGGCCCGGCAACGACTTCTACGCCAGCCCGAACGGGAACCTGGCGCTGGCGGAGTCGTACATGAAGAAGGCCGGCTATCCGAGCGGCAAGTACAGCGGCCCGGCGCTGCTGGCGGTGGGCGACAACTCCTCGCCGGCCAAGGAGACGGCGGAGACGTTCGTGCAGGAGGTCAAGCAGCTCGGCTTCAACGTCCAGCTGACCGAGGTGCCGCACGCGACGATGTACTCCAAGTTCTGTCAGGTGCCCAAGAGCCAGCCCGCGTTCTGCCCGAACATGGCCTGGGGCAAGGACTTCTTCGACTCCCAGTCGATGATCGACCCGCTGCTGAACGGGCACAACATCGCGGCCAGCGGCAACACGAACACCGCGCAGGTGAACGACCCGACGCTCAACGCGATGCTCGACAAGGCATCGCAGCTGACGGACGCCGCCTCCCGCGCCACTGCGTACGCGAACATCGACAAGTACGCCACCGCGCAGGCGCTGTACGACGACTGGATCTGGGACAACGAGGTGAACCTCCAGCTCCGCCAACGTCAACGGCGTCTACAACAAGTTCAACACCGACTGGGACCTGGCCTACAGCTCCCTGAAGTAGGGAACCTGAAGCTCCCCGCCGGCGCCCGAAGCGGCGCCGGCGGGTCGGCCTCTGGCCCCGGGCTCCCATGACCCGTTACATCATCCGCCGCCTGCTCTGGGTGATCGTGCTGCTGATCGTCGTCAGCTTCATCACCTTCGTCGTCTTCTACCTGCTGCCGGCGGCCGACCCGGCGGCGCTGCGGGCGGGGCAAGCAACCCGGCGCTCATCCCGCAGATCCGTCACCAGCTGGGGCTCGACAAGCCCTTCTACGAGCAGTACTGGCTGTACCTGAAGCGGCTCGTCCTCCACCTCGACCTCGGCACGAGCTACGCCCAGAACAACGTGCTCGGTCAAGAGCACGATCCTCGACCGCCTGCCGGCGACGATCTCCCTGGCCATCGGCGGCGCCGTGGTGTGGCTGGTCATCGGGATCGGCGTCGGGATCATCTCGGCGGTTCGCCGCCATTCGCTGTTCGACCGCCTGGCCATGGGGAGCTCGCTGGTCGCGATCTCCGCACCGGTGTTCTGGCTGGCGCTGCTCAGCCTGTTCCTGTTCTCCACCGACGTCGGCAAGATCCACATCTTCCCCGGCGCCGGGAGCTACGTCCCGATCTCCCAGAACCCGTGGAAGTGGTTCACGTCGCTGATCATGCCCTGGTTCGTGCTCGCCGCCTCGTTCGCCGCCATCTACGCCCGGCTGCTGCGGGCCAACCTGATCGAGGTGATGTCCGAGGACTACGTCCGCACCGCGCGGGCGAAGGGGCTCTCCGAGCGCCGCGTGATCCTCCGTCACGCGGTCCGGGCGGCGATCACGCCGATCGTCACCGCGGCCGGGGTCGACATCGGCATCCTGCTCGGCGGCGCCATCCTCACCGAGACCGCGTTCAACATCCCCGGTATCGGCCGCCTGGCCTACGACTCGATCCAGAACGCCGACCTGCCGATGATCCAGGGCACGGTCATCTTCGGCGCCTTCTTCATCCTCATCGCCAACCTGGTCGTCGACATCCTCTACGCCTTCCTCGACCCACGGGTGCGTTACTCGTGAGCGAGCTGCTGGAGGTGGAGGACCTGCGGGTGGAGTTCGCCACCGACGACGGGGTCGTGCACGCGGTCGACGGGGTCTCCTACGCGGTGGCCGCCGGGCGCACGCTGGGGATCGTCGGCGAGTCTGGCTCCGGCAAGACGGTCAGCTCGCTGACCACGCTCGGGCTGACCCGCGGGCCCCGGCACCCGCATCGCGGGTCGGATCCGGTTCGACGGCCAGGATCTCGTGGCGCGCCTCGGGCGAGGAGCTGCGAGCGATCCGCGGCAACGAGATCGCGATGATCTTCCAGGACCCGCTCTCCTCGCTGCACCCGTTCTACAAGGTGGGCTGGCAGCTGGTGGAGATCATGCGCGCCCACCGCGACGTCTCCAAGGCCGCCGCCCGCGACCGCGCCGTCGAGCTGCTCGAGCTGGTCGGCATCCCGGATCCCGCCGCGGCGGGTCGATCAGTACCCGCACGAGTTCTCCGGCGGCATGCGCCAGCGGGCGATGATCGCGATGGCGCTGGCCAACGAGCCGAAGCTGCTGATCGCCGACGAGCCGACGACAGCGCTCGACGTGACCGTGCAGGCGCAGATCCTCGCCCTGCTGGAGGACCTCCAGCAGCGGCTGGGGATGGCGATCATCATCATCACCCACGACCTCGGAGTGGTGGCCGAGATCGCTGACGAGATCGCGGTGATGTACGCCGGGCGGATCGTCGAGCGCGGGCCGGCCGAGCAGATCTTCCACGCCCCGCAGCATCCCTACACCTGGGGCCTGCTGCAGCTCGATCCCGCGACTCGACAGCCCGCGCGAGGAGGCGCTCGTGCCGATCTCCGGCCGCCCGCCGAGCCTCATCCACCGGCCGGGTGGCTGCTTCTTCCACCCCCGCTGCCCGTACGTCCGCGATCGCCCATCGACGCATCGACCCCCGCCTCGAGCCGGTGCCGGGACGAGCCCGGCCATCACGTCGCCTGCCTGCTCGACGAGCGAGCGGGATCTGGCGCGGCCCAGCGGATCGTGCCGCCCAGCCGAATCGCGGATCCAGCGGCCTCGCCCTCGACCCGGTGGCGCAGGAGGAGGCCATGACCGCCGCCCTGATCGAAGTCCGCGACCTGGTCAAGCACTTCCCGATCAACCGGGGGATCGTGCTCCAGCGCCAGGTCGGCGCGGTGAAGGCGGTCGACGGGGTCTGTTCGACGTGCTCGGCGGCGAGACGCTCGGGATCGTCGGCGAGACGGGCTGCGGCAAGTCGACCACCGCGCGGCTGCTCGTTCGCCTGCTCGACCCGACGAGCGGCGTGATCCGGTTCGAGGGCGAGGACATCGCGCAGCCGCAAGGGTGCGGCGCTCAAGGCGCTCCACCGGGAGATGCAGATGATCTTCCAGGACCCGTACTCGTCGCTGAACCCGCGCAAGACGGTGGGGTCGATCATCGCCGACCCGTTCGTGATCCACGGCCTGCTGAAGGACCGAGGACGAGCGCAAGCGCCGGGTGCAGGAGCTGATGGATCGCGTGGGGCTGAACCCCGAGCACTACAACCGCTACCCGCACGAGTTCTCCGGCGGTCAGCGCCAGCGGATCGGCGTGGCGCGGGCGATCGCCCTGGAGCCGAAGCTGCTCGTGGCCGACGAGCCGGTCTCGGCGCTCGACGTCTCGATCCAGGCCCAGGTGCTCAACCTGCTGCGCGAGCTCCAGCGGGAGATGGGGCTGACGCTCGTCTTCATCGCCCACGACCTGTCGGTCGTGCGCCACATGTGCGACCGGGTGATGGTGATGTACCTCGGCTCGCTGGTCGAGGCCGCGCCGCAGCGACGACCTGTACTCCTTCCCCCGCCACCCGTACACCGGCGCGCTGCTGTCCGCCGTGCCGGTGGCCGATGCCGCAGGCTGGCCGCCGGACCCGCGCGCTGCTCTCCGGCGACGTGCCGAGTCCGGCCAACCCGCCGCCGGCCTGCCGCTTCCACACCCGATGCCCGAAGGCGCAGGCCGTCTGCTCGCGAGCGAGGCGCCGCCGCTCGAGGTCAAGGACCCGGCTCGGCCCCACGCGTTCGCCGCCTGCCACTTCCCGCTCAGCCGCGAGGAGGCCGCCGAGCGGCTGCCGGCCGCGCTCGCCGGACGGTGAGCGCGCCGCCTGGGGTCGACGATCCGTCCGGCGCGCCGCGGGGACGGCCCGGCGCTGGCCGGCGCTCGACCATGGCACCTGGGACCCGGCCGGCTCCCCGGCACCGCGCCCGGCGCCGGCGGCCGACTTCTTCGCTGCGGGCGGCCCGTCGACTCGTGCTCGTGGCCGAGGTCGGGATGCCGGTCGGTTACGTCCAGCTCGTCCCGGCCAGCCGCCTGGCCAGCCACGCCCACATCCGGGAGGTCCACGGCCTGGCGTGCGCGCCGGCACCGGCGCCGGCGCGGCATCGGCCGGGCGCTGCTCGTGGCGGCGCTCGAGCCGGGCGGCCGCTGACGGCGCGCGCCGGGTGCGGCTGCGCGCGCTGGCCACGAACCCGGCGGCGCTGCAGCTCTACGCGCTCGGTCGGCTTCAGCGGGTGGCGCTGCTGGCAGAGGAGTTCCTGGATCGGCGGCCGCTACGTCGACGACGTCGTGCTCGAGCTACGCGCTCGCGCCGTCATCCTCGACGTAGAGCGACTCGGTCGGCCAGCTCCTCGCCGCGCCGCCCCCACAGCTTCACCTCGAGGAAGTCGCCGCGGTAGTTGTCGGGCGCGAGCAGGGTGAAGCGCTCCTCGACGAGCTCGCACTGATCGACGGCGAGGTTGGCCAGCTCGGCCGTGACCGTCGCTCCGCCGGGGACGAGCGGCACCCCCCACACGAGCGTCATGTCCGCGGTGCTTGCCGTCCTCGCCCCGCCACCTGCCGATGACCTCGTCGGAGAGGTCGAGCTTCCAGTCCGGGTTCTGCTCGGCGAGCTCGGAGGTGAAGTCGGCGCTGGCCTCGAAGTCGCGCCGGGCCGCCGTCCGCCTCGCTGAACGAGACGTAGCCGAACAGCTCGTAGCCCTCGCTCGTGCGTGCCATGGCGGGCACGTACGTGCGCCCGGCGTAGGTGCGGTCCGGAAACCAGGCGATCTCGCCCGGCGATCGCCGATCTCCTCGTCCGTCGGCTGTCGATCTCGGCACCGCGGCCAGGAAGTGCTCGCGCAGGGTGTCCGCCCAGCGACCGTAGGGCAGCCCCTCCTGGGGCGGCTCGGCGGCGAAACTGATGACGAAGCGGTCGGTCGGCGGCATCGGCTGGCCGCGCAGTGTCTCAGAACGCGCCGCGGCGGCTGAACGACGGCGGGGATCGTGCTTGAGCAGGATCGACAGGTCGAGGAAGATCGACCACTGCTCGAGGTAGAGGAAATCGAGCCGGACCAGGTCGTCGAAGTCGAGCTCGGAGCGGCCCGACACCTGCCACAGCCCGGTGATCCCGGGCAGCACCAGGTAGCGCTTCTTGTGCCAGTCCTCGAGCCGTTCGAAGTCGCGCATCGGCAGCGGCCGCGGTCCGACGAGCGACATCTCGCCCCGCACGACGTTGATCAGCTGCGGCAGCTCGTCGAGCGAGAAGCGCCGCAGCAGCCCGCCGACGCGAGTCAGCCGCGGGTCGTTGCGGATCTTGAACAGCGCGCCCGACTTCTCGTTGAGCGACTCGAGGTCGGCCTGGATCTCGTCGGCGTGCTCGCGCATGGTGCGGAACTTCAGGCAGGCGAAGGGCCGCCCGGCCATGCCGGGACGCTCGGAGCGGTAGATGACCGGACCGCGCGAGCTCAGCTTGACCGCCAGGGCGATGACCACGAGCAGCGGCGAGAGGACGACGAGGCCGATCGTGGCGACGACGAGGTCGAAGCTGCGCTTGAGCGCGTAGTCGATGCCCTCGAACACCGGCGGGCGGAGGGTGAACAGGGGGACTGTCTGGCCGGGCACGAACTCGGCGCGGTTGATGAGGATCTCCATCGTCGACGGGGCGACGTTGACCGTCACCCCGCGCTGGTGGCACTGGTCGACCAGCTCCACTGCCTGCTCCTGCGGGAAGTCGGGATCGGCGATGATCACCTCCTGGACGCGCTCCCGGGCGAGGATCGCCGGCAGATCGCTGACCTGGCCGAGCGAGCGCAGGCCGTTGTCCGGCCGCGGGGTGAGCGAGACGAACCCGATCAGCTCCACCCGGGTGCGGGAACGGTCGGCCAGCGCGCTGGGCGACCGCCTCGATGTGCTTGCCGCTGCCCACCAGCAGCGCCCGCCGCTGATAGCCGGCCTGCTCGAGCAGCCAGCCGGTGGACCGCAGGTGGAGATCGCGCAGCAGCGCGATGTACGCCGAGGCCGAACAGCCACGAGCCGTAGAACACCCAGTAGCTCTCGAAGTGCTTGCCGTTGGCCAGCGCGAACACGAGCGCGATCACCCCGGCCTGGAACAGCGCGGTGGCGATCCGGCCGAGCCCCGGCCGCCGCGGGCGGTCGGCGTACAGGTCGACCCGGGCGAACATCAGCACCGTCACCAGGTAGGCGAAGGCCAGCCAGGGCTTGGTCTGGTGCCAGCACGGTGTGAACGCTGAACGCCGCCCTGGAGCAGCAACTTCAGGCCGAGGCGCGAGTCATCAGCGCCGCCAGCGACCCCGATGAAGTCGAGGACGAGCAGCGACACGACGCGCGCAGACCCGGCGCAGCGTCTCCAGCCGCAGCAGGAACGACAGACCGGGTGGCCGCTTGCGCCGGACGTCACGCGGGGGCAGGCCGACCGGAGCGCCGGGCTCCCGCCGCGCCGCCGCCTGCTGCCCTGCCTCTCGTTGCTCCGTGGTCACGTCCGTGTCTGTCTGCGGGTTCACCGCTCCCCGACCTGTAACGAGCTGCCAGAATGTGAAGTTACGACGTTGAGCCGCTCCGTGCTTCGTCGTGGCCTCCCACGCTCACCGCGGCAGCGCCGACGAGCCCCTCGACGCCGGATCGCTCGATCGTCCGCCGCAGCCCCTCGCGCAGGTCGATCTCCGGCGACCAGCCGAGGATCTCCCGAGCCAGGCTGATGTCGGGCTGGCGGACCTGGGGATCGTCGGTGGGCAGCGCTTCGAAGACGATCTCCGACTCCGAGCTCGGTCACCTCGACCACCGCCTCGGCGAGCTCGAGCAGGGTGAACTCGTTCGGGGTTGCCGATGTTCACCGGGTTGTGGTAGCCCGACTCGGCGAGCGCGATGATGCCGCGGATCGAGATCGTCGACGTAGCAGAACGAGCGCGTCTGGGAACCGTCGCCGAACACGGTGATCGGCCGACTCCTGCAGCGCCTGGCGCAGGAAGGTGGGGATGGCCCGCCCGTCGTGGGGTCGCATCCGGGGGCCGTAGGTGTTGAAGATCCGGACGATCGCGGTGTCGACGCCCTGCTGGCGGTGGTAGGCCATGGTCAGCGCCTCGGCGTAGCGCTTGGCCTCGTCGTAGACCCCGCGGGGCCCGATCGGGTTGACGTGGCCCCAATAGTTCTCCGGCTGCGGGTGGACCTGCGGGTCGCCGTAGACCTCGCTGGTCGAGGCGGTGAGGAAGCGGGCACGGTGCCGCTTGGCCAGGCCGAGCGTGTGATGGGTGCCGTAGGAGCCGACCTTCAGCGTGTGCAGCGGCAGCCGCAGGTAGTCGATCGGCGAGGCCGGCGACGCGAGGTGGTAGACGAAGTCGATCGGCTCCTCGACGAAGTACGGCTCGATGATGTCGAGGTTCAGGTGGACGAAGTCCGGCGAGCGGATGTGCTCGATGTTCGCCAGCGACCCGGTTTCGAGGTTGTCGACGCAGATCACCCGGTGGCCGCGACGCAGCAGTTCCTCGCACAGGTGAGAGCCGAGGAAGCCGGCGCCGCCGGTGACCAGCGCGGTGGGCATGGCGGTTCAGGCTAGCGATCATCGGCGAGACCCGGCCGTCCGGCGCCCCGGCGCAGCACGTGCTCGTCGCCTCGGCGCACGAACACCCGCTCGCCGTCGAGGTGCTCGAGGAGCGCCTGGGCGTACTTGCGGGAGGTGCCCAGCGACATCCCGCGCCTCGGCCAGGGTGATCCGCCCGCCGCGCTGCGTAGCGGCCGCGACGAGCTGCCGCGCGGGCGGCCGCGATCGCGTCACGGTGCATGTGCAGCCCGCGGGCCACGCGGACGATGCGCCCGGCCTCGCGCAGCGCGCACGAGCTCCTCGGCGTCGAGCTCGGATGTCCGGCGGGCGGCTCGATGCCCGCCGCCTGCAGGCGCCGCTCGAGTTCGAGCGGCGCCGCTCGGCAACGCCGGGGCATCCCGCTCACGCGAGGGCTCGCGTCGAGCGCGCCTTCGCGGGAGCGGCGAGCTCGCCGGCGCGGGCCGTCTCGCGCCGGATCCTCGCCGCGCGCCAGGGCCGCCAGCCGGGCGGTCAGCGCGCGGCTCGGGCCGTGCCGCGGCGGTGCGCGGTCGAGCACCCGGCCGCCGCCGAGGGTGTCCGGCGGCGCGATCCGCCGGACGACGATGCGGTCGCCGGCCAGCGCCAGGAGCGGCTGCTCGCAGCGGACCTGCCAGAAGCGGCCACCGAGCCAGGTCAGGCGCGCCGGGGTCTCCCGCGTGCCGTGGTGGACCTGGACGCGGTCGGGCGGCTCCGGGCTCGGGCTCGAGCTCGAGCTCGCAGTCGAGCCGGTAGGTCGGGCCGCAGCTCGCTGCCGGGCCCGGCGATGCACGTCGCCCCGGTCGAGCTCGTCGGGCCGGACGCCAGTCAGGTTGACCGCCACTCGCTGGCCGGCCGGCGCCGGCGTCGACCGGCTGATCGTGCACCTGGAGCCCGCGGACCCGCGCGGACCGGTCGCGCGGGCAGCAGGCGGACCGTCTGGCCGCGGCGCAGGGTGCCGCGACCACAGCGTGCCGGTGACCACCGTCCCGGCGCCGCGGATGGTGAACACGCGGTCGACGTGCAGACGCGCCGGCGCCGTGCCGCGTGGCGCGCGGAGCCGTCGCCTCGGCCGCCGCGGATCGAGCGCCGCACGCAGGTCATCGAGGCCCCGGCCGGTGCGCGCCGAGACCGCCACCGCCTCCGCCTCCGGCAGCAGCTCCCGCGCCGCCGGCCAGCGCCGCCGCCGGGTCGGCTCGGTCGGCCTTGGTCACCGCCACGACCCCGGTCCGAACCCCGAGGGCCCGGAGCACGGCGGCGTGCTCCCGCGTCTGGGGCATCACGCCGTCGTCGGCCGCGACCACCATCAGGTACAGGTCGATCCCGCTCGCCCCGGCGACCATCGTGCGCACGAACCGCTCGTGGCCCGGCACGTCGATCACCGACAGGCGGACGCTCGTCGGGCAGCTCGAGCCGGGCGTAGCCGAGCTCGATCGAGATCCCCCGCGCGCGCTCCTCGGGCAGCCGGTCGGTGTCGGTGCCGGTCAGGGCACGGACGAGCGCGGTCTTGCCGTGATCGATGTGGCCGGCGGTGCCGAGGGTCAGCGGCGCCCTCGCGAGGCGCCGGAGCTCTCGAGCGCGGCGCGCGCCGCCGCGACGACCGCCGCCAGCTCCCCGGCCGCGAGCGTGCGCGGGTCGAGCAGCAGCCGGCCGTCCTCGATCCGGGCGACCACCGGGGGCTCCCCCGGCGCAGTGCCGCGGCCAGCGCCTGCCGGGTCGTGCCCCGGCAGCGCCACGGCCGGTCCCGGCAGCTCGAGCAGCGGGAGCGCCCCGCCGCCGACCCTCGCCACCGCCGCCACCACCTCCGCGCCCGGCGCCGATGCCCGCAGCGAGCTCCCGCGCGCGCGGCTCGAGCTCGGCCGCGGCCCGGCGGCGAGCATCGCCAGCACCGGGATCTCCCGGATCGCGCGCGGCCGGGTCGGCGTGCAGGCGCAGGGTGGCCGCCAGCGCGGCGAGCGACAGCTTGTCGATCCGCAGCGCGCGGGCCAGCGGATGGCGCGCCGCGCCGGGCCACCGCGTCGGCGCGGCCGACCAGCAGCCCGGCCTGGGGGCCGCCGAGCAGCTTGTCGCCCGAGCAGCAGACGAGCGCCGCCCCGGCGCGCACCGACTCGCGCAGCCCCGGCTCGCCCGCGCAGCACCGGCAGCTCGGCGCCCGGGCAGCGCGCCCGAGCCGATGTCGTCGATCACCGGCACGCCCGAGCTCGCACAGCTCGCGCCACCGACGGCTCGGCAGACGAACCCGACGGCGCGGAAGTTCGACTGGTGGACGCGGAGGCATCGACCGCCGGCGTCGCGCCGTCGCTCGCAGCGCTCGCGCCGCATAGTCCGCCAGCCTGCGTGCGGTTGGTCGTGCCGACCTCGACCAGCTCGCGCGCCCGAGGCGGCGATCACCTCCGGGATGCGAAACCCGCCGCCGATCTCCACCAGCTGTCCGCGGGAGACGATCACCCGGCCGCCGGTGCCGGCCAGCGCCGCCACCGCCAGCAGCACCGCGCCGGCGCCGTTGCCGACCACGAGGGCGTCCTGGCGCGCCGGTCAGCTCGCGCAGCAGCTCCGCGCACGTGCTCCTGGCGGTTGCCGCGCGCCGCCGGACTCCAGGTCGAGCTCGAGCGTCGCTGTAGCCGGCGGCGGCCTCGGCGACCGCCGCCTGCGCCGCGCGGGCCAGCGGCGCCCGTCCCAGCCCGGTGTGGACGATCACCCCGGTGGCGTTCAGCACCCGCCGCGAGTGGCGGCCGCTCGCAGCGCCTCCGCGAGCTCCCGGGCGCGCGCCGGCGAGCTCGGGCCGGCGTCCGACGCGCCCGAGCGCAGCGCGGCCCGCCGCTCGTCGATCGCCTGCCGCGCCGCGCGCACCGCGGTGCCGTGCGGCACCCCGGCGCGCCGCGAGCGCCCCGGCCAGCTCGTGCACCGCCGGCAGCGCCCTCAGGGCGTCGGCGGGCGGGTGCCCGCTCACCCACTCGTCGCCCTCCTGCTTCCAGATCGGGGCCTCGGCCTTGATCCGGTCGATGATCTCCCGGGCGCCGGCGAACGCCTCGGCTCGGTGGGGCGCCGAGGCGGCGACGATCACCGACGCCTCGGAGCGGGGCACCACGTCCGACGCGGTGCTCGGCGGCCGCCGCGCACAGCCCGTGGGCGGTGATCGCCTGCCGCCACGATCTGCGCCGATCCGCCGCTCGGCCATCGGCACGTAGGCCTCGTAGTCGAGCTCCGGGACCTCGCGGGTGACGCCGGAGAAGGTCACCACCGCGCCGGCGCGCGGGATCCCGCACCGCGGCCGCGAGCGCGTCGAGCGAGAGCGCGGCCGAGTGCACCCGGACGTGGATCGCGACGTGGCCCCGCCCGACACCGGGCGGGATCAGCGCCAGCTCGTCGCCCGGCGCTCAGCGCGGCGTCCGCGGCGGCGTACTCCTGGTTGACCGCCAGCACGACCGGGAACCTCCCGGGTCAGCGCGCCGCAGCCGGTCCAGCGCGTCCGCCACCCGCGCCCCGGCCGGGAGCTCGAGCTCGACCGAGTCTCGATCCCGCCCGCTCGCGCAGGATCGCGAACAGGCGCACGCGCACGACCATCGCCGTCAAGGCTACAGACCCGCGATAGACGCGCCGCAAGCCATATCCTGGGCGCCGTCAACCACGAGGAGGATCCATGACACGACGCATGGGCTCCGGCGGGAGTGGCGCTGGCGCTGCTGTGCGCCGGGCTCGTCGCCGGCTGCGGCAGCTCGAGCAGCTCGAACGAGCATCGAGCAGCTCGACGTCGACGCAGCGTCGAGCAGCCGCCACCGCCGCGCCGGCCACCGACCCGAAGGTCGCCGCGCTCGTCCCGGCGGCGATCAAGTCGAAGGGCACGCTGACCGTCGCCGCCGACGCCAGCTACGCCCCGAACGAGTTCATCGGCCCCGACGGCCACACCGTCGAGGGGATGGACGTCGACCTGATGCAGGCGCTCGGTGGCCTGATGGGCCTGAAGGTGAACGTCGTCAACCAGACGTTCGACAGCATCATCCCGGGCCTGCTGGCCGGCAAGTACGACGTCGGCGCCTCGTCGTTCACCGACACCAAGGCGCGGGAGAAGCAGGTGGACTTCGTCGACTACTTCGTCGCCGGCGAGTCGTTCTTCACCAAGGCCTGGCCGGTGGAACGACGGTGACTGGCCTGGCCGCCATCTGCGGCAAGACGGTGGCGGTCGAGAAGGGAACCACCGAGCAGACCGACGCCACCACCCAGGGCGCCAAGTGCAAGGCGGCCGGCAAGTCGACGGTGACCGTGCTGGCGTTCCCGGACCAGAACGGCGCCAACCTCGCGCTGTCGAGCGGCCGGGCGCAGCTCGGCTTCGCCGACTCGCCGGTGGCGGCGTACGCGGTCAAGCAGTCGCACGGCCAGTTCAAGCTCGACCGGCCCGTCGCTGTCCAACGCTCCGTACGGGCTGGCGCTGCCGAAGTCCGAGAAGCTGGCCCCGGCCGTGCAGGCGGCGGTCAAGGCGCTCATCGCCAGCGGCCAGTACACGACGATCCTGACCAAGTGGGGCGTCCAGGGCGGTGCCATCACCGCCGCCCAGGTGAAGATCAACGGCGCCACCTCGTAAGTGGTTCCGGCGACCCGGCGAGCGGCAGGACGCGGGGCGGCCCGCGGAGATCGAGGCCGTCCCCGTCCGCCGCCCGGGCCGCTGGGTGGCGGCGGCGATCGTGCTGGTCGTCGCCGCCTCGTTCGTCCGCTCGATCGTCACCAACCCGCACTTCCAGTGGAGCGTCGTCGGGCACTACCTGACCACCTCGCGGGTGCATGCACGGCGTGCTCATCACGCTGCTGCTCACCGTGCGTCTCGATGCTCGTCGGCGTCGTGCTCGGCGTGCTCCTGGCCGTCATGCGCCAGTCCCCGAACCCCGTCGTCTCCGGCGCCAGCTGGCTCTACATCTGGTTCTTCCGCGGGACGCCGCTGCTGCTGCAGATCTACTTCTGGTTCAACATCACCGCGCTGTTCCCGAAGATCGACCTCGGGATCCCGTTCGGCCCGTCGTTCATCCACGCCAACGGCAACTCGCATCATCACCACGTTCGTCGCCGCGGTCCTCGGTCTGGGGCTCAACGAGGGCGCCTACATGGCCGAGATCGTGCGCGGTGGGATCCTGGCGGTCGGCGAGGGGCAGACGGACGCGGCGGCGTCGCTCGGGATGTCCCGCCTGCAGACGATGCGCCACGTCGTGCTGCCCCAGGCGATGCGGGTGATCCTCCCGCCGACCGGCAACGAGACGATCTCGATGCTGAAGAACACCTCGCTGGTCAGCGTGATCGCCTACACCGAGCTGCTGTACACCGTGCAGCAGATCTACGACGTCAACTACGAGACGATCCCGCTGCTCATCGTGGCGGCGCTCTGGTACCTGGCGATGACCAGCGTGGCCTACGTCGGGCAGTACTTCATCGAGCGGCGGTTCGGGCGCGGGTTCACCCGGGCGCAGACGGCGCCGCGCGGCTGGTTCGGCTGGGGGGCGGCCGCGCGCCATGAGCGAGCTGATGGTCCGCGCCGAGGCGGTCCACAAGCGCTTCGGCCGGCTCGAGGTGCTCAAGGGGATCGACCTCGAGGTACGCCGCGGGGAGGTGATGTGCCTGCTCGGGCCCTCGGGATCGGGGAAGTCGACGTTCCTGCGCTGCATCAACCACCTGGAGAAGATCAACGCCGGCCGGCTGACCGTCGACGGCGAGCTCGTCGGCTACCGCGAGAGTCGGCGGCAAGCTGCACGAGCTCCACGAGCGCGAGGTGGCCCGCAAGCGGGCCCAGATCGGGATGGTGTTCCAGCACTTCAACCTGTTCCCGCACATGACCGCACTGGAGAACGTCGCCCTGGCGCCGATCCGCGTGCTCGGCACCGGTCGGGAGGAGGCGACGCGTCGCGGGCGGGCGCTGCTCGCGCAGGTCGGCCTGGGCGACAAGGTCGACACCTACCCGGTGGCGCTGTCGGGCGGCCAGCAGCAGCGGGTCGCGATCGCCCGGGCGCTGGCCATGCAGCCCGAAGCTGATGCTGTTCGACGAACCGACCTCGGCACTCGACCCCGAGCTCGTCGGCGACGTGCTCGACACGATGCGCGCGCTCGCCGCGCGAGGGGATGACGATGATCGTCGTCACCCACGAGATGGGCTTCGCCCGTGAGGTGGCCGACCAGGTGGTGTTCATGGACGCCGGCTCGGTCGTCGAGGCGGGAGCGCCGCGGGACGTGCTCGACAGCCCGCGCCAGGAGCGCACCCGGTCGTTCCTGCAGAAGGTCCTGTAGCCGGGCGGCCGGTAACCTCCGACCGGCCATGGCCACCGCCGACGAGCACCGGACGATCGCGCCGATCGTCGGGCCGGACGACCCCCGCCGGTTCACCGACTCGGGGATCGAGATCCGCCCGCTGTACGGCGAGGCCGACCTGCCGCCGGACCTCGGCGAACGGCTCGGCGAGCCGGGCGGCTACCCGTACGCCCGCGGGGTCCACCGCGACATGTACCGCAAGCAGCTGTGGACGATGCGCCAGTACGCGGGCTACGCCAGCGCCAGGGAGTCCAACGAGCGCTACCGCTACCTGCTGGAGCACGGGTCGACCGGCCTGTCGATGGCATTCGACCTGCCGACCCAGCTCGGCCTGGACTCCGACGACCCACGCTGCCTGGGCGAGGTCGGCCGCACCGGCGTGGCGATCGACACGATCGACGACATGCGGGTGGCGTTCGACGGCATCCCACTCGACCAGGTCTCGACCTCGATGACGATCAACGCGCCGGCCGGCGTGCTCCTGCTGCTCTACGAGCTGGTCGGCGAGGAGCAGGGCGTGGCGGCCCACCAGCTCCGCGGCACGACGCAGAACGACATCCTCAAGGAGTACATCGCGCGCGGGAACTTCATCTACCCGCCCGAGGGCGCGATCCGGCTGACCACGGACCTGTTCGCGTACTGCAACGAGCGGATCCCGAAATGGAACACGATCTCCATCTCCGGCTACCACTTCCGCGAGAAGGGCTGCTCGGCGGTCCAGGAGGTGGCCTTCACCCTGGCCAACGGGATCGCCTACGTGCAGGCTGCGCTCGACGCCGGCCTGGAGATCGACCGGTTCGCGCCCCGGTTGGCGTTCTTCTTCAACGGCCACAACAACGTCTTCCAGGAGGTGGCGAAGTTCCGCGCCGCGCGGCGGATGTGGGCCGAGATCATGCGGGAGCGGTTCGGCGCCGCCGACGAGCGCTCGTGGCGGCTGCGCTTCCACACCCAGACCGGCGGGGTGACGCTCACCGCCCAGCAGCCGGAGAACAACATCGTCCGGGTGGCGCTCCAGGGGTTCGCCGCCGTGTGCGGCGGGACGCAGTCGCTGCACACCAACGGCTTCGACGAGGCGCTCGCCCTGCCGACCGAGCGCGCGGCGAAGATCGCGCTGCGCACCCAGCAGATCATCGGCTACGAGTCGGGGGCAGCGGACACGGTCGACCCGTTCGCCGGCTCGTACTTCGTCGAGGCGCTGACCGACGAGATCGAGACCGCGGCCCGGGAGCTGATCGCCAAGGTCGACGAGCTCGGTGGCTCGGTGGCGGCGATCGACTTCATGAAGAACGAGATCGAGGAGTCGGCGTTCGGCTACCACGAGCGCTACCGGATCGAGCAGGACGTGGTGGTGGGCGTCAACCGGTTCGTGGAGGAGCTCGCCGGAGGTGCCGGACATCCTGCGCGTCGACCCCGAGTCCGAGCGCCAGCAGGTCGAGCGGCTGCAGGCGTTCAAGGCCGACCGGGACGCGGCGCTCGTCGAGCGCCGGCTCTGCGGAGGTCCGGCAGGCGGCCCAGGGGACCGACAACCTCCTCCCCGTGCTGCGGACGGCGCTCCGGGACCGCTGCTCGATGGGTGAGGTGTGCAGCGCGATGCGCGACGTGTTCGGCCGCTACCAGCCGACGAACTGATGCTGACGCTCGGGGCGTTCGTCGACGCGGTGCGCGCGATCCACATCCTCGCCGTGATCGTGTCCTTCGGCGTCCTGTTCGTCTATCCGCTGCTGCGGTTCATCGGAGCGCGGGAGGAACCGCGGGCGATGCCGTGGTTCCACCGCTTCCAGTACGCGGTGCACACGCGCCTCCAGGCCCCGGGACTGGTCGTCGTCCTGCTGGCCGGGATCTACCTGGCCAGCGACGAGCACCAGTGGGGTGCCTTCTACGTCGGCTGGGGGGTCGCCGCGGTGATCGCGATCGGCGCGATCGGCGGGGCCTACATCTCGCCGCGGGAGAAGCGGCTGATCCTCCTGGCGGAGGCCGAGGACGCCACCGCGCCGGTGGCGGTCGGGCCGGGAACCGCCGGCGGCGGTGGCGGAGGCGATGAGTACCGCGTCGCGGCGCGGCAGGCGGACCTCGCGCGGCTGGTCCAGCTCGCCATCACCGTGCTGACGGTGTTCTTCATGGCGCTGCACACCGGCGCGGCCTGAGGGCCCAGAGCCGGTCGGCCGGCGCCGAATCGGATCGCCACGGACGGGCCGGAATCGTGTAGGTTCGGCATGTCCATCTGCCGCCGCCGGATGGCAACCCCCGGAGGAGATCCCATGCATCGAGTCTGGCTCGTCATCGCAGTGGTGGGTGCTCTGGCCGCGCCGGCCACGGCTGCCGCCGCCGATTCCACCCCGCTCGGCCTGACCTGCAACCCGCCCAGCGCCGACGGAGTCCGGTTCTGCCCGGGCAATGGGGGCACCCAGCGAGTGCCGTCCTTCGACGGCGTTCCACTCGACGCCGACGTGACTCTGCCACCGGCCAGCTTCGGATCGGGGCCCTACCCGACGATCGCGCTGCTGCACGGTTACGGAGGCTCGAAGACGGATTTCGAGTCGACGGATCCCAACGGCAACGGCTCGACCACCTACCACTACAACAACGACTACTTCGCCAGCCACGGCTTCGCGGTGCTGAACTACACCGCCCGCGGCTTCGGGAACTCCTGCGGCTCCGCCGCCTCACGGGCCAGCGACACCACGGCATGCGCTCAGGGATTCGTTCGCCTGGGCGACCAGCGCTACGAGGCACGCGACACCCAGTACCTGCTCGGCGTCCTGGTCGACGAGGGGATCGCCAAGCCCGCCGCCCTCGGGGTGACGGGGATCTCCTACGGCGGCGGTCAGAGCACCGAGCTGGGTTATCTGCGCAACCGCATTCGCTGCGCCGGCCCGGCGACGGACAAGCTCCCCGGCGACCCATGCGACGGCGTCCCGGTCAACACCTTCCTGCCCTGGCGCAGCCCGGATGGCACGCCCCTGTCGATCGCCGCCGCATGGCCGCGCTGGCCGTGGTCTGACCTGATCTCGGCGCTCGTGCCCAACGGCCGCTTCCTGGACTACGACCCGTTCACCGATGGGATGGACGGCAGCGACGGCAGCGGGTCGCCGGTCGGCGTGCCGATCAGCAGCTTCGTCAACGGCCTCTACCTCGTCGGGCTCGCGAGCGGCTTCTACGAGCCGGTCCAGCCGCCGTTCACCCCCGCCTCGGAATGGGATCAGACCACCCAGATCGGCTACCTGAACGCCGGCGAGCCGGTCGGCGCCGCCGCCCGCTACGACCTCGACCTGGTGGCCGCTCATCACGGTGGCTACGGCATTCCCGGCATCCCCTCGCCGCTGCTGATGCAATCGGGCTGGAACGACGACCTGTTCCCGGTCCAGCAGTCGCTGCGCGTCTACAACGACGTCTACTCCCACGATCCGTTCGGTGGCAACGTGAGCCTGCAGTTCGGCGACGTGGGCCACATGCGGGGATCGAACAAGCCGACGGTGAACGTGTACTTCAACGAGCAGGGCGACGCCTTCCTGGCCCGGTACCTCCACGTGAACATCTCCACCGGTGAGGCGGCGCCGACGCCGGGGAGCGTGACCGCCTTCACCACCACCTGTCCCTCCAGCGCGCCCGACGGTGGCCCGTTCACCGCCCGGAGCTGGCCGGCACTGCACCCCGGCATCATCCGGTTCGGATCGGCCGCCGCGCAGACCGCGACCAGCCCCGGAGGCGATCCGGCGGTGGCGGCCGGCCTGGACCCCACCACCAACCCCAACGGGTGCAAGACGTTCACCGCCGAGAACGAGCCCGGCACCGCCAGCTACAGCACGACGAGCAACGGGTTCACGCTGATGGGCCTCCCCACCATCACGGCTCGCGTCGCCCTGAGCGACCCGAGCGGAAACGACGCCCAGCTCGACGCCCGGCTGTGGGACGTCGCCCCCAACGGGCAGCAGATCCTGATCACCCGCGGGGGCTATCGCCTGCAGAACCCGCTGCCGTCGTCGCGGATCGTCTTCCAGCTGCACGGCAACGGCTACTACGTCGCCCCCGGCGACACCGTCAAGCTCGAGCTGCTCGGGAGCGACTCGCCGTACTTCCGGACGAGCAACGGAGCGTTCTCGCTCTCCATCAGCCACGTGCGGGTGGTGCTGCCCACGTACGAGCCGCCGAACGGTCGCCAGATCGTCTCGCCGTTCACCGCGCCGCTGCCCGCCCCCGGTTCCTTCGGCCGAGTGACGACACAGGGAGTGCCCATCGGCTTCGGGCGGTGGTGGTAGCCGCGTCCGGTGGAGGACGAGCCGACGCCGCGGTCCGGATCGCCGTGGCGCCCGCCCGGGCCGCCTGACCGATCAGCGCTCGGAGTCCAGATGGGCCATCTGCGCCTCCGGATAGCGGGCGCCGGCCACGGCGTCCGGCGGCACCGCCGCCTCGAGCTCGGCCCGCTCCGCGGCGTCGAGCTCCACCTCGAGCGCTGCGATCGCCTCGGCCAGCCGCTCCCGCGTGCGCGCGCCGATCAGCGGGACGATGTCCCGGCCCTGACCCAGCACCCAGGCGATCGCCAGCTGGGCCACCGACACGCCGTGGCGCTCGGCCACCTCCCGCAGGCGCTCGACGAGCGCCAGGTTCTGCCCCAGGTTCTCCCCCCGGAACCGGGGTGAGGCCCGGCGGAAGTCCCCACCGTCCAGTGAGCGCTCGGCGGCGAAGTGGCCGCTGATCAGGCCTCGACTGAGCACGCCGTATGCCGTGATCCCGATGCCGAGCTCACGGCAGGCCGGGAGGATCGCGCCCTCGATGCCTCGGCTGATGAGCGAGTACTCGATCTGGAGGTCGCAGATCGGGTGCACGGCGGCCGCCCGGCGGATCGTCTCCGCGCCGACCTCCGAGAGCCCGATGTGGCGGACGTAGCCGGCCGACACGAGCTCGGCGATGGCGCCCACCGTCTCCTCGATCGGGACTTTGGGGTCGAGGCGGGCCGGGCGGTAGATGTCGATGTGCTCGGTCCCCAGGCGGGTCAGCGAGTGGGCCAGCCACGTCTTCACCGCGGCCGGGCGGGCGTCGTAGCCGAGCCACGCGCCATCCGGTCCACGCTGGGCGCCGAACTTGACGCTCAGGCGGACCTCGTCGCGCGGGACCCCGGCCAGCGCCTGGCCGATCAGCAGCTCGTTGTGACCCATCCCGTAGAAGTCGCCGGTGTCGAGCAGCGTGATCCCGGCCTGCACCGCCGCGTGGATGGTGGCGATGCTCTCCCCGGCGTCGGCGGGGCCGTACATGCCGGACATGCCCATGCAGCCGAGGCCCACGGCGGAGACGGCGGGTCCATCGCGGCCGAGCCGGCGGAGGTCCATGCACGGGATTATCCGTCGCGCAGGGATCGGCCGGCGGTGAGCGAAACGAGATCCTGATGGACGTCATCTCCGCCAGCCGGACCCTGGTGAAGTCCCCGCCCGAGCTGTGGTCGGAGTGCAGCGACTCCGCGTCGCTGGCTCGGCACCTGGGGCGGTTCGGGGAGATCCGGGTGACACGGCTCGAGCCGGAATCCGCCGTCGCCTGGGAGGGCGAGGAGTTCAGCGGCACGGTGCGGCTGGAGCCCGCGGGGTGGGGGACGAAGGTGATCCTCACCGCGCACCCGGCCGATGCGGACGAGGTGCCGGAGCTGGATCTCGCCCCCCCGCCCCGCACCGGGATCCTCGTCCGCCTGCGCGCCCTGCTGCGCCCCCGCGCGGCCCCGGCAGACGGGCGGCTGGAGCCGGATTCGGCGCAACCCGAGGCCGAACCGCCACCTGAGCAGGCCCGGCTGGTGGAGGCGCTCGACAGCCTCGGCACCGCGCACCACCGCCCGTTCTCCCGGGGGTGAGCCCTTCAGGAACGAGCGCCGGTCGTACCCGCGTCGTTCTGGCTGCTCTGCATCCATCACTGACTCCTCTGGGGTTCCTGGTCGATGTCCGCAACCTACGGCCGCGCCAGGACCCTGGCTGCGAGCGAGTCGCAACAGCGAGCCCTACACTGGCCGCCCGCCATGCGCGACAAGGCCCCCGAGACCTACGACGAGAAGCTCGCCCAGCTCCAGGAGCTGCGCGACGAGGCGGTCCATGCCGGTTCGGCGGGAGCGGTCGAGCGCCAGCACGAGAAGGGGAAGTACACCGCCCGCGAGCGGATCGAGAAGCTGCTCGATCCCGGCTCCTTCCAGGAGCTCGACACATTCGTGCGCCACCGCACCCACGAGTTCGAGATGCAGAAGACGCGGCCGTACGGCGACGCGGTGGTGACCGGTCACGGCACGATCGACGGCCGCCGGGTGTGCGTGTTCAGCCAGGACTTCACCGTGTTCGGCGGCTCGCTCGGCGAGGTGATGGGGGAGAAGATGGTCAAGGTGATGGACCTGGCGGCCAAGATCGGCTGCCCGGTGATCGGCATCAACGACTCCGGCGGGGCGCGCATCCAGGAGGGCGTGGTGTCGCTCGGCGCCTATGGCGACGTGTTCGTCCGCAACGTGAACTGCAGCGGGGTCATCCCCCAGATCAGCCTGATCATGGGGCCGTGTGCGGGCGGAGCGGTCTACTCGCCGGCGATCACCGACTTCATCTTCATGGTCAAGGAGACCAGCCACATGTTCATCACCGGCCCCGACGTGATCAAGACGGTCACCGGGGAGGAGGTGGACTTCGAGTCGCTCGGCGGCGCGATGGCGCACAACACGAAGTCCGGGGTGGCGCACTTCGCCTCCGATGACGAGGACGGCTGCCTGGAGGACGCCCGCTACCTGCTGAGCTTCCTGCCCCAGAACAACCTGGAGATCCCCCCCCGGGTCCATCCCACCGACGACCCGGCCCGGATGGACCCCGAGCTCGACTCGGCGGTCCCGGACAACCCGAACAAGCCCTACGACATGCGCAACGTCGTGCGGCTGATCGTCGACGACGGCGAGTTCCTCGAGGTCCACGAGCACCACGCCAAGAACATCATCTGCGGCTTCGCTCGCCTCGACGGCTTCTCGGTGGGGATCGTCGGCAACCAGCCGAGCCAGATGGCTGGGGTGCTCGACATCGACTCCTCGGCCAAGGCGGCCCGGTTCGTGCGCACCTGCGACGCGTTCAACATCCCGCTGATCACGTTCACCGACGTTCCCGGCTTCCTCCCCGGCACCGCTCAGGAGTGGGGCGGGATCATCCGCCACGGCGCGAAGCTGCTGTACGCCTACACCGAGGCGACGGTGCCGAAGATCACGATCATCACCCGCAAGGCCTACGGCGGGGCCTACGACGTCATGGCGTCCAAGCACATGCTGGCCGACTTCAACTTCGCCTGGCCGACCGCCGAGGTGGCGGTGATGGGACCGGAGGGCGCGGTCAACATCATCTACCGCCGGGACATCGTGGCCTCGCCCACGCCCGACGAGCGCCGCCAGAAGCTGATCACCGACTACAAGGCGCACTTCGCCAACCCGTACGCGGCCGCCGAGCGGGGCTACATCGACGACGTGATCATCCCGCACGAGACGCGGCCGAAGATCATCACCGCGCTGCACACGCTGCAGACCAAGCGCGAGCCGGGTCCGCGGCGCAAGCACGGGAACATCCCGCTCTAGAGGCTCCCGCGTTAGAGGCGGACCGTCTGCGCGGGCACCCGGCCGGCGCGAAACGCCTCCAGGGCCGCGGCGGCGACGGCCAGGTCCTGGATCGCCAGGCCCGTGGAGTCGAACATCGTCACCGCCGCCGGGCCGGGGCGGCCGGGCGCCGCGCCGCCGAGGACGGCGCCGAGCTCCGTCACCGCGTCCCGGGCGACGAGGCCGGCCTGCACCGCCCCGGTCAGCTCGCCGCCATGTGCCGCCTGCTCCCACTCGTCGCAGAACAGGGCACACGAGGCGACGGCACCGGTCGAGGCCTCGGCCTTGCCCGGACCGTCGGCGCCGAGCATGTTCAGGTGCAGCCCGGGCCGCAGGTCGCCCGCGTCGAGCACGATCTCGGCGCCCGGGGTGACGCAGCAGACGATCTCGCAGCCGAGTGCGGCCGTACGGTTCCCCGGTGCCCAGCCGAGTTCGTCGGCCAGGGCACGTCCGGCGTCGGCTCGAGGGTCGTGGCAGACACCCGGCCCGTAGCCGGCCGCCTGTAGGCAGCGGGCGGTCCACGCGCCGTGCAGGCCACACCCGACGATCCCCACCGTGCGGGCGTCCGAAGGCGCGAGCGCCTGCGTGGCCACCGCAGCCACCGCGCCGGTGCGCAGCGCCGTCACCGAGCGGGCGTCCAGCAGCATCAGCGGCTCGCCGGTGCGGGCATCGGACAGACAGACGATGCCGGTGACCGTCGGCAGCCCGAGCGACGGGTTTCCCGGAAACGAGGTCACCCACTTCAACAGCGCCAGCCCGGCCCCTCGCGCCGGCATGGCCCGGAAGTCGCCGTGTGGCGGGCTCGACAGGTAGACCTTCGGCGGCATCGCCCACTCGCCCCGGTGGTGGCGGACGAGCGCATCCCGCACCCGGTCGATCGCCACCCGGGGCGGGACAGCGGCCAGCACCGCGTCGTGGGCGAGCACGGGAATCTCCGCCACGCAGGCCCACGATAGCCTCCGCGGCGTGAACCGCCGCCCGCAGCTCTCGATCCTCGCGCCCGGCGCCTCGCCCGCGGAGGCGGCCGCCGTGGCCGCCGCGATCGAGCAGTTCATGCGCGCCACCGCACCGCGTCCCGTCGCCGCGGCGCCGGCACCCCCCCGCTGGCAGCAGGCCGCCCTCCACGAGGGCCTGGCGCGCCAGCCGGGACTGCCGCTGCCCTGGATGTAAGAGTCCGCTCAGAAGCGGGTCGGCCGCTTCAAGCCCCCTCTCCCGTGGACCGATACACGACCTGTGCGTCGTGTGCGCTCCCCTGCCCGCTTGCTCTCGACGCTTGCCATGGGGCTGGCGGTGACCGGTGCCGCCGGGGCCCGGGCCGGCGAGATCCGGCTCGCCATGCGCCCCGCCGCTGCGCCGGACGGGTCCCAGTCGCTCGGCACGCTGCCGGCGAGCACGCCGATCGCGACGACGATCGTGCTCCGCCCGCGCGACCCGGCAACGCTCTCCGCGTACGCCGCCGCGGTGTCAGACCCCGCCTCACCGTTCTACCACCAGTTCCTGAGCGTGGGACAGTTTGCTGCGGACTTCGGCCCCACGCCGGCACAACTCGCCACGGTGCGTGTCGCGCTGCTCGCCGAGGGGCTGACCCTCGGCCCGGTGGCGTCGAATGGCCTTTCGTTCTCCGCCCGCGCCGATGCCGGCGCCGTCGGACGGGCGTTCGGCGTCTCGCTGCACCGGCTGCGTCTGCGGGGCGGCGCGTCGGCATATGCGAACGCGCAGGCGCCCGAGCTGCCCGCCGCCATCGCCCCGCTCGTGCAGTCGGTGGTCGGTCTCGACACGGCGCACTCGCTGCACCCGGTCGACGTCGCCCGAGCGCCGCGGGTTCGGGCCACCCGCAGCCGGGGGCAGGTGCAGACGGGCGGCCCGACCGGGTGCAAGGCTGCGGCGGGAACGGCGTACACCGCCGACCAGATCGCGGGGACGTACGGCTTCTCCGGGCTCTACGGAACCGGCGATCTCGGCCAGGGACAGACGATTGCGCTGTACGAGCTCGAGCCGTTCAGCGCCTCGGACATCGCCACCTACCAGTCCTGCTACGGGACGCAGACGGCGCTCAGGACCACCACGGTCGACGGCGGCGCCGGGTCCGGGTCGGGCAGCGGCGAGGCGGCGCTCGACGTCGAGGACGTGATCGGCCTCGCCCCACACGCGACTGTGGCCGTCTACGAGGGGCCCAACGGCGGCAACGGACCATATGACACGCTGGCCCAGATCGTGAGCGATGACACCGCCCACGTGATCTCCACCTCGTGGGGGATCTGCGAGGCGCAGCTCGGCGCCACCGACGCCCAGGCGGAGTCGACCCTGCTCCAGGAGGCCGCCGTCCAAGGACAGAGCGTGTTCGCCCCGGCAGGGGACGACGGCGCCGACGACTGCGGGGACGGGTCGATCGGGGTCGACGATCCGGCCAGCCAGCCGTACGTCACGGGCGTCGGCGGCACCAGCCTGCCGGCCGCCGGAGATCCCTCGAGCCAGACCGTGTGGAACGACGGGACGCCGCGGGAGCCCGCCGCCGGGGGTGGCGGCGTCTCCGCGCTGTGGGCGCAGCCGAGCTGGCAGATCGGCCACGTCGTCAGCCAGTCGAGCCAGGCCTGCCAGAGTGGCACCGTCTGCCGGGAGGTGCCCGACGTGGCAGCGGACGCCGATCCCCGGACCGGCTACGCGATCTTCTACACCGACCCGCAGTACGGCGGCGCGTGGTACGCCTTCGGCGGCACGAGTGCCGCGGCGCCGACCTGGGCCGCGCTCACCGCGTTGGCCGACGCGTCGAGCGCCTGCGCCGGCCATCCGGTCGGCTTCATCGATCCGGCGCTCTACACGCGGGCGCCGGCGAGCGACTTCACCGACATCACGACGGGGACCAACGCGGTCGATGGGGCCGGAGGCTTCTCCGCGCTCCCGGGCTACGACATGGCCTCGGGCCTGGGCACGCCGGTCGGCAGCCAGCTGGCGGGCGCGCTGTGCGCCGGCGGCGGGCCGCAGACGGCCACCACCTCCAGCACGACCACGAGCCGGCCGACGACCACCACGAGCACGAGCCAGACGACGACCACGACCACGAGCCAGACGACGACCGGCCCGCCGACCCCGGCTTCCGGTATCACCCTGTCAAACCTCGGCAAGCTCGTCTCCCGGGTCGGGGCCGGAGTGAGCGTCCGCCTGCCGGCGAGCGACCACCGCGGCCTGCCGCTGAGCTTCACCGCCACCGGGTTGCCGGCCGGGCTCTGGCTGAACCCGCGCACCGGGCTGATCGGCGGCCATGCGACCCGGCCCGGGCGCAGCGTCGTCTACGTGCAGGCGACCGACAGCTCCGGGGCGTCGAGCCTCACCCGGTTCGCCTGGACCGTGGAGGGGCTGCCGACGGTGCATCGCGCGGCCCTCACCCGCGCCGCCCACGACCGCATCGGACTCGTGGTGACGCTGCTCGCGGGCAGCCTGGCCCCCCCGGTCGCCGAGCTCGACCTCGGCGCGTCCGGGATCTCGTTCGCCGGCTCGAGCCGTACGTTGGACCGTGACGTGAGGGTCCTCGCCGGGCGGACTCGCCTGCGGGCGCGCCTCAACCGGGTGCACGGCCGGCTGCGCGTACGGCTGGCACTGCCGGCCGGTACGGTGACGGTGGAGGTGACGCCTGGCGCCATGACCGCGCGTCGCGGCGTCCGAAGCGTTCGCCTGAGCGGCACCGTGACCGACGCCTCCGGCGCCTCCTCGCCGCTCGGCTGAGCGGGATCCTCCCGCTCCGAGCCAAAAACAGGCAATATCCGATTGCCTTTTGTTACATTGGGCGTCCGACCCGATCGGCCGACCAGAGAGAGACGAATGGAGCTCGACACCAAGAGGGGCACGCTGGAGGACCCGGAGGTCCTGCAGAACGTTCCCGGCCACGTGATCCCCATCCTGGAGCGGGAGTTCGACGACTTCGACACGGAGTCGACCCGCTTCCTCCGGGGGGACGTCGAGGAGGAGACGTTCATCAAGTTCCGCCTCAAGCAGGGCGTCTACGGCCAGCGGCAGCCGGACGTGCAGATGGTGCGGGTCAAGCTCCCGCTCGGCGGCGTGACGCCGGACCAGCTCGACGCGTTCGCCGCTGGCATCGAGCGCTGGGTGCCGCTGCGCAAGGGGCACATCACCACCCGGCAGAACATCCAGCTGCACCACGTGCCGCTGCCCGACGCGGCGGCGCTGATCCGCGCGCTCGGCGACGCCGGGCTGTCGAGCCGCGAGGGCTGCGGCAACACGATGCGCAACGTGACCGGCGACCCGCGGGCCGGCGTGCTGCCGGGGGAGGACTTCGATATCACGCCGTACGCCGCGGCCTATGTGCGGTACTTCGTCCGCCATCCGACCACCCAGTCGATGCCGCGCAAGTTCAAGACCGCCTTCGCCTCGACGGCGGGGGACAACACGATCGCCCAGATCCACGACCTGGCGTTCCTGCCCATGGTGCGCGACGGCGTCCGGGGGGTGGCCGTGCTCGTGGGGGGTGGCACGTCGATCATGCCCCGCCTGGCGCCGACGCTGTACGACTTCGTGGCGCTGGACAACGGGGATTACCTGAAGGTGGCCGAGGCGATCGTGCGCATCTTCGACCGCACGGACTGGCTGCGGCCGAACCGCGCGCGCGCTCGGATCAAGGTGCTCGTCGACAAGATCGGGATCGACGCGTTCCGCGAGCTCGTCGAGGAGGAGCTCCGCGGCGACTGGGTCGCCGAGCGCGACTTCTCGATCGAGGGGCGTCGGCTCGACGACGACGAGGCGGCGAACGCTCCGGAGGACCGGGGCGGCTACGCGTCGCCGAACGGTGACCTGCGCGATTTCGACCACTTCCTGGCCTCGAACGTCGATGCGCAGCGCCAGGCCGGATTCTCGACGGTGGAGGTCACGGTGCGCCGGGGCGATCTCACCCCCGAGCAGCTCCGCGGCCTGGCCGAGATCATGCGCCGGTACTGCGGCGGCTACGCCCGCACGACCGTCCACCAGAACCTCGTCCTGCGCTGGGTGCGCGACGCGGCGCTGTACGAGGTGTGGACGCGGCTGCGAGCGCTCGGCCTGGGCGACGCCGGCGCGGATGAGATCACCGACGTCGTCTCGTGCCCGGGCACCGATTCGTGCAAGCTCGGGATCACGAGCTCGATGGGCCTCAACCAGGCGATCCAGGACCGGCTGATCCAGATGGAGCTGACCGACGAGCTGACCCGCCGCATCCACATCAAGATGAGCGGCTGCCCGAACGGATGTGGACAGCACCACATCGCGAACATCGGGTTCTACGGCGCCTCGATCAAGGTCGGCAAGCACACCATTCCGGCGTACATCCCGCATGTCGGCGGCGCCTACGAGACCGGGGACGTCGTCCTGGGGCAGCGGCTGAAGACCCGCCTGCCGGCCAAGCGCGTGCCGGAGGCGGTCGAGCGGTGGGTGCGCTTCTACGGGTCCGAGCGGCAGGACGGCGAGGAGTTCAACCGGTTCGTCGCCCGCGTCGGACCGGAGGCCTTCACCGAGCGCGTCAGGGACCTGGCGCTGCCGGCCGAGTTCGGCCTGGAGAACATGAACCTGTTCATCGACTGGACGAAGAACGCGCCGTTCGAAGTGATCCGGGGCGAGGGCGAATGCGCGGTCTAGGCTGAGCGTGAGCACGATGACCACGACCATCCCCGATCTCGAAGCCTGCACCGCCCCGGAGGTGCTGGCCTACGCCGTCGAGCGCTTCCAGCCCCGGCTGACGATGGCCTGCTCGTTCCAGAAGGAGGAGTCGGTCCTGCTCCACATGCTGGGCGAGCTGGGGGCGGAGGTCCGGATCTTCACCATCGACACCGGGGTGCTGTTCCCGGAGACGCTCGCCACCTGGCGGGCGTTCGAGGAGCGGTTCGGCGCGCACGTGGAGGCGGTCGACGCGCGGAGCGCGGACACGCCGTGGACGGCGGACCGCTGCTGTGGGGCGGCCAAGGTGCAGGCGCTGGAGCGGGCGCTGTCCGGGGTCGATGCCTGGATCACCGGGATCCGGCGGGAGCAGGCGCCGACCCGGGCTGCCGCGCCCAAGGTCGAGTCCGACGACCGCCGGGGCATCTGGAAGGTCAACCCGCTCGCCGACTGGGGCGAGGCGGACGTCTGGCGCTACGTCTTCGCCCACGACCTGCCGTACAACCCCCTGCACGACGAGGGCTACGCGTCGATCGGCTGCCAGCCGTGCACCGCGCCAGGAGACGGTCGCGAGGGGCGCTGGGCCGGCGTGGACAAGACCGAGTGCGGCCTGCACGTCAGCTGAGGCCGTGAACCCGCTCACCCTCGAGCTCTCGCATCTCGAAGCGCTCGAAGCCGAGTCGGTCCACGTCTTCCGGGAGGTGGCGGCCGAGTTCGAGCGGCCGGTGCTGCTGTTCAGCGGCGGGAAGGACTCGATCGTGCTCCTCCGCCTGGCCGAGAAGGCGTTCCGGCCCGGGCGGTTCCCGTTCCCCATCCTCCACGTCGACACCGGGCACAACTTCCCGGAGGTGATCGAGTTCCGCGACCGGGTCCTCGCCCGCCTGGGCGAGCGGCTGATCGTGGCCAGCGTCCAGCAGTCGATCGATCGGGGGCGGGTGGCGGAGGAGACCGGGCCTCGAGCCTCACGCAATCGGCTCCAGACCACGACGCTGCTCGACGCGATCGCCGAGCACGAGTTCGATGCCGCGTTCGGCGGCGCCCGGCGCGACGAGGAACGGGCCCGGGCCAAGGAGCGTGTGTTCTCATTCCGCGACGACTTCGGCCAGTGGGACCCCAAGGCGCAGCGGCCGGAGCTGTGGTCGCTGTACAACGGGCGGATCCGGCGGGGCGAGCACGTTCGCGTGTTCCCGATCTCGAACTGGACCGAGCTCGACGTCTGGCAGTACATCGTCCGGGAGGGACTCGAGGTCCCCCCGATCTACTTCGCGCACTCGCGCCGGGTGTTCGAGCGTGACGGGATGCTGTACGCCACCAGCCCGTACGTCCAGCTGATCGATGGCGAGGAGCCGTTCGAGACCTCCGTGCGCTACCGCACGGTCGGCGACATGACCTGCACCGGCGCGGTGCGCTCCCGGGCCGACTCCGTTCAGGCGGTGGTGGCCGAGATCGCCGCCACCCGGATCACCGAGCGGGGCGAGACACGGGCCGACGATCGCGTCAGCGAGGCGGCGATGGAGGACCGCAAGCGCGAAGGCTACTTCTGAGCATGGGCCTCGCCGCGACCAACGGGCACCGGTCCGCCAACGGCAACCGGACCAGCGAGCTGCTTCGCATCGCGACCAGCGGCTCGGTGGACGACGGCAAGTCGACGCTCATCGGGCGGCTGCTGCACGACTCCAAGGCGATCCTCGAGGACCAGCTCGAGCACGTCGTGCAGAGCTCCCGGCGCCGGGGTGATGGCTACGTCAACCTGGCGCTGCTCACCGACGGGCTGCGCGCCGAGCGCGAGCAGGGGATCACGATCGACGTCGCCTACCGGTACTTCGCCACGTCGCGGCGGAAGTTCATCATCGCCGACACGCCGGGTCACGAGCAGTACACGCGGAACATGGTCACCGGAGCATCGACGGCCGAGCTCTCGATCGTGCTGATCGATGCGCGCAACGGGGTGAGCGAGCAGACCCGCCGCCACGCGTACATCGCGTCGCTGCTGCGGATCCCCCATCTCGTGGTGTGCGTGAACAAGATGGACCTCGTCGGCTTCGCGGAGGAGGCCTACGACCGGATCGTCGACGCGATGACCGACTTCGTGGCGCGGCTCGACATCCCCGACGTCACGTTCATCCCGATCTCGGCACTCCACGGCGACAACGTCGTCGAGCGCTCAGAAGCGATGCCGTGGTACGACGGGCCGCCCCTGCTCTACCACCTGGAGCACGTGGTGGTGGCGCCGGACCGAAACCTGTCCCAGATCCGGTTCCCGGTGCAGTGGGTGATCCGGCCGATGAGCGACGAGCACCACGACTACCGCGGCTACGCCGGCCAGGTGGCGGGGGGAGTGCTGCGGACCGGTGAGGAGGTGATCGTGCTGCCTGCCGGGCACCGAACGCGGATCGCCACGATCGACGCCCACGACGAGACGCTCGATGCCGCGTTCCCGCCGATGTCGGTGACCCTCCGGCTCACCGACGCGCTCGACGTGTCCCGAGGCGACATGATCGTCGGCGTCGATGCGCCGCCCGCGCCGGCGCGCGAGCTCGAGGCGATGATCTGCTGGATGGCGGACGAGCCGCTGGCGCCCGGTGGGCGCTACGCGATCAAGCACACGACGCGCTCGGCCCGCGCGATCATCGAGGCGATCGACTACCGGGTCGACGTCAACACGCTCGCCCACCGGGCGGCCGCTCGGCTCGAGCTGAACGAGATCGCTCGGGTCCGGCTGCGGACGAGCACGGCGCTGGTGGCTGATCCATACGCTGCCAACCGAGCGACCGGAAGCTTCATCCTGATCGACGAGGCGCGGGGCGACACGGTGGCCGCGGGGATGGTCACCGGCGCCCACTGAAGAGACCGGTGACCCCGGCGCGCCGCCCGTTCCGCGCCCCGATGTAAGGGCGACGTTAGGCGCGATGGGACCCGACGGGGAGCGCCCGAGCGGCTGCATATGATCGATCGTTCGTGCCGCAGCGGATCCCTCTCCTCCTGCGCCGCCCAGCGGTGCTCGGCTCGGCCGCGTTCGTCGCGGGGACGGTCGCCCTCGTGC
Source organism: uncultured Solirubrobacterales bacterium (assembly GCA_963703065.1). Classification (GTDB taxonomy): domain Bacteria; phylum Actinomycetota; class Thermoleophilia; order Solirubrobacterales; family Solirubrobacteraceae; genus Palsa-465. The sequence continues at coordinate 1,603,558 of OY969785.1, read as the reverse complement.
TGCTCCTCGGCGTGCCCTATCAGCGTGACGTGCTCGCCATCTGGCTGCTCGTCGGGCTGTTCTGCTGCTCGCTGAGCGACGTACGGGGCTACCTGCGGGGGGTGCTCGTCGACTGGCTGCCGTTCATCGCCATCCTCATCGCCTACGACTCGCTGCGCGGCACCGCCGGGCGGCTGTCGGCCGTGCACGTCCTGCCCCAGCTCCAGATCGATCGCTGGCTGTTCGGCGGCACCGCGCCGACGGTGACCCTCCAGCACTGGCTGTGGCACGGCCACGTGGTCTGGTACGACGTCGTCTTCTGGCTCACCTACCTGACGCACTTCTTCGCCACCCCGGTGGTGGCCGCAGTGCTGTGGAAGCTCGATCGAGCTCGCTTCCGCCGGTTCGCGGTGCTCGTCGCGGCGCTCTCGTTCACCGGCCTGCTCACCTACGCGCTGTATCCGGCGGCGCCGCCGTGGATGGCGGCGCAGGCCGGCGACATGAGCCCGGTGACCCGGATAATCCCGCTCATCTGGCAGCACCTCGGCCTGCACTCCGCCGGGTCGCTGGTGGAGAGCGGCTACCAGTACGCCAACAACGTCGCGGCGGTCCCCTCACTGCATGCCGCCTTCTCGCTGCTCATCGCGATCACGCTGTGGCCGCGGCGGCGGCGCGTGGCTGCGTCCGCTCGTGGCTGCGTACCCGCCGCTGATGGCCTTCTCGCTCGTGTTCACCGCCGAGCACTACGTGTTCGACATCCTGCTCGGCTGGGGGTACACGATCGTCGTCGTCCTGCTGGTGCGCCGTGCGTTGGCCTGGTGGGAAGCTCGGACGCCGCGTGGGGACTCGGCGCCGGCGCGCGCCCCCGCCCCGGCGCCCGTGGGGGCGCTGCCCGAGCTCTCCGGGTGAGCCCGACCCTCTAAAGTGCCGCGCCGCATGTTCGGCAAGGTCCTCATCGCCAACCGCGGCGAGATCGCCATCCGCATCATCCGGGCCTGCGAGGAGCTCGGCATCGACACCGTCGCGGTGTACTCCGAGCTCGACCGCGACGCCCCGCACGTCCGCCGGGCCGGCGAGGCGTACCTGCTCGGGCCGGGGCCGGCGAGCGAGAGCTACCTGAACATCGACAAGCTGCTCGAGGCGATCGAGCAGTCCGGGGCCGAGGCGGTCCACCCGGGCTACGGCTTCCTGGCCGAGAACGCGCCGTTCGCCCAAACGCTGACCGATCACGGGATCACGTTCATCGGTCCGCCGGCGAGCGCCATCGAGGCCATGGGCTCGAAGACCCGCGCGCGCGAGCTGATGGCCAAGGCCGAGGTGCCGATCGTGCCCGGCACCACCGAGCCGGTGCAGAGCATCGACGATGCCCGGAAGGTGATCGCCGAGACGATCGGCTATCCCGTGGCGGTCAAGGCGGCCGGCGGCGGCGGCGGCAAGGGCTTCCGCGTCGCGCTGTCCGACGACAAGCTCCAGGACGCCTTCGAGGGTGCGGCCCGAGAGGGGGAGAAGTTCTTCTCGGACCCGACGGTCTACCTGGAGCGCTACCTGCCCGATCCGCGCCACGTCGAGGTCCAGGTGCTGGCCGACACCCACGGCAACGTCATCCACCTCGGCGAGCGGGACTGCTCGCTGCAGCGCCGCCACCAGAAGCTGATCGAGGAGGCGCCGGCGCCGGCCGTCGACGCCGAGCTCCGCGCCCGCATCGGCAAGATCGCCACCGAGGCGGCGGCGGCCGTCGGATACACCGGGGCGGGGACGATCGAGGGCCTGCTCCAGGACGGGGAGTACTTCTTCCTGGAGATGAACACCCGGGTGCAGGTCGAGCACTGCGTCACCGAGATGGTCACCGGGATCGACATCGTCAAGGAGGGCATCCGGGTGGCGGCCGGGGAGCCGCTGTCGATCCGGCAGGACGACCTCCAGCTCAGAGGTCACGCGATCGAGTGCCGGATCAACGCCGAGGACGCGGCGAAGAACTTCGCCCCGGCGCCCGGCCGCATCGAGACCTACCGGGAGCCGGCGGGACCCGGTGTGCGGGTCGACTCCGGCTGCGAGGCGGGCTCGGAGATCTCGCCCATGTACGACCCGATGATCGCCAAGCTGGTCGTGTGGGATGCCGATCGGGAGGCGGCGACCCGGCGGATGGTCCGGGCGCTCGGGGAGTACGAGATCGGCGGGCTGAAGACGCTCCTGCCGTTCCACACCGCCATCCTGCAGACCGAGCAGTGGGCGGCCGCCGAGACCTGCCGCGACCTGATCGAGGACCGAGCCTGGCTGAAGACGCTCGCCGCCGAACCGGCGCCGGCCGCCGACGGCGAGGCGCCGGAGGAGACGGTCGAGCAGGCCTACACCGTCGAGGTGTCGGGGCGGCGGTTCGACGTCAAGGTGATCGGCCCGCCGTTCGCCGGCGGCGGGATCGCGATGGTGGGCAACGGCGGTGCTCCGGCGGCCGGCACGCGCAAGCCGCCGCGCCGCGAGCGAGGCGGTGGAAGCGGCGGAGGGGGCGGGGACACGCTTCCCTCGCCGCTCCAGGGCACGGTGCTCAAGGTGGCGGTCGAGGCGGGGGCGAGCGTGGAGGAGGGCGCGCTCGTCTGCGTGATCGAGGCGATGAAGATGGAGAACGAGATCACCGCGCACAAGGCGGGAACGGTCAAGGAGCTGCCGATCTCCGTCGGCGCCTCGGTGGCCAGCGGCGACACGCTGGCCGTCATCGCCTCCGCGGATTAGTGCCCTGAGGCACTAAGCCCCCGGCTGCACCTGGGCGGCGTTCGCGGCGTGGATCCGCTGCTGCTCGCGGGTGCGGCGGCCGGGCGGCAACTCGGCGGCCGGACCGCGGGCGGCGAGCGCCTCCAGATACGCCTGGTCCTCGGCGAGCACGCGCTGCGCCGTCCCGGCGTCGAGCGGGACGCCGTGGCCGGGGACGACGTGCGCCGCCTGGGCGACCAGCGGCGCCAGCCGGTCGAGGGTGGCGCCGTAGGCGTCGAGCGCCCCACCCGGCGAGAGCATGGGGATCTCGACCGGGCTCAGGTAGTCGCCGCAGACGAGCAGCCCGAGCCACTCGCACCAGAACGCGGCGCCGTCGCTGGTGTGACCGTCGGCCGGCAGGACCGCGATCTCCCGCTCGCCGATCTCCAGCCGTCCGGGAGCGGGGAGCGCCTGCACCGTGCCGAGCGACAGCGGGAGGCTGCGCGTGAGGTAGTGGCGCTCGTCGAAGTCCCGCAGCGCGCGCTGCGCGCCCCCCGGCTCGGCGGCCAGCCGCTCGGCGGTGGACTCCGCGCCGCCGAGCGCGGCGGACGAGAAGGCGAGGCGGCCGAGCAGGTGGTCCCAGTCGCCGTGGGTGGTGAGCAGCCCGGAGACCGGGAAGCCCGCCTGGTCGAGGATGCGGGGCAGCGCGTCGAGCTCCTCGGGGAGCACCGGCGAGTCGATCAGGAACCCCTCCTCGCCGGCCCGGAGGGCCGTGCACGTCGTCTGCCAGATGCCACCGACGAACACGAGGACGTCCTCGTGCACCGCGAGCGCTCGCACGGTGTCAGGACAGGCCGATGAGCTTGATCGCCTCGCGGAGGGTCGCGACCTCGGCGTCGGGCTTCTTCTGCCCGCTCTCGAGCAGCTGCTTGCGCCGGTTGACCCAGATGACGGGGATCTTCTTCTTCAGGCACGGCTCGACGTCGTGGTAGTAGGACTCGGCGATGTGCACCCAGCCCCGCTTGCCCCCGATCCGCCGCTCGCACTCGGTGAAGTGCGCCGGGTCCGGCTTGTACGAGCGCACCTGCTGCGCGGTGACGACGAGGTCGAAGTCGAGCGGGATGTGGCGCCGGGTGAGGCCGAGCAGCTTGTCGTCGATGTTCGAGATGAGGCCGACCTCGTACTTCTTCTTGACCTTCTGGAGGACCGGGTTGGTTTCCTTGAACGGCGGCCAGCGCTGGACCGAATCGGGCAGGAAGCCCGAGCGGGAGGGCTCGAGCGGCCACCCGAGCCCCTTGGCGATCTCGACCGCGGTGCGGCGCAGGACCTCGGCGTACAGCTCGTAGGAGCCGGCCTGGATCCGCTGCTGGACCTCGTGGAACAGCGGCACCAGCTCGTCACGCTCGATCGGGAAGCCGTCGCGCTCGGCCTCGGCGCGGAACGCCTCGCACGCTCCCGACTCCCAGTCGATCAGCGTGCCGTACACGTCGAAGGTCACGAAGCTGACTGTCTTGGGGATCGCCATGGCGGTCAGCGATGATGCCATGGAGCCTCGCTTCATCGCTCCCAGGTACAGTCTCGCCCCGCGATGGACCTGCTCGAGTATCAGGGCAAGCAGCTGTTCGGCCGCCACGGCGTCCCCGTCCCGGCCGGGCGGCCGGCGGCCACGGTCGAGGAGGCGGTGGCCGCCGCCGACGACATCGGCTACCCCTGCGTCGTCAAGGCGCAGGTGCAGATCGGCGGGCGCGGCAAGGCCGGCGGCATCAAGCTGGCGCAGGACGGTCCGGAGGTCCGAACGCACGCCGAGGCCATCCTCGGCATGGACATCCGCGGCCTCACCGTGCACGAGCTGTGGATCGAGCGCGCGTCCGACATCGCCGCCGAGTACTACGCCTCGGTCATCTTCGACCGCTCCGCCAAGGCGCCGCTGGTCATGCTCTCGACCCAGGGGGGGATGGACATCGAGGCGGTCGCCGCCTCCAGTCCGGACGCCATCGCCCGCCTCCACGTCGATCCGCTCCTCGGCTTCCAGGATTTCCACGGCCGCCGGCTGGCGTTCGACGCGGGCGTCGACGGCGACGTGGTGCGCCCGGTCGGTGCGATGCTGGCCCGGCTGTACGACGTGTTCATCGCCGAGGACGCGACGCTCGTCGAGGTCAACCCGATGATCGTCACCCCCGAGCGAGAGGTCCGCGCGCTCGACGCCAAGGTGACGCTCGACGACAACGCGATGTACCGGCATCCCGAGAACGCCGCGCTGCGCGACCTCAGCCGCGAGGACCCCCAGGAGCGAATGGCGAAGGAGCGGGGCCTGACCTACGTGAAGCTCGACGGCAACATCGGGATCCTGGCCAACGGCGCCGGACTGTCGATGTCGACCCTCGACGTCGTCGCCGAGGCCGGTGGCCGGCCGGCGAACTTCCTCGACGCGGGCGGCGGATCCAAGGCCGACGCCATCACCAGCGCGGTCGAGGTCATCCTGTCCGACGACAAGGTGCGGGCGGTGCTGTTCAACATCTTCGGCGGGATCACCCGGTGCGACGAGGTGGCCAAGGGCCTGATCGAGGCGTTTCACCAGATCGAGCCGCGCGTGCCGTTCGTCGTCCGCCTCGACGGGACGAACGGCGACATCGGCCGCCAGATGCTCGCCGAGGCCGACCTGCCCAACGTCCACGCCGAGTCGACGATGGACGGCGCGGCGGCTCGGGTCGTGGAGCTGGCGGGCTAGTCGTGGCGATCCTCGTCACCGAGGAGACTCGCCTCTGCACGTCGGGCATCACCGGACGGGAGGGCACGTTCCACTCGATCCGCAACCTCGACTACGGAACCCGGGTCGTGGCCGGAGTGACCCCGGGCAAGGGCGGCCAGCAGGTCGAGGACCGGATCCCGGTGTTCAACACCTTCCACGACGCCGTCGCGGCTGAGGGAGCCAACACGGCGATGATCTTCGTCCCGCCCCGCTTCGCCGCCGACTCGATCCTGGAGGCCGAGGACGCGGGAATAGAGCTGATCATCGCCATCACCGAGGGCATCCCGGCGCACGACGAGCTGCGGGTGTACAACACGCTGCAGAAGAACGGGCGCGCGCGCCTGGTCGGCCCGAACTGCCCGGGCATCCTGTCGCCCGGCAAGGCGACGGTGGGGATCATCCCGGCATCGTTCTTCAAGCCGGGCAACGTCGGGGTCGTCTCCCGCTCGGGGACGCTCACGTACCAGATCGGCAACGAGCTGGCCGAGAGCGGCTTCGGTAACTCCTCGATCGTCGGGATCGGCGGCGACCCGGTGCCGGGGACCGACTTCATCGACGTGCTCGCCATGTTCGAGGCCGATCCCGAGACCGAGTTGATCGTCATGTGCGGCGAGATCGGCGGCGATGCCGAGGAGCGCGCGGCAGAGTACATCGCGGAGTCGGTGAGCAAGCCGGTCCTCGGCTACATCGCGGGCTTCACCGCGCCGGAGGGCAAGACCATGGGGCACGCCGGAGCGATCGTCTCCGGCTCCCAGGGCACGGCGGCGGCCAAGGCCGAGGCGCTGGAGGCGCGGGGCGTGCGGGTCGGCCGCACCCCCACCCAGGTCGCCGAGCTGGCCATGTCGCTGCTCGGCGCTCGCTGAGCTCTGGCTCAAGGCGGCTCCGGCCGCGTCCGATACATCCGCCGGGATGGTTGGCCACCCAGCGACGACGGCGACCTGCAGCTGATGTTCGGATTGCCCGCCTGGGAGATCGGGGCGGTCGCCAACGCGGCGATCGCCGCCTGCTACTTCACCATCTGCTGGCTGATCGTCCGCGGCCTGATCCAGACCGGGCAGCTGCGCACCAACCGCCTGGCCGGCGCCACCGCGCTCATCTTCTTCACCTGCGCGGTGCACCACGGCGGCCACACCGTGCACGTGCTGCTGCCGCTCGTCGGCGCCGACCCGGCCGGGCTGGCCATGCGCCGGGCGTTCACCTGGCCGATGGACGTGTGGGACATCTTCGGGGCCGCGGTGGCGATCGGCTACCTCAGCCTGCGCTCCTCGTACGGACGCCTGCTCCAGACCCCGGCGATGTTCCACGACCTCGAGCGGGAGCGGGTCCAGGCCGTCGTCGCCGCCGAGCGCGCGGCCCTCGCCGAGGCCCAGGCGGTGGCGAAGCTCGGGTCCTGGTCGCTCGTGCTGCCCGACGGCGTGCTGCAGGTCAGCGACGAGTACCGTCGCCTGTTCGGGTTCGGCGCGGAGGATGTCGTCCCCGGAGCGACCGCCGAGCTCGTCCACCCGGCTGACCGGGACCGGGTGCGGGCGGCCAGCCGCCGGCTGACCGAGGACGGGCAACCGCTCGACGAGATGTTCCGTGTCCGGGTTCCCGGGCGGGAGGAGGCGATCCTCCAGGTCTGCGGCCGAATCGAGATCGACGCCGAGACCGGTGCCCGCCGAGCGACCGGAACGGTGCAGGACATCACCGACAGGGTGCGCTCAGAGCAGGCCCGCCAGTCGGCCGAGGAGCGCTTCCGGGTGGCGTTCGAGCAGGCCGGCGTGCCGATGGCGATGATCGGTCTGGACGGCGAGCAGCGGGGCCGGGTGCTCGACGCCAACGCCGCCTACGCCTCGCTGCTCGGCCTGCCGGAGGCGGAGATCGTGGATCGCCACCTCGAGCGGTGGCTGCACCCCGAGGATGTCGATGCGGCGCTGGAGACCCCGCTGGCCCGGCTGGCCTCCGGAGCGAGCCGGCGGGTCCAGTTCGAGCGCCGCTACCTGGACGCCGAGGGCCAGACGATCTCGACCCTCATCACCGATGCGGTGATCAGCGATCCCGATCACGGGCAGGTGCTGATCGAGCAGGCGCTCGACATCTCCGAGCGCAAGCGCTTCGAGGGAAAGCTGCGCTACCTGGCCGACCACGACGCGCTGACCGGCCTGTTCAACCGCCGCCGGTTCGAGGAGGAGCTGACGCGGGCGCTCGCCCACGCCCGCCGCTACGGCGGTGGCGGTGCGGTGATGGCGCTCGACCTCGACGGCTTCAAGTACGTCAACGACACGCTAGGTCACGCCATGGGCGACAGCCTGGTCACTCGGCTGGCCAGCACGCTCCAGCGCAGCCTGCGGGAGACCGACGTCGTCGCCCGCACCGGCGGCGATGAGTTCGCCGTCATCCTGCCGGGTGCCTCGGAGCGGGATGCCGGCCTGGTGGCCGAGAAGCTGCTGTCGGACATCCGCCGTACCGGCACGATGGTGGACGGCGAGCGGCACGCGCAGGTGACCACCTCGATCGGCATCACGCTGTTCGCCGCGGCCGAGGAGCTGCTCAGCGAGGACCTGCTCGTCGAGGCGGACATCGCCATGTACGACGCCAAGCACGCCGGCAAGGACCGGTACGCCGTCTACCGGCGGGGAGAACAGCGGCGCGAGCGGATCGCGGCTCGCCAGGATTGGCTCTCCCGGTTGCGCCAGTGCGTCGAGGACGAGCGCTTCGTGCTGTGGGCGCAGCCGATCGTCCCCATCTGCTCCAACGGCATCCCCCGCTACGAGCTCCTGCTCCGCATGCCGACCGACGATGGCGACATGATCTCCCCCGGAGCGTTCCTGTACAACGCCGAGCGCTTCGGGATGGTGGAGGAGATCGACCTCTGGGTGCTCGAGCAGGCGGCGAAGCTGCTCGCCGCGCACCAGCGGGCGGGCACCGACCTCGCGCTGTCGGTCAACATGTCGCCCAAGACGCTGAACACGGGGCGGCCGGTCAAGCACCTGGAGCGCCTGCTCAGCGAGCACGACGTGCCGCCGGGCCGCCTGGTCGTCGAGATCACCGAGACCGCCGCCATCTCGAACATGGAGCTCGCCCGCGAGCTGGCCCGCGGTCTGCGGGAGCTCGACGCCCGGATCGCGCTCGACGACTTCGGGGCGGGCTTTGCCACCTTCTACTACCTGAAGCACCTCGAGTTCGACTACGTCAAGATCGACGGCGAGTTCATCCGCCACCTGCCCGACAACCGGGCCGACCAGCTCGTCGTCAAGTCGGTGGTGGACATCGCCCGAGGTCTCGGCGCGGACACGATCGCCGAGTTCGTTCAGGACGATCGCACGATCGAGTTGCTGCGCGGCTTCCAGGTCGGCTACGCCCAGGGCTATCACACCGGGCGTCCGGGGCCGATCGAGGCGGTGCTCCCCCGGCTGCTCGGCCCGCAGCCGGTGTAGGCGCCGCGTCACCCGATAGCCTCGGTCTCGGCGATGTCGCAGCCGAGCCCCGGTGTCTCCGAGCTGGACGCGCGGCTGGCGGAGATCGACCGCCGGTTGCGGGAGATCCAGGCGGGCCTGGAGCCCGACCTCATCGGCGGGGCCCCCGATTCCCCGCCTCCGCGGGACCCTCCGCCCCCGGCTGCCTCGGAGCCTGCGTCCCGGTCGGATCCTCCGCCCGAGACCACCCCTGGCCATCCGCCCCCGGTTGTCCCGGAGCCCCGGCTCCCACCGGTTCCCGGCCCGGCGAGCAACGGCGAGCCGCCCCGCTCGCCGCGCTCCGGCCCCCTCGCCGCACTGCTCGCCCGCTCCCGCCGCCGCCGAGCCGACCCCGCCGATGAGATGGCCACCCTCGTGCGGATGCACAACGGCCTGCTCGAGGCGGTGGGCGACCTCGTGCGGCTGCTCGGCGCCCAGGCCCCGGCACTCCCCCACGAGCAGTCCGGTGGCGTCGTCTCCGCCGGCCCGTTCACCACCCCCGAGCAGGTGGAGAGCTTCGTGACCGAGCTCGCCGAGCTCGAGCCGGTGCGGGAGGTGAGCCTCCTCGGCTACGAGGGAGCGGACCGGGCGCTGATCGAGGTGCAGCTCGGCGGATCGAGCGGGTAGCCTCTCCGGCGTGGCAGCCACGATCTCGTTCGCGCGCGGCGCGCCGTCGCTCGACATCGTCGACGTCGAGGGCCTGAAGGCGGCTGCGGCGGCGGCCTTTGCGGCCGACCCGGGCGGCGTGACCGCCTACGGGACCTCGGTCGGCTATCTCCCGTTGCGGGCGTGGATCGCCGAGCAGCACGGAGTGGCGCCCGAGCAGGTGCTCGTCACCAACGGCTCGATGCAGGCCGACGCCTTCCTGTTCGACGCCCTGGTCGCCGGCGGCGACACCGTGATCGTGGAGCGGCCGACCTACGACCGGACCCTGCTGTCGCTGCGCGGCCGCGGAGCCGACGTCCGGGCGGTGGAGCTGGAGCCCGACGGCATCGACGTCACCGCGCTGGAGCGGGTGCTGGCCGAGGGGGCGGCGCCCCGGCTGGCCCACATCATCCCGAACTTCCAGAACCCGGCCGGCTACACCCTCTCGATGGAGAAGCGCCGGCGCCTGGTGGAGCTGGCCGCCGAGCACGAGTTCGTCATCTTCGAGGACGATCCGTACGTCGCCCTGCGCTTCGGTGGAGCGTCGCTGCCCACCATGCGCTCGCTCGACGCCCAACGCGTCGTATACGCCTCCTCGTTCTCCAAGACCGTCTGTCCCGGTATCCGCGTCGGCTACCTCGTCGGGCCGGCCGAGCTGATCGCCGAAGTGGCGAAGATCGCCACGGGGACGTATATCTCGCCGAGCATGGTCTCCCAGGCCATCGTCCATCAGTTCTGCGTCTCCGGCGCGCTCGAGCGCTCGATCGAAACGGTGCGGACGGCGCTGGCCGAGCGAGCTCGGACCTTGTGCTCGGCGCTCGAGCGCGAGCTGCCCGATGCGCGGTTCGTCGCGCCCCAGGGCGGCTACTTCCTGTGGGTCGAGCTGCCGCGGGGCACCGACGTGAACGCGCTGTTCGCCGCCGCCGCCGCTCGCGGCGTGCAGTTCGTCAAAGGCAGCGACTTCGTGCTGGACGGCGATGAGGCGAGCCTGCGCCTCGCCTACTCCGGCGTCACGGTCGAGCAGATCGAGGCGGGCGTGTCGCGGCTCGCGGAGGCGTATGCCGGACTCGCCGTCGCCGATGCGGCGTGAGGAGCTCCGGGCACTCGGCCGGCTGGCCGGGGCGTCGGCCGGCGGCCTGACCGCCCGTCTCCACGAGACCCACCGGGCGATCGCCCACCGCGCGTTCAGCACCGTGGGCCCGGTCGCCACACCGGTGGCGCTCGTCCACGACGGGATCGCCGCCGGCGTGTACGGCGCGGTCGGTGCCGCGGGACGGAACGGGTTGCGGGCCGCGGGCGAGCTGGCGGCGGCGGTCGGCTCCGACGGGCGGGGGCTGGCGGCGGGCGCCGGCTCTCGGCGCGCGCTCGCGGCGCTGAATGGCGTGGCCGGCGATCGCCTGCACGCGGAGGGCAGCGCCCTCGCCCTGCGCACGACGGTGGCCGGCGAGATCGGGCCGCGGACGCCGCGGGTGGCGGTGCTCGTCCACGGGCTCGGTCAGGACGCGGGAGTGTGGCGGCCGTTCGGTGCCGCACTGCGCGATCGCCTGGCGCTGACACCGGTGGCTGTCCGCTACAACAGCGGCCGCTCGGTGGCCGAGGTGGGCGACGAGCTGTCCGCGCTCCTGGACCGGCTCGTCGCCGAATGGCCTTGCCCGGTGCGGGAGGTGGTGCTCGTCGGCCACGCCCTCGGCACCCTCGTCGCCGAGACCGCGCTCGAGCACGGAGGAGGCTGGGCCGGCGCAGTGAGCGGGATCGTCGCGCTCGGCACGCCATACCGCGGGCTGGCGGCGGGTGGGGCGATCCGGGCCGCCAGCCGCCTGCTCGGCCGCGTGCCCGAGACGCGAGCGGTGGCTGGGCTGCTGGAGGGTCGCAGCGCCGGGTGGAAGGCCGCCGAGGTCGGCGGCGAGCGCCCGCCGTCCGAGCGGGTGCGGCGGCTCTACGTGTCGGGATCGGTCAGCCGCGACCCGGCGAGCTGGTCCGCGCGGCGGCTCGGCGACCTCGTCGTCACCCGGGACAGCGCGTGGGCGCACGCCGGGGGGGCCGTGGCCGGTGAGCCGCACAGCTACATCCAGGTCGGCGCGGCGTCGCACTTCGGGCTGCCGAGCCATCCCGGCGTGATCGAGGCGGTCGTGCGCTGGCTGTCGGGCGCCGGGGCGCTCGAGGCGCCGCCGCGCGCGCTACCGGCGGCTCAGCGGCCGTAGCGCTCCCGGCCCAGGATGAGCTGCTCGGGCAACGCGATCCGCGGCGGCGGAGACGGGTCGGCGATGACCGAGACGGTCTCGGCGACGCTGGCCGTGACGGTCGCCGTGGCGCCGTCGAACGCGACGGAGACCTCCTCCGGCCCGGCGGCGAGGACCTCGCCGGACAGGCCGGGTTCGAGCCCGGCGGCCTTCAGGTAGTGCAGGAGGTCCTCGGCCTCGTTCTCCAGGCGCAGGATGGTGACGCTGGCTCCCGGCGAGCAGTCGGCCAGGGGCACGCCGTTGATCCGCTCCCCGACGCGGATGGGGTGGCCGTGGGGACACGTCCGGGCGTCGCCCACCGCGTGGCGGACGTAGGCCTCGAAGCGGGGGGTCATGGCGTGCTCCAGATGCTCGGCCTCCTCGTGGACGTCGTCCCACGGCACCCCGACCACGTCGGTCAGGAAGCGCTCGATCATGCGGTGGCGGGAGACGATCCGCTCGGCGTGCTCCCGCCCGTCCTCGGTGAAGCCGATCGCGCGGCCGGCGTCGCGCGCGATGTAGCCGTCGCGCTCCAGCCGGCCGAGCATCTCGCTCACCGTCGGCGCGGAGAGCTGCATCGCGCGGGACAGATTGGCGCCCGTCATCGGCAGCCCGGCCTCGAACAGCCAGTACAGCGACTGGAGGTACTCCTCCTCGGCCTCGGTGGCGGGCGCGTCGGCCACGCTCTGATCCTACCGCCGGCCTGGAGCCGCGCCCGGCCGAGGGCGCCGTCCGCCTCGCCCGGGCGTGGCCTCGCCCTCCGCCGCCGATGAATGGCGATTCAGTCCCGCGGGGTGGGAGCAAATCGCCAAAGTTCGCGGCCGGCGGGGGTGTGCGAAGCTCACGCGATGGCGCTGCCGCTCTCGCCACCCGTGGAGCCCCAGCTCGCCCGCGGCAAGCCGGAGCTGCCGACGGGCGAAGCATGGTGCTACGAGCCGAAGTACGACGGCTTCCGGGCGATCGTGTTCGTCGACGGGACGGAGCTGACGATCCAGTCGCGGGGCGGCAAGCCGCTCGAGCGGTACTTCCCGGAGCTCGCCTTCTCGCCTGGACGGTACGTGCTCGACGGCGAGATCGTCATCGACGGGAGCGGCGACGAGCAGAACTTCGGGGCGCTCCAGCAGCGGATCCATCCGGCGGCGTCGCGGATCGCGATGCTCGCCGAGCAGACCCCGGCGCGGTTCATCGCCTTCGACCTGCTCGCCCGCGACGACGCGGCGCTGCTCGAGCAACCGCTGCAGGAGCGCCGGGCGGCGCTCGAGGCGCTGGCGGCGGAGCACGCGCTGACGCTGACGCCGCTGGTCGATGACCCGGCGGACGCCGAGCCGTGGCTGCAGCGGGGCGAAGGCGTGGTGGCCAAGGATCGGCGAGCGCCGTACCGGCCCGGTCAGCGAACCGGCATGGTCAAGGTCAAGCGGGTGCGGACGATCGACGTCGTCCTCGCCGGCTACCGGCCGGGCAAGGAGGCGGGGACGGTCGGCTCGCTCATCCTCGGGCTGTACGACGATGCCGGCAGCCTGCACGTCGTCGGCCACTCGTCGGGCCTGCGCGCGGCGGAGAAGCGCGCGCTGGTCGAGCGGCTGGCGCCGTACGAGACGGGCGAGCGAGGCCACGGCGACCCGAGCCGATGGAAGAACGAGAAGGAGCTCGAGTGGATCGCCCTGCGTCCTGAGCTCGTCGTCGAGGTGACCTTCGACCACGCCAGCGGCGGGCGGATCCGCCACGGCACGAAGATCCTCCGCTGGCGGGAGGACAAGGCACCGCGCGAGTGCCGGCTCGAGCAGATGGCGAGCTGATGGCGACCTGATGGCCGACCGACCGGACATCCTCGCCTCCGACGCCGAGCGGGAACATACGGCGGTCGCCCTGCGCGACGCCGCCGGCGAGGGTCGGCTGACGCTCGAGGACCTCGTCGCGCGGCTGGATCTCGCCTACGGCGCGCGCACCCGCGGCGATCTCGTCCGGGTGACCGCTGATCTGCCGGCCGGCGTGTCCGCTGCGACGATGGATCGTCCGCGGCCGCGGTCCCGCTGGATCCTCGCCGTCATGTCCGGCGCGTCGCGGCGGGGCCGCTGGCGACCGGCGGCCCGCACCCGCGCGGTGGCGGTGATGGGCGGCTGCACGCTCGACCTGCGCCAGGCCGAGCTGACCGGCGAGCGTCTCCACATCGACGCGGTGTCGATCATGGGTGGCATCGACATCGTGGTGCCCGAGGGGGTCGAGGTGCACGTGAGCGGGATCTCGATCATGGGCGGCAAGGACGTCAAGGTGGCCGACGTGCCGCCGCGGCTCGGAGCGCCGCTGATCGACGTGCGCGCGCTGACCGTGATGGGTGGGGTGAGCGTCCGCAGCAGGCGCGAGCGCCACCCGCCGCAGCTGAGCTCAGGCTGACGGCTCGTCCCGCGCCCGGCTCGGCTGCACGCGCTTGGGCTCGCCGCGCTGCTTGCGGAAGTGCGGCGGCCAGGGGGCGTCGCCGAGCCCCTCGGCCTCGTGTCGCGCCACGAGCTCGAGCGTGGGCGCGAGCGACGCCGCGTGACCGGCGGCGTCGGCCGCCGGATCCCCCCGCTCTCGCACCCGGTCCGGCACCGTGTCGATCCGCAGCTCCGCCGGCTCGACGTCGGCCACCTCGTCCCAGCGCAGCGGTGTCGACACCCGCGCGTCGGGCGTGGGGCGCACGCTGTAGGCCGAGGCGACGGTGCGGTCTCGGGCGTTCTGGTTGTAGTCGACGAACACGCCGTGACGCTCCTCCTTCCACCATTTCGTGGTGACGAGCTCCGGACGGCGTCGCTCGGCCTCCCGGGCGAGCGCCAGGGCGGCGCGGCGGACCTGGTCGAAGTCGTGGGCCGGCTCGATCGGGACGTTGATGTGGATCCCGCGCGAGCCGCTCGTCTTCGGAAACCCGGTCAGCCCGTGCTCGGCGAGCACGTCTCCGAACGTCAGTGCAACCTGGCGCACGTCGTCCCAGCTCGCCTCGGGCGTCGGGTCGAGATCGAGGCGGAGCTCGTCGGGCCGATCGAGCTCCGGCACCCGCACCGCCCACGGATTCCAGTCGATCACGCCGAGGTTGACCCCCCACACGAGGTGCGCGGCGTCGTTGGGCAACAGCTCCCGAGCCGTGCGGCCGCTGGGGAACTTCACGACAGCGGTCTGGAGCCAGTCCGGCGCGGTGTCGGGGATCCGCTTCTGGAAGAACGGCTCGCCCGCCGCGCCGTCCACCCACCGCTTGAGCACCGTCGGCCGGTCGCGCAGCTGGGCCACCACCGGATCGGCGAGCGCCAGGTAGTACTGCACGAGGTCGAGCTTCGTGATCCCCCCCTGCGCGAAGTACACCTTGCCCGGATTGGACAGCCGGACCTGGCGCTCCGCCGCCTCGATCATCGTGTGCTCGGTCCTGGCCACCGCCCGGGATACTGCCAGCCGATGGCGCCGCTGCTCCTCGCCCCCGATGCGTTCAAGGGAACGCTGAGCGCGGTCGAGGTGGCGGACGCGCTTGCCGCCGGGGTGCAGGCGGCCGGCGGGGCGAGCGATCGCTGCCCGGTGGCCGACGGGGGCGAGGGAACCCTGGAGGTGCTGCGTGAGCCGCTCGGACTGGAGCTCTGCGCGGCCGCCGTGCACGATCCGCTCGGCCGTCCGGTCACCGCGTCGTTCGGTCTCGGCCGCGGCGCCGCCGTGGTCGAGGTGGCGGCGGCGAGCGGCCTGGGGCTGGTGGCGGAGGCCGAGCGGGACGCGGTTGCCGCCTCGAGCGCCGGGACCGGCGAGCTGATCGCCGCGGCGCTGGGCGCCGGTGCGCGCGAGGTGCTGGTGGCGGCCGGCGGCAGCGCGACGACCGACGGCGGGGCCGGGGCGATCGCCGCCCTGCGACGGACCGGTGGCCTCGGCCGGGCACGGCTGGCCGTGCTGTGCGACGTGCGCACCCCGTTCGAGGCCGCCGCCCGGGTGTTCGCGGCGCAGAAGGGCGCTTCGCCGGATCAGGTCGACGCGCTCGGCCGCCGGCTCGGCGCGCTCGCCCGCCGACTGCCACACGACCCGCGCGGCCGGCCGCTGAGCGGCGCGGCCGGCGGCCTGGCCGGCGGCCTGTGGAGCGCGTTCGGGGCCGAGCTCGTGCCCGGAGCGCCGTACGTCCTGGAGATGGTCGGCTTCGGCGCGCGGATGCGGCGCGCGCGAGCCGTCGTCACCGGTGAGGGTCGCCTGGACAGCTCGAGCCTGGCCGGCAAGGTCGTGAGCGAGGTGGCCACCCAGGCGCGTCAGGCGGGCGTCCCGTGCCACGCCGTGGTGGGGTGCGACGCGCTGTCGCCGTTCGACCGCCGCATCCTCGACCTCGAGTGGGTGACGGAGGCGGGCACGCCCGGCGAGCTGGCGAAGGCCGGGGAGCGGCTCTGGCGGGGCGCGTCGATTTAGGGCTCGTCCTCGCCGAACGGCGTCAGGTGAATTCGCCCCGGTGAAGAACGGGATCGTGATCGCCTTGATCCAGTCGTGGGTGCTCAGGGTGACCTCTCCCGCTCCGTGGGCCGGAGCCGACGCTACCCGAGTGTCCGCGGATCAGTGGCGGAACGCCTGGCGGACGTCCCGGTGCTGCGCGGGCATCGGACCGTCGAGTGACTGCAGGAAGTCGGTCTGCTCGGCCAGGTGGTCGAGCAGCAGGTCGGCCATCTCATGCGTCATCCCGGCGCGGACGACGATCCGCAGCACGTTCAGGTCCTGTCGGTTCTCCGGGAACGAGTAGGCCGGGACGAGCCAGCCGCGCTGGCGCAGGCGGTCCGACACGTCGTACACGCTGTAGTTGCGGATGTCCGGTTCGGTGGTGAACGCGAACACCGGCAGCTCGTCGCCCCGAGTCACCAGCCGGTAGGGCCCCAGGCCCTCGACCCCGCTGGAGATGTGCTGCGTCACGTCCCGCGCGGTCTGCATCACCCGGGTGTAGCCGTCGCGGCCCAGGCTGGTCAGCATGAAGTACTGGGCGATGACCTCGCTCCCCGGCCGGCTGAAGTTCAGCGCGAACGTCGGCATGTTGCCGCCGAGGTAGTTGACGTTGAACACGAGGTCCTGGGGCAGCGCCTCGGAGCTGCGCCAGATCGCCCACCCGACGCCCGGATACACCAGCCCGTACTTGTGGCCGGAGGCGTTGATCGACTGGACCCGCTCGAGGCGGAAGTCCCAATCCAGGTCCGGATCGATGAACGGGGCGACGAACCCGCCGGAGGCGGCGTCGACGTGGAGCGGCACGTAGTGGCCCTGGTCGGCCTCCAGGCGCTCGAGCGCGCGGGCGATCTCGGCCACCGGCTCATAGCTGCCGTCGAACGTCGACCCGAGGATCGCCACCACGCCGATCGTGTTCTCGTCGCAGTGGGCGACCGCGGACTCGGCGTCGAGGTGAAAGCGATCCCCCTCCATCGGCACCAGGCGAGGTTCGACCTCCCAGTAGCGGCAGAACTTCTCCCAGCAGACCTGGACGTTGGCGCCCATCACGAGGTTAGGCCGGTCGGCCGGCTTGCCCTGCGCCTGGCGGCGGGCGCGCCAGCGCCACTTCAGCGCCATGCCGGCGAGCATCGCCGCCTCGCTGGAGCCGGTGGTCGAGCAGCCGGTGGCGTGCTCGGACTCCGGCGCGTGCCACAGCGCCGCGAGCATGTTGACGCAGCGGGACTCGATCTCCGCGGTCTGCGGATACTCGTCCTTGTCGATCATGTTCTTGTCCGCCGTCTCGGCCATCAGCGTCGCCGCCGTGGAGGGCATCCACGTGGTGACGAAGGTGGCCAGGTTGAGGCGGGCCTGGCCGTCGAGGAGCAGCTCGCTGGTGATCTGCTCGTAGGCCGACTCGGTGCCGAGCCCGGTGTCGGGGATCTGGGCGGTCGGCATCGCGTCGCCGTCGTGCACCGGTGTGCTGCGGGGCCGGGAATGCGCCGGCGGGCTGCCGTGGCGGGAGAGCGGCATCGTGGAGGCGCGAGCCTACCCGGTTCGGCTAGTCCCATCCCTCGGGCGGCTCGCCGCCGGCGTCGAGCAGGAAGCGGGTGAACCGAACGCGGTCGCGCCCGGGATGAAACGGCTCGCCGCCGTCGCGCAGCAGCTCGGCGATCCGGGGCAGGTCGAACAGCAGCCCGAGCTTGCCGGGCGGGTCGTCCCACTCACCGCTGTCGTACCGCTCGGTCCAGGCGGCGAGCGCGGCGAGCGCCTCGACCTGGACCTCGTCCTCCCACCAGCCCGATCGCACCGGCAGCCGGAAGCGCTCCCGCAGCCGACAGGTGTCCGCCCACAGCTGCTCGAACCACATCCACCGCTCGCGGGGAAGCAGGCCGTCGGGGTGCAGCGGCCAGCGCGCCAGCACCGGCTCGCCCCGGTCGGGTGCTCCTGCCCGCTCGTCGTCTGACTCCGACCAGGTCATCCCCCACCGCCCATCGCCGTCAGCCTCCGATCGTCGAACCACATCCGCAACCGCACCACCACCGGCGCGATTCGCCCGTAGAGCAGGAGCGCCTGTCCACCCGGCAGCTGCCGCAGCGCCTCGGCGGCGAGCATCGGCCGGCGGCGCCGAGCCCCGCTGGAGCGGGTCGTGCCGCCCGCCCCCGTGGTGCGGGTGAGCTCGCGCACCTCCTCCTCGCCGACCAGCGAGCTGAAGTAGCGCAGCGTCTCCAGATCCGCCACACCCGGCAACAGCATGCGCGCGCGGTGGCTGTTGACGACGGTCTCGGCCTGCTGGCCGTAGCGGGAGCGTGCCTGCTGGAGGTCGTGGAAGATCGACACCAGCTGGATGTTGTGGCTGGGCGCCGTCGACGCGATTTCGGCCAGGTTCGGCAGCGGGGCGACGTTGCCCGCCTCGTCGAGGCAGAGCAGCAGCGGCAGCGCCAGCCGCCCGCCGCCGCGGGTGGCGCGCTCGTACGCCCGGTCGACGATCTCGCCGAGCAGGGCCAGGAACAGCGGGCGGAGCAGCTTGGAGGCCTTGGCGTCGCCGATCAGGTACAGCGCCGCCCGCGTGTCGAGCAGAAGATCGGCATCGATCTGGCTCCCGTGCGCCGAGCGGGCCACGCGGCTGAACCGGTAGGCGCGGAGCAGCGCCTGGGCGGTGGCCTCGATCGAGCTGCGGGTGCGGTCGGCCTGGGCCTCGAAGGCGCGCACCGCGTCATAGGCGGCGTTGGCGTCGTTCAGCTCGTCGTCGCTGCCGGCTTCGCCGGTGATCCGCGCGAGCGTCTGGTCGAGCTCGCGCCCGCCCTGTCCGTAGGTCCAGCGCACCACCGCCTCGATGCCGCCCCCGCCGCGTGCTGCGGTGAACAGCAGCGGGGCCAGCCGCTGCTCGGCGGCGACGGCCCAGAAGTCGCCGCCCTCGGTCGCGCGGCGGTCGAGCTCGCCCGCCGAGGCGAGCCGCCACGCCACCTCGAGCGCGCCGTCCCAGCTGGTGGCGCTCCTCAGCGGTGACCAGGTGTGCCCCGGGGCTCCCGACAGGGCGAACGGGTCGAACACGAACACGGGGCCGAGCGCCCGCCGGCGCCGCAGCGTGGCCCCGAGCAGGTCGGTCTTGATGGAGGAGGCGACCACCGGCCCGTCCCACTCGAGGAGCGCCGGGATCGCCAGGCCGGCGGACTTGCCCGACTGCGGCGGCCCGAACGCGACGAGTGCGTGGCGCTGCTCGGCGCACAGCAGGTGGCCACGGTGGCGGCCGAGGACGAGCCGGTCCCCGTTCGTCGCCCGGCGGGTCCATCCGCCGCGGTGCAGGCCACGCAGCTCGGACGGACGGGCGAGGCGAGCGCCGTCGCCACCTCCGAGCAATGCCGACCAGACGCCGAGCCGACCGAGCAGCCTGGCGACCCCGGCCATGCCGGCGGCCACCGCGGCGAGGGCGCCGTAGCAGCCGGCCGGCCCCGGAAGCAGCCGCCGCGCGGCGACGGGCCACGCGCTCGCCGGCGCCGTCAGGTGTCCCGGCAGCCGGATGAGCACGAGGGGCAGCTGGCCGGCCGCCACCCGCGGCCAGCCGCCGCCGAACAGGGCACCGGCCACTCCGCCCCACAACCACACCACCAGACTCGCGGCGGCCGCCGCGACGATCACCGCGACCGCGACCCCGTCGGGGATCCCGTCGCCGGCCGGCCTCATCGCCGGGTGGCCCCGTCCCGGATCTGCATGCCGGTGTCGGTGTTGGTCAACCGCGCCTCGAGCCGCGAACGGAGGTGCTGGACGACGAACGACCGGGCGCCGACTCGCCACAGCGATTGCCCGGCGCCGAGCGCGGTGATCAGCCCGGCTTCCGTCTCCGAGAGCCCGAGCAACTCCCGGGTCAGCGGCACCTGGCTCTCGTCCTGGTGGTAGACGATGCGGGTCGAGGCGTCGGCGATCAGCCCCTCGGCGATCCGCGCCGCGCGCGAGCCGGCGTCGCCCGCGGCCTGGAGGTCGGCGAGCTTGTGGAGCACGACGAGGTTCATCACCCCGAACTGCCGCGCGAGTTTGAAGTTCGACTGAAACCACTCGCCGAGACCGGTGTGCTGGACGATCTTCCACGACTCGTCGGCCACGTTGATCAGCCGCTCGCGTCCCGGCCGCTCGGCCATGCGGGCGAGCAGCGCGCTCATCCACGCGGTGGCGCAGGCCATGAGGATGCCGACGGCGGGAGAGTCGCGTACGGCATGCAGGTCGAGCACCAGCAGCCGGGCGTCGAGGTCGAGCCCGGGCGTGGTCGGACCGTCGAACATTCCGCGCAGCGGTCCCTCGCACAGGTCCTGCAACGCCAGCGCCACCCGGCGCACATCGGCGGCGAGCGCGCCCGGATCGCTGCGCAGCTCGGCGCTCAGCGCCACCGGAGGTGCGAACAGGAGCGCCGCGATGTCGGGCAGCGTCGGCTCGCTCCCCGCCCGGCGGACGATGCGCAGTGCCTCACGCAGGGCCGCCGCCTCCACCTGGTGGAGCGGTCCGCCGAGGGCAGTGACGGCCACCGCACGGAGGAGGTCGAGCTGGGCGTGCTCCTCCGGTCGGGAGGCGAGCGGGTTGAGCCGCACGCCGCCGCCCGGCACGAGCGAGATCGGGCGGACGCCGGCGGCGGCGCACAGCGAGCCGTACTCCCGCTTGACGTCGAGCACGAACGCCCGCCGGCCGAACAGCAGCATCCGCCACAGCAGCGTCTTGACCAGCGCGCTCTTGCCCTGGCCGAGCTTGCCGAGCACGATCGCGTTCGGGTCGTCGAGCCGGCCGTCGGCGTACAGCGCCCACGGGTCGTAGCAGAACGCGCCACCCCCGGAATCGCGCCCGATGAAGATGCCCCGGCTCCCGAGGCCGCCGGCGGCCATGAACGGGTAGATCGCCTGGGCATGGCGGGTGGTGGCGCGGTGGCCCGGCCGCTCTGCGGCGCGGACGCTCAACGCAGGCCCCGGCAGAGCGGGAGGGTGAAGGTGAACGCGTCGGCCTGCTGCCCGTACATCCGGTGCAGCTCGAGCCGGGCTCGCGCGGCGTGCTCCAGCACCTCGCCGCAGGCCCGCCGCAGCTCGGCCGCGTCGCGGCCGGAGACGGTGATGAAGCCGGCCAGGCGGACCTCGCTGTGACCGGCGGCGAGCTCCGCCTCCCGGCGCGCCGTCGCCTCCTGGGCCTGACGCTGGCGCGCCGTCTCGGACTGCCCGAACCGGCGGCGGAGCTCATGGTCGGCACGATCACGGGTGATCGCCGCCTCCACCTCACGGGTCGAGCGCTCCGGTGAGACCGGCTCGAACGTCACGGCCACCGAGCGGACGGACCCCGCGCGACCGAGCAGGGCGTCCATGAACATCGGCGAGACGTCGACCCGCGGCCAGCCCGCGATCCAGTACGTGCAGTGCAGGGCTCCGTCGCTGCGGAAGTGCTCCCACCCCTCTTCGGCGCCGAGGGGACCGGCCCCGGCCGGTGGCGGGCCCCGCCGGGCCGGGTCGACCGCCTCCAGCGCGGCGAGCTCGGTGCGACCGAACGGGTCGAACGCGGTGCGCAGGGTCCGGGCGAGCTGTGGCGGGCCGAGCGCCCCGAGCACCGTCACCTCAGCCGTCTCCAGCCCCTGGGCCACCCGCTCGGTCGCCTCAACGAGCGACTGCTCGACTGCCTGGGGGCCGCTCCCCCGGACCCGTGCCGCGTCGACCTGGACGGCGACGAGGATCTCGTGCTCCTGGGCGACGCGGGTCGAGCTGCCGATCAGCTCGAGGTAGGACTCGATGATCGGCGCCCCCCGCAGCGGGACCGCCGGGTCCCGCTCGGCGTGCAGCCAGCGGGCCAGTTCGTCCCCCTGGGCCGGCGCCGTCCGCTCCACCCACCCGATGCGGCGCACCGCCGTTCCGGCGGCACCGGCGAGGACGAGGCCCCAGCGGGCCAGCCGGCGCTCCTGGGCCTCGGGATCGAGCAGGGTGAACGTCGACACCCGGCAGGCGAGCACGGCGGTCAGCCGCCGCCCGCCTCGCTCGCCAAAGGCGCCGATCGTCCGCTCGCGGTACGCCAGCGATTGGATCTCGATTCCGTGCAGCGATCCGGGAAGCGCCAGCGGGGGGAGGGTGGCGGGCGCCGATCCGGCGCCGCGCAGCGGCCGCCGGATTCCCGCCATGGGCCGCGGGGAGCGAAAGCGCCGCCGACCCCTGAGGGCGCGGCCGAGGTAGGCCGCGAGCACCGGCATCCATTCGTCGATGCCGCGGCGTCCGAACGGCACGAACGCCAGCGACGCCCCACCGGCGAGCACGAGCAGGACGAGCAGCGCGGCGCCGGGGGTGGGGACGGCGTCGAGCAGGATGAGCCCGCCGCTCACCGACCCGGCGAGGATCACGGCTTGCCCGGCGCGGACGGAGCCGAGCAGGCCGCGACGCTCGAGCGGCCCGAAGCGGTAGGTCGATCGCCCGCTGCTCACAGGCCCTCGTCGTCCGGCGGCGGCAGGAACGGATCGGGGTCCGGCGGCTCGAGGTCGGGCGGCAGGGGCGCTCCGGCGTCGGCGGCCGGCGGCTCCGGATGGCCCATCGGTGGCGGCGGGCGGCCGATCACGAGGTCTCGCCCGTCGCTGAACTCGGCGGCCCATTCGGCGGCGAGGGCCGGGTCGCGATCGTCGGCTCCGAGCGCGTCTCCGCCCGGCGCGGGGGGAACGGATCCGGCGGCCCGGGCGGAGGTGGTGATCGGGTCGGAGGCGGTGGACCCCTCTGCCGCTCCGGCGTCAGGAGCCATCTGCGTCGTGTCCGGCCAGGCCTCCGGCACCTCCCCAAACGAATCGCGCCTACCGCCGAGCTTCGCCATCTCACGCGCGGGACCGCCGTCGGCGTCGGCCGGCGCGCCGGTCTGGCCGCGGGGGAGCGCCCGGTCGTCAGCCCAATCGTGTGCCGCGCCGCCCGAGGACAGTGCCGTCAGGCCCCCGGCACTCAGCCGGCCGGCGTGCACCCCCTGGAGCGTGGAGGCGAGCTCGGCCAGGGGGAGCAGCCGCATCAGGGCCCACGGCGCGGTGGCCGCCAGGCCGATGAGCGCGAGTCCGAGCGACAGCGTCGCCACCCGGGTGACGCCGGCGGCGTCGACCGCGGCGCCGCCGAGTGACAGGACGGCGACGACAGCGAACTTCGAGACCACGAGGGCGAACAGGAGCTCGGCGCTGCGGAGCGCCCACACCCGCCGGGCCGGCCACACCAGGGTGGCGAACACGAGCGGCAGCATCAGCACGACGACATAGATCGCCGCCTCGCGCACGAGCATCTCCAGCCACAGGACCACGGACGCCAGTACGACGAGGACGCCGAGGAAGCACCCGAGGAACGGGGAGGTCGAGACGAGCCCGAGCAGCGTGGCCAGCTGGGCCATCCGGGTCAGGAAGTGCGCGCCGGAGTTGCCCGCCGCCGTCGACACGAGGCCCGACATCGCATCGGTGGCCGAGAGGAGGAGCATGGTCAGCGGTGCGGCGACACCGACCAGCAGCAGCGAGAGCGGCAGGTAGCCGAGCCCCGCCCGGAGCAGGAGCGAGAGATCGGAGCGCAGCAGCGCCTGTACGGCGGCCGCGCACAGGAACGGGAGGGTGAGCAGGGCCGAGATCGCCGCCATCCGCCAGTAGGTGGCCGAGAACCACGTGCTCTCCAGGCGCGGTGCGGTGCTCCGCGCGACGACCCCGGAGATCAGCTCGAGGGAGGCGTGGGCGCCGCCGAGGATCCAGGTCCCGACCGCCGCCAGCCCCACCGCGAACGTCGCTTTGCTGACCACGGACGCCGCGCTGCTGCTGTCGCCGAGCAGCGAGGACACCGCGCCGCCGACGTGACCGTGGAGCAGCTGCTTGCCCGCCCGGAGCACGTGGCCGGGGTGCTGTGCCAGCCCGCACGCCTTGCCGGCGATCTTGCTCACCATTCCGGCCGCGCCGCAGATCGGTCCCAGCGGATCGAAGGCGGCCGCCGGTCGCGCGAGCGCGAGAACGAGAAGCAGGGTGGCAGCGAACGCTGCGAGCGGGGCAGGAGGCGCCGGACGCATCTACCGGGCCTGCGCCCCGAGGTGGGAGAAGAAGTTCACCAGGCCGGGTCCGGCGCCCACCAGGAGCGCCGAGGCGCCGGAGACCAGCGCCGCCATCCGCCCGCGGCCGGCGTACTGGTGGTTGTGGGTGTGGGAGGAGATGGCCCACACGGCGGCCCCGACGAACGCGCCGAGCAGCGCGATGGCCAGCGCCCACGCCTCCGTGCCGTTGACGATCTGCTGCAGGACATTGCTCCCGGGGAGCCCGCTTGGGTTCGGGTGCGCGGTGACGGCCGCGGTCATGAGGTACCTTTCCAATTGAAACTAATTGACATGATCCAAACCTAGCGACTACGATCCACATGTCCAGAGCGAAATGTGTCAATCACGTCTCATTTGGAGCCATGACCGCCGCTGAGCTCGACCTCCTGTATCGCCGCTGTGCCGTCCGCCTGAGAGACGTCGTGCGACGGGATGCCAGCGCGTCCGAGGCCGTCGTCGACGAGGCCTGCCAGGTGGCGTGGGTCCGGCTGGTCGGGTATCCGGCGGTGCCCCCGGAGCGGACATTCGGCTGGCTGGTGACGACCGCCGTCCGCGAGGCACGCCGACAGGCGGTGCGCGCCCAGCGGGACCTGTCCCTGGAGGAGGCGAGCGAGGGGCCGGATCATGCCTGCCTGCCGGCGGCGGAGGGACCCGAGCGGATGGTCGAGCAGCGGCTGCGAGCCCAGGCGCTCGACGCGGTGTCAGCTCGTCAGCGGCGCCTGCTGTGGCTCCAGGCGCTCGGCTGCTCGCACGAGGAGATCGCGGCGCTCACCGGATGCACGCCGCGCACCGTGCATCGGCAGATCGTCCGCGCCCGGGCCCGCCTGCGGGCGTCGGAGGGTGAGGGGTAGCGGCCCGGGCTACCGCGCGCGGCCGCGCCGGCGCCGCCGGCGCTCAGCCGGGCTGAGCTTGCGCTTCTTCGGTGGCCGGCGGGAGCCGGGGACCCGCTCGGCGCCGGCCTCGCCGGCCGCCGCCCGCCGCGCCGGTGCCCGCCGGCGGGCATCGCGCCAGATGAAGAGCGAGATCAGCGACAGGACGGCGATCGCTCCGATCCCGATCCCCGCGGTCGTCCCCCCGCTGAGCCCGCTGCCGCCGGCCGTGGTGGTCGTCGGAATGACGGCTGCGCTCGTCGTTGTCGTTGTGGTCGCGGACGGCTCCGGCAGGCCGGTCCCGAGTAGCCCGGTCGACGGGGCCACGGCGCTGACCACGCTGCTCACCGCCCCGGGACCGACGCTGGTGGCGGTGGTTGTGACGTTCGTGCTGGCCACCGCGCCGCCGGCCACCGCCGGCATTGCACCCGCCGGCGCCGCCAGGCCGATCAGCCCCACCATCACCCACCGCCGCATCAGGTCAACCGTCGGCGCGCGCTCAGGCGAGCGGCTGCTCCATCGCCTTGGTCTCCGGGGGGTTGCGGTACGGCTGCTCGGGCTCGACGTGCTCCTCGTGGTAGACGCTCTCGGCGTTGACCGCCCAGATGTCGTGCCGGGTGCCGAGCAGGATGTTGTCGACCGCCCGCATCGCGGTGAGCATCGAATGGTCGGAGTTGTTGTAGCGGTGCAGGCCGTTGCGGCCGACCTGGGCAAGGTTGGGAATCGTCTCCAGCCAGCCGCGGATCGCTGCCACCCGCTCGGCGTATTCGGCGTCGTAGATGGGATACGCCTTATGCACCCGCGCGACGAAGCCGAACTTCACCTTCTCGGCCTTGGCCAATCCGAGCTGCTGGATCTCCCGGGTGGCGAAGGCGACGAGATCCTCGTCGTCCATCGTCCACAGCTCGTCGCCCTCGAAGCAGAAGTACTCCATCCCGATCGAGGCGTCCCGATCGTTCGGCACCATCCACGGGCTCCACGACTTGAAGTTCTGGATTCGGCCCACCTGCACGCCCGGCTCGTGGATGTAGATCCAGTTGTCCGGGAACAGGTCCTCGCCCTCGATCACGAGCAGCACGGTGAGGAACTCGCGGTAGCGCAGCCCGCGCGCCGCGTCGCGCACCTCGCCCGGCGCTTCCGGCGTGGTGATGCCGACGGTCGTACGCAGGGGCAGCGAGGAGACAACGTAGGACGGCGTGAGGGTCTCGCCGCCGGCCACCACCTGACTCACCTTCCCGCTCGCCGGATCAGTGACGAGCTTGGTCACCGGCGCGTTCAGCCGCACCTCACCGCCGTGGGCCCGGATGTCGGAGGTCATCTGCTCCCACATCTGACCGGGACCGTAGCGGGGGTAGTTGAACTCGGAGATGAGCGACTTGATCTTGTTGCCGCGATTACCGAAGAACGCCGACTTGGCGGCGGAGAAGAACGACAGGCCCTTGATCCGCTGGGCCGCCCATTCGGCACGGATCTCGGTCGTCGGCACGCCCCACACCTTCTCGGTGTAGGACTTGAAGAACTGATTGAACAGCCAGCGGCCGAAGCGGTTGCTCACCCACTCCTCGAATGTGTCCTCGCGCCCCTTCGGCCTGGCGGCGGCGGCCAGGTAGGAGAGGAGCGCCTTGGTCAGATCGATCGGACCGAGCTTCTTGATCACGTCCATGCCCTGGAGCGGGTACTCCAGGAACTTCTGGTGCCAGAAGATCCGGCTCTGCCGCGGGCGCTTGAGGAACTCCTCCTGCATGATCTCGTGCCAGAGGTCGTCGACCTCCTTGACCTTGGTGAAGAAGCGGTGGCCGCCGAGGTCGAAGCGGTAGCCGTCGCGCACCTCGGTTCGGGCGATCCCCCCGATCATGTCGGTCGATTCGAGCACGATCACCGGCTTGCCCTGCTTGGAGAGCAGGTAGCCGGCGGTCAGCCCGGCGGGACCTCCGCCGAGCACGACGACGGGCGTCTCGGAGCTGATGTCGGCGCCCGGAGCGGACGGCGCAGAGGGAGCGGTCTCGGTCATGTCCTTGAGGTTCCTAAGCGACCTTCTTGTACAGGACGGCGCTGTCGGCCACACAGCACGCGCCGCGATAGTTGTGCGGAGCCACGGCGACGGGGACGAGGCTCCGGTCGGCCTGGAGGATCGCTCCCCACTGGGCAGAACGGCGGCGGATCAGCTGCGTCCACGGCGCCGACCAGTTCTGCGTTCCCTCGGTCAACGGGCGCACGAACAGGACCTGCTGGCCGGGCCTGAGGGTAGCAAGCAGGGGATCGAGCGTAGCGGCGGGACGGGCCGCTTTCAGGCGGGCGAGCGCGTTCACCCAATTGGCGTACGACGGGTCCTGCTTCGGCCCGAGCGTGCTCGCGTAGCGCAGGCCGCCGGGCAGGTAGTAGTAGGCGAGTGGCACCTGCTCGGGCTGGCCGGAGATGACGAGGTCGCCGGGGTGCAGGTACGGCGCGACCTCGGCGGCGACGTCCCGCATGTCGCTCTTGTACTCCGGCGTGAACGACGTGTAGTGGGCGACGAACACGACCGACAGCACGATCGCCGTGAGCCCGATCAGGCCGGAGCGCGCACAGCCCCAGGCGGCGAGCAGCAGCGTCGCCCCCAGCACCGGCGCGAAGTACCGGGCGACGAACGCCGGGGTGATCTGCGACGCGAGCCAGGCGAGCGCCAGCGTGGCCACCGGCAGCAGCAGCAGCGACACGAGCAGCCGGGCATCGAGGCTGCGCCGGGTGGCGCGGCGCAGCAGCGGGGCGAAGGCGACGACGCAGGCGATGATCAGCGCCACGGTGATCCGGTCACCGCCGATCAGGTCGCGGGAGATGAGCACGGGGGCGCCGAGCCGCGGGGGCGGGGCCCAGGGGTCGCCGGTGTGCGTCGCCTGGTAGACGAACGTCGGCAGCCAGGGCAGGAACAGCAGCGCCGCACCGCCGTAGACCAGGACGGCGTCCCGGAGCAGGCCGCGACGATCCTCGCGGTGCAGGTACACCGGCACGAGCGCCACCAGCGATCCGGCAGCGAAGAACAGGCCCCAGCTGTGCGTGTAGAACATCGCGGCCAGCGACAGCGAGAACAGGATGAGCCACCGTCGCCGGCCGAACACGAACCCGTGTAGGAACCCGGTCACGGCCAGGATCCCGAACAGCCCCATCAGCTCGTACATCCGCGTCTCCTGCGCGTAGGCGGTGAGGAACGGGCTGAACGCGAACAGGATCGCGGCGTACACACCGGCGCGGAGACCGAACAGGCTGCGCGCGGCCCAGAACCCGACCGGGATCGTCAGCAGGCCGATGAGAACCGTGAGCGAGTGGGTGGCGGCTTCGCTATTGCCGAACCAGCTGATCCAGAAGTGGAGCAGCACGTAGAACAGCGGCGGCGAGCCGTCGTGACGGAGGATCCCCGGGATCGCGCTCAGCGAGTGCGAGCTGATGCCGGTGGTGATCGCCTCGTCCATCCAGAACTGGCCTTTGCCGCCGCTGATGGCGCGCGTGCGGACGAACGCCGACAACAGGACGAGCGCCACCAGGAGGCCTCCGACGAGGACCGGCTGCGGAATCCGCTCGAACCGGCGAGCCGGGCGGACGTCGCGGATGTCCGGCGCGGAGAGGAGGGGAGGCGGGGCGGTGGTCGTGGCCATGGGGGACCTTGGGCGGAGACTAGTGCGCGCAGTGCTCGTACACGCGGAACGTCTTGTTCCGCAGCACGAGCCGGTAGGCGGTGGCGGGCCAGTCGGTCAGCGGCGGCAGCAGGTGGGCGTGACGGGTCTCGCGGGTCTGGAAGATGACGTTCGGCGCCGGTCCCGCCTGACTCGGTCCCAGTGGCGAGGCGGCCACGTCGTCGGTGTGCACGTCGAGTACGTAGGCGATCAGCGGCACCTGGAAGCCCTCGGTCATCACGTTCCCGCAGGCGAGGACCCGCCGCGCGCCGCCCAGCCGCGCCACGGCGCCCTCGGCGCTGGCGCGCAGGTGGGCCTGGTAGATGAGCGCGGCGTGGGTGCGCTGGATGCTGATCAGGTTCGCCCCGACCTGGTTGGGAACGAACACGTACACGAGGGCCAGCAGCAGGGTGGCGGCGGCGGCGGGCCCCGCGGCGGTCCGCCAGAGCCCGCGCAGCCGCGGGGCGGCGATCCGAGCCACGGCCGCGGCGCCCCAAGCGAACCCCACGCCGCCGGCGATCTCGATCAGGGCGGCTCCGAGCACGAGGTAGCGGTCGTTGCCCGAGAACCCGGCCTGGGTGAGGACCGCGATCAGCACCCACCAGGCGAGGCCGAGCAGGCCCGCCACCACGAGGCCGGCCAGCGCATGCTCGCGCGGGGTTCTCGGACGCCACCGCCGCACCGCGTCTCCGGCTCGAGCCGTCCGGACGAGCAGCCCGGCGGCGAGAGCCACCGCCAGCACCGCGGCGACCTTGACGCGGAGCAGCACCGTGGGCCAGGCGTGCTTGACCAGCTCCGAGCAGAGCGGGCAGCTGGCGTAGGCGGCCGAGTTCGAGCGCGGGGTGTGCGCTCGGCTGACGCCGCGGAAGAGATGGCCCGAGCCCCAGTACTCAGGGGCGAACCACAGGATCGGGATGAGCGCGAACAGCGCCAGCACGAGCCAGCGAGCTTCCGGCTCGCGCCAGAAGAGCCACAGCCCGTAGGGTCCCCAGAACAACCAAAGCTCGGGCCGGTCGAGGGCGGCCAAGAAGCCGCAGGCGAACGCCTGCCGGTGTGCGCCGTCGAGGTGGCGCTCGACCGCGATCAGCACCAGCGCGGTCATCAGTCCTTCGGAGTAGCCGAGCGCACTGTTGGAGAGGAAGCCGCCGGTGAACGTCAGCGAAACCGCGGCGATGAGCCCGCCGAGCGTGGCGGGTGCCGGGCCGCCGTCGGGCGCGATCGCCCGCCCGAGGCGCACGGCGAGGCGGAACACCATGGCCACCGCCACGACCGCTCCGGCCCGGGCGACGACCAGCCACAGGTCGGGCGCCGCCTTGCCGAACAGGGCGAAGACGGTCGTGAAGACGACGGTCAGCGGCTTCCAGGTCGGGCCGCCGGTCGTGTGCAGGCGCAGGTGGATGATCTCCCGGCCCCAGACGATCCAGGACCAGGGGTCGTAGCTCGCGGTCGAGGGGATGAGCAGGGAGATCGCACCGATCGCCAGCCCGGCGAGGGCCAGCAGCAGGTAGAGCCGCGGCGCGCGGGGCAGCGCGATGGCCGTACGGGCTCGGGGCGCATGGCCCGCGGCCGGCTCGGAGCGCTCGGCGATGGGAACGGACACAGGTTCTGGGAGCGTGTGGGCGCGCGCTGACGACTCGGTGCGGCGCATCTGACCGCCGCGGGAATCGCGACGGAGAGGGGAGCGATTGTAGCCCGCCACCATGACGCCACCGTGGCGCTCACCGACCCGATTCGCGTCTCGTTAGGCTCGTTGTGGCGAGCGGATCGGAGGACGGTTGGGCGAGCGGTGCTACCGGGTGCTGGCGTTGGACGGCGGCGGTATCCGCGGTCTGATCGGAGCGGAGGTGCTGCGCGAGGTGGAGGCGACCATGGGCCGCCCGATCTCAGCGCTGTTCGACCTCGTGGCCGGGACGTCGACCGGCGGGATCCTGGCGCTGGGGCTGACGGTGCCGGGCGATGCGGGTGGTCCTCGCCACACCGCGGCCGACATGTGCGAGCTCTACCTGAACTCGGGGCGGACGATCTTCGGAGACTCGCTGCGGCGTGAGGCCGCCACCCTCCACGGCCTGCTCGACGCGAAGTACTCCGCCGCGCCGCTCGAGCGGGTCCTCGCCGCTCACTTCGGGACGACGATGCTCTCCGAGGCGCTCACCGAGGTGGTCGTCCCGAGCTATGACCTGACGGCGCCCGGTCCGTTCTTCTTCAAGCGTGAGTACGCGGCGGCGGTGGACGAGGACTGGGACGTGCCGATGACCCTCGTCGCCCGCGCGACGAGCGCGGCGCCGACCCTCTTCGACCCGGCCGTCGTGCCGGGCGCCGAAGTCGGTGGCGATCACGCCCTGGTCGATGGCGGGACGTTCGCCAACGACCCAGCCCTCGCCGGCTACGTCGATGCCCTCCGGCTCCGGCGCCACCACTCGAGGGTGTGCGTGGTGTCGATCGGCACCGGCCTGCCCCCCCAGGCGCCCGGCAGCGGCCCGATCCCCCTCAGCGCGGCCGCCGCCGCTCGCCTCGGGCTGCTGCGCTGGGCACGCCCGATCCTCGAGGTGGTGCTCGATGGCGTGCCGAAGGCCGTCGAGTACCAACTGCGCGCCCTCCAGGCAGCGCGTCCCGACGAGCTCGCCTACTTCCGCCTGCAGAGTGAGCTGCCGACCGCCTCGCACGCACTCGATGATGCGTCGGCCGAGAACTGCCGGCGGCTCGTGGCCGACGCGCGGAGCCTCGTCGCGGCGAATCGGGAGACGCTCGAGCAGATCTACGCCGAGCTCGTCTGACGGTCGGCGATCAGCGCTAGACGCCCTTGGACAAGCAGCTCTCCACCTGGCTCAGGTGGTCCTCGCTCATCGCCTGGGGGTAGAGCAGCGCGCTGCCGATCGCTTCGGCGCCCTGCTCGCTGCCCGAGATCTGCGCATACTGAGCGGCACCGGGAGTGGGCAGGAACACGACCCGGGCCTGGTCGCCGCCCTGACCGACGAACAGCGTGTAGGGCCCGCTCTCCACCACCCCGAGCGAGAGGGTGCGCAGGCAGCGCAGCGACCGCGTCCGCGGGTCGTCGACGACGCCGCGGCCGGGGGCCAGGCCGCCGGCCAGCGTCCGGACCCCCGGGGTTCCGGCGAGCGGCTTGCGCGTCGAGCCGCAGGCCGACACTCCGACCGCCGCCAGCACACAACCGACGACGACCGAGCGGGAACGCATGGGCGCCCAGCGTAGAGGATCGTCCCGCGTCCGCCCCGGCGTAGTCTCCGCGGCGTGCTGACGCTCGCCGCCCTCTCCGGCCCGCTGCCAAAGGCCGGGGTGACGGCGGTGGGGCTGCTCGCCGCGACCGTTCTGCTCATTCCCCGCGCGCGGGCGCGGGAACGTGCGGCGGCGACGCTCGGTGCGCTCGTCCTGGCGCCCGTGCTGCTGCTGGCCGACGTGTGGCACTCGCCGCAGCTGCGGGTCGTCCACCGCCATCCGCTTCCCGCCGCTCTCGGCGGGCTCGCCGTCCTGGCGCTGGTCGTCCTGGCCGCCCGCGGCCTCGAGCGACGGCCCTCGCTGGTGGCGCCCCTGGCGGTGGCCGCGCTGCCGTTCCGGGTGCCGATCTCGGCCGGCGGGACGACCTCCAACCTGCTCGTCCCGCTGTACCTCGTGGTCGGCGCCGGCGCGCTGGCCGAGGTCTTCCGTGCCCGCCGCGGCGCGCTTCGCCCACCGGACCGGCCACCGGGGGAGGCCGAGCCGCCGCTCGGCGTGTGGCTCCACCGGCTGCTCGCGGTCGTGATCGTCCTCTACGCCCTGCAGTCGCTCTACTCGGCGGGCTTCGAAAAGGCGCTCCAGCAGATGGTCTTCTTCTACGTCCCGTTCGCCCTGCTGTTCTGCCTGCTGCGGGAGGTCAGGTGGGACGCGGCGCTGATCGCCCGCTGCCTGCGGGTGGTCGTCGCGCTGGCGCTGGTGTTCGCGCTCGTGGGCTTCGTCGAGTTCGACACCAAGACGCTGTTCCTCAACCCAAAGCTGATCGCGGCCAACGACGTCCACGCCTACTTCACCGTCAACTCCGTGTTCTTCGACCCGGACATCTTCGGCCGCTTCCTCGCCGTGGTGATGATCGCCCTGGCCGGACTGCTGCTGGTCGAGGGCGAGCGCCGGGAGCAGCTGGCGGTGAGCGGGATCCTGGCGCTCCTGTGGTGCGGCCTTGTCCTGACCCTCTCGCGCTCGAGCCTCGGCGCGCTGCTCGTCGGCCTGGGGGTGCTGGCGGCCCTGCGCTGGCGTGCCCGGCCGGTGCTCGCGGTGGCGGCGGCGGTGGTGGCCCTGGGCGCGGTGGCGGTTCTCGTCACACCGCGGACGTTCGGGCTCAACCAAGGGCTGAACAACGCGTCGAGCGGCCGAGCCGACCTCGTGACGGGGGGAGTCTCGATGTTCGGCCAGCGGCCGCTGTGGGGCTACGGCTCGGGTGCGTTCGTCGCCGAGTATCGGCGCCGGCATCCCGGCAGCAGCCAGACGCTGTCGGCCTCGCACACCATCCCGGTCACCATCGCCGCCGAGCAGGGCCTGATCGGGGAGCTCCGCGTACGTCGCGCTCGTCATCTGCGCGGCCGTGCTCCTGATCTCCGGCGCGCGGGAGGACCCCGCTCGCGCAGCGGTGGCGGCGGCGTTCCTCGCCCTCGTCTTCCACACGATGCTCTACGCCGACTTCCTGGAAGACCCGGTGACCTGGACGCTGCTCGGAGCGGGGGCCGCGCTCGCCGGACGGCGGGCTCAGCCCGCGGCGAGCCCGAGGCGCAGCCCGTCCGCGGCCAGGGTGATCTCGGCCGGGGCGGCGCCCGCCGCGTCCTGACGGAGGGCATCGACCCCCGCCTCGAACGGCGGCAGGTGGGTGAGCAGGAGCCGCTCGGCGCCCGCCGCCCCCGCCACGTCGGCCGCCTCCGCGGCGGAACTGTGGATCTTCGCGTTGCGGGGGGCGGTGGACGGAAACCATGCCTCGTGCGCCAGCAGCGGACAGCCGGCGGCGAACGCGCCGGACTCGGGATCGAACGCCGTGTCGGTGATCCAGGCCAGCACCTCGTCGACCCGCAGGGCGACCGTCGGCGCCGAATGCCGGGTCTGGACGCGGAGCGCGACCCGCATCCGGCCGAGCTCCACCTCGCCGGCCGGCAGATCGCGCACGGTGATGTCCTGCGCGTCGAGCGGCAGGGGGTGAAAGGGCTCGTTCGACACCCGGCCGAGCAGCTCCGCGGTTGCGGTCTCGTAGCAGAGGCGGCCCGGCCCCCACAGGGTCGTGTCCTCGCAGTGGCCGACGGCCGGCAGATAGGCCAGGCCGGCGATGTGGTCGAGGTGGAAGTGCGTGAGCACGATGTCCAGGCGCGCGACGCCGGCCAGGTGTTCGGAGTCCTCGACCAGGCGGCTGATCCCGGTTCCGGCGTCGATGAGGATCGCGTGGTCGCCGTCGCGCAGCAGCGCGCACGCGGTGTGGCGTCCGAAGGCGGGGAACCACCCGCCGCCGCCGAGGATGGTGAGCGTCGCCGTCACCGCGCGAGCCAGCCTACAGCGGGTCGCGCGCGGCCTTGGAGCTCCGCGGGCGGATCCCGGTCCGGGCGGGGGCGCCGCTAGCCTTGCCCGCCGCATGTCCGTCACGGTCGTCGGATCGATCGCCTACGACGCGGTCAGGACCCCGTTCGGGGAGCGCGAGCGGATGCTCGGTGGCTCCGCCGTGCACTTCGCGCTCGCTGCGGCGTTCTTCGACGCGGTGCGGGTCGTGGGCCCGGTCGGAGACGACTTCGATCCGGCCGACGTCGAGCTGCTCGAGCGCCGGGGGGTGCAGACCGACGACATCGAGCACGTCGCGGGGGGCGAGACCTTCTCCTGGCGCGGGGTCTACGGCTGGGACCTCAACGATCGCGAGACGCTCGACACGCAGCTGAACGTGTTCGCCGATTTCCAGCCGAAGCTCTCGCCGGAGTCGAGCGGCGCCGAGCTGCTGTTCCTGGCCAACATCCAGCCCGATCTCCAGCGCGACGTGCGCGCGCAATGCCGGGCGGCCCGGTTCGTCGCCCTCGACTCGATGAACCTGTGGATCGACGTCGCTCGTGATTCGCTCGTGCAGGCGATCGCCGAGGTCGACTGCGTGCTGCTCAACGACGGCGAGCTCCGCCAGCTCACCGAGGAGCCGAACCTCGTGCGGGCCGCCGAGCGGATCCGTGAGTGGGGCCCCCGGGTCGTCGTCGCCAAGCAGGGCGAGTACGGCGCGGCCCTCGTGTCCGACGAGGGGTTCTTCGCCCTGCCCGCGTTCCCGCTGCACGACGTGATCGACCCGACGGGTGCGGGAGACACGTTCGCCGGCGGATTCGTCGGCTACCTGGCGGCACTCGGCGAGGCCGCGATCGACCACGCCGCCCTCACCCGCGCGATGGCCTACGGCACCGCCCTGGCGTCGTTCAACGTGGAGGAGTTCGGCACCGAGCGGGTGGCCCGGCTGACCGGCGAGGAGGTCGCCGAGCGGGTGGCCGAGCTGCAGCGGATCACGCACTTCGACGCCGCGCCGATCCCGCTGCGGGCCTGACGCGCGATCGCTCATCGGCAACCGCGTGACAGCGGGGTGCGATCGGGGTAGGATGCGCGCCCGATGACGTGGGGATTCCTGTGGATCATGCTGGCGCTGAAGATCCCCCTGGCCGCGCTCATCTATCTCGTGTGGTGGGCGATCAAGCAGGAGCCCGAGGAGGCTGAGCCCCCCGGCGGCGACGGCGGCTCGCGGACCCGCCCGCGCCCGCACCCGCGCCAGCCGTTCCCACGCCGCCCCCGGCGCGGCCCGCACGGTGATCCCGCGCCGCTGCCACCTGCGCGGGTGCGCAGCGTCAAGGCGCGGGCGCGCACGCTCGGACACTGAGCTCGCGCCGGCGGGGCGGCATCACCCGACGTCGCCAAGCCAGCCCTGGAGGATCCCGTGGACAACCCCTCGTTCGTGTACCGCACGTACATCCGCGCGACGCCGGAGCGGCTGTTCCGGCGCCTCTCCTACACGTGGCGCACGTTCACCCCGGAGTGGCGCGCGCTGGCGCAGGAGAAGGTGGGCTTCGACGGGGCGTTCCTCGAGCGCATCGCCGCCGAACCGCGCTCGACGGCCAGGTTCGAAATCGAGGATCTCGGCGGTCTGGTGCGCCTGACCGTCGTCCACGACGGTTTCTCGCCCGGCAGCGAAGTGCTGCCGACGATCAGCCAGGGCTGGCCGCACGTCCTCTCGAACCCGAAGACGCTCCTGGAGACCGGAGCGGTGCTGCCCACGCCCGCCTAGCCCCGACCTGACCCGATCCGGCCTCGGTGCCAGACTGCGCGCGACGATGGCCGGCCCTCCCCAGTCCGTCCTCTCCGACGGCACCATCCTCGAGCTCGTCGAGGCCGGGCGGATCCGGATCGACCCGTGGGACGCGAGCCTCGTCCAGCCGGCGAGCGTCGACCTGCGCCTCGGCGACTCGTTCCGCGTGTTCCACAACCACCGTGCCTCGGCGATCGACCTGCGCCGGCCGCCGGACAACCTGACCGAGGAGGTCGTGGTCGGGGACGACGGCGCCTTCGTCATCCATCCCGGCGAGTTCTGCCTGGGCCGCACGCTCGAGTGGGTCGAGCTGCCGGACGACATCGTCGCGAGAATCGAGGGGAAGTCCAGTTTGGGCCGGCTCGGGCTGATCGTCCACGCCACCGCCGGCTTCTGCGATCCGGGCTGGCAGGGCACCCTGACGCTCGAGCTGAACAACCTGACCCGTGTGCCGATCAAGCTCTACCCGGGTCTGCCCATCGCCCAGCTGTCGTTCATGACGCTCGACCGCCCGGCCCGCACCCCGTACGGCAGCCCGGGCCTGGGTAGCCACTACCAGGGTCAGCGCGCGGCGACCGAGAGCCGCTACGAGGGCGGACCGGGCCGGGGCACGTAGTCGGCGAACCGCGCCGCCCCCGGCTCGGCCGGCAGCCGGGTGACCCGGGCGACGAACGAGATCGCGTGGTACCAGCCGCAGAGCAGGAGCACCTCGAGCGCGCCCTCATCGCCGACGGCCGCCACCAGCTCGGCCCACTGCGCGTCATCGAGGTCGGATGCGTCGAGCAGCGCATCGACCGCCGCCAGCACCGCCCGGTCGCCCGGATCTTCCCAGCAGGGGTCGGCCGGGCCGCCGCGCGTCAGCGACGCGATCTGCGGCGGGCTCAGTCCGGCCCGCCCGGCGAACGCGGTGATGTGGATGCCCCACTCGTACTCCGCTCCGCGGCGAGCGGTCGTGCGGTCGATGACGAGCTCGCGCGTGCGGAGCGTCAGGGCGGAGCGGCGGGAGAGGTAGTACCGCCCCCAGCCCTGGATGGCCAGCGCGCGGTCGGGACGGCGGGCGAACAGACGGAACAGGGCGATCGGCGGCCCCAGCGCCTCGAGGGCCGCGGCGACCTCCGCCGCGAACGGCGGCTCGACCGGCGCGAGACGGGCGCTTTGCTTCGGATTCAGAGGCATGAGACGAACCATAGCGCGTCGTGCTTCGAAAAGCAAAGCTAGGATCCGGTGCATGCCATCTGCACCCAGACCGGGCGATCCGGTCCGCGGCTCGCGCACCGGACGGCCGATCATGGCCCTGCTCGACCTGCTCGGACGGCGCTGGACGCTGCGGATCCTGTGGGAGCTGTGGCAGGCCCCCGGGCCGACCTTCCGTCAGCTGCAGGCCCGGTGCGACGGGGTCTCCTCGAGCGTGCTCACCACCCGGCTGGCCGAGCTCGATCAAGCCGGCATCGTCGCCCGAGGACCTGAGGGCTACGTGCTCACCGGGTGCGGTCGCGAGCTGGTGCTCGACCTGGCGCCACTCGAGGCGTGGGCGGCACGATGGGCTCGGCGGGCCCATCTCGGACCGTGAACCACCGCCACCCGATCGGGTAGGCTGCCCGCCGAGATGAGCTCGTTGCTCTTCGCCGCCGCCGAACCATCGAAGGTGCCGTTCTACATCGCGGGCATCGGTCTCGCCATCTACGCGGTGGTGCTCGCGGCGGTCGGCCTGACCAACCCGACCTTCCCCGGCCGGGGCAACGGCGGCCGGGCCGTGATGGCGCTCTCCTTCCTGCTCGTGGTGCTCGCCGTCGCGATGGCGATCGTCACCGACAAGTAGGCCCGCCCCCGGTCGGCCGGGCTCCCGTCGAACGAGCACCGTTTACAGTGCGAAGCGAGAGTGAGATCCCGAGAGGAGCGGCGCGTGAGCACTGAGACCCAGCAGCAGGACGGAGCCGACGTAGGCGGCGGCGAGCCGACCCTCACCGTCACCGACAACCGGACCGGCAAGCAGTACGAGATCCCGATCGAGGACAACACGATCCGGGCCACCGAGCTGCGGAAGATCAAGGTCGACGAGGACGACTTCGGCCTCATGACCTACGACCCGGCATACATGGCCACCGCCTCGTGCCGTTCGGCGATCACGTTCATCGACGGCGAGAAGGGGATCCTCGAATACCGCGGCTACCCGATCGAGCAGCTGGCCGAGCAGTCGAACTACCTCGAGGTCTCCTATCTGCTCATCCACGGCCACCTGCCGAGCCAGCCCGAGCTCGACGAGTGGACGCACGAGATCACGATCCACACGTTCGTGCACGAGAACGTCAAGGAGTTCATGCAGGGCTTTCGCTACGACGCGCACCCGATGGGGATGCTGCTGGCGTCGGTCGGTGCGCTCTCGACCTTCTACCCGGAGGCGGCTGCCATCAAGGACGAGGCGGCGCGGTACATCCAGGTGATCCGGCTGCTGGCCAAGATGCCGACGCTGGCCGCGTTCTCCTACCGCCACAACCGCGGGATGCCCTACGTCTACCCGGACAACGACCTGAGCTACGCCGGCAACTTCCTGTCGATGATCTACAAGATGACCGAGCTGCGCTACGAGCCGGACCCCCGCTTGGAGCACGCGCTCGACGTGCTGTTCATCCTCCACGCCGACCACGAGCAGAACTGCTCGACGAGCGCAGTGCGGAGCGTCGGCTCGAGCCAGGTCGACCCGTACTCGGCGGTGGCCGCCGGGGTGGCGGCACTGTACGGCCCCCTGCACGGCGGGGCCAACGAGGCCGTGCTGCGGATGCTCGCGCGGATCGAGACCAAGGAGAACATCCCGGACTTCATCCAGGGGGTCAAGGACGGCAAGGAGAAGCTGATGGGCTTCGGCCACCGGGTGTACAAGAACTTTGACCCGCGGGCGAAGATCATCAAGCACGGCGACCGAGGAGGTGTTCGAGGTGACGGGCAAGAACCCGCTGCTCGACATCGCCACCGAGCTCGAGAAGATCGCCCTGGAGGACGGTTACTTCGTCGAGCGCAAGCTGTACCCGAACGTCGACTTCTACTCCGGCCTGATCTACGAGGCGCTCGGGATGCCGGTCGAGATGTTCCCGGTGCTGTTCGCCATCGGGCGCACGAGCGGCTGGATCGCCCAGTGGCTCGAGATGATCGACGACAAGGAGCAGAAGATCGCTCGCCCGCGGCAGATCTACACCGGGCCGCGCCGTCAGGAGCTACCTCCCCATGGACGAGCGGTAAGCCGCCGGCAGCCGGTGGTTTCCGGCGCCGCGGAGGTGTGCGCGGTGCCACACAAACACATGTTCGACCGACGTACGGTGATGACATGGACATCGTGCGCCTGCACACCGGTCGCCGGGTGATCATCCGCCCGATCCGCCCGACGGATGCCGCCGAGCTCGCGGCGGCGTACGAGCGGCTGTCGCCGGAGGCCAAGTACCTGCGCTTCATGGCCGCCAAGCCGCACCTGAACGAGACCGAGACCCGCTACCTCGTGGGCGTCGACGGACGCGACCACGTCGCCCTCGTCGCCGCCCCGGCCGATCGCCCGGAGCGGATCGTGGCGGTGGCCCGGTTCGTCCGGCTGCGCCAGTCACCGGACGTCGCCGAGCTGGCGATCGTCGTCGGCGACGACTACCAGCACGACGGCCTCGGCTCCGCGCTGATGACCCGCCTGGCCAGTGCCGCCACCGCGCAGGGCGTCCGGCGGCTCCGGGCGACCATGCTCGCCGAGAACGTGGGGATGCACCGCCTGGCTCGGGACCTCCCGGGACGGATCGTGCGCGAGGAGCACCAGGGGCTGACCGACGAGATCGACGTCGAGCTCGAGGCCCTGCGCGTCCCGCGCGCCGCGTAGCGCGCCCCCGTCGCCGCTCGGAGGGACGCCAGCGCATAGGCTGGCGCCGTGCCCTGGACGCTGACCGTCCGCGCCGGAGCCAAGGTGCGCCGGGAGCGTCACGATGCGCTGGCGGGCGGCGCTCGCCGCCGCGCAGGCGCACGTCGGCGAGCTGGCGGACACTGAGCCGGCCAGCGCGGTCGACCTGCGCTTCAGGCGCTTCGAGCCGGTGCAGCAGGTGGCCGCTCGGATCGAGCTCGCCGGACCGGAGCGCCTCGTGCCGAGCGTCCGCGCGGGGATCGACGTCCGCGGGGACGGCTCGATCGAGGCGTACGTCGGACGGGTGCGCCGGCGGCTCGTCGAGCAGCGGCGGGGGGAGAGCGCCGTTCAGGCACTCAGCCGGGTGCTGTCACACCCGCATTGAGCCGGCCACGGGGAAGGGGCTGGAGCACGAGCGTCGCGCCGTGGCGGCGCAGCCAGCGCACCTGCTCTCGGTAGCCGGGACACCGATGGGCCACGAGTGCCCAGAACCGCGGCGAGTGATCCATCACCTCCAGGTGGCAGACCTCGTGCCAGACGACGTAGTCGAGCACCGACGCGGGCGCGAGCAGCAGCCGCCAGTTGAAGCTCATCGCCCCCTGCGGCGAGCAGCTCGCCCAGCGGGTCTTCTGGCCGCGGATCGTCAGCCCGCGGTAGCGCAGTCCGGCGGCCGCGCAGGCGGCGTCGAGCCGGGCCGCCACCTCCACCCGCGCGCGCCGGCGGTACCACCGCTCGAGCGCCGCCCGCCGCGCGGCCTGCCTCCGCCGGGACGAGCAGCTCCGGGGAGCCGCGCCGCCGCGCCACCCGTGAGCGTCCCGGCTGCGGCACGAGGCGCAGCTCCGTCCCCGAGGTACGGTACGGCGTCGGCCCGCTGCGCCAGCTGCCGTCCGCAGACGCTCGACCTCGGCCAGCCGCCGCTCGATCCACGGCCGAAGCTCGATCACCGCGGCGTCGGCCGCGCGCTCGGGGCCCGCGCCGGGAGCACCACCTCGACGCCATCCGCCGGCGTCGACCGTCACCCGCACGCGGCGGGCCCGGGCGGAGCGGCGGATGCGGTAGGCGATCGTCGACACGGGCGCGCGAGAGGGTACGGTCCGCGCCAGGACATGGTCGCCTTCCCGCCGCTTCGCCGAACCCCTGACCGACGGCGCGGTCGCGCTGCGTCCGTTCGCCGAGCGCGACATCCCGGAGGTGCTCCTCGCCCATCAGGACGATCCCGAGCTCCACGTGCGGCTCGGCATGGACGCGGCCGCCCAGCGCCGCCGAGCTGGGCCGCGCCGCCGAGCGGGCCGCCGGCCGCGTGCGGCCGCGGCCCGAGCGCTCACCCTGACGATCCTGACCGACGGCTCCGACCGCTGCCACGGGGAGCTGAACGTCCACCAGGTCGAGGCCGAGCACGGCTCGCTGCGAGGTCGGGCTGTGGCTCGTCGCCCCAGGCTCGGGGCCGCGGCCTCGGCGCCCGCGCGCTCCGGCTCGGCTGCCGCGGTGGCTGATCGAGACGAGCGGCCTGGTCCGCCTCGACTGTGCTCACGACGGCCGACAACGCCGGCGATGCGCGCCACGGCGGAGCGAGCGGGCTTCCAGCTCGAGGGAATCCTTCGCGGCTACACGCGGGAGCGCGGTCGCAGGGTGGACCACGCCGTCTACTCCTACGTGGCGGGAGACCCGTGAGCTCCCGGGTCCGCCTGCCGTCCGGCGTGCGACCGCCCTTCGCGGTATACGTCAACGGCGTGCCGCAGGAGCTCGGGCGCGACTACCGCATCAGCCAGGGCGAGCTCCGCTTCACCCGCGATCTCCACAGCGCAGAAGCCCGGCCTGTGGGCGTGGTTTCTCGGCTTCTGGGGGATCGGGACCTATGAGAGAGAACGACGTCGTCGACGTCCGCTACGAGCTGGCGGACGGAACGCCGACGGTCGCCCACGCGCTGCCGGTCGAGCGCCGGTTAGGCCGTCCGGACGACCTCGCGCCGCACCCACGGCCGCTGCAGCCGCAGCGCGCTGAGGATCGCCCGCGTGGCCGGGGAGCGGTTGAGGGTGTAGAAGTGGATGCCCGGAGCGCCGCGGGCCAGGAGCTCGGCGCACTGGAGGGTGGCGTAGGCGACCCCGAGCTCGAGCACCGCGTCGCGGTCATCGGCTCGCGCCTCGAGCTCGGCGAGCAGTGCCGGCGGTATGTCGGCGCCGCACATCCCGGTGATCGTCTTGATCTGCGCGACGTCGGTGATCGGCATGACGCCCGGGAGGATCGGGACGTCGATGCCCTCGCCGCGCGCCGCCTCGACGAACTCGAAGTACCGCTCGGTGTCGAGGAACAGCTGCGTGATCAGGAAGCTGGCGCCGGCGTCCACCTTGGCCTTCAGATAGCGCAGGTCGCTGGCCGCGTCGGCCGCCGTCGGGTGGATCTCCGGAAAGCAGGCGGCGCCGACGGCGAACGGGAAGCGGTCGCGGATCAGGCGTGCACCAGCTCGTGCGAGTAGCGACAGCCCGCCGGGGTGCGGCTGCCACTCCGTCTGGCCGCGCGGCGGATCCCCGCGGAGCGCCAGCACGTTCTCGATGCCGGCCCGGCGGACCCCGTCGAGCATCGCCGAGCAGCTCCTCACGCGACGCGCCGACGCAGGTCAGGTGGGCCATCGCCTCGATGCCCAGGTCCTGCTTGATCCAGCTTCGTCAGCTCGACCGTCCGGCCGCGGGTCGTCCCGCCGGCGCCGTAGGTGACCGACACGAAGTCCGGCTCGAGCGAGCGCAGCTCCTCGAGCGTGCGTCGCAGGTTCCGCTCGCCCGTCATCGGTCTTCGGCGGGAAGAACTCGAACGAGAAGAGCGGGCCGTCGCTGCCCGCGATGATGTCGTCGATCCGCACGTTCCGCCGCTCAGGCTACCAACCTTGACAAAGGCGTGTCAAGGTTGGCTGGCCGCCGTCCACCGCCCGATGCCGCCGTCGTCGTGGCGCGTCGGCGTCCCCGGCCACCTCCAGGTGGCTGCAGGTAGGCGAGCGTCTCCTGGAGCCACCAGCCACCGGTGGCGCGGCTGAGCGGCTCGCCGTAGACCTGGGGCACGATCTCCACCACGGTGGCCGGGGCGCCGCCCGCGCAGTGCTGCGCGCACCGCGTCGAGCCGCTCGGCGACGAGTGCTCGGTTGCCCTCGACGTGGGCGTGGACGTCGGTAAACGGCCGGCCGTGGCCCGACAGGCAGAGCCGCGCGTCGAGCCCGTCCACCCGCTCGAGCGAGCCGAGGAACTCTCCGACCGGGTCCGGCGTCCAGCCGTAGTCGTAG
This sequence comes from uncultured Solirubrobacterales bacterium, assembly GCA_963703065.1. Classification (GTDB taxonomy): domain Bacteria; phylum Actinomycetota; class Thermoleophilia; order Solirubrobacterales; family Solirubrobacteraceae; genus Palsa-465. Next base: position 1,560,478 of record OY969785.1, on the reverse strand, counting down.
AACGGCGAGATCCGGCCGAGCAGGTGGTCGCCGGAGATGCAGGAGGCGGCGCTCGGGCTGGTAGAGGCAGACGTGGGACGGGGCGTGGCCGGGCGTCTCCAGCACCGACCAGGTTCCGAGGTCGGTCTCGACCGCGACGCCGGGGAGGAGCTCGCGGTCGGGCTCCCGCGCCTCCGCCACGCCGGAGGGCATCTCCCGCATGCGCTCGGCGTAGGCGTCGAGCGCCGCCGCCGGGCACGCCGCTCTGGCGCGCCACCTCGAGCCGACGGTTCAGCGTCGCCTCGGGATCGGCGTGCGAGCTCACCGCGTGGTGATGGTTCGGATGCAGCCAGAACTCGCAGCCGGCCCGCTCGGCGATCGGGGCCGCCTGGCCCCAGTGGTCGGAGTGGGCGTGGGTGCAGACGATGAGCCGCACGTGCTCCAGGCGCAGACCGCACTGGCTGAGCGCCAGCTCCAGGTGGGCCAGCGAACCTGGCAGGTGCATCCCCGTGTCGATCAGGACGACGCCCGAGCCCGCGGCGATCGCCCAGGCGTTGCAGTGCGGGACGCCTGGCCAGGGGAGCGGGAGGCGCAGGCGCCAGAGGCCGGGCAGGACGCGCTCGCCGCGGCCGATCTCACGGGTCTTGGCCGAGGCCATCGCGGCGGCACCTTAGACTGCGCGCCGCCATGGCCACCACCGCCGAGATCGCCCGCCGTTACTTCGAGGCGCTCGGCGCCCACGACCTCGACGCAGCGGTCGACTGCTGGTCGCCGGGTGGCGTTGACCGGTTCGTGGGCGACCGTGACGTGGTCGCACCGGATGGCGTGCGGGCGTACTTCGCCGAACTGCTCGCCGCCTTCCCCGACTTCCGGCTCGAGCTGGTCGACCTGACCACCGCCCGCAACCGCACCGCGGTGCGCTGGCGGGCCACCGGCACGTTCGCCGGGCCGGGGGGCTATCAGGGCTTCGCAGCCCAACGGCGCGCGGGTCGAGCTGTCCGGCTGCGACGTGGTGACGGTGGCCGACGAGCGGATCGTGGCCAACGAGGCGTACCTCAACGGTGCCGACGTGGCGCGCCAGCTCGGTGTCCTGCCGGCGACCGGCTCGCCGGCCGAGGCGCGGATCACCGCGCTGGCCAACCTCCGCACGCGCGTGCGCCACGCGCTGCGGGGCGCCGAGCCCGAGCGGGTCGCCGACGGCGTGTGGGTGGTGCGCGGCGGCCGGCCCCGGACGATGAACGTCTACCTCATCGCCGACGAGGGCGGGGTGACGATGTTCGATGCCGGCATCGCCGACATGGCCGGCGCGGTGCGCTCCCTCGCCGCCCGGTTCGGCGGCCTGCGCCGGATCGTGCTCGGCCACGCCGACTGCGACCACCGCGGCGCGGCCCCGCAGCAGGGCGTGCCGGTGCTCTGCCATGCCGCCGAGCGACCGGCGGCGGAGTCGGCCTCGCCGGTCCGCCCGTACTGGGACCTCTCGCTCCTGCGGCCGTATGCCCGGCCGGTCTACCGCCGTCTGTTCCGCCTGTGGGACGGCGGGGCGGTCCAGATCGCCGACACGGTGAGCGAGGGTGACGAGGTGGCGGGCTTCCGGGTCCTCGAGCTGCCCGGCCACGCTCCGGGGCTGATCGGGCTGTTCCGGGAGGCCGACCGGCTGGCCCTGGTGTCCGACTGCTTCTACACGATCGATCCGGAGACGACCCGTCGCAACGCGGCGCACGTCCCGCACCGGCGCCTTCAACCACGACACCGAGCAGGCGCGGGCGTCGATCCGCAAGCTGGCGGCGCTCGAGCCACGCGTCGTGTGGGCCGGCCACGCCGATCCGGTCACCGGCCCGGACGTGGTGGCGCAGCTCGAGCGGGCCGCCACCGCGCCCGCCTGAGTCGACGTGGGCCGGCGCCACCGCCAGCGGGAGAAGCTCGCCGCTCCGACGAGCGAGTACAGCGACCCGGAGGCCGGCGTGCTCGTCCTGCGCGGGGCGCTGACTCCCGCCACCCGGCGCGAATACGAGGCGGTGCGGACCGGCGGGGCCCACCAGGAGGACGCCTGGCAGCGGGCCGGGGAGTTCCTGTTCGAGCGCCTGGCCGTCTCCTGGACGATCGCCGGTGTGGCGACCACGCGTCAGCGTGAGCTGCTCGGCCGGCTCCGCGTGGCGACGCCCGGCGAGCGGGGGTTCGTGCGCGAGGCGATCCGCGACGCACCTGACCGAGCACTTCCCCGAGCTGCAGGCGCCGTGACGCCGGACCCGCCGGCCTTCGCCGCGCTGCTCTGCGACTGGTGCCTGGAGCTCGCCGCGGGTCAGCAGCTGCTCATCGCACGCGCCGCCGGGCGCCGAGCCGCTCGTCCGGGCGTTGCACCGGGCGGCGCTCGAGCGCGAGGCCTGGCCGCTCCTGCGCCTCCAGCCGACCTGGGCGGCGCCGGACTTCCTGACCCGGGCCCGCGAGTGCCAGCTCGACCGGCCGGGCTCGATCGAGGTGCTCGAAGCCGCGGAGGCCGACGCCCACCTGACCATCACCGCGCCGGCGAACACCCGGGCGCTCGCCGGGATCGATCCCGAGCGGGTGGTGCGAATGGCTCGGGGGCGGAGCGAGGTGCAGGAGGCCCGGCTCTCCCGGCGGTGGTGCACGACGCTCTGGCCGACCCCCGCACTCGCCCAGCAGGCGGGAATGGCCGATGCGGACTACGCCCGGTTCGTCCGCGCCGCACTGTTCCTGGATCGCGAGGATCCCGTGGCCGCCTGGCGGGAGCTCAGCCGCGCGCCAGGCCGGGCTCGTCGACCGGCTGGGCCGAGCCCGGGAGATCCGGATCGAGGCCGAGGGAACCGACCTGCGGCTGGCGGTCGGCGGGCGGAGGTGGATCAACTCCGACGGCCGGCGGAACATGCCGAGCGGCGAGGTGTTCACCGGGCCGCACGAGGATTCCGCCGAGGGGACGATCCGCTTCACGATCCCGTCGAGCCCTCGTGGGGTCGAGGTGCGCGAGGTAACCCTCCGCTTCGCCGCCGGCGAGGTGGTCGAGGCCCGGGCGGCGGCCGGCCAGGCGCAGCTCGAGGCCGCGCTGGCCACCGACCCGGGCGCGCGCCGGCTGGGGGAGATCGGCATCGGGACGAACCCCGGCCTGAGCCGGCCGACCGGGATGATCCTGCTCGACGAGAAGCTCGCCGGCACGGTCCACCTGGCGCTCGGCCGCTCCTATCCGGAGACCGGCGGACGGAACGAGAGCGCGCTGCACTGGGACCTCATCTGCGATCTGCGGACGGGCGGTCGACTGACCGTCGACGGGGAGCCGCTCGAGGTCGCTGGGCGCTGACCGGAGCGCTCAACGTGTGCAGTAGCGTGGTGCGCCGATGCGCCGCACCAAGATCGTCGCCACGATCGGGCCCGCCTGCCAGGACCTCGAGACGCTGACCCGGATGGTGCGGGCCGGCCTCGACGTGGCGCGGCTGAACTTCTCGCACGGCAGCCGGGAGATCCACGCCGAGAACGCTCGGCTGGTGCGCGAGGCGGCCGGCCGCGCGGATCGCCAGGTGGCGATCCTCCAGGACCTGCCGGGCCCGAAGATCCGGATCGGCGCCCTGCGCGAGGGGACCGTCGAGCTCAAGCCCGGCGACACGCTCGAGCTCGCCTGCGGCGTGGACGGCGACGGAGACGAGCGGCGGATGTCGGTGAGCTGGAACGGGCTGTCCGCGGCGGTCGAGGCCGGCGACGTCATCTACCTGGCTGATGGCGCGATCCGACTGCGGGTGCGCGCGGTACGCGCCGGGGCGGGGGAGATAGAGACCGGGGTGGAGATCGGGGGCACCGTCGCCTCGCGCCAGGGCCTGAACCTCCCGGGCTCGACCCGGGGTCTACGCGCCGTGCCCGAGGAGGATCTGGAGATGCTCCGGTTCGGCGAGACGATCGGTGTCGACGTCGTGGCGTTGTCGTTCGTTCGCGCGGCCGACGACGTCACCGCGGTCCGCCGGCACACCCGGCTGCCGCTCATCGCCAAGATCGAGAAGCCGCAGGCGGTCGACGCCGCGGAGGAGATCATCCACGCCGCCGATTGCGTGATGGTGGCCCGCGGCGACCTCGGGATCGAGCTGCCGATCGAGGAGGTGCCGATGGTGCAGAAGCGGCTGCTCCGGCTCGCCGGCCGTCTGGCCCGCCCCTCGATCACCGCCACCCAGATGCTCGACTCGATGGTCAACTCGAGCCGCCCCACCCGCGCCGAGGTGGCCGACGTGGCCAACGCGATCCTGGACGGCACCGACGCGGTCATGCTCTCGGCGGAGACGGCCGTCGGCCGCTACCCGGTCGAGGCGGTCGAGATGATGGCGGCGGTGGCCGAGCGCACCGAGCGGGGCCTGCCCTTCCGGGAGTGGAACGAGCATCGGGTCCGGCGCGACACCCGCGACCCGGCCTACACCGTGGCCTACAGCGCGTGCGCCGCGGCGCGAGAGCTCAACCTGGCTGCGCTCGTCGTGCCGACGCTGTCCGGCCGCTCGGCCCGGCTGCTGTCGGCCCATCGGCCCGAGGTGCCAATCCTCGCCCTCTCGCCGGGCAAGGAGACGGTCCGCCGCTGCTCGCTGATGTGGGGTGTGCAGGCGGCGTCCATGCGCCGCCACGAGATCACCGAGGCGCTCATCGCCGATGCCGCCCGCCGGGTGGTGGAGCTCGGCTGGGTGGAGCGGGGCGCGCGGGTGGGCGTCACTGCGGGCCTGCCGAGCGGCCGGCCGGGAACGACGAGCCTGGTCCAGATCCAGGACGTGTAGCTAGACCTCGAGGGCCTCGCCAACCCCCAATCGCCGCACGTCGAGACCGGCGGCCCGTCCGCCCGCGGTGAACCGCTCGGCCGCGTCGGGCTCCGACCGGTAGTACGGCTCCAGGTCGAAGCCGCCGAAGTGGATCGGTACCACGCAGGCCGCGTCGAGCGCCTGCGCCGCCTGCACCGCCTGATCCGGGCTCATCACCGCGGGCAGTGGGCTGGCGGGCCGGCGCCACGGGAAGGCGACGACGGCCCCGTTGACCGGAAGGAAGGCGGCGTCGAATGGTCCGGCCACGGCGGCGGCCCGCCACCACCACCCGTGGAACATGGTGTCCCCGGCGTGCACGATCCGCCGATCACCGGCGGCGACGGCCCAGGACAGCTGCGGGTCGCCGGTTCCGTCCGCCGCCGGGAGGGCGGTGACGGTGAACGGCCCGATCTCGGTGGTCTCCCAGGGGTCGAGCGGACGCAGCTCGAGCCGGGCGGCGGCGAGCTCACTGCGGCTCAGGCGGACCCCGGCGTCGCCGGGCGGCGGCAGCGGACCGGCGGCCGGAAGGTGCACCGGGGCGCTCGGGCTCAGGGCGTCCTGCAGCGCTCGGGCATCCGCGTGGTCGCGGTGGAGGTGGGTGACGAGACCGGCCAGCGCGCCGGGGGCCGGCGGCGTGAGCTCCGGCATCGGGGCGGTGGCGGCGGCCGGGCCGGCGGCGGCGAACACCGCCGTCGGATCCCGGAGCGGGTCGATCACCAGTCGCGCGCCGTCGTGCTCCAGCTCCAGTCCGGCCCAGCCGAGATACCTGCACCGCATGTGCGCTCCTCCAGTCGTGGGTCGGAGGTCGCAGCCTATAACAAACGAACGTTCGTTTACAAGTAGGTACAGTGCGGGCATGAGCCCTCGCTCGTCCGCCGCCGGCGCTCGCCGCACGCGCGAGGCGATCGTCCAGGCCGCAGTGCTCCGCGCCTCGGTGCAGGGTCTCGACGGCATGTCGATCGGTGAGCTGGCCCGCGACGTGGGGCTGTCGAAGGCCGGCCTGATCGGTCCCTTCGGGTCCAAGCAGGCCCTCCAGCTCGAGACCTTCGCCCGGGGCGTCGAGCTGTTCCGCCGGACCGTGTGGGACCCGGCGGCCGCCGAGCCGGCCGGGCTGATGCGGTTGCGCGCCGTCTGCCGCCACTGGTTCGCCTACCTTGTCGACCCACCGCTGCCCGGCGGCTGCCTGATGACGACGGTTTCGGTCGAGTGGGACGCCCGGCCCGGGCCGCTCCAGCAGGCTGCGGCCGCTCAGCAGCGGCGGTGGCTCGCCGCCCTGGCCGGCGAGGTGCACGCCGCGGTGCGGGCGCACGAGCTCCCGCCCGATCGCGACCCGGTGGCCACGGCGTTCGCCGTCAACGCCGTCGGCCTCGGGCTCAACCAGGCGGTCCAGCTCCTGGGCGACACCGGGGCCCGCGCCCACGCGCAGGCGGCCATCGACCGGCTGCTGTAGCCCCGCCGCCCAGCGAACCGGCGTTCAGTGCGAGAAGCGCCAGAGCTGATCGACCTCGACGAGCAGGATGAGCCCGAGCAGGTAGAGGACGATTCCCCAGGTGGCCCACGAACGGCGCGCTCGGGGATAGGCGCGGCTCTCCGGGTGCAGGCCGGCCGAGGCCGCCACCGGGACGAGGAACAGCAGTCCCGCGGCCACCAGGCACCACGGCCCGAGCTCGCTGACGACGTAGGCCAGCGTGAAGTGAAAGGCGGCGAGCTCGTCGGCCAGAACCCGGTGCCACAAGGCCACCGGGAACGCCGCCGCGGCGAGGAGCCACAGGGCCTCGAGCCCGGCAGCGGCGAGCGGGTGGCGCCGCTCCGCCCTCACCGGGCCGCCTCAGGGGCGGGGACGTCCACCGGAGTCCGGGTTGCCGGAGCCGGGGGCTCGGCGTGCGGTGCGCAGGCCTCCTGGAGCAGGGCGCGGAGGATCGCCAGCTCCCGCTCCGTGGCGGCACGCGGCCGGCGTGTGCGGGTGAACGCGTCCCACGCCGAGGGGAAGCTGCCGACCCCGGCCCGGGCGCCCCGCCGGTGGGCGGCGAGCATCGGGCACACCCGGCCGTGACGGTCGCTGTAGGCCCCGGCGATCAGCTCCTCGCTCTCCAGCGCGTCGAGCATCGCCCGCACGGTGTCCGGCGGTAGGGTGGCCACCGCGTGGCGGAGCGCCTGACTGCGCCGGTGCTCTCGGCGCTCGGCGCGGCGCGGGCGGCGGGTCACGCCACCACCCGGGCATAGAAGTCCGCTTCCTGTGCGCCGAGCTCGGTGGCGGGTGGGTCGCCGTAGAACCACTCGCGCGCGATCCGGTGGAAGTTGCCGTGGGCGTGGAGCTGGGAGAGAACGGCGAGCGTCAGCACCTCCATCCGCCGCCCGAACAGGTGATCCGGCGGCGCGGACTCGTGACGTAGCTGGCCGAAGTACTCCGAGCGGGGATCGCTCATGTCGATCAGGACCTGCGTGGCGTACTCCGGCGTCAGCTCCACCTCCTCGTCGACGGTGTACCACGCGGTGGCGGCCCGGAAGTGCTCGAGCACCCGGTCGGGGTCGAACTTCTCGGGCTCGGGAAAGAAGCCGGTCTCCGTGCCGAGGCGCATGATCGTCTCGGTGTCGCCCTCGATCGTCGCCCGCGCCACCGCGCTCTCGAGCTCGACCGTGCCCGGTGGCATCCGCTTGAACAGCCCGAAGTCGAGGAACGCCATCCGCCCGTCGTCCAGGAGCATCGAGTTACCGGGGTGGGGGTCGCCGGAGAACTGCCCGTGGCGGTACAGGCAGCCGAAGTAGAAGCGGAAGATCATCTCGCCGATCCGGTCCCGCTCGGCCTGAGGACGGTCCTTGATCGCCTCGAATCCGATCCCGTGGACGTACTCCGAGACCATCACCCGCTCCCGGGAGAGCGATGAGACGACCTCGGGGACGACGATGAACGGATGACCACGGAAGATGCGAGCGAGGGTCCGCTGGTTCTGGGCCTCGAGCTCGTAGTCGAGCTCCTCCTCGATGCGGTCCCGGATCTCCCGCCCGATCGCCTGGGGGTCCAGGCCCGGGGCGATGCGCTTGGCCAGGCGCAGGATGAGGCCGAGGTTCTGCATGTCGGCCCGCACGGCGGCGGCCACCCCCGGGTACTGGACCTTGACCGCCACCTCGCGCCCGTCGCTCAGCCGGCCGCGGTACACCTGGCCGATCGAGGCGGCGGCGATCGCCTCCTCGTCGAACTCGTCGAACACGTCGGACAACCGCTCGCCGAGCTCCTCCTCGATCACCCCCCGCATCTGCTTGAAGGTCACCGTCGGCGCGGCGTCACGCAGCGCGGCGAGCTTCTTCTGGAACTCCTCGCGGTACTCCTCGGGCACCAGGCCGGCATCGAGGAAGGACAGCACCTGTCCCACCTTCATCGCGGCGCCCTTCATCGTTCCGAGGGCGGCGACGATCTGCTCGGCCGCCTCGATGTGACGGCGCTCGAGCGCCGCCTCGCGGCCCTCCCTCGTGCGCGCGACGTTCGCCGCGCGGGTGCCCGCCTGGCGGATCGCCTGGCCCGCGGCCAGCCGTCCGACCTTCGCCGTGCGCCCCACTCGCGAGGTGGGGATCTTGTCGCTCGCCACGCCGGCGATTCTACGGGCGGTCGACCTGCGAACCGGGAACGATGTCGTCCGAGCCGTCGGCCCAGCGCACCCACGCCTTGTGGCCGCCGTCGTAGTCCTCGCCGAGCAGGATGAGCGTCGCCGGCTCCCCGAGCGCGGTGCACGGCTCGCTGCCCTCGGGGTCGACGCCGCGCCAGATCCGCACGAAGCGGTTGTGCTCGAGCTCGTCGCCCACCGTCGTCGGCTCGGTGTGCCCCGGATGGATGCGGGTGGCCGGCGGCAGCGTCAGCAGCGTCTCCATGATCGAGTGCCGCAGGTCGGCGTACGTCGTGTGACCGGGGGCGCGGACGCCGCCGACCGAGCCCCTGAACAGTGTGTCGCCGGTGAACACGTCGGTGCCGCTGACGAGCAGCGACACCATGCCCGCGGTGTGGCCCGGGGTGTGGAGCGGCTCTATCTCCAGGGCGCCGCAGTGGAGCGGGCTCCCGGGGACGAGGGCGCCGGTCGCCTGCGGCACCTGGTCGCGCTCGGCGTCGTGGATCAGCACCGGCGTGCCGGGGTGTGCGGCGAGGACGGCATCGAGCTCCGCGACGTGGTCGTGGTGATGGTGGGTGAGCAGCACGTGGGTCAGCTCGAGTCGCATTCGCCGCAGGAGATCGAGTAGGGGCGTCACCGGGCCGCCGGCGTCGATCATCGCCGCCTGGCTGCCGAGCTCGTCGGCCACCAGGTATGTGTTCGACAGCCACGGTTGGCTCAATGAGCGCTCGACGATCATGCCGGGAGCGTATCCTGCGCCCGACGTGGCATCGAGCCTGATCCACACCTGCTACCGGATCTCGAACATCGATCGGTCGGTGGCGTTCTACACCGCCCTCGGCTTCAACGAGGTCGGGCGGCTGCCGATCCGCGACGAGGCGACGAACGTGTTCATGGGGCTGCCGGACGACGGACCGGAGCCCCGACTCGAGCTGACCTACAACCACGGCCAGGACTCGGGCTACGACCTCGGCACTGGGTACGGCCACATCGCCATCACCACCGGCGATCTCGACGGGGCACTGGCCCGGCTCGGGGAGCAGGGCATCGAGCCCGAGCGGCCGCCCTACACGGTGAGCGAGCACGGGCCGCGGCTCTGTTTCGTGCGCGATCCGGACGGCTACCGGGTCGAGCTCATCGAGCGCGTCTAGCCGAGGGATGGTCGGCCGAGCCGCGCGTCGGGGCGAGCGTCGCGGGGCTGATGAATGCCCCGCCCGGCGAGTAGCCTCTGCCGGCGAGATGCCGGACACGAGCAAGATCGCCTACCTGCTCGAGCGCCTTGCCCAGGGGGTGGCCGCCCACGACCGGGAGAACCCGGCGCACCACACGTGGGGAATCGGGATGTCGGGCTTCGACATCGCTCGCCTCGGGCTCGAGGAGGGCGAGGAGATCCTGCCCGGCATCGTCCTGGAGAGCGACGGCGGGGTGACCGGGGCGTTCCGGGTCCTGTGCGACGGCGATCACGGCGCGGGCCTCGAGGAGCACGCGGAGGAGGCGGTTGACGCCGTCGCCGAGCAGGAGGTGCTCCAGCCGGTGAGCGCGCCGGGCCCCGACGCGCCGCAGATCAAGCCACCGTTCTAGACAGCGGGCGGCGCGACGCCGGCCCGGGCGGCGACCTCAGCCGCCAGCGCGGCGATCTGGGGCTGGGCGATGCCGTGCCGCATGCCGGCCCGCAGCACCGAGCCCGCGATGGCGTCGAGCTCCGGCGCCCGGCCGGCCGCGATGTCCCGCTGCATGGAGGAGCCGAGGCCCTCGTGCGCGTCGAGCAGCTCCTCGAGCGGACGGGCCGAATCGATGTCGGCGCCCTCCGCCCGCCCGGCCGCTGCTCCCTCGGCGATCGCCGCCTCGAGGCGCGGCCGCCAGGTGGCGTCGGCGCGGAGGAAGCCGATCGTCCGATCGCTGGCGCTCGTGGTCAGGGCGAGTGCGTTCAGCCGCACGAGCTTCGACCACATCGCCTGCGCCTCGCTGCGCTCGACCCGAGCCGGGACCTCCGCGCGGGTGAGGAGATCCGCCACGGTGGGCAACCGGGCGGCCAGGACCGGATCGTCGGCGGCCAGGTCGACTCGCAGGAACGGGCTCGTCTGGATCACCGAGCCCGGGCGGGGGCTGTCGGCCTCGATGCGGATCGTCGCCGCGCAGACGCGGGTGAAGTGCTCGCGGAGCAGCGCCAGGTGATCCAGGCCGTTGAGCAGCGGCACGACGATGCCGGGCTCCGCCTCGATGCGGTGGAGCGCCGCGGCGAGACCGGTCGCCTTGGTGGCGACGAACAGCACGTCGGCGGGTTGCTGCAACAGGGCGTGGACCGGCACGGCCGCGCTGAACTCCCCGAGCCGCACGCTGCGCACCGAGAGCGGACGCGTGGCCAGGATCTCCGCCGTCGGCTCGCGGGCGACGAGCGTCACCGGGCCGCCGGCGCGGGCCAGAGCGGCGGCCAGGAAGCCGCCCACTCCACCCGGACCGAGGATCGCCGCCGTCGTCATCTTCGCGGGGCGACGGTACCGGTTGCGGGGATGGGTCCGGGGGCGGATACTCGGCGGGTGGCGCGGCGTCTGGCGGCGATCGTCCTCGGGCTCCTGGCGGCAGGCGCGCTGGCGGCGGGCGCGGCCGTCCCCGACGGGCGCCGGCCACCATCCGCGGTGCCGGCCTGGGCGCGGCCGCTGATCGCCGAGCTGTTCCGGCCTCGCGTGCACGCCGTCGCCGGAATCGCCTCGCTCCGCCCTCGTGGCTTCACCTGCTTCGTTCTCGCCGGCTCGCCGTGCGGCCGGCCGGCGGTCCCCCGGCTGATCGCGCTGCGATAGCTCGTGCCCGCGGCCGACGAGCTTCGGACGCCGCGGCTGCGGCTGCGGCGCTGGCGGGCGGACGACGCCGGCCCGATGGACGCCATCAACCAGGATCCGGAGGTCAACCGCTACCTCAACCGTCCGCCGGCCGGCCGGTCGTTCGTCGCCCTGCTCGAGCGGGAGTGGCAGCGCCACGGGTTCGGCCTGTGGGCGCTCGAGTCGCTCGAGGCGAACCCGGGCGCGCGACTGCTCGGCTTCGCGGGGCTGGCCCATCCCACGTTCATCGCCGAGCTGGAGAGCGAGGTGGAGGTCGGCTGGCGGCTGGCCCGTGGTGCGTGGGGTCGCGGCCTGGCCACCGAGGCGGCGCACGCGGCGCTCGGGCAGGCTCGGGAGGGCCTCGGGCTCGAGCGGGTCATCTCGATCATCCACCCGGAGAACGCCCGCTCGCAGCGGGTGGCGGAGAAGCTCGGCATGCGCGTCGGGCGCCACGTCCACAACCCGGTGCTCGGCCTTGCGGTCGAGGTGTGGGAGCTCTCGCTCTCGGCGAGCTCTGGCACGAGACGGACGAACCGCGTCCGGTGTGCGCCAAACCTCAGTCCGGCCGATCGACCAGCACGCCCGGGTTGAGCTGCCAGCCCGGGTCGACCGCTCGCTTGGCCCCGCTCAGGGCGAGCGCGAACGGGTCAGGACGCTGGCGGTCGTACCACGGCCGGTGATCGCGACCGACCGCGTGATGGTGGGTGATCGTGCCTCCGGCGGCGAGGATCGCCTCGGAGGCAGCGCGCTTGACCACGCGCCCAGGCCGCCAGCTCGTCGCCCCGCGTTACCGGCGCGAGCACCGTGAAGTACGGAGCGGCACCGTCCGGATAGGCGTGGGTCAACCGGCAGGTGACGCTGCCGGCCCCGCAGGCCTGGCGCACCGCCTCGCGCGCCGAGGCCCCGACCGTCTCCACGAAGCCGTCCAGTCGCTCCCAGGTCACGGCCGTCTCGAACGTCTCCGACAGGACGCCGATGGCCACCAGGGTGTCCCGCAGGTAGGGGGCACGCAGGAACGCCTCGCGCCAGCTCGTCTCGCCGGCCGCTCGCTCCGCACCCGCCGCCCGTTCCTGCACCTGCCCGCCGTTGGACTCGCAGATCCGCCGCGCCGCGGCCAGCGCGGGGTCGACCTCCGCCCCGGCCGACTCGAACCCGAGCACCAGGAGCGCCCCGCGCCCGTCGCCCGCCCCGGTCAGCCGCGCCTCCCCCGCGTCGATCAGCCGGCAGTTGGCCGGCCGCGCGCCGCTCTGCACGATCTCGCGCACCGCCGCCGCTCCGGATGTGAAGCTGGGAAAGCGAACCGCGGCCGACGCACGGCGGGTGGGCCGCGGGCGCACGCGCACCCACGCCTCGGTGATCAGCCCGAGCGCCCCCTCCGAGCCGAGCAGCAGCCGATCGGGTGAGACGCCGGCACCCGAGCCGGGCAGCCGCCGCGACGCCCAGCGACCGGCCGGCGTGAGGGCCCGCACCGACTCCACCAGGTCGTCGATGTGCACCGGGCCGGTGGCGAAGTGGCCGGCGGCGCGGGTGGCGATCCACCCCCCGAGCGTGGCGAGCTCGAACGACTGCGGGTAGAAGCGGAGCGTCAGCCCGTGGAGGGCGAGCTGTGCCTCCAGGACCGGACCCGCTGCGCCGGCCTGGATCCGCGCGGCGAGCGACGTGCGATCGACGTCGAGCACGCGGTCGAACTTCGTCAGATCGACGGTGACGACGCCGGCGTAGCCATCGAGACCGCGCGGCTCGACTCCACCGACGACGCTCGTGCCGCCGCCGTAGGGAATGACCGCCGCGCCGACCCCGAGCGCCCACTCGAGGACCCGCTCGACGTCGAGCTCCGAGGTGGGATGCACCACGACGTCCGGCGGCGCGGCGAACTCGCCGCGGAAGCCGCGCACCACATCGCCGTACGAGCTCCCGAGGGCGTGCCGGGCCCGCGTGGCGTCACTTGCGTCGCACAGCGCGCCCAGCGGCGCGGGCGGCGGCGCGAGCCGTGGCGCCGGCAGCGGCGGCAGGGCGGCCGGCGGCTGCGGTTCGAGTGAGCCGAAGCCGAGGTGTCCGCTCAGCGCGGCGGCCTGGGCGCGCAGAGCGGCGGGCGGGGGCTGCTCGTCGGCGTATCCCCAGCCCCAGTGCTTGCGCGCGCGGCTCACGAGGCCGGAGCCTACGCGCGGCCCGTCGCTACCGTTCGCCGCCGTGGCGAGTGCCCCCGCTCTGCTGGCCCGCGGACCCTGGACCCCCGACCAGGTGACGGTGTCGTGGCTGAACGATGCGTTCGAGCCGGGCCGGCAGGCCACCGACGCCGCCGACGCGGCGCTCCAGGGCCTGCGCGACCGTGGCTCGCCGAGTCACGACGGCCTGGCCGCCCGGCTGTCGGATTACCGAGCCGACGGCGAGGGGCTGTGGCTGGAGCTCCAGCCCGCCCGGTGGGCGCTGCGGCTGAGCACGGACGACGCGCTCGCCAGCCTCTCGATTCTCTGCCTCGTCCGCGCGACCGACGGCCGCTGGCTGGCCGGCCGCCGGGCCGCCTGGCTCGCGTCGTGGGCCGGCCGCTGGGCGCTCGGCGCCGGCGGTTCGGTGGAGCTCGACGAGAACCCGGCGCAGACGATGGCCCGCGAGCTCCAGGAGGAGTGGTCGGTGGCCGCCGAGCGGCTCCAGGTGGAGGCGCTCGTGCGGCTGCCGAGCCGGGTGGTGCTGCTCGTCGGGCAGGCGTGGTTGGCGCCCGGCGCCGAGGTGACGCCCGACTCCGAGCACGACGAGTTCGCCTGGTGGCCGGCCGCCGTCGCCGACTGGCCGGCGCACGCCGACGCGCCGCTGCGCGCCATGGCCACGCTGCTCGCGTCGTGAGCGGGCTCACGTTCCGTCGCCTCGAGGCAGCGTCGTTCACCCACTCGGCGATCTACCTGGCACTGCTCGTGTGCGCGTTCGGGCTCGGGGCTCCGCAGCCCGAGACGTTCCTCCTCGGACTGGCGCACGGCGTGCTGTGGATCGGCATGTCGCTGCTCTGCATCCTCGCGGCGCGGCGCCGGGTCATCCCGTTCTGGCTCGCCGTCACCGTCGCCGTGATCGGGGGGCTCGGCCCGTTCGCCGGCTCGGCCGGATTCGTGGTGGCTGAGCGCCGCGCACGCCGGCCCGGGTCACCTGCCACGCGTTACAGTTGAGGCCCGAATGGCGATCGACACCTCCACGGTCCAGGTCGTGATGCCGGCGATGGGTGACTCGGTCGCCGAGGGGACGGTCCTGGAGTGGCACAAGGCCGAGGGCGAGACGGTCGCCGCGGACGAGACGATCGTCGAGATCTCCACCGACAAGGTCGACGCTGAGGTCCCGGCGCCGGTGGCCGGCACGCTCGTCCGCATCCATGCCGCCGAGGGCGACACGGTCGCGGTCGGCGCCCTGCTGGCCGAGATCGCCACCGACGGAGCGGTGCCGGCGCCGGCCACCGGCCTCGGCGACCCGGCGGGCGAGGGCGCCTCGCTGCCCGGGACGGGCACGAACGGCGGCGACGGGATCCCGGAGGCGGCCGCCACCGAGGCGCGGTCGCAGGCGGCCACGGAGGCGGCGAGCGGCCAGGCGGTCGACATCGTCACCCCGACCGGCGGCGAGTCGGTGACCGAGGGCACGATCCTGGAGTGGGCGGTCAAGGTCGGAGACACGGTCGCCGACGGCGACACCGTGGTCGAGATCTCGACCGACAAGGTCGACATGGAGCTGCCCGCGCCGGTCAGCGGCACGATCACGGAGATCCTCGCCGAGGAGGGGGAGACGGTCACCGTCGGTCAGGTGATAGCGCGGATGACGGCCTCCTCCGACGCCGCCGCGCCGAAGCCCGGCTCGCCGCCGAACGGCTCGACGGCGGCGCCGCGCTCGGCGTCCGCCACCAAGCCGGAGACGGAGCACGCCACGCCGGTCGCGCGGCGGGTCGCCGCCGTCGAGGGCGTCGACCTGTCGAGGGTGAGCGGATCGGCGCGCGCCGGGCGCATCACCAAGGCCGACGTGCTCGCGGCGAAGTCGGCCACCAATGGCACGGCGGCCGACGCCCAGCTGCTCAAGGGTGGCGCAGCAGCGCTGGCGCGCTACATGGATCAGAGCCGTTCGATCCCCACCGCCACCTCATTTCGCACGATCACGGTCACCACGCTGGACGGCCGTCGCGCGCAGCTGAAGGCGGCCGGTCAGCGGGTGTCGTTCACCCACCTGATCGCCTACGCGATCGCTCGCGTGGCGACCGACGAGATGCCGGTGATGGCTCACCACTTCGCCGAGCTCGACGGCAAGCCGCACCGGGTGGACGACGGGGCCTGCCACCTCGGCTTGGCGGTCGACGTGGAGAAGAAGGACGGCACGCGGACGCTCATGGTGCCGGTCATCCGCGATGCCGGCCGGCTCAGCTTCGCCGAGTTCCTCGCCGCCTACAACGCGCTGGTGGACAAGGCGCGGACGAACACGCTGACCGCCGACGACCTGAGCGGGGCGAACGTCAGCCTGACCAATCCGGGCGGGATCGGAACGATCGCCTCGGTGCCGCGGCTGATGACCGGACAGGGAACGATCGTGGCCACAGGCTCGATCGCCTACCCGATCGGACTCGAGCGGGTCGGGCGGGCGATCGGGGCGGAGAAGGTCATGACGATGACCTCGACCTATGACCACCGGATCATCCAGGGCGCCGAGTCCGGCCGCTTCCTGGCCGCCGTCGAGGCGCTGCTCGGAGGCGAGTCGGGCTTCTACGAGCGGGTGTTCGGCGACCTCGGCGTAGCGTTGCCCCCGCCCCCGGCGGCTCCCGAGCCCGCCGGCCCGGGCACCGCGCCGCCGCCCGCCGCCGCTCCCCTCGACGAGGAGATGCTCCAGGCGGTCCAGGCGGCGACGTCGCTGGTCAAGGCGCACCGCACGCACGGCCACCTGGCGGCCCGGCTCGACCCGCTCGGCGCCGAGCCCGAGGGCGACCCGGCGCTCGATCCCGAGCCCCTGGGACTGACCACGGAGATCATGGCCCGGATCCCGGCGCGCATCCTGCGGATGTACGTGGGGGGCGAGACGCTGGCCGACGCGCTGCCGCATCTGCGCGAGACGTATTGCGGGCCGCTCGCCTACGAGATCGAGCACATCGCATCTCATCGCCAGCGGCTGTGGCTGCGCGAGGCGATCGAGTCCGGCCGGTTTCGCCAGCCGCTGAGCGCCGAGGAGTCCAAGGCGCTGCTCAAGCGGCTGACCGAGGTCGATGCGCTCGAGCGCTTCATGCACAAGGCGTACCTCGGCCAGAAGCAGTTCTCGGTCGAGGGGCTCGACATGACGGTCCCGATGCTCGACGAGCTGATCCAGCTCGCCGCCGGCGCCGGGACGCGCGAAGTGGTCCTGGGGATGGCCCACCGAGGCCGGCTGAACGTCCTGGCGCACAACCTCGGGCGGCCCTACGACACGATCTTCGCCGAGTTCGAGGGGGCTTCCACGCTCGAGCCGATCACGACGATTCCGCAGGGCGGGACGGGAGACGTGAAGTACCACCACGGGGCCAACGGCTCCTACCAGCTTTCGGGGGGCGAGTCGATCATCGTCCGCCTGGAGTCCAACCCCTCCCACCTGGAGTTCGTGGCGCCGATCGCCGCCGGCGCCACCCGCGCCGCACAGACCACCCGCCAGGGCCCGCACGCCCACCGCGACCCGAACGCGGCGCTGCCGGTCATCGTCCACGGCGACGCGGCGTTCCCCGGTCAGGGCGTGGTCGCTGAGACGTTCAACCTCCAGGCGCTCGACGGCTACACGGTGGGGGGTACCGTCCACCTCATCCAGAACAACCAGGTCGGGTTCACCACCGACCCCGACGACGCCCGCTCGACGAAGTGGGCCTCGGACCTGGCCAAGGGCTACGACGTGCCGATCTTCCACGTCAACGCCGACGATGTCGCGGCCTGCATCGCCGCCGTGCGCCTGGCCTGGGCCTTCCGTCAGGAGTTCGGCCACGACGTGCTGATCGACCTGATCGGCTACCGCCGGTTCGGCCACAACGAGGCCGACGAGCCGGCCTACACCCAGCCCGAGATGTACGCCGCGATCAAGTCACACCCGCCGGTTCGGGAACGCTTCGCGCGCGAGCTGATCGACGGCGGCACCGTCAGCGAGGCCGAGTCGACCGAGATGACCGACAAGGTGTGGGCGGTGCTCGCCGAGCAGCACGGCGACCTCAAGGCGCGGATCGCGGCGGCGAAGGACGTGGCGCCCGCCACCGGCGAGTACGAGCTCGACCGCAGCGTCTCGCCCGAGGTGCAGACCGCGGTGTCCGAGGAGCGGCTGCGGGTGCTCGGCGAGGAGCTCCTCTCGGTGCCCGAGGACTTCACCGTCCACACCAAGCTGGTCAAGCAGCTCGACCAGCGGCGCCAGGCTTTGAGCGGCGGCGAGCCGGCGATCGTGTGGGCGCACGCCGAGGCGCTGGCCTTCGCCTCGCTGCTCACCGAGGGGATCCCGATCCGCCTCACCGGGCAGGACGCCGAGCGCGGGACGTTCTCCCAGCGCCATCTCGTCCTCCACGACCCCAAGACCGGCCGCGAGCACTGCGCCATCCAGTCCCTGCCCGGAGCGCTCGCCCCCATGGAGCTCCACAACAGCCCGCTGTCGGAGATGGCCTGCCTGGGCTTCGAGTACGGCTATTCGCAGGAGGGACCCGAGACGCTCGTGCTGTGGGAGGCCCAGTTCGGCGACTTCGTCAACGGGGCGCAGGTCATCATCGACCAGTTCATCGTCTCCGGGATGGCGAAGTGGGGGCAGACCTCCCGTCTCACCCTGCTGCTCCCCCACGGGTACGAAGGATCGGGGCCGGAGCACTCGAGCGCCCGACTCGAGCGGTTCCTCCAGCTCGCCGCCGAGGGCAACATCCGCGTGGCGAACCCGACGACCCCGGCCCAGTACTTCCACCTGCTCCGCCGCCAGGCCCGCATCGCCAAGCAGCGCCCGCTCATCGTGATGACACCGAAGAGCCTGCTCCGCCTGCCGCAGGCGGCCTCCGCGGTGAGCGAGCTGGCATCTGGCCGCTTCGCGCCGGTGCTCGCCGAGCCGGGGGTCGATCCGCAGGTGGTCGAGCGACTGCTGCTATGCAGCGGGAAGGTGTACTACGACCTCGTCGGACACGCCGAGCGCGCAGGGGCGGAGCGCGTGGCGGTGGGTCGTGTCGAGCTGCTCTACCCGTTCCCGCAGCACGAGATCCTCGATCTGGTGGAGTCCTATCCACGGCTCCGCGAGGTCGTCTGGGTCCAGGAGGAGCCGCGCAACATGGGCGCCCGCGCTCACATGTCCCCCCGCCTGCTGCAGGTCCTGCCCGAGCACCTGGAGTTCGGCTACATCGGGCGGCCGGAGCGGGCAGCCTCGGGCGAGGGGTATCCGATCGCCCACTCACTGGAGCAGCACCGGATCGTCAGCACCGCGCTCGACGTCGAGGAGCCGGTGTCGCAGTACCCGCGCAAGCTGCCCGGCGAGCGTTAGGCTCCATCTCCGAACCCGCCCGGCCGCAGGCGGAGAGGAAAGAGAGGCCGTCCATGCCGTCGATCCCGGCGTGCGCCCGAACCGCTGTCGCAGGTATCGCCGTCACGCTGCTGCTCGCTGCCGCGGGGGCCGCCGCGGCGCCCGTCGGTCCCTACGTCTCGCTCGGAGACTCGTACACCTCGGCCCCGATCGTGCCGCTGCCGACCGGCAACCCGATCGGCTGCGGCCGCTCGACGAACAACTATCCCTCCGATGTCGCCCGGACGATCCACCCCGGCTCGTTCACCGACATCTCGTGCGCCAGCGCCACCACCGTGAACATGACCGAGTCCCAATCGGTGCCGTTCGGCGGCACCAACCAGCCGCAGTTCAGCGCGCTGTCCTCCGCCGACACGCTGGTCACCGTCGGCATCGGCGGCAACGACGCCGGGTTGATCGGGGTGGCGGAGCACTGCGCGGAGACCGACTGGTACCAGCCGTTCGGCAGCGCGTGCAAGAACTCCTACCAGTCCGGGGGCTCTGACCCGAACGTGGCGGCGATCAAGGCCACCGGGCCGAAGGTGGCCGCGGTGCTGGCCGGGATCCACCAGCGCGCGCCCGGCGCGCGGGTCCTGCTGGTCGGCTATCCCGACGGGCTGCCGGTGAACGGTCACGGCTGCTGGCCGCTGGTCCCGCTCTCCAACGGCGACGTGAGCTACTTCGACTCGCTGGAGACCCAGCTCAACCAGGTGCTCGCATCGGAGGCGGCAGCCAACGGGGCGACGTACGTCGACACGTTCCACTCGAGCATCGGTCACGACGCCTGCCAGCCGTCCGGCACCGCCTGGGTGAACGGGATCATCCCGAACTCGATCGCGTTTCCGCTGCACCCCAACCAGGCGGGAGAGCAGAACATGGCCAACCAGGTGCTGGCGGCACTCGGGTAACCGCCGCTCGCTCGGGTCCCGGGTCTGCCACCCTAGGACGATGGGCTTTCGCCGCGATGGGTCAGCGCGTGACACCTCCCGCCGCCGGTTGACGCCGCGGCTCGGGGTGAACGACGTCGCCATCGATCTCGGTACGGCGAACACGCTCGTGTACGTGGCGGGCCGCGGGATCGTCGTGTCCGAGCCGTCGGTCGTCGCCTCCGACGTGGGCACCGGCGAGGTCCACGCGGTCGGGGCCGAGGCCGAGCGGATGATCGGCCGCACGCCGGCCACGATCTCGGCCATGCGCCCGCTCCGCCACGGTGTGATCGCCGATTTCGAGGTGACCGAGCAGATGCTCCGCTACTTCATGCGCAAGGTCCTCAACCGCCGGACGGCCCATCCGCGGCTGATCGTCTGCGCGCCGTCGGGCGTGACCGAGGTCGAGAAGCGAGCGGTGGAGGAGGCGGCGCTGGCCGCCGGCGCCCGCCGCGTCCACCTGATCGAGGAGCCCATCGCGGCGGCGATCGGGGCCGGGGTGGCGATCGAGGAGCCGGTGGGGCGGATGGTGGTCGACGTCGGCGGCGGGACGAGTGAGATGGCCGTCATCTCGCTGGGCGGGATCGTCAACTGCCGCTCGGTCCGGGTCGGCGGCTACGAGCTCGACGAGGCGATCGCCCACCACATGCGCAACGAGCACCGCCTGGCGATCGGCTCGCAGACGGCCGAGACGATCAAGATCGCCATCGGGTCGGTGGTCCCCCGGCCCGATGAGGAGACGATCGAGGTCCGCGGGCGCCACCTGCTGACCGGCCTCCCCACCGCCGTGATGCTCTCGACCGGCGAGGTGCGCGCGGCGATTCGCGGACCGATCGCCGAGATCCTCCAGGCGATCCGCGACACGCTGGAGGAGACGCCCCCGGAGCTCGCCTCCGACATCGCCCGCGACGGCATCCTGCTGGCCGGTGGGGGCACCTTGATCCGCGGCTTCGATCAGCTCGTGGCGAACGAGACGGGGATGCCGGTGTTCAGCGCCGAGTCGCCGCTGACCTGCGTGGCCTCCGGTTCCGGCGAGGCGCTGGCGCACTTCGACTCACTCACGTTGGCCTCGCGCGGGCGGCGATTTGCGGTCACACCGGACTGGCGGACGGCGCAGTAGCCGGGGAGACCACGAAGCGCAACCCGAACGGGCTGAGCGTCGCCGGCAGCAGTCGGTCGGCGCGGAGCGGCCCGCCGCGCTGGCGGAGCTCGGCGCGGCGGAGCAGGTGGGCGAGCAGCGTGCTCGTCGTGAGCAGGACGAGATCGCGGCCCGGGCACTCGCCCTGCCCCTGGCTGAACGGGAACAGCGCCAGCGCGCCGGGGTCCCGCTCGGCCCGATCGAGCCACAGCTCGGGTGCGAAGCGGTCGGCTTCGGGCAGCCGCTCCGCGTCGCGGTGGAAGAACGGGACGAACACGACCACCGCGGTGTCGGCCGGCAGCGTGCCGGCACGCCATTCGGTTTGGGCGCGGGTGTCGCGCAGGATGCCCGGCGTCGTCGGCCACAGCCGCACCGACTCGAGCACCGTCGCACGCAGGCGGGGGAGCTCCGCCCGAGCGAGGTCGGGTCCGGCGGCGGCGATCTCCTGCCCGACCGCGGTCCTGGTCGACGGGTGGGCGTCGAGCAGGGCGAGCGCGGTGAAGGCGGCCTGACCGGCGGCGTCGAAGGCGAACAGCCACTGCGGCACCTGCTCGACCGGATACGTCTGCGGCCCGGCGTCGGCGGTCGCCATGACTGCGGCCAGCGAACCGGGCTCGGCCCGCGCGAGGTGGGTCCGCAGGCGGGCGAGGAAGCGGGCCCGGAGCGCGCCGCGGCGGGGCTTGGCGAACGCCCAGTTGGCGTCGGAACGAAGCTCGGCGAGGTCGTCGGTCAGCGCCTCGTCGCCACGGGCATCGTCTCCGAGGACGATGCGGCGGACGATCCGCCACCACGCCGGTGCGAACCGGTCCCAGTCGAGCTCGCCGCCGCCGGCGAGCATCGTCTCCGCCTCCTCGGCGATCACCACGCCGAACCGCTCGGCCAGCGCGTGGACGGGGTGACCGGTCTGGAGGACCGTCTCGTTGAACCGGCGGCGCTCGGGGCGGCGGTCGGGCGGGGAGACGAGGACGCCGTGGGGCTCGAAGCGCTCGAGCGCCGCCCGCTTCTCGCGGTTGGCGGGGTCGAACGGCTCGGGGGTCTCGGCGAGGACGCGCAGCGCGTCGCCGGGGTCGAGGACGAGCGCGATCCGGCGCCCGGGGAGCTTCATGATGACGGGCCCGGGGCCGTGGCGGGCGCGCAGGCGCTGCAGGCGCCGGACGGCGCGGCGGTCGGCGTCGAGGCGGGCGAGGAGCCCGGTCACCCGCTGGCGGCGGACGATCAGGCCGCGGGCGGCGAGCGGGACGAGGACGTCGGCCAGGGTGGCGGCGGTCTCGGCGGGACTCAGCGGAGCGATCTGGGCGGCCATGGTCTGCCCGGCGTTACCCGATGTCGAGGCCCCTGACCCTGGCGGTCGGGGCGGGTGGTGCCGCCCGCGGGTGGTTCTACCGCGCCGGCGACCCGATGTCGGCGCGGGCGGTTCAACCGCGCCGGGGCCCCCGATGTCGGCGCTGGTGGTTCAACCGCGTCGGCGCCCCCGCTGGCTTGAACCATTGACCGCTCTCAGCGCCGCAGACGGTTCAAGCCACGCCGGCGCGCGGAGTGGTTGCACCGCCGCGGTCTCAGTGGATGCCGACGATGCCGGCGCACACCCACTGCGAGGCGCCGGCCCCACCGGCCCAGATCCGGCTCGCCACCGCGTCCTGCTCGGACTTCGGCGCCAGGTAGGCCGCCGGTCCGCTCCCGCCGTACAACGTCCACGTGCTCGGGAGGATCTGGTAGTAGCCGCTCGCGCCCGCGGAGTTCGGTGGGAGGTTCTGCCCGCCGGATTCGCAGAGCACGATGGCGTACGGGATCGCCCAGCCGCCCGAGGGGCCGAGCGCGGGCCCGGTGGTCAACGAGCCCGCCGACCCGGACCCGGATCCCGGCCCCGCCCCGGCGGCCGAGCTCCCGTTCGAGCTCGAGCTCGACGCGGCGGCACCTGCGGCTGCGGCGGCCGCCGCGGCCCGAGCCGCCGCCGCCTGCTGGGCTTCGATCTGGCCGATCTGCCCGCGGAGCGACTGGCTCTGCGCCTCGGTGGCGGCCAGAGCGGTCCGCTGGGCGGCCTGCACCCGGGCCAGCGCGGCCTGCTGCCCGGCAAGGAGAGCGTCCATGCCGGCCAACGCCCGAGCCTGCACGGCCGCGGCGGCTGCGAGGCCGTGCTCGGCGCGAGCGGTCGCGGCCAGGCGGTCGGCCGCCCCCTGAGCCTGCGCCCGCGCCAGCCTCGTCACCGCTATCAGGCTCTGCTGCTCGGTCTCGGCTCGGCGCAGGAAGTCGAGCTGCTCGAGCAAGTCGTTGAAGCCGTGGGCGCTCAGGATCACGGTGACGAGATCGGGCCGATCGCCTTCGTAGCCCGAGCGCAATTGGGTCGCGAGCAGGTCCTGCGCGCGGGCGAGCGCCCGGCGCAGGCGAGCGAGGCGGGCTCGTTGGATCCCGAGCTGCCCCTGCGTCCGGGTGAGTGCCGCCTGCTCGCGGCCGAGCATCGCCCGCACCGTCGCGGCCCGCGACTCGACGAGCGAGATCTGGCCTTCGAGCCGAGCGATCGCCCCGCCCGTGTTGCTGACGCTCGTGCTGAGGCCAGCCGCGCGCGACCGCGACGCGCTGAGCTGGGATTGCAGGCCGGACAGGGACGCGCCGTGCGCCGCGCTTGCCCCCGTGGCGCCGAGGGCGGCGACGAGCACGAGCCAGGGGCGCAGGCGGGCAGGGAGCTGAGCGCGGAGGCGGGGCATGTCGGAGCTGACGCCTACGGGGTTAGCTGACGGGCTCGCGCCGGCGGTGCAGCGCTACGCGACCGATCCGGCCGCGATTCGCCCCGGAAGACGTGGGTCCCCCGCTCTCGAGACCGCTGAGGGCCCGGGATTCGGCGGCGCCGACGTTATCAGGGTGCCTCGCCGCCCTCTCGCCATATCCTGCCCGGATGGCTCGCGTGCAACAGATATTGCAGCGGGTTCGTGCCACGCCCCCGGGCTTCGTGCGCACCTACGGAGACGTCTCGCCGGGCGCGCCACGGGCCGCCGGCGCCGCGCTGCACGCGGCCGCCGACCCCACGCTGCCGTGGCACCGGATCGTGCGCGCCGACGGTTCGCTCACCCAGGGCGAGGGGCAGAGACGGCGGCTCGAGCGGGAGGGCGTGCCGTTCCGCGGCGCCCGGGTGGACATGGGGTCGGCACGGCTGCCGGCGGAGCTCGGCTGATGGTGTGGCTGCAGCGCACGATCGAGCTCGAGCCACGGCCACGGGGATTCCACCTCGTCACCCGTGAGCTGTGTGATGGGTTGACGGAGCTCAGCGCGGTGCGGGTCGGTGTGCTGCACCTGCTCATCCAGCACACCTCGGCCTCGCTCACGCTGTCGGAGAACGCCTCGGCCGACGTGCGCCGGGACTTCGCCGCCTGGTTCGACCGCGCGGTGCCCGACGGAGCGCGCTACTGGACCCACACGCTCGAGGGAGCCGACGACATGCCAGCCCACGTCAAGGCGGCGCTGCTCGGCCCCGCCCTGACCCTGCCGGTCACCGACGGGCGCCTCGCGCTCGGCACCTGGCAGGGCATCTACCTCTGCGAGCACCGGGACCGCGGAGGAGCACGTCGCATCGTGGCGACGCTCCAGGGCTCAGCCGACTAGCCGGATGTCCGTCTCGAGACGTCCAACTAGCGACCGCGCCACACCGGGGCCCGCTTCTCGGCGAACGCGGTGGCGCCCTCGCGGGCGTCTTCCGATGCCATCACCGGCCCGGCGATCTCCCCCTGGCGGTCCCAGAACTCGGCCTCGGGCCAGTCGATCGATTCGCTGAGGATGCGTTTCGTCGCGCGCAGGGCGAGCGGTCCGTTGGCGGTGATCCGCCCCCCAAGAGCCAGCGCCGCGTCGAGCGCCTCACCCGGGTCGGCGAGCTCGTTGACCAGCCCGAGCTGATGGCCCCGCTCGGCGGTGATCGGGTCCCCGGTCAGCGCCAGCTCCATCGCGATCGGGCGCGGCAGCGCTCGGGGGAGGCGGAGCAGGGCCCCTCCGGCGGCGACCAGCGAGCGCTTCACCTCCGGGACGCCGAGCTTGGCACCTCGGGCGGCGACGATCAGGTCACAGGCCAGCGCCACCTCGAGCCCACCGGCCACGGCGAACCCCTCGACGGCGGCGATCAGCGGCTTCTCCGCGGCGCGCTGGGTGATGCCGGCGAAACCGCGGTCGCCGGCCCACGGCCGCTCGCCGGTGACAAAGGCCTTGAGGTCCATGCCGGCGCAGAACCCGCCGCCGGTGCCGGTGAGGACGCCGAGTGTCAAATCGTCGTCTGCGTCCAGCGCGTCGAGGGCAGCGGCGATGCCATTCGCCACCGCCGCGTTGACGGCGTTCCGCTGCTCCGGCCGGTTGATCGTCACGACGAGGATCCGCTCCCGCCGCTCGGTGAGCACCGCCTCGCTCATGCCGCGAACAGCGTCAGCGCGGGCTCCCGCTGACCTCGCAGGACCGCCAGCTCGACCTCGACGCAGCTGATCCCCCGTCCCTGGGCCAAGACCTTTGCCTGGGGCTTGATCTGCTGCGCGGCGAGCACCCCGCGACAGCCGCCGAACGCCGGGTCGAGCCGGATCCGCTCCAGGTAGCGCGTGAGCTGCTCGACGGCGTCTATCCCGGCCACCCGCTTGATCTCCACCGCCACCCACCGATCGGCCGCGTCCCGGCACATGAGATCGACCGGGCCGATGTCCGTGGCCCATTCGCGCCGGACGAGCCGCAGCCCCTCGCCGCACCAGTGCGGCTGCTCGGCGAGGAGCTCCTGGAGGTGGCGCTCGACCCCGTCCTTGCTCAGCGCGGCGTCCTCGTCCGGCGAGCCCATGTCGTGCGCGATGTCGGAGAGCACCTCGACGAGGCGGATCTCCAGGCGGTCCTCGCCGACGCCCGCCCGCTTGCGCACGACCATCTCGGTGGGCGGGTTGCCGACCGTCTCGATCACCGTCGGCGGAGTCATCCAGTTGAGCGGCTTGTATCCGCCGGCGTCGGCGTGCACCAGCACCGATCCATCGGCCTTGACGATGATCAGCCGCAGCGCCTCGGGCAGGCGCGCGGCGAGGCGGCCGGAGTAGCGGACCTCGCAGCGGGCGACGATCAGGCGCACGGCCGACAACCTACCGGCGGACCCGGATCGCAAGCGGGTCCAGCAGGGTCCGCGCCTATAGTCAGCCCGGGATGCGCCAGCAGCTTCGCCCCTTGTTCGACCGGATCGTGATCAAGGAGCTCGACCCTGATCGGATCCGGCGCTCCGGCCTGCTCGTCCCCCCGGGCAGCGACGAGCCGCCGCCCCAGCACGGGATCGTCCTCGCCGTCGGGCCCGGACTCGACTGGTGGGACCACGTCGGGGTGCGGATGCCCGTGTCCCCCGGTGACCACGTGGTGTTTCCCGCCCAGGCTGGAGTATGGGTCGAGGTCGAGGAGGAACGCCTGCTCGTCTGCCGGGTCGGTGAGATCCTCGGGGTGCTCGACCGGGTCGAGGACTGCCCGCGCTGCGGCGGCCGGGGCCTCGACAACGGTGAGACCTGTCCGGTCTGCGGCCGAGAGCCGCAGGTGCCGGCCGGCTGAGAGCGGCGGGACGACCGGAGGGCCGGCCGCCCCGCCAGCCGGGTTTCAGCGCTGCACGACCTCCCGGAAGACCGGGACCTTGTACCGGCTGGCGTACGCCGTCTCGTAGCGGCTCGTCCCCTGCCAGGATCCGCAGCACGCGGAACCCTCGCACTGCTGACGGAACAGGCGCTGGTGAATGCCGCGGCTGGTGAACAGCGATCGCCAGTCGGCGATGCCGAGCTTGCCGCGCGGCACGGGGTACGTCGCGCTGCCGGTCGTGGTGGTGGTCTGGGTGACGTTGTAGCCGAGGGACGCCGACAGCTCGCCGTCGCTGATGCCGAGCGAGCCGGTCACCGAGTTGGCCACGCTGAACGCCCGCGCGCAGCCGACGCTGCCGCTCTGCGCGCAGAAGTGCCAGGGCCCGGCGGTCTGGTACGGCGGCTACGCCGCGAGCTCGCGCGGACGCGCGGCCTGGACCCGGGCGAGCAGGTCGCTGACCTCGGCGTCGGAGCCGAGCGAGAGCGCCCGCTCGCAGGCGGCGACGCACTCCTGCACCCGGTCGGTGCGGGCCAGCGCGTGGGCGAGGGCGGACCAGGCGACGGGTGAGCCGGGATCGATGCGGGTCGCCGCCGAGGCGGAGGACACCTCGGCGCCCACATCGCCCGCCAGGTGGTAGGCGAGCGCGAGGTCGAGCAGGCCCTCCACGGTCGGCCCCATCAGCCGGGCCCGCTCGAGTGCGGCGATCGCCGCCGGGCGATCCATCAGCCGCAGGCGCAGCCGGCCGAGCCGCGCCCAGGCGGAGGCGTCGCCCGGGGCGCGCTCGGTCGCTCGGGCTGCGGCGTCGGCCGCCAGGTCGATGGCGCCCATGTCCTCGTAGATGCGCGACGCGTAGCGCTCGGGGGTCGGCCGGTCGGTCTCCACCCGCGCCCAATCGCGTACCGCGCGAGCGGCCGCCGGCAGGTTTCCGGCCTGCCAGAACGCCGCCGTGAGCAGGCGGAGCACCGCGGGGTTGGTCGGTTCGGCATCCCGGGCGTACACGAGGCGCTGCGCCGCCAGCCCGGCGTCCCCCTCGGCGAGCGCGTGCTGGGCCGCCGTCATGAACCGCTGCACCCGATCGGCGCCGGGATCGGGTCGGGAGAAGTCGACGAACTGGAGCGAGCCCGCCGGAACCGTGCGGATGCCGACCGCGAAGGAGAGCCGCGCCCACTGCTGGACGTCCTCACCCTCGCCGGAGAAGTAGATGCCGCTCACCGTGCCCACCCCCCACTCCGGGTAGGACAGGCAGCGCGCGTAGCGGTGGACGACGGAGTGGTCCGGAACACGCTCGCCGAACGGATCGTGGCGCGCCTGCTCCTGCGCGGCGGCCCGCCGGCGCTGCTCGGCCTCGTAGGCGCGGCGGCCCTCCTCCTCGCGGGCGCTTGCGGGCGGCCGCCGCCGACACCTTGACCGCGTTGCGACTCACCCGGCCACCGCGGACGGTCTCGGCGAGCTGCTCGAGCTGATCGGCCGCTTCGTTGATCGCCTGGAGGTGGCGCTGATGCTCGTGCTGGCGACCGGGCGGCGCGATGTCCGGATGCCAGCGCTTGGCCATCCGCCGACGGGCGAGCTGGACCGCACGCTGATCGAACGGCGCCTCGATCTCCAGCAGGAGCATCGCCTGTTCGACGTCGAGGATGCGGGGCATGGCCCGGGTTAACGTTAGCGTCGCGGCCGGCCGGCGGCGCAGGTGTGACGGCTTCGTGCCGCGTGTGACGCGTCTGTGCCGAAGGCGTGTCAATCCCGTCACACTCCCGGCGCTGCAGGCCATTCGGGCCGGTTGCGCTCCTACGGTGCGCGCCATGTCCGGCGTTCGTCGCCATCGCCGCAGCCTCATCGCGCTCGGTTTCCTCTGCGGCGGGGCGAGCGCCGTGGTCGGCGCGGCGGTGCTGGCGCTGCTGCTCGGCCTGGGCGCGATGTCGGCGAACTGTTCGTCCGCCGGGACGGCCGGCGGGATCGTGCTCGGTCCGCCCGGCAGCGGCACCACGGTGGGAGCGACCGAGTACGGCGGCCCGGGTGACCCGAGCTCGGGGACGACCGGAGCCCGGGGGGATGACCTCCTGCTCCATCCCGACACGTACGCCGAGCTGGGCGGCATGACGTGGCAGACGGCGGCCGCTATGGGTGGCCTGGCCTACATGACGCCGCTGCGCATCACCTGGGGTCGGGTGTCGACGATCGCCTACAAGCGCGACTTCGGCCTCGGCGGCGGGCCGATCGACGGGCTCCCGCGCGCAATCGACCTGTGGTGGGAGCTGGCGGGCCGCCTCGGCATCCCGTATGAGGACGGGCTGTGGTCCGGCGTGGTGCGGGTCGCGCGCGCGCCGGCCAGCGGCGCCGGGGACCTGCTCGGTGCCGCCGCCGCGAACGGGACGCCCGCGAGCGTCGCGACCGATGGGGTGGCGGCGTCCGCGACGGGGCCCCCGGCGGCGGCGGGCGATTGCTCGGCCGCGGCTGCATCGGGCGTGCCGCTCACCCCCGGGCCGCGGGCGGAGCTGCTGCCCGACGGGCTAGGCCGCCGCCCCGGCCGCCGCGCCCCCGGCGGTCAAGGAGATCATCGCGGCGGGCAACCAGATCGTCGGGCGGCCCTACGTGTACGGCGCCGCCCATGGGCTGCCGCTTTCGGAGGTGGCCCCGGCCTACGACTGCTCGAGCAGCGTCGAGCACCTGCTGTACGGCGCGCAGCTGCTGCCGCTCACCTACGGCGGGAGCTCGACCGAGCTCGAGAGCTTCGGCGCCCCCGGGATGGGCGGGTGGGTGACGCTGTATGCCAATCCCGACCACGTGTTCATGTACGTCGCGGGGCTGCGGTGGGACACCCACGACGCGGCCGGTCCGGGCGACGGGAGCAGCGGGATCGGCTGGCATCCGCTGGTGCGTAACTCGGCCGGCTTCGTGGCACGTCATCCGGTGGGGCTGTGAGGCGGCGCGGCGTGGGCGGTGCGGGCAGGCGGCTCGGCGTCATGTGCGGCGTGGTCTGGCTGGCCGGCTGCGGCGGGCTGTACGCCGGCGCCGGCGGGAACGCGCTCGACGGCGTCGCGAGGTTCGCCGGCGGTGGCCGCGGTGCCGAGCGTGGTCCGTCGCGCGGCGCGCTCGCACGAGGTCCCCTCGCCGCCGGCCCCGGCCGAGCACGCCGCCGCTTCGGCCGACTCGGCGGCCGGGGCCGTTGCGGCGTTCGGCGAGCGCTACATCAACTGGAGCGCGTCGACCGTGACCGGGACCTCGCCGCCCTGGCCCGGGCGAGCGTCGGCCAGGCCCGCTCGGCGATGGCGCTCGAGGCGGCGCAGGTGGCCAGCGATCCCGAGCTGGCCCAGAACGGGATCGCCAACTCGGGACGCGTGGAGGCGGTGGCGCCGCTGGCCGGTGCCGCCGGCCGGTGGGTCGTGGTCACCCGCGAGCAGACGACGGCGGCGCTCGAGCGATCGCGTACGACGGCCTGCGGCCCGCCTGGCACGTCACGGTGGCGACGGTGGCGGCGGTGCCCGGCGGAGGATGGGTGGTGAGCGGCTGGCAGCCGGAGAACTGACACGCCGCGGCGGTTCCGCGGCCGGTCCGGCGGGATGCATCGGCGCTTCGCCGCAGGCGGCTGTGGCTCGTCTACGGTGTCGCGCGTGAGCGAGTCGAGCCGACCGATCCGCCGGCCGGCGCGCCGGAGCCGCCGGCTGGCGGGGCGCATCGCAGGCTCGGGCGGCTGCTCCGCGGCCAGGTGGTGGTGTGGGTCGGCGGCCCGGCGCGAGCCCGGGTGATCGTGCTGTTCGCCGCGGTGCTGGCACTGAGCGGGGCGGACGCCTCGACGGTCGGTGCGGTGGCGCCCCAGCTGGAGCACGCGCTGCACATCGGCAACGCCAAGGTCGGCCTGCTCAGCTCGGTGGCGACTGCTCGTCGGGGCGGTGTTCGTCCTCCCGGTCGGGCTGCTCGTCGACCGGATCCCGGCGGATGCCGCTGCTGGCGATCAGCATCGTGCTGTGGAGCCTCGCCTCGCTGGCCGCCGCGTTCGCCGGGTCGTACTGGCACCTGCTCCTCTACCGGGTGGCGCTCGGCGCGGTGACGGCCACGGCAGGCCCGGCGATCGCCTCGCTGACCGGCGACTACTTCCCGGCCCGCGAGCGGACGCGGATCTACTCCTTCATCCTCGGCGGCGAGGCGCTCGGCACCGCCGCCGGGTTCATGGTCAGCGGCACCGTGGCCGAGCTCATCTCCTGGCGGGCGGCGTTCGTGCTCCTGGCGCTGCCCGGCTTCTTGCTCGCCCGCACGCTGTGGCGGACCGTGCCCGAGCCCGCGCGCGGCGGTCAGAGCTGGCTCGCACCGGGAGAGGAGGAGCTGTCGGCTGCGCCGGCCACCGCCCCGGGGGAGATGCCGATCGCCGAGCCCGCCGCCGGGCGAGGTGCACGACCTGGTGCAGGCGGCGGCCGAGCAGCGCGGAATCGACGCCGACCCCCGGCTCGTGTTGACCGCCGATCCGCAGACGCATGAGGCTGACCGACGCGGTGCGCTACTCGCTGTCGCATCCCGACCAACCTGCTGCTCATCATCAGCTCCTCGCTCGGCTACTTCTTCTTCGCCGGGCTCCAGACGTTCGCGCTGCTGTTCGTGCGCGGCCACTACCACGTCGGGCAGGCCACCTCAGAGCTCGGCCTCGGCATCCTCGTCCTCGGCGCGCTCGTCGGCACGCTCATCTCCGGCCAGCTCACCGACCGGCTGCTGCGGGCCGGCGTGCTCACCGCTCGGATCTGGGTGCCGACGGTCTGCTACTTCGCGGCCGTGGTGGTGATGATCCCCGGCCTCCTCGGCACCCACCTGTTCCCGGCGCTGTGGTTCGACACCGCCGGCGCCGCGTTCATCTCGGCCGCCAACCCCCCGCTCGACGCCGCTCGGCTCGACATCATGCCGCCCGGCCTGTGGGGTCGCGCGGAGAGCGCGCGGACGTTCCTGCGCTCGCTGGCCCAGGCGGTGGCGCCGCTGCTGTTCGGCGGGCTGTCCCAGCTGATCGCCGGCATCGTGCCGGCCCAGGCGCCGATCGGCACCCACTTCGGCGCCGTCTCGCCGAGCACCGCCCGGGGCCTGGAGATCACCTTCCTGCTCATGCTGAGCGCACTCGCCGCCGCCGGCGTCTTCCTCTTCCGCGCCCGCCACACGTACGCCACCGACGTCGCCACCGCGGCGGCCTCGGCGCGCGGCGCTCCCGCCGAGGCGGTCCAGCCGGCGTAACCGCCGCGGCGGGTCAGCCGACGGGCCCGAGGCGCGGCGTCAGCCCGTGCAGCTGATGGGCGCGGAACCGCGAGAAGATCGGATGATCCGGGCCGTGGAAGTCCGAGGAGCCGGTGGTCAGCAGGTCGAGCTCGGCCGCCACCCCGGCGAGCATGCGCACCTGGTCGGCGTCGTGGGTGACGTAGAACGCCTCCACCCCGTCCATCCCCTGCGCGGCGAACGTGGCGAGCGTCTGCCGGACGCGCACCGGATCGTCGATGTCCCAGAACGGATGGGCCCACACGGCGACCCCGCCGGCGGCGTGGATCACCGCCGTCGCCTCGGCGACGGTGGGATGCGTCCGGCCCCGGTAGGCGGGTGCGCCGGGAATCAGGTACGCCTCGAGCACCGCTGAGGCGGTGGGCAGCCGCTCGCGCTCGAGGCGCTTGCCGTTCTCCGGCGCCTGGAACACCGCGGCGGCGAGATGCGGCCGGCCGATCGAGCGCCCGGCGGCACGGCGTTGGCGCATCCCCTCGGGGTCGAGCTTCCACCCGAGCTCGGACAGCGCGTCCGCCATCCGTTCGGCCCGCGTCACCCGGTCGGCGCGGAAGCCGGCGAGCGCGTCGAGCAGGCCCGGGTCAGCGGCGTCGATGCCGTAGCCGAGGATGTGGAGATCCTCGGCACCGCCGTACAGCGCGGAGATCTCGACCGCCGGCACGACCCGGATCCCCTCCTGCGCCCCGGCCGCCAGCGCCTCGGCGACCCCGTCGACCGTGTCGTGATCGCTCAGCGCCAGCAGCTCGACGCCCGCCTTCCGGGCGGCGCGGACCACGGCGGCGGGAGCCAGCGCCCCGTCGGACTGGACGGAGTGCGACTGGAGGTCGAAGCGGACGGGGTCGGACATCGATCAGGTCAGAATCCCAGCTCGGCGAGGATCAGGCCGACCGCCCCCTCGACGCGGGTCTCGCCGGTCCGCACGTGGACCTCGGGCGTCTCGGGCGGCTCGTAGGGCGCGTCGATGCCGGTGAAGTCCTTGATCTCGCCCGCTCGGGCGCGGGCGTAGAGCCCCTTCGGATCCCGGCGCTCGCACTCCGCCAGCGGGGTGTCGACGAACACCTCGACGAACGCCAGGTCCGCCTCGCCGTGGGCGCGGCGCATCAGCTCCCGATCGGCACGCAGCGGCGAGATGAGCGAGACGACGGCCACCACTCCGGCGTCTGCCAGGAGCCGTGCCACCTGCCCCACCCGGCGGATGTGCTCGGCACGATCTCCGAGGGTGAACCCAAGGTCATGCGACAGCCCGTGGCGGATGTTGTCGCCGTCGAGCAGGTAGGCGGCTCGACCGCTCTCCACCAGGTGCCGCTCCAGCGACACCGCGATCGTCGACTTACCCGACGCGGGCAGGCCGGTGAGCAGGACGGTCGCCCCGCGCTGGCCGAGAGCCGACCAGCGCTGCGCCCGATCGAGGGCCGACGAATGCCAGGTGATGTCCCGGCGGACGGGGCCGCCAGGGGGAGCCTCCCGGGCGGCGCAGACGATCCCCGCGCCCACCGTGTCGTTCGTGTCCTCGTCGATGAGGATGAGGGCGCCGGTCGACCGGCTGCGCGCGTACGGCTCGGCGAACACGGGCGCGCTGGTCCGCAGGGTCACCCGTCCGATGTCGTTGAGCTGCAGCGCGGTGGGATCGCTCTGGCGCTCGAGTGTCTCCGGATCGGTCCGATCGTGGAGCGCGTGGACGGTGGCCCGCACGGTCCGCGTCGTCAGCTTGAGCGCGAAGCGCAGCCCGGCCCGCAAGTCGGTCTCGCTCATCCAGCACACCGTGCACTCGAGGTCGCGGGCAGCCGGGGGCATCTCTCCGGCGTCGGCGTCCACCAGCATGTCGCCCCGGCCGACGTCGAGCTGATCCGCGAGCGTCACGGTCACCGACAGCGGGGGTACCGCCACCTCGGCGTGCGGGTCGAGGCTGTCCACGCGGGTGACGCGAGTGACGGTGCCCGTCGGCAGCACCGTCACCGCTTGGCCGGGCTGCAGGGTTCCGCTCTCGAGGCGGCCGGCGTACACCCGGTCACCTCCGTCCGCCGGCCGGCCGACCCACTGGACCGGCAGGCGGAGGTGCCCGAGGTCGCGCTCGGCCTGGATGTCGATGGCCTCGAGGTACCCGAGCAGTGTCGGGCCGGGATGGAACGCCGTCCGCTCCGAGGCTCGGGCGACGTTGTCGCCGTACAGAGCGCTGATCGGGATGACCACCGCGTCCGCGATGCCGAGCTGTTGGCGGAGCACCGCGATCTCATCCGTCACCTCTCGAAACCGCGCCTCGCTCCAGCCGACGAGGTCCATCTTGTTCACGCAGAACACGAAGTGGCGCACGCCGACGAGGGCCGAGATGTGGGCGTGTCGTCTGGTCTGGCGCAGCACTCCGGCTCGGGCGTCGATGAGCACCACCGCGACGTCCGCCGTCGAGGCGCCGGTGAACATGTTGCGGGTGTAGCGCTCGTGACCAGGGGTGTCGGCGAGGATGAACGACCGCCGCTCGGTGGCGAAGAAGCGATACGCGACGTCGATGGTGATCCCCTGCTCACGCTCGGCCCGCAGCCCGTCGGTGACAGCCGCCAGGTCGGGCCCGCCGTGTCGGCTCACCTCATCGAGATGGTCGGCCAGCAGCGAGCCGGTGTCGAGTAGCAGGCGTCCGATGAGCGTGCTCTTGCCGTCGTCGACCGAGCCGGCCGTGGCCAGGCGGACGAGGTCCCGCTCGGCGGCGCTCAGAAGTACCCCTCCCGCTTGCGGTCCTCCATCGCGGCCTCGGAGGTGCGGTCGTCGGCGCGGGTCGCTCCTCGCTCCGAGATGGTTGCCGCCGCGGTTTCGGCCAGCACCGCGGCGACGTCGGCCGCCTCCGAGGCGACGGCGCCGGTGACGGTCATGTCGCCGACCGTCCGATAGCGGACGCTCAGCTCACGCGCCGTCTCGCCCGGCTCGGCGGTGATCCAGGGGGACTGCGCCAGGAACATCCCGTCGCGCTCGAGCACCCGCCGGCGATGGGCGAAGTAGATCGCCGGCAGCTCGAGCTCCTCGGCGGCGATGTAGCGCCACACGTCGAGCTCGGTCCAGTTGCTGAGCGGGAAGACGCGGATGTGCTCACCGCGGCGGATCCGGGTGTTGAACACCGACCAGGGTTCGGGCCGCTGGGCGCGCGGCTCCCACTGCCCGAATTCGTCGCGCACCGAGATGACTCGCTCCTTGGCCCGCGAACGCTCCTCGTCGCGTCGGGCCCCGCCGAACGCGGCGTCGAAGCCGTTGTGCTCGACGGCGTCGAGCAGCGTCACCGTCTGCAGCCGGTTGCGCGACGCGTTCTGTCCCGCTTCCTGGACCCGGCCGCGGTCGATCGACTCCTGCACCGAGGCCACGATCAGTCGATGTCCGGCCTGGGCGCAGCGTCGGTCGCGGAACTCGATCACCTCAGGGAAGTTGTGACCGGTGTCGACGTGCATCACCGGGAAGGGGACCGGCAGCGGCCGAAACGCCTTCTCGGCCAGGCGGAGCAGCACGATCGAGTCCTTGCCGCCGCTGAACAGGAGCACCGGCCGGCTGCGCTCGGCGGTCACCTCGCGGATGACGAACACCGCCTCCGCCTCGAGCGCGCGGAGCTGGGAGACGTGCCGGTCCGCCGGCTCCCGGCGGCCGCCGGTACTCACGCTGCGACCTCGATGAGCCGCGGTTGGGCGTCAGCCGAACGGGCACGGATGGGCGGGGGGGACTCAACCATTTCGATCGAGATCAGACTCTACGAGTTGGGTCGGGCGCGCCCACCCTGCCCGCCGCCCGCGCCGTCAGCCCGGTTCGCGCACCCAGGCGAGGATCGAGCGCGAGTGCGTCAGCACGGTGCCGTCGGCCAGCTTCAGTGCCGGCAGCTGCTCGCTGCCGGTGGCGGCGCGCAGCTCCTGGCGCGAGCCACGACGCAGGAAGGGAACCGGGTTGCCGTGGCCGGCGATGACCTTGTCGTACTCGATCCCGGCGGCGCGCATCGCCTCCTGGACACGGCGACATGGGTGAAAGCGGGGGCCGCCGTCGTCACCGTGGCAGACGTACAGGGTCGGTCGCTCGACGCTCATCCGGACCGCCGGAGATGGGTCAGGTAGCTCCCCTGGGTGACGAGCACCAGGGCGGCGCCGACCAGGAGGGGTCCGAACAGGCCATGACGCTCCATCACGGCGCCGAGCGTAGCGCCGAGCGCCATCGACAGCACAGCTCCGGCGCGTCGCAGCGAGCCGCTGCCGTCCCCTCCGCCGAGCGGCGAATCGGCGGCCAGGCCGGTGAGTGTCATCGTCAGGACGGTGGTCGTCAGATCGGGCACCGCGAGCTTGCGCACGGTTGCGTTCCGGATGCCGAGTCCGACTGAGAGGAGCACGATGAGCGCGGTGCGCTGAGCGCCATGGGCCGCGCCGCCGGTGCCGAGCGCCGCGACCGCCGCCGCCAGCGTGAGGACGAACTCGCCGCTGAGCGCGGCGGCGAGCCAGGGGAAGGCCCGATCACCGAGTCGCCGCGCGAGGCGGCCGCCGATCACCGCTCCGAGTGCGAAGCCACCGAGCGCCAGCAGGCTCCGCGGAGCCGAGAAGCCCGGAGCGCCGCCGAGCGCGAAGCCAAGCAGCACGACGTTGCCGGTCATGTTGGCGGTGAACACCCGGCCCAGGCCGAGGTAGCTGACGGCGTCGATGACGCCCGTCGTGAACGTGAGGGCGAGCAGCACGAGCGGGAGCGCTCGCCGTCGCTCCCGCTCGTCGAACTCGGTTGTTCCGAATCCCAGGGCCCGCAGTCGCACCGTCGCTGGATGTTGGCGGATGGCCACGATGCCGGGGACGAGGGCCCCCCTGGAGCCTCAGGCCGCGGGCTGCGTCAGGTCGTAAACCGTCTGCCCGCCAATCGTCCGCGCCGCGTAGTGGGCCTTCACCCATTGCGTGATGGCGCTCGTCGAGCCGCTGCCGCCCGGACCACCCATGCCGTGCGCGGTGCCCTGGCCGGAGGCGATGTAGTAGTGGATGTCGCCCGCCCGGGCGTACGCCTCAAATTGAGCGAGCGTCAGGTTCCCGCCCTGGCCGTTGAAGCCGCCGATCGCCATCACCGGCAAGCCGCCGCTGGCCAGTTCGAGCGATGCGGCGCTCTGTGAGCCGGAGGTCGCGGCGACCCAGCGGTAGCTCGAGGTCCCCGACTTCAGGGCCGCGACGAGTGCCGAGCTCGTGGCGCCGCCGACCGAGCCACTGCCGGCAGTCCGGAAGGCGCCCGAGTGGCCAGGCGGGGGGCCGCCGACGAAGCGGGCACTCGCAGCACCGCCGCCCCCCGGACCGCCGCCGATGCCGCCGCCGGCGGATGCCGGTCCGGCTGACGGCACGCTGCCGGTGTGGGCGGTCGAGAGCGTCTGCACCGAGAAGGCGGCGGGGCCGGCGAGACAGGCGACGGCCGCGAGCACCGCGCCGAGGGTCCGGACCCGGGCACCGGCCCGCGCCGGGACGAGGAGCGCCGCGGCGGCGCCCGCCGCGGTCAGGCCGACGACTGGCGTCAGCCACGGCTGCCAGGACGATGTCCGCCCGAGCAGGACGATCGACCAGACGGCGGTGAGCCCGACGCCGCCCGCGAGGATCGCTCGGGGGGCGAGTCGGTCCCGCCGCGCCCAGAGCAGCGTGGCGCCGATCGCCACCGGCCCGGCGATCGCCGGAGCCAGGGCCACGGTGTAGTACGTGTGGATGACGCCGCTGCCGAAGCTGAACACGAGGCCGCTGACGATGAGCCAGCCGCCCCACAGCAGCAACGCGGCGCGGGTGCGGTCGGTGCGCGGTGCGTGACGGCGCCACACCAGTCCGCCGGCCACCACGACGAGCGCCGCCGGCAACAGCCAGGACGCCTGGGCGCCCATCAGGTCGTCGAACAGCCGCAGCAGCCCGGTCTGCCCGCTGAAGCCGCTGCCTCCTCCTCCTCCGCCGGGTCCACTCCCGCCGGTCAGCCGGCCGAGGCCGTTGTAGCCGACGATCAGGTCGAGGATGCTGTTCTTGGCCGAGCCGTCGATCATCGGCCGGCTGCTCGCCGGCCACAGGGCGACGATGGCAACCCACCAGCCGGCGCTGAGCAGTACGGCGCCCCCGGCGGCCAGCAGCTGGGCGATCCGCCGGCGCACCGGCGTCGGGGCCGCCAGCAGGT
Organism: uncultured Solirubrobacterales bacterium; assembly: GCA_963703065.1. GTDB lineage: Bacteria > Actinomycetota > Thermoleophilia > Solirubrobacterales > Solirubrobacteraceae > Palsa-465. The sequence continues at coordinate 1,522,837 of OY969785.1, read as the reverse complement.
AGACGAGGGCGAACCCGGGGATGACGAGGAACGCCTGCATCATCTTGGCCAGGAACGCGAAGCCGATCAGCATCCCGACACCGAGCAGCCAGCGCGTGGAACCGCGCTCCAGTGCCCGCACCAGGCAGTACGCCGAGGCGACGAGCAGGCAGACGAGCAGCGCGTCGGGATTGTTGAATCGGAACATCAGCGCGGCCACCGGCGTCAGGGCGAGCAGGGCGCCGGCCAGCAGGCCGGCGCCGGCGCCGAACCACCGCTTCGTCATGCTCGCCAGCAGGCCGACCGACACCACGCCCTCGAGCACCTGCGGGATGAGCATGCTGGCGCTCGAGAAGCCGAACAGCCGTCCGGAGAGCGCCATCACCCACAGCGACGCCGGTGGCTTGTCGACGGTGATGAAGTTCGAGGAGTCGATCGAGCCGAAGAAGAACGCCTTCCAGCTCTTCGTCCCGGCCTGGACGGCCGCGGCGTAGAAGCTGTTGGCCTCGCCAGCGGCGGTGAGGTTCCACAGGTAGGCCGCGGCGGTGACCACGAGCAGGCCGATCAGCGCGGGCCGGGCCCAGGCCGGGTCCCCGGCCCGGCCGCGCGCCAGCGTGCGCAGCCGGACGGCGGAGGGCCGCCGGGGGGGCAGCCGGATGGGCTGCGGGAACGTCGTGGTGCTCATGTCAATGTCCTTGCAGGTTCGGGGTCGGGAAGGTGGAGCGGCGGTCGGGTCGAGTGCGTCGGTCGCGGAACATCCAGGTGGCGAGCGCCATGTGGCGGGTGAGGGTCGCCGCCAGCGTGGCGGCCACGAGCACCACCGCGCTCAGCGCCAGGACCACGGCAACGGCGGCCAACGGGCCGAGGGCCTCGGCGAGCAGGAGGAAGAGCAAGGCGTGGGCGAACGTCGACACCGCGCCGATGGCCGCGAACCGCGTACCGGGCGCGACCGCTACCAGCCGGGCGACGCCCCGCAGGTCCCCCAGCGCCGTGGCCACGATGTCCACGCGCGAGTCGGGGTCGTCGACCCAGTCGACCGGCACCTCGTGGATCCGCATCCCGGCCCGCTGGGCGAGCACGAGCAGCTCGGTGTCGAAGAACCAGCCCTCGTCCGCGATCAGCGGCACCAGACGCGGCACGACATCGGCGCGGACCGCCTTGAACCCGCACTGGGCGTCGCTGAACCGGGCGCGCAGCGCCAGGCGGAGGATCCGGTTGTAGGAGCGGGAGATGAACTCGCGCTTGGCGCCTCGGGTGACCTGGGCCCCCCGGGCCAGACGGGAGCCGATCGCCACCTCGCTGTGCCCGGAGAGCAGCGGCGCCAGCAGCGGCAGCAGCCCGCGCAGATCGGTCGACAGGTCGACGTCCATGTAGGCGACGGTCCGAGCGCGGCTGGCCGACCAGGCGGCTCGCAGGGCTCGGCCGCGCCCCTTCTCCTCCAGGCGGAGCAGCCTGACGCCCTGGAGGGTGGCGGCCAGCGTCTGGGCGATCTCCGGGGTGGCGTCGGTGCTGGCGTTGTCGGCGATCGTGATCTGCCACCGGTACGGCAGCCGGCGCGAGAGGAAGTCGTGCAACCGCAGGACCGAGCGGGCCAGCGCCCCCTCCTCGTTGTACACCGGGATGACGATCTCGACGTCGAGCCCGGTGGCCGGGGGCGCCGCGGGGAGCGTGGGTGGAGGATTCAGTGTGGTCATGTGAGGTCTCGCGATCGAGGTGTGGGGCTGCGGATACCGTCGCCGGCCGGTGTCGGAGCGACGTAGAAGCCGTCGAAGGGTTCGGCAAGGCGTCGCACAGAGAACCGTGAGCCGGCCCCGGAGAACGAGGGAGGGCCGGCGTTCACCGGCCCTCCCGTCGTGCGGACTCCTGGATGGTCGGTCGAGGTCAGCCGGCGCTTCCCGTCCCGCCGCTCGATGCGCCCGGTCCGCCGCCCGGTCCGCCGGAACCCGGGACCGCCGCCTTTCCGGCCGTGTGATGGCCGGCGCACCCGCCGGGCATGCCTCCGCTCGGCGGCGCCTGACCGCTTGGCGGCGCGTGGCTGGCGCCGGCCGGTGCGCTGGTGGTGGAGCTCGTCGTGGTGGTGGTGCTGGTCGAGGTCGCCGCGTCGGCGATCGTCGCGCTGCCGATGGCCGCAGCGCCGACCACGGGCAGGATGACCAGTTTCCGTCGAATGTTCCGCATGCGTGCTCCTTTGAGGTCGCGGGGTGTGCGGAGCCCCCGAGCCTCGTCGCGCTCCGTCAGACGAACCGAAGGAGCGGGTGAGAATCCGGTAGGAGGGTCCGGCGCGCGCCGAACCGGCGTTGGCTACGGTCCAGGCCAGATGAGCGTGGGAGGAGCGCCGTGCACCGTCTGGGCAGGATGAGGCGAAGGGGCGCCGGCCTGGTGCTGGCAGTCGGCCTGCTGGCCGCCGGCCTGCTGGCCGGAGCCGGGGTCGCGGTCGCTGCTCCGACCCGGCCGACGGCCGATCCGTTCTATCGCTGGACCGGCTCGTTGACGAACCTCGCGCCGGGCGCCGTATTGCGCACGCGCAGCGTGGAGGTGAACGGCGGTGGCACCTCGGCCCCGTATGCCGGCCTCGAGGTGCTGTACCGGACGACCGATCAGCTCGGGCAGCCGAGCGCCACCGTGGCCACGGTCATCAAGCCGGCGGCGAGCCTCGGGGTCAAGCTCCTCTCCTACCAGACGTTCTACGACGGGGTGGCGGACACCTGCCGCCCGTCGTACACGCTGCAGAACGGCTCCGGCTCACCGGGTCTCGAGGAGGGGCTGATGCTGCCCTACCTCAACCAGGGCTACACCATCGTGACCTCGGATTACGAAGGTGAGACGGACGACTTCGGCGCCGGTCGCGAGTCCGGCCAGGGCACGCTCGACGCGATCCGCGCCGCCGAGCACGTCCTCGGCGTGGGCAGCGAGGCACCGGTCGGGTTGATCGGGTACTCGGGCGGGTCGATCGCCAGCGAGTGGGCGAGCGAGCTCCAGCCGAGCTACGCGCCTGAGCTCCACCTGATCGGCGTGGCCGAGGGCGGCATCCCGGTCGACTTCACCCACACCCTGCACTACATCGACGGCAGCTCGGACTGGGCCGGCGCGATTCCGGCGGTCGGCATCGGCCTCGCCCGGGCGTACCGGATCGACTTCACCCGCTACCTGAGCCCCTACGGAGCCCAGGTGGCCGCCCAGGTGGAGCAGGGATGCATCAACGAGGCCGGATATCCCGGGCTGACGTTCGAGAAGATGCTCAAGCCGCAGTACCAGGACTGGGAGAAGGTGCCGATCTTCGTCCGCATCTTCAACGACTCGATCATGGGGCGGACGGCCGCGCCCCGCGAGCCGCTGCTCATGCGGGTCGGCAACCGCGGCGACGGGGGCGACGGGGTGATGATCGCCGGGGACGTCCAGCAGCTCGCCCACGAGTACTGCACCCGCGGCGTGACGGTCGACTTCGAGGTCTACAACGGCGACACCCACTACACCGCAGCGGTGCCGTTCGAGGCCGAGGCGCTGACGTTCCTCGACGCTCGCTATGCCGGTCTGCCGGCCACGAACCGCTGCAGCCAGATCCCAGCGGGCAACCCGCTGACGCCGCTGCCTCCGGCGCCCACGCCACCGGTTGCCTCGCCGCACCTGCGCTTCCGCGGCCTGGCCGTCGAGCGCCGGGAGCACGGCATCGTCGTCGGATTGTCGTCCAGCGGCGCCACGGCCACCAACGTGACGGTCGAGCTGACACGGAATCGAAAGCTCGTCTGCCTGGTCCGGCTCGCTCATGTCGGCGCGGCCCGGCGGAGGGTCGTGCTCCGGGTGCGAGCCGGGATGCCGCCGCCTGGCCGGTACGTGCTCCTCGTCCTGATCGGCCGGCACCGGATGCTGCGGCACGGCATCGCCGTGCCGCGCTGAAACGGTCCCTCGTCGGATGCGCGTCGGCATCGTCGGCGCCGGCATCCTCGGGCTCGCCGTCGCACGACGGATCACCGAGGTCACGCCCACCGTGCAGGTGACGGTGGTCGAGAAGGAGGCGGCGCCGGCGCGCCACCAGAGCTCCCACAACAGCGGGGTCGTGCACGCAGGCGTGTACTACGCGCCGGGCTCGCTGAAGGCGGTGCTCTGCCGCCGCGGGGCCGGCCTCCTGCGCGAGTTCTGCGCCGCGCACGAGCTGCCCTACCTCGAGTGCGGCAAGGTGATCGTGGCGCGCGACGAGACCGAGCTCCCGCGGCTCGCGGCGATCGAGGACCGCGCGCGGGCCAATGCCGTGCCCGGTCTGCGGCGCCTGTCCGCCCGCGAGCTGCCCGACTTCGAGCCACACGTCCGCGGTCGCGCCGCCCTCCACTCGCCGCGCACCGCCGTCACCGATTTCGCCGCCGTGGCCCGCGCGCTCGGCTCCGAGCTGGAACGATCCGGCGGGGACGTCCGGTTCGGCTTCCAGGTCAGCCGCATCGACCGCGTGCGCGGCGAGATCCGCATCACCAGCCGGACCGGGGAGACAGTCGCCTGCGACCGCCTGGTGGTGTGTGCCGGGCTGCAGTCCGACCGCGTGGCGCGGCTGGCCGGGGACGGGCCGAATCCGATCATCGTGCCGTTCCGGGGTGAGTACCTCCGGCTGGTCGCCGAACGATCCCATCTGGTGCGCGGGCTCGTCTATCCGGTGCCCGATCCCGGGCTGCCGTTCCTCGGCGTCCACTTCACCCGCCGGGTGGATGGGGGAGTCGACCTCGGGCCCAGCGCGGTGCTCGCACTCGCCCGGGAGGGCTATCGCCGGCGAGACCTCACGCCGGCTGACGTCGGCGACCTGATGCGTGCCCCCGCCCTCCGGCGCCTGATCCGCCGGCATTGGCGCACCGGGGTCCGCGAGCTGCCCGCAGCGTTTTCGCGGCGCGCGTTCGTCGCCGCGGCCCGGACGTTCGTGCCCGAGCTGCGCGCGAGGGACGTCCGGCCGGCTCCGGCGGGAGTGCGGGCGCAGGCACTCGATCCCGACGGGAGCCTGGTCGACGACTTTCGCCTGTCTCGGCGCGACGGCATGCTGCTCGTCCGCAATGCTCCCTCGCCGGCAGCGACGGCGTCGCTGGCCATCGCGGAGCACCTCGTCACCGGCCTCGAGCTGGGCTGACCGACAGAACTTCACTTCCTCTGCGGAGCTTCATAACCGGCAAGACCTTCTCCCGGGTCGCCGGGAGCTGGACCGTCCCCACCGCCTCGCCCGGCGCCGAACGCCGGGGGCGGTGTCCGCCGACGGGTCGTCGTTTACGGTGACCTACGGCGGGAGCACCACGGCTCCGGTCGCTGGTGGTGGCTACGGCTACGGCGGCTACGGCGGCGGCTACGGGTACGGCGGTGGCGGCGGGCCGGGAGGCTGGATCGGCTGACGCTCCCCTCGGCTGTGATATGCAACGCCGCGTATCGTCGTCACCCGAGAGGGGAAGTCCGAGGCCATGAACCCAGCCAAAACCGCGCTGGACCTGATCGCCAAGCCGATCGGTGCGGCATCGCACGCGCTGAACCGTCCGAGCGCCAGCGGGCGAAACCGGCCGCTGTACCCGCTGAACCTGATCGACGCCCTGGTCGGTCACAGCCTCGAGGACTCCGTGCGGGACAAGGTCACGCTCGTCACCGGCGCGTCGGGGGGGATCGGCGCGGTCGCCGCGGAGAAGATCGGGGCGGCCGGCGGCGAGCTCGTGCTCGTGGCCCGCGGCCGCGAGAAGCTCGAGGCCACGGCCGAGCGGATCGAGGCGGCGGGGGGGACGGCGCACGTCTACCCGTGCGACCTGGCGGACCTCGACGCCGTAGCCGAGATGGCCGCCGCGGTGGAGGGCGACGTGGGGCGCGTGGACATCCTGGTCAACAACGCGGGGCGCTCGATCCGCCGCTCGCTCGAGCTCTCCTACGAGCGCATGCACGACTACCAGCGCACGATGCAGCTGAATTACTTCGCGCCGGTGCGGCTGATGCTGTCCCTGCTGCCGGGCATGCGCCGGCGGGAGTTCGGCACGGTGATCAACGTCTCGTCGATCGGCGTGCTCACCCGGGTGCCGCGGTTCGGCGCCTACATCGCCTCTAAGGCGGCGCTCGACATGCTGTGCGACGCCTGGCAGGCCGAGACCCATTCGGAGAACGTCCGCTTCTGCACCGTGCACATGTCGCTCGTGCGCACCCCGATGATCGAGGCGACGACGATCTACCAGCGCTTCCCGGTGCTCACCCCCGACGACGCCGCCGACGTGCTGTGCGAGGCGATCGTCCGCCGCCCGCGGCGGGTCAGTCCGCCGTTCGGCCAGATCGCATCGTTCGCCGACGCCATGAGTCCGATGATCATGGACCGCGTGCGCAACCAGGGCTTTAGGCTGTTCGAGGACTCCGCCGCGGCGCGGGGCCAGAAGGATGGGCGCGATCAGGAAGTCGGCGCGCAAGCACGCGCCTTCGCCGAGCTGACGCGCGGTGTGCACTGGTGAGCCTCGAGAACACGCTGATCACGCGCGTGGTGATGCCGCTGAGCGGGGGGCGGCGACTGTTCGCCGATGCCGCCGGCACGCGGCGGTACATCGCCGACCGCGCCGTCCGTCCGATCAAGTTCGCGCCCCCGCGGCGACTCGACCGCCGCGCAACGGTCGAGCTGCGGCGCCGGGATGGTTGGCCGGTGTACGAGCTGGAGCCGCGTTCGGGGCGATCGGTCCGCCACATCCTCTACCTCCACGGCGGCGCGTACATCAACGAGATCAGCTTCTGGCACTGGTGGTTCTTGGGTCGGGTCGTCGAGCGGGCGCCGGCGCAGGCGACGGTTCCGATCTATCCGCTCGGCGCGGTCGCCGGGGTGGCGCGCACGGTCGAGGGGACCACCGAGCTGGCCGCGGATCTGCTCGAGCAGAACGGCGCGGACGGCCTCGTGCTGATGGGCGACTCCGCCGGCGGCGGTCTGGCGCTCGCGGTCGCGCAGGCCCTCCGCGATCGCAACCTGACGCCCCGGCGGCTGGTGCTGATCGCGCCGTGGCTCGACGTGGCCACCGATACCGCCGAGGTGCGCGCGCTGGCGCCGCGCGACGCGATGCTCGCCATCCCCGGCCTGACCGAGGCGGCCCGCGTCTACGCCGGCGAGCTGCCCCTGGACGATCCGCGGGTCAGCCCGATCCACGGCGACATGCACGGGCTGCCGCCGATCGCCGTGTTCACCGGCACCGCCGACCTCCTGCACCCGGACAGCCTCCGCCTCGCGCGGGCCTGCGCCGCCGCCGGGGTGGCGTGCGAGGTGGTGAGCGCGGAGGATATGCCGCACGTGTACCCGCTCCTGCCCACCCGGGAGGGGGCGGGCGCCCGGCGGCGGATCGTCGAGTTGGTGCGCGGCTGATGGCCGGCTCCCGGTGGGGTGGTCGGTGAGCGAGCGAAGCCTCGCCGGCCACGGCGGGCGGTTGCACGTCCAGGTCTGGGATCGCCCCGAGCCCAGCCACCTCGTCGCCATCGCCCATGGTTACGGGGAGCACATCGGCCGCTATGACCACGTGGCCGCTGCGCTGCGCCGAGACGGCGCCACCGTCGTCGGCGCCGACCACGTCGGCCACGGGCGCTCCGAGGGCGAGCGCGCCCTGATCGCCGACTTCGAACCGGTGGTGGAGGACCTCCACCTCGTGATCGAGGCGGTGCGCGGCGACCACCCGGAGCTGCCCCTGGTGCTCCTCGGCCACTCGATGGGGGGCCTGGTCGCCACGCGGTACGCGCAGCGGCACGGCGTCGAGCTGGCGGGGCTCGTGCTCTCGGCGCCTCTGGTCGGCAATCCCGGAACCGCCGGCCTGCTGGCCCTGGAGCCCCTGCCGGTGATCCCGATCGATCCGACCGTCCTCTCCCGCGAGGAGCCCGTCCAGCGGGGGTACATGGAGGACCCGCTCGTCTACCACGGGGGCTTTCGCCGCGCCACCCTGGCCGCGCTGGCCGCCGCCCTGCTCGACTCGGCGCTCGACTCCCGCCGGATCCGCGGACCGGTGCTCTGGCAGCACGGGACGGCCGACTCGCTCGTCCCGCTCGAGGGTTCACGCCGCCTGATCGACCTGCTGAGCGAGGCCGAGGTGACGACGCGCCACTACCCGGAGGCGCGCCACGAGATCTTCAACGAGACCAATCGCGACGAGGTGCTCGCCGACACGTCCCACTTCATCCGCGGGGTGCTCTGACTACAGCGGATCGAAGCAGCCGTAGATCGTGTACAGCGGGTTGACGACGCTGTGGCCGTGAGCATCACGCATCAGCTGCTGGCCGATGAACGCCGGCGGCGACTGGGCCTTGTAGCACCCGTCGGGCTGGACGCTGACGTCGTAGCTGACGACCGTCGGCTCCGGGCGGAAGCGACCCGGCGGCCGGGATCACGACGCTGAGCGTGCAGACCCAGTCGCCCGGTCCGCGTGGGGTGCTGCCGCGCCGGCTGCACAGTGGGCATGACGTTGAGCTTCGCGTGCCGGGAGGAACGTCTCGTCCGAGCTCGCGCTGCTGGAGCAGGGTCAACTGGTCGAACGCCGGGGTGATGCTCGTCTGCAGGCGCGCGGGGGTGACGCCCGTTCGGCCCCCAGTTGCCGGCGAACGCCAGCACCGCCACGACCGCGGTCAGCGCGGCGGCCAGCGCGAACCGGCCTGACCCAACCCTGCCGCCGGGCCACCGGCGGCCCGGCGAAGTCCCGGCGGCGCAGCAGCCGCCACGAGATGCCCACCGTGGCGAGCGATCCAGACCAGGCTGACGACGACACCGACGACCAGCGGCCCGTAGTAGCGGTGGGCGGTGAACAGCCCGTGCCACATGCGCTGAACGCCGAGCCCGCGAGCAGCTGTGGGCCCAGATCCCGGAGCCCACGAGCAGCAGCAGCTGCATGGCCAGCGCCACGAGCGCCGGGCCGATCACGCCCATGATCCCGTTGCGCGTGGTGACCGAGAACAGCACGGCGAGTCCGCCGAAGGCGAGCGCCGGCAGCAGGCACAACAGCCAGGCGACGAGCACGAGCCCGAGCAGGGTGCCCGGGGAGAGCAGCGTGCCGCTGAGGCTGACAGCGAGTGCGCGCCGATCAGCAGCGACTCCGGCGACCAGGCTCGCGACCGCCGTCAGCAGCACCAGGCCGACGACGAACAGGCCGCGCCGGCCAGCAGCTTGCCGGCGAATACCTGGCCTCGGCTGCAGGACCGGGTCAGCACCAGCTTCCACGTGCCGTAGCGATCCTCGGAGGAGAACAGGTCGCCGGCCACGACCCCGGCCATCACCGGGAAGCCCCAGGAGCCGGAGAACGACAGCAACACGAGCGAGAGGGCGAATCCGGAGGAGTGGACCCAGCCGCCGTACAGCGTGTCGCTCGGGCTCCCGCTCTGGACCTTGAGGATGGCGCGAACACGAACGGCGCCAGCACGCAGACGAGCGCCAGCAGCCGGATCGAGACTGCGCCGCCAGCTTGCGCCGCTCGACGCGAAACCTCGCGGATTCCGTGCGCGCCCAGCGCAGGCGGGCGACGCCTCGGCGCGGAGCGATCTCCGCCGGACTCCCGGCGACCGTCCGACGGCGCCTCGCGGCGCGGGCCCACGTCGACTTCGGGCCCTCGGTGAGCGAGAAGAACAGCGACTCCAGCGGACCGATCGACGAGCTCCAGGCGGCGGACCGCCACCCCGGCGGCGGCGAGCGCCAGCACGAGTGCATCGAGCAGGCCTCGGCCACGGTGACCGCCACGCCGCCCGTCCGAGAGCGGCTCGGCCTCGACGCCGGGGCTGGCGCTCGGGCGACGGACAGCGCCCGCGGATCGTCGCTGGTCAGCGCACGGTAGGCCGAGGCCGGCGCCTGCGCCCGCAGCGCTGCGCCGTACCCGTCCCACACCACGCGACCCCGGCGGAGCACGGTGAAGCTGTCGCAGACGTCCTCCACCTCGCCGATCTGGTGGCTGCTGATCGAGGATCGCGACCCCGTCGCGCCGACAGCTCGCGCAGCAGCGCGTCCATGTCCCGTACCCCCTCCGGGTCCAGACCGGCTGTCGGCTCGTCGAGCAGCAGGAGTCGCGGCGCGCGCAGCAGGGCGGCGGCGATCCCCAGGCGCTGGCGCATGCCTGTCGAGTAGCCGCTCACCCGATCCCCGCCCCGGGCCGCCAGCCCGACCCGCTCGAGCGCCGGCGTCGATCGCGACCGCTGCCGCGCCACCGCCGTCCAGCTCGGCCAGCGAGCTCGAGGTTCGCGCCGCCCGGACAGGTACGGGTAGAAGCGTCGGATCCTCGACGAACCCGCCCACCCGGTCCAGCGCATCGCGGTCCGGCTCGCTGACAGCGGCCGATCCGAACAGCTCGATCGATCCGGCGTCCGGACGCACCAGGCCGAACAGGATCCGCAGCAGCGTCGTCTTGCCGGCGCCGTTGGGTCCGAGCAGGCCCGCGGACCTCACCCTCCGTCGAGCGTCAAGTCGATGCCGTCGAGGGCGCACGTCGACCCGAAGCGCCTGACGACGCCGTTGACCTGCACCGCCGGCACCGGGCGCTAGTGTCCGGGTCGCGGATGCGGCGGACAGGATCAGCGGCGGCCGGGGGCGCTGCTTGAAGTCGAAGTCGTTGTCGCAGGTTGCCCAGGAGCGGGCTGTTCTCCCGCACGTCGGGCCGCGGGTCGGGTCGGCCGTCGGTGCGCGGGTTGATGCGCTGGCCGCCGAGGAAGTCGTCCTCGATGAACTTCACGAACGCGTCGTGGCTGTAGACGTGGTGGTCGATGTAGCCGCGCCGGGCGTAGGGGCTGATCACGATCGCCGGGACGCGCAGCCCGTATCCGTACGCGTCCGCCACGCGGTGGCTTGACGTTGTCGTAGAAGCCGCCCCAGTCGTCCCAGGAGAGGAAGATCGCGGTGCTGTCCCAGTCGCGGCTGTGCATGATCGCGTTGATCAGCCGCGTGACGTAGGTCTGTCCCGGTGCTCACGCGAGGCCGGAGGATGCTCGGAGACCGGTCGCTCGGCGTGATCCACGACACCGCCGGGAGCGTCCCGCGGGCGGCGTCGCGGTAGAAGCTGGTCAGCGAGACTTGATGTTGCCGAGCTGACTGTCCTGCTTGACGTCTCGAAGTACGGCAGCGGGTTCCAGATCCCCGGCGTCTTGGCGTTCTGCGCCACCGGGCTGCAGGTCGTCTGGCTGGCGTTCTCGCAGTCGGGCTCGGTGCCCGTCATCACGTAGTAGCGCCAGCTCACGTGCTGCGGTGCAGCAGCCAGGTGAGATCGGTCCACGCGTAGTCGGGCGGGGTGTGCGTGCGGGTTGTTGAAGTCCGGCGGGAACTGCGGCGCCTCGATGTTGCGTCGCGCAGCTCGACGGCGTTGCTCGTGGCTGCAGCGCGCCGACCACTCCGAGACCATGTACAGGTGCGCGGGCAGGCTCCATGAGGCGTTGGGCTCGAACATGTGGTCGTCGAGCACGAAGTGCCGCGCGTAGGACCAGTAGTTGGGGATCTCGTGCGCGGTGTGGTAGCCCATCACGTTGTCGGGATGGCGCGGCGACGTCGCAGCCGGGCGAGTTGGGGTTGCCGAGGCAGATGTTGGCGCCCGTGCTCGGCCTGGTTGATGAACCCGTCCATCTTGCCGCCGTCGATGTCGCCGGTGGCGGCGTTGGCCTCGTGCGGGCCGCCGAGATTTTCGTCCGCGGTGGTGTGAAAGCGGCTGACGCAGTCACCCGCGTTGCGGGTCCGGCACGCACGACCTGGCCCGGACGCCGTGCGCATCGGGATCCCGTCCGCCCCCGGATAGGTGCCGAAGTAGGTGTCGAAGGAGCGGTTCTCCTGCATGATGATCACGACGTGGCGGATCTTGTGGATGCCGCGCAGCACCGTCGCACAGCCGTCGCCGCCGCCGCAGGGCAGGACCCGCGCCACTGCTCGCGGCGTCGAGCGCCCCCCGCTCAGGCCGCCGAGCCCCAGCGCGGCCGCCGCGATCACCAGGATCGCCCCGGCGCTCAGGCGCCAGATCAGATGTCGTCGCCCCGAGCGCGTGGCGGCACCATAACCGGCCGGACGGGTGCTGCGCAACGGTCGTCCGCTACGGCTTCGGAGCGAGCGAGATGACCTGCTGGTAGGTCGGACGATTCGTGGTCGGGAACGTCGTCGGGATGAGCCCGGGCACGAAGCTGGTGAAGCCCTGGTCGATCCGCCAGCTCAGCGCGCTGCTCCCGTCCTTGCGGATCAGGTCGCTGACGCCGGCCTGCACCGCGGCCCACAGGGACTTCGCGCAGGTCCGGACGTTCCCCTTGCCGCAATAGCGCATCGAGTAGGGCGCCAGCACATGCTGGCCGAGGTCGTCCTTGAGGTCCTTGACGACGTATGACGGATCGGTCCCGAGCAGCGACTCGAACGTCCCGAGCAGGCTGCCGTACCGCGGTCCCATCACGGCGGCGAAGATGTGCGGCCACGCGGCGCTGAGGATGGCCGCCCCGGCGTACGGGATCGGTCCGCCGGCCGGGTTACCGACGGTCGGCGAGCCGGCGGCATGCCAGGTGTCGACGAGCGCGACGGCGTTCGCCGCCTGCGAGCTCGGGGCCGGGCTGCGGCGAAGCATCGTCCGGATCACCGGCCACGCCAGCACGCCCGTCTCGTCCTGGGTCGCGGCCTGGTTCATCACCCCGACGACATCGTTGATGTGGGGGTGCGCCGGCCATGGGCCGAACAGCTCGACGTGCTGGATGATGCCGAGGTGCTGGTCGTCGCCCGGCATCCACCCGGGCGCTGGCTTGTTGTTCCAGTTGAGCAGCAGGTCGTGCGGGCCGCCGATGTCGTGCGGGTGAGCGAGCTCTGGCAGCCAGCTGCGCCACTCGTACTTGCCGTTGCCGAGTGTCGGCAGCCGGCGGTCGAGCCCGCGCGCCCGGATCGGCAGCCGGCCCGAGGAGAAGTACGCGGTCGACGTCCGGGACACGTAGCCCCAGTTGAACGTGAAGCCGAACCGGTTGGCGTACCGGAAGAACCTCTGCGGCGTGCTCGCTCGGCCCTCCGTCATCGCCTTGAGCGCGGCCAGCGACAGGCCATCCTGGCCGTAGGTCGTCCGCTTGCGGGCCATGGCGTAGGGCCAGCCGTGGACGGTGGCGGTGCCGATCACCGGCCCGTTGACCGTGATCGGGAACTTGATCTCCTTGCCGGCCAGGCTGCCGGCGTCGAAGATGGGCATCGCCCGGCACCGCCCGTCGTACACGTAGTAGTGGGAGGCCCGTGTCGGGCGGCCGCCGCCCGGGAGGCAGAGCCGCTCGGCGAACACGTCCTCGTTGTCGTTGCTCGCGGTGGTCAGGCTCCAGGCGTAGTCGCGGGTGCGGCCGATCAGGAGGTAGAGCCCGATGCCGGAGGCCGCCACACCCTGCGCATCGATTCCGGGCCCCTGGAGCTGCTCCTGGTAGACGATCTCGGGGTAGTAGTAGCCAAGCTGGGGCCCCATCACCGCCAGCGGGCGACCGGTGGCTGACCGCTGCTTGGTCACGAGCTGCCAGTTCGATGCGTGACGGTGGGGCGTTTCGGCGTCGCGGGCGGCGCCGGTGGCGGGATTGGGCACCAGCTGTAGCGAGTTCGGGTCGACGACGATCGAGCCGGTGACCTTGCCGCCGGTCAGCGTCGGGTAGTTGAAGACCTTCTTCGTGGTGGTCGGGGCGTCGGGATCGTTGGCCTCCATCGCGTCGTTCCACAGCGCGTAGCCGCGGCGGGCACCGAAGCGCTGGTTGAGCTGGGCCAGGAAGTTCGAGTTCTCGTGCTCAGCACCGCCGCCGTTGCCGAAGATCGACCCGATGAACGCCGTCACCGCGATGATGTCGTTGGCGGTGAACGGCTTGCCGGTGCCGGGGAACGCCAGGTGGTTGGCGTAGTAGTACGCGTTGACCCCGTCGGCGTAGTTGGTCATGTCGGTCAGCATCTGGCGGCCTTCGGCCCCGTAGGCCCGGACGATCTCTGCGCGCTGCTGGGTGACGAGATCTTCCGTCTCGGCGCTCGGATAGAAGGGGGTCGCGCTGGTGACCAGCGAGAAGGCATCGAGTCCCGGGATGTCCGCTACCGCCGCCCGAGCCGGCTCGCGGCCGAACGAGAACAGGAAGCCGCGGTCCCGGGCCATCACCCAGCCCGCACCGAACATCATCCCGGCCCGGGTCTTGCCCTTGATGTGGGGGATCCCGTAGGAGTCGTAGGTCACCGTGACGTCGTTGCGCCCGACTGGTTCGATCGTCGTCGCGCCGATCGGCTCGAAGTTCATCGGCAGGTAGAAGTGGAAGACGTCGTTCATCGACACGTTCCGCCGCAGCGGGGTGAGCCCCGAGTACAGCGGGAGCTGGTCGAGCGAGTGCGCGTTCTCGGGAAGACCGCCGTAGTTCCCGGGCGGGAGCACGTAGCGAGCGATGTCGGAGCTGTTCGCGCGGCCGGTGGCCGGAACGAGGAGCGGGAGGAGGAGCGCCAGGAGCGTCAGCGAGCGTCGGAGCATCGGGGCGTTCTATCAGGTCCGGCGGCCCGAGGTGGCGGTTTGCATCGGGCGGGAGTCAGGCGGCGTACGCGCGGCACGGTGACGGCGACGGGTCCTCCGCGGTACGGTCGGCGCCCATGAACCGCAACCAGCTCGTCACCAGCCTCGTCGCCAGCCGCTCGGCGATCGGCGCCGGGTCGTGGCTCGCGCCGCGTCTCACCGGCCGCCTGTTCGGACTCGACGTCGCCGGCAACCCGCAGGCGCCGTACCTGGCGCGGCTGTTCGGGGTGCGCGACGTCGCGCTCGCCTACGGGCTGCTGAGCAGCGAGGGCGGCCAACGCGACATGTGGCTGCGGATCGGCATCGCCTGCGACGTCGCCGACGCCGTGGCGGGCGCGCTCGCCGGCCGGAGCGGTGAGCTCCCGCGGCTGACCAGCGCACTCGTCACCGGGACGGCGCTGCTGGCGGCCGGCCAGGGAGTCGCCGCCCTGAGCGCGTCCGACTAACCCGCTAGGGGAGCCGGCGTCTCAGTACAGCTGTCGCTGCGCCAGCGGGAACACGTCGCTCATCACGTACGCCCGCAGGTGCTCGGGCATCGCCGTTCCGGCCGGGATCGACAGCGTGACCCCGACGATGTCCCCCCGCGAATCGGTGGTGGTGGTCTGGGCGGTGTAGTCGACGCCCAGCGGCTGACCGGCGGAATCGACGAGCAGCACGCCCAGGCGGTGGTCGGCGCCTGGGTAGCGAACGCCGCCGGACAGCCGGAGCGTCGCCGTGACCGATCCCGGGGCAGCCGCCGAGGGTCGGCGCAGGCTCATCGAGGCGACCGCCACGCCTGGGGGCCGCTCGTCCGGTGGGGTGATCGTGGCGGCACTGCTGGTGGCCGAGCGACCAGCCGGTGACCGGTACGGATCGATGATGTACGTCCCGGCAGCGGCCAGGATGCCCCCGGGGTTGCACAGGCCGGTCAGGTAGGCCACCGGGCCATAGTTGGGGATCGCGGCGCATCGGGCTCGGGCGAACAGGCCGGCTCCCGGCTCGCTGTGCAGCGACGGGGTGAGGGCGAAGTCCATGTCGAGCTGCTGCAGCGGGACCTGGCCGAAGCTGAAGGTCAGGGTCGCCCCCTGTACCGAGAGCATGAACGAGTTGCCGCGGTAGTAGCCCGCGAGCGGGAACACCAGGACACCGTGCGGATCGACCTGGTAGGCACCATCTGCCGTCTGCCGAGCCTGGGCGCTCCAGAGCAGGACGGGGCCCCGGCCATCGGCCCCCGGCCGACCGATCGACACGACGCCCATCAGCAGGACGTAGCTGTCGAAGCCGATCTGGTTGACCGATGTGAGGAAGGCCGGCAGCGGAAGCGCCAGCCGCCGGAGCTCCAGCGTCGTCACCCGGTCCGCCGGCCGGCGCAGGGGCAGGACGGCCGGGGCGGCGGGCGCGGTTCGGAAGCTGAACGTGTCGCCGAACCTGCCGTAGCGGGTCCACGTGCCGGGGGTGTTGTAGTTGGCCTCCCGCGCCGCCCCCGCGCCCCACTTCCCCGCCACCAAGACGTGGTACGTCGTCGCCGGCGCCAGGAACGATTGGGGGGTGATGAAGAGGAAGCGGCCGTCGCCCGACAGCGCGGACTGAAAGCCGAACGACGGGTGGACGCGGACGAGGGATCCGGCATCGGTTCTCGGCAGCATCGAGGCGTACACGGTGCTGCCGCCCTGCCGGACGATCAGCCGCCCGGTGATCTCGCTGGCGTCGGGGACCGGTCCCTCGCTGCCCGATCTCCCCACGGTTCCCCCCGAGCTGACGGGGAGCACGCGGCTGAAGTTCGCCGGGTACGGAGTCCCCGGGGCCGTGCTGCAGCGCGGGTCGGCCCGGTGCAGGCAGTAGTCGTACGGGACGTACCACAGGTGTCCGTCCTCGCTGCCGATGTAGACGCCGCTGCGCCCCAGCGCGGGCGAGCTGTTGAGCTCGTGACGATCACGGAGGATGGGGTCGCCGGCCACCGTGTTGAACGACCAGCGGCGGCGGCCGGTGTCGGCATCGAGCGCGTACAGCAACCCGTCCGAGGATCCGACGTAGAGGATGTTGCGGTGCTCTCCGGCCGGCGCCGGACCGAGCACCGGCGAGGAGCGGATCGGTTCGCCGGTGTCGTAGGACCACAGCAGCTTGCCGGCCGGGCTGAGGGCGTAGACCGAGCCGTCGGTGGAGGCGACGTAGATCTCGGTGGTGTCGCCCTGGGCATCGTGGGCCAGGGCGGCCGAGCCGTAGATGTGGTCCTGGGTGCCGAACGTCCACCGCGTCGCCCCCGTGACGGGGTTCAGCGCGTAGAGCTTGGAGTCGAACGAGCCCAGGTAGACGGTCCCGTCCGAGCCGAGCGCCGGCGAGGAGACGACGAAGCCGAGCGTGGGCGCACTCCACAGCATGCGACCGCTCGCGTCCAGGGCGTACACGTTGCGGTCGACCGATCCCCAATAGGTGGTTCCGCCCCGGCCGAACGCGGGCATCGTCCAGACCGAGTTGCCGGCAGCGAACGTCCAGCGCAACCGACCACCCGGCGTGAACGAGTAGATCACCCCTCCGGTGTTCCCGGTGTAGATGTTCTCGTCCAGGCCGAACGCGACGTCGCCCTCCCACCAATCGACCAGCTGACCGGTGGCGGGTCGATGCGTGGCCCGGTAACGCCAGATCACCCGGTGCGCCCGCGGGTCGGTGTTCAGGTGGTAGAGGTAGTCGTCACCCGAGCCGATCGTCACCGTGCGCCCGGCGGAGTCGAGTGCCGCCGCGGCGTCGATGATGTTGCCGGTCCGCAGCTTCCAGCACAGCCGGCCGCCCGGCCCGACCGCGTAGAAGTCGTGATCGGCGGAGCCGAAGTACACGACACCGTTGCCCCCGATGACGGGAGTGATGAACAGCCCGGCGCCGGTGGTGAACGACCACGGTCGATCCCCGTGGTAGCTCGCCGCGATCGTGCCCTGGCCGCTGTTGCCGACATCGTGGCGCATCGACGGCCACGGCGACGCGACGCGGGCGGGGAAGCGCACGCCGCAGGCGACGCTCGCCGCGCTCGGCTGGGCGGCGATGAGCGCGGCCGCGGTCAGCCCGAGCACCCCGAGGAGCTGTCCGCCAGCGCGGTGCATCGCGAGCACAACATATCCCCGATGCCGCCCGCAGATCACCGCGCGAGCAGCGCATCGAGCGGATGGCTGTTGAGCACATCCTCGGCGGTCGCCCAGCCCCGTCGGGCGGTGACGACCGACAGTCCCATGTTCTCCAGGCCCGCGGGAGAGTGTGCGTCGGTCGAGCAGACGATCCGTACACCGGCACGCAGCGCGTCGCGCACGTGCTCGCCGCTGAGGTCGAGCCGGGCCGGCAGGCCGTTGACCTCGAGCGCGACGCGCTGTGCGCGCGCGACCTCGAAGATCCGCTCCAGGTCCAGCGCGTTCTCCGGGCGATGGTTGATGAGCCGGCCGGTCGGATGGCTGAGACAACGCACCGCGGGGTGGTGCAGCGCCTCCTCCACCCGCTGGGTCATCTCCCGCTGGGCCATCCGCTGCCCCCCGTGGACGCTGGCCTGCACCCAGTCGAGCTCGGCGAGGACGTCGTCGGGGAGATCCAGACGCCCGTCGGGCAGGATGTCGCACTCGATCCCGCGGAGCACGCGGAACGGTGCCAGCTCCTGGTTGGCTGCCGCGATCTCCTCACCCTGGCGGCGGACGTCATCGGGCGTGAGCCCCTGCACCGCACCCACCGCGGGGGTGTGGTCGCAGATGGCGAGGTACTCGTAGCCTCGGTCTCGGGCGGCCCGGGCCATCTCGGAGACGGACGCCCGGCCGTCCGACCACGTCGTGTGGCAGTGCAGATCCCCGCGGATCCTCCCCACCTCGATCAGGGGCGGCGGCTCACCGCGGAACGGCGCCTCGCGCAGCTCCGGTGGGCACCACGGCACGCCCAGCGCGGCATACACCTCCGCCTCGTCGCGGCCTGGGGGGAGGGGCTCGAGCGCGCTGACGTATTCGGCAGATCCCGTGGCGCGAAGCAGCGCCGTGCCGAATCGATCGGGCTCGGCGACCGTCAGCTCGACGGGTGCCCCGTCGACCGTGACCCCGACGGCGCGGCGCTCGCTCTGCTCGATGACCGCGACGATCTGGGGCAGCTCGGCGAAGCGTGCGAGCACCGAGGCGGGTTCTGAGGCGGCCCCGACGATCGCCAGGCGGTGGCAGGAATCGCGACGGCGCCGCACGTCGCCGGCCGTCTCGGCATTCACCGCGCGGGCGATGCCGTCGATCAGGTCACCGGCCCGGTTCAGCCACATGCCGCGGGGGGAACGCGCCTCCGTCTCCCGCGCCAGTGCCGAGACGACCTGCCCCTCGATCTTCGGGCCGATGCCGGGGACGTCACGCAGCCGGCCCGCGGCCGCGGCCTCCCGCAGCTCGGCGGCGGTGCGGATGCCGAGCGCGCGTGAGATGTCGATGGCGCGCCGGGCGCTCAGGCCGAGGTACCGGCACAGGCCGACGAGGTCGGGGACGAGATCGCGTTCGAGCTCGGCGAGCTCGGCGATCTGACCGCTGGCCACCAGCTCGCGCAGGCGCGCGTCGATCCCCGGACCGATGCCCCGCAGCTCCCGGCCCCGGCCGGCCGCCACCAGGTCGGCGACGGGCACGGCACTGTGGCGAACCGTCTCGGCCGCGCGGCGGTAGGCACGGAGCGTGTACGGATTGGCGTCCCCCAGCTCCAGCACCGCCGCGTAGGCGTCAAGCCGGTCGGCGATGTCGGCGTTCTGCACCGCCGGCCGGGCTCAGCCGGCCCGGGTCGGGTGTCCGGATAGCGTCGGCAGGAGCGCCGAGCTGGCGGCTCCGCCGGCGAGTCCGATCAGCCGGGAGCAGGCCGGGCGACGGATCGGGGGCGTCCTCAGGCCGATCACCCTCATGCCCTGACCTTAGCTTCCGCCGCGTGCTCCACTCCCGCGATCGTGATGCGCCGGAGTCAGCGGCGCCAGAACGCCAGGCGCTGCACCGACGCCTGGAGGATGTGCCCCCAGGTGATCTGCGCGTTGCGGCGCTCAGACACCGCTTCGAACGGGCTGAACCGCATCTCGCCGCCCGTCCCGAGCTGGATCCCGCCGTCATCCTGACGGCTGGCGTCGATGATGATCCAGCCACGCTCAACACGAAGGTTCTCGTTCATGGCGTGATCGTACGCTCGGCGCTTTCATGCCCTCTGGTTGACCGTGGGACGTTGCGGGCTCGTCGGGGGCGACAGGCGGAGCCCGCACCGGCGTGACTCGCTGTGGCGCGGGAGGCCAACGACGCCATCGCGGCCGCGGTGTCCGAGCATCCGGACCGCTTCCAGGGCTTCGCCACGCTGCCGACACCTGATCCCGGAGCCGCCGCCGACGAACTGCGCCGCGGGATCGGCGAGCTGGGAATGCAGGGGGCGATGCTGTGCGGGCGCACCGGCGAGCGCAACATGGACCAGCCGGACCTCGCCGAGCTCTACCGCACGGCCGCCGAGCTGCACGTGCCGCTCTACATCCATCCGCGGATGGGTCTCGAGCTCGACCGCCCGCTGGAGGAGTACTTCCGCCACAACGTCTTCTACACCGGTAGCGGGATCCTCAGCGAGCGGTATCTGCGCTGGACGCTCGAGGTCGTCGGAATCGACCGCGTCATGTACTCCGTCGACTATCCGTACATCCCCCTGTCCGGCGGAGCCGCCCGCCGCTTCCTCGAGGAGGCCGACCTGGATCCGGCCGACCGGGAGAAGATCGCCCACGGCAATTGGGAGCGCCTCACCGCGCGCTGAACGAGCGACCGGACGGTGGTGGCGAGCGTCGTCTACCGACGCGCGCTGGCGGGGAGCAGGCTGTCGTCGAACGGCGGCAGGGGCTTGATGTGGGGGTCGAGCAGGGCGGCAGCCTGCTCGGTGGTAAGCACCTCGTCAGGCTCGAGCTTGATGAGGTCGTGCTCCGAGGGGTCGTACTCCCACACGTTCTCCCCCACCAGCCGGCCGCGCTCGTCGTACGGCCACACCATCGCCACCCGGCCACGCAGCAGGTACACCGCGCCCGCGTCGACCTCCTGGCCGGCGGCGGCCAGGTCTGAGCCGAGCATCTGCTGGTAGCCGACCATCGTGCTGACCACCATCCAGTCCCCTACCGCCACCGTCTCGGTCTCGTTGTAGAACACCGACTGGTTGCTCTGCGCCCAGTAGGCGTAGAGCGGCTCCACCTGCTCGCGCCCCTCGAGCTGCATCGGCGGCTGCCCGATCATGTTGAAGCGGTACACCGGGTGCTCGACCGTCATCTCGGGCGCGAAGATCTCCGCGTAGCGCCCGGCGTGCTCGAGGTTGCGGTGACGGTCGTAGGCCTGCAGGAGATAGCGGTGCCGGGGGTTCTCCGTGACTTCGATCAGCTCCTGCACCGCCCGGTTCGTCTGGGTGATGTCCAACTGCCTGGCGGCAACGATGCCCATGCGCCTCGCTCCTCGTGTGGGTGGTGAACGGTTCGGTGGTGGCTAGCGCAGGGGGTCGCCCCATGCGGTCTGCTCGCGTAGCTGGGCCTTGAGGACCTTGCCGCCCGGGTTGCGGGGCAGCGGCTCCTGGCGCAGGGCCACGTACTGCGGGACCTTGAAGTCGGCGATTCGCTCCCGCACGTGGGCGATCACGGCATCGAGATCGAATCCCGGACCGGGCACGATCACCGCCCCGACCTTCTCGCCCATCATGTCGTCGGGGACCGGGACGACGGCCGCCTCGACCACGTCGGGCGCGCCGGCCAGCGCCGCCTCGACCTCGATCGAGTAGACGTTCTCGCCGCCGCGGTTGATCATGTCCTTCGCCCGGTCGACGATGTACAGCAGGCCCGACTCGTCGATCCGGGCCAGATCGCCGGTATGCAGCCATCCGTCGACGAACGTCTCGGTGGTGGCCTCGGGCTTGTTCCAGTACCCCCGCACGACGTTCTGGCCGCGCACCAGCAGCTCGCCCACGCCGCTGGTCGGGTCGGGTTGGTGCAGGGCCAGGTCGACCACCGGCATCGCGAAGCCGACGGAGTCGGCGTGCTCGGCGGCGTCCTCATGGGGCAGGAACGAGGTCAGCGACGCGGTCTCGGTGAGGCCGAACCCGTTGCCGACGCGCGCCCTGGGGAACGCCTGCATGATCCCGTGGACCGCGCTGGCGGCGATCGGCGCCCCGCCGTAGGAGACCCAGCGCACGTGGTCCAGGTCGGTTTCGGCGAAGCGGGGATGCCGGGTGAGCGCGTGGTAGATCGCCGGGACCGAGGTGAGCATCTGGACGCGCTCCTGACTGACGGTCTGCAGGAAGCCGTCCAGGTCGAGGGCGTTGGTCAGGATGAACGTCCGGCCGCCGAGCGCGGTCATCACCAACAGCTGGCTGTTGCAGCCGGTGACGTGGAACAGCGGTACGTTGATCAGCGTCGCCAGCTCGGGACCCTCGGCTCGGTCGATGCCGACGCAGCGGATGGCGTTCTCGACGTTGGCCAGGAAGTTCGCGTGCGAGGTCATCGCGCCCTTGGGAAAGCCGGTCGTGCCGCTGGTGTAGAAGATCGCGGCCAGATCGTCGGGCTGCAGGTCGTCGACCGTGACCGGCTCCCCATCCGGGAGCGCCACGTCGGGCCGGAACACGTGCCGGGCGCCGGAGTCGGAGATCACGTACTCGACCTCGGGGTCCTTGAAGCGGGTATTCACGGGCACCGCGACCAGCCCGGCCAGCTGCGCTCCCCAGAACGCCAGCACCCAGTCGACGCCGTTGGCCAGCAGGATCGCCGCGCGATCTCCCCGCTCCAGGCCGGTCGCCCGGAGCCCGCCGGCCACTCGCGCCGCCCGGTCCCACAGCTCCCCGTAGGTGAGTGCCTCTCCACCGACTTCGGCGATCGCCCGGGCGGCCGGATCTCGCTCGACGCTCGCCCGGAGCAGGTGCACGAGCGAGTCGGGGAGTTCGGTGTAGCGCGCCACACCGTCACCACCGCGCTCCACGCCGGCCTGGTCGAACGGGTTGCGCCCGCGGGCGGCCGGCTCGACGTCGTTCGCTGTTCGCTGCTCGGTCATGTCGATCGTGCCTCCGGGGCCGTGGGTTCCGCGGCGGTGCTCTGCGGGTCGATCAGGATCTTGGCGTGCTGATTGGGGCTGGCCAGGGCATCGAACGCCGAAGCCACCCCGGGGAGGCCGACCACTCCGGTGACGAGCGGCGCGGCCGCGATCTTGCCTTCGGCCAGCATGTGCAGCGTGTCGTGGAACTCGAGCGGGGTGTAGCCGACCACGAAGCGCACGTCGATCTCCTTGTTGATCGCCATCGAGGGGCGGATGCGGTCCTCGCCCATGCACACCCCCACCCCGACGACGCGGGAGAACAACGGCGCGGCGGCGATCACGCCGTCGAGGATCCCGGGCACCCCGACGCACTCGAAGATCACCGGACGCTTGGGCTTGATCCCCAGCGTGTCGATGGTCCGCCATAGGTGTGGCCAGGCCACGGGCAGGCGGCGGAGCTTCTCCATCGTGGAGATGGCCAGCTCGACTGCGTCGGGCAGCGTGTTCAGGTGACCGCGATCACCGGCTTCGTACGGCGACTGCTCGCCGGGATCCACGACGACGTCGGCGCCACAGCGTGACGCCAGCTCACGTCGCGCGAGCGATGGGTCGCTGGCCACGACCGTGCGTACCCCGCGCGTCTTCAGCAGGCAGATGATGGCCAGGCCGATCGGGCCGCAGCCGATCACGATCGCCACGTCGCGCTTGGAGATCTCGCTGCGGCGGACCGCGTGCCAGCCGATCGCCATCGGCTCGGTCAGCGCGCTCAGCTCGGGGGACAGCCCGTTCGGCACCGGCATCATGAGCGACTCCTCCACCACCACCTGTTCGGCGTAGGCACCGGGCGCGGCGGCCGAGAGCCCGGTGGCGTGGGGCCGGCCCGCGCGCCGGATCATCGGCAGTGCCACGACCTGAGTCCCCGGAGGGATGCGCCGGCGGCATCCCGGGCCGTACTCCGCCACCTCGCCGCAGAACTCGTGGCCGAACACGACGCGGTGCTCGGAGCGCATGAAGTCCTCGTAGCCGATCTCCGCCAGCACGTCGGCCAGCTCGTCGGAGTGGTGGCGAGCGTGAAGGTCAGACCCGCAGATCCCGCACCGCAGCACCCGCAGCGTGACCTGCCCCTGCTCGGGCGTCTGGGGCGAGAGCTCGGTCAACTCGAGCTCGGCGGCGCGGCACGCGACGGCCTTCATCCGGTCACCTTCCGCATCCTATTCTCCTGACGGCAACGTAACTTACGGTCGTGTCAGTACGGTAGCCTGCGCCACGTGCAGGTGCAACCCAGCCGGACCGTTCGGCTCAGCGCCATCGCCCGCCGCGACCAGCTGCTCGACGTGGCCGCTCGACTGATCACCGAACGGGGATTCCACGGGCTCTCGATCGAAGCCATCGCCGCCGCCGCCGGCGTCACGCGCGCCACCGTGTACCTGCACTTCAAGGACCTCCAGGCGCTGTTGGAGACCGTGATCGAACGTGAGATCTCCCGCGCCCTGGCCCAATTCTCCGAGACCGCGCTCACCCCGCTGGATCAGGGCGAGCCACGCACGCTGATGCTGGAGGCGCTCGATGCCTACCTCCACGCCGTCGTGAGCCAGCCGACCACGTGGCGGCTGGTCCTCATGCCGGCCAAGGGCGCGCCACCTTCGCTGCGCCGCACGCTGGCGGCCGGCCGAGCCGCGGCTCTGGCCCGTCTGTCGGCGGCGGTGGCGCCGCTGGTCGCCGGGAGTCCCGACCTGCCGGACGCGGAGCTGACCGCCCGCATCCTGTCGGCGATGTCCGACGAGTACGCCCGGTTGGTGCTCGCCGATCCGCGCCGGTACTCGATCGAGCGCCTCCTGGACCACGCGCGCTGGTGGCTGCGCCAGGGGCCGTTTCGAACCACCTCTGCGGCGGAGTAGTGTCCGACATCCCAGCGAGCGAGGAGAGGGCGATGGCCATCGTCGAGAACCGATCCACCTCCACCGGCGAGGACGCCGCGGCGATCACCGAGCTGCACGAGATGGTGGACCGCCAGCGCAAGGCGTTCGGCGCCGATCGCTTCCCCACGCTCGCGGAGCGCCGGGAGCTGCTGGGCGCACTGGCCGGGATGGTGATCGCCCACCGCACGCAGATCGAGGAGGCGATGGCCGCGGACTTCGGCGTGCACCCGACGGTGGCCACCGACCTGATCGAGGTGCTTGGGGTCGCCGGACGCGCCGCGTACGCCGCCGAGCGGCTCGAAGGGTGGATGGCCGCCGAGCCGCGCGAGGTCGATCCAACGCTGTTCGGGTCGGCACGGGCGTTCGTCCAGCCGCAGCCCAAGGGCGTGGTCGGCAACATCGTCCCCTGGAACTTCCCGTTCGACCTGTCGGTCGGTCCGCTGGTCGAGATGCTGGCGGCCGGCAACCGGGTGCTCATGAAGCCGTCGGACTTCACGCCGGCCTGCGCCGAGCTCCTGCGCGACATGGTTCGTGCGACGTTCGACCGCGACCGCGTGGACGTCGCCGTCGGAGGACTCGAGCTGGCCAAGGCGTTCACCGGGGTGCGCTGGGACCATCTGCTCTACACCGGCAGCCCCGCAGTCGGGCGCCAGGTCGCCAAGGCCGCCGCCGAGCAGCTCGTCCCGGTCACCCTGGAGCTCGGTGGCAAGTGCCCGGCGATCGTCGCCGAGGACAGCATCGACGCCGAGACCGTCAAGCAGCTGCTCGGCACCAAGGCGATCAAGAGCGGGCAGATGTGCATCACCGTCGACTACTGCCTCGTGCCGCGCGCCCGCCTCGAGGACTTCGCCCAGCTGGCCCTCGCGCACCTGCGCGACGCCATGCCCGGGTTCTCCGCGTCGGAGAGCTGCACCGGGATCATCACGCACCGGCACCGCGAGCGGATCGAGCGCCTGATCGCCGAGGCGCGCGACCGCGGCGCCGATGTTCGCCAGCTCGAGGAAGCCACGGGCACGGACCCGGATGAGCGGCGGCTGCCGCTGGCCCTCGTCCTGGATCCGGACGACGATTTGGGCATCATGCGCGAGGAGATCTTCGGGCCGATCCTCCCGATCACGCCCTACGACGAGCTCGACGAGGCGATCGAGCGCGTCAACGCCGGCGAGCGTCCGCTCGCGCTGTACGTGTTCGCCAAGGACGAGGCCCTGGTCGACGACGTCCTGCACCGCACCACCTCCGGCGGGGCGTGCGTCAACGCCGCGGCTGCCCACGGCGCGCTGCCCTCGCTGCCCTTCGGCGGGGTGGGGCAGAGCGGCTCGGGACGCCACCACGGCGTCGAGGGGTTCCGTGAGTTCTCCAACTTGCGCGGCGTGTTCGTGCGCGGGGAGGGCGACCTGATCGAGGCGTTCGCCCCACCCTACGGTCCGCCGGCGCACGCCATCGTCGATGCGGCGTTCGCGGGGGCCGGCGAGGGCTGAGCCGGCCGCTCCGAGCTGGGGCCGTCCCCGCTCAGCTCGTCTCCCCGGGGCGCCACAGAGGTTGCGGAGGCGCTGAGGCGAGCGCTCGGCGCAGCAGCGTCAGCAGCTGACCGCGATCGACCTCGCTGAGCCCGCCGAGGACCTCGTCCTCCACCTGGGAGACGAGTCCTCTGGCCCGATCGAGGGTGCGTCGGCCCTTCGGCGTGATCGTGACCTCCCACGCGCGTCGATCGCCGGGACGTCGTCGGCGCTCGGCGAGCCGTGCCTGCTCGAGCTCACTGACCTGCTTGACCATCGCGCTCGGATCGATGCCGAGGTCTGAGCTCAGCTGCTGCTGAATGGCGCCTTGGCGCGCGCCGAGCACGTTGAGGAGCGCGAACAGCGCCGGCGTGAGGCCGATCGAGTCGAGTGCCTCAGCGGTGCGGGTGTGCGAGGCGCGCCACAGCCGGAAGAAGAGCTGGCCGGCGAACTCGGCCAACTCGATGTCGGTCGCGAACGGTGTCGTCATGGGCTGCAGCTTTGCACAATCATTGGACCGGGACAATAGTTGACGATGACTATGGTTGTGGACTACTATCACGTGCCAATCAGGGTCGACGCGACCCACGACCAAGGAGTGACCATGACCGGCTCTTCTCACCCAGCTCCCCTTCCGCCAGCACCCTCCGTCGAATCCGTCATCCTCGATGTGCCCGACCCCGCGGCAGCCGAGCGCTTCTACGCCGCAGCGTTCGGATTGCGCCCTCAGGTGCTGGATTTCCGGGCTGCGCACGAGCCGAGCACCGGCTTTCGTGGGTTCACGCTGTCGCTCGTGGTCGCCTCGTCGCCTGCGGTCGACAGCCTCGTCGGCACCGCCCTCGACGCCGGGGCGACCTCGCTGAAGCCGGTCGCGAAGTCGCTCTGGGGCTATGGAGGCGTCGTGCAGGCCCCGGACGGGTCGATCTGGAAGGTGGCGACGTCGTCGAAGCGAACCACCGGGCCGGCCACCCGGGAGATCGACCAGATCGTGCTCCTGTTGGGAGCCACGGACGTCGCCGCGAGCAAGCGCTTTTACCTCGAGCGCGGCCTGACGGTGGCCAGGAGCTTCGTCCGCACGTACGTCGAGTTCGCCGCCGCCTCGACCCAGATCAAGCTGGCGCTCTACAAGCGGCGGGCCCTGGCCAAGGACGCTGGTGTGCCCCCGGAGGGCAGCGGATCGTCTCGCATCGCCATCGGCAGTGATGCCGGGCCGTTCACCGACCCTGACGGATTCCCCTGGGAGGCCACGGGTGTCCCGGACGGGCGGCGCAACCAATCGGCGGCGTCCTCCACGGCCGCGCAGGCAGCGTGATGGGCGTCTCGAGAGTCGATCACCAAGCGCACCAACCGGCGCCAGCTCAGCGGTCGTTCCAGCCGGCGCCGGTCGCCGCGTACTCCTCGACCCGGGCCCGCATCAGCGCCTTCAGGAGCTCGACCGGCAGCTCGCGGTCGTAGGGGAGCTTGATGAAGCCCGCCCCGGCCTCGAAGCCGGCGGCCTCGACCGCGGCCTTCTGGGTGGCGAAGAACGGTGGCGGGAAGCGCAGCGAGCAGTGGTGCTTGAAGTTCTGCAGCATCCACAGGCTCGTGTTCTCGCCGCGGACATAGACCGGCAGGTTCCACTTCAGCGTCTCCCGCGCCTCGGGGTCGGTCTCGAGGCTCAGCTCCCGGAGCGCCTCGAGGTGCGGCCGCTGGACGCCGGTCAGCTGCGCGAAGAAGTCCTCGACACTTGACCGCTTGGGCATCGGCATGGCCGGTCAGCCTACCCCCAACCGATGCCCTCGGGATGCCCTCCCGACGGACACGGTTGGAGTAGGGTGCGACTGCGCCGCTCCGAGCGTGGAACAACCCGACCGGGAGGTCCTCCGATGAGCACCCAGACGACCACGGACAGCGACGAGCTGTTCATCGGCGGAGATTGGGTCAAGCCTCACGGCTCGGACCGCATCGAGGTCTTCGGGGCCAGCACCGAGGAGCTCATCGGGTCGGTGCCGGACGGCTCGAAAGCGGACATGGACGCGGCGGTGGACGCGGCACGCAGGGCGTTCGACGACCCGAGTGGCTGGTCGTCCTGGTCGGTCGAGGACCGCGCGCAGGCGCTGGAGCGGCTCGCGGGGGCTCTGGAGAGCCGAGGCGAGGAGGTCGCGCGTCGCGTCTCGATGCAGAACGGGATGCCGATCTCCTTTGCGCTGCAGGTGGAGGCGGTCTTTCCGTCGGCGCTGGCGCGCTACTACGCGGGTCTGATCCGGCAGACGCCGTTGCAGGAAACCCGCCAGGGGCTGCTCGGCGGGACCGTGAGTGTCGTCTCGAAGCCCGTCGGTGTGGTCGGGGCGATCGTGCCGTGGAACTATCCGCAGACGCTCGCTCTGTTCAAGCTTGGACCGCTGCTCGCGGCGGGCTGCACGGTCGTGATGAAGCCCAGCCCGGAGACCGTGCTCGATAGCTTGCTCCTCGCCGAGGCGATCATCGAAGCCGGGTTGCCCGGGGGCGTGGTGAACATCGTGCCCGCCGGGCGCGAAGTCGGCGCGTACCTGGTCGAGCATCCAGGGGTGGACAAGGTCGCGTTCACCGGCTCGACCGCTGCCGGTCGCACGATCGCGCGTCGCTGTGGAGAGCTGCTGCGCCCCGTCACGTTGGAGCTCGGCGGCAAGTCGGCCGCGATCGTCCTCGATGACGCCGAACTGACTGGGAACATGGAGGCGTTGTTCGCCGCGACGCTGGCCAACAACGGCCAGACGTGCAACATCAGCACTCGAGTGTTGACACCGCGTTCGCGGTATGACGAAGTCCTCACCGTGTTCAGCGATCTCGCGGGCGCGCTTCAGGTCGGCGACTCGCTTGATCCCGCCACGCAGGTCGGCCCGCTGGCCACCGCGCGCCAGCGGGAGCGGGTGGAGGGCTACATCGAGAAGGGCCGTGCAGAGGGTGCGCGGGTGGTCGCCGGCGGCGGCCGACCCTCGGGGCTCGACCGTGGCTGGTTCGTCGAGCCGACGATCTTCGCCGACGTCGACAACCGCCAGACGATTGCGCAGGAAGAGATCTTCGGGCCGGTGCTGGCGGTGATCCCCTACGACGGCGTCGATCAGGCCATTGCGATCGCCAATGACTCCGAGTACGGGCTCGGCGGCAGCGTGTGGACGGCCGACCCGGAGCGCGCCGACGCCGTCGCGAGGCGTGTCCAGACCGGATCGATCGGGATCAACCACTACGCGCTCGATCCGGCCGCGCCGTTCGGCGGCGTCAAGGCGAGCGGGATCGGACGCGAGCTGGGCCCCGAGGGTCTCGCCGCGTACCTGGAGTTGCAGTCGATCTACACCGCCGCCGCCCCGCCCGCTGCTTAGCCGGGGCGCCGGGCGCCGACCCCTGTGTCGCGGGCGCGACCTGGCGGCGTTCCGAGCGGGCAAGAACGCCTCGGGGCTAGTCGCGGGTGCTCGCCTGGCAGCGCGGCCGGAGCCTGGGGGAGCGGCGATCACGGCGAGAGGACCAGCGGCGCGCCGTCGATGAGTTTCCCCCCGGACAGCGGTCTCAAGCAGTGCGGCACAGACCCGCACGACGACGACGATCGCTCAGGCGACGCGATTCGTACAACGAGAACGACACCGTTCCGCGGCTGAGAGGAGGTTGAACGAGTCGTATGGCCAAGCTGATCTATATGGCGATCACCTCGCTCGACGGTTACGTGGAGGACACAGACGGCAAGTTCGCGTGGGCGGCACCCGATGAGGAGGTGCATGCCTTTGTCAATGACCTCGAGCGGCCGATCGCCACCTACCTCTACGGCCGCCGGATGTACGACACGATGGCCTTCTGGGAGACCGCGGGCAACGGGCCCGAGGGGTCGGCGGTCTTCCGCGACTACGCGGAGATCTGGCGGGCGGCCGAGAAGATCGTCTACTCCCGGACGCTCCAAGCTGCATCGAGCGCGAGAACGCGAATCGAGCGTAACTTCAGCCCGGGTGCCATCCGCCAGCTCAAATCGTCTTCGGGATCCGACATCACGATAGGTGGTGCCGAGCTCGCCGGCCAGGCGATCGCGGCAGGGCTCGTCGACGAGTGCCAGCTGTTCCTCAACCCAGTCGTGGTGGGTGGAGGCAAACGCGCATTGCCTGACCACGTGCGCGCGGACCTCGAGCTCCTGAATGAGCGTCGCTTCAAGAGCGGCGTCGTCTTCCTCCACCACCGCATCAGCGTCTGACCAACCCACCGCACCGGCCTAAGGTGCACGATGAGCGACACCGCTCCCGGCACGATCGGAGATCAGAAGCATGCTCGGCATGGCAGTGGACTGGGGCGAGGTCACCGCGATCGCCACCTCGATCTTGGCCCTCGGCCTGCTCGGAGCCATCGGTGCTGCGGTGTTCGGAGCCCAGCAGGTCCGAGAAGCCCGCAGGACACGGGAGGCGCAGATGGCAGCCGAGTTCTTTCGCCGCTGGACCGAGGACGCCCTCGTGGAGACGCGCCGGATGGTCAATCGGTTCGAGTCAGTCGATGACCTGCGCGACGCGTTCACCGCCTACGTCGCTGCCGACGCCCCTGAGGCCTACGTCCTGTTCCGAGAACTCGACTACTTCGAGCAGCTCGCGGCGCTCGAAAGCCTCGGCGCCTTTGACCTGGAACTGATCAAGCTGCTCCTCGGCCGCACCCTGATCAAACGATGGGAGATGTGGCGGCCCGCGATTCACCAGGCCTACGGTCAAGGCACCTACCCGATGTTCGAGGGTCTGGCGGACAAGCTCCGGCGTGCGCTGGGCGATCCCGCCGATCCACCGACGGATGATCCGGCGTCAGGGGGTGGCCGGAGCCAGTGATCAACGGCTAGATGTCGGACAAACACGTGAGATGGAGGGCCGCGGGGGACGCGCAGAGCCACGAGACGCCCAGTCCCAGCCACGACGCGGCGAAGGAATCGAACCTTCCAAGCGCCGGGCTACGACGCCCTGCCGGTTTTGCAGTTTCCTATTTGCAGGGATTTTGTGATCGTGTCGATGGGCAGTTGTTACTAGTTAGCGCAGGTTGAAATTGCCCGAGTTCGGGACACGGTTCGGGACACGCTTTTGATCGGGCGGCTAGACGGAGAGCGCCTGTGCGAGCCGCTCGTACACCTCGGCGACTCGCTGCGGTGGGATCGTCCCGCCCCGCTGATCCAGATAGCGGGCGAGCATCCTCGAGGGGAGGATCACTACGCCCCGGCGCTCGGCGATAGCTGGTGTGAGGTACGCGTTGCTGAACACGAGCAGGGCCCGTGTTCGGAAGCCCGTGATCGTCTCGATGGTTTTGCTCTCGGCGTAGGCCTGCTTGAGCCATACGCGGATCGATCCCGGCCGCGTTGATCCGGGCCTTATGGCTCTTCGTCTCGATCGTGAAGAGGCCGGCAGGCCCGATCAGGACATGATCGATGTTGCCACGGCCGGTGTCGACATCGTGAAGGACATACCAACCCTCCTCGCGGAGTGATTCGAGAACACATCCAACTCGCTCCTCGCCTTTGGCACCCTGCCGCCATCGGTACAGCAGCGGTGTCGCCTTCGCGTCGACGGCGTACATCGCGGCGATCGCGACGGCTTCGACGCCAAGCACGATCCAGCCCAGGCCGAAGGCCAAGATGCTCACGGCGATCACGCCAAGCGCGAAGAGGATCGCGGCGACGGCGCGAACGAAGAGGCTCCGGTGCGTCCGCCGTGCGTGCTGGCCGGCCACACGCCGAGCAGCTGCCGGCGCCGCTAGCCGGGGCTCTGCCTCGAGGGTGCTCACCTATACCGCATCGGCAACTCGGGTCCGGAGGTGAACAAGAGCGGTGGCGCTTCAACGTTCGCGGACCGAGCGCTTCTTCGCCGGGCCCACGATTTCCCTGCAAATGAGCAAGATGTCCCTAAACTGTGCGTGGAGTGTGTGTCTGTTGCTGGAGGTTGAGGGCGGTCAGGTGAGCGGTCGCGTGGTCGCATCGAGCGAAGCGAGATCGATGCGAGAGCCGGCGTAGCGGTGGCCTCTGGCGCGCGAACCTCAGCAGCGAGTGCGGGGGCAGCTCTTTGACGCCCATCCGACGGAGCGAAAGGACGAAGCTTGAGGTGCTGCTCCTTTCAGCCCATAGGAGCAGTGAGTGCTTCTCGCGCGCATTGCGATCGTCAGCCCCGCCGACGCCGCCAGTGCGGCCCGGTCGATTTTGCGTAGGCGTCGCGCGCCGCTCCGGCGGGCCCGCCGGCTCTGCTCCAATACGGGGTCTCTTGGAACGCGGGGGTTGGGTCCGCCGTCGTGCTGGTGCAGGCATTTGCCGCCCACGGCGTTCGCGTGGCTCCTGCGTCCGGCAGAAGCTTCGGCTCGCCAGAACCGACGCGAAAGTGTTGCTGGTGCGGGTGAGAGCACGCGCACCGGTCGCTTGTGGTCGAGTCGGACCTGTCAGGTTCTTCGCGCTGCGCGTGTCTTACGGGGTATGCACATCGCCTACCCCGTAATCACGATCCTCGTGGCGCTGGCGAATAGCTACGCCGCCTCCTTGAACTTCGCCGGCGCCGAGTCGGTCAAAGTGGTCGCCGACCACGTGCAGGTGTCGCAGAAATGGATGATTCCGTTCGGGATCCTGTTGGCGTGTGGTGCGGTCGGACTGCTGGCGGGCTTCGTAGTGCCCGCGCTCGGTACGGCTGCCGCGATCGGCCTGGTCCTCTACTTCATCTGCGCGCTGAGTGCACACATACGAGTGCACGACCCACAGATCGCCGGAGCGGTCAGCTTCCTGGTGCTGGCCGTGGCCGCCCTGATCGCCGACCTCGCCTACCACAACTACTGGTGAAGACCATGCGCGATTCAACCGCCCGGGGAGGCCGCCCCGCATGTGACGAAGGCTGGGACTCGAGGCGGATCCACTCGTCAACGGTCCCGGACGACCTGCCCGGGTCGCGAGCTCTTCAACGAGATGTTAGACCTCGTGACGGGTGTGGGATTGTTGATTGTCATCCTTGCACCCTTCGCTCTGCCGTCGCTCGCACTCATGGCCGTTGCCGCCGTGGTGCTGCTGATCCCCGTGCTTGTCGGGGCGATGCTTGCTACGTCGATCCTGCTGGGTCGGCACTGGTGGCGATCACGCGCTCGGGTCCCAAGCGTCTCGCAACGCGCGATCCCCGGGCGGGAGGTACCAAGCGCCGGCGTTTCAACCCCGGATGCATCCGGTAATCGTTTGGAAATCGTCGGCACAGAGTCTCAGTCTCTCAGCGCCTGGAGGTGAGCTGACGGTGGACGATGGCCAGTGGCTGACCGAGCGTTTTCAGCAGCACCGATCGCATCTGCGTGCGGTCGCTTATCGGATGCTCGGGTCGGTGAGCGAAACCGACGATGCCATGCAGGAAGCATGGCTTCGGATTCGCGACCAGGATCCGGCGAGCATCGAGAACATGCAGGCTTGGCTGACCACGGTCGTCGGGCGGGTGTGCTTGAACATGCTGCGCTCTCGACGGGCACGACGGGAGCAACTCTCGGACTTTCACGTGCCCGACCCTGTGGTGACCCTGCACGACGGCGTCGACCCCGAGCAGGAGGCGCTGCTTGCCGACTCCGTTGGGCTTGCGCTCCTGGTCGTGCTCGACGCGCTATCGCCTTCAGAGCGGCTTGCATTCGTGCTGCACGATGTGTTTGCGGTGCCATTCGCGGACATCGCCACGGCTCTGGACCGTTCCGAGGCGGCAGCTCAGCAGCTCGCCAGCCGCGCACGAAGGCGTGTGCAGGGCGCTCCGGACCCAGACGCTGATCTCGTGCGACAGAGAGAGGTCGTCGACGCCTTCTTCGCCGCATCGCGTGATGGCGACTTCGACGCGCTCATCGCCGTGCTCGCTCCCGACGTCGAGCTCCGGATCGATGCCGGCTTGGGCAAGGAGGCGTCGCTCTTCCTCCGCGGCGCCGAGGCCGTGGCCGGACACACGCGCACCTACGCCAAGCTCTACCCGTCTGTCAAGCCGGCGATCGTCAACGGCGCCGCGGGCGCCATCGTCGCCCCGGACGGGCGACTGTTCTCGGTGATGGCCTTCACTGTCACAGACAGGAAGATCACCCAAATCGACGCCCTTGTCGATCCCGAGCGTCTCGTCCAACTGGACCTCACCGTCCCGCCGATCGAGGACGCACCCGGGTGATTCATCTCCCAGCGAACGCCGGCTACCGGACGCGGTCCAGCCGGCGCCGCGAGACGCTCGACCGGCCAGCCCTGAATCCGCGGCCTCCAGGGCACCTCGAAGCCAGCGTGGCCAGTCTCGCAACGCGCGGCAAGGAAGAGGCCGCGTTGCGGCCGGATGCTGGCTTAATGCTCAAGCATCGCCAGCGGGACGTGGAGGGCCATCGTCCTGACCCGCGTCATCCCTATCGCGTGAGAGCAGGCGCCGGGAGGGAGTCGGGCTGCCGCGTTGATCGACAACGAGGAGGCACCCGTTGCCCGCTCAGGGCTCCATGAGGTCGGACTGGAGGACTCTCAGCCGGTCCGGCGGGATGGGCTGGGGACAGATCATCCAGTTGTCGCCACCGCCTCCGTCTGAGCCCGCCACTCAGGTTCGCGACTGCCCGCGATGCCGTGGATGCTCATGCGCCGCCAATCGAGGCTGTGGCGGCGGATCGAAGCCCGGTTCTCCGCGAACGTCACGTGAAACCACTCGCCCATCCCTTGAGACGCGAGCAACTGCGAGCGGCACACGCCAACCGACAACTCGCGCTCCACGGCGGCAACGACCGCCGCAACCCATGCACGATCAACGCCGCTTCCAGCCGCTGCAACGACGACCTCGGCCAGCCCTCCCAACGCCTCGCCGCCTGGACCGAGCGCAAGCCATTCATCCGAACCCGCATCGACTCGCTCCAGCTCGACCTCGCCATCGGGGCCCAGCAGGATGAACCCCCCAGTAGCCGCATCACCAAGCATCATCGGAAACAAGAGTGCCGCATCGATCGAGCAGCGGCAGCTGGAGGTAACCCGTGGTGGAAGCGAGACGAGCTAGCGCTTCCCGCGCGCGGCGATCGGGGCGCGGGTTGGCAGAATCCTCCGGGGTCTTCAGGCCGGATTCGTGGACAGCGGTTGCCCCTCCTGATGACGGAGACTTCGCCTAACCGGCGAGCGATCTGTTTGCGGGACCGGGCACTGTTGACTGATGGCTTGCGCCCGCGTCGCCGGTTGAGTGGATGTGCACGAAGAGGAGGCATGAGATGGGCAGGGTTGTAGTCGTCAATCACGTCACGCTTGATGGAGTGATGCAGGGTCCGGGTCGCCCGGACGAGGACAGCCGGGACGGGTTCGAGCAGGGCGGCTGGGCCGCTCCGCGCAACGACGAGGTCATGGGCGCCAAGGTTGGGGAGTGGATGAACGGTGAGCACGCCTTCCTGTTTGGCCGGCGCAGCTACGAGATCATGCTCGAGAGCTGGAACCGGATGGGTGGCCCCTTCAAGGACGCTCTCAACAACACGCCCAAGTACGTAGCGTCGAGGCATTCCGACACGACGCTTCATTGGCCGAACTCGACGCTCCTGCACGGCGACATCCCGGCCGCCGTATCCGAACTGAAGCGGACATCGGACGGAGACCTCGTGATGATGGGCAGCAGTGAGCTGATCGGCTCGTTGCTGAGCGCCGACATGGTCGACGTGTTCGTGCTGATGATCCACCCGCTGGTGCTTGGTACCGGCCGGCGCCTGTTCGCAGACGGCGGACAGGCGTCGCTCCGACTCACCGAGAGCATCGTTACGACTAAGGGCGTGCTGCTCGCGACCTACGAGCCCGCCCACCATCAACCGGCCAGGCGATCGCCGCTATGAAGGTCAACGGCGCGACAGCTATCACGTAAAGCAGGGCGCTAGCCGAAGACGCGCCGGACGACTGGTTTGATCGAGGAGCACCACTCAGCTGTTCGCGCCACCGGCGATGACTTCGTCGCCATTCGATCGTGCGGTCCAGCGACGTGCGGAGCAGAGAAGGAGTGGCCAGTCGGCGCGTGTCGCCAGGTCGGCGCGATGGCGTGGAGGCGGTGCGATGAGTTCTTCTTGTCCGTCGAGTCTCAGGGAGCGAACCATCCGTTGACATCCACCCGGATAGGAGCTTGCCATGGACTGGAGCCTTGAAGTCGTCGTTCTACCGGTGAGCGATATCCGCCGCTCGGTCGAGTTCTATCGCGACCAGATCGGCTTCGACCTGGATCACCACACGCAGAACGAACGCATGAACGTCGCGCAGCTCACCCCGCCTGGCTCGGGCTGTTCGATTGT
The DNA here is from genome assembly GCA_963703065.1 of uncultured Solirubrobacterales bacterium. Classification (GTDB taxonomy): domain Bacteria; phylum Actinomycetota; class Thermoleophilia; order Solirubrobacterales; family Solirubrobacteraceae; genus Palsa-465. Next base: position 1,486,799 of record OY969785.1, on the reverse strand, counting down.
GCTCGGCGATCTGCCATCGCAACAGCAAATGGAACCCGGCTCAATGAAGGCTCTCCAGCTCGTCGTTTTCGATGCAGCGGCCGCACGGCGGGAGCTGCTCGACCGTGGCGTCGAGGCGAGTGAGCTCAGCGTGATCACAGAGGCCGACGGTGGCACGTTCTTTGGTTTCCACGACCCGGATGGGAACTCATGGGCGGTTCAGGAGATCAGGGCACGTGAAACGAGGCCGCTCATCCCAAAAAACGATGTAGGTCTCAGGGAGTGGGCTGGCGGCTGAACGGAAAGACACGACGGCGGATCCAACAAGCAGGAGCAAAGCATGGCTGTGATCAAGACAAACCCGGAGGAAACGCTGACGATCGAAGGGGTCGAGCACGGAGCCACCATCTCGCTGATCCTCGACCGCAGCAATCCCGGGCAAGGGCCCAAGCTGCACCGTCACCCCTACGACGAGACCTGGCTCGTGATCGACGGCACCGTCACCTTCCAGGCCGGAAACGAGACCCTCGCGGCCGGCCCTGGCGACGTCGTGATCGTCCCGGCGAACACCGGACACAAGTTCACCAACAACGGTCCCGGCCCCTCAAGGCTCGTTTGCATCCACGCCAACTCCACCGTGATCGGCGAACGACTGGAATAGCCGCCGTCCACCCGCCGATCAAGTCCCCGGGGCTCCCGACGCATCAGCCCCGACCCGGTCCGCCATCAAGCATCCGCTACGACGCGCAAATAGCCCTGCGTCGCTCGAAGCGGCTCCACCACGATCGCTCTCAGGTTTCAGTGATACCCGGCCGGCCATCGCAACCGCGACATCATCCCGGCGGCGCGAACAGCTGAGTGCCGCTTATCGATCGAAGCGACAGCCGGCTCGACGAGCGATAGCGCCTGCTTTCACAAAATAGGGCCTGGGAAACTCGTCCCCCGTATCAACGGGCTGCTTAGGAGGTCCACCCCGCGCGGCAGAGTGGGATAGGGATATCACTTCGTATCCGTATTCCGCCCTAGCGGGTACGTTGTCGGCGTCAGCCGGATGCCTGCGTCCTCGACAACGTGGCCTCAAATGCTCCATTGAAAACGTGGCGGCACTGACTCCCGCTCGGTTGGTTCCGGCCATTGATCGGATTGACTACACGACCGCGCTTGCGCTTCGGCGCTCGCCCCCCCAGCGTCCAACTGGCCGGCAGCTCAGCGGGGGCAACTTGGACCAGGCCCTCACGCGTGGATGACCACGAGTTCGGCGTGGTGTGGGCCTGAATCTCGAGCATGATCTGCAGCACGGTTGTGTCGTGGAATAGGCGGCCGATGATTTGTAGGCCGGTGGGTAGCCCGGTGATGTGGCTGCGGCCCATCGGGATCGAGCCGGCGGGGAAGCCGACCGTGTTCCATTCTTGGGTGTTGACGCCCATCGAGGTGTCGCCGGCGGCCGCCAGCACTGGGACCGAGGCTTCGGTCTGTCGGGCGGGTTCGTAGGCGAGTGTGGGCTCGATCATCGCGGCGACGCGGGCTTGATCCATTGCCTGGGTCCAAGCTGTGCGTCGGCGGGCGCGCTCTGCGGTGATGGTGGCGACGTCGGCCCGGGTGGCGGGACGGTCGTAGGCATGCAGCAAGGCGTCTGGAATCGTCTCCTGGTCGGATTTGTTGTAGACGCGAAAGTCGCCGCCGTCGGCGACGGTGAGCAGCTGCTGCATCCGGATTGAGTAGAGGTGCTTGTGGCGCGGCCACCAGCCCATCGCCTGGTGATAGTGCAGAAATTCGGTCGCCAGCCCCCACGTGCTCTCGCGCGCCGATGTCAGCAGATCACCGCCGTAAGCGCCCGTGGGAGCCGGAACCGGCACGATCTGTGCACCCAGGTGCGTGAGGGTTGCCTGCATCGCCTCCCAGCGCTTTGCGATCCCGGGCTGCGGGTCAGCGTGGTACATCGGGGTGGGGATCCCGAGCCGCACGCCAGCCAGCGGCCGGGAGCCCGCTCGCGCTTGGACGGGGTAGATACCCGGGTGCGTCGGCGCCTTGGCGGTGAACGGGTCGCGTGCGTCGCGTCCTGCGATCAGCGACAGCAATGCAGAGACGTCGGCTGCCGAACGGCCCATCGGCGCGTTGTGCATGAACGAGCTCGCCGCTCGCAAACAGCCGTAGAGGCTCACCAGTCCGAACGTTTGCTTCAGGGCCGAGACGCCGTCGATCGACGCCGGGATGCGAGTGGACCCGGCCGTGTCGGTGCCCATCGCGACGGGCAGGAATCGCGCCGCGAGCGCGATCCCGCTGCCGCCACTCGATCCACCGGGCGTGTAGCGGTGATCCCACGGGTTGCGGCTCTCCTGCGTGTATGCCCCGCCGCTGAACTCCTGCTCGGCGGTGTGACCGAGCAGGATCGCCCCATGCGCGTGCAGCCGCCGCCACAGCTCACTGTCGACCTTCGCGACGTTGTGCACGATCACCCGACTGCTCGCCGTCAGCCCGTAGCCCTTCGCGCCCTGCATGTCCTTCAACCCCATCGGGATGCCAGCCAGCACCGGTGCATGACCGCCGCGATCGCGCGGTCCGCCGCGCGGGCAGCGCGCGACGCCTGCGCCTCGTAGAGCCGAACGAACGCGTTCAGGTGGGACCCGGTTGGGAATACGCCTGGTGCGTGCAGCGGCTCGTTGAAGCGATGAATCCGCTTCACATGCGCCTCCAACAACTCAACACTCGACAGGCGCCTTGCGCGCAGCAACGCGGCCGCCTCAAGCATCGTCAACGTCGTCGGATCAGAGACGCGAATACTCCGCGGATCCGGCAGCCGGATACCGCCGACCACAACCGCACGCCGACTCGCCGCGAGTGCCGATGGAATTCCCAAGCCGCCCGCCAGTGCCACACCCGACAACGCGCCCGCGCTTCGACCGAGGAACTGCTTGCGTGAAACGCGCCCCCGTCCAGTGACGACCATGCGGACTCCTCCTCGGCTCGGCTGTGACTGGCGGGCAGCATCCCTCGAAGGGGAAGACGCAAAAGTCGTGATTTCCAGCCACGACGCGGCGAAGGAATCGAACCTTCCAAGCGCCGGGCTACGACGCCCTGCCGGTTTTGAAGACCGGATGGGCCACCAGGCCCCTGCCGCGCCGGGGGCGATGGTAGGCGGCCGCGGTCGGGGCCACCTGTCGACCCAGCTGCCGGCTGCTAAAGTAGTTGCGGACGCAATCATGGCTCACCGCAAGCGCATCGGCTTTCTCTCCTTTGGCCACTGGCAGGCCGCTCCCGGCTCGCAGACGCCGACCGCGCGCGACGCCCACGTGCAGACGATCGAGCTGGCCGAGCAGGCCGAGCAGATCGGGATCGACGGCGCGTTCGTGCGCGTGCACCACTTCGCCCGCCAGCTCGCCTCTCCCTTCCCGCTGCTCGCAGGAATCGCGGCCCGCACCCAGCGCATCGAGATCGGCACCGCCGTCATCGACATGCGCTACGAGAACCCCCTGTACATGGCCGAGGACGCGGCGGCAGCCGACCTGATCAGCGGCGGGCGCCTGCAGCTGGGGATCAGTCGTGGCTCGCCTGAGCCGGCGCTCGACGGCGCGCGGGCGTTCGGCTATCAGCCGCAGGCGGGCCAGAGCGACGCCGACATGGCGCGCGAGCACACGCGGATCTTCCGCGGCGCGATCGAGGGCGCGGGGGTCGTCCGGTCCGATCCACAGCACACCGGGGTCGACACACTGCTGCCGATCCAGCCCCAGTCACCCGGCCTGCGCGATCGCATCTGGTGGGGCTCGGGCACCCGGTCCACCGCCGAGTGGACCGCCGAGCAGGGGATGCACCTGATGAGCTCGACGCTGCTCACCGAGGACACCGGCGTCCCGTTCGATGAGCTCCAGGCCGAGCAGATCCTCCGCTACCACGACGCCTGGGTGGCCGCCGGCCACGCCGGCGAGCCACGGGTCAGCGTCAGCCGGAGCGTCATCCCGATCACCAGCGACGAGGACCGGCGGTTCTTCGGGCGCCGCTCCGGCCCCGACCGTGACACGGTCGGCTACATCGACAACTCGATCGCCCGGTTCGGGCGCACGTACACCGGAGAGCCGGACCGGATCGCCGAGGAACTGGCAAGCGACGCTGCGGTCCGCCTGGCCGACACGCTGCTGCTCACGGTCCCCAACCAGCTCGGCGTCGAGTACAACGCGCGCCTGCTGCGGACGATCGCCGAGGACGTCGCGCCCGCCATCGGCTGGGAGCCGGCGCTCAGCGCAGCCCGTGCTCCAGCACGTCCTTGACCGTCGCGTCGAGGGCGTTCAGCCGGAACAGCGCTGCCGCCTCGGCCGACCCGAACCGCCCCCCGGGCGCCGACGCCGGCCCGTGGTGGCAGAGCACGCAGTGCAGGAGCGCCAGGCGCCGGACCGCGTCCAGGTCCTCGGCCCGCGCTGCCACCATCTGCTCACCGATCACGACGTGACCGATCAGCCGGCCCTCGTCTGAGACGCCGATCTCGGCTCCGAGTGTGAACTCCCGGGTGCGCCCGAGGTCGTGCACGATCGCCGCCGTCAGCAGCAGGTCGGAGTTCAGCCGCGGATGGAGCTGGCAGAGCTCGTGGGCGAGCGTCGCCACCGCGACGGTGTGCTCGAGCAGCCCACCGAGGTAGGCGTGGTGACCGCCTCGCGTGCAGGGCGCCTGCCGCCAGGCGGCGCGTAGATCGGCATCTCCCATCAGCCGAGCGAGGAGCGCTCGGTATCCCGGGTCGTACACCTCGCGGGCCAGGTGCTCGAGGAAGCCGTCCAGCTCGTCGAGGTCGCGATAGGCGGTGGGCAGGAACCGCGTCGGATCGGCATCATCCGACGCCGGGTCGACCCGCGCCACGGCCGAGACCTCGACCACGAGCTCGTCGCGGAAGCGCTCGACGAGTCCCGTCACCCGCACCAGGTCCCCGCGGTCGAACCGGCCCGCCAGCGCGTCCGCGTCGCGAAACGCGCGGGCCGGCACGGTGCCTGACGCGTCTCGCAGCTCGAGTGCCAGGTAGGGCGACCCGCTCCGCGTGGTCAGGCGATCCTTGCGCGTGCAGGCGAACACCCCCCGCACCTCGTCTCCGGGCCGCAGCGTGCCTATCGAGGTGTCGGACGCCACGAGCCCATGATGTACGGTGAACCGGATGCCGCCGCTGCGCTGGGAGTACCGCCCGTCAGGGCTGCGCGCCCCGGCTCTCGTCTGCGCTTTCAAGGGCTGGAACGACGCTGCCGACGCCGCCTCCAGCGCCATCACCTTCGTCGGGGGCGCCCTCGGCGCCGAGCGCTTCGCCACCATCGATCCCGAGGACTTCTACGACTTCCAGGCCACCCGGCCGAAGATCAAGATGGTCGGGGGCCAGACCCGGGAGGTCGTGTGGCCGGAGGTGGAGCTCTACGAGGCACGCGTGCCCCGGGCACCACGCGACCTCGTCCTGCTGGCCGGCGCGGAGCCCTCGTTCCGCTGGCGCGGCTTCACGCAGGTGATCGTCGAGATCGCCGAGGCGATCGGAGTCCAGCTCGTCATCACGCTCGGCGCCCTGCTGGCCGACGTGCCGCACTCGCGGTCGATCTCGGTCACCGGGCTGGCGTCGGATCCGGCGCTCGTGGCCCGGCTGGGGCTCGCCTCCTCCTCCTACGAGGGGCCGACCGGGATCGTCGGCGTGCTCCACGCCGCCTGCCAGGAGGCCGGGCTGCCGTCGGCCAGCCTGTGGGCCGCGGTCCCGCACTACATCGCCGCCACTCCGAACCCGAAGGCGGCACTGGCGCTCGTACGCAAGCTCGAGGGGCTGGTCGGGGTGGCGGTCAACGCGGCCGAGCTGGAGTCGGCGGCCGGGGACTACGAGCGCCAGGTCAACCTGGCCGTGCAGTCCGACCCCGATGTGCAGGCGTTCGTCGAGCGGCTGGAGCAGGCGGCGGGCGAGGAGGCCGAGGAGGAGCCGGGACCGCTGCCCTCCGGGGACACGATCGCCCGAGACCTCCAGCGGTTCCTGCGCCAGCAGGGCGACGACGAGCCCGGCTCCGCCTCCTCCCGCGGCTCCGGCCCGGCCCCGTTCTGACCGACTAGCGCTCCGCTGCCGGGCAGACGAGCCGGTAGTCGCACACCGAGCAGGCGGCATAGGAGGGTGTCGGCTCGAACCCCTGGGCGAGGATGCCCTCCGCCACCTCCAGGGCCACCGCCGTGATCCACTCCTCCCGTTCCCCGTCGGGCGGCAGGCTCACCTTCTCGTCGTCGAGCAGGTACAGGTACGCCTGGCGGGAGGCCTCGAGCTCCCACGCCTCCCGGGCCCCGATCGCATACAGCGAGAGCTGCACGTCCTCGGCGAGCTGAGCCGCGGTCTTGGGCCGGCCGGTCTTGTAGTCGATCAGCTCGTACTCGCCACTCGGCAGCCGGTCCACCCGGTCGACCCGGCCGCGGAGCACGTGCGGCCCGAGCTTGAACGAGAACTGCCGCTCGAACCACATCGGCTCGGCGCCCTCGGCGGCGAAGCGCTCCGAGTAGCGGGTGAGCGCGGTGACCGCCTTGCCCCGCAGCTGGCGCTCCTCCTCCGAGTCACCGAACCCGCCGCGGCGCCAGCCCGCGTCGAGCAGCCCGAGCAGCTGCGGGAGCCCGTCCGGCGTGCCGTCGGTCCCGTGGTAGCGCTCGAGCACCTGGTGGACGAGGATCCCGAAGCGCTGGTGGATCGTCGGCTCCTGCGGGATGCGGAACACCCGCGCGAACTTGTACTTCAGAGGGCACGTGCGGTACGTGTCGATGTCGGAGGCCGACAGCATCACTCCCTCCCCCCGACGGGGCAGGAACGGAGCCAGCGACGGCTCGTCGCGCGCGGCGAGCGACTGGGCCCGCCGGCGGGCGTCGCGCTCGGTGTCGAGCAGCATCTCGTCGAGCGGGGATGAGGTGAACACCTCGCGTTGCTCGGCGGTGGCCGCCTGGAGGATGCGAGCGTTGACGTCCCGCAGAGCCTCGGCCACCCCCTGCCCCTCGGGCCGGGCGACGAGCGCCGCCACCTTGAGCAGCTCGAGGTAGCGCACGACCGCATGCGTGACGTCGAGGTCGGTGTCGAGGCGGAGCTCGGCGAGCCGGCCGGCGGCCCGCGCCGTGCCCTCGAGCAGCTCGTCGCGCAGCAAGCGGTAGGTCGAGTGGAGCGCCTCACCGGGACCGAACAGCTCCTCGGCCCGCTCCTCCCAGACGGCCCCGAGGGCCCTCCGCGCCGCCTCGACCGGCCCGGCCGGCGCCGGACCGGCGTGGCTGAGCACGAGCCGCTCGTGCGCGCGGGTGCACGCCACGTACAGGGCCTGGGCGAGCATCCGGGCCCGGCCGGCCTCGTCGTCGCCTGGCAGCGCCTCGGCGAGCAGCGCGTCGGGGACGTGCTCCGGCGCCGGGACGCGCAGGCCGGCGTCGAGGCCGAGGACGTATACGTGTCCCGCCTCCAGGCCCCCGGCCCCCCGCAGCGTCACCACGCGCGCCGCCGGCGGCCCGGTCGGCTCCTCGGCCTCCGGATCGCGCAGCCCGTAGTCGGCGACCGCCGCCACCTGGCGGGCGAATTCCCGCGCGGTGGCCTGCGGCTGGCGGCGGACGTACGCGGCGGCCAGCTCGCCGAACTGGGCCAGCGCCCGGAGTCGCTCGACGACGTCCGCGTGGGCGGCGAACAGCTGCTGGCGGCGAATCGCCAGGCGATCGATCAGCCGGTGGACGTAGAGGTCGGGGCGGGTGGTGTCGACCGCGGCCGCCGCCGAGCGGTAGAGCTTGAGGAACATCCGGATCCGCTCCCGCGCCTCGGGCGGGACCTGAGGCGACTCGGTGGCGGCGGCGAGCGCGGTGACCATGTCGAGCTTGCGCCGCCGGGCGATCTGCGTGCAGCGGGCGATGTCGACGGCTCGCAGCTCGATCGGCGGCCGGGCGAGGGCTCGCACCACGGCGGCCGCGTCGGCCGGGTCGGCGAGCAGGCGCAGCCAGGCGAGCAGGTCGCGGATCTCCGCCCGCTGGAAGAACGCCGCCTCGCCGAGCACCCGGTGGGGCACCGCCCGCTCCTCGAGCGCCACCGCCACCGCCTGCCCGGCGGTGGCCAGCGACGGCACGATCACCAGCACGTCCTCGGGCGAGACGCCCTCCCGGCCGATCAGCCGCTCGACGTCGGCCGCCACCGCCTGCGCCTCCCCTCGCTCCGCCGTGCAGCGCCAGAAGTCGACCTCGCCGCCCGGCCTGGCGGCCACCGGCGCCTCGCCGGGAAGGACGGCGCGGGCGGCGGTGAGCACCCGCTCGGGACAGCGCGCGGAGCGCTCGAGCACGACGATCTCCGCCGCCGCATCGGCCAGCCGCGCCACGGTCACCGTGCCCGCTCCCCTCAGGCGGCGCAGGGTCTGGGCCGGGTCGGCGGTGGCGGTGAGCCGCGGACCGGCGAGCGCGAGCAGCAGCTCGAGCGGCGCCCGGTCGAGCTCGTGGGCGTCGTCGAGCAGGACGGCGGCAAAGCGCTCGGCGAGCTCGGGCCGGCGATCGACGAGCGAACGGGCGTCGAGCACCAGGGCGCCGTGGTCCCGGGCGCGGCCGAGCATCCGCTCGTGGATCCCGTAGATGGCGGCGAACTCACGCTCCGCCTCCCGGTCGCGTCGCTCGGCCGGGAGCGACTGCGCCCATCGCGCGTAGGCCTCGGCCGAGATGCCCTCGGCCTTCAGGCGGTCGATCCGCCGCACGAAGCCGCCGGCGAGCGCTGCCGGGCTGCCGCCGATGTCGTGGTGGGTGAGCGGGAGCTCGTCGATGCGCTCGACGAGCATCGCCACCCGGTCGCCGCGCGCGACGGTGCTCAGCGTCAGCTCGTCGGGTCCCGCTGCCGTCTCCAGAGCGCTCTCCAGGATCAGCCGAGCCACCCCGAGCGGGGTCGAGCAGTGGAACGTCTCGTATCCGGAGCTCAGCTCGGCCTCGAGCTCGGCGCGCAGCGCCAGTGCCTGGTGCGGCGTCGGCGTGACGACGAGCAGCCGGTGGGGCGGGATTCCCGCCGCCACGAACCGGGCGAAGCGGGCGGCGATCAGCGCGGTCTTCCCGGCGCCCGGAGCGCCGAGCACCAGCAGCGATCCGGCCTCGTGTGTGAGGGCCTGCCCCCAGGCGGGAAGGAGACCGTCTGTGTGCCGCACGATCTCTGACAGCATAGGCACGAGCATGAGCTCCACCCGCACGGCGCTGAACGCCGATTGGCTCGGGGCCTGCCGGCGTGCCGTGGAGGGACTCGAGCGCATGCTGGCCGACTCGCCGACCACTGCCGAGCGGGCGCGGGAGACCGGCTCGCGGGGGGAGGGCGGCGACCGCACGCTGCTGATCGACGAGTCGGCCGAACGGCTCGTGCTCGACGAGCTCGAGGCGTTCCATGCGGCGGGGCACCGGTTCACCGCGTTGTCGGAGGAGCGCGGCGAGATCGACTTCGGTGACCCCGGGGTGCGGGTGGTGATCGATCCGATCGACGGCTCGGTCAACGCCAAGCGGGGGCTGCCACACCACGCGCTGTCGGTGGCGGTGGCCGAGGGCGAGACGATGGCCGATGTCCAGTTCGCCTACGTGTACGACTTCGGCCCGTGCGAGGAGTGGTGGGCGCGGCGCGGGGAGGGCGCCTGGTGCAACGGGCGGCGACTCGACGACCGCCTCGGCGTGCGGCGCAGCCGCGACGGCAAGCTCGAGGTGGTGGGCATCGAATCCGCCGATCCGCGCTGGGTGGCGCAATCGATCGACGGCCTGGAGGCGGCCGCCCACCGGCTCCGTGCGCTCGGCACGATCGCGGTCTCGCTCTGCCAGGTGGCCGACGCCCGGTTCGACGGCATGCTCTCGCTGAAGCGGAGCCGCGGGGTCGACGCCGCCGCGGGACAGCTGATCGTCCGCGAGGCCGGTGGCCACGTCTCGTTTCCCCGCTGTGCCGAGCCGCTGGGGGCGCCCCTCGACGCGCAGCCGAGCTCCCCCGTGGTAGCTGCCCGAACCGCATCCGCACTCCGCGAGCTGGAGCGGATCCCGGCGTGATCGACTGGGTGCTCGCCGAGCGGATCGCCCGCTACGTGGCCGGGCCGGGGGACGCCCGCCAGCCGGACGTCGACCTGGCCCCCCTGGCCATGGAGTCCGAGCGACGGGTGGTGGCGTACACCGGCCTCGAGCCGGCGCGGCCCCTGCCGCCGCCGGAGGGCATCGGCCGTCCGGAGTGGGTGGCCAGCAACATCGCGTCGATGCGGGCCCTGCTCGACCCGGTGCTGGCCCGAGCGGGGAAGGGGCTCGGCCCGCTCGGCCCGGCGATGCAGATCGCCGCCGGCGCGGCGCTCAGCGCCGAGGTGGGGATCGTGCTCGGCTACCTCGGCCAGCGGGTGCTCGGTCAGTACGAGCTCGTGCTGCTCGACGAGGCCGAGCCCGAGCGTCCCCCGCGCCTGCTGTTCGTGCTGCCGAACCTCGGCACCGCGGTGGAGAACTTCGAGGCCGACGAGACCGAGTTCATGACGTGGGTGGCGCTCCACGAGGTGACCCACGCCGTGCAGTTCGCCGGCGTCCCGTGGCTCCACGGCCACGTGGCCGGGCTGGTGCGCAACCTGCTGGCCCAAGCCGAGCTGCGGATCGACGCCCGGCGCCGGCTGCGCCTGCCCACCCGGGGGGAGGTCTCCCGCGTCGTCGAGCAGCTCCGCCACGGCGATCTGATCGGGATCGTCACCACCTCGGCCGAGCGCCAGACGCTCGACCGGGTGCAGGCGGTGATGGCCGTGATCGAGGGTCACGCCGAGCACGTGATGGATGCCGTGGCGCCGGACCTGCTGCCCTCACTGCCGAAGCTGCGGGCGGCGATCGATCGGCGACGGCGATCGCAGACGGGCTTCAACCGGCTGATCGCCCGGCTGCTCGGGATGGAGATGAAGCTCCGCCAGTACGAGCGGGGCAAGATGTTCTGCGACGGGGTGGTGCAGCGCGCCGGCCCGGCGGCGCTGCGGCACGTGTTCTCCTCGCCCGAGGCGCTGCCGACGCTCGAGGAGATCGAGGATCCGGCGGCGTGGCTGACCCGCGTGGGACTCGGCGGCGACGCCACGCGCTCCGCCGCCTGACCGGCCGCCGGCCGGTGTCCATCGTGGGACCGCCTGTAACGGTGCTCGGCGCCCGGGGTACAAACGTGTGTTCGGTGCATTGCAGACCGGGCACACCAGAACAACGACTGACAGAGCCCAGCCAGGAGAGACCAGATGTCCACCAGCACCCCCAACAGCGGCCGCGGGCGCACCGCCGCCACCACCGCCACGCGCAAGCCGGCCACCCGCCGGACGACGAGTGCCCGCAAGCCGGCCACGCGCCGGAGCGCGACGACGCGCAAGCCGGTCACCCGGCGGAGCACCACGACCACCAGCACCCAGCCCAGGACGCCGGTCGCCCAGGCGCAGGACATCGCCGAGCGCGCGCTCCTCGTGCCGGTGGGCGCCAGCCTCCTGGCCCGGGACAACCTCGTCTCGACCGTCCGTGGCTTCACCTCGCGGTACCGCACGCGGGCCGCGGCGGGGCGCGAGCTCAAGCGCTACGAGCGCCGCGGCGTCACCGCCCGGAACCGCTTCGAGCGGCAGGTGCGCAAGACGCGCACGCGCGTCGAGCGCGAGCTGCGCCAGCGCCGCAGCCGAGTCGAGCGCTCGGTGCGCCAGAACCGCAACCGGTTCGAGCGCGAGGTGCGCTCGGTCCGTCGCGACCTCGAGCGGAGCTCGGGCCAACTGACCACCCGGGTCGAGCGGCTCGTCTCCGACGCGCAGTCGCGGCTGAACGCGTCGCTCTAGACGCGCACGCTTCCCCCGCCCGGGCGACAGGAGAGCGCCTGGCGAGCGGAAGGGATTCGCCGGCCCCATATCTCGCCGGCGGATGCAGCACCCTCTCCTCCCAACCGCCGGGGCGTCACTTCACGTGGCGCCCCGTCGGTGCTTAACCAGTCCGCCCGGGGGCTCGAACCCGTCTGCCACAATCGCACCATGCCCTCCCGAGACCAAATCCTCGACGCCCTGCGTGCCGTCATCGATCCCGAGCTCCGCAAGGACATCGTGGAGCTGGAGATGGTCCGCGCGGTCGAGATCCACCCGACCGGCGTGGTCGACGTGACCGTCTCGCTGACCACCGCCGGCTGCCCCATCCGTAGCCACTTCCAGACCGGAGTGGCCACGGCCGTGCGCGAGCTCGACGGCGTCAGCGCGGTCAACGTCAGCTTCGACGTCCTGTCGGACTCCGAGAAGCAGGCGCTGGGGCGCAAGCTCGGCCGCGGCAGCCTGCCGGACGGCGCGCTCGCCCAGGTGGCGAACGTCATCTGCGTCGGCTCGGGCAAGGGTGGGGTCGGGAAGTCGAGCGTCACCGCCAACCTGGCCGCGGCCCTCGCCGCCCAGGGCAAGTCGGTCGGCGTGCTCGACGCCGACGTGTGGGGCTATTCCCAGCCGCGGATGCTCGGACTCGGGGGGCAGCGGCCGAAGGTGAGCGGCGAACGCAAGCTCATCCCGCTCACCGCCCACGACGGCATAAAGGTGATGTCGATCGGCTTCTTCGTCGAACAGGACGCGGCCGTCGTGTGGCGCGGCCCGATGCTCCACAAGGCGCTCCAGCAGTTCCTGGAGGACGTCGACTGGGGCGAGCTCGACTACCTGCTGATCGACCTGCCGCCAGGCACCGGCGACGTCTCGATGACGCTCGCCCAGCTCCTGCCGCAGGCGAAGTTCCTCATCGTCACCACCCCGCAGCCGGTGGCCCAGAAGGTGGCCCGGCGCAGCGCCGAGATGGCGAGCAAGCTGAAGCTCGAGATCGCCGGCGTGGTGGAGAACATGTCCGGCTTCGTCACCCCGGGCGGGGAGCGCTTCCCGATCTTCGGCGAGGGTGGCGGCCAGCTCCTGGCGGAGGAGCTGGAGGTGCCGCTGCTCGGCACGATCCCGCTGACCATGGCTCTGCGCCGAGCAGGCCGACTCCGGCACGCCGCTGGTGTTCGCCGACCCCGACGACCCGGCGGCGCAGGCGATCTACCAGGCGGCGCGGGGCCTGATCGCGCTGACCCCGGTCGAGCTGCCGGTGATGGCGAGCGAGCCGGCCGGTCCGCCGCTGGCCGTCCAGCAGGTCAAACCGGCCGGCATGTCCCTGCCGATGGCCTGAGATTGGCGCCGGCGTCGCGGTTTCCGCGACGTCTGAGCCAAACTTCGCCTACTTGTTGGCGTAGTACTCCACGTTGATCTGGGCGTACTTCGTCCACTCGTCCGGGAGCTGGTCCTCGGCGAAGCAGGCATCGACGGGGCAGGCCTCGACGCAGGCGTCGCAGTCGATGCACTCCTCCGGGTCGATGTAGAGCATCTCGACCTTGTCGTAATCGGGCTCGTCGGGGGTCGGGTGGATGCAGTCCACCGGGCAGACCTCGACGCACGAGTTGTCCTTGGTGCCGATGCAGGGCTCGGCGATCACGTAGGCCATTGAGACGTTCCTTCGCGGAGGGTTCAGGGCGGAGGGCCGATTCTAGGAGGCTGTAGCCTGCCGCGCGTGCTGCTGCTGACGGGCGCCACCGGGACGATCGGGCGCTCCCTGCTGCGGCGGCTGACCGGCGCCGGCGTCCCCGTACGCTGCCTCGTGCGCGACCCGCGTCGGCTCGGGGCCGAGCGGGTGCGGGTCCAGATCGCGCTCGGCGACCTGTCCGACCACCTGTCCTTTCGCCACGCGCTGCGAGGGGTGGACACCGTCGTCCACCTGGCGTCGGTGATCCGCGATCAGCCGGGGGGCTCGATCGAGGAGCTGGCCGGCGTGGCCACGTGGCGCCTGGTGCGGGCGGCCGAGCGGGCCGGGGTGGAGCGGTTCGTGTTCTTCTCCGTGCTCGGCGCCTCGACGCGGAGCCCGGCCCGGCTGCTGCGGGCCAAGGCCGTGGCCGAGCGAGCGCTGCGTGAGTCCTCGCTCTCGCACACGATCTTCGCCCCGTCGATCGTCTACGCCCCGAACGATCAGTACCTCGGGCTGCTGCGGACGATGTCCTGGCTGCCGGTGATGCCGATCCCGGGCTCCGGGGAGGCGGCCTTCCAGCCGATGTGGGCCGAGGACGTCGCCGACTGCGTGATGGCGGCGCTGCCCGGCGGACCGGCGGGCAGCCAGGCGGCCAGCGCCCGCTACGAGCTCGCCGGCCCCGAGACGCTCACCCACCGGCAGATCGTCCGGATCGCGCTGCGCTCGTTCGACCGCCGGCGTCCGATCGTTCCGGTCCCGCGCCGGATGACGCGGAGGGGTTTGCAGCTCGTCGAGCTGCTCGCGGGCCCCACCGCGTTCGCCACCTGGGACGAGGCGCAGCTGATGGACCTGCCCTCACTCTCCGCTCGAGGCACGGCGGACGCCGAGCAGCTCGGCGTGACGCCGCAGCCGATGCGAGCCGTGCTCGGGGTCGGCTGAGCGCGTGACCGGGCGGCCCGGAAGCCGGGAGAACCGGCTACGGGGCCCGCGAGCCCGCATTCGAGCCTCCGCGGTCGCCCCGGGCCTTGTCGCGGTACATCGCGGCGTCGGCGTAGCGCACGAGGGCCTCGACGGTGTGGCCGGCGTCCGGCCACGCGGCCTCTCCCACGCTTGCGCCGACGAGGATCGGGGCGCTCCCCGGCGCGAGGTGGAACGGAACCTCGAATGCGGCGCGTACGCGCGCGGCAACCGCCGCCAACTCGTCCAAGGAGTCGATGTCGGTGAAGATGAGCGCGAACTCGTCGCCGCCCAGGCGGGCCACCCTGTCACTGCCGCGCACGAGCTCGGAGAGCCGTCCGGCGACGTGCCGGAGCAGCTCGTCGCCGACGTCGTGACCGTGGATGTCGTTGATCTCCTTGAAGCCGTCGAGGTCGACGAACAGCAGGCCGATGGCCCCGTCGGACCGGCGGGCCCCGGCCACCGCGCCATCGAACACCTGCCCGAACCCGATGCGGTTGAGCGTGCCGGTGAGGGCGTCGTGACTGGCCTGGAAGGCGAGCGCGTCGACCAGCCGGCCGTTCTGGAGGGCGGGTCCGGCGAGCGACGCGATGCCCTGGAGCTGTTCGCTGAGCTCCGGTGCCTGACGCAGGCGTTCGGGCTCGGAGACGACGGACACGGTGAGCACGCCGAGGAATTCGTCCCGTTGCACGATCGGCGCGATCGCGGTCGCCGCCGAGCCGAGCTCCCGCAGCAGGCCGGAAACCTCTGGGTCGTCCTCGGCGTCCACGGTGAGGAACTGGGGATCCCGGGTGGCGAGCAGGCGCGTGAGGATCGGCGAGCTGTCGAGGTGCAGGCACGCCGCGCGATGCCGTTCCGCCTGAGCCGGGAGGTAGCCCCAGGTCTGCCCGGAGCGCAGCGTTCGCTCGCGCTCGTCCCACTGCCACACCGCTGCGCGATCGCAGTCGATCACCCTCGGCATCGCCTCGGCGAGCCGCCGGGCGATCTCCTCCGTCGTCCCGGCGTGCGCCAGTGCCGCGGCGAGCGACAGCAGCGCGCTGACGTTCGCGTGCCGGCGGGCGGACTCGTGGAGCGCGACCGCCATGTCGAGCACGGCGGCCGCGTGCTTGGCGTACCGGCTGAGCGCCAGCCGCTCCTGGGCGAAGAAGTCCGCCCCCTGTGGCTGGCGGGCGATCAGCCGGCCGTAGTCGCGGCGGCTCGAGGTGACCTCGACGCAGATGAGCGAATCCTCGAGCGCCCGTTCGGGATCGAGGGCGGCGGCGGCGATTTCCGCCGCCTCGTCCGGCTCGATCCCGCGGGCGAACACCCCCAGCTCGCCGAGCGGTTCGGGCCGGATCGCCAGCACGTACTGCGGGGCCCGCACCTCGCGGGCCGCCCGTTCCACGATTCGCTCGAGCACCGTTGCGACCTCGTCCGGCGATACGAGATCGGCGGCGGTGGCGTACGCGCTCTCGAGCCGCTCCGACATCGCCTTCAGCTGCGCCTCGAGCGCGGTGACCCGCTGCTCCGGGTCGCGGGCCTGCTCGGCCTGCTGCGCGTCCCAGGTGACGTGGTAGAGGCACTCCGGGTCGCCCCGCGCCTGGCAGCGGGACTCGTGCACCCGCGCCGGGCCGAGGCCGAACAGCTCCGGCGGAGTGGAGAGCAGGCCGCGCGCCCACTCGCAGTGCAGCAGGTGACGACGATGCGGGGGGCGCGTGACGGCGCGCACGATGGCGCGCCCCGGACCCACCTCCGTCGCGTCCATGTCGGTGACGGTGGAGAACTTCGAGGCGGTTCGCGTGATCTGCGCGAGGACGGCCTCGGGCGAACCGAGCGAGCGCAGGAGCGTCGCCACCGGCGACCCGGCGTGCCGGCGGACCGCGCCCTCCCCAACCCGCTGAGCAAACGTCGGGTCGCCAGTGACGCGGACCGCGGCCTCCAGCAGGGCCATTGCGAGCTCGACGTCGATCCAGTTGCCGACCGTCTCGAGATACTGGACGTCATGCGGGCAGGCGGACTGCGCCAGCACGGCGTCGACCGCCGCCGCTCCGGCGCCCGTGCGCAGCAGCTGCACGAGCACCGCGGTCATGGAGCAGCTGATCCTGCCCGTCGGCTGTGGGTCGCCCAGGTCCATCTCTTCCGGGTCGGTCGCGAAGCCCGGGAACTTGAGTCGGGCGTCGGTCGTCCGGCGTTCGTCGTAGCCCGCCGGTCAGGCGAGGGCCAACGGCGCGAATCGCTCCGTCCAGGCCATCGCCGCCTCGAGCTGCGCCGCCAGCGAGAGCAGCGGCCCCTCCCCCGCGGGGCGGCCGATGAGCTGGATCGCGCTCGGCAGCCCATCGTCGGCGCGGTACAGCGGCAGTGCGATCGCCGGCAGGCCGCAGACGTTGACGATCGCCGTGTACGGCGTGAAGTGGCCGGACCGGCGGAAGTGATCCAGCGGATCGGGTCCGAGGCCGTGACAGGTGCCGATCGGCAGCGGCCGGTCGGCAAGCGCCGGCAGGAGGAGCGCATCGAACGGAGCGAGCCGCGCGATCATCCGTCGCGCCACCCCCTTCAGCCGGTCGAGCGCGGCCAGGTGCTCGAGCGTCGAGGTCTCCCGAGCTCGCTCGTACAGCGCCCAGGTGAGCGGCTCGACGAGCTCCGGGCTCGGATCGCGGCCCGCCACCTGCGCGCCGGCGACGACGCCCATCGCGACCTGCGGCCCGAACACCCGGGTGAAGTCGGGGAGCAGGTCCTCGTCGGGCCACGGGGGCGGGATCTCCTCGACCTCGTGGCCGAGCGACTCGAGCGCTGAGACCGCCGCCTGCGCCGCGCGCTCGCACTCCGGGTGCAGCGTCGCACCGGCGAGCGGCGCGTGAAGGGTGACGGCGATCCGCTGCCGGCCCGGGCCACGAGCCGTGGCGGTGGCGAACGGCTCGGCGGGCGGAGGCGCCCACGTGGTGTCCCCGGCCTCGTAGCCGGCGAGCACGTCGAGCAGCGCCGCCGCCTCGGCCACCGTGTGGGTCAGCACCCCGTCCTCGGTGAGCAGGCTGTCCCCCTGCACCGGCCCGGCCGACACCCGGCCGCGGGTCGGCTTCAGGCCGACGAGGCCGCAGCAGGCGGCCGGGATCCGGGTGGAGCCGCCGCCGTCGTTGCCGTGGGCGAGTGGGACGAGCCCAGCCGCCACCGCCGCGGCCGAGCCGCCGGACGAGCCGCCCGGGGTCCGATCCAGCGACCACGGATTGCGGGCCGGGCCGAAACGGCGCGGCTCGGTCGTGGGGAGGATCCCCATCTCCGGCAGCGATGTCTTGCCGACGATGACGAAGCCGGCCTCCCGCAGGCGCCGGACGAGGAACGCGTCGAACGCGGGCGTGAAGTCGCCCCACAGCTCGCTGCCCATCCGCAGCGGCATCCCGGCCACGGCGCGGTTGTCCTTGACCGCGATCGGCACGCCGGCGAACGGCCGCGCGTCTCCGGCCGGTATGGCGCGGGCCGCGGCCCGCGCGCCCTCGGCGTCGACGTGGGTAAAGGCGTTCACCTCGGCTCCCCGGGTCTCGATCGCACCCAGCGACTCGTCGATCAGCTCGAGGGCGCTCAGCTCCCCGGCGCGGATCAGTGCGGCGAGCTCGGTGGCGGGGCGGAGCAGCAGCACGCATCGGCGAGCCTATCCTGTCCCGGTTCCGAACTTCGCCGCCAGAGGGAGCACGACATGAGCGCCACCGCAGAAGTCCAGTCCGGCCTCGAGGGCGTCGTCGCCTTCGCCACCGAGATCGCCGAGCCCGACAAGGAGGGCGGTTCGCTCCGCTACCGGGGCGTCGACATCGAGGAGCTGGTCGGGCGGGTGCCGTTCGAGCAGGTGTGGGGGCTCCTGGTCGACGGCAAGCTCCAGCCGGGCCTGCCGCCGGCCGAGCCGCACCCACTCCACGTCCACACCAACAACCCGCGGGTCGACGTGCAGGCGGCGCTGGCGATGCTCGGGCCACAGTGGGGCTTCCGTGAACTGATCGACATCTCCGACGAGGAGGCGCGGGACAACCTGGCGCGGGCCAGCGTGATGGCGCTGTCGTTCGTCGCCCAGTCCGCCCGGGGAATCGGCAAGCCGCCGGTCTCCCAGCACGAGATCGACCAAGCCACCTCGATCCCCGAGCGGTTCCTCATCCGCTGGCGCGGCGAGGCGGATCCCAAGCACGTCAAGGCGATCGACGCCTACTGGAACTCCGCCGCCGAGCACGGGATGAACGCCTCGACGTTCACCGCCCGGGTCGTCGCCTCCACCGGAGCGGACGTCGCGGCCGCGCTGTCCGCCGCGGTCGGCGCGCTGTCCGGCCCGCTCCACGGCGGCGCGCCGTCCCGCGTCCTGAAGATGCTCGACGAGGTCGACGCGATGGGCGACGCCGAGCGCTACGTGAAGGACCTGCTCGACCGCGGTGACCGGCTGATGGGCTTCGGACACCGGATCTACCGGGCCGAGGACCCCCGGGCGCGGGTGCTGCGGCAGACGAGCCGGGAGCTCGGCTCGGAGCGGGTCGAGGTCGCCGAGGCGCTTGAGTCGGCAGCGCTGGCCGAGCTCCAGGCCCGCAAGCCCGACCGCGTGCTGGCCACCAACGTCGAGTTCTGGTCGGCGGTGGTGCTTGACTTCGCCGACGTGCCGCCGGACCTGTTCACCCCGATGTTCACCTGCGCCCGGACCGCCGGCTGGTCGGCCCACATCATGGAGCAGAAGCGCGAGGGGCGCCTGATCCGGCCCACCGCCAAGTACGTCGGGCCGCCGCCTCGGCCGCTCTCCGAGGTCTGAGTTCAGGGTTCGATCGTCACCCGGTAGCGCCCGGCGAACACCCGCCGCGTCCCGGCCATGAGGCGCGAGGGGCCGCCGAAGATGCCGACGAGGTCGTCGACCGCGACGCACGGCCGGGCGCAGGAGGCCTGAAGCCCCGGCCCGAGGTCGACGGGACGGTCGAAGGTGACGCGCAGCGGCCGCAGGTAGTAGACGACCAGCGGGCTGTTGGTGAGGACGGTTCGTGGGTGGGCCTCGACCACCGCCGCCCGCACGGGGACGAGGCTCGGCTGGAACTCCGCGCCGAGGCGCCGGGCGAAGTTCCCGGCGCCGAGCGCGGCGAGTCCCAGCGCCGTGACCGCCACCGCCCGGACGCCGAGCTCCGACAGCGCCGCCCCGGCCAGCCCGGCCACGACCGGGACGAGGATCGTGATGTAGCGCTGGGTGAAGACGTCGACGCCGGCCAGCGCCGCCAGCGCGTAGCCGATCGGCGTCAGGACGAGGACCGCGCCGAGCAACCGGATCGCCTCCCGCTGGGGTAGCGCCCGGCGCCCCCACCCCCGGCGGAGGAGGACCACCGCGCCGCCGGCGAGCGCCAGCCCGACGGCCACAGCCGCCCACCGCGCCGACCCGCTGCTCGTGCCGCCGTGCTCGCCGAACGCGAGCGTCACCACCATGTTCCGCACGGCGGCGAGGGACGGCGACGCGTTCTGCGGGGTCAGCTTGGTCACGCCCACCCGGTCCTGGCCCCGGACGATCTCCGGCAGCCAGGCGAGCAGCGTCGCCGCCGCCAGGCCGCCGGCGATCAGCAGCCGCCGGGGCGACGGGCGGCCGATCCACAGGCCGCCGAGCGCGAGGGCGATCCAGCAGATCACCGAGGCGTACTCCAGCCACATGGCGATCACGCCGCAGGCGACGAACGCCGACCAGCGAGCGGTGGTCTCCCGTTCGGCGAGGGCGAGCAGGGCCCACATCGCGCCGAGCAGGGCGAGGTCGGCGAGCATGAAGCCGCGGGCGAAGTCCGAGTAGGTGACGAGGTACGGAGCAACCGCCACCCCGAGGCCGGCCAGGAGCGCGCCCCGGTCGCCGATCCGCGGCCGGAGCATCGCCCACAGCAGCGGGGCGAGCAGGGCGCCCGCCAGCACCGACGGGAGCCGCAGCCAGGCCGGGCTGCTGCCGGGCAGCGCGCCGATGATCAGGTAGACGAGCGGCGGCGTGTTCTCGTAGTCGGCCAGCCGTTCGAGGAATACGTGGAGCGAGGGCGAGGAGGCGGCGTACCACGTGTACGCCTCGTCGAGACTGAGCCGGGCGCTGATGCCGGCCAGCCGCAGCGCGAGGGCGACGACGAGGAGCCCGACCGCCGCCCACCGGGCATGCCGCCACCTCAAGTCGCCCTCACCGGGTGAGCACCATGATCGCCGTCTCGCCGGCCGGTCGTGCCTCCTGGAGGCGCAGGCGATGCGGGGTCTCGCTCTCGCCGAGCAGCTTCTCGCCGGCGCCGAGCACGACCGGGTAGACCATCAGCCGCAGCTCGTCGATCAGGTCGAGCGCCAGGAGGGCTCGGACCAGCCGGCCGCTCCCGGCGATCAGGATATCCCCGGCGTGCCGGTCGCACAACTTCGGCACCTCGCGCGCCAGATCCGCGCTGATGATCGTCGAGTTCGTCCACTCCGCGTGCTCGAGCGTCGAGGAGACGACGTACTTGGGCATCTCGTTCATCTTGCGGCCGAACTCGTCGGCCTGCATGTTCGGCCACGCCGCGGCGAAGCCCTCGTAGGTGACGCGCCCGAGCAGCTGGGCCTCGGCGGCCTCGAGCTCCTCAGCCTTGAACCGGTTGCCCTCGGCGCCGCGGTCGTACGAGAACGCCCAGCCACCGGGGCCGCCCTGCTGACCCCCCGGATCCTCGAACACGCCGTCCAGCGTCACGAACTCCGTTGCCACGACCTTGCCCATCGTCTGCCTCCTGTCGTCGGGTCCTGTGGGCTGCAGACCGCGGTCAGCGCCGAGACTCAGCGCCGACGTAGGGCCCGGCGAGATAGTCCGCCAGCATCCGCGTGGCCGAGAACCGGGGCGCGAGCGTCCGCAGGGACGCGCGCACCAGCGACAGCCAGCCCTGTGGCAGTCCGTCGCCGTCGCGCTCGTAGAACAGCGGCACGACCTCCGCGTCGAGCGCGTGGTGCAGGGCCGCCGCCACCCGCTCGTCCTGGGCACCGGGATCGTCCTCCACCTCGCCGGGGAGGCCCCAGCCGTTGCCCGGCTCGTAGCCCTCCGCCCACCAGCCGTCCAGCACGCTCAGCTGGAGGCCTCCGTTGAGAACCGACTTCATGCCGCTCGTCCCGCTCGCCTCCAGCGGCGGGCGGGGAACGTTCAGCCACACGTCGCAGCCCCGGGTGAGCAGCGCGCCGGTGGCGAGGTCGTAGTCGTCGAGGTAGACGACGCGCTGGCCGACCACCCGTGCCGCCTTGAGGTCGAACAGGCGCTGCAGCGATCGCTTGGCCTCCTCGTCGCGAGGATGGGCCTTGCCGGCGAGCACGACCTGCACCGGGCGTTCGCCGCCGAGCAGCGAGACGATCCAATCGTGGTCTCGGATCAGCAGCTCGAGGCGCTTGTACGTCGCCACCCGCCGCGCGAAGCCGATCGTCAGCACGTCGGGGTCGAACACCCGCGCGGCCGCCTCCACGTACTCCCGTACGTCGGAGCGGAGCAGCCGGTCCTGGGTCGAGCGGAGGCGCACGAACTCGACGAGCTCCGTCCGCTGAGCCCGCCGGGCCGCCCACAGCTCGTCGGCCGGGATGCCCTCGACTCCCGCCCAGGTGTCCGGATCGGCCGCGCGAGCCAGGAAGTCGGGTCCGAGGTGGCGGGCGAGCAGCGCCCGCATCGGATTCCCGATCCACGTCGGGACGTGCACGCCGTTGGTGACGTGGGCGATCGGCACCGCGTCGGGCGGCCGGTCGGGATACAGCCCCGCCCACATCTCCCGGGAGACCTGGCCATGGCGGCGGCTCACTCCGTTGGCCGCCCGGCTCATTCGCAGGGCCGCCTGGGTGACCCCGAACGGCTCCCCGGCGTCCTCCGGATGCGTTCGCCCCAGCCCCAGCACGTCAGCCGGTGGGAGGGCGAGGCGTCCGTTCAGGCCGCCGATCGCCCGAGCCACCTGCTCAGCCGGGTACGCGTCGTTGCCCGCCGCCACCGGGGTGTGGGTGGTGAACACGGTTCGCTGGCGAGCGGCCGCGACGGCGTCCGTCGGCGACATGCCGCCGCCGGCCAGCCATCCGGCCAGCGCGAGCGGCGCCAGCGCGGCGTGACCCTCGTTGAGGTGGAGCACTCCGGGTTCGATGCCGAGCGCCTGGAGCGCGGCGACGCCACCGGCGCCGAGCAGCACGTACTGGGCCAGCCGGGTCGTCGGGTCCGCCTCATACAGCCGGGCGGTGATCCACCGCTGCACCGGCCCGTTGTCGGGGACGTCGGTGTCGAGCAGGAACAGCGGGACGCGGCCGACGTCGACCCGCCACACGTGCGCCGTCACCGGCTCGCCGTAGATCGGCACCTCGATCGCCAGCGGCGCGCCGTCCGCGTCGGTCACTCGCGCCGCCGGGAGGCGCTGCGGATCGCTGTCGATCCAATACTCGTGCTGCCAGCCGCCGGCGTCGATCCGCTGGCGGAAGTACCCCTTGCGGTACATGAGGCCGACGGCCACCATCGGCACCGCCCGGTCGGAGGCCTCCTTGAGGATGTCGCCGGCGAGCGCGCCGAGGCCGCCGGAGTACACCGGCAGCGAGACGTGGACGCCGAACTCGGCGCAGAAGAAGGCGACCGGGCGCTGGGCGGCGAGGCCGGATCCGGGCGGACGGTCGAGGTCGGCGCGCAGGACGATCTCGAGCTCCCGCCCCCGCGTCACCAGCTCGGCGTCGTCCGCCGCGCGCCGGAGCACCGGCGCCGAGGCCTCGAGCAGGAGCCGGACCGGGTTCTGGCCGCACAGCTCGAACCGCTCGCGGTCGATCGCGGCGAACAGCTCCGGGCCGCCGGGCAGCCACGACCACCGGTAGTTGTAGGCGAGCCGCGCCAGCGGGGCCAGCGGAGCGGGCAGGCGATCGGCGAGCTCGCCGACCGCCCGGTCGAGATCGGCGCCACCGGCGCGGGTCGTGCCCTCGGTCTCCACGCGAGCCGATTTAACTACGCTCGCTCGCCGTGTACGGCGTGCTCGCGCTCGGGGACTCGATCACCAACGGTGGCGGTGAGCTCCAGTGGGGGGTGGCGCTCCAGTCGTGGGCCCAGTGGACCGCGCGGGGGCTCGGCCTGCCGTACACCGGCCACGCCGCCGACGGGGCGAGGGCGGTCGACGTCGTGGCCGAGCAGATCCCCGGGGCCCAGCAGGCATCAGCGCTCGGTCCCGACGCTCGCTTCCACGTCGGCTGCCTGTACGTCGGGGTCAACGACGTGCGCCTGGAATCGTGGGATGCCGTGGCCTTCGCCGCCGAGCATCGGCGGGCCCTGGCTTGGCTCGGTGCGCGGTGCGAGCGGGTGCTGGCGGTGACCATGCCGGAGCGCCTGGGGCGACCGGCGACCCCGCGGGCGCGGGTGGCCGAGTGCAACCGCGCGATCGCGGACGGCGCCCGAGCGCTCGAGGCACTGGTGCTCGACCTGCGTGACTTCGGCGCTCGCAACCAGGTCATGGCCGACCGCGTCCACCCGACCGCCTTCGGGCAGATCGCCATCGCCCAGCGGGCGCTCGAGCTGCTGGCGGCCGACGGGCTGCCGACCCGGGTCGCCCCCGCCACGCTCATCCGCTACCAGACCACGCGGCCCCGGCGGCTCCGGGCCGACCTGACGTACGCCTATCGGGCCGCCAAGCATGAGCTGCGCGGTCGGCACTGAGCGCTCAGGGGGCCAGGCGGCCGCCCGCCTCGGTGAGCTCCCGGAGCCGCCGGGCGTGATCGTTCCTCAGCGCTCCGGGCTCGAGCTGCCAGCGCCAGTTGCCGCGCGGCCGGCCGGGATCGTTCATCCGCGCCTCCGAGCCGAGGCCGAGCAGGTCCTGGGCCTGGACGATCGCCACCCGGGCCGGTGAGCGGAGGGCCAGCGCCACGAGCTGCCACCAGGGCTCGGGCTCCCGCACCCCCTCGGCGCGCATCACGGCCTCGACCGCCGCCCGGCCCGTCCGGTCGAGCCCCTCGTACCACCCCCGGGCCGTGTCGTGGTCGTGCGTCCCCGTGTACACGAACCGGTCCTCCACGTGATGCTCGAAGCGGTGCGGGCCGTCCGGGTCCTCGGGATCGAAGCCGAACTGGAGCACGAGCATCCCGGGCAGGCCGAGCTCGTCGCGCAGGCGCTCGACCGGCGGGGTGATCACGCCGAGGTCCTCGGCGACGAACGGCAGCGGGCCGAGCGCGCGCTCGATGGCTCCGAACAGGGCGGCGCCCGGCCCTCGCTTCCACCGCCCGGCGCGGGCGTCCGACGCCGACTCCGGGACCGCCCAGTAGGACACGAACCCGCGGAAATGGTCGATCCGCACCGCGTCGTAGAGCTCGAGCGTTCGCCGGGTCCGCTCGATCCACCAGCGATATCCGCGGCGCCGGAGCGCCGGCCAGTCGTACAGCGGGTTGCCCCACAGCTGACCGAGCTCGGTGAACGCGTCGGGCGGGGCACCGGCCACCGCGCCGGTCTGGAACAGCTCCGGGTGCGCCCGGTGGTCGGCGCTCCCGGGGGCGACGTAGATCGCCACGTCGCCGAACAGGCGGATTCCCCGCTGCGCGCAGTAGGCGCGCAGGGCACTCCACTCGGCGTCGAACCGGACCTGGTCGGCGACCGCGTCGCGGCCGCCGTACCGTGCCCAATCCTCGATCCAGAACGTCTCCCGTTCCCGAAACGCCGTCTCGTGGTCGCCTGAGAGGGCGGCGGCGGGTCGGGCCAGCAACCCCGGCCAGGCGGCGAACGCCGAGCGGGCCTTGTACGGCGAGCGGTGGCGGTCGGGCGGACCGAGGGGGAGCAGCTGCCACCAGGTCTGCCCCGCCTCGGCGAGCCAGTCGGCGAAGCGGTACGCCTCGTCGCCCAGCCGGCCGCCGGGCAGGGAGGTGAGGTGGAGCAGCACCCCACTGGACCGGGTGAACTGTGCCGGGGTCACGACCGGCTGTTTACCCCACACCGGGCCGCGGATACTGTCGAGGAGAGTGACCTCGTCCGCCACCCGCGCCACCCCGCGCCGCCCCAGCCCCGCGGCGGAGCCGGAACCGACCGCCGCGGCCGACCGGATCGTCCTCCAGTATCCGCTGCCGGCCGTGGACGACGGTCGCTACCCGGTCAAGCGGTGCGTCGGCGACACACTGCGGGTCGAGGTGGACGCATTCCGCGACGGCCACGAGCTGATCCGCGTCCTCCTCGCCGTCCGCGGCCCGGGAGAGGACGAGTGGCGGGAGTCCGATCTCGTGCCGCTCGATCGCCACCTCGGCGGAGTCCGCTGGCAGGGCAGCTTCACCGTGGAGCGGATCGGCCGCTGGGAGTACACGTTCCGGGCGTTCACCGACCCGTTCGCCACCTGGCGCGACGAGCTCGAGCGCAAGCTCGCCGCCGGTCAGGACGAACTGCGCGGCGAGCTGTCCGAGGGCGTGGCGCTGCTCGAGCACGCGGCGCGCGCCGCCGCCGGCGAGGAGGATCGCCGGCTGATCGAGCATGCCCGCGTCACGGTCGCCGATCAGAGCCTGCCGGAGAGCGCTCGCCACGACGCCGGGCTCGGCGACGAGCTGTACGCCGCGGTCGCCCGCTCGGGCCTGCGCCCCGGGCTGTCCGAGATCGACCCGCCGCTCCGGCTCGAGGTCGACCGCCTGCGCGCCCGCTTCGGATCGTGGTACGAGATGTTCCCTCGTTCGTGGGGGGGCCTGCGCGGCGTGCAGGAGCAGCTCCCGCGGCTGGCCGAGCTCGGGTTCGACGTCGTCTACCTGCCCCCGATCCACCCGATCGGGCAGACGAACCGCAAGGGCGCCAACAACGCGCTCACCGCCGCGCCGGGGGACCCGGGCTCACCCTGGGCGATCGGTGACGCCTCGGGCGGCCACGAGGCCATCCACCCGGAGCTCGGCACCCACGACGACCTCCGCGCCCTGACCGCCGCCGCCCGAGAGCTCGACCTGGAGATCGCGCTCGACTTCGCGATCCAGGCCAGTGCCGACCACCCCTGGCTGACCGAGCACCCCGAGTGGTTCCACCGTCGGCCCGACGGGACGCTGAAGTACGCCGAGAACCCGCCCAAGCGCTACCAGGACATCTACAACGTCAACTGGGAGAGCGAGGACTGGCGGGGGCTGTGGGCCGCGCTGCTCGACGTCGTGCTCGGCTGGGTGGACTGCGGGATCAAGGTGTTCCGGGTCGACAACCCGCACACGAAGCCGTTCGGGTTCTGGGCCTGGCTGATCGATCAGGTCCACGCTCGCGATCGCGAGGTGGTGTTCCTGGCCGAGGCGTTCACCCGGCGCGCGGTGATGCGCCACCTGGCGAAGATCGGCTTCAGCCAGTCGTACACGTACTTCACCTGGAAGAACGCGCGCTGGGAGCTCGTCGAGTACGTGTCCGAGCTCGCCTACTCGGGCGAGCAGGAGTACTTCCGCCCGAACTTCTTCGCCAACACGCCGGACATCCTCCACCCCTATCTGGCAGCGGGCGGGCGGCCGGCCTTCGAGACCCGGGCGGTGCTCGCCGCGACGCTCAGCCCGACCTGGGGGATCTACTCCGGGTTCGAGAGCGTCGAGCGCGTACCGGTCCGGCCGGGCACCGAGGAGTACCTCGACTCGGAGAAGTACGAGATCAAGCAGCGCCGCCTGGATGGCGAGCTGCTACCGCTGATCGCCGGCCTGAACCGCGTGCGGCGGGCGCATCCGGCGCTCCGGGAGCTCTCGAACGTGACGTTCCTCGATGCCGCACACGAGGACATCCTCGCCTTTGCCAAGCAGACCGGTGCCGACACGGTCATCGTGGTCGTCTCGCTCGATCCGCACGGCGGCCCGCAGGGATCGGTGACCGTGCCGGCCCACCTCGGCCTGCCGCCGAGCTTCACCGTCCGCGACGAGTTGACCGGCGAGAGCTTCGCCTGGCGGATCGGCGCCAACTACGTCGGCTTCCACCCGGACCTGCGTCAGGCGCACGTGTTCGAGGTGGGCGGCTGATGTCGATCGGGCCGCCCACGCTCACCCATCTGATCGCCGCCGAGACCGGGACCGCGGCCCGCGCGACACAGGCAGTACCCGACCACAGCCTCGCCCCCCACAGCCAGGCCCGGCAGTGGTTCGAGGCCGAGCCGCTGTGGTTCAAGGGCGCGGTGTTCTACGAGATCCACATCCGCGGCTTCTTCGACTCCAACGGCGACGGGTCGGGGGACTTCCACGGGTTGACCGAGAAGCTCGACTACCTGCAGTGGCTCGGCATCGACTGCATCTGGCTGCTGCCGTTCTACCGCTCGCCGCTGCGCGACGGGGGCTACGACATCGCCAACTTCACCGACATCAACCCGGAGTACGGATCG
This sequence comes from uncultured Solirubrobacterales bacterium, assembly GCA_963703065.1. Taxonomy (GTDB): domain Bacteria; phylum Actinomycetota; class Thermoleophilia; order Solirubrobacterales; family Solirubrobacteraceae; genus Palsa-465. The sequence continues at coordinate 1,459,197 of OY969785.1, read as the reverse complement.
GTGCGCGACGTCCAGGAGCTGATCGACGCCGCGCACGCCCGCCGGATCCGGGTGATCGCCGACCTGGTGATGAACCACACCTCCGCCGACCACCCGTGGTTCCAGGAGTCGCGCTCGGGTCCGGAGAACCCCAAGCGCGACTGGTACGTGTGGGCGGACGCCGACACCCGCTACCCGGACGCGCGGGTCATCTTCATCGACACCGAGAGCTCGAACTGGACCTGGGATCCGGTGGCCGGGGCGTACTACTGGCACCGGTTCTTCTCCCATCAGCCGGATCTCAACTACGACAACCCAGAGGTGCAGGCGGCCATGATCGACGTCCTGCGGTTCTGGCTCGACCTCGGGCTCGACGGCTTCCGGCTCGACGCCGTTCCCTATCTGTTCGAGCGCGACGGCACGATCTGCGAGAACCTGCCTGAGACCCACGACTACCTGAAGCGGATCCGCCGCGAGGTCGACGAGAAGTACCCGGACCGGGTCCTGCTCGCCGAGGCCAACCAGTGGCCGACCGACGTGGTGGAGTACTTCGGCGACGGCGACGAGTGCCACATGTGCTTCCACTTCCCGGTGATGCCGCGTATGTTCATGGCGCTGCGCCGAGAGGAGGCGGTGCCCATCTACGAGATCCTCGAGCAGACGCCGCAGATTCCCGACGGCTGTCAGTGGGGCCTGTTCCTGCGCAACCACGACGAGCTGACCCTCGAGATGGTCACCGACGAGGAGCGGGACTACATGTACGCCGAGTACGCCAAGGACCCGCGGATGAAGCTCAACCTCGGCATTCGCCGGCGGCTGGCGCCGCTGCTCGACAACGGGCGTGACGAGATCGAGCTGATGACCGCGATCCTGTTCTCGCTGCCCGGCTCGCCGGTCCTGTACTACGGCGACGAGATCGCGATGGGCGACAACATCTTCCTCGGCGACCGTGACGGCGTCCGGACGCCGATGCAGTGGACGGGCGACCGCAACGGCGGCTTCTCCCGCGCCGACTTCGCCCAGCTGTATGCCCCGCCGCTGATGGATCCGGTGTACGGCTACCAGGCGGTCAACGTCGAGGCGCAGCTGCGCACGGCGACGTCGCTGCTGCGCTGGGTCCACCGCTTCATCGCGCTGCGCAAGGAGCATCCGGTGTTCGGCTTCGGCACCTACGAGCCGATCGAGCCGTCGAACCCGCGGATCTTCGCCCACATCCGGCGCTTCGAGGACGACCTCGTGCTCTGCGTGCACAACCTCGCGCGCTCCGCCCAAGCGGTCGAGCTCGACCTCCGGACGCTGGAGGGCCGCTACCCGGTCGAGTTGTTCGGGCGCAGCCGCTTCCCCCGGATCGGTGAGCTGCCGTACCTGCTCACGCTCGCCCCGCGGGGCTTCTACTGGTTCGAGCTCCAGGCGCCGGCGGATGACTGAGCCGCTCCAGATCCCGACCGAGGACGTCCGGCGTTGCCTGGACGAGGCGACCCTGCGCGACTGGGTGCAGACCCAGCGCTGGTACGCGGCCAAGTCGCGGTCGGTGACCGGGATCGAGGTGGTGGAGGGGGTGACGCTGCGCGAGGAGCCGATGCTGTTCCTCGCGCTCGTGCAGACCCGGTTCGCCACCGGCACCCACGAGCTCTACCAGCTGCCGCTGTGGCTGAGTTCGGCCGCCCACGGCGGCGGGTCACCGGGGCCGATCGCCACCGCCGGGGAGTGGACCGCGCACGATGCCCTGGCCGAGCCCGAACGCCTCCTGGAGCTCATGCGCCGGATGGAGCCCAGTCAGCCGGTGGCCGGCGAGAGCGGCTGCTTCGGCTTTCACCGCACCGGAGTCGGCGCCCCGGTCGAGGAGGGCGCGGCGGTCCGGACGATGGGCGTAGAGCAATCGAACTCCTCGCTGCTCGTCGACGACCGGATCGTGCTCAAGGTGTTCCGCAAGCTCGAACCCGGGATCAATCCGGAGCTCGAGCTGCTCCGGTTCCTCACCGCGCGGGGCTTCCCGCACATCGCCGAGCTGTACGGCTGGTACGACTACGACGGCACGGCCCTGGCGGCGACGCTCGGCGTGGCCCAGCAGCTCGTGACCGGTGCGGTCGACGGCTGGGAGCTGACGCTGGACCGGGTGCCCGAGGATCCTGCGTGGATGCTCGACCGGCTGGCCGAGCTCGGCACGGTGACCGCGCAGCTGCACAACACCCTGGCCGCCGATGCGGCCGATCCGGCCTTTGCGCCCGAGGAGCCGAGCCAGGAGGCGATGGCCCTGCTCACCGCGACGGTGGACGAGGACATCGAACGGATCTTCCTGCGCCTGCCCGACGATCCCCGGGTGGCCGACATCGTCGGCCGCGGCCAGGACGTGCGCGAGCGGCTCGCCGCCCGGGCCCAGATCGGCGGCGGGGGGCGGGTGATCCGAACCCACGGCGACTACCACCTCGGCCAGGCCCTCCACGGAGCCCAGGGCTGGACGATCATCGACTTCGAGGGCGAGCCCGCCCGGCCGCTGCCCGAGCGGCGGGCCAAGCGCTCGCCGCTGCGGGACGTGGCCGGCCTGCTCCGCTCGCTCGCCTACGTGACGAGCGCGGTCGAGCTCCAGCGGGGCCGAACGGCGCCCCCCGATTTCGAGGCTCGGGCCCGCGAACGATTCCTCGCCGCGTACCTCGCGGCCATCGAGCCCACGCTCCTGCCCGGCGGCGGAGCGGCGACGGCGAACCTGCTCGCCGTGTTCGAGCTGGAAAAGGCGATCTACGAGCTCCAGTACGAGCTTGATCACCGACCCGACTGGGTAGGGATTCCCGTGGCCGGAATCAGGCGCCTGCTCGAGGCCGACTCGTGAAGGCTGCGGCGTCGAACGAGCTTGAGTCGGTCGTCCGGCGCGAGCATCCGGATCCGCACAGCGTGCTCGGCGCGCATCCGGAGGAGGACGGCGTCGTGATCCGCGCCTACCGCCCCGCCGCGTGCGCCATCACCGCCCACCTGCGTGACGGGTCGAGCGTCGAGCTCGACTCGGTGCACGCCGGCGGTGTGTTCGAGGGCCGCGTGAGCCGTGCCCCGCTGCCCCTGGCCTACCGGCTCGTGGTCGACTACGGCGCCGCCGGTACGTTCACGCTCGAGGATCCCTACCGCTTCCTGCCCAGCCTCGGGGAGCTCGATCTGCACCTGATCGGCGAGGGTCGCCACGAGCAGGTCTACGACAAGCTCGGCGCCCACGTGCGGGAGATGGACGGGGTCACCGGCGTGGCGTTCTCCGTCTGGGCGCCGGCGGCGCGCGCGGTGAGCGTGGTCGGCGACTTCAACTCGTGGGACGGCCGGCTCCACGCGATGCGCACGCTCGTCCCCACCGGCGTGTGGGAGATCTTCCTGCCGGACCTGGCACCCGGCGCGCGCTACAAGTACGAGATCCTCGGCGCCGACGGTGAGCTGCGGCTCAAGGCCGACCCGTACGCCCAGGAGGCCGAGCACCCACCGAAGACGGCCTCGGTCGTCACCCGGGCCCGCCACGACTGGTCGCCGGCTGACGGCGCCTGGCTCGAGCGCCGCGCCGCGGCCCGGCCGCTCGGCGAGCCGATGTCGATCCTCGAGGTCCACCTCGGCTCCTGGCGGCTGAACAGCCTGGAGGACAACCGGCCGCTCTCCTACGCCGAGCTGGCCGACGAGCTGTCGGCCTATGCCCGCGACATGGGCTTCACCCACATCGAGCTGCTGCCGGTCATGCACCACCCGTTCAGCGGCTCGTGGGGCTACCAGGTCACCGGCTACTTCGCGCCCACCCCGCGCCACGGCACGCCCGACGAGCTGCGGGCGTTCGTCGACCGGCTCCACGGCGACGGCCTGGGGGTGATCCTCGACTGGGTCCCCGCCCACTTCCCCCGTGACGAGTTCGCCCTGGCCCGGTTCGACGGCACCGCGCTCTACGAGCACGCCGATCCGCGTCGCGGCGCGCACCCGGACTGGGGAACGCTCGTGTTCAACTTCGGCCGTCACGAGGTCCGCAACTTCCTGCTGGCCAGTGCCCTGTTCTGGCTGCGCGAGTACCACGTCGACGGGATCCGCGTCGACGCGGTCGCCTCGATGCTCTACCTCGACTACTCCCGCCGCCCGGGCGAGTGGATCCCCAACCGGTTCGGCGGCCGCGAGGACCTCGAGGCGGTCGCCTTCCTCAAGGAGCTGAACGAGGTGATGTACGGCCGGGAGCCGGGGATCGTCTCCTCAGCCGAGGAATCCACCGCCTGGCCGGGAGTCTCGCGGCCGACGTATCTCGGCGGGCTCGGCTTCGGCTTCAAGTGGAACCTGGGCTGGATGCACGACACGCTCGGCTACTTCCAGCAGGACCCCATCTACCGCCGCTTCCACCACCACGAGCTGACCTTCAGCCTGATGTACGCGTTCAGCGAGAACTTCATCCTGCCGCTCTCCCACGACGAGGTGGTCCACGGCAAGGGATCGCTGGTGAACAAGATGCCCGGCGATCGCTGGCAGCAGCTGGCCAACCTGCGCGCGCTGTACGCCTACATGTGGGCCCACCCGGGCAAGAAGCTCCTGTTCATGGGCGGTGAGCTGGCCCAGGAGGCGGAGTGGAGCCACGAACGCTCGCTCGACTGGCATCTGCTGGAGGACCCGGCCCACGCCGGCATCCAGCGGCTGGTGCGGGACCTCAACCACCGCTACCGCGACGAGCCGGCGCTGTGGGAGGTCGACTCCGATCCATCCGGCTTCTGGTGGATCGAGCCCAACGACGCCGACCGCAACGTGGTGGCGTTTGCGCGGCAGTCGGACGGCGGGCGCCGCGTGCTCGTGTTCGTGTCGAACTTCTCCCCGGTGCCGCGGGAGGGATACCGCGTCGGGCTGCCGCGATCCGGTCGCTGGCGGGAGCTGGTCAACACCGACTCGACGTTCTACGGCGGCGCGGACATCGGCAACCTCGGCGGGGTCGAGGCCGAGCCGATCCCCTGGCACAGCCAGCCCGTGTCGGCGGAGCTGACCCTGCCGCCGCTGGCGGCGATCTGGCTCGTGCCGGAGTGAGCGAGTGACGTTCCCGTTCGAGCCGCCGCTCGGAGCGCGGGTGGCCGGCGACGGCCGCCTGGCCTTCCGGGTGTGGGCCCCCCGCGCCGAGCGGTCGGTCGAGCTCGAGCTGCGCGGCGAGCGCCGGCCGATGTCCGACGCCGGGTTCGGCGTATTCGTCGTCGAGTGCGACGGCGCGGCCGGCGAGGACTACCGGTTCGTGCTCGACGGGGGAGAGCCGCTCCCGGACCCCGCCTCGCGCTGGCAGCCGGAGGGGCTGCGGGGGCCGTCGCGGGTGGTGGCCGCAGCCCCCCCGTCACCGCTGGAGCCCCCGCCCGCGCTCGACGAGCTCGTGCTGTACGAGCTCCACGTCGGCACGTTCAGCTCCGAGGGCACGTTCGCCGGTGTGGTGCCGCATCTCGCCGAGCTGGCCGAGCTCGGGGTGAACGCCGTCGAGATCATGCCGGTGGCCGAGTTCCCGGGGACTCGCGGCTGGGGTTACGACGGGGTGTACCTCAGTGCCGCCCAGTCCTCCTACGGCGGCCCGGAGGGACTGCGGGAGCTCGTCGCCGCTGCCCACGCGGTTGGGCTGGCGGTCATCCTCGACGTGGTCTACAACCACGTCGGAGCCTCGGGGCTCAGCGCGCTGGAGGCGTTCGGTCCGTACTTCACCGAGAAGTACGAGACGCCCTGGGGGCGGGCGATCAACTTCGACGACGCCGGCTGCGACGCCGTGCGCGAGTGGGTGCTGCAGAGCGCGTGCGGGTGGATCGCCGACTGCGGAATCGACGGGCTGCGACTGGACGCCATCCATGCCGTCTTCGATTCCTCGCCGGAGCACCTGGTGGCGGCGGTCGCCCGGCGCGTCCACGAGGTCCGGTCGGACGCGCTCGTCATCGCCGAGTCGGGGCTGAACGACCCGCGGGTGGTGCGTCCGGCCCCCACCGGCTGGGGGTGCGACGCGGCGTGGGCCGACGACTTCCACCACAGCGTGCGCACGCTCGTCGCCGAGGAGCGCGAGGGCTACTACGCCGAGTTCGGCCGGGTGGCCGACCTGGCGAAGTCCCTGGAGCGCCCGTTCGTCCACGACGGCACGTGGTCCGCGTTCCGCGGCCGGCGATTCGGGGCGCCGGCGGACGACGTACCGCCCGAGCGCTTCGTCGTGTTCGACCAGAACCACGACCAGGTGGGCAACCGCGCGTTCGGCGATCGGCTGCCGGCGCCGGCGCGGCCGTTGGCTGCCATGTGCACGCTGCTGGCGCCGTTCACGCCGATGCTCTTCATGGGTGAGGAATACGGCGAGGACCGTCCGTTCCTGTTCTTCTCCGACCACATCGATCGGGAGATCGCCGATGCCACCCGGGAGGGCCGCCGAGCCGAGTTCAGCTCGTTTGCCTCGTTCGCCGAGGAGATCCCCGACCCACAGGACCCGGGCACCTTCCAGGCCTCCAAGCTGAGCCGGCGGCCGGACCGCGAGCTGGCCGAGCTGTACCGTGCCCTGCTCGGCCTGCGGCGAGAGCTGCGCGGCGAGGCGGCGTCCGAGGTCGAGTTCGACGAGGACGCTCGCTGGCTGCGCTTCCGGCGCGGCGCCCACACCATGATCGCCCACTTCTCGTCCACCGAGTCGCTCGAGCTGCCCGCGCCGAGCGGCGCGACGCTCGTCCTCGCCGCCGGCGCGGGAACACTCAACGCCGGCCGGCTGCGGCTCGGACCGCTGAGCGGGGCCGTCCTGCGATGAGCTACGAGGTGTGGCCGGGGCGACCGTTCCCGCTCGGGGCCCAGTGGGACGGCGATGGGACGAACTTCTCGCTGTTCTCCGAGCACGCCGAGCGGGTCGATCTCTGCCTGTTCGACGCCGCGGGCAGCGAGACGTGCCTGGAGATGCCCGGGCGCCGCGCGCTGAACCACCACTGCTACGTGCCCGGCGTCGGACCGGGCCAGCGCTACGGGTTCCGCGTCCACGGTCCCTACGCGCCGAGCGAAGGGCACCGGTTCAACCCGGCGAAGCTGCTCCTCGACCCGTATGCCAAGGCGATCGACGGTGTCGTCGACTGGGCCCACGACGCCAATGTGCTCCCCTACGTGCCGACCGGTGACGAGGACGCCGACCTCGAGCTCGACGACGAGGACGATGCCGACGCGAAGCCGAAGTCGATCGTCATCGACGACGCCTTCCTGTGGGAGGGGGACCGGCTGCCGATGATCCCGTTCGCCGACACGGTCATCTACGAGACGCACGTCAAGGGCTTCACGATGACCCACCCGGGAATCCGGGAGGACTTGCGCGGCACCTACGCCGGACTGGCCTCCGAGCCGGCGATCGCCTACCTCAAGGACCTGGGGGTCACCGCGGTCGAGCTGCTGCCGGTCCACCACATCTCCAGCGAATCGTTCCTCGCCGAGCAGGGCCTGACCAACTACTGGGGCTACAGCACGATCGGCTACTTCGCTCCCCATTCCGAGTACGCCGCCACCGGGCGGCGCGGCGAGCAGGTGCGGGAGTTCAAGGGCATGGTCAAGGCGCTGCACCGGGCGGGGATCGAGGTGATCCTCGACGTGGTCTACAACCACACCGCCGAGGGCAACCACCTCGGGCCGATGCTGTCTTTAAGGGCGCCGACAACGCCGCCTACTACCGCCTGGTGCCCGACGATCGGCGGCACTACATGGACTTCACCGGCACCGGGAACTCGCTCAACCCGGTCCACCCGAGCGTCCTGCGGCTGATCATGGACTCGCTGCGCTACTGGGTGATCGACTGCCACGTCGACGGGTTCCGCTTCGACCTGGCCAGCGCACTGGCCCGCGAGTTCTTCGACGTCGACCGCCTGTCGGCGTTCTTCGACGTCATCCACCAGGACCCCATCCTCTCCCAGGTGAAGCTCATCGCCGAACCGTGGGACGTCGGGCCCGGCGGCTACCAGGTGGGCAACTTCCCCATCCTGTGGTCGGAGTGGAACGGCATGTACCGCGACGTGATGCGCGACTGGTGGCGCGGCTACGCCTCCCGCGGGGAGTTCGCCGAGCGGCTGGCCGGCTCCTCGGACCTGTACGAGTCCGACGGGCGCGAGCCCTTCGCCTCCATCAACTTCGTCACCGCCCACGACGGCTTCACGCTGCACGACCTCGTCTCCTACAACGAGAAGCACAACGACGCCAACCTGGAGGACAACCAGGACGGCACCGACGACAACCGGTCGTGGAACTGCGGTGCCGAGGGCGAGACCGAGGACCCGGAGGTGCTCGCCCTGCGCACGCGCCAGCAGCGCAACTTCCTGGTCACGCTGCTGCTCTCCCAGGGCACGCCGATGCTGCTCGGCGGCGACGAGATGCACCGCACCCAGTGCGGCAACAACAACGGGTGGTGTCAGGACTCTGAGCTCTCGTGGTACGACTGGGGCGAGACCGAGGCCAAGGCCGAGCTGCGTGACTTCACCCGGCGGCTCATCCGGCTGCGCCGCGACCACGCCGTGTTCCGGCGGATCAGCTTCCTACGCGGGCAGGAGATCGACGGTTCCGGGCTGCCCGACGTGTGGTGGTTTCGCACCGACGGGATGAAGATGACGCGCAAGGACTGGCAGGACGAGGAGCGCACGCTGGGGATGTTCCTCAACGGCGAGGAGATTCCCGACCGGGGGAGCCAGGGCGAGCAGATCACCGACGACTCGTTCGTCCTGCTGTTCAACGCCCACCACGAGGACCGGGCGTTCACGCTGCCGCGCCGCCGGTTCGGCGAGGAGTGGGGGCTGGAGCTCTCGACCGCCGATCCCGCCGCCGGCTCCGGCAGCGCGTCGTTCGACGCGCGGGACGAGGTTCCGGTGCCGGCGCACGCGGTTGTCGTGCTCAAGCGCGTCGCGTGATGGCAGAGCTGCGCGCGACCTACCGCCTCCAGCTCACGCCGGAGTTCGGCTTCGCCGCGGCGCGCGAGCTCGTGCCGTACCTGCGCGACCTCGGGATCTCCCACCTGTACCTGTCGCCCACCCTGCAGGCTCGCCCCGGTTCGACGCACGGCTACGACGCGGTCGATCCGGCTCGGCTGTCCGACGAGCTCGGCGGTGAGGCGGAGTTCCGGGCGCTGGCCGAGTCCGCGGACGCCGCGGGACTGGGGCTCGTGCTCGACGTGGTGCCCAACCACATGGCGGCTGACGACGCCAATCGCTACTGGGCCGACCCGGCGCTCCGCGAACGGTTCTTCGACCTCGACCCGGTGAGCGGCCGCTGGCGGCGGTTCTTCGACATCGACGAGCTGGCGGCCCTGCGCCAGGAGCGCGACGAGGTGTTCTCGGCCACGCACGAGAAGCTGCTGGGGCTGGTGGGCGAGAATCTCGTCGACGGGCTGCGGGTCGACCATCCGGACGGCTTGGCCAACCCGCGGGCCTACCTGGAGCGCCTGCGTGAGGCGGGCGCGGCCCGGGTGTGGGTGGAGAAGATCCTCGATCCCGGGGAGGCGCTGCCCGACTGGCCGGTGTGCGGCACCGTCGGCTACGAGTTTCTCAACGATGTCTGCGCGCTGTTCGTCGACCCGGCCGGTGAGACGGCGCTGACCGCGCTGTGGGAGCGCGTGACCGGCGACGCGCGGCCGTTCCGCGAGTGGGCGGCGGAGGCGAAGCTCGAGCAGGCGCAGACCACCTTCGCCATGGAGATCGAGCGCCTGGCGCGCACCCTCGGCCCGATGAATGGCGATTCACTCCCGCCGGGCGAAACTGCGGTGCCAAAGTTCGCCGACGTCGACGTGCTGGCCCGGGCGGTGTCGAGCCTGCCGGTCTACCGCAGCTACGTGGAGCCGGAGAGGGGCGTGGTCGCCGACGCTGATCGCGAGGCGCTGGCTCCCGTCGAGCCCGACGAGCTGCGCGCGGCGTTGCTGCTCGAGCGGCCGGACACCCCGCCGGAGTTCGTCACCCGGTTCCAGCAGACGACGCCGGCGATCATGGCCAAGGGGGTGGAGGACACGGCGTTCTACCGCTACGGCCGCCTGCTGGCGCTCAACGACGTCGGTGGCGACCCGAGCCGGTTCGGGATCGAGCGTGGCCCAGTTCCACGCCGCCAACGCCGAGCGAGCGGCGCGGTTTCCGGAGAGCCTGCTCACCACCCAGACCCACGACGCCAAGCGCTCGGCCGACGTTCGCCTGCGGATCGCGACGCTGGCCGGGCTGGCGGAGGAATGGGTGGCGACGGTCGAGCGGTGGCTCGAGCTGACCGAGCCGCTGCGCGGCGCCGGGGCGCCCGACGATCCGGAGCGGCTGTTCATCTTCCAGACGCTGGTCGGGGCGTGGCCGATCGAGCTCGAGCGGACGACGTCCTACATGGAGAAGGCGCTCCGGGAGGCGAAGCGCAACACGAACTGGATCGACCCGGACGAGGAGTGGGAGGGGGCGGTGCGACGGTTCGTCGAGGCGCTGTACGGGCACGAGGCGTTCCGGCGCGAGCTCGAGGCGTTCGCCGCGCGACTGGCCTCCCGGGCCGAACCCGCGGTTCTCGGCCAGGTGGTGCTCAAGCTCACCTGTCCGGGGATCCCCGACATCTACCAGGGGGACGAGCTCGAGTTCCGCGCCCTGGTCGATCCCGACAACCGGCGGCCGGTGGACTTCGGCTGGCGCCAGGCGATGCTCCGGCGGCTGATGGGCGGCTCGCCGCCCGACGCCGAGACGCGCAAGCTGTTCCTCATCCTCCGGCTGCTCGGACTGCGGGCTCGGCGACCGGACTGCTTCGGTCCCGGCGGCGGCTACGCGCCCGTGGCGGCCGGCGAGGAGATCTGCGCGTTCCGCCGCGGCGAGGACGCGTGGGTGGCCGTCGCCACCCGCCCGGACGCCACGACCCGCGGCGAGATCGACGCCCCGGCCGGCCGCTGGCGCGATGTGCTGCGCGGAGAGGAGCACGACCTCGCCGGCGCCACGCCCGCCGCCCGGCTCCTCAGCCGCCGGGGCATTGCCGTGTTCGAGCGGTTGTAGGGCCGCCGGCGCGCGCCGCGGGCCTAGCCCGTGCGCACGATCGGCGGGTAGTGGTACGTGCGATGCAGCGCGCTCGCCTCCGGGCCGTACAGCCGCAACGTCACCTGGAACTGGCCGCTCGCCGGACTCGGCAGCCAGTTCGACTCGTGACCGGGGGGAGCGGTGGCGCCGAGGTAGATGTCGAGCGAGCCGTCGGCGTTGTAGTGCAGCCCGGCGGTGCGGTTGCCGATCTCGTAGCGGTTCAGCGGATTCGCCACCAGGTAGAACGAGCTGTCGTACATCGTCAGCGACCAGAAGTACCGCGCCGGCGGCAGCTGCCCGGCGGGGAAGTGGATCGTGTACGTGTGCGAGCCGTTCAGGTAGGCGTGGGTTGAGTCCATGACGCCGACGATGTACATCGCCTCGACGGGCCGGTTCGCCGCCAGGCCGTTGATCGCCACCACCGCCCGCAGCTTGTAGTCGGTGCCGTACGCCGCGATGTCGGGCGGCGGCACGAACCAGCCGTCGTTGGCGAGCACCGACGGCGCCGCCACCTGGGTCTTCAGCGCGACCATGGCCGCCGGACCGCCGGCCACCGCCGCCTGCAGCGCCGCCACCGTGGCGGCCGGCAGGTGCTCGCTCGAGGGATGGCGGCCGGGGCCGACGCCGATCGTGGCGAGCTCGGAGAGGATGGCGTGGTCACGCGCCGGCGGCGGGCTCTGCTTCAGCGCGTCGCCGAGCCGATCGAAGAACGCCAGCCCGGTCGGCTCGGCGTATCTCGTCGGGGTGGTGACGATGTGGCGGGGGCGCGGTGGCCGGTAGCGCAGCCCGACGCGCTCGTACGCACCGAGCGGCACGAGCTGGTAGCCGTTCTGGATGCGATGGACCTCGGGGAGGTCCGACGGGCCGTAGGCGAGCGTTCGCCCGGCGAGCCAGGTCAGCTGGTACGGCGAGCGGATCACCCGCAGTCCGTGGGGCACCCGGCCATGCCAGCGCGGCCCGACGATGAGGAAGTTGCCCGCGCCGTCGCCGGTGGCGCGCGTTCCGACGTAGGCGTATACGTTCGTGTACGGGTCCATGAACTCGAAGCTGTAGTACCGGTGGTTCGGCACCGCCGGCACGTGCAGCACGAGCGGGCCGCCGGCCAGGTTGACGTGGCCCATGGTGTACGGCGTGTCATTGTTCGGCTGAACGATCACGTGCTCGGTGGCGTTGGACAGCGTGCGCGCGTTCCCGAGCTGATTGACCGGCGCGTCGGAGTGCTGGTCGGGCACCGTCACGCTCGTCTGCTGGCGCGCGGTGCGCAGGAACTCCATGATCGGGATGCCGTAGACGTAGGCGTCCTGGGCAGCCTGGGTGGTGGACACCGTGGCGGCGGCCGGTGCGGCAGCGAGAAGCGGAGCGATCGACAGGGCCGCGGCGGCGAGGACGCAGGCGGCGGGACGGTGAATGCGCATGTGCGTCACCCTACCGGGAGATGACGCCTTCGGATGCTGCACCGTCAGCCCCGCTTCCCCGCCTGCGCCAGGCGGTGCTCGCGGCGCGCGAGCTCGAGCCGGTGGTGGAGCGCCTACGGGACACGTTCGCGCTCGGCGAGCCGTATCACGACGAGGGGGTGGGGTACTTCGGGTTGCGCAACGCGGTGTTCGCCCTCGGCGACACGTTCCTCGAGGTGGTCTCCCCACAGCGCCCGGACACGGCGGCCGGCCGGCTGCTCGACCGCCGCGGAGCCGACGTGTGCGGCTACATGCTCATGTTCCAGGTGGCGGAGTTCAGCCCGGCCCGAGCGCGAGCGTCGGCGGAGGGAGTGCGTGAGGTGTTCGCCGTCGAGCTCGACGACATGGTCGAGGTGCACCTCCACCCGGCGGACATGCGCGGGGCGATCGTCTCCCTGAGCACGCCGGCCCCGCCGGGCGCGTGGCGCTGGGGCGGCCCGGATTGGGCGGGGCGCAGCGCGGAGGGCCTCCTGGCCGGCGCGACGGTGGCCGTCGAGGAGCCGGATGCGGTGGCAGGCCGGTGGCGCAGGGTGATAGGGCCGCTGCCGGGCATCGACGTCGTGTCCCACGCCGGCGGAGACGCCGGGGTGGTGCAGGTAGCGCTCCGCGGCCCAGCGCGTACGCTGCGCCTGGAGGCGATCGAGGTGATCTCGCAACCCGAGGAGGACCCCCATGAGTGACGTCGTGCTGATCGAGCTGCGCGAGGCGGTGGCCGTGCTGACCCTGAACCGGCCGGAGCGGCTGAACGCCTGGACTCCGGAGCTCCAGACCCGGCTGTTCGACCTGCTCGACGAATGCGCCGTCGACGAGCGGGTGCGGGCGGTCGTCGTCACCGGTGCCGGCCGGGGCTTCTGCGCCGGGGCTGACATGGATGGCCTCCAGACGCTCTCGGCCGGCGGTACGGAGAACGGCTCCACCGGCCATGCCGACGAGCGTCCGGTTCGCCACCCGCTCTCGATCCCCAAGCCGATCATCGCCGCCGTCAACGGCGCCTGCGCCGGCATCGGCCTGGCGCTGGCCCTGATGTTCGACGTGCGCTTCGCCGCGCCGGCCGCAAAGTTCACCACCGCGTTCTCCCGTCGCGGCCTGGTCGCCGAGCACGGCACCGCCTGGATGCTGCCCCGCCTGATCGGGCCCGCCCGGGCGATCGACCTGCTCCTGTCCGGTCGCGTGATCCTCGGCAGCGAGGCGGCCGAGCTCGGACTCGTCAACCGAGCCTGCGACGACGTGCTGGACCACGCACTCGGCTACGCGCGCGAGCTGGCCGAGCAGTGCTCGCCGGCGAGCATGGCGGCGATGAAGCAGCAGGTGTACGCCGACCTCGAGCTCGGGCTCGGTGCGTCGGTCGACGCCGCCAACCGGCTGATGGCCGAGTCGTTCAGCGCCCCCGACTTCGCCGAGGGGGTCCAGAGCTTCGTGGAGCGGCGAGCCCCCCGCTTCGCGCCGCTGATGGCCGCCGCGCCCCGGTAGGGTCTCGGGGCGCGATGCGCGTCCTGCTGCTCTCCTGGGAGTACCCGCCGGTCATCGAGGGAGGGCTCGGCCGTCACGTGCGCAAGCTCGCCGAGGCGTTCGTCGCACAGGGGATCGAGGTCCACGTCCTGACCCGCGGGGGCGGCCGGCTGTCCGCGCGGGAGGAGCGCCACGGCGTGCACGTGCACCGGGTCCGCGAGCCGCCGTTCCCCACCGACGTCGGGGAGTTCCTCCACTGGGTGCGAGCGATGAACCGGGACATGCGCCGCCGGGGGAGGATGCTGTGCGACGAGTTCGAGTTCGACCTCGTGCACTCCCACGACTGGCTGGTCGCCGCGGCGGCGGAGGCGCTCGCCGTCCGGGCGGAGGTCCCCTGGGTGGTGACCGTGCACGCGACGGAATACGGCCGTCATCAGGGCTGGGTGCGCCGGCGGCCGCAGTCGACGATCCACGCCGCCGAGCGGCGGATGGTGCGCCGGGCCGACGCCGTCATCACCTGCTCGCAGTACATGCGCAGCCACGTGGCCGACGTGTTCGGAATCCCGGAGGCGGCGATCGCCGCGATCCCCAACGGCCTGGATCCGCAGGATCTGGAATCCGGGGTGGACGACCTCGAGGCATTCCGCGCCGGGTACGCGGCACCCGGCGACCGGCTCGTGCTGCTCGTCGGGCGTCTCGTCTACGAGAAGGGGTTTCACCTGGCGCTCGATGCCCTCGCCTCCGTGGTGCGCGGTCAGGGGCGGGTGCGCTTCGTGGTGGCGGGGACCGGCACCGCCGAAGCCGAGCTCAAGCGGCAGGCACGCGAGCTCGGGCTGCTCCGCCACGGGACGTTCCTCGGCTGGATCGGCGACGACAAGCTGCACGCGCTGTATCGGGTGGCCGACCTGTGCATCGTTCCGTCGATCTACGAGCCGTTCGGCCTCGTCGCGCTCGAGGCGATGGCCTCAGGCTGCCTGTGCGTGGTGGCGGACACCGGTGGCCTGCGTGAGGTCGTGCCGGAGGACGGCATCGTCGGCCGTCGCTTCCCCGCCCGCGATGCGGCGGCGCTGGCCGAGATCCTCGACCAGGTGCTGGAGGACGACGCCGGTCGCCGGCAGCTCGTGGCCGAGGCGCGTGAGCACGTGCTCCAGTTCGATTGGGACGAGGTGGCGCGACGGACGGCGGCGGTCTACGACGCCCGCGCCATCGCTACGGCGAACGCTTCGGCCGCTCACCCCTGAGCGCGGCGGCGACCTCGTCCAGCAGGTCGGCTGCCCGCTCGCGTACCGGCTGCTCGCGCAGATCGCCGAGCACCTCCTCCCGCGCGTCGGCAAGGATCTTCCCGAAGCTGTCATCGGTGCGCACGTAGCCGAGCTCCTCGTCGCTTGGACGGTCGGGCCCGGACTCCGCGCGGGTCGCAGCCGCCGCCTCGCGGGCGGCCCGCTCCGCCCGCTCGCGCGCCGCGCGGGCGGCTCGGAGCTCGCCCTCCATTGCCGCCAGTCGTGCGTCGAGACCTGGGTCGGCGGGCGGAGACGGCGGGTCGGCGGCGCGGCTGCGCCCGCCATCGCGCAGGCGCCGGATCCGCGTCCACGCCTCCTGCACGGCCTCGAACTCGCGCGCGGCGTCCGGGGCGCGGTTGTGGTCGGGGTGGGTTCGCTGCACCGCGTGGCGGTACGCGGCCCGCAGCTCCGCCTCGGAGGCGCCCGGACCAACCTCGAGCACGCGGTAGGGATCCACGCTCAGGATCGTAGTCCGAGGATCTGCGCCATCTCTCAGCACGGCGGGCACGAGGCCGGGCCTCGCGCGAGCGGGATGGGGCGCCAGAACGAGCGAGGGCCCGGCGCGTCGGCCGGGCCCTCGATACGACACTCGCCTGTTCAGGCGATTACATCATCCCCGACATGTCGGGCATACCCCCGCCGCCGCCGCCGCCGGCACCCTCCTTCTCGGGCACCTCGGCGACGATCGCCTCGGTGGTGAGGATGTTCTTGGCGATCGAGGCCGCGTTCTGCAGCGCGGAGCGCGTCACCATGGCGGGATCGATGATCCCCTCGGAGACGAGGTCGACGATCTCACCGTTGGCTGCGTTCAGCCCCTGACCCTTCTTGGCCTTGCGGACGTCGTTGACGACGACCGAGCCCTCCAGGCCGGCGTTCTCGGAGATCTGCCGGAGGGGCTCCTCGAGCGCGCGATGCACGATCTTCGCGCCCGTCCGCTCGTCGGCGTCTTCGAACGCGTCGACGCCGAGCGCCTTCTGGGCGACGAGCAGCGCCACCCCGCCGCCCGGCACGATGCCCTCCTCGAGGGCGGCCCGGGTGGCCTGGAGCGCGTCCTCGACGCGATGCTTCTTCTCCTTCATCTCGGTCTCGGTGGCTGCGCCGACCTTGACCACCGCCACACCGCCCGACAGCTTGGCCAGGCGCTCCTGGAGCTTCTCGCGGTCGAAGTCGGAGTCGGTGTTCTCGATCTCGGTCTTGATCTGGTTGATCCGGCCCTTGATCGCATCGCTCTCACCGTTGCCGTCGACGATCGTCGTGGTGTCCTTCGCCACGACGACGCGGCGGGCCCGTCCGAGCTGGGAGAGCTGGGTGTTCTCCAGCTTCAGGCCCATCTCCTCGGTGATCACTTCCCCGCCGGTGAGGATCGCGATGTCCTCCAGCATCCGCTTGCGGCGATCGCCGAAGCCGGGCGCCTTGACCGCCACGCCGGTGAACGTCCCGCGGAGCTTGTTGACCACCAGGGTGGCCAGCGACTCGCCCTCCACGTCCTCGGCGATGATCAGCAGCGGCTTGCCGGACTGGATGACCTGCTCGAGCACGGGGAGGATGTCCCGCACCGAGCCGATCTTCGAGTTGGCGATGAGGATGTAGGGATCCTCGAGGGTCGCCTCCATGCGGTCCTGGTCGGTGACCATGTAGGGGCTGATGTAGCCCTTGTCGAACTGCATGCCCTCGGTGAACTCGAGGTCCATGCCGAACGTCTGGCCCTCCTCGACGTTGACCACGCCGTCCTTGCCGACCTTGTCGATGGCGTCGGCGATCACGTCGCCGATCTCATCGTCGCCGGCCGAGATCGTCGCCACGCGAGCGATCTGCTCCTTGCCGGAGATCTCGGTCGACTGGTTGGCGATGTTCTCCACCACCTGGTCGACAGCGCGCTCAATGCCGCGCTTGAGTGCCAGCGGGTTCGCGCCGGCCGCGACGTTCTTCAGGCCCTGGCGAACGATCGCCTGAGCCAGCACCGTCGCGGTGGTGGTGCCGTCGCCCGCCACGTCATTGGTCGCCGTGGCCACTTCCCTCACGAGCTGGGCGCCCTGGTTCTGGAAGACGTCCTCGACTTCGATCTCCCGGGCGATGGTGACGCCGTCGTTGGTGATCGTCGGGGCGCCGAACTTCTTGTCGAGGACGACGTAGCGGCCCTTCGGGCCGAGCGTGACCTTGACGGCGTTGGCCACCGCGTCGACGCCCTGCTCGAGCGCCTTGCGAGCCTCCGCCTCGTACTTCAGTTCCTTGTGTGCCATTTCAGTCTGGTCTCCTGTTACTGGACCTTGGCCAGCACGTCGGACTCGCGGAGGACGAGGAGCTCCTCGCCGTCCACCTTGATCTCGGTGCCGCCGTACTTGCTGTAGAGGACCTCGTCGCCTTCGGACACGTCGAGCGGGGTGCGCTTGCCGGTGTCCTCGTTGACCTTGCCGTCCCCGACGGCGAGGACCTTGCCCTTCTGGGGCTTCTCCTTGGCGGTATCGGGCAGGACGATCCCACTCGCAGTGGTCTCCTCCTCCTCGATCGCCCGTACGATCAACCGATCGCCGAGGGGCTTGAGCTTCATCGATGAAACCTCCGGTGAGGGATGGGTACTGATTGGCACTCGATGCCTCGGAGTGCCAGGCCTGTCCATCATAGCTCGTCAGAACGCGGTTGCAAGGGGTCGATTTGGCACTCCGGACCGGAGAGTGCCACGCCCCGGGGGGACGACGCCGGCTAGTTCCGGGCGCTGCCCAGGCCGTGCATGCGGTCGCGGATCTCCGGTGAGTTCTCGATGATCTGGGAGAAGCGCACGACCGTGACCGTGTCCTCCAGCGAGACGCTGCGGCCGTAGATCTGCTCGAGGAAGTGGATCATCTCGTCCACCCGGCGGAACTCCGGGTTGTCGTGCTCGATGTCCCGCGGGCTGAGGTCGCGCACCCGCTTGACCTCGACCTGGTCGATGACCGCCTGGAAGATCTTCTCCCGCGGGGAGTGCTGGTAGCCGATGGTGACCAGGACGGCGTCGTTCTTGCGGTACTTGTGGCTCTTGTCGCCGAGCCGGATCGTCGCGGTCTTACGCCCGCGGCGCAGCTGATCGGCGAACACGGACGAGTAGAAGTTGAGCACGCGCACGAGGCGCCAGCCTACCTACTTTGCGCAGCGGGTCCGGGCGCGCTGCACCATCTCGCGCTCACCCGCATACGTCAGCGCGTCCGCCGCCTCGTCGAGCGCCATCCAGCGCGCCTGCTCGATCTCGTGATCGTGGTCGTCGAGGCTGCCGCCGCGGTGGGCGAACAGGAAGAACGCCACGCGCTTGGCCACCCGGCCGCCCCGCCGGCGCTCGTACCGGTAGCTGATCTCGCCGAGGGGCTCGATGCACTCGACGTCCAGGCCCGTCTCCTCCCGGACCTCCCGGGCGGCAGCCTGGGCGGGGGTCTCGCCGGCCTCGGGGTGGCCCTTCGGCAGCCCGAGCACCCGCCGACCGCGAGCGTCGCGCTTGACCGGCACGATCACCACCACCTGGTCGTCCCGCACCACGACGCCCCCGGCCGAGAACTCGTCGGGCATCAGTAGACGTAGCGGCGAAGCGCCGCCGGGTCGTGGACGGTGAGGCGGCCGCGGCCCTGGGTGATGGCCCCCGCTCGCTCCAGCACGGCGAGGAAGCGGCTGGCCGACTCCCGGCTCGAGCCCGCCAGCTGGGCCAGCTCGGCCTGGGTCGAGGTGATGAGCACCTCGGTCCCGGCGGCGCCCTCCTGCTCGGCGGCGGCGACGAGCTGGAGGAGCACCGCCGCCACGCGGCTCTGCACGCTGAGGAACGACTGCCGGCTCAGGCGCTCGTTGGTGTCGCGCAGCCGCCGGCCGAGGGCCACGACGAGCTTCACCGCAATGTCCGGGTGCTCGCGCAGCAGCCGCCGCATGTCGCCCCCCAGGATCGCCACCACCTCGGTCTCCTCGAGCGTCTCCACCGTCGCCGAGCGCCGCTCGTCGTCGAACATCGCCAGCTCACCGAAGATGTCGCCCGGCCCGAAGTGGGCGAGCGTCAGGGTCCGGCCGTCGGCGTGCTCGCGGACCGCGCGAGCGTGACCGGAGCGGACGATGTAGCAGGTGTCACTCTGGTCGCCCTCGCGGAAGACGACCTCGCCGGCGGTCAGCCGGCGCGGCACCGCCACCTCCGCCACCTCCTCGAGGTCCCCGGCGGCGAGCGTGTCGAACACCGGGACGCGCCCGAGCAGCGCCACCGTGTCCGCGGTACTCACCATCGGCGGCGAAGACTAATCGCATCGTCTATGTTCGTCGGCCGCAGATGCGGGGAACTCGCCTCACCCTGGCCGGCGCCGCACTCGCCGGCGCGCTGGGTGTCGCCGCACCGGCCGCGGACGGCGCCTCCGGGCCGACCGCCGCCCAGGTCCGCCGCGCCGTGCGCGGCGCCGAGCGCTCGTCCGGCCTGTGGGCCACGGTGAACATCTGCGACACGACGCGCTATCCGAACGTGATCGGGATCCGCGGCCAGATGCCGACGCTCGGGTTCGCCGCGGACCTGCGCATGACGTTCGAGCTCGACTACTTCTCCCAGTCCCGGCAGGGCTACCTGCCGCTGCGGGGCGTGGCCGAGCCGGTCGACCTCGGCACCGCCAGCCGCGGCAGCTACCAGGCCGGCGTCCGCTTCACCTTCGGTCCCCGAACCGGGCTGCTCCGGGGGCGCGTCGTGTTCAGCTGGCGGCGGTCGGATCGGACGATCGGCCGCACCCAGGCGTTGACGAGCGCCGGTCACCGCGGCGTGCGCTACGGCGATCCGGGCGGCTACAGCCGTGATCGCTGCGTGATCGGCTGAGCGCCGGTCCCGAACAGCCGCGGATCGTTGGTGATCAAGCCGTCGACGCCGAGGCGCTCGAGGCGGGTGATCCGTCCCGGATCGTCGACCGTCCAGACGTAGAGCTCGCCACCCGCCCGGTGCACGCCGCGGACGAGGCGTGGCGTGACCAGCCGCCATTGCGCCATCAGCGCGTTCACCGCCCCGGCCTGGATGGCGGCTGCGGCGCGGCCCGGCAGCGCCACCCGGTAGACGGCGAGCG
Organism: uncultured Solirubrobacterales bacterium; assembly: GCA_963703065.1. Classification (GTDB taxonomy): domain Bacteria; phylum Actinomycetota; class Thermoleophilia; order Solirubrobacterales; family Solirubrobacteraceae; genus Palsa-465. The sequence goes on along the minus strand of OY969785.1, from coordinate 1,439,035 downwards.
CCATCAGCGCGGGCGCCGCGGTGGCCGGTGATGCGAACGGGTCGCGGCGCACCCGCGGCACCGACCAGCCGAGGCGGAGCTCGGGCTCGGCACCGCGGATCAGGGCGAGGCTCTGCCGGTACTGGCTCGACACGATCGTCCGCCCGAGCAGATCGAACGACCGCAGCGCCTCCAGGACGGCCAGCTCGTAGCCGGGGGCCTTGAGGTCGACGTCGAGCTCCACCCCGGGGACGCCGGCGAGATGCGCCAGGCCGTCGGCGAGGAGCGGGGCCTCGCGGCTGCGGGCGTCCTCGAGGTCGTGCGCGAGGACGAGCCGGCCGGTGCCCGGCTCGCGCAGGACGTCGAACTCGATCATGTCGACGCCCGCATCGAGCGCAGCGTCGAAGCTCGCCATCGTGTTGCCGGAGACAATCCCGTCCGCGCCCTTGTGCCCGACCCGCCGCATCAGCGCTGGCATCCCGGGCACCAGTAGGTGAGCCGGTTGTCCTCCCACTGCCCGCGGCTGGCGATCGGCGTGCCGCAGCGCCGGCAGGGGCGCCCGCCCCGGCCGTACACCCGCTGGTCGATCGCCATCGGACCGCGCTCGGCCGAGCATCGCATCCGCGGCCGGGCGGCGTCGACCACGGCGACCGCCTCGTCGTCGCTCACCCTCGCACTCGGCCGCCACGGATCGACCTGCGCCTCCCAGCAGCCCTCCGCCTTCCACATGTTCCCGATGCCGGCCAGCACCCGCTGGTCGAGCAGGACATCGCCGAACGGGCGCGTCGGGTCGTCGAGCCGCATCCGGCGCAGGAACTCCGCGCGCGTCGAATCGCTCGTCGAGCACGTCCGGGCCGAGCGCCGGCGATCCGCTGATCGAACCGCGACCCGCCCGGCGGTGAGCAGCTCGAGCGTCGAGCCGTCGAACTGGACCACCTCGATCTCGCCCACCCGGAGGACGAGCCACGCCCGGCGCGAGGCGCGGCCCCACCGGCGACCCGGGGGGTACACGCCCCACGTCCCGACCATCCCGAGGTGCGAGTGGAGCACGATCCCGTCGGCGAAGCACAGCAGCAGGTGCTTGCCCCGGGTCTCGACCCGCTCGATCGCTCGGCCGGCGAGCCGCTCGCGGCCAGCGATCGGCCGCGAAGCGACGGCCGGGGCGGATCTCGTCCGGCACCCGGCCCTCGAGCACCGGCCGGAGCCGGTTCGCGTGCCAGGCGATCGTGTCTCCCTTCGGGCATCTCAGGCGCTCAGCGTCAGCCGCCGCGGACCCTCTTGGAACCCGTGGGCGACGAGTGCCGGACCGAGCGGCGAGGCGAGTGCCGACTCACCGTCGACCCGCTCCAGCTCCGAGGCGCTTGATCCGCCCGCGGCGCACTTCGGTCGACGAGCCCGGCGAGCGCCGGCTCCAGCCGCGCGTCCTCGGGCCCGACGAGCGTCTGCAGCGCCCGGCCGCCCCGCTCGACGTAGAGCACCGGATCGCCCCCGGCGAGCACGACATAGGCGCCGGCGGTGCGCGCGGGTCGCCGCGCGCCGCCTGCCCGCTGCGCCGGCCACGGCAGCACCGCGCCATAGGGCTGCGCCGGATCGACCGCGCTCAGCACGAGCGGTGCGGCATCCCGTTCGCTCTGGGCCCGCAGGCGCTCGACCGCCCCCGGCAGCGCGAACTGCGCCCCGCCCAGCCCTTCGACGAAGTAGCCCCGGCGGGCAGTGCCGAGGGTCTCGAGCCCGGTCAGCTCGGAGTAGATCGCCGAGAAGCCACCCGGCAGGCCCTCGGCCAGGACGCCCTCCCGGGTGAGGATGCCCTGACGCTCGAGCAGCAGCTCGGCCATGGCCCGCCGCCGGGCCGGCCGGATCGGCTTCGCCGCGGAGCAGGCCGGCCACCAGCGACCACCGGCCCTGGACGGCCCCGGCACCCGGCGCACGGTGTCGGCGCCGGGCGGAGAACCGGCCGGCCCGCGCGGCCCGCAGCTGATCCCGCTGGGCCCGAGCGAGCGTCAGCCGCGGCGCCCGGAGCGGCGCGAATGCGTCGTTGGTCGCCTCGCCCGCCCACACGAGATCCCACAGCGCCTCCTGGAGCTCCTCGGGCGACAGCGTCACGTCGACCAGCAGGTCGGTGAAGAAGCAGGCTCCGGCCGCGCAGCCGCTCCCGCACGGCGGCGTGCGCCGGCGACTCGATCGGCGGCGGGGCTGACGCCGCGCACGGTCGGCGCCCCGAGCAGGGGCAGGTCCTCCCGGAAGTACAGCGCGACCCGGCCCGAGTTGCGACCGAGCGCGCCGGCCCCGACCCACACCACCTCGCCGGAGGCGCACAGCTCGTCCATCCACGCCGGCGAGTACGCGCCGGTGCGCCGGGGCAGCACGTCGCGCTCCCACACCTCCGCCGGCAGCGGGATCGCCTGGAGCGCCACCAGCACCTCCCGCAGGCGGTCGATCCCCGCGCCCGCCGGCGGGTGGCGATCGACCCCCTGCCAGGCGGGCAGGAAGCGGGCGAGCGCCCGCTGGTCGGCCGGCTCGATCTCCCGGCGCAGCACGGCGAGCGACGCGCGTCGCAGCCGCCGCAGCACCTCGGGATGGCACCACTCGCGCTCGCTGCCGCCCGGGCGCAGCTCGCCGCGGACGAGCTCGCCGTCGCGCTCGAGCACGCGCGAGCGCCGCGCTGAGGTCGATGCCGTAGCGGGCGCGGATCTCGGCGGTCGTGAACGGCCCATGCGTCGCCGCATACCGGCGGACGACCCGAAGGAGGGCATCCGGCACGTCGGCCAGGAAGGCGGCCGGCAGGCCCCCCGGCGGCACGACGCCGAACGCATCGCGGTACAGCCCGGCGTCCGCGGCGTCGATCACCCGCTCCTCGCCGCCGAGCCGGATGCGGATCGCCCGGCGCTCGGCGACAGATCCGCGACCATCGGGCCGGCATCGAGCCCGGGCAGCACCCGGTCGGCGAGCTCGCGGATCCGTCAGGTCGCCGAGCGTGCGCAGGACGTCGTGCAGCGTGTCGCGGCCGGTCGCCCGCCGCGGCTCGGAGCGGAACTGCAGGTCGTCCTCCACCGACTCGAGAGCGCCGGGATCGATCAGGTCGCGGAGCTCCTCCTGGCCGAGCAGCTCGCGCAGCAGGTCGCGGTCGAGCGACAGCGCCGCGGCCCGCCGCTCGGCGTTCGGCGTGTCGCCCTCGTACATGTACGTGGCGACGTAGTCGAACAGCAGGCTGGAGGCGAACGGCGATGCGGTCGGCGTCTCGACCTCGACCAGCGAGATCTCCCGGCGGTGCAGCGCGCGCAGCAGCTCCGTCAGCCCTGGCAGGTCGAGCACGTCGCGCAGGCACTCCCGGTAGGTCTCGAGGATGATCGGGAACTCCCCGTACTGCTTGGCCACCTCGAGCAGCGTCTGGGACTTCAGCCGCTGCTGCCAGAGCGGCGTGCGGCGGCCGGGACGCGCGCGCGGGATGAGCAGCGCCCGGCCGGCGTTCTCCCGGAATCGGGCGCCGAACAGCGCGCTGGCCCCGAGCTCGGCGACGACAGCGTCCTCGATCTCCTCCGGGATCAAGCAGCGCGAGCTCGGCGCCGGGCGGCTCCTCGGCGTCGGGCAGGTGGACGATGATCCCGTCGTCGGACCAGATGGCGTCGGACTCCAGGCCGAGCTCGTCGCGGATCCGCGCGCTGAGCGCCAGTCCCCAGGCGGCGTGCACCCGCCCGCCGAACGGCGAGAGGATGCACAGCCGCCAGTCGCCGATCTCATCCCGGAACCGCTCGATGACGATCGCCGTGTCGCTCGGTACGACCCGCGTGGCCAGCTGCTGCTCGGCGAGGAACTCGAGCAGGTTCTTCGCCGCCAGCTCATCGAGGTCGTAGCCCTCGGCCCGCAGCGCCTCCGGCGTCTGCTCCACCGCCCATCGCGCGAACGCGCCGATCGCCGCACCGAGCTCCTTGGGCCGGCCCATCGTGTCGCCCTTCCAGAACGGCACGGCCCCGGGCAATCCGGGCGCCGGGGTGACGATCACCCGGTCGCGGCCGATCTCCTCGATCCGCCAGGTGGTCGCCCCGAGCAGGAACGTCTGGCCGGGCCGCGCCTCGTAGACCATCTCCTCGTCGAGCTCGCCGACCCGCCGGCCGTCGGGCAGCGTGACCGCGAACAGGCCCCGGTCGGGGATCGTCCCGGCGTTCGTCACCGCGAGCTGACGGGCGCCCGGCCGGGGCCGAATCGTCCCCGTCACCCGGTCCCAGACGATCCGCGGCCGCAGCTCGGCGAACGCGCTCGACGGATACCGGCCGTCGAGCATGTCGAGCACGTTCTCGAACTGGGTGCGGCTCAGCTCGGCGAACGAGTACGTACGCGTGACGAGGGCGAACAGCTCATCGACGGACACCGGTCGCTCATCGCCGGCCGCCGCCGCGATCGGCGACGACCTGCTGGGCCAGCACGTCGAGCGGATTGCGCGGCACGACCGTCGTCTCGATCTGGGCCCTCGCGCATCCGCTTGGCCACCACCGCGCACTCGAGCAGGTCGGCGCGGAACTTCGGGAAGATCCGGCCGCGGCTGACGTCGCCGACGTTGTGCCCCGCCCGGCCGATCCGCTGCAGGCCGCGGGCCACCGACTTCGGCGACTCGACCTGGATGACGAGGTCGACCGCGCCCATGTCGATGCCGAGCTCGAGGCTGCTCGTCGCCACCAGGCACGGCAGCTCGCCCGCCTTGAGCATCTCCTCGACCACCAGCCGCTCCTCGCGCGCCAGCGAGCCGTGATGCGCGCGTGCGATCTCCCGCTCGGCCAGATCGTTGAGCCGCAGCGCGATCCGCTCCGCGGCGCGGCGGTTGTTGACGAACAGGATCGTCGAGCGGTGCTCGCCGATCAGCTGCAGCAGCTCGGGATAGATCGCCGGCCAGATCGACTTGCGGGTCGCCTCGCCGCCGACGAGCGGGTCGAGCTCCGCGGCCGGCGTGGCATCCGGTTCGACCATCGACTCGACCGGAACGTGGATCCGCAGGTCGAGCGCCTTGCGCATCCCGGTGTCGACGATCCGGCAGCGCCGGCCCGGCCCGACCATGAAGCGGCCCACCTCCTCGAGCGGGTTCTGGGTCGCGCTCAAGCCCGATGCGCTGGACGTCACGCTCGGCGGCCTGCGCCAGGCGTTCGAGCGTCAGCGCCAGGTGTGCTCCCCGCTTGGTCGCCGCGACGGCGTGGATCTCGTCGACGATGCACCAGCGGGTGGCGGCGAACAGCTCCTGAGCCCGGCCGGTGAGCATCAGGTACAGCGACTCGGGGGTGGTGATGAGGATGTCCGGCGGGCGGCGGAGCATCGCCTGCCGCTCGCGCTGCGGCGTGTCGCCGGTGCGCACCGCGACCTCGATCTCGGCCCCGATCCCCCGCAGCGGCGCGCGGAGGTTGCGGTCGACGTCGTAGGAGAGCGCCTTCAGCGGCGAGACGTAGACGAGCTTGATCCCCGGCTGCGGGCTCGGCGATCGCTCGCCAGGCGATCGATCCCCCAGAGGAACGCGGCGAGCGTCTTGCCCGAGCCGGTGGGGGCGGAGATGAGCACGTGCTCGCCCGAGGCGATCGCCGGCCACGCCTGCTCCTGAGCGGCGGTCGGCGCGGCGAACGCGCCGGTGAACCACTCGCGGGTCCGAGCGGAGAACTGGTCGAGTGACACGTGATCTGCGAGCGTACCTGCGGAGCCCGTGACGACCCGCCCGCCAGCGGCTGCCGCTCGTGTTCGGCGGGCTGATGCTCGTCATGCTGCTCGCCGCGCTCGACCAGACGATCGTCTCCACCGCGCTGCCGACGATCGTCGGCGACCTCGGCGGGCTGAACCACCTGAGCTGGGTGGTCACCGCCTACCTGCTGGCGGTCACCGTCGTCACCCCGCTGTACGGCAAGCTCGGCGACCAGTTCGGGCGCAAGATCGTGCTGCAGGTGGCGCTCGTCGTGTTCCTCGCCGGCTCGGCGCTGTGCGGGGCCGCCCAGTCGCTGACCGAGCTGATCGCGTTCCGCGCGCTCCAGGGCCTCGGCGGCGGCGGGCTGATGGTCGGCGCGCAGGCGATCATCGGCGACGTCGTCTCCCCGCGCGAGCGCGGCCGCTACATGGGCCTGTTCGGCGCCGTGTTCGGCCTGGCGAGCGTCGCCGGGCCGCTGATCGGCGGCTTCTTCACCAGCCACCTGAGCTGGCGCTGGATCTTCTACATCAACCTGCCGCTCGGGGTGGCCGCGCTCGTCGTGCTCGCCGTGGTGCTGCCGGGCGCCCAGGACCGGGTCCACCACCGCGTCGACTACGCGGGCACCGTGCTGCTCGGCGGCGCACTGTCGCGCCGTCGTGCTGCTGACGACGCTCGGCGGCACCACCGTCGCCTGGGGCTCGGTCACGATCGTCGCCCTCGGCGCGGGGCGGTCGGTGCTGCTCGTCGGGTTCGTGCTCGCCGAGCGGCGGGCCGCCGAGCCGGTGCTGCCGCTGCGCCTGTTCCGCAGCTCGGTGTTCAGCGTCACGAGCGCGATCGGCCTGGTGATCGGCTTCGCGCTGTTCGGATCGGTGACCTACCTGCCGCTGTTCCTCCAGGTCGTCCGCGGAGCCGAGCCCGACCGGCTCGGGGCTCCAGCTCCTGCCGCTGATGGGCGGCCTGCTCATCACCTCGATCGGCTCGGGACAGCTGATCAGCCGCACCGGGCGCTACCGCCCGTTCCCGATCGCGGGGACCGCGGTGATGATCGTCGGGCTCGGGCTGCTCAGCCGGCTGAGCCCGTCGACCGGCACCGCCGTCGCTGCCCTGTACATGTTCGTGCTCGGGCTGGGGCTCGGGCTGGTCATGCAGGTGCTCGTGCTCGCGGTGCAGAACGCGGTCCCTACGAGGACCTCGGCGTCGCCACCTCCGGGGCCACCCTGTTTCGCTCGATCGGCGGCTCGGTCGGCACCGCCATCCTCGGCGCCATCTTCTCCGGCCGGCTGTCGGCGAACCTCCGCCACGACCTGCCGGCCGCCGCCCTCGGCGCAGGCGGGGCGAAGCTCGGCTCGGCCTCGCTGAACCCGGCGCGCGTCCGCCGCCTCCCGGCGCCGGTGCACGCCGGCTTCGTCCAGGCGTTCACCGACTCGCTGTCCACCGTGTTCCTGGTGGCGGCATGCGTCGCCGCGCTGGCGTTCGCACTCTCGTGGTTTCTCAAAGCGCTCCCGCTTCGCCAGACGGTGGGCGCCGGCACCGGGGTCGGCGAGGCGTTTGCGGCGCCGCGGAGCGTGCGGTCGCTGCCGGAGATCGAGCGAGAGGTGAGCGTGCTGAGCTCACGCGAGGCCGGGGCGCTGCTCATCTCACGGGTGGCCGAACGGGCGGAGGTGACGCTGGCCCCGGGCGAGTGCTGGGCGCTGGCGCATCTGGGGACGCCGAGCCGGCTCGAGATCGATCCGGCCCGGGTGGCCGCTCTGCGCCAGTCGCTGGCCGCGCGAGGGCTGGCTGAGCAGGACGGTGAGGCGTGGTCGCTGACCGCGGAGGGCCAGGCGACGCTCGAGCGCCTGCTCGCCGCCGGCCGGGAGCGGCTCGGGGAGCTGCTCGCCGAGTGGGAGCCGGGGGAGCACCGCGAGCTCGGTGAGCTGATCGAGCGGCTGGCGCGGGAGTTCCTCCTCGACGCCGGGCCACTGCACGAGCTCGTGGCGGCGTAGCCCGAACCGGCAGGCGCGGGAATCTGGTGCGGCGGCGGGTCACCGATCCGGCGTCATGAACGCCATCGCGCAGCCGAGCCCGGCGGCGGGGGCGACGGTGGCGATCCGGCGACCGGGCTGGACGGCCGGCTTCGGCGGGCCGACGAGCTCGGGACCGAGCTGTGCGCAGAGCGCATCGAGGTCGGCGACGATCGGCACCAGGCCCCAGAATCGGGCCGGACCCGGCGGCACCTGAGGCGCCTGCACCACCTCGACGATCGCCGGACCGGCACGACGAAAGCCCTGACGGACGCCGCGCGGCGCGTCACGCACCCGGCGGAATGGCAGCCCGGCGGTGGCGAACGCCTCGGCGGTCCGGTCGAAGTCCGGCGTGAGGACGACGACGTGGTCGAGCCCGACGGCGCCGTTCGGGTGTCTCGCGTCGCTCGCGGCCGCGAGCTCGGCATGCGTCAGGCCATCGATCGCTGGCAGCGACCAGGCGGTGAGGCCAGGGCCGGCGGCGGGCTCGAGCGTGACCGTCACGGCACCGAGCCCGACGCGTTCGCCGTCCGGCACGGCGAACCCGAGCGCGCGCCACCGCTCCGGCGGATCGCCGACTCGCAGACCGCTCAGCACCGGGCCGCCAGCTCTCTCGCGCGCGTGAACACGTCGTCGAGCATCGGCTCGGTCAGCCGCCCCGTGAACGTGTTCTGCTGTGAGACGTGATAGCTCCCGAGCAGCGTGTAGCCGCCGATCGCCGTCACGGCGCCGTGGGCGAACTTCGGACGTGGCCGCGGAACATCGGCATGCGGGAGCACCCGCAGCGCCGCGTCCCAGGCGAAGCCGCCGAGGCACACGAGCACGCGCGCGCGGGGAAGCAGTGACAGCTCCGCCTCGAGCCACGGCAGGCAGCGATCGCGCTCCGCCGGCGTCGGGCGATTGACCGGGGGAGCGCAGCGGACCGCGGCGCACACCCACGTGTCGGACAGCCGCAGGCCATCGCTGCGCGACACCGAGTGCGGCTGGTTGGCCAGACCGGCCCGCCACAGCGCGGCGAACAGCCAATCGCCCGACCGGTCGCCGGTGAAGATCCGCCCGGTCCGGTTGCCCCCGTGGGCGGCCGGTGCCAGCCCGAGGACGACGATCCGCGCCGTCGGGTCGCCGAACCCCGGAATCGGCCGGCCCCAGTAGGACTCCGATGCGAACGCGGCGCGCTTGACTCGCGCCACCTCCTCGCGCCAGGCGACGAGGCGCGGGCAGCGCCGGCAGCGGACGATCTCCGCCTCGAGCGCGGCCAGCGAAGGGTCAGGCACTCAAGCGCCGACCGTATTGGCGCTCGTAGTACGCCCGGTACTCCCCCGAGCGGATCGGCTCCCACCACCAGGCGTTCTGGCGGTACCAGTCGACGGTCCGCTCGAGCCCGTCGCGGAAGCTGACCTGTGCCGACCAGCCGAGTGCGCGGAGCTTCTCGGAGGCCAGGGAGTACCGGCGGTCGTGGCCCGGCCGGTCGGTCACGTACTCGATCTGCTGGCGAGAGGCGTCGGTCAGCTCGATGATCCGCTCGACGACCTGCAGGTTCTCGCACTCGTCCGGCCCGCCGCAGTTGTACGCCTCGCCGGGCCGGCCGCGGACGAGCGCCTGGCCGATACCCCGTCCGAAGTCCTCGACGAACAGCCAGTTGCGGACCTGGCGGCCATCGCCGTAGACCGGGAGGTGGTCGCCGGACAGCGCGTTCAGCACCATCAGCGGGATCAGCTTCTCCGGGTACTGATACGGGCCGTAGTTGTTCGACCCCCGGCAGATCACCGTCTCCAGGCCGTAGGTGTGGAAGTAGCTGGCCACGAGCAGGTCGGCGCCGGTCTTGGTGGCGCTGTACGGACTCGACGGCCGCAGCGGTGACTCCTCGGTGAACGAACCGGCCTCGATCGAGCCGTACACCTCGTCGGTCGACACCTGGAGGTAGCGCAGCCCGCGCTCGCGCGCCGCCTCGAGCAGCACGTGCGTGCCCTGCATGTTCGTGACGATGAACGCCTCGGGTCCCGAGATCGAGCGGTCGACGTGCGTCTCGGCGGCGAAGTTGACGATCGCCTCCGCGTCGCCGACCGCCTGCCGCACCGCCTCGGGGTCCTCGATCGCCCCGTGGACGAACTCGATGTCGTCCGCCACCTCCTGGAGGTTCTCCCGCCGTCCGGCGTAGGTCAGCTTGTCGAGCACCGTCACCCGATCACCGTGCTCGCGCACCCGCAGGCGCACGAACGTCGAGCCGATGAACCCGGCGCCGCCGCAGACGAGCAGCTTCACGATGTGGCGAGCGTCGCGTGCACGTACTCCTCCAGTCCGGTGCGCCAGTGTGGCAGCCGGGGCACCTCCTCGCCCCGCTCGCTGACCAGGACGCTCCACGCCGGACGGGGCGCCGGACGGACGAACTCGGACGAGCTCACCGGTCGCACCGCGCAGCTCACGTCGTGCCGGGCCACGATCTCCTGTGCGAACTCACACCACGAGCACCGACCGCCCCCCGCCACGTGGACGAGCCCGGGCGCCGCGCGGGTCTCGGCCAGCCTGAGCAGCGCGGGGGCGAGGTGGCCGGTGAACGTCGGGCAGCCGACCTGGTCGTCGACCACGGTCAGCTCGTCGCGCTCGCCGGCCAGCCGCGCGATCGTCCGCGGAAAGCACGCGCCCCCGGCGCCGAACAGCCAGGCGGTGCGGACGATCGTGTGGCCGCCGGGTGCCGCGGCGGCCACCGCACGCTCGCCGGCGAGCTTCGACTTCCCGTACTGCGACCGCGGCGCGACCCGGTCGGACTCCACGTACGGGCGGGTTGCGCTTCCGTCGAACACGTAGTCGGTCGACACGTGGACCATGAACGCGCCGGCGCCGCCCGCGGCGCCCGCCACGTGCCCCGGCCCATCGCCGTTCACCGCTGCCGCGCCGGCGGCGTCCGCCTCCGCCCCGTCCACGTCGGTGTAGGCGGCGCAGTTGATGACGGCGTCCGGCCCCGCCGCAGCGATTGCCGCGTGCACCGCCGCGCGATCGGTGATGTCGAGATCGCGGCGGGTCAGGGCGACGACCTCGTGCCCCGCGTCTCGGCCGGCGGCGAGGACATCGAGGCCGAGCATCCCGCCCGCCCCGGTGACGAGCAGCCTCACTCGGGCCAGAAGTCCTGGACCATCTCGGAGCTGTCGCCGGACTTGTCGCTGCCGATGGCGACGATCTCCATCCCGTCGGGTCCCGCCTCCAGCGCGCGGGTCACCGAGGGACCCACCCGCAGGACGTCCCACTGGCGGAGCTCGACGACCTCGTCCTCCAGCCGCGCCCGGCCGGAGCCCGCGACGACGAGGTACACCTCCTCCTGCTCCTTATGGCGATGCCCGAACGGGATGCGGAAGCTCGGTCCCAAACGGAAGAGCGACACCCCGAGGTGCTCGGAGTCGATGTGGGAGCGGCCGAAGCGCGCCTCCATCTCGTAGTCGCGATCGGCGGCCTGGTCGGGGACGTCGTGTAGGAGGTTCTTCTGCGTGTAGTCGGACATGGGCGTCGAGTCTAGGCGCCATACTGGGCATGTGCGGACCGCGCTCCTGGCAGCGATCGCCACCGTCGCCGTCGGCGCCACCGGCTGCGGGGTCCGCGCCAGCCAGACGCCGAAGCAGAGTCCGGGTCCGACGGTGCCGAGCCAGCAGTTGCACGCCCGTCCCCAAGCGGTCGAGCCGGTGGCCGGCGCGGTCGGGAACGCCCTCCCCGGCCAGCCCGAACCGACCTCGGTCAGCGTCGGTCCGCCGGTGAAGGGCCTCGCTGCGCCGGAGTCCGACGCCGAGATCCAGCGCCAGCTCCAGGCCAGCGGCCTGTCGGCGGGCGCCGCACAGGCGACGCTCACCGCCGACGGACTGGCCCTCCCGCCGACGGACGCACCACCGGTGGTCCAGGCGGTGATCGAAGCCGGCAACCAGATCGCGCGGCTCCCGTACCGGTTCGGAGGCGGGCACGGCACGTTCATCGACACCGCCTACGACTGCTCGGGTTCCCTCAGCTTCGTGTTCGCCGCGTCCGGCCTGCTGCAGACCACGATGACCTCCGGGCAGCTCATGTCGTGGGGGGACCCTGGGCCGGGCAAGTGGATCACGGTGTTCGCCACGGGCGGCCACACCTTCATGTACGTCGCCGGGCTGCGGTTCGACACCGTGGCCCTGGCGGAGACGGGGAGCCGCTGGTCTGACCGGGCGGCCGACGAGCCGGACCTGCGGAACTTCGTCGCCCGCCATCCGCCCGGTCTGTAGCCGGATTCACCGATCGGTCACATCGCGGCCCACCGAGCGCATAAGGTGTCGCCATGGGAACACGCGAGCGATACACCGCAGGCACGCCGAGCTGGGTCGAGCTCTCGACCCCCGACCAGGACGGTGCCAAGAGCTACTACCAGGCGCTGTTCGGGTGGGAGGCGCAGGACACCCCGATCGGCGAGAACGCGGTCTACACGATGCTGCGCCAGGACGGTCGCCACGTCGGCGCCATCACCCCGCAGCCGAGCCAGCAGCGCGAGGCCGGCGTACCGCCGTTCTGGCTGACCTACATCACGGCGCAGGACGCCGACGCGGTGCTGGCGCGGGCCGGCGAGCTCGGCGCCACCGTCCACGCCGGCCCGTTCGACGTGTTCGACGCCGGGCGGATGGGCGTGCTCGCGGATCCGCAGGGGGCGTTCTTTGCCGTCTGGCAGCCGAAGGAGCACATCGGCGCCGGGCTGGTCAACGCGCCGGGGGCGTTCAGCTGGGCGGAGCTCGCTGCGGCGGATCCAGCGGCGGCGGTGGGCTTCTACGGCGACCTGTTCGGCTGGCGCGCTGCCCCGCTCGAGTCCTCGCCGGTCCCCTACTGGGTGGTGCAGAACGACGACGAGCACACGATCGGCGGGGTCCGGGGCACAGTCGATCCCGAGCCGCCGAACTGGGTGGTGTACTTCGGCTGCGAGGCGATCGAGGCGACGTTGGCGCGCGCGACCGAGCTCGGGGGGCAGGCCGTGCACGAACCGGTTGACATCGGGGCAGGGATGATCGTCACGATCCGCGACCCCCAGGGCGCGCACTTCGCGCTGTACGCCGGTCGCTTCGACGACTGACCGCCGGCTCAGGCCGCCCGGGCGGCGCCGAATCCGAGCACGAGCCGGGCGACGCGATCCGGCACCTCCACCTGTGGGCAGTGTCCGACGCCACGCAGCAGCTCGAGCCGCGCCCCGGGCACCTCGCGCAGGACGCGCTGCGCCCCGTCGTGGAACACCAGCCGGTCGCGGTCACCCCACACGAGCAGCACCGGAGCGGTGATCCGCTCGAAGGCGAATGGATCCCGGAGCTCCCGCACCAGGCGTCGGGCGACGTCGAGATAGCCGGCCACCGTCGCGCGGTCACGGTGGTGGTAGGTGAAGCTCCGCACGATCCCCGGATCGATCTGGCGGGGCGAGGCGAACGCCAGCTGCCCGTACAGCCGTGCCACGGCAGCGCGCAGGACGATGCTCGGCACCGGCGCGGGCACCGACAGCAGACCCTGGAGCAGCCGGTCGCGCTCGACGATCGTCAGCAGGCGCGACATCCGCAGTCCGGCCGGGGCGACCGCCACCACCCCGGCCACCTTCCTGCGGTGACGTTCGGCCAGGCGGAGCGACAGCGCCCCGCCGAGCGAGTTGCCGACCGCCAGCACCGGGGCGCGTTCCCGCCCGCCGGCATAGCGCAGGACGGCGCTGGCGAACGCGTCGAGCTGCGGCAGCACGGGCTCGGCGGCCAGCCGGTCGGCATCGCCGAATCCCGGCAGGTCGACGGCGAGCGCCCGGCGGCCGGAGCGGGCCAGCAGGGCGAGCGTCTGGCGCCAGGTGTCGGCGCTGTCCGCGTACCCGTGGAGCAGGATGATCGGCACGCCGTCCCCCTCGAGCTCCAGAACGCGGCTGCGGTACCCGGCGAACGTCCGCCGATGCTCGAACAGGGGCTGGATCACGCCGCGGCAGGGGCCGTCTCGGCCACCTGGGAAGCAACGAAATCCTCGCTGCGCACGAGCAGCAGGCCGAGCACTGCACCGATCAGGGCCACCACTCCGGCCACGAGCAGGATGTCGTTCATGGCGCCGGTGAACGCGCTGTGGATCGCCTGCGTCGCCTGCGCCCGGTCACCGGCGGGGATGGAGCTGAGCACCTGGGCGGTGCCACCGGCGGCGATCGCGTGCGAGAACGCCGACGCGTGCCCCGCCATCGGCGTTCCGCTGAGGTGTGAGGCGAGCCGGGAGGAGATCGTGCTCTCGAAGATCGAACCGAGCGCGGCGATCCCGGTGGCGATCCCGACCTGGCGGAACGTCGAGTTGATGCCGCTGGCCATGCCGCTGCGCTGGGGCGAGACGACGCCGACCGCCGTCGAGGCCAGCGCGGGGTTGACCAGGCCGACACCGGCCCCGCCGACGATGAACCCGGCCAGCAGGGCCGTCCAGTGCGAGCTCGCGGTGAGGCCCCGCATCAGCAACAGCCCGACCCCGACGAACAGCAGCCCGGTGCTGAGCAGGACGCGCACCGGTACGCGCGCGGACAGGTTGCCGGACACCGCGGCCACGACGAACGACAGCAGGGTGATGGGCAGGAACCGCACGCCGGCCGCCAGGGGCGAGAGACCGAGGATCGTCTGCAGGTAGAGCGTCAGGTAGAGGAACATCGCGAACATCGAGGAGGAGACGGCGAACGCGACGATCGATGCGCCGCTGAACGTCGGCTTGGTGAACAGGGCGAGGTCGAACATCGCTCGCTCCTGCCGGAGCTCGGCCACGCGCGAACAGCCCCAGGAGCACCACCGAGCCGACCAGCAGCGCGATGATCGTGGTGCTCCCCCACCCGAGCGCGTTGCTGCGGATGACCGCGAACACGAGCAGGAACAGCGCACCGGTGAAGGTGACGGTGCCGATCCAGTCGATGCTCCGCCCGCGGGGATCGCGGGACTCGGCCACCTTGGTCATCGTCAGCGCGGCGGCGACGATCCCGATCGGAACGTTGATGAGGAAGATTGAGGGCCAGCCGAACGCTTGGGTGAGCACGCCTCCGAGGAGCGGTCCCACGGCGGCGGCGCCGCCGATCGTGGCACCCCACGCCCCGAGGGCGGTCCCGCGCTCGCGGCCGTGAAACTCCTGGACGAGCAGCGAGAGCGAGGTGGCGAACATGATCGCCCCGCCGATGCCCTGACCCGCGCGGGCCAGGATCAGGAACAGCGCACTCGGCGACAGCGCGCAGAGCAGCGAGGTGAACGCGAACAGCAGCAACCCGATGGTGAACACGAGCCGCCGTCCGAACAGGTCCGCCAGCACTCCGGTGGTCAGCAGCACCGAGGCGAGCGTCAGGGCATAGGCGTCGATCACCCATTGGATGTCGGAGAAGCTCGCCTTCAGATCGGTTGCGATCTTCGGCAGCGCGACGTTGACGATCGTGATGTCGAGCAGCAGCATGAACGTCCCCGTACAGACCACGATCAACGTCCACCACTTGCGCTCCATGCCGGGTTGATCGTACGCCCCGGCGCGGCGGCGCCCGCCTCGTCGGCTGCCGTCCGGGCGCCGTTCTACCGTGTTCGCCGCGATGGAAGTGCGCGGAATTTGCGGACGGTTTGGACGTGGCGCAGCCGCTGCTGGTGCGTGACGTGGAGGTCCGCGTCCGGCCGGACGGGGGGGAGGTGCTCCGCCTCCAGCTCGGTGATCGGACCGGGTCGGTGCCGGCGATGGTGTGGGACGAGATCGGTCCGGCGCGCGAGCTCTGCCGCCGCGGCGCGATCGTCCACGTCACCGGCCGCGTCTCGAGCCATCCGCGCTCCGGCGCGCAGCTCGCGGTGCGCGCGGTGCGGCCGGCGCGCCCGGACGAGTACGCCGACGCCGAGCTGTTCGACGGGGCCGGGCCGGACGGCGGCCCAGATGGAGGACGACCTGCGGGAGCTGATCGCACACGGTCCAGGACCCGCACCTGCAGCGCCTGCTCGCGCGTCGTGTTCGGCGCCGAGAGTCCCGATGTGGTCCGCGTTTCGCGAGGCGCCGGCCGCCAAGCGCTACCACCAGGCCTACCGCCACGGGCTGCTCGAGCACTCGCTGACCGTCGCCCAGGCGGTCGGGACGATCTCGCGCGACGTTCCCCGGAATCGACCGCGACGTCGCGGTGACCGGCGCGCTGCTGCACGACATCGGCAAGCTCGAGGCCTACGAGCTGCACGGCGACGCGATCGCGATGGCCGACCTCGGCCGGCTGTACGGCGAGATCCCGCTCGGCTACTACCGGGTGCGGCGCGCGATCGAGGAGCTCGACGGCTTTCCGCCGGCGCTCGAGCGGGCACTGCTGCACATCATCCTCAGCCACCATGGCAGCCTCGAGCACGGCAGCCCCGTCGTGCCGTGCACGCGGGAGGCGACGCTCGTCCACATGGTCGACAACCTCGGCGGACGACTCGGCAGCTTCGACCGGCTGGAGAAGGCGCTCCCGGCGGGCGAGCGGTGGTCCCCGTACGACAAGGGGATCGGCGGCGGCGCGTACTTCGCCGCCGGGGTGGCCGAGGCCGTGCAGCAGGCGGCCTGAGCGCAGTCGGTCAAAGTGTGCAAATAGCGGCACACTTCCGCCGCCGTCGCGCCGGCCGCGACTAGAGTCCCCTCCGTGGCCAAGGACACGGAGAAGCTGATCCGGCAGCTGTCGCTCATCTCCTATCTGATGGCCGAGCGGCGCCCGGTCACCGCCCCCGAGATCCGCCGCGACGTCGAGGGCTACAGCGTGATGAACGAGGACGCGTTCGCCCGCCGCTTCTACGCCGACCGCTCGGAGCTCGAGTCGCTGGGGATCGTGCTGAACGTCGAGAAGCCGGCCGATGGCCAGGTGGAGCAGGAGAACTATTCGCTGCCGCCGGAGAACTTCCACCTGCCGCCGATCGAGTTCGCCGACGCCGAGCTGGCCGCACTGCGCACGGCGCTGCAGCTGCTGGATGGGGAATTCGCCTATGCCGAGCCGCTCCGCCTCGCCCTCCAGCAGATCTCCTGGGGCCGCCCGAGCCCGCTCGACGCGCCCGAGCAGCGGACGGTGGCGCTCGCCATCACCGGCGCGGCCGGCGGCCACGAGATCTCCCAGCGGCTGGCCAAGATCGAGACGGCGATCTTTCGCCGCAAGACGATCGTGTTCGACTACTACACGATGCAGCGTGGCGAGCTCGGGGCGCGCAAGGTCGACCCGTACCAGCTGCTCTACCAGGGCGGTCAGTTCTACCTCGTCGGCCGCTCGCACGAGCGCAAGGCGATCCGCGTGTTCCGGCTGTCGCGGATCCGGGGCAAGGTCGGCTACGCGACGAAGGCCGAGCACGACTTCCAGCGACCGGCTGACTTCGATCCGCGGGCGTACGCCGGGCGGATCGATTGGCAGTTCGGCGAGGCGCAGGAGGTCGCCGAGGTGTGGATCGGCAGCCGGATCGCCTGGCAGATCGAACGCCACTTCGGGCGCTACGGAGAGTTCGCCGCCGACGGCGAGGACAAGCTCTTCCGCACCCCCTACGCCGACTCACGGCAGCTCATTGCCTGGGTGCTGGGGCTCGGCGAGCACGCGCGCGTGGGCGGACCGGCACCACTGGTCGAGGAGCTGCGCGAGCGGGTGGCGCTGCTCGTCGCCCGCCACCGCGGCGAGCCGGACTTCGTCGCCGCCTCGGCGCCCCATCCCGCCGCCGAGCGGTCCGGCGAGGCGACGAACGGGCGCAGCGGGCGCAGCCGCGGAGGTGGCCTCGAGGACGACGGCGATGCGGCGATCCGCCCGGAGCGGTTCGCTCGCCTGGTCACCCTGGCCAGCATCCTGATCGACGCCGGCCGGGCCGGTCGTCGGCTCGACGTCGCCGCGCTGTGCGGCGAGCTCAAGGTGACCGAGCCGGAGCTCCGCGAGGACATCTCGGTGCTCAACGTCGTCAACTTCGGCGCCGGCACGTACGTGCTGTACGCCGAGATCCTGCCCGACGGAACGCTCGAGGTGGAGCCCGAGCCGTACGGCGACTCGTTCGACCGGCCGGCTCGCCTGCTGCCGGTGGAGGCCAAGGCCCTGATCGCGGCGATCGACCTGATCGGCGAGCACATCCCGCAAGGGTCGCTGGCCACCGTCCGGCGCAAGGTGGTGGCGGCGCTCGGCGAGGACCCGGTGCACGACGGGCTCCAGGTGGCGGCGGCCGGCGGAGACGATGCCGAGATCGCCTCCGTCGTCTCGCGGGCGATCGCCGGCCGGCGGCTGCTCCGCTTCGAGTACTACAAGGAGAACGAGGACGAGTTCTCCACCCGCACCGTCGAGCCGTACGCGCTGATCAATGGGCTCCAGGGCTGGTACCTGGCCAGCTATGACCCGTCGCGGGAGAGCGTGCGCCACTTCCGGCTGGATCGGATCAAGTCGGCCACCGTCACCGACGAGGCGTTCGAGCCGCGGCCCGAGGTCGACCCGGCGGCCGACGTCGATGGCTGGCCGCGCACCGGCGAGGTGCCCGCCTCCCGCCGGGCCCGGGTGTGGATCTCCCCGCTGCGGGCACGGTGGGCGCGCGAGGAGCGGACCGTCCTCGCCGAGCTGGCGGACGGTGCGGTGATCGTCGAGCTCGGGTTCGCCGGCATCGACTGGCTGGTTCGTGAGGTGCTCAAAGAGGCGGGCGACGCGGTGGTGCTCGAGCCGGAGGACGCCCGCGAGGCGGTCCTGGCAGCGGCTCAGGGGTTGCCCGCCGCCGCCGCACCCGTTCCGTGAGCCGCCGCGACCAGATCGCCATGGGCGACGGCGAGGTGGAACAGTTCCTGGCCGACGCGCGCGTCGTCGTCTGCGCCACCCACGGTCCGCGGGGCTGGCCGCACCTGATGCCGCTGTGGTACGTGATGCGCGACGGACGGGTGTGGGCGTGGACCTATGGCAAGTCGCAGAAGGTGCGCAACCTGGAGCGGGATCCCCGGGCGACGCTCCAGGTGGAGACCGGGGAGGAGTACCACGAGCTGCGCGGGGTGATGATCGAGGCGCGCTGCGCGCTGCACCGCGATCTGGAGACCGTGGCCGGCGTCGGCGCCGAACTCGCCGAGCGCTACGGCGGCGTCGATCTGACGGCGTCCGCGCTCGCCGCGGTGGAGGCCCAGGCGACCAAGCGGGTGGCGCTGGAGTTCGCCGCCGAGCGTACGGCGAGCTGGGACCATGGCAAGCTCGGCGGGGCGTACTGATCTTCGAGGTGCGGGGGCTGGAGGCCGAGGACGTCGATGCGGCCGCCGCCGTGGCCGCCGCGGCGTTCGAGTTCGACCTCGGCGACCCGGAGCGCGCAACGCAGTGGCGGGCCCGGGTGGCCTACCTGGTGGACACCGACCCCGACGGAGGCTTCGTGGCCGTACGTGACGGGCGGGTGATCGGGATGGCCCAGGCGATGCTGCGCGACGAGCTCTGGTGCCTGTCGCTGCTCACCGTCGCGCCCGCCGCCCAGGGCGCCGGCGCCGGGCGGGCGCTGATGGATGCCGCGCTCGGATACGGGCCGGCGGCCGGCGGGGGGGCGTGATCGTCGCCTCCGACGACCCGCGCGCGCTGGCGCTGTACGCCCGAGCGGGCTTCACCCTGCGCCCGACCGTGGAGGCGGCCGGGACGGCGCGCGGGCTGCCGCCGCCCGATGGCCGGGTCCGCCGGGTGGCGGCGCGGGACGCGAACGCCGAGCTGGCGGCGCTGGCGCCGCTCTGCCGCGAGGTGCGTGGCGCGGCCGGCACGGCGGAGATCTGCTTTGCGCTCGAGGTGCGCGGGGCGCGGCTGCTGACGCTCGAGGACCGTGGCTGCGCGGTGGTGATCGACCGCCAGGGGGTGTGGCTGCTCGTGGCCCGCGACGCGGCGAGTGCCCGCAGCCTGCTCGTGGCCGCGCTGCACGAGCTCCGCGAGTGGCCGGAGGAGCCGGTGCGCTGGATGACCGCCGAGCAGGAGTGGGCGGTCTCGCTGCTCGCCGGGGCCGGCCTGCGGCTGCGGAGCTACGGCGCGCTCTGCGTGCAGGGCGAGGTGGGGACGCTCGCGCCCTACCTGCCCAGTCCGGCCTTCGCGTGATCGCCGCTGTCCTCCGGCCGTTCCTGGGTGCGCATCGGGCGCTGTGGATGGTGGTCTGGCCGGTCACGCTGGCGCTGATGGTGATCGTGGAGGCGACGACCGCGCTGCACCGCCGCCCGGACGCCGAACATCACGACGCCGGCAGCCGCCTGGCGATCGCGCTCGGCATCGGCGGCGGGATCCTGGGACTGGTCCTCTCGGAGCGGATCGGCGGCTGGAGCGTGATCCGGCCGCCGGTGGTGGCGTTTGCGCTCGGCGAGGCACTGTGCGTGGCCGGGGCGGGCCTGCGCGCCTGGGCGATGCACAGCCTCGGCGCGCTGTTCACGCGCACGGTGCGCACGAGTCCGGATCAGCCGGTGATCGACTCCGGGCCCTACCGCCTGGTCCGCCACCCCAGCTACACCGCGCTCCTGATGTTCCTCATCGGCGCCGGGCTCGTGGTCGGCAACTGGGTCGGCCTGGTGGCGATCGCCGCGGGCAGCGCGCTGGGTCTCGGCTACCGCATCCGAGTGGAGGAGGCGGCGCTCACCGCGGCGCTCGGTGAGCGCTACCGCGCGTACGCCGCCCCGCGCAAGCGACTCATCCCGGGCGTGTGGTGAGCGGCCGCCCCCGGTAGCCTGCCTCGCCGTGCGCGGGCTCAAGGGACTGATCCTCTCGGGCGGCAAGGGCACGCGGCTGCGGCCGATCACCCACACGAGCGCCAAGCAGCTCGTGCCGGTGGCCAACAAGCCGGTCCTGTTCTACGGCATCGAGGCGATGGCGGCGGCCGGGATCGAGGAGGTGGGGATCATCATCGCCCCCGAGACGGGGGCCGAGATCCGGGCGGCGGCGGGGGACGGCGCGCGGTTCGGCGTGCGGATCACCTACATCGTGCAGGACGAGCCGGCCGGGCTGGCCCACGCCGTGCTCACCGCGGAGGCGTTCCTCGGCGCATCCCCGTTCGTCATGTACCTGGGCGACAACCTGCTCCAGGGCGGGATCACCGACCTCGTCCAGGCGTTCACCGCCGGCGCGCCGGATGCCCTGATCCTGCTCACGCCGGTGTCCGATCCCGAGCACTACGGGGTGGCCGAGCTCGACGGCGGCACGGTGGTGCGCCTGGTCGAGAAGCCGCCCGCGCCGCAGACCGATCTCGCCCTGGTCGGGGTGTACATGTTCACGCCGGCCATCCACGATGCGGCGCGGGCGATCGAGCCGAGCGGGCGCGGCGAGCTCGAGATCACCGACGCCATCCAGCGGCTGGTCGACACCGGCCTGCGGGTCGAGCCCCACATCGTGCGCGGGTGGTGGAAGGACACCGGTCGCCTGGAGGACATGCTGGCGGCCAACCGGCTGGTGCTCGACACGATCGAGGCGGCGGTGGAGGGCGAGCTCGTCGAGTCGCAGGTCGACGGCCGTGTGGTGATCGCGCCCGGGGCGCGGCTCGAGCGCTGCGCGGTGCGCGGGCCGGCGATCATCGGCGCCGGCGCCGAGCTGCGCGACTGCTACGTCGGGCCGTACACCGCGATCGGCGAGCGCTGCGTGATCGAGGGGGCCGAGGTCGAGCACTCGATCCTGCTCGCCGGGGCGTCGGTGCGCAACCTGGCGGGGCGGATGGAGTCCTCGCTGCTCGGGCGCAACGTGAAGATCGGCCGCGACCACCGCCAACCGCGGGCGTACCGCTTCCTGGTCGGCGACAACTCCGAGATCGGGATCCTGTAGCCCCTCGTCGCGCGTCAGCCCGCCGCCGGGCGCCGGCGCCGGCGCGGGCGCGGGCGCGGGCGGTTCAACCGCGGGGCTCGGCGCTCGCCCTTGAACCACGAACCGCCACATACGCAGGTGTCGGTTCAAGC
The DNA here is from genome assembly GCA_963703065.1 of uncultured Solirubrobacterales bacterium. Taxonomy (GTDB): domain Bacteria; phylum Actinomycetota; class Thermoleophilia; order Solirubrobacterales; family Solirubrobacteraceae; genus Palsa-465. The sequence continues at coordinate 1,417,561 of OY969785.1, read as the reverse complement.
CACCCGGGGGGCGGTCGGGGTTGAACCGCGGGCGGCGGCGGCCGTGGATAGGCACGTTTGGCGCCGGGCCGGCCGGAGAGACTCGGACGCATGACCCACCACACCGACCACACCGACCACACCGACGAACCGACACCACCCCCACGCCCCGCGGCGAGGACGATCGCAAGACGGCCGTCGACCCGGCGGAGAATCCCGCCCCGCGCAGCCCGGAGCCGGACCGCCAGGCGGTGGAGCAGGGCGAGGAGACGCTCGAACGCGTCAAGCCGTACTGATGCGCTTGCCCGCCCCCAAATGAGAGCGCCCCGTCACGGCGAGATATGAGGCCGGGATCGGGGCGCGCTCGGGAGGAGAGAGGTGTTGCGCGGCACATCATGGCGCGCCGGCGGTCGTGATGTCCAAGACGAGGTTGCGGCCGAACCTATAGGCTGAGCTTATGGATCTTCGCCAGCTCCGCTACCTCGTCGCGCTGGCCGAGGAGCGCCACTTCACCCGGGCGGCAGCGCGCGAGCACATCGCCCAGCCGGCGCTCTCGCAGCAGATCCGCAAGCTCGAGGACGAGGTGGGCATCGCGCTGGTCGAGCGCAGCACGCGCCACGTCGCGATCACCGCCGCCGGCGAGCTGCTCGTCGCCCGGGCCCGCCGGATGCTCGCCGAGCTCGACGCCGCGCGCGACGAGCTCCAGGCGCTCCAGGGCCTGCGCGCCGGCCGCGTCACGTTCGGCGCCATGCACACGATGGGCCCGGTCGACGTCTCGCTCGCCCTGGCCATCTTCCACGCGCGCCATCCGGAGGTGGAGCTGACGGTACGCGAGGCCTCGAGCGAGGAGCTGGCTGAGATGCTCCGGGTCGACGAGCTCGATCTGGCCTTCCTGTCGGTCACCGAGCGCATCGAGAGTCACGGCCTCGGTCTGCACCAGCTCGTCTCCGAGGAGCTCGTCGTCGTCATCCCACCCGACCATCCGCTGGCCGGCCGGGAGGAGATCCGGATGGGCGAGCTGTCCGCTGAGCGGTTCATCGCCTATCGGGAGGGGGCCCGCCTCCGGGAGCTGCTGACCGGGGCCGGCCACCAGGCCGGCTTCGAGCCGGCTGTGTGGCTCGAGTCCAACGAGAGCGGGCGGATTCGACGCCTCGTCCACCGCGGGATGGGCGTGGCGATCCTCCCGCGCTCGGATGCCGTCTCGCCCGGCGCGAAGGTGGCGGTGGCGCGGCTGACCGAGCCCGCGCTCCACCGGGACATCACCCTCGCCTGGCGCGAGGAACGGCGGCTGCCGCCGGCGGCGGCCGCGTTCCTCGCCCTGGCGCGGGAGGTGCTCGAGCCCCGGCCTCAGGCCGGGTCCGGGGCGGGCTCCTCGTCGGGGATCCCGGCCGCGGCGACCAGCGCGGCGGCCAGCGACGCGTCGGCCGAGGCGCGCGAGTAGCGCTCGCGCACCGCTCGACGAGCCCGCCGGCCCCGGCGCCGGACCTCGGACGGATCGGCGATCACGGCCTCGAGCGTCCGAGCGAGCGCGGCCGGATCCTGTGGATCGCACAGCCACCCGGTGTGCGGGTCGTCGATGATCGTCGCCGGTCCGAGCTCGGCCGGCCCGACTGCCGCCAGCTCACAGGCCATGCCCTCGACCAGGAGCTGGCCGAACTGCTCCCGGCGCGCGGCGGTGACGATCACGTCGGCCGCACTCAGGAGCTCCGGGAGGTCGTCGTGCGTGTGCCACCCGGCCAGGAACACCCCTTCGGCGCGGACCCGCGCGATCGTCTGCGCCGGATGCTCGCCCTCCCACTCCCCGGGGTGGCCACCGACGATGACGAGCGAGGCCGGCCCGTCGACCCGCCGCCGCGCGGTGACGAACGCCTCGATCAGCTGCGGCAGGCGCTTGACCGCGGTGAACCGGCCGACGTAGAGGAGTACCGGCCCCCGCGCGAGCCCCTCGGTCGCCGTGACCGAGTAGGCGACCGAGCCCGCCTCGCCGCCGGGTCCCCAACCCCGCGGCCGGCGGACGAGGACGTCATCCCACACCCTGCGGCGGTCGACCACCCGGCGCCGGAAGTGATCGGTGTCGACGCCGTTGGGCAGTTCGAGCATCGCCTCCGGGTCGGACCCGAGCAGCGCTCCGGCCCGGGCTCGGCCGCCGGGCGAGACGAGCAGCTCGGCGCTGCCGGCCGCCCAGTCGCGCAGGCGCGCCGCCCACGCCTCCGCGTGCGTCCACCCCGCCGGCGCCCCGCCGGTGATCGTCTCCAGCATGAGCAGTTCGGTGCCGTGCAGGTGGGTGACGACCGGCACCTCCGGGGCGACTCGGCGCGCCGCCTCGTGCAGGGGTGTCAGGTGGTGGAGGTGGAGCACGTCGGCCTCCACGGCACCGGCCAGCTCCAGGGCGGCGGACCACGCCTGCACCTGGCGTTCGAGCGCCGCATCGTCCAGGGCGGCGAACACGCGGTCGGGCGCTCCCGGCCGCTCCTCGTAGGACGGGTGCATCGGGGCGGTGCCGGGCGGCCCCACGTACGCGAGCGGATCAGGTGTGGCCAGGGCGGCATCGAAGCTCGACGGTCGCGACGTCGGGGCCGTAGAACCGCCGTGCATCGCCGTAATCGCCGAGGTCGCGCCGGGAGCCGGCGAGGAGCGTCACGTCGAGCCCGCGGTCCCGCAGGCCGCCGACGAACCCGCGGGTGACCCCCGCCGATCCGCCGCGAGGCGAGAACATGATGCCGGTGAGGACGCGCATGGTGCGCGCCGATTATGGCCGCCCCCCTGCGGGCTACGCGCGACTCGAAGGCGATTGCGCTGAGGATCGGCCGGCCCTCGAGGAGGTCGATTCCGTGCTCCTCGCGCGGGTGGTTGCGCAGCTTGCCGGCGTACACGAGCGAGGTCGAGCCGCCGCCGTCGAGGTTGATCGCCGACTCGGCGCCGAGCTCGATCATCGTTCGGGCCAGCTCCCCGAGCGTCAGCCCGGCGTCGCGCTCGGTGCGCCCGTCGCAGGCCACGGCGAACGCGCGATGGCCGCTGACCCCCAGGGCGGCGCGCGGGTAGCGGCCGGCCGTGATGTCGGAGTCGAACTGGTGTCGTCCGGCGGAGAAGCCCTCCGCGGTCCTCGCCATCGCGGACCAGGCAGCGACCCGCGCAGACCAGCAGCGGCCCGGCCTGGAGCAGATCGCCGGCCGGACCGGCGGGCAGCATGTCGCGCGGGACGAGCCGCAGCGCGCCGGCGTCGAGGTGCACGCAGCCGCGCACCCGGTGCCACGGGGACGCGAAGGGCTCGCTGGCGGCGGGCCGTCCGTCGACCCGCAGCTCGCCGAGCGGCATTCCGCGGGCGCGCAGGAAGAATCCGCCGACGATGGCGTCGCGCATGCCGGTCTGGCGGCACCACCGCGAGAGCGGCAGCGGCGACTCGAGCACCACGACCCGGGGCCGGAAGGCCCGCAGGTCGTACTCGGCGACGTGCAGGGTGGTGGCGGCCCCGTCGGTCAGGCGCATCCGCCGTCGATCCAGGCGGGCGTGACGCCAGCGGAGGGGGGCCGGCGCGCGGCGGCGGAGGATGGGGGTAGCGGCGGTCATCAGCGCCTGATGGGGGAGGAACACCGGTGGCGTCCCGGAATTACACGCGCCGCCGCGGCGGAGGATGTGAAGCCGCTGGGAACGCTGGGCTTTCACAGGGGCTTCTCGCCGAAGAAATCGGCCACCGGGTTGGCGTTGAAGTTCGCCACCGCCCGGTATCCGCGGGACTCGTACAACGCTCGGGCGCGGGGCTGGCGCGGCCCCGTGTCCAGGCGGGCCAAGCGGTAGCCGAGGGCGCGCGCGCGATCCTCGAGCGCCCGCAGCAGCGCGCCGGCCACCCCGGCGCCGCGGGCGTCCGGCACGACGTACATCCGCTTGATCTCGCAGGCGCCGTCCGGCAGGCGCTTGATGCCCCCACAGCACACCGGTTTGCTGCCGCGGTAGCCGACGAGGAACGCCCCGCTCGGCGGGCCGAGCTCGGCGGCACCGGCGCGGGGCATGTGGTCGCCGTCCAGGTCGAGGCCGTCGTACAGCGCGGCGATCTCGCTCCGCATGGCGTCGAGCAGGTGGGCGCCGTCGCCGGCGCCCACCGCGGCGTCCTGGAACACGAGGTGGGTGAGGTCGATCATCGGCGCCGGAGTCTCCGCTCAGAGAGGTGATGAGGTGCGACATCGGCAACGTACCGGTGCTGATGCGCGGAGGGGGTCGAGGCGCCGTCGCCGCGCGGGCTCCACCGCCGGGGTGCTCCGCGCCGACCTGCTCGCCGCAGCGCTCGGCCGATAGCCTCGGCGCCGGATGACCGACGAGGCTCGCCAGCGGCTGCTCTCCGCCTGGCGCGGGGAGATCGTGGCCGGCGCCGTGTACGAGTTGATCGCGCGGCGGATGCCCGAGCGCGAGGCGGCGATCCTGCGCCGCATGGCCGAGGCGGAGGGCGGCCACCGCGCGCGTCTGGAGGACCGGATGCACGAGATCGGCGTTCCGGTGCCCGATCCCGCGAGCGTCCGGGTGCCGCTGTGGCTGCGGCTCCAGTCGCGGATCGCGCCGGTCGACCGGCTGCTGGCCGGCCGTGAGGCGGCCGAGGACGAGGAGGTCGACGAGACGTACAAGCGCCCGACCGGCGACGCCACGACCGACCGCCTGCTGCGCGAGATCCGCAAGGAGGAGCGCTCGCACTCGCTGGCCGTGCAGGACATCCGCGGTGGTGGGACGGCCGACGGCGACGGTGCGCAGGAGCGCCCCCAGCGTCCACCCGCGCCGCCGCGCGATGCCCCGCTGGCCGTTCCCGGCGCCCGCACTGCGACTCGATCGCATCCTCGGCCGGGAGCAGTGGCACCGCACCGGCGGCGGCTGGATCTCCGGCGCCATCTACGGCGCCAACGACGGGCTCGCTGCCGTGTTCGGGATCGTGGCCGGCGTGTCGGGCGCCACCGGCGGATCAAGCTCGGTGCTCACCGCGGGGCTGGCCGGCGCGATCGCCTCGGCACTGTCGATGGCCACCGGTGCCTACCTGGCCGAGCGCTCCGAGCACGAGGTCCAGCAGGCGAACGTCGAGCGCGAGCGCCAGGAGATCGCCGAGCACCCGGAGGAGGAGAAGGAGGAGCTGTCGCTCTTCTACCAGCTGAAGGGGATCGACGAGGTGACCGCCGACGGGCTGGCCGAGCGGATGGCGGCGCACCCCGACGCCATGCTCCAGGCCCTGACGGCCGAGGAGTTCGGCGTGTCGGCCGGGGATGCCGGGGACGCCGCCCAGGCCGCGCTGGCCGCCGGGGTCTCCACCGGGGTGGGGGCGATCGTGCCGGTCATCCCGTTCATGATCACCACGGGCACGGTGGCGATCGTGGCCGCGGCGGTCGTCTCGCTCGTCGCCCACTTCCTCGTCGGCGCGGCGAAGTCGCTGGTGACCCTCCGGACGTGGTGGTCCGCCGGGCTGGAGATGACGCTGGCCGGCGTGATCGTCGGTGGCGCTACCTATCTGGTGGGCCTGGCGCTGCCGACCTGATCCTCGCCAGCTCCGTCCGGAGCGCCGCCACCTCGGACTCCAGCGCCGCGACCCGAGCCGCGAGCGGCGTCGCGTCCGGCGCGGGGAGCGTCGCCGGCGCCTGAGCCTCGCCTTCCCGCGCGTCGCCGAGCCGCTCCGCGTAGCGCTCCTCCTTCTGGCCCGGCCGCCGTTCGAGCTGCCGCACGTAACCGGCCGCGGTCAGCCGCTCGAGCACCGCATCGACCTCGTCCAGTGAGGCGAGCGTCGCCATCCGCTCGCTCCGGGCCTTGAGCTCACCCGGGGTCTGGGCACCCCGCAGCAACAGCACGGCGAGCAGCGCCAGGGCGGGCCGATCGAGGCCCAGGGTCTCCTCGGCCAGATGACGGAACTTGACCGCGCGGCTCGAGTGACCGCTGGCCAGCCGGGCCAGTCCGTATTTCGACAGCCGCTGGGCCGCTTCTCGCACCGTGTCCTCGTCGAGGTCGACCACCGGATCCCGGTTCGTGGACTGGTTGCAGGCGAGCCGCAGCGCGTTCAGCGACAGCGGATAGGTGTCGGGCGTCGTCCACCGCTTCTCGATCAGGCAGCCGAGCACGCGCCGCTCGGCGAACGTGAGGGGCTGGAGGTGCACGGGGCCGCGAGCATACGCGCGTTCGACGCGTCGGAGCTGTCGAAGCTGGGGATCCAGCGCTCGCTGGAACCACCGGAATGTGCCACCCCGCCTCAGCGCGGCGGTCTGAGCCCGGCCGACGGCCAGGGCGCCCAAACTGTGCGGGCGCCCCGGCCGGCCGGCACACGAGCGACTACGGGCTGGGAACTCCGCTCGCCGGCGGCGCCGGCTGCGTAGCGGTGTAGGGCGTGATCGCTCCAGACGCCGTCGGGTCGGTGGTGAGCGGCCCGCCGGTCAGGACGATCTGACCGCCGCGCACCTGACCGATCTCCGCGCCGCCGTAGCCGCCGTGCTCGGTCGTGGTGTAGCGGAACGGCACGAGCCCGGGCCCGCTCCAGCGCATCCCGTCCTGCTCGACGGCCTTGACCAGACCCGCGCGGGTCAGGTTCTTGCCCGCCGCCTCGAGCGCCTGCACGAGCGTGTACGCCGATGCCATGCCGTACTCGACGTTGCCGTCGAACGGCGCGCTGGCGTCGTACTGGGCGTGAATCGCCGGAACAGCGCAATCCACGGGTTGCCGGAGTCGCTGCTCGACGGAAGGTACCCATCGGTGATGGCGCCCTCGATCAGGGCGGTGCCCGAGGCCTTGCCCTTCGACACCGTCTTCAGCAGCGCACCGACCGTCGTGGGATCGATGCCGACGCTCGAGATGACGAGCTGGGGCTTGTAGCCGAGCGTGAACGAGGTCAGCTGGCCGATGGCGGTGTAGATCGGCACCGTGAAGTCGACGAGCACCTTCGCGCCGGATGCCTTGATCGCGGTGATCTGCGGGGCGAGCGTCGTCGTGCCCGACTCGTAGGGCTGGGTGGAGATGATGTCCGCGGCCGGAACCTCGTCCTTGATGCCGGCCAACCCGCCCTGACCGAAGTCGTCGTCCTGGTAGAGCACGCCGACCTTCTGGCCCGGGAAGTGCTGCTTGATGTACTGCCCGAGCAGCTTGCCCTCGATCGTGTAGTTCGGCTGCCAGCCGAACGTCTCCGGCTGCGCGGCCCCGTTGTCCCAGCACGGGCAGCCCGAGGCGACGAACAGGTCCGGGACCTTCTCGGCGTTCAGGAACCCAACCACCTTCGTGTGGGTCGGCGTGCCAAGCCCCTCGAAGATCCCGAACACCTTGTTCTGCAGCACGAGCTGGCGGACGACGTTGACCGTCTGGGTCGGGTTGTACGCGTCGTCCTTGTAGATGAAGTTGATCTTCCGCCCGTACACGCCGCCGTGGGCGTTGACGTAGGCGAAGTACGCCGCCGAGGCGGGTGCAATTTCGCTGTAGCCCGGCGCGGCCGGTCCGGTCAGCGGCTCGTGCGCGCCGAACGTGATCGTGCTGCTCGTCACACCGGTGCTCGAACCGCTCGACCCCGACGACCCGCAGGCCGCCAGGGCGACGGCGCACAGTGCCCCCGCCGTGGCGAGGATGACCCTGTTACCCATCTGCTCCTCCTTCGTCGTGCGTGATGCGCCGGCGTGCTGGTCGCCGGCGCCAGAGTGCCTCGATGCCCCCTTGGATCCCGCTCGGCCAGGCCAGCATGGCGACGATCAGGATCACCCCATAGACCGCCAGCGGCAGGTTCGCGCTTCACCTTGCCCGACAGCGAGAACGCATTAGCCACGTCGTTGCACCAGTTCGGCAACAGGACGAGTGCGGCCGCCCCCCAGGCCGCGCCGGCGAGTGAGCCCAGGCCGCCGAGCACGACCCCGGTCAACAGCGACAGCGACAGGCTGAACGGGAACGCTCCGGGCTGCGCGAGCTGCAGGACGGCGGCCAGCAGGCCGCCGCCGAGACCGGCGCACGCGGCGCTGAGGACGAACGCCATCGTCTGCGCGCGCGGCACCCGCAGCCCGCACAGCGCCGCCGCGATCTCGTCGTCACGGATCGCCCCGAGCGCCCGACCGGCTCCGCTGCGCGTCAGGTTGCGCACCAGGAACACGACGACGAGTGCCCCGGCACAGGCGATCCAGGCCTCCCAGCGCTCGAGTGGGAAGTTGGCGCCGAGCCAGGACGGCGGCGTCGGCGGGTTGATCGTCAACCCGTTCTCGCCGCCGAACGTCCCCGGATAGCGGTCGGCGAGCGCCGGCAGCCCGACGGCGAACGCGAGCGTCGCACCGGCCAGGTACGGGCCACGCAGCCGGGTCGCGGCGGCGCCGACCGGCACCCCGATCACCCCGCCGGCGAGTGCGGCAACGGCGAGCGCGGGCAACAGCGGCCACCCGGCGCGGCCGACGAGGAGTGCGACGGCGTACGCACCGACGGCCATCAGCGCGCCGTGCCCCAACGAGATCTGTCCGCTCACCCCGGTCAGCACCGTCAGACCCGCGAGCACGGTGAACAGGTATGCCCCGTCGGCGAGCTGGAGGTCGTTGTAGGCCGAGAGGAACGTGCTCACCACCCCCAGCACCACCCCCAGGACGAGCACCAGGCCGAGCGTGCGCAGCCCGACGGGACGGATCCGGGTGACCAGCGCGGTCATACCCGGCGCTCCGCGCTCGCCTGGAACAGCCCGCCCGGGCGCACCATCAGAACCGCCACGAGGACGACCAGCGCCGCCAGCGGAACGAGTGCCGAGCCCTCATAGCCGGACACGTAGGACAGCGCGAGCCCGAGCACGAGCCCACCGATCACCGCCCCCGGGGGACTGTCGAGGCCGCCGAGCACCGCGGCCACGAAGCCGATGATCAGGATCGGGTCGAAGTTGTTCGGTCCCGACGAACGCTCGACGGGGCGACCAGCACCCCGGCAAGCGAGCCGGCGGCGGCGGCGAGCGCCCAGCCGAGGGTGAACATGTGCCCGACCCGCACGCCGAGCAGCCGAGCGACCTCGGGATTGAACGCCGCCGCGCGCATCCGGAGCCCGAGGCTCGTGGCGCGGAACAGCGCGGCCAGCCCGAGCGCCAGCGCCAACACCACGAGCACGATGAAGGCGTCGTTGGGCGCGAACAGCAGCCGGGTCCCGCCGACCTTGAACCCGCGGATCGAGAACGCGGCGGGGAACGCTCGCGGGCTGTTGCCCCAGATCATCCCGGCGAGCGCGACGAGCACGCTGTAGAGACCGAGCGCGACGATCACCGCGTTCAGCGGAGGTCCGGCCTCGACGGGGCGGATCAGGACTCGCTCCACGACCGCGCCGAGCACGAGCCCGCAGGCGAGCGCGACCACGAGTCCGATGACATACGAGCCGGAGGACCGGATCACATCGCTGGCGATGAACGTCGTCAGCATCAGCATGGCGCCCTGGGCGAAGTTGACGATCCGGGTGGCACGCCAGATGAGCACCAGCGCCAGCGCCACGGCGGCGTACACCGCACCGGTCGAGACGCCGTTCAAGGTGAGGTCGACGAACTTCGTCACTCAGAACCCCAGGTACGCATGGCGGAGTGCGTCATCGCGAGCGAGCTCGTCCGGCGCCCGGGCAGCGACGACGGATCCCAATCCCAGCACGACGGCATGGTCGGCGATCGACAGCGCGCTGCGGGCGTTCTGCTCGACGAGCAGCACACCGATTCCCGACTCGTCGGCGAGTCGGCGGATGAGCCCCATCAGTCCGGCGACGATGAGCGGGGCGAGCCCCAGCGACGGTTCGTCGAGCAGCAGAACCCGTGGCCGCGCCATCAGCGCGCGCCCGATCGACAGCATCTGCCGCTCGCCGCCGGACAGCGACGCCGCCGACTGGGTTCGCCGCTCGGCGAGGCGGGGGAACAGGGCGTGGACCTCCGTCAGCGGGAGCGGGTCGCGGCGCCACAGTCCCCCGAGCCGCAGGTTCTCGTCGACCGTCAGCTCGCCGATCACCCCCCGGCCCTCCGGCACGTGCGCGATGCCGCTGCGGACGATCGCCTCGACCGAGCGCCCGGAGAGGAGCGCTCCGTCGAGCTGCACGGCCCCGGCCCGGGCCGCGACCAGGCCGGAGATCGTGCGCAGCAGCGTCGTCTTGCCCGCCCCGTTGGCGCCGAGCACGGCGGTCACCGAGCGCTCGGCGACCGACAGCGATACGCCGTCCAGGGCACGGACCGCCCCGTAGTCGACGGTCAGGCCGTCAACCTCGAGCATCGTCGCCTCCCGGGGCGGCCGACAGCTCGCCCTCGGTCGCCTCCCGGCCGAGATACGCGTCGAGCACGTGGGGATCGCTGCGGACCTCCTCGGGCCGCCCGGCGGCCACCACGCGGCCGAAGTCGAGGACGACGACCCGGTCGCACACCGACATCACGAGGTCCATGTGGTGCTCGACGAGCATCACGGTCATCGCGCCGCGCAGATCGTCGATCAGCTCCCGGAGCCCGTCGAGCTCCGACGCGCTCAGCCCGCCGGCCGGCTCGTCGAGCAGCAGGAGCTCCGGTTCGGCGGCGAGCGCTCGGGCGAGCGCGACGCGCTTCTGCACCGCGTACGGAAGCGTGCCGGGCAACCGGTCGGCCACCGTGGCGCACCCCACCCGCTCGAGCGCGACCTGCGCCCGTGACCGGAGCGCCGCTTCGTCGCGGTCGACACCCGGCAGCCCGAGCAGCGAACGTCCCCACCCCGCGCGGCGGAAGCGCTCGCATCCGAGCATCACGTTCTGCGCCGCCGTGAAGTGCGCGAACAAACCCACGCCCTGCAGGCTCCGAGCGATCCCGAGCCGGCTCAACTCATCGGGACGGATCCGGTCCAGCGGTGCCTCCCCCCAGCGCAGCGTGCCTGACGCGGCGCGCACGAAGCCGCAGACGACGTTGAACAGCGTCGTCTTGCCGGCGCCATTCGGTCCGATGATCCCCAGCACCTCGCCGGGTCGCGCCTCCAGGGTCACGTCCTCGAGGGCGGTGATGCCGCCGAAGCGGACCGTGACGCCATCCACGCTCAGCACCCGCGGCCTCCTCACCCGGACCGGTGAACCGAGTTCGATACGCTTCCTCTCACTCGTTTCAAACCCTAACCGAAGAGAGGGTGGTGAGTCGAGGCAATGGGGCGCGGGACGGGCGGACGCCCGGCGGCGGCGACGCCGGAGGAGGTGCTCGCCCTGGCGCGGGCGCGGTATCTCGCCGGCGAGCGCATCGACCTCACCGAGCTCGCGGGTGTCCTCGGCCTCGGTCGCGCGACGCTGTACCGCTGGTTCGGCTCCCGGGAACGGCTCCTCGGCCGGGTGATCGCCGACGAGTTCGAGGCCCTGTTCGACACCTGGGTCGCGCGCCTGGAGCCGCGGGGCGGAAGCGGCGTCCTGGCGCTGTGCGACGCCCTCAACCGCTCGCTGGTCCGCTCCACCGCGCTGCGCCGCTTCGTCGAGTCCGAGCCGGAGGTGGCGCTGCGGCTGCTCACCGACAGCCACGGGCCGGTCCAGCCGCGGACCGTGGCGGCGATGGAGCGGGTGATCGCCCGCGAGGTGGAGGCTGGGCGTCTGCGTGCGCCGGCCGATCCCGGCACGCTCGCCTACGCGATCGTTCGCCTCGCCGAAGCGTTCCTGTATGGCGACGCGGCGGCCGGCATCCGCGGCGACGTCGAACGGCTGCACGCCGTGCAGGCGGCGCTGCTCGGCGCTCCGGCCGACGATGAGCCGCGCCCGAACGCCCGCGTCCCGGTCGGTCCCGAGGAGTCGATCGCCCGCCACCCCAGGTGACCGCAGCCTTTCTTCGCCTCTTCTTCGCCGCGCCATGCACGTCGCCCAGCCGAAGGGGGCAGAACTCCGACCATGGCCCGGAGTGCTCCGTCCGCTCGACTCACCGGTGTGCTGTACACGCTGGCCTTCCTGGCCGTGTGCAACCTCGTGGTCAGCGGCGCGCGGCTCGCCACCGCCGGCGGCCGGCACCTCAGCGTGGTGCGGGTGGCGGTCGAGGTGGGGCTGGCGATCGTCTGTCTGGCGCTCGCCGTACGCCGGGCCCCGGGCGGCACGGCCGAACTTCGGCCGCTCCCAACGGCGCGGCCCGCCCGGACCCAACCGGCCGAGGCACCGAGCGCTCGCCGCGTCTGGCTGCGGCGCCTGCGCGCCGTGCTCGTCCCCGGGCTGATCGTCCTGGCGGCGATCTCCGTGGCCGGACAGTGGGACACCATCAGCGACGGGATCGGCCAGCTCGGGCACCTCCACTGGCGGTGGGTGCGCTACGCGGTGTACGCCGAGGCGCTGTCGGTGGTGGCGCTGGCCTGGGTGACCCGCGCGCTCCTGCGAGCCGGCGGCCGGCGGATGGCGATGGGGCGCCTGATCGCCCTCAGCCTGGCCAGCAACGCGATGGCGACGTCGATCCCGGGTGGTCCCGCCTGGGCCGCGAGCTTCTGCTTCGAGCAGTTTCGCCACCGGGGGCTGAGCCGCGGTCGCGCGGCGGTGGTGCTGGCGCTCACCCTGCTCGCGTCGATCGCGTCGCTGGTCGTGCTCACGGTGGTCGGGGTCGACCTCGCCGGCTCCCGCGGACCAGCCGCCGGCCTGCGTCCGCTCGCCACGGCCGGGCTACTCGTGCTCGGCGGCCTCGGCGCACTGCTCTGCACCCGGCCGGGGCGGCGCGCCTGCATGCGGCTCCTGGGGAGGTTCGGCGGGCTGCGGCGGCTGCGCGCTGTCCGCTCGCTCCGCGCCCGCCTCGGAGCGGTGACGCTGCCACGCCTGACCCCCGGCCGGATCGCGGAGGTCAGCGTCGCCGCCGTCCTCAACTGGCTGGCTGACTGCGCCTGCCTCGTCGCCGCGCTGTTGGCGGTGGGGGCCCACGTCCCCTGGGCCGGGCTGCTCGTGGTCTACGGGGCGACCCAGATCGCGGCCAATCTGCCGGTGACCCCGGGCGGGGTCGGCGTGGTCGAGGGGACGCTGTCGCTGCTGCTCATCGCCTACGGCATGGCGCCCCAGACCGCGGTGGCGGCCGTCCTGCTGTATCGCATCATCAGCTTCTGGGTGCTCGTCCCCCTCGGCTGGCTGGCGGCCGGTGGGCTGGTGTGGCAGGCGCGACGGGTACGTCGCTCCACCCCGGCCGTGGGGCTGCCGGCCGGAGCGGAGCCGCCCCCGCGGCCGGCGCGCCTGGTGGCGTAGCGCGGCACGAAGACAGGGGCGCGCGGCGGGGGCGTCGAACTCCGCGCCATGACTCCCAACCGGCTCGAGGCCTTCTCCGACGGAGTGATAGCGGTGTCGATCACGCTGCTCGTGCTCGACATCACGGTCCCCGACCCGAGCACCCGCCACACCCTCGCCCATGCGCTGGCCGCCAACTGGGCGAAGTACGCCGCCTACGTCGTGTCGTTCCTCACCATCGGGATCATCTGGATCAACCACCACGTGATGATCAATCGGCTGCGCGCGGTCGACCACCCGATCCTCATGCTCAACCTCGTGCTGCTGCTGACGATCGGGATCCTCCCGTTCGCCACCGCGCTGATGTCCCGCTACCTGCAGGCCGACCAGGGCGAGCACACGGCGGCGGCGGTGTACGCGGGGGCGTTCCTCGCCCTGGCCGTCGCGTTCCTGCTGCTCCAGTGGCGCATCGTCATCCGCTCGCCGCACCTGCTCAGACAGGAGCTCCCGCTCGCCGAGCGGCGCCGGATCTTCGGCCGGAGCGCCACCGGGCTCGTGCCCTACGTCGTCGCGCTGGCGCTCGCTCCGCTCTCGCCATACGTGACGCTCGGCATCTGTGGCGCGGTCGCCGTGTTCTACGCGCTGCCGGTCGCCGCCGCGGTGGCCTGAGCACACGTTCGGGACCGTCGCACCACGCCGACCCGGTCGTTATGGTCCGCGGCATGAGGAGGAGAACGCTGTTCCTGGCCGCCCTGTTGGCGGCACTCACCCTGCCGGCCGTCGCGGCGAGCGCCGCCATGCGGGTCCAGTGGCTGCGCGGCGCCGCGTCCCCCGGCACCCCCGCGCGGTACGACCGCGTCGGCGTGCTGAAGGTCGGCTCGGCCCGGGCCCGCGATGTGCTCGTGCTCGAGCCCGGGACCTCGGCCGGCGGCGCGTACTTCGTGCCGCTCGCCCGCTGGATCACCCAGACGCTGCCGGGCTGGCAGGTGTGGTCGGTCGAGCGTCGGGAGAACCTGCTGGAGGACCAGTCGGTCGTCGACCGCACGAAGCAGGGGCTGGAGAGTTCGACCGCCGCGTTCGACTACTACCTCGGCTGGATCACCGACTCGTCGATCAAGCATCACGTCCAGCTCCTCGGCGCGACGCAGGACACGTTCGCCAAGGACTGGGGCATGGGGGTGGCGGTCGGTGACCTGCACACCGTGATCACCGCGGCCCGGCGGCTCGGCGGCAAGGTGGTGCTCGGCGGCCACTCGCTCGGCGGGTCGGTGGTCACGGCGTACGCCACCTGGAACTTCGGCCACGCAGTGCCGGGCGCAGCCGCCCTCGACGGCCTCGTGTTCATCGACGGCTCGAGCTTCCGGGCGCCCGAGAGCGCCGCGCAGGCACACAGCGCGCTGAGCACGCTCGATGCCAGCGGCACCACGCCGTGGTTGTCGTTCGGCGGGATCGCGGCCCCCTACGCCGGGCTGTTCGAGATCACCGGCTCCCTCGGGGCGCTGCTCGACCCCAACTCCCCCTCCGTCGGTCAGGACTTCAGCGTGCTGCCGGCGGATCTCAAGCCGAGCGTGCGGGTGACGAACCTCGCGGAGTACGGCTATGCGCAGAACGTCGGCACCTCGCCCTCGTCGCTCATCGCCGCTCAAGCCCATCTCGGCCGGGGCGTCGCGGCGGCCGGGCCGGTGCACGGCTGGGACGGGACCGGCGCGCTCACCCCGATCAACCGGTTCGCCCAGATGTTCGAGGGCGCCGGCATCCTCGGGGCGGACGGCGTCGAGTGGTACTTCCCCCAGCGGCTGACCGACGACACGTCCGCGGTCGGCAACGGGCTGCCCAACCCGGCGCAGCCGGTGCTCGGCGTGCGCAGCACCCTCGGGCGCCACCTCCCGCACCGGCTCCTGATGTACGCGTTCGGCGCGGCGCTCGGCGGAGAGGCGGTGCTGCAGGCCACGCAGCAGCTCGCGGCTCAGTCCGGCATTCCGGCCAGCCACCTGACGCTGATCAACCGCCACACCACCTACGCCCACAACGATCCGAACGGCGCCTATCCGCACAACGCCTTCTTCAACGGGCTGATCCCGTTCCTGAGGCGGGTGGCGGCAGTTCGGTGAGCGGGCGCCGCGCGCTCGAGCACCAGCTCGGCGCGCGCCCGCCGGCCGGGGTGGCCGCGCTCAAGCACGCGGAGCTCACGGCGCTCGCCGACGCGGTGCGCCGGGCGCGTCACGCCAGGCGGCGGAGCTCGAGGCGGCAGGGGACCGAGCGCTGGGACCCAAGCTCCGGCCCGGGCTCGGGTGGCTGGTCCCCACCGGCGGCCGGGAGGCGAAGCTCGGGCCGCTGACGGTCAGCCGGTCTGAGATGATGCCGGCATGCGAGCCACCGTCATGCATGGCGCCGGCGACGTCCGCATCGAGGACGTGCCCGATGCAACCCTGCGCGAGCCGACCGACGTCCTGTTGCGGATCACCCGCGCCTGCATCTGCGGCAGCGATCTGTGGCCGTACAAGACCATGGCCTCCACCGACGAGGGCCAGCGCATGGGCCACGAGTTCATCGGGATCGTCGAGGAGGCCGGAACCGAGGTGCGGACGGTGCAGCGAGGGGACGTCGTGGTGGCGCCGTTCGTGTTCTCGGACGGGACCTGCGACTTCTGCCGCGAGGGCCTACCCACCTCCTGCCGCCACGGCGGGTTCTGGGGTGCAGGCACCGACGGCGGCCAGGGCGAGGCGGTCCGCGTGCCCCAAGCCGACGGGACGCTCGTTCGGCTCGACGTGCCGGCCGACGACGCGCTCATGCCCTCCCTGCTCACCCTGTCCGATGTGTTCGCCACCGGCCATCACGCCGCGGTGAGCGCAGAGGTCGGGCCCGGCCGGACCGTCGCCGTAGTCGGCGACGGCGCGGTTGGGCTCTGCGGGGTCCTGGCCGCCCGCCGGCTCGGCGCCGAGCAGATCGTGCTGCTCGGTCGCCACGCCACGCGCACCGATCTCGGCCGGGAGTTCGGGGCCACGGACGTGGTGGCCGAGCGCGGACGCGAAGCCGTCGCCCGCGTGCGTGAGCTCACCGGCGGCGACGGCGCGCATTCCGTCCTCGAGTGCGTCGGGCTGGCCGACTCCATGCGGACGGCCATCGCCATCGCCCGTCCCGGGGGGACCGTCGGACGGGTCGGGGTTCCGCAGGACGACGCCATTCCCGGTGGCAGCTCGTTTCGCAAGAACGTCCGGATCGCCGGCGGCATCGCCCCGGCTCGGGCGTACATCGAGCAGCTGCTGCCGGATGTGCTCGAGGGCCGGCTCGAGCCAGGCCGGGTGTTCGATCGCACCGTCGCTCTGGACGAGGTGCCGGACGGCTACCGGGCGATGAACGAGCGCCAGGCGCTCAAAGTGCTGATCGCCCCCTGAGCCCCCTGGGTTCGGAGGATGTTCACGCAGCCATAGATCGTGATTAACGGGTTGACCACCGAGCGCCGGCGGAGGCTGACTCCATCGGGGGCCAGCGTCGTCCCGTAGGGCTTCGTCAGCCCGCTGACTGCCGCGGCACCCGCCGCTGGGTGCCGCCGCCTCGGGCCTCGCAGCATCGGCGCGGATCATCGGAGATCGACTCCCGTTCGCTTCGGACGGTGGCCGTCGCGCGATGGCGAGACCCGGACTCGAACCGGGACACCCACCCGTCAGATCCGTCTCATCGGGTCCTGCCCGTCCTATGCGTCGCGAAGGCTGATGTGATCCGACAGGCTGGAGCGCCCGGTCGGTACCAATGCTGGTACCACGGAGTCCCACGGCTGTCGACCACTTCTATCGGGCTGTGTCGAAGATTGGGTCAGTATGGGATCAGAGTTGCCAAGTAGCGCCAATCCCCTGGGTCACGCTCAGGAGTGCGCTTGCCAGACCCTTTCCCGCTCCAACTCGAAAATCTGTTGCCTGCTCGTTCCGTCAGATGTCGCGGAATCGCGAGGTCCCAGAACCCGTGAAAGGGGTGGCAAGGGAACTGCGCCTCTACGACTAGGACGCTGATGAGCCCCCTGCCCTGAGCATCTTCCGCGAGGCATATCTCATCCAATAGGCGACCGAGGCGGGGATCTCCGTGATACGCAAGATCTGGGATAGCCTCGATGCGCCGAACGAAGTCGCGGTAGGTGATTATGTCGCGCTCGCGAGCCTTGCACGAGAGGACCGCAATCGCTTGGCACCTCGCTTTCTCCCAGCTGCTCTCGTCAACCTCCATTGAGGGTCCGCACTGTATCGACGTGCGCAACGGGATTGACGGGGATTGTCAAGGCCCACCTCGCGTGATTTGCTTCAAGGTGGAACATGTCTAGTCGCGGGAGCCCTGATCCATGAGAGTCAGGTGGTTCGTCGGGATCCCGTGGTGGATCGCGCTGTGGTTCTACGTGGTCGGGTTCCTATTCGCCTTCGCGCTCGCCGTGTTCGTGGTGATCGTTCTGTTCGCGCTGGCGCTGAGCAGCGGCGTGTGCTGGCTCACTGGAGCGCTGGTGGCCAAGCGCTGGCCAGCCCAGGGAACGCGCCTGCAGAGAGCCAGCCGGATGCTGTGGGTGATGCTTGACACGCTCGCCGGCTGGGCGGACCAGGTTGGACTTGGCCGGCGGCCTCGGTAGGGAGGCTGCAATGCCAAACCCAGAACCCACTCAACCACAGCAGTACTTGGTGCCGAGGTGGCCGGAGGGCGAATTCGTGCTGCGTGCGCTGGACGGAGGGTGGGAGATCGGTCCGTTTACGGCCGAGGGCTTCCAGCAGCTCGAGGACGGCACGCTCCTGTACGCCGACGGCGTCTCCCACCCAGTCATCTTGCGGGTCCGTGGCCAGGACCGGGATGTGATCCACGCCAACGACGGCAGCATCGACCCGATGGACTACCTCATCGAACCATTCCCCGCAGAGACTCGCGCAGCCGATGTGCAATCCGAACCGATCGATCATCCAGCCTCCGGCAGACCCGACCGGAGCAAAGGTTCCTCGCTGAGGATCGAGACAGACGGAGTAGATGCCTATAGCTTCTGGCTGTCCACCAGCGGCTTTGTCCAGTCCCCGAGCGGACTCTGGGAAGACCGCGAGAGACAGGTTGGGGTGGCCGTGAGCCCAGCGGGCCTATTTGTCGGCTGGCTGGACGTCGCGTGGCCGACCGTCTCGGAGCCGGTCGTTCTGCTCAAAGACGTCGTCCATTTGCCGGTCTCCGCTCAGGACCAGGAGCTGCCGCCAGAGAACCTCAACGAGACAGTGGCCAGTGCACGAAGGCTCTGGGACTCTGCGGTCCGCAAATGCCGATACTGCGGCGAGCTGTTCGTTCCGGGCTACATGCACGACCATGAGACCTGCATGGGCTGCGCCGAACGCCAGCACGGCCTGGTTCACTGACCACCAGCAGGTCAGGACATGGTCTTCGAGGTCACCGAAGGCCCCTCCGGGTGATCAAGCTCCTCTCTGAACATCAGAGGCCGGGTGAGTGAGCCTCCCAATCCTGGACAGCCTCGTGAACCCCCCGGGCACTCGCGGGCTATCTGAACGACTTGTAGGCTCGCCGCCATGCAGCCCCACGTACTCGACACGGCCTCCGGACGGAAGATCGACCTCGACCAGCCCGACCCGTCACAGATTTCGCTGGAGGACATCGCCGGTGGCCTTTCGCGCATCTGCCGGTTCGGCGCGCAAGCTGTCCGGTTCCACTCGGTTGCCGAGCACGCGGTTCTGGTGAGCCGCCTGGTCGCCGACGGCGGTCATCCGCAGCTCGGTCTCGCAGCACTGCACCACGACTCCCACGAGGCCTACGTCTGCGACATCCCAAAGCCGCTCAAGCGAAAGCTTTCAGCCGCAGGTGATCACACATACGACGAGGTCTGTGAAGCGTTGGACACAGCAATCAGCGCGGCGCTTGGCATTGGAGCGATCTCGGAACTCAGCAGCAGGCGATAAGGACGCTGACGTGAGGGCACTGATGATCGAGGCCGCCGAACTGCTCCCAGACGGCGGCGTCGGGATCAGCAGCGCCATAGGCGTGCCCACGCACCAGGCTGGGCACCTCAGCGATTCGCTGAGGCCAGAGCAGCCAAGCAGAAGTTCCTTCACGTGCACGAGGCGCTACTCCGCCGTGCGCAGAGAATGCCGCGCGCCGAGCCGTGACGGCCGGATCGTGACGTGGGACTCAGTACCAGATGACTTGCCGCTGTTTTGGTTGTGCGTCGCCTGGAAGCGACTGGGCAACGGCGCAGGCGTATCGGGCTGCAGACCACGCGGCAGCCGCGGCATCGAGCACATCGTCAACCCCGGCGCGGCCAGCGCTGGAGGGTAGCGTCGCGACGGGAACTGTGACCCCAACCGACTCGAGCAATCGTCGGCGGTCGTAGTGACCGTTCCAGGTGTGCTTGCTGAAAGCGACCTCCTGCTGCCCGATCGCCCAGAACGAGACCTCCGGATGAACCTCGATGAGCCGCTCGTCTTTGATTTCGGCGACTTCCTGCACCCGCGTGCGAGAGCGTGAGCCTGTCGCGAAATGCCGCTCCCGGTCAGGTCCACTGCGCGGGCAGTGGCAGCCTTGAATTCCTTCAGTTGAAGCACCTCGAGCGGCGGGGCGAAGAACACGCTGTTGTGCCTTGCCCCGACGCGATTCTTGGCCTGAACGTCACATTGCCTGTGGCCGTCTGTGGGCAGTCCAATCGGCATGTCGACTGCGACCACACGTGCGTTGGAATGCCGGCCGACCAGCGTTGCCAGGCTGCCGTGCGCGTCGGTGTCAGTCAGCAATCCGTCAGACAGGACGACCGCGACCCAGCCGCCGCGGAAGGCATCGATCCCCAGCACCTCCAGCGGGTGGACATGTCCAGTGGCCTCCACGACTCCCCTGATTCGACACTCGGCTGGACATGTCCTACCGTTCGAACAACAGTGCCGCGGCGAACGCGGGCTGCGAGCGAGCCGCGGCATGTGGCGAGAAGGCCCTTCAGAGGCGCCTCCGGTACCGCCGTTGGTACCACGACCGATCCCGATGAGCCTGCCAGCGGTTCTTGACCCCGTCACGACCGGGGTTACTGAGTATCAGAAGAGCGCATCGTGACCCGGACCGGGACCGGGGACAGTCAGAGGAGTTGCGGGAGCGTGAGGGCTGATATGGCGGGCCTGTGCCCGGCTGGCACTTCTACCTGTCGCGGCGGACCACATGGTGACCGTTGAAGCTCCACTCCTGGAGCTGCCGGTTGGTGAACATTTTGCGAATAGAGCCATCGACGGTCCGAAGCGCCAGTTCGGCGACGAGGCCACCGATGCCGTCGCCTACGACCACTTGAGCCGTCTCGGTGGCAACGTTTACCTCCCACTTCCACGCCCGATGCGCATGGGCGTGCCGCCGAGCCCGATCAACCACGTCGGCTCGTCGAAGATGTTGGTGCGTCCGATCGAGGCCTCGCCGCCGAGAGGCACCTTGCCGTAGTCCTCGGCGAGCTGCCCATCGAAGATCGGGAGGAAGTCTCGCTGGATACCGTCCTCGTGGACGAGCTTCAGCCGTGCGGTCTCGGTCGCGCCGAGCGAGGCGCGCTCGCCATTGATCTTGTGATGGTCGTCGGGATGGAGCTCCCACGTGACGTGTGCCAGGCCGGTCTGGCCGGTCATGGCGATGTCGATCACCACCCTGCGAACCAGGCTTTCCCAGTCGTCATCCTTCGCGGCCGCAGGAGGGCGAGGCGGATCCCTTCGTCTCGGCGTACTTGATGGCCTGGTCACTGAAGCCCACCGTGGTCACAACGAACGCCTCGTCTGGGACGATGTCCTCGACTGCGCCCCAGAAGTTGCGGATGATGGGCAGATCGACCTTCGGTCGAAGTCCTTGGTCTCGACGAGGATGTGCCTGTGGTTCTCCCCGACGACGGCGTCGATCTGGTGCTTGACGCCCGAGTCTCCGCGAAGCTTGAAGTCATGGACGGTGACTCTCCCGGTGAGGATCTTGAACGCGATCGCCGTGAGGCGCTCGTACTTGGTGCCGACCTTCAGCTTCTCGTCGGCAACAAGACGGTCATAGATGGGATCGATCTCCAAACTCACGCGTGAGAGACGTTACGTCCTCCTCGGACAGGCCCCACATCTGGATTCCGCTCGATCCGATGTGCTGTCGGCGAGCGAGATGATCGTTTACGTTGGCTCCCACCGACACCTGATACCGGTCGAGTGGTACCAGGGAGCGGTACCACAGCGCTGACGGAGTCCGATTCCGCGCCGTTCTGCCGAACTCGGAGGTGATGGCGAGACCCGGACTCGAACCGGGGACACCACGATTTTCAGTCGTGTGCTCTACCAGCTGAGCTATCTCGCCCTGGTCGCGCGATGCTAGCGATTCGCAGGTACGCTCCCGGCATGCGCCGCCGACTCCGGCTGAGCGGGCTGATCCCCCTGCTGCTCGTCGCCGTCCTGACCGGTTGCGGCTCCTCCGCGTCGAGCTCTTCGAGCTCCGCCCTCACCTCGGAGCTGTCCTACTTCCCCGCAGGTTCGCCGCTGGTCCTCACGCTCCAGACCGACCCGAACGCTCCGGCGATCAAGCAGGCTCCACCAGCTCGAGGGCGAAGTTCCCGCTCGCCGCGTTCGGTGAGGCGGCGATCTACCAACGTCTGCAGCAGCTCGGGCTCAACTACTACAGCGACATCCGACCCCTGTTCGGCCAGCCGGTGGCGATCGGCGCCGCCAGCACGACGCTCAGCCGTGCGCCGGCAGCGACTTCCTGATCGTCTGGCAGACCGCCGACGCCGGCACGCTGACCACGGTGCTGAAGAAGCTCGCGGCTGCGCCAATCCGGTGGGCACCCGGGACGGCGCCAAGCTGTACGGCACCGGCTCGACCAGCATCGCCGTCGCCGGCTCGACCCTCGTGTTCGGTCCGTCGCCGGCGATCGTCGCCGCGGCCCTCGACCGTCACGCCCACGGTGGAGGCATCACGGCGGCGCAGTTCACGCGGGAGACCGCCGGGCTCGACACCTCGAGCCTCGGCCAGCTGTTCGGCGACCTGACCGCCGTGCTGAGCCGGCCGTCCGCCGCATCCGCGCGTCGGGTGCCCTGGGTGGCGGCGCTGCGGGCTACGGCGCCGCAATCACTGCCACCGCCGGCGGCATCACGGTCCGCTTCCACCTCGACGACGACGGACGGGACCCTGACCAGCACCCAGCTGCCGTTCGCCTCCGGCTCTACCGCACCGACACTGGCCGGGAACGGACCGATCTCGGTCGGCATCCACGATCCGGCGCAGATCGTCTCCTTCGTCGAGGCTGCCGCACAGCAGACGCCGATTCGGGGTACCTGAGGTTCCTCCGCCAGCAGTCTCAGCTGCGGGCGAAGACCGGCGTCGATCTCAATGCGCTCGCCCACCAGCTGACCGGCGACCTGCTGGTCAACAGCGACACGCACACGACGATGGTCCGCGCGGCGGTGGGCGACCCGGTGGCGGTGTCCGCCGAGCTGGCCAAGCTCGCCGGTGACCCCCAGGATCTCTTCTCTCAGCCGGCCACGACGGTGCACCGGCTCCCCGCTGGCTTCTACGCCATCGTCGACCCGAAGCGGACGATCGACGTCGGAGTCGTCGGTCGCCAGCTCGTCGGGTGGCAACGCGACGCCGGCCCCGCTGCGAGGCGTTCGCCGCCGCTCCGGAGACGCCGGCCGCCGGGGCTCAGGGGACCGTGGCGTTCCGGATCGGCCTCCCGCAGCTCCTCGGGCTGGCGGTGCACCGCGCGCTGCCGCAGACCGTCCGGTCAGATCCTCTCCCAGCTCGGCGACATCACCGGCTGGGCGGCGTCGAGCCCGAGCGGGATCGACGGGAGCGCCTCGCTGGCAGGTGAAGTAGCCGCGGCTGCCGCCGCTCAGGCGGCACCCCGCATGCGGCGCAGCAACTCGAGCGCGCCTCGCTTGGACAGCGGCTCGTTGAGGTTGCCGCACTTCGGTGACTGGACGCACGAGGGGCAGCCGGCCTGGCACGGGCATTCGCCGATCAGCCGCTGCGCGTCGCCCACCAGCCGCTCGAAGCCGTCGTAGCCGCGGCGGGTGATCCCGACCCCGCCCGGATGGCCGTCGTAGATGAAGATCGTCGGTCCGCCGGTCTGCGGGTGAGCGTTCGTCGACAGGCCGCCGATGTCCCAGCGGTCGCACATGGCGATCAGGGGCAGCACGGCGATCTGGCCGTGCTCCAGGGCGTGGAGCGCACCGAGCAGGTGCTCGGGCGGGAACGGCTCGCCGCCGAGCAGGTCGTCGAGCTCGTACCACAGCGCCCGGGTCTCGAACTCCATGGTCGGCAGGTCGAGGGCTTTGGAAGTCGATCACCTCGTCCGCTCCTGCAGCGCCCGCCGCTGATAGCCGAGCACCGTCTCGGAGTACGTGACCGCGCCGAACGAGAGCGTCACCCCGTGCGTGTAGCGCCGCTCGTGCAGGCGCTGGATGTAGGTCATGCTCTCGCGCTTGGTCTGGGTGAAGTAATCGCCGGTGAACGGCTCGAGCAGCGCGCGACGCGCGGCGAGGTCGAGCTCCCGGACGAGGTAGGAGCGGCCGAGGTGGAGGTAGACAGCGCCCTCGTGGACCGTGGCGAAGGCCCGGGCGGCCTCGATCGTGCCGATCACCTCGCCGGAGGAGAGCGTCGATCAGGGCGAAGCTGTCGCCGCTGGCGCAGCGCAGGCCGACCCGGGCCGCCGGATAGTCCTCGGTGCGGCGGGGAACGAAGCCGCCCCGGCGCTGGCGGAGCTCGCCCGCCTCCGCCAGCGCGGTTGGCGTGCTCGAGCGTCTCCGGACCGAAGTACTCAGCCGTCGAGCACGGTGAGCGGCGCCTCGTGGGCGGCGCAGAGCAGGTGCTCACCGAGGATCTGCGGGTTGTGCGGGTCGAGGATCGCGGCCTCCACGGCCCGCTCGATGAATTCGTCGGGATGGCGGCAGAAGAACTGGTCCAGCGCATCCTCCCCGGCGATGTACACCGCCAGCCCTTACCCTCGACGACCCGCCCGGCCCCACATCTGACGCAGGCTGGCCACGGTGCCGGGGAACGTGACGCACACCGCGGCGTCGAGCTCGCCGATGTCGATGCCCAGCTCGAGCGCATCGGTGGCAACGACGCCGAGGAGCTCGCCGGAGGTCAGGCGGCGCTGGATCTCCTGGCGTTGGGCCGGCGTGTAGCCGGCGCGGTAGGGCGCGATCCGCTGCGCCAGCTCCGGCTCGAGCCGGTCGGTGGCATGGCGGAGGATGAGCTCGATTCCCTTGCGCGACTTCATGAAGCAGATCGTCCGCACGCTCGAGGCTGATGAGCTCGGCGAACACCTCCGCCGCCTCGTAGAGCACCGAGGCGCGGACGCCGAGATCCGCGTCGAGCAGCGGCGGGTTCCACATCGCGATCTGGCGGGTGGGCTGCGGCGCGGCGTCGTCCTGCGACGACGGCGAAGGGCCCGATGCCGGTGAGCTGCTCGGCCAGCTCCCGAGGGTTGGCGATGGTCGCGCTGGCGAGCAGGAAGCGCGGCGTCGTGCCGTGGATGGCGGCGATCCGCCGCAGCCGGCGGAGGACTCCGGCGACATGCGAGCCGAACACGCCGCGGTAGACGTGGGCCTCGTCGAGGACGACGAACGCGAGGTTGGCGAACAGCTCGCCCCACCGCGGGTGGTGAGGGAGGATCCCGACGTGGAGCATGTCGGGGTTGGTGATGAGCAGGTTGCTCCGCTGGCGGATGGCGCTCCGCTCGTGGCGCGGGGTGTCGCCGTCGTAGATCGCCGGGCGGATCTGTTTCGGCAGACCGAAGCGATGGATGGCCCGCGCCTGGTCCTGGGCGAGCGCCTTGGTCGGGTAGAGGTAGAGCGCGCGGGCTCGGGGGTCGCCGGTCAGCACCTCGAGCGTCGGAAGCTGGAAGCAGAGCGACTTGCCCGACGCCGTCCCGGTGGTGACGATCGTCGGCTGTTCGAAGGCGGCGTACAGCGCCTGCGCCTGATGGGCGTACAGCCGGTCGATGCCGGCGGCGGACAGCGCGTCACGGACTTCGGGTGAGAGCTCGTCCGGCACCGGCACGAGGTGGGGATCCTGGGCGGGGACGCTCGCGTCGTGAACCAGCCGCCCGTCGTCTCGGCCGGCGTCGAGGAGCGCCGTCCAGGGGGGGATGTGCTGGGCGGTCGCCATCCGGTCCGAGTATGGCGGGGACTGCTACGGTCGCCGCCGCCGTGCGCTGCCTGTACGTCGACCTGGATGGGACGCTGCTGGGGCCGAACGCGTCGCTCGTCCAGGGCGCCGACGGCGGCTGGTCCTCACTCGGGCTGCGGGCACTGGAGGCGTGCTGGCGGGCCGGGGCCGAGGTCGTCCTGTTCTCCGGGCGCCGGCAGGGCAGCGTGTTCGAGGCCTCGCGGCTGATCGGTGCCTCGTCGTACATCTTCGAGCTCGGCTGCGGGCTGGTGCTCGACGGCGCGCTCGAGTGGCTGACCGATGACTTTGCGCCCTCGCCGGATTCCGGCTCAATCTTCGACCAGATCTCCCAGACGGGCGCACCGTCACTGTTGCTGGAGCGCTTTGCGGGACGGCTGGAGTACCACACCCCGTGGGCGGTGGGGCGTGAGGTCTCGCATCTGTTCCGGGGATCAGTCGATCTGGCGGAGGTCGACGCTGTGCTGTCGGCGGCGGGCGTGGCGGGACTGCGTCTGGTCGACAACGGCGTGATTCGAGAGCACGCCGACCGGTTCCCCGGGGTAGCGGTCGTGCGCGCGTACCACCTGGTGCCGGCGGCGGCATCGAAGGCGCGGGCGGTGGCCCGGCACATGCAGGCCCGTGGATACGCGCCCGAGGAGTGCATCGCGGTCGGCGACTCGCACGAGGACCTCGACGCGGCGCGTGCGGTGGGGACGTTCTGGCTGGTGGCCAACGCCGTGGAGCGCGACCCGACCCTTCCGGCCATCATCGACGGCCGAAAGGGTGTGCGGGTTGCGTCCGAGGGTTACGGAGCGGGGGTGTACGAAGCGGTCGTGACGACCCTCGCAGGCGGCTGACGGGCGGCGCCGGGCTCTGCCGCCTCGGCGCTCGCGTCAGTCCGTCCAGGGTCGAGGATTCGGCCTCGAAGCCCGGATCCCCTCTGTGGGCGGCGGCTGTCCTGAGCGGTCGCGGCGCCGCTCGGTCGAGCAACGCTCACGCCGCTCGAGTCAGCGCTCCGGGCGAGCGGTCGCCGTCTCGTCGTCTTCGACCTCGCAGGCGTCCTCGATCGCCCAGCCCAGTCTCTCGACGAGGTGGCGTCCGAACAGCTCGCTGTCGAAGTCGCTGCGGTTGACCCATTCCCGCAACAGAACCGGAGCCTCATTGCGCTCCGAGCCACGGTCAGCGGTCACGATGATCTGGGGCATCTGCCATCTCTCCCTTCGTGTCGCTTGGCAGTGCGGGACGCAGACTCGCAGCGGGGCCTTGCCCCTCGGTAAACGTTTGGTGACCCTCAGGCTTAAGCCTGGTGAACAGGTTGCGCAGTCGCTCGCGCACGCGCCGCCAGAAACCGCGACGGACGGCGGGACGCCACCGCGCCGGCGGGGGGACCGTCGCCCGCACGATCTCCAGCCATTCCTCCAGGGGCAGCGCGCCGCTGATCAGCCGGGCGAGCGCCGAGGTGACGGGCGCCGGGGAGTCGGCGCCGGCCAGCGCCCGGGCGAGCAGCGGCACGGTCTGCAGCGCCTCCACGGCCTGCCCGACCCGGCTCGGGATCTCCTGCGCCGAGACCCCCTGGGCGAGCAGCTCCCCGGCGCGCCGATTGCGCGAGTCGGCCGCCAGGGCGGTGGCGACCAGGTCGCCCGTGCCGGCCAGGCCGATCATCGACTCGGGCCGGGCGCCCTGCGCATCGGCCCACCGCCACACCTCGGCGAAGATGTGCCCGGCGGCCGCGCCCGCGGCGTTCAGCCCCTGGGCCTCCGTCGCCCCCGAGGCCAGCGCGGCGGCGTTCTTGGCCACCCCGGCCAGCTCGACGCCGGTGGGGTCGTTCGATTCCTCGCACACCACGCCGGCGCGGATGAACACGCCGGCCAGCGCGGTGGCGAGCGACTCCTCGGTCGAGGCCGCCACCAGCCCGGCGCCCGCGCTCACCATCTCGCGCGCGTGCGCGGGGCCGCCGACGCACGCGGTGCGGGCGGGGCCGAACCGCCGGGTGAGCAGGACCGTGGGCGGCGTGCCGTCCGGCGGCACCAGCCCTTTGGCCAGCGACACGACAGCCGCCTTGGAGCCGAGCCCGCTCGCCTCCAGCGTCTTGATCACCGCGTCGAGCCCCCGCGACGGCACGCCCAGGAACACGTAGTCCGCCGGCGCCAGCCCGGCCCCGATGTGCTCGATCCGCAGCTCCCGCGGCAGCTCGACTCCGCTCAGGTACACGCGGTTCTCCCGATGCTCGGCCAGCACGGCCGCCTGTTCGGGCGTTCGCGTCTGAAGGGTCGTCCGCAGCCCGCCGCGAGCCAGCAGCACCGCCACCGCCGTGCCGAACGATCCAGCCCCGATCACGACCGCTCGCTTGGTCCCCGGCGCCGGCAGGAAGTTGGACCGTCGCGGAGCGGGGGGCATGTGCGCCGCGAGCCTACTGCCTCGAGCCGCTCCTTCCCGGCCTTCGCTCGACGCCCTCCGGCGCCAGGCCGCTCGCGTCCCTCGTCATGCCACTCGGTCTTTGCTCATGCCGCTCCTCTTCGCCGTCGGCCGGGCTCGGCCGACGGCCGTCCGTCCTGCGCCGCCACTGCGTCGGCCAACACCCGGGTCGCCTCGGCCATCTCGCCGAACGCGTCGGCCACGTGCGCGGAGTCCGAGCCGGTGATCGCCCGGTTGAGGGCCTGCACCGCCCCGTCGAACCTCGCCCACAGTTCGCCCGGGCCGCGCCGCCCGCTCCCCGGGCGTAATTCGTACGGGGGCTCGGCCCCCTCGGCGCCCGGCACCGGCCGCCACAGCAGGCCCGCGGCGTGCGCGTGCTCCCACGCCATCTGCTCGTACTCCGCGGCTCGCGCCAGGTTTGCCAGGCGCTGAGCGAAATCGTGATCCGGCGGAGCCATCTTGTGCGCCCGCATCGCCTCCGCCCAACCCGCCGCGGCGAGCCGAACCGCCCGCATCACCTGCGCCCGCTGGCGGTCGAGGTCGTTGCCGAAGCTCATCTGGGCTGACCCTCCCGCGCCGGCTCGGCCAAACCCACCAGCTCTCCGCCCCAGAAGTCGGCCGCGCTCGGTCCCGCCGGCGTCGTCTCCGTCACGTTCAGCCCCTCGGTCACCAGTCGCTCGTAATCCGTTCGCCGGATCCTCACCCGTCGCCCAACCCGCAGCGCCGGCAGCGCTCCGGCGTCGATCCAGTTCCGCACGGTCTGCTGGTTGAGCTTCAGCCGCTCCGCAACCTCGGCCACCGTGAGGAATTCATCGCCTACGTCCGCCCGCTCCATTCTCGCTCCGGATCTAATTGAGCCAATTGACTCCTATACAAGAAGGTATAGTAGCGTTGCCGCCGGACAGAAGCATCGGACGGCTAGCTTTTCAGCTGGGAGACGAGCGCGTCGTGGAGAACGAAGAGTCGGGGACACGGACAGGGATGACCGAGAGCGAGGACAACGTGGTCCAGCTCCCACGCGATTGGCTCGGCCCGCGGGAGGAGCTCGTCCCGTTCGGTCCGCGAGCCCGGCCGGACGATTCCGCCGACGATGCGCTGGCCGCGAATGACTTCTGGGGCGAGAACAGCCACTCGCTGCATGGGGTGGTGCAGGGCGCCGCGCCGCCCGGCGATGCGCCCACTGCGGATGAGCGGGACCAGGCTCCGGTCGTCGAGCCGAGTCACCGAGGCCATGGGCGTCGTCTGGCGGTGGCCGCCGGGCTCGCCGCCGTCGCCCTCGCAGTGATCCTGATCGGCTTGCCCCGGCACGCCACTCCGCGCTCGAGCGCGCCGGCGGCTGCGGCGAGTTCGAGCGCGCCGGCTCGACTCCTGGCCGGTCTGGTGCCGGCCGATCGAGCGGTGGGGGTGGGGATCGAGCGCTTGGCGCGCGAGCGTCTCGAGGCGGCTCGGGTTCGGCACTCGCAGGCGCTGAGGCTGACGCGGGTCACGCCTCACGTCGAGCGTTCACCGGCGCACGTCGTGGCGAGCGCCAAAGCACCCGGGGCCGCGGCGTCCACCGGTGGCGACACCGCCGCCCCGACCGTGTCCTCTGGAGGCGGTTCGACTGGTGGGGCGGGGTCCGGCGCGTCGCCGTCGATCCAATCCCCGAGCAGCCCGACCGGCACGACGGCGGCCTCCAGCAACGCGAACTCGCAGGATCAGCCCGCCTTCGGCGCCAACGGCACCCTCGGGCCCGGCAGCTCACCCAACGGATAAGGAGACACGCGTCCAGTGCCTCACAAGGTCCTCAACTACCTCCGCCAGAACGCCATCGCGCTCCTGGCGCTGTTCGTCGCCCTGGGCGGGTCGTCGTACGCGGCGCTCTCGATCAACGGGGCAGAGATCCGGAACCGGACGATCGACTCGGTGAAGTTCGATCCGAAGTCGATCGCTGGGACGATCAAGGCCCGGGTCGACCTGCAGTTCCACGGTCAGAACCTGGTCGCAGTCAGCTCCAGCTCGCCGGTTCGGGTCACGACGCTCACGGATGGAGAGGGGATCCGCTGGCTCCATCAGCGTTTTTCGGCGAGTTGTGTGGTTGCGGCAACTGCGCACATCAACTTCAACACGACGCGACCCGTCGGCTTCAACGACGGCTACGTCAACGCACAGTTTGTTCCGCCGAGCCAAGTGTTCCTCACCGGATATGGATCCGACGGTGATCGTCGTCCGCAGGCCGCTGCTTTGGAAATGATTTGTCCTTAAGAAGCAAGTTCGTGAGGCAACTTCCGGCATTGCCGGCGCTAGTCACGGCTGTCACTCTCGCGATGGGTGGTGTTGGGAGTGCTGCGGTGTTCCCGGTCGACATATGCGGGAATAACGGTCGAGCCGCCGGAGACGGATTGACTGCAACAGCGAGTCGAGGGATGAGCGCTGACCCAAACACCTGTCCCGGAGGCCTAGAAATCCTCGGCACCGGCGGAGAGACTGCTGCGGGCGCTAACGCCGGGTTCAAGGTAAACGCGCCAGAAGGCCTCGTGATCAACAGTATCCACGTCGTTGAAGCGGGTTCGGTGAACGTCGGCGTCGGTAAGGGCTGGTGGGGCGAGTTTTACTGGGACGCAGGACCCGGACCAGCCGGACGGAGCAGCCAACTCGTTGATACCTCCTACCGAGCTGGTGGCTGCTGCTCAGAGCAAGGGCTTGAAAGTCGTTCAATTGGGTGGTTCGTCCAATGTGAGGCCAAGCCGGCTTGTGCGAACGGGGTCGCTCTGGAGGTCGGCGAACTCGACCTGACCGCCGAGGAAAACACCGGTCCCAACGCGCTCCCGGCCGCTGCGGCGGGAAATCTCTGGGCCGCGCCGGGCTGGATTCGCGGTACGTGGTCGGCGTCGTTGGCGTTATCGGACCCGTCCGGAGTGTGCGCCGCAGAGGAAGCGTTCGGGAGCCAGACGGCGGTGGTAGGAACCCAGACGCCGAACCGGCACACCTTCGTTCAGTGCTCGGAGTCGAGCCTCCCCGCCAGCTTCAACACCGCTTCGATCACCGCCTCGCAAGGCGTCGGTGTCGGCTCGGCCACCTTGCAGCTGCTCGCCACGAACGCCGCCGGCGTGACCTCGCATCCAGCCAGGACCATCCAGATCGACAATACGGTTCCCACGATCTCGCTCGCGGGTCCCACCAATGCGCCGTCCACCGCCGGCACGCAGTACGTCACGGCGACGGCGGGTGGCAGCCCGTCCGGGATCGCCCAGATCGTGTGCAGCGAGGATGGCGGCCCTGACCATGAATATGGTGGGTCGGCCGCGAGGGTGCCGGTCAGCGGCGTCGGCCAGCACTCCATCAGCTGCTTCGCCCAGAACAACGCTGTTGATCCATCCGGAGCGCACGGGCAGTCGCCGGCGGCATCGCGGTCGATGAAGATCGGGCAGCCGACGACAGTTGGCATCGGGTTCCGGCGGTTCGTGGGGCTGGACTGCGTCCGCCGGGCCGAGCGCGTTCGCATCCCCGGGCGGTGGGTCACCGTCCACCGGCACGGGATCCCGGTGTGGGTCAAGACGCGGACCGTCATCCGGACGCGCATCGTCGTGCACTGCCACCTGCGGACCGTGGCCCGGCGCACGGTCTTCCTGAAGCGGGTCAAGCGGCACGGCCACGTCGTCACCGTCAGGGAGGTGAAGGTGGTTCGAGTCGTGGTGGCGCCGCACGTCGTCGATCAGAGCGCGCAGCGCGTCGGGTTCGGCCAGTCCACGAACGTCAGCGGCTGGCTCGGGACGACCGCCGGCACTCCCCTCGCGGGTCGTCACGTCGAAGTGCTGGCGGCTCCGGACAACGGCCTGGGCTCATTCGCCGTGATCACGCAGACGACGACGGCCGCCGATGGCAGCTGGACGGCGCACCTGCCCGCCGGCCCCTCCCGAGTCGTCGAGGCGGTCTACGGCGGCGATGAGACGACCGAAGGTGCCTTCTCCAGCCAGGTTCGCGTCGTCGTGGCCGCCCGGATCCGGCTGCTCAGCGTTTCGCCCACTCACGTTCCGTGGGGTGGCACCGTCCACATCACCGGACAGCTCGTCGGCGGATACCTGCCACCGAGCGGGACGCTCGTCCGTCTGCGCATCGGCATCGGACGCAGCTACCAGACCTATGGCGTCGACCACGTCGCCGGTAGCGGTCGGTTCAGCACGACGTACACGTTCGGGCTCGGCGAGGCGAGCGTCCACCGGTCGTACTTCTTCCAGATCGCGACGCTGCCCGAGGGCGACTATCCGTTCGCTCCCGGCGCCTCCGGGCGGCGGACGGTCCAGGTCGGCGGAAGGTGACCCCGGACGTTCGCCGCCGGGACCTCCAGGGGCTAACCTTCGTCTGGTGATCGGAGACATCCTCCAGCCCACGCACCTGCTGTTCATCCTCGTCGTCGCGCTCCTGGTGCTCGGGCCGAAGCGGCTGCCCGAGGTGGGTCGGTCCCTCGGACGCGGTCTGCGGGACTTCCGCAGCGCGATCAACGGCGAGGACGAGAGGCCGCCTGCCGCGACGACCACGTTGCCGCCAGCGACCACGCCGGCCGCTCCCGGGGAGCCCACGGGGCAGCCCGCGCCCGCGTCGGCGCCGGTCGAGCCGACGAGCACGAGCTGACCCGGCTCGCAGCCGCAGCGGTCCTCAACGGCCGCGGATAGCGTCGCACGGCCGTGGCCGGCTCCGACGCAGAGACGATCGGACTCATCGCGCTGCTCCGGACCAGCGATCGTCCGTCGGCGCAGCTGGCCTCCGCTGTCGAGCTCGCCGGAAGTGCCCGCCACCTGCTCGATCAGCGTGGCGGCACGCCGCGCGGGCCACAGCTCGAGCTGTTCGCGTCACGCCGCCCTGACCTCGATGCGCAGCTCGAGGCGGCGGCGTCAGACCTGAAGCGGTGGCGCAACAGGGGGATCACGCTCAGCACGATCCTCGATCCGTCATATCCCGCGATCCTGCGCACCGCCCACGATCGGCCGCCGCTCCTGTTCACGCTCGGGGCCGCCGAGGCCCCGGGACGCGCCATCGCGATCATCGGAACCCGCCGCCCGTCTCCCGAAGGTTTGCGGGCGGCGGGGGACATTTCCCGGTCGCTGAAGCCTCTTAACTACATGGTGTTCTCCGGCTTGGCCCGCGGGGTCGACGCGGCGGTCCATCGTGGCGCGCTCGAGGCCGGTGTCCGCACCGACGCGGTTCTCGGCACCGGACTCCTGCGCACCTATCCCCCGGAGCATGCGGCGCTCCAGGAGGAGATCACCCGCCAGGGCCTGGTCATCTCCGCGCTGTGGCCGGAGACCCCGCCCCGCCCGGAGAACTTCCCGCGGCGGAACGTGCTCATGGCCGGCCTCAGCCGCGCCACCCTCATCATCGAGGCAGCGCCGCGGAGCGGCACTCGCATTCAGGCGCGGGCGACGCTCGCGCTCGGCCGGCCGCTCCTCCTCCACCCGCTGACCCAGAGCCAGGCGTGGGCTCGGGAGCTGGCGGAGCTCGACAACGTCCACGTGGTCGAAGCGGCCGAGGAGGCCGTCGCGGTCGTCGAGCGCCTGTACCGAGAGGACCCACTCACCGGCTGATGGCGACGGTGGCGGAGCTCACCGCGGCGTACACGCACCTCCTGCTTCGTCCGGAGCCGAGGCCGGGGGTGTGCGAGGTGTGCTGGAACCTGACCGACGGCTATCACCGGTGCTACGCCTGCACCCACACCGAACAGTGGCTGGCGCACATCGCCCCCATCTCCTACAGCGTCGCGCACGAGCAGCTCCACCACGTGCTGGCGGGCTACAAGCGCTGGCCCGTCGACATCGCCGCCCGGCCACAGCGTGAACTGGCGGCCATCATCTGGAGACACCTGCGCGATCACGAGGCTTGCCTGGCTGCCGCCGCCGGCATCGATCGTTTCGACGTGATCACCACGGTTCCCGCCGGCACCCCGACCTCAGACGAGCGGCAGCCCCTGCGGCACATCGTCGGCCGGCTCGTCGAACCGGCGCGCGATCGGTACGCCAGGTTGCTGATCCGCTCGACCCACCCGGCCGAGCCCCGGCGGTTCGAGCCCGCCCAATTCGCGTCAACTCGCGCCCTGAGCGGTGAGGCCATCCTGCTGATCGACGACACGTGGACGACCGGCGCGAGCGCCCAGAGCGCTGCCGCCGCGCTCGTCGGCGCGGGCGCGGGAACCATCGTCGCCCTCGTCGTCGGGCGGCACGTCAACCGGGCCTGGGGGCACAACGACGATCACCTCCGCCGACTCGAGCGGCCGTTCGACTGGGGCTGGTGTGTCAGCTGCCGGAACCGGCGCGGCGCTCGGATTCCCGCACCACGCCGCGCAGCAGCTGGTTGATCACCGGCTTCATCGCCGCCACGTACACCGCGTCGGGGAGCGGGAG
Source organism: uncultured Solirubrobacterales bacterium (assembly GCA_963703065.1). Classification (GTDB taxonomy): domain Bacteria; phylum Actinomycetota; class Thermoleophilia; order Solirubrobacterales; family Solirubrobacteraceae; genus Palsa-465. The sequence continues at coordinate 1,383,582 of OY969785.1, read as the reverse complement.
CTTTGGCGTCGAGTCGACGTGCCAGGTGAGGACCGTGCCGGCGCCCCGCTCGCTCAGGCGGACCATGCCCGAGTGCTGCTTGGCCGGTACACCGGACAGCGCCTTGTAGGAGAGCAGGCGGGGCCGCTCGAACTCGGTGATCTCCTCCCGGATCGGTGGCCCGGCCAGCGCCAAGCGGCGGACTGCCCCGACGCCGTTCGGATCCGGCGAGCCTTCCCGTTCCAGCGTCGAGGAGCGCAGCGGGGTGATCTCGGCGTAGCGGCGGTGATCGGTGAGGACGTCGAACACGGTCTCGACCGGGGCATTGATCTCAGCGTGCAGAGTGAAGGTGGCCATGGCGGCGATCCTAACCGTCCCGGCCTCCGCTAGCCTGCCGCCCGCGCATGGAGAGCGGAGGTCAGACGGGGCCGGGACCCGCGGCCAAGGCCCGCCGCCCATATGCCCCGCGCATGGCGCCGGCGCGGCGCCGTGAGCAGGTGCTCGATGCGGCTCTGCGGGTGATCCTGGACCTCGGCTACAGCGGAGTGTCGATCGAGGCGATAGCGCGGGCGGCGGGGGTGACGCGACCGGTCGTCTACGACCACTTCGCCAACCTTGGGCAGCTGCTCGGCGCGCTGATCGAGCGCGAGGAGCGGTACGCGCTCGGGCAGCTCGAGCGGGTTCTCCCGCAGACCCTCGACGACGCAGTCCCCGGCATGACCCTGCCGGCGAGCATCCGGCGGCTGCTCGAGGAGGTACGCACCCGGCCAGACACCTGGCGGCTCATCCTGCTGCCGCCGGTGGGCACGCCGCAGATCGTCCGTCAGCACGTCGAGCGCAACCGGGCTCGCGCGCTGGAGCGGATCGACGCCATGGTGCGGGCGGCGGCACGGCGGCCGGAGCTTCCGCCGACGTTCGACATCGAGCTGGCGGCCCGCGCGATCCTCGACCTCAGCGAGGAGGCGGGCCGGATGGTCCTGACCGATCCCGGTCGTTTCCCGCCCGAGCGCTACGAGCGGTTCGTCGCCTGGCTCACCGGGCTGATCTGGCCGCCGCACACCCCTTAAGCACGACAGGGACTCGATCGCTCGAGTCCCTATCGCCGATCCCGCTGGCTCGCCCACGGCCGGGTTGGGCGGGCCGGCGGTGATCTGTCGGTTCAAACCCCTGCGGCCGGCCAGAGTTGCGCCCGCCGTGTAGCGCGGATCAATTGCCATACTGGAGCCCCCTCGGGGGCGTAGCTCAGTTGGTTAGAGCGCCGGCCTGTCACGCCGGAGGTCGCGGGTTCGAGTCCCGTCGCTCCCGTTGCGCAGAGGCTCCGCATTTGCGGGGTCTTCCGCGAGATCGTCTCCCAGCTGAACGCGCTTCCGGGCATGAACTGCTCCTGGGTTCCAGGACCGGGAGCCGCCACACAACCTAGGACGGTTCTCCTCGCTCCTGCCGGAGATCGGTGAGGCGCGTCGGAGTGCGCTCGCACCGGGTGGAGATTGCGTTCGAGCACCCTGACCCCGGGACCCCTCGTCGCAATCTCCTGCCGCTCGTCGTCGCGCTCGCGATCGTCTGGCTGGCGATCGCCGCCTCCTCCGCGACGGACCGGCCGATCGGGTCCTTCGTCGGCCTGCTCAGCGCCGCCGCCTACCTCCTGACGGGTGCGTGGGACCGGCTCCGCCGCCGTCGACCCGCGGCCACGATGCGCTGAGCCCTTGCACCTGCCGTCGTCGGGAGTAGGCTTGCGCCAGCCAAGAAGGAGGGCTGTGAATGTATGTGCGGGTGACCACCTTTCCCGGCCTCGCTCCGGAGCGGATCAAGGCCACACTCGAGAACTTCAGGGAGGAACACCTTCCGAAGTTCGAGCAGGCGCCTGGCTTCCGCGGAGTGTGGGCTGGCGTCGACTACACAGGGGGACGAGCGGTTGCCGTCACCTACTGGGAGTCGATCGACGCACTCCGGGCGACGGACAAGCTGGCGGACGAGATCCGGGCCGCCGCCGTGACCCGGGCCGGGGTCGATCGAAATCGGCCGCCGATCACCGACCGCTACGAAATCGTGCTCGGCCAGGACCCCGCCATCACTTGAGCCGCTGCCCTGCCGCGGGTTCGCGGGCGAACCGCGCACGTCAGGGTCGGGGATCGGTGCGCGTCCCGCCGGGTACGTGGCGAGGCTACGAGGCCGGGCCGAAGGGCCTCGAGATTCCCGTCGTCGGCGCGCCGAGTCTCGGCGAGGCGCCCTACTCCGCCAAGCGGGTGCCTCAGCCCGACAAGACGGTGGGTCTTGGCGTCTGGCAATGGAACAGCATCTGGGAACTGGTCACCTGACCCCCACCAGCCCGGGTGCCACGAAGCGTGATCACCGTCCCGTCGGCGAGACCGGCCGGCAGGGTGATGCGCTCAATGGCGGCGGCGCGGAGGAGGGCGACTCGCCGACCGTCGAGGAAGACAGCGAGCGTCACGATCTGGTCAGCGCTTCCCCGCGTGCCGATCCGCAGGACATTCCGGGAGCTCGCCGGGCAGTCGGCCGAAGCGATGCCGCCGGCGGCAGCCGGCCAGGTGAACGGCCCTGGGGCCGCCGGGTGATGGCGGGCGCTGGTGACGCGGAGCCGGACCGTGGTCTCCCCCGGCAGGTTGGTCAGCCGCAGGAGGTTGGCATCGGGCGCCGAGAGGACGCGCGCGCCGCGGACCTGCAGGTTGTACCCGGTGGGGTAGTGCAGGGCGGGGAGCTCGATCTCCGTGTCGGTGCCGGGAGGGAACGTGCCACCGCCGACCGGGTGCGTGGAGTAGGCAAGGGCGAACGCGTCACTCGTCGGGTCGTAGCTCCACGCGAGCGGGGTGCCGGCAATCGCCTTCGGGTACGGCCGAACCAGGGCCTCGAGCTCGCTCAGCCGGAGATTCTCCGGCGCGGTGGGGGCCTTGGCCCCGTCCGCGACGATCGCCGCCGAACTGTTGCAGCAGTCCTCGTAGGCCCACACCGTCCAACCCACCATGTGCCGGTCGGCGTCCTGCTCGATCTGGTGAACCTGACCCAGATCAGTCGTATTGCCCCACTCGTCCATCAACAGCGCCCCGCCCCCCTCGCGAGCCCGAGCCTCCGCGTTGACCAGCACGTTGTTCTCGCTCTGATCGCAGCCCGCACTTGCCGCCGGGTTGGGCGGGAGGCCCGGGGCAGCGGCCAGGCAGTAGTCGTGAAACGTGAACACGAGGTCGTTGTCAGGGATCACGCCGAGTCGGGTCGGGTAGCCGAAGTCGAACAGCAGGTTGGGCTCGTAGGCGATGAGGTGGAGGCGGTCAGCGGAACGAAGCGCGGGGATCACGCGGCGGTAGAAGCTCGTGAACGAGGTCTGGTCGAAGCCGCCGGCCGGACAGCCCGCGGCGGTGAAGCAGGTAGCCCACGGAGACCCCGGCCATGGCTCGTTCAGGATCTCGAGGGCCAGCAGACCCGGTGAGCGAGCGAAGGCATGAGCCACCAGTTGCAGGCCCTGGATGTAGTGATCCTGGAGCCCCATCCCGCGGGTCGGAGTGTTGGCCCAGAAGTTGTCCCAGACCGCCTCCTCGGCCGGGTTGTCCAGGTAGCCGCCGGCGAACGGAGCCCGGGTGTTGGGCTCCCCGTTGGTCAGGGCCATCCAGGGGGGAAAGCCGTCGCCGCCCACCAGCGTGCTGTATTCCCCCTGCATCATGTCGATCAGGTCATAGACCCCGGCTCCGGCCAACTCGTGGTCGAAGCGCACGAACCGGTCGATGTAGGAGCGGTCGAAGTGTCCCGGCTGGGGCTCAACTCCGGCGTAGGCCATGCTCACTCGAGCCGCGTCAAACCCCTGGGCAGCCATGAAGCGCACGTTCGCGGGCGAGACGTCGATCCAGCCTTCCACTGGCTGACCCGGCATGTACTTGTCGACCTGTACCCCGTGCAGGATCACGACTCGTCCCTGTGGATCGGTCAGCCAGCGACCGTGATGAGCGAGCAGCGGCAACGCAGCGGCTCCCGGTGCACCGGCCAGCATCCCCCCGGCACAGAACAGAAGCGCCGCCAGGATCAGTCGCGCGCGACTCCTGGTCACGACCGTCAGGGGATGTGAACCGTGGGTACGGGTTGACCGCGTCTGGCTGCCTCGGCCTTGAGCCGGGGACCCAGTGACCGACCCTTGCGCAGGAAGCCGACGCTGCGCCGGAGGCGGTTCCCAGTCAGGCTCCAATCGGCCAGCACTCGCTCGACGCGCAGCCGGACGGCGTCTTCTTCGCGGACCAGCACGCCGATCAGCGTGTGGTTCTCCTGCGTCGTGAACCGCTCGTCGTGGCCGTGCACCGTCAGACACGCCGGCCCCTCCGACAGCTCGGGAGCGCCGGGGCCGATCTGCAGCGAGACCCGATCCCCGTCCAACGCGCCGGCGCTCACCGGCAGGCAGATCGGGAAACCCTCCCCATCGACGGCGGTGAGGTCCGCGAACGGCAGATCCCGCAACGCCCGCGCGGCGAGTTCGCGCCACTGCGATGGTGGGTCCAACCACGCCGGCGGTTGGCGGCCGGGAGGCGCCGGATCAGATCCCGGCAGCGTCAGATCCGGGTCCGCCCGCCAAGCCTGCGCTTGGCCGGACAAGCTCCGGTCCGTCCACCAGCGAATGCGCAGGGGCGTGATCTCGATCCAGATCCGCGCGTAGTAGAACGCCAGCCGTCGCAGCAGCGCCTTCGGTTGCCCCTCGACAGCGCCGGGAAGCTTCCTCACCGACTCGCGCGCGTAGCGATCCGTGTTCGCCTGAAGGTCAGCATCCCGTACCGCGGCATGGCCCTGGACGAGGACCACGGAGCCGTTGCTCCCCCCCGCACCGATCGGGTCCGCGAACAGCAGCGCCACCCTCGGATTGCGCCGCGCACGCTCAGCCTTGGCCGGGTAGCTCAACCCCGTCGAGACGTCGAGCGTGTTGCCCGGGCCGACATACGGCGTCGTCGGAACTGTGACCGGAGAGCCGGCCCGCGTCAGACTCGCGTACTCGCAGGTGATCGCGCGCGCAAACACGTCGAAGAGCCCAGCGGGCCACGCGGCAACCGGTCCCTCGTCCGCACCCATGACGCGATCCTAACCACCACTAGCGCCTCGTCTCGTGAATTCGGTCAGTATTGCCGCCGATGCGCGCGAGGAACATTCCCGGTGCCCGGATCTCGGTCCTCGTCCTCGCGCTCAGCGCGGTGTCCCTCTGGGCCATGCTGGGGACGACCGCTCGCGGGTGGGCGGCGACGCCGTTCGTCGCCCGCGGCAGCGCCGAGCAGGCGTATGCCACCGGCCTGGCGGGCCATGCTCGGGTCAGCCTGGTCGATGCTGCGGGCACGACGGTTCAGAGCGCCCGCGCCGACGCGCAGGGCGGCGTCCTGTTTCGCAACGTGACGCCGGGCGACGGGTATCGCATCATCTCGAACGCACGCCGTTCAGGCCCGCTCGACGTCTACACGGACCGCCCCGCGCCACTCTCGACTCGATTCTATGACCAGACGGTCCGCGGCGGCTACCAATACCTGGTCACACGGGACGGTACGAAGCTGGCGATCGACGTGCACCTGCCCAAGCTGACCTCAGCCACCGCCCTGCTGGGTGGGAAGGGGCTGCCTGAGAACGCCTCGATCGTCGAAGGGAGCAAGCCCTATCCGACGCTGATCGAGTACTCCGGCTACGGCTACGCAAACCCCGCCGGGCCGGTGAACGGGATCGCCCAACTGGCGAACCTGCTCGGATTCGCCGTGGTCGACGTCAGCATGCGCGGAACCGGCTGCTCGGGGGGCGCCTATGACTTCTTCGAGCCCAATCAGAGCCTCGACGGTTACGACGTGATCCAGACGATCGCCCGCCAGCCGTGGGTACTCGGTCACAAGGTGGGGATGCTGGGGATCTCGTACGGCGGCATCAGCCAGCTGTTCACCGCCGCCGAGGACCCGCCGGCCCTCGAGGCGATCGCCCCGCTGTCGCCGATCGACTCGACGATCACCACGCTGTACCCGGGCGGGGACCTGAACACCGGGTTCGCCTACTCGTGGGCAGTGCAGCGCGTCCAGGACGGCGAGCCGTTCTCGACCACGTCCGATCAGGCGTACGCCCTCGCGCGCATCCGGGCCGGAGACGCGACCTGCCGGGCCAACCAGGCGCTCCACGGCGAAGCCGCCAACCTGCTGACGAAGATCCACGCCAACCAGTACTACACCCCACAGGTGGCCGACCCGATCGATCCGGTCACCTTCGTGCACAAGATCCACGCACCGACGTTCCTCGTCTGCCAGTTCACGGACGAGCAGGTCGGCGCGCACTGCCCGGACCTGGCCGAGCACTTCACCGGCACGGACCGGAAGTGGTTCACCTTCACCAACGGCACGCACGTCGACTCGCTCGATCCCGAGACGCTCTCGCGGATGGTCGACTTCTACGAGCTCTACGTGGCGCACAGGAAACCTGTCCTGAACGTCTACCTGGGGCCGGGGAAGACGCTGACCACGGGCATCTCGCAGGCCTGGAGCCTGGCCGGCGGACCGCTGCTTGACATCGCCATGGGGATCCAGAACGCAACGCTGAACGATGTCCCCGTCGACCCCGTCCAGACCGAGCCGACGTACAGCGCGGCGCTGGCCAGGTTCGATCAGACGCCCGCCATCACGATTCCGTTCGACAGCGGCGCCGACCCCAACGACGCTCCGGGGATCCCGCTTCCCGCGTTCACGGCGACGGCGTCGCGCTTCCCGGTTCCAGGCACCCAAGCGCGCTCGTGGTATCTGGCTTCCGCTGGGAAGCTGGCCGGGTCGGCCGGCACCGCGGGCAGCGATACCTTCAGGTACAACTCGGCCGAGGGCACCGTGACCGACTTCCATGGGAACACCGGCGCCGGCGGGCTCTGGGGCACACTGCCCAGCTACGACTGGGTCTCGCCCACGACCGGTCAGGCGGTGTCGTTCGTGACCGACCCGTTGTTGAGCAACACGGTCGTGGTCGGCGCCGGCACCGTCGGCCTCTGGGTGAAGTCGACCCAGCCGGCCGTCGATCTGCAGGCGACGGTCACCGAGGTTCGTCCGGACGGCAAGGAGGTCTACGTACAGAACGGCTACCTGCGGGGCGATGAGAGCAAGCTGACTCCGGGTTCGACCTCGTTGCAGGCGTCCCAGACGCTCAGGCGATCCGACCTGATCCCGCTCCAGGCCGACCGCTGGACGCACATCGTCATCCCGCTCTACTACGAAGGCCACGCCTACCGGGCGGGCTCTCGGATCCGCCTGATCATCGGCTCGATCGGCGGCAACCAGCCGGTGTGGTCGTTCGCGCAGCCCAGTGCGCGAGGCACGGCCGGGGTGACGATCGGCTACTCGAACACCATGAACTCGAACTTGACGTTGCCCGTGGTCCCGGGCATTCAGGTCCCCACCCCCTCGCCGGCCAACTGCAACGCGCTGCGCGGGGAGCCCTGCCGCAGCTATGCGCCGTTCGCCAACCGGGGCTCCTGACTCCGCCTCGCGCCGCGCGCCCTAGTCGGGTCGCGCTTCCAGGCGCGCCGCCAGCGCTTCGAGATGGAGTGCAGATACGTCTGCTGCGGGATCCTCGCGAGGCGACGAGTCCGGACCGAACTCGTGTGGCCGGTCGAGGAACGCGCTCCGCAGGCCTGCGCTGCGCGCGGCTTTGAGATCCCCGGGATGGCAGGCCACCATCATCAGCTCCGAGGGATCCACGCAGAGCAGTCGTGCGGCGGTCAGGTACACCTCGGGCGCTGGTTTGTACGCGTGCGCCAGTTCCGCCGAGAGCAGGCAGTCAAACCGCAGGTCGCCATGCCGCGCGAGGTCCACCAGAAGCGCGGTGTGACCATTCGACACCGCCGCGGTGACGAAGCGGCGACGCAACATCGCCAAGCCGCTGCGCACGTCAGGCCACGGGTCAAGCCGGTGCCAGGCGGCTACCAGTCGCCGCCGGTCCTCATCTGAGGCCGTGAGGTTCCGCTCGGTGAGCACTGCATCGAGGGTCGCGTGGTGCAGCTCGTCGAAGTTGCCCCACGCCCGGCGCCCGGCGTTGACCTCGAGCATGATCGGCACGTACCGCGCACGCCAGGCATCAGCAAGCCCTTCGGGATCGCCCGGTGTGCCGCAGGCTCGAAACGCACTCGCGACTCCCGAGCGCCAATCCACCAGCGTCCCGAACACGTCGAAGGCGAGTGCCCGGATGGCCACGCACCGAGCGTAAAGGATCGGCCGAATGTTCTCTCTCCGTCACGCGACGAGGCACGAAATCACTTCAATGACGCATCACACGCGCACACCGATCGTCAGCAGATACTGGAAGGCGAACCGGGCGCGGGCGGCGTCTCCTCGGTTGTGGCGCTAAGCCCGTGGACGGTGGGCCAGCACCTGGAACACCGAGGTGAAGCGGTTCTCGAAGCCACGCCGGGCCGCACGCAGGTAGAGCTGCCACACGCGCATGCGTTCGGCACCGACGAGCGCCTCTGCGCGCGCGCGGTGGCGATCGAGGTTCTGCAGCCATTCGTGGAGCGTGCGGGCGTAGTCGAGCCGGAACCCCTCGACGTGCACTGGCTCGAGCCGCGCGAGCTCCAGGGCGCCCAGAACCCGGGAGAGGTGCAGCGGCGCCGCGTCGGGAAACACGAAGCGCTCGGAGAACGGGCCCGCCTCCGGATCGCCGTAACGCAGCCGCGCGATGCCATGGTTGAGCAGCCGCCCGCCGGGACGCAGCGCGCCAGCCAGCAATTGGGCGTAGGCCTCGATGTTGGCGTTTCCGACGTGCTCCACCATGCCGATCGACGAGATCGCGTCGAACTGCTCGCCGCCCAGGTCCCGGTAGTCGCCGAGGCGGATATCGACCTGCCGGTCGAGGCCGGCGGCGGCCACGCGCTCCCGCGCCAGCGTCGCCTGCGCCTCCGAAAGCGTGATGCCGGTCACGCCCACGCCGTGCTCCGCCGCCGCGTGCATGGCAAAGCTGCCCCACCCGCATCCAACATCCAGGACCCGCTCGCCCTCGCGCAGACCGAGCTTCGTGCAGACGAGCTCGAGCTTGGTTCGCTGCGCCTCCTCGAGCGTCTCGGCCCCGCGCGAGAAGATCGCGCACGAGTAGGTCATCGACTCGCCGAGGAACAGGCGGAAGAACTCGTTCGAGACGTCGTAGTGGTAGCTGACCGCCCGGCGGTCCCGTTCGCGGCTGTGGCGGCGCCCGCGGGGCCGCAGCTCGGAGGCGGGAGCCCGCGGGATGGACCCCAGGGCGCCGGCGCGGATCGCCGCCCCGGCCAGACGCGCTTTGGTGCGGCCGTCGAGTGGCGGGGTCTGGTAGCCATCGAGCACCGCCAGGGCGGCGTCCATGTCATCCACCTCGATCTCGCCGGAGACATATGCCCGGCCGAGACCGAGCTGGCCCGGCGCGCGGAGCAGATGCCCGAGCGCCCGCGGAGAGCGCAGCCGGAAGGTCAGCCGCCGCTCACCGTGGCTGGCGTCGAGCTCGGTTCCGTCCCACAGCTCGACGGCGAACGGCCGGGCGGGCAGTATCTCGTCGAGCGCCTCCCGGAGCGCTCGGGTGTCGCTCCACGCGGTCACCCGACCGCGTTGGCGGTGAGCTTCTCCGCCTGGCGCTCGGAACTGACGCGCACGACGTCCCACACCAGGCCCGTCCGTTCGAGCCCGGAGATGACGAGCGCCGACAGGTCGAGCTGCCGGGCCGCGAGCCCATGAACCGCCGAGGTGGGGAACGCGTGGTGGTTGTTGTGCCACGCCTCCCCGAGCGTCAGCGGCGCCAACCACGCCAGGTTCCGCGACTCGTCTGCGGTGTCGAACGGCCGGCGGCCGAAGAAGTGGCAGAGCGAGTTGATGCTGTAGGTCGCGTGATGCAGCACGAGGATGCGGACCGCACCCCCCCACAACATTCCGGTCAGGCCATCTCGCACGGTGCCGCCGAACAGCCATCCGAGTCCGAACGCCACGGCGATCCCCCCGACCGCCCAGGCGAGGAACCAGCGGTTGACCCACTGCACAACCGGGTCGTCGATCAGATCCGGGGTGTAGCGCTCACGTCGAGCGCGATCGGTGTGGATGAACAGCCACCCGACGTGCGCGTGCCCGAGCCCGCGGAGCGCGCCTCGCCAGCCATCCTCGAGGGCGAGGTGCGGGCTGTGTGGGTCACCGTTGCGGTCCGCGAACGCGTGGTGCTTGCGGTGATCGGCGACCCAGGGAATGATCGGCCCTTCGATCGCTGCCGAACCGAGGATGCCGAGCACCGCCCTCAGCCGCGGCCCGCACTTGAACGCGCGGTGGGTGAACAGGCGGTGGAAACCGACCGTCACCCCCAATCCGGTCAGCAGGTACATGATCAGGAACACGAAGATGTCGTTCCAGCCGAGCACCCGGTCCCACAGCAGCCAACCGACGAAGAAGAGGCTCACCACCGGAACCACGGTGATGACGCCGGTGACGATCTGAACCGTCCGTTCGTGCGATACCGGCTCGACATCGCCCTCCGCGGGCCCCGCGCCATCCCCGTCCTCGACCGTGGCCGGCAGTGTGCTCAAAGCCGGCTCCAGCTTGCGGCAGTGCATCTGTGGTGGTATCGCCCCATGTCGTCCTCGTCTCGATGAGCTGCGCCACGGGAGATTCTAGGTGTCCCGCGCGGGCCACGACCGCCGCTCGCTGGCGCCACGGCTTGGATGCGCTTCCAGCGTTCGCCTCAGTCGAGCCCGAGCAGCCTTCGCGCGTTCCCGGAGGCGATCTTCCGGCGGTCGCTGTCACTCAGCGGCGCCGTGTCGAGCCACGCGGCCCCGTCCGCCATCTCCTCGAACGGATAGTCGCAGGCGAACATCAACCGGTCGGCGCCGAGCTCGAGCAGGATCCCCACCAGCGACGGGGTGTGGTAGTTACCGCTGATCGTCAGGTGGAAGTTGTCGTGCAGATACGCGGCCGCCGGACGTTCGAGCGTCACGTCGGTGCGGCGGGAGAGCCGCTGCTCGAGACGGCGGATCCCGAACGGCAGGAGTTCGCCGAGGTGACCGAGGATCACCTGCAGCGCGGGGAAGCGGTCGAACACCCCGCCGAGGATCAGCCGCAGGGCGTGCGTGGCCGTCTCCACGCCGAACGCCCAGGTTGGTCCGAGCAGCTGCTCACGCCCGGCGTAGATCCGCCGCTGGTCGGGGAGAGGATTGCGCGGGTGCAGGTAGAACGGCACCTCGAGGCGGCAGCAGCACTCCCACAGCGGGTCGTAGCGAGGATCGTCGTAGTAGAGCGCGGTGTCGAGATCGCCGTGGCTCGAGTACCCGTTGACGAGCGCGCCGCGCAGCCCAAGCTCCGTGACCGCCCGCTCGAGCTCGGCGACGGCCGCCGAAACGTCCTGCATCGGCAGCGCGGCGAGGCCCTGGTAACGATCGGGCCGCTCCGCGACCACCGCCGCGAGCGCGTCGTTGCACTCCCGAGCCATCGCCGGCGCGCGGTCGCTCTCCAACACGTCCTGGATGCCGTTCGAGGCGAGAGAGAGCACCGCCAGCTCGATCCCGCCGCGGTCCATCTCCTCCAGGCGCGCGGAGACGTCGGTCAGCCGGTCGATCACCCGCTGCCACGCTGGGGGCGGCCAGCCGGGGTTGGTGACGAGCTCGCCCAGCCCCGCCGGGATGAAGTGCTCCTCGAGCGCGATCTTGCCGTCGAGCACCGTCATCGCGAGCCCGGTCGGTCGTGGAAGCGCCCGTCAGGGTCGTATTCCCGGCGCACCCGTTCGAGGCGCGCCAGGTGCTCCGGTGCCATGAACGGCGCCGGGCGGCGGGCCAGGTTCTCGTCGGCCAGCTGGATTCCGCTGGCCGCCGGCTCCAGCTCGCGCATGCGATCGGTCGCCCAGTCCTGAAACCTCGCGTCGTCCCGCTCGTCCTGCCACACGCCGTAGAGGGCGATGTACACCTCGTCCTCCAGCGAGAACGCCATGTCCGGCCGCTCGCGCGGCGGCTGCCAGTTCATCCACATCATGTGTGACGGCGAGCTCGGCAGCGTCTCGGCGATCCGCCGGTAGCCGTCGAGGAGATCCTCGACCGGGGCGTGGGTCCACATGTTGTCAACGGCGTAGCGGAACCCCGTGGGGTAGAAGCCGTCGCTTCCGCGCACGAGATCGACCACGTCCCCCGGAGTCGCGGACTCCGCCGACAGCGCCTGGTCGCGCAGCGGCGATTCATCGAGGAACGCCAGATCGGCGCGGGCCCGTGCCTCGGATTCGGCCAACGCGGGTGCCAGCACCTGAACCGCCGGCTCGTCGGTCTCCAGGAACCCGCGGCGCAGGAACACCATCAGCTCGATCGAGTCCGGCACGCGAGGCGAGGCGGCGTGGGCCCACCGCATCACGTCGTCGAGCATCTCCACCGGGTACAGCTGGCCGCTGACGAGCATCGCCGGGGGGCGGGGATGGAGCGCCAGGTGGAAGCCCACGACCACGCCGAAGAACCCCGGCCCCGTGCCGCGCGCAGCCCAGTACAGCTCAGGATGGGACGCGGCGTCGGCGTACACGAGCTCGCCGCTCGCGGTGACGACGTCGACGCCGAGGACGCTCATGCAGCCGGGCCCGAGCGTGCGCGAATGCCACCCGAACCCGCCCTGGAGCAGATAGCCGCCGAGACACGGCCCGGTGCAGTGACCCGTGGGGAAGAACAGCCCGTGTTCGGCGAGCCGGATCTGGAGTGCGGAACTGGGCACGCCCGGTCCGGCCGTCGCGCGGTGAGCCTCCGCTTGGAGCTCCACGCCGTCGAGGCGGGCGACGCTCAGCAGCAGCCCGTCGTCGCGCAGGTGGGCGCCCGACCACGAGTGACCGCCGGAGGCAACGGCGATCCGCCAGCCGCGCTCGGTGGCCAGACGGACGGCGGCGACGACGTCGCCGACCGACTCCGCGGCGACCACGCAGTCCGGACGCGCCGCCGGCCGGCGCTGGTTGGCCAGCGTCGCGCGGCAGGCCGCCTCGAACCCCGGCGCCCCACGCTCCCAGATGCGGCCCGCGAGTGCGTGGCTCACAGCGGGAACGGGCGCGTGCCGCTCTGGATCGAGACCCACTGCAGCTGCGTGAAATCCTCGACGGAGTGCGGCCCGGCACGTCCCCACCCGCTGTCACGCACGCCACCGAGCGGCATCTGCGGCTCGTCGTGCACGGTCTGGTCGCCGACGCGGACCATCCCCGACTCGATCTGCCCGGCCATCTCCAGGCCGCGGTCGTGATCGGAGGTGAGGATCCCGGCGGACAGCCCGTAGGCGTGGTCGTTGGCGACGCGGATCGCCTCGTCGATGCCGCCCACCGGCTGCACGACGAGCACCGGGCCGAACGTCTCCTCATCCGCGATCCGCGCCGAATCGGGTACATCGAGCAGCACCGTCGGCGTGTAGCAGGGGCCGATCGCCTCGCCGCCGGTGGCGATGCGCGCGCCCTGGTCCACGGCCTCGGCGACGTCGCGCTGCACGTGCTCGAGCGCGTCCGGGTTGATCAGCGGGCCGATGATCGTGTCGGACTCGCGCGGGTCGCCGAGCTTGATCCGCTCGGTCACGCCGACGAGCTTCTCGACGAACTCATCCGCCACGGCGTCCTCGACGATCACCTTCCGGGCGTTCATGCAGATCTGGCCCTGGTGGAAGAACGCCCCGAACGCCGCGGCCTCGGCGGCGTAGTCGAGATCCGCGTCAGCCAGCACGATCAGGGGGTTGTAGCCCCCGAGCTCCAGCACGATCCGCTTGAGGTGACGGCCCGCGCGCTCGGCGAGCAGCCGCCCGATCTTCGTCGAGCCGGTGAAGTTGATCGCCCGGACCTCCCGCCGCTCGAAGAACTCGTCGGCGATCGCCTCAGCGCCGTCGGCGGCATGGGTGACGACGTTCAGGACGCCGGCCGGCCACCCCGCCTCCTCCATCAGCTCGGCGACGAGCAGCCCAGCGCAGATCGGCGCCTGCTCGGAGGGCTTCAGCACGACGGTGTTGCCGAACGCCAGGGGCGGGATCACCGTCCGCCAGGCGAGCACCGCGGCGCCGTTCCACGGGCTGAAGCCGGCTACCACGCCGAGCGGCCGGCGGATCGCCATGTGGAACGCTCCGGGGAAATCAGACGGGATGATCTCGCCGCGGGGCTGGTAGACCCAGCCGGAGGCCTGGCGGAGCGCGCCCAGCACCCACTTCAGCTGAAAGCCGGCGAACGCCGCGCCGCACCCGGTCTCGACGGCCAGCCGCTCGGTGATCTCCGCGAGCCTGCGCTCCACGACGTCGGCGGTGCGCAGGAACAGCCGTTGCTTCTCCTCGGGTGGGGTGGCGGCCCAGTCAGGGAACGCGGCCGCAGCCGCGGATACCGCACGTGCGGCGTCTCCGCGGGTTCCGGCCGCGACCTGAGCGATCACCTCTCCGGTGTACGGGTTGCGGTCCTCGAAGGTCGCGCCGGACCCGGCGTCGACCCATTCTCCCGCGATGTACAGCCTCCGTTGTTCGATCTGTGGTGCGTCGACAATGGTCACATCTCACCTCTCTCTCAGCCGCCGAATTCCTCCGTGCACTGCTCGCACACCTCCCCCAGGCACCGGGCGAGCCCGGCCTCGTTCCCCTCGAAGCGCTGGGCCGGCACCGGCACGGAGATCGCCCCGACGGGTCCGTAGGGATCGCGCACCACCGCACCCACCGCGCAGATGCCGAGCGTGTGCTCCTCGCGGTCGTAGGCGACGCCCGTCGCTCGGATCCGCTCGAGCTCCTCCGCGAGCTCCCGGCGCGACGTGATGGTGTGCGGGGTGAAGCTGGTCAGCCGCGACGGTAGGACTGCGGCGACCTCCTCGTCGCGCATCGTCGCGAGCAGCGCCTTGCCGTTGGCCGTGCAGTGCAGCGGGAACGCCGCGCCGACGGCGGACACTGCGCGCAGCCGGTGCGGCGCCGGGATGTGGTCGATGAAGCGCACCGCCGTCCCGTCCTGGATCGATAGGTCGACGGTCTCCTCGAGCACCTGGTGGAGGCGCAGCAGGAACGGGCGAGCCTGGTCGCGCAGGCTGTCGCGAGTGGCGGCGCCGATGCGCGCGATGCCCCGGCCGAGGTGGATCTTGCCGGTGCTCGAGGAGGTGACGAACTCCTCGAGCTCCAGCGCCGAGACGAGCCGGTGGACGGTCGACTTCGGCATCCGGACCGTCGCCGCGAGCTCGGTCAGGCCGAGCCCTTCGGGCGCCGCGGCGAGCGCGCGCATCACATCACCGACCCGGGCGACGACCTGGATCCCGTTGCGACGGGTCTCCGGCGCACTCAACGAGCTCGCCGTCGGTCGCTGGGGCGATGAGGACCGGGGCACGCCGCGGCATCCTAACCATGACCGTTCCGTTAGGCAAGACACCGATTCCGAGAAGTGGGACTTGACACCGACCGAAGCCTCTGCTTATGGTTCTGCTCAGCAAGACGCTGTGTCCGCATCGTGGAACGCGTGTGAGTGAGGAGAGAAAGATGACGAGTACCGCTGCCGAGCCGTCGGCGCCGAGCGCCAGGGATCCACTCACCGGTCTGCAGTTCTACGACCTGTCCCACCCGTGGGGCCACAACGCGCCGCTGTGGCCGTATTTCCCCGACGTCAAGATCGAGCGCTTCCACTACCACGCCAAGTCCGGCGTGCTGTCGCAGCAGATCACGACGTTCATGCACTGCACCACGCACAGCGACGCGCCCGCGCACGTGATCGAGGGGACGCCGTACATCGACGAGGTACCGCTGTCCTCGTTCTTCGGCACCGGCGTCGTCATCTCGATCCCGAAGGAGAAGTGGGAGGTCATCACCGCCGAGGACCTCGAACGTGCGACGCCGGAGATCCGCCAGGGCGACATCGTCATCGTCAACACCGGCTGGCACCGCCACTACGGCGACAACCGGAAGTACTTCGTGGAGTCGCCGGGCACCTACGACGAGGCCGGAGCGTGGCTGGCCGCCAAGGGCATCAAGGCGTTCGGAATCGACTGCCAAGCCCTCGACCATCCGCTCGGCACCGCGATCGGGCTGCAGCCGAACGGGCCGCTCGTGCCGGCGGTGGTCGACGAGTACCGCGAGCACACCGGGCGTGACATCAAGGAGGACTTCCCGCTGTGGGAACCGTGCCACCGGCATCTCCTCGGCAACGGCATCGTTGGCTTCGAGAACGTCGGTGGCCAGATCGACGCGGTCACCGGCAAGCGATGCACGTTCGCGGCCTTTCCGTGGCGCTGGGAGAAGGGCGACGGCTGCATCGTGCGACTGGTGGCGATGCTCGACCCGAGCGGTGAGTTCCGCGTCGAGACCGGGAACGCCGACTGATGCACCTGACGCGCATCGCCGACGCGCGCCCGTACGAGGCGCCGAAGCACTTCGACATGCGCTCACTGCGCCTGCAGGGCTTCGATGCCTCGCCGAGCGACCACTTCTGGGTCGGTCTCTCGCACTTCCTGCCCGCCGGCGGCGCCGAGGCCGATGCGACACCGCTCGAGAAGGTGTACGTGGTGCTCGATGGCACGGTGACGGTGATCACCGACGACGGCGAGCACGTGCTGGAGGCGCTCGACTCCTGTCATCTCGAGGCGAACGAGCGCCGGTCGATCGAGAACCGGACGAACCGTCCGGCTTCGATGCTGGTCGTCATGCCCTACCCGGAGGGGGGCCGCCCGTGAGCGCATCGGCCCAACCGCTGTCCGCCGCCCGGTTGTTCGACCTCTCCGGACGCTCGGCGCTCATCACCGGAGCCACCGGATCGCTCGGTGCCGGAGTGGCCCGCGCCCTGGTCGGCAGCGGGGTGAAGGTGACGCTCGCCGGCGGCAGTCGCGGCGCGCTCGAGGCGCTGGGCTCCGAGCTGCGCGACGACGGCGGCGAGGTGGAGCTCGTCGCCCGCCGCCCGGATACGACGGAGCACACGGACGCCATGGTCGACGCCGCGGTGGCCGCCCACGGCCGGCTCGACTTCCTGTTCACGGCGGCCGGCGAGAACCGCCCGGCCAAGATCGACGAGCAGGATCCCGCCGACTGGCAAGCGGTGATCGATGCCAACGTCCGCGGCACCTGGCTCGCCTGCCGCTCGGCCGGCCGGCAGATGGTGAGCCAAGGCGACGGCGGGCGCGTGGTGCTCGTCTCCTCCACGCGGGGCCGCCTCGGGCTCGCCGCCGGGTACTCCGCCTACTGCACCTCCAAGGCGGCGATCGACGGGCTGACGCGGACCCTCGCCTGCGAGTGGGGCCCGCACGGGATCACGGTGAACGCGGTCGCGCCCGGCCTGTTCCGCTCGCCGCTCACGGCATGGATGTATGGCGACGAGCCGCGAGGGGTCGCGGCCCGCGAGGGCATGCTCGGGCGTACCCCGCTCGGACGGTTGGCCGAGGCCGAGGACATGGTGGCGACCGTGCTCTACCTGCTCGCGCCGGGCAGCTCGTTCGTCACCGGGCAGGTCGTCTACGTCGACGGGGGGTACACGGCCGGATGACCCGGCCGCGGTCAGAGCTCAGGGTCGCCGTGGTTGGCGCTGGCCTCATGGGCCACGGCTTGGCGCAGGTGTTCGCCGAGGCCGGCGCTGCGGTGACGATCCACGATCCGGCGGCCGACGTTCTCGCCACCGTGCCCGAGCGGGTGACCCGGAACCTCGAGCGCTTGGGGCGCGATCCAGGCGCCGTCGAGCGGATCGCGCTCTGCGCCGAGCTCGAGGCGGCGGCGGAGGAGGCCGAGATCATCATCGAGGCCGGGCCGGAGGACCTCGAACTCAAGCAGCGGATCTTCGCCCGTCTCGACGACATCGTCGGCGACGAGACGATCCTCGCCACCAACAGCTCGGTGATCCCGCCGACCCGGATCGCCGAGCTCGCACGCCGCCGGGGGCGGATCCTCGGCACCCACTGGTGGAATCCGCCCTACCTGATTCCGCTCGTCGAGGTGATTCGCGCGCGGGAGACCGACCCAGCCGTGGTCGACCGCACGATCGGTTGGCTCGAAGCGGTGGGCAAGACCCCGGTGCGCGTCCAGCGCGACGTGCCCGGCTTCGTCGGCAATCGGCTCCAGCACGCGCTGTGGCGCGAGGCGATCGCGCTCGTCGCCGACGGCGTGTGCGACGCCGAGACCGTGGACACGGTGGTCAAGCAGAGCTTCGGGCTGCGCTTGCCGACGCTCGGCCCGCTCGAGAACGCCGATCTCATCGGTCTCGACCTGACGCTGGCCATCCACGAGAACGTCCTACCGCACCTCGATCGCACCCCCGGCCCGTCCCCGTACCTGCGGGAGCTGGTCAGCCAGGGGCATCTGGGGATGAAGTCCGGCGAGGGCTTCAGGCGCTGGACCGATGAACAGGCGGACGCGGTCAGGCAACGGCTGACCACGCACCTGCAGACCATGACCACCCGCATCGGCGACCCCGTCGGCGCGGCGAGCTCACCAGGAGGAGAGGAATGAGGAGCACCATCAACCGGTCGGGGAAGGGCGTCACGAGCGTCCTCCTGGCCACAGTCGTGTGTGTGGCGCTGGCCGCCTGCGGCAGCTCGAGTTCGTCCGGATCGTCGGGCTCGAGCTCGGGGCCGGTGGTGATCGGGGCCTCGATCCCCATCACCGGCACGCTGGCTGGATTCGGCTCGTTCGTGAAGTGGGGCTACCAGCACGCCGTCTCGCAGGTGAACGCCGCCGGCGGGCTGATGGTCGGCGGACGCAAGCGCCAGGTCAAGCTGATCCTGCTCGATGACAATTCCGACCCGAACACGACCTCGAACAACGTCCAGCAGCTGATCTCCGGCGATCACGTCGACGCCCTGCTCGGATCGTGTACCCCGGTGCTGGTCAACTCGGGCGCGATCGTCGCCGATCGGGAGCGGGTGCCGATGGTCACCGGCTGTGACCCGCTCGAGGCCTTCAAGTCGGTGAAGAAGTGGAACTACGTGTGGGACCTCTTCTTCGACGAGCCCGATCTGGCGGCCGCGCCGTTCGGGACCCTGAAGTACTACAAGTCGGCGAGCAACAAGAAGATCGCGATCCTCCACGACAACGGGCCGGACGGTCAGGGCCTCGGCAAGGCGTGGCCATTGGTGGCCAAGGCGAATGGCTACACCGTCGTGATGAACGCCCAGTACTCCACCGAGGCCAATGACTTCTCGGCGGTGATCAACCAGGCCAAGGCCTCCGGGGCCGACATCGTGTTCGTCGACTCCGCGACGCCGCAGGCGGTCTCGATCCGTAAGCAGATGGCGACCGTCGGCTACACGCCGAAGATGCTCGTCATCGAGAAGGGCGGCGAGCCCCTCCAGTTCGCGCAGGCGCTTGGATCGCTGGCCAACGGCGTGATCGTCGGTGGCTACTGGGACCCGACGTTCCCCTACCCGGGAGCCTCGACCCTGCGTCAGGAGTTCCAGCAGCAGACCGGCCAGACGTGGTCGCAGCACATCGCCGACTCCGACACGGCGGCGCAGGTGCTGCTCGACGCGATCTCACGCGCCGGCACCACGGACAAGGCAAAGGTCAACGCGGCGATCGCCCAGACGAACCAGACCTACGTCGTCGGTCCAGTGCAGTTCTCGAGCCTGCACACCGCAAAGCTGCCCCTGGTCGAGGATCAATGGCAGAACGGGCAGTCGAAGGTCATCTTCTCGGCGTTCCCGAACATCAAGCCCGACGGCAAGTTCCTGTTCCCGCTGCCGTGACGGGCGGGAGTAACGAAGCAGCCACCGGGTGTCCGGCATGCCCTTCCTCCTCGGGGTGACGATTCCCACCGGTCACGAGCTCGCCAGCGCGCTCGTGACCGGTGTGCTCCTCGGTGGGTTGTTTGCGGTGACCGCGCTCGGGCTGTCGCTCGTGTTCGGTGTCATGCGCCTGATCAACCTGGTGCACGGCGAGCTCGTGATCCTCGGCGCGTACCTGGCCTACGAGCTCTCCACGCGCGTTTCGATCGACCCGCTGCTCACGCTGATCGCGGTCGTGCCGGCCGTGATGGTGATCGGCTATCCAGTGCAGCGCGTCCTGCTCACGCCGGTGATGCGAAAGGGGGCTGAGCCGGCGCTGCTGACGACGTTCGGGCTCTCGATCATCGCCCAGAACGTCTTCCTGCTCCTGTTCAGCGGAGACACCCGGTCGCTGAACAGCTCGTACTCCAGCTCCTCGCTCGACATCGCCGGGATCCAGGTGCCGGCGATGTACCTGATCTCGTTCGGCTTCGCCGTCGTGATGTGCGGAGGCGCGCATCTCGTGCTGCGGCGGACCGCCGCGGGACGAGCGGTGCGCGCCGCCTCCGAGGACGCCGCGGCGGCCCAGGTGATGGGCATCGACATCCGACGGGTGTACGCCTGGATCTATGCGGCCGCGGCCGCGTGCGCGGCCGTCGGCGGCGTCCTGGTCGGCCTCACCTTCTCGTTCGATCCGACCGCCGGCACCACCTATCTGCTGACCGGGTTCGCCGTCGTCGTGCTCGGGGGCCTCGGCAGCGTGAAGGGCACGTTCTACGGCGGCCTGCTCCTCGGCGTGATCGAGAGCGTCGGCGCGGCGTTCTTCGGCGACGGCTACCGCGACTTCATCGGCTTCGTCGCCTTCCTGATCATTCTCAGCCTCCGGCCGCAGGGGTTGTTCGGCCGCGCGGGGGCGGCATGACCCAGCCGGCCGAGATCGCCCCGCAGGCCCAGCCGCCGGTGCTCGTCGGTTCGCGCCGGTGGCGACCGAGCCGGCAGCAGGGGGCGGGGCTCGCCCTGGTGGGGGTGGCGGTGCTGCTCGCCTTCCTGCCCAACTACGCCAGCGACTACGACACGATCGTCGGCTACCAGGTGCTCCAGCTCGCGGCGCTCGCGCAGGCGTTCAACCTGCTGGCCGGGTACGGCGGCCTGGTGTCCCTGGCCTCGGCCGCGTTCGTGGGGCTCGGCGAGTACACGACGACCTGGGTGGTGATCCACACCGGCATCCCGCTCGTGCCGGCGATGCTCATCGCCGGCGTGCTCGGCGCGGTTGCCGCCGTGCTGACGAGCGTCCCCGTGTTCCGCTTCCGGGGGCTGTACTTCGCGATCGGCACGCTCGTGCTCGGCGAGGCCCTGCTGCAGTTCATGATCAACTTCAACGGGCTCGGCGGGAATGCCGGGCTGACCCTGACCAACAACGCGCCGACCGACGGGCAGCTCTACCAGCTGACGCTCGCGCTGACCGTGCTGGCGACGATCACGCTCGTGGTGGTGCGGAGGCTGCGGCTCGGCTCGGCGCTGTTGACCATCCGCGACAACGAGGACGTCGGTCGCGAGGTCGGTGTGCCGACCTTCCGCACCAAGCTCTGGGCGTTCGTGCTCTCCGGGTCGATCATGGCGATCGTCGGCGGACTGCAGGCCGACAAGCTCGGCCACATCGACCCGTCCGGCGCCTTCTCGCTGCAGTGGACGATCGACATCGTCAACGCGGCGATCATCGGCGGCCTCGGCACCGTGCTCGGCCCGATCATCGGTGCGTTCTTCATCGTCGAGTTCGGGATCCAGCTCTCCGGCTATCCGGAACTCCACGTCGCTCTGACCGGCCTGCTGCTGATCCTGGTGATCCGCTTTGCGCCGCGCGGGGTGTGGGGGTCGCTAGTCGACCTCGCGCAGTCGCACTGGGGAGCACTCCGAGCTCCCGCCGGACGGGCCGAGGAGGCGATGGTCGCCTACCGCGGGCGTTCCGAGGCGGCGGCCACCGAGGGCCACCTGCTGGAGGTCGAGAACGTCAGCAAGAGCTTCGGCGGCGTCCACGCCGTGCGCAGCGTGAGCTTCTACGTCGAGTCGGGGGAGATCCTGGGGATCATCGGCCCGAACGGTGCCGGCAAGAGCACGCTGATCGGCCTGTTGAGCGGCGCGCTCTCGCCGACGACGGGCCGGATCGCGGTCGCCGGGCGCCAGGTCGAGTCCTCCCGGCCCGAGGTGCGGGCGAAGCTCGGCATCGGGCGCACGCACCAGATCCCGGCGCCCTTCGGCCAGATGACGGTGCTCGAGAACCTGGAGGTCGCCTTGCTGCACGGCGGCGGCCTGCGCCGTCGGCGTGAGGCCCGCCGGGAGTCGCTGGCGATCCTCGAGATCACCGGGTTGGGGGACTTCGCGCAGACGCGCGCGGAGGACCTCGGCCTGCTCCGGCTGAAGCGGCTCGAGCTGGCGCGCGCGTTGGCGCTGCGGCCACGGCTGCTGCTGCTCGACGAGATCGCGGCCGGGCTGGTGGAGACGGAGGTCCACGAGCTCGTGGCGCTGATCCAGCGCTTGCGCTCCGAGGTCGAGTCGATGATCGTCGTCGAGCACGTGCTCGACGTGATCCACGACTGCGCCGACCGCGTCGTCGTGCTCGACCAGGGCCAGCAGCTGGTCGAGGGGGAGGTCGCGTCGGTGATGGCCGACCCGCAGGTGGCTGCGGTCTACCTCGGGACCGGGGGGAGGCCTCGGGCGCCGAGCCGACCCCGCTCCACCCCGAGCGGTCCAGTGCACCGCCACTGCTGCGCGTGCGAGGCATCACCGCGGCCTACGGTCACTCACGCGCGCTGACCGAGGTGTCGATCGAGATCGGCGAGGGCGAGATCGTCGGTCTGCTCGGTGCCAACGGCGCCGGCAAGACGACAACGGCCCGGGTCCTGTCCGGGATGATCCGGCCGCTGGACGGAGAGATCGAGTTCGCCGGCCGCAGCCTTCGCGGCCGTCCGACCCACGAATACGTCGCCGCCGGTATCGCCCACTGCATGGAGGGGCGGCGGATCTTCGGCGAGCTGTCGGTCGAGGAGAACCTGCTCGTCGGCGGCAGGACAGCCCCGGACGCCAAGGAGCTCCGGCGTCGACTGGGGGACGTCTACGCATTGTTCGAGGTCCTCCAGGAGAAACGAAACCAGCCGGGCAAGGAGCTGTCCGGTGGCCAGCAGCAGCAGCTGGCGGTGGGGCGTGCCCTGATGGCGGCGCCGCGCCTGATCCTGCTCGACGAGATCTCCCTGGGGCTCGCTCCGGTGATCGTCGATCGGGTCTACGAGGCGCTGGCCGAGATCAACCGCACCGGCGTGGCGATGTTGATCGTCGAGCAGAACGTCGAGCGAGGGCTGAAGCTCGCGAACCGCGTCTACGTCCTGGAGAAGGGGCGTGTGGCCCTCACCGGCACGCCGTCCGAGGTCCGGGGCGATCCGCGGCTGCGCGCGCTGTACGTCGGCGAGGCGAAGGGCGCGGCGGCGTGAGCTCGGCGGTCATCACCGCGGCGCTCACCGGCCCGATCGCCACGAAGGACGACAACCCGAACCTGCCGACCACGCCGGAGGAGATCGCCGCCGCGGCGGCCGGGGCGCACGCCGCCGGAGCCGCGGTCGTCCACGTTCACATACGCGACGAGGCCGGTCGTCCGACGGCCGATCTCGGTATCGCCCGGCGCACCGTGGGGCTGATCGAGGAGTCCTGCCCGGCGCTCGTCCAGCTCTCGACCGGCGTCGGCCTCGAGGTGCCGTTCGCGGCTCGCGAGCAGCTCGTCGACGCCCGCCCGCGGATGGCGACGCTGAACGTCTGCTCGATGAGCTTCGGCGCCGGGGAGTTCCGCAACCCGCCGGACGGCGTGCGCCGGCTGGCCACCCGGATGCGCGAGCTGAACGTCAAGCCAGAGCTCGAGGTCTACGACACCGGCCATCTCGAGGTGGCCCTCGGCCTGCACGCCGAGGGGTTGCTCGACGATCCGCTGCAGTTCTCCTTCGTGCTCGGCGTTCGCGGCGGCGCGGCCGCCACCCCCGAGAGCCTGCTGGCGATGGTGAACCGGCTGCCGCCCGGTGCGATCTGGCAGGTGATCGCCATCGGCCGGTCCAACCTGTCGCTCACCGCGGTTGGGCTGGCGCTCGGCGGGAACGCGCGGACGGGGATGGAGGACACGCTGACGCTCCGCCGCGGCGTGCCGGCGAGCTCCAACGCCGAGCTCGTCGAGCGCCTGGCGCGCGTTGCCCGCTCGCTCGAGCGCGACCCGGCGGGCGTCGCCGAGACCGAGGAGCGCCTCAGCCTCCCCGCGCCGACGGGAGCGGAGCGGTGAGCACCGAGAGCTCCCGCCTGCCGCCGGTCGCACCTGAGGCGGTGACCGACCCGCGCCTGGAGGCGGTGCTCGAGCGCGCCGCGCGGCTCTCGACCCCGAAGCCCGCGTGGTACCTGACGCTCGCCCATGCGCCGGACATGGCGGTCGCCTATGCCGAATTCTGGGAGATCACCCACCGCGGCGGCCAGGTCGAGCACACCACCAAGGAGTTGATGCGAATCGCCATCGCGACGCTGCTCGGGTGCGACTTCTGCGCCGAGCAGCGCTCGGTTCTGGCGGTGGAGGACGGGCTCCAGGAGCCGGTCGCCAAAGCGTGCGCGATGCCCGATTTCAACCACCCCGACCCGCGGGTGCGTGCCGCGCTCCGCTACTCGCGGGCGCTGGTGCAGGCTGCGCCGGGGGATGACGGCCGCGAGTTCGACGAGGTCTACGCCGAGCTGCGCGAGGTGTTCAGCGACGCGGAGATCGTCGAGCTCGGATGCTTCGCGGCGATCGCCATCGGCGGCGTCATCCTCAGCCGCAGCCTGCAGATCGATCCGTAAACCGTTCCCAGGAGGAGTGATCATGGACTTTGTCCACGCCGACCGGGTGCTCGACCCCGCTCCGATGCCACTCGAGATGGGTGTCGAGCGGCTGGACTCCGGCGTGCTCCACGTTGCGGCCCGAACCGACATGCCGAACTGCAAGGGCTCGATGTTCGAGTGGTGGTTCCGCTTCGCACCTGACGACGAGCAGTACGCCTGGTGGCACCCCGCCGACCACGTCTCCTCGAAGTGGTGGGAGACGAGCCCCCACACCCACATCGGCTCCACCCATGAGGTGGAGGAGCGGATCGGCGGCGACGCGATCCTCAAGCTGTTCATCGCCTTCCACGATCCGACGGACACGTTCACCGCCGAGACGTGGGAGTCCGCGGTGAGGGCCGGCGACGTCTCGACCGCCATCTGCGCTCGGATCGGGATCGGCGAGGAGCCGCCACGCGACGATGCCGGGCGGCCTCGCGGCGGGAGGATGACCCACGTCGCGCGCGACACCCCATACGGGATGGTGCTCCGCAGCCACTTCTGGCTCGGTGAGGGGCTGGGGGCCCCGGCGGACGACCTGCGTGCGCTCCTTCCCGAGGAGATGGGGCTGGGGCTGATGAAGCATGCCCACAGCGAGTTCTTCTACCTCGCGCGGTTCCTGCCCTCGCTGTACATCGCCGGTCAGCGGGAGACGGAGCCGGTGCCGCTGCCCTGGTAGACGCGGGCGCCCTGACCGGCGGAGCGGGATGCACGAGCCCGTGCGTGGACGCGGCCGGCAAGACCCAGCGCCGTGATCGCTGCGAGGCCGGCCTGCGAGAACGCGAAGCGCTCGCTCGTCCAGTACGCGTTCTTGCGATTGACCAGGAGTGCAAGCTCATCCAGGGTCAACGCCAGGCCGCAGCCGAAGGGGACGCTCAGCCAGACGCCGGTACGGCCTGTGTGCGACAGGATTCCCGCGGCCCCGGTGGCTGCGATGGCGCCGATGCCGGGTACGAAGTGATGCACGCGCAGGTCGGAGCTCTGCGGAGCGCTCCAGAGCCTACGAGCGCGGCTGCGCATGGCGGGCAGCGGGCGTTGGCGCTCGCGCCCGTAGTTGATGGCCCGGGATGTGATGACCGTACAGGCGAACGAGGTGCACATCCCGATCGCGGCTTGCTCGGTGGAAACCCCATCTCGGAGGCGCACGCCTAGCCCGCCCACACCGCTCGGGCCCGTACCACCTCTCGTCCCTCAACCTGCAGGGCGCAGTCGGCGAAGGAGAGCGTGGAGCCCACCCGTTCCACCCGCGTGCGTGACTCGACCCAGTCTCCGGGCATCACCGGCCTGAGGAAGTCGACGGTCAGGCTGACCGTCGCGCGGTCGCGGTCATCGTCGGCATCAGCCTCGATCGCCCGGCCGAGCGCGAAGTCGACGAACGACGACAGCACCCCGCCGTGCACGGTGCCGCGATGGTTGGTGTGGCGCTCCTCCATCCGGAGGCCCAGGATCAATTCATCGCCGTCCTCCCGCCGCTGGATCGGCCCGAGATCCTCCAGGAACGGGCCCTGCGCCCGGAACGGGACGAAGCCGGAAGGGGTGTCCACGGCTCGGTCATACCCGCGGCCGGGCCCCCTGGCTCATCTGGCACTCTCGATCAGTGCGGCGGCTGGTCGATGTCTCCGATGCGCGCCTGCGGGCGCAGCCGGTCGCGGTGCGTGTCGCCGTGCTCGCCGGCGTCATCTTCGTCCCCGCCGGCCTGGTGAAGTTCGTCTTCCATGCGTGGGAGCTGAAGGCGTTTCGCAGCTTCGGCCTGCCGTGGCCCGCCGGGCTCGAGATCCTGGCCGGCGTGCTGGAGGTGGCGGGCGGTGTGCTGCTCGTGCTGCGTCGGGGGCTCGTGCCCACCGCGGTCCTCCTGGCGGCCACGATGGTGGTCGCCATCGCCAGTTCCGGCATCGGGCACGGCGACGTCATCCCGAGCCTGACCCTGGCCCCCGCGCTGCTCGCGATGCTGCTCTACCTGCTCGTGTGCGCACGCCCGCATCGACGTCCGGGTTGACCTCCGACCCGGCCGCGGGTGGACGGCCGGTGCATCCGGTCGCGCTCCGGGGCAGTCGCTAGGCTCCCGCCCGGTGGAGTCCACCATCGAGCTACGTGGACTGGTGAAGACCTACCGGGGCGGGCCGCGCGGGCCCGTTCCCGCCGTCCAGGGGATCGACGTGACCATCCCGCGGGGCGAGACGGTCGCCCTGCTCGGGCCGAATGGCGCGGGCAAGTCGACGACGGTCGACATGCTGCTCGGCCTGACCGCCCCGGACGCGGGAGAGGTGAGCGTGTTCGGGCGATCGCCGCGGGCAGCGGTGGAGGCCGGCGCGATCGGCGCGATGCTCCAGACCGGCGAGCTGATCCGGGACCTCTCCGTACGCGAGCTGGTCTCGATGGTGGCCTCGCTGTACCCGCGAGCGATGCCGGTGGACGAGGCCCTGGAGGTGGCGGGCCTGACCGAGGTGGCCGACAGCCGGACCCAGAGGCTGTCCGGCGGCCAGACGCAGCGGGTGCGCTTCGCCGTCGCGCTCGTCTGCGACCCGGAGCTGCTCGTCCTCGACGAGCCGACGGTGGCGATGGATCCCCAGGGGCGGCGGGACTTCTGGACGGCGATGCGCGGGTACGCGGCCCGAGGGCGGACCGTGCTGTTCGCCACGCACTACCTGGAGGAGGCCGACGCCAACGCCGACCGGGCGGTCGTCATGGCCGCGGGACGGATCGTGGCCGACGGGCCGACCACCGAGATCAAGTCCCGGGTGGGAACGCGGACGATCCGAGCCACGCTGGCGCAGGCCGAGCTCGCTGCGCTCCAGGCGCTGCCGGGCGTCACGAGCGCCGACCGGCACGGCGAAGCGGTGATGCTGCGCTGCACGGACTCCGATGCCGCCATCCGGGCCCTGCTCGACCACTACCCGACGGCGCGAGACATCGAGATCACCGGTGCCGGACTGGAGGAGGCGTTCCTCGAGCTGGTGGCCGAGCCCGGCACCGAACCCGCGCGGACGACGCCGTGAGCGGGCTGCTCTACATGCGCTTCGAGCTGCTGCGGGCGTTCCGCAATCGCCGCTTCTTCATGTTCTCGTTCGGCTTCCCGCTCGTCCTGTACTTCCTCCTCGCGGGCCCCCAGAAGAACAACCACAGCCTGGCCGGCTCGGGCATCCCGGCCCCTCTGTACTACATGGCCGGACTGGCGTCGTTCGGAACGATGGCCTCGATGATCTCCGCCGGCGGTCGGATCGCCGCCGAGCGTCAGGCCGGCTGGACCCGCCAGCTGCGCATCACCCCGCTCACCCCGCGCCAGTACTTCCGCGCCAAGGTCATCGTCGCCTACGCGGTGTCCCTCACCAGCCTCCTGCTCCTCTACGTGGCCGGGGCCAGCCTCGGCGTCAGCCTCGCCGCCCATCAGTGGCTGGGGATGACCGGGCTGATCCTCGTCGCGCTGCTCCCGTTCGCCGCGCTCGGGATCACTCTTGGGCATCTCGTCAACGTCGACTCGGTCGGACCGCTGACCGGCGGGCTGGTCGCCATCCTGGCGTTCCTCAGCGGCACCTGGTTCCCCCTCACCCACGGCTTCCTGTACGACATCGGCCAGTTCAATCCCGGCTACTGGATCGTGCAGGCGAGCCACCTCGCCCTCCACGGGCACCCGGGAGGCCACGGCTGGCCGACGAAGGGCTGGCTGGTGGTGGGCGGCTGGACGCTGGGGCTCGGAACCGCGGCGCGCGTCGTCTACCGGCGCGACACGCAGCGCGTGTAGGCCCGGGCCCGCCGGCGACTGCGGCCGACGACGATCGCGGCCGATACGAGACCGTGAGCCGGGCCGAACAGCAGTTCACGCTGCACCGCCTGCTGTGGCGCCGGGTGGCGGGGCTCCCGCGAATCGTCCGGGTGTGGCTCGTGCTCGCCCTCCTCGGCGGCGTGGTCGAGCTCGGGGCACACCTCGGTGGCTCCGACGAGGCGCAGCAGGTGACCGCCGCCGTGGGTGCCGCGGTACGGACGGCGACCGGCCCGGATCCGGCGCATGGCTGCCTGGCGGTGGCCCCGGCGGCGCTGTCGGCCGTGATCGGCGAGCTCGGTGGCGGTCCGCTGCCGCCGGGCAGCGCTCCACTCCCCGCCTGCCGCGCGCTGGCGGTGCACCTGCGCAGGGAGGCGACGCCATACGAGGTGGCCGACCTCGCCGGTGGCCACGTGCAGACCATCCAGCTGCGCGACGCCGACTCGGCCACGGTCGTCTACCTCGCCCGCGACCGCCGGCTCGGAGCGAGCCTGAGCATGATCCGCCAGGGGGGACACTGGCTGATCGCCGGGGTGACCGGGGGTGAGTTGGCCGGACCCGACTGAACCGATGGCGGGGCGGAAGCCACGCGGCCGCTCCAGATTTAAGTTGGGCCGGTGTACTACGCCCATGGTCCGGCGAGCTCTCTCCCGTCGAACATGGACGCCGGCACTCGCCGCTGCGCTGGCAATGCTCATCCCCGGCTGCGGAGGCACGCACCGCGAACGCCGAGAGACGAGGACCAATCCGCGCCCGAACATCGTCCTGGTCCTCACCGACGACCTCTCGACCGACCTCGTGCCGTACATGCCGGCGGTGCAGGCGCTGGCCGCGCGGGGGACGACGTTCAGCCACTACTTCGTCACCGACTCCCTGTGCTGCCCGTCCCGCTCGTCGCTGTTCACCGGTCGGTTCCCGCACGACACGGGCATCTTCAGCAACACCGGCTCCGACGGGGGCTTCGTCCGCTTCCACAACCGCGGCGAGGAGGGTCAGACGTTCGCCGTCGCGCTGCACCGGGTCGGCTACCGCACGGCGCTGATGGGCAAGTACCTCAACGGCTATCTGGAGCCCGACACCCCAAGTCCGGTGCCCGAGTCCTACGTGCCCCCGGGATGGGACGAGTGGGACGTGGCGGGGTGGGGCTACCCGGAGTTCGACTACCTACTCAACCACGACGGTCAGGTCGAGTACTTGGGCCACCGTCCCCGGGACTACCTGACCGACGTGCTTGCGCGCCGGGGCGCGGCGTTCATCGACCGCGTGGCCGGGTCAGGTCACCCGTTCTTCCTCGAGCTGGCGACGTTCGCCCCGCACGAGCCGTACGTCCCCGCTCCGCGCGACGACCACCTGTTCCCCGGCCTCACCGCCCCGCGGCCGCCGAACTTCGATGCCATCCCCACCTCGGCGCCGCGCTGGCTCGCCGGCCAGCCGCCGCTCACACCCGAGCAGATCCACAAGGTCAACCGCGCGTTTCGTCGCCGGGTGCGGGCGGTCCAGAGCGTCGACGCCATGATCACCACGATCGAGCGAGCGCTGGCCGCCCACCAAGCGCTCGGCAACACCCTGATCGTATTCAGCTCGGACAATGGCCTGCACACCGGCGAGTACCGCCTGCTGCCGGGCAAGCTGACGGCGTTCGACACCGACATCCGCGTGCCGCTCATCGCCGCCGGCCCCGGCGTGCCGCACCGCACGATCAGCGCGATGGTGGAGAACGTCGATCTGGCCGAGACGTTCACCGGGCTGGCCGGCGCGCCGCTGCGTGGTGACGGGCGCAGTCTCGTCGGGCTGTTGCATGGCGGCTCGTCGGTCGGATGGCGGAACGCGATCCTCGTCGAGCACCACAGCGCCGACTTCGCCGCCGGCGATCCCGACATCCAGGGGCCGACGAACGGGCACCCGACTAGCTACGAGGCGATGCGCGCCCCGAGCTTCCTCTACGTCGAGTACCGGGACGGCGAGCACGAGTTCTACGACCTGCGCCGGGATCCGTTCGAGCTGCACAACGTGTTCGCCACACTGCCCCCCGCGCGGCGACGCCAGCTGCACGCGCAGCTTGCGGAGTTGGAGCGCTGCCACACCGCCCCGAGCTGCTGGACGGCCGCGCACCTCGCTCGGCCGCTCTGAGCCACGGTTCTGCGAAGATCGTCGGGGAGGAGACCGACACCAGGAGAGGACACATTGGCGACCACGGCGACCCACACCGACCCGGCAGCGCACAACGGCAGCCACGGACGCACGTTCAGCGTCGAGAATCCGGCCACCGGCGCGACGATCACCGAGCTGACCGCGCTCGACCGCAACGGCGCGATCGAGCTCGTGGACCGGGCGCGGGCCGCCCAGCCGGCCTGGCAGGCGCTGGGGTTCAAGGCCCGTGGGGCGCTGATGCAGGACATGCGGGCGTGGATGGTGCGCAACCGCGAGCGGCTCATCCGCACGCTGGGCGACGAGGCCGGCAAGCCATACGAGGACGCCCAGCTCGAGCTCTTCTACTGCGTCGACGCTCTCGGCTTCTGGGCCAAGCGGGCGGGGAAGTGGCTGGCCGACGAGCGCGAGCGTCCCCACTCGCCGCTGCTCCTCGGGCGCCGGGTGGTCAACCGCTACCTGCCCTATGGCGCGGTCGGCGTGATCGGCCCGTGGAACTACCCGCTGCTGAACAACTTCGGTGACGCCATCCCGGCGCTCATGGCCGGGAACACCGTGGTGCTGAAGCCGGCGACCATCACGCCCCTCAGCTCGCTGCTCGTGGCCGAGGGGCTGCGCGAGGTCGGGGTGCCGGAGGACGTGTTCCTCGTCGCGCTCGGGCCCGGCCAGGAGATCGGTGGCGCGCTCGCCGACTCGGTCGACATGCTCCACTTCACCGGCTCGACGGAGGTCGGGCGGGGGCTCGCCGAACGGGCGGCCAAGCGCCTGCTGCCGATCACGCTCGAGCTCGGCGGCAACGATCCGATGATCGTGCTGCGCGACGCCAACCTGGAGCGGGCGGCGAACGCGGCGGTGTTCGGGGCGCTGCAGAACGCCGGGCAGACGTGCATCTCGGTCGAGCGCGTGTACGTCGAGGGCGAGGCGTACGAGCCGTTCGTGGCCAAGGTGGTGGCGAAGGTGAACCAGCTGCGCCAGGGCGTGCCCAGCGGCCGAGCGAGCGTCGACATCGGCGCCGTCACCTCGCCGGAGCAGATCGACATCCTGGAAGCTCACGTCCGTGACGCGGTCGAGAAGGGCGCCACGGTCCACACCGGCGGCCGGCGCCGGGAGGGCGACGGCTGGTTCTTCGAGCCGACCGTGCTCACCGGCGTGGACCACTCGATGCGGATCATGAGCGAGGAGACGTTCGGGCCCACGCTGCCGATCATGCGGGTGGACTCGGAGGACGAGGCGGTCCGGCTGGCCAACGACTCGCAGTTCGGTTTGGACTCGAGCGTGTTCGCCGGCGACCCGGCTCACGGCGAGGCGGTGGCGCGGCGGCTGGAGGCCGGCTCCTCGGTGGTCAACGACGCCCTGGTCAACTACTTCGCGATGGAGATCCCGATCGGTGGCATGAAGCAGTCGGGCGTCGGCGCTCGGCACGGGAAGGTGGGGATCCAGAAGTACTGCCAGCGCCAGAACCTCGTCGTCACCCGCTTCGGCCTGAACCGTGAGCTGTACTACTTCCCCTACAGCCGGTCGGGCAGCACGCTGACCACGCTGATGATCCGGGCGCTGTTCGGGCGGGGCGCCCGCCGGCGCGGCTCGCGCGGGCGCTAGGGGCCCCGGGCTGGGCATCACCCTCAACCGATCTTCCCAGGAGGTTCTCCCATGTCGCGTCCCGTCAAGTTGCCCGGTCCCGACCACCCGATCACGGTCGAGCCGAGTCCCGCTCATGTCGTCGTGCGCCGGGACGGCGCGACGATCGCCGACAGCACCGCGACGCTCGTGCTGCGCGAGGCCGACTACCCGCCGGTCCACTACATCCCGCCGGCCGACGTCGATCGCTCGGCCCTGACCGACAGCGACACGACGACCTACTGTCCGTTCAAGGGTGAGGCGGCGTACGTCTCGACGCCGGACCAGGCGGATGTCGCCTGGTACTACCCCGCGCCGCACGACGCCGTCGCGCCGATCGCCGACCATCTCGCCTTCTATACGGACCGCGTCGAGCTCACGGTGCAGGAGGACGGGTGAACCCGGCGGCCTGCCCCGCCTCGACGCAGTGAGGGCGATCCAGTTCGCCGCGTTCGGCGGCCCCGAGGTGCTCGAGTTGGTCGACGTCCCCGAACCGCATCCCGGACCGGGGGAGATCCGGATCGCGGTGCGCGCGGCCGGGGTCAACGGCGTCGACTGGAAGCTCCGCTCCGGGGCCATGGGCGACGCGGTCGCCACTCAGCTCCCGGCGGGCACCGGGCGTGACGGGGCCGGCGTGGTCGACGAGATCGGTGCCGGGGTCAGCGGGGTGACGGTGGGGGCTTCGGTGTTCGGCGGCGGCAGCGGGACGCTCGCCGAGCACGCGGTGCTCGACCACTGGGCGACGCTGCCCGATGGAGCGTCGTTCTCCGAGGCGGCCGGCTGGCCGATCCCGGTCGAGACGGCCCGGCGCATCCTCGACGAGGTCGGCGTGCAACCCGGTCAGACGCTGCTCGTCAGCGGAGCCTCGGGTGGCGTGGGCAGTGCGGTCGTGCAGTTCGCCCGTCACCGCCGGATACAGGTGATCGGGACCGCCAGCCGACGCAACCAGGCGTACCTCGAGTCGCTCGGCGCGCGCGCCACGACGTATGGCGAGGGTCTCGTCGAGCGGGTCCGCGCGCTGGCCCCCGACGGGATCGACGCCGCGCTGGACATCGCCGGGTCCGGCGTCGTCCCGCAGCTCGTCGAGCTGACCGGTGAGCCCTCCCGCGTGCTCTCCATCGCCGATTTCGGCGCGCCGGCGCACGGGGCGAAGGTCTCGAGCCGTCCGGTCGACCCGGCGGGTGCCTACCGCGAGGCGGGCGAGCTCTTCGCCGCCGGGCGGTTTCGCCTGCCGGTGGAGCGCACCTTCCCGCTGAGCGAGGCCGCCGAGGCCCACCGGAGCTCCGCCGCCGGCCACGCCGCGGGCCGGATCGTCGTCACCGTGCCGTAGCGAGCGGAACCGGCGGCGGCGGGGCGAGCTCGAACCAGACGTGGGTCGAGCTGGCGTACACCCCCCAGTCCGTGGCGAGCTGGTCGACCAGGTGCAGGCCCCAGCCACCGATCGCCTGCCCGACCGGGCGGGCGACGGGCTCGAAGCCGGCGCCGTCATCGATGACCTCGCAGCGCAGCGTGCCGCGCTCATCGGCGTCGGCCAGCACCGCCACCTCCTCGCCGCGGCCGTGCAGCACGCTGTTGGTCACCAGCTCCGAGACGAGCAGCCGGGCGTCCGCGCGCCGATCGGAGTCGATCGACGGTGGCAGCCGGTCGAGCGCGTGGCGGGCGGCGGCGGGGGCGTCTGGGTCGCGGGGGAGTTCCAGTCGCAGCATCTCTCCACGAGGGCTCTGCCCGCTCGGACGGAGGCTCAACCGCCTCTGGTCAGGGCGTCGGCGAGGGCCAGCGCCAACGCAGCGGCGACGAAGGAGACGATCACGACCAGCCCGTGGCGGAAGGCGACGGCGAAGTCACCATGGGTGCTCGCCAGCTCGCCGTAGAAGACGCTTCCGGTCACCGCGATGCCGGCCGAGGAGCCGATCCGCTGCCCCGTCTGGAGCACGCCCCCGGCACTGCCCGCCCGGCGGCGCGGGACCTCTGAGAGCGAGAGGGTCTGGTTCGGTGCGATGACGAGCCCCCCGCCGAGCCCGGCGAGCAGGAGGGGCAGCGCGGTGTAGTAGGCGACGTGCCGGCCCGGCTCGGCGTGCACCGCGACCCACACGAGCACGAGGCCGGTGATGACCGTGCCCAGGCCGAACGCCACGAGCTTGCGGCCGCGGCGCAGCACCTGGCGGCTGCCCAGCGCGGCGGTGAGCGCGCCGCCGACGGCGAACGGCGTCGCGGCCAGACCGGCGCCGAGCGCCGAATACCGCAGCCCGATCTGCAGGTACTGGGTGAGGATGAAGAACGTTCCGGTGAAGCCGGCAAAGTAGAGCAGCCCGACACCCGTGCCGAGGACATAGGTCCGGATGGCGAACAGGTCGAGGCTGACCACCGGCTCGTGGGTACGGCCGTAGCGGCGCTCGTGGAGCACCCAGGCCACCAGCAGGACAGCGGCCAGGACGAACAGGGCCGGGCGCAGCGCGCTGTGCCACTCGCGCTCCTCGACGAACGGGACCAGGACGCAGATGACGCTCAGGCCGAGCAGGACGACGCCGAGCGGATCGAGCTCGGTACGGCGGCCGGACCCGTCCGCCGGCCGGGGCGCCGGCAGGTAGCGCCGGGCGAGCAGGAGGGCGAGCGCGCCCACCGGCAGGTTGACGAAGAAGACGGCCCGCCAGCCGTTGTGCGAGCCGAACAGCGCGATCAGCCCGCCTCCCAACAGGGGTCCGACGGCGGTCGAGATGCCGACCACCGTGCCGAACGCCCCGAACGCCCGGCCCCGCTCCTCGCCGCTGAACATCGTCTGGATGAAGCCGCTGATCTGCGGGGTGATGAGCCCGCCGGCGAACCCCTGGAGGATCCGCGCCACGATCAGCCAGATCGGTGAGTCGGCAGCGCCGCATCCGGCGCTGGCCAGCACGAACAGCGCCACTCCGGTCATGAACACCGTGCGCCGGCCGCGGGCGTCACCGAGCCGGCCGGCCGGCACGAGGAGCAGGCCGAGGGCGAGGGCGTAGCCGGAGACGATCCACTGCAGCGCGCTCGGCTGGGCGTGCAGCCCGGTCTCGATCGTCGGCAGCGCGACGTTGACGATGGAGACGTCGAGCAGCGTCATGAACCCGGCCACGAGGCAGACGGCGAGCGCCTTCCACCGGTTCGGATCGGGTGTCTCGTCACCTGCGTGGCGCGGCGATTCGGTCGCAGGGCTGCTCGCCACGCGGCGCTGTCTGCCCGATCGCCCCGCCCGCGAACCCCGGTACGATCGGCGCCGCGATGCTGAACGGTGACCGTCCGGAGCTCGAGGTGGCGATCGTCGGGGGCGGTTTCTCCGGGATCGGCGCCGCCGTAGCGGTGCAGCGGGCGGGGATCGACCGCCTGGCGATCCTCGAGGCGGGCGACGGGGTCGGCGGTGCCTGGCACTGGAACACGTATCCCGGGGTGGCGGTCGACATCCCATCGTTCAGCTACCAGTTCTCCTACGCGCAGCGGAGCGACTGGTCCCGGGTGTACGCCCCGGGCCGCGAGCTCAAGGCGTACGCCGAGCAGCTCCTCGACCAGTTCGGGCTTCGTCCGAAGGTCCGCCTGAACACCCTCGTCCAGGGACTCGAGTGGGACGAGGCGCAGCGGATGTGGTCGTTGGCGCTCGCCGGAGGCGGGGCCGTCACCGCCCGCCACGTGATCGGCGCCGCCGGGGTGTTCTTCCAGCCCAAGCCGCCGGACATCCCGGGGATCGAGACGTTTGCCGGATCGATCATGCACACCGCCCGCTGGGACCACGCCGTCCCGCTCCGTGGACGTCGGGTGGGACTGATCGGCACCGGCGCCTCGGCGGTCCAGGTCGCGCCGGCGATCGCGCCGGAGGTGGGCCACCTCACGGTCTTCCAGCGCACGCCGATCTGGTGCCTGCCGAAGCCCGACCGGCGGCTGCCGGGAACGTTCCGCAGCGCGCTGGATCGGGTGCCGGGGCTGCGGGCGGGACTGCGGGCGCTGAGCCAGACCTACGTCGAGCTGCTGTTCCCGCTCCCGGCGCACTTCGCCGGAGTCGTGCCGATCACCGCCCTCGGTGAGAAGCAGGGACTCCAGCACCTCGCCCGCCAGGTCCACGACCCCGTCGTGCGCGACCAGTTGACGCCGCGTTACAGCCTCGGGTGCAAGCGGCCGGGCTTCTCCAACGACTACCTGCGGACGTTCAACCGGGACAACGTGCGGCTGGAGACGTCGCGGATCGAACGGGTGGTGCCCGGCGGGATCGTCACCGCCGACGGGATCGAGCACTCACTCGACGTCCTCGTCGCGGCCACCGGGTTCAAGGTGTTCGAGCCCGGCAACATGCCCCCCTACCCGGTGCGGGGCGCTGGCGGGATCGACCTGGAGGCGTTCTGGCAGGAGCACCGCTTCCAGGCCTACGAGGGCCTGACCGTCCCGGGATTCCCCAACCTGTACACGATCCTCGGGCCGTACGGGTTCAACGGTGCGTCCTACTTCACGCTGATCGAGAACCAGAGCCGGCACATCGTGCGCCTGCTGCGAGCCGCCCGCCGCCGCGGCGCCACCCGGATCGAGGTCACCCGGGAGGCGAACGAGCGCTACTGGCGGCGGATGCTCGGCCGCCGCCACAACCAGGTGTTCTTCCAGGGCGGCTGCGATAACGCCCACAGCTACTACTTCGACGCCCACGGGGACGTGCCGTTCCGCGCCTCGCCGACGCTCGAGGCGGCGTGGCGGAGCGCCCGGTTCGACCTCGGCGACTACGCCTTCGCCTAGCCCTGACCGTCTGTGCCGATCGACGCGGTCGTGTTCGACATCGGCGGCGTGCTGCTCGACTGGAACCCCCGGTACCTGTACGAGCGGCTGCTGCCGGACCCGGTCGAGCGGGACTGGTTCCTGTCCGAGGTGTGCACGCTCGAGTGGCACGCCGCGCACGACCGAGGCGTGGGCTACGCCGAGAACGCCCGGCCGCTGCTCGAGCGCCACCCGGAGCGCGCGGCGGCGATCCGCGCCTGGAGCGAGCGGGGGGAGGAGATGGAGCGGGGCGAGATCCCGGCCGGAGTCGCCGCGCTGCGGGCCGTGATCGACACCGGGCTGCCCGTGTACGCGCTGACGAACATGGAGCGCGACACGTACGAGCGGCGCCTGGCCCGCTACCCGTGGATGTCGTGGTTCCGCGGGACCGTGGTCTCGAGTCACGAGGGCGTGGTCAAACCCGAGCCGGAGATCTTCCGCCGTCTGCTGGCGCGGTTCTCGCTCGCCGCCGAGCGGACGCTGATGGTCGACGACGCCGAGCGCAACCTCGCCACTGCGGTCTCCCTCGGCATGCGGACGCTCCACGTGACCGACCCGGAGGCGCTCCGTGGCGACCTGCGCCGCGCCGGCGTCCCGCTGGATCGGCGGGGTCAGCCGGAGGAACGCCCGCCCTCGCCCTGAGTGGTCACGAGCCGCTACGGCAGCGTATAGGCGTGCAATCTGCGCGGACCCGCTCCCTGGCCGGTGAAGTACACCAGGCCGCCGGCCACCGCGGGCGCCGAGGGCGGCTTGTGCGCCGGCGTGACGAACAGCGGGGCGCAGCTCGCGCTGCCGCAGCCGGCCGCCGGGAAGGCGTACAGCCGCCCGTCATTCGATGCGACGTAGACGACGCCGTTCGCCACCGCCGGTGCGGTGGTGATCGGCCCCCCCGTGCTTCCGGTCCACAGCAGCTGGCCGCCTCCCGTGCACACCGCACACGTCGACGAGAACGCGTAGAGCTTGCCGTCGTTCGAGCCGACGTAGACCGCAGAATCGGTGACCGCGGGTGAGGACTCGATCGGGCCGCCGGTCGAGGCGGTCCAGATCGGGGTGCAGGTGAAGTCCGCGTTCGGCGCGCAGTTCGCCGGGAACGCGTAGAGCTTTCCGTCGTCGGAACCGACGTACGCCACGGGGTTCGAGATCGCGGACCCCAGCTCGGAGATCGCGGGTGAGGAACGCACGGGGCCGCCCGTCACCCCGACCCAGCTGAGGCTCCACGGTGATCCGCTGAACGCCCAGACGCGCCCGTCGGGAGAGCCGACGACGACGTTCGACGTCACGGCCCCGCCCACCGCGGGAGACGACGGGTTCGTCCCCGACGCGAGCACGGTTCCCGACCGGTTGGTCGGGCTGCAGTTCATGTCGCCCGTGGCGCAGGCGAACGCGTAGACCTGGCCGTCGGCGGCGGTGGCGAGCACCAGGCCGGAGCTGCCGCCCAGCGGAGCATCGATCGCGCCCCCGACGCTGCCCGCCCAGAGCGCCGCACCGGTGGCGGCGTCGAAGGCGTAGACGCGCCCGGTCGTCGCGCCGCCCGGGTTCGGCTGCCGGGCGGCGACGACGACCTCGGAGCCCGCCGTGACCAGGGGCGTCTCGCCTGCCGTGTCTCCGCGAGACGTTGACGCTCCACAGCGGCGTTCGGCACGTGCGGTTGCCGATCGCGCACTCCGCCGGGTAGGCGGTGAGGACGCCCGTCCCGGCCGTCGCGCCGGCGCCGGCGACGTACACCACCCCGTTGGCGGCCACGGGTGCGCCCGGATCCTCCACGGGTGCCGACCACGCCTGAACGAGACTGCCGACGTTGCCCGGTGAGAGGGTCGACTCGAACGAGTTGTACGAGGTTTCGTGGGCATCGAAGCGGAACTGCGGCCAATCGTTGCCGGTGTAGGAGGCGAGGAAGTGCTGGGTGGTGTCCGGCGTGCCGTCCGGTCCGACGCACAGGAAGCCGCTCCAGCCCGATTGCTGGCCGCACACCTGGTACTCGTACGGGGTGCCGAACGTCAGGCCGCTGGCCGTCGCCGAGAACGCCTTCTGGGAGACGGGTCCACCGGTCACGGTCGTGCCGTTCGTCCAGGCGCTGGTGCCGGTCGGCCGCCAGCGGATGTACGCCGAGCAGCTCCCCGGGCACGAGGCGACTGCATTGAGTTGAGCCGTCACGGCGAGCGGCGGGCCCCCACGCCCGCCCCCGGTGATGGTGATGTTCGACGCGCCGGTCGTTCGCTCTGCGCAACCCGCCAGGGTCACCAGCAGCGCGCAGCCCGCCCCCAGCCAGAACCGCGCTCTGCGCGAACTGCGACCACCGGCATGTGAGCGACCGGTCACCCCAAGTGCGGGTTCTATTCCGATAAATCCCCTTTGTCAAGGCCATGCCCCGCCTACAGGGCGACGCTGAGGATCAGCCGC
This sequence comes from uncultured Solirubrobacterales bacterium, assembly GCA_963703065.1. GTDB lineage: Bacteria > Actinomycetota > Thermoleophilia > Solirubrobacterales > Solirubrobacteraceae > Palsa-465. The sequence goes on along the minus strand of OY969785.1, from coordinate 1,344,442 downwards.
ACGCCGAGCAGCACGAGCCCGGCGGCGAGCAGCCGCTCGATCGCCCGCGAGGCGAGTCGCTGCGAGAGCCAGGCGCCGACCTGCGCTCCGCCGACCACACCGACCGACAGCGCGGCGGCCCGGCGCAGCCCCACCCCGCCGTGGAACGTCCCGGCCACGACGTGCGACAGGGTCGCCACCAGCGCCATGAACATCAGCACGAAGTGCGAGGTAGCGGTGGCGATGTGGGTGGGGAACCCGAGCAGCCCGACCATCAGCGGCACGTGGACGACGCCGCCACCGATGCCGAGGAAGCTCGAGATGAAGCCGACCCCGATGCTGAGGAACGCGCCCAGCCTCACGCGCGGCCGGAAGCGGTGCGTCGTGCCGTCGCGGTCGGTGATCTCCCGCTCCGGACCCTGCCCTTCCGTGGCCTCGCGAGCTCGGCGCCCGGACAGCAGCCAGAGCGCCAGGGCGGTCAGGGCGACGCCCATGAGCACGTCGAAGGTGGGACGGGACACGCGGTCGGCGACGATCACGCCGAGCACCGAGCCGGGCAGGGTGCAGGCGGCGAACAGCAGCCCGGAGCGCAGGTCGATCCGCCGCTGGCGGCGGTAGGCAGCGGTGCCGGAGGCGGCGTTGAAGAACACCGCGACGAGGCTGATCGCGGTGATCAGCGCCGGGCTGTCCTTGGGGTAGGCGAGCAGCAGGGCCGGGGTGAGGATGAAGCCGCCGCCCGCGCCGACCAGCGTGCCGAACGCGCCGACGCCGAAGCCGAGCAGCACGAGCACCCCGGCGATCGCCGGCGTGAAGTGGGAGGCCATCGCCCGCGATGGTGCCGCGTCGCGGACGCCGAGAGTGTTTAACCGTCGAGCACGAGCTGCGGCCGGCCGGGGTCGGCTGAGAGACCGGCCGTGGTGTCGGGTCGCTCAGCCAGGCCCGTACACGGTCAGGCGGCTACGGGGACTTCGTCGCGGTAGGTCTCGCCGCGCTCGGCCTTCTCGACCAGGGAGGCCGGCGGCTCGAACCGCTCGCCGTACTGCGCGGCGAGCTCCCGCGCCCGGGCGACGAAGCCGCTGAGCCCACCGTCGTAGCCGTTGATGTACTGCAGGACGCCGCCGGTCCAGCCCGGGAAGCCGATCCCCAGGATGGACCCGATGTTGGCGTCGGCCACCGACTCGATCACGCCCTCGTCCAGGCACCTGACCGACTCCAGCGCCTCGGCGAACAGCATCCGCTCCTCGAGGTCGCGCAGCGCGATCGAGCTCGGATCGTCCACCGGCGGGAAGGCCTCCCGCAGCCCGGGCCACAGCCCGGCGCGCCTGCCGTCCTCGCCGTAGGCGTAGAACCCGCGACCCTCGAGGCGGCCGGGACGATCGTGCTCGTCGAGCATCGCGTCGATCACCGCTTCGCTTGGATGGGCGTCCCAGCCGGTCGAGCCCCCGCCATTCTCCGCCGCCGCCTTCGCCGCGTTGCGGATCTTGCGCATGAGCTTCAGGTTGAGCTCGTCGGAGAGCTGGAGCACCGGCGCCGGATAACCCGCCTGCGAGGACGCCTGCTCGATCGTGGGCGCCGGAACGCCCTCGGTGAGCATCGCGATCCCCTCGTTGATGAAGGTGCCGATGACCCGGCTGGTGAAGAACCCGCGGGAGTCGTTGACGACGATCGGGGTCTTCCGGATCAGCTTGGCGACGTCGAGGGACCGGTACAGCGTCTCCTCGGAGGTCTTCTCGCCCTTGATGATCTCGAGCAGCGGCATCTTGTCCACCGGGCTGAAGAAGTGCAGCCCGATGAAATCCTCCGGCCGCGAGACGCCTTCGGCCAGACCGGTGATTGGCAGGGTCGAGGTGTTCGATCCGAGCAGCGCGCCCGGCGCCAGGTGCGGCTCGATCTCGCCGAACACCTGGGCCTTCACGCCCGGATCCTCGAACACCGCCTCTATCACCAGCTCGGCGCCGGCCGCGTCGGCCGGGTCCGCCGTCGGGTGGATCCGCGCCAGCAGCGCATCGCCGTCCTCGCGGGACTGGCGGCCGCGCTCCACGGCCTTGGCCACGAGCTTCTCGCTGTAGCCCTTGCCGCGGTCGGCCGCCTCCTGGGAGACGTCCTTGAGCACGACGTCGACCCCGGCCTTGGCCGAGACGTAGGCGATGGCGGCGCCCATCATGCCCGCGCCGAGCACGACCATCTTCGCCGGGCGGAACGTGTCGATCCCCCCCGGCCGGTCCCGGTCGCCCGACACCCGCTGCATGTCGAAGAAGAACGCCTGGATCATGTTCTTCGACACCTGGCCGGTGACGAGGTCGACGAAGTAGCGGCCCTCGATCTCGATCGCGTTGTCGAAGTCGACCTGTGCCCCCTCCACGGCCGCGGCCATGATGTGGTGCGGCGCGGGATAGTTGGCGCCTTTCAGCTGCTTGCGCAGATTGGCCGGGAACGCCGGCAGGTTCTGCGCCAGCTTCGGGTTCGAAGGCGTCCCGCCGGGGATCTTGTAGCCCTTGACGTCCCAGGGCTGCACGGTGGGCTCGTCGGCCGGCCGGGACTTGATCCACGCCTTGGCCGCCGGCACGAGCTCCTCACGCGTGGCGACGATCTCGTCGACCACGCCGAGCTCCTTGGCCTTGGCCGGGCGGTGCCGCTGGCCCTGGAGCAGGAGCTGCATCAGCGCGTCGACGAGGCCGAGCATCCGCACGGTGCGCACGACGCCGCCGGCGCCGGGGAGCAGGCCGAGCTGGACCTCCGGGAAGCCGACGACCGCCTTCGGATCGTCGACGATGACCCGGTGGTGACAGGCGAGGCAGATCTCCAGCCCCCCGCCGAGCGCTGCGCCGTTGATGGCGGCGACCACCGGCTTGCCGAGCGTCTCCAGCCGGCGGAGCTGCGTCTTGCCGGTCCGGACGAACTCCGCCACCTGGGCGCCGTCCTCCGGCCGCGCCGCGATCAGGTCGTTCAGATCGCCGCCGGCGAAGAACGTCGACTTGGCGCTCGTGATCACGACCCCGGTGATCGAGTCCTGCTCGGCCTGGAGGCGCTCGACCGTCTGGCGCATCGAGTCCATGTAGGCCTGGTTCATCGTGTTGGCCGACTGGTTCGGGTCGTCGAGCGTCAGCGTGACGATCCCGTCGTCGTCCTGCTCCCAGCGGATCGTCGACATCAGAGCGCCTCCACGACCGTTGCGATGCCCATGCCGCCACCGACGCACAGGGTGGCCAGCCCGTAGCGGCCGCCGGTGCGGTGGAGCTCCTCGATCAACGTGCCGAGGATCATCGCCCCGGTGGCGCCGAGCGGATGACCCATGGCGATCGCGCCGCCGTTGACGTTGACCTTCTCCATGTCGAGGCCCATGTCGCGGACGAACCGCAGGACGACAGCGGCGAACGCCTCGTTGATCTCGACCAGGTCGAGGTCCTCGACCGTCAGCCCGGCCTTCTCGAGCGCCTTGCGGCTGGCCGGGGCGGGGCCGGTGAGCATGATCGTGGGGTCGGCGCCGGACAGCGCGGTGGCCAGGATGCGGGCCTTGGGCGCCATGCCGTGACGCCGGCCGGCGGCCTCGTTGCCGACGAGCATGAGCGCCGCCCCATCGACGATGCCCGACGAGTTGCCCGGCGTGTGGACGTGGTTGATCTTCTCGACCCAGTGGTACTTCTGGAGCGCCACCGCGTCGAAGCCGCCCATCTCGCCGATCGCCTGGAAGCTCGGCTTCAGGCCACCGAGCGTCTCGACCGTGGTGCCGGGCCGGATGAACTCGTCCCGGTCCAGGACGACGTTCTCGTTCAGGTCCCTGACCGGGATCACCTGGCCGTCGAACTTGCCCTCCGCCTGCGCCTGGGCTGCCCGCTCCTGGGAGCGGGCAGCGTAGCCGTCGACGTCCTCGCGGCTGAACTCCTCGACGGTGGCGATCAGGTCGGCGCTGATCCCCTGCGGGATGAACGACGTGTCGTAGTTCGTCTCGGGGTCCATCGCCCACGGTCCGCCGTCGGAGCCCATCGGCACCCGGCTCATCGACTCGACGCCGCCGGCCATCACAAGGTCCTCCCATCCGGAGGCGACCTTCTGGGCGGCCACGTTGACCGCCTCGAGCCCGGATGCGCAGAAGCGATTGAGCTGGACGCCGGCCACCGTGTCCGGCAGGCCGGCCTTGATCGCCGCCGTCTTGGCGATGTCCGCACCCTGATCGCCGACCGGGCTGACGCAGCCGAGGACGACGTCGTCGACGCCCTGGGGGTCGAAGTGCTCGTTGCGCACCATCGACTCGTGCATCAGGCCGACCACGAGATCGACGGGCTTGACGGTGTGCAGCGATCCGTTGACCTTCCCCTTGCCACGGGGGGTGCGGATCGCGTCGAAGACGAGGGCTTCGCTGGCGGCCATGTCGACTAGAGCTCCTTTGTGCGCTGAGCGGGGAGGTGCCGCGGGCGTCCGCGGCCGGAACCAGCGGACACGGCGGCATCACCCACCGTAGCACTCTTGGCAGGCTGCCAACAGCGTCGCCGGGTGCCGCGCGCCGCGGTCCCCGGTCAGTCGCCGCCGGCGCGCAGAAGGGTCGACACGCGCTGGCGCGAGACTCCGAACAGCTGGGCGATCTCGTCCATCGTCAACCCCTCGCGGTACAGCGCGCGGGCCTCCAGCCGGCGCACCCGGGAGCCGTATTCATCGAGCACCCGGGCGCTCTCCGAGAGCATCCGCACGATCATCGGCTGCTCCTCGCGGGGGACGACCTCGTTCAGCGGCCGGCCCTGGGCGTGCGCAGCACGCAGCTCCGCGATCCGCTCCTGCATCCGTGCGGCACGATCGACGTTCGCCTTGAGCGCCTGCTCGAGGTCGTCCAGCGCGGTGAAGAACCGGGTCGAATCGTCCATTGGTCCAGCGGAGGCGGAAATGGCCATTGCCGCAACCCCGGTTGCTAGGATAGCGCCCGTCAGACGCCGGGATGGGAACGCACCCCGGCCAGGCAACTGTGATGTTCGAGTCGATCCAGGTCCCCCTGCCCCGCACTCCCGAGGCAGCCGGCCGTGCGCGCCGGCTCCTCGAGCGCTGGCTCGGAACCCGGATCACGCCGCAGTTGCTCGACGATGCGCGGACGGTCCTCAGCGAGCTCGTCAACAATGCGTACCTCCACGGCCGGGGGGACATCGACCTGCGGCTCAGCCTGCGGACAGACCGTCTCCGACTCGAGGTGGTGGACCAGGGCGAGGGCGCCGCGGTCTCGGTACGTGAGGCCGGCGCACGGGGCGGCGGCCACGGACTGCAGCTCGTCTCCACCCTCGCCACGGACTGGGGCGCGTTCGAGGGCACGACGCACGTGTGGGCCGAGCTGGCGGTCTGACCACTCACGCCAGCGACCGCTTTTCGAAATCCGCCCGTAAACAGCACAAAGTCGATTGACTTACGCTATATTGCGGCGCCGCGATGCGGATCGACCGTCCACCAGCACCTCCGGACCGCGCCGCTGCCCCGGGTGGGGGCGTGAGCCTCGCGCCCGACGAGCTGCGGCGGTTCGTCGCCGACCTAGCGGCCCGGGCGGACCGATGGTCGCATCTCGTCCGGCACCGGGCTGAGGTCCGGGTGTACGAGCCGATCTGGAGCGACGCACGGGTCAACGCGTGGCTCATCTGCTGGAGGGAGGACCAGGACACCGGCTTCCACGACCACGACGAGTCGGCGGCGGCGATCGCCGTCGTCCGCGGTCGGGTCCGGGAGAACCGTTTGCGCGTCGGCGATGCGCCGAGCTCCCGGGAGCTCGGCCCCGGGTCGGTGTTCAGCGTCCCGCCGGTCGCGATCCACCGGGTCCTCCACGTCGGGGACGAGCCCGCGGTCACGATCCACGCGTACTCGCCGCCGCTCGTCCGGACCGGCGCCTACCGCCTGACCGGTGATGGCGAGCTGCAGCGGGAGGCGCTGCCGCTCGAGACGGAGCTCCGCGCCGAGCCGGTGCTCATCTGAGCGTTTCACGCGTCGGTGGCGCGCGGGACGGGCAGTACTGCCGCCATGGATCCGACACGCGTCACCGACAACCTCCACCAGCTGACGAAGTACCGCTTCATCAATGCGTTCCTCGTGCGCGAGGACGACGGCTTCACCCTGGTCGACACGGCGATGCACGCCGCTGAGGACCTGATCGGCGCCGCGCGGGCGGCCGGCGGCGAGATCCGGCGCATCGCTCTCACCCACGGGCACGGCGACCACGTCGGCTCCCTCGACGCGCTCCGGGAGCGACTCGGCCCCGAGGTGCCGGTGCTCATGCCCGAGATCGACGCCCAGATCCACGCCGGCGAGGCGTTCAGCGACAAGAAGCCCTCGGGGTCCTGGCCGACGCTGAAGACCTCGCCCGACGAGCGGCTCATCGCCGGGGCGCGAGTCGGCAGCCTGGAGACCGTGCCGACGCCGGGTCACACCCCCGGCCACGTCGCCTTCCTCGACACCCGCGACCGCACGCTGATTGTGGGGGACACGTTGACCAACATCGGCGGACTCGCGGTGCCGAGCCACTTCCACTGGCGGTTTCCGCTGGCCTACCTCGGCACCTGGGACAAGGCCCAGGTGGCCGAGTCGGCGCGGACGCTCCGCGGGCTCGCGCCGCGCACGGTGGTCGTCGGGCACGGCGGCCCGCTGCCCGACCCCGGCGGCGCCCTGGACCGGGCGATCGCCGCCGCCTGACGCCACCCGCGTGCCGGCGCCCTACGCCAAGGTCCGCCGCGACGGGGTCGAGGATCTCGTCGCGGTCGAGGAGCCGCTGGAGATCCGCGTCGACGGCCGGCCCCTGGCGGTGACCATGCGCACGCCCGGAGAGGACGAGGAGCTGGCGCTGGGGTTCCTGTACGGCGAGGGGCTGATCGACCGGCCGCGGCCGGCCGGTCCGACCGCCGATCTGGCGGTGAACACGGTCGAGGTGGTCGGGCCGCTGCTCCGCGCGCCCGGCGCCCGGAACTTCTACACCGCCTCCTCGTGTGGGGTGTGCGGCAAGGGTGCGCTGGAGGAGGTGGCGGTGGTGAGCGCGCCGCTCCCCGCCGGACCGACCGTCCCCCGGGCACTGCTCGCCGCGCTGCCCGACCGGCTCCGCCAGCCGGGCTTCGAGCGGACTGGCGGCCTGCACGCCACCGGCCTGTTCAGCCGCGCGGGGGAGCTGCGGATCGTGCGCGAGGACGTCGGGCGCCACAACGCCATGGACAAGGTGGTCGGCCGGGCGCTGCGGGACGGCCTGGTGCCGCTTCACGACCACCTGCTGTGCGTCAGCGGCCGCCTGTCGTTCGAGCTCGTGCAGAAGGCGGCGGTGGCCGGGGCGCCGGTGCTGGTCGGCGTCGGCGCGCCGAGCACGCTGGCCATCTCGCTGGCCGCCGACCGCGGGCTGACGCTCGGCGGCTTTGCCCGCGGGGGCCGGGTGAACGTCTACACCGGGGCGGAGCGCGTCACGGGGTGAACACCGAGGTGTGGCAGGGGCTGTTGCCGCACACGAGGGTCAGGACGCCGAACGGCATCAGGAAGTCCGATTTCTGCTGGCGGGCCAGCGGCGTGTTGCGGACGTCCTCGTGCGGGTCGATGTTCGTCGCCGTGTCGGCGGGCGGCACGTTGCCCACCGGCGGCGGCTGGACGCGGCCCGGCCCGCTGTCCCAGATCTCGATCGCCGATCCGTGATACGGGTACGTCGTCGGGACCGGCGGGATGCCGTAGAACAGGTTCACGTCCTGTGTGCGGTCGGGATCGAGCGCCGGGTACACCGCCCGCGCGCCGATCGTCCGTGCCTCCACGGCGGCGGCGTACATGCTCACCTGGTGATCGCCGTAGGCGATCTGCATCAGCACCTGGTGGGCCGGGGTGTCCGGGTACGGGTCGTCGGTCATGTGCTGCGCGTAGCCGTCCGGGTCGCCGCGATCCCACAGCTGCTGGATCACGTCGAGGATCACCGGGTACAGCGAGCGGTCCGGGTAGCTGCTGAGCAGGATCGACTCGAATGGCGCGAAGTCGGTCGACCGCTGCACGAGGACGTTGCCGTAGTTCATTCCGGATACTCCGAGCACCGCGCGGGTGAAGTCGGGAGCGACCGCGGTCAGCATCCCGCCCTCGATGCCGCCCTGGCTGTTGCCGTCGTAGTACAGGTGCGAGGTGTCGATCACCGGCCGGCCGCTCGACTGGAACGGGTCGTCGGCGGCGAAGCCCTGCGGATGGATGAGCAGCCGGCCGAGGAACAACGTGTTCAGCACGCCCTGCTGAAGTCGATCGACCACGGGCGGGAACAGGTTGAGGTTGGAGACCGCAAGCGCATCGGTGACCGTGTCCCCCTGCGCCAGGCCCCACCAGTCGGTGGCGCAGAACACCATGTTGTGCTCGGTGGCCATCGCCTCCACGTTGCCCGCCTCGACCTCGGAGTGGGAGCCGAGCAGGCCGTGGCCGTACAGCGACACTCGAGCCGGATCTTCCGGCGTCGCGCTCGACGGGATGATGCACTCGAATGGAGCGGTGGCGACGTTCCCGGGTATCTGCGACGGGAGCGCGTTCGGGTTGCTCGACGCGAAGTGGAAGCCGGTGGTTGCACTCGGGCCGCAGGTGACGAGGTAGCACGGCACCTGGAACGTGCCCTGGACGCGAGTCAGCGTCGGGGTCAGCTGATCCACGCTGGTGATCGTGTGCGTCGGCGCCTGTCCCGCGACTCGCAGGTCGGCGAGGTTGCGATCGCCGAGCTGGGCGAACGCGTCGTTGCGGATCGACAGCAGGCGACCGGCCAGGCTGTACGGGGAGCCGACGGTGAAGTCCCACGCCTCGGTCAGGCTGCGACGCTGGATCCCGGCTCGCCGCAGAACGCGGAAGATCCGGTGGTAGCGCGCTCGCTGGGCGTCCAGCGCGGGCGTCAGCCGCCCGTGGTCCCGCAGGGCGGCGAACCAGCTCGGAGCCGGGATCGGCGCTCCGGAGGCGTCGCGCAGGAACCGGAGGGCGACGGCGTACGTGTGTCCCTCGAGGAAGTTGACCGCGGGGTGGATCAGCAGGTTGGTGTCCTCGGCCGTCGGCGCGTTGGCATCGAGCTCGGTCCAGATGAGCTGACGGCGGCCGGTTGACTCGTCGATGACGACGATCGGGGCCTCCGGGTCGTAGCTCGCCGCCTCGTCGAGCAGTCCGACGGGATGCGTCTGGGCGAAGGCGGACCCGTTGTCGAGACCGGGGATGTGGACGATCAGGGCGCTGCCGGGGCTGAAGCCGTCGAGCTGGTTGTACGGAGCGGGCGAGATCGCCACGCCCCCGCTGTTCGCCGGCATCACATCGGCCGGCAGGTTGAGCCGCAGGCCCGTCCAGGAGGCGAAAGCGGGTTGGGTGAAGCGGTTGTCGGGGAACGGCAGCAGGCACGGGGTGGCGCCGTACGGCTGACAGTCGGCGGCCGGCGCGGCGGCTCGAGCGGCCGCCGGCAGCAGCCCTCCGAGGAGCACGATCAGCAGTGTCAGGCCGCGGCGCATCGGGAACATCTCTCCTCCTCGTGTGGTGCCATGCGTGAGCCTATACCGCCAGCTCGGCCAGCTGCAGTAATTCTTCTTCGCTCGACCAGGCACCGACCGACGCCCGCACGAGCTCGCGGGCCGGAATGCTTCGCACGACGATCCTCTGCTCCGCCAGCGCTGCCACCGCCTCCGCGGCGTCGCCGCCCGGCGGGCGCCAGGAGACGAGCGTCGAGCGCCCGCGGGGCGCGACGTCCAGTCCCCGCTCGCGGAGGTGCTCGGCGAGGCGCTCGGCGAGGCTCGCCGCGCGTTCGTGCACCCAGGCCCAGCCCGCGGCCTCCAGGGTGCGCAGCGCGGCCAGCGCCCAGGTGCTCCGCATCCCGGACGGGAAGCCGTGATCGAACCGGCGCGCGTCCGGCGCCGGCGCCAGGTCGAGCGCCTCGAGGGGCGCAGCGAGCGAGCCGTAGCCGGGCCACGGGATCGCCAGCTCATCGAGCCGGTCGGGGCGGACGTACAGGCAGCCGCTGCCCTCCGGCCCGCACAGCCACTTCTGGCCCGAGGCGGCGTAGTAGTCGCAGCCGAGCTCCGCGACGCCGGCGGGCACGGCCCCGATCGACTGAGCGGCGTCGAGCAGGATCGGGACGCCGGTGGCGCGCAGGGCGGCGAGGTCGGCGACCTGGCCGCCGACCCACGACACGTGCGAGCACGCGATGAGCTTCGTGCGTGCCGTCGTCGCTCCCGGCAGTTCGGCGAACGGCACGAGGCGGACGATCACTCCGCGTTCCCGGCGCAGGCGCCCGAGCGGCGCGAGCAGCCCCGGATGCTCCTCGTCGCTCGTGACCACCTCGTCGCCCCGCCCGAGCGGCAGCCCGCCGAGCACGGTGTTGACCCCGTCGGTCGTCGAGCCGGTCAGCGCCACGTTCGCCGGATCGGTGGCCAGGATCCGGGCATACGCCTCGCGGAGCCCGGTCGCCAGCTCCATCGTCCGCTCGAAGAACGCCGGGCCGCTGCGGCCGACGTCCGTCTCGTAGGCGATCCGCTCGCGCACCGCCTCGGCCACCGCGGCGGGCAGCGGGCCCTCGGTTCCGGCGTTTAGGTAGGCGTGTGTGCGCAGCACGGGGAACTGCGCGCGGAACGCCTCCGGATCGGGCAGCGTCATCCGACCGGCACCCCCGCCTTGCGACATTCCGCGGCGACCGCGGCGTCCGCCACGGCGCTCAGCCCGCTGCGCCGCTCGGCCCCGGCGCAGGTGGCCCGCGCCCGGGCGCCGCAGGAGTAGATCTCCGCGCCCCCCGTCGAGTACGCCAGCTTGACGTCGATGCAGCCGTGGGCGCTCGTCCGCCCGCCGGCGACGAGAGCGACGAGGACGACCAGGACCAGCGCCGTGGCGAGAGCCCCGACGGCGAGGATCAGCCGACGCTCACGCCCCGCCAGGGGGCGGAGGGTTTGGGCCTGCTGGGCGGCGTGCCCGGGCGGCAGGATCAGCACCCGGCCGAGTCTACGCGCGGCCTATCCGTCCTCCGACCCGGCTCCGTCCCCGTCGTCGCTGTCCTGGAGCTGACGCTTGAGGACCTTGCCAGTCGGATTGCGCGGCAGCTCGTCCATGAACACGACCTCGCGCGGGACCTTGTAGTTGGCCAGGTTCTGCTTGACGTAGGACTTCACCTCGTCCTCGCTCAGCTCCGCGCCGCCGGTGGTGACGACGAACGCCTTCAGGCGCTGGCCGAACTGCTCGTCCTGTACCCCGATCGCCGCCGCCTCCTTGATCTGCTGGTGACCGGCCAGCAGCTCTTCGACCTCGGCCGGGAACACGTTCTCCCCGCCTGAGACGATCATCTCGTCGTCCCGGCCGTCGATGAACAGCCGTCCCGCGTCGTCGAAGTGGCCGACGTCGCCGGAGGACATCAGGCCCTGCACGGAGTCCTTGCTGCCTCCGCCGGTGTAGCCCTCGAACTGCGAGAGGTTGCCGACGAAGATCCGGCCGCTCTCCCCGGCCGGGCACTCGTTGCCGTCCTCGTCGAGGATCTTGACCACCGAGCCGCGGACGACCTGGCCCGCGGTCGAGGGCTCGGCCTCCAGGTCCTCGGGTGTGGCGATCGTGGCGTACGCGATCTCCGTCGAGCCGTACAGGTTGTAGACGACCGGCCCGAACGCGTCGAGCGCCTGGTTGGCCGTCTCGGCGCCGAGGGCCGAGCCGCTGACGAAGATGATCCGGAGGTTCGAAAGGTCGCGCTCGCGGATCTGATCGGTGCCGGCATCGAGCAGCCGGCTGAGCATCACCGGTACGACGACCATCGCCGTTGCCTGGTGCGCCTCGAGGCTGTCGAGGGTCTGCTCGGGATCGAATCGCCGGCGCACGACGAGCGTCGACCCGAGCGCGACGGCGACGATCGCCTGCATGAAGCCGAGCGCGTGGAACATGGGCACGCACAGCTCAGTCGTCTCCCGCGCGCGGAACGGGACCTTGCCGAGCAGGCCGCCGATCAGCGACAGCGACCGAGGCTCCGAGCGCGGCGCCCCCTTCGGGGTGCCGGTCGTCCCGCTGGTCAGGATCGTGATCTTGGCCGTGGCGCTCGGGCGCTTGGGCGCGTCGTCGCTCGCCCGGCGGATGAGGCCCTCGAGCGTGTCCTCCCCGTCGGACTCGTCGTCGGTCCACGCGCGGAAGGTTCCGTGCTCGACCTCGACGCCCTCGAGCACCTCCATGTACTCGTCGTCCACCACGAGCAGATGGGTCCCCTCGCGCTCGGCGACCTCACGGATCTGCGGTCCGGCGAACGACGTGTTCAGCAGGACGACTCGCGCCCCGCACTTCAGCGCCCCGAATACCGCCTCCAGGAAGCCCCGATGATTGCGCACGAGGATCGCCACGCCCTGGCCGGCTTCGAGTCCCCGTTCGTGCCACGCGTTGGCCAGCGCGTTCGAATGACGGTCTAGATCGCGGTAGGTGATCTCGCCGCGCTCATCGATCACCGCGGTCCGATCGCCGTGGCGGACGGCGGCCGCCACCAGGGCGCCGCCGAGCAGGCCGAACCGCTCGAGCCCCATCAGCTGCTGAGCGGTCTTGTGCGGCAGCTCGGGGCCGACCAGGCCGCTGCGCACGCACAGCGCGGCGAAGTAGGCCTCGTCCCCGAACCGCTCGGCGAGCTTCGTCGCGCCCCCGATCACCGTCCGCGGGTCGAGCAGCGCCTTCAGGTCGAGCTCCACCATCGTGCCTCCCGTCCGCGCTGTGTCCTCTCCCGATGCATGACCTGCGCCCGGCACCTTATCCGAGCCCTGGGCTCGTCAACGATCCGGCTGGCCGGTTTAGTTCTCGGGCAGGGGGTAATACGCCCGTGATGCCCACCGGGTTGATCACGCTTCCCCTGCGCCTGGGAGTCAGCAGCGCCCGCCTGGCCCTCGGTCTCACCGAGCGTGCGGCGGGCCTCGCCTGGCGGACCGTCGAGACGTTCGTCCCCGGGCTCGGTGGCGCCGCCAGCAACGGAGCGGAGCCGGATCGGCCGTTTCCGAGTCAGGCGGCGGAGGAGCGTGAGCCGGTCTCGCGCGATGAGCCGGCGTCACGCGATCCCCGGGCCGAATTCGAGCTCGGAGATCCGCGCGTCTCGGTGCGCGAGGCGCCGCCGGAGCCGGAGGTGCGACAGCCCGAGCCTGCTGCACCCCCGGACGAGCCGGAGGTGGTGAGCGGACACGTCGACACGGAGCCCGTACTCGTTGAGTCGTTCGCCGAGCCCGGAGCCGAGGACGGCGCCGGGGCCGAAGTGCGGATCGACCCTCCGTGGGAGGATTACCCCCAGCTGACCGCGGCGGACGTCATCCAGCGGCTGACCGAGTGCTCCGCTGCCGAGCTGGCGGCGATCGAGCTGTACGAGGCGGCGACTCGCCGGCGGACGACCGTGGTGAGCGCGGTCGAGGTGGAGCTGAAGGCGCGCGCGGCGAGCGCCGGAGAGGCGACCGGCTAGTCGCCGGCCGCCTGACACGACAACGCGATAGAACAGAGGAGCGGATGGCCGAGGACCGAACACTGAACGAGCGCGACACCCGATTGGTGCAGTGGCTGAGTGAGGCGTACGCCAAGGAGGCTGAGCTCGAGGCAGATCTCACGGCGCACATCACCCTGACCGAGAAGGCCTCCTACAAGAAGCGTCTACGCGAGCACCTCACCGAGACGCGCGACCACAAGCGTCAGGTGCTGTCCCGGATCAAGAAGCTGGGCGGCGCCGTGCCGGCGACCGGCCCGCAGGTGCCGGGTGTGCCCACGGTGGTCGGCGAGGTGGCGGGCAAGGCGGTGGCCGCGGTGAAGGGCCAGGTCGGAACCGCCCGGGCGGCGGTGACCAGCCAGGCCGAGACCCACCTGCGCAACGCGCAGGAGGAGTTCCGTGAGGAGCACGTGGAGATCGCGCTCTACCACCGCATCGAGACGTTCGCCGGCGAGGTGGGCGACAAGGAGAGCGCTCAGCTGGCCCGCTCGATCCGGCGCCAGGAGGAGCGGATGGCCAAGTTCCTGGAGGCCGAGATCGCTCGGCTGGTCAAGGAGATCGTGCGGGCCGAGGTGCCGCGGGCGCTCCGCGGCGGCACGACCCGCCGCGCGAGCCGGAGTCGCTCGGCGAGCACGCGGTCGCGCACGTCGTCCTCGGCGGCCTCGCGGTCCTCGGCGTCGCGGTCGTCCCGGTCCTCGGGGTCTTCGGGGTCGCGGTCTTCGGGGTCGCGGTCGTCGGGATCTTCGGGATCGCGCTCCTCGGGGTCGTCGGGATCGCGGCCGAGCGGATCGTCGCGTTCGTCGAATTCGGGCCGGTCCTCGCGCTCGTCCGGCTCCGGCGGGTCGTCGCGGTCCTCGGGCTCCGGCGGTTCGTCGCGCTCGCCGCGATCGAGCGGCGCCTAACTCCGCCGCCCGCTCAGCTTTCCGATCAGCAGCTCCACCGAGCGCTCGAGCTGATCCAGCGTCGCCTGCTCGACGCTCTGGATCCCGAGCGTCCGGTTGAGCCACGCGTTGACCTCGCGGTGACTCGTCCCGTCGCGGCGGCGGACCTCGGAGACGAGCCGGTGGCGCTCATCGCGCAGCCGGGCCCGTCGTTCGAAGGCCGGCAGCTCCTCCTCCGCCGGGGCGGGCGCCGGCGCGGGCGGGGCGGCAGCGGTCGCCGTGGCGGCCGGCGGCGGGCCGAACAGCGTCATCTGGGGCGCTACGTCGGCGCTCAGCGGCACGAAGGCCGGGGCCTCGCTTCGCTCGCTCTCGTCGCGCTCGGGCGGCTCGTCCCATCGCTCCTCATCCGGGCGCAGGGCGTGTCGGAGCTCCTGCTCGACGGAGGCGGCGTGGTCGCGGAGGACCGGGTCGGCCGGGATGTAGAGCCAGCTCGGCTCCGCCGGCTGACCGGGGATCGTCCGCACGAACCGACCGACGATCTGGCGGAAGACGAGTGGCGTCTTGGCCGCGGTCGCGTACACGCCGACGCGCAGGCGCGGGATGTCGACGCCCTCGGACACCATGTTCACCGCCACGATCCATGGGTCACTGGCGCGGGTGAAGTCGGCGAGCCTGGCCGCGGCGCGCGGATCCGTGTGCAGCACGACGACCGGCGTGCGGCCGATCGCCTCGCGAAGCAGGGCCGCGATCCGCCGGGCATGATCGGCGTCGGCCGCCACGACGAGTCCGCCGGCGTCGGCGTGCGCGCGGCGCACCTGGCGCAGCCGCGCGTCGGCCTCGCGGAGGATCCGCGGCAGTCCGTCGGGCAGCTCGGTGGAGATGGCGGTCCGGTAGCGGCGGCTCGCCTCGCGTCCGCTGAGCACGGTGTCGAAGCCGGCCTCGATCACGTCGTCTCCGCTCCGCCACGACAGGGTGCCGTCGTAGGCGATGAACGCCACCGGCCGGCACACCCCATCGCGCACGGCCTCGGCATACGTGTAGGTGACGTCGGGCTCGGCCAGGCCGCCGCGGTCATAGCGCACGCCGGGGATCGGTGCGGCATCCGAGCGGAACGGGGTGCCGGAGAGGAGCAGCCAGCGCCGGCAGCTCCCCAGGGCCCGGACGAACGACTCGCCCCAGCTCAGCTCCTCGCCCAGGTGGTGCGCCTCGTCGGCCACCACGAGCGTGTCGGGTCGCACGGCCCTCGCCCAGGCGGACGGGGAGCGAGCGATCCGCGCGTAGGTGACGGCGACGCCGTGGAAGCCGCGCGGCGGGCGAGGCGTCGGCGCGTCGGGAGCCAGCTCCAGGCCCAGGCGGCTCGCCGCCCGTGCCCACTGGCGGGTGAGCGGCGCGGTGGGACAGACGACGAGGATCGACGTGACTCGACCGGCGGTCAGCTCGCGGCCCGCCAGCTCGAGAGCCGGCCTCGTCTTGCCCGCGCCCGGGGCAGCCGAGACGAGGAACGGCCCAGCCGACCACGTGTCCATCGCGCGGAGGGCCTGCTGCTGCCAGGGGCGGAGGGGACTCGACGGCGTCACGGGCGGGGCATGGTGGCGGACGCGGCGGACGCACCGATCGCCCCCGCGTGAGCCCGAAATCGGCTCCGCACGACATCCACGGTCCAACCGGCCCCGGCGTGACGCGTTAAGCCGATCGCGCCCCGGGTAAGTCCACGGCGTGACGAACTTCGGCTACACGATGATGTGCGAGCAGTCGCCCCCCGACCAGCTCGTGCGCGACCTCCAGCTCGCCGAACGGGCCGGCTTCGACTTCTCGGTGATCAGCGACCACTACCAGCCCTGGCTCGAGGCGCAGGGTCACTCCGGCTACGCGTGGTCGATCCTCGGCGCCGCCGCCCAGGCGACCGAGCGGATCGGCCTGATGACCTACGTCACCTGCCCGACCATCCGTTACCACCCCGCGGTCGTGGCCCAGAAGGCTGCCACCGTGGCCATCCTGTCCGGCGGGCGCTTCCGGCTCGGACTCGGCGCCGGGGAGAACCTCAACGAGCACGTGGTCGGACAGCGCTGGCCCGCCGTCGGCCTCCGCCATCAGATGCTCCGCGAGGCGATCGACATCATCGGCGCGCTGTTCGACGGCGAGTCGAGCCTGAACTACCGCGGCCGCCACTTCGACGTGGAGCAGGCGCGGCTGTGGGACCTACCCGAGCAGCGCGTGCCGGTCGGCATCGCGGTGTCCGGCCCCGACTCCTGCCGCCTGGCCGGCGAGCGGGCGGACATCATGATCGCCGTCGAGCCGGAGTCCAATCTCGTCGAGCGCTTCGAGGCGGCCGGCGGGCAGGGCAAGCCGAAGGTCGGCCAGATCGCCATCTGCTACGACGAGGACCGGGACGCCGCCATCCGGCGCGCCCATGAGCAATTCCGCTGGTTCGGGCTCGGCTGGAAGGTGAACGCCGATCTCCCCAACCCCGAGAGCTTTGACGCGGCGACCCAGTTCGTCACGCCCGACCAGGTGGCCGAGGCGCTCTCCTGCGGTCCGGACGTGCAGGCGCACGTCGACGCGGTCAAGCCGTACGTCGAGGCGGGTTTCACCGAGGTGGCCATCGTCCAGATCGGTGCCGAGCACCAGGAGGGCTTCATCTCCTGGGCGGAGTCCGAGCTCCTGCCCGCGCTGCGCGAGCTGTAGCGCGCGGGCTACAGGCGGCTGAGCCGAACCGGGAGGCCGTCGCCCGGATAGGGGCCGGTCGCGTAGTCGAGCGGCGGCACGTACCCGGGCGGAATCGTCCAGCGGAAGCGGAGCAGCATCGCGTGGAGGATCGCCTTCACCTCCATCGCGCCGAAGTGCATGCCGATGCACTTGTGGACGCCGGAGCCGAACGGGATCCAGTTGTGCCGGTAGCGAGCGTCGTCCCGCCGTTCCGGGCTGAACCGCTCGGGGTCGAAGCGATCCGGATCGTCCCACCACGGCTCGGACCGCTGCGTCGCGTAGATGCCGAGCGTCAGCCGGGCACCGGCCGGGATGTAGTAGCCGTCGAGCTCGACGTCGCGGACTGCCTGGCGCGCCACGATCCCGACCGGCGCGTTCATCCGCAGCGTCTCGCGGAACACGAGGTCCAGGCTCTCCAACGCCTCGAGATCGGCGTGCGTCACGGTGCCGCCACGGAGTGCCCGTGACTCCTCCCGCAGGCGCTCCTGCCACTCGGGATGCCGCGCGAGGTAGTAGGCCATCATCGCCAGCGTGATGGTGCTCGTGTCGTGCGCGGCCATCAGCGTGAAGATCATGTGGTTGACGACGTCCTCGTCGGCGAAGCGCTCGCCGTCCTCGGTCTCGGCGTGGCAGAGCACGCTGAACAGGTCCTCGCCGGTGCCCGCGCGCTTATCCGGCAGGCGCTCGCCGAAGTAGCGCTCGAGCCAGCGCCGGCTCTCGAGGCCACGGTGCCAGCGGCCGACCGGGAAGTCGGCGCGCAGCGGAGTGTTGCCGCCGACGACCGCGTCGATGAAGGCGCGGTTCATGCGGTCGGCCTCCGGGCCGAGCTCCTCGCCGACGAAGACGCGGGTGGCGACGTCGAGCGTCAGGCGCTTGGCCGCGCGGTACAGCCGGAACCCCTCGCCGGCGGGCCAGCGCTCGATGCCCCCGGCGATCACCGGCTGCATCGCCGCCAGGTAGCCGACGAGCCGCTCGTGGCGGAACGCCTGCTGCATGATCCGGCGATGGTGGCGGTGCTCCTCGCCATCCATCAGCATCACGCCGCGGTCGAAGAACGGGCCGATGAAGTACCCCCACCCGTCGCGGCTGCTGAACGCGCCGTCGCGGTTGGCGAACACCGCCCCGATGGCGTCGGGGCCGAGCACCGAGATGATCTCCGTGCCCAGACCGTTCGTCCAGAACAGGTTCCCGTAGCGGACGCGGAACCGTCGGGCCGTCCCGAGCTGATCGCGCAGGAAGTCGAGCGTGTGGCCGACCAGCGGAGGACCGGGATCGCCCATGACGGGTCGCAGTCCGCTGCCGGCCGGCGGATCGGCGTACGGCCGCGGGCCTCCCGAGGGCAGGCGGGCCGTCGCCACCGCGACCGCATCGCGGGCTCGCATCGCCAGCGGTGTGCTCATCGATCCTCCTCCTCGCTCGCCGGAACCCCTGCCGATCCTACGCCTCGAGGCTACGGCTGCGGCCGACCGGTGACCGGCGCTGCTCGGCGAGCGGGCGCCCCTCGGCATCGGCGGCGAGCGCGGGCGGCCACGGCCCGACCCAGTCGTCGCGCACGCCGTCGATCGTCAGCACCGCCCCGGAGACGAAGTCGGCCGCCGGGGAGGCCAGGTAGGCGACCAGCGCCGCAATCTCCTCCGGCGCACCCAGCCGGCCGGCCGGCACCGTCGAGGCGAGGGTGTCGACGATCTGCTGCGGGTACTTCGTCAGCAGCGTGTCGGTGGCGAACTGTCCCGCCGCGACGGCATTCAGCTTGATTCCGAACCGCGCCCACTCGATGGCCAGCACGCGCATCAGGTTCTCGACCGCGGCCCGGGCGGCGCTCGAGTGCGCCATGCCGGGCAGGCCGTGGTGCGGGGAGATCGTCACGCTCATCACCCGCCCCGACCCGGCCGGGATCATCGCCTTCGTGGCCACAGCGTGGGTCATCAGCCACGTCCCCTCGAGGTTGAGCCGGATGACGGTGCGAAATCCCTTCGGCGTGATCTCCTCGGCGGGACAGAGGTACTGACCACCGGCATTGTTGACCAGGACGTCGATTCGCCGGTGGCGCGCGAGTACCGCCTCCACCAGCCGCTCGACCTGATCCTCCTCCCGGATGTCGCACGTCTCGGCGGCGATCCGCCCCGCGGGATCGAGCTCCACGGTCTCGGCCAGCGGCTCGCTCCGCCGTCCGCACACGATCACCTGCGCGCCGAGCCGGGCCAGCTCCATCGCCGTCGCCCGGCCGATCCCGCTGCCGCCGCCGCTGACGATCGCCACCTGGTCGGCGAGCAACCCGTCGCGGAACGTCTCCGAGCTCACGGCCGGCAGTTTCTCATGCGGCATCCGTCCGGGCTCCGAGCGAACATGTGTTCGTGCCGTGCGCATCGATCCTCCACGCCGACCTCGATGCGTTCTACGCCGCGGTGGAGCAGCGCGATGACCCACGGCTGTTCCGCCGGCCGGTGATCGTCGGCGGCGGGGTGGTGCTGGCGGCCAGCTATCAGGCCAAGCGCTGCGGCGTACGAACTGCGATGGGGGTGAACGAGGCACGCCGGCTGTGCCCGTACGCCGCTGTCGTGCAGCCGCGGGTGGCCGCCTACGTCGAGGCCAGCCGCGCCGTGTTCGAGGTGCTCGAGCGCCACGCGCCGACGGTCGAGGCGATCTCCATCGACGAGGCATTTCTCGACGTGCGGGGCCAGGAGCACATCAACGGCACACCGCTCGAGATCGCCCGGCGGATCCGCCGGGAGGTTCGCGAGCAGGTCGGCCTGCCGATCAGCGTCGGCCTGGCCCGGACGAAGTTCCTGGCCAAGATGGCCAGCGCGGCCGCCAAGCCCGATGGGTTGCTGGTGGTCGAGCCGGACCGCGAGCTGGAGTTCCTGCACCCCCTGCCGGTCGAGACGGTCTGGGGGGTCGGCCGGGCGACGGGGCCACGGCTCCACGCCGCGGGGATCGACACCGTCGGCCAGCTCGCCACATGTCGGCGCGAGTGGCTCGAGCGGCTCGTCGGGCGGGCGGTGGGCCGCCACCTCCATGCCCTGGCCAATGGGCACGACCCCCGCCCGGTGCGCACCCGGCAGCGGCGGCGGTCGATCGGCGCCCAGCGCGCCCTCGGACGCCGGCCGCGCAGCGAGGCGGAGCTGACCGTGGCGCTCACCGGCTTGGTCGACCGCGTCACCCGGCGGCTGCGGGATGCCCGCCGGAGCTGCCGGACGGTCGTTCTGCGCCTGCGGTTCGCCGACTTCGCTCGCGCGACGCGGTCGCGCACGCTGCGCGAGCCGACCACGCGCACCCACGTGGTGCTCGCCGCGGCCCTGGCGCTGCTGCACGAGGCGCAGCCGCTCATCCGCCGCCGGGGTTGCACCCTGGTCGGGGTGGCCCTGACGAACCTCGATGCGGATCTTGGCAGCCAGCTTCGGATGGCTCCGTTGGAGCCCCCGGATGTCGATGGAGCGATCGACCGGGTCCGAGCGAGGTTCGGCACCGGCGCCATCACGCGTGGGGTACTCGTCGGCCAGGACGCCGGGATCACCGTTCCCTTGTTGCCGGATCGATGAGCCGGACGGGGATACGCTTCGAAGATGCAGTCGGTCTACGACCTTCCGGGCGGCCGGGTGCCAGGGATCGTCAACGGCATCTGCTACGCGCTGGACCCAATCGGGTACCCGCTGTGGTTCGGGCGGCGCTTCGGGCCGCTGACGCGCTCGCGGTTTCCCGGCCTGGGACTGATCGTCAACGTGGGAGACCCGGAGCTGGTGCACCAGGTGTTCACGGGCGACCCGGCGACGTTCCACGCCGGGGAGGCGAACGCGCCGGTGCTGGAGCCGTCGGTCGGGCGCTCGTCGGTGCTGACGCTCGACGACGCGGAGCACCTGCGCCAGCGCAAGCTGCTGCTGGCTCCCTTCCATGGGGAGAACCTGCGCCGCTGGCGAGAGGAGATCCAGGCACTGACAGAGGATGAGATCGAACGCTGGCCGCTCGGCGAGCCGTTCGCGCTGCACGAGCGGATGCGCCGGGTGACGCTCGAGGTGATCCTCCGGGTCGTGTTCGGGGTGCGTGAGCTCGAGCGGTCCGAGCGGGCCCAGGTGCTGGTGGCCCGGTTCGCCGACCGCGCGACGCCGATCAGCATGTTCCAGTTTGCTCGCCGCGATCTCGGGCCGCTCAGCCCGTGGGCGCGGTTCAAGCGGGCGCGATCCGACCTGGACGCGTTCCTGCACGAGGAGGTGGAGCGGCGGCGCGCGAGCCCGGACCGGACCGAGCGCAGCGACGTCCTCTCCCTGCTGCTCGACGCGACCGACGAGGCCGGGCAGCGAATGACGCGCACCGAGTTGCGCGACGAGCTCGTCACCGTGCTCGGCGCGGGCCACGAGACCTCCGCCACCGCCCTGTCCTGGTGCTTCGAGCGGCTCCTGCGCCACCCGGCCGTGCTCGAGCGCCTGACCAACTCGCTGGACGACGGGGACGAGTACCTGGATGCGACGATCAAGGAGGTCCTGCGGATCCGGCCCGTGGTCAGCGATGTCGCACGCCGGCTGACGCGGGAGGTCGAGCTCGGGGGCTACCGGCTGCCGGCCGGCACCCTGGTGATGCCCTCGATCACCGGGATCCACTTCCGGCCCGATCTGTACCCCGATCCGGACGAGTTCCGGCCCGAGCGATTCCTCGGGGAGCCCCCCGGTGCGTACACGTGGATCCCGTTCGGCGGAGGCGTGCGCCGGTGCATCGGGGCGACGTTCGCCCAGTTCGAGATGCGGGTGATCCTCCGCACGGTGCTCTCGCACGTGCGACTGCGGGCGGCCGACCCCCGGCCCGAACGCGCTCGGCTGCGCCACGTCACGGCCGCGCCCCGCCGGGGCTGCCGGGTGGTGGTCGAGGCGCCGCCCGCCGCCGGCCGCCGCCCCCCCCGTCGGAACGCTCGGCTGACCCGCCTGACCCCTCGCGCCCGTCAGCCTGAGGCCGCGTGGAGGCTCAAGTCGTGCCGTGACTCGAACGCCTCGATCAGGTAGAGCCACAGCTCGCTGCGGGTGGGGAACGGGGCGACGGCGTGGGCCAACCGCTCCAGGGGCACCTCGCCGACCACGGCCACCGTCGCCGCCTGGAGGAAGTCCGCCACCTCGAAGCCGACGAACGTGACGCCGGCCAGGATCCGGCGGTCGACGTCGATCACGAACCGGGAGGTGCCCGGGGTGTTGCGCCCGATGAAGCTGGCGCCCGCCGAGCCGCTCGTGTCCAGGTCGATCGCCTCGACGTTTCGCCCGGCCGCCTGCGCACCGGCCAGCGTGTCGCCGACCGCGGCCACCTGCGGGTCGGTGAAGATGACGCGCGGGCTCCCGGCGCCGTCCGCGAGCGGGTCTAGCCGAGCCGGGCGGCCGAGGATGACGTCGGCGGCGACGCGGGCCTGGTACTTGCCGGCGTGGGTGAGCAGAGCACGGCCGTTGACGTCTCCCACCGCGTAGAGCCAGTCGTGGCCCGGGACACGCAGGCGATCGTCGACCGGGATCGGCCGGCCCGGCTCGAGCCCGACGGCATCCAGTCCGAGCTCGTCCGTGCGCGGGTGGCGACCGATCGCCAACAGCAGATGCGTTCCGGAGAACTCGCTGCCGTCCTCCAGCTCGACCGTCACCCCGTCGGATCCCTCGACGCGGCCACGGACCGCGGTCGCCTTGACGCCGAGGCTGACCTGCACCCCCGCCGCCTCGAGCGCGGACCGCACCTGCTCGCCGGCCCTCGGCTCCTCTCGGGCGATCAGCCGGTCGAGCGCCTCGATGACCGTCACCTCGGCGCCGAAGCGAGCGCCACGCCTGCGCCATCTCGACGCCCACCACGCCGCCGCCGAGGATGATCAGCCTCTCCGGGACCCGCTCGGCGGTGGTGATCTGGCGGTTCGACCAGGCGGCGGCCTCCGCCAGGCCCGGGATCGGCGGGACGAGCGCGGCGCTGCCGGGTGCCAGGACGACCGCACGCTCGGCCGACCAGCACCTCGTCGCCGACCCGGACGCGCCGCTCGCCCTCGAGCCGCGCCGCCCCCCGCGCACAGCGTGATCCCCTTCTGCTCCAGCCACGGCACCTGCCCTGAGTCGTCGAGGTCGTGGATCACCTCGTCGCGCCGGGCCAGGGCGGCCGGCACGTCGAGCTCGCCCCTCGCCGCCTGGGCCGCACCCGGGATACGCCGCACCTCGGCGAGGATCTCGCCCGGGCGAAGCAGCGCCTTGGAGGGCATGCAGGCGTAGAACGAGCACTCGCCGCCGACGAGGTCGCTCCTCGACGATCGCCACCCGCAGACCACCGTCGGCCAGCCGTCCGGCCGCGATCTCCCCCGACGGCCCCGCGCCGACCACGACGGCGTCGAACTCGTGCTCCACGGCGGCATCGTCAGACCTACGCCTTCGCGCCTTGCACGTCGGCCGGCGCCTCGATCTCCCGCTTGAGGATCTTGCCGGTCGGGCCCTTCGGCAGCTCGTCGACCAGCCAGATCACGCGCGGGTACTTGTAGGCCGCCACCTTCTCCTTCATGTACGCGCGGAGCTCCTCGACCGAGACGCTCTCGCCCTCCTTGAGCGCGACCGCGGCACCGACCTCCTCGCCGAGCGACTCGTGCGGCACTCCGAGCACCGCCGCCTCGCGCACGGCCGGATGGGCGTACAGCACCTCCTCGATCTCGCGCGGGTAGACGTTGTAGCCGCCGCGGATGATCAGGTCCTTCTTGCGGTCGACGATGAAGTAGAAGCCGTCCTCGTCCCGGGTGGCGATGTCGCCGGTGTGGAACCAGCCGCCGCGCATCACCTCCTCGGTGGCCTCCTCGCGCTCCCAGTAGCCCTTCATCACGAACGGCCCGCGCATCACCAGCTCGCCCGGCTCGCCGTCCGGCACGTCGTTGTCCTCGGAGTCGACCAGCCGGATCTCCGTCCCGCCCACCGGCGTGCCGATCGAGCCCGGCTTGCGCTCCCGGTCGGGCGTGTTGAACGTGCCCATCCCGGTCGTCTCCGACAGGCCGTAGCCCTCGAGGATCTTGGCGCCGAACGCCTCGTCGAAGCCGCGCAGCACCTCGACCGGCAGCGCCGAGCCGCCGCTGACGCACAGGTTCGAGCGTGGAGACGTCGTACTTCTCCCGCTCGGGGTGGTGCAGCAGCGCCGAGTACATCGTCGGCACGCCGGCGAACGAGTTGGCGTGGTCGCGCTCGATGACCTGGAGCACCTTCTCCGGGCTCGAAGCGCGGGCACGAGCGTCATCAGCCCGCGCGAGCGAACCGCCACGTTCATCACCGAGTTCATCCCGAACACGTGGAACAGCGGCAGCGTCGCGACGCCGACCCAGTCGGGACCGGCGTCGACCAGCTCCCGCGCGATGTCGGCGCCGTCGCGCAGGTTGCGGTGCATCAGCGTCGCGCCCTTCGGGGTGCCGGTGGTGCCCGAGGTGTAGATGATCACCGCCGGGTCGTCGTCCTCGCGCGCGGTCGACGACCTCCTCGACCGCCTCGGCCTCGCCGAGCAGCTGCTCGAACTTCCCCGGCTCGACGAGCACGCACTCCGCGCCGGCCTCCTCGCAGCCGCCCTGCGCCGCCTCGGCGAAGCCGTGCCAGCCGAGCATCACCTTGGCGCCCGAGTCCGACAGGTGGTAGGCGACCTCGCCGGTCCTTGAGCAGCGGGTTCATCGGCACCACGACGGCGCCGATCCGCAGCGCGCCGAAGTAGATGATCGGGAAGTACGGGCACGTTCGGCAGCTGCATCCCGACCCGGTCGCCCTCGCTGCACGCCCGTGTGCGCGCATGCAGCCCGGCCGCCCGCGGCGACCGCCTGCGTCGAGCATCCCGTAGCTCAGCATCGATGTCGTCGAGCTTGACCGCCGGTGCTCGGGGTCGGCCGCCGCCGCCTCGCTCAGCACCTCTGCGAAGTTCGTCATCTGGTCTCTCCTCTTCTCATCGATTGCGTCCGTACAGGTCGTGGGCCTCGACCCACTCCTCGGCGACGATCGCCGAGCCGAGCGACAGCTCGCCGCACAGCACGGTCGCGGCGACGATCTCGGCCAGCTTGCGCACCTTGCCCGCGCCGTAGCAGCCGAGCAGCTCCAGGCACTCGCGCTGGGTGGCCAGCGCCGGTGCCGCCGCCGTAGGTGGCGACGATCAGCGACGGGATCGTCACCGAGTAGTAGTAGTCGCCGTTCTCGCGCAGCTCGGCGTAGACGAACGCGGCCGAGGACTCGGCGACGTTCGCCGCGTCCTGGCCGGTGGCGATGAACATCGCGGTGATCCCGTTGGCCGAGTGCGCGCCGTTGTTGTTGACGCCGGACATGAAGCCGCCGAGGTTCGACACCTGGCGGGCCCGGTACATCAGCTCGGTGTCCGAGCGCATCACCGCTGCGGAACAGCTCGTTGGGGACGTCCGCCTCGGCGATCACCCGCTTGCCGCGCGTGCGCAGCATGTTCACCTGCGAGCTCTTCTTGTCGGTGGCGAAGTTCGACTCCAGGAAGTAGCGCTCGATCGTCGTGGTTGTGCTCGACGATCCAGCGGCACGCGGCCTGGGTGGCCTTGCCGGTCAGGTTCTGCCCGGCGGCGTCGCCGGTCGTGTAGTTGAAGCGCGTGTAGAGGATCCGCCCGGCGCTGTACTGCTCGATCTCCTGCAGCCGGCCCGAGCGGGTCGTCGTCTCGGCCGCGGCCTTGATCTCGTCGAAGTGCTCGTTCAGCCACTCGCCGAACGCGCGCGCCTCGCGCGCGCTCGGGAACAGGAACGCCGGCGCGCGCTGCATGTGGTCGGCCATGATCGTCGTCGTCACCCCGCCGGCCTCGTACAGCAGCCGCATGCCGCGGTTGTAGCTCGCCACGAGCGTCCCCTCGGCGGTCGCCAGCGGCACGTAGAACTCGCCCTGGGCGTGCTCGCCGTTGACCAGCAGCGGCCCGGCCAGGCCGATCGGCACCTGCGCCACGCCGACGAACTGCTCGATGTTGCCGGCCGCGATCGTGCGGGTCGAACGAGTAGCTCGACACGTGCTCGAGCGAGGCGCCCGGTCCGCTCGCGCGCGAACTCGGCGCGGCGGGCCGCCGCCTCGCGCGTGTAGTCGTTCTCCCGGTCGCGCGGGACCGGCACCCGGCCGGTCGTGCTGGTGGCACCCATCGCTCTCCTCTCGACGCTGGACGTCACCCGCGAACATACCCGGAGCTCGGCGCGCCTGCACCACGCTTGACAAGCCGCCGCGCGCGGCCGGTATCCACTGCAGAGGAGGAGGCCACCGACGAGAGAGGTCAGAGACATGAGCGAGCTGAGCGAGACCCAGCGCCAGGTGCTGAGCGCGGTGTGCGACACCGTCGTGCCGGCGGTCGAGCACGATCCCGACCCCGACGGCTTCTTCGCCCGCCAGGCGAGCGACCTCGGCGTCCAGCTCGCGATCGAGGAGCCGCTGGCCACGATGCCGCCCGAGCAGCCGGCCGGCCTCGCGCAGCTGCTCGACGCGCTCGGCGAGCAGGGCTTCGTGCGCGCCTCGCGCCGCTCGCGCGAGCAGCTGATGCGCAACGTCGCGCTGTTCGGGCCCGACGCGGCCGCCGGCGTCGGCGCGCTGACGATCCTCACGCCTGTTCTTCCACTACGGCATGCCCGACGAGCGGGGCCAGAACCCGAACTGGGCGACGTTCGGCTACCCCGGGCCGCTCAGCGCCGCCGCCGCAGACCGAGCAGCCGCTCACGCCGCTGCGTCCCGGAGGGCGACACGACGCTCGAGGCCGACGTCTGCATCGTCGGCTCGGGCGCGGGCGGCGGCGTGATGGCCGGCGAGCTCTCCGCGCGCGGGCTGAAGGTCGTCGTGCTGGAGACCGGCGGCTACTTCGACGAGCCGGACTTCCCGCAGCTCGAGCTGTGGGCCTACCAGAACCTGTTCTGGCGCGGCGGCCCGCAGCCGACCGCCGACCTGAACGTCTCGCTGCAGGCCGGCTCGTGCCTCGGCGGCGGCACCGTCGTCAACTGGACCAACTCGCTGCGCACCACGCCGTGGGTCCGCGAGCAGTGGGAGCGCGAGCACGGCCTGGAGGGCCTGGCCGGCTCGGAGTTCGACCGCCACCTCGACGCGGTCTGGGAGCGGCTCGGCGTCAACGACCGCTGCTCGGAGCTGAACGGCTCGCAGCGGCGGATGCAGGCCGGCGCGCGAGGCGCTCGGCTGGCACTTCGTCCACACCAACCGCAACACCGACCCGGAGCGCTACTCGCTTCGACACCGCCGGCTTCCTCGGCTTCGGCGATCAGACCGGGTCCAAGCGCTCGACCGCGAAGACCTACCTGCAGGACGCGTCCGAGCGCGGCGCGACGCTCCTCACCCGCTGCTTCGCCGAGCGGATCCTCGTCGAGCAGCGGGCGGGCCGCCGGCGTGCAGGCGCGCTACCTCGACCCAGACGACCGGCGCGAGCGCCGCGGTCACCGTGCGCGCACCCCAGGTCGTCGTCGCCTGCGGCGCGCTCGAGTCCCCGGCGCTGCTGCTGCGCTCGGGGATCGGCGGGCCGGCGGCCGGCGACTACCTGCGCCTGCATCCCTGCACCGCGGTGTTCGGCTACTACGCCGAGGACACCCAGGCGTGGCGGGGCGCGCCGCACGCCGGCCTCGTGCACGAGTTCGAGAACGTCGAGGACGGCTACGGCTTCCTGATCGAGGGCGCGCAGTACACGACGGCGGTCGGCGCCTCCGCGGTGCCGTGGACCGACGGCCCCTCGCACAAGCGGCTGATGGCCAACTTCCGTCACGGCGCCTCGTTCATCGGCCTGCTGCGCGACCACGGCCACGGCCGGGTGACGATCGACGCCGACGGGATGGCGGTCCCGAGCTACGCGATCACCGACGAGCTCGACCTGCGCAACACCCACCGGGCGATCGACGCCCAGGTCCGCCTGCACGAGGCGGCCGGCGCGACCCAGATCCTCGCCGCTGGCGGCGGGGATGCCGACCTGGCGCTGGGGCGACGACGTCGCGGCCGTTCGTCGAGCGGATCCAGCGGATCCCGCTGCGGGCCGGCGGCTGGAAGCTGTTCTCCGCCCACCAGATGGGCACCTGCCGGATGGGGACACGACCCGCAGACGAGCGTCGCCGATCCGTGGGGTGAGCTCCACGACACCAAGGGGGTGTGGATCGGCGACGGCAGCGCCTTCCCCACCTCCTCGGGCACGAACCCGATGATCACGATCATGGCGCTCGCCCACCGCACCGCCGAGGCGCTCGCCGCCGCCACCCCGTCCGCCACCGCCACCAGTGCCCCCCAGGAGGTCACCGGCATGACCGTCACCGAATCCAGCGTCCAGGTCCGCGACCGCCTCTACATCGGCGGCGAGTGGGTGCGAGCCGACGCGGCTCCGGCACGATCGAGGTGATCAACTCCACGACCGAGGAGGTGATGGGCCGGATCCCGGAGGGCGACGCGCGAGGACGTCGACCGCGCGGTGCAGGCCGCCCGCGCGCGCGTTCGAGACGTGGTCGCAGACGCCCGTGCCGAGGAGCGCGCCGAGTGGTGCACGCGGATCGCGCAGGCGCTCGGCGAGCGGATGGAGACGATCGCCGCGCTGATCGCCCAGGAGGTCGGGATGCCGATCCAGCTCGCTCACATGATCCAGGCCGGGCTGCCGACGATGGACTTCGGCTCGATGCCGCAGGCGATGGCAGAGATCGAGTGGGAGCAGGAGGTCGGCAACTCGCTGATCGTGCGCGAGCCGGTCGGCGTCGTCGGCGCGATCACCCCGTGGAACTACCCGCTGCACCAGATCGCGGCCAAGGTCGGGCCGGCGCTCGCCGCCGGCTGCACCATCGTGGTCAAGCCGAGCGAGGTGGCGCCGCTGAACGCGTTCCTGCTGGCCGACATCCTCGACGAGCTCGGCCTGCCGGCCGGAGTGTTCAACCTCGTCACCGGCTACGGCCCGGTGGTCGGCGAGGCGCTCGCCGCCCATCCCGGCGTCGACATGATCTCGTTCACCGGCTCCACCCGGGCCGGGCGGCGGGTGAGCGAGGTGGCGGCGCGAGACGGTCAAGCGGGTGGCGCTGGAGCTCGGCGGCAAGTCGCCGAACGTCATCCTCGACGACGCCGACCTCCAGGAGGCGATCACCGACGGCGTGGCGAAGTGCTTCCTGAACTCCGGCCAGACCTGCAGCGCACTGACCCGGATGCTCGTCCCGCGGGAGCGGCTCGGCGAGGCGGAGCAGATCGCCGCCGCGGTGGCGGAGTACTTCACGCCCGGCGACCCGTTCGACCCGGAGGCGAAGCTCGGCCCGCTGGTCTCCGCGGCCCAGCGCGAGCGGGTGCGCGGGTACATCGCGCGCGGGCAGGAGGAGGGGGCCAAGCTCCTGACCGGCGGCGCCGAGCCACCGGCGGGCCTGGAGCGCGGGTACTTCGTCGCGCCGACGGTGTTCTGCGAGGTCACGCCGGAGATGACGATCGCCCAGGAGGAGATCTTCGGCCCGGTGCTCGTCCTCATGCCCTACGACGACGAGGACGGACGCGGTGCGGATCGCCAACGCCACCGACTACGGGCTGGCCGGCGGCGTGTGGTCGGGCGACGAGGAGCGAGCCAAGCGCGTGGCCCGCCGGATCCGCACCGGCCAGGTCGAGATCAACGGCGGGCGCGTTCAACCCGCAGGCTCCGTTCGGCGGCTTCAAGCAGTCCGGCCACGGCCGGGAGCTCGGACGCTTCGGCCTGGAGGAGTTCCTGGCCGTGAAGTCGCTGCAGCTGTGAGGCGGCGATGGTGGACAGCCCTCGGGCTCGTGCTGCTCGCGAGCCTCGGCGCCGGCCTGGCGCGCGCGGCGGCCGGTGGCCGCCGGGGTCGCGTCCTGCGCGCTCGGCCGGGCGTCGGCGAGCGAGGCGAAGATCGAGGCATCCGTGCTGGGCTCGGCTCGGGCCCGATTCGAGCGCACGCTGACCGGCGACTCGGCCGGCGACCGCGCTCGGCGGCCGGAGCAGACTTCGCCACCGACCTGGCCGCCTACCTGTACGGCTATCCGATCGTCATCCAGCGCCTGACGATCCAGAGCTTCCCGCAAGCAACACCCTGGTCTCGATCGGCGAGTTGGCCGACACCAACGTCCAGTCGATCGTCGCCCCGAACCACGACACGCTGTACTCGGTGGACCAGCTCGACCTGAGCAGCGGGCCGATCGTCATCACGACCCCGCCGACCGGTGGCCGCTACTCGGTGATCCAGCTCGTCGACGGCTTCACGAACGCCACCGCGTACCTCGGCGACGGTGCGTACGGCCCGGACCGGGAGAGCGGCGGTGCTCGTGCCGCCGGGCTACCGGGGCACGGTGCCGAGCGGCCTCGTCGTCATCCGCCCGGCGACGAAGCTCGTGCTGCTGCTCGGACGGACGCTGGCCTCCGGCACCGCCGACACGGCGGCCGCGGTGGCGCTCCTCCAGCAGCTACTCGGTGACGCCGCTCGCCGCGTACGAGACCGGCACGCGGACGCCGCCGCTCGTCCTGGCGGCGTTCCCCAAGCGGACGCCGGTGAAGGTGCCGACGGGCACCGCCTTCTTCACCGCGCTCGGGAGCGACCTGGCCGCCGATCCGCCGCCGGCCGACGGATCGCTGTGCGCTGCACGCATTCGCGCGCTGCGGGGCCGCCGGCCTTCCTGGTGACGCCCGGGTTTCCTCCGCCCCCCATCACTCCACCGAGCCCGGCCGTGGCCCAGCGCCGAGACGGCCGCTGCCGCGCAGGGCCACAGCGTGCTGAACGCCCTGGTGACCGCGTTGCGCCACAGCCGCGCGCCGGATCGCTCGGTTCGGCTGGGCGACGACACCGCCCGACACCGCTGATTTCGGCACGCATTACGCTCGACCGCGCGCTCGTGGCGGCTATCGGCCTGGAGGCCAACACCAACGCCACCGCCCTGTACCTCACCCAGGATCGCGACTCGAAGCGACGACCGTTGAACGGCCGCTACGCCTACCGCGTCCGCTTCGCGCCCGGCCAGCTGCCGCCGGTCGCCGCGTTCTGGTCGCTGACCCTGTACGACTCGCGGATCCTGTTCTATCCCAACCCGCTGAACCGGTATTCCCTCGGCGATCGCACTCCGAGGCTGCGGCGCGACCGTGACGGTGGGCTGACGATCATCGTCTCCCACCGCGCCCCGCCCGCCGCCCAGCGCTCCAACTGGCTCCCCGCGCCGGCTGGGTCGTTCTCGCTCTACCTGCGGCTGTACGAGCCGAAGCCGGCCGCCGTCCACGGCCGGTGGCGGCCGCCCCTGGTGGTCCGCGCGCTAGCCGGCTACGCGGCGCCGGCGAAGAACCGCCGCGGGTTCTCCCGCAGCATCTGGTCGACCTGCTCCTGGCGTGACCCCGCGCCGCAGCAGCTCCGGCACGACGTCCTGGATGACGTGCAGGTAGTGCCAGTTGGGCGCGATCTGCTCGCGCAGGCCGGGCGGGAACCAGTCGGTGAAGCACCATCGCGTCCTGCGAGAGCACCAGCTGTCGGCGTGGCCGCGCTCGCACATCGCGACGACGGTCGCCACCCGCTCCTCGAACGGGCAGCAGGATGTCCAGGCCGAAGCGGTCCATGCCGAGCAGCGCGCCGGATCCAGCCAGCTCCTCCAGGTAGCCGAGGTCGGTGGTGTCGCCGCAGTGGGCGAGCATCACCCGCCGCGGGTCGACCTCCTCCTCGGCGAGCACCCGCAGCGCATCCCGACCCCGCTCGTGCGGCGCCGAGGTGTGGATGCAGATCGGCGTGCCGGTCTGGCGGTGCACCCGGCAGACCGAGCGCACCACGCGCTCGACGTGCTCGGTCAGCCCCGCGGCGTCGATCGCGCACTTGAGGATCGCGGGCTTGACGCCGCTGCCCTCGATCCCATCGGTCAGGTCGCCGAGCATCAGCGCGTCGAGTGGCTCCTCGCCGTCGAGCATGCGTACCCGGCCCGACGAAGTGCCACGGCCGCGGCAGCACGTCGTAGGTGTAGAGGCCGGTGGCCAGGATGACGTTCAGCCCGCTGCCCTCGCAGGCCTGGCGGATGAGCGGCAGCGAACGGCCGAGCCCGATCGGGCTAGAGCTCGACGAGCGTGTCGATTCCCGCCGCCTTGACCGCCCGCAGCTGCTCCTGAGCCTGCGGGATCTCCACCTCCGGATCCCAGCCGTTGAAGCCGGGGTGCACGATCTGGATCTCGGCGGTCAGGTTGAAGATGTGCTCGTGCATCAGCACGGTGCCGAGCTCATCGGTGGACAGCGGGCCGTTCAGCGTCTCGATCTGGGGCATGGCCCGACCCTACCGGTTGACCGTGATGAACTGGGAAAGATCTAGAGTGGAGACGGTGTCTGGCGAAGGGAGAGAGACGATGGAGCCGCTGAGCTCGCAGGATCAGTCGTTTTTGGAGATCGAGAACGACGTCAACCACATGCACATCGGCTCGGTGGGCATCTTCGAAGGGCCCGCGCCGAGTGCCGATGAGCTGATCGAGGGGGTGGAGGCCAAGCTCCACCTCGTCCCGCGCTACCGCCAGAAGGTCGCCTACCCGCCGCTCCGGCTCGGGCCGGCGGTGTGGATCGACGATCCTCACTTCAACCTCTGCTACCACGTCCGGCGCACGGCGCTGGCCTCCCCCGGCGGGGAGGGCGAGCTGCGCGCGCTCATCGGCCGCGTGATGAGTCAGCAGCTCGACCGCAACCGGCCGCTGTGGGAGATGTGGGTGGCCGAGGGCCTGGAGGAAGGCCGTTGGGCGCTCGTCTCCAAGGTCCACCACTGCATGGTCGACGGCGTGTCGGCCACCGACCTGCTCGCCGTCCTGCTCGACGCCGAGCGCGACCCGGTGCGGGCACCGGTGCCGCGCTGGACACCGCGCTCCGAGCCGTCCGCCGCGGACCTGCTCGCCCAGCCGCTCGCCCGGCGCCTGGTCAGTCCGGCCAACGCGGTCGGCGCGCTGCAGCGGATGGCTCGCGCTCCCCGCGACGTGATGGCGCTCGCCGGCGCCACGGTCAAGGGGACGGCGGCGATGCGCGGCCTGCTCCGCCCCGCGCCGCCCAGCTCGTTGAACGGCCCGATCGGCCCGCACCGGCGCTGGTCGTGGGCGCACGCCCAGCTGACCGATGTCAAGGCGGTGCGCGCCGGTCTCGGTGGGACGGTGAACGACGTCGTCCTGGCCGCCATTTCCCGCGGCTTCGCCGATCTGCTGCGCTCACGCGGCGAGGATCCCGCCGAGGTGACGGTGCGCACGCTCGTCCCGGTGTCGGTACGCCGCCCGGGCGAGCAGGGCACGTACAACAATCGCGTCTCGGCGATGTTCGCCACCCTGCCGGTCGGCATCGAGGATCCGAGTGAACAGCTGCGCGCGGTCAGCGCCCAGATGGACGGGCTGAAGCGATCGAACCAGGCGGTCGCCGGCGAGGTGCTGACCTCGCTGACCGGCTTCGCGCCCTCGCTGCTGCTCGCCCTCGGCATGCGCGCCGCGCTCGGCGTTCCCCAGCGGAGCCTCCAGACGGTGACGACCAACGTGCCGGGCCCGCAGCAGCCGCTGTTCCTCACCGGGCGGCGGATGCTCGAGACGGTGCCGTACGTCCCGATCGCCACCGGAGTACGGATCGGGGTGGCGATCTTCTCCTACGACGGCGCGTTCAAGTTCGGCGTCACCGGCGACCTCGACACCGCATCGGACATCGATGTGCTGTGCCAGGGGATCGAGGCCGGGATGGCCGCGCTCGTCGCTGCGGCCCAACCGGACGACACGCGCCCCAAGGCTCGGCCGGCCGCGGATCGCGCGGCACCGAAGGACGCGCGGACGCCGGCCGGGGCGGGCTGAGTCGCCCGTCCCCGCGCCGGCCTCCTCCGGTCCGTCAGCCGATCACCCGGAACACCCCGCGCATGAACGGGTGGATCCGGCAGAAGTACGTGTAGACCCCGGGTTTCAGGTTCGTCGGCGTGCTCCAGGTCAGCCGTCCGGCAGCCGGGGTGCCGTAGCCGAGCTGGGCCGAGTCAAAGCCCCCGGCCCCGTTGGCCAGCGGATACGAGATGCCGGTGGTCAGCCCGCACGGGCTCTGGCACGCGGTGACCGTGTGGAAGATCGAGCTCATGTACGCGGTGTTGCCGCCGCCGAGGAAGCTGAACTGCGCCGACGCGCTGGCGTCGGCGTTGTAGAACGTGAGCGCCTGCCCCTGCTTGATCGTCGGAATGCAATTGGCGGCGCTCTTCTGCAGGTCGCCCGGCAGGTAGTGGAACTGAGCGATCGTCACCTGGGTCCGCGAACAGTCCGGCAGCTTCGCCGCCGCGGTGTAGCCGATGGTCCCATCTCCACCGTGGTTGTCGTTCTCGGCCAGGTGGCCGTGCGTGACCTTTCCGTTCTCGTCGAGCTTGTGCGTGAACGGGTCGACCCCGCTCCCGTCATTCCACGCCTCCCAGACCACCATGATCCCCATCGACTCGTACCACGAGGCGCGCGTCGTGTTGTAGGTGGTGCTGACCCGCAGCACGTCACCCGCCTTCACCTGCGGTCGCCAGTCCGTCGGCGTGCCGGTCATGGCCATGTCCCAGGAGATCGGTCCGCGTGGATCCCAGTAATGCGCGTTTGACTGGAACAGTCGAACCGAGTTCGGCTCGGCGCCCGGCGTCGCGCCCCCGTGCGGAGTGGCGCCCGACCGAATGAGGTCGAGATCGTCGTATAGCCCGCCCGGATGGAGGTGCCCGGCGGTCGCCACCAGAGTGCCCGGATGGTCGACCGTGAACTCGTTCAGCGGCGCCCCGCCGCCGTACGGGTTCTTCGCCATGTCCGGGAAGGTGAACTTGCCGTTCTTCCCGCTATGGCGGTAGACGTTGAACACGGGGTAGATGTGGTGGTCCATCACATCCATCCAGATCGGGTGGACCGGCCTGATGTTCGCCGCCGCCGGCGCCGAGGCGGGGAGGAAGTCCATGTCGTAGGTGACGAAGACCTTCTTACCGAGGTTCGTCAGGTTGTGGATCATGTAGTTGAAGACCCAGTGGTCCTTGGCCGCGACGGGGTAGCCGAAGCCGGACGGCAGCTGGTAGATGGTCTTCTCCTCGCCGCTGGCGATGAACGGATAGAACCCGCCGGGCTCAGAGTTGCCTTCGCCTGCACCGGCCTGGCCGTCGCTCAACCACACTCCGTGGTGCAGGTGGACGACGTCGACCCGCGGAATGGCGCCGCAGCACTTCCCGTCCGGCAGCGCGTAATGGAGGTTCGGGTACATGCGGAGCATGTAGCCGTCGACGGTCGGCTTCGGCACTCCCCCGAGCTGGGTGAGGATGAGGTTCGCCCCCGGCGTCACGTTGTAGGGGCCCGCCGCCAGGTGGATGAACTCGGTCCCGGCCGGCATGCCGGCCAGCGGGTGCGCCCCCTCGAGCTCGTCGACCTGCGCCTGCGCCGCGGCGGCGCTCAGCGCCAGCACCGACAGCACCATCACCACAGCTACGACGCCTCGCCTCATCCTCATCTCCTCTTGCCGGTTTGGCCCCTTCCCGTGCACTCATTCAAGCAGGTATCGCGGCGCACCGTGGCACGAACTGCCAATATGCGCCCACCGTCGCCGTGGCCGGCGCGCGGCGGCTCACGTCCCGCATCGAATCCCGGAGGTAGTCCGTGCGCCGTCCCCTGAGCATCGTCCTCGCCCTGCTGACCCTCGCTGGGGTGCTGACCAGCGGAGCCGTGACGGCATCCGCCCGCAGCGCGCCGAAGCCGACGCTCCAGCTGCTCCACACCCATCGCTACGGCGACATCCTCGTCGATGGTGCCGGCTTCGTCGTCTACGGCTTCTCCACCGACAAGCCGCGCAAGGACTCCTGCCAGGCCGTGCGCGAGTGCCTGGCGGTCTGGCCAGCGGTGGCCGCCCCGCACACGCTGCGCCTGGGCCACGGCGTCAAGCGCTCACTCGTCGGATCGATCCGCCTGTCCCACGGCACCCGGCAGCTGACCTACAACGGCTGGCCGCTGTACACCTACGTCAGCGACACGCGCCACGGCGAGACGTCGAACATCGGCATCTTCCAGTTCGGCGGCTTCTGGCCCGCGGTCACCGCCGCCGGCAAGCTCGTTCCGGCTCACTGACCCGTCCCGGCGGATGGAGCCCGACGCCGCCTGCCGGGTGCAGGCGGCGTCCGGCGATCCGGAGACGATCCGCCGTCGCGCAATGGCGCTCGGGCTACGCGGCTGGGTCCGGCAGGCCGACGACGGCAGCCTCGCCGTTCATGCCGAGGGACCGCCGGCGTCGCTGCGCGAGCTGCGGGCCGAGCTGGGTGCGGGACAGCCGGTGCGCGTCGAGGGCCACGAGCAGTTCGCCATCCGCGGCGTGGCGGCCGGGGTGTTCGTCGTCCAGGAGCACCAGGCCACGGCGCACCACTTCGACCTGCGCCTGGAGGTCGGCGGCGTGATGCGCTCGTGGGCGGTGCCGCGCGGGCCCTCGCTCGACCCCGCGGTGCGCCGGCTGGCGGTGGAGGTGGAGGACCACGGGCTGGCCCACAACGACTTCGAGGGGAGGACCGGGGGTGGCGGGGTGATCATCTGGGACCGCGGGAGCTACGAGATGGGCGGGCGGGTGCCCTGGCCGGCGGCGCTCGAGCGCGGCCACGCGGTGTTCGTGCTCCACGGGGCGAAGCTGCGGGGCGGGTTCGCCCTCCAGCGCACCGCGGAGGGCCCGAAGCCGCAGTGGCTGCTGATCAAGCGTCGCGACGAGTGGGCGCGTCCCGGCTCGGACCTGGTCGCCGAACGGCCCGATTCGGTGGCCAGCGGGATCACGCTCCGGGCGCTGCTCGGCGTCAGGTGACGAGGACGATCTTGCCGCGCGTGTGGCGCTCGGCGAGGTCTCCGTATGCCTCCTGCACCTGCTCGAGCGGGTACGTCCGGGCGACCGGGATCTCGACGCTGCCGTCGGCCACCAGCCCGGCAAACCGGGCGAGGCGCTCGGCGTCGCCGATGGCGTGGGTGCCCTGCATGTGCGTGCCGTGCTTCTCCGCCGCGGCGTAGTCGATGATCGTGTTGATCCGCTCCGGCCGCACGCCGAGCCCGATCGCCAGCTCGACGTACCCGCCGCCGAACGTGTCGATGAACGCGTCGAGCGCTCCGCCGCCGGCCTGCCGGATCCGCTCCGCCTGACCGTCCCCGTAGGTCACCGGGACGATGTCGTGCTTGCGCAGCCACTCGTGGTTGCGCTCTCCGGCCAGCCCGATCACGGCCGCTCCGGTGCGCCGCGCCAGCTGTGCGGAGACCGACCCGACGCCGCCCGCCGCCGCCGAGACGACGACGGTCTCGCCGGACTGCGGAGCCACCGCCTCGACGCCGGCCAGCGCCGCCATGCCGACGACGAACAGCGACCCGGCGACCGGCCACGGGATCCCCGCCGGTTTGGCCACGAGCTGCTCCTGGGGCACGGCGACGAGCTCGGCGTGACTGGCGCGCTCCTCGGTCCAGCCGATCACCTCCTCGCCGACAGCCACGCGATCCACGCCGTCGCCGACCTGACGCACGATCCCGGCGAAGTCGGTTCCCTCGCCGGACGGGAAGCTCGCCGGCCACCGCTCGTGCAGGTAGCCCTCGCGGATCGAGATCTCGCCCGGGTTGACCGCCGCCGCCCTGACCTCGATGACCGCGCGTCCCGGCGCGGCGGCGGGGTCGTCGACCTCCCGGACCTCGAGCACGTCAACTCCGCCGTACCGATCGAACCGAACTGCGCGCATGTCGTCTCCAATCGACGTTCGACGTTCTTCGAACGAAGGTAGCCGGTCGGTCACCATCAGCTCGAAACCAACCGAGCGGGAGCGGTGCGGGTGCGGCGTAGCATCGGGCACGCGGGCGGTTAGCTCAGCTGGTCAGAGCGCCTGCCTTACAAGCAGGAGGTCGCTGGTTCGAGCCCAGCACCGCCCACTAGTAAAAGGCCTGTGACAGTTCCCCACGCTGGGTCGATCGTTCCCGCCTCGCTGCACCGCAGGACGGACAGGACTCACGACCGCTCCAGACGGAACGTCACCTCATCGACATAACACCAGCTCCAGTCCTCCCCGGGCTCGATCGACCGAATCACCGGATGCCGGCTGGCGTGGGCATGGGCGCTGGCATGACGGTGCGGCGAGGAGTCACAGCAGCCGACCTTCCCGCAGATCTGGCACATCCGCAGGTGGACCCAGTCGCCGCCGATCCGCAGACACTCCTCACACCCACGCACGGGTTCCTCCGGCTCCAGGAGACGGATCTGGTCGAGGTGGCTACAGACCGCCACGCGCGCGATCCTACCTGCGGTACGGACGTGGTTGCCAAGCCCAGCTTGTCTTGGCAGGGCAGGTCCGATTCAAAAGGGCCTCGGCCGCACGCTCGACGGGCGTGTCTTCGCGGAGTCTCGGTCGGGGCGGCACGGCAGTGGGCCGTCATCATCTGACGCGGTTACGAGCAAGGGAGAATCGATGTGGCACAACATGTTTGCGCTCGGCGTGAGCGTCGGCGAAAAGGTCATCCGCAGCGCGCTGATCTACCTGTTCCTGCTGATCGCCTTTCGAGTGTTTGGCAAGCGGGAACTTGGGCAGGCGACGACGCTTGACCTCGCTGTCTTGGTCCTGGTCGCCAACGCTGTGCAGAACGGGATCATCGGCAACGATGTTTCCGTAACCGGCGCGGTCATCGGGGCCATCGTCTTGTTCGGTCTGAATGCGCTGTTTGCGCGGGCGTCGTACCTACACCCCTGGTTGAGCTGGCTGCTCGAGGGGGACCCCGACGTGCTCATCTCCGATGGCAAGCTCGATCGCCGGGCGCTCCGGCGTGAGCACATCTCGCTTCCGGAGCTTCGCGCGATTGCACGCCGGCAAGGGTTTGGCGACCTGGGCGAGGTGTACAGCGCGATCCTGGAGACCAACGGCGTGGTGTCGATGTTCCGCCAGGACGAGAGCGGCCACTATCACCCCGAGGCTGGGCTCGGTGGCCTACGAATCGGCAAGCATCGGCGCGAGGGCGCGGGCGGTTGACGACCGGGCGGCCACCGACGACGGTGATCCCACACCGGGCCTGCGCGCGATCGACGGTATGGAGGCCGGGCGGCTGGACGACCCTTTGTCCAACGCACGCTGGACTTCTGGACGCGGGCCAACGAGGATGATCCCGCAATGGAAGCTTCCTGACAGCGACGCGCGCGCTGATCGATGTCCGTCGTCTCCGAGGTCTCACGTCAACCGATTCGGCTGCTGGTCTTCTCCGCGTCGCTGCGGGCCGAGTCGCTGAACAGGCGGCTCGCGAGCTTGGCGGTCGCGACGATCACGGCCCACGGCGGAGAAGTCGACCACGCCTCGATGCGCGACTTCGACGCGCGGTCCTACGACAACGACTCCCAAGATCGCGACGGCTTTCCGGCTGGAGCGGAAGAGTTCCGCCGGCGCGTTGAGTCCTCCGATGGGTTCGTGATCTGCTTACCGGAATACAACTCATCGATGCCCGGCGTCCTGAAGAACGCCATCGACTGGGCCTCGCGGTTCCGTCCCCAGCCGTTCAACGAGCGCCACGGGCTGCTGCTGGGCGGATGAATCTCCGTCTTGCTCCAGCGCCGCCCAGCTTCGGGTACATGGCAGCGCGAACCTTCTTCGCGGCTCGACATCGGTTCGGTCCTGGCGCGGCTGGGAGCTGCACGTGACCGGAGACGAGTCTCACCGGGCATTGGCGGCGGCGCCGCGCGATCCGGAGGAGCTCGAAGCGCAGGCGAGTCCACCGGACGCGGAGATCTCCGCGATGACGACGCCCGGCGAAGTGAGCTTGACCGTGTCGGATCTGGCGCGGTCGACGAGGTACTACCAGTCGACGGTCGGTCTGCAGCTGATCGAGCAGGGGGGCGGGGAGGCGCTGCTCGGCGTGGCCGGGCGCAGGCTGCTGAGGCTGACGGAGATCGCCGGTGCCCGGCCGGTCGGCCGCCACACCGGGCTCTATCACTTCGCGCTGCTGCTGGAGCGCCGTGCGGACCTCGCCAACTGGCTCGCGCACGCGGCGCGAGATCGGGTTGCGCTGGTCGGGCTCTCGGATCACTTCGTCAGCGAGGCGCTCTATCTCGGCGATCCGGATGGGCACGGAATCGAGATCTACTGGGACCGGCCCCGCGAGACGTGGGACGGACAGGTGGGGGCCCGAATGACGACGCTTCCGCTCGATGTCGACAGCCTCCTGGGCGAGATCGAGCCGGGATCGGAGCCGTACGGAGGAATGACGGCCGGCACAGTCATGGGTCACGTTCACCTGAAGGTCGCGGCGATCCCGGAGACAATTGCGTTCTACCGTGACGTACTTGGCTTTGGCCTGATGGCCCAGCTCGGGACACAGGCCACGTTTCTGAGCGCCGGCGGCTATCACCATCACATCGGGGCGAACGTCTGGGAGAGCGCCGGGGCTTCGCCGCCGCCGCCGGACGAGGCGGCGCTTCGACATTTCACGATTGTTCTCCCCGACCAGGTGGAGCGCGAACGCGTTGCCGATCGGCTGAGTCGGCTTGGCCACGCACCGCAGGAGACGGACGTCGGTCTGGCCGCCCGTGACCCGTCAGGGAATCAGTTCGTGCTCGCGGTCGACGTAAACGCTGCATAGCCGTCGTCTCAGAAGCCAGATTCGTCGATGGCGCTCCGGCCATCAGCGGTAGGCTGGAGCGGTTGCCTTCCGCCTGGCCGTCACTTCCTCCCTACGACGCTTGGAGCGCGACCTGCGACACGCTGCATGCGCACACGCAACTGCTGGGCAAGCTGGCGGCGAAGCTCGCCCCGCCCGAGCCTCAGTTGCAGCACGCAGCGCTGCGGCTGACTGCGCGGGGCTGGGAGACCCTGCCGCTGCCGGCGCGTGACGGCTCCGGTGCATTGGTGGTCGCTCTCGACCTCAGAACGCACGAAGCGATCGTCGAACACAACGACGGGCGCGTGAAACGCGCACGGTTGACGCCCGACCGGCCCGTCGCGGCGGTGACCGCCGAGGTGCTCGCCGCCGTCCGGGAACTCGCTGGCCCGGTTGAGCTCGACCTCAGGCCGCAGGAGACTCCGTGGTCCACGCCGCTCGATCAGGACACCG
Organism: uncultured Solirubrobacterales bacterium; assembly: GCA_963703065.1. GTDB lineage: Bacteria > Actinomycetota > Thermoleophilia > Solirubrobacterales > Solirubrobacteraceae > Palsa-465. The sequence goes on along the minus strand of OY969785.1, from coordinate 1,303,539 downwards.
AGCATGCGAGGTACGACGCCGCCGAGGTGGCCCGGTATTTCGCTGCGGCGACCCGCGCGACGACGGTTCTGGCGGCGCTCCGGGCGCCGTTTCGTGGCCGTTCGACGCCGGTCAACGCCTGGTGGGGGTCGTTCGACCTGGCGGTGAACCTGTTCTCCGGGGAGCCGGCGAAGCCGCCGTCGGATGACTTCATCATGCGGAACGCGATGGATGCCCAGGAGGTGGCCATCGGCTGGTGGCCGGGCGATGGGCGGTATGCGAAGGCGGCGTTCTATGCCTACGCGCACCCGGCGCCCGCCGGCTTCGAACTGGCGACGCTCCCGCCCGCCGCGGCGCGATGGGACACGGCACTCGGCGAGTACATCCTTGACTGGGACGATGTCGTGGCGAGCGCCGACCCGCACCGGACCGCGCTCGACTTCGCAAGCTCGGCGGTCAAGTACGCCTGCGCCGCGTGCGACTGGGATTTGACCCTCGCTGCCAGCGCCCAGGGAACCCCGCCGCCTGTCGTCTGAACGGCGCATCACTTGCATCTAGATGATGAGGAGGATGGTGTAACTCTGTGACCGGCAAACGGGACAGTCGCGTTGGAGTGTTGGGGATCGGCTTGATGGGCACGGCGATTGCGCACCGCCTATTGGAGCAGGGTGTCTCAGTCATCGCGTGGGACCGTAAGCCCGAGCATGCCCGGGCGCTCGCCGAGCGCGGGGCCGAGCTCGCCGGCTCGGCCGCCGAGCTCGTGAGCCGGGCCGAGTTCGTGATCACGATGCTGCCGACCGCCGACATCGTGCTGTCGGTGGTTGAGCCGCTGCTCGATGAGTGGCCCGAAGAGACCATCTGGCTGCAGATGAGCAGCGTCGGCGCGGCCGAGGCAGACCGACTGGCGCAGGTCGCCGCAGACCACGGCGTAACGCTCTTCGATGCGCCAGTCTCAGGAAGCACGCATCCGGCGGAGGAGGGCAAGCTGACGATCCTGGCGTCGGGACCCGACTCGGCCCGCGCACAGGTCGAGCCGGTGTTCGAAGCGCTTGGCTCGAGGGTCCAGTGGGTGGGCGAAGCGGGTATGGGCTCGCGCCTGAAACTGGCGGCCAATCACTGGATGATCGCGATGGTGGCCGCGCTCGCCGAGACCATGCACCTGTGCCAACTGATGGGACTGCAGGAGCACCAGTTCGTCAGCCTGCTCGATGGCGGACCCCTGGGATCCTCCTACGGCTTGGAGAAGCTCCGCGAGATGCAGGGCCACAACTACCCGGCCGGCTTCCCAGTCCGGCTCGCGCTCAAAGACCTCAAGCTCGTCCGAGAGGTCGCGAGCAGCTCGGGCGTCGAGCTGCCTCTGCTCGACGCGGTCCTCGAGCGGATCGGCGACGTCGAGAACAAGCATGCCAATGACGATCTCGCCGCGGTGCACGAGCTAAAGCTCCCGAGCATCACGACCCGGTGATCGTGGACCGTCGGCGCACACGACGCCCGACTGTTGGGCCGCGGTGTCCGCCAGCCTAGTCACTCAACGCATTCAGCGAACCCGTGCCGTTGCTCGACCGCCGTCACTCGACTCCCATCCTGGCGACCATGACCACGACACCAACGTCGCCGAACGCACCTAACCTGGCGCGTAAACCATGAATGGCACCGGGACGGCGCCGGCGACGCGGGCGTGAGAGTACCCCGGCCCCTGGCTGATTACTCCCGCCCCGCGTGTGACCTTGGACGGCTCGCCCGAAGCCGTCAGCGCTTGCTCCGAGGTTTGGGAAGGCGGGCGCTGGCGGTGACAGCAACCTCGTCGGCGCGGGGCAGACCAAGGCCATAGCGCAATCCGGCCATCCTCATCAGGAAGCAGACCACGACCCCGACGATCGGGAACGTGACCGTGTGGTCGCCGGCGTGGTAGGCGCCGACGACGATCCCGGCTCCGATCAGGGCCGGGATCGCGTAGAGCCCGCCACGCAGGACGGTCGGGATGTCCCGCACGAGGACGTCGCGGACCATCCCACCGCCGATCCCGGTGATCGCGCCGAGGATCACGGAATCGGCGACGCCGAGGCGATGGGCCAGCGCGGTCGCCGACCCCGTCACGCAGAACAGCCCCAGACCGGCGGCGTCGAGCACGTCGATCGGTCGCTGTAGGCGGTCGATCGCAGGGTGCGCGAGGCTCGTCAAGAGTCCGGCGCCGCCGGCTACGGCCAGGTAGCGCCAGTCGCGGAACGTCGCCGGCGGGGTGCCGATCAGCAGGTCGCGGATCGTGCCACCGGCGATTCCCACGACCACAGCCAGCACGATCGCGCCGAACAGGTCGAGCTGCTTGCGCACCCCGGCGATGCCGCCGCTCACCCCGAACACGAAGGTCCCGACCAGGTTCAGGACGAGCAGCAGGGTCGGATCGAATCCGCGCAGCAGGGGCGGCGACGCCATCGGGTGCGCTCAGGCTATTGGGCCAGCCAGGCGCAGCTCGCCGTAACCAGAGTCTCGACGCCGGTCTCGAGCGTCGGATGGAGGACCGGCGCGAACCTCGAGTTGTGGTTGGTGGGAATCTCGCTCAGCTTGCCCTCCCGCTCGGCCCTCGCGTAGGTGTCGGGGTCGACGCCACCGATGAACCAGAACACCGAGGGGGCATGCCATTCCACACCGAATGAGCCGAAGTCCTCGCTGGCAGAAGCCGGACCGGTGTGACTCACCCGACCTTCGCCGAAGTGGGCGCGCAGCGCATCACGCACCCTTTCGGTGGCCTGCTCGTCGTTGGTCACGAGGTTGTAGCGGTCCAGCGTCGTGAACTCAGGTGGCTTGGGTGCGCCCGAGGCCTCGGCTTCAGCGTTGACGATCCGTCTGATCGCGTCGAGGACGTGCTTGCGGACGTTCTCGTCAAACGTGCGGACGTTGAGTTTGATCACCGCCTCGTCAGGGATCACGTTCTCCTTGGTGCCAGCCTGCAGCGCCCCCACCGTGACGACGGCCGCGTCCGAGGGCCCGACCTCGCGCGCGACGATCGTCTGCAACCGCAAGACGGTTGAAGCGGCCATCACCACCGGGTCGATGCTGGCCTGCGGCATCGACCCGTGCGCGCCGCGACCGAACATCCGAATCTCCAGACTGTCGGCAGCCGAAGTGACCACCCCGGACTTGCTGGCGATCGTCCCCGCCGACATCGGCATCACGTGCTGACCGAGAATCACATCCGGCTTCGGGAAACGCTCGAACAGCCCGTCGTCGATCATCGCCTGAGCGCCCGCCGCGGTCTCCTCGGCGGGCTGGAAGACCGCCATCAGCGTCCCCTGCCACGCGTCCGTGGCCTTGGCCAGCAACTGGGCCGCGCCGGCCAGCCACGTGACGTGGATGTCATGACCACAGGCATGCATCACCGGCGTCTCATTTCCCTCGGCATCGGCCGCGGTGACCGTGCTGGCATACGGCAGCCCCGTGTCCTCCCTCACCGGCAAAGCGTCCATGTCGGCGCGCAGCATCACCGTAGGCCCATCGCCGTTACGCAGCACCCCGACGACGCCGGTATTGCCGATCTCTTCAGTGACCTCGAACCCCGCCGCCTTCAACCGCTCCGCCGCCACCCCCGCCGTGCGCTTCTCCTGCATCGAGAGCTCAGGGTGGCTGTGGATGTCCGTGTACAACGCCTCGAGGTCGTCCAGCGTGCCCCGAAGCCCCTGGAGAATCGAGTCGCTCGCAGAACCATCACCCATGGCCACTCCTCAGGTAGGACAAGACAATGACGCGCACGCCAGGCGACAGCCGCCGCGCTGCGACCGTACCACCGCCGCAGCCGCTACAAAACGATCAGCACCCTCAGACCAAAGGTCGTTGACAACGCCTCGTGACAGACGAACGGCACCAGGGTCCACCCGTCCCGGGCTGGCTCATCGCATCCGCGGCGCCGCGAACAGAGACGCGACGAGGACCCGCCAGCAGTGGGACTCGGCTCCAGCCAGAGCGAGACCCGTTGACTTGCGCCGACAGCGTTGCAAGGGACGATTTGCGCAATCCTGCAGCAGCCCGGCGGATCGCATTACGGGGCGCTGCCCGGGTCAGCATCGAACGCTGCGGCAATGAGGTCAGTCACTGGTTCGTCGCTGCCGCTGGGGAACGCCAGTCGGCCGGTCGGGGCGGTCACAGCGAGTGTGGTACCCGTGTCGGGGTAGCTGACGATGTCAGGGACGTTCACCTCAGATATGAAGAGAAGCCGGCACGGCTTCGACGACGCGTTGCGCAGCCGGTGTGCGCCCTCAGGACCGCGGCGGAAGGAGCGGACCTCCCCTGGCGGCAGCTCGCGAAGCCCGTCGGGGGTGCGCAGCTCCGGCGTGCCGCTGAGCACAATCAGCAGCTCCTCGTTGGCGTGATGAAAGTGGTAGGGGCTGCTGAGCGTGCCCGGCGCGAGCTCAACGATGCTCGCGCCGAGGCGCTGCGAGCCGGCGGCTGCGGCCAGCCGGGCGAGGCGGTTGCCGCCTCGCTCCCCCTGCCACTCGGGTTCGAACACGTTGCTCATGCGCTGGCACCATACGTCGCCGGAGATACGCGCGCGACAACAAGAGGAGGTCTTCAGAGCTGCTCGTGTCGCTCACCTGGTCCTCGCCACGAGCAGGACGGCGCCGCTGCCCTGACCCATCGTTTGTGCCTATGCAGAACCTGCGCGACCGCCGTCGCCACGATGAGGGTGCTGACGATCGAGTTGCGCGAGCAGCGCTGGTCCGCCGCCGGCCTGGTCGCCCCGAGCCCCCGCTGCCCACCGGGTCGCGGGTCGCGTTGTGCGTCGAGAACGGATGCGGTCGCTCCTGGGCCCTGCGTCCGTGCTAGACCGGCCGGAGCCTGCGCCTCGTGGTCGCACTAGGCAGGAATGCCACCCGGTAGCGCGGGACCATCGGATTGAGCTCGAGCCGGGCGCCAGCCGTCAGGAAGAGCTCGTAGTCCGAGCGGCGTCGGGCGGTCCGGCTGGTCTCATCCCCTAGCGCTTCTAGGTGTTGCCCATGTCGGACGCTTTGTACGGGACGTAATGTGTGCCAGGCGGGGCGTCGGCCCTCAATCACGCAGAGCACAGCCCCGATCGGTAGCGGCCTCGGTGATAGCCAGGCAGAGTCGCGGGCGAGCGGCGATGGCCGGCGGCATCCAGCAGCACGGATTCCATACGGATCCTCCTCAGTGGGTTTGATGATGTGCTGCTCCTCCAACGCACTCGGCCACACGACACGACTCCACAGCCGCCTATCCCGCAATCTTCGAATTCGCGCGTAAGGGGTTCCCGCCGCGAACCGGCCCAGAGGGCCGCCAGGTAGGCAAAGAAAGTCTCGGCTTGCGGCTACTTCGCTGCTGGAAGCGATCGGGGCAGCGAGGGTGTTCGCGGCGGGCAGGCTCCCACGGGGCGGTTAGATTGCGCACATGACGGTCCGACGGATGGACAACGTGGGCATCGTCGTCGAGGACCTACCGGCGACGATCGAGTTCTTTCGCGAGCTCGGCCTCGAACTCGAAGGGCGAGCCACGATCGAAGGAGAGTGGGCTGGGCGCGTCACTGGGCTGCGAGACCAGCGCGTCGAGATTGCCATGCTCCGCACGCCAGACGGCCATAGCCGGCTCGAGCTCTCGCGATTCCTCACCCCGGCTGCGGTTGCCGATCACCGCAACGCCCCGGTCAACGCGCTGGGCTATCTGCGCGTCATGTTCGCCGTGGACGACATCGACGAGACGCTCAGCCGGCTTGGCAAGCACGGCGCGAAGCTCGTTGGCGAGGTCGTCCAGTACGAAGACGTGTATCGGCTCTGCTACATCCGCGGGCCGGAAGGACTTCTCATCGGGCTCGCGCAAGAACTTGGCTGAGCACCCGGGACAGATCAGGCAGCGCTTCGACCCGGCGCTATCGCGGTCGCTCCTCGCGGTCGAGAGCATAAGTGTCTCGCCATCGCCGAGGACCAGCCCAGGGGCAGCAGGAAGAACAATGGCAAGAAGAGCACATGGTCGCCGGTGATCAGAAAGACGGCAGCGGCGATTAGCGGCCCGATAAGGCGGATCGCACGGCGTCACGCTCCGTAGTAGTTGGTGCTATAGGTCGACGTCGTTCATGCACGGCACGGGCGCAGGCGGGTACGGCGCCCCTCGTCGGGACGCCGTACGGTGCCTTCGCGCGCCTACCGCTCGTCGTAGTGCTGCGCGCTGCCGGACTTGGCCAGACCGCGGCTGACCATGTAGCCGACCGTGACGATCGACACATACAGCCAAGCACGGGTCGCCGTGAGCACGTCGTGATGCGTGGAGGTCGCCTTGGTGACCGCGGCTGCGATCAGGATCCCGGCAACGACCGCCACGAACGCGACGAATTCCGTCGTCTTGAACGCGGCCTTGGTCTCGGTCGACAGACGACGAGTGTGGTCGGCGACCGACGTCCGGCTCGTGCTGTCGCCGCCGCGGGTGGGGGCGCTGATGGCGCTCATAGTTACTCCTCTAGGACGTGAAAAAGAACCGAGGGGACCTACACGAGAGGGCGGAGGTGTTCTGCCGTCGTGGCTGTTCCCATCTGATGCTGCTGGAGCGCGCGCAAACTGTGGCTGGCGCGCTCAAACTCAACCGTACCCGCTCCGGCCTCCTGCAAACGTGCGTTCGCTCCACGCGGGTGAGCGTGGCCTCAACGCCGCGCACCGCGACGCGAGCCGACGTCCTCTATCGTCGAGGCGTGTCCGCGGGTGAGACCGAGAAAGCAGCGTCGCCTGAGTTCACGTCGCCTGAACTCACGGTTCAGGCGCGGGTCTCACAGGCGGTGGTCCGGACGATGAAGGATCTCTACGGCCGCGGGCCGACGCACGCCAAGACCTTCCTTTGTGACGAATACGTGTTCTGCGTGATGAGCGGCGGCATGACTCGGGACGAGGAGACAATGATCCGCGGTGGCGAGCAGGAGGCCGTCCGGGATTACCGCCTCCGCTTCCAGGCCGTCATAGCCCCCGAACTCATTCGCCGCGTCGAGGACGTCCTCGGACAGAAGGTCGTCAGCTACCACAGCCAGGTCCTGTTCGACCCCGATCGACTGGTCGAGATCTTCGTCCTCGACCCATCCGACGACCCCAGCGAACGCGACCGAGAGCCGCCCCCGGGGTAAGCGCGCCGACCCGGGCCTCAGCGCGAGGCCCCGGCCGAGCCAGGGCGAGCAGCGGAGTGCGCACTTAGCAGAAAGCACGGCTCCTTCATGCGGGGAGACCGCGTCCTGCTTTTCGCCAATAGCGAGACTGCAGCTCTCACCGGAAGCGGCAGTCCCCGCGCTTGTCCAGCCCGCGGCTCGTTCGGGTTAAGAGCGACACTCTCCGGGAGTACGCTTCGGCGCCCGCCGCGTTCGTCGCGTACCCGGATTTCCCAACGCTCGCGCTCCACGGCGAGCTCTCGCGCTGATTGCCACCGGTGGCCGCGACGCTCTACGCGGACCGCTGACCATGCCGCGGCTGTCAGGTGAGCGGTCAATGTCGCGCTCGGTTCCGGCGCTGCCCTGACTGGCGCCAGCCCGCCGAGCCCCACCCCGCTGAGCCCTGCCGGCGTCAGCACACGACCGAGCCCTCACCCCAGGCCCCCGCCGCTCGGCCGAGCCATCCCACCGCCGGTCCGGAGCAGTCTGGAGGTTGCGGACCACCTAACGGCCCGCCTCGCTTCCCCTCGATGCGTCGTTACGCGACTGGGATCTCGACCAGCGCTGTCGCTACGGCGGATGGCGCTGGGATTGGATCGCCGGCGGCCCGCAGGCCATCGAGGTGGAATGCGATTGCCTCGCGGATGAGCTGCTCGAGCTCGTCGCTGCTCTCGCCGACGACACCGAGTCCTGGGAGGTCAGGGCAGTAGGCGCCCCAGCTCCCGCCCTCGTGCTCGATTACGACTAGGTATTCGCTCATCGGTTCGGTCTCCGCAATCCGGCCTGACGAAGGATATTGGCAGCCGTTCCCTTCGGCACGTCCTTGGTTGGGCTGGCCGGCGATCGTGACCTTGCCGGGCTTCGTCGGATGCTTGTACTGGCGATGACTGCCGCGCTGGCCGGACAGCCGCCAACTGTCGGCCTCGATCAGCCGGACGATCTCGCGGAACTTCACGCGAGCTTCACGAGGGCTGAGCCAGCTCGTGGGGAGCGCTGGGCGCGAACGCGGCGGCGAGCAGCATCGCATCGTTGGCTTGACTCTTGGCGTGCAGGTAGCGGGCGGTCGTCTGGATGTTCGAGTGCCCCATCCACGCTTGCACCTGGACGAGCGAAGCGCGGTTGACGGCCACCGAGCCGAGCGCGCGGTGGACCGATAGGTAGCCATTGCCCACCAGTGGTCGCGGACACTCTGGGTTGTCGCGCACGGCCTGGTCTGATATGCCACGCAGCATGGTGTCGCCCGGAGGAGCGCGCAGGAGGCTCGTCTGGCTTCTGGCCGCGGTGTGCTGCGCATGGTGCGCAGGCGCCGCCGTGGGAGCAGTGCGTCCTGACGCGATTCGCAGCGTGAGCACGGCTCCTGCCTGGACCACGCGGGCGGCTGCGGCGGACCTGCCCTCCAGCGCGGTGTTCCCGAACGATCCGGGATTCGCCGGTTGCGAGAGCCAGGATCCGCTCACCGGCTGCACCGACAACGAGCAGTGGGACCTGTTCGGTCCACTGTCCGGCAACACCTGCCCGGCGCCCGGGAACCTGACGGCGGACCTTCCGCACCCGGATGGGGGCCTGCCGTGCTGGGCGACCCACGCCACCGATCCTCAGCACAGCTCCGGCGTCGACATGACCGGGGCCTGGGCGCAGGGGAACCTCGGCCGTCCCGACGTGCTGATCGCCTACATCGAGGGCGGGGTCAACTACGACAGCGACTCGATCGAGGACGGGCTGGACTCGATCTACCTGAACCGCGGCGAGCTGCCCTGGCCGGAGGACACGAGCGGTCACGACCACGGGACCTACGACCTCAACGGGGACGGGCGGTTCGACATCCGCGACTGGGCGCAGGACCCCCGCGTCAACCCGCCGTGCCCGACCGGCGTGGCGCCGTTCGTGCACCACGTGGACGGGGTGACCTGGTCGTGCGTGCCCGGCGGGCAGCACCAGTACCTCAACAGCGTGCACGTCGGCGGGGTCCTCACCCCGTACCTGTCGCCGGAGGACCTGATCGCCGTGTTCGGCGACTGCCGGATCGTCGAGCATCGCGTGCGTTCGTGCACCCCCGGCCAGCACTACGACAACGACGGCAACGGCTACGCCAACGACGTCTCCGGCTGGAACTTCGAACGCAACAACAACGATCCCCAGACCGAGGATCACGCCTACAACCACGCGCCGAGCCTGATCACGCTGCTCGGCGGCGAGGCGAACAACGACTTCGGCGGCGTCGGCGTCTGCCGTCAGTGCATGGTCGTGCCGATCAAACAGGACGCCGAGCCGCTCGGACGCTCGGACCGGTGGGGAGAGTCGATCCTCTACGCGACCGATCTCGGGGCCTCCGCGATCTCGTCTGTGGTCGTCGAGTACAGCTACTCCTCGTTCTCCCAGGAGGCGGTCGACTACGCCTACCGCCACGGCGTGCTGCTGTCGCTGGACTCCAACGACTTCGACTCCATGGACCACACCGACGGGATGCTGTTCGACCATGTGCTCCCGGGCAACTCCCTCACCGAGGATCAGTCGCCACCGAACACGAGCTGGTTCCGTGCCCGGTCGAACGTCACCAGCTACGGGACGCACAACATCTTCTCCGGTGAGGAGAACTCGACGTCCGGGGCGACCCCGTTCCAGGCGGGGATGCTCGCGATGGTCCAGTCGGCCGCGCTCGACGCGCATGACCGCGGCCGGATCCCGGACCGCCTGACGCCCGACGAGGTCAAGCAGGTGGTGATGGACACCGCCAGCCCGGTGGTCCCGCAGCTGCAGGCTCCGACCGTCCCCAATCAGTGGCCGGGGAACCCGGGCAGCGCCACCGATGCCACCCACACCAACTGGTCGACGCAGTACGGCTACGGGCGTCCGGACATCGGCGCGGCCACCGCGCTCGTCCTCTCCGGGCGCGTGCCGCCGACGGCCGAGATCGACCGGCCGCACTGGTACCAGTACGTCGATCCGGTCCGCCGGCACTGGCTGCCGATCGCCGGCTCGCTGGCGCCGAGTCGCTGGCGATCCGGGGGCAACGCCCGGTGGTGGCTGGAGTGGGCGCTGGGCGCCAATCCGGCCGATAGCGACTTCCACACGATCTCCAGCGGCACCACGCGCCACGGGCTGGGGGGACGGCTCGGGACCATGGACCTGAGCCAGATCCCTCCGAGCTTCTACGACCACGCCCCCACCTCGACGCTCCCACCGGACGGGCCCGAGCAGTACACGCTCACGCTTCGTCTGCGGGTGGTGGATGCCAACGGGCTGAAGGCCGAGGACCGGCGGACGATCGGCGTGCGCCACGATCCGACCCTCCTGCCCGGCTTCCCGATCCGGACCGGCGGCGAGCCCGCGGCCGGCACGAGCTACGTCGACCTCGAGGGCCACCACGAGCTCGACCTCGTCTATGCGAGCTCCGACGGCGACGTGCACGCGCTGCGGCCCAACGGGCAGGAGGTGCCCGGCTTCCCGGTCCTCTCCGACCTGGATCGACAGATCGACCCGTCGAACCCCGAGAACTTCCCCGCCCGCGCGTACCGCACCAACCCGGTGCTCCGCGACGTGCGTGATCCGATCGTCGGGCTGGCGGTTGGCGACCTGTTCCACAACGGCACCTTGGACATCGTCGCCACCACCTCCAACGCCGACGTCTACGCGTGGGACGCGCATGGCCACCGTCTGCCCGGCTTCCCGGTCTCCTCCGACCCCCAGTACTGGACGCTCCCGGTCCCCACCCCGGCGTCCCCGACCCCGCACAGCCGCCTGCCGGCGCGCGGCGCCAGCCCCACCGCGCCGCCGGTCCTCGCCTCGCTCGAGGGCGGCCACCAGCTCGACATCCTCATGAGCGCGTACGACGGGCACGTCTACGCATGGCGGCCCGATGGCCAGCCGGTGCCCGGCTGGCCGGTCAACATCCAGCTGCGTGCGGCCGACTTCACGCGCCTCGGGGTCAACCCGCAGACGTACATCCGCGACTCCAAGCTCATGTACTCGGTGGCGGTCGGCGACGTGCTGCACGCCGGGCGGCCGCAGGTGTTCGTGTCGAGCTTCGAGTGCGACAACAGCCACCCGGCCGCGTTCCTGTACGGGCTCTGGGGTGACGGCAACCTGCACGCCGGCGGGGCCTACCTGCCGAACTGGCCGGCGCGGCTGGCGAGCCTGCAGTTCTGCTACGACCAGTCGATCGACTTCGTCGGCGAGGGCACGAGCCCGCCGGTGATCGGCAACTTCGGCAGCGGACTCCAGGTCCTCTCCAGTCCGGTCACCGGACCCGTGTACGTGATCAACGGCGACGGCACGACGGCGCGGACGCTGTCGCCGGCCTGCGCCGGCGCCGCCTGCCAGCCGAACCCGCCCTACCGGCCGACAGGCGACGCGCTCACCGTGACGATCACCGGCCAGGGCGGGCTGGGGGACCTGAGCAACAGCGGGACCCCGGAGTTCCTGCAGAGCTCGATCGGGGCCGAGTCGATCGCCTCGGCTCTCGGTTCATCGGGGCAGGCGGCGCTGCCGCAGGCCTACGAGAAGGCCTGGGACGTCGGCACCGGGGCAGTCGTCCCGGGGTTCCCGGTCCGCCAGGACGGCTTCCCGTTCTTCGATGCGCCGCTGGCCGCCGACCTGACCGGCGACGGCACGCGACAGGTGATCGAGGGCAACGACTCGTATTGGATCCACGCCTGGGACATTCACGGCGGCGAGGCGCCGGGCTTCCCCAAGTACACCGGCCAGTGGCCGAGCTTCAGCGGCGTGGTCGGGGACCCGACGATGGACGGCCGGCTGCGCTTCGCGAACGGCACGCGCGAGGGGTGGCTGTACGCCTGGCAGGTGCAGGGCGATGCGCGCCTGGACAACGACTGGTCGCACCTCCGGGGCGACGACTACAACGACGGTTTGTACGGGCAGGATTCGCAGCGGCCGGAGGCGATCCTCGATCTCCGGCGCCAGGGTGGGAGGCTGCTCTGGACCGCCCCCGGTGGCGACTACGAGATCGGCGCCGCTGCGAGCTACCAGGTGCTGGCGTGCCGAGACGCCGCCTGCACGTCGTCGGTCGCGTTGCCGGGCGCGCCGCAGCCGGCAGCCGCCGGAACCGCCCAGGAGTTCGACCTCCCCGCGCTGCCCCCGGGCACCCGCTACCTGGCGGTGGTGGCGGTCAACGCCGCCGGCAACCTGTCGGCGCTCAGCGACCTCGTGCCCGCGGCGTGACCCGCCTGGCCCGGGCGATCGACGACTGACTCAGCTGACGAACGGAAGGGATGCGGGAGACGAACTCTCCCCGCGTTCATCCTCGGCAGGGGTACCGGCCGAACGCTGGACGTCGGGCCGGGCGACCGCCAGGTACGAGACCAGGGCGAGCACCATCAACGCGATGACCAAAGCGGTCTGCCCGTTGCCGAAGTTGAGGCCGGTCGTGTTGGTCGGCTTGCTCACGTAGTCGGCAAACGACGCTCCGAGTGGGCGCGTCACCACATAGGCCATCCAGAACGCGGCGACACCGTTCAGGCGCAGTCGCCACCACGCCAGGGGCGGGAGCAGGATGACGGCGAAGAAGAAGATCCCCGATGCCAGATAGCCCATGTTGAGCGAGACCGCCGTGAAGTCCCCGAGCGCGGTGCCGAGGGCGAACGTGGCGAACACGACCGCCCAGTAGAACGCCTCCCGCCGCTGCGTGATGATGCTGTGGATGGACAGGGTCCCCTCGGTGCGCTGCCAGATCCAGAACAGCGCCGCCAGGATCACCGCCCACAGCGCGGTCGTGCCCGCGTACGGGATGTGAACGTCGAGATGCAGGAAGTCCGACAGGCCGGTACCGCCGATGGCGATGGCGTACGCGAGCGACCAGTAGGCGAACGCGCGGTAGCGGCGGGTCGCGAACTGCAGGACGAGCGCGATCACGAACAGCGCGACCTCGGTGCCGCCGCCCCCGAAGTTCCCGTACTTCTTCAGCCAGTCAGAGGTGACCTCCCCGCCGGCAGTGGTCAGGATCTTCACCACCCAGAAGAGGAAGATGATCTCCGGGACCTTCACCGCAACCGGGGCCGGGAACAGGCCGCCGATCACGGGCAGCTGCCCGCGCCCAGAATCGCGCCCGGCCGCCGAACTATTCCGCACGGCTTCAGGCATGGAGCAGTGAGCGCGTCCACATCACGGTCGACGAGCTTAGAAGGACTGGTTTAAGGCTGAGCCCCTAATCCACGCCGCGCAGGCCGAGGTAGCCGCCGAGCAGGCCGTAACCGGCCAGGCAGGCCGCTCCTTCCAGCACGCCGCGGAGCATCCCGTCGTACGGATCGTCGGCGGCTATCCCGGCCACCGTGACGACGAGCGCCAGCGCCCCGGCAAAGAGCAGGGCGACCCGCGTGGGCGTGCGTGCCGGTGAGGCGGGCAGACGAAGATCGGTCAGGAGATCGCCTGCGGGCCCGATCGCTCGGGGGCGGACCCGGGCCGCCCGGATGACGGCGGGTGTGGCGGACGCCAGCGCGAGCAGACCGGCGGCCGACAGCGCCGTCCAGATCCCGTTCGTGGATCCGCCACCGATCTGGGCCGCGGCCCCCCCGATCTCGTGCGTCTGCTGGAACGGGAACGCGAGGATCGTGATCGCACCTGCGACCAGGCCGACCCCGGCGCGGCGGCCAAGCAGGATCGCCTCCCGCCTGGACACGGTCGCCGCTCGCCGGAGCCGAAGCGCGCGCAGGAGCGCCAGTCCGCCGGCCGCCAAGGCGACCTGACCGGCGAGGATCGCGACCAGGAGCGCGGTGGTGTCGAACCGGGATCCGTCGGCTCTCAGGGGGAACATCGCCGCAGCACGGATCGCCACGATGGCCCCGGTGACGACGAGCGCCGCAAAGGCGGCCAGCGCGGCGGTGCGGGCGCGATGCGTCCCGAGCGCGTCGGCGAACCGGTGGGCGATCTGCGTCGGGTCGCCGAGTTCGGCGCTCGGGTTCTGCTCCAGGTGGTCGGCGAACTCGGAGACGATTCGCCGGCGCCGACGCCGGGCGAAGCCGCAGTCGCGCAGTGCCTCGTCAAGCTGCTGCAGATAGCTCATGCCAGCGCCGCCTCGATCGTCGAGACGAACTCGTGCCACCGGGCCCGCTTGAGGCCGAGTTCCCGTCTCCCCCGGGCGGTGAGGTGGTAGACGCGCCGCCGTCGCCCGCCGTCCGACCACTTGCTGGCCAGCAGGCCCGCCGCCTCGAGCCGATGGAGCACGGGATAGACGGTCCCCTCCGGCAGGTCGAGCCGGCCGCCGCTGCGCAGCTTCAGGGCCTCGATCACGGCATACCCATGCCTCGGCGTGTCGACCAGCGTGGCGAGGACCAGGCCGTCGAGATGTCCTTTCAGCTCTTGGGGCTCCATGCCTCGCCACGCTATACCTAGTGTCGCTAGGTGTCAAGCGAACCCGGTGCGGAACCGACGCGGGACGCGCGGGCGATTACGCGAACCGGCGCACCAGGGCGCGGAAGGCGGCGAACGCCGGCTTGGGCGTGTAGTCGTCGCGCAACAGCCCGAAGTACGACTGGAAGGCGGGGCCGTGGCTGTTGTTGTCGCGCAGGTCGAACCAGTCGACGTTCGAGATCCCGTACACCCCGCGATAGTCCTCGAGCGCCTCCATGAACTGCCACACCGCCGCCAGCTGGTCGTTGGTGCTGCGTCCGGGGCCGGTCGGATAGCCGAGCTCGGTCAGCACGATCGGCAGCCGGGCGCCGAGTCCGGCCTGGGGCATCAGGCAGCGGCGCAGGCTGGCGATGTTCTCGATCAGCGCATCTGCGCCGTTGACGTACGCCGCGCTGTAGGTGCCGGGATACAGGTCGACGCCGACCCAGTCGACCGAGCGCCGGAACGTCACACCGCCCGCCGCGCCGATCTGCCGGAAGAACGACACCTCCGAGCTCGGCGCGAAGCCGGCGTAGTTGAAGCCGATCGTCAGCTGCCGGAAGTGACGGCGGCGGGCCTCGCGCTTGGCGGCGACCACTCCCTGCACGAGCGCCTGGACCGCGTTCGCGTACGCGCCGTCCGAGGTGTTGGGCGATCCGGTGAGGTTGACCTCGTTGGTGATCTGGAGCGCGGTCACGTGCCGGTCGGGGCCGAACGCGTCAACCACCTGACGCACGTAGTCGAGCCACACCGCGAGGTTGCCGTTCTCGCTCGCCGACGGGTGGTAGCGCACCTGGAGCAGGACGTTCAGACCGAGCCGCGAGTACTCCGTGGCCAGGGCCTTGAACGTGGCGATCCCGTGCGCTCCGTCGGCTTCGAACATCCGGTTGAGCCGAACCACGAACGGCGCTCCGGGCGGCTTGAGGGATCGCAGGGCGGCGTCGCGCTTGCGCGGGTTCTCAGGGGTGCTCGCCGACTGGGTGCTGCCGGCATCCCCGGAGAGCTGAGGACCGATCCCCCAGGTGATCGGAGCGCCTCGCGTGCTCGGCGGCGAATAGTCGTAGCTCTGAGCGCACGTCGGATCCGTGCCGGCCGGCCGTGGCGTCTGGTTCCACGGCACCGCCCCCGTGGGGTCGAACGGAATCGCCACCGCCACGGCCGGCGAGAGGACGAGCAGCGCCGTGATGAGGGCCACACGCCGGGGGTGACGCCGGCCGGGTCGGGGCCACCGGGTCGAGCGTAGGCGACGAGTGAAGCTGGTCATCTCTGCATCCCCCTGCTTGAGCCGAGCATCATAGGAGACGAGTTCCGGTTGACGAGCCGCTCGTACCCAGTTGCATCTGACATGACCGTGTGTCAGAGTGCTCCCCGGGATGGGAGCGCTCCGGACGTACGGCGGGATCCCGGTCGACCAGCGGCGGGAGCAGCGGCGCAGACGGCTGGTCGACGGGGGCCTGCAGGAGTTCGGGACCCGGGGCTACGACGCCACCTCGGTCAAGGACGTCTGCCGGCGGGCGCGGCTGACTGAGCGGTACTTCTACGAGCACTTCGCCGACCGTCATGCGCTGCTCGAGGCCGTGTACGACGAGGTCGCCGCCGGCGTGATGACTGCGTCCTTCGCAGCGGCCGAGTCCGCGCCGCCGGAGCTCGCGGCGCGAGCCCGGGCCGGGCTGGCCGCGTTCGTCGGCGTGCTGACCGACGACCCGCGCCGGGCGCGGGTGCAGCTGATCGAGACGGTCGGCCGCGGCCCGGAGCTACAGCGCCGACGCTCGGAGGTGATGGACCTCTTCGCCCAGTACCTGGCGGACGCGGCCGCCGACCTGCATCCCCGTCCGGACGTTCCCGCTGCCCGGCGGCGCGCGCTCGCCGCCGGACTCGTCGGCGCGACGAACCACCTCGTCGTCGAATGGATGTTCGGCGCCCGGCTGGCGATCTCGCAGGACGAGCTGGTCGAGACGCTCGTTTCGCTCGCGCTCGGCGTGGCCACGGCGCCGGCGCTCGGCGGATAGGAGATCCGGTGACCGTCCGCCGCCTGGCCTCCGCCGTCGTCGCCCTCTGGCTGGCCGCGCCCGGAACGGCCGCCGCCGCCAAGCCGGCGTCGTCGCCGGCCAGCGAGGTCAACCCGTTCGTCGGCACGGCCGACAGCGCCCCCGACTTCGGCACCGGCGGAGGCGCGGGCAACACGTTTCCCGGTGCGGCGGCACCGTTCGGGATGCTCGCCTGGAGCCCCGACAGCGTGCCCGGGACGGTCAACTTCGCCGGGCGCTACAGCTACCCCGACCACGAGCTGAGCGGCTTCTCGCTCACCCATCTGAGCGGGGCTGGCTGCGCGGTCGGCGGCGACATCTCCTTCCTGCCGACGACCGCGCCGGTCACCGTCTCGCCGGCCAAGCCAGGCTCCTCCGATCTCGACCCCCGCTACCTGGCGAGCTTCTCCCACGCCGCCGAGTCGGCGAGCCCCGGCCGCTACGCCGTGACGCTCGATCCAGGCAGCCGCGATTCGATCGGTGTCGAGCTGGCCGCGCTGCCGCGCGCCGGTGCGGGCCGGTTCAGCTTCCCCCGCGGCGCCAGCGGCAGCGTCCTCATCAACGCCGGCGCCAGCGCCAGCGCGGACACGTATGCCGGGGTCCAGATCGATCCCGCCGCCCGCACCGTCACCGGGTCGGCGAGCAGCGGCCGGTTCTGCTACCAGCACAACACGTACACGGTCTACTTCGCGGCCCGGTTCAGCCGGCGGTTCTCCGCGCACGGCACCTGGACCTCGGGGCTGCTGCAGCCGGGGTCGCGGGCGAGCAACCAGAGCGAGCCGAGCGCCACCAACTACCTGCCGATTCCAGGAGGCCCACCGAGTCTGCCTGGAGATCCCAGCGGGACGGCCCAGTCCGGTGCCTACCTGACGTTCGCACCGGCCGCGGGGCAGCCGGTCGAGGTGCGGGTGGGGCTGTCCTACGTCAGCTCGGCTGATGCGCTCGGGAACCTCGATGCCGAGGCGGGCAACCGGAGCTTCACCGGTGTGGCAGGCGCCGCCACCCGGGCCTGGAACCAGGCGCTCGGCGCCATCCAGATCGCCGGGGGCCGCGAGCGTGACCGCCGGACGTTCTACACCGCCCTCTACCACGCGCTGCTCGAGCCGAGCCTGTTCTCCGACGAGAACGGCCGCTACCCCGGGATGGACGGACGGGTCCACACCGCCGCGCGCGGGCACGCCCAGTACGCCAACTTCTCCGGCTGGGACGTCTACCGCACGCAGATCCCGCTGCTGGCCATGCTCGAACCCGCGCGGACGAGCGACATCGTCCAGTCGCTCGTCACCGACGCCGCGCAGTCGGGCTGGCTGCCGAAGTGGCCGGTGGCCGATGCCCAGACGGACGTGATGGTCGGGGACTCGGCCGACCCCATCATCGCCGCGGCGTACGCGTTCGGCGCGCGGGGATTCGACGTCGCCGCGGCGCTCGGGGCGATCGAGAAGGGTGCGCTGCAACCCGGCAGCGCCTCCGAGGACGGCGACGTGTACGTCGAGCGGCCGGCGCTCTTGGCCTACGAGCAACACGGCTACATCCCCGCCGAGCTGAACACCAGCTCATCGAGCGCCACCTTCGCGCCGCTCGAGCCGTGGGGCGCTGCCTCGACCACGCTCGAGTACGCCAGCGACGATTTCGCCGCCGCGCAGTTCGCGCTTCGCGCGGCCTGCCGACCTGCGCTGGCCCGGCAGCTCCTGGCGCGGTCGGGCGACTGGGAGAACCTGTTCGATCCCGGCACCCGTACGGTGGCCGAGCGCGCGGCCGACGGCTCGTTCGTCGCCGGAACGAGTCCCACGTCGACCGACGGGTTCGTGGAGGGCGACGCGGCGCAGTACACGTGGCTGGTCCCGTTCGACCTCCGGCGGCTGTTCACCCGACTCGGTGGCTCGGCCACGGCCCGTCGCCGGCTCGACGCGTTCTTCAGCACCCTGAACAGCGGTCCGGCCTCGACCACGGCGTTCCTCGGCAACGAGCCCACGCTCGAGACGCCGTGGGAGTACGACTGGCTCGGGGCGCCCTACCGCACCCAGAGCGTCGTCCGCCGTGCGCTGCTCACGCTGTACGGGCCCGGCCCCGGGAACATGCCCGGCAACGACGACCTCGGCGCGATGTCGGCCTGGTACGTGCTCGGTGCGATCGGCCTGTACCCCGAGATCCCCGGCGTGCCGGTGCTGGCGCTCGGCAGCCCGCTGTTCCCGCGGACGACGCTGAGCCTCGGTGGTCGGCGCATCGTGCTCCTCGCGCCCGGGGCGAGCGACGCGACGCCATACGTGAGCGCACTCCACGTCGGGCGACACGTGTGGAGCCGGCCGTGGCTGTCCTACGCGACGCTGAGCACTGCCCGCCGCCTCACCTTCTCCCTGACCCGGCGGGCGACCCCGGGCTGGGGCAGCGTAGCCGCCGCGGCGCCGCCCTCCTACCCGGCCGCCCCGGCCGCGGTGTCCTGCTCGGCGGGCCCATGACCGACTACGACTGGATCGTCGTCGGATCGGGCTTCGGTGGCAGCGTCAGCGCGCTGCGGCTGGCGGAGAAGGGCTACCGGGTACTGGTGATAGAGGAGGGGCGTCGCTTCGCCGACGAGGACTTCGCCGCAACGGCCTGGCAGCTGCCGCGCCTCGTCTGGGCGCCGCGGCTCGGACTGCACGGCATCATGCGCGTGCGCCCGTTCCGCCACGTCACCGTGCTGGCCGGAGCCGGGGTCGGTGGCGGGAGCCTGGTGTACGGCAACACGCTGTACGTCCCGCACGCCGACGCGTTCTACCGTCACCCCCAGTGGTGCGGCTGCGGCGACTGGCGAGCGGAGCTGGCGCCGCACTACGCGCAGGCTCAGCGGATGCTCGGTGCCACCCGGTTCGACGGCGAGGGCGCCAGCGAACGCCTGATGCGCGCGGTGGCCGCCGGGCTCGGCGCGGCCGACAGCTACCACGCCACCGACGTCGGGGTGTTCTTCGGCTCGCCCGGAACCACGGTGCCCGACCCGTACTTCGACGGCCGCGGTCCGGCCCGCACCGGGTGCGTGCGCTGTGGCCAGTGCCTGCTCGGTTGCCGACACGGCGCCAAGAACACGCTGGTCAAGAACTACCTCCACCTCGCCGAGGCGCGGGGGGTGCGGATCGAGAGCGAGCGCCGGGTGCTCTCGATCGTCCCGCGCGACGGCGCGGACGGTGCCGCCGGCTATGTCGTGCGCACCGAGCGCTCCGCCGCGCGCCCCCGCCGCGACGCCCGCGGGGTGACCGCCGGCGGGGTCGTGGTGGCCGCCGGGCCGCTCGGGACCAACGAGCTGCTCGCGCGCTGCCGGCGCCGCGGGCTGCTGCCGCGGATCTCGCCCCGGCTCGGCGAGCTCGTGCGGACCAACAGCGAGGCGATCACCGCGGTCACCGTCCCGCACGGCGACCTGCGGGCCGACATCGCGATCACGGCCAGCGTCCACCCGGATGCCGAGACGCACATCACCAACAACACGTACGGCCGGGGCGGCGACCTGCTCGGGCTGAGCTTCGCGCCGTCGCGCCTCGGCCGGCGCCGGTTGCGCGACTGGTCGCGTCGCAGCATTATCTTCACCACGATGCAGTCGGCCGACCACTCGCTGCGCCTGCGCCCAAACCGAGCCGGCCGGCTGCAGACCGAGGCGAGGACCGGCCAGCCGACGAGCGAACTGCCGATCGCCACCCGCGCCACGCAGCTGGCCGCCGAGCTGGCCGGCGGCGTCGCGCAGCGCTCGCTCGGCGAGGCGCTCAGCGGGCGGCCGACCACCGCCCACCTGCTGGGCGGCGCGGTGATCGGCGAGAGCGCCGACACCGGGGTGATCGACCATCGCCACCGCGTGTTCGGCTACCGGAACCTGCTCGTCTGCGACGGTGCCGCCGTACCGGCCAACCCCGGGGTCAACCCGAGCCTGACGATCGCTGCCCTGGCCGAGCGGGCCATGACGTTCATCCCCGATCGCGCGGTTTCGTGAGACGCATCGCGCGTCTGATGGCGGCGCTGCTCGCCGGCCTCGGGCTCGCCGCCCCGGCGGCCGGCCGTCCGACCGCCCGGGTCGCCGTCGGCCCGGCGCGGATCGTGCTCACCACCTCCGGCGGGGCGCGCGTGATCGTCGATCGCAACCCGCTGCGCCTGCAGTTCCTCGATGCCCGGGGTCGGACCGTGCTGCGCGAGGTGGCGACCGACCGCCGGCCGCTGCGGATCGCCTCGACCACCCAGGTCGAGTTCGGCGCCATCAGCGCCCCACCGCCCACCGCGTACGCACCGCTCAGCTTCCTGGTCGGGGCTGCGGGCCTGAGCCAGGAGCCCTCAGACCAGTGGGAGGGCGATCTTGCCTCCACCACCGAGCGGGGCACCCTCTACTCCGCGCAGCGCGTCATCGCCGTCAGCCGGCGCGGTACGGCGATCACGCTCATGCTGGTCACGAACGACCCGAGTGGGCGCCGCCTCCGGCTGACGCTGGCCCCAGGGGCCGAGCCGGACGCCATCGACGTCGCGCTCACCCCGACGAGCGCGAGGGGCGTGGCGGCCATGGCCGACTCGTTCGGCTCCCCGCCCGGTGAGGCATTTCACGGCTTCGGGGGCCGGCACGACGGAGTCGACCAGCACGGCCAGGACTTCGTCAACTGGCTCGACCAGGAGAACTTCAGCTCGGCCAGCGCCGGCGCCTTGAGCGGTACGGCGTCCGGCGCCAAGCCGTTCCTGTACCCGAACGGTCCGCAGGCCGCCTACTACGTGCAGTCGTCATTCGTCTCCTCGGCCGGCTACGGCTTCCTGCTCACCGACGACGCCCTCTCGCGCTGGCGGCTGGACTCCGACCGGGCCGACGCCTGGCAAACCGAGGTCGACCAGGCGGCGCTGCACTACACGGTGGTGCCCGCCGCGGCGGTCACCGCGCTGAGCCAGCTCACCGCCATCACCGGTCGTCAGCCGGTGCCGCCCGGCTGGGCGGTCGGTTCGCTGTGGGATCGCGAGGTCAAGCTCACCTCCGACGGCCCCACGCCGTACGCGCTGCAGGTACAGGACGACATCAACCACTTCCGGGCCGACCACGTGCACATCGACGGCTACCGCCTCGAGGGGTGGGCCCAGCTCCCGGGGCCGGTGCTCGCCCACCTGATGGCCGAACTGAAGGGACTCGGAATCCACCCGCTCGTCTACTTCCGGGCGTTCGTCGGTCTCGACACCACCGGGACCGACGATCCCGCGCTGTACGGGTACGCGATCGCCCACCACTACGTGGCCACGCGCGCCAACGGTGCTCCGTACACCTTCACCTCCAACTTCAACCAGCCGGCGGCCATGATCGACTTCACCAACCCGGCGGCGGTGCGGTGGTGGCAGGGCCGGATCACCCACGCGCTCGACCTCGGGGCCGACGGCTTCATGCAGGACTTCGGTGAGCAGGTGCTGGCCGACATGCACTTCCACGACGGATCGACCGGTGCCACGATGCACAATCGGCTGCCGATCCTCTACGACCGCGCCACGCGACAGGCGATCACCGGCTACCTCCGCCACCACCCGCACCGGCAGATCTTCTTCTTCACGCGCGCGGGGTACAGCGGGACCCCGGGCGATGCCGCCTACGAGAACGCCAACTTCCCCGGGGACGAGACGACGGACTACTCGCCGGCCGCGGGCCTGGCGTCGCTGGGTCCGGACATGCTCAACCGGGCGATCGGCGGCGCGTACGGCTACACCACCGACATCGGCGGCTATTACGACCTCGGCCCGTACGCGGCCACGAGCCGGGAGCTGTTCCTCCGCTGGGCGGAGTGGGCGGCGCTGTCGCCGCTGTTCCGGCTGCACGGGTCGCTGCTGGCCGGCGTGCACACGCCGTGGAGCTACGGCGCCGCGACGGTCTCGGCGTACCGAGGGCTGATCGCGCTGCACCTGGCGGCCCGCCCGCTCATCCTCGCGCTGTGGCGGGAGGCCGACCGAACCGGCATGCCGATCACCCGGCCACTGTGGCTGGTCGACTCCGACCCCCGAGCGGCCGACAACGACCAGGAGTGGCTGCTCGGCCCGGACGTCCTCGTCGCGCCGGTCGTCACGCCCGGCGCAACCACCCGAGCCACGACCTTCCCCCTGGGGTGCTGGCGCCAGGCCGGGGCCGGTCCCGTCTACCACGGGCCGTCCACGCGGTCGGTGGCGGCGCCGCTCGGCAGGCTGCCGTATTTCTTCCGCTGCGGCACGCGGCCGTTCCGGCCCCCGGCCTGAGGCCGACCGGGACGCTCAGCGCGCGTCGGGTGCGCTCGTCAGGTATGTGGCGCTGAGATCCTCGTCGCCGTGTGCCTCGGCTCCCACGTCGAAGCGGGCCCGGATCGTCCGCACGAGCGGGAGATCGAGCTGGTGCGCCTCGGCCGCCTCCTGCACCAGGCCGGCATCCTTGGCCGCCAGCGACAGGCGGAACGACGGCTCGAACCGCCGCTCGAGCATCGCCTGACCCTTCATCTGCAGGTACGGGAGGTCGAGCGGACCGCCCTCCACCGCCTGGAGGACGAGGTGGGGGTCGATTCCGAGACCCTCGGCGAGGGCGAGCGTCTCCGCGGCGCCCTCCACGATCGCCAGCAGCCAGCCGTTGGTGGCGAGCTTGAGCGCCGATCCGGCTCCTGCCTCGCCGACCCACATCGTCCGCTGCCCGATGGCGTCGAACATGGGCGCCAGACGCTCGCGCACGGCCTCCGGTCCGGATGCCAGGACGACGAGCTCGCCCTGCTCGGCCGGAGCCTTGGTCCCCAGCACCGGTGCGTCGACGAAGGTGACGTTGCGCTCGACGGCGAGCTCGGCGCACCGCTGCGTGGCCGCCTCACCGATCGTGCTCATCTGCAGCCACAGCGGCTCGCTGCCCAGCTCGGCCGAGAGCGCGCCGTCGGCGGCGTCCAGGACGGCATCGCCTGAGCTCAGCATCGTGAGCAGGACGGTGGCGCCGCCGGCGGCCTCGACGATGGAGTCGGTCACCTCGGCCCCGGCCTCGGCGAGTGACTCGGCCTTCTCCCGGGTGCGGTTCCAGGCTCGTACCCCGAAGCCGGCACCGAGCAGGTTGCGCGCCATCGCCTGGCCCATCGTGCCGCCGGCGCCGAGCACCGCAATCGTCTCCTGGTCAGGCATCGCCGGCCCTCTACCCGGGTACCGTGCCGCCGACGCCCACTGGAGAACCGGCCGGTCAACACGATGCAAACACCAGACGTCCCCGGCGTGCGCCATACTGGAGCGAGATCTCTCGAGGCGGCTGTCCGCCGCCCCCCGGATCGACCCCAGCCGGCGCCGGTCACACCGGACTCTCGCATGTCAGTCGAATCGTTCCCCGCCCCGTCATCCGCGGCCTCTGAGCGCGGCCTCGTCTTGCCCTCCCTGCGGGCGCTGCGGGGTCGCCTGCCCCTCGAGCTGACCCGCCCGCTCGCCTGGGCGATCGTGGCCGGGCTGGTGCTGGCGTCACTGGTGCTCCGGCTGCGCGGCCTCCATGCCTACCTGTGGGTCGACGAGGGGATCTCGGTGGGGATCGCCTCTCATCCACTTGCGCACATCCCCGCGCTGCTGCGCCAGGATGGTTCGCCCCCGCTGTACTACCTGCTCCTGCATGTGTGGATGGCGTGGCGGGGCCGCGGCGAGGTGGCGACCCACGAGCTGTCGCTCATCTTCGCGCTGCTCGCCGTACCGGTTGCCTACTGGGCCGGCGGGAGCCTGTTCGGCCGCCGGACCGGGCTGATCGCGGCTGGGCTGATCGCCGGCCTCCCGTACCTCAACACGTACGCGGAGGAGACCCGGATGTACTCGCTGCTGACGGTGGTCTCGGTCGTCGTCGCCGCGTCGTTCATCCACGCGTTCGTCTTCCGCCGCCGCCGTTACGTCCCCGTGTTCGCGGTGTCCCTGGCGATGGCGCTCTACACGCACAACTGGTCGCTGTTCCTCGCCGCGGTGAGCGTCGTCGCGTTCGCGGCCTGCGCCTGGCGAATCGAGCCGGCCGAGCGCCGCGCCCTCCTGCGAGACGGCGCCCTGGCGTACGGGATCGTGCTCGTCCTGTTCGCGCCCTGGCTGCCGACGCTCGCCTACCAGGCGGGGCACACCGGCGCGCCGTGGGCGCTGCCGCCCGTGTTCTGGTCGCTGAGTCAGGGGCTGTACGCACTGGTCGGCGGCCGTGGTGTCGCGATGCTCGTGCTGCTCGGGGCCGGCTCGGGTCTGCTGGCGCTGCGGGCGCTGCCGGTGGAGCGGCGTGGGCAGACGAGCGCCGCCGCGCTGCTCGGCCTCGGTCTCGGGACCCTCGTGCTCGCCTGGGCCTACGCCAAGCTGACGCCGGCCTGGGCGCCCAGGTACCTGGCTGTGATCGTCGGCCCGCTGCTCCTCGCCGCCGCGCTCGGCTTCGCTCGCGGCGGCCGGCTCGCGATGGTCGCCCTCGCCCTCACCGCGGTGTTCTGGGTGCTCGACCCGGGAACGCTTTCCCGCAGCTACAAGAGCAACGTCGGTCCGATGGCGGCCGCCGTCTCTCGGCATCTCGGCTCCGACCCGCTCGTCATCGCCACCCAGCCCGAGCAGGTCCCGACGATCGCCTACTACCTGCCGCGCGTCACCCGGTTCGGCACGACGCTGGGGCCGACGCCCGATCCGAGAGTCGTCGACTGGCGGAGCGCGCTGACCCGTCTGCACCACGCGTCGGTGGCGCACACGCTGCGGCCGCTGCTCGCCGCGGTGCACGTCGGCCAGCGCGTGCTGCTCGTCGTCACGGTCAACCTGATGAAGGCGCCGGCCTACATGGCCTACATCACTCGCGACACGCGTCGTTGGACACGGGCGCTGGAGGACGACCCGCGGTTCCGTGAGGTCGTCTCGACCGCTCCCCACCAGTACCAGGCGGGGGTGGCGGTGCGCGGGATCGTGTTCGAGCGCGTGAGCTAGAGCGCCGCGTGCCGGCGCCGTCACTGCGGTAGGCAGGGCCATGTTCCGCCTGCTCGGACTCGCGATCTCCATCGGTCTGGCCGACTCGCTCAACCCGAGCACGATCGGACCGGCGCTGTTCCTGGCCGGAGACCGCGGCGCGGGGCGCAAGGTCGCCGCCTTCACGCTCGCCACGTTCGGTGTCTTCCTCCTCGGCGGGTCGCTGCTGGTGATCGGGCCGGGTCGCGCCATCCTCGCCGTCGTGCCGCACCCCGGCGCGACGGTGCGTTTCGTCCTGGAGACGCTCATCGGGGTCGGACTGCTCATCGCCGCCCCGATCCTCTGGCGGCGGCGTCTGCACACCCGGGAGAAGGCGCGGCGCGATGGCGGCGACGATGGCCGCTCGACCGCCGGCCGCTCGCCGCTCCTGCTCGGGGCGACGATCTCGGTGGTCGAGCTGCCGACCGCGTTTCCCTACTTCGCCGTGGTGGCGGCGATCATCGGCTCCGGGCTCGGACTCGGCCGGGAGCTGCTCCTGGTGATCGCCTACAACGTGTGCTTCGTCGCGCCGCTCGTCCTCATCGCGATCACGGTCGGCGTGGGCGGCGAGGCGGCGGTGGGGCGTCTGCGGCGGCTGCGCGAGCTGCTCCGCGCTCACTGGCCGGCGGTGGCCGCGGTGGTGGCGGTGCTCGCCGGAGCGTTCGTCACCGTCCTGGGGATCACCGGCCTGGTCGGCCGGCAGGCCGGGACGGTCGGCCTCGTCTCGCGAAAGCTGCGCCACCTCATCACCAAGCCCACCGGCTGACGGTTGCCGCTCGCCGTCTTACGAAGCTCCGAACCGCGCCCTACTTCGCTCTCACCGGCCGCGCGCAATCTTCTGGCCATGACCCGATCTGCCTCCACACCCATCGCCGCCGCCATCCGCTCCGTGCCTCGTCTGCGCGGTGATCACGCCCTCGGACGGACGATGCGCCTGCTGCCGAGTGACGACGGCTGGTCACTGACCACCGCCGACGGTGCCCTGCTCCTCCGCGGCCTCGGCGCGAGGTCCCGCCGGCAATGTCTGGCTCGCGCGCGAGAGCTGGGCGCGCTCACCGTCCTCGGCTGAGCTCGCCGGACTCCACGGATACGCATCGAGCAGGCGGAGCGACCGATCGCGCGTCGGCTCGCGGCTGGGCCGGGGTGGGAGACCCGCCGCGGGAGCTGGCACATCAGACGTTCGCGTGGGTGCCGATGCCTGTCGCGGTCGAGGGCGCCGGCACGTGCGTATGACTCAATCGGCGCGACGTCGTCGACATCGAGCACCAGCTCCGTCGTGCCGAGCCTTGCGTCAGCGCTCATCACCACGCCCGGGACCCCAGGCCAAACGCAGGCGAGCCGGCAGAGCGCTCGCCAAACCTGATCGACGGCCTCAGGGCCGGAGGCTGAAAGGCGGGTAGCGGTCGGTGATCAGCAGCAGGGCGTACGCGCCGACGCGGTTGTGCCAGCGCAGCACGCCTTCGATGAAGTCAAACAGCGGGCGCGGATAGCGGCCGGTGAACACGATCGCGAACCAGGCAATGATGGCGGCGAACAGCGCGCCGACCGTGAGGAAGATCAGCACGATGTAATGGGGGATGGCCAGAAACCACTTGATCAGCGGCAGCCCGCGGCTGAGATCCCGGTCGGCGTCCGGATAGGTGAAGTCGAGGTGGACGGCCTGCTGCTCGTCGGTCGAGGGGTAGCGGTCATCCATCAGGGCGAAGTAGGCGGCCACCCGGTTGCTGAAGCGGCTCAGCTGTAGGTTCCAGTCGTACCACCAGCGGGGGTACTTCCTGCGGAACACCAGCATCAGCACCACCGGGATGACGAGGATCCCGATGCCGCCGAGGGCGTAGCGGACCCCCGGCCCTCCGGCGTCGGACGCAAAGCTGCCGCCTTCGATGGCCGCAGCCAGGATGGCGATGGGGATTATCGCGACGATCCGAAACGCAGTACTGATGCGATTCAGCTCGCGATCAGGGTAATCGACCGCAAAGGTCAGTGGATACTCGCCGCCGTCCGTAGCGCTGGTGGGGATGGATGTTGCGGCCATGATTGGGACTCCTTTGCAGCAGCGATGTGGCGGTGAACGTTCGAATGCCCGCAGTGTTCACGGTCGAGCCGCGGCGGGGATGAGCAGGTGCTCATGCGAATCGGTTACGCGTGTGCCGTCGGTGGCACCCGGCGCGGGCTTGAAGCCCTTGGTGATGAGGTAGATGCCGAGTGACAGCTCCCAGGCGAACTCGGGGATCGTCAGGACGCCCGCTGTCCCCGAGGTCTGCTTGTAGGCACCGAAAAGAACCGCGAGGTCTGAAGCGATGAGCAGCGGGCCGCCGATCAGGCCGAGCAGGGCCATACGCCGCGGGACGAGCCCGGACCGGTACATGAGGTAGCCGAGCAGCAGCCCGTTCCCGACGCCCGCGCAGACGCCGGGACCGAGCAGGAACGTCCACTTGTGGACGGCGACCATCGACTTGCCGGCGACGAGAAGTGACGGTACGTCTGTGCCTGCCACTCCCGCGAAGTCCTTGCGGAGCGTGACGACCGACAGCACGCTGATGATGCCCATGACGATGACGCCGGATTCGAGGACACGTGAGGCGACGAAGCCGAGCGCGAGGCTTTCGTTGTGTCGCTTGAGAATGGGAAACATCGTCACCGCGGTGCCGATGCCGGCGATAGCCAGACCGACCTCCAGGAGCGCACCCACCTCGATGCGCGCGTCGCTGCCGGCACCGATGACGTAGTGGGCGTGATTCAGCACCGGCGCATAGAGGATCAGCGCCGGTATCGAGGTGACGAAGGTGATGATCCAGAACACGCCCGCAATGAACGCGAGCCTTCTCGGGGGCGGCGAGGACACGAGCAGACCTCCTCCTTCCGGACCGAGGGCCTGCGCAGCGCTGAAAGCCGCCGATGGCGACGGCCGAGCCCCCGAGATGCCTGCGGACCCTACTCCGTGACCAGCACGCTAGCAACTGATTTCTAGAAAGATTTATGCAATATTGCCGCCATGGGGAACTGGAGCTTTCTCACCAACCACGCCCGGGCGCTGGTCTGCATCGCCCACGACCCCGGTGCCCGCCTACTCGACATCGCCGGCGAGCTCGGCGTCACGGAGCGCAGAGCGTTCGGCATCGTCACGGACCTGAGCGGGGCCGGCTACGTCATCAAGGAGAAGGACGGCCGGCGCAACCGCTACCGCATCCAACAGCACCTCCCGTTGCGGCAGACCTTCGGGCGAGAGTCGACGATCGGTGAACTGCTCGAGCTTCTGGTCGACACCGAGGCCACAGGGGCCGCTCGGCGGTCAGACCGGGACGGCGGACCGGATGGGCGCGGTGCAGGCACTGCCATGCGCACGCCTCGACCGGCCAAGCGGCGATGACCGTGGCGACGTGAACGCTCGTGTCCACCGGCCGCGATGTACGGCCGACCCAGCCGGTTTGACCTGAGCGCCGGCGTCGGCATAGGATCGCGCCACGCACTCGTGCGGATGCACACGAGCGGGGCGCACCGGCTGCCGCCTCGGCGTAGCTCGAAGCCCGGCCAACCAGGAGGCTGTAGATGAGGACACTGATGAAGGTCAAGATTCCGACCGCCGCCGGAAACGAGGCGATCAGGAACGGAAGCCTGCCGGAAATCGTCGGGAACGCGCTCGCCGCGCTCAAGGCCGAGGCGGCGTACTTCACCTCGGAGGACGGCATGCGCACGGCACTCATCTTCTTCGACATGACCGACGCCAGTGATATTCCATCGGCGGCGGAGCCGTTCTACATGGCCTTCGACGCTCTGATCACGTTCGCGCCGGTGATGAACGCCGACGACATGCGCGCTGGCGTCGGGCGGGCGATGGACGCCGCGTAGCGCCGCCTCACCCGGCCCCCGCGGGCGTCAGCACGATCAGCCGATCGCCGGCGGCGAGCACCGGGTCCTCGGCGACCCCGAGGTCAACATGGCTCCCCCGCGCGATGCCCAGCACGAGCGCTCCGGCGACGGCCCGTGCCTGGCTCAGCGGCCGGGAGATGAACGCCTCGTCGACCGCCTGCTCGGCGAGCTGGTAGGTGTCGGTGTCCACCAGCTGGAGCAGCAGGTCTCCAGCCTGCGGTGTCTCGAGGCTCTTGGCCAGCGTGTGCCCGACCAGCTCGTCGCTGGCCAACGTGTGCGTCACCCCCAGCTCGTCGAGGGCGCGCGCGACCCGGGGCGACTGCGTCAGCGCGTAGACCTCGAGCTCCGGCGCGAGATGGTGCAGCGAGACGGCGACGACGAGCGTGTCGGCGTCGGCGGTGCAGGCGATCAGGGCTCGGTCGGCGCGCGCCGGCTGGCTGCGAGCAACGGTGTTGTCGTCCGAAGGGTCGCCGGCGAGGAACTCGACCTCGTGGCGGAGCCCCGCGGGACGTGTGGGCGCAACGAGCACGACTGAGTCCCCCGCGCGCCCCAGCTCCTCGAGCAGGTGGGGCACGATCGGGTGCGAGCCATAGACGGCCGTGTACGGCTGGGTGGGAAGCGATGCGTCCAATCCGAGGATCCTCCGGAATCGGGCGAGCGCAGAAGCGCCCGCGAACAGCGCGAAGACGGCGCCGATGATCGGGATCGTCGTGAGCATGACCCCATTGGCGATCACCCGACCTGCCGTGTTGTGGGGCGTGACATCGCCGTAACCGACGGTCGTCGCCGTCGTGATCGACCAGTACACCGCCGTTCCGAAGCCGACGTGCTCAGCGAGCGAGAACAGCGCGGCACCGATCAGGACGATCAGCGCCGCGCAGCTGATCAGGGCCAGCTCGCGGTACCGGCCGGCCCTCCTGACGAGATGGCGGACGACGAGGAAGATCGGCATGCGAGCAGCGCCATGCTATGAGCCGGAGCGGACGCCGATCCGCCGGAGCACCGCACGCGGTCCTGGGAGCAGCCGGCTGTGGGAGGATCTCCTGGATGCGGCTGGGGTTGCATGCGATCGGGGTGGGGACGGGGGCGCGTCGTGATGTGATCGATGGGGTGGCGGTGGCCGCCGAGGCGTGCGGGTTCGCGACGCTGTGGGCGGGTGAGCACGTGGTGATGGTCGATCGCTCCGAGTCCCGGTATCCGTACTCGTCTGATGGGCAGATCGCCGTGCCGACGGCGGCCGACTGGCTCGATCCGCTTGTCGGGCTGAGCTTCGCGGCGGCGGCGACGCAACGCATCCAGCTGGCCACCGGGGTCCTGCTGTTGCCCGAGCACAATCCCGTGCTGTTGGCCAAGCAGGCGGCGAGCGTCGACGTGCTGTGTGGCGGACGGCTGACGCTCGGTGTCGGTGTGGGCTGGTCGAAGGAGGAGTTCGCTGCCGTGGGCGTTCCGTTCGCTCGGCGCGGGGAGCGCGCGGCCGAATACGTTCGGGCGATGCGGGTCCTGTGGCGTGAGGATGTAGCGTCATTCGACGGCGAGTTCGTCTCCTTCTCCGCCGTGCGCGTCAATCCGAAGCCGGTACGAGATCGGCAGATCCCAGTGGTATTCGGTGGAAACAGCGAGGCCGCGCTGAGGCGCGTGGCCATGTTGGGTGCCGGCTGGTACGGCTTCAACCTCGCGGGTGTCGATGCGGTACGCGAACGGGTGGCCATGTTGCGACGGCTGTGTCAGGAGGTCGGACGGGACATCGGTGAGCTGGAACTGGCCATCGCACTCCAGGCAGGTCAGCCCGACGACGTGGCCGCCCTGGTCGAATTGGGCGTCAGCGAACTCGTGCTCGTGGAGGCACCACCGGAGGATCCGCGCGCAGCCGAGGACTGGGTCGCCGGGCTCGCCGGCCGGTGGTCCGCTGCGATCCGCTGACCCCTGAGCGATCCGCGCCGGAGCGGATGTGGCCGACGATGCAGATCGGCCCGGCCTCGAGCTGGACGAGCGGATCGTTCTCGGCGGCGGCCGCGAGCGTCTGCTCTCCATACGCTGCCCTCAGTCCCGCGCGAGCAGGTCCAGCAGGACCCGAGCGGTCTTCCCGGCCTCGCCCCGATCGCCCTCGATGCAGTACGCGCCGCGGGCGGCGCTGCGCGCGGCCGCCAGCACCCGCTCGGGCTCGTGGCGTACGGCCACCGAGTGCGAGAGCAACGCCAGCGCCCCCTGTGACGGTGTCAGCGGCTCCGGCGCCCACGACGCTCCGGGGACGTACCTGAGCGCGGCGATCAGCGCCACCGGAAGGGCGCGCTCCCCGACCTCGGCCCCCAGTTCCGCTGCCGCCGTCTCGGTGCTTCGGACCGCTCCGGAGGAGCGCTGGGAGCCATCCGGCCGGATCGAAAGCGGCTTGGGGTATGGGTGCACGGCTCCATCCGAGTCGAGCAGCGCGTACTCATCTGAGAGATAGGTGGCGCCGTCGTCCAGCAGGGCCCGGACGAGCGTCGTCTTGCCGGAGAAGCTGAGCCCGGGCAACACCAGCGCCCGTTCGCCGACGGCGACGCAGCCGGCGTGAATGAACGCCCACCCCGTCGCCCGAGTGGCGACCTCCATGCGCAGCTGGGCGTCGAGCAGCCCGATCGCCACGTCGAGCTCGACAGCCTGGCTCATCGGGGCCTCGTCACGGGCGAGCTCGTAGGCGAAGCCGTCGGGGCTGGCGAGCGAGAAGCGCGTCAGCTCGCCGTCCTCCTGGCACTCCACCCAGCCGGGCGGAAGCGTGGCCGCCACCGCCGGCAGCAGCGCCGGGTCGTCGACGGCGACCCCAAAGCGCACGCCGAAGGCCTCGACGATCATCTCCGTAGCGCCGGCCGCCGGAGCGCCGTCTTGCCCCATGCGGGCATGATACGGCCAAGCCCCCGTGCCGATACCCTTCTCTGGGCGATGGGGTTGGTGGTGCTCGTGCTGCGTTCGGCGCTGACGCTCGTGTTCGTGGCGGCGGCCGGCGGCAAGCTGCTCGACCTGGCCGGGAGCCGCCGGGCCCTGGAGGAGTTCGGCCTCCCGCGGCCAGCCGCGCTCGTCGGCGGGACACTGCTGCCTGCGATTGAGCTGGCCGTGGCGGCCGCGCTGCTGCCGACGCCGAGCGCGCGCTGGGGTGGGCTCGGCGCGCTCGCGCTGCTGCTGTGCTTCGTCGCGGCGATCGCCCGGCTGATGCGCGCCGGTCGCGCGCCGGACTGCCACTGCTTCGGCCAGCTGCACTCAGAGCCCGCCGGCCGGCGCACCCTGATCCGAAACGGCGTCCTCGCCGCCGCCGCCCTCGTCGTGCTGGCCGCCGGGCCGGGGCGCAGCCTCGCGTCCCTCGACGCCGAGGACGCCGCGCTGCTGTCGGTCTCGGTCGTGCTGCTGGGAATGATCGCGGCGAGCTGGTCCTTGGCGCTGGAGAACCGCGACCTGCGTCGGCGTCCAGTCGGCCGGGGGCGTCCCCCGGCCGAACCGGGACTGCCGATCGCCGCCGCCGCCCCCGACCTCGCGCTGCGTACCCTCGCCGGCGACCACGTGGCACTGCACGACCTGATCGGGCGCGGAGGGTTCGCCGTGCTGGTCCACGTCAGCCCCGGCTGCGGCCCCTGCCGCGCCCTGGCGCCGAGCCTGGCCGGGTGGAGGGTGAGCCTGTCCGGGACGCTGGCGGTGGTGACCGTGAGCTCCGGGGGGCTCGCGGAGAACGCCACCTTCGCCCGCGAGCTCGGCCTCGACGACCTGCTCGTCGCCCGGCCGTCCGACTTCGCCGACGCCTACCGCGCCCGCGCGACGCCGACCGCGGTGATGATCGACCCCGCCGGGCGCATCGCCCACCGCTCGGTCGCGGGCGCACTTGCCATCGAGTCGCTGATCCGGGTCGCGCTACGACGCGCGAACGCCACCGTCACCCTCGACCCGGCGCCGATCCTGCAGGTCACCCGGACCGCCTGAAAACACCTGCCGAGTAGCTGGTGTGACGCCGACGCGACCAGAGCTCGTCGATGGTGAACGCGGATAGCACGACGAGCGACAACTCCGCGCTCTGCCGGAACCGCAGACTTCCGTAGAAGGCCGCGGCGATGATGCAGACCGAAACCAACGGGGCGACGATGATCCACATGGGTCCGCGCCCTCGAAGCAGGGCGAGTCCACGCGCTGCGAGGACCAGCAGGACGAGATACATGACCAGGCCGACCGCCAGGACCTCGTCGTTCCGACCCTCGACGTGGAGCAGTCGCGTGCCGAACGGGAACCCGGTGCGGACGCCCGCGAGCCGGAGCAGCCGAGCGGCGACCACCACGGGCACGCGCATGATGTGTGAGCGGGCGTATCGCAGCGCCACCGATTCAGCGTGATCGTAGGAGACCGCCTCGTTCCCGCTGCCGCGCTGGATGCACATCAGGTCCCAGTCGCCGATGCCGTGTCCGTAGTAGCTCCCCGGACAGTTCGCTCCCGCCACCGCCGACGCCAGATCCGTCGAGAGCAACACCGGCCGATGGAACACCTCGGCGTTTCTGATCGTCCACGGCGCCATGACGACCAGAGCAGAGACCAGCACCACCAGCGGGGCTCGCCACCGACCGCGTCGGAACGCGATCGGTCCGAACAACAGCAGGAGCACGAGAAGCACCAGCGCGTCCCCACGTGTCAGTGACGCCAGACCCAACGCGGCGCCGCAGAGGACCGCCCCGCCGTTCGAAGGCGCGTCAGCCACCCTGAGGGCCGCCCAGATGGAGATCGCGACGAACAGCCCGAACAGCGACTCGCTCATCATCGCCCCGTCCGCGGTGATGAGCACGGGATAGAGCGCCGCGATCCACGCGGCGATCAGCCCCACCCGGTTGCCGGCAAGCCGTCGCGCGATCAGCGCGACCATGAGGACGGTCCCGGTTCCGGTCACCGCACCCGCCAGTCGGGCGGCGACGTCGGAATGCAAGCCGACCTTGTAGATGCCCGCGAGCAGCAGTGGGTACAGCGGCGGATGGGCCGCGCTCGCGACCACGTGCCCGTACAACGCCGAGGCGGGATCGATGAAGCCCTGGCCATGGGCGATCGCCTGCGCCTGCAGAAAATAGAACGACTCATCATCGAACCCCGGAGGCGGCCACGGGGCGGCAACCACCGTGTACACGACCCTGGCGACGAGCCCCAGCACGAGCGGAAGCGCCAACCACCGCGCGAACGATGGGTCCAGCCCCCGGACTCGTCCCCCCCGCCTGGGGAGAGCTGGCGGAGTCCCCTCCGCCGTCATCGCCGCATCAGCCATCTCAGCCGGATTTTCCCCTAGGTCGAAGCGCCGCGACGATCGATGCGGGCGTTCCTCGCACCGGAGCGCAACGCTACGTCAGGCGGCGCATCCGGCGGACGAGGGGGATGCTGCCAAAGGCAGCAGCCGTACAGACGATCCACATGGCCTGGAACCCGTGGGTGGAGCGAAATGCCCCGGTGCCGGTGATGGCGATCAGTCCTCCCGCGAGGACGGGCCCGAGCACGATTCCGATGCCGCGGGAGGTGCTGTAGAACCCGGTCATCAGGCCGTGCTCTCCGTCCGGCATCAACGGCATGAGCACGGCGTACGCCAGGGTCATCACGGTGCCTCCGCCCACCGCCACGAACGGGATCGCCGCGGCGATGATCGGGCGGCTGGTGAAGAACACGAGTGCGAGGTACCCGCACCCATAGGCCACGAGCGCGTACTGCAGAACGCGGAGCCGCCCGAAGCGGTCACCGGCCTTGCCCGCTGCGATGGCTCCCAGCAGGATCACCACGGCAACGGCCCCGATGAGCAGCGAAGCCGTTGAGAGCGAGTAGCCCAATCCGATGGTCAGGTAGAGCACGATGAACGCCTTGAGCGCGGCGAGCGCCATCTCCCACAGGGCGTTGGCGAGGAAGTAGTGGCGCAGAATCGGCCGCTCGGCAACGAGCCTCGGCAGCTGGCGCGCCAGATCACGTGCGGGTCCGCTGGCCCGCGGCTGCTCCGGTAGTCCCGAGCGCATGAGCAGCAGCACGAAGGTGACGATGGCGATGAGGAGCACCGCGGCGGCGGCGATGAACGGAAGCGACCGGGCGATGCTCAGCAGCAGCCCGCCGCCGAGCAGGGCGAGACCGGTGCCGAGTCCCCGGGCCGCGGCCTGCGTGCTCTGGGCGCGCCCGGCGATCTCCTCGCCGTCCACCAGGTCCGGGTACAGCGCCCGGTACGGCTCGTAGGCCACGAAGTAGAAGGCGAAGAACGCGGCGGCCGCGGCGGCCACCGCAGCCAGCGAGCCCAGGAATCCGATCAGCACGAGTGCCGCGATGGCGGGTATCCCGCCTCCGATCAGAAACGGCAGGCGTCCGCCGATCCGGGTGCGCAGGCGGTCCGACCACGCTCCGACGATCAGCGGGACCCATAGCGCCATGATCCCCTCGCTGCCGATGATCAGTCCGATCAGCGCGGTCTGGTGGGTGTAGCGGCGGGTGATCTCCGAGAGATAGGTCGAGACGATGGTGATGGCCAGCGCCAGCGCGGTGGTGGGCAGTGCCAGGATGGACAGCCGGGCCCGCTCCTGCGGGCGCAGCGGCCGGCCGCCGCTGGACTGCCCTGATTCCGGGGCGGCGTCCCGCTGGCTGCGCTGGTCGTCGTTCACGCGGGCTCCGCCGCCGCGTGTTCGGAGGCGATCGCGCTCGCCACGTCCGATGGGTAGCTGCCGCGGGCCCTCAAGGTGAGGATTCCGCTGAGCAGGAGCGTGACCAGCAAGATCAGGAAGGCCGACTCGAGTCCGCTGGCGCTGGCGCTCGCCCCGAAGCCGCGTTGTCCGGTGCCCGGGGGGGCCCCGGAGGCCAGCCGGTCGGCCAGGAAGCCGAACAGCAGCGGCGCGGTGGCCACCATCAGCCGTCGCAGGACGGTACGCACCGCCTCCGCCCTCCCCCACAGGCGGTGGTGCATGACGTCGAGGCGGGCGGCATCGAGCACCGGGTTGCGGGCGGCAAACGCGGCGGACGCGAGCACCAGCAGCGGCATCGACAGGACCAGCGAATGGCTGATGAGCGCCGGCAGGAACAGCGCTGCGGCGGCGAGGGCGGCCACCGCCCCGACCGTGATCCGGCCATTGATGTCGCCGGAGCGAACCAGCCGATCCGCCACGCGGCCGCCGCCCAGCACCCCGGCCAATGCGCCCGCGCCGAGCAGGCTCAGCAATAGCGTGGCCACCGAGGCGGAGAGGCCGAAGTGACCGCGCAGGAACACGAGGCCGAACGTTTCGACGCCGGTGAGGTAGAAGTAGCCCAAGGCGGAGGCGAGGATCAGCACCCGGTTGGTCGGTACCCGCAGCACCCAACGAGTGGCCGCCGGCAGGCTCAACCGCAGCGGGTCCTGACGCAGGATCAACCGTTCGTCGGGGCGCACGTGCTGCTCGGCGACCTGCTGCTGAACGACGGTCGGCTCGAGCTCGTTGGTCGGCCGCGCGGTAGCCGGCTCGGAGGGCTCGGCGACGCGGAAGCGGGTGGCTCCGTCGCGGAGCTGGCCCCGTCCCCCGCGCAGCGGCTCGGGCAGCGCTCGCCAGATCGCCACGGCCACCGCCACACTCGGGACCGCGAGCACGAAGAACGCAACGCGCCAGCTGAACCCGGAGGCGAACTCACCGCTGACCACGAAGCCGAAGCCGGCTCCGATCAGCTCGCCACTGAGGATCAGCCCGTACACCCGCGCCCGCTCCCGCGCGGGAAAGAAATCGCCGATCAGCGACGCCACCGTCGGCCCGGCGGTGGCGGTGGCCGCGCCGAGCGCCATCCGCGTGAGCAACAGCATCTCGAAGGATCGGGCCACGCCGCTGAGCGCCATGGCGACGCTCCACATGATCACGCTCGCCGCGATCATCCGCACCCGGTTGACCCGATCGGTCAGCATCCCCACCGGGATCGTCGCCGCGGCGGCGAACAGCGACGGCACCGCCGCCAGCAGCCCTAGCTGCGTGTTCGACAACGACAGCGCCCGCTCGAGCTTGCCGGCGATAGCGCCGATCATCGATACGTCCGCGGTGTCGAGGGCCAGGATGCAGGCCAGCAGGAAGATGACGCGAGCTCGCAGTGGTCCGCCCGCAGCCTGGAGAAATCGCCGCCGAGGCTCGCCCAGCGGATGGCGCACGGCCGCGGCGAGGCTCACAGATGGCTCGTGGACGCGGCCGGGTCCGGATCGGCGAGCTCCAGGACCAGCGTTGACCACGCGAAGTTCTCCGCGCCCATCCCCCGGCCCGTGAGCGGGTCGTAGTACTCGCGCAGCCCGCTGGCCAGCACCGCCCGCGCGACCCGCCGCGCCATCTCCTCGGCTTCGTCGCGGTAGCCGAGCCGGACCAGTCCCATCCACAGCAGCCAGGCGGCGTTGATCCACGTGGGTCCTCGCCAGTATCGGCGCAGGAAGAGCCAGCGATCGCGGCTGGAGAACGTGCGCTCGGAGGCGGCCACCGAAGGAGGTGGCACTGGGAGCCAGAACTCGTCTGGGTTCAGCAGATGCTCCTCGATCAGCCGTCTGCCGATCGCCTCGGGGAGGTCGGGAAGGGCGAGAGGCGAGAGGGCCGACCACGTCAGGACCCGATGAGGCTCGGCGTGCCGGCGGCGCCGTGAACCCATCAACTGGTGGAACAGGCCGGTTCGCTCGTCGTAGAGCCGGTCGATCAGCACCGGGGTGATCGACGGCCGGCCGAGCGCGAGCCGCGACAGGTTGTGCAGCACGTTGGTGGCGGTGCCGCAGACCAGCGGGAATCCCGCATCGCCGATCCGGCGCATGTCGAAGCCAAGACGCCGGTTGCGCCGCACCAGCAGCGGGAATCCTGGAAGCCCGTCGGCCCTCCACCCCCACACCGAGTCGAACTTGGGAGAGGCATCGAGGCCGGACTCGTCCGGCTGGACGATCCAGATCAGGCCGTCGCCATCGAGATCGCGATCGCGTTCCACGCGATCCTGATGGGCGCCGATGGCCGGGACCGAACGGGGATCCCCCACCGCAACCCTCCAAGCCCAGGCCAGCAGCGGCGGCTGGATCGTGCTCGTCATGAAGTCAGCCCGCGAGCGGACGTTGTAGAACAGCGACCGCACCCGGTCGACCGGCTCCCCCCAGAAGATCGTGTGTCCGATGAACCCGTCCGCCGTCTGCGCGCTGAGCAGGCTCTCCAGCTCCGCGCGTGAGCGCGAACGGTCGAACCGCCGCCAGACGATCGCGCTGAAGCACGAGTCCCAGTACCACTGCCAGGGGTAGCGGCCGGGACTCGGCGAGGTGTACGCGTAGTCCTGGCCGTCCCGCCGTCCGGTCCGCCAGTTGTCGGTGAGCGTGATTCGGCACTGCCGGCTGAGCTGCTCGACCTCCGATGGGCTGACGGGTGGCGGGTGGTGAGGCGCGCTGCGGCCCGAAGCGATCTGCACGACGACCCGGTACCCGGTTTTCCCGGATAGACGTATCCGCCCGAGTTGGTTTGTCCGCTCCGAAACAGCTTCCGGCCCGCAAGGGCTAGCATCAGCGTCCCCGGATGCCCCCGTCGGCCAACGTCACAGGAAACCGCGTGCGGGTGCTCGATGCCGAGCCGGAGCTCGGTTCGGGTCTCTCCGGAAAGGATTTCGAGCTCGCCCGGCGCCATGCGGTGGCGGAGACTGCGCAGCTCGAACGAGGCATGCATGATCCGGCATGCCTCGGAGGGCCCGAGATGCTCGGGCTGCTGGTCATCGAGGGGATCGTGATCCGGGGCGTCCATGTCGCTCAGCGCCGCTGCGGTGAGCTCGTCGGGCCGGGGGCGATTCTCCGGCCGTGGGACAATTTCGGGCGCTACGCGCCGATGCCCTTCGAGGTTCACTGGCGGGTGGTCGAGCCCCTCACGGTGGCGCTGTTGGACGAGCGACTGACCATCGTCGCGGCCCGGTTTCCGCCGTTGATGCACGGGATCGTGACGCGAGCGGTCGAGCGTGCCCACGCCCTGGCGCTCAACGTCGCCATCCACTGCCTGCAGCACGTCGAGCTGCGGCTGCTCGTGCTGTTCTGGCACCTCGCCGATCGCTACGGGCGCGTGACGTCCGAGGGCACGGTGGTGCCGCTGAAGCTGACCCACCGCGATCTGGCCGAGTTGATCGGCAGCCAGCGGCCCTCGGTCACCACCCGGCTGGCGGAGCTGAGTGAGCAGGGCAAGGTGCGACGGCGACCGGACCGGACGTGGCTGCTCCAAGGCGAACCGCCCGTCGAGGTCAGGGACCTGCGCGTCCCCCAG
Organism: uncultured Solirubrobacterales bacterium; assembly: GCA_963703065.1. GTDB lineage: Bacteria > Actinomycetota > Thermoleophilia > Solirubrobacterales > Solirubrobacteraceae > Palsa-465. The sequence goes on along the minus strand of OY969785.1, from coordinate 1,264,087 downwards.
CGTTCGGACGACGGCCTGCCTCAGGTCGTCTGACGCTGCGCGTTGTTCGCCCGCTGACCGCATCGCGGCCGAGCCGGAGAACCATTCTCAACCCTGGGTAGGGGGCGGTGAGAACTTCCCGACCCAGACCCCCGGCCTGTCTAGCTCAGCAGGCGGTTCGCGGAGTGCTCGATGGTCGAGCGGGCGGCGTTGACCGACAGGGTCAACCCCAGTCCGGCCAGCAGGTCCGTGACGTAGTGCTCGCCGAGATAGACCAGGGCGAAGGCGAGCAGCAGCGCGTAGGCGACACCGCAGGCGCCGAGAACCGGGTCGATCTCGCCGAGCAGGATGGCGGTCATGGCAGCCGACGCAAAGTGGTCAGACGGCATTGCCGCGAACGGGTTGGCGCCCACGGAGTGGTCGCCCTCGGTGGGCTCCGGCTTGCGCTTGACCCATTGAGCGACCTCATCCATGACGCGCCGCACGTCGCCGTCCATGCGCCCGGCCTGCTCCGAGGCCCACCATGGCGGTGCGGTGGGGAGCGCCCAGTAGCCGACCAAGGTGAGGTCGAACACGGTCGCCAGCCGGCCGGCGGCGGCGGCGAACCGCTCGGGGTGGCGCCAGCGAATCCAGGCGATCACCGCATGCGGCTCGATCTCCCACGTCCAATAGAAGAAGGTCAGCGCCTTGTCGAGCGCGCTGAGTGCTCCGCGGCGGCGCAGCCGGCGCTGCAAGCGCAGGCCGGGCGGCACCCCCCGGCCAAAGAGGCTGTCCAGGGTGATCGAGTAGTCGATCCGCGTCCGCTGCTCGTGCCGCTTGGGCCGGTCGTGGGGCAGCTCGAATGCCGTCTTGTAAGCGAGCATCTGCGCGATCCAGATCGCAACGTCGCGCTTGCGGGACCGGTCGAACCCGGACGCGATCGCGACGGGCGCAGCGAACAGCGATGCGGTGGTCAGCGCCGGCGGGAGCCCGAGTCGCTTTCGCGCCTTGCCGGCGGTCATCGCCCATCCGACCACCGCAGTGGTCCCGGCGCGCTTGGGGGCCCGGCCGCGTATGCCCTGGCTCATGGCCGATCCAGCCGTCGCACGAGCGCGTCGGCCAGGCGGGTGGCCTGGGCCACGCTCCGCCAGTCGAGGTTCTGCGGCCGGTCGGAGGGCCAGTGATAGTTGGACGGCGCGTGGTACCAGTCCATGCTCGAGATCACCGCCGTCTGGTAACCGGCTTGCAGCGGCACCTGGCCGTCGGTCGCCAACCGGTAGCGAAACGGGGCTCGCAGTGTGATGCCCGCCTCTCGCGCGAGCTCAGTCAGGTGGCCAATTAGCCGTTGGGGGTAGCGACGCAGCCGCAGCAACCCCTCGCCGTCGAGCAGCATGAGCTGCGGTGACCCGACGCTCTCCACGCACAAGAAGGTGGTGGTGTCGCGATCGAGCCCGGGGAAGTGGCGCTGACCGAAGCGCTGCATGGCTTCCAGAAAGGATTCCTCTGAGCCGGTGCTGAGCAGGATGACGCGCAGGTGCTCGGGAGGCCGCTCGACCAAGCGGCGCGCCAGCCCGAGCAGAACCCCGACACCGGAGAGATTGTCGTTGGCGCCCGGCACGGGCGGACTGCAGGCGATGTTGACCAGCGCCAGCACATGTCCCGCGCACGCAACGGCGCCGAGGGCTCGTAGCGGCTTGCGCCGCGTCAGCGCGCCGGCTGCGACCGTGGCCGGGGCTGCCACCGCCCCCCACAGCGGGGCCGGAGTGGAGCCCACCCGATCCATGGCTCGACCGGCGAGCCGGGTGGCCAGGCGAGCCAGCGCGGGATGGAACACCACTCCGGTTCGCGCCGCATCGTGATGGGCATGGACGACGAGGACGCGATCAGTCGACGGCGGGCCGTACTCGGCGATGACGTTGGCCGTGAGACGCTGGCGCAGCACGCGGCGCAGCGGGCGCCGGCCGATCGCGAGATCGTCGGCGTTGGCCAGAGCGCACAGGGCCGAGACCACCCCCGCCACCCCGCGGGATGCGAGCGCCGAGAGCGCGGCACCACCGCAGGCGAGGCCGAGCGGCACCCAGTAGGTGCCGTGGACGCGCTCGTGCTCGACCCGCACCCGGGCACCGCGTGAGGCGAACTCGCCGGCCAGCAGTTGACCGGCGGCCCGCTCGGACGCCGAGGCGGACGGCCGCTGCAGCGATGCCAAGCGGCCGAGGGTCGCCCGAACGTCGTCGTCGACCCGCGGCTGGCCGTCCGCGACATCCTGCGTCACGAACATCGCCGACGGTCAGTTCCGCGCACGGCCGAGGAGCAGGCCGGCGAGCCCGGCGGCGCCGAGGGCGCCGAGAGTGGAGCGGCGGTGTAGCGACAGCCAGGTGACCGGGTCCTTGGCGTGCGCCTTGTCGTCGAACGGACCATGCGCGCCCTGATCCTCGTCCTGATCGCGAGGGGCGTGCACGTTCGACCCCAGGCGGGGGAGGTCCTGGTCGGTCTGCTGGCCGCCGACGGCGGTGCGGGCGAGGTAGAAGTCGGCCAGCTTGGGAGCGATCCGTTCCCCCAGGATGGTGTAGGCGGTCGAGACCCCGATCCACATGTTGCGCCGGGGGTGCTCGGCCAGGAACACGACCCCCTTGGCCGGCAGCTCGGGCTGGAAGACCGGAGCCACCGGCATCGGATGCTTGGGCATCTTGTTGAGATTCCAGTTGAACTGCGGCGTGTTCAGGCCCGGCAGCTGGATCATGCAGATCTTCACATCGCTCTTCTCGTGTATCAGCTCGGTCATCACCGACTCGGTGAACCCCTTGACGGCGTGCTTGGCTCCGCAGTACGCCGACTGCAGCGGGATGGAGCGGTAGGACATGGCCGAGCACACGTTGACGATCACTCCGCGGTTGCGCGGCCGCATCCGCTCCAGCGCCGCCCGCGTCCCGTTGACCTGTCCCATGTAGGTGATGTCGGTCATCGTCCGGTACTCCTCCGGGGTGGTGTCCCAGAAGAACGCCAGCGATCCGACGAACGCGACGTTGACCCACACGTCGATCTCGCCAAGCTCCCGCTCGATCTGTTCGGTCGCCGATTCGACGGCCTCGTGATCGGAGACATCGGTCCGGATGCCCAGGCCGGTGGCCCCGGCCGAGCGCACGTCGTCGATCGTACCGTCGAGCCCCGCCTGGCCCCGCGCAAGGATCGCCACGTCATAGCCGTGGCGGGCGAACTCCCGCACCGTCGCTCGTCCCACGCCCGCGGTGCCGCCGGTCACCACTGCCAACTTGCGTCCACTTGCTGTCGTCAACTGTCAATCACGCTCCTGGGTCGAACTCGCCCAGGCCTTACCCTGACTCCAGGGTTCAAACGCCACACGTTGTGGTTGTCGGTCAGCGTGGGTACCGCCGACGGGCTGACTCGGTGGGAAGCACCTGTGACCGGGTAATGCGACGCGGGTGACGTCCGCTCGCGACTGTGGCTCCCCCGTGCCAACGCGGCGTGACGGCTTCGCCCCGCTGGCCGCGTACGCTCTGCTGGGCGACCTGCGGGGGACGGCGCTGGTCGCCGGCGACGGTGGAGTGGACTGGCTGGCCGTCCCGACGATGAGCACGCCGCCGGTGTGTGCTGCGCTGCTCGACCCCGCAGAGGGCGGATCGATCACCCTGGCGCCAACCGTCCCGTTCGAGCTCACCCGCCGCTACCTGCCCGGGACGATGGTGCTCGAGTCGACCTTCGCCACGGCATCGGGCACCATCCGGTTGACCGATGCCCTGACCTTCGGCGCCCTCGGCACGCTGCCCTGGAGCGAGCTGGCTCGGATCGTCGAAGTCGATGAGGGGGAGGTCCCGCTGGCGTGGACGGTGCATCCCGGCCACCGCCTCTCGCCCCCCAAGCGTCCGTGGGCCCACATGGCCGACGGCAGATCGCTGCTGCTCGCCGGCGACCTTCAGCTCGTCGTCCTCAGCGACGGGCTGGGCGAGCCGAAGGTGGAGGCCCACCAGATCACGGGTGAAGTTCGGCTCCGGGCCGGTCAATCCGGGCTGCTCGCCCTCCTGGCCGCCGAGGCCGAGCCGCTGACCGTCCCCGCACCAGCCGCGGTACGCCGGCGCGTCGAGCACACGATTCAGAGCTGGCAACACTGGTCAAACCAAGTCCAGTACGAGGGGCGGTGGCGCGATCTCGTGCTGCGCAGCGCGCTGGTGCTCAAGGCGCTGACCCTGAAGTCCACCGGAGCGATCGCCGGCGCGGCCACGACCTCTTTGCCCGAGGCGCTGGGCGGTGAGCGCAACTTCGACTACCGCTACGCCTGGATCAGAGACGCGTCGTTTGCGCTGGATGCCATGAGCCGCCTGGAGCTCTCGGAGGAGCTGCAGGCCGGCGTATCGTGGTCGCTCGAGGCCGTCGCTCAGGAGGCGCCCGCACTGCGGGTCTTCTATGACCTGCAGGGCAAGCCGGTCTCCGCCGAGATGACCGACGTTCCCGACGTCCCGGGCTATCGCGGCTCGCTGCCGGTCCACGTCGGCAATGGGGCCGCCAGCCAGACCCAGCTGGGCGCCTACGGGGACCTGCTCGACGCGGTGCGCATCTACGTCGAGCACGGCGGACAACTGGACCCGGGCACCGCGACGATGCTCGGGCAGATGATCGACCACGTATGCGACATCTGGCCCGGGGCGGATGCCGGGCTGTGGGAGCTCGGGTCCCAGGAGCGCTACACGAGCTCCAAGCTCGGCTGTTGGGTGGCGCTCGACCGGGGGGTTCGCCTGGCCGAGGCCGACCGCATCACCAAGTCACACGTCGAGCGCTGGCGCACCGAGCGCGAGGAGGTCCACCGCTATATCGACGAGCAGTGCTGGTCTGAATCCCGGCAGGCCTACACGTTCTACGCCGGCACCGACCAACTCGACGCGGCCGTACTGCTGATGGCGCGCACCGGCTTCGCCCAGCCGGGCGACGAGCGGCTGTCCAGCACGATCGACGCCGTCCTCGAGGAGCTGGTCGTCGCCGACTCTCTGGTCTACCGCTACAGCGGTCAGCAGGAGAAGGAGGGCGCGTTCCTCGCCTGCTCGTGCTGGCTGGTCGAAGCGCTGGTGCACGTCGGCCGGGTCACGGAGGCCGAGGCGCGGTTCAGCGAATTCGTCACCCACGCCAACGACGTCGACCTGTTCACCGAGGAGATCGACCCCGCAAGCGGTGAGCTGTTGGGGAACCTGCCCCAGGCGCTGACCCACCTCGCAGTGATCGGCGCCGCCACCGCGCTGAGCTCGGCGCTCGGCGGCAGCTGATACGGCGCGTCGGCTCAGCTGGGCCGACGGACGCCGGCTTCCTGACTCAGACCGGCGACCGGATCGTCCGGCCCGTTCTGGCCGGCGGCCAGGCCGGAGCTGCGTCGGAACGTCGGCAGGACCTGGCGGTGGCGCTGGTCCTCGAGCTCGAAGGCCAACACGCAGTAGCCGGCGCCGGCCGTGACGAGGAGCCCAACCACACCGGCGGCTGACTGCCAGAAGCTCACGGCGCTCAGCTCATAGATCCCGGCCAGCGCGAAGCGCAGCGCGGCGATGAAGAACACCGCGGCAGGCAACGGCTTCCCGACCGAGACCGCGACCGCCGACAGCGCCAGCAGGGCGCCCACGACCAACAGCAGCAACCCCAGCGCCGCACTCGTGCTCCGCGGCGAGGAGACGATGTGCACCAGGCCAAGCGACAGCCAGCTGGTCGACAGCAGGCCGACGGTCGCCCCGGTAGCCCCGTCTCGTGCGAGGTAGGCCACCACGCACGCCACCAGTTGCAGCACGAACGGCACGGAGACGAGGATCAGTCCGACGTCGCTCGTCTGGCTCCGCGGCACCCACCCCAGGTCCAGGCCACTCTGCACAAACGACGCCACCGCCAGCCCCGACATGCCGATCGCCAGCGGGCTGCCCACCGGCCGCAGCATGACTCGCACCGGCAGAGACTCGGTCACGATCATGCCGCTACCCCGTTCCCGCCGCTCGCCGCTCCGCCGCCGGCGGGCGCGTCATGCGCATGACAACCCGCGAACTTCGGCTCTACCGGCGAGTCCGACGTTCGCGGGCCGAGATCCGCGCCAGACCGGCCGACATGCCGGCACTGGCCAGCGCGTCCCGGCGGAGTCTCGGGCTGAGGAGCGCGACCACCAGCATGCTCGACGCGTGGACCAGGTCGATCACCATCGGCCAGCGCGGAGGGGCCCCGTCCTCCCGCTGTAGCGCGACCAACGTCGCTTCGCCGAGGTGTCGCGCGCCCAGGATCCGCGCGACCATCCGAACCGCGGCTGAACGATCTCCGCCGAGCGCCGCGAGGACGAGCTGCGGCCGCGTCAGCAGCAGGGCCCCCCAGGTGGCACGCCAGAGAATCGACGAGGTCCTGCGCACTTGATCCACGCTCAGCGGTCGACGAGTCAAACGTGGGCTCTACCCACGAGGTGACCCTGCCATCAGGGGATGCTCAGGTCGTACGACTCATGCCAACTCCGTCGAACCGCAGTCCGCTGCCGCGCCTTCTGGTCAGCAAGATGACCAGCGGCTTCGGACGGGCCCCAGCCGTTGCTAGCTTCAGGCCTGCGCTTGCCGCTCGGATCGGGCGGGCGAGAGCTCACCTTGCTTCAGCGGCCGAAGATCGTCAGTCGGAGGTTGCCCGGCAGGAGTCCGTAACCCGCCGGAGAGGTGAGTGAGTTGGCGTACCTGAACTGTCTGAGATGCGGGTCGAGCGTGGGTTGCGCGGGATGAGTGACACGCGCCGGCGCGCCGCAGCAGCGCGGACGTCCTCTCCCTCGACCATCCTCGATGCGTCGATTCTTCAGCAGGCGGTCTGGGCACGCGAGATGAGGAGGCTGCGGATGATGATGCAGCTCCTCGGCACGATGCTGGTCGGCGTCGTGGCCCGGATGCTGATCGAAGGCCCGAGCGTTGCCAGCGAGCTGGCTACCGCGATCATCGCGCTGCTGCTCCTCATTGCCCTGCGTCTTGGCTCCCGGGGTCGCCGGCTCGGACCGCCCCGCTAGAGCCCGCTTGTGCTGAGCGAGTGAAGAGCATGGTTCGTGCGGTTACACGTTGCTGCGTCTCCGGCCGAGCTCTCGCGCGAGCTGGGTAGGTGGTTCATGAACCTGGAGAGGCAACCTTCGAGGAGGCAGCATGCCAATTCTGCTCGTGCTGATCGTGCTCCTGATGCTGCTCGCTCCCGTTGCCAGGTCGGTCGTTCGCCGACGCCGAACCCCGCAGGAGCTACGAGGCGACTGGTGGGCCGACTTCGAACAACAGTTCGGAGCATACGTCCGCGGCGGTTCGCGTTCCGGCGACCCGTCCTCTCGGGCGCGGGGGCGTGCCGACAAAGGCTGACCTCAGCGGGCAGGCCGCCCAAGTACCCCCAGCCGGATTCGAACCGGCGATCTCCTGCGTGAAAGGCAGGCGTCCTGACCGCTAGACCATGGGGGCGCGGGGCCCGATTCTAGGTCCGAGGCGCGCTCTGCCCACTGCGCCTCTCGAGCTGATCATCCGGCGTGCGATTCTCCCACAGGCGCCTACGGGTAGTAGGCGGCGTCGTGGAGCTGGCACCGAAGCTGATCGAGGTGAGCACCCCCGTGGACGCGGCGGCCGCGGTGCTCGTGCTGCATGGCGGCGCCAGCCGGCGGCGGACGATGCGGGTCAGCCCGGCCCAGCTGTCGGTGCTGCGCATGGTGCCGGTCGCGGCGCGGATCGCCCGGGCGGGCCGGGGCCGGCTGGCCGTCTTCCGGCTGCTGAACACCAGTCGAGGGTGGGACACCTCGCATACCCCGGTCCACGACGCGCACTGGGCGCTCGACCGGATCGCCGCGCGCCTCGGCGCGCTCCCGATCGGCCTCGTTGGTCACTCCCTCGGCGGACGGGCCGCGCTGCTGAGCAGCGACCGACCCGAGGTGCGGAGCACGGTGGCGCTGGCGCCGTGGGTCTACCCCACCGACCAGGTGGACCGGATCGGCGGCAAGCGGATCCTGATCGTCCACGGCTCCGAGGACCGCATCGCCAGCCCGGAGCGAGCGGCGATCGTCGCCCGGCGGCTGGCCCACGAGGCGAGCGTCAGCTACGTCGAGGTGCACGGGGGCACTCACGCGATGCTCCGCCGCCACGAGTCCTTCGATGGCCTCGCCGCCGCGTTCGCCACCGCGACGCTGCTCGGGGTGGACGGCAACCGGATCGTCCGCCGCGCCCTCGAGGGCGAGCGATTCATCGAGGTGTGACGCGGTGGAGATCGTTCCCGGACTGTGGCAGTTCACCGCCCGGCACCCGGAGTGGACCGAGGACGAGGGCGGGGCGGAGGGGTGGGAGCCCGACGTCAACTGGTGGGCGCTCGGCACGGCGAGCGGCCTCGTGCTCATCGATCCGCTGGTCGAGGACTGGCCGGCGCTCGATCGGCTCGTCGCCGCGGGCGGCGGCTGCGTGGCGATCATCCGCAGCTGTCACTGGCATCAGCGGTCGATCCCGGAGGCGGCGCAGCGGTTCGCCGCGCCGGTCTGGGCCGCGCGGTCCCTTGACGGGGCGCGCTGGGAGCCGTGCGACCGCGAGCTCGGCGACCGCGAGCGGCTGCCGGGCGAGGTCGTCGTCGCCCGCATCGGCCGGGCCGACGAGGTGGCGCTGTGGTGCTCGGCGCACTCGACGCTCCTGTTCGGCGACGCGATGCTCCGGGACCCTGGCGGACGGCTTCGGGTCTGTCCGGAATCGTGGAGCCAGCCGCCGGACGGGCGAGTCGGCCTGCTGGCTCGACTGCGGCGCCTGGCCGAGCACGAGCCGGAGCATGTGCTCGTCTCCCACGGTCCGCTGATCAGCGGCGATGGGAGCTCGGCGCTCAGGCGGGCGCTGAGCTGAGCGCGGCCCGCGCCGCGGCCGGGGCCGCCAGCTCGGCGGCGCGGTTGCGTCCTGCCCAGTAGCGGCGGACCCACGGCGGACGGCGATCGGCCGGGACGGTGAGCTCGGCCCGCCAGCGATCGAGCAGCGCCGCGTGCTCGGCAAAGGCGGCCGCGGTGTCCGGCGGCTCGGTGAGCCACGCCCGCTCGACGGCGTCGCGCGCGGAGAGGAAGGTGGCGGTGCGGGCCGGATCGCGGATCACCGCGCGGTGGAGGCGTTCGTGGTTCCACCACAACGAATCGTCGGCCCGATCGTCGGGCACGGCCGGGGCCGGCTGCGGAGCGTCGACCGCCACCGGCTTGAACAGTGACAGGCAGGGGGCAGCGGTCGCCGTCGCCCAGTGCCGGTGCGCTCCGGGTGTCAGCTCGGCCACCCAGGAGGCCGTGGTCTGGGCAGCCGCGAGCACGCCACCCGCGTGCATGCAGGGTCCGGTCATCGCCCCGCTCAACGGCGAGTAGCGCGGCCAGCGGGTGGCGCCATGGGAGCGGAGCAGCCCCATCAGCGAGCCCGCGTCGGGTCGGGCACCGGATGCGGTCAACGATCGTCGGACCTCGCATCGGTTGATCGCGCCGCGCAGCCGGTCGCGGTGGGCGGCGGCGAAGGCGGGGATCGTCAGCCCGTTGGAGATCGAGCGCACGCCGGCGCGCACCGGCTCGCTCGCCCACCGCCGACCGGCGGTCTCCAGCACGATCGCGCCGTCGGCGTCGGCGATCAGGAAGCTGTTGTGGTACGTGAAGCGGGCGTTGGCCAGGCCGCATCGGCCGCCCTGGCCATGGCGCTCCAGGAGGGTGACGATGGTGTCGGCCGCGGCCTGCGCAGTCGCGGCCCGCTCGAGGGCGAGGCGGAGCAGGTCCATCCCGGTCAACCCGGTCCTGGCGTAGGGCTGGTTGGTGAACACCGCCTCGTTGCCGATCGTCAGGCCGTGCTCATTGGTGCCCATCTCGGCGCCCCACATCCAGAACGGGCGGCTGATGAGGATCGAGTGGGTGCGGGCGACCTGCGGCACCGCGATGTGTGTGCACTGCAGCGGCGCCCCAGGCTGGTGCTCGGCAGCCGGGTGCCACTCGAGCACCTGCGGCTCGTTGGGATCGCGATCGGAGTTCTTGGCGAACCAGACCCGCTCGGGCTCGACCACGACGACGGTGTCGCACATGCGTGCAGTGTGGCGCTCCCGCCGGCAGGAGTGACGGACGGGAGGGCGAAGCAGGCCACGTGGAGGACGTGCTGTACGAGGCCGAGCGGGGCCTGGCCACCCTCACCATCAACCGGCCGGCGCGCCTGAACGCGTTCCGGGCGCGGACCGTCGACGAGCTGATCGGTGCGGTCAAGCTGGCGTGGGCCGACCGCTCGGTCGGGGTCATCTGCCTGACCGGGGCGGGTGACCGGGCGTTCTGCACCGGCGGCGACCAGAAGCAGCGGGCCGAGACCGGCGACTATGGACCGTCGCAGAGCGGCCTGTTCGAGATCGAGGCGCTGCACCGCGTCCTCCGTGAGGTCCCCAAGCCGGTGATCGCGGCGGTGAACGGGTACGCGATCGGCGGCGGCCACGTCCTGCACCTGCTCTGCGACCTGTCGATCGCGGCCGACACGGCGCGGTTCGGACAGAACGGTCCGCGGGTCGGTTCGTTCGACGCCGGCTTCGGCACCGGCTACCTGGCCCGGGTGGTCGGCGAGAAGCGTGCGCGGGAGATCTGGTTCCTGTGCCGTCGGTACGACGCGGCAACCGCCGAGCGGTGGGGGCTCGTCAACCGTGTCGTGCCGGCCGCCGAGCTGACGGCCGAGGTGCGGCGGTGGGCGGATGAGATCCTCGCGCTGGCGCCGACCGCGCTGCGATTCCTCAAGCAGTCGTTCAACCTGGAGACCGAGCACCTGGCCGCGTCGGGCCAGCTGGCGTTCTCCGGGCTGGACCTGTTCGTGAGCACCGACGAGGCCCGGGAGGGCGTTGCGGCGTTCGCTGACAAGCGGCCGCCGGACTTCGCCCCCTACCGACCCGGCGCCTGACCCTTCGCGCAGCCGGCCGCGGGCAGGCGGCAGGCGAGCGCGGCGGTGCGGGCGAGTGCCGCCCGGGCAGCCGGGGAATGCGGGTCCGGCGGCCGATTGCGGGCCGGGACGTCGAGCAGCCACCAGGCAGTGGGACCGCGGGCGAGGAAGACGTCGGTCTCCAGGTGCCCGGCCGGGTCGGCGCGGATCAGCCCGCGGGCGCGCGCGGGTGCGCCCACGCGCCCCGGGCTGGTTCCGGGCCGGCAGTGGGTCGAGGCGGCCGCGGCGACCCAGGCGGCGGCGGCGTTCGGCGTGGGCAGGCGGAACGCGGCGGCACCGAGCTCGTCCCCGTCGCGCCGGAACCACCGCACCCCGTAGCCGGCGCTCACCGGCCGACTTGGCTCGGCCGTCAGATCGATGGGCGCCGGGCGACCGCCGGCGAACGCCGCGGTCGTTGGCATCAAGCCGGCCTCGGCGATCTGCTCCGGGTGGGCCAGGGCGGTCAGCCCGAGCCGCCGGACGCCGACGGCGACGGCGCCGGCGCGGAGCTGGATCGCCGTCGGCCCCTCGGCGATCCAGCAGCCGTCATCCGCCGACCCGGCTTGGCTGTGGGCGACGAGCAGGACGAGGGCGCCCACGAGCAGCAGGGCGAGGAGCCCACCCCGCACCCGCGGGCGTGCCCAGATCGGCAGCGGCTGCGTGTCCACCGCAAGGCTCATCGGCGCGTCGCCGGGCGTGGTTGAGCCGCCGCGCCGGCGCGGGTCGGCCGACGGGACGGTCGTGCTGGCCGGCGAGGTCGCGGATGTACGCCGCCAGCACGACGTCCGTCGTCAGGCGGGTGCTCTGGATGCGAGAGGTGGCCATGCGTGTCTCCATTCGGATGCGGTTCGATTCAGGCGGCTTCGGCGAGCTCGGGAGCCGGGTCGAGCGGACTGCGCTCGATGAGCTCGACGAGGGCGTCCGCCGGCGGCCGCGGCGCGCGGAGCAGCAGGAGCGCGAGCGCGGCGCCCACCCCGACGCACAGCGCGCCGATGGCGAACGAGAGGTGATAGCCGCCGACCAGCGCGGCGGGAAGCGCCGCGTGCCGGCCGAGCAGGGTGTGCGTGTGGTCGGTGGCGATCGTCCCCAGCACCGCCAGGCCGACGGCGCCCGAGATCTGCTGCGAGACGTTGATGATCCCCGAGCCGAGCCCCGCATCGGCCGTGGGCACGTCGGCCATCGCCACCTGGAGCAGCGGCATGAACGCGACGCCGATGCCGAGCCCGATGCCGAAGTAGGCGAAGAAGATCGTGGGGAAGAACGCCGTCTGCGTCCCGGCGGTGGTCAGGAGCGCGAGTGCCGCCGCCACCACGAGCATGCCGCTGATCAGCACCCGCATCGCCCCGAACCACTCGACGAGCCGCGCGGTGATACCCAGCGACAGCGCGGCGACGGTCAACGTCCAGGGCAGGAAGGCCAGCCCGGTCTGGAGCGCGCTCAGGTGACGGACGTGCTCCAGGTACAGCGTGCCGAGGAAGAACGTCGTGTACATGCCGGTGACGAGGAAGCCGCGGACCAGGCTGGAGGCCATCAGGCCGCGCAGGCGGAACACCCGCGCCGGGAGGATCGGCGCCGTGGCCCGGGCCTCGACGAGGCCGAAGGCGGCGAGCAGGGCGGCGGCGCCGGCGGCGGGGGCGAGTACCTGGGCCGACCCCCAGCCGTGCGCGCTGGCCTGGACGATCGCGTAGATCACGGACATGAGCGCCGTACTCACGAGCACCGAGCCGAGCCAGTCGATGCCGTGTACGTCGGGCGTGACCGCGTCGCGCGGGATGAGTGCGCGTCCCAGCCCGAGCGTGGCCAGGCCGATCGGCAGGTTGACGAAGAAGATCCAGTGCCAGTTGAGCGCCTCGGTCAGCGCGCCGCCGGCGAGCAGGCCGAGGGAGCCGCCGGCCACGGCGGTGAACACGTAGGCGCTCATCGCCCGCGCCCGGTCGGCCGGCTCCGGGAACTCGGTGACGATGATGGCGAGGATGACCGACGCCTGGACGGCAGCCCCGAGGCCCTGCACGAAGCGAGCGACGATCAGGAGGCCCTGACTGGGGGCGAGCCCGCAGGCCAGCGATGCGGCGGTGAACAGGGTGACGCCGGCGAGGAACACCCGCCGCCGGCCGACGATGTCGCCGAGACGTCCGGCGAGCAGCAGGAAGCTGCCGAACGTGACGAGGAAGGCGTTGACCACCCAGGTGAGATCCCCCTGCGAGAAGTGGAGGTCGCGCTGGATGGACGGCAGGGCAACGTTCACGATCGTCGTGTCGAGCACGATCATCAGCTGGGCCAGACAGACGACGCCGAGCGCGAGCCAGCGCCGGCGGTCGGGGGTGGGGGAGATGGCGGTGAAGGGCAACGTGGTTTCCCCTTTCGAAGGGGTGCGGTGATAAACTGGAGGAACCCTCCGGAACTAAGTGGAGGATGCCTCCGGTTCGAAACTATAGCGGAGGGCCCCTCCGGTTTGTCAAGGGGATGTTGATCAATGAGCGCTATCACCAGCTACGAGGAGAGCCTTCGCGCCCGGCCCAAGCGGGCGGACGCCCGGCGCAACTACGACACGGTCATCGCCGCCGCGCGTGAGGCGTTCGCCGCCGGTGGCCGAGCCACGTCGCTGGAGGAGATCGCGCGACAGGCCGGCGTCGGTATCGGCACCCTCTACCGCCACTTCCCCAACCGGCAGGCGCTGCTCGAAGCGGTATACGTGGAGGAGCTCGAGGGCCTGTGCGCCTCGACGCGCGAGTTCGCCGGACGGTCACCCTGGGAGGCGCTGGAGGGGTGGCTGCACAGCTTCGTCGGCTACATGGCGACCAAGCAGGCTCTGGCCACCGAGCTGACGGAGTACCTGGACCGCGACTCGCCGCTGTTCCTCAGTTGTCGCGGCGCGATCCTCGACGCCGGGGCGCCGCTCCTCGAGCGCGCTCAGGCGGCGGGGGCGGTCCGCGCGGACGTCGATTTCTCCGACCTGCTCCAGCTCGTTGGCGGGATCGCCAAGATGAACGCCACCGATCCCGAGCGGGTCCACCACGTGCTGGGGATCGCGCTTGACGGTCTGCGCTACCGGGACTGAATCCGGCGGCTGCCGGTGACCGCCGCGCTGTCCGCCGGCGGGCTGGTGGCGGGGTTCGCGGTGGCGGTGGCGAGCGGGTCGCGGCCGCTGGGCGGTCTCGTCCTGCTCGCGTGCGCCGCCCCGTGCGTGTGGGTCTGGATGCGGCGGGACGGCCGACGGGTGGCCGCGCGCCTGAGCGGCTGCGGGATCCTGGCCTTCGCCGCCTCGCACCTCATCGGCCTGGTGATCGGCGCATGGCCCGCGGTGCTGGTGGTGGCCGCGGCGATGGCAGGGTCGGCCTGGCGGCTCAGCGATTCGCCGGCCCGGTTGCGTCGCGGACGAATGGCCGGGGTAGCCACCCGGCCATGATCGATCCGACCCATCCGGAGGAGCGTCCGGGTGACGAGGCGCCCGGCGGCACTCCGGGCACCGGCGAGACCGTCTGCCCGGCATGCGGCGGCTCCGGTCGCGACCCCGAGGGCGCCGCGTGCGCTCAGTGCGCCGGCACCGGGCGGGTGACCGAAGCGATCGGAGGCGGCTGAGGCGCACCGCCTCCCGGGCCAGCCGGTGGATCGCTCGGGTGCAGCAGGCACCGGACACCAGCGGGCGATCCGGAGGTCAGACGGAGACCGCGCGGAGCGTGCCGAGTACCGCCGCCGCCATGTCCGCCCGCGTGCAGCCCGTCAGGCCGCCGCCGACGATCAGCACGCGTGAGCCCGCGCTCTCACCGCGGGGCACGGCTACCCCCCGGCGTGCGTTGGCACGGGTACTCCGGAGAGCTTCCGCCCAGTTGCTGGAACGCCATGATCCATTGCGGGACACGCGGGGCGTGGGCGGGATCGCGCATCGCGCCCACCGGTCGGGTGTGGGTGACTCTCACGTCGTCCAGGATGCCGACGTGGCGGTGGCCGAGCCGCTTCGGCCAGACCGGTTCCAGATCCGCCCCCAGCCCGTGTCCGTGAGCTCGAGCGTGAACTCGACGCAATCCAGGGCGGAGCGGCTGAAGCCGGCGCACATGATCTCCACGAACCCTACTCACCGGCCGTGGAAGCGGATCTGGCCCATCGTGTCGAAGTGGCGGCCTAGACGTTGATCGCCGGGGCTCTCAGCCGCAGGCGGGCGGTGGAGGCCTCGGACGCCGGCACCAGGCGACCGGCCTTCCCCAGGCCGTGTGGGGGCATGTTGCCGTAGATCGCTTCGTACTGCCCGGCCTGGATCAGATAGGTCTCGTGCCAGATGCCGGTGCGGCTGGTCTTGCCCACCCGACGCCAATACTGGCGCCAGACGTCCAGATGGGGATCGTCCTTGTCCCGAGCGAACGCCTCCAGGTGCTCGAATGACCTCCAGTACTGCACGAGCGTCGGCAGGCCCAATTCGTAGGCGAGGAGCCCCTTCTCGGGATGCGCGACCAGGTGATCCAGCATGTGCTTCATCCCGCGTCGACCTCCCAGGTCCACCAGGCTGCGCGCGAAATGCAGCTTGCTGAAGCGAGCGCCGATGAGAAAGACCACGAAGTCGCCCTCGATCTCGGCCATCATCCGCCTACCAGCTACTTGCCCCATCTCTCTCTCCCCTCCGGTCTCGGCGGTCGAGCTCGGCGGTCAGCGTACAGCGAACAGGGGGCTCGTCCCCTCTACCACGGCCGGGCCTTTGGCTGGCTCGATCAACAGCTCGCGCCCTCATCATCTGGTTCGTGACCACTCCTCGCGCATCTCGGTCGTGAGGACCCGTCAAGTTAGTCGGCGTTGTGCCGCCGACGGCGGTTCCAGTTGGTCGCGCTTCAGAGCACCTCGGCGATCAGCGCCGCGGCCCGTGCGGCGCCGTCGGACTCAACGGGTCGGTAGGTGACGTTACGGCCGAGCTCGGATGCGATGGCCGCGGCGATCGCATCCGGCGGCGACTCGTCGAACTCCATCCGCCGCCCGGCGCCGTAGCGACAGAGGCGGTGGTGGACGTGGAAGTTCTGCTCGAAGTGGTGTTTGAGTGGGAAGTAGATGAACGGGCGCTGGGACGCGGTGAGCTCCATGGCGGTGGTGAGCCCGCCCTGGACGACGGCGAGGTCGCATGCCGCCAGGTGCTGGTAGAGCTCGGGCACGTACGCCCGGACCTCGAGGCCGTCGAGACCCGGGAGTGACTCGGTGTCGATCCGCGGCCCGGCTACGGCGATCATCCGCAGTTCGGGGACGTGGCGCTTCGCCTCGGGGAAGCTGGCGATTACCCGACGGAGGAGATCTCCGCCGACACCGGATCCGCCGACCGTGACGACGCATACGCGTTCGTCTGGCCGGTAGCCGAGTTCGCTGCGCAGCGCCGGGCGATCGGCGACAGCCGCGGGGTCGATGCCGGTGACATAGCCGGCAAAGTTGAAGTGCTGCTCGGTCCACTCCCGGATCCCGGGAAGGTCGGGACCGAAGCGCTCCGGAACGATGTCGTCGGGGTCGCCCACGAATATGGCCCGGTCGCGAACGCGCGGGTAGCGTGCGATCTGCTCGATCATCTCAGCGTTGTAATCGACGGTCAGGCGGTTTTCGCGCGCGCCGCCATCGGACATCGGGAGCCAGCCGACGAAGTCGGTCAACCACAAGTAGGCGGCAGTCTTCAGCTCAGGGTTCTCGTGGAGGTAGTAGTCGAGCTCCCAGGCCTCGTCGCCGATCCACACGTCGTACTGCTCGGTGGTGACGAGATCGTGGAAGACCATGAAGTTCGCCACCAGGATCTCGTCCATCCGCCGGATCGCCTGGAAGGCGTGCAGGTCGTGCTCGGCCGACTCGGACTCGATGTGCCCCGACTCGTTCGCCAGTTCGGCACTCGCCGGATGGATCCGCTCGCCGCGGGCCTCGAGCGCCTTCGTGACTGGGTGCTGGGCGAGCCAGTCGATCTCCAAGTCGGGGTGCAGCTTGCGCAGCTCGTCGGCGATCGCGACGTCGCGCCGGGCGTGGCCGAGCCCGATCGGCGAAGAGATGTAGAGGGCGCGGCGCCCGCGCGCTCGGGCGCGCTTCCAGGCTGATGTGGCCGTTCGTTGTCCGCCGGCGAACTCGCGCAAGAGCAGGTTGACCTTGACCGGATCGCGCGCGTTCGGGATGTGTCCCGCGCCGCGCAGGGTGACCAAGTCGCCGCCGGTTGCCATGGCGAGCTCTGCGCCCTGCGCGTGTGGGCGGACGAGGTCCTCATCGCCGTGGAGCACCAGCGTCGGACACTGAACGCGGGCGCACGTATCCCGGAAGCTTTCGGTTCTGCAGGCCAGGCCGATCCCGCGGGTGGTGTCGGCGAGCGTCTCCGGGTCGGTCTCCAGCGCCCAGCCGATGCAGTCCTCGATCTGCTTGCTGGAGTGCGGCTCGGTGAAGCACTTCGCGAAGAAGAACTCCAGGAAGCCCAGGTAATCCCGCTGCCAGTAGTGGCTGTTGTACTTGGCCCAGTCGCTGTCGGTCGCGAGCGACTTGTCGAACGGATGAACGTCGCGCTCAGGGTGGCCGGGCGCGAGGCCGACCGCGGGGCCGATGTAGACGATGCTGTCGACGCGCTCCGGGTTCTCGGCGGCGAGAATCGTGCCCCACAGCGCCCCGCAGGAGAGCGCGGCCAGCACCGCGTGGTCGGTCGCAGTTGCGTCCATCACCGCGAGCGCGTCGGCGGCGAACTCGTCCGGGGTGTACGCCTCGGGGCCAGTGGGACGGTCGGAGCGACCGTTGCCGCGGCCATCGAACGTCACGACCCGGAAGTGCCGGGCCAGGTAGGGGATCTGCGCCTTCCAGAACCGGGAGTGGATGATCGACCAGGTCGGCAGCAGGAAGATGGTCGGCTCGCCTGATCCGTATACCTCGTAGAAGACGCGGACACTGTCGCGCTCGGCGTACCCGGTGAGGTCCGGATACCGGGCTCGGGTCTGCTCCCGGCGCCGGGCGCCCGCGAAACTCGCGGGCGCCCCGGTCTGACGGGAGGTCGTCGTCACGGACGCGCCTCGAATACGAGGTTGAACGGTGTCTCGGCCACGCGGCGGAAGCGGGTGAGACCCCCGGTCTGGACGACGTCGCGGATCCGGACCTCGCCGGCCTGGGCGCCGAGCGCCAGCCCGACCTCCTGGGAGAGGGACGCTGGTGTGCACAACAGCGTCGAGAATCCGTAGTAGGCGCGCCCAACCGGACCCAGGTTCTCCTCGACACGGTCACCGGCGTTCGGCTCGACGATCATCCACGTGCCATCCGGCGTGAGCGTCGAGCGCACATGGCGCGCGGCGCTGACCGGATCGCCCATGTCGTGCAGGCAGTCGAACATCGTCACCAGGTCATAGCCTGAGCCACTGTAACCCGCTGCGGGCGAGATCTGGAAGCTGCACCGGTCGGCCACCCCCGCTTCCTCCGCCCGTCGCCGCGCGGTCTTGATCGAGCCGTCGTGATAGTCGGAGCCCACGAACGTCGAGTTCGGGAACGCCTGCGCCATCAGGATCGTCGATGCGCCGTGGCCGCAGCCGACGTCGGCGACCAGCACACCCCGCTCGAGCCGCTCGACGACGCCCTCGAGCGCCGGCAGCCACTCGGCCACCAGGTGTGCGTTATAGCCCGGCCGGAAGAAGCGCTCGCAGCCCTCGTGGACGTCATGCACGTGCTCGTGCCATCCGAGCCCGCCGCCTCCGCGCACCTTTTCGGTGATCCTCGGTGAGTCGATTACCGACCCGAGCGCGATCTGGAAGAACCCCGGCAGGTAGGCGGGACTCGACTCGTCGGTCAGTGCCACCGTCTGCTCGGGCGGCAGCATGTAGTGGCCGCTGTCCGGCTCGTAGGCGACGAAGCCACCTGCCGCCTGCGCGTTCAGCCATTCGCGCACGTACCGTTCAACGGTGCCGGTGCGCTCTGCGAGCTCCCCGGGGGACAACCCTCGACTGCCGGCGAGCGCGCGGTAGAGCCCGAGCTTGTCGCCCATCACGACCAGGGCGGCGTTCAGCGTGGCGCCGACCTCGTCGACCGCCCGGAACACGAACTGCATCAGCTTGTCGCCGTCGACCTCGACGGTTTCGGTGGTTGCGCACATCTGATCCGTCCTCCTCGATTGCTTGACCGGGCGACCGTATGAGGCGGAGGCGGCAGTTCGCTTCCGGGGGCCACCTAGTCGTTCCCATCGGACGACCGGTGCACGAGAATGACCCGATGCTCGTGGGCCGCGACCGTGAGCGAGGAGCCATCGAGCAGATGCTCGGGTGCGCGCGGTCGGGGGAGAGCGCGACGCTGGCCCTCGTCGGCGAGCCGGGAATCGGCAAGACCACGCTCCTCCGCCACGCGGAGGCAGGAGCGCGCGGGATGCAGCTGCTCCGCGCCCGCGGCGTCGAGTCGGAAGCGCAGATCCCGTTCGCGTCGCTGCTCGAACTGCTGCGCCCGGCGCTCGGCCTCCTCGACCACATCCCGGAGCCGCAGGCGCTCGCGCTCCAAGGCGCGCTCGCGTTCAGGCCGGCGCGAGCGCAGGAGCGGTTTGCGGTCGGCGCGGCAACGCTCAGTCTGCTCGCCACGTACGCCGAGCAGGGCGCGGTCGCGGTGCTGATCGACGACGCCCACTGGCTCGACGGCCCTAGCGCTGAGGCGATGCGATTCGCCGTCAGGCGGCTGGTGGCCGATCCAATCGCGGTTCTGGTCGCGGTTCGTGAGGGCGAGCCCTCGCTGCTCGACGGCGCGGATCTGCCCACCGTCCGGATCGGCGGCCTCAGCCGTGAGGAGTCGGTGTCGCTGCTGGACCGGCTCGCGCCGGACGCCGCGGCGAGGTTGCACGACGCCACCGCCGGCAACCCGCTCGGCCTGATCGAGCTCGGCTGCCACGCAGACGAGCTCGCGCTGGCGCCGGCGGGGGCCCCGGTCCTCGTCTCGGCGCGCGTCTCTCGCGAGTTCCTGCGCCGGGTGGGTCAGCTCGACGAGGGCGAGCGGCGGGTGCTGCTGCTCCTGGCCACCAGCGACAGCGGTGACCTCGCACTGCTGGACCGCGCATCGAGGGGCCTGGGCCTGGAGCTGTCCGCGCTGTCGGCCGCCGAGCACTCTGGCCTCGTGTCGATGCGGGCCGGCGCGGTGGAGTTCCGCCATCCGCTGGTGCGCTCGGCGATCTACGCCAGCGCGCGCGGAGAGGAGCGCCGCGCAATGCACCGCGCATTGGCGTCAGCGCTGCCCGACCGCGACTTCGACCGCCGAGCCTGGCACCTGGCTGCCGCCGCCGTGGGTGTCGACGAGCGGGCGTCAGCGGCGCTTGAGCAGGCCGGGGTCAGGGCCCGCGATCGGAGTGCGTACGCAACGGCTGCGCTGGCGTTTGAGCGGGCTGGGAGCCTCGCGTCAGATGGCGAGCGTCGCGCCCGGTTGGTGTTCGCTGCCGCGCGGCAGACGTGGCACGCCGGGTCGGCGCCCCGGGCAGTGGCGCTGCTGGACGAGGCCCGCGCTGCGACCGGTGACAGCGTGCGCCGGCTCGAGATCGACGAGTTGGCCGGTCACATCGCGACCCGCCAGGGCCCCGTGATGCGAGGTCACGCCATCCTCACCGCCGCCGCCGAGCACGCCGATCCCGAGCGTGCGATCGCAATGCTGGCCGAGGCCACCGGTGCCTGCTTCTACGCCGGAAATCCGGCTGAGATGCTGGTGGCCGCTGAGCGGGCCGCCGATCTGGTCCCGGCTGACGGGACAGTGCGCACGCGGTTCCTGGCCTCGATCGCCATCGGGATCGCCCGCGTCGTCGGCGGCAACGCCGCCGACGGCTCAGCGGCGATCCAGGAGGCGGTCGCCCTCGCCGGTGCGTCGCTCGAGCTGCGCGACGACCTGCAGCTCGTTCCATGGCTCGCAATTGCACCCATCTTCCTCCGCGAGGCCGGAACTGGACGCGCGCTGCTCGACCGCGCGTTGGACGTGGCGCGGGAGCGCTCGGCGGTCGGGACGCTGCCGCTCGTCCTCGACCTGATCGCGGTCGACCACGCCACCACCGACCGCTGGGCCGTCGCCGAGGCCACCTTCCTGGAGGCGATCGGTCTGGCGCGTGAGACCGGCCAGCAGACCGACCTCGTCTTCGGGCTCTCGGGACTCGCGCGCCTCCAAGCCCGCCGGGGCCGCGCCGCCGAGTGCCGGGCCAGCGTCACCGAGGCGCTGGAGCTCTGTGATCGCCTGCAAACGCGACTACACGAAGTGTGGGCTGTCGAGGCGCTCGGCATGCTCGAACTCGGTCTCGGCCAACCGGAATCCGCGATGGAGCACCTGACGCGCCAGCAGCGGCTGGTCGATGAGCTCGGCATCACCGACCCCGACCTGTCGCCGGCGCCGGAGCTGATCGAGGCGTGCTGCCGGCTGGGCCGCACTGAGCAGGCGCGGGCACTCGCGGACGCATTCAGTGCCGCCGCCGAGGCCAAGGGGCAGTCATGGTCGATCGCCCGCGCGCTCCGCGGGCAGGGACTCGTCGCCTCAGAGAACCGGTTCGCCGGCATCTTCGAGCAGGCCCTTCAGCAGCACGCCGACACGCCCGACGTGTTCGAGCAGGCACGCACGCAGCTCTCTTACGGGGAGCGACTCCGCCGCGCGCGCAAGCGCAAGCTGGCGCGCGCGCAGCTCCGCCCAACCCTCGAGACGTTCGAGCTCCTGGATGCGCGTCTCTGGATTGATCGTGCGCGAGCGGAACTCACAGCCAGCGGCGAGACGCTCCGGCGACGGGATCCCAGCACGGTCGACGAGCTGACGCCGCAGGAACTACAGATCGCGATGCTGCTGGCCGGCGGAAAGACGACCCGCGAAGCGGCGGGAGCGATGTTCCTCAGCCCCAAGACGATCGAGTACCACCTGCGCCACGTGTACCTCAAGCTCGACATCCATTCGCGGGAGGAGCTCGCACGGGCGCTGCCCTGATTGGGGGGCGTGGCGCCAACGACTAGGTGCCCCCCGGAAGCGGCAGGCACCCCGCGACCTAGCCTGCCCCCACCGATGACGATCGTCCCGGAGCGCAAGGGTGCTGTTGTGAACAACCACAGAGGTACGTCACGCCGCGACTTCCTCGAAGGGGTAGGTGCGGCCGGGGCCGGAGTGATGCCGGCTCGGTCAGCGCGGCCTCGCCGGCGGCGGCTTCCCAGGCGGCACCTGTGGTACCCGCCCGGAGGTATCCCGGGCTTAAGGGCGCGACATCTCTTCCGGCGGACTTCGGGCGCATCTTTCCAGAGCTGCCGCCGTTTGCGGCTGCCGATGACACGGTGAGAGCGGCGGTACTCGAGGTGGGACAACAGGCCAAAGTCCGCAAGCGCCTCGACCTCACGTTATTCCTCTACGAAGACGGCAGCCTCCGGATCTACACGTCTCAGGTCGGCAGCGCTCACGATGATGCGCGAGCCGTCGAACCTGTGGTGCGCTGCGGCAACGTGTTTGAGGCGACGAGTGCCCTCGGCGAGGTCTTGCGCCTCGTCGCGGCCGACTGACCCGCAACGATGGCTGCTGAGAACCTGACGGCCGCTTTGCTCACCATGACACTCCCGCCAGCCGTTTCTGCTTTGGCGACGAGGGACGCGTGAGCGATTTGCTGGCGCGGATCGGTACTCGTCGCGCTGCGCCAATCCGAGCAAGCTGCCGTTTGCTGCCCATATCAATCTCAGCTTCGAGGTGCTCGATCAGTAGAGGTCTCTCGAGCGACAATGGCGCCGTGCCCGTTGCGTCCCCCACTCTCCAGCAGGGTGGCTTTGTTTGGATCCGGTCCGGCTTCGCTGCTGCGGAGGCAGCGTTTGCCCGCGCGGAAGAGCTGATCGAGGAGTGCACAGCCTCGTCTGGCCTCGACGCCCTAAGCGTGATTGGTGAGTTCGTCCTCCCGCCGCTTGGCGGTGCGAGGACGCGCCCCTTCCAGACGCTTCATTTTGACTTCGGTGTCCCCATCTGTCCGGTTGGCGATCAGGATGTCGCGCGATACACGGCGCTGTTCATTCCGCGATCCGCGGTTGGGGTCACGGCGGTGACGAGGTTGGTGCCCGTGGGCGCTCTGCTCGGCCAACGCAGTTGGCCGGATCGGACGGCACTGCTCGCGAACTTGATGGCATACGGCGAGTCGCACGGTGCGTGGAATGACGCTGAGGGCTACTACGAGGGCAGCCTCGCACGGGTGGTTGAGGCCGCGGCCGGTGCGCCTCAGCTCCCGAGCGTCAAGTCCACTCCCGGGTTTCTCTGCGGAATGGAGTTCGCCGGCCTGGCAGCCGAATCCAGCTTCCTTACCTGCTTCGGGCTGAATGTCGATGCCGTCCAAGTCGAGGTTCCACTACGGGCGGGCGACCTGCTCGTCTTCGACAACCTCGCCCTGGCTCACGGGCGGCGCGGGAGCCGAAGCCCGGGCGAGCTCCACCAGCGGATATATGGCCACCGCGCTCTGTCCCCAGCCACGCAATGCACGCTTCGAGACCGCTTTCTCGCATCGTTTGATGAACACAAGTGATGCCGCCACGGCCGAGGACGTCCGCTCCCTAGCAGCGACGGGGTCCACGCCGGCCCCGCCGGGAGGCGCGCCACTCGGATCTATGAGGCGGTCCACGATCGCTTGGCCTCTCGGCCGCCAGGTCGCGGACGATTGAGTTGGCGGCTTGGTCATCCGCGACGCGAGGGCGGCGCACGATCGCGTTGCCGCGGAAGGCATCACGGCGCCCAGCTTTGGCTCCGGATCGCCACGCATCGGTAAGCCGGGTGCAAGCCTCGTCCTTCAGACAAGCGCGCGTGACCAGCCCGGTAGGTGTCAAAGCCGAGCTCGAAGAGGTGCTCCGCGTTGGCGGCAAGCGCGCAACCGACGACGGCTCCGCGGCGGTGGACACCCGCGAGCGCCCGCTCGCGCGTCTACTGCTCGAGCAACGGATGTGGCTCGTCTCGGAGGATGAACGGCAGCGTGATTCCCCCGGCCGCCGCCGCGCCGTAGAGCTCCTTGAATGGCCTGGTCGCGTCGCCCGCCGCGGTCGCTTGGGCGTCCAAGCGGGACTCCTCCTCACGCCAGTCCTTCACGTCGCCGCCCCGCCGAGGTCATCGGACCGGCCGGCGGCCAGCCGGGGCCACTGGGCGGTCGGGCGCCCGCCCGGCCACTGCGAGGTGCGCGGCCAGTCGGGCTCCCCGCCGTCGCTGCGGGAGATGTGCCCATGCTGGGGCCATCCGGCCGGTGAGTCTTCCCACGGCTCCTGGCGGCCGTAGACGGTCAGGTCCACGAGTGCATAGCTGTTGTCCATCGCCTCCGCACCCCGGCGCTTCGTCCAGTAGGTCTCGTACACGCGATCGCCCTCGCGCACGTAACAGATGATGTGGAACAGGCCGTGCTCGCGGTTGCCGAGGAGCGCGCCGAGCGAGGGCTGCGCCGAATACCACGGCATCGTCCAGCCCATGAACTCGCGGTAGCGCAGCGCTTCGCGATAGGAGGACTGCGCGTCGGCGAAGTCGGTGGATACGTTCCGGCCTTGGGAGAACACCGCAAAGGTGATCCCGCGCGAATGCATGGCCGAGAGCTCGCGGACCTGACCCGTGTAGAACGTGCAGCCTTCGCACTGCTCGGCCGCGGGCGCCCCCGGGTTCCACATGAAGTAGTAGGCAATCAGCAGCCGACGGTCCTCGAATGCGGCAAGCAGTGTGGTCGGCCCGTCCGGACCGAGCAGCTCGAGGCCGCCATCGACTTCGGTCATCGGCAACCGCCGCCGGGCCGCGGCGATCGCGTCTCCCTCCCGGGTGTGCGCCTTCTCCCGGGTGCGCAGGGACTCGATCTCGGCCTCGAACGCCGCTCGGTTGACGATGCTCGGAACGGGGCTGTGATCAGACATGGGTCTCCATTGTGTCGTTGGTTGCTGACGTAGGTGTCCCTCGGCGACCAGCGCGTGCCGGCGAGCGCTCGAGCGAGCTGGGACCGGCGACGGCGACCGCCGGGGCCGCAACAGGGCTAACACGCTCACCGGCGCGATCAGGGCGATCACTCCGAGCACCCAGAACGTCTGGTGAAGCGCGCCATTCAGCGCAACGGGCATCGCGCGACCGGCAGCAAGGCGCCAATCGGGGCCGCCCCGACGCTCGAGGGGACCGCCGTCCCGAGCGCGCCGCCGAACTGCGTCCAGCTGTTCAGCACTCCGGCCGCCAAGCCGGACTGCTGCTCGCTCACGCCCTGCCAGGGCGGCCACCCAGGTGGGATGAACACGAACGCCGTGCCGGCGCCGGATACGACGAAGGGGCCCGACAAGTTGGCCAGGAAGCGCGTGTGAACCGGCACCTGGGTGGCCACAATTCCGGTGCCGACCACGGTCACGCCGATCCACATGGTGATCTTCTCGCCGATCGGGGTGACGAGCAGAAAACTGGTCAAGACTCCTAGTGACCGGTCGGAAGTAGCCGCCGGTCAGCAACGACATGAAGGCGCTTGTCACCGCATATGCACCCACTGATCGGCGACCTCAGGGGTCTCCAGACTCTCACGAGCTTCAACGCCTCAAGTTAGGTTCAGCAGTTCGCCTCCGACGGCGCGCGCGAACGGCATCATAGGAGCCGGTGTCCGGCCGCGCGCGCACTGCATAGGAAGCTCGTGCCGTCGTCGGCACTCCTGTCTCCGCCTTCGCAGGAGCGCCGATCGAACCGGGCGAAGTTGCTGCGGCGACAGAGAAGCAGGAGTCCGAGACACTGGGATGGCCGTGGTGAGCTGATGTGGCCGCATAGACTGCCGCAGTCGTGTCCGTGGAAGACGTTGACGAGTACCTCAGCGCTGTCGATGAGCCCAAGCGCGGCACCCTTGAGGCGCTGCGCCGGACGATCCTCGAGATCGCCCCGGAGGCTGAGCAGGTGATCTCCTACGGTGTGCCCGCCTTCCGTGTGCAGGGCAAGATCGTCGCCGGCTTCGCCGCGTTCACGGATCACTTGAGTTACCTGCCGTTCAGCGGCTCGGTCCTCGAACGCCTGGGGGATGAGCTCCGCGGATATACGATGACCAAGAGCACTCTCCACTTCCCGGTCGACCGTCCGCTCCCAACTCGCCTCGTCAAGAAGCTAATGGCGGTGCGTCTCGACCAAATCGGTCAAGCCTCGCGCTAGCCGCTGTGCGAGCTTTCCGCGCGATGCGGGGCTGGCACCACATGCGACGGGGCGCTCGTCGTGCGGTCAGAGCAGGGGCTGCTGCGGGTGGGCCGGATGCGGCCGAGATGCCATCATCACGCCGTAATGGAACGGGCTGTCTGCTGGCACACTGCCCACCTGCCCCCGCCTATCGCCGACGTAGATCGGCGCCACCCCGAAGGAGCTTCGCGTTATGGCCCCGTTTGTTCTCGTCCACGGCGGTTGGAGCGGCGCCCACGGGTTTCGCAAGGTGCGGCCGTTGCTTCGTGCCGCTGGGCATGAGGTCTTCACTCCGAGCCTGACGGGCATCGGGGAGCGAGCACATCTCACCAGTCCGAGCGTCAACCTCACGACCCATATTCGCGATGTCGTGAACGTCGTGCTCTACGAGGATCTCGACGACATCGCGCTCATGGGATTCTCCTACGGAGGCATGGTCGTCACCGGCACCCTGGACCACATCGCCGATCGGGTGAGGCACCTCGTCTACCTCGACGCCTTCGTGCCCGCTAGCAGCGACACCGTGGCTGGATTGGCTGGTCGCGGGGCGATCCCGATGATCACGCTCGATGCCGACTGGCTCGTGCCACCACCACCGCGGGAATTTGACGAACCCGACGAAGCGGCTTGGCAGAACGAGCGTCGCACGCCGCACCCGCTCGATTGCTTCACCGAGGCAGTCCATCTGGCCCAGCCCCTGGAGCACTTTCCGTTCACCCGCACTTACATCAAAGCTACCGCGGAGAAGCCGGACCGCCCCGGCTCGGACGTCTTCTGGTCAGCAGCCGAGATGGCCAAGGCATCACCCGCCTGGCGGTACCGGGAGATCGCGACCACCCACATGGTCGCCAGCAATCGCCCCGCCGATCTCGCTCGAGTCCTGCTCGAACTCGACTGATGCCTAGCGCGGATTCTTTCGGGGATCGATCACCCGCACCTCCTCGCCAATCGGGGGACGGTCGCGTTCCCCGCGCTCGCAGTCAGCTGTATAGGCAGAATCGGTGCCAGCCTCGCGTGCGTGCGATCCACGGTGCGCGTGATCGTCATGCGCGAGGAGAACTCGCCCGGTAGCAAGAGCGCTCGCGAGCGCTTGGCCGTCGGAAGCGCTCGTGATCGGGGTTGCCGCCGTGCGATGCCTGCGGCGACGAAGTGGTGGGCAACGGCGGGTGCGCTACTCTGGGAGCGTCAGATAGCGAGGGCGACCAGAGGGCGAGACCTTCTTCTGAATGTCCCCTTCCCGCGAAAGCAGCCTGATCTTCTGATGGCCGAAAGTCCACCCAAGGGTGGGCTTTCCGCGCTTAACGGGCGTCCAGTTGACCTTGGGTCGCGCGGTGCCTGGAGCTGAGGATCAGGGTTGGATGTCGTTGAGCGTCGCCGTGAAGCCACCGGCCGACTCCTCGAGCTCGCCCTCGATGTGCAGGCGCGCCGGGCCGCCCTCGGTCCATAGATCGAGGAAGTACGCCCACCCGGGCAGGTCAGAGTCATCGGACTTGGTGACCGCGTCGGTTTGGTAGCTGTCGCGTGGTGACAGCAGTAGCGCCTCGGGGCAGTCCTCCTCCACGCGGCGCTGCAGGTCTTCGACAGACAGCCTGCCGCCTGACAGGTCGTGGAGCTCGTCGTACTCGCCGTCCACCACGAAGCTGACGATCTGCTCCAGCGTCCGGCGCATCGGCTCAGGCATCAGCTCGTTCGGTTTGACGAGCTCTACGCGTCTGCCCAGTTCGTAGCCCGGCGACAGGTTGAGCCTCGTGTAGAAATAGTCCTCGGACGCTGCGCGCGCCTGTCGGACGATGCCCTTGGTCAGGCCGGCGGCACTGAGCGCAAAGCCCGCTGCATCGATCGCCTCCTCGAGCGTTCCGTGCCGGCGCGTCAGCTGTGCGGTCACCGCGCGACCGTGTTCTGTATCGCGCGCCAGCGAATTTCCGTCGAGCAGGATCGATGGCGCATCGTGGCGGCTGTAGCCAGGGCAGACCCGCGCTGCGGAGTGAAGAACGATGAGGTGGTCACCCATTAGACCCGCCTGGGTGGTCGACTGCTGGGCGTCATCCCGATCGGCCAGATCGCCGAAGGCGTGGTTGTAGCGTTGCCACCACACCGCATCCTACGAGCAGGCAGCGCCCCCGAGCATGCCCGACCCCCGCTCGGGCAGACTCTGGTCTGGAGGGCGTCTGATGGGATGGCGCTCAGCAATGCCCTGCTGCATACGCAGCGGCTGACGAGCGCGTTGCTCGGGCTCGGGGCCTCGACGCTGGTGATCGCATTGGCGACAACGTGATCATGCGGTGCCGCGGAGGCGGGCTGCTCCTTATCGATCGATGCGGCAGCGGTGACAGACGCCGATGAAGCGGCGCGATCTGTGGCTGGAGCAACCGGGCGGGCCTACCGGTAGGGGTTGGGGGCGTGTGGGAGCTGGGCCCAGTTCACGGGGTCGTGACCGAATACGACGATTGCGCCGGTCTCGCGGGCCAGCTCGTGCAGGCGTTGCAGCGAGCGGGCCGCGTCGACGCGGGAGTGAAACGCGCGGACGTGGGCCTGGCCCTCCCATTGGGCCAGGTTGTCGGAGGCGTCGGCAGTGATCAGGACCGGGCCCGTGTCGGCCAGATCGATCAGCAAGGACATGTGGCCCGCGGAGTGGCCCGGGGTCTCGAGCAGCCGGATCAGGCCATCGCCGAACAGGTCGGTGTCGCCTTCGATGGTCTGCCAGCGCAGCTCGGGGCGGTCGTAGTCGGCGCGGATGTATCCGCTCTGCAGCGGATCATCCGCGGCCAGCGCAGCCTGGCGCTCCCGCGCGTGAACGACTACGACAGCGTTCGCGAAATGGCCGAGCGCGCCGGTGTGATCGATGTGCAGATGAGTCTGGACGATGTGCGAGACATCGTCGGGGCGGACTCCGAGCTCCCGGAGCTGGGCCTCGCAGTGCTGTGCTTCGCTCATGTGAACTTCGAATCGGTCTGCCAGTCCGCCCCAGTGCGCGTGCGGGTCGCGCGCCACCGGGAGCGGGTTGCCGCCGTCGACGACGATGAGGCCCTGGGGGTGGCGCAGCAGGAAGAACGGGACCGGAGCCTCCATCCCGCCGAGCGCGAGTGTGCCGCTGTCGAATAGGTAGAGCTCCAGCGCCCCGGCCACCGACGGGATCGTAACGCCGTGGAGGGCGCCCGATAGTCAGACCAAAACCAGTCAAGGGTGCGGGCACCCCGGACCGAGTTGCTGACGAGCGGCGACGGCGCGGGCACTCCTCCGCGATCATTGCGGCAGCGCGGTCGTGGGCGGCGGTTCCCGCTAACTGCCGTCGAGATCGTGAAGCGAGCGCACCCGCTGCTCCTCGCCCGGCGGGACCTGTCCGTCGCGCCCGATGTAGCCGTCCTTGCCGCCGACGACTACATACACCGCGTTGACGTCGCCACGGTTGCGGATCCTGCGAAGGGTCGGCGCGTCCACGCGCGCGAACGCCCCCTCGGCGAGCTCCTCGCTCGAGCCGTCCCCGAACTCCATCTCGATCGTCCCGCGGTGAACGAAGTACAGCTCCTCCTGGCGATCGTGGTAGTGGAACCCCGTCTCGATGCCTGGTGGGAGCACGATCCCGTTGACGCCGAATGCAGTCACGCCGAGCGCGCTGCGTACCTTGCGGAAGCCTGGACCCTCGCCGATGCCGTCGATGTGAGCTACCGCCCATCCGTCCCCAGACCGCACCGCCGGGTTCTCAGCCGAAGCCGCCATCTGCACCCTCCGTTCCTGTTGGGGATCGTTATGCCCAGCGACCCGCGCGCCGCGACTCCCTCCTCTTCGTCGCTTGGAGCAGGCAAACGCAGCATATGAGCACGCCTCCCCCTGGGTCCCGGCGCCAGAGCCGCTACCGGTGCTCGATCGAAGCAATACCTCGGTCGCGGGTTGAGGTCGATCCGGGTACTTTGTGGCCCAGCACGGTCCGGGGAGATACTTGAGGCCGAACCCAGCAGGGTGCGAAAAGTTCTTCTCGGGATGAACGTTTCCGCCGAGCGAATGGGTGCACGCCTGATACTCCGTCTCGGGCTCCGCATCGCGAGCTTCGTCGCGGCTGCGTCAGCCGTCTGCAGCGTCGGCACGGCAGGCGTCCTACCCGAGCTTTTCCGATGCCGCCGGTGGGATTCGAACCCACGACCCTCGGATTAAAAGTCCGGTGCTCTGACCGACTGAGCTACGGCGGCGAGGTCATGATCCCGCACTGGGTCGGCGGAGCGCCGCTCCGGCGATTCAGGCGATCTGGCTGGGTTGCTCCGGCGCGCCGGCAATCGCGTCGGCCACTGTGCGCCGTCGCCGACGGATCCGCGCCCAGCGCGCCTGCGCCCGGACGAGCTTGCGCCCCTCCGGGGCGTAGCGCCGGCGCGCCCACGGCGACTCAGGGGCGGCGAGGCGGATGGCGGCCACCAGAGACGCGAGCGGGATGAAGATCCCGACGAGGCCGGACATGCGCTTGCCCTTCAGGATCGCCAGGGCGGCGAGGGCGAGGTCGACAGTCACCGCGACGAGCAGGGTCGTCACCGAGGAGGCGTTCTGGGCCAGGTCGAACGGTGCGATCCCGAGCACGATGAGCCCGCCCAGCACCGCCGCCACGACCCCGGCGTCGAACGACGCCCGGCCCTCCTCGGTCCAATAGACGTCGCGCAGGTAGACCCACAGCGCGAACTCGTCGAGCGTCAGTCCCGCACCGACCCCGAATCCCGCGGCGAGCACCTCGTTCCACGGGCTCCCCGGATTGATCGCGAAGTCGAGGAAGCCCGCCAGCAGCAGCAGGATGATGCCCCACACGAGATGGTGCAGGTGCAGTCCGCCCTTGGTGGTCACGCTGCCCGGCCACCACGGTACGCGCGGGCTGCGCATGAGCCGGGCGCTCGTCCGGATGAACAGGAACGAGAGGAGAAACGCCCCCAGCAGCACGAAGCCGGCCCGCTGTCCGGAGAGATCGAGGAAGCGGGACGGCAGGCTGAAGGACACGGTGATCGACGCCACGGGCGAAGCCTAATCGCGCGGCGCTCACCGACGGCGCAGAGGGAACGATGCTGAACGCCGCAGGGCGCGTGGACCGGTGGCGGTCAGCCGATGCGCTCAGGCGAACCCGACGAAACCGCGAGGGCCTCGATCTCGACGAGCATCCGCGGGTCGATGAGTCCCGAGACCTCGACCATCGTCATCACCGGCCGCCCGTCGCCGAACGCCTCGCCGAACGCCCGGCCCACCTCGTCGGCGCGCGAGATGTCGGTCACGTAGACCCGACTCGAGACCACGTCCGCCAGCCCGCACCCGACGCGCGAGAGCTCCTGCGCGATCCGGCCCAGGATCTCCCTCGCCTGCTCGCTCGGCGTCTCGCCGAGCACCGCGCCGGCCGGACCGACCGACGTCGTCCCGCCAATCATCACCAGCGGGCCGATGCGCACCAGGCGCGAGAAGCCGTAGGCCGTCTCGTAGGGCGACGGCGGGTCGCCCGCCAGGCGCTCGATGTCCAACCGATGGCCCTAGTGCCGGAAGTGGCGGCGGTCGGTGAACACGAGCGCCACCCCGGTGGCGTCGCAGGCGGCGACGACGTCCGGATCGCGCTTGGAGCCCCCCGGCTCGATGATCGCCCGCACCCCCGCCTCGATCGCCAGCTGCGGGCCATCGGCGAACGGGAAGAACGCGTCGGAGGCGAGCGCCGCACCCATGAGGTCGGACTGCGCCTTGTCGATGGCGATCCGCACCGAATCGACCCGGCTCATCTGCCCGGCCCCGATCCCGACGCTGGCCAACCCCCGCGACAGCACGATCGCGTTCGAGCGGACGTGCTTGCACACCCGCCAGGCGAACAGCATCTCCTCCCACTCGGCCTCGGTGGGCCGCCGCTCGGAGACGACCTGCATGGCGCCGCGCTCCTCGAGATCGGTGTCGCGGTCCTGGACGAGCATCCCGCCTCGCACCTGGCGGAGGTACGGCTCGAGCACGTTCGGGAGGCGCCGCTCTCGGTCGTCGAGAATTCGCGTGTTCGGCTTGCTGCACAGCGTCTGGAGCGCCGCCTCGTCGAAGCCACGGGCGAACAGCACCTCGATGAACTGGCGGTTCAGCACCTCGGCGAGCGGTCGGTCGATGCTGCGGTTGAAGCAGATGACCCCGCCGTAGGCCGACTGCGGGTCGCAGGCGAACGCCCGCTCGTAGGCCTCGAGCGCCGTGGCCCCCACCGCCACGCCGCACGGGTTGTTGTGCTTGACGATGACGCAGGCCGGGATCTGGAACTCGTCGACGAGCAACCGCGCGGCGTCCAGGTCGAGCAGGTTGTTGTACGACAGCGGCTTGCCCCCGAGCTGACTCACCATCGACAGCACGTGCGAGCGCGCGCCGACCTGGGCGTAGTAGGCGGCGCGCTGGTGCGGGTTCTCGCCGTACGGCAGCTCGAGCGTCTTCTCGAACGCCCGGACCATGAGCGGCGGGAAGCTCGCCTCGTGGCGTTCCTGGAACCACCGGGCGATCGCGGTGTCGTAGCGCGCGGTGTAGGAGAAGGCCTCGGTGGCGAGGTTCTCACGCGTGGTGCCCGACAGCCGGCGGTCGAACTGGCGGAGCTCCTCCAGCACCGCGTCGTAGCTCTCCGGGCTGACCACCGGCACCGCATAGGCATGGTTCTTGGCCGCCGCGCGGATCATCGTCGGGCCGCCGATGTCGATGTTCTCCACCACTTCGGCGTCGCTCACCCCCCGGACCCCCGCCGTCCGCTCGAACGGGTAGAGGTTGACGCAGACGAGGTCGACGAACTCGACGTCCTGCTCCTCCGCCGCCTGCATGTGCCCCGGGTCGTCCCGCACCGCCAGCAGGCCGGCGTACAGCTTCGGGTGGAGCGTCTTCACGCGGCCGTCCATGATCTCCGGGAAGCCGGTGAAGTCGGTGATGGGGCGGACGGTGAGGCCGGCGGCGGTCAGCTCCCGCGCCGTGCCGCCGGTGGACACGAGCTCGATCCCCAGCTCCGAGAGCCCGCGCGCGAACTCGACGATGCCCGTCTTGTCCGACACGGAGAGCAGCGCCCGTGACACCTGCACGTCGGGCTCGAGGCCGGTGGCCAGGCCGGCGGCGCTGGGAAGGGCGCTCATCGGCGCCGGACTCTACCGCTCGACGTGGACCCGCCGCGGGTGGCTGGGGTGGACGCGGACGGCCCCCGCGGCGATCAGGCGGACCGCCTTCGGCAGGAGCTCGTGCTCGAGCGGGCGCAGGAGCTGCAGCGCCCGGCCGGCGTCCGCATCCGGTGGCAGCTCGATCGCCTGCTGGAGGATCACCGGACCGGTGTCGACCCCGTGGTCGACGAAGTGGACGGTGACGCCGAACACCCGCACGCCGTAGTCGATCGCCTGCTGGACCGCGTGGAGCCCGGGGAACGCCGGCAACAGCGCCGGGTGGACGTTGATCACCCGCTGCGGGAAGCGATCGAGGAACTCCGGGCCGAGCAGGGCCATGTAGCCGGCGAGCACGACGAGCTCCACGTTGCGGTCGGCCAGCGCCACGGCCAGCGCACCATCCCGCCTCGCCCGGTCCGGATACGCCGCGCGGGGAAGACGCCGGTCTCGATGCCTGCCGCCTGCGCCCGGCTGAGGGCCGGCGCCTGCGCACGATCGGCGGCGACGAACACGATCTCGATGCCGTCGCGTTCGTGGACGGTGTCGATCAGCGCCTGGAGGTTCGTGCCCCCACCGGAGGCCAGGACCCCGACCTTCACCGCAGGCTAGGCCGCCGCTTCGGTGTCGCGCGGCTCGGAGTCTGCCGCGGTCGGCAGCTCGTCGACGTTGTCGGGCTCGTCGTCGGGCTCCGCGGCGTCCGCGTCCACGTCGTCGTCCACCTCGAGCTCGTCGAGCGCGTCTGCGTCGACCGCGTCCTCGTCGGGCTCCAGGGAGTCGTCGAGGGCCTCCGCCGTCACGGCGGCCGTCTTCTCGGCCCCCACGGCGCCGGCCTCCTCACCGGCCTTCCGCCGCCGGCGGTTCTTGCCTCGGCGGCCCTTGGGGAAGTTGCGCAGCAGCTCGCGGGCCAGCGCGGCCGGCTTGCGGGCCAACCGGGTGCGGGCGCCGCGGAGCGCCTCCTCTGCCTCTGGCGTGTGGGCGAGCGCCGCGGCGAGCAGCGCCGCCGACAGCCGCCGGTCCTCCTTGCGCGCGGCATGGACGAGGCGGCGGGCGTTGCGGGCGTGCGCCGCACCGGAGGAGTTCACCAGCAGGCCGAGCAGCCGCTTGGTCTCCGGCCAGCGCTGCACCGCGTACTCCTCGTGCACCTCGCGCGTGTACTCCGCCATCCGCCAGATCCAGGCGTTCGCCTGGTCACGGCGGCCGATCCGGCGCTCGGCGAGCGCCTGGAGCATGATCTTGACGCCCTCCCGCCGCTCGTCCCGCGGCCAGCCGGCCATGATGTCGATCCCGGTGTCGAATGCCTCCGCGTCGCGCGAGGCGGCGATCTCCTGCAACGCCCGAAGCCGGAGCTGACCGGAGCGATTGCGCTGCAGGGCGGTGACCAGGAAGCGCCGCTTCAGCTCGCCCTGGCGGTCGAAGTGGAGCATCGCCTTGGCCCGTCGCCAGCCGTTGGGCGCCACGCGGGCGCCAGCCAGCGCGGCCCAAACGTGCTGCTCGCCGTAGTCGAGGTGCTCGACCGCTATCCGCCACAGCTCACGCTCGAAGACCTCTGCCCGGCGCTCCGGATCCGGGGTGACCGGCAGCACGCGACGCTCTACGCGGACCCGTCTCCCGCGGCCCCGGCGCACCGGGCCGACGACGATCGCGCCCCCCCGGTAGACGTCGCGGTCGAGCAGCGAGTGCAGCGTCACGACCGGGTCGTCGTGCTTGGTCGCGGCGTGGACGAAGTCGACGACGATCCCCGCCTCCTTGCCCGGGTGCCGTCGCGTCACCCGCCCGACTCGCTGCTGGTAGATCCGCTTGGAGGCGGTCGGCGCCAGGTGCATGCAGATCGTCGCCCGGGGCGAGTTCCAGCCCTCGGCCAGCAGCTGGGCGTTGACCAGCACGTCGACCTTGCCCGACTCGTAGTCGGCCAGGACCCGCGCCAGCTCACGTTTCGGCGTCTCACCGGAGACCGCCTGGGCCTTGATGCCCAGCTCGCGGAACGAGGCGGCCACGTTGTACGCGTGCTTGACGCCCGCGGCGTAGACAACGCCCGGCACGCCGTTGAACCGGGTCTTGTAGAGGTCGGCGATCGCCAGGTTGAACGGCGTCTGGTCGAGCAGCTCGGCGAGCATCTCCTGGTCGAACTCGGTGTCCACCTCGCCCCGGCGCAGCGGCACCTTGGCGATCGTCCGCACGCCGGGCCCGGGCGGGATGCGGATGCAGCGCAGGGGCGCGATCACCCCTCGGCGGGCCGCCTGGGCAAGGTCGAAGCGCGAGGTCTGCGTGGGGAACAGGTCCGTCACGTGCCGGGCGATCAGCGCCCCGGTCGCGGTCATGCCGACGAACACCGGTCCCGACCAGGCGCGGATCGAGGCCGAGGTCTTCTCGCCCAGCGCGGTGTGCGCCTCGTCGCAGATGACGATCGTGTACGCGTCGGAGATCTTCCCGGCGTTGCGCACGAACCACTGGTAGGTCTCGACCGTCACCGGGCCGTTGGATGCGTCCTGGTCGCCGAGCAGCGCGCCGGCGATCCGGTCGCGGTAGCCGCGATCCCGCAGCTCGCCGTGGAACTGGTCGACGAGGTTGCGGCGGTGGGTGAGGATGAGCACTCCGCCGGTGCGCGACGCCTCGACGAAACCGAGCGCAGCCACCGTCTTGCCGGCGCCGGTGGCGTGCTCGAACCAGAACCGGCGACCGGCGTTCGGATCCTCCGGCCGCTCCGCGATCTCCTCGTCGAGTGCCGCGTCCTCGTCCGACCAGTCCTGCGGCTCCTCGTCCTCGTCGACCTCGTCGGGCTCCTCGGCATCCTCGCCACCGGCGGGCGCGTCGGCTGCCGCCGGGGGAGCGGGCGGCGGTGCCACGCCGTTGCCGGCGAGCTGCGCCTCGGCCAGCAGCGCGGTCAGGGTGCCGGACAGCGCATCGACCTGGTGGGCCGAGAGCACGGTGCCATCCACCAGGTGGGGCTCCTCCTCGGAGAGCAGCCGCTCGAGCCCGAGGAGCAGCGAGAACTGGCGGCGCCACTCGACGGACGGCTGCGAGTGGCCGGCCTCGATCTCGCCGAGGGCGGCGTCGAGTGCCCGGCGGCGGGCGGAGCCGGGCGCCAGCGCGTCCTCGAGCGTCTCGCCGTCGTGGACGAAGCGCTCACGCGTGAACAGCTCGGCGCGCGCGATCGCCGCGGGGCTGGGAAATGGGGTGGAATCACCCATACGCTTGAGAGACCTTCAGTTGAGCGGGAGCCGCTGGAACGGCAGGGAGTCGGCTCAGGTGGCCCGGAACGCTTCCGGGAATGGCGAGGAACACCTCGGTGCCGCAGATTTCCCCCCTCGCCGAAGAGCTACCGCACAGGATAGCGGGTTCGGCGCCGGAATCCGCTACAGGGGCCGGGGGACGTGTGGCACCCTGTGACCGTGACCCATCGCCCGCCCTGCGCCCGCCGCGCCGCGGCCGCCGCGGCGCCCGCGCTGGCGCTCGCGTTCGCGTTCGCCGGAGCCGGCTGCGGAAGTCCCCCACCGAAGAGCGCCGCGCCGAGTGCCGGACAGGAGCGGGCCGCGCTCCAGGCCTCGCCGCCGCCACTGCGTGGCCTGCACGCCCAGGCGAACCAGCTGCTGCCGGGCGGCCACACGGCGCTCGCCGCCCGGCTGCGCGCGCTGCGGGGCTATCCGGTGGTGATCAACAAGTGGGCGCAGTGGTGCCCACCGTGCTCGGGTGAATTCCCGATCCTCCAGCGGGTGGGGGTGCAGTACGGCAGCCGGGTCGCCTTCCTCGGGCTCGACTCAAACGACTACTCCGGCCCCGCGGCGGCGTTCCTGCGCCGCTTCCCGGTCAGCTACCCCAGCTACGTCGATCCGCACGGCACGCTCGCCGCCTCGATCGGCGCCGGCTACGGCCAGCCGCTGACGGTGTTCATCACCCCGGCCGGCCGGCAGGTGTTCGTCCACGCCGGCGCGTATGCTGATGCGGCCGCGCTCATCCACGACATCCGCTTCTACGTCCTGCGATGAGCGCCTACGAGGTGCGCCGCGCCGCCGATCCCGGCGAGCTCGAGGCGGCGCTGCGCCTGCGCCACACCGTGTTCTGCGTCGAGCAGGGCGTCCCGGAGCGCGAGGAGCTCGACGGGCGCGACGAGGAGGGGATCCACCTGGTGGCGATCCTCGATGGGGATCTGCTCGCCACCTGCCGGATCCTGATCATCGGCAGCACCGTCCAGTTCAGCCGGCTGGCGGTGCGGCGCGACGCCCGTCGCAACGGGATCGCCACCGCCCTCCTGCAGGCCGCCGACGCCGAGACCCGTGCGGCCGGCGCCCAGCGGCTCGTGCTCCACGCTCAGACCTACGCTCAACCGCTCTACGAGGCGGCGGGCTACCGCCCCCGCGGGCGGCCGTTCGTCGAAGCGGGAATCGAGCACATCGCGATGGAGAAGTTCGTCGCGTGAGGCCCGGCTGATGCCCGAGATCCGCATCGACCCGCTCACCGGCCAGCGGGCGATCGTGGCTGGAGAGCGCGCCGGGCGACCGGGCGGCGCGCCGGAGGTCGATCCGGCGGAGCCGATCGACCCGGACTCCGACCCGTTCGCCGACGGCCACGAGGCCCGGACCCCGCCGGAGCTGTACGCGCTGCGCCCCGCCGGGAGCGGCCGCGACTCGCCGGGTTGGCGGGTGCGGGTGGTGCCGAACCTGTATCCGGCGCTCAGCGACACCCCCGCGCCCGGCGGTGAGCCGAGCGAGAACCCGGCTGACGCTCCCGGGGTGAACGCCGCCCGCGACCTGTTCTGGTCGGCGCCGGCGCTCGGCGCCCACGAGGTGATCGTCAACAGCCCGCAGCCGGTCACCTCGCTGGCCCAGCTCGGTTCCGATGAGGTGGCGAGCGCGGTCGACGTGTGGCGCGAGCGGATGCGGGTCCACGCCGAGGCGGACTACGTTCACCTGATCGTCAACGAGCGGCGCGAGGCGGGGGCGTCGCTGCCCCACACCCACGCCCAGCTGTACGCGCTCGGCTTCGTGCCCGCTGCCGTGGCCCGCGAGCGCGAACGGGCGAGCGCGTACACGGCGCGGACGATGGGCGGCAACCTGCTCGGCGACCTCGTCCAGGAGGAGGTCCGCCGGCGGGAACGGATCGTGGCCATCGACGACGAGGCGGTCCTGATGGCGCCCTACGGCGCGCGTGTGCCCTACCAGCTGCTGCTCGCCCCCCGGACCCCGCGACCCCGGTTCGAGGACCCCGGGCCGAGCGGCGCCCGCCTGCTCCACGATGCGCTGCGCCGGATCGCGGCGCGGCTCGGCACCCCGCCGCCGCTCAACCTGTGGGTGCGCACGGCGCCACGGGGCGCCGAGCACCCGAGCTGGCGGATCGACATCCTGCCCCGGCTCACCCACCTCGCGGGGCTGGAGCTCGGCGCTGGGGTCAACCTGAACATCGTGGCGCCGGAGCGGGCGGCCGCCGAGCTGCGGGAGCTCTGACCACGCGCGCGCTCGTCCAGCGGGTCTCGCGCGCGGCGGTCCGGGTCGACGGCGAGGCGGTGGCCGAGATCGGTCCCGGGCTGCTCGTGCTGCTGGGGATCGCGCCCGGAGACGGGGAGGCCGAGGCGGAGTGGCTGGCGGCCAAGACCCGCGCCCTGCGCATCTTCCCCGACGCCGCGGGCCGGATGAACGAACCGCTTGGAGACCGCGAGCTCCTCTGCGTCAGCCAGTTCACCCTGTACGGCGACGCCCGGCGCGGGACGCGGCCGAGCTTCGGCGGCGCCGCGCGGCCCGAGCTGGCCGAACCGCTGTACGAGCGCTTCTGTGCGCTGGCTGGTGCGCGGCGGGGCGTGTTCGGCGCCCACATGGCGGTCGAGCTGGTCAACGACGGTCCGGTGACGTTGTTGCTGGAAACCCCCGCATAATCCTCACCCGGATGCTGCGCCATCGCTACCTGTTCAGCCAGCTCGTGCGGCGCGAGCTGCGCCGCAAGTACAAGGGCACGACGCTCGGCGTGCTCTGGTACCTGGTCAACCCGCTCGTGCTGCTCGGCGCCTACACGCTGATGTTCGGCCACGTGTTCCGCATCCAGAACCATCCGGACTTCCCGCTGTTCCTGATGATCGGCCTGATGGTGTGGACGTTCTTCAGCCAGTCGCTGCTCGCCGCCGCCGACTCGCTGATCGACCAGGGAGCGCTCATCCGCAAGGCGCGCTTCCCCCGCGAGGCGATTCCCGGGGCGAGCGTGGCGGTGCAGCTCGTCACCTTCGGGACGCTGCTCGTCCTCGTCGTGCCGCTGACGCTCGCGGTGCGCGGCACCGCGAGCCTGTCACTGCTCCTGCTGCCGCTGCTCATCGCCGCGCTGATCGCGTTCGTCCTCGGCTGCGCGCTGATCGTCGCCGTCCTGCACGCCTACTTCCGCGACGTGGCGCCAACCCTCGCCGCCGCGCTCCTGCCGTGGTTCTTCCTCACGCCGATCTTCTTCAGCCCGCAGGACAGTGGCATCCTCGCCCACCACCGGACGGTGGCCACGCTGCTCGGCTGGGTCAACCCGGTGGCGCCGTTCATCGAGACGCTCCGCTCGGTCGTCTACTCCGGCACCGCGCCCGACCTCGGCCGGCTCGTCTACGTCGTCCTCGCCGGAGGTGTGGCCCTCCTCGGCGGCCGGGCGATGTTCCACTCACTCGAGGGCGACCTGGCGGTGGTCGTGTGAGCACGCCGCTGCGGCCCGGCGAGATCGTGCTGCGCGACGCCACCCGCTCGTTCAGCGTCCGCGCGGATCAGGCCCGCACGCTGAAGGGTCTGCTGCTCGGCCGCACGGCCCGCGGCCCGGCGCCGGTGCCGGCTCTGCAGGGGGTCGACCTGCACATCGCGCCGGGCGAGACCGTCGGCATGGTGGGGCGCAACGGGGCCGGCAAGACATCGACGCTGCGGGTGCTGGCCGGGATCGTCCCCCTCGGGTCGGGGATGGCGGCCTGCGGCGGGCGGGTCGTCTCGCTGCTCGAGCTCGCCGCGGGGTTCAGCCGTGACTTCTCCGGGCGGGAGAACATCTACCTCCAGGGAGCGCTGTACGGGTACAACGGGGGCGAGCTGGAGGCGCGGATCGACCGCATCATCGCCTTCTCGGAGCTGGGCCACTTCATCGACATCCCGGTCAAGACGTACTCCAGCGGGATGTTCGTCCGCCTCGGGTTCTCGATCGCCAGCCACCTCGACGCCGACGTGATGCTGATCGACGAGGTGCTGGCGGTGGGCGACGAGGCGTTCCAGCGCAAGTGCCTGCGTCGCATCTCGGAGCAGATCGCCGCCGGCAAGACGCTCGTGCTCGTCTCGCACGATGCCGCGGCCATCGAGCGGGTGTGCGAGCGGGTCGTGGTGCTCGACGCCGGGCAGATCGTGTTCGACGGGCCGACCGCTGAGGGACTGCTCCACTACCACCGGCTGATGGGCACCGAGCACGGGACCGGCGAGCTGCTGCGGGACCCCCACGGCGACGCCGTGCTCGACGTCGAGCTGCGCGACGAGCTGGGGCGGCGGGCGACCGTGTTCGCCACCGGCGCGCCGCTGATCGTGGCGGTGCGGCTGGCGCGGCCGGCCGAGCTGGCGCTCGAGCTGCGCGGTGGCGACGGGACGTTGCTCCACCGGGCGGCGGTGCCGGGCGACGGGACGGCGCTGCACTACGAGATCCCGGCGCTTCCCCTGCGGGGCGGTGACTACGACCTGCGGCTCGGCGAGCGAACCGTGCACTTCGCCGTACCGGACACCGGCGGGGGAGCGGGGCCGCTCGAGCTCGGCGGCCGGTGGACCACGCCGGTGGAGGCGGGCGATGGAGCCTGAGGCCGCCCCCGGCGCCGCCCGCCGGGCGGCCGATGCGCTCCGGGCGCAGGGTGTCTACCCGGCCGCCCCGCCGGACGACGGTCCGCCGGCCCCGGGTGAGCTCACCCCGGCGCAGCTCACCGAATGGGCGCTGATCGAGCCCGACCTCCGCCAGGTGCGCTCGACCCGCCGGCTGGGTGCTCCCGTGACGGCTCTGAAGCGGCTGCTCCTCCGCGCGCTGGGCCAGTACCACGCCGAGCTGACCTCCCAGCAGACGCGGTTCAACGTCCATCTGCTCGGGCAGGTGCGGGCGCTCGAGCATCGCGTGGCCGAGCTCGAGCGACAGCGCGCCGAGCCCCGGGACGCCGACCCGCCGCGGTGATCGTCCACCAGCTCCTCTCCGGAGCCGGTCCCTATGACGCGATCACCAACGAGGCGCTGGCGTTCCGCGCCTGCTTTCGGCGGTGGGGATGGGGAGGCGGCGATCACGCGGCGCGGGCGGCGCCGGGGTTGGCCGGCCGGATCGCCCCGCTGGAGCGGCTGCGGCCCCGCGGCGACGAGCTGGTCCTGCTCCACCACTCCGCGCACCTGCCCCACCTCGACGAGGTGCTGGCCCTGCCCGGCCGCAAGCTGCTGCTCTACCACAACATCACTCCACCGGAGTGGCTGTGGGCCACCGCCCCGGTGGTGGCGGCGCACTGTGAGATCGGCCGGGCGCAGCTGCCTCGCGTGCTCGCCGGCGTCGATGCGGTGGCGGCCGACTCGGCGTTCAACGCCGCGGAGCTGGGGGTGCCCGACGCCCACCTCGTGCCGCTGCTGGTCGACCCGGCGCGGCTGGGACCCCCGCGCGGGGACCGCGACGCCTCCTTCATCCCGGAGCTCCTGTTCGTCGGGCGCCTCTCGCCCCACAAGCGCCAGGACACGCTGATCCGGACGCTCGGGCGGCTTCGGGCCCACCGCTGCCCGGCGGCCCGCCTGACGCTGGTCGGCGATCCGCTGACGGCGGCGTACGCCGAGGAGCTGCGGCGGCTCGGCGCCGCCGTGGCGCCGAGCGCGGTTCGCATCGAGACCGGGCTGCCCGACCCGGCGCTCGGCGAGCGCTACCGGAGGGCTGACGCGTTCGTGTGCCTGTCGGCGCACGAGGGCTTCTGCGTGCCGCTGCTCGAGGCGTTCCGCATGGCCGTGCCGGTCATCGCCCGGCGAGGCGGCGCGGTGGCGGAGGTGGCGGGGGACGCCGCGCTGCTGGCTGCGCCGGATGACGACGAGGCGGTGGTGGCCGAGCTGGTGGCGCTCGTGCTGCGCGACGGGGAGCTGCGGCGGGAGCTCGTCCGACGAGGGGCCGAGCGAGCCCGGGCGTACGACCGCTCGGCGGTGGAGAAGGCGCTGCGAACCGCGATCGAGGCGGCTCTACGATGAGGCGCGCGCAGCTCCTCGCGACCGCGCGCGGCCCCCGGAACCGACTGGCCGGACGGGCGGAGCTGTGGGCCCTGGCCCTCCCGGCGGCCGCCGCGCTCGTGCTCGCCGGCACCGTCGGGGCGCGGCACGCCGGGGCCGCCGGCGATCTCCTGCGGGGCGGCGGGGTGAGCCTCGTCCTGTTCGCCGCGACCGGCGACGCGCTGGCGGTCGTCCTCGTCCCCGCGCGCTGGCGCGGGCTGGCCCCGCTGTTCGCGCTGCCGTTCGGCGCGGCGGCGTCGGGGCTGATCCTGACCGTGCTCGGCTTCGCCCA
The DNA here is from genome assembly GCA_963703065.1 of uncultured Solirubrobacterales bacterium. GTDB lineage: Bacteria > Actinomycetota > Thermoleophilia > Solirubrobacterales > Solirubrobacteraceae > Palsa-465. The sequence goes on along the minus strand of OY969785.1, from coordinate 1,221,570 downwards.
CGTGCCGCTGAGCGTGAGCGTGTGGGTGACACTGGCCGGCGGGGGGCTGGCGGCCTGGCGGGTGCGCCGGCGAAGCGCCCCCCGCGCCGACTCCGCCGCCGCAGGGTGGCGGCTGGTGCCGTGGCTGGCGGCCGCGCTGGTCGCAGTCTGCCTGGCGCTCATCCCCGCCTTCCGCACCGGCACCGCCACCGTGCCCGGAGAGAACCCGGACGCACACCAGGTGGTGGGGATCGCCGTGCTGTTCCAGCACGTCGTCCCGCAGGGCGTCGACGACGCGCTCCCGATCGACACCGTTCCCCCATCCTGGCGCTTTCGCTACTCGATCTTCTATCCCCTGGCCGCGGCGAGCGACCTGGCGCACCTGGACCCCATCCGGGTGTTCCCGGCGATGGCCGCGCTGCTCGTGGCGCTGGCGGTGCTGGGATTCGCCGTGCTGGCGGTCAAGGGGCTGCGCGCGCCGCCCGCCGCCGGTCCGGCGATCACCGCCGCCCTGGCCCTCGCCTGGGTGCCGCTCCACCTCGCCTGGCACCCATACTGGAATCAGCTCTGGGGCCTGGCGCTGATGCCCTGGACGGTGCTGTTCGGCGGGCGCTGGGCGATCGCCGGCGACTGGCGGGCCGCCGCCGCATTCGGGCTGCTGGCGGTCGCGCTGGCGCTCGCCTACCCGCTCGCGCTCCCGTACCCGCTCGTGCTCGTCGGCGTGGTGGCGCTCGAGGCCGGGCGGCGCCCCCGGTTGCCGCGGCGTCCTCGGGCCCGCCGCCGGGCCTGGGCGACCGGGGTGCTCGTCTGGCTGGTGCTGGCGCCCGCCCTGGCCGGCGCGGGGGTCAAGCTCGCCCAGGGTCTCAGCCAGCTTCTCTCGGCCCACAGCGCCCTGTGGAGCGGGGACATCTCCCGGCCGCTGCCGGTGGGCGACTTCGCCGGCACCGGCGGGGGGCTCGTCCCCGCGGTTCTCGTGCTCCTCCTCGCCGCCTGGGGGCTGCGCGCGCTGCCCCGGCGCATGGGGGTCGCCCTCGGCCTGACTGGAATCGTCCTGTTGGCCCTCGACCTGCGCTTTCGGCTCGCTCCCGCCGGGGGCTACATGGACTTCAAGCACCTCTCCTACGTGGGGATGCTCTCGCTCACCGCGGCGCTCGCCGCCGTGGCGCGGGCCATCGCGTCGGGACGGCGCCCGCTCGTGGCGGGCGGCGTGGTGCTGGCCCTGGCCTTCGCCGCGGCGGTGATCGTCCACGACCATGGCGAGGCGGGGATCACCGGACAGCAGGTGACGCCGGAGCTCCTGGCCATCCGCGGCTGGGCCGCGCGGCTGCCGCGCGGCGCGAGCGTGCGCATCGACATCCCCGCCTCGGGCGAGCAGCTGTGGGCGGTGTACATGCTTGGCGACCACCCCGTCGATGCGGTCGACCCGGTCCTCGACAGCACGTATGCGCATGCGCCGGGCGGCCTGCGAGCCGACTACTCGCTCGCCTGGCGCTACGTCCCGAACCCCGACCCGCGCGTGCGGCGTCCGCTGGCGGCGACGGGATTCGCCATCGATCCGCCGGTGGCGGAGAACGATCGCTACGTGCTGCGGCGGATCGTGTGGCCGGTGCCGCCCTCGCGGTACGCGGCGATCCCCGACACGTCCTCGACGCAGCTCGTCGAGCCCTAGCAGCGCGGTGCTTCGTCCGTACGGCTACACGGCGCTCGTGGCGCGGGTGTTCCCGTCCACCGCGCCACTCGCCTCATTGCTCGTCGCGCCGCTCTCGCCGTTCGCGCCGTCGCGCTGACGGCTCGCCTGCATCACCCGGCTGAGGAAGATCGGGTTGCCGATCAGGTAGCGCCGCCACATCCGCGTCGGCTCGACCCCGAGCCGGAAGATCCACTCCAGGCCGTTGTCCGAGAGCCAGTGGGGAGCCCGCGGGGTGCGACCGGAGACGTAGTCGAACAGGGCGCCGACCGTCCACACCAGCGCTCCGTCCAGCCGCTCGGCATAGCGGTCGACCCACAGCTCCTGCTTCGGCGTGCCCATGCCGACGAGCACGATGTCAGGCGCTTGGGCCCGGATGTCCTCGATCACCCGCTCGTTGTGGGGCGAGCCGAGGGCGAAGTGGCCGTGGTGCGAGCCGGCCACCGAGAGCCCCGGGTGCATCCGGCGCAGCCGCGCCGCCGCCTCGCGGGCGATCGGCGGTTCGGAGCCGAGCAGGTAGATCGACTGGCCGGAGCGCTTGCAGAGCGCCGCCAGGTCCCAGATCCAGTCCGCTCCGGTCATCCGGTGGGGAATCGGCAGGTCGAGCACCCGCGCCGCCAGCCGCACCCCGTACCCGTCGCAGTACACGAGGTCCGCGCGGCGCAGGGCGGCGGCCAGCGCCGGATTGCCCAGCGACTGGTTGACCACGTGCGCGTTGACGTACATCAGCCGCTTGGTGTCGTGCTCGCCGGCCCACAGCGTTGCCGTGCGGAGCAGATCGGCCGGCGTGGCGAGGTCGATCGGGATGTCGAACAGCACCGAGACGTCGCGCCTCGGTGCGGCGAGCGGCCCGCGGCCGTTGCGCGCGGTCGCCGACTGCACGGTCACGCGCGTGATCCTACGCCTCCCACAGGACCTCACGCTCTCGCCGCACGAGCCGGTGCGTGAGGTGCTCCGATCGCCGAGCCGACGGTGAGGATCAGGGCTGCGGCTCCAGCCCGAACGGGACCCGACGGACCCGCCGCCGGGCCTGCACGGCCCGCCGCTCCCGCCGCACGCCGTCCAGCCGGTGCGCCGCCTCGCGGTAGCCGGCGAGCAGCTCGGGCTCCCTGAGCAGCGCATACCCCAGCGCCGCCACCTCATAGCCGAGCAGCGGCCCGGCGTCTCGCAGCAGGTCGCCTAGCCGGTCGTTCTTGGCGATCATCAGCAGGCGGTTGCGGAACTGGGTTCGCCGGTCGACCGCGCTCATCCGAGCCCGGGTCGTAGGGCTGTAGGTGCGGATGTGGTGGACGAGCGCGCGCGGCTCGTAGCGGCAGCGCCAGCCGAGCAGCTGCGCTCGCCAGGCGAGGTCGGCATCGCAGCCCCAGCCCGGCATGTTCTCGTCGAACACCGCACCGTCGACCGCGCACGCCTCGAGCACCTCCCGGCGGTAGACCGCGGCCGCCCCGTCGGCGCCGAACGTGTCGGCCGCCGTGCCGTACTCCACGGCCGGCCGGCCGTGACCGACGAGGTGGTTCTTACGCCGACGGTCGAACGTCATCCCGGCGGCGTCGATCACCCCGAGGCGATCCTCGGCGCGCGGCCCGGTGCAGCGCACGAGCTTCGGCGCCACCGAGCCCACGCCCGGGTCCGCGAGCGCTGCCAGGCACGTCGCGCGATAGCCCGGCGTGACGAACGTGTCCGCCTGGAGCAGGGCGACGGCGTCAGTCCCCAGCTCCCGCAGCCCGGCGTTCATCGCCTCGGTGTAGGGCACCCGCCGGGTCAGCCCGAGCCGCCGTACCTCGTGGCGGTCGGCTACCGCGGCGGTCCCGTCGGTCGAGCCGTTGTCCACCACCAGCGCCGCATCGAACCCCTCGGCCACGGCGGCAGCCAGCGAGTGCTCCAGGAGCGGCGCCTCGTCGCTGGAGATGATCAGGAAACCGGCCCGCACCGCTCCGTCGCCTGGAAGGCGGCGACGATCTCCTCGCCGGTGCGGCGCCGCGCCGGGTCGAGGCTCCAGCAGATCTCGGTCTCCCCCCACCGGGTGCGGATCGCCTCGAGGTCGGGGTTGAGCATGTCCCAGCCCCACTTCCGCTGCCAGTAGGCGTAGTGGTGCTGGAGCCGTTGCCACTGCTCGGGCGGTGGATGGTCGAGTCCCAGGGGGTAGGAGATCGCCCGTCGCAGCCGGCCGGGGAGGAGGGGACGCAGCCCCCTCCGGGCCCGTTGGATCAGCCGGCGGCGGACCGCCTCGCCGCGGATCCGCCGCCCGACGTGGTGGATGACGCGAACCTCGGGCATGTAGAAGACCTTCAGCCCGGCGCGGCGGATGGCAACGGTGAGATCGAGGTCGTCGAACCAGACCGGGGCGTAGCCCGGATCGTAGCCCCCCACCTCCAGCGCCACCTGGCGCCGGTACATCATGCAGCAGCCGATCCCGCCGTCGACTTCGGCCAGCTCCGCGCACGGCGGACAGTCCCCCTCCGGGCGGCGGATGACGCGCTGGTGGTAGGTGCGGCGGCCGGCCGGCTCGGTGATCCGGGCCCCCCGGTCGTGGAACCCGGTGGGACCGATCAGGTCGACCCCGCACGTGTGGAGCTCGCCCCAGTCGAACACGACCTTGCCGGTGGCGACGCCGATCCGCGGATCGGAGACGAAGAACGCCACCATCCGCTCGAGCCAACCGGGAGTCTCCATCGACGCATCGGCGTCGAGCTGCACGACGAGCTCACCGCTGGCCGCCGCCAGCCCGGCGTTCAACGTCTCTATCACCCCGGCGGACTCGCGCTCGAGCAATTTGAACTCGGCGAACGCCCCGGAGTCCCGCCAGCGGCGGAGGATCTCCCGGCTCCCGTCGCGCGAGCCGTCGTCGACCACCACCAGCTCCGTGTCCGCGTACGTCGTGTGGCGGGCCAGCCGCTCCAGGACGTGGTCGAGGATCGGGGCGTTGTCCCGGTTGGGCATCAGCAGCGACACCCTCGGCCCCGTCGGCTGGAGGCTCATCGGTGGTTGGACAGGCAGCGCCCGAACTGCCAGGCGAGCGCGTCCAGCGGGTGGAGCACGGCGAGGATCGCGGCATCCCGATCGCGCCGCCGGACGGCAGCGGCCAGGCCCCGGCCCGCCTCACGCGCCGCCCAGGCAGCCAGGCCCGGGCCCCGGGCGAGCGGTACCGAGCCCGGGTACTGCCGGGCCAGCCACGCCCCGCCGGCCCCCCATAGCGCCTTCTGCTTGAGCAGGCCGCGGACGGTCGTGCGGTTCCGGTGCACGACGCTCGCGGCCTCGCGCCGCTCGACGCCGTAGCCGCGGGCCCGCAGCCGGTAGGCCAGGTCGGCGTCCTCCGCGGCGCGGATGTCCTCGCGGAAACCTCCGACCGCCTCGAACGCGCTCCGCCGGCAGGCGACGTTCGCGCTCTTCGGGTAACCCCACTCGCCGAACGCGAACGTGTCGTCCTGGTGCATCGCGCCGCGCAGGTGGGCATAGCGAGCGGCCGGGGGCGCGTCGGCGGCGACCGGCTCGTCGCTCACGCCGCCGCCGATCAGCGCGGTGTCCGCCGCCGGCGGCGGGTCGAAGTACCGGTCGAGCAGATCGGCGCTCGCATCGGCGTCGGCGTCGATGAACACGATCCACGCCGCCCGCCCGGCCTCCGCCCCCCGGTTGCGGGCAAAGGCCGGGGTGTGCCGCGCCGTCGATTCGAGGACCGGCACGCCATGGCCGGGCGCCGCCGCGTGGCCCCCGGGCGTGTTGTCGACGACGAGGACGGTGTCTCCCGGACGGGTGGCCAGGCCGGCGAGCCGCTCCCGCAGCTCGTGCAGCGCGGCCGCCGATCCGCGGAACGGCACGACCACGTCGACCGCGGGTCGCGCCGCGCCGGCGGACGGGCCCGGAGCCGGTTCCCGCACCGGACTGGAGGCGTCGATCATCGGCGCCGCAGGGTACCGGCTGGCGTGTGGGCCGACGGCGGGTCGACCACCGCCGGGCGGCGGCGCCCGAGCTCGAAGGCCAGCTCCCACACCGGGTCGAGCAGGCCGCGCAACAGGGCGTCGCGCTCACGCGTGCGGGCGAAGCGCAACGTCGCGGCCGCCGCCGAGCGCACCCCCCACCAGGCGAGCCCGCGCAGCCGGCGGGCTGGGAACGCGCCGGGGTAGTGCCGATCGATCCAGTCCGCGCCGCTGCCGTGGAGCGCCGCCTGGGCGACCAGACCGCGCACCGTCCGGCGGCTCCGGTGCACGACGAAGGCGGCCTCGCGGCGCTCGATCTGCCAACCGGCCCGGTGCAGGCGGTAGCTCAGGTCGGCGTCCTCGCCCGAGCGGATGTCCTCTCGGAAGCCGCCGATGGCGTCGAAGGGGGCCCGGCGGCAGGCCAGGTTCGCGCCGGTGGCGAAGGCGAAGCTGTCCATCCCCAGGGAACGATCCTGGTGGAGGGTTCGGCGCAGGTAGGCGTAGCGGGCGGCGGGGGGTGCGTCGGGGGGAACGGGTTCGTCGATCACGCCGCCGGCGATGAGTCCGGTGGTGCTGGCGGGGGGTGGGTCGAACAGGCGGTCGAGCAGCCCGGGGCCGGGGTCGGTGTCGGCGTCGATGAACGCGATCCAGTCGGCGTGGCCGGTGGTGGCGCCGGCGTTGCGGGCGTGGCCGGGGGTGTGGGGTGCGGGGACGGGGTGGATGCGGACCGGGCCGCCGGTGGGTGTGGCGGGGCGCCCGGGGGTGTTCTCGACGATGGTGAGCGTGTCGCCGGGTTGGCGGTGCAGGCGCTCGAGCCGGGTGCGCAGCGCGTCGCGCTCGGCCAGGGGACCGCGAAACGGCACCACGAGGTCGACCGGCGGACGGTTCATCGACGGCGGTTGGGCAGCGAACGGCCGAACTCGTAGGCGAGCTGCTCGAGCGGGTCGAAGATGACGCGCAGGGCGGCGTCGCGGTCGCGGTGGTACGCGGCGGCGATGGTCCCGACCGTGGCGTGGCGGAACGCCCACCAGACCAGCCCCGGGCGCCCGCGGGCGGGAAACGATCCCGGGTAGCGACGGTCGAGCCATGCCGCCCCGGCGCCGTGCAGCACCTTCTGGACCACGAAGCTGCGGACCGTCGCGCGGTTCAGATGGACGACGTGGGCTGCCTCGCGTCGCTCGATCCCCCAGCCCGCGCGGCGGATCCGGTAGGCGAAGTCGGCGTCCTCGCCGGCCCGGATGTCGCTCCGGAACCCGCCGACCGCGCTCCAGGCCGACCGGCGGCACGCGAGGTTCGCGGCCTGGCCGAACGACCAGGCGCCGAGGCGGAACGTCTGGCGCTGGCTCATCGCGTCCTGGAGGTAGGCGTAGCGGGCGGCGGGGGGTGCGTCGGGGGGAACGGGTTCGTCGATCACGCCGCCGGCGATGAGTCCGGTGGTGCTGGCGGGGGGTGGGTCGAACAGGCGGTCGAGCAGCCCGGGGCCGGGGTCGGTGTCGGCGTCGATGAACGCGATCCAGTCGGCGTGGCCGGTGGTGGCGCCGGCGTTGCGGGCGTGGCCGGGGGTGTGGGGTGCGGGGACGGGGTGGATGCGGACCGGGCCGCCGGTGGGTGTGGCGGGGCGCCCGGGGGTGTTCTCGACGATGGTGAGCGTGTCGCCGGGTTGGCGGTGCAGGCGCTCGAGCCGGGTGCGCAGCGCGTCGCGCTCGGCCAGGGGACCACGGAACGGCACCACGACATCCACGTCCGGACGGGCCACTCCGTCACCCAGCTGGCGAGCGCGGGCCCCGCCGCACTCGCCGGGCCCCCCGCCAGCGGGCGGGGGCTTGCTCGGCCGCCTCGTAGACCTCCCAGGTCGCTGCCGCGGCGTCGGCCCAGCTCCAGGCGGGCGGCGCCGGCGCCGGCCGCTGTGCCGCCTCCGCTGCCCGCACCAGGCCGGCGAGGTCGTCGACGTCGCCGAGCACCGCCCGGTCGCCGACCACCTCGCGCACCGCCGGCAGATCGCAGGCCACCACGGGCGTGCCGCAGGCCAACGCCTCGATCAGCGGCAGCCCGAACCCCTCGTCGTCGCTGGGGAACACGAGGGCGTGGGCCCCGGTGTAGAGCGCCGCCAGCTCGTCGTCGCTCACCTCTCCGGTCAGCGTGACGCCCGGCAGCTCGCGAGCCCACCGGCCGGGATCGCCGACCAGCACGAGCGGGAGCGTGCGCGGGGTGCGGGCGAGCGCCGCCACGCGTTTGCGGGGGTCGGGGGTGCGCAGGCCGCCCACCCAAATGAGGTAGCGCTCGGGCAGGGCGTAGCGCTCGCGCACGGCGCGGATCTCGGCCGGCGAGCGCGAGGTGATCTCCGGCGCCACCGCCTCGGGGATCACGACGATTCGCTCGCGCGGGATCTGCAACATCCGTGCCGCGTCCTGCGCGACCACCTCGGTGGGCACGATCACCCGCACCGCCCGCTGGACGGCCAGATAGCGCAGGCGGAAGCGCAGGCCGGTGCGCAGGTACTCGCTCGGTCGCTTCAGCGGGACGACATCGTGCAGGGTGACGACCATCGGGAGCGGTGAGCGCAGCAGCGCGCCGTCGATCCACGGCGCGTGGAACACGTCGCATCCGCGCGGGCGGTGGGTCTCCACCAGCTCGCCCCGGTCGGCCTGGCGCAGCGCCGCCAGCAGGCTCCGGCAGTACCGGCCGATCCCCCGGGTGTCCGTGCCCGGCCGGCTGTCGAAGGCAATCCGCATGGCCGGGGCGCACGGTACCGTCGCGCCCTCGTGCGCGAGTACCTGGAGGATCTGTGGGGGCGGCTTCCCGAGGCGCTCGAGCCGGTCGACTTCGCCCTCCGGGGCGCGTTCCTGGAGGCCGCGCTGGGATCCGCCTCCACGGTCCTCGACCTCGGTTGCGGGCAGGGCGAGTTCACCGCGGCGCTCGCCGCCGCGGGTCGGCAGGTCACCGGTGCCGAGGTGGCGGAGGCGGCGCTGGCGCGGGCGCGCCGCCGCCACCCCGACCTCCGGTTCGTCCGCGTCCCCCTCGCCGGCCCGCTGCCCTGGCGGGACGGCGCGTTCGACGCGGTGTGGGCCGGCGAGGTGGTCGAGCACGTAGGCGACACCGGCCGGTGGCTCTCCGAGGTCCGCCGGGTCCTCCGGCGAGGCGGCCGGCTCGTCCTCACCACCCCCAGCCACGGCCGTCTGCGGCTGCTGCTCGGCGGCATCGAGCGCTTCTCGGAGCCGCTCGGCGACCACCTGCACCTGTACACGGCCCGATCGCTGAGCGAACTGCTGGCCGGCTTTCACTTCACCGACGTCGAGATCCGCCGCGCGGCCGGCCCACCCGGGCTGCGCCGCCAGCTGCTCGTCCGCGCCACCCGGCCGTGAGGGTCCTGATCGACACCACCCCGGCGCGCCTGGCGCCGCATTCCGGGACCGGGATCTACCTCACGCAGCTGATCGCCGCCCTGCGGGAAGCCGGCGGCGTCGAGGTGCTGAGCGCCGAGAACCCACGCCGGCGCCGGCCGGCCGGCGGCGGGCTCGGCAGCGCCCGCAACCTGGCCGCCGACCTGTGGTGGTGGCGGATCGGCCTCCCGCGGCTGGCCCGCCGGGACGGCGCCGACGTCGTCCACCATCCGCTCCCGCCGCTCCTCCTGCCCGCGGCCATCGACCTGCCGCGTCAGGTGGTGACCCTCCACGACCTGGCGTTCGAGCGGCTGCCGGAATGCTTCGACCCCCGCTGGCGGCGCATCGCCCACCTCACCCACCGGCGCGCTGCCCGGCGAGCGGCAGCGGTGGTGGCGGTGAGCCACACGACGGCCGAGGCCGCGCGGGAGCTGTGGGGGGTGCAGTGCCGGGTGGCGCTCCACGGCCCCGGGCAGCTCACGCACTCGCCGGCGCCGCCGCTGGAATCCCCGCGCCACTTCCTGTACGTCGGCGATGCCGAGCCCCGCAAGAACCTCCCGGCCCTGCTCGCCGCCCACGCCGCCTACCGGACGGCCGCGGCCGACCCGCTCCCGCTGGTGCTCGCCGGGGCGGCCGCCCGCCGGGCGCCCGCTCCCGGGCTCGTGCTCCACCCGGCGCCGGGGCCGGCCGCGCTCGCCGAACTGCTGGCCGGCGCCGCCGCCCTCGTGCAGCCCTCGCGCTACGAGGGGTTCGGCCTGACCGCCCTCGAGGCGATGGCGGCCGGGGTGCCGGTACTCGCCGCCAGGGTCCCCGCGCTCACCGAGGTCTGCGCCGGCGCGGCGATGTACGCGCTGCCCGGCGACACCTCGACTTGGCTGGTGGGGCTGCAGCGGCTGGCGGGGGACGCGGCGCTCCGGGCGGAGCTGCGTGAGGCGGGGCTCCGCCGGGCCGCGGCGTTCTCGTGGGCGGCCTCGGCACGTGACCACCTCGCCGCATACTCTCTCGCAGTGGAGTCTGGATGAAGATCGCCATTCTCGGCACGCGCGGGATCCCCGCGTCCTACAGCGGGTTCGAGACGGCGGTCGAGCAGCTTTCGGCCCGCCTGACCGCCCGGGGTCACGCCGTCGTCGTCTACTGCCGCCCGCACGTGGTCGATCCCTCGCTCGCTGAGTACCAGGGCGCTCAGCTCGTCCACCTGCCGACCGTGCGCAACAAGTACCTCGACACGTTCGTCCACACCGCCCTGTCGGCCGCCCACACGGCCCGGACCATCCGGCCCGACGTCGCCCTGTACTTCATCGCCGGTAACTCGCCACTGTGCAACGTCACCCACTGGGCGGGCATCCCGTCGCTGATCAACATCGACGGGCTCGACTCCGACCGCCGCAAGTGGCCGGCGCTGGCCAAGGCGTACCTGCGGTTCGCCGAGCGGAGCGCGCCGCGCTGGGCCGACGAGGCGATCACCGACAGCCACGCGGTGGCCGACACGTACGCCCGGCGGTACGGCCGGCGGATCGGCGTCGTGCCCTACGGGGTGGAGGATCCCGGTCACCGGGGCACCGAGACGCTCGAGCGGCTCGGGCTGGAGCCGGGGCGCTACATCCTGTTCGTCGGCCGGCTGGAGCCGGAGAACAACCCGCACCTGCTCGTCGAGGCGTTCTCCCGCATCCCCGCCGCCGAGGCCCAGGGGATGCGACTGGTCGTCGTCGGCGGCGCGCCGTACGCGGGGGAGTACATCCGCCAGGTGTGGCGGACGGCCGATCCGCGGGTGATCTTCCCCGGCTACGTGTTCGGGCGGGGCTACTGGGAGCTCCAGCACCACGCCTACCTGTTCTGCGCGCCGACCGAGGTCGGCGGGACCCACCCGGTGATCCTCGAGGCGATGGCCGCCGGCAACTGCGTGCTGGTCAACGACCACAAGCCGAACGTCGAGACGGTGGGCGACGCCGCCCTGCTGTTCTCGGGCCGGAACGGAGCGGAGGACCTCACCGCCAAGCTGCGGCTCCTGCTCGCCCGCCCCGAGCTGGTCTCCGACTATGGCCGCCGCGCCGCGGCCCGGGCCAGTCGCTACTCCTGGGAGACGGTCACCGACCGCTACGAGGAGCTGCTGAAGGCCGTTTGCGCCGCCCGCGGCCCGGGGCCGCTCCCCGCCGCGCTGCTCCACCGCGAGCCGCCCAGGGCGCTCGCCTGACCCGCCCCGCTCGGCCCGGCCCGCCCGGCCCGGCGGCGCGTTCAAAACTCGACTTGCTCCGCCGTCGCGGGTTCCGCGGGCACCGGCGTTCAAAACTCGACTACGGGCACCGCGCAGCGGCGCCGAGTCGACTTTCGGTCGTGGGGCTGACGTTTTTCGACGCGCTGTCGACGTCGCGGGTCGCGAGTTGAATTTTGCGCGCCGGGGGGCGCGGCCGGGGGCGCGTGCCGCGGGGGCGGGGCTGCGTCCGGCCGCGACGCGCCTCGCGTCAGCCGATTGCCGCCGCCCGCCCCGCGTACAGCCGGCCGTCCGGCCCCCGCCAGGCGATCCGCACGAAGCCGGTCCGCGGGGGCCGGACCCGGACGAGGAGGAAGCCGGCGGCGGAGGTGCGCTCAGCGACGAGCGTGTGGAACGCCCCGCCGGCGGTCGGCGCGAACTGGACCAGCGCGGTCTGGTCCCCGAGCCGGGAGGCCGACCGGACCTGGCCCCACACGATCCGACCGCTGACCCAGATCGGCAGCCGGTAGGCGCCGAGCGCCGGCTTGGCGCGGCCGCTGGCGAACTCCAGCCCGGTCTGGAACGTGTCCCAGTACCCGTACTGGTTCGGCCGGTAGCGAGGGTCGGGGGGAGCGTCGCGGAGCAGGAACTGGGCCACCGACCGGACCCGCGGGTCGCTCCAGGCCATGTGGTCCGCAGCGTTCAGGTAGGTCGCCTGCTCGGCCGGGGTGACGGGCCGGTGAGGATCCGGGGGGTCGGTCTCGTAGCCGTACTCGGTGAGGTAGATCGGCAGGCGGAGCCGGACGCCCCAGGCCGCGAACGCCCGGTCGAGCATCCGCTCGAGCCGCCCCAGGTCGGCCAGCGGCGCCACGTCTGGGTCGGAGCTGCCCTGCCACGGCGGCGTGGTGAACGAGTACGGATGGTGGGCGAACCCAGTGGCGGTGAACAGAGGGAAGTACACCGAACCGAAGTGCGCGGCCCGGCCGGTCGTGGGGCAGCCAAGCGCGCTCGCCCCCGCGCCGACCAGCGGGCGGAAGCGACTGTCCACGCAGTACAGCGCGCGCAGGAACACGAGCGGCTTCATCGCCACGAGCGCTCCCTGCGCCGCGTAGCCCGATGGCGCGGTCTCGCCGATGAGGAACTGATCGCCCGGCAGGTGGCCGCTGAAGTACAGCCCGACGTACGCCGCCAGCACGTACCCGCGGTAGAGCCGGGGCGAGTTCGGCACCCAGTGGCCGCCGACCTGCCGCCACTGGGGCGCGAGCCAGCCCGGCTGGTTCGGCTCGTTCCACACCGACCAGTGGCTGACCCGGGGAAGCCCGGCGTATCGACCGCTGTAGCGCAGCCCGGCCGCCTCCACGAACGCCTCGAACTGCCGTGCGTTCGGCGCGTTGTGGTCGGCCGCCTTGGCCGCCGCCGCATGGGGGGCCATCGCCCACAGCGGCCCGGGAGCGGAGAGGTTGAACTCCACCTGGATGCCGGCGGCGGCGGCGTCGCGCACGAGCTGGTCGTACGGCGCCCACGCCTGGGGGGCGTACACGACGGGGTTGGCCGCGGCGGTGGAGTCCGGGCCGAAGCCGGGCGGCGTCGTCGTCGAGCCGGGGTCCGGGGCGACGTCGGCCCACTTCAGCGTCGCCCGGACCTGGTCCACCCCCAGCTCCGCCAGCGCGGCCAGCGTGGCGCGCACGGTGTGCGGCGAGCCGTAGACCAGGTGCGCGTCGTCCTGGAAGATCGAGACCTGCGTCGGGCCGGCGAGGGCGCTGGCCGGGCACGCCGCCCCCAGGGCCGGCGCCACGACCAGGACCAGGGCCAGGCGCGAGGAACAGGCGCCTCATGCCGGGCCTCCGGGCGCGGTGTCGATCACGTCGGTGCGGTCGAGCGTGTGGACGTGTGCCGTGTCGAGTGCCGCTGCGGCGCGCAGCCCATGGGCCCGGTCGAACGCCGCGAGTCGACGCCAGGTGTCCGGGTTCTGGGGCTCCAGGGCGACCGCCTGCTCGAGCACCCGGCGACTGCCGGCCGGCCGCCCCAGGGCGCCGAGCACGTCGGCTTCGGTCCACAGCGGGTCGGGGGACAGCGGGTCGCGAGCGGCGGCGGTGCGGGCGGCGCTCAGCGCCCCGCCGCCACGACCTGCGATCAGGTCGTCTTGAGCGCTCGTTTCGGCCTGGACCGCGCGGAGCGGCTGCCAGATCGCCCAGGCGGCCAGCAGCGCCAGCACCAGCAGACCGGCGACCACCGGCACGACGGCGGGGTGCCCGCCGGAGGCGCGGGGAGCATGCGGGCCGGCGGGTGCACGCGCCGCCAGCCAGGCCGCCGCGAGGAGTGCCGGTACCGCAATCCCGGGGATCTCCCACGTCCAGTCGATGCTCGAGTGCACGCCGAACGTCAGCACGACGGCGGCGAGCGTCAGCAATCCGTCCCGCTCGCCCGGTGCCAGGCGCGGCGCGTCCGGACCGTGGCCGAACGTGCGCCAACTCGCGCGGGCCCAGATTCCCAGCAGGCCGAGGCTGACGAGCACTCCGAGCAGCCCGAGCTCGGCGAACGTCTCGATGGCGTAGCTGTGGGCGTGAGCCACCACGCCGCGGTTCAGCGTGTAGCGGGTGCGGGCGGTGGCGAAGCCGCCCGCCCCCACGCCGAGCAGCGGGTGATGCTCCCCGACCGCCAGCCCCTCGCTCCAGTACAGCGCGCGGGTGTTGCCGAGCTCGACCAGCCGCCCCGGCGTGTCGCCCGCGCCGCCGTTCGGGTCTGTCAGGCCGCGCCACACGTGCGAGATCTCGCCGGTCAGCCCGCGGGAGGAGGCGGCGGCCGCGGCCAGGCCGGCCACCGGCACGAGCCCGAGCAGGCAGATGAGCCCCAGACCCACCCGCCGGCGGGTCGCCGCGCCGAGCGCCACCCGCCCGGCAGCGGGCGCCGCGGCCCAGGCGGCGAGCGTGCCGAGCACCAGGGCCGCCACCAGCACGATGCCGAGGTCCCGTCCGGCGTGCACTCGCGCCGCCAGCGCGACCCGGTCGGCGGTGAGCGCCGAGTGACCGAGCGCCCACAGCGTCGGCACCACCCCCACGACCGCACCGGCGCCGAGCAGCGCGGCCCCGCGCAGGCGGAGTGGCACGAGTGCGAACCACAGCCCCACGCCGCACAGCGCGGCGAGCAGCGCGCTGCGCGAGGAGGTGAGCACCAGCGCGGTGAGCAGGATGGCGAGCGCGGGCACTGCGGCCGCCTGGGTCAGACGGCGGGCCTGCGGCCGGGCGCCGGCCCACAGCAGCGGGGGCAGCCCGATCGCCGCCACGGCCCCGGTCGCGTTCCAGTAGTCGAAGGGTGCCCGCAGCCGGCCGAACAGCGTCGTGGGATCGAGTGGCCCGGGAAGCACCTTGACGAGCAGCGCCCAGGCCGAGAGCGCGACGGCGAACAGCCCGAGGCCAGCGACGATCCCGCGCCAGCGTCCGGGGAGCGCCCTGACCAGCGCGACCCCCGTCCCGAAGGCGGCGAGGTAGGCGATCGCCCGATTGGCCTCCAGCCACGACTGATCGGGGACGATCGACCAGGCGATCGAGAGGGCGGTGAGCGCCGAGAGCACGGCGAACGCCAGCAGCGTGCCGAGGCCGTGACGACCGGGGCCGGGCGGGCGACGGGCGACCGTCACCGCCGTCCCCGTACCGACCGCCAGCAGGCCGATCTCCGCCCACGTGTTCGGCGCGAGTGCCGTGCCTCCCGCGGTGACAAAGGCGAGCAGCGCGAGTGCCCCGGCCAGCGTCACCGCAGTCAGCCCGTCCGGGGACTCGATGAGCCAGAGGCGCGGCGCCACGCGAGCCTGACGCGGCGGTTCCGACGCCGCGCCGGAGGGCGCCGGGGCGAGCGACGACACGGCGCGAGCGTAGCAACGGGTCCCCCCACCACCGTCCACCTAAGCTGGCCCTCCACATGAGCCGCAACGAGCGTCTGGCGCTGGGGGCGATCGTGCTGCTGGCGGCGGTGCTCCGCGGCGCCACGCTCGGGCTCCAGAGCCTCGACTTCGACGAGTCCTACACCGCGGCGATCGTCGGCGGCTCGCTTGGCCACGTGTTCGCCCAGGTGCCGGTCACCGAGTCCACGCCGCCGCTGTTCTACGTCCTGGAATGGGGATTCGTCCAGGTGCTGGGTGGCGGGGCGGTCGGGCTGCGGATGCTCTCGGCAGTCTGCGGGACGCTCACCGCACCGGCCGCCTTCGCCGCCGGCCGGCGGCTCGCCTCGCCCCGCGCCGGGCTGGTGGCGGCGCTGCTCGTGGCGGTCAACCCGGAGATGGTGTGGTATGGCCAGGAGGCGCGCTCCTACGCCCTGCTGGCGCTGCTGTCCACGCTGTCGCTGTGGGCGTTCGCCGCCGCACTCGAGCGCCCGCGCCCCGCCGCGCTCGCCGCCTGGGCAGTCGCATCGGCCGCCGCGCTGGCCACCCACTACTTCGCCGGCTTCGTCGTGGTCGTGGAGGCGGATCGGCCTGCTCTGGCGGTGGCGCGGGCATCTTCGCGCGCCGGCGCTGGCGGTCGCCGGGGTCGCCGCCGTCGCCGGTGGTCTGGCTCCGCTGGCTTCCGAGCAGGCGGCCAATGGGCGCACGGAGTGGATCGAGGCGCTCTCGCTCCCCGCGCGCATCCGGGAGGTGGCCAAGAAGTGGCTGACCGGCGAGATCGCTCCGGTGCTCTCGGCGGCGCTTGTCGCCTTCCTCGTCCTCCTCGGCGCTCCTGCTGTGGCGGGCACGGCGGTCCGCGACGCCGGCGGAGCGGCGCGGCGCGGCCGTGGCGGGCGGGATCGGCGGCGGCGCGCTCCTCGTCTCGCTCGTCGTCGACCTGGCCGGCGCCCACTACCTCATCTCCAAGAACGAGATGCCGGCCCTCGCCGTGCTCCTCGTCGCCGCCGGCTGCGGCCTGGCCGCCGGGACGGCCGGAGGCGTGGGGACCTTGGTGAGCGCCGTCGCCTTCCTCGCCCTGCCGGTGGCGGTCGTCCTCACTCCGTCCATGCAGCGCCCCGATTACCGCGACGCAGCCGCCGCCCTCGGGCCGCGGGCCGCCGACCAGCTCGCGGTCGTGCCGCGGCTGGGGGACGCGCCGGTCGAGCATCTACCGCCCCGGTGCGCGGCCGCCGACGGCGGGCCAGCCGGCGCGCGCTGTCGTACTGATCCTCACCCTCCCGCGAGCCGATACGGGCGGCCCGCGCCTGCCGAGCCCGCCGCCGCCGCCCGGGTTCCGGCTGGCCGGGCGCGTTGACGCCCGTCGCTACAGCCTCGTCTGCTACCGCCCGCGCTCTGCGGGCGCGGTTCCCGCCGCGCCCGCCCCACTGGGAGCGCTGGCCGGCCGCGGCGCCGTGGTGCTCAGCTGGCCCGCGGCGCCGGCCGGCCGGACACTCCCGCGGGTCTGTGACCATGGTCTCGGTGCCACCGCCTGAGCTCGCCGTCGTCATCCCCACCCGCAACCGCGCCGCGTACCTCGACGTCGCGCTCGCTTCGCTGGCCGATCAGGCCGACCGGGAGACGACGGAGATCGTGGTGGTCGACGACGGCGCAGACCGACGACACGGCGGCGGTGGCCGAGCGCCACGGGGCGCGCCGGGTCCTCCCGCCCCGGCCGGGACTGAACGCGGCGCGCAACGCCGGCGTGGCGGCGACCCACGCGCCGCTCGTCGCGTTCCTCGACGACGACGTCCGCGTTGCTCCCGGGCTGGCGGGCTGCGCTCGTGGCGGGCGCCGCCCGCTAGCCGGCCGCCGAGGCGTTCGGCGGTCCCGATCCGCGCCGGGTTCGAGGGACCGGCGCCCCGCGCGCTGCGGCCGCGAGCGGCCACCGATCACGACGCTCGATCTCGGTCCCGCCGACCGGCCGGCGGAGATGGTGTGGGGCGCCAACTTCGCCGTCCGCCGCGACTGCGTTCGACCGCTACGGCGGCCTTCGACGAGGCGATCCACGGCCACGGCGACGAGGAGGACTGGCTGCGCGCGCTGCGCCGGGCGGGTGGGCGAGATCGTCTACCTGGCCGCCGCCGGGGTCGAGCACCGCCGGGTCGGGCGACGACGCCCGGCTGCGCGCGCTCGCCCGCGCCGCCTACCACCGGGGCCGCCACGCCCGGGTGAGCGACGAGCGGCGCGGCCACGCCCCCGTCGCGCGGCCACGAGCTGCGCGTGCTGGCCGGCTGCGCGTGGCACACGGTGCGCCGCCGCTGCCCGCAGGGCGTGATCATGGGCGCGCAGGCGCTCGGCCGGCTCGTGCGAGGCGCTGCGGCTGATGCGGGTGCTCGTCGTGCCGAAGTGGTACCCGTGGCCGGACCGGCCGGTGTTCGGCCAGTTCTGCCGCGAGCAGGCGCGGGCGCTGGCGCCGCCGCCACGACGTCGTCGTCCTCGCCTCCGACGCGACGCGCGATCCGGCTTCGCGCGTCTACGAGCTGAGCGACGAGGTGGAGGACGGCCTGCGCACGCTGCGGGTCCGCTACCGCCGGCCGCGGCTGCGGCCGCTGGCGCTCGGCCTGCCAGGTGATCGGACTGCTCGCCGCCCTGCGCCGGCTGCGCCGCGAGGGCTGGGTCCCGGACATCGTCCACGCCCACGTGTACTCCGCCGGCCTCGCGGCGATCCCGCTGGCCCGCCGCAGCCGCGCGCCGCTCGTCCTCACCGAGCACTACACCGGCTTCGCTCGCGGCCTGGTCACCGGCTACGAACGGCTGGCTGGCCCGGATCGCGTTCCGCGCGCGCGACGCTGGTCGCGCCGGTCAGCCACGACCTCGCCCGGCAGCTGACGGCCTTCGGCGCGCGACCCGAGCGGATGGTGGTCGTGCCGAACGTCGTCGACACGGAGGTCGTTCCAGCCGGCGCCGGGGGCCGCGGCCCGCAGCCGGCGCACGAGCCGCCGCGGCTGCTGAGCGTCGGCGCGCTGGCGGCCAAGAAGGGCCACCGCGATCTGCTGAGCGCGCTCGGCGGCCAGCGCTGCGCGGCGCCGCCCGCGGCTCGAGCTCATCGGCGACGGACCGGAGCGGCCCGCGCTCGAGGCCCAGGCCGCGCGCGCGGGACTCGACGTTCACTTCCTCGGCGAGCGCCCGAAGGCCGAGGTCGCCGAGCGGATGCGCGAGGCCGACCTGTTCGTGCTCCCGAGCCACCACGAGAACCTCCCGTGCGTGCTGCATCGAGGCGCAGGCCAGCGGGCTGCCGGCGGTCGCCACCGCGGTGGGCGGCGTGGCCGAGGCTGATCGGAGCCCGGCGCCGGACGGCTCTGCCCGCCGCACGATCCCGACGCCCTGGCCGGGGCGATCGCCGCGACGCTCGACGCCCGAGCCGACCACGCTCCGGCCCGGATGCATGCCGCCGCCGCCGCCCGCTTCGGCTACGCGGCCGTTCGCCGCGCGCTGGAGCGAGCTCTACGGGGAGCTCGGTGAGCGCAGCGCCGGGCGTCGGCGGACTTGCGCGCGCAGTCCTCGAGCCCGAGCACGTCGTGGCGGAACACGAGGTAGGCCGGCTTGGCGACGTCGACCCGTCGGTCCCCAGGCGGAACAGCCCGGCGAAGGTGAACTCGCAGCCCGCCCGGGCTCTCCTGCCCCATCCAGTTGTAGTAGTCGAACCCGTCCAGGTCGAGCCGCTGCCGGGCGGCGGCCAGCTCCTCGATCGCCTGGCCGATCGTTGTTCGCCTGCCCTGCCTCGTCGGTCTCCACCCCGAAGTGCTGCGGGCTCTGTCCGAGCGAGGAGGTCCAGCCGAACTCGTCGACGAGCGATCGGCATGCGCCCGGCGCCACCGCGGTCCAGCGCATGGCGGAACAGCTCGACGACCTGTGAGGACGCCGGCCGGGTAGCGGTGTACGGGTGGACCGCGGCGACGTCGAACAGATCGGGCCGCGCCCGGTGGCGCAGCAGGATTGGCGAGCGCACCCAGGACTGGTTCGGCAGGCCGCCGAGCACCACTGGGCGCCCCGGGTCAGCCCGCTTGATCGCGTCGTGGGCGGCCCTCAGCAGCGCGACGTAGCTCGGCGCGAAGTTCGGCTGGTTGGTCCCAGAAGAGGCGAGGTTCGGCTCGTTCCAGACCTGCCACTGGCGAATCGGCAGCCGGGGGTGACCCGTCCGCCACAGGCTGCCGTGCGGCCCGTAGCGGGCGATCAGCGCGGTGAGGAAGCGGGCGTAGGGCGTGACCCGGCGCGGGGTCGGGGTCTGGATGACCGTGCGGGCAGGCGGTCCCAGTCCGGGGCGTCGGTGACCATCGGCAGCAGGCGCAGCCCGCGGTGGGCGCAGGCGGCGACGAGCGCATCGAGTCTGATGCGAGATCGAGCGGCAGGCCGTCGACGTCGGTGAGCCGCCGCCGCTGGCTGGCGGGGGTCGCCCGCCAGCTCGGGTACGGCTGGATCGAATGCCAGTCGAACTGAACGCGGATCGTCTCCACGCCGTTGGCGACCATCAGGTTCGAGCTGGTGGCCGAGGTCGACTCCCGGCGCCGGCGGGCAACACCGGCCGGTCCACCACCATGCCGGCGAAGCCCTGCGGCACGCGGGCGGCGCGCTCGCGGCCGCCCCGCCGGCGCCGCGAGCGCGAGCAGGAACGCGCACGCCCATCGGCGCTGTGGGGCGGCGCATCATCGGCGTGAGCGTAGTCACCGCCAGCTCCGGTGGACGCAGTAGGTGCGCGCCGCCTCGGCCCGGGGACATACGGGCGGTCGGCGAGGAAGCTCTCGGCCTCGGCCTCGCCGCCTCGCGAGCGTAGGTCACCGGCGATCTGCCGCGCCGCATGTGCCACCGGCGTGGCGTCGACGACGCCCAGCCGCCAGCCGTGCGTCGCGGGCCAGCGCCGACCAGTGGACGTCGAGGCCCCAGCCGAAGCGCAGCGGCGGGAACGGCAGCAGGACCTCGAACGTCGAGCGGCGCAGGGCGAACACCGGGCCGATCTCGACGAACCGCGGTCTCCCGCACCACGACGCCCGGCCGGCGGCGGGTCACCGCCCAGGCGGCGTGCGAGCGGTGGCGGTGGGCCGGCTGGGCCAGCCGCGAGCTCGAACCGCTCGGCCAGGAACAGGAACCGGTCGAGGAACCCGCGCGGCAGGCGAACGTCGTCATCGAGCACGAGCAGCCAGTCGACGCCGGTGAGCGGGTGGGCGGCGAGCAGCAGGTTCGAGGTTCTCGAACTTGCCGCGCCCGCCGACCGGCCCGTGGCACCTCCACGGCGTGGCGCGAGCGTCGCAGCTCCGCGACGGCGGCCGTCGAGCAGCGTCGGGCGCTCCTCGTGCACCACCGCCAGCGCCAGCACCCGCCGCTGGGAGCCGCACCGCGCCGCGCGGCGCAGGCGGGGCGCCTGGAGGCGGCCGGCGCTCCAGCGCGTCGCACGCGGCGTCGGCGAGCAGCGCCCGGGCCGTCGCGCGCCGATGCCGCTGACCTCGCCGCTCGTGCCCGAGAGGAAGTCGTCGCGGGGACGGTTCAGCGATCGCTCAGCGCGCGCCGGGGCGGTGGTGTGCGGCGAGCTGGCGGGCGAACGAGCGTGACGAAGCGCGGGTTGTAGCGCAGGTAGCGCCGCCACAGGCGGCGGGGTTCGTGCGCCAGCCGGTAGGCCCACTCCAGGCCCGCCTCCTGCATCCAGTTCGGCGCCTGCGGGACCAGGCCGGCGTGGAAGTCGAACGCGGCCCCGACGCCGATCAGCAGCGGCGCGTCGAGCAGCGGGCGCATCTCCGCCATCCACTTCTCCTGCTTGGGCACGCCGATCCCCACCCAGACGACGTCCGCCCGGGAGCGTCGATCTCCTCGGCCACCGCCAGCCGCTCCTCCTCGGTCAGCGGCCGGTGCGGCGGCGAGTAGCCGCCGACGATGCGCACGCCCGGGTAGCGCTGGCGGAGGTTGAGCGCGAGCTGGACGAGCGCGCCCTGGTTGCGCCCGCCGTACAGGTAGAAGCGCTGGCCGCGTGCCCGACCGCGCGGTCGCAGGCGCGCGACATCAGCTCCGGCCCGTAGACCCGGCCGGCCAGCGAGTGGCCGAGCGAGTTGATCGCCCAGACCAGCGGCTGGCCGTCGGGGACGTTCAGCGCGCTGCCGCGCAGCGCCTCGCGCAGCTCCGCGTCCTCCCGGGAGGCCATCACCGTGTGGACGTTGCAGACGCAGACGTAGCCGCGCTCGCGCGCCGCGACCATCTCGTCCATCCAGTCGCAGCGTCCGCGTCGTAGTCGGTGAGCGCGAGCGGGACGTCGAGCACCGACACGGTGTCCGGGGGCCGACCGGCGCGGGGTGGACGTGGATGGAGATCTGAGGGCGCATGGGTGCTGGGTAGCGACGGTCGCTCCAGGGTGAACTGCCTACAGAGAGAACGCTGAAACCGCCGAGGTTTCGCGGTTGCCAGAAGCAATCAGGTCGTAGCGAAGAATCCCGGACGGTTTGCTCGGTTGCCGGGTATGCTCGCGCCGAGGCACGGATGTCGAGCCGTCCCGCGAGCATCGCCCCCTTTCTCGCGGGCCGGACGGTCCCCAGCCCTACCAGGGCCGTCCGCATGTCGAACCCGTGATCGCTCTCGTGGCGCGGGCTCGGCCGCGGCCGCACGCGCGTCCGTAGCTGCCGCGCTCGATGGACGTCTTGGTCACCGGCGGCGCCGGCTTCATCGGCTCGAACCTCGTCGACGCCCTGCTCGCGCGGGGCGACGAGGTGACGGTGCTCGACAACCTGTCACCGGCAAGCGGGAGAATCTGGACGCCGGCGCTGGCCGCCGGGGCGCGAGCTGCACGAGGTCGACGTGCGCGACCGGACGGCGGTCGAGCAGGCGTTCGCCGCAGCGCGGCCGGAGGTCGTGTTCCACCTGGCGGCGCAGATCGACGTGCGCCTGTCGGTCGAGGACCCGGCCGCCGACGCCAGAGCAACGTGCTCGGGACGATCGCGGTGCTCGAGGCCGCGCGGCCGCACGGGTGCGGCGGATCGTCAACACCTCGACCGGCGGTGGCCTGTACGGCGACGCCGAGCTCCTGCCCACCCCGGAGGACGACCCGATCCGTCCGCTGGCCCCCTACGGCCAGAGCAAGTACGCGGCAGAGGGCTACTGCGCGCTGTACACGCGCCTGCACGGCCTCTCGACGGTCTCGCTGCGCTACGGCAACGTCTACGGCCCGCGACAGGACGTCCACGGCGAGGCGGGGGTGGTGGCGATCTTCTGCGGCCACCTGCTCGAGGGCCGGCCGCCGACCGTGTTCGGCGACGGGCGCCAGACGCGCGACTGGGTCGAGGTGGGCGACGTCGTGCGGGCGAACCTGCTCGCCGCGGACTCACGAGCTGACCGGTCCGGTGAACATCGGCCACGGCCGGGAGACGAGCGTGCTCGACCTGCTCGAGGCGCTGCGGGAGGTCGGCCGGCTCGCGCTCCCTGCCGCCGCGCCCGGCACGCCCCGGCGCGGCCGGGCGAGGTGGCCCGCAGCTGCCTGGATGTCACCCGGGCCCGGGACGAGCTCGGCTGGGAGGCGGAGGTGGAGCTGCGTGATGGCCTACGCCGGATCCTCGCCGGCCTGGCTACCTGACCCGGGCGGCGGTGGATCCACAGGCCCTCGCGGGCCTCGCCGTCGAGTCGGAGCTCCCGCACCGCCTCCCGCACCCCCGGGTAGTCGGGATGATCGAAATCGTCGAACACGACGATCGCCCCCGGGCGCCAGGTGCGGCGCACCAGGCCCGGACCTCGGCCACCGTCTCGGCGCGCTCGTGCGAGCTGTCGATGTACAGCAGCTCGACCGCCGCCCGGCCGGGCGCGGCCGGAGCGTCCCGGCGCCACGACGAACGTCGCCCGGCCGAACACGTCCATCGGGACCAGGCGCAGGTAGGCGAATCGCGCGCGGGATGCCGGTGCGGGTCGAAGCTGCGCACCCGGCGTCGCGAGTCGGCGAGCAGCAGGGAGAGGGTCGTCCACGCCGGTGGCGGTGCCGAGCTCGACGATCTGCCTGGCGCTCCTCGGCCAGCGCCAGCAGGAGCGCGAGCTTCGCCGGCCGGGTGGCCGAGGCCAGGCTGAACTCGTCGCCCGTGCGCCGGGCCAGCCGGCGGGCGCGCCACTGGAAGCGGGCCACCGCGCCGCGGCAGCCCGCGGAGGGCGAGCCGGAAGCGCAGCTCGCGCCGCAGCCGACGCGACCGGGTCGAGCGGCCGGCATCATTTCGACCTCAGCCCGGCGGGCGCAGCGTGTGGCCGAGCGCGACTTCTGCCGGCAGCTCTCGAAGCCGAGCACGTCGCTGCCGGAACACGGCGAGCACCGGCTTGGCCACGAATCGGCTGCCCGCGAACCGGAACAGGCCGGCGAAGTTGAACTCGTAGCTGCCCGGCGTCTCGATCCCCGCCCAGTCGTAGTAGTCGAACCCCATCAGGTGCAGCGCGCGTCCGCTGCGCGACCGAGCGCCGCGCAGCGTCTGATCGATGTCGTGCGCCTGGCCGGCCTCGGTGACCTCGATGCCGAACTGGTCGGGGCTCTTGCCCAGCGAGGAGTTCCAGCCGAACTCGTCGACCAGGATCGGCTTGCGCCGGTCGCCGGCGGCGTCCATCACCCGCGCAGAAGTTGTCGAGGATCGTCAGCACGCCGACTGGCGCGTGGGTGTACGGGTGCACGGCGGCGATGTCGAACAGGTTGCGGGCGCCGGGGACCCGGTAGATCGCGGCGATGGAACTCCCACGAGGCGTTCACCAGCCCGGCGAGGATCACCTTGGCCCCCGGGTCGGCGCGCTTGATCGCGGTGTGGGCGACCTTCAGCAGCGCGACGTAGCTCGGTTCGAAGTTCGGCTGCGTGGCCCAGTAGCCGATCAGGTTCGGCTCGTTCCAGATCTGCCACATCCGGATCGGCACCTTCGGTGACCGGGCGTGCGCCAGAAGCTGCCGCGCGGGCCGTAGCGATGGACGAGAGCGGTGAGGAACGTGCCGTACGGAGCGGAGTCGCAGCGGGGTGGGGCGGCGAGGCCCGCCGGACCGCCGGCGTCCCAGTTCGGCGCGTCGATCACGATCGGGCGCAGGCTCAGGCCGCGCTGCGCGGCGAGGCCGACGAGCTGGTCGAGCGCCCGCAGGTTCGAGCGGCAGACCGTCGACGTTGGTGAACTGCCGAGCGCGCGGGCGGGCACGTCGCTCCAGGTGCGGTACGGCTGGATCGTGGCCCAGTCGATCTCGAACCGCAGGCTCTCGACACCGTCGGCGACCATCAGGTCGAGCTGATGCGCGAGGTCGACCTGCGGCGCCGGTCGGCCACATCGGCCCGTCGACGACGACGCCGGCGAACCCCTGCGGTCACGCGCGCCGACGCCGGGCGAGCACCACCAGCGCGAACGCGGCCACGGCGACCGCGATCCATCATTCGGCGGCCACGCACGAGATAGGACCTAGAGGTTCTCCGCCACCCGCGGTGCCTCCCGGGTGAACACCAGCCCGCCGAGGACGAAGACGCCGGGGATGATCGCCACGGCGACGACGACCGGCCACGGGCCGCCCGCCGCGCCGACCGCGGAGCGCATCGGCTCGATGACGCCGCCGGGCGTGCGGACCGCGCCCGGGATGGACGAACGCGTGGCCCATCTGGGTGAGCAGCGTCGCGAACGGGCTGAACATCGCCAGCGTGCTCGAGCGACTTGTACTGGCCGGCCAGGTACATGATCGGCGAGCTGTAGAACAGGATCTGCACCAGCACCTCCCAGATCGGCGCCACGTCCCGGAAGCGCACGTACAGCGCCGAGAGCAGCATCCCGACCCCGGTCGCCAGCACCACGAAGCCGAGGACGATCGGGATCATCCACAGCCAGCTGAGCGTCGGGTAGACGCCGCTGATCAGGCGAAGACGACGACCACGATCAGGTTCATCCCGAGGTTGAACGCGGCGGTCAGCGACACCGACAGCGGCACCGCGAGCCGCGGAAAGCGCACCTTGCGCAGCAGCGGCTCGCGGGCCACCAGGCTGCGACACGGCGTTCCCGGTCGCCTCGGCGAAGAAGCTCCACAGCACGATCCCGGTCAGCAGGTAGACGCCGTAGTGCGGGAATCCCCTTGCCGACGTTGACGATCTGCGTGAAGAACACGTAGATGACGCCGAAGAACAGCAGCGGCCGCACCAGCGACCAGACGTAGCCGAGCACCGAACCGAAGTAGCGCAGCTTGAACTCCGTCCGCGCCAGCGTGAACGTCAGCTCGGAGAAGCGTCGCATGCTCCCGCCGAGCGCCGATGGTCCGTACCCCGCGGTGCTGCGAGCGACGGTGGAGCAGCGGGCCATCGCCGGGCCAACGCTAGCAGGTGGGTCCCGCCGCGGGCACCGACGGGCGATAATCACCGCGTGAGTTACCTGCGAGCGCGCCCCGGAGCCGCTCGGCGTCGAGCGGGGCGACGTCGTCGTCTGCATTCCGCTCTACGGCGGCCACGAGTACTTCGTCCAGTGCCTGCGCAGCGTGCTGGCGCACACCCCGGCCGACGTCCCGATCTCGTGATCAGCGACGACGCCAGCCCCGATCGACGCTCGGCGAGAGTTCGTCGTGCGAGCTTCGCCCCGAGCTGGCGCGATCGGCCCGGTGCCTACCTGCGCCAGGCCCGGAATGTCGGTTTCCCGGCGAACGTGAACGCGGTCCTGCGGCTCGCCGCTCCGGCCGACGTCGTGATCGCTCAACTCCGACTGCGTGGTCGCCGAGGGCTGGCTGGAGGGCCTGCGGGATGCCGCCGGCGCCGACAGCCGGTCGCCACCGTGACCGCGCTCACCAACCACGGCACGATCGTCTCGGTGCCGAGCGGTCGCCCAGCCGTCGTCGCGGCTCCCCGACGGGCTGGACGCTCGACGCCGCCGCGGCGGCCGTCCGGGTCGAAGTCGCTGCGGCTCCGGCCTCGGCTCCTGACCGCGATCGGCCACTGCGTGCTCATCCGCCGCAGCGCGCTCGAGCTGGTCGGCGACTTCGACCGCGGCGTTCTCCCCCGGCTACGGCGAGGAGGTCGACTTCTCCCAGCGCTGCCTGCGCAGCGGGCTGTCGCACGTCCTCGCCGACGACGTCTACGTCCTGCACCACGGGGCGGTGAGCTTCGCCGCGAGCACTCCGCCCCGGTGCAGGCCGAGCACGAGGCGATCCTGGCCGCCCGCTATCCCTACTACCACCGGCGGTGATCGAGGACGTCGAGCGCGACCGGCTCGGCCCGCTCGCCCGGGCGCTCGGCGCCGCCCGGCGGGCGATCAGCGGGCTGTCGGTGCTGATCGACGGCCGCATCCTGGTCCGGACCGTTCACCGGCACGCAGCTGCAGGTGCTGGAGGTGATCGCGGCGCTGGCGCGCTCCGGACAGGCGAACCTCACGGTGATCGTGCCCGATCAGCCCGCCGCCGTACGCCGAGCAGGCTGCTGGCCGGCCTCCCCGGCGTTCAGCTGCGGACCCGGTCGAGCGCTGTCGCCGCCGCGGCCGCGCCACGGGTCGACCTCGTGCACCGCCCCTACCAGGTGCCAGGCGACGAGGACCTGACGTTCCTGGCCGGCGCTCGGCGAGCGCCTGGTCGTGACCAACCTGGACCTGATCTCCTTCCACAACCCGGCGTACTTCCGCGGCCATCGAGACTGGCAGGGCTACCGGTCGACTGACCCGCGCCGCGCTGGCCGCCACCGACCGCGTCGTGTTCATCTCCGAGCACGCTCGGGACGACGCGCTGGCCGAGGATCTCGTCGAGCCGGCCCGGGCCAGCGTCGTGCACAACGGGGTCGATCACTCCGTGGTCGCCGCGCGCGGCGGCGCCGATCCGATCCGCCGCGCCTGGCCGCGCTGGCGCCGGACGCGCGAGTGATCCTCTGCCTGGGCACCGACTTCCGCCACAAGAACCGGCTGTTCGCGCTGCGGCTGCTCGACGCGTTGCGCACGCGACACGGCTGGGACGGCCACCTGGTCTTCGCCGGCCCCCACGTCAGCCGCGGGCTCCTCGCGTCCGGCCGGAGGCCGAGTTGCTCGACGCCGCGGCCCGGGTTGCGCGGAGCGCGTGATCGACCTGGCGGCGGTCACCGAGCAGGAGAAGGCGTGGCTGCTCGAGCCGCGCGTCGCTGGTGCTCTACCCGACGGTGCACGAGGGGTTCGGCCTGATCCCGTTCGAGGCCGCCGACCACGGGACCCCGTGCATGTGGGCGGCCACCACCTCGCTGGCCGAGGTGCTGCCGGCGGAGGCCGCGGACGATCGTCCCGTGGAGCGCGGCGGAAACGGCCGCCCGCGCGCTGGACGCTGCTGCGGCGACGCCGACGCGGCGGTCGGAGCACCTGCGGGCGATCCGGGAGGCCGCCGCCGAGCTGACCTGGGACGCCGCCGCCGCGGCGCTGATCGACGTCTACACGCTGACCTGTGACCCGCCGGCCGACCCCGGGCAGCGGGCTCGAGCGCCGCCACGGCCTGATGCGCGGCGTGCTCAGCGAGGACGCGATGCGCCTGGTCGGGCCGGGCGGCGCGCTCGCCGGCGGAGATCGAGCGGCCGCTGCTGGCGCTGGCGACGCATCCGACGCATCAGCTCCCCGGCTGTTCTCGGCGCTCCGGCTCGGTTACCGCACCTCCTATCGCTGGCGCGAGGCGTCGGCTCGAGCTCGAAGCTGTGAGGCAGGTCCACCGCGCCACCACCAGCGCGCCCGGCGATGCACGATGATCGAGCTCGATGTCCTCGCGCAGGTCGTAGGCGTCGGCGCCGATCCCCTCGCGGGTGACCGAGGCGGTGAGCCGGTAGCGGCCAGGCGCGAGCCAGTTCTCGAAAGCGCACGAGCACGATCACCTCATCCCCGGCGGTGAAGCTCCCGGTCGGCTCGTGGCCGAGCTGCGTGCTCGTGGCGAACGCGATGTGACCGAGATCGTCGCGCAGCGCGATGGCGAACTTCGGATCCTGACCGGCGCATGGAAGCGAGCCTCGAGCTCGACCGCGCACTCCTCCCCCTGGCTGACCGAGAACACGGTTTCGCCGATTGGGCCCGCGGAACCGCGCGCCGAGCAATTCGGCCACCGGCGCGCGCCGCAGCACCTCCGGACCATCCTGGGCGGCGGCCTCCTGGCGCACGCGACGGAAGTTCAGCTCGTTGTACTGGCGCACGATGGCGCTCGGGCGAGCCGATGTCGACCACCCGGCCTCGCTCCATCAGCATCGCCCGGTCGCAGAAATGCTCGACGGAGCCCATGTCATGGGTGACGAAGACGATCGTCCGGCCCTCGGCCTTCAGCCGGGTGAACTGGTCGAAGCACTTCTGCTGGAACGCTGGCGTCGCCCACCGCCAGTACCTCGTCGATCAGGAGGATGTCGGCATCGACCTGGATGGCGACGGCGAACGCCAGCCGGACGTGCATCCCGGACGAGTAGTTCTTGAGCTTGAGGTCCATGAACTCCTCCAGCTCGGCGAAGGCGATGATCTCGGCGAGCCGGGCAAGCGCCTGACGCCGGGTCAGCCCGAGCATGATCGCGTTGATGATCGCGTTGTCGCGCGCGGTGAGCTCGGGGTTGAACCCCACCCCGAGCTCGATGAACGGGGCCAGGCGACCCCGGACCTCCAGCCGGCCGGGATCGATGTCGTAGATCCCGGCCAGGCACTTCAGCAGCGTGCTCTTGCCGCTGCCGTTGCGCCCGACGATCCCGAAGAACTCCCCCTGCGCGATCGTCGACGCTGACCCCGTCGACGGCCGCCAGGAGGTCATGGCCGCGGGCCCGGAACGGGTGCAGCACGCGCTCCTTGAGCGTGTGGTACTGCTCGTGCGGGAGCCGGAACCCCTTCGTCAGCCCCTCCAGCCGCACGGCCGGCGGCGCGGTCGAGACGCCCACCGCCGCGGGTGTGCTCAGGCCAGAGGACATGCGGCCAATCGTGTCGCACCGCTGCTCGCCAGGTGCCACGCCGTCGCCGAGCGGTCGAGCCGCGGCCGCACGCTCAGCGCCTGACCGACGGGCAGGTCGGCGATCACCGGCGCGGTGGCCCGCGAGCCGAACCGCCAGCCCCGGACCGTCGCCGGCGCACCCTCCGCCCGTACGAGGATGCCCGCGCCGGCAACCGCCAGACCCCCGCGGGGGACCGGCTGGCAGGCTCCGGGTCCCGTCGCGGCAGGTCTCAGGTCGAGGTCGCCGGCCCGGAGCAGCACCTCGTCGGCCGCCAGTCCCGCCGCTGGCCCCTCGACCGGCGATCCTCGCCGGTGGATCGGCCGCCGTCGAGCCGAGCCGGGCCACGGCGCGCAGGTACTCGCCGGCGTTGACGCCCGGCATCAGCCCGCGGTCGATCACCAACGTCGGGCGCACCCAGGTCCCGGACGAGCTCCACCGCGCCGAGCTCGGCCCGGGCGATGTGCGAGCCGGCCCGTAGGGTGCTCTCGCCGACCCCCAGCGCTCGGATGTTGCTCGCCAGCGCGACGACGAGGAGCGCGCCGGCGACCCACCTCCAGCGCCCGGTGGGTCGCGTCCCGCGCCACGCCTCGGCTCCGAGCAGCACGAGGAACACGCTTCCGACGTAGACGTAGCGGGGCGCGGTCGGCTGGCCGTATTGGGCTCGGCCGAGGCCGACGAGCAGCCAGTAGGTCACCGCGGCGACCACCAGGCCGGTCAGCCGCGGGCCGACCCGCTCCAGGCGGGAGAGCCGGACCCCGGTGAGCCATCCACCCCCCAGCAGAGGATCCGCCCCCAGTCGATCGTCAGCCCGAGCAGGCCCCCGGTCGCGCCGGCGGCGAGCTCCAGCCCGAATCCGGGCGCGGCCGACAGGTTCGACCGGGCGGGTGAGGGATCGTGGTAGCGCAGCCACCACAGGGCGAACAGCGCCAGGGGCACGATCCACACGAAGCTCCGCCGCCGCCGATCCGGCTCGAGGAGCACCTAGACCGCGATGCCGAGGGCGAACACGACGGCGAACTCGAACCGGCGAGGCCAGCCACGAGCAGCAGGCAGGCGAGCCGGTCTCCCGTCCGGTCGTGGCGATCGAGCGCCAACAGGGCGCAGATGCTGAGCGCCAGGGAGGCGACGAAGCCGATGTTGATCGTCCACAGGAGGTACTCCCACCCGTTGCCGAGCACCAGCAGCGGAAGCGCCACGCCCAGCGCCCAGCGGCCGAGGCGGGGCCGCGCGAAGACGAACACCGCGGCCACGCACGCCAGATGGACGAGCACCTGGAGCACGCGCAGGATCCCGTAGTGGTTCAGGCCGACCGTGTGCAGCAGCAGCTGGTAGAGGGCGACCGGCGCCACCTGGAGGTGGTTGTTGTACCCGGCCAGGATCGCGTGCAGGCCGTCCGACCGGAACACGATCCAGTTCCACTCGTCGTAGTAGAACGTGTTGCCCCGGCCCTTCAACATCAGGAACGCCGCCGCGATCCCGCTCGCCGCGGCAAACGCCCAGATGTCCCAGTCGGCCGGCAAGCGGACGGCGAGCCGCGGGCGCACCCGGGGGTGGGGGACGGCGAGGCTGGATCCGGTCGAGGACAAGGGCAGAACGGGTAACCGGGACGAAGGAAGCTCGGCGACTGCGCCCGGAGGCTACTTCGGTGGCAGGTCGCGCGATGCGCGTATCCTCCTGCCGTGGCTCCGCGCCTCGTGCTCGTCTCGCGTGAGGTCTCCCCATGGGCGGCGGGGGGATCGGCCGTACGTCGCCGCGGCGGCGGCGCTGCTCTCGCAGATCGCCGAGGTGACGGTGGTCACCAGCGAGGCGCTGCGCGAGCAGTATGAGCGGGCGCGGGCCGCCGGCGATCCGCGGCTGCCGGGACCCCGAGGTGCGGTTTGAGTTCATCGCCGAGCCGACGCCCGAGGAGGCCTCGGGCTGGCTGCATCCGATGCAGCTCTACAGCCACCGGGTGGCGAGCGGATCCGGGAGCGGTTCGGCTCCCGCGGCCCCGACCTGATCGAGTTCCCCGACTTCCTGGCCGAGGGCTTCGTCACGCTGCAGGCCGCCGAGGCGCTCGATCCCGTGTTCTCCCGGGCACCCGGATCTGCGTCCGCATCCACACCAGCGCGGAGCTGTGCGAGGTGCTCAACGGAAGCCTTCCGGGGGACCTGGGCACGCAGTCCGTGCACGACATGGAGCGCTACTGCCTGGCCCGAGCTGACCAGCTGATCTGGCAGGGGGGCGACATGCTCGGCACCTACCGACGGTTCTACGGCGCGGCGGAGCTGGCTCCGGAGGTTCGCATCCGCTACCCGTACCGCGGGCCGATCGCGCTCGACGGACGACGTCTCGTCGGCCGCCGGTTCCTCCGAGCCGGCCGGCCGCTGCGCCTGCTCTACGCGGGACGGATCGAGCGGCGCAAGGGCATCCACAACCTGATTCGCGCGATGCGCCGCCTTCCCGGGGACGCCGTGCCGCCTGACGATCCACGGCGCCGACACGACCAAGGCCCGCTCGGCCTGTCCATGGTCGGCCCAGATCGACCTGCTGGCGGCCGAGCTGGACAAGTGAGGCTCGGCGACGCACTCGACCGGGAGGCGCTGGCCACAGCCATCCGCGCCCACGACGCCGTCGTCATCCCGTCGCAATGGGAGTGCTGGCCGTACGCCGCGCTGGAGCCGCTGCACCTGAACCGGCCGGTGCTCGGAACGCCGGTCGGCGGGCTGGTCGAGATGCTCGAGCGCGGGGGCGGGCTGGCTGACCCGGGGCACCGTTCGCCCGGTCGCTGACGGATGGCCTCGCCCGGCTGGTGAGCGCAACGGCCCGC
This sequence comes from uncultured Solirubrobacterales bacterium, assembly GCA_963703065.1. GTDB lineage: Bacteria > Actinomycetota > Thermoleophilia > Solirubrobacterales > Solirubrobacteraceae > Palsa-465. The sequence goes on along the minus strand of OY969785.1, from coordinate 1,189,865 downwards.
CCTGCGCGAGCCGTGCGGGGTGGCCGGCCCCAGCTGCGCGCGCGGCGAGCTCTGCGACGAGGCCGAGATCCTCGCACCTACGGCCGGCTGCTGGCCACACCGCCGCGACGGGGGGCGCCGCAGCGGCCGGTCGGTCCAGCCGCCGCTCGTCTCGGCCGATCGTGCGCGCGGGCACCAGACCCGGAGGCCGCTCGCGGCCACCGTCGACCTCGCTGGCGGCCCAGACCCATCGCCGACCGGAGATCCTCGTCATCGATCTCGCCGACTCGGGAGCGCGCGGGCGAGGCGGCCGCCAAGCTCCCGGCCGGAGCGCGGGTGCGGGTGGTGGCGATCGACGCCGCAGCGGGCGCCGCCGCGCGGCGGCGCTGAACGCCGGGATCGCCGCCGCCGCCGGCCGCTACGTGTTCGTGCTCGAGCCGGGGTGGACGGCCGACCCGGTGGCGGTCGCGCGCGGCGTCGCGTCCTGGAGCGCCGCCGCGAGCTCGCCTACGTCGGGTTCTGGCTCGCGGGGCCGGCACCGGAGGCGATCCGTGCCCGGGCGCGGAGGCCAGCCGCTCGGCAACCGCGTCGCCGTCGCGGCGCGAGGCGAATCGGGCCGGAGCACTGTGCGCCCTGCTGCGCCGCCGCCTGTTCGTCGCTCGGCCATCCGGTACCCCGATCTCCCGGCGCCCTGGAGCACTGGCCGCTCTACGGGGCGCTGGCCGGCGCCGGACACTACGGCGCGATCGTCCCCGAGCGGCTGCTCCGGCGCCCGAATCGCTGCCGAGCCTGAGTCTCGGGGCCGAGACGCCGCGAGCGGCTGCGGGGGGAGATCGAGGCGATCGTGCTCGGCGAGTCGGTCGACTGGTTGCGGGCGACGCCGACCGAACCGGCACGCGTCACGGATGGGCGACGAAGTTGACCCGCTCGGCGGAGAGGAAGGTGCGCTCGAACTCCTCCCGGTCGTAGGCTCCGTTGCCGTCGAGGTCGAAGATCCGGTAGCCGAGCTCGGCGAACAGCGCGTGGATGTCCCGCGGCGTCGTCCCGTACTCCTCCGCCGAGCCGCTGCCGTGCTCGAAGACGACGATCGGCCGATGGCGTTCGAGCGTCCGCCTTGCGCCCCCTCCAGCACCTGCTGCTCGGCGCCCTCGACGTCGATCTTGATCACCGCCGGCCGCAAGTCCGGGTCGAGGATCTCGTCGAGCACCTCGAGCCGGACCTGGATCTCCTCCACCTGCGCCTGCTCCCCGGCCGGCAGGGGTCGGAAGCGCAAGCCGCTCCAGCCCTCGGCATGACCGAGCACGTGCGCGAACGCGCTCTGCACCCGGCGCGTTGGACAACGCCGACTGGTGCACGTCGACCTGCGGGAACTGGGTGCGCAGGAGGGCACACAGCTCAGGGATCGGCTCGAAGGCCACGTGCCGTCCCGCGGGAGCGACCCGGACCATCTCCGCCAGCACCGCGCCGCGGTTAGCGCCGACGTCGATGCAGCACGAGTCCGCGTGCAGCGTGAAGGCCAGCAGCCGTGCGCATGTTCTCCACGTCGCTCGCGATCGCGCCGGAGCATGCGCTGCAGCGAGTCGTCGTTCTGTCCCGGCGTGGCGACGGCGCGCCGTTGAGCCGGCCGCCGGTGAATCGGATCCTCATCGGGCTCGATTATGCCTGCCGTCCCGCGCCGCCCTCGGCGGTGGGCCCACAGTGCCTGGACCGACATCGCCGCCGCCGCGAGCATGGCGCCACCAGCGGCACGGTGTAGCGCCCCGAGTACTCGCCGATCACGCTCGGGGCCAGCAGCAGCGACAACCCGCCGCCTCCGAACAGGAGAGCGGCGCGCGCTGGCGCCCAGACCAACCCGGCCACGAGCAGCAGCGTGCAGATCACCAGCAGCGTCGCTCCGAAGCGGAACACGCGCGCATAGACGGCCAGCGCGTTCGCAGCCGAGGCCCGGTCGTGGACGTGGATCGGGGCATAGAGGGGCGCATGATCCTCGCCAGCTGCGCTGCGTCCGGGTTCTGGCGGCGCCAGTCGAGCGGATGGGCCAGTCCCTGGCCGCCGAGCGGGTCGCCCAGAGCGTGCGGGTATGCCGCCGGGACGAAATATCCGGCGAGGTTCAGGGCGACGTTGCGCAGGTAGTCGCCGAACTGGTGGCGGACGACGGCCTTGGCGAACGCGCCGACCCGCGCGTCGTGCTTGAAGTAGCCGAACGTGCGTTGCGCCGGGCTGCGCGGGTCGTACAGGTAGAAATTCAGTCCCGGCCGCTGCGCCACCGGCGTGGACTGGCACAGCGCCGCGGTGCCCGGCGGGGGTGTGAAGTCGTCGGCAGTCGGCGTAGTGGGCGACCATCCCGTACAGGTGCCAGCCGGGGTCGGGACCGATCGAGAGCTCGCCGGAGTCTGGGCCCGGTTGGCGACGGCGTACGGCGCCGAGCACCACCACGGCGCCGAGGAGCACGGCCAGCCCGGCGCGCAGCCGGGGCGACCGCCACCGCGCGCCGAGAGCGCAGCACCAGGACGATCACCGCGACGAGCCCGATCGCCGCCGAGCGGATGAACGCGCCGGCACCGGCCGAGCAGCCCGGCGGCGAGCGCCCAGCCGAGTGCCTCGGGCCGCTCGAGTGCGCGAACCGCGGTGTACAGGGTGAGCGCGAGCACGATCGCGTAGACGCCCTCGGCCATGATGCTGTGCTCGAGGTAGATCTGGTCGGAGTCGAGCAGCAGTCCGGCCGCGGGCACCAGTGCCACCCACGCCGATCCGCTGGCCCGGCGGACGGCTCGGAAGAACACGAGCGCCGCGGCGACCCCCAGCGCGTGCTGGACGACGACGGTCACCGCCACCTGCCGGGAGATCCGGGCCAGCAGCCAGAGCACCGCCGGATAGCCGCCCGGCGCCTGGACGTCGGAGAGCAGGTTGTGCGCGGCGGCGGTGGTGTACGGCGCGCTGTCGTTGATGCCGAGCCCGACCGGCCAGACGGCGAGCATCGCGAGCCCTCGGACGAGCAGCCCGGCCGCCAGCAGGACGCCGAGGACGAGCTCGGGACGCGTCCGCGGGAGCGCGAGGCGCCGCGTCACCACAGCCGTCGCCCGCGCGGACGACGGGCCTCGGCGCACGTGCGCTCGGGCGACTTCGCCATGCTGCATTCTCCCGGCAACCCTATGATCAGCGACGCGCGTGACTGGCGATCTTCGACGATCGGATCTGGCAGATGTCGCTCGGCGAACGAGCGGCGGTCGAAGGGGTGCTGACGGAGCTCCGGCCGGCGGCTGGCGATCGAGGTCGGCACCGCGGAGGGCGGCGCGCTGCGCCGGATCGCGGCCCACGCCGCCGAGGTCCACTCGTTCGACCTCGGGCCGCCGGACCTGCCGGTGCCCGAGAACGTCACGCTGCACATCGGCGACTCGCATGAGCTGCTGGCGCCGCTGCTCGGCTGAGTTCGAGGCCGCAGGAGCGCAACGTCGACTTCGTGCTGGTCGACGGCGACCACTCGGCCGAGGGGGTGCGGCAGGACCTCGAGGACCTGCTGGACAGCCGCGCGCTGCGGCGGAGCGTCATCCTCATCCACGACACCGCCAACCCGCAGGTGCGCCGGGGTGTCGAGAGCGTCCCGTTCGCCAGCTGGCCGAAGGTGAGCTACGTCGACCTCGACTGGGTGCCGGGCCGTCTGATGGCCACGCCCGAGCTGCGGGGCGAGCTGTGGTTCGGCCTCGGGCTGGTGCTCGTCGACGTCGCGCACCGGCCTACCGCACCGGCGAGGTCCACGCAGCGGCGCTACCACCCCGCGGGGCCGCTGCTCGCCGAGATGCAGCGGTTCGTGCGGGCCGCGAGCTGGTGCCGCCGGATCCGGCGGCGACCGCGGGAGCCGAGCTGGAGGCCCGGGTGCTCGAGCAGGCGGCCGCGCTCGCCCTGGCGCGCATGCGCGAGATGGAGCAGCGGGGCCGGCTCGCCCACCTCTCGGATGAGTTGGCGAGGACTCGAGAGCGACTGGACCTCGCCGAGCACCAACGCGAGCGCGATCAGCAGACGCTCCGCGATGTCATCGGCTCGCCGAGCTGGCGGTTGACGGAGCCCCTGCGCGGCATCAAGCGCGTCGACCCGACGCAAGCCTAGCCTAGTTCCGACGACCGTGCGAGTCGCGACTCATCTCCCGTGACGAGGTCCATCCGCTCCGCGGCGGCGGGATCGGCGTGTATGTCACGGCGCCGCGCGGCCCTCTCGCGGATCGCGGAGGTGACGATCTTCACCACCTCGCTGCTCGCCGCCCGAGTACGAGCGACTGCGGGCCGCCGGCGATCCGCGCCTTCCGCCGGCCGAGCTCGTGTTCGTGGAGGAGCCGTCGGTGGCGGAGGCGGGGGTTGGTATCACGTGATGCATTGCTATGGGGATCGGGTGTGGGGGGCGCTGCGGGAGGTGTATGGGGACCGAGCGCCGGATGTGATCGAGTTCGCGGACTATCTGGGGGAGGGGTTCGTGACGTTGCAGGCGGCGTGGGCGCTGGATCCGTGGTTGGCTCGGACGCGGATCTGCGTGCGGATCCACACCACGACCGAGATCGTCGAGTTGCTGAACGGGTCATTGCAAGCCCGACTTGGGTTCGCGGGTGGTGCATGCGTTGGAGCGGTTTTGTTTGTGGGGGGCGGATCGCGTGTTGTGGGCGGGGGGGGATGTGTGGGGGCCTATCGGCGGTTGTATGGGGATGGGGGGTTGGGGGTGGGGATGCGGGTGCGTCATCCGTTCGTGGGTGAGGTGGGGGACGATGGTGTGGGGGTGGGTGGGGGTGAGGGGTTGCGGTTGCTGTATGTGGGTCGGTTGGAGACGCGGAAGGGTGTGGTGGGGCTGGTGGAGGCGGTGTTGGGGTGTGGGCGGGGTGATGTGGGGTTGACGTTGGTGGGTGGGGATACGGGTCGGGGTCCCTTGGGGGGGTCGGTGCGGGAGGGGGTGCTGGAGTTGGTGGGGGGTGATGAGCGGGTGTCGCTGGTGGGGGAGGTGGGGCGGGACGAGTTGGTGGGGTTGGTCGCGCTCGCATGATGTGGTGGTGGTGCCGTCGGTGTGGGAGTGCTGGCCGTATGTGGTGTTGGAGGCGTTGTTCGCCAATCGGCCGGTGCTGGCCTCGCCGGTGGGCGGGTTGGTGGAGATGGTGGGAGACCGGGGCGGCTGGTTGCTGGGCGGGGTGGGGGCGGATGCGTGCCGAGATGGGGTGCGTGGGCTTGGCGGCCGATCGGCGGGCGGTGGGCGAGCGGGTCCGCTCGGGGGAGTTGGTGCGGTGGGCGGAGTCGTTGTGCCAGGAGCGGGAGATCCTGGATGGGTATGAGGGGTTGGTGGGGTGTGAGGTGGCGCGGCCGCTGGGCGGGTGTGCGGCGTCGGCGGCGGGTGGAGCCGTTGGTCTCGGTGGTGGTGCCGTATTTCCGCGCGGCGCAGTATCGTGGCGCAGGCGGTGGCCTCGGTGGGGTGGCAGCGCTACCGCTCGCTGGAGTTGGTGGTGGTGGTGGATGGGTCCTTTGCCGAGGCGGATTGGGTGGTGGGGGAGCTGGCGGCGCGGGTGCCGGTCCGGGTGGTGGTGGGGGTCAATCTGGGGTTGGGGGCGGCGCGCAATCGGGGGATCGCGTGTGCGCGGGGGCGCTACGTGCTGCCGTTGGATGCCGACAACGTGATCGAGCCGGAGTTCGTGGCGCGGTGCGTGGAGGTGCTCGAGGCGCGCCCGGAGGTGGCGTATGTGACCTCGTGGTCGCGGTATGTCGGGCCGGACGGCCGGCCGCGGGAGGGGGCGGCGCTGGGGTATGAGCCGCTGGGCAACCAGGCGGAGCTCAGCGCGGTAGGAGAACGTGGCCGGTGACGCGTGCGCGGTCGTGCGCCGGCGGGTGTTCGAGTCCGGGCACGCCTACAGCGAGGAGCTGACCAGCTATGAGGACTGGCACTTCTACCGCCAACTGCGCGCGGCCGGACTGACCGGCGCGATCATCCCGCAACGGCTGATCCGCTACCGCGTCCGCGAAGACTCCATGCAAGCCCAGATCGCCCAACCCAACCGCCCCCACCTCACCACCGAGATCAACGCGCGCATCAGAGAGAATGCGCTGCGATGGACGTCGAGGAGCGAATGAGGCTGGAGGCGGCGCCGTTCTCGCCGCCGCTCGGCCCGCTGGAGCGCCAGCGCTACGAGCTCGTTGCCGAGCTCTGCGCGGGGGCCGACGTGCTGCAGCTCGGGTGCGGCAGCGGCGAGGGGAGCCGGATCCTCGCCGGAACCGCCCGCGGCGTGGAGGTGCTCGACCACGACGCCGCTGCGCTCGACGGGGCGCAGCTCGCCGCCACGGAGGCCGGCGTCGCGAACCTCCGCTTTGCGGCTACGCCCCTGCTCGACGCGCTCGACCGCTCGCCCACCGAAACGGTTGGGGCGACGATCGTCTGCCTCGAGGCGCTGGGCCATCCGGAGGCCCGGGAACAGCTCTGGCCGAAGCTGATGGCGGCGGCGCAGAGCGGCCGGCGGCTCGCCCTGGCCTGGCCGGCGATCCCTCGTCCGGAGGCCGACGGTGCGGCGGGGCTGACGTTCGAGGCGACCGCGGCGCTGCGGGCCGAGCTGCCGGCTTCGGCGCTCGTGCTGCCCCAGTTCCGGGCGGAGGGCTCGCTGCTGCTCGTGCCCGACGCCGGCGAGACGGAGTTCGCTCCGCTCGATCCCCCGGAGGCGAGCGAGCCCGAGTACGCCGACGCGTACCTGCTCCTGGTCGGGTTCGCCGGAGACGAGCTGGCACGCGCGCATCGGGGGAGGCTGCGGGTCGCCGCCCAGGCGGCGCCGAACCGGCTGGAGACCCTGATGGATGAGGAGATCCGCACCCTGCGGGCCGAGAACGCCCGCCTGGGGCGCGCCCACCTCGGCAAGGGCGGTTCTGCCGCCGCCTCGGCACTGCACCGCCTGAGCGACGCCGAAGGCGAGATCGCCGAGCTGCGGGGGCGCCTGGCCGAGAGCGAGGCCCAGGCGGACGAGTTTGCGGCTGCTCTCATCGCCGCCGCCGGGGGCGATGGCCTCGCGCCGAGCTCGCCTCCAGCCGATGTGGGACCAGTGGCGCCGCCTCCGGTTGAGGCGGTGCCGGCGCGGGCGCTGGAGCCCGCAGCCGGCGAGGATCCGAACAGCTGGGAGATGCGCCACCGGCGGGCGGCGGAGGTGGTGATCCCGTGGATCGAGCAGACGGTGCCGCTGGACGGCAGGACCGTCCTGGAATACGGCGCCGGGTACGGGGCGGTCACCTGCGCGGTCGCCGCGAGGGCGGAGCGGGTGATCGGCGTCGACATCGACTCCGCATGCATCGCCCACGCCCGAGGGGAGGTGGCTCAGCGCGGCCTGCGCAACGTGGAGCTGGCCCACCACGAGCTGGCGGACATCGTCGGGGCGGTGTCGGCGCTCCGCGGCTCGGTCGACGTGTTCCTGCTCTACGCCGTGCTCGAGCATCTGACGATCGACGAGCGCCTGGAGGTCCTGCGGCTGGCGCGGGAGGTCGTCCAGCCCGATGGGGCGATCGTCGTCTGCGAGACCCCGAATCGCCTCATCTACGCCGACCACCACACCGGGCAGATCCCGTTCCTGCACCTGCTCGACGACGAGCTGGCGCTCCGCTACCGTCACCGCTCGCCCCGCGCCGACATCCTCCAGGTGCTCGACGAGGCCGAGGCGCAGGGCCCCGAGGCGGCCCGCGAGGCGCTGTGGCGACTGGGGCGGGGCGTGAGCTTTCACGAGTTCGAGCTCGCCTTCGGCGAGCGGCTGGACCGCCACGTGATCGCCTCCAGCTACGACCCGGCCCTGTTCGCCGAGCGACCCGTCCACCCCGACGAGGCGATCCTGTGGCGGTACCTGGATCGTTGGCGCCCGGACCTGCCGCCGGCGTTCTCGCGCTACTGGCTGGATCTGATCCTCACCCCCGAGCCGGTGGAGCGCCGGCCGCCACTCGTCCGCCCCTGGGTCGCCCAGACCGTCGCCAGCCGTGAGGTCGGCTACACCGCAGATGAGCGCCTGCGGATGCAGGGGCCGCTCTCGACGCTGTGGGTCGAGCTTCCGCACCCCACCCAGCGGTTGCTGGTCGGCACCGCCACCCAGCATGGTCGCTGGATGATCCTCGATGCAAGTCCCGACGGCGCCGAGCCCTCGCTGGCCGCTGGTCACATGGCCGCCGCGCACGAGACGGCGTTCAGCGACCTGCGCCTGCCCGCTCCGACCGCGCGGATCGCCCTGCGGGCCAGCGACGAGTGCGACGTGGTGTTCGTCGGCTACGAGGACTGACGGCGGCCCGTCAGGGGGCCAGCAGCGTCAGGTCCTGCGTCACCGTCACCGCCGGCCCGGTCGCACCATGCACCCGCAGGACCGCCCGCACGGTCAGCCGCCGGGCCGCGGCGAGCGCGGAACGGGCCGCCGCGGGCACGGTCAGGGTCACCCCGCCCGTGGCCAGTGAGCCGCGGGTCAGGGCCGCGGTGCCGAACTGCACCGTGCCGCGTGCGCCCGTGGCTGCGCAGGGAGCGCTCGAGCGTGATCGTCCCCGAGACCCGGAACGCGTTGCGGTTGGCGATGGTGAGCGCCAGCCGCCAGCGGTGGCTGACCGCCACGCCACCGCGTGGTCCGGAGACCGTCACCGCCGGGTGCGAGCGGGAGACGGTCGGGCCGGCGGGCAGGAACGCCTCGAGGCCGTTCGGCGTGCCGAGGCCGGTCGGGGCATCCCACCCGCGCCCGGCCATGCAGATCGCCGCGCGGCACACCCCGGAGTTCTCGCCGGTCAGGATGTCGTGGAAGGCGAAGGGATCGCTCAGCTCGCGGGCGTAGAGCATCTGGGCCTCGTTGGCGCCGGCGCTCCCGGCCAGGCCGATCACGGCGCCGATCACCGGCGCGGACAGGCTCGTCCCGTCAGCCACGTACCACGGTCCACCGGCCTGGTCGGCGCCGCTGACGTGGATGATGGCGCCCGGCTCGGCCACCGCCGCCACGTCGGCGTCGACCCGCTGGCCGCTGCACCCGCTGATCGCCTCGATCCGGGTCTGCCAGGTGGGGGCGTACTCGAAGCCGCAGCCGGTCACCGTGCCGGCCCACGCGCTCTCCGCCGGCCGCCCCACCCGCCCGTAGGTCAACGTCGTCCCGCCCACGGCGAGCACGCTCGGCAGGGCGGCGGGGACGTTCAGGCCGCCGGTATACCCGTAGGTGCCGTTCGTCGCATCGCCCACCGCGGCCACCACCGCCGCTCGAGTGGCGGACGTGGGGCCGGAGAGCGCAGAATCCTCGTCAGGCGACTCCGGTGCGGCGTAGGTGGTGACGATCACCGTCGCGCCGGCGGCGGCCGCGCTGCCGATCGTCTTGGCAAAGTCGGTCGGGGTGTCCTGGTCAGCCTCGGCGACGAGGATCCGGCAGGACTGGCAGATGCCGTGGACCACTTCGGCGCCCGAGCGAGGACTCGGTCACCCAATTGCCCCCGGTGAGGTCGCTGCCGGGCAGCGGCGAGGCGTTTCCCGCCTCGTTGAGCTTGCGCACGCATCCGTTGGCGTACGTGCAGGCGGGCAGCCCGAACCTCTTGTCGTACGCCGCCAGGTCGGACTGCAGGTCAGGCGCATCGTAGGCGGAGACGATCGCCACCGTCTGATGCCGGGCACCGGTGACCGGCAGGGCATAGGCCGCCCGGATCTGGGCCGGGGAAAGCCCCTGGGGCTGGGTCACGCGAGCGCTGTCGGCACGGAGCGAGAGCGGGGTCGAGGCCGCCCGGGCGAGCGGGCGGGGCGAGGCGGCCGGCGCGCCGCCCGCCGTCAGGACGAGCGTGAGGAGGGCGGCGAAACCGGCCGCCGCGGCCAGGCCGAGCCGGCGAAGTGGGGTGGGGCGCGTCTGGTGGGTCATCTGGAGCTCACAAACCGCCGGGAGCGGCGAAGGTTGCGCCGGGTCGGTCGTCGGTTAACGAGAGCGGCCCCCGCGGAGGTCGTCCGCGAGGGCCGCTGACCGGCTCGGCGGGATCCCGCCGAGGCGGGATCCCGCGGGAGCGTGACCTAGTGCTTCTTGGCGTGCTTCTTGGTGTGCTTCTTGCTGTGCTTGGTCGTCTTGTGGTGAGCCTTGTAGGCCTTGTAGGCCTTGAGGATCGCCGACGAGTTGACCGTGCCGACCAACTGCGGGACGCTCTCCGCGTCAGCCGCCGTCACCGTGTTGCTCAGCGCGCCGACAAAGGCGCTCTGAGCGAACTCGACCGCGACCAGGTTGGTCAGCGTCGAGGGCGGATACTGCAGCGTCACCATCGCAGGACCGGGGCCGGCCGAGCTGTTGTAGGACACCGTCGGTGTCGTCGAGCTCGGAATCGCGGCGCCGTTGCCGTCGACCAGCGTGACGTCGGCGGGAGTGACCGCGGTCCCCGTGGTGGCGAGGCGGTCGTCGAGGTTCACCGTCACGACGCCCGTCGTCTTGTTCGCCGTCACGCCGAACACGTCCGGCGCGGTGGTGAACGCCCGGGAGAACGCACCGGCGTTGCCGCCGATCGGTGCCGAGCCGGGGACGTTGCCGCCGCTGGCCGTCGCGTTGTCGTTCGCCTGGACCGCACCCCCCGGAACGAACGCGATCACGCCGAACTCAGCCTGCTTGGCCAGGTTGCCGTTGAACCGCGCCGTCACCGTGGTGGTGCCGGTGGTGGTCACGACCGAGCTGGCCAGCACCTGGCCGTCGGCCAGGTCGGCATCGAAGACGCCGGTGCCCGAGCCGAGCGTCACCGGCTTGTCGAACGTGTACGTGATCGAGTCGTTGTCCGACCCGAGGGCGGCCGACACGAGGTCGGGTCGCTGCGTCGCCCCACCGTTTGCCGCGCCCGGCAGCACGACCGCCTGCGAGGCGTTGTGCGCAAGGGTGTCCTGGTCACTGGTGACCGCATTGACGAGGACGCCTCCGCGCACCGTGCCCGAGCCGATCGGCGTGGTGCAGGTGCCGCTGCCGCCGGCGAACGTGATCGTCACCAGCGTCGAGGCCGACGTCACCGGGGACCCACCGTTGGAGAGGTCAGCAGAGCCGAAGCAGACGTTGCCCGCCTGGTCGACGTAGAAGAAGTCCGACGCGGTGCGGCCGGTAGCGGCCACGTTGCGATCGAACACGAACGTCAGCGAGTTGGTGTTCTGGTTGGTCCCCGTCGGGGCCAGGATGCCGACCAGGTTCGGCGCCACGGTGATGCCGGTGGTGCCGTCGTGCGAGGTCGAGCCGGTGAGGCCGACCGTGTCCGCCAGGTTGCCCTGGTTGCTCGCCAGGCCGGTCACGGCGTTCGCCGGGATCTCGACCGCGGTGTACTGGCTGAGCGTACCCACGCTGCTCGGGAAGCTCAGGAGCAGCCCGGTGCTCGGGCCGAACGGGCAGGAGCCCGAGGTTCGATCGATCGCGCTGCCGCTGAGCGTCACCGGAGTGGCGGCCGCGGAGACGTTGCCGGCGCGGTAGCCGACGAGGTTGACGTCGGCCGCATTGGCGCCATCGCCGCTGAGGGTCTTGTCGAAGCACACCTCGACGCCGCCGGACCCGGCGGTCGACTGGATGAACGCGCTGCGCGCGTCCGGAATGGCCGTGCTGGCCGGCGTGGCGCCTGCGATCGCTGCCTGGGCAGCGCCCGTAACGATCAGCGGGAACGCCAGTGAGGCCAGCCCGACGGCAATACGCGCCACTCGTGCGCGTGTTGGCCGATTAGACATGGTGATGGGGATCCTCCTGTGGTTGGGTATCTGACTTCGGCCGCGTTCCCGCTTTGGGACTCGGCCCGAAGCGCCCATCTTGTCCGACGGGCGCTGTTGCGTCAAGCGCGCACTGTACGCGGTCCGACGCTTGCAAGTCGGCTGAACGTCTCCCGCTCGGGAGTCGTTCGGGGTGGTCATTCGATTCCCTGCTGACTTGTCCTCCGTGGGGCGAAAGCCTTCCTCAAGTTTGCTCAGCTTACGTGTGGGTTCGGACGACACCGACCCCCCGCCCACATGCTTAAACGTCTGGACGGCGCAAAGGTTGCTGTGTGCCTCGATCCCCCTCCTCCGCTGGGTGCTCGAGCGTGCACGGCCGATGCTGCTGAAACCGGTGAATCGTCGAATCGGTTCGCGGCTGACCCTCGCCCATGTGCTCTGGGTTAAGATCGTCCGGTCCGGAGCCCGCGCGGTGCCGGACGGCCGGAGTGCTCACCGACCGTCGGATGAGAGGTACGCGTGCAGCTGTCCACAGACAGATCCGGCCCCCCGCTGCGCCCTCCGGCGCTCGCTCCATTCGCCAGGCAGTCACCTCCCGAGGCCGTCCCGATCCGCGGTTGGGTCGCCGAGGCACGCTGGCGCTAGGCCTTCCACGGGACCATGCAGAACTTTGTCGCCGCGCTGGCCACGGCGTCGAGCGGGGACCTGCTGATCGACGGGGATTACCAGGCAAGTTACGGGGGCGCCTACACTGGCGCCCTGGCGCGGGTGCGGAGCCTGCAGAGCCGGGCCGGCTGAGCGCCCGGAGCGAGTCAATCCAGGACAGTCACAGGAGGTAGGGAATGCGATTCGAGACGACCCACCGCGGACGGAGGCTCCGCACGGCAGCGGCCGGGCTGGTCGTCGTCGCGGGCCTCGTGGGTGCGGGCTCGGCGTCGGCCGTCTCGCCGGGGGCGCTGGATACGAGCTTCGGCTCGAGCGGCGCGGTCGGATTTGCCGGAACGCAGCTGTTCGGCGTGGCCGGCTACTCCGACGGCTCCACCCTGGTGGCCGGTACCTCCGGCGGCCGGGTGCTCGTCGAGCGGCTGAGCACCGCCGGGGCCGTGGAGGCGGCCTACCACGGCCCGGCGGGCTATGCCCGCGCGGTCGCGGTGGCGCCCGACGGCAAGGTGGCGGTGACCGGGACCACCGGCAGCGCGATGTTCGTCGCCCGCTTGACATCGGCCCTGGCGCCCGATCCGAGCTTCGCCGGCAGTGGCGTGGTGAGCGCGTTCTCCGGGCAGTCCGGCCTCGGGTACGCGGTGGCGATCGGCAGCGATGACAGCGTCGTCGCCGCAGGATCGGTGAGCAACTCGCTCGGCACCGAGTCCGCGATCGCGCGCTACAGCGCCACCGGTGCGGCTCAGTGGACCCAGGTCTACTCATTCGGCGGCAACTCGGTGATCCGCGGGGTCGCGCTGCAGTCCAACGGCGCTGTCGTGCTCGCCGGGAGCCAGAACCCCGGCGAGATCACCAACGGGATCGTCGCCCGTCTCACCGCGGCGGGTGGAGCGCTCGATAGCTCCTTCGCCGGCAGCGGCGCGCTGACCTACTCGTATCCCGGCAGCGGCTACACCGCCTTCCAGTCACTGGCGCTCCAGGCGAACGGCCAGATCGTGGCCGCGGGCATGGCGGCCGAGGGCCCGACGACGGTGCTGCTCCGCGTGAACGGCAACGGCACGCACGACACGGGCTTCGGCAGCGGCGGGGCGGCTACGGTCTCCGCTGGGCGCAACGACGTCGACCAGTCCTTCCCGATCGGCGCCTACGGCGTCGCGCTCGGCGCCGGCGGCACGATCGTGGCGGCGGGCAACTACGAGGACTCGGGCGTCGAAATCGACCAGGCCCTGTACGCCTTCACGTCGGCCGGGGCCCCGCAGGGCGGCTTTGGCTCCGACGGCACCGTGCTCATGCCCACGGGAACCTTCGAGGCCTGCGGGGTGGCGGTGCTGCCCAGTGGCAACTTCGTGACGGTCGGCAACCAGGTCACGACCCTGCCTGATGCCACCCCGTGCACCCCGGCGAGCGGATCAGCCTTCGCCGAGCGGTTCGGCGGGTTCGGCGCCGTCGTCTTTCCGGCACCACCGCCTCCCGCGCTGGCAGCGTCGCTGAGCAGGCTCCCGAGGCGTCCCACCAAGAAGACGGTGTCGCGCAGTGGCCTGCCGTTCACCGTGAGCTGCAACGAGGGCTGCCGGATCCAGGCTGAGCTGACCGCCAGCGCCTCGACCGCCAAGACCCTCGGGATCGGCAAGCGGACGCGGCGCTGCACGACGCGGAACCATCGGCGCCGGTGTACGACCATCACCAAGTACAGCGCGCTGACGTTCGCCGTCACGCACACCTCGCTCAGGTCGGCCGGCGGCAAGGCGTTCACGCTCCGGGACCGCACGGTCCAGAAGGCGCTCGGAAAGACGAGGCACACGATCACGCTCGGGTTGGTGATCACCGTCGCGTCGACCGTGAACTCGAACCGGACCACGATCAAGCACACGCTGGTTCTGCACTGATGGTCGTTCCACGCGCGCGCGTGAGAATGCAGTCCGCCGCCTGGCTGCTCGCCGGCGTAGTGCTGGCGAGCGCCGGGAGCGCGCGAGCGGCGGCGCCGGGAGCCCTGGACCCGAGCTTCGGGGGCGGCGGCGTCGTCTCGGCCGGGGGGAGCGGTGTGCAGCTGTTCGGGGTGGCCGCCGCGGGCGACGGCAGCGTCGTCGTGGCCGGCGCCGAGGGGGGATCGGTGCTCGTCCAGCGTCTGAGCAGCAGCGGTTCGGTGACAGCCAGCTACCACGGTCCCGCGGGCTACGCGCGTTCGGTCGCGATCGCAGCGAACGGGACCATCGCGGTCGGGGGCAGCAGCGGCGGCGCGATGCTGGTCGAGCGGCTCACGAGCGCGCTCACCCCGGACGGAAGCTTCGGCTCGGGCGGCGTCGCCACCGCGTTCGGCGGTCAGGGTGCGGTGGCCAACGGCGTCGCCGTCACGCCGGGGGACGGCATCGTCGCCGCGGGTGCGGCCAGCGGACAGACCGCGGTAGCGCAGTTCGGCTCCGGCGGTGCGCTTGCCTGGACGCAGGGCGGGTTCGGCGGCAGTGCGGCGCTGAACGCCGTGGCGGTGCAGCCCGACGGGCAGGCCGTCGTAGCTGGTGTGCAGTATGCAGGCCAGCTGACCAACGGGCTCGTCGCGCGGCTGACGAGCACCGGAGCACTCGACAAGTCCTTCGCCGGAAGTGGCGCCACGCTGTTCTACGTGTCCGGGAGTGGGTACACGTCGCTCACCGGCGTCGCGGTGCAGAACGACGGCAAGATCGTCGTCGGCGGGTTCGGCGAGACGCCGGTCGCCGTGGCGGGGCGTTACAACACGAATGGAAGCCTCGACACCACGTTCGGCTCCGGCGGCCGAGCCACGGTGCCCTCGGGGCAAGACGTGGAGGTGCCCGACTATCCGATCGGCGCCTACGGGCTGGGCATCGCCGGCGGAGGGCGAATCGTCACGGTGGGCAACTACGAGGCGTCGGGCACGGAGGTCGACCAGGCGCTCAGCGCATTCACCGCAGCTGGCCAGCCCGAGGCCGGCCTGGTTGGCGGCAACGGCACCGAGAGCGGTGGGACCGGCGTGGTACGCGGACCGACGGGTGCCGTGGAGGGATGCGGCATGGCGGTGGACCCGACCACCGGGAACGTCATCGCCGTCGGCGACGCGGTGACCGCGCTGCCCGATGCAAACCCGTGCTCGACCGCGGCGGGCGGTGGCTTCGTCACCCGTTTCATCGGCTTCGGTCCGCCCCCGCCTCCAGCCACCGTTCCGACCACCAGTGCGCCGGGCGTGGTGACCGGCAGCGCCGGCGGTGTCACGATCTCGGCCGCTGCGCTGACGGGGGAGGT
Source organism: uncultured Solirubrobacterales bacterium (assembly GCA_963703065.1). GTDB lineage: Bacteria > Actinomycetota > Thermoleophilia > Solirubrobacterales > Solirubrobacteraceae > Palsa-465. The sequence continues at coordinate 1,174,334 of OY969785.1, read as the reverse complement.
GAACCCGGGGGGGCTCGCGACGCAGTACGAGTTCCAGTACGGCACGAGCACGAACTACGGGAGCGCCACGGCGGTGCAAGCACTTGGCGCCGGGACGAGCCTGGAGGCGGTGAGCGCGGCACTGTCCGGGCTTCGTGCCGGGACGACCTACCACTATCGCTTGCTCGCCACGAACGCCGACGGCACCACCTTCGGTGCGGATCGCACGTTCATCACGTCCCCCGCCGCCGTCCCTCCCCCGGTCCGGCTGTCGGGGAGCCTCAGCCACCCGCCGTCGAGCGTCGCGCTGGCCACGTTGCGTCGCCATGGGCTCTTGCTGCGCGTCGGCTGCACCGAGGCGTGCGCCATCGGTGCTCAGCTGACGATCTCGTCGAGCACCGTGTCCCGGCTCCGCCTCGGCCACGGAACGCTCCTGCTCGCCAGCGGCACCGCTCACCTCACCCGCTCCGGCAGCACGCGGGTCAGCCTGGTGGCCTCCCGCCACCTCCCGGCGGGACTGTCCAAGCTCCGCTCGCTGCGAATCACCCTGACCATCGTCGTGCGCAAAGGCTCTCGACGGGTGACGTTCAGCCGCTCGGTCACGCTGACGGGCTGAACCGCCCCTAGCCTCTCCCGACCGTGCGGACGATGCCGACACAACTGCCGGGCCCCATGCTGCTGGGCCCGCACGTCCACGCCGACCAGCGCGGCTTCTTCGTCGAGACGTTCCGGGAGAGCGCGCTCACCTCCCTCGGAGTCAAGGCGAGCTTCGTCCAGGACAACCACTCGCGCTCCTCGCGCGGGAGTCGTCCGCGGGATGCACTTCCAGGCCGGGCAGGCCAAGCTCGTGCGCTGCGCGCGCGGGGCGATCCTCGACGTCGTGGTCGACATCCGGCCGGACTCGCCGAACTTCGGCCGCTGGGAGAGCTTCGTGCTCGACGACGACGAGCACCGGCAGGTCCTCTGCCCCGACGGGTTCGCCCACGGGTTCTGCGTGCTGAGCGAGGTCGCCGACGTCGTCTACCGGGTCAGCACGTACTACGACCCCGCCCGCGAGGGAGGGTTTCGCTTCGACGACCCGGCGGTGGGGATCCAGTGGCCTGCCGAGCTGGAGCTCGTCGTCTCGGCGCGCGACCGCGAGGCGCCGCTGCTGGCGGACATCGCGGGTAATCTCCCTGCCTGGTCTTGAGTGACCGCCCGCGGCGGCCGTCTGCCGCGCGGAGCTGACCATGCGCCTGCGCCTCGTCGTCACCCCCGCCCAGTACCGCCGCGTCGCCGGCTGGACGCTGGCGGCGCTGACCCTCATCGTGCTGACCGGCGCGGCGGTGCGGTTGACCGGCTCGGGCCTCGGCTGCCCCGACTGGCCGAGGTGCTACGGCCATGCCTACCCGCCGTTCTCCAGCCACGCGCTGATCGAATTCGGCAACCGCACCCTGTCGGGCCTGGTCGGCGTGCTCTGCCTGGCCGCGTTCGGCCTAGCCTTCGCCCGCCGTCCGTTCCGGCGCGACCTGGCCTGGCTGTCCGCGCTGCTGCCTCTTGGCGTGCTCGCTCAGGCTGTGCTCGGCGGCTTCACCGTGCGGGAGCACCTCGCCCCCGGTTTCGTCATGGCCCACTTCTCGCTGTCGATGCTCATCCTCATCGCCGCGGTGGCGCTGGCCTGGCGGGCGTCCCACGCCCCCGGCGAGCGGCCCCGGCGCACCGACCGCGCCGAGGTGTGGGCGGTGCGGGGACTGGCGCCGCTGGCCGCGCTGACCATCCTCGCCGGCACCGCGGCGACCGCGGCCGGCCCGCATGCCGGCGGCTCCCCCGGTCAGCGCATCCACCGGCTCACGTTCAAGGGCGCGGATACGCTGCAGTGGGTGGTCCACCGCCACGCGACGATCGCCGCCCTGTTCGGCGTAGCGGTGATCGGGGTGTGGCTGCTCCAGCGCCGGCGAGGCGCCCCGCCGGGGACGATCGACCCGGTCACGGTGCTCGGCATCCTGCTGGCGGCCCAGGGACTCGTGGGCAGCGTCCAATACGAGCTGAAGCTGCCCACTGACATGGTGTGGGTCCACGTCGGACTGGCCACGGTGACCTGGCTCGTCGTGCTGTGGGCGGTGGCCGAGACCGGTCGGCTCGCGCCCGCGCCTCGGCCGGCCGGCGCCGGCGCACCCGCGCCGGACGCGCCGGCGCCCCCTCGCGAGCGGGCGCTCGCCGCCCGCTAGGCCGATGCCCGCCGAACGTTCCGCCACACCGCTCTCGGCGTCGGGGCCCCGGAGCGGCCAGCAGTCGCTGTCGATCCTGGTGGTCGACGACGAAAGCGACCTGCGGGACATGCTCACGCGCTCGTTCTCCCGCGACGGCCACCGGGTGACGTCGGTGGCCGACGGACGGGCGGCGATCGATCAGAGCTCCACCGCGCACTTCGACATCGTGCTGCTCGACGTGGCGCTCGGACCGGGGCCCGACGGCTATGAGGTCTGCCGCACGCTGCGCACCCGGCGCAACGTCGTCCCGATCATCATGCTGACGGCGCTCGACTCCGAGGTCGACGCGGTACTGGGGCTGGAGGCCGGCGCGGACGACTACGTGACCAAGCCGTTCGGGCTGGCCGAGCTGCGCAGCCGGATCCGCGCGGTGCTGCGGCGGGCCGGCGGCCGGACGGCGGGAGCCGACGTGCTGACGGTCGGCCCGCTGAGGATCGACCGCGCCCAGCGCGAGGTCACGGTGGACGGCGAGCCGGTGCGGCTGACGTTCTCCGAGTTCGAGCTGCTCGATGCGCTGATGACCGACCCGGGGCGCCTGCTCAACCGTCAGGAGCTGCTGCGGGCGATCTGGGGCGACAGCGCCTACCGTGACCCGCGCGCGATCGACGTCCACATCCGCCACCTGCGGGAGAAGCTCGAGCCTGAGCCGGACAAGCCGCGGCACATCCTGACCGTGCGCGGGGCGGGCTACCGGCTGCGGGGTTGAGGACGCGGGTGCCGGAGCGGCTATGAGGCGCTGGCGCTCACGCTGGGATCGCGCGGCGCGGGGAGGGATCGGCCTGCGCGGACGGATCGTCGGCGCGGTGCTGATCACGGCGGTGGCGACCCTGGGGGTGGCCGCCATCGCGCTGCTCGGACCGCTGGAGGCGAAGCTCCGCAGCGCCGGGCTCCAGTCGCTGCAGAAGAACCTGAGCAAGGATCCGGCCGCCCCGTTCAGGGCGTTGCCGCTGGCCCAGCTCGGCGACGCCACGCGCACGGTTCTCGTCCACGGCCGGCGCCTGCCGCTCGACCGCTACGTCACCAACGAGCTCCGCCGCACGGAGCGAGAACTGGCCGAGGGCGTCGGTGCGGGGACGATCGTGCGAGTGCTCGGCTACCCCGGTCCGGACGGCCGGGGGACGGTTCTGGCGCCCTCGCCGCTCGGCGACACCGGTGAGCCGCCGGATCCTTTTGACGATGTCGCACAGGCATTTCGCACCCACCGCACGGTGCGCGGATTCGGCTTCATCGGTGGCGGCGAGTACGCCCGGGAGGCGATCCCGTTCACCCAGAACGGGCTGGCGTTCGTGCTCGCCGTCCGACGGCCCGCGGGGGAGATCCACGACGCCACCCGGGTCGTCCAGACCGCGTTCATCACCGCCGCGCTCTCCGGCCTCGGCCTGACGATCATGCTCGGCATCCCGCTCTCCGCGCGGCTCGTGCGACGCCTGCGGCGCCTGCGCCTCGCCGCGCTGGAGCTGGCGCGCTCCGGGCCCGGGGTCGAGCTGCCGGACGATCGGGTCCGGGACGAGGTGGGCGACCTGGCCCGCACGTTCGCGATCATGCAGGAGCGCCTGCGCCACCAGGAGGAGGCGCGCCGGGCCTTTGTGGCCACCGCCTCTCACGAGTTGCGTACGCCGCTGGCCTCGCTGGACGGGATGCTCGAGCTGCTTGACGACGACCTGCGCGCCGACCGGGTCGACATCGAGGACGCACAGGCGCTGCTGACCCGGGCGCGCAACCAGTCGCGCCGCCTGGCCCGGCTGGCCGTCGACCTGCTCGACCTCAGCCGAATCGACGCCGAGGTGCAGCTGCGCTCCGAGCCGGTGGAGCTCGGTGAGCTGAGCCGCGCCGTGCTCGCCGAGTTCGAGCTCGGCACCGCCGAGCGCGGGATCGCCATCTCGCTGCACGATCCGGGCCACGCCACGTGGGTGCTCGCCGACCCGGGCAGCGTCGCCCGCATCCTGCGCATCCTGCTCGACAACGCGCTGCGTGTCTCCCCACCCGGCGGCGAGGTCCGGGTCGCGCTGGTGAGCGGAGCAGCGCCGGGGCTGCAGGTGTGCGATGAGGGCCCGGGCGTCCCACCGGGGGAGCGCGAGCAGATCTTCGAGCGCTTCCACCGCGGGCGAGACACCACTGGGCAGGCGGGCTTCGGGCTTGGGCTGGCGATCGGCCGGGAGCTCGCCGAGCGGATGGGCGGCACGCTCGAGCTCCGGGACGGTGATCGTCCGGGAGCGATCTTCGCCCTGCGCCTGCCGGTGACGCTGGCGCCCGACGCCGATCCGCTGGCCGTCGCATAGCCATCTCCGGAGCCCCTCTGGCAGGATCACCTGCGACATGGACGAGCGGCTCATGCAGGCGATGCTCGAGGTCGACGAGCACCACTGGTGGTATCGCGGCCGGCGCCAGGTGCTCGCCGCCGAGATGGCGCGGCTGGCGCTGCCGCGACCGGCGGACCTGCTCGACGCCGGCTGTGGCTCGGGCCGTACGCTGATCGATCTGGCGCCGCTCGGCCGCGTGGCGGGGATCGAGCTCGACCCGGGCGCTGCGGCCATGGCCCGGGACCGAGGGCCGTTCGACGTGCGGGTCGGGCGGCTGGAGGAGCTGCCGTGGGCGGACGGGAGCTTCGACCTCATCACCTGCCTCGACGTGATCGAGCACACGCCGGACGACCGCCTCACCCTGCGGGAGCTGCAACGCGTTGCCCGCTCCGGCGCGTGGCTCCTCCTGACGGTGCCGGCCTACCCGGCGCTGTGGTCCCAGCACGACGAGGCCAACCACCACTTTCGGCGCTACAACCGGCGGATGCTGCGGGCGGCGGCGATCCAGAGCGGCTGGTCGGTGGAGCGGCTGACCTCGTTCAACAGCCTGCTGCTGGCGCCGGCGGCTGTCGTCCGGCTCGCTCAGCGGCGGCGCCCGCTGGTGGAGAACGGCGACTACACGCCGGATCTCCACCTCGGGCCCGGGTGGCTGAACGGGGTGCTCGAAGCGCCGATGCGGTTGGAGGCGCGCTGGCTGGGCCGGGGCCGCCGGCTGCCCGCCGGGCTCTCGCTGCTGGCGCTCCTGCGCAAGGACGACTGACGGAGCGGGCGCGGTGTCGGCCCTGGTCCTCGGGGCCATCATCAACGTATCGAGCGGGCTGGGATACGCCCTGCCCGCCATCATCGGCCTGGAGTCGATGGGCATCCCCTCGCCGGGGGAGACGGCGCTCGTGCTGGCCGCCATCCTGGCCAGCCAGGGCAAGCTCCACATCTCGCTCGTGCTGGTGATCGGGATCAGCTCGGCGATCATCGGCGACAACGTCGGCTACTGGCTCGGCCGGCGGTTCGGGCGTGAGGTGTTCGTCTCCCGCGGTCCGCTCCGCACCCACCGTCGGCGGGCGATCGAGGCCGGCGACCAATTCTTCGATCGCCACGGCGGCAAGGCGGTGTTCTTCGGCCGCTGGATCGCCTTGGTCCGCTTCGCCACCGCCTGGCTGGCCGGGATCAACCGGATGCCGGTGCTGGAGTTCGTGTTCTGGAACGCGCTCGGCGCGATCAGCTGGGGGCTGACGTTTGGTCTGGTCGGCTACTTCGGGGGCAACGCGGCTGCGCACGTGCTGGAGCGCGGAGGCGTTTTCCTGGCGGTCGGCCTCGCCGTGGTGGCGGCCGCGTGGGTCGGCTGGCGCTGGCGGCGCCACCGGCGGTCGCGCGGCTGACCGGCCCAGTTCCCGCCAGGGTCGCTGCGCTGCCACCGACTGCCAAAACTCGACTTGGTTGCCCGCTCCGGCGCACGAAGTCGATTTTTGTTAGCCACAGCGACAAGATTCGACTTGCGGCGGCCGGACGGCGCAGCGAGTCGAGTTTTGGCGGGGCGGGCGCGGCGAGGGCGGGTCGACTCGCTGGCGGGCGCGGCGAGGCCGGGTCGACTCGCTGGCGGGCGCGGTCGAGCCCGGGGTCAGGCCTTGGGGTCGAGCTCCAGCGCGCAGGAGTTGATGCAGTACCGCAGGCCGGTCGGGTTGGGGCCGTCGTCGAACACGTGGCCCAGGTGACCGCCGCAGCGGCGGCATTGCACCTCGGTCCGCGCCATCCCGTAGCTCGTGTCGGTGCGGGTGGTGACGTGCTCGGCCACCGCCGGCTCGTAGAAGCTCGGCCAGCCGGTGCCGGAGTCGAACTTGGTGCCGGCGTCGAACAGCTCGGCGCCGCAGCCGGCACAGCGGTAGATCCCGTCCGCCTTGACGTTCCAGTACTTGCCGCTGAACGCGTGCTCGGTGCCGTGATGGCGGAGGACCTCGTACTGCTCGGGCGTCAAGCGCTCCTGCCACTCCTCGTCGCTCAGCTGCATCTGGGGGGCTGCGTCGGTGTCCATGGGTTCACCGTAGCGCGCGCCCGGAACCTTCCCGCCTGCGCGACCCCGGGCGCGAGCTAGGCTGCCGCCCGACATGCGCTTCGCCGTGGCGATCTTCCCCACCGAGGCCGTCCAGCCGCCGGACGAGCTGGCGCGGATGGCGGAGGCGCGGGGCTTCGAGGCGTTGCTGTTCCCCGAGCACACCCACATCCCGGTCTCGCGCCGGACGCCGTACCCGGCGGGCGGCGAGCTTCCGGACGAGTACCGCCGCACGCACGACCCGTTCGTCGCCCTGCCGTTCGCCGCCGCGGCCACCGAGCGGCTGCGGATCGGCACGGCGATTTGCCTCGTCGTGGAGCGGGACCCCATCATCACCGCCAAGCAGGTCGCCTCGCTCGATCGCCTGTCCGGCGGCCGCTTCCTGTTCGGCGTCGGCGCCGGGTGGAACGTCGAGGAGATGGCCCACCACGGGACCGACGCCGGGGCGCGCTTCGGCCTGCTGCGCGAGCGGGTCGAGGCGATGCGGGCGATCTGGGCCGAGGACGAGGCGAGCTATCACGGCCGCCACGTCGACTTCGATCCCATCTGGTGCTGGCCCAAGCCGTTGCAGCAGCCGGGCCCTCCGGTGCTGCTCGGCGGCAACGGTCCGCGGGTGCTCGAGCGGGTGGCGCGCTTCGCCGACGAGTGGTTCCCCAACCGCATCGGCTCCGACGAGGAGATGATCGCCCGCTGCGACGAGCTCGGCCGGCTGGGGCGCGCGGCGGGACGTGACCCGATCCCGGTGACGCTGGCGCTGATGCCGCGTGACCCGGCGCGGATCGCCCGGTTCGCGACCGCCGGCGTGCACCGTGCCGTGTTCTGGCTGCCAGCCGGCGGGCCGGACGCGGTGGAGGCGGCGATGGATCGCTACGCCGCGGCGGCCGATGCGTACGCCCGGGCCGGCGGGTGAGGTGTGGGGGGCGCCGCGCGCGGCGCCCCCCATGGGTCGCCTCAGCCCTCGACGACGAGCAGTGAGTTGCCCTCCGGGTCGCGGAACCAGGCCATCGGCGGCACCGGGCCGCCGAACCGGGTGACCTCGGGGTCGATGTCGACGCCGCGCTCGGCCAGCTCGGCCCGCGTGGCCTCGATGTCGGAGACGGTGAGGATGATCCCGGTGTCGCGCGGCTCGATCGACCGTCCGGGAGGCGGCGGGGGGAGCGCAATGCCGGTGGTCCCCTCGGGTGGGTAGACCTCGACCCAGCGCATCGCACCGTCGCCGAAGGCGGTGTCGGTGCGCTTCTCGAAGCCGAGCTGCTCGACGTAGAAGTCGATCGCCTCGTCCTGCTTCACGGTCGGAATGCAGACGAGCGACAGGGTGCTGATACCGGTGGTGACGGGCACGTTGGCCTCCTTGAAGGATGGTGTGTGGAGGCTAGGACCACCGGCGGTGGGGAAACTCATCGTTCCCCGGCGCGAAGGTTGTGGCGGGCGGTGAGGCGCCGACTCCCACCCCTCTCTGTGACCCTTCCGGCCTGGGCGGCCCGCCCACAGCCCTCACGCTTTCCGGGAAGGTATCGGCCGCGCCCGACGTTTCTTGATCGTCCGGCGGCCCGGCTCAACGTAGGCGCCACTCGATCGGCCCGAGCCCCGGGAAACCCAGCGCCTCGGCCGTCGCGCCGGTCAGATCCCACTCGCGCCCCGCGATGTACGGCCCCCGGTCGATCACCGGCACCCGCACCGCCCGGTTGCCGTAGCGGAACAGGACCATCGTGCCGCACGGCAGGGTCTTGTTCGCCACCCCGAGCTCGGGTACGTGCAGCACGCCGCCGCACGCGACGGGCTTGCCGTAGTCGGTGTACACCGACGCGATGCTGACGTTGTAGACGCCGGGCGGGAGCGTCGCCGGGTTGAGCAGCACGCCTGAGAAGTCGAGCCGGTCGAGGTGGTACTCCGCCACCGCGAGCTGGAACTTGGCGATCGCCGCGCGCACCTCGGCATCGGTCGGTGCGCCGGCGGCCGGAGTGCTCGTGGTGCTGGCCGGGCCGGTGATCTTCGGCGTCGGTCCGGTCGGCTCCGCCGGGATGAACGCGCTGGCGCCACCGCCGCTCGCCGCATCGGTCGGCGCAGACTGGCCGGCCACCGGCTCGACGGCCTGCGGGTGAGCCTGACGAAGGGAAGACGTCGTGGCGACCGGGTGGGACGGCAGCGGGTCGGGGGAGGTTGAGGAGCCGCAGCCGGCGAGGAACGGCAGCGTCGCCAGCCCCGCTGCGCCGGCCAGGCGCCGGATCATCCGGCAGCGGTGCATGGCCGCACCGTACCGGTCGTTCCCGGCCGGAGGCGTATCTTCCGCGCCGTGAGACGGGGTCACGGGCACCCGGGTGGGAGGTCGATGCGCCTGGCGGCGCTCGCCGGCCTCCTCGCGCTGACCGGGTGCGGGACCGCGACGAGCCCGCCCCGCTCTGCCCCGTCCGGGTCCGCCAGCGCTGCGAGCTCGGCCCACGCGGGCGTATCGGCGGTCCGGCCCTCTGTCCGCCACCGCCACCGGAGCACCAGGGCCACCCCGCGGTCGCCCGGTCTGGCGTACTCGTCCGCCTCCGCGCAGGTCATCCAGCCACAGCCTTCACCCGGCTCCTGCCACGCACACGGGTCGGGTCTGTACTCGCGGCCCGACCCGCGGTGCACGCCGGGCGCACTCGACCCCGCCGTGACCCAGGCCACCATCGCCCAGACAATCTGCGTGGAGGGCTGGACCTCGACGGTGCGCCCGCCCGAGGCGGTGACCGAGGTGGAGAAGCGGGCGAGCATGGCGGCCTACGGCGATTCGGGGTCGCCGGGCCAGTACGAGTACGACCACTTCGTGCCGCTCGAGCTCGGCGGCGCGGTCAACGACCCACGCAACCTGTGGCCCGAGCCGGGCGCGTCGCCCAACCCCAAGGACGCGGTGGAGGACAGCCTGCGCCAGCAGGTGTGCGACGGGACGATGAGCCTGGCCGCGGCGCGGCGGGCGATCGTCGCCGACTGGATTCGGCTGGTGTCCGCCTCCGTGCCCGCCTTCGCGCCCGCGCCCGCCTCCGCCCCGGCCGCGTCCTCCAGCGACGGTGCCGGCTGCTCGGTGAGCGCCTCCTACTCGACCCGGTACGACGACTACGACGTCTACGTCCAGTCGCACCAGCCGGCGCAAACGGTCACCGTTTCGGATGCCGCCGGCCGGACGAAGCACTGGCACACCGACGCCGCGGGGTCCGCGGACGTGTACTTCGACGCTCCGGCCTCGGCGGCGGGCGAGACGATCACGGTGCAGGCTGGCTCGGCCACCTGCACCGCGACGCTCTAGGCGCCCCGTCCCATCCCGCTAACCGCAGCCGGTGTTGAACCCGCAGCTCGAGCACGTGTAACAGCTGCCGGTGCGCTGCATCATGCCGCCGCACTGCTGACACGCCGGACCGAGGTCGAGCCCGACGCCGACCCGAGCCGGCACGACCGGCGGGGTGTCGGTCAGCGCCGAGGTCGGTGGGACCGCGCTCGCCGACGACGGACCGCCCGCGCTCGGCCCGCTGTGGCCGTTGCCGCCGTGACCGTTGCCGCCGTTGCCGCCCGCGGCCGGCGCCGGCCCGGCGGTGTCGCCGGCCTGGGAGAGGACAGCGTCCTCCGCCGCCTTGCGTGCCCGCACCTCGGGAGTGAGGATGCCGAGCTCCTCCTGGAGATCGGCATCGAGGAACCGGGAGGCGAGCCAGCGCATGATGTAGTCGGGCATCGACTTGGCGAACGGGATCTCCGGATTGGTCGTCATCCCCTCCGGCTCGAAGCGCATGTAGCTGAACTTCCGCACCAGCGTCTCGAGCGGCACCCCGTACTGCAGCGAGATCGAGATCGCGGTGGCGAACGAGTTCATCATCCCGCGGAGGGTCGAGCCCTCCTTGCCGATATCGGTGAGGAAGATCTCGCCGATCGAGCCGTCCTCGTACATGCCGGCGGTGATGTAGCCCTCGTGGCCGCCGAGCGAGAACTTATGGGTGATCGACTGGCGCTCACGCGGCATCCGCCGTCGCCGCGGCGGCGCCTGGGCCAGCGCGTCGGCCACCGCGTGATCCAGCTCGTCCTGGCTGAACCCCGCCGTCGCATCAGCCGGAGCGTCCTGCTCTGACTGCGCGTCGGTGCGCAGCGCCTGTGCGGTCTTCGATCCGTCGCGGTAGATGGCGAGCGCCTTGACGCCGCACCGCCAGGCCTGGAGGTAGGCGTCGGCGATGTCGTTGACCGTCGCCGTCTGTGGCAGATTGACCGTCTTGGAGATGGCGCCGGAGATGAACGGCTGGACGGCGCCCATCATCTTGATGTGGCCGAGGTGCGAGATCGCCCGCTCGCCGACCGCCACGTCGAACACCGGCAGGTGCTCGACGGCCAGGTCCGGCGCCCCGACGATCGTGTTGTGCTCGTTGATGTGCGCCTCGATCTGTTCGATCTGCGGCTCGCCGTAGCCGAGCGTGGCCAGCGCCTGCGGCACCGTCCGGTTGACGATCGTCATCTGGCCGCCGCCGACGAGCTCCTTGAACTTCACCAGGGAGAAGTCGGGCTCGACCCCGGTGGTGTCGCAGTCCATGAGGAACGAGATCGTCCCGGTCGGCGCCAGCACCGTCGCCTGGGCGTTGCGGTAGCCGTGCGTCTCGCCGGCGTCCACCGCCTGCTCCCAGGTCTCCCGCGCGGCGGACAGCAGCGCCTCGTCGGCGCACGCCACGTCCGGGATGGCGTACGACGCATCCCGGTGCATGCCCATCACGGCGTTGTGCGCGTCGCGGTTCTCCGTGTAGCGCTCGTAGGGACCCATCGCCGCCGCGATCCGCGCCGAGCCGAGGTATGCCCGGCCGGTCATCAGCGCGGTGATCGCCGCCGCGGTTCCCCGGCCGGCGTCGGAGTCGTAGGGCATACCACCCGCCATCAGGTAGGCGCCGAGGTTGGCGTACCCGAGGCCGAGCTGGCGGAACGACCGCGCGTTGCGGGTGATCTGCTCGGTCGGATAGCTCGAGGGGGAGACGATGATCTCCTGGGCCAGGAACACGATGTCGACCGCGTGGGCGAAGCTCCCAACGTCGAACGTGCCGTCCGGCCGGCGGAACTTCATCAGGTTGAGGGAGGCGAGGTTGCACGCCGAGTCGTCGACGTGCATGTATTCGGAGCACGGGTTGGAGGCGTTGATCCGGCCCGAGCTCGGGCAGGTGTGCCACTGGTTGATCGTCGTGTCGTACTGGACGCCCGGATCCGCGCAGCGCCACGCCGCCTCGGCGATCTCGCTCATCAGCCTGCGGGCCGGGATCGCCTCGCCGATCGGCTGCCCGGTCGTCCGCGCGGTGAGGTGCCAGTCCGCGTCGCTCTCCACCGCGCGCATGAACTCGTCGGTCACGCGGACCGAGTTGTTCGCGTTCTGGTACTGGATGGAGTGGAAGCCGTCGCCGTCGATCGACATGTCGAAGCCGGCGTCCCGCAGCGCGGCGGCCTTGTCCTCCTCCTTGGCCTTGCACCAGATGAACTCACGGATGTCGGGGTGGTCGACGTCGAGCACCACCATCTTCGCCGCGCGGCGGGTGCCGCCGCCGGACTTGATCGATCCGGCCCACGCATCGGCGCCGCGCATGAACGACACCGGACCCGACGCCGTGCCACCGCGGCTGAGCGGCTCCATCGAACCGCGGATCTTCGAGAGGTTGATGCCCGATCCGGACCCCCCACGGAAGATGATCCCCTCCTTGGTGTTCCACTCGAGGATCGACTCCATTCGGTCCTCGACGGAGAGGATGAAGCAGGCGCTCGCCTGCATCTTGGGGCTGCCGACCGGGTGCCAGCCGACGTTGAACCACACCGGCGAGTTGAACGCCGCCATCTGGTGGAGCAGGATGTAGGTGAGCTCGGCCTCGAACGCCTCGGCGTCGCCATCGGTGGCGAAGTAGCCGAGCTCCCGTCCCCAGGCGGCGATCGTTCCCGCCACGCGGGTGATCATCTGCTTGACCGACCACTCGCGAACCGGCGAGCCGAGCTGGCCGCGGAAGTACTTCTGGGCGACGATGTTCGTGGCGTTCTGCGACCAGCTGCGCGGGAACTCGACGTCGCGCTGCTCGAACGAGACCTTGTCGCCGTGACCGATACGTGCGTGACGTGTCTCCCATTCCACGCTGTCGTACGGGTGGACGCCGTCGGCGGTGAACACGCGACGCACGGAGAGGCCCCCTTCCGTGGGGACCTGGGTGATATCGGTCTGCGGCGTCTGCTCCATCCGTCCGGCTCCTCTCATCTACGTTTCCGCTCGCGTCGGCTCCGTTTGCCCGGGTCCGGCTGACCTGGGCGGGCGGTGAATGGTTCCGGAGCCCGCGGACGGAAAGACGAGGCTACGGTCCACCCCGCGAGGACGTTTCCGAACGACCCCGCTCTCTGCACATTTTAGTGCCTGCTACGGTCGCGCCTGATGTCCTCGGCGCAGCTGTCGGCACCTCGCGCCGGCTCGTTGGCGCGAGGTCGCAGCCGCGCCCAGCTCACCGTTCCGCCCGCCCCGGCGGTACTCCTCGGATCGCTGCTGGGACTCGCCCTGTGGAGTGCGTTCGACCACGGCGCGGCCGACGAGGCGGCGAGCGCTCGGGTCGAGGTGATCGCCGTGCTCATCGCCCTTCTGGCCGCCGTCGCGTGGCTGGGGACGGGGACGCTGCGCGTCCGCTGCGGGCGGGCGGCGGGGGTCGGCCTGGGGCTGCTGGGCGCGTTCTGCGCCTGGAGCGCGCTCAGCGTGGCCTGGAGCGTCGCGCCCGACCGCAGCTGGCTGGAGGCCAACCGCTCGCTGCTCTACCTGCTGACGCTCGTCCTGGCCATCGCCTGCGCCGCGTCGTGGCGCGGGACGCCGGCCGCACTGACCACGGGCCTGGAGCTGCTGGGGGCGGCCGTCGCGCTGTACGCCATCGGCCAGAAGCTCCTGCCCGGCCTGCACCTCTCCGGGGTCAACCTCGACCAGGCCGGCGTGGTCCCCCGCCTGCAGGAGCCGCTCGGCTACTGGAACGCGCTCGGCCTCCTGCTCGCATTGAGCGCACCCATGGCGCTGCTCGCCGCCGGCGATCCCGCGCGCTCGCCGGCCCGGCGGGTGGCCAGCCTGCTGCTGCTCGGCGGACTCGTGCTGACGATCGCGCTGACGCTCTCCCGCGGAGGGCTGATCGCCCTCGTCGTGGCGCTCGGAGTGTTCGTCGCCCGCGGCGGACGGCCGCTGCGCAGCCTGCTCTGGCTCGCATTGGCCGTCCTCGCCGTCCTTCCGGCGCTCCTCCTCGGGCTGACCAGCCACCGTCTGACCGCCGCCGGCGTGCCGCTCGGGCAGCGAGAGTCGGCCGGGCTCGTGCTGCTCTCGGTGCTGCTCCTCGGCCTGCTCGCCGCGGCGGCGGCCGCCCGCCCGGTGCTCGTCCTCGAGCGCCGGCTCTCGCCGCCACCGCGGACCCGGCGGCGGATCTGGCGAGGGCTGGCCGGCCTGGTCCTGGCCGTGGCGCTCGGCGGCCTGCTCGCGCTCAGCTTCTCCCACCGCGGGCTGACCGGCAGCGTCTCGCACGCCTGGCACTCGTTCACCGTGACGCACGAGGCGACCGTCACCGATCCCACGCGTCTGCTCTCAGCCGATTCGGCGAACCGATGGGTGTGGTGGAAGGAGGCGCTCGGAGCGTTCAGCGATCGTCCACTGGCCGGCTGGGGCAGTGGCTCGTTCCCGGTCGTCCACCTGCTCTACCGCCGGGACACGTTGTCGGTCGATCAGCCGCACAGCATGCCGCTCCAGTGGCTGGCCGAGACCGGGCTGATCGGGACGATCTGCGTGCTCGGCGCGCTCGCACTGCTGCTCGCCGCCGCCTCGCAGGCGGTGGTCCGCGCGGGGAGGGCGCCCGAGCGGGCCATCCGCGCAGCGCTTCTGGCGGTCTGCGCCGCCTACCTGGTGCACAGCCTCTACGACTGGGACTGGGACATCCCAGGGGTGACGTTGCCGTTCCTGCTCGCGTTGGGCGGGCTGGTGGGGGTGCCTCGTCCTGGGGACCCGGCTGGCCGGCGCCGGTTCCGAGCCGGCTGGCTGGCGCTCGCCGCGCTCGGCCTGAGCGCGGGCGCCGCAGCGGCGGCCATCCCAAGTCTCGCCGCCACTCGCGCGGCCGATGCCGTGGTCGCGGCGGGCAGTGGCTCGCCCGCCGATCTGGCGCTGGCGCAGCGCGACGCGAGCACCGCGACGACGCTCGATCCGCTATCCGACGCCGGCCTGCGCGTCGATGCCGCGATCGCGTTGCGCGCCGGGCAGCGCGGGCAGGCGCGTGGTGATCTGCTCCACGCGCTCGTCCGCGATCCCACCGATGCGCAGGCGTGGCCCGAGCTGGCCTACGCCGAGCTGTCCCTGGGGGATCTCGCTGACGCGCAGCGGGCCGCGCAGCGCGCACGCCAGCTCGACCCGCTCGGCTCGATCACCGCCTCGGTGGCCGGTGGCCTGGCCGGGAGCGTCACCCTGCGGGCGGCACCGCCGCGGGACTCCGCCACCGCGATCCCGACGCCCTAGGTGTGGATGACGCCGGCCAGGATGAGTGCGGCGACGATCACCCCGAGGGCGACGAGGATGAAACCGGCCACGACGTCGGGTGAGAACCGATGGCCTGCTGGCCCGGGCGGTCCGGCGGGCGGCGCAGCGGACCCGGTGGCGGTGATGTCGGCCAGCGCACGGGCTCGCGCCAGCTCCTCGGCGGCGTGGACGACGGCCTGCTGTCCCGCCGAGGCGAGTTGGGCCTGCTGCTCGACGCGCAGGCGCTCGAGCTCGCGGTCGCTCGTCCGCAGCCGTTCGGTCGCCGCGCGGAGGTCGGCGGACAGCTCCTCGGCGGTCCGCTCCGCGAGCGTCCGGGCCGCTCTCGCTGCCGCCGCACGTTCGAGCAGTTCGGGGACCTCGTCGGCCGTGCCGCGGGCGGCCTCGACCCGTTCGCTCAGCTCCTCGGCGCGCGTGATCAGCGCCTCGTGCGCCTGACGCAGCGCCGACAGCTCGGCCTCCGCCGCGGTGCGCGCCTCGTGCTCTCGGGAGTGGAGGACTTCGACCTCGCCGCTGCGGGAGCGGAGCTGCGCGAGCTCGGCGCGGAGTACCTCGGCGTGACGGTCGGCCGCCGCTCGCGCCACCCCCAACTCCACCTCCACCTGGCGCGCTTCACTCAGCGCCGCCTCGAGCCGCTGACGCTCGGCATGCGCGGCGTCGAGCTCGGCCCGCACCCGCCGCAGCTCGCCGTCGAGCGTGGTGGCCCGCTGGCGAACCGCTGACAGCTCGGAGTCGGTCGCCGTTGCGTCGTCAGCCAGGCGGCGCAGGTCCCCCTCCGTGCCGGCGCGAGCCGCGGTCAGCTCGTCGATCCGGCCTAGCAGGATCGGCTCGCGCTGGGCGTAGCCGGCCGCGGCGCTCTCCGCCTCCCGGCGCGCCGCCTGGGCGAGGGCCGTGTCCGCGGCGAGCTCCGGGAGGCGTCTGAGCGTCCGTTCGGCCTCGTTCAGACGACCCGCCAGCTCGTGGCGCTCCGCCTGGAGGCGCTCGATCCGCGTCGTGGCCTCGGTACGGGCCCTGGCCAGCTCCTCGAGCTGGCCCCGCAGGTCCTCGGCGTACTCGCTCTGCGCCGAGCGTGCCTGCTCCTGCTCGGATCCCAGCGCCGCGAGTCGCGCCAGCGCCTCGTCACGCTCGGCCTCGAGGGTCGCCCGCCGCGCCTCGGCCTCCTCGCTGGCCCGCTCGTGCTCGCGGGCGGCGGCGTCGAGCTCGCCGACGAGTGCCTCGTGGCGCTGCTCCAGCTCACCGAGTGTGTGCTCCGCAGCGGCGCGGGCCGCTTCGACGGAGACCACTCGCTCGGAGAGCTCCGGCCCGACCGCGTGGGCGCTGGCGAGCTCGGCCGCGGCGTGCTCATGGGCGGAGTGAAGCGCCGTCACCCGGCTCCGGGCGTCGTCGCGCTCGGACGCGACCACTCGCACGCGCTCCCCGAGCACGTCGACGATGTGTTCGGTGGCGTGCCGCGCGAGCGCGAGGTCCGACAGCCGCAGGAGCATGGCGGGTGCCGCGGCCCGTGCCGTGTCGCGCTGCCGGCGAACGCCGACCTCGATCGACTCGGCCTCGTGCAGGCGGGCGCGTGCCCGGTCTCGCTCGCCGGCCGTCGCGTGGAGCTCGGCCTGCAGCGTGGTGTAGCGGCGATCGAGCTCGGCTGCCTGAGCCTCGGCGACCCCGAGCGCGCGGGTCCGGACGGTGAGCTCCGCCGCGAGCGCCTGGTTCGCCTGCTCGGCCTCCTGCCGGATGGCCGCGGCGTCCGCGGCCCGGCGCCTCAGCCCGCCGAGCGTCGCTTCGACCTCGCCGAGTCGTGCGCGAGCTGCGTCGCGCTCGCGCAAGGCATCCGCAACCTGGGTCTGAGTCGTCGTTCGTTCGGCATCCAGCGACCGAACTCGAGCCCGCAGCTCGTGCACCAGCCGCTGGCGCTGTTGGCGGTCCGGATCGAGTTGCACGACGAGGTCACGGCCGAGTGCCGCGGCGCGCTGCTCGGCCGCGGCGAGCGCGCGCCGAGCCTCGTCGAGCTCGTGGCGCAGTGTGTCGTGGCGGCCGCTGAGCACGGCCGCCCGCCGCTCGGCGGCGCCGGCCATCCGGGCGCGGTCGGCCAGCTCCGTCGCCAGCGCGTGATTGACCTGCTCGGCGTCGCGTCGCACGGCGTGGGCGGTGGCGATCCGCGCCACCAGTACCGGCGCGGCTGCCTGTGCCTCGGCGAGCCGCCGACGCAGCTGGTCGTGTTGCACGCGCGCGTCGGCCGCACGTGCCTCCGCCGCTGTCCGGTCGGCCTCGAGCGTGCGGACCTCGACGCGGAGCTCATCGAACATGCGCTCACGCTGCTGATCGTGCAGCTCGGCCTGGAGTGCGGGTGTTGCGGCGTTCGCCTCCGCGAGTTGACCTTCGAGCTGTCGATGGCGCCGGTCGAGCTCCGCGATTCGGCGATTGGCCGCCACGAGCTGCGCGTCGAGCTCGAGGATCGCGCGCTCGGCCCCGCCGCGCGCCGCCTCGAGCCCGGCCAGGCGCGAGATGAGCTGGGGCACGGCGTGGCCGAGCCGGGCCGCCTCGGCATCGCGCTCAGCGCCCTCCTCTCGGCGCCGAGCCAGTTCGGCCCGGTGCTCGGCCACCCGCGCCTCGAGCGCGTCGACCGTCTGCTCAGCCAGCCGGCGAGCTCGGTCGGCCGCCGAGAGCCGTTCGAGCATCGCCGGTCGAGAGGCGGCAGCTGCCGCCAGCTCCGCCTCGAGCGCACCGCTCGCCTGCTCGGCACCCTGCCGGGCGGCGGCCAGACCGGCCAGCCGCTCGACGAGTGTTCGGGTGGCAGCCTTGGCGCTGGCCAGTTGCTCTTCGGCCCCCTCGTGCGCTGCGTGGAGCTCGCGCAGACGAGCCGCGTCGACGTCGCGCTCGGTGGTGAGCGTCGCCAGCTGGGCGCTCAGCGCCTGTGCGGAGGATTCGGCCTGTTGCCGCGCCGCCTCGGCGGCGGCCAGGCGCGCCTGGAGCTCCGGTGCGGCCGCCTGGGCCGCGGCGAGCTCGGTCCGGGCCGCCGTCAGTTCGGCTCCGGCGGCGGCGAACTCGGCCTGGACGCGCTCGTGGGCGTGCCGCGCCTGCGCCAGTTCCGTGGCCGCAGTGTCGCGCTCGGCGGCCAGCGCTCCGAGCTCGTCCTCCCGTCCCTGTCCCCGGTCGCGCAGCTCGGTGATCTGGACCTGGGCCTCGCGGAGCGCCCCGACTCGCGCGGTGAGCTCTCGTGCCACGGTCTGCGCCGTCGACTCGGCCTGCTCACGCGCCGCCGCGGCGCCCGCCGCGCGCTCGAGCAGTCCGACCGCCGCCGCCTCGACCGCCGCCAGTCGCTCCCCGAGCTCGGCACCGGTCCTCTGGGCCGCCGCCAGCTCGCTCCGCGCTCGCTCGTACTCGGTACTCAGCGAGGCCAGGCGCGGGGCATCGGCGGCGGCTTCAGCCAGGCGGGCCTCGAGCTCCCTCACCGTCGCCTCGGCGGCCTGCCGATCGGCGTCCACCGCGGCGAGCCGGGCGGTCAACTCGGGCGCGGCGGACTCCGCGGCGGCGAGTTCAGCACGGACCCGGGCCTGCTCGGTGCCGAGTTCGGCGAGGCGTGCCCCGTCGGCCTCACGCTCGGCGGCGAGTACCGCCAGCTCGTCCTGAGCGCCGGCGAGCTCAGCGCGAACGGCGGTGATCTCGGCCTCTAGGCCCTGCGCGCGGTCCGCCACCGCGGCCGTCCGCTCCTCGGCCTCGTGCAGCGCCCGCCCGCGCTCTTCCAGCTGGCCCTCGAGCTCGCGCGCGACCTGTTCGGCCTGCCTGCGCGCCGCCTCGGTGCCGGCGAGACGCTCGAGCAGCTCGGACGCCGCCGCATCAGCCGTTGCGCGGAGCTCGGAGACGTGCGCGCGGGCCGACTGGAGCGCGGCGAGCTCCGCGGCCAGGCGCTCGCGCTCCCCGCCCAGCCCCGCGACGCGGGCCGCGGTCTCGTCCCGCTCGGCCACGAGCTCGGCTGCCGTTCGCTCGACCTGCGCGCGCGCAGCTTCGACGGCGGCCAGCCGCTCGAGCAGGATCGGAGCCGCGGCGCTGGCGTCGGCGAGCTGTGTCTGGGTGACCTCGGGTCCGGCCTGCAGGTCGCCGAGCTCGGCCCGCACCGCGTCTCGTTCGGCTGCGAGCGACGCCAGTCGGGATCGGTGCTCCTCAAGCTGGAGCGCCAGCTCGCGGCCCGCCTCCTCGGCCTGTCGACGCGCGGCCTGCACACCGGCGAGCTGCTCGATCGTCGCGCGGGTGCGCGATTCGGCGTCGGACAACCGCTCCGCGGCCTCGGCGCGCTCGGCGCTGAGCGCCTGGAGTTGCTCGGCGGTCTCGACGCGCTGGTAGTCGAGCTGGTGTCCGAGCTCGGCGGCGCGAGCCTGGGCGGCCTGGAATGCCTGACGGTGCTCGGCCAGCTCGGCGTATGTCGCCTGGGCGGCTTGCTCGGCTTGGGTGCGGGCGACGGTCAGTTCGGTCAAGCGGGCGAGCAGCCCGGGTGTCGCCGCCTCGGTTTCAGCGAGCCGCGCCGCGGTCCGGGCCTGCTCGCCGCTGAGCGTGTTGAGCTGTTCGGTGGTCTGGGCGTGTTGGTGCTCGAGTTCGGCGGCTCGCTGTTCGGCGGCCTGGAGCGCCTGGTGGCGGTCGGTCAGCTCGGCTTGCTGGGCGTCCAGTTCGGCCTGCACGGTCCGGGCGGCCTGCTCGGCCTGCGTGCGGGCGGCGGCCAGCTCGGCCAGCTGGGCGACCAGCCCGCGGGTCGCCGCCTCGGCCTCAGCCAGCTCGGCGGCTCGCTGCTCGGCGGCCTGGAGCGCGTCGCGGTGGCCGGCCAGTTGGGTCTGCTGTTCGGTCAGGCGGGCCTGTTGGTCGGCCAACCGGGTGTCCTGGTGCTCCAGCCGCTCGTCCTGGTCGGCCAGCTCGCCCTCCAGGGCGCCCAGTTCGGCCTGTGTCGTCTGGGCGGCTTGCTCGGCTTGGTTGCGGGCGGCCGTCAGTTCGGCCAGTTGGGCGACCAGCCTGGGTGTCGCCGCCTCGGTTTCGGCCAGCCGCGCCGCGGTCCGGGCGTGCTCGCCGCTCAGGGCCTTGAGCTGTTCGGTGGTCTGGGTGTGTTGGTGCTCGAGTTCGGTGGCTCGCTGCTCGGCGGCTTGGAGCGCCTGGTGGCGGTCGGTCAGCTCGGCTTGCTGGGCGGCGAGTTCGGCCTGCGCCGCCTCGGCGGCCTGCTCGGCGTGGGTGTGGGCGGCCGTCAGCTCGGCCAGCTGGGCGAGCAGCCCGGGAGTCGCCGCCTCGGTTTCGGCGAGCCGGCCGGCGGTTTGTCCGTGCTCGCTGCGCAGCAGCGCGAGTTGGTCCTTCAAGGTGTCGCGTTCGCCGCTCAGCGCCGCGAGCTGCTCGTTCAGTCCGTCGCGCTCATCGGCCAGCGTGACGAGCTGTTCGGTGGTCTGGGCGTGTTGGTCCTCGAGTTGGGCGGCTCGCTGCTCGGCGGCTTGGAGCGCCTGGTGGCGGTCGGCCAGCTCGGCTTGCTGGGCGGCCAGTTCGGCCTGCACGGTCCGGGCGGCTTGCTCGGCGTGGGTGCGGGCGGCCGTCAGCTCGGCCAGTTGGGCGAGCCGCCCGGGTGTCGCTGCCTCGATCTCGGCGAGCCGCGCCGCGGCCCGGGCGTGCTCGCCGCTGAGTGTGTCGAGCTGTTCGGTGGCTTGGGTGTGTTGGTGCTCGAGTTCGGCGGCTCGCTGCTCGGCGGCCTGGAGCGCGTCGCGGTGGTCGGCCAGTTCGGTCTGCTGTTCGTTCAGGCGGGCCTGTTGGTCGGCCAGCCGGGTGTCCTGGCGCTCCAGCCGGTCGTCCTGGTCGGCCAGCTCGCCCTCCAGGGCGGCCAGTTCGGCCTGTGTCGCCTGGGCGGCTTGCTCGGCTTGGTTGCGGGCGGCCGTCAGTTCGGCCAGTTGGGCGAGCAGCCCGGGGGTCGAGGCCTCGGTTTCGGCGAGCCGGCCGGTGGTCTGTTCGTGTTCGCTGCGCAGCAGCGCGAGCTGGTCCTCCAGGACGTCGCGCTCAGCGCTCAGCACCGCGAGCTGTTCGGCCGTGTGGGCGTGTTGGTGCTCAAGCTCGGCGGCGCGCTGCTCGGCTGACTGGAGCGCCTGGTGGCGCTCGCCCAGCTCGGCTTGCTGGGCCTCCAGCTCGGCCTGCGCCGCCTCGGCGGCCTGCTCGGCGTGGGTGCGGGCGGCCGTCAGCTCGGCGAGCTGGGCGAGCAGGCCGGGGGTCGCCGCCTCGGTTTCGGCGAGCCGCCCGGTGGTTTGTTCGTGTTCGCTGCGCAGCTGGGCGAGTTGGTCCTCCAGGGTCTGGCGTTCGCTGCTCAGCACCGCGAGCTGTTCGGTGGTCTGGGTGTGTTGGTGCTCGAGTTCGGCGGCTCGCTGCTCGGCGGCCTGGAGTGCGCGGCGGTGCTCGGCCAGCTGGGTGTGCTGTTCGGTCAGGCGGGCCTGTTGGTCGGCCAGCCGGGTGTCCTGGCGCTCCAGCCGGTCGTCCTGGTCGGCCAGCTCGCCCTCCAGGGCAGCCAGCTCGCCCTGTGCCGCCTGGGCGGCTTGCTCGGCCTGGGTGCGGGCGGCTGTCAGCTCGGCCAGTTGGGCGAGCAGCCCGGGTGTCGCTGCTTCGGTTTCGGCGAGTCGGCCGGTGGTTTGTTCGTGCTCGTTGCGCAGCAGCGCGAGCTGCTCGTTCAGTCCGTCGCGCTCCTCGGCCAGCGTGCCGAGCTGTTCGGTGGTTTGGGCGTGTTGGTGCTCGAGCTCGGTGGCTCGCTGCTCGGCGGCTTGGAGCGCCTGGTGGCGGTCGGTCAGCTCGGCTTGCTGGGCGTCCAGTTTGGCCTGCGCCGCCTCGGCGGCCTGCTCGGCGTGGGTGCGGGCGGCCGTCAGCTCGACGAGCTGGGCGAGCAGGCCGGGGGTCGCCGCCTCGGTTTCGGCGAGCCGCCCGGTGGTTTGTTCGTGTTCGCTGCGCAGCTGGGCGAGTTGGTCCTCCAGGGTGTCGCGCTCACCGCTCAGCACCCCGAGCTGCTGGTTCAGTCCGTCACGCTCGCCGGCCAGCGTGTCGAGCTGTTCAGTGGCTTGAATGTGTTGGTGCTCGAGTTCGGCGGCTCGCTGCTCGGCGGCTTGGAGCGCGTGGCGGTGCTCGGCCAGCTGGGTGTGCTGTTCGGTCAGGCGGGCCTGTTGGTCGGCCAGCCGGGTGTCCTGGCGCTCCAGCCGGTCGTCCTGGTCGGCCAGCTCGGCCTCCAGGGCAGCCAGCTCCGCCTGCGCCGCCTCGGCGGCCTGCTCGGCTTGGCTGCGGGCGGCTGTCAGCTCGGCGAGCTCGGCGAGCAGGCCGGGGGTCGCCGCCTCGGCCTCGGCCAGCCGCGCCTGGAGCGCCTGGAGGCGACGCTCGCCGGCCTCGCGTGCCGCCTCGGCCTCAGCCAGGCTCGACCGCGTCTGGTCGTGCTCGACCCGCCGCCGGTCGAGCTCGGTGGCGGTTCCGTCGCGCGCCTCGGTCGCGACATCGAGCGCGTCGCTTAGCTCGATCGTCTGCGCCTCGAGTGCCGCCACGCGCGCCCCCGTCCCCTTCAGCTCCGCCGCCAGCTCCATTCGCCGCGTCTCGAGCTCCGCCCGTCCGGCCGCCGCCTCGTCCCGTTCGGCCCGGAGGTCGTCCAGGCGATCCGCCGTCTCGCGCTCCCGTTGCTCGAGCTCAACGATCCGGTCCTGAGCGGTGGTCAGGATGCGCTGCCGCTCGGCGAGCTGCGTCTGCACCGCACGGGCGCTCTGCTCCGCGTCGCCTCGGCTCGCTTGGAGCTCTGCGACCTGCGCGATCAGGCGCTGAGCCTCCGCCTCGGCCTCCGCCGTCGCCCGCTCCCGGTCGGCTCGTTCGGAGCTCAGTTCCCCCCGAGCCGTGTCGCGCTCCTCGGTGAGCTGTCGCACGACGGCGGCCAGCCCGTCGACCCGAGCCTCGGCCTCGTCGACCTGCCCCGCGAGCTCAGCCGCGGTCTGACGCAGCGCGCTCAGCTCGGTCCGCTGCGCGTCGGTGTCGGCCCGTCGCGCCTCGAGCTCGTCGAGCAGCTTCGCGCGCTCGGCCTCGATCGCCGCCAGCCGCTCCTCGAGACGCTGCCGCTCGTGTCCGAGCGCCTCGATCCGTCCGCCGGCGCCCTCGAGCTCGTGCTCGCGCCGGACAGCTCGCGCCTGTTGCATGCCGAGCTCGCGATCGAGCGCGATGACCGCCCGGGCCTCCTCGTCGATCTGCGTGCGCAGGTCGGTCGCCTGTGCCCCCAGCTCCGCCGCCTCGGCCTCGAGCTCTGCCCGACGAGCCTGCTCGGCGCGCAGGCGCCGCTCGAGCTCATCGATCGCCAGGCGGCGAGACTCGGCACGACGTTCGGCCTCGACCCGCAGCCGCCGCTCCTCGCTGAGCGCTGCCCGGTCCACCTCCAGCCCCGCTGGGCGGGCCGCCCCCGGGCGCCGCGGGGGGAGGGTCGCCGGCGTCCGGCGGGTGACGCGGCGGCCCCGCCGAGGAGCCGGGAGGGCGACGAGCGAGTCGTCGGGCAGCTCGAGGGCCAGACGAGCTCCGTCGAGCAGACCGGTCGGCGCGGAGAACGCGACCCGCAGCAGCCCGGAGCGGTCGGGCGGCGTGGGCAGCGGCATCAGCCGATGGGTCTCCCGACCGTCGTCCACCACCAGGCGGAGGGGACGGCCGGCCCGACGCAGGCTGGTCCGCGCCGCGATCCGGAGCAGCGCGGTCCCAGGCGCCGCTTCGACGAGCTCGAACTCCTCGAGTTCGATGGACGACGAGCCCCCGATCACGGTGCGCCAGATTCTATGTCTGTGCTATCCCCACGGCACATGGAGCCGATCCTCTCGCCATGAAGCTGCTCGTCACCGGCGGGGCCGGATATATCGGTTCGATCGTCAGCCGCCAGCTCCTGCGCGAGGGGCACACGGTCACGGTGCTCGACAACCTCGAGCGTGGCCACCGGGCGGCGGTGGCGCCGGAGGCGGCGCTCGAGGTGGCGGATCTGACCGACGCCGGCGCCGTCGAGCGGGTCGTGGCGCAGGGCTTCGACGGGGTGCTGCACTTCGCGGCGCTGGCGCTGGTCGGTGAGTCGGTCGAGCATCCCGAGCGCTACTGGCGCACGAACGTCGGCGGCACGCTCAACCTGCTCGAGGCGATGGCCCGCCACGACGTCGGGCGCCTCGTGTTCTCCTCGACCTGCGCGGTGTACGGACAGCCCGACGAGGTCCCGATCCGTGAGACCGAGGCGACCAACCCGCAGAACGCCTACGGGGCGTCGAAGCTCGCCGTCGACCACATGATCGGTGACTTCTGCCTGGCCGCCGGGCTCGGCGCGATCAGCCTGCGCTACTTCAACGTGGCCGGGGCCGTTCCCGGTTGCGGGGAGGACCACGAGCCGGAGACGCATCTCATCCCGAACGTGCTCGCGGCGGCCCTCGGCGTCAATCCCCACGTCAACATCTTCGGCACCGATTACCCGACACGTGACGGCACGGCGGTCCGCGACTACATCCACATCGAGGACCTGTCGGCCGCGCATCTGCTTGCGCTCGATGGCGCCCGGGCCGGCGAGCACCGGATCTTCAACCTCGGCAACGGCAACGGCTTCTCGGTCCGCGAGGTCATCGCGGCGGTGGAGTCGGTCACCGGGCAGCGGGTCGAGACGGTGGAGGCTGACCGCCGCCCCGGCGATCCCCCGATGCTCGTCGCCGCGGCGGAGCGGATCCGCGCCGAGCTCGGCTGGGCGCCGCAAAAGCCTGAGCTGGAGACGATGGTGGCCGACGCCTGGGCGTTCTCGCAGAGCCATCCCCACGGTTATTCAGGCGAGAGCTGAGAGCGCCGCTTCGAGCAGCCGGTCCGGCGGCTGCGTGGCATCGAGCCGCACGAACCGCTCCGGCTCGGCCGCCGCCAGCTGCCGGTACGTGTCGGCGATGCGGACGAAGAAGTCGTCCGGCTCGGCCTCCAGCCGATCGGCCGTCTCGCCGCGGCCCGCCGCGCGCTTCCGGGCGAGGGCCGGCGGGAGGTCGAGCAGCAACGTGCGGTCAGGGGTCATGCCGCCGGTGGCGAAGGCGTTGATCTGCGCCACTGCCTCAACCCCCAGCCGGCGTCCGGCACCCTGATAGGCGAGCGAGGAGTCGACGAAGCGATCGAGCAGCACCGTCTCGCCCCTAGCCAGCCTGGGCTCCAGCGCCTCCTCGACGAGTTGCGCTCGTGCCGCGGCGTACAGCAGCGCCTCACAGCGGGCACCAACGATCAGTGCGGGATCCTTGACCACCTGGCGGATCCGTTCGGACGTCGCCACGCCGCCGGGCTCGCGCAGCACGCTGATCGTCACCCCGTCGGCGCTCAGCCGCTCGCGGAGGGACTCGCCGAGTGTCGACTTGCCGGCGCCGTCGATCCCCTCGATCGTGATCAGCTTCCCCCTCCGCATCGCGTCGGTCGGCACGTTAGTCGAGGACTAGGATCGACCGATGCCGCCGGCCCTCGAACGTCACCCGAATGCCCAGGCGGTGCTCGGTCCGGCGCTGCCCCCCGCCGGTCGCCCCTCGCATGCGTATCTCTTTCACGGCCCCGGCGGAGCGGGCAAGCGAGCGGCGGCGCGTGAGGTGGCTGCCGAGCTCCTGGCCGACGGCGCCGCGGATCCGGCCGGGGCGCGGGCACGGGTGGCCAGTGGCGCGCATCCCGACTTGACGTGGGTGGCGCCCAGCGGCGCTCACGAGATCCTGGTCAGCGACATCGACGAGCCGGTCGTAGCGGCGGCGAGCAGGACGCCGTTCGAGGCCCACCGGCGGGTGTTCGTCGTCGAGCGGGTTGACGAGCTGGGGGACGAGGCGGCAAACCGCATGCTCAAGACGCTCGAGGAGCCCGCTTCCTTCGTCCACCTCATCCTGCTCACCGACCGGCTCCTCGACGTGATGGAGACGATCCGCTCTCGCTGCCAGCTCGTCCGGTTCGATGCCCCGCCGGCGGTCGAGGTGGCGGCGACGCTGCAGCGCGAGCACGGACTCGACTCCGAGGAGGCGATCAGCTGCGCCCGGCTGTCGCTCGGCGACGGCGGGCGGGCGCATGAGCTCGCCACCGAGACCGGTCGGACGCTGCGGGCGGCGGCCGACGAGTTCGTGCGCGCGGTCCGGGGAGGGGACGCGTCGGTGGTGCGCCCGTGGCGCTCGCTGCTGTCGGCCGTGCGATCGCGGGGCGAGGCGGCTCGCGCCGGGCTCGAGGCGCGGGCCGAGGCCGATCTCGAGCTCGTGCCGCGCCGGGAACGCAAGCGGTTGGAGAACGAGTGGTCGGAGCGGATCCGGCGCGCACGGCGCCGCGTCGAAACCCGCACGCTCGACCTCGGCCTCCAGCTCGTGAGCCTCCAGATCACCGACCTCGGGCTGCTGGGACTGGAGGCGGAGGACCTGGTCCGCCACCAGGATCGGCTGGCGGCGCTGCGCGAACTCGGTCCGCTGGAGCTCGACCGCGCGCGGGCCGGAGTCGAGCTTGTGGAGGACACCCGTCGGCGCTTTCAGCTGAACGTGAGCGAGGAGCTCGCCTGCGAGGCGCTCGCGTACCGGTTGGAGCAGACGCTCGCCGGATGACACGCAGCGGACGGGTCTACCTCCGGACTCCCACGGCCGGCGACGGGACGGAGTTCCTGGGGCTGATGCGCGCCAGCGTCGGCTTCCACCAGCCGTGGGCGAGTGCACCGGTCGACGCCGAGCGATTCGCCGCCTACATCTCTGACGCGGCGCGCAGCGAATTCGAGGCCTTGCTCCTCTGTCGCCGGGACGATGGAACGATCCTCGGGTTCTTCAACCTGTCGCAGATCGTGCGCCGCTCCCTGCAAAGCGCCTATCTCGGCTACGCGGTGGGCGAGCCGTACGCCGGGCAGGGCTACATGCGCGAGGGGATGCGGCTCGTGCTGGAGCGGGCGTTCACCGACCTGCGCCTGCATCGCGTCGAGGCGAACATCCAGCCCGGCAACCACGCTTCGCTGGCGCTTGCCCGGGGGGCGGGCTTCCGCCGCGAGGGCTACTCGCCGCGCTACCTGAAGATCGACGGCCATTGGCGTGACCACGAGCGATGGGCGATCCTGGTCGAGGACTGGCGGGCGGGCGACGGCGGCCGCTGAGCCGGTCAGGGCCGGCCGCTGAGCCCATCAGGGCGACTGACGCAGGCGAGGCCCCAGGACGTCTCGGCTACGCTTCCGCGCGGCAGCGACCACCGCGGATTCATTCGGCCCCGCGCGGCCCGAGTACCGGGACGGAGGAGAGCAGGAAGATCCCGAGGCACTCTGCCGACGCCGACGTAGCTCAGCTGGTAGAGCACTTCACTCGTAATGAAGGGGTCCGGGGTTCGAGTCCCCGCGTCGGCTCTCAAAAGGCCCTGTAAATCAGCGGCTTTTCTTGCTTCTGGGCTTGCGCAAATCTGAAAGCGTGTCCCGGATATGTCCCGAGGTAGGCGTAGTCTTGCTCGCGCCTGATGTGGCGAAAGCGCTGGCGCAGCTCGGCCAGCGCCGTGATTGGGTGGGGGAAGACGACCTCGTCTTCTGCGGAGCCGCCGGCGGCTACCTCGACGGGTCCGCGCTACGACGCCGCTACAAAGCGGCCCTGGCCGCCGCCGGTCTTCGCCAGCTCCGCTTCCATGACCTGCGCCACACCTTTGGGACCCGGATGATCGCCAAGGCGGACGTCCGCCGGGTGCAGGAGTGGATGGGCCACGCGGACATCCAGACGACAATGCGCTACCTCCACTATGCGCCACGCGCTGAGGACGCGCAGCTGGTGGCTGACGCGTTCAAGGTCGCTCCGGCGGCGGACGTCTTCGGGCGTCTCGGGAGGTCTGCGGACATCGAGGGGACGTCTTGGGACGTTTTCGGACATTTGGTACCCGAGTCCGCTTAGAGCGTGGAGGTGATGCTTACCGGGCGAATCACCTGCAAAGTGGCGGAAGCCGCGCCGGTTGACCCCGGGGAACGCTTTGGGACGTTTCGGGCCATCAGCACCTAGTGCGTGGAGTGTTTGTCTATGGGGGTGGGGTTAAGAACGGTCAGATGAGCCGTCGCGTGGTCGCGATCGATGCGAGAGCCGGCGTAGCCGGCGGTCTCTGACGCGCGAACCTCCACATACAGGCCGCACGTGAGTTGCTCTTCGATGCCCATTCCAAAGAGGACGGAGGCGTGGGGCGAGACTGTCGCTTGTAGCCCGCAGCGGAAGCGAGAGGTGACGACCGCTTCTCGCGCAACTCGATCGTGAGCATTGCCACGTCATCAGTGCGGCTCGGGCGATTCTGCGTTGGCGTCGCGCGCCGGTCCGGGCGGGCCCGCCGGCCGTGCTTCTAGCGAGTTGCGAGACTAGGGCATACCAAGGCGCCTCGCTCCTGCTTTCGTGACGCGGCGCTTGTGCTCCCAGGCGGAGTAGCACTTAGCCGACGGCTGGGTCGAGCTATCGCGTGTCGTCCATGTCGATAGCGGGACGCGCACGCGCCGGAGACACGTCCATTCGCCTGAAGTAAAACGCTGGAGGGCGCTGCGTCAGCGCTGGACCCGGTAGTGCATGTGGGTGAGGCCGTCCTCCCCCTCGAGGATCCGGATGCGCTCTAGCTCGATCTGCGCGGGATCGAGGCCCTCGAACAGACGGCGCCCTTGGCCGAAGAGCACCGGCACGAGATGGATCTCGAGCTCGTCGAGGAGGCCGGCCGCGAGGGCGAGCCGCGCGACAGCTGCGCCGTGGACCAGCACGTCTTTCTCGCCCGCAGCCTTCTTGGCCTCGGTCATCGCGGTCTTGACGTCGTCCACGTAGGTGACGAGCGGCCACTGGCTCACGTCGATGCCGGGCTCATGGCGGCTGTAGACCCAGATCGGCACGCCGTCGTGGTGGTCACCGCCCCAGCCGCCCGCCGGCTCGAAGGTCCCACGGCCGGCGACGACTGCTCCCGTGGTCCTCATTTCCGCCGAGACCTCGCCGTTGGCGCCGGCCAGAGGGCCAGCCTGCGGATGCCTCTGACTGGGGTCGACATCCGGGAAGGCCCAGCGATGCAAGCGGTCACCGCCGTCGCCGAGGGCGTTGTCGTCGGTTTCGTTGGGCCCGGCGATGAATCCGTCGAGGGACATGGACATGTAAAGAACGGTTGCTGACACGGCGTCTCCATTTCTGTCCTGCGGTCAGAGCCCGGATCTCCTATCGGAGAGGCTCACTTCCCGATCGCCCGCTCAACGCGCGCGAAAGCGTTAGGCAGGCCGGCAAGGTGTTCCCTGCGCAGCTCGGCTGTTGGGAGGCCGCGCTGGATCATCGTCATCAGCGTCTTGCCGTCGCGCGCCTCGAAGCTCCACTCGGTCTCGCAGTCAAGCGGCGTGAGCGCGTCACTGCCGCAGAATGGAGAACCCGAGGTCGCCCTGGATGCGCGGGAGCGCGACGTTCACGACGGTCACGTCAAGGACGATCATCAGCATCCCCGTGCATAGAACGTAAAAGGCGATCCAGCGTGCGCGGTCCTCTTGGGGGCGTGTTGCTTCCAGAGTCTGGCTCAAGATCGGCTCCGGTTGGGCGTATAGACGAGGATGACCACGCCGCTATCCAGCTGCCTGATGTCGAGCAGGCGGAGGTGGGGTGCGGTGTCGATGCTCTCGAAGAGGTGCTGGCCCTTGCCGATGGCGACCGGGGTCAGGAAGAGATGGAATTCGTCGATCAGCCCGTGCTCCATCAGGGTGGCGTCGAGCGGCCCGTTCCCGTACTTCAAGAGATTCTGGCCGACGTTGCGCTTGAGATCGTCGACGAACAACGCGACGTCGCCGTCGATGGCCGTAGCGTTCCACGCCAGCCCGGTGAGTGTGGTCGTCGCGACGTGTTTCGGGATGCTGTTCATCCGGTCGATGAAGTCCATAGGAACGTTCGCTGGTGCGCCTTCAGCCATTTTCGTGTAAGCGACCGACAGGAACTCGTAGGTGTGTCGCCCGAGGAGGAGGGCGTCCGCTCCGGTCAGGAGCTCCATGGTGTACTGCGAGAACTGTTCGTCGAGGTAAGGGAACGCCCAGTCGGTTGAGCCGACCTCGCCGCCGAGCGTGACATGGTTTGCCTCGACCAGCTTGCCCATGGTTGCCTCCGTTCGGTTTCGGTGTGAACCGCCTCAGCCAGTCGTCGAGACGTTGGTGAGCAGTATTTGCCAAAGCGAGGTCCTCGATCAACGACAGAATCGGAATCGCATCCAGTAGCCTCGCTACTGGATGTGGCAGATGGTCGAATTGCGCGAGGTCCGGGTGTTCCTCACGCTGGCCGAGGAGCTGCACTTCGGACGTACCGCGGAGCAGCTCGGGCTCACTCAATCGCGCGTGAGCCAGACCATTCGCACGCTCGAGACAAAGCTCGGCGATCACCTCGTGCAGCGCACCAGCCGGCGCGTCGCGCTCACCGCTGCCGGCGAGCGGTTTCTCGAGCGGGTCGAACCTCGGTACACCGCGTTGCTCGAGGAGCTCGAGCGCTCCTCACGTGCGACGCACCTCCAGGGGGTGCTGCGGCTCGGAGTGAGCTACGCCGCCGCAGTCAGCCCGGAGATGCTGAAAGTGATCGAGAGCTTCGAATCGAAACATTCAAGGTGCCGGGTCGAGATCGCCGAGCTCCCGTTCCGTGAGCGGCACGCTCCGCTCCGGCGAGGAGACGTCGACCTGATGATCACCCGACTTCCAATCAATCAGCCAGGGCTCGTCACCGGACCCGTTCTAACTCGCGAGCCGCGCATACTCGCGGTCGCACGCGACCACCCCCTCGTCGCCCGCGCTTCCGTCTCGCTCGAGGAGATCGGCGGATACAAGGTCGCGGCGCTCAACGAGATCGCCCCCAAAGACCTAGGCGACGCCTACGTGCCACCGAAGACGCCGAGCGGCCGTCCGATCAAACGCGTCCGTGCGCCCGTCAGGGACTTCAGCGATCTCGTGGTCCTCATCGCCCGCGGCAGGATCGTCCAACCCACCGTTGCGTCCGCCGCGTCTCGGTTCTCCCACCCCAACATCGTGTGCATCCCGATCTCCGACATGCCGCAAGCCGAGACCGCGTTGGCGTGGCAGCGCCGCGCCAACGACCCACGGCTCCATGCCCTGATCAAGCTCGCCCGAGAGCACCTCTCAGTGGCGGCGCCGCAGACCAACACCAGACAGCAGCCCTACTGACCGCACGGGAATGGAGGCGAGCAGAACGGTCAGACCGGCACATCGGGCCGACCCAGGAGAGCACGCGCAGGCTGCCGGACACCAATAGAAGTCGCATTTATCACCGCATTGTGCCGGTCGGCCAGCCACGTCCAGGCTAAGCGCTGTGCGATACGAACCTCGTGAGGGACTTAAGGCTGGAAGGTGGTCCTCGCGCAAGGCGCTCGTCGACCATCAGCGCGGGTTCGACGGAGCTGGTCGCGCCGGCGGTGGCCTGGGCCGCTCGCCAAGGGCTCGGTCGGGATCGTGAAGAAGCGGAGCAGCAGCGGCCGTGCGCTAGCCATCCCCACGGGATGATTGTCTCAGGCTCATGCACCTCGAGCAGATCGCTGTGATAGTCGACGACTACGACGAGGCCATCCAGTTCTTCGTGGAGCGCCTCGGCTTCGAGCTGCTCGAAGACTCGCCCGCCGTGACCAACGACGGCCGACCCAAGCGGTGGGTCGTGGTTCGACCGCCTAGCGCGACCACGGCGCTCCTCCTTGCGCAGGCAGACGGAGAACAGCAAGCGCAGGCGGTGGGACAACAGTTTGCCGGTCGTGTTGGTCTATTCCTGCGCGTCGATGACTTTGCCGCTGCTTACGAGCGCATGCGTCACCACGGCGTCGAGTTTGTGACGCAGCCGCGAACGGAAGGATATGGACGGGTCGCCGTCTTCCTCGATGTCTCCGGTAATCGTTGGGACCTACTCGGACCTCGACCGGCCTAAGCCTCCGCTCCGAAGCCGACCACGAGTTCCAAACGAGCTTGAGTAGCCCCCAACTTTGGGGGGTCCTGGATTCACCAATACTCAGCAATCTTGATGGCTCCTCAGCCTCGTCGCCAGGCATCTGCTCAGCGTCCCAGGATTTGGCGCGCGGCTTCCACGGCCGGCCGCGGGTCGGCATCTTGCTGGCCTGTGGATATGAGTTGCAGGAGGGCGGCCACGTGCTGGTCGAATGCCCGGCGGCCATGTGGGCTGAGGCTGGCTGAGGTGCGCGGGCGCTTGCCGATGAAGGTTCTGCGGATCTCGACGTAGCCAGCCGATTCAAGCGTGGATAGCTGTTTGGATAGCGCCGAGTCCGACAGACCAAGCTCATCGCGGATGTAGCTGAAGTCGGCCCATTGGGTCGCTGCGAGCAGCGAGACGATCGCCAGCCTCGTCGGTGCGTGAATCAGCTCATCGAAGCGAGCCGTGCTCATGGGTTCTGAGTCCTGGCCTGCGATGCGTCGTCGCTGATTGGCTGCCGGGCCTTGCTCAGCATGAGCGCGCCCAGGTACCGGTTCACCAGTGGCCCGCCGATCACGATCACGGCTGCTCCGGCGGCGGCGCCGATCGTGGCCGGATCGGTGTCGTGGGCCGCGGCCAGGCTAGCCGCTGTGGCGATGATCGCTCCGTCGACCAGGACTATCAGAGCGAATATCGCGGCCGCCCCACGAGCACCAGGCTGCGTGGTGCTGTGCACCTGGACCCGCCGGCGCACGACCGGAATCATCCGAGCGGTTACCCCGGCCATGACGAGCACGGCGAGCGGGATCGTGATGGCCTGCACGACCGCGCTCCCGTTGTCCCGGGCGACCCCGATGGCGACCATCCCGGCCGCCATGACCCACCAGTACCAGACCGGCACAAGCACCGTCTTGATGACGCGTTCCTGCCGGCGCTTGATCTCGGCCAGCGCGGCCGCCGCCTCGCCGCCGCGTGTCCCGGGACTGGCCGGCTGACATGGTTGGGTATGCATAGCTGCCTCCTCGCTGGAAACCACTTTCCTGCTAGGAAAGTAGCACACGGCTATCACCTGAGCAAACGCCGTTCATCCCCTGGCGTCCCGCGCGTTTGCCAGGCGGACTCGGCCGTCCCTCTGGGGCGCGCGCCAGCCTGCGCTGGCTTTCCCGTTCACGAGGAAATTCTCAGGAGCCGCCGAGCGGGCTGAGGCTTCTGCGTGGGTCGGTCTGCACACACGGTCGGCCTCCACGCAGACCGAGACCTGCAGTCGTGTCGCGACGCAACTCGGCCGCGACTCGCCAAGAGACGCGGTTTGCGCGGGAAGCAGGGTCGACACGGCGCGCTCCCCAGGCCGCCCATGCTTAAGCACCGACGACCGGATCGGCACCACGCCGAGCGGAAGCCGCGCAATAGCTTTCGCGTGAATGCTCTAGCCCGCCCGCGTCGTGGTGTGGCCGCTCGTTCGTCGCCGAAGCACTCACTGGTCGTCGCGCGCGTGGGCCGAAAGGAGCGATCGCAGAATCTTGGCGCTCGGACCCAACTTCGGACCGCCTAGAGTCGACCCGAATGAAGACGCTGCATCCGGCCTGGCAGGTCACCGACCTGGCCGCCTCGCTGAACTTCTACCGTGCGCTCGGCTACGACGAGGTCCGACGAACCAGTCTCGGCAACGGAACGACGCTGACGATGCTGCAGTTCCCCGGCGAGGACGTCGTCTCCCTCGAGCTCGTGCACCGGCCAGCCGACGGTTCGGTGCAGATCGGTAGCGGATTCAGCCACTTGGTTATCCAGCTCGACCAGCTGGAGGACACGGTGGCGGCACTTCAGCAGCGTGGGCTGCAGTCAGAGCCCGAGCACCATCCCCACGGCCCTGACGGCCCGAGGCCCTCCTGGCTCACCGATCCGGACGGCTCGGATTGAGCTGGTGCGATGGCCGGCCGGGCACGCTGACGGGATTAGCGCCGCCGACTTTGCGTGATCAACTCTCAGGCCGGCGCACCTACGATCCACCGACCTCTGCGCCTTGAAGAGTCTCATACGATCGGGGTCCCGCAAAGGGCGGAGGGTGAGCTCGGCAGTCCGGAGCGCGGCAAGCGGACTGGGCGCCGGGTGAGACTTCGCCGGTCGGGCGCCGGGCTGCGACGGTTCTGGCGCATGATGATGGAGGCAAACGTCACCGGCTCCTCGGCGATGGTCGCCTACAACTTGTTGTTGGGCGTCATCCCGCTCGCACTGGTGGCGCTGTTCGTGGGCGGTCAGATCCTTTCCAGCCACTCAGTGCAGGGGAGTGTCCTACGTGACCTGCGCGACGTTTTCCCTGGGGCCGACGCGCACACGCTCGATTCGCTGCTCGACCAGATCCAGAGCTCCACAACCAGCGCCGGCGTACTCGCCCTGCTGGCGAGCTTGTGGCTCGCGTCGTCGTTCTGGGGAGCGCTCGACACCGCGTTTGCCCGGATCTACCACTGCAAGTCCCGTACGTGGCTCAAGCAGAAGCGATTCGCGCTCGGAATGCTGATCGTGGTGCTGTTGTTCATGATGGCGACCGTTTTTGTCCCGGCGGTGCAGAGCTTCCTGCAGGCGGGCGCGTCGGCGCTGCCATTCGACCTCGCTCGGGTAACGGGAGCCGTCTACGCGGTCTCGCTACTGGTCAGCCTCGCGGTGCTGTTCGGCAGCCTGGCGGTGATCTATGCGCGTGTGCCAAACCGGGCGGTGGGCTGGAGGGCCGTCTGGCCAGGAGCGCTCGGCGCAACCATTGCGATCGGCGTGGTCGACTTCGCGTTCCCGCTCTACCTGACGAGCATCTCCACGATCGCACGGTTCGGCACGACGATCGTGTTCATCCTGATCCTGCTCGGTTGGTTCTACGTCGTCGCGTTGCTCATCCTCAGCGGGGCGGTCCTCAACGCGATGCGGCTTGGGGTGGACAGTCCGACTGGCTAGAGCGAGGCAGGTCCTTTCCGCACTGCTTCGCCCGACGAGCACTCGTGCGCAGCCGTCGACCGGCGTGATCGAGACGTCGCCAAGGCGATCGTGTAGCGGCGTCGAGCTCGAAACGCGAAAGCACTCGCCGCGTCAGCGACCGGAATGCCGAGCGGCCGCGGACCGCGCTTCGTGTGGCTCAGTCGTCCGGCCCCACCACGTGAAACTCAATTCGGTAGACGAGCGTCTCCTCGCCGATCGGCCCGGCGTGCGCGGCGCGGTGACGCAGCGCCTCGCGGTCGGGCTCGCCGGCACGTCGAACGTCGTTCCGAGTGATCGAAGCGAAGGGGACAAGCTCGATGGAGTCGACCTCGATCTCACCGAGGCCGATCCGGTAGCGGCCGCCCTGCTTGACGCGTGGTCGCTTCCACAGACGAACCGAGAGCGTGATGTCTCCGGCCAGGACGTCGTCGCGCAACTCGCGGCTGAACTCCATCACTCGGACGCTAGCTGCGGCACGCCGGCAAACGAATCGTCGCCAAAGGCATCGTCAGTCGCCGGCCCCGCGAGCGACAAAAGCAATCGCGAGGCCGTGACTGGCTCGGACGCCGCGCCTCGGGCCTGCTGGCGATCGGATCCACGCGAGAGGGCTCGCGGAAGAAACAAGACGCAGGCAGCTCAGGCTAGGGCCGGTGACCCTGGTGGCCGGGGAAGCCTTGGTTATGCTCGCACTACTTTGCGACCGGGAGGCCGATGACGCTCGAGACTGCAGACGGCGGGTATGGGTTCATCCCAGGGCCGCCGTTTGCCAGCAATGGGGTGGTTGCAAGTCCGGGGGCGACCATCCACCGAGCGGTGCTCACCAATCCGGTTCTCTTACCGGAGGGGTACGACGCGGTACGCCGGTTCCTGGATGGCATCGGGCGTCCGTTGGCGGCTTTGTGTGGGTTCGATTTGCTGTTGCCCGCTGCGCGATCGTTGGAGGATTTTCTGGCGTTCAACGGTGACTATCTCGCGCAGCTGGACGCGTGGGAGCTGTTGCGGGATGGGTCGTCCCCATTGGCGCGAACGAACGTCGCTCCGACGTCCGGGGCGCCGCCTCGCCCGGCGGTCCGGGGTTTTTCCTACACCGTCGATGACGATTCTGCGGTCAAGACGTTCGTCGTCTCAGGCGTCCCAGAGGTGCCTGATAATCCGACCGGCCCGCAGGACATCATCCGCTTAGGGGAAACCAGCGCCGATGCGCTGATGGAGAAGCTTCGCTTCGTCATCGGCGCCGTCGCGGACCGCGTAGTTGCGCTCGGCGCGCAATGGGACAACGCCGTCGCCGTGCACCTGTACGCGGCGCATAACCTTGCCTTTCCGCTGATTCGTGAGGTTCTATCGGACCGCGGGATCGTCACCGTCGACGGGATCACCTGGCACGATGCCGCGCCCCCGGTTGACCTCTTGGAGTTGGAGGTTGACGTCCGGCGATACGGTGGCGAAACCACAGTCTCCTGACTGCCGGCCACGTCACTTCCGTTTACGGATCTGCCCACAGGGCTCGTCGAGCCCGCGTCGCTGCTTTTGCGCGATAAGCGCTCATCGCCTCTCGCTTCCCCTACGGGCTAATACGAGCAGCGGAACGCCGCGCACCCGTCGACCGCTCAAGCTGCAGGCGAGTGCGGCCGATCCGACGCTGGTGAGCGATCAGCTACCGATCAAAGCCGGACCGGTACCCGACCGGGTGAGCCTGTGGCCGCTCGATGACGGCCGCTACGGGCTCGACGCGATCTTCCAGGGCGCGTCCGGCTATGAGCGGATGGAGCAGCACGAGCAGGAGCTCGAGCAGCACGGCATCCCTCACTCCGTCCGCCAGGAGCTCGGCGGGGCTTGGGCGATTCGACTAGGCCCGCTTCGCGCGGTCGAGGTCGCTCACGCGCTCGGGGCGTTCGTCTACTGAGCCAGCGGGCCGACCACGGGTCCGCGAAAGATGTCCCGAAACGTGTCCCCAACTCGGCAATTCTGACCTGCGCTAACTGCTCTAACTAGAAACGATCGCCTGTATCTGCAGCAAATGCCCTGCAAAGGGCGACTCGTAATGAAGGGGTCCGGGGTTCGAGTCCCCGCGTCGGCTCTGAGAACAGAGCGCCGAGCCTGTCGCGCGACGCGATCGGCGCGGGCGGTGAGGGGCGGGGCGCGACGATCAGCTTCACGTCGTAGATGCGCGCGTCGCGGGCGTGGCGGTACATCGCCTCAAGTGGCAGGTCGGTCGACACGCCGAGCGCACCGTGCGCCTGAATGGCGCGGTCGATCACGTCGTGCAGGACACCCGCGCCGTAGAACTTGATCAATGCGATCTCCTCGCGGGCTGCCTCGACGCCGTCGCGGTCGATTTGCCCCGCGGCGTGCAGGGTCATGAGGCGCGCAGCGCTGATCTCGGCGGCGGAGTCCGCGATCCAGGCCTGGACCGTCTGTTGGTCGGCAAGGCCCCCGCACCGGCGAAGCCCGGATGACACGACTCCACGACGCTTCCGATTGCGTCCGCGCGCATCACCTCGCCGACCTCCACCGCGGGGACGGATGACCGCCCTGAGTCCATCCACGATCGCATCGCCGGATCGATCGACACGTGCGTGACCTCGACGAGCAGCTTGCCTTCGCCGGGTGCCTCCACGGGCTGCTCGATGATCTCCCAGTCGCTCGGCTGCGGGAGGCCCCCGGTGGCGCTGCGAGGCGGCATTGCGCGTTGAGGGTGGTCACGGGCGGCCTCCTGGTTCGGGCGCCGCGCGTCCGCCGAGGAGCGCGAGGGTCCGGGCGCCGGCGGCGTCCTCGGCAGTGGCGGGGACGATCCCGACGTGATCGGCGCCGGCCTCGAGATAGCCTTCGACGGCGCCGGCCACCTCGCCGCCCGCACCGACGGCGCCGACGGCCTGCAATAGCTCCAGCGGGACGGCATCCACGAGCGTCGCGCGAGATTCGCCGCCGCGCGCACGCTCCACGAGCTCACCGAAGCCGAGCTCCGCGAACATCTCCCCGTACCCGGGGGGGCGGAGGTAGACGGCGAGCTGGCCGGCGAGCTGACGGAGCGTTTCGGGGCCCGGGTCGAGTGCCGCCGGAACCCAGACGGCCAGCGCCGGGCGGGGACGCCCCGCCTGCTGGGCCGCGGCGTCGATCGCCGTCCGCGCCTGCGCGACGCGTTGCGGGGTGACGAGGTTGAGCACGATCTGGTCGGCCTGCTCGGCCGCCACGCGGGTCATGTGCGGCCCGTAGGCGGCGACGGTCAGCGTGGTGCCGGGCTGGGGCGAGCGAAGCCGGAACCCGCGCGTCCGGACATCGGGTCCGTCCGCCGCAGCACGGTCGCCGGCGAACAGGGCCCGCAACACCTCGACGCTCTGGCGCATGCGTGGCGCCGCGCGCTCGTAGGGTCGGCCGTGCCACCCCGTGACGATGTCCGGGCTGGAGGCGCCGAGCGCGACGTCGACCTTCACCCCGGTCAACGTGGCGACCGAGCTGACCCCGAGCGCAATTCCCACCGGCGTGCGCACGCTCACCGCGAGCGGGCCGACCGTCAGTCGCAGGCCTGGCGCGCGGAGGCCGACAGCGGTGGCGAGCGCGAAAGCGTCGAAGGTCGCCATCTCGCCGATCCACATCCGTTCGAACCCGTACTCGGGGGCCCGCGCTGCGATGTCGAGGACCTCGAGGTCTGGACGATCGAGCCAGAACGGCGCGACAACGCCCAGCCGCCCGGGGCTCACAGTTGCTCGGTCCGGGTGGGCAGATCGAGCAGGAGTCGGCCGGTCAGCTCCCAGGTCGCCGGGTTGACCTGGAAGTGCGCTGTCGCCGCGTGGGCGTCGCGGAAGCGGCGCTGCAGCGGCGAGGCGTCGTAGATGGCCGTGCCGCCCCCCAGGTCGTACATCGAGCGCGCCACCTCGGCGGCGGTCCGCACCGCGAACGTCGCGGCCAGGCGCAGGCCGAGTCGGCAGTCGAGATCGACCTCCCCGTTCTGGGCCGCGGTCCATGCCTCCTCGATTGCGGCGTAGTAGCCGGCGCGCGCCGCACGCAGGGCCGCTTCGGCTTCGGCCACCGCGGCCTGGGTGGCTGGACGCTCGGCGAGCGTCCGCCGTGCGCCTTCCCCGACCTTGACCACGGCGAGCTCGATGAGGTCGTCGATCGCGCCACGAGCGTTCCCGAGCGCGGCGGCCGCGATCGACAGGGCGAAGTAGCCGAACAGCGGGAAGCGATACAGCGGCGTCCGGGCTTGCGGTGGCGTGTCCACGATCGAGAACACGTGCGACTCGGGCACGAACACATCGTCGGCCTGGGCGTCATGGCTGCCCGTGCCGCCCAGGCCGCTCGTATGCCAGGTGTCGAGGATCTCAATCTCCTCGACCGCGAGTGCCACGATCCGCGGGCGCGGCTGCTCGCCACCGTCGACGAGCACCGCCCCCGCGAAGAACCAGTCGGAGTGCTCGATGCCGCTGCAGAACGGCCACCGGCCACTCACGCGGTACCCCCCGTCGGCCGGCGTCAGCCTCCCCCGCGGCGCCCAGACGCCGGCCGCGACCGCGTCGGGGTGGCCGAGCATCTCCTGCGCGACGTCGTGCGGGAGGTAGGCGGCCAGCAGGCTCGATGTGGCGGCGATCGACACGCACCATCCGGTCGCGGCGTCACCGCGGGCGATCCGCTCAGCGCACGAGAGCAGCAGGCCGGGGGGCGCCTCGAGCGCGCCGAGCTCCGCGGGCGCGCCGGCCCGCATCAGCCCCGAGCCGCGCAAGGCCTCGAGTAGCTCATCCGGCAGCCGCCGCCGCCGCTCGATCTCGGCAGCTCGGTCCCGGGCGAGCTCGGCGATGCGCCCGGCCTCCTGAAGCACCTCGGGAGTTGTCATGGTCAGCGACCTTCCTGACCCTCAGTTGTCGGGAACGGTGCGCCGAGCAGCAGGTGCGCGTTGTACCAGACTGGGCTGCGGTTGAGCCAGTCCGGGTAGCGGCCGACGATCGTGTCGAAGAATTCCCGCGGGGTGGGTTCCTCAGCGAGAAGCCGGCGCAGGCCGTCGAGGTACTCGGGGGTCCGGTCGATGGCCGCGGGATCGTCCCGAAGCGCACCCAAACGTTCCGCGGGCACCTGCTCGCCTACCCGAATGCGGTCGCCAAGCGGCTCAACGCCGATGGCCCGATCGACGCGGCTGGCCGGAAGGCTCTCCTCGGCCGCCTGGCTGATGTCTTCCCGCCAGCCTGAAGGCGTGTCCCGAACCATGTCCCGAACCCAGCAATTCTGACCCGCCACAACCTGCGCTAACTGCTCTCAACCGTGCCGGTGGCCGTCGAAAAAGACCGGACAGCGCGGGGTGTCTGGTTCGACTGGCGTGTTGGGCTTGATCTGAAGAAACGCGGGGGTAGCCTCTCATTCACCGGATGCGCGGTCGCCGCCGGTGGGAATGAGTGCGCAAGCTAGGCTCGCCGCAGGCGCTGCAGTTATTGAGCCTTTGCTGTAGCTCGTTGCCTCCGGCAGCCTCTCGGGTTAGACGGGTGAACCCGCTACAGCCGTCTAACCATTGGCGGCATCGTGGAGGCGCGATGAATTCCACAGCAAGGAACATCGACGGCGCCCAGAGGCTGCATGCCCTGGAGCGCGCCAACCGGGTGCGAAGCGCTCGCGCACAGCTCAAGCGGCGCATAGCGGCTGATGAGCTGACGGCGGCGGAGGTCATCCTCAGCTCGCGATGGGAGATCGCCAGCATGACGATCGGGGAACTGCTCGTCAGCCAGCGCCATTGGGGCGAGGTCCGATCCCGGCAATTCCTCGGCCGCCTTGGAGTGGGCGAAGGCAAGATCATCGGTTCGATGACCATGCGCCAGCGGGTCGCGTCAGCCGCGTTGCTCACACGCGGCCGGGCGGCGAGCCGCCAGCCTGATCACATGTCTCCGTGAGAGCAGGCGGTTGCAGTCGCGCCGCTGGTTGACCAGCGGCTCGCTTCCGGGATGCCGCGCGGGGAAACCCCGCAGCGATGTCCTGAGCCCACTTGACTCGCGTTCCGTGAGTTGCTCAATGCCCGTGGCGACACGGCGCGCCTCGCCGCTGGCGTACCGCATGGCCCCACTGGCCGGTGCGGTGGAGCATCTGCCTGACCTGCTGCTCCACCGACGAAAGTCACATGCACGAGCGATGGCCGGACCGCACGGTACGTATGAGCCGTCAGATCGCTTCGAACTTGGACCGGGTCCAAATCCGGCTGCTCCGGCTCCAGATGTCAGCGGGACACGAGGTGTCTGGCCTAGCCCCCGTTTCGTTCGCAAAGAGCGAGGCCCACGGTCGCGCTCCGGACCGATCTGTGCTACGCCGAAAATTACACAAAAGGACTGCTCGCTGCACGGCTACGTGCAGTTCGGCGGGACTCAGAAAGGATGCGCGGAGATGAAAAAGACCGCGTCAATCTCGTTCGACCGGGGAAGCGAGCAGGTCGAGGCCATGATGGAGCAGGGGATGCCGTTCACGTGCGTGGAGGATCTGATCGAGGGCGCTCGGCTGCCTCAGGATCGCAAAGCGGCGTTGTGGCTCCTCGCTTGGTCGCTGCGCGACCCAATGATTCAGCGCCGGGATGCGCGCTTGACAGCGCGACTCGTGGCGACTGGCTCGCCACCAGCTAGGCCGTAGGCAATTGCGGTGGAAGCAGCGCCGGTTCGGCTGTGCCGTCGAGCGCGGTGCGGCGCAGGCATAGCTTCCGTTGTGTCTTCCGCGGCTCGGCGGGAGCCGCGGGCCCGGTGCCGCGGAGTGCTCGACTGCGTCGATCACCCGCCCGTACCGAGAGCGGGTGCTGAGCCTGGTTGCCCCGGCTCGCATGCCAGCGCGTCCCCGCGCGCGCTTGACATCGAGCCAGAAGCGAGGAGACTCGGACGTCCTCGCTATGGGAGTGTCCCGGCCGGCACGACCGGGGGACGATCAAGAAAGGGGGATCCGATGACCCCCTCTGCACGCATCGACGGCGGCCGGACATGATCGGGCCCGACGGCTGGCGACCGGACGGCGAACTCGCTGCTGCGATATCAAACACCGTCGTCCAGGCGCTCGCACGCACCACCGGCCGTGGCCCTACGAAGGCGAAGACGACGATCGGGGACAACGGCGTCTTTGTCGTGCTCCAGGACAGCCTCACGCGCGGTGAGCAAACCCTCGCGGACGCCGGCCAAGGAGCAGCCGTGCTCGATCTGCGCAGACGCTGGCAAGCCGTGATGGAGGCGGATGTCAGCCTGGAGATCGAGGAGCTGACCGGGCGCAGGGTGATTGGCTTCATGAGCGACAACCACATCGACCCTGACCTGGCCGTTGAAGTATTCGTGCTCGAAGCACTCACCGATCCGGGCGCTCCATGAGTCATATCTCGCCCTAGATCCTGCCTGCATGCCAGCGCGAGGCCGGCGAGCAGTCGGGGGTGTGACCTTACCCGCAGGTTCTTGCGCAGCCCGCGCCTGACGTCGACCAGCTATGAGCCGAGCACTGACTGCACCGGCTCCTAGAGTGACTTGTTGATTCGTCCCAGCCGAACGGGACCCGCTCGCCGGTCAGTACTCCCAATACCACCGGACGTCGCCCGGCATCGCAGCTGGCTGTGGCGTGGAGACGGCGGAGGCGTCGCTGGCCCTGGTTGTCCCCGCGGTCCTCGCCGCGCACGCGCTCAGCACCAGCGCGTTCCCAATCCCAACATCCCGTCCGTCGCACCGGCCAGGCCGACTCTGCTCGTGATCAGGCCCTCGGTAGCTCGAAGCGTCTATCGGCTCCGTGCGGCCGAACGACGGTCCGACCCGGATGCATCGTCGTCGCGCTCTTGACGGACTGACCTGGATTGGCGCTAGACTGGATGCGCAGGTCGGGCATCCGCTCGACGAAGCAGTGCCCGGCGTTTTCGCAGTTGTTGCTTTTGCACCTCCGCGTCCGCAGTGCACATATCTCGGAGGACACATGGCAACAGGTACCGTGAAGTGGTTCAGTGACGAGAAGGGCTTCGGATTCATCACTCCTGATGATTCCGGCAAGGATCTCTTCGTGCATCACAGCGCGATCCAAAGCAGCGGCTTCAAGTCTCTGGCTGAGGGCGCGAAGGTGAGCTACGACGCCGAGCAGGGTCCCAAGGGACCGGCTGCCGCGAACGTCCAGACGCTGTAGGCACGGGCACGACGCGAGCGGTCGTCCATCGGCGGTCGCTCGCCTTGGGCCCGCTCCCCGGAGACGTGCGGGCCGGGGAGACGTACAACCGCGTGTTGGTGTGCGGCGAGAGGGAACGCCGGAGATCTTCGAGCTCTTCGAGGCCCGCTCGTTTCGTCTCATATCGCTATGAGTGCGGGGCCGTCGGACACCAGGCCTCAGGAGGAGGAAACGTATGGCTTCAAGCTCGAAGAAGAAGACAACGATGTCGAAGCTCAACCGCGAGCGGAAGCTTCGGGAGCGTCGGCTGGACAAGCAAGCCAGGAAGGATGCTCGGAAGCATGCCGCGCTCCACCCGGAGGAACAATCGGGCGACGTGCCGACAGCGGACGATGGCGCCTTGATCCCGTCGGACGGCGAACTGGGCGACACGCCCGTCGGGCAGTCGCTCGGCGACGCCTGAGCCCGGAGCGCGCGGCGGCGCTTCCGTCTCGCGCCAGGCGCTCGTCGACCTCGCGGCCCGCGGACGGTCAAACGCCGAGATCGCCAACCAGCTCGTCGTATCCGTACGGACGGTCGAGTCGCACCTCTACCGAGCGATGCAGAAACTCGGCGTCAAGGACCGCCAGGACCTGTAAGCCGCTCCGCTCGCCACGCAGCCCGCTCGTTCATCGCCGGCTGCCGTACACGGCGGCCGCGAGCACGAGCGATACCGCGACCAACACCCCGAGGCCGCTGATGGCGTCGAGGCCCAGGTGTTCACGGACGCGGGTGGCGAGGACGAGAAAGCCGATCGGGGTCAGGATCGAAACGCTGAGCGCGAGTCCGTGCAGGAGATCCCGCCCGGAATGGCTGCGCAGTTCGAGCAAACGGTCACGGCCGCTCTTCGGGGCGGTCGGCTCGCCGGCGTAGTAGCCCACCGCGGTCCGGAACAGCCGTCGGGCATGCGTGTGGCAACCCCAGGCCATCGCGATCATGAGCGTCGCCGGGAAGATCCACGTG
Organism: uncultured Solirubrobacterales bacterium; assembly: GCA_963703065.1. Lineage (GTDB taxonomy): Bacteria > Actinomycetota > Thermoleophilia > Solirubrobacterales > Solirubrobacteraceae > Palsa-465. The sequence continues at coordinate 1,130,358 of OY969785.1, read as the reverse complement.
ACCACCCACACGACCGCTCCGGCCAGCAGGCCGACACCGTCGCGCAGCCAGGACAGCAGGCCATGGTGAGGCCTGCTGCGCGGAGGGGACAGGAATCCGCCGAAGATCAAGAGGCGGCGAACGCTTCGGATCCACACCCGCGGTGAGCGCCGATGCGCGGGCTGAGGGGGCAAGTCGCCGGCCTGCACGGTCAACAGCCCTTCGGTGGCGGCCTCGACGGTTTCATAGACGCCACGGAGCCAGAGCACCTCGGCGAGGGTGCGAAGCGCGCCGGGGTCGCGACCGTAGAGCGCGGCGAGCCGCAACGTCATGCGGATCTCCTGCCACAGATAGTTCATGTAGCCAGGGACGAGCGCTATGTAGAAGGGCGTTCCGGCGACCGCGCCCTCGATCCGCGCGATCCGCGCCGACTGCGATCCGAGGCGATCCGCGATCTGGCGAACGTCGGCCTGCGGAGCCGCTGTGCGGGCCGTCTCGGCCCATTCCCGCGACCGATCGGCAAGCCTCTGCGAGGCAAAGAGCGTCATCTGCTCGCAGACGCGCTCTGGGTCTCGATAGACGATCCGCACCACGTCACGGGGGACCGCCGCCGCCTCGCGCACGCGCCGGCGGCCCGCGCTGGCATGAACCGCCTCGTTGGGATCCTCGGACGGACGGCGTGCGCTGGTCACATCACGGTCTTCTCGCCGGCGCTGAGGCTGGGGGTGTTCACGGCTTCCATTGCTGCGGATCCATCCGGTCGGCCACGCCGATCTCCTCGGCGATCAGATGCTGGAGTTGGGCGCCGACCCGTTCGAGCGGCCTGGTGCTGCCCTCCGCCCGGCACAGGATGAGCGCACCCTCGATCGAGGCGATCGACGAGACGGCGAGGGTCTCCGCCCGCCCGCCTTCGATGCCGTGCCGCTCGAAGGCGTCTCGCAGCAGGCCCTCCCACCGGCGGAACCCGTCAGCAGCCGCGCGCATTGCGCCCCGGTCAGGCGGGCCGGCGAGCGCGCCCGCAGCCACCGCACAGCCGGCTCCGAACCGACTGTCCCTCAGCACGCCCAGCCACTGTTCGACGAACGCTCCGTGGGCGGCCAGCACGTCACCCGAGGCCAGCGCGCGCTCCAGGCTGCCGGTTATCCAGTCAGCGGCGAATCTGGTTGCCTCCTGGGCCAGCTCTGCCCGCCCGTCGGGAAAGTGGTGGTAGATCGACCCGCGGGGCGCCCCGCTGTGCTCGATCACGTCGGGCAGGGTCGTGCCGGCGACGCCGCGCTCTCGTTGCAGGAGCGCCTGGCTCCGGATCATCCGGGCCCTGGCTGGGGATCGTCGCGGCATCGGCTGGATTATGACGAGCAGCATAATACGAACTGCGCTGCCGCCCGAACCGCCGATCCACCCGGACCGCCGCGATCCGCCTCCGACCAGAAAGCCAGTCATGTCCGAAACCTCCCCTGCGACGACCGTCACCCTCGAGCGTCGCGAGCACGTGCTGTTGATGGGCCTCGATCGGCCCGCGAAGCGAAACGCGTTCAACGTCGAGATGTTGATCGACCTCGGCTGCGCCTATGAAACGCTCGAGCGTGACGACGAGCTGCGATGCGGCGTGCTGTTCGCGCACGGAGATCACTTCACCGGAGGCCTGGATCTCGCCGAGGTGGGGCCGGCGCTGGCTGAGGGGAGCCTCAGGTATCCCGATGATGCCCGTGACCCCTGGCGCAACGACGGTAAGCCGTGGACGACTCCGGTCGTAGCGGTCACGCAGGGGTGGTGCATGACGCTCGGCATCGAACTGCTGCTGGCTGCCGACATCAGAATCGCCAGCGCCGACACGAGATTCGCGCAGCTCGAGATCCAGCGCGGGATCTATCCGTTCGGGGGGGCGACGTTCCGCCTACCGCGCGAGGCCGGCTGGGGCAACGCCATGCGGTGGCTGCTGACGGGGGACGAATACGACGCCGCGGAGGCCCACCGGATCGGCCTGGTACAGGAGATCGCCGAGCCTGGACAGCAGCTCGAGCGGGCGATGGAGCTCGCCGTGGGAATCGCCACGCGCTCCGCGCCGCTCGGCGTGCGTGCGACGCTGGAGTCGGCCCAGCGAGCCCTCGCCGACGGAGACTCCGCGGCCGCGGCTCGGCTCACCCCGGACATGGTCGGACTGCTCCAGAGCGCGGACGGAACGGAGGGGATGATGTCGTTCATCGAGCGACGTCCGGCGAAGTTCGTCGGACGCTGAGCGGGCCGGCAGACGTTCTCGATCGCGGCGAGGTTCGCGGGCTGAAGGCGACGGGTAGCGCTTTGGAAACGACAGGGTCGCCCTCCGGCGATATGGTGCCGCCGCTCAGCGATCAGGAGGTCAGTCATGTTCGACGACGACGAACGTTCGACCGGCGACGGCGGCGCGGACGGCCAGGCGGAGCCCGGTCATGAGGGTCCGGCCGACGGTGGGGCGGGCACGGGCGACGGCGGTGCCGACGGTCACGCCGAGTCCGGTCCTGAGGGTCCGGCGGACGGTGGCGCGGGGACCGGCGACGGCGGTGCGGACGGGGGAGCCGAGCCCGGTCCCGAGGGTCCCGCCGACGGCGGCGCGTGAAGCGTTCCCACTCCGACACGTGACGCCTGAGGCGTGGGCGGGCGGCACGCTGGCGCGTTGTGTCGCCTGCTCTGCGCACACGTTCGCCGAGGAGAACTGGGGCCAGGCGCCGCGGCTGTCGCGCGCCGCCGAGCTGGGATCGGATTTCAGCGACCTGCTGACTGCCGCCGCGGTCGACGGACTGGTCTCCGAGCGCGGGCTGCGGACACCGTTCCTGCGCATGGCCAAGGACGGCGCCGTCCGACCGGCGGCGTCGTTCACCCGAGGCGGCGGGGCCGGAGCCGCCATCGCCGACCAAGCGGCGGACGACAAGGTGCTGGGCGCCATCGCTGACGGCTCGACGCTGGTCCTGCAGGGCCTGCACCGCACCTGGCCGCCGCTCGTGGATTTCGGGGCGCGGCTGGCCGACGAGCTCGGTCACCCGGTGCAGATCAACTCGTACATCACGCCGCCGCAGAATCAGGGCTTCGCTCCGCACTACGACGTGCACGACGTGTTCGTCCTGCAGGTGTCCGGGCGCAAGCATTGGATCGTCCACCGGCCGGTCGTCGAGGCTCCGTTGGACAACCAGCCCTTCGACGCCTTCAAGGCCGAGATCGCCGAGCGAGTCAGCGAGCCGGCGCTCATCGACACCGTCCTCGAACCAGGGGACGCCCTGTATCTGCCGCGCGGCACCATCCATTCCGCCCAGGCGCTGGGGGAGACGTCGATCCACCTGACCGTCGGCGTGCACCCGCTGACCCGCTACCAACTCGTTCGGTTCCTGTTCGATGCGGTGCAGGACGACCCGGAGCTGCGCGTGTCACTGCCGATGGGCACCGACCTCGCTGACCCCGACGTCCTGGCGCCGCACCTCGCCGCCACCGTTGCCGCCCTGCGAGCGGCCCTCGAGGGCGTGCCCGCAGCGCGGATCGGCGAGCAGGTCGCAACCAACCTCATGCAGCGCACCCGCCCGGAGGCGATCAGCCCCCTGGCGCAGCTCGCCGCGGTCGACGCGCTGGCAGCCGAGACCCCACTGCGTCGACGCGGGGCGTTGCGGCTGCAACTCGTCTCGGGTGACGGCGCCAACGGCGACGAGCGGTTGAAGATCGTGCTGCTCGACCGGACGATCGACCTGCCGGCCAGTACGTGCGACGCCGTCAAGGTCCTCATCGACGGGCACGTCTTCACCCCTGCGCAGCTGCCGGGACTGGATCCGGAGGACCAGCTGATGCTGACCCGCCGCCTGCTGCGAGAGGGCGTGCTGGTGCCGGCGTGAGCATCTCGCAGTCGCCGCGCTGGCCGCGGGAGCGCTGCGCGCCACGCGCGGAGGAGCGCGGGGATCTCATGCTCGGCACCGCGTTCCCGGCTGCTCGGTTGCTGCTCGTCGAACAGCCCTTCCCATGGGGATCGGACGGGTTGCGCTCCTCACGCTTCGACCCGGCGACAGCGCGGGCGGTCGAGGCTCGGGCCCGGGAGGACGGTGTGCGCGTCCAAGCCATCCGCCCCCCGGGACGCAGCTCCCAGCGCGCGCAGCGGCGATGGGCGATCGTCGACACCCGCGATGAGACGCAGGCGCTGCGCTGGGGCGACTTCACCGCCGACGCCGACCTGCTCGAGCTCCCGCTGGATGGTTCGCTGGGCGAGGCTGACCCGGATCCGCTCTACCTCGTTTGCACGCACGGCAAGCACGACCCGTGCTGCGCCCAGCGCGGCCGTCCGGTGGTCGCGGCGCTGGCGGCCGCCCGCCCCGGCCGGGTGTGGCAGGCCAGTCATCTGGGCGGCTGCCGGTTTGCCCCCACCGTGCTCGTTCTGCCGCTCGGACTCATGTACGGGCGCGTCCCGCCGGCCGCTGCTCCCGAGCTCGTCGCCGCCGCCGAAGCGGGTGAGGTGCTCGAGGCGCTCCTGCGCGGGCGCGTCGGCATCCCACCCGCGGCGCAGGCCGCGATCGGCTTCACGCACGAGCATCTGGCGCTGCCGCGCGGCCGCGACGTCTCGCTGGTGTCGACGCTGACGGTCGACCGCGCGACCGTGCTGGTGCGGGTTCGCAGCCCGCAGCTCCTGCTCGACGTCACGGTGCGGCGAGAGCGGGTCGACGCGCCCGGGCTCACCTGCGCTGCGCCCGGGCCGAGCTGGTTCGTCGCCCACCGTCTTGTGGCGATCGAGCCGGTCCACGACGGCTGAGGGCCCGACCGGCGGGCGCGGACCTCGTGACTACAGGTGACGCAACAGCGCGAGGGGAACGGCGTCAGCCAGGGCCCGGTAGCCGGTGAGGTTGAAGTGCAGGTGGTCGGAGCCGTCCTCGGCGGGCTTGAGGCGGCTGGGGTCTGACGGGTCGCGCACGGCCGCATCGAAGTCGATGATCCCGTTCGAGAGGTGCTGGGTGCGGATCCAGTGGTTCACAGCCTCTCGAAGTGAGTTGGCGGCCGCGTCCCCGTAGGTCGAGATGACCGTGCCCCCGGAGGGGGTGAGGGTCCCGAGCTGGATCGAGATGTGGGCGGCGCGAGCCGCTTGGATGAGCCGTTTGTAGCCGTCGATCAGCTCCGCGGCGGTGATGCCCGTGGTCTGACCGATGTCGTTGATCCCCTCGAGCACGATGACGTCCTTGACGCCGGCTTGGGCCAAGGCATCCTGACGGAAGCGAGACACGCCGCTAGGACCGAACAGCGCACCGTTCTGGAGGACACGGTTGCCGCTGATCCCCGCGTTCAGTACCGACAGCGGCAGGCGCGCCCGAACGATCCGGCGTTGCAGATCGTCGGGATAGCGGCCGTTCTGGTTGACGGCGGAGAGATCTTCGACGACCGGGGACAGATGGCCCTGGAAGCCATCGGTGATGGAGTCGCCGAAGGTCACGACGGCGCCGATGCGCCTGGGGGCAACGACGTCGAGCCCGTCCAGGAAGTACCAGCCCGACGCCTCCAGGGTGGTTGTGAACGCCGTCCCCGAGGTCTGTCCTGCCTCGTCACCGCTGTCGGAGGCGGTGAGGTAGTTGGTCTGGCGGGTGGTGTAGTGCTCGGTCGGGTGCGCAGCCGTGCCCCGGACCGTGATGCTGACCACCAGTTCTCGGAACGGCGTGAACGTCAGGTCGACGGGGTCGCTGAGCCGGTCACGCCCGGGCGGGAGGGTCACCATCCGGGCGCCCGAGAATCGCACTTGACGAAGGGTCGCCGGCCGGAGCGCCGCCCCACGACCGCGGATGGCGATCGTCACCGGTCCGAGCGTGATCGGAGCGGTGCCGAAGCGATTGCTCAGGTGCAGCCGCAGCCGGCTGCCCCCGAGGTGCGGGGCGATGATCATCCGGATCGTCTGATCGGACATGGAGCGCGATGCACTGGCGTCGCTCGGCGCCGCCATCCACGAGCCGACCCAATGCGTTGGCTGAGCCGGCGGCCGTCTCGCGGTTCCTGTCGCCGCTGAGGCGACGACGAGCGCGAGGAGGACCCCGGCGAGGGCTGTGCGCCCGCTGTGCTTGATCGTCAACCCCATCCTCCGCTGCCCGCGGACGGTACAGGCACTGGGCCCGGCTGGCCGAACGGAGGTGCGTGCTTTGGAAGGGTTCGCGGGAGGACGTGTCGCGTACGCTGCCGCCGTGGGCGCTCCGATCCTGCGAGAACGCACCTTTGCCGCTTGAACGACCGTCGATGCCCCTGCGCAGCCACCGGCCGCTGCTCTGGATCCGGGGCCGCGGTGACCGCCTGCGCATGAAGCGCACCGCCGAGATGGATTTCTGGCGCGGGGTCTTCCGCCGCGATGGTGGTCGGCCGGGGAACGGCCACTTCCCGGCCCTGTTCCAGCAGCCGTTCGGGCTGAGCGGCGACTTCTACCGGGACAAGCGGCTGCTGGACGTCGGCTGCGGCCCGGCGGGGAGCCTGGACTGGGCGACGATGGCCGCCGAACGAGTGGGCATCGATCCCCTCGTCGGCCGATATCGGCGGCTGGGCATCGACGAGGACCGGATGCGCTACGTCGAAGCCAGTTCGGAGGCACTGCCGTTCGCGGACGGGTCGTTCGACGTGGTGTCGAGCTTCAACTCGCTCGACCACGTCGAGGACGTCGAGCGCACCATCGCGGAGATGGTGCGGGTGCTCGCGGTCGACGGCTCGTTGCTCCTGGTGGTCGAAGTCGATCACGCGCCGACCGTCACCGAGCCGGCGTCCCTGCCGTGGGAGCTGGCGAGCTGGTTCGGGCCCGGCATGCAGACGGTCCTGCAGCGACGGTACGAGTCCAGCGGCCAGGGGTGGTTCTTCGAGACGGTGTTCGCCGACCGGCGCTGGGACGACTCACGCTCGGATTCTCGGCCGGGAATCCTGGTGGCGCGGCTGCGCAAGCTGAGTGACTGAGGATCTCGCCCCGTCCGCGCTGCACACCGCGCTGCGGGCAGCGGTCCAGTTCGACCCCGCAGCGGTCGACTGGGCCGCCGGTCTGCAGACGGTCATCCCGGTGGCGGCGCTGCTGATCGCCGGCCTGGCCGCCGGTGACCACGTCGCCGCCGTGACTATGGGCGCGGGCGCGATGCTCGTCGGCATCGCGCGGCGGATGATCCCGGTCCGGCCGGTAGCCGGTCTGCTCGCGCTCGACGCGGCGCTGATGGCGACGATGACGTTCCTCGGCTGCGTCACCGGCTCGGTGCTCGCCGTCCACCTCGCACTGCTCTGCGCGCTCGCGGCCAGCGCCGGGTTGCTGTCCGCGCTCGGGCCCTCCGGCGGGGCGCTCGGCATGCAGGCGATCATCGCCGCGGTCGTGTTCGGCCGCTTCAGCGAACCGGGCCCGCAGGCGCTCGGCCTGGCCGGCTACGTGCTCGCCGGCGGGTTGACGCAGGCGCTCGCCGCTCGGGTCGGACCGCTGACCGTGCCGCTGCGCCGCGAGCGCACGGCGACGGCCGCGGCGTACCGGGAGCTGGCCGAGCTGGCCCGCGGCGGCGCCGACGCGAGCGGCGTCCCGGCGTCGAGCGCGCTCGACGCCGCCCAGGCCGTCCTCGCGCATGGAACCTGGTTCGGCGACCCGGCGCTGAGCACGCTGCGGGTGCTGGTCGCCGAGGGCTACCGCCTCCGGGTGCAGCTGAGCGCGCTCGGGCGCCTGCTCACGGCGGCGCGTCCCGACGTCGCGCAGGCGATCCGCGAGGCAACCGGCGCGGCGCTCGAGGCAGCCGCTCGGGCGCTGACGGGCGACGCGGGGGCGGCCGAGGAGCTCGGCGCCGCGCTCGCACGGCTGGCGCGTGCCGCCGGGAAGGGCGACCCACGAATCGTCCGGCGGCTCGAGTCGCTCTCCGGTCAGCTGCGCGGGATCGCAACGCTCGCCCCCGCCGCGGGCGAGGACACCGGGCTGCGCGGTCGCCGCCGCCAGCCGCGCACGCGGCGCTCGCTCCCGCGGGTGCGACAGAACCTCGCGTTGCTGCGGGCCAACTGCACGCTCGATTCGCCCGCCGCGCGCCACGGGATTCGCCTGGCGGTCGTGGTTCCGGCCGCCGAGCTGCTGGCGCGCGAGCTGCCGCTCCAGCGCAGCTATTGGATGGTCGTGGCGGCAGCGACCGTGTTGCGGCCGGACTTCGGCGCCACCTTCACCCGGGGTGCGGAGCGGCTGCTCGGCACGCTGCTGGGCGTCTTCGTAGCCGGTGGGCTCGGGACGCTGCTGCACCCGGCCCCGGGAGCCATCCTCGTCCTGATCGCCGGCCTCGGATGGGCGGGCTTTGCCACCTTCCGCGCCAGTTTCGCCGTCGGCTTCGGCTTCATCACCGCGCTGGTCGTGCTGCTGCTCGACCTCATCCTCCCGGAGACGTTCACCATCGCCAGCGCCCGCCTGCTCGACACGCTCGTCGGTGGCACGTTCGGGCTGATCGTCTACCGGCTGTGGCCGACCTGGTCCGCGCCGCCGGCGCGCCGGGCACTCGCCAGTCTCGTCCGGGCGCAGCAGCGGTACGTGGCGGACGTCGTCGCGGTGCTCGCGGGCCGGCGCACCGCGCGGGACGAGGAGCTGATATCTGCGGCCCGGCAGGCTCGCCGCTGCCGCTCGGCGGCCGAGGCGGCGCTCGCCGCCGCGCTGGCCGATCCGCGACGCCACCGGCTCGACGACGGCTGGAGCCGCAACGCCCTCGCCGCGGCGCGCCGCCTGGTCCAGGGCGCGCACCTGCTCCGCCTCGAACTCGAGGAGCCGGGCTGGGTGCCGTCGCCAGCGGCCGCGGAGCTGTCGGAGGGCTTCGGCACGCTGCTCGGCTGTGTGGCGGAGCGAATCGAGCATCCCGCCGCGGATCCGCCGGCAGCGCTGCCCGACCTGCGCGACGCCTTTCAGCGGCTGGCCCACGCGGCCCCGTCGCCGGCGATCGGTCTCACCGAGCTCGACGACATGGTCGATGCCGCGGGGGGCCTGGCCGCCCTGGTCGGGCTCGATCCGGCCGCCGCCCGGTAGTAGGGTCGCCCCGTGGCCGAGGTCCGGATCACCGAGTACACCGATCCCGGCTGCCCGTGGGCCTACAGCGCCGAGCCGTTCCGTCGCCACCTGGCGTGGCTGTACGGCGAGGACGTCGAGTGGGAGGTGCGGATGGTGGTGCTCGCCGACTCGGCGCAGACGTATCTCGAGCACGGCTTCACCCCGGAGGAGCAGACCGCAGCGTATGCCCGGATCGCGCGGGAGCACGGGATGCCGATCGACACCCGGGAGCGGCCGCGGATGGCGGCCACGCGCCCGGCCTGCCGCGCTGTCGTCGCCACCCGGATCCACGAGCCCGAGCTCGCCTGGCCGTTGCTCCGCTGCCTCCGGGTCCACAACTTCGCCGCCGACGCGCTGCTCGACGAGCCCGAGATGCTCGAGCTGGCGGCCGGGGGCGCGGGGATCGATCCGGGGGCGCTCGAGGGATGGATGGCGGACCCGCGGGTGGACGACGAGCTGGCGGCGGACATGGAGGCCGCCCGGCGTCCGGCGGCCGCCGCCCGGGTTCTGGACCACAAGCTCGCCAACTGGTCGGGCGGCCGCCGGTACACCTGCCCGTCATACGAGATCACCCGGTTGCGCGACGGGGTGAGGATCGCCGTCCCGGGCTTCCAGCCCTTCGCGGTCTACGACGTCGTGCTGGCCAATCTGGTGCCCGGCATGGAGCGGCGGCCCGCCGCCGACTCGGTCGAGGCGACACTGCGCTGGTCGGGCACGCCGCTGGCCACCCGCGAGGTGGCGGAGCTGGCCGGCCTCGGGCATGCCGAGGCGCGTGAGCACCTCGGACGCGTGGCCGCTGAGCGGCATGTCGGCGCCGACGGGTTCTGGACGCTCAGCGCGTAGGGCGTACGGGCGGCTCAGCCGGGCAGCGTCGGCAATCGGAACACCCCGGTGTGCCGGATTGCGAAGTGGTCGCGGGGAAAGTCCTCGGCGGACAGGACGCGCACGAGGTGGACGCTCGCTCCCGCCGGATCGGGCCGAGGCAGGCCACCATCCAGGCGAGTCGGGATCCAGTCCGCGGCCTCCAGGCGGCCGCCCGGCTCGAGCCGCACGCGGAGGATCGCGCTCTCGTCGAGCACCCCGCCGCCGGCCAGCGTGTGGTAGCCGACGAAGTTGCCGAGCGAGTAGGCGATCATTCGCCCCCGGTAGTCCTCGATCCCGCGGATCACGTGCGGCCCGGAGCCGAGCACGATCGAAGCTCCGGCGCGGATCACCGCGTGGGCGAACGCGCGGGCGTCACCGCGGTCCTCGCCGAGGTAGAACTCGGTGCCGGCGGGGACGTGAAGCGCACCCACCCCCTCGGCTCCGGCGTGGATGAACACCACGACGATGTTGGCGCGGCGCCGGGCGGCGGCGACCATCCGCTCGGCGGTCGGGATGTCGAGCAGGTTCGAGGTGTTCGGGTACGGGGCGAAGCCGAGGAACGCCACGCGCAGGCCACGCACCCGCAGGGTGGTGACCTGGCCGGGCAAGCCCGTGAACCCGATCCCCGCCCGGTGCAGGGCGGCGGCGGTCTGCGCGCGGCCGCCGTAGCCGTAGTCGAGCGAGTGGTTGTTCGCCTGGTTGACGAGGTCGAAGCCGAGGCCACGCAGGGCGAACGCGGTGGACGGCGGCGCCTGGAAGGCGAAGCAATCCCCGCCACCGATCCCGCCGCACTTCGAGACCCCACCGACCGACAGGGTCCCCTCGAGGTTGCCGGTCGTGACGTCCGCATTGCGCAGCGTGCCGGCGACCGGCCCGAGCGCCGCCGCGAGGCCGCCCGGGGGCAGCCCCCGCTCGGTGCTGAGCGCGATGTCGCCCACCCACTGGAGCGTGATCGACGGGGAGGGGCGCCGGGCTCTGCGGCCGGCCGCCGTCCGGGCGAGCGCGCCGCTCGCTGCGCAGAGCGTCAACGCGATGGCCAGCACGGGTAGTGCCGTGATGCGCCGGCGGTCAGGTGGGCGGGGAACGCTCACGATCGATCGCCACCCATCTTGCCGCGCCCGGCCGGACCGGACACACTGCTGGCCATGACCAACCAGACCACGTTCCTCGGCGACAAGCCCATCCGGCGGATCGGATTCGGCGCCATGCAGCTCGCCGGCCCTGGCGTGTTCGGCCCCCCGCGCGACCCGGCGGCCGCGCGCGCCGTCCTGCGGCGCGCCGTCGAGCTCGGCGTGGACCACATCGACACCTCGCAGTTCTACGGCCCGGACGTGGTCAATGACCTGATCCGGGAGGCGCTGCATCCCTACCCGGAGGACCTGAAGCTCGTGACGAAGGTCGGCGCTCGCCGGGACGAGGAGGGCGGCTGGTTGCCGGCGCAGACGCCGGACGAGCTGCGCGCCGGGGTCGAGGACAACCTGCGCTCGCTGCGCGTCGAGCGCCTCGACCTCGTCAACCTGCGCCGACATCACGCATCGGCGGGCGTCGCGGTCCCGCTCGCCGAGCAGCTCGGGGCATTGGAGGAGCTCCGCCGGGAGGGGAAGCTCGACCTGATCGGGCTCTCGAGCGTCGGGCTGGAGGAGCTCGACGAGGGACTCGGGCTGATCGACGTCGGCGAGGTGCAGAACGCCTACAGCATCGTCGACCGCAGCGACCAGCCGGTGCTCGAGCGCTGCCGCGATCGGCAGATCACCTACGTCCCGTTCTTTCCGCTCGGCTCGGCGTTCACCGGCGGTCCGGCCAAGCTGGCCCAGGACCCGGCGATTGCCCCGGTGGCCGACCGACATGGCGTCAGCCCGACGCAGGTGGCGCTGGCGTGGCTGTTGGCGCAGTACGAGCGGCTGCTGCTCATCCCCGGGACGAGCTCGGTGGCCCACCTGGAGGAGAACCTGGCCGCGCTCGACGTCGAGCTCGACGCCGAGGATCTCCGCGCCCTGGACGGCGTGAGCCCGCAGGACGCGCCGCACCGCTAGCCGGTCAGCGGCCGGTGGTCACCGTGGCGCGGAACGTGGCGTAGCCCGGGTCGGTGACGACCAGCCGGTAGCGACGCCGCCGGGTCGTGCGCAGCAGCGTCGAGGCGCTGCCGCGGGCGTTCGTGCGGACCCGGTGGCCGGCCACCGTGAGGAGCGCCCCGCTCAGCGGGAAGGCGCCCTCGCCCTCGTGGTCGATCCCGACCGTGACGCCGACGCGCGTCCCGGCGCGGCCGTGGCGATCGGCGACCGTCACGGTCAGCTGCGGGTCGGCCGCCGCCGGCCAGGCGGCGGGCGCGAGCCGCAGGACGTAGAACCCGTCCACTCCGTCCGTGTACCAGATCTCCCGGCGCTCGGGCGCGAACTCGGGGCGTGACATGGCGAAGTCGCTCGGCTGCTCACCCGTCTCCACGCGGGCGCTCGGCGGCGCCACGTAGTAGGCGATCTCTCGTGGGTGCAGGACGTTCTCGATGTCGAACACGCGCAGGCCGGAGGCGATCATCGAGCACGCGACGATCGCCGGATCGGTGTGGGTGGGGATGTTGCAGTAGTGGGCTGGCGTACCCCTGCACCGGGCTGAGGGCACCTGGGTCGCCGGAGGCGGCGGCGTGCGCCGCCGGCTGGTGGATCTGCAGGCGGATGTCGGACACCACGCGCGGATGGAGCTCGTCGCCGATGTCGATGATCCGCACGCCGCCGGGCACCTCGGACTGGCCGCCGTAGGTCCCGGTGGCGTACTCGTCGAACTCGAGCAGGTAGGGGTGGCCGTGGGAGGTGAACGGGATCGCGTTCTGCGGGATCGAGACACCCTGCCAGGTGAGGGCCGAGATCTCCCGCACCTGTGGGTTCGGCTTGTGCTCGGCGATCTGCGTCGTGTCGAGGATGATCAGCTTCTGCTCGGTGGCGTCGGCCAGGTAGGCCCGATCCCCGTTGGCCGAGATGTTCAGCCCATGGACGTAGACGTTGCCGTCCCACACCGTCCGCGGGTGCTGGGGATCGCTCGTGTCGATGGCGGCGAGAGCCGGGAAGCTCGTGCCGGTGGCCCAGAAGGTGCCGTCGGGGCTCATGCCGCTCTCGTGACCCCAGCGGGCGTACTGGCCGACCGCGTCGAGCACCGGGTGGCGGCAGTCGTTCTGGATGCTGTAGATGGCCACCAGCCCGGGGTAGGTCGCGGGGTTGCCGAGCACGGCGGCGAGCAGGCCCCGCTCCGGGTTCAGGTTCAGCGACTCGTGCGGCGAGAGCATCGGCAGCGAGGTCAGCGTGTCGGTCTGGACCGGGTGGACCGGATCGGTCATGTCGAGCACCGCCACGCCCTGTGAGGTGCCATCAAGCCGCAGCGCGTTCAGCGGGTACAGCAGCGCGGTGTCGTAGAAGGCGCACTCGTGGCCCTGGCGGTCGAAGTACCGCCAGACCTTGAAGCCGCCGGAGTCGCCCTGATGAGCCACCACGCCGAGGTTGCAGGTGAAGCCGCCCTCGGCATCCGCCTGCGCGTCGACCGAGGCGGGCACGCGGCCGTCCGGCGTGGCCGGGTCGGGATGTGAGCCCGGACCGCAGCTCGGGGGCGCGACCGCGGTGAGCGGCGGCTCCGGGTTGTGCTGCACCGGCGCCGTGTTGATGTTCGTGCCGCCCTGGAGATCTGTGGGTGACGGCGGTGATCAGGTCGGTGGGAGCGCCGTCGAGCAGGGCCGCGGCGCCTGCCGAGGCGGCGCAGACGATCGCCGCCGCCAGCAGGCCGATCGCCATCAGGGGCACGCGGAGGCCGCGCACCCGGACGCGGCGCCGCATCAGCTCTCTCATCCTCAACGCTCCCCGTCGCACAACGAACCGGAATCATGACAGATGGCTGACGGGTGTGGCGATCGGCCCCGTACGCTGCGGCGGTGACGTTCCTGCACGCGCTGGCCATCTTCGGCGCCGGCGTGGCAGCCGGGACGATCAACACCGTGGTCGGCAGCGGCACGCTCGTCACGTTCCCGGTGCTGCTGGCGTTCGGCTACGCCCCGGTGACGGCCAACGTGTCGAACACGATCGGGCTCGTGCCCGGGTCGGTGGCCGGCGCGCTCGGCTACCGCCGTGAGCTGCGCGGTCAGGAGCGGCGAACGGCGCGGCTGGCGGTCGCCTCGCTCGCCGGAGGCCTGCTCGGTGCGGCGTCTGCTGCTGACGCTGCCCGCGTCGGCGTTCCGCGCCATCGTGCCGGCATTCATCGTGCTCGCCGTCGGGCTGATCGTGGCTCAGCCGCGGATCGGCCGCGGCGCTGGCCGCGCGCCGAGCCGAAGCCGGGACCCAAGCGCCCGTCCACCTTGGCCCGGTGATGCTAGCCGGGGTGTTCGTGGCGGGCGTGTACGGCGGCTACTTCGGTGCCGCTCAGGGCATCCTCCTGCTGGCCATCCTCGGCCTGTCGCTCGCCGAGTCGCTCCAGCGGATCAACGCGGCGAAGGTCGTGCTGGCCGGCCTCGTCAACCTCGTGGCCGGCGTCGTGTTCGTGTTCGCGGCGCACGTCGCGTGGGGCGCCGTCGGGCTGATCGCCGCCGGGTCGGCGATCGGCGGGGTGATCGGCGCCCGGGCCGGGCGCCGACTCCCGCCCTCGGTGCTCCGCGGGCTGATCGTGCTCGTCGGCGTGGTGGCGATCTGGCGGCTGCTGTAGACCGGGGCCGGAAATCGTTCACATCCGTGCAACACCGGCGGCGCGATGCTCCCCGCGCATTCCCAATCCGAGGAGCGAGACATGCAAGACGGAGGGCACGGACGGAACGGACGGAGACGGTGGGCGACGCTTCCCCTGGCGGCGCTGGCGCTCAGCGCCTGCGGCGGAGCGGCGGTCGTCGCCGGAGCCAGCTCCGAGCGCTACGCGACGACGCCGGTGTCCGCCGGCGCGCTGAACACCCGGGCGCTGCCACTCGGCGACGGCTACGTGTCGACGACGCCGAAGGTGGGTTACGTCGACTCGTGCATCACCCACTTCGGCGGGATCGGGGGCGCACGGGTGAACGGGCCGTGGATCGACACCACGAACCACACCTGGAACATGACGACGAAGATCGCCGTCAACGGCGCCATCCGCTGGCCGACCGGGTACTTCAAGGTGACGCTCAGCGGCCGCCACCGGGTCATCCGCTTCAACGATCTCCCGATCGACCACACCACCGGGGTGTTCCCGATCGCCTCGAGTGACCCCGCGCACCAGTACGACCAGAACGGCAACCACATCGCCGCGCACGACACGACGTGGACGCTGTCCTCCGCCCCGGTGGCGGCCGGCCATCCCGGCTGCGAGGGCGGCGGGCCGATCGGCATCCTGCGCGACGGCGTCGAGCTGTTCAACGCACTCGACGGCGAGGGCCGGGACGCCGCGGCACACGAGGTCCTCGACGTCTGCGCGGGCCATCCGGACCCCTCGGACAGCTACCACCACCACGACATCCCGCCGTGCATCCTGGACAAGACACCGAACGGGAAGGCGACGCTGGTCGGCTACGCGCTCGACGGCTACGGGATCTACGTGGTCAGGGCGGCGAACGGGACGATGCCGACCAACCGCTCGCTCGACGCCTGCCACGGGACGACGAGCGTCGTGCCGTGGAACGGCCGGATGACGCGGATCTACCACTACGTCGCGACCCTCGAGTACCCGTACACGGTCGGCTGCTTCCACGGCACGGAGATCAGCCAGCCCCATACGAGCGGCTCGGCTGGCGGCGGCCCGGGCGGCCCGGGTGGTCCGGGCGGCTCCGGTGGTCGGCCGGCGGCCTGATGTGACAATCGTCTCGTGCGGGTCCTGATCGTCGAGGACGAGAACGGGCTGGCGCAGGCCCTGGCGGTGGGCCTGCGCCGGTCCGGCCTGACCGTCGACCTGGCGCACGACGGTGTCGAGGGGCTGCGCAAGGCGTCGGTCGTCGCCTACGACGCGATCGTGCTCGACCGGGATCTGCCCGCGCTGCACGGCGACGAGGTGTGCCGCCGGCTGAACGAGCGACGCGACCCCGCCCGGGTGCTGATGCTGACCGCGGCGGGCCAGCTGGAGGACGTCGTCGGCGGCCTGGACCTCGGCGCTGACGACTACCTGGTCAAGCCGGTGCGCCTCGCCGAGCTGGCGGCGCGGCTGCGCGCCCTGGCCCGGCGGGACGCCCGGCCGGCCCCCGCCGTCCTGCGCCATGGCGAGCTCGAGCTCGACCCGGCCCGGATGGTCGCCCGCCGCGGCGAGCGCCAGCTTCAGCTGACCCAACGCGAGTTCGCCGTGCTCGAGCTGCTCGTGCGCGCCGAGGGCCGGGTGGTGAGCGCCGAGGAGCTGCTGTTCCGCGCCTGGGACGAGAACGCCGACCCGTTCACCTCGGCGGTGCGGGTGATCGTGTCCCGGCTGCGGCGCGAGCTCGGCGACCCGCCGCTCATCCGCACGCTCATCGGCCGGGGGTATGCGCTGTGAACGCCGGCGCCCGATGAGGCGGCGCGCCTCGATCCGCCTGCGCCTCGCCGCGTGGTGCGCGGCGCTCGTCACCGTGTCGGGAACGATCGTCGTGCTCGGCGTGCTGGCGCTGACCGGCCAGGTCCTCCACGACCGCGCCCCCCGTCCGGCCACACCGCCGCCGCCCGGGTCGACCGCACCGGCGCCGGTGCCGGCGCCGGCGGGGCCGGCCGCCCTCGGAACGCCCGCCGCCGCTCGGCCCGGACCGACGCTCGCGGCGGACAACCGGCAGGGGGACACGGTCAGCCAGACGCTCTCCGAGGCGCGGCTGATCGGCCTCGGCGTGCTCGGCGTCCTGGCGCTGGCGTCGGTCGGCATCGGCTGGGTGGTGGCGGCGCGGATGCTCCGTCCGCTCACCGTGCTCGCCGGCACCGCGCGCCAGGTCTCCGAGGCGACCCTGCACCGGCGGATCGCGCTCGACGGTCCCCGCGACGAGCTCCGCGAGCTCGCCGACACCCTCGACGCCATGCTGGACCGCCTCGACCGCGGATTCGCCGCCCAGCGCCGGTTCGTCGCCGATGCCTCCCACGAGCTGCGCACCCCGCTGGCCGCGATCCGGGCCGAGGCTGAAGCGGTGCTCGAGGATCCCGCCGCCTCGCCGGCTGCCCGCCGCGCGGCCACCGACCGCATCACCGCGGTCCTCGACCGCGCCGAGCGGCTGCTCGACGCCCTCCTGACGCTCTCGCGCTCGGAGGCGATCGAGGCCCGCGAGCGGGTCGACCTGGCCGAGCTCGTCGGCGAGGTGACGACGGCGATCCCCCGGGCCAGCGAGCTCGACCTCGATGCTCGCCTGGGGCCCGCCGAGGTGCTCGGCGACGCCTTGCTCCTCGGCCGCCTGGCCGGCAACCTGGTGGAGAACGCGGTCCGCTACAACGTCCCGGGCGGTCGGCTGATCGTCGCCACCGACCGGCACGACGGCGTCGCCCACTTCACCGTCGTCAACGACGGACCGCCCGTCGACCCGATCGAGCTCCCGCTGCTCGTCGAACGCTTCCACCGGACCGCCGCCCGCACCGGCGGCGGGTTCGGCCTCGGGCTGTCGATCGCCGATGCGGTCGCTCGGGGCCTGGGCGGTCGCCTGGAGCTCGCCGCGCGGCCCGCCGGGGGGATGGAGGTCACGGTCACGCTGCCAGCGGCGCCTGCGCTCGGCTCGTCCACGTCAGCCGGAAGCTCGTCCGCAGGCTCTGCCCCGGCGCCAGCACCCGCAGCCCATCCCCCGACACCAGCGCGTTGACGGGGGCGGTCATCGGCTCGAAACACACGAAGCCGGCGCCGTCGGGCGAGAACAGCTGCCCATGGGTGAAGCCGTCGAGCAGCTCGACGGCGATCGTCTCCCGCCGGCCCTCGACCGCGAACACGACCGGGAGGGAGCCGAGCGGCATCCCGTCATCCCAGGACTCGTGCAGCCCGAGCGCCCCGGCGGGCAGCGGCTCCCGCTTCCCGTTCGGGATCCCCCGCTCGTCGGTGGCCAGCCGGACCGATGCCGGCACGTCGAGCACACAGTCGCGACCGTCCGGGGGCAGGCGCAGGTACGGGTGCAGTCCGAACGCCACCGGCACCCGATCCTCGCCGTCGGCCCGCACCGTCACCGAGATCCGCAGCTCCGCGCCCGGTCCCGCCGTCGCCTCGTAGGCGACCGAGTGGGCGAATGGGAAGATCGCCAGCAGGTCTGGATCCCGCCAGTCGAGCTCGGCCTGGAGTGCCGGTCCATCCTCCGCTGCCGTCCAGCGCATCAGCCGCGGCTGCGCCCCGTGGAGGGGCAGGCCGTGTTCGTCGACGCCGATCGTCGTCCCCGGCGCGGGCAGCCGCACCGAGCGTCCGGCCACCTTGAACTCGCGCCCGGCCAGCCGGTTGGCCCACGGATAGAGCAGGGGGATCCCCATCGTCTTGCCCTGCTCTCGGTAGGCCTCGACCCCTCGTCGCGGGTCGAGCCGTTCCCGTCCATCGACTTCGACCGCGGCACAGAGCATCCCCAGCTCGGGGACGAACGTAGCCCGGAGCCCCCCGTCGCTCCCGGCGATCGTCACGCTCATCCCGCTCGCTCCTGCAGCCGCTCGCCGAGCCGGCTGTGCCGGCGACCGGTGTCCGCCGTCCGGGCCGCTCGGGCCACGACGTCGGCGCTGCCGACGATGACGGTGGCCAATCGCGCGCGAGTGATCGCCGTGTACAGCATCTCCCGGCGCAGGAAATACGCCCCGGCCGCCGGATGGGCGACGATCACCGCCACCGGCAGCTCGACCCCCTGGCCGCGGTGCACCGAGCAGGCGTAGGCCGGCCGCAGCCGCTCGGCCTCCTCGGGCGGCAGGCGGAACACGCTCTCATCGCCGGCCAGGAGCAGCGCCGCCTCGTCCTCGTCGCCGTCGGTCTCGTCCAGCAGCCGCACCAGCGTGCCGTTCATCAACCCGAGATCGTGGAGGTTGCGTCCGGTGAGCATCAGCTTGTCGCCGATTCGCAGCCGCCCCGAGCGCACCGGCCGGCCGTCCGGGTTGAGCGCGTCGCGCAGCGCGCCGTTCAGCGCGTCGATGCCGAGCTCACCGCGGTACACCGGCGCGAACACCTGGATGTCGCTCACCGGGTCGATCCCGTAGTGCTCGGGCAGCCGCCGCGCGACGAGCGAGACGATCTCCTGAACCGCCGCCTGCGGATCGGCGCGGGAGACGAGGAACAGGTCACGGCGCATCCCCGGGCCGGCCAGGAAGCTCGGCGCCTCGCCGCGCCGGATGGCGTGCGCGCCCTGGACGATCATGCTCCCCGCCGCCTGGCGGAAGATGTGGCTCAGCCGTACCGCCGGCACCCGCGCCGAGTCGACGAGCTCGGCGAACGGCTTGCCCGCGCCGACCGGCGCGAGCTGGTCGGCGTCCCCGACGAGGACGACATGGGTCCGCGGCCCCACCGCCCGAAGCAGGACGACCATCAGCTCGAGGTTCGCCATCGAGCACTCGTCGGCGATCAGCAGGTCGCATTCGAGTGGATCCTCGGCGTCCCGCGTGGGGCCCTCTCCGGGCACCCAGCCGAGCGCGGAGTGAACCGTCGTGGCCCGCAGCCCGCTCGACTCGGTCATCCGGATGGCCGCTCGCCCGGTGGGCGCCACGAGCATCACCGACGTCCCGCGCCCGCTCGCCGCCCGGGCGATCGCCCGGATCGAGGCCGTCTTGCCCGTGCCCGGCCCGCCCGTGATCACCGACAGCCGGTGGGCGAACACGTGGCCGACCGCGGCCCGCTGCTCGGCGGTCAGCTCATCGTCTGCCCCCGAGGGCGATTCGGCCGCCGGGTCCTCCGCACCGGCCCGTCGCCCGAGCGTCGGCGCCGCGTCAGCCAGGTCGGCCACCCGCTCGGCGAGCTCCGCCTCCAGCTCGGCCGTCGCGCGCCGGTAGAGCCAGTCGTCCTCGCGCACGAGCTCGCCGTCGGCGACCAGCCGATCGACGAGTCCCGGAGGCGGCGCTGCGCCGAGCAGCTCGCCGAGGGCCGACTCGAGCGTGCCCGACGGCAGGCAGGTGCTCCCGGCGCGCTCCGCCTCGCCGAGCAGGTGCAGCGTCCCCGCCCGCGCTCGCTCGTCGGCGTCCGGGACGGCGCCGTCGCCCCGAGCGATCCGATCGGCGATCGCGAAGCCGACCCCGAAGACGCTCGTCAGCTCATACGGCCGCTCGGCCACCACCCGATGGGCGGTCGATCCGTACGCCTCGTGGACCCGTGCCACGAGGTAGGCCAGGCCATGCGGCGCCAAGCGCAGGTGGAGCTGGCGGGTCACCCGCAGCCCATGCCAGGAGTCGACCGCCTCCGCCACCCGGGGCCCGCGGACCCCAGCGGCACGGAACGCGACCTCGGGATCGCGATCCACCGCATCGAGCACTCGGGCCACGCCGTGATCGGACACGAGCCGCGCCGCACGCTGCGATCCGACGTGCCGGACCCGGCGGAGGTAGGAGAGCACCGCTTCGGGCTCGGCCGGCGACAGGGGCAGGGCCTCGCTCACCTTCACCTGTGGGCCGAACCGGCTGTCGTCGACCCACTGCCCGCGGACCCGCGCGCGATCGCGCTCCTCGAGGTGGATGAGTGGCCCGACGAGGACGATCGACTCGCCCTCGGCCTCGACGTCGAGCACCGCGAAGCCGGTCTGCTCGCTGGCGTACCGGGCCCGGCGCACCGTCACCTCTCCGTCGAACGAACCGACCACGAAGGCCACGTTAACCTCGCCCCCGGCCGTCACGGCCGGTTTGTGACGAAATTGGCACATTCCGGCGATCGGGCGCCTCGGCGGCGCGCGTCGCGGCGGTGATCCCCTCGCTGCCGATCAGGCCGTGGAAGCGCGCGATGAGCGGCCGCACCGCCCGCAGGCCGAGCGCGCCCTGCCGCCCCGTCGCCCGCACCCGGACCTCCGAGTGCAGCTCGCCCCGGCCTCCGTCGATCTCGGTTACCCAGTGGGCGAACAGCACCCGCACCGTGCCCCGCCGGTCCCACTCCGCGAACGCCTCCGGACCGGCCAGGCGGGGATAGTCGCGTCGGAGCGTCCAGATCCGGCCGGCCATCCCCGTGACCAGCCGCCGCTCACCCTCCTCGAGCACGACGAACGGCGGCGCACGGAACAGCACGTCGAACGGCAGCTCGCCCGAGGTGCCCGGCAGTCGCCAGCGGATGAGCCGTCCGAGCAGCCCGGTCTGCCCGACGCGGACCGCGCACGCGGCCTCCCACAGGCGGTCGGCCGAGGCCGTCGCCGGGCGTGCGTGGTGGACGCGCACGCCGGGGTCGGGAAGCCAGCGATCGAGGTCGGGCACCGGTCGCGGAGCATCGCACGGGATCATCCGCCCGTGATCCGTCACGCGTTCGCCCCGGTCAACCGACGCGCCGCCACCAGGCTCGAGCTCCCGCGCCGCCTGGCGGCGGAGGCGACGGGGGTGGCGCTCACATTCGATGACGGGCCCCATGTCGAGGGCACGCGCCTCGTACTCGACGCGCTGTCCCGGGCCGGAGCGCGGGCGACCTTCTTCATGGTCGGCGAGCAGGTGGTGCGCCGGCCGAGCCTCGCCGCCGAGGTCGCGTCGGCCGGTCACCTGGTCGCCCTCCACGGCTTTCGCCACCGGCTCCAGCTCCGCCTCGGCGCGCGCACGGTGCGGGACGACCTCATGCGGGGCAGCGAGGCGATCGCCGCCGCCACCGGCGTGCCGCCGTGCTGGCACCGGCCGCCGTACGGCGTCTACAGCGCCGCTGGCCTGGCTGCCGCGCGCGAGCTCGGGCTGCGACCGCTGCTGTGGTCCCGGTGGGCCAAGGATTGGCGACGGTTCACCACCCCCGCCGAGATCCACGCGCGCGCGTGCGTGGGCGTGGAGGCCGGCGACGTGATCCTCCTCCACGACGCCGACTTCTACAGCGCGCGCCACTCTCACCGCCGCACCGCCGCGGCACTGGAGCTGATCCTCGATCACCTCGAGGCACGGAAACTCGCTACCGTTCTGCCTGCCTAGAGGCGACAACCCCGCAGGACCGGTCGATGCCCGGCCAGGTCACTGAGAGCGGCGGCGCCTCCCCCGGCCGGGGTCGCAGCACGCCGAGGTCTCGTCTCGCCGTCCGGTCTGCCCCAGCCTCGACCGACGATCGCGATGAGCACTGCATCCGCCCCCCCGAACTTCGAACGGTTCGCCATCGGCTTCGATGAGCGCGACCGTGCCCGGCTGCACGAGCTGATCGACGAGGTGATCGACTCCGGGCGCTGGGCGGAGGCGACGATGAACCAGCGGTTCGAGGCCGCGTGGGAGGCGTGGAACGAGCTCCCGGCGGTCGCGCTGTCGAGCTGGGCGGGCGGCGCGATGGCGGCCCTGCACTTCGCCGGCGTCGGCCCGGGCGACACCGTGCTCTGTCCGTCGAACACGTTCATGGCCACACCGCTCGCCGCGATTCGGGCCGGGGCCGAGGTGCAGTTCGCCGACTGCAACCGCCAGGACCTCTGCCTGTCGTTCGCCGACTTCGAAGCGCGGGCCGAACGTGCGAAGCCGAAAGCGGCGGTCGTCGTGCACATCGGCGGGCACATCGCATTCGACATCGAGCAGATCGCCGCCTACTGCGTCGAGAACGGCATCTTCCTCATCGAGGACTGCGCCCACGCCCACGGCGCATCGTGGAACGGGCGCAAGCCCGGCTCCTTCGGCGACGCCGGTGTCTTCTCGCTGTACGCGACGAAGACGGTCACCACCGGGGAAGGGGGTGTGCTCGTGTCCCGGCGTCCGGAGGTGCTCGAGCATGCCCGCGGGTTTCGCAACTACGGCAAGCCGACGTACGAGGTGCACGGCCTCAACTACCGGATGAGCGAGTTCACCGCCGCGCTCGGGCTGATCCAGGCCGAGCGGATGCCCGAGATCGTCGCCTGGAAGAACGCGATCGCGCGCCAGCATCTCGATCCCCGCTACCCGTCGCGGCTCGAGCTGCCGGAGGGCATGCAATCGGGTCTGTACAAGTACATCGTCTTCGACTGGCTCGAGCAGTCGACCGGCCGGGTCTACGACGAGCCGTGCCACCGGATCCTCGGTCACGCCGTCGATCTCCCGCATTCCGACTGGGCGGCGCGCAACCATTCCTGTGTCCCGCTGTACTACAGGCCGGGCGGCACACCATGAGAGTCCTCGTCACAGGTGGTTCCGGGTTCATCGGCTCGCACGTGGTCGACAAGCTGCGCGCGCGCGGCCACGAGCCGGTCATCTACGACCTGCGGCCCTCGCCGTGGCACACCGACCCCGCTCACCCGGTCGACACGGTCCTCGGCTCGATCACCGATCGAGAGGCGCTCGAGCGGGCGCTGCACTCCTGCGACGCGGTGGCCCACCTGGCGGCGGTGGCCGACGTCAACGACGTCCACGCATCGCCCGAGGACGCCGAGCGGGTCAACGCGCGTGGCACGGTCGCGGTCCTGGAGGCGGCGCGGCGGGCCGGGGTGAAGCGACTCGTCTACGCCTCGACGATCTGGGTCTACTCCGACTGCGAGCCCGACGAGGTCGACGAGGAGACGCTGCTGCCGCCACCGTCGCATCTGTACACCTCCACGAAGCTGGCCGGCG
Source organism: uncultured Solirubrobacterales bacterium (assembly GCA_963703065.1). Taxonomy (GTDB): domain Bacteria; phylum Actinomycetota; class Thermoleophilia; order Solirubrobacterales; family Solirubrobacteraceae; genus Palsa-465. Next base: position 1,106,985 of record OY969785.1, on the reverse strand, counting down.
AGCTGTACTGCAAGGCCTACCAGGAGCTGTACGGCATCGACTTCACGATCCTCCGCTTCGGGATCCCGTACGGCCCGCGGGCGCGGGAGGCCGCGGTCATTCCGGCGTTCGTCAACAAGGCGTTCGGGGGCGAGCCCCTGACCCTCGCGGGAGACGGCAGCCAGTCCCGCCGGTTCGTCTACGTCGAGGACCTGGCCGACGGTGTGGCGCTCGGGTTGGAGGACGTGGCCACCAATCGCGTCTACAACCTCGCCTCCGACGAGAACGTGACGATCAAGCAGATCGCCGAGACGGTCAAGGAGCTGATCGGCAACGTCGAGATCGTGCACACCCCGGCTCGACCGGGCGATTTCGGGGGCAAGGTGGTCTCGAGCGTCCGCGCGCAGGAGGAACTCGGCTGGACCGCGGCGACGCCGTTTCACGAGGGCGTGCGGCGCTACATCGAGTGGCGCCGCGAGCAGGCTGCGCAGCAGACGCCCGCCGTCATCCCGGCCGGCGAGCCCGACGCCGAAGCCGCTCCGCGGAAGATCCTCATCATCTCCGCCGACATCGGTGAGGGCCACGACCTGCCGGCGCGGGCCGTGGCTCGGGAGTTCCAGGACGAGGATCCGGACGCGCTGGTCTCGATCGTCAACGGCCTGCCCGCCATGGGCGCCGTGCTGACCCGCGTCCTGCGCGAGAACTCGGCGTTCATGTTCCGCTGGGTGCCCTGGTGGTTCAACTTCCAGTACGCCCTGTTCATGTACTTCGCGCCCACCCGCTGGCTCTCCCGCCGGTTGCTGACAGGGCTCGGGGGGCGTGGGCTGATGCGGCTGATCCGGGCGCACGATCCCGCGCTCATCGTCTCGACCTACCCGGGTGTTACCGCGGTGCTCGGTGAGCTCCGACAACGCCGGCGACTGAACGTCCCCTGCTACTCGTCGATCACCGACCTGGCCGGGCTGCACTTCTGGGCGCATCCCGGGATCGACCGCCACTTCATCACCCACCCCGAGTCGGCCGCCGAGGTCGAGCAGATCGCCGGTCCCGACAGCGTCAAGTGGGCCAAGCCACCGACCAGCGCCGCGTTCCTCGCCGCGCGCGAGCGGGCGGACGCCCGCCGGGGCCTCGCCCTCCCGGCCGACGCGACGGTGGTGGCGGTGTCGGGTGGCGGCTGGGGCGTCGGCGACCTGCTGGGTGCCACCGCGGCAGCGCTCGAGGTTCCGGAGGCGATCGTGCTCTGCCTCTGCGGACGCAACGACAAGCTTCGCGAGCGGATCGCCCGCCGGTTCGGCCACGAGCCGCGGCTGCGCCTGATGGGCTTCACCGATCGCATGAGCGACGTGCTGGCGGCCAGCGACGCACTCGTGCACTCGAGCGGCGGCCTCACCATCCTCGAGGCGCTCATCCGCGGCTGCCCGGTCATCTCCTACGGCTTCTCCTACGGCCACGTCAGAGCGACCGAGCAGGCGCTCGAGCGTTTCGGCCTGGCGCAGGTCGCCCACCGGCAGAGCGACGTCTGTCCCGCGCTCGGCCGGGCCCTCGAGCACCGTCCCGACCCGGACCCCGCCTTCGCCCGGCAGCCGGCGACCGCCTCGCTGATCCTGGCCGACGAGCGGCGGATCGTGCCGCTCCCCGCCTGGCGGCTGCGGACGGCGCGGGCAGCGGTGGGCAGCACCGCGGTGATCGCCGTGCTCGCCTGGGCGCTCACCGCCGGCACGTCGTACTCGCTGGTGTCGGACTTCGTCCACATGCGGGCGCTCACCACCGTGCCCACCTCACGGCCCGAGGTCGGAGTGCTGGTCGACGCGCCCGCCGCGGAGCTGCCCGCGCTCGCGGGCTCGCTGCTCAATGGCGGGATGCGCGCGTCGTTCACCGTCAACGGGTCGTTCCCGCTGCGCGGCCTCGCCGGGATCGGCACCGGCGACCAGGCCGTGCCGCGGCTACCGACCGGCGGCCTCGTCCGCTGGCTGCAGACCCGGTCGCAGCTGCACCGCATGATGCGCGAGCTCGGCTACCGGCCCGGACACTTCCTCTACGCCTCGAACGGCCCGAGCGTCGGCCAATGGTGGCTGGCGCACGGTGCCGGCGGGCGCCTGATCGCCGGCGCCGTGCGGCTCGGGGACGCTGGCGATCCCGTCGGCAGCCTCCACGCCGGCGAGGTCATCGAGTTGCGCGTCTCGACGATCGCCGACGGGCTGGCCCTGCTCGCCAAGCTCCACCAGCAGCTCGGCACCGAGCACCTGAGCGCGGTGCCGGTCGGCCGGCTGATGCGTGACGCCGGCGTCGCCGTCTAGCCAGGCCGACGGCTACCTGACCGGAGCGCGCTCAGCTCTGAGCTCCGCGGCCGACCGGCGCACGTAGCGCGGGTCGCGCTTGGCCCACTTCTGCAGCTGGCGGTCGAACGCCGCCGCGGCGGCGGGAGGAGAGCCGGCGGCGTGGGCGGCGTCGAGGAAGTCGTAGAAGAAGTAGTCGCTCTGCGTGTCGATCTGGCTCTGGAACTGGTAGTAGGGATCGTGACCGGCGCCCTGGAACGCCTCGAGGAACGCCGGCACGTCGTCACCCAGCAGATCGACGGCCGTCTGGACTGACCACGTGTACGGAACGACCGGATCGGCGGTGCCGGAGAACAACAGGCCCGGTGGGTCCCCGGCGCTGGCCCACAGCCCGTTCGGCAGTCCGCCCGACAGCGACATGAAGCCCCCGACGGCCGAGGAGTACCCCGGGTTGCCGCTGTCACCGGGATCCTGCGAGTCGAGCCCCACGGCGGTGGCCGTGATCGCCCCGGCCGAGTCGCCGCCGATGCCGATCCGGTTCGGATCGATCCGATACGTGGTCGCGTTCGCCCGCAGCCACCGCACCGCGGCCTGCGCGTCGTGCTCGGCCGCGACCGCCGCCGCGAAGCACTGATCGGACACCGAGCCGTTGCCCGCGCTGCACGCGCTCGTCGCCAGCAACCGGTAGTTGATCGACACGGTCACGTATCCGTAGTGCGCGAACTCCTGGGCCAGGTTGGCCGACGGCCCCGAGCCCTTGTCACCGCAGCAGTAGCTGCCGCCGTGCACCCAGACGATCGCCGGGCGCTGCGTGACCGTGTCGCCGCTCGGCTGGTAGAGGTCGAGGTCCAACGCCTCGGGATTGCCGTTGGCGTCCGGGGCCGAGCCGTACTGCAGGTCGGCGGTCTTCGTGATCGAGGAGAACACCGAGTCGCGGTAGCGCAGTGGCGACGCACCCGGTGGCTCGGGCACCGTGCAGCCGGCCACCGCGGCCACCGCGAGGAGCGCTCCGATCCACAACCTCGCCTGAGCGACGAACGACACCAGCCGATCCGTGTGCACGACCTCTCTCCTCCTCCGGGGTCGGCCGACCGTAGCTCGGACGCCGCGCGGCTGCAAGTCGCTGACGGTGGCTACCAGTGGATGCCGCGCGTCGCCCGGGCGAACGCCCGCTGCTCGGCGGTCTGCCGCTCGGGCTCCTCGTTGCGCTCCCCGCCGCTCTCCGGGAACAGCTTGTACGCCCGGTGCACGACGAGGTCCTGGGCGCCGGGCGCGATCGCATAGGTGAGCTGGCCGAGGTTGCCGAGCGTCGTGGCCACGCGTTTCGGCCGCCGGCGGATCGCCTCGCCGATCAGCTCGGCCGCCTCCTCGGGGCTGAGCGTTGGGAACCGGTCGTAGATCTTGGTCGGGGCGATCATCGGCGTGCGCACGAGCGGCATGTAGACCGTGGTGAGGTGGACCCCGTCGCCGATCACCTCGGAGGCCAGGGAGCGGGAGAACGCGTCGAGCGCCGCCTTCGAGGCGAGGTAGGCGCTGAACCGCGGCGTGTTGGTCTGGAGGCCGATCGTCGAGACGTTGACGATGTGGCCGGAGTGCTGCTCGCGCATCGCCGGCAGTAGGCCCAGGATGAGCTTCACCGGGGCGAAGTAGTTGAGCTGCATCGTGCGCTGGTAGTCGTGGAAGCGGTCGAGCGAGCGGCTCACCGAGCGACGGATGGAGCGGCCGGCGTTGTTGACCAGGACGTCGACTTGACCATGCTGCTCGAGCACCTCGGCCGTCAGGCGATCGATGTCGTCGAGGTCGGTGAGGTCGGCGGGATGGACATGTGCGATGCCGCCTTCGTCACGGACTGCGCTGGCAACGGCCTCGAGCTTCTCCCGCGTGCGGGCGACGAGCAGGACCGTGCCGCCGGACGCGCCGATCTGGCGAGCCGCCGCCTCGCCGATCCCCTGCGAGGCCCCGGTGATGAGGATGTGGCGATCCTTGACCGCGTCGGGCAGTGAGTGGGCGAGCAGACCGCCGGCGGCCGGGACCCGCTGGCCGAAGGCCCGGAGCGTGCGCGCGGTTCGGACGGCGAGCGCGTCGAGGCTGGCCATGGGCGGACCGTACCACTGGGCCTTCGCTCGTCCGTGTGCGGTTCCGTCCGGACGTCATGCGAACATGTGTTCGTGATCGTCTGCGTCCTGCTCCCCCGCTACGAGTTGACGGTCGCCGCCGGCGATCGGACGGGCCTGCTCGGTGTTCCGGCCGCGCTGGCTCCGCTGCCCGGGGCGGCCCAGCAGGTGGGGGAGGTTTCGGCGGCGGCCGAGGCGTTCGGACTCCATCCCGGGATGCGGCTCGGAGAGGCGCTGGCTCGCTGCCCGCGCCTGGTGCTCGTGCCGGCGGACCCGGCAGGGGTGGCCGACCGATGGGAGGGGCTGCTCGTGCGGCTCGAATCGATTGGCGCAGCGGTGGAAGCCGAGCGGCCGGGACTCGCCAGCTTCGACGCACGGGGGCTGCTCCGGCTCCACGGGGGGATCGACGGGGTGGTGGTGGCGGTGCGCCGAGCGGTGCGCGCACCGGCGCGGATCGGTGTGGCGGCGTCGCGCTTCACCGCCGCCGCCGCGGCCACCCGGGCCCGGGTCCGCCGGCCGGAGATCGTGCCCGCCGTGGCGACCCGGAGCTACCTGGCCGCGCTGCCGGTGGCCCTGCTGCGCCACCGCCCGGCGCTCGCCAGTCTGCCTCCCGCCCTCGAGCGCCTCGGCATCGAGACGTTGGGGGCGCTCGCCGCGCTGCCCACCGCCGCGGTGGCCGATCGGTTCGGGGCGCTCGGCGTCGAGGCCCGGGCGTTGGCGCACGGCGAGGACCGCGGCCTGAGGCCGCGGCCACCGGCCGAGAGGCTGGCCGAGGCGCTCGATTTGCCCGAGGCGAGCTCGGGTCTCCAGCTCGAGCGTGCGCTGGGCATGCTGATCGATCGGCTGCTCGCCCGCCGGGAGCGGCGGGGCCGGACCCTGCGCATCGTCGTCGTGTCGGCCCGGTTGGTGGAGTCCGGCGGGACGTGGCGGGAGAGGGTCAGCTTCCGGGAGGCCCTTGCCGACCCGCTGCGCATGCGCCTGGCGCTCACCGGGCGGCTGGCGCTCATTCCCGCGCCGGCGGAGCGGTTGCAGCTGGCGGTGGAGCAATTCGGGCCTCGGGCCGCCGATCAGCGAACCCTGCTGCACGACCCGGCCGATGCCCGAACCGCCCGGCTGCGGGAGGCGGTTCGCCAGGCCCGCGCGGCGGCCGGCCCGGATGCCGCCCTCCGGGTGCTCGAAGTCGACCCCGGTTCCCGCGTCCCCGAGCGCCGGGCTGTGCTGGCGCCGTTCGAGCGATGAACGCCGCCGGAGCGAATCGGCCCCCTGGCACCACCCGGTCCACGGGCACCGCCCGGTCCGCCGGGTCTACCCGGTCCGCCGGGTCCACCCGGCGCCTGGCCACCCCGAGCCGTGTGGCGGTGCAGGCCGATCCAGCGGGGACGCCGGAGCGCGTCGAGGGCCGGGAGGTCGACGCGGTGCGTGAATCGTGGCTGGTCGAGGATCGCTGGTGGACCGACCGGCCCCTGCGCCGGCGCTACTGGGAGGTGGTGACGGTGTGCGGTCGCGACGAGATCATGTTCTGTGATCTCATCGGGGGGAGGTGGTGGCGCCAGCGCTGAGCTGACTCGACCACGACGGGCGCAGTCGGTCCGATGCCGCGCCAGCCCTGACATACACTCGGGTCGTGGTTCCGCCCCCCGGCCAGAGCGATCCGAGCACCGTCGCGGTTGGCACGTGGAGCGGTGGCCGGTTCATGCGCTTCGGTGAGCCGCTCGACGACGAGCGCTTTCTCGGGTTGATCGCGCCGAGCGCCGCCATTCCCACCGTGCTCACCGCTGACGTGTACGGCGAGGGCGAGGCGGATCGGATGCTCGGCCAGGCGCTGGCCGGAGCGCGACGCGACGATGTGTGCGTCGTCGGCGCGATCGGGCACGACTTCTATACCGGCGAGCGGGACGGCCCACGGGGATTTCCGCGCTTCACCGATCCGCGCCTGCGCGACGCGGATGGCTACGCGGACTATCTCCGCCAGGCCACCGAGCGGAGCCTCGAGCGCTGCGGAATCGACCGGTTCGATCTGCTGCTGCTCCACAACCCCGACCGCACCGGCTACACCTCGGAGGCCGTCTGGCGGGGCATGGCGGAGTTGCGCGAGGCCGGGCTGACCCGGATGATCGGCGTCGCCCCCGGGCCGGCCAACGGGTTCACACTCGACCTGATCGATTGCCTGGAGCGGTTCGGCGCCCTGCTCGACTGGGCGATGATCATTCTCAACCCGCTCGAGCCCTGGCCGGGCGAGCTCGCGCTCGATGCGGCGGCCCAGGCCGATGTCGACGTCATCACGCGGGTCGTCGACTACGGCGGCCTGTTCTTCGACGACGTGCTGCCCGGTCAGCCGATGCACGAGCACGATCACCGTCGGTTCCGTCCGGAGGGCTGGATCGAGGCCGGGCGGGCGCGGCTCGAGGCGATGCGCCCGATCGCGACCCGCCACGGCCTGTCGCCCATCGGCCTCGCCTGCCACTGGAACCTCGCCCACCCGGCGGTCCGCTGTGTCGTTCCCACCCTGATCCAGGAGGCCGGACCCGCCGCCCGGCCGGTGGAGGAGAAGCGGGCCGAGCTCGAGGCGCTGCCGCCCACGGTCACCCTGAGCACCGCCGAGGTCGCCGAGATCCGACGTCTCGGCGACAACACCGGCTGCATGGCGCTCAAGGGCGCCAGTCCGGCCCACGAGGGAGCGGAGCGGCCGGACCGCTGGCCGCTCGATGCTCGGCTGGAGGCGGTGGCCCGGCGGTGGCGGATCGAACCCGACCGCGACCTCGTCGCCGCATAGCTCGTGCGGGCGTTCGTCACCGGAGCCAGCGGTTTCGTCGGCCACGCGGTGTGTGCGGAGCTGCTCGCCCACAGCCACGAGGTCACGGCGCTCGTCCGCCGGCCCGGCAGCGAGCCCGGCGGCACCACCGCCGCCGGGGGAGACCTCACCGAGCCGGCCACCGTGCGGGCGGCCCTCGAGCAGGCGCAGCCGGACGCCGTCTTCCACCTCGCCGCCGAGATCGCCACCCAGCGCGATGCCACCAAGGTGGAGCGGGTCAACGTCACCGGCACTGGCGACCTGCTCGATGCCTGCCGCGCCTTCGGCCAACCGCGGTTCGTGTTCGTCTCGACCGTCGTCACCGGCGACGCCCACGGCGAGCTGCTCCGCGAGGACGCTCCGCTTCCCGTCGAGACCGCCTACGGCCGCTCGAAGCAGCGCGGCGAGGAGCTCGTCCGGGAGAGCGGTCTCCCGGCGGTGATCCTGCGCCCCGGCCACATCTACGGCGCAGGCGGTTGGTACGCCCACGAGATCGTCGGGCGCCTGCGCCAGACCGGCCGCTTCGCCGTCATCGGCCGAGGAGACAACTTGTGGGACGTCGTCCGCGTCGAGGATGTCGCCGCGGCCTGCGTCACCGCCGCCGAGCAGGGACCGGACGGTGCCCTGTACCACGTCGCCGACGACGAGCCGATCACGCTCTACGACTTCGTCGCGCGCACTGCTGAGGCGCTCTCGCTCGGTCCGCCGCGGCGGATCCCGGCCCGGGTGGCCGCCCTCGTCGCCGGCGGCGATCCGGTACGGGCGATGGTCCGCAGCGCCCGCACCTCGAACGCCCGGCTCAAGCAGGAGCTCGGCTGGTCGCCGCGCTACCCCACCTCCGCCGAGGGGGTGCCGGACGCCGTGGCCAAGCTCGTGGCAGCGTGAGCGCCCACCTCACGGGCGGCTGCGGCTGCGGAGCCGTTCGCTACGAGATCACCGCGCCCCTGACCGGCGCCGGCTACTGCCACTGCACCCGCTGCCAGCGCCGCACCGGCACCGGCCACTCGGCCAATGGCGCCGTAACGCCCGGCAGCTTCCGGGTCGTGTCCGGTGAGACCGAGCTGCGCAGCTGGCGGCCGGAGGGCGGCTTCGAGAAGTGGTTCTGCGGTCGGTGCGGCTCGGCCCTGTTCAGCCGGGATCCATCCGATCCCGATCGGACGGGCGTCAGGCTCGGCTCAGTCGACGGCGACCCCGGGGTCCGGCCGAGCTTCCACCAGTACGTCGCCTTCGGTGCGCCTTGGGAGCCGCTGCCCGACGACGGGCTGCCGCGGTATCCGGAGGATCGACCGAGCTGAGCTCCACCCCGTGGTCGGGGCGCGCGCCGATCGCTGGAGGTGCCACGAGGGTGTTCCGTCCGGTGTGCATGCGAACATGTGTTCGTGTCCTTTGTGGACCTCCACTGCCACTCCGCCTTCTCGTTCCTCGATGGGACGTCCCTGCCCGACGAGCTGGCCGCTGCCGCCGTGGCTCACGGTTACGAGACGTTGGCCCTGACCGATCACAACACCGTCTCGGGCGCCATGGAGTTCGCCATCTCGGCCCGTGCCATGGGGTTGCGGCCGATCCACGGGGCGGAGGTGGACCTCGACGATGGTCGCCACCTGACCCTGCTCGTCCGCGATGCCCGCGGATGGTCGGGCCTCTGCCGCATCCTGACTCGCGCCCACGCGCACACTCGCGAAGGGCGGCCGGGCGCACCCCCGGCGCCGCCCACGGTGCCGCTCGAGGTGGTGACCGAGCACGCGGAGGGCCTCGTCTGCCTGAGCGGCTGCGCCCGGCACGGGGTGCACGACGAACCGACCCTCCGCCGACTGCGCGACGCGTTTGGTCCGCCGGGGATGCGGATCGAGCTCCAGCGGCCGTTCCTGCGCGACGACCGTGCCCGCAACCGACGGCTGTGCCGCCTGGCCGATCGACTCGAGCTGCGCTGCGTGGCCACCGGCGACGTGCACGCCCACGCACGCTGCCGCGCGCCGCTCCAGGACGCGTTCGTGGCCATCCGCCTCCATTCCACCCTCGATGCCTCCGAGCCCGAGCGCCGGGGGAACTTCAGTCACGTGATGGCCTCACCCGCGGCGATGGCGGCGCGCTTCGCAGAGCATCCCGACGCCGTGGCCGAGACGGAGCGACTGGCCGACGAGTTGCGGTTCGACCTCGGCAGCGACCTCGGCTACCGCTATCCCGGTGCCGAGGACGCTGCGGCGATGGGTCAGCTCACCGAGCTGTGCGGCGTGCGGCTGCGCGAGCGGTACGAGACCGTGCGGCCGGCGGTCCGCGCGGAGGCCGAGCGTCGCCTGGGGGAGGAGCTGCGGATCATCGAGTCGCTTGGGCTGCCGGGATTCTTCCTGCTGCACCACGACCTGCTCGACCTCGCCCGCGAGGTGGCGGTGGAGATCCGCGGGCCCGAGAGCGCACGCGCGCTCCTGCCGCCCGGCCGCGGCCGCGGGTCGAGCGTCTCCTCGATCGTCTGCTACCTCACCGGCCTCTCGCACGTCGACCCGGTTGTCAACCAGCTGATGATCGGCCGCTTCCTCAACGAGGAGCTGACCTCGCTGCCGGACATCGACCTCGACTTCCCCCGCGATATCCGGGAGGCGCTCATCCCCCGGATCCACGAGCGCTACGGCCACGAGCGCTCGGCGCTGGTCGCCGCGTTCCCCACCTACCGGGCCCGGGGCGCGATCCGCGAGCTGGGCAAGGCGCTGGGCCTGCCGCCGGGCGAGATCGAGCGGGTGGCGCGCGGCAGCGAGGGCTGGGACGCCCGCGAGGTCGGCCGGGACATCGAGAGTGCATTCGGGCTGGCCGGGCAAGCCGGCCCGCCGTCCCCGTCCGGCGGGATCCCCGGCGGGGCTCTGCTGGCCGACCTCCGGCGCGGGCCGGCGCCCGATCCACGCGACGGCGAGCTGCTGCCGGATCCACGTGCCGCCACGACGCCGAGTCTCCCCGGGGTCGCGGCCCGCGCTGGGAGTGGCTGGCCCGGTTGGCCGCCGAGGCGCACGGTTTGCCGCGTCATCTGTCCCAGCACTCGGGCGGGATGATCGTCGCCACCCGGCCGCTCATCGACTGCTGCCCGATCGTTCCGGCGGCGATGGAGGGCCGGCAGATCGTCCAGTGGGACAAGGACTCCTGCGCCGACGCCGGGTTCCTCAAGATCGACCTGCTCGGCCTCGGCATGCTGTCGGCGGTCGAGCGAGCGGTGGAGTCGATCTCGCGCTCACGGAGTGAGCGCATCGATCTCTCCCGGATCCCCTACGACGATCCGGCGACGTACGCCTGCATCCAGGAGGCGGACACCACCGGGGTGTTCCAGATCGAGAGCCGCGCACAGATGGCCTCGCTGCGGCGAACCCGCCCGGAGACGTTGCAGGACATCACGATCCAGGTGGCGATCGTCCGGCCGGGACCGATCCAGGGCGGGGCGGTCAACCCGTACATCGAGCGGCGCCAGCGACTGCGCGAGGAGCCGGGGTACGTCGTCCCCTACGAGCACCCGTCGCTCGAGGCGGTGCTGCGGGACACGCTCGGGACGATCATCTTCCAGGACCAGGTGCTGGAGGTGGCGATCGCGTTCGCCGGCTTCTCGATCGGGGAGGCCGAGGGGCTGCGGCGGGCGATGAGCCGCAAGCGCTCTGAGGCAGCGATCGAGGCCTACCACCGCCGGTTCGTGGCCGGCGCTCAGCGGGTCCACGGCGTCGACGTCGGGCTCGCCGAGCGGGTGTTCGAGATGGTGCGGGGCTTCTCGGGGTTCGGCTTCCCCAAGGCGCACGGTGCGGCGTTCGGGCTGCTCGCCTATCAATCGACCTGGCTGCGCGTCCACTACGGGCCGGAGTTCCTCTGCGCCCTGCTGAACGAGCAGCCGATGGGCTTCTACCCGCCCGATGCGCTGGTGCACGAGGCGCAGCGGCGCGGGATCGCGGTGCTCGCGCCCGACGTCAACCACAGCGCGGCGGAGTGCGTGATCGTCCCCCAGCCGGGGACGGCGGTCCAGGCGGGACCCATCCGGATCGGGCTCGGATACGTGCGCGGCGTGCGGGAGGCGGACGTCCGCCAGCTCGTCGCCGCCCGCGAGCGAGCCGGATCGTTCCGCTCGCTGTCCGACCTCGCTTCCCGAGCCGGGGCGGGAGCGGCCGCACTCGAGCTGCTCGCCTGGTCGGGGGCGTGTGACGGTCTGGTCGGTCCAGCTGGTGAGCAGCCGGCCGGCCGGCTCCGCCCCTCGCCGGGTCAGGCGCGGCGGATCGCGCTGTGGCAGCTCGGGGTGGCGGCCCCCGGGCGGCAGGTGCCGGGCGGCACCCAGCTCGCGCTCCCGCTCGATCTGCCTGGGCCGCCGGCGCTCCGCCCGGTATCGGCCTGGGAGGCGATGCTGGCCGATTACGGGAGTACTGGCCTGACCGTGGGGACCCATCCGCTTGCGCTGTTGCGGGAGCGCCTACCCGCGGCCGTCGTCTCCAGCGCGGACCTGGAGCGGCTGCCCCACGGCAGCCGGGTGCGGGTCGGCGGCCTGGTCGTCGCGCGTCAGCGGCCGGGAACGGCGAAGGGGATCGTGTTCCTGCTGCTGGAGGACGAGCACGGGACGATCAACCTGATCGTCCCGCCCGGCGTGTACGAGCGCCGGCGGCTCACCGTCCGCACGGAGCCACTGATGCTGGCCACCGGACGGCTGGAGAAGCTCGCGGTCGCCGGCGGGGTGATCAATCTGCTGGTCAGCGACGTCGACAGCATCGCCGCCCCCGACCGCCTCCTGGCGGAGGTCAAGGACTTCTCGCTCCTCGACGAGGGCGTGCGCCGAGGACTGGCCGCCGAGCAGGCGCAGGGCGCCCGCGTGGCGGTCGGCGCCGGAGCCGCGCCCGGACCCCCTCCGGGCGCGTCCGGAACCCCCGCGGAGGCCGAGGACTTCCGAGCCGTCGCGCCCGCGGTGATGAGCTTCGGAGCGGGCCGGCGGCGATGAGACGCCGCCTTCCGCCGCACGCTAAGGTGCCCGCCGATGCTCGCCACGTTCCTGTTCATCGCCTTCTGGGTGGTGCTGGCGCTCGGCCTGTTCTTCGTTGCCTCACGCGGGGGGGTCGGTGGGGTGCGGCAGACGCTCCAGACCCAGACCCGGGGTGGGCGCCGGGGGATCAACACGGTGTTCGTGATCCTCTACGCCGGGTTCGGGCTCGCTCTGCCGGTCGTCTTCCTGGCCGGCAACCACGCCAAGGCCTCGAGCCAGGTCAATGGCATCAGGCTGTCCGCCGACGAGAAGACCGGCCGCGAGCTCTTCGGCAAGTGGTGTGGCGTGTGCCACACACTGGCCGAGGCGAACGCGATCGGCAAGGTCGGGCCGAACCTCGACCAGCTGAAGCCGCCGTACACGCTCGTGCTGAGCACGATCAACAACGGGTGCCTGCCGAACGCGCCGTCCAACAGCCCCGAGCAGTGCCTCGGCCAGGGTGTGATGCCGGCCAACGTCCTCCAGGGGCGAAACGCCCAGGACGTGGCGCACTTCGTCTCCAAGGTCGCCGGCCGGGAGTAACCCGGCCGCCGCGATCGTCGTCCGCGCGTCAACCGGTCCGGGGCGCGCGGTTTTTCCGTCCGCGGCGCTGGTAAGCTCCCGCCCGCACAGCTGAATTCCCGCCCCGCTCATGTCGCGAGCGGAGGAAGCGGGGGACCCAACGTTGTTGGGGCGAATCGCGTCTTGCGCGTAGCGCCGCTCTTTCGGTGCGAGCCCGTCAGCTAACCCCGTAAGCATCGAGAAAGAGGACACGTGATGCCACGATCAGGCGCGTCTGCGCTTGCGTTCGACGAAGGCTGGGATTGGATCGAGCCGGGGGAGAGCGGGTCGGCGTACTACGACTGGTCCACGGCCGGCGACTTCCCGGCCCCGCGCCGCCTGCGTACGGTGCCGGCGCCCGAACGCCGTCCCACGGTTTCTCCGACCGCGCGCCTGCGCGCCGTCCCGCCGCCTGACCGCACGCGCAGCGTGCCGCCGCCTGACCGCGCACGCACCGTCCCGCCGCCTGACCGCACGCGCAGCGTGCCGCCGCCCGACCGCGCACGCGCCCTCCCGCCGCCCGACCGGACGCGCAGCGTGCCACCGCCGGACCGCCTGCGCACGGTTCCGCAATCCGGCCGCGGTGGGGTGCCGGCGGCCCGTGCCGTGGCGCCGGTCCCCGCTGACGACGCTCCCGGCCCGCTCCACCTGGCTCCGCTGATCGGCGACGCCGCGCCGGCTCCCCGGACGGTCACCATCACCGGCCGCGGTGCCGAGCGCGGCCGCCCGGTCGCCCGTCGCCCGGCTTCCCTTCCGCACGAGCGCGCCGGCTTCCGGCCCGACCGCATGGCCATGTGGGCCGTGCTCCTCTGCGTGCTGATGATCCTCGCCGCGGCGATGAGCGCGCACGCCCCACTGCACTAGGCCCACCCGCGGCCCAGCTCCGGCCCGCCCCTCGCGGGCCTGAGTCGCGCCGGCGGGAGCGGACGCCCTGCGCGCCGGCGCGCCCGGGAGTGATCGGAGGGCGGCCGACCTCCGTACCACCCGCCAGAGGTTTTGCGGTCCGCCGCAGCGGCAAGTAGCCTCTTATCATGCGTAAGCAGGTCACGAAACTGAAGGATCTCCTCGCGCGTACCCCCCTCCGAGCAACCGGCGGTCTGCAATGACGAACTCCATGAGCAGGTTCCAGATCCACGACGACCTCACCGCGCCCGACGGGTCGGTCCCCGTCCTGCGCGGAGCCCTGGCCAACGGCGGCCAGCTGCCGAACTTCCTCGGCGTGCTCGCCGGCTCCCCGGCGGCATTGCGCGCCTACGCGCGATTCCGCTCCGAGCTGCGCCACGGGCGACTGAACCTGGCCACGCTCGAGCGAATCGCGCTCGCGGTGGCCGAGCACCACCACTCCGAGCCCGGCATCGCCATGCACACCCGCACCGCCCGCAGCGCCGGGGTGCCGATCGACGAGGTGGCCGCCGCCCGGCGGTTCACCTCCAAGGACCCGCGTGAGGCCGCACTGCTCCACTACCTCCGTGCGGTGATGGCGGACGGCCGCCCGGCGATGCACCTCCACGAGGAGGCGCGCGAGGCCGGCTGGGACGATGAGCAGCTGCTCGAGGCGATCGCCGCTCTCTCGCTCGAGGTGTTCGCCGCGATGGTCATCGTCGCCGGCGAGGTTCCGGTCGACGGCTCGAGCGAGCAATCCCGCGCGCTGAAGGCGGCCTGAGCGCCACGGGCCGATGAGCGGCTAGGCTACGAGCGTCGATGGGAGAGCAGGTCGACACGCGGGAGGACGTGGCGGCGGTACCGGCCAGCGGGTGCTGTCCGCTCTACCACGAGGCCGTGGAGCTGGTGGGGCGGCGGTGGACCGGCGCCATCCTCCGGGTTCTGATGGACGGGCCGCTGCGCTTCTCCGAGATCGCCCAGGTGATCCCCGAGCTCTCCGACCGCCTGCTCTCCGAGCGGATGAAGGAGCTCGAGGCGCGCGGCATGGTCGAGCGCACGGTCCATCCCGGGCCACCCGTGCGGGTGGAGTATGCGCTCTCACCCATGGGAGGCGAGCTGGAGCCCGCCCTGTCCGAGATCGGGCGCTGGGCCCGCCGCTGGCTCGGCGCGCGCGCGCTGGCCGAATCCGGCGAGCGTCGCTGAGCGCGCACCCCGCTCACAGCGCCAGCCTCTAACGTTCGGCGCCCGATGAGCGAGAGCCACCCGCAGACGGCCGACGAGGTCATCGACTACGTCGCCGAGCGGGAGATCCGCTTCATCCGGCTCTGGTTCACCGACGTCCTCGGTCAGCTGAAGGCGTTCTCCATCAACGCCACCGAGCTGGCCGACGCCTTCGAGGGCGGGATGGGCTTCGACGGCTCCTCGATCACCGGCTTCAACCCGATCGAGGAGTCGGACATGATCGCCATGCCCGACCCCACCACGTTCCGCGTCCTGCCCTGGCGGCCGGCCGAGCAGGGCGTGGCCCGGATGATCTGCGACATCCAGACGCCGGAACAGACCCCATACGAGGGCGACCCGCGCTACATCCTGCGCCGGGCGCTCGACCGGGCCGGCCGGATGGGCTTCGACCACTTCTACGTCGGCCCCGAGCTCGAGTACTTCTACTTCCGCGCCAAGGACAACCCCGAGCCGCTCGACGAGGGCGGCTACTTCGACCTGACGACGCTCGACGCCGGCTCGGACCTGCGGCGCGAGACGGTGCTGGCGCTCGAGCAGCTCGGTATCCACACCGAGTACACCCACCACGAGGTGGGACCCAGCCAGCACGAGATCGACATGCGCTACGCCGACGCGCTGAAGATGGCCGACGACTGCATGACCTACCGGATCACGGTCAAGGAGTACGCGCTGAAGTACGGCCTGCACGCCACGTTCATGCCCAAGCCGCTGTTCGGCAAGAACGGCAGCGGGATGCACACCCACCAGTCGCTCTTCCGCGGCGAGCAGAACGCGTTCTACGACGCCGATGACCCCTTCTACCTCTCCGAGATCGGCCGGGCGTTCATCGCCGGCCAGCTCCGCCACGCCCGGGAGATCTGCGCCATCTTCGCCCAGTGGGTCAACTCCTACAAGCGCCTGGTGCCCGGCTACGAGGCCCCGGTGTACGTCGCCTGGTCGCGCCGCAACCGCTCCGCGCTCGTCCGCGTCCCGCTCTACCACCCGGGTCGCGAGCCGACGACCCGGATGGAGCTCCGCTGCCCCGACCCCGCGTGTAACCCGTACCTCACGTTCGCCGCACTCCTCCAGGCCGGCCTGGAGGGGATCGAGCACGGCTACGAGCTGCCCGAGCCGATGGAGAAGAACCTCTACCACCTCTCGCCCGAGGAGCGGCGACGGCTCGGCATCGAGCAGCTCCCGGAGACACTGGGCGAGGCGATCGAGCTGACCGCCCAGTCCGAGCTCGTGCTGCGCACGCTCGGCGAGCACACGTTCAACCGCTACGTCGAGATCAAGCGTCAGGAGTGGGAGGACTACCGGGTCCAGGTCACGCCCTGGGAGCTCGAGCGCTACCTGCCGGTGCTGTAGACCTCGCCTACGCGAAGCTCGCGCTCATGGTCATCCGGCAGCTCGGTCCGCCCGGGATCTGGCCGGTCAGCACCCCGCTCGCGCTGTGCCCCTTGAAGTCGAGGGTCGCCCGCAGCGATCCGGAGACCGTCGAGGCCGCGCCGTTCGGCGGGATGAAGAAATCGACGGCGCCCGTGTTGCAGGCGAAGCCGCTCGGCAGGGCCGGCCCCTCGGTCAGTCGACCACCCGCGGTGACGGTGAAGGATCCCGTCTGTCCATCGCCGAAGCGCACCCGCCAGTGGCCACCGGGCACCGGGTGGCGGTGCGCCGGGTGGATCGTCCACACCAGCGTGTCCTGGCAGCGGGTCGCACCGAGGAACTTCAGGTGCATCGTGAGCTTGCCCGAGCGCGCCCCGGTGACGCCGCCGGTGATCCCGTAGCGGCTCTGGCCGAGCGACCCGCCCGTCGCCAGCGGCGAGAGGAAGTTGTTGCCGATCACCTCCACGTAGTGCCCCTCGTCCACGTTCGCTGGGCAGCTCTGAGGCAGCGAGAGCGCAAGGTCCTCGAACTGGTACGGCACGTGGCCCGGGAACCCGGCGAGAAACGGGGCGTAGGTGAGCTCGAAGCTGACGGCGAAGCCACCCGTCGAACCGTCCCAATCGCCGGTGACGGGGACGAAGCGGTGGTGGTCGAGGACGATCGTGAACCGCCCCCGGGCCCCGGTGACGGCGGGCAACGCCAGTCCCGCAGTCGCTGCCGCGGCCACCGCCCAGGTCCACCATCCGGTCCTACGTCTCACCTCGGTGCCCAGCCTAACTCGGAAGAGCGACTGTGCCTAGAGGAGCCGCGCCAGCTCCTCCGGCCTCCGACCGCTCGGCGAGCACACGTTCACCGCTACGCCGAGCCAGGAGTGGGAGTTCTACCGGGTGCAGGTGACCCCCTGGGAGCTCGAGCGCTACCTGCCGGTAGTCTGACCCCACAACTTCTCGCCGGCACGGGGGTTCTGGTGGGCAGGAAGGTCAGAGGTTCGTCCGAGGGGAGTCGGTGATGATGCGCACAGGCCAGATGTTCCGGTCGCTGATCGTGGCGGTGCTCACCATCTCCGGGCTGGCCACCGCGGCTAGCTCGGCTGCCGCGCCCGTGGTGCCCGCCTCGATCTCACCGGCGGTGCACGTGGTCGGCAACCGGCTGGTGAACGCCGCCGGTCAGCCGGTGCGGCTGCTCGGTGTCAACCGGGCGGGCACCGAATCCGCCTGCGCGTATGGCGACGGCATCTTCAGCGGCACGATGACCCCGAGCTCCATCCAGGCGATCCGGGGCTGGAACACGAACGCCGTGCGCATCCCCCTCAACGAGGAGTGCTGGCTGGGGATCAACGGGATCAAGCCGCGCCTCGGCGGAGCTCACTACCAGTCCGCGATCGCCCAGGAGGTCGCCGCCCTGAACGCTCACGGCCTGGTGGCGATCCTCGACCTGCACTGGAACTCGCCGGGGAACGTCCCGTCCTGGTACCCGGGCGTGCAGGAGATGGCCGACGCCGACCACTCCATCGCCTTCTGGTCCTCGGTGGCATCGCACTTCCGTTCGGTCCCGGGCGTCGTCTACGAGCTGTACAACGAGCCGGAGATCAGCTCCTGGCAATGCTGGCTCGACGGCGGGTGCACGGTCGACACGACCAACGGCCTGAACAAGGATCCCCACCTCACCGCGCATCTCCCGAATCGCCCCTGGAGGGTCGCCGGGATGCAGCAGATGCTCGACGCCGTGCGAGCCGCCGGAGCCCGCCAGCCGGTGATGGTCAACGGGCTGAGCGGGGCGAACGACCTGTCGGGATGGCTGGCGCACGAGCCGAACGATCCGCTGCACCAGCTGCTCGCCGGGTTCCACGTCTACTGGCAGTACGGCCTGCCCTGCACCACGATCAGCTGCTGGAACAGTCAGGTGCTGCCGGTCGCGCACGTCGTCCCCGTGGTGACCACCGAGTTCGGCCAGTCGGGCTGCGCCCACACGGGATGCCAGCCGCCGGGCTGTGCCCACGCGCACATGGACGTGTACATGGCCTGGGCGGATCAGAACGACATCTCCTACCTGCCCTGGACGTGGGACACGTGGTCCGGCGGGTGCGTGTACCAGTTCGACCTGATCAGCTCATACCGCGGGGTTCCGACCCTCGGCTACGGCAGCGACTACCAGGCGCACCTCGATGGGCTCGCCTACGCGCAGGGTGCACCGGCCGCACCGCAGGACCTGACCGCCACGGGCAAGCCCGGCGCCGTGACCCTGCGCTGGCAGCCCCCGGCGGGCCCGCACCCGGTCGGCGGATACGATCTCTACGCCTCCACCCAGCCGGGCGGGGAGGGGACGCAGCCGATCAACCCCACCCCGCTGCCGCCGAGCACCACGAGCTACACGGCCACCCAACCGGATGCCGCCGCTCCCAAGCCGGGTGCGACCACCCCCGACACGTACTACTTCACGGTGGTGGCGCTCAACGGCGCCGGCTACTCGGTGGCCTCGAACGAGGCCTCGGCGTCGCCGTTCTGAGCCTCAGCTCGCCAGCAGCCCGGCCAGCGCATCGGGCTCGGTGACCGGCGCCCGGCAGGCGAACCGCTCGCACACGTACGCCGTCGCCCGGCCCTCCACCGCCGGCCGGTCGGCGAGCAGCGGCACCCCGTCAGCGTCACCGCCGGCCAGCACGACGTGCGGCCGGAAGGCCCCGCGCACCACCGAGAGCAGCGCGTCGGCTCCCGGGCCGACGATCGCCACCTCGCGCACCGGCGCGACGGCGAAGTCCGCGGCCCGGAGCAGATGGCCGAACGAGTGCGGATGGCGTTCGGCGATCTCGAACAGCAACGCCAGCACACCGTCGGCCGCCGCCTCGTACCGCGCCTCGCCGCTCAGCCGCGCCAGGCGCAGCAGCGACAGCGCCGCCGCCGAGTTCCCCGACGGGACCGGTGAGTCCTCCAGATCCTTGCGTCGAGCCGGCAGTTGTTCGTGCTCGGGGCCCGTGGTGAAGAAGCCGCCCTGCTCCGGGTCGGCGAACTGCTCCAGCAGCGCCTCGCCGGTCTGCACCGCGGCTCGATACCAGCGCGGGTCCAGATCAGCCGCATACAGGTCGAGCAGCGCGCCGAGCAGGAACGCGTGGTCGTCGAGGAACGCGGGCACCGCCGCCCGCCCGTCCTTCCACGAGCGGAGCAGCCGGCCCTCCCCGTCCCGCAGCGCCCCGAGCACGAAGTCGGCCGCCTCCCGCGCCGCCCCCAGGTAGCGAGGCTCGCCGAGCGCTGCGCCCGCCTGGGCCAGCGCGGCGATCATCAGCGCGTTCCAGCCGGCCAGGCGCTTGTCGTCGAGTCCCGGGCGGACCCGCTCGCCGCGGACCGCGAGCAGCCGGGCGCGGATCTCCGGCAGCTGCTCGGGTTGCGCCCCGCGGGCCTCCAGGACGAGCGCGGACTCGAACCGTTGCGGACGGAAGTACGCCGCGGCCGGGTCATAGAGCTCGCCGAGCGCGTGGCGCAGCTCGGCTTCGCTCCACACGTAGAACTTCCCCTCCACGCCCTCGGAGTCGGCATCGAGCGCGGCGCAGAACCCGCCCTCGGGCCCGCGCAGCTCGGCGAGCGCCCAGTCGAGCGTCATCCGGCACACGTCGAGCAGCCGACGCTCCCCCGACACCTGCCAGCCGTGCAGGTACGCCGCGGCGAGCAACGCGTTGTCGTAGAGCATCTTCTCGAAGTGGGGGACCGTCCACCTCGCGTCGACCGAGTAGCGGGAGAAGCCGCCGGCCAGCTGGTCGAAGATGCCGCCGGCCGCCATCGCGCGCAGAGTCCCGAGCGCCAGCTCCGGCTCGCCCCGGGCCAGGAGCAGCTCGATCGACTGGCTCGGCGGGAACTTCGGCGCGCCGCCCCAGCCCCCGTGCTCCCGGTCATAGCCGCTCCCCAGCCGGGTGACCGCCGCGGCGATCCGCCCGTCGCTCACCGCGCCCGTATCGCCCGCGCGCAGGCGCGCCGTGGCGTCGATCGCCTCACGCAGCCGTTCTCCCTGCTGCTCGATCTCCGCCCGCCGCTCCCGCCACGCCTGCGCCACCGCCTCGAGCACCGTGCGCCAGTCCGGCATGCCGTGTCGCGGCTCGGGCGGGAAGTACGTCCCGGTGAAGAACGGCACGAGCTCCGGGGTGAGGAACGCGTTGAGCGGCCAGCCGCCCTGACCGGTCATCGCCTGGCAGGCATCCATGCACATCGCATCGACGTCGGGGCGCTCCTCGCGGTCGACCTTGACCGGCACGAACCGCTCGTTCATCACCGCCGCGATCCGCGGGTCCTCGAAGGACTCGTGCGCCATCACGTGGCACCAGTGGCAGGCCGAGTAGCCCACCGACACGAGCAGCGGGCGGTCGAGCTCACGGGCCCGGGCGATCGCCTGCTCCCCCCACGGGTACCAGTCGACCGGGTTGTCCCGGTGTTGGAGCAGGTACGGCGAGGTCTCGGCCGCCAGGCGGTTGGCCACGCGTCCACACTACCCTCGCGCCAGCCCACCACTCGTGGAGGAGGACCACCGTGCCCAGCCGTCTGTCCGTCACCGCTCCGCGCGCGCCCGCCGCGATCGGACCCTATGCCCACGCCGTGATCACCGGCGGCCTGATGTTCTGCTCCGGTCAGATCGGGATCGACCCGCGCACCGGCGAGCTGGCCGGCATCAGCGCCAGTGAGCAGACCGGCCGCTGCCTGGAGAACCTGGCGGCGGTGTGCGACGCCGCCGGAGCGACGCTCGGTGACGCGGTGCGGGTCACCATCTACCTGACCGACATCGCCGCGTTCGGCGAGGTCAACGAGGTGTACGCCTCGTTCTTCGAAATCGATCCTCCGGCCCGGGTGACGGTCGGCGTGAGCGCACTGCCCCTGGGCGCCAAGGTCGAGCTCGAGGCGGTCGTGGCGCTGCCGGATTAAGCCGACCGCGCCGGTTCGCGCGCCGACTCGACGAGCGCGCCGATGACCCGGCTCGCCTCGTCGGCCTCCGGGTGCCATTGCACGCCGAGCACGAAGCGGCGGTCCGGCAGCTCGATCGCCTCGGGCAACCCGTCGAGCCGCGAGGTGCCGGTGACCACGAGTCCCTCGCCAAGCCGGTCGACGGCCTGGTGGTGGTGGGACTTCGTGTTGTGGCGCTCCTCGCCCGCCGCCCGCGCGGCGAGGGAGCCGGGGGTGAGCTCGACGAGGTGGTCCGAGCCGGCGAACGTCCCCGGTGCCCGCCGGTGCTCGTGGTGACCGACGACGTCCGGGACGTGCTGGTGCAGGGTGCCGCCCAGGGCAACGTTCAGCAGCTGCATCCCGCGGCAGATCCCGAGCACCGGCAGGTCGCGCTCGACCGCCCGGCGCGCCAGGGCGATCTCGGTGCGATCGCGCGCCGGCACGGTGCCGCGCGTCTCGGCGTGCGGCTGCGCGCCGTAGTTCGCCGGATCGATGTCGGCGCCCCCGGCGAGAACGAGCGCGTCGATTCGTTCCAGCGCGTCGTCGGGCTCCTGCGCCAGGTACGGGTCGGGCGGGATCATCAGCGCCAGTCCGCCGGCCCGGGCGATCTCGGTCAGGTACCCGTGGGAGAGGAGGGCCGCCTCCTGGTGCCACACGCTCCAGCGCGCGCGCTCGAGCGCGGCGCAGATCCCGATCAACGGCCGCATCGCGGGTCCGACGTTAGCGGCGCAGCAGCGCGCGCTGCACCTTGCCGCTCGCCGTCTTGGGGAGCTCGGCGGCGAAGTCGACGATCCGCGGATACTTGTAGGGCGCCGTCTGCTCGCGGGCGTGGGCCTGAAGCTCGGCTTTCAGCGCGTCGCTCGGGGGGTGGCCGTCGCGGAGGACGACGACGGCGCGGACCACCGCGCCGCGCTCCTCGTCGGGGGCCGACACCACCGCCGCCTCGGCCACGGCGGGATGTGACACGAGCGCCGACTCCACCTCGAACGGGCCGATCCGGTAGCCGGCCGAGATGATCACATCGTCGGTCCGCCCCTCGAAGTACAGGTAGCCGTCCGTGTCCCGGGTGACGCGGTCGCCGGTCCGCCAGGGTGACTGCTCCGGCGCTCGATCGCCGCCCAGGTAGCCGACGAAGAACGTCGGGTCGGTGCGGGGATCGACGAGCACGAGCTCGCCGTCCTCCACCTCGAGCCCGATCCCGGGCAGCGGCCGGCCCATCGACCCGGGGCGTGCCCGCTCCGTGCTCAGGTTGCCGGTCAGCTGACCGGTCTCGGTCTGCCCGTACCCGTCGCGGATCTGGAGGCCGGTCGCCTGGGCGAACACGTCGAGCACCTCCGGGTTGAGTGCCTCGCCGGCCGCCACCATCCCGCGCAGGCTCGAGCCGCGAGGCGGCTCCGCCCGCTTGGCGATCACCCGGTACTCCGTCGGTGCCATGCAGAGGATCGACACCGGCTCGCGCTCGAGGATCGCGACCCGCTCCCGGGCGTCGAACCGGGCGTCGTGGAGCAGGGCTGCGGCGCCGCGCAGCCAGGGGGCGATGAACACGTTACGCGCGGACTTCGACCAGCCGCTCGCCGCGGTGCACCACACGAGCTCGTCCGGCTGGGCATCGAGCCAGTGCTCGGCCTGGAGCCGCTGCCCCGGCAGGTAGCGCTGGCCGTGGACGATTCCCTTCGCCTCACCCGTCGTCCCGGAGGTGAAGGTGATCAGGCACGGGTCGGTGGGCGCGAGCTCCGCGTAGGGAGGGACGGTCACCGGCCCCGAGCCCGGGGGTTGATAGATCGATCTATCCGGCACCAGGAGGACCTCGCAGGACGGGCGGGCGGCCTCGAGCTCGGCCCGGTTGCGCTCGTCGGCCACGATCAGCTTGGGCGCCGCGAGGTCCAGGCGCTGCCGGATGTCCTTGGCCCGCAGCTGCTCGTTGCACGGCAGCGCCACGGCGCCGAGGTGAAAGCAGGCCACCATCGTCAGCACCCACTCGGGGCGGTTACCGATCAGGGTCAGCACGACGTCGCCCCGCGCCACGCCGCGGCGCTCCAGGGTCGCCGCCAGCGCGCTCGAGGCCGCGGTCACCTCGCCGAACGTCCACTCGCGGCGGCCGCCATCCCGCGCCAGCTCGAGGATCGCGCGGCGGCCCGGCGGCGCGGCGGCGACGACGTCGCGGGCGAAGTTCATCGTCTGCCAGCATCGCAGGCGATGAGCTTCTGGAACGGCGTGCTGTGGCTCCACCTGCTGGGGATGGCGTTCTTCGTCGGCGGCCAGCTGATGCTGGCTGCGGTCGTCGTCCCGGTGCTGCGCGGCGGCGACCGCGTGGCGCTCCAGGCGGCGGCGAGACGGTTCGGCATCGGAACGCTGGTGGCGGTGGCGGTGCTCGTCGTGACCGGGGTCGCCATGGCCACCCACCTCCATCGCTGGGGCGACTCGACGCTTCAGGTGAAGCTCGGTCTGGTCGTGCTCGTCGGGCTGCTGATCGGCGCTCACACCGCACGCCCCGCCTCCCGCGCCCTTGACGCGGCGATCTTCCTGGTCTCGCTGGCCATCGTGTGGCTGGGCGTCGCGGTGGCGAACGGATGAGGGCTACGCTGGGCAGGGTGATGTCACGGTTTCACCGGATCGAGACCACCCGGCCCGGCACCCACCTGCGGATCTCCCTGCACGGCCACGTGCTGGCGGAGTCCGACGATCCCGTGCTCCTGCGCGAGGGAGGGCTGCCGGAGCGCTGGTACCTCCCGCGCCAGGACGTGCGGGCCGAGCTGATCGACAGCGCCACCACGTCGCACTGCCCGTTCAAGGGCGACGCCCGCTACCACTCCGTCCGCCTGCCGGATGGCGAGGTGGTGGAGGACCTCGTGTGGTACTACCCGGAGCCGCTGCCGGCGGTGGACGACATCGCCGGCCTCGTGTGCTTCTACGGCGAGCGGGTGGACACCGAGGTCGCTCAGGCGGCCTGAGCGCGGCGACGCTCGAGGATGGCGTGCAGGCGCGCGGCCTCGCGCTCGGGGGCTCGGTCGTGGCGGCGCTTGGTCAGGCGGACGGTGAGGATGTCGTGCGCGAGCCGCTCGGCGTCCCGGTCGCGATCCGATTCGAACACGTCCCGCCCCCGGTGGAACAGCCAGCCGTCGCATTCCACCACGACGCGTTCGACCAGGAAGTAGGCGTCGGCCTCGTGACCGAGCACCGGCTCATCGATCAACGGGGTCGGCAGCCCGAAGTGCTGACAGAACGTCAGGAACTCCAGCTCGAAGTCCGAGCGCGTCGGGTTGCGGTCCGCGTGCGTGCGGGCGAAGGGCGCGGGCGCCGAGATGACGGGGGTAGCGGTCGATCACCGCGGCGAGCTCGGTCCGGGTGAGGCGAAAGCGCGGGATGCGGAGGGCGTCGTCGACGCGGCGGGTCAGCCGGCGCTTCGTCTCGTGCACGGCGGCATCGAGGAGGGTGCGGGCGGGGGCAGTGACGCGCAGGCCGTGCCGGATCCGGACATCGCGCGGGTGGAGCGGCGCGGTCAGACGGTGGATGGCGATCCGCGGTGCTGAGCCCGGGCGAGCTGAACCACGGCATCCTCGATGAGGAAATACCTCGGTAGTGGAGGCATTTCCTCGGCGGCGCGCAGGCGGTGGCGCGAGGGCATCGCGCTCACGGTGACGTGAGCCCTGATGCGACGCAAGGAATGTGGCGGGATTGGCACACGATCGGGGCCGCCCGCGCGGCCGGCGGCGGTTGACGCCCGGTGACGGCGCCTGAGATCATCCGCCCGAGGACCGTTGCCGATGGCTCACCCTTGCGCCGAGTGCGGGCACGCCAACCGCGAAGGCGCACGATTCTGCGCTCAGTGCGGAGCGGTGCTGGAGCGGCGATGCGCGACGTGCGGTGCCGCGCTCGATCTCGACGCCCGCTTCTGTGACGCCTGTGGCGCCGCGGTGGCGCCGCCGCCGTCGCCGGAGGCCGAGACCCGCAAGGTCCTGACGGTCGTGTTCGCGGATCTGGTGGGGTCGACCACGCTGCAGGAGGAGCTCGACGCCGAGTCGGCGCGGCGAGTCATGACTCGGTTCTACGAGCAGATGCGGCGGGTGCTCGAAGCCCATGGCGGGGTGCTGGAGAAGTTCATCGGCGACGCGGTGGTGGCGGTGTTCGGTCGTCCCGCGGTGCGGGAGGACGACGCGCTGCGCGCGGTGCGTGCCGCGGCGGCGATGGTCGTCGCACTGGACTCGCTGAACGATGAGCTGGAGCGGGTGTGGGGCGTGCGCCTGCGGATGCGCACCGGGGTCAACACCGGTGAGCTGGTGGTCAGCGACGTTGGCGCGCTGGTCGGGGACACCATGAACACCGCGGCGCGGCTGGAGCAGGCGGCTCCCGAAGGTGAGGTCCTCCTCGGAGCGGAAACCTGGCGACTGGTTCACCACGAGATCGAGCTTGAGCCGCTCGAGCCGATCTTCGTCAAGGGGAAGTCGGCGCCCCTCCGGGCTTGGCGGGTGTCTTCGGTTCCGATGGTGGACCGCCGGCGCACGACAGCCGTCGAGGTTCCGCTGGTGGGTCGAGAGCACGAGCTCGATCGTCTCCGGGCGGGACTGGACCGGGTCGTGGTGGAGCGGGAGTGCCGCCTGGTCAGCGTGATCGGCTCCCCTGGGGTCGGCAAGAGCCGGTTGGCGCGCGAGTTCGGCGACGCGGTCGCCGAGTCGGCGACGGTGATCGAGGGTCATTGCGAACCGTCGGGCGAGGGGATCACCTTCCTGCCGGTGGCCGAGATCCTCCGCGCGGCGGCGGGGATCGGGGAGGCCGACACCGCGGAACTGGTCATGGGCAAGCTCGCCGCGCTGGTGCCCCGCGACGATCCCGATCGGGATCGTCTGGTCGAGCGCACGGCCGGGGTGCTCGGGGTGGTCGAACCCGCCAGCGCGCAGGAGACGTTCTGGGCGCTGCGACGCGGGGTGGAGTTCCTGGCCCGTGAGCGGCCGCTGGTCCTGGTCCTCGACGACCTGCACTGGGGTCAGCCCATGCTGCTCGATCTGATCGAGCATCTGGTCGAGTGGGTGCAGGACGCCCCCGTGCTGCTGGTGGCACTGGCCCGCCCGGAGCTCCGAGACGCGCGTGAGGCGCTGGCAGCGGCGGGCCGGCGAGCGCTCGACGTGGTCGACCTGGAGCCGCTGGATGAGCGCGAGAGCCTAGAGCTGGTCGACGGACTGCTGGGGGAGGTCCGGGTCCCGCCGGCGCTGCGGTCCAGGATTCTCGAGGTCACCGAGGGCAACCCGCTGTTTCTCGGCGAGACATTGCGGATGCTGATCGACGAGGGAGCCCTGCGGCGCGATGGAGAGGCCTGGGTCGTGGCCGAGGACGGCGCTGACATCGAGGTCCCGCCAACCATCCAGGCGCTGCTCGCCGCACGAATCGAGCGGCTTCGTGGGGAGGAGCGCTCGGTGGTCGAGCGCGCTTCGGTGATCGGCAAGCAGTTCTACCGCGGCGCGGTAGCCGAACTGCTGGCGCCGCCGGTGGCGAACAACATCGACGCCCACCTCGAGGCACTGCGTCGCAAGGACATGGTCGAGCCGGAGGGGACGTATTGGATCGACGAGCCGGTGTACCGCTTCCATCACGTCCTGATCCGCGACGCCGCCTACCGCTCGCTGCTCAAGGAGGCCCGCTCGGAGCTCCACGAGCGGTACGCCGGCTGGCTGCACGCCAAGGCGGGGGAGCTCGTCGGCGAGCAGGAGGAGGTGATCGCGTTCCACCTGGAGCAGGCACACGAGTATCGGCGCGAGCTCGGTCCGCTGGACGAACACGGCCGCGCCCTCGGATCACGGGCCGCCGAGCGGCTGTGGTCAGCCGGCCGGCGCGCGCTGGCGCGCGAGGACCTGGCGGCGGCGGCAAACCTGCTCGGTCGCGCCCTGGCGCGCGAGGCCGGCGACGAGCAGGCGATCCTGTGGGACCTGTGCGACGCGGCGCTGTCCGCCGGCGACACGACGGCGGCGAGAGGGCTGGTCGAGCGGTACGGCGCGGAGGCCGGCGGCCCCGACGACCACGGCGCCCGGGCCGCGGTGCTGCGAGGCCAGCTGGCCAATCTCACCGGAGCGCCCGACGTGGCCGCGACCGCCAGCGCGCTCGCCGCCGCCGCAACGGCGCTGGCCGCAGCGGGCGACGGGGAGGGCGAGGCCCGCGCCCATCAGGTGGCGGCTGGGGCACACGCCCGCCGGGGGCAGGTCGCGGCGGTCGAGGAGGCGCTCGACCGAGCTCTGGCCGCGGCGCGTTCGGCGGGCGATCGCCGGCGGACCACCGCCGTGCTCGCGGCAGCGCCCCGGGCCGCCCTGTGGGGACCTTCGCCGGTGATCCGCGCCAGCGGCCGCTGCCTCGACGTCGTGCGGATCCTCCGCATGACCCCTGGCAACCGCCACGTGGAGGCGATCGCGCTGCGCTGTCAGGCGGTGCTCGAGGCGATGCGCGGTCGGCACGACGCCGCGCGGGAGATCCTGGCCGCCGGGCGCGCCACACTGGAGGAGCTCGGGCTGGCGTTCGAGCTGTCCGAGACGGCAGTGCACGCCGGGATCGTCGAGCTGCTGGCAGGCGACGCCGCCGCAGCGGTCGAGCACCTCCGCGCCGCGCGGGCGGGCTTCGAGGCGCTCGGCGCCGCCTCGGGAGCGGCGCAGGCCGCGGCGCTGCTGGCTCGCGCGCTGGTCGCGCAGGGGGATCCGCGCTCGGTCGAGGAGGCACTGGAGCAGACCGAGTTCGCGCAGGCCAACAGCGGAGAGGACCTCAAGACAATGATCGTCGCGTGCAGCGCACGCGCGCAGGCGCTGGCCCGCACCGGGGAGACCGACGAGGGGCTGGTCTGGGCGCGGCGGGCGGTGGCGCTCGCGGAGCCGACGGACGCACTCGCCGACAAGGCTGATGCGGCGATGGCGCTGGTGGACGTGCTCCGTGCGACCGGACAGGACGACGAGGCGGCGGCCCCGCTGCGCTCGGCAGCCGAGTGGTACGCCGCCAAGGGACATTCGGTCGGCGCGGCGCGCGCGGAGGCGTCGATCGGGGCAACGACCATCGGACCGGAGGCGCGAGCCGCGCCGGCGGCGGTGCGCCAGACGGGCTCCGGCGACCGTCCGCCGGAGCGCTTCTACGCCCGGTTCAAGGATCACTTCGACGCCCACGACGTCGACGCGCTGGTGAGCCTCTACCCCGAGGACTGTCGCTTCGTCGATCATCGATCGGTCGGCGTCCTCGGTGACGTGCGTGGCCGGGAGGGGATGGCCGAGCTGCACGCCTCGGTGTTCGACCAGGCGCCGACCATCCGCTTCGAGATCGACGAGGTGCTGGCCTGCGACGAGCGGGTGATCGCGATACAGGTTGCCTACCGCGGCTCGGGAATCCGCGCCGGGGAATACGAGGACCGCGGCGGCTACGTGACGGTCATCGAGCCGGACGGCTCGCTTCACACGGATGAATACGACTACGACGACACCCGGGCGATGATTGCCCGCTATGCCGAGCTGGGCGGCGGGCTCGGCCGCCTCGGCGACCGCCCGCCGGAGCGGTGGATGAAGGGACTGGCGGCGGCGACGGCGCGCCAGGATCCGGGGCTGCTGCGGTCGCTCTACGCCGAGGATTACCGCTTCGCCGACCATCGGCAGCTCGGCTGGGCGTCCACGACGGCGGTCCCGGACGCGCTCGAGCGGATCGAGTCGACGTGGACAGGCACCACCGACCTGCACCTGGAGGTGCAGGAGGTGCTGGCGTGCGATGAGCGCACGATCGCCGCCCGGATCACGTGGCAGGGCCGCGCGGTCGGTGACGCCGGAGGCGGTCGCTTCGACTTTCCGCTGCACGTCGTCGTTCGGCTGGCCGGGGAGCGGGCGGTGTCCTACGACCAATACGAGCCTGAGGACTCGGAGGCGGCGCTGGGTCGGTTCGCCGAGCTCACCGCAGGCAGCCCACCGCTGGGAGATGACCCGCTCGGCCAGTTTTGGGCCGAGTGGCAGCACCGCCTCAACTCCCGTGACTACCAGGGGATGGAGGAGCTTGTCGCGCCGGAGTTGGCGTGGGATGACCACCGCTCGCTCGGGTGGGAGGAGGCGCACGGTCGAGCGCAGTGGATGGCGATCGTGCGGTCGATGATGGACGCCTCACCGCATGCGCACATGGACTTCGACGAGGTCCTCGCGTGCGACGAGCGCGTGATGGTCATGCGCCTGGCGTGGCGCGGCCGCGGCGTCAAGGCCGGCGAGTGGGAGGTAGCAGCTGGTGCGGTCACCGTCGTGGAGGACGGACAGTGGGTGAGTGTGGATTTCTTCGAGCCGGGGGACCGCCCGGCGATGATCGCTCGCTACGCCGAGCTGGGCGGTGGGCTCGGCCGCCTCGGCGAGCTCGCTCCGGCCCGCTGGTGCCGGCGGCTCGGGGTGGTGGTGGCCCACCGCGATGCCGAGTCGCTGCCGGCGCTGTTCGACGAGGACTACGAGTCGATCGACCACCGCCGAGTCGGGTGGGAGCAGGTTCACGGCCGCGCCGCCGTCGTCGAGCGCTACCAGGCGATCTGGGACGGCGCCGAGCACATGCGGATGGAGGTCGACGAGGTGCTGGCCTGCGACGAGCGGCTGATCGCCCTGCGGCTCACCTGGCACGGCCTGGGTGCCGCCGAGTCCGGCGGCGGCAG
Source organism: uncultured Solirubrobacterales bacterium (assembly GCA_963703065.1). Lineage (GTDB taxonomy): Bacteria > Actinomycetota > Thermoleophilia > Solirubrobacterales > Solirubrobacteraceae > Palsa-465. Next base: position 1,077,264 of record OY969785.1, on the reverse strand, counting down.
GTTCAGCTTCCCGGTCTGCGTCGTGGTCGTCGTCGACTCTGGACGCGGGGTGCGCTGGGAGCAGTACGAGGCCGAGGCCGGCGAGGCGGCGCTGGCGCGGTACGCCGAGCTCGGTGGCCGCCGCCAGGTGCTCGGCGACCGAGCACCCGAGCGCTTCTATGCCGAGTGGATCCGACGCTGGGATGCCAGCGAGACGGAGACGTTCGATGAGCTCTACACACCCGACTGGACGCTGGTCGAGCATCGCCGGCTGGCTTCGATGGAGGAGACACTCGGAGCGGAAGGACGGCGGGCGCTGTTCGCTTCGATCCGCGACGCGGCGCCCGATGCGCGTTTCGAGGTCGACGAGGTCCTGGCCTGCGACGCGCGGGTGATCGCGCTGCTCGGCGCCTGGCGCGGCTCGGGACGTGACGGAGGGGGGCGGTTCGAGGTGGGCCTGGGGATCGTCGCCGTCATGGAGGACGGCCGTCAGTCGCGCCTCGAGGTGTTCGAGCCCGACGACCGCACGTCGGCCATGGCCCGGTTCTCCGAGCTCGCGGCGCAGCCACCCGCTGAGCGTGAGCTCCCGACCTCGGAGCGAATGGCCCGCGAGTTCGCGCGTCATTACAACGCTCGTGAGCTCGAGAGCATGATTGCGCTCCACAGCGAGGCTTTCACGATGGTCGACCATCGTGCGATCGGCTGGGATCCCATCCAGGGCCGGGAGGGCCTCGGGGAGCAGATCCTCACCGGCCTCGCCGTCGTGACCGACCTGCGCTACGAGGTCCGCCAGGTACTGGCGGCTGATGAACACGTCATCGCCCTCCAGGTCGCCTGGTGCGGCCGGGCCAGCGACGGCGGAGGCGAGGCGGAGCTGCTGATCGGCGTGGTCAGCGTCAACGACGGCGAGCTGACCACCGCGACGGAGTACTTCGAGCCCGAAGACCTGGTGGGGATGATGTCGCGCTACGCGGAGCTCGGCGGCGGGCTGGGGGAGCTCGGCGATCGACCGCCGGAGCGGTGGTGGGCGGCCCTGGCGCGGTGCTTCGCCGCGCGCAAGCTGGAGCTCCTCCCGGAGCTCCTGCCTGAGCCGCCTCGATTCGTCGACCACCGGACGCTGGGGTGGGAGGTGACGGGAACGCGGCAGGGGCCGGCGGCCGTGTTCGAGGCGGTGTGGTCCCAGACCGCCGAGACGCACCTCCAGATCGACCGGGTGCTGGCGTGCGACGAGCGGGTGATCGCACTCCAGGCCAACTGGGCCGGCACGGCGCTGGACGGGATGGGTGAGTTCTCGATCCCGCTCGCGATCGTGACGGTGATCGAGCACGGGCACGTCGTCCAGTGGGAGCAGTTCGAACCCGAGGCCGGAGAGGCTGCCCGGGTGCGCTTCGCCGAGCTCAGCGGCGGGGCGGGGAGAGGGCAGGCGGAGTGCCACCCGCCCGCCCGCTCCGCGCCAGAGCGCGCCGGCGACCCGGCGAGCTGGCTCGCCCGCCACGACCGGGCTGGTGAGGATGGCGAGGCGCTGGCCGCGTTGATCGATTCCGGCGTGGTCGTGCGCGATCGGCGTGGTTTCCCGACCAGCGATGAGGTCGGCCGCGATGCGTATCGGTCGCTGGTGGCGCCCGGCGCCGGCACCGAGCTGATCGAGACGCAGGGGGACCTCCTCGTGTGCCGCCGCGACGACGATCCGCCGCTGTGGCTGGTGCTCGAGCTCCGGGATGGCCGGCTGGTCGAGGCGATTGGACTGCGTGACGAGGCCCGCGCGCGGGCCTGGCTCAGTGCGCTCGGGGTTTGGCGGGCGTACGAGGCGGCGTCCCGCGCGGGCGACATCGAGGGCCTGCTGGCGCACGAGCACCCCGACGCCCGCCTCGTCGATCATCGTCCGCTCCAGTTTCAGGACGCCGAGAACCGCGAGGGGATTCGGGCCATCTACGCCGGCTTCAGCGAGCTGCTGCCGGGAGCCAGCGCCACGGTCGAGGTGCTCGATGTCCACCCCGATGCGACCGTGGTGTCCATCAGGTGGCGCGGTGTCGACCGGGACGGCGGGGGTCCGGTCGAGTGGCTGACCTACCACGCGAGCCGCCTGCGTGACGGCGTCTACCTGGAGAGCCACACCTTCTCTGACCCGGACTCCGCGCTGGAGCAGCTGGAGGAGCTGTCTCCCGCCGCCGCGCGCACCCGTATCCCGCGCCTGTACGTCGAGGCGATCAACGCCGAGGACTTCGCTGCGCTCGAGCGCCTCTACACCGAGGACTGCGTGCTCGTCGACCACCGCGCGCTCGGGTGGAAGGACGTGAGCTCGCGAGCTGCGCTGGTTGCGAGCTACCGCTCTTGGAAGCAGAACCAGCTCGGCGAAGTCACCGTCCGAGGAGAGCTCCTGGAGGATGCCGGTGGCATCTTCTTCCGTCAGTGCTTCACCGGTGCGTGGCAGGGCGGTGCGTGGGAGATCGTCACCGAGACGCTCAACTCGCTCCGCGCCGGGCGAATCTCACGCGTGGAGACGTTCGGGCCCGATCAGGCCGACACCCGTCGGGCCCGGGCGAGGGAGCTGAGGGCTCACGAGTCTGGCTGAGTGCAGGGGGGCCGGACGTGGTCACGCTCCCGACGACCAACCCGGAGCGTCTCGAGGAATGTGCCAGGATTGATCCATGGCGCTGAGCACTCCCCCCACCGAGCTGACCGACGAGCAGAAGGCCATCACGGAGATGGTCCACCAGTTCGCCGACGAGCAGATCCTCCCCAACGCCGAGCACTACGACCACGAGGACGAGTTCCCTGAGCCGATCGTCGAGCAGATGAAGGAGCTCGGCCTGTTCGGGGTCACCATCCCCGAGGAGTACGGCGGGATGGGGCTCGACCTGGCGACGTACGCGATGATCGTCGAGGAGCTCTCCCGGGGCTGGATCTCCATCTCCGGGATCGTCAACACCCACTTCATCGGCTCCTACCTCTTGATGAAGTTCGGGACCGAGGAGCAGAAGCAGAAGTACCTGCCGCGGATGGCGACCGGCGAGCTGCGGGCGGCGTTCTCCCTGAGCGAGCCCGAGCTCGGCTCCGACGTCCAGGCGATCAAGACGAGCGCCAAGCGCCAGGACGACGGCAGCTATGAGATCAACGGCTCGAAGATGTGGGTGACCAACGGGCTGCGCGCCGGCCTGGTGTTCGTGCTGGTGAAGACCGACCCGTCCGCCGAGCCGCGCTACAAGGGGATGACCTGCTTCATCACCGAGAAGGAGCCGGGCGCCCACGAGAACACCGGCGAGTACGCCGGGCTGAACGTCCCGCCCCAGATCAAGAAGATGGGCTACAAGGGCGTCGAATCGACCGAGCTCGTGTACGACGGCTACCGGGTCCCCGCGGAGAACATCCTCGGCGGCGAGGAGGGCCTGAACCAGGGCTTCTCCCAGATGATGGACGCGCTCGAGCTCGGACGGGTCAACGTGGCGGCGCGGGGCGTCGGGCTGGCGCAGCGAGCCTTGGAGCTCGCTCTGAGATACAGCCAGGAGCGCAAGACGTTCGGCAAGGCGATCGCCGAGCACCAGGCGATCCAGTTCAAGCTCGCCGACATGGCCACCCAGGTCGAGGCGGCGCGGCTGCTCACCCGCCAGGCGGCCCGGATGAAGGACGCCGGGCAGCGAAGCGACATCGAGGCCGGGATGGCGAAGCTGTTCGCCTCCGAGGCTGGCCGGTTCTGCGCCGAGGAGTGCCTGCGCATCCACGGTGGCTACGGCTACTCGAAGGAGTACGAGATCGAGCGGATCTATCGCGACGCGCCGCTGCTGTTGATCGGCGAGGGGACGAGCGAGATCCAGCGGATGGTCATCGGCCGCAAGCTGCTGCAGCGCCACAAGATCTGACCTCGCCCGCCGACACCCGCAGCCTGATCGAGACCGGCGTCAAGCGGTTCATCGCCGAGGTGCCCGCGCTCGAGCCGCTGAAGCTCGTCATCGCGCTCGAGCTCCGCGGCCGGGGGGACGTCCAGCACTACCGGGTCGAGCTGCCGGGCCCGAAGGTGTCAAAGACGGTGCCCGACGACGCCAAGGTCCGCCTTGAGCTGCCCCGCTCGCACTTCAACGAGCTGGCGACCAAGGGGACCGTCCGCCACTGGCGGGAGGCGTTCGAGCACGGTGACGTCAAGGCGACCGGACCCGACCAGATCCTGCGGCTGATCGCGAACGTGGTCGAGAAGCAGGAGCAGCGGGACCGCACCCGCCGGGCCCGCGCCCACTAGATCCGGGCGGCCAGCTCCTCGGCCTCCCGGAGCTGCCCCTCGACGAGGTCGAGGCCGGAGTCCCAGAAGCCGGGGTCGGCGAGGTCGATCCCGACGATCGCTCCGAGTGCCTCGGGATCCCGGGAGCCGCCGGCGGATAGCAGCTCCAGGTAGCGGGGCACGAACGAGTCGCCCTCGACGAGGTAGCGGTGGTAGACCGAGAGCGCCAGGAGCTGGCCGTACGCGTACGCGTAGACGTAGCCGGGCGTGTTGATGAAGTGGGGGATGTACGACCACCACGTGCGGTAGCCGTCGGTCATCTCGACGCTGTCGCCGAACAGCTCGGACTGGGTCTGGGTCCACAGCTCGGCGAACCGGTCGACCGACAGCTCGCCCTCAGTGCGCCGCCCGGTGTGGACCAGGTGCTCGAAGCGGTTCATCGCCATCTGCCGGAATACGGTGGCGATCGCCCCGTCGATCCGGTCGGCGAGCAGCCCGAGGCGTGCCCGGTCGTCGGGCACGGTGTCGAGCATCCGGCCGAACGTCAGCGCCTCGCCGAACACCGATGCGGTCTCGGCGAGGGTCAGCGGGGTGGAGTGGTGGAACACCCCCTGGTCCTGCGAGAGCGCGGCGTGCAGGCCGTGGCCGAGCTCGTGGGCCATCGTCAGCACGTCGCGCCGCTGGGCGGTGTAGTTGAGCAGGACGTACGGGTGCACGCTCGGCACGGTGTACGAGCAGAACGCGCCGCCGCGCTTGTGGTCGCGCACCGGGGCGTCGATCCACTCCTCCGCGAAGAACCGGCGGACGATCCGCCCCGCCACATCCGAGAACGCGGAGAAGGTGTCGAGCACGAGCTCGCGCGCCTGCGCATAGGAGAACGTCGCCTCGTCGCCCGGGAGCGGCGCCGCCCGGTCGTAGTCGGCGAGCTTGTCGACGCCGAGCAGCTGGGCCTTGAGCCGGTACCAGCGCTGGGGAATCGAGAAGCGGCCGCGCACCGCCTCGATCAGGGCCATCACCGACTCGTCGGATGCCTCGTTGCTCAGGTTGCGGCTCGCCAGCCAGTGCGGGTAGCGGCGCAGGCGATCCTCGGTCGCCTTGTCCTGGAGCAGCGTGTTGAAGATGAACGCGCGGGTGCGCAGCCCGGTGGCGAGCGCGGCGGTCGTCGCCTCGGCCGCGGTGCGCCGCGTGTCACGCTCGGGCGCCTGGAGGCGGCTGAGGGCGACATCGAGCGGGACCGCGTCACCGTCGAGCTCGACGCGGATCGCCGACACCTGCTCGCCGAACAGGCGGCTCCACGCCGCATGACTGGAGATCGCCTTCTCGGCGAGGATCTTCTCCTCCGGCTCTGAGAGCAGGTGGGGTCGGTAGCGGCGAGCGCTGCGCAGGTAGTGGCGGCAGAAGTCGAGGCCGGGATCGGCCAGCACTCGCTCGGCTTGATCGTCATCGAGCGCCGCCCACTCGAGCTCGAAGAACAACAGCCGCGTCTCGATCTCGGTGCCGCGCTCCTGGACGCGGGCGAGCAGGGCGCCGCGCTCCGGATCGGCCGTGTCGGTGGCGAACCGCAGCGAGGCGTACGAGCCTGCCTTGCCGAGGAGGTCGTGGATCCGCTCGAGCTCGTGCATCGCGTCGCCCAGCTCCGCCGGGCTCATCTCGGCCACGCGCCCGGCGTGACGCTCGGCGAACCGGCTCGCCAGCTCGAGTGCCTCGTCGAGCGCGTCCTGGATCGGCGGGTTCGTCAGCGGCGCCAGGTCCCACTCGGTGGCGAGCAGCTCGGGGTCGGCGAGGTGGTCGGCGACGGTGGTCATCGAAGCTCGCAGGTTAACCGCAGCGGTTCGGATGCAGGGGCCCGTGAAGGGCGAACAGCGTGATCGGCTGCCCAGTGGCTCGATGGGTGGAGAGGATCTGAGCGGCAGGGTCCGATGCCGTCCACCCGCCCTCCGGGGAGGGCTGGAGGCGGTGGGGGTGCCAGGGGTCGCGAGCCGGTGTCGTCACCAGGAGGTTGAGGTGAGCGGCGTTCACCGCCGCCCGCCAGGCACGGCACGAGGTGATCGGGGTGAACGAGCCGTGCGGCCCGCGGTCGGCGAGGTAGAGCACTCGGTTCGAGCCGTCGAGGCCGTACAGCGGGTAGGCGAAGAAGCCGCCGTACGTGCCGACGATCCCCACCCGCTGGTCGCGGACCGCGCGGAACCGGGCCCACATGGGGGACAACGACGAGACGCCCGGGGCGTAGGCGTAGCGGTGGCGGAAGTAGGCGCGCTGAGCCGGGAGGCCGAGGACGGCGACGAGGAGGGCGGCGACACCGAGGCCAGCGAGCGCGGCGAGCCGTGGCGGGCGGGCGATGCGGAGGCCGGCCGCGACGAGCACCAGCCCGGCGACGATCAGCTGGCCGCCGGCGTGGTGCCACCAGCGGCCGTGAGCCAGCGTGGCGAGGAGGACGGCGCTCAGCCCCGCGGCCAGCGCGAAGCGTGTCCATTTGGGGGCGCGGGGTGCCCCTAGATGGACACGGTTCGCCGCCGGGAGCAGCCCGACCGCGACGAACGACAGCGTCAGCGCCGGGGCGCTGTAGCGCAGGTTGAAACCGAAGCCGTACGGGTGCCCGGCCGGCCCGGCGGCCGTCTCGGGCGTGATGAGGTATGCGACGAGCGAGGCCAGGGCGACGCCCCCGACCAGGCGCAGGCGCGGGTCGCGGCGGGGCAGCACCACGCAGAGGAGCGGTCCGGCGAGGGCGAGCGCCAGCACCGCCCACCACCAGCCCCCCAGGTCGCTGGCCAGCGACGGCTCGAGCACCCCGCTCCAGGCCGACGGCGAGCCGAGGTAGTGGACGATGGAGAAGCCGGTGTGGGCCTGGAGGGGCGGCGCCGGCATGGCCAGGCCGGGCAGCGACACCCAGGGCAGCGGGTTCCCCACCGCGATCAGGTTGCGCACGTACCAGTAGGCGCCGGCGAGGACGAGCGGTCCGAGCCAGCGGGCCGCCGGGCGCCGGCCCCGGCGCCACACGAGCATGGCCACGGTGAGCGCGGCCGCCGGCGCGAGCAGCGAGAGCTTCACCGAGATCGCCAGCCCGGTGGCGATCGCCGGCAGGACGAGCGCGCCCGGAGCGTTCAGCACGAGCGCCACCGCGGCGAGCAGGAACGCCACGCCGACGACGTCGTTCGCCGCGCTGCCGGCCTGGGAGAGGAGGAGCATCGGCATGGCCATGGCGACCGCGCCGCCGAGCAGCGTCAGCGGCGCGAGGCCGAACGGGCGTCCGCAGCACCAGGCGCCGAGCAGCACGAGCCCGAGGAAGCCGAGGTTGACCAGCGGGGACAGCACGTCGCCGCCCATCAGCACGATCCCCGCGCCGTGGACCAGCTCGGCGCCGGCGGGATAGAACGCCGTCAGGTACTCGACGTCGGTGAACCTCAGGCCGAGAACCGAGCCGGTCTGCGCGTAGCTCGTCGCCCACGGCAGGTGGTACCACAGGGTGTCGAACGTCCGGATGCCGTGGGCGTAGCTGTCGAGGGTGGGGCCGGCCCATTCGGCGGCGACGGCGATCACCGCGAGCAGGCTGAGCGCGCCCAGGATCGACTGCCGCCGGGTTCGCCCGGCTGCGCGAGCTTCACCCGGCGGCAGTCGACCCGCCGCGCGCACGCAGGCCGCGGGGATCAACCCCGCGCCGACGACGATCGGGCCGAGCCGAAAGAGTCCGACTGCACCCAGCAGCTCGAGCAATCCGATCAGCAGCGCCATGGCGAGCACGCACTCCGCCAAGCGCGCCGCGGCACCCTGGTAGACCCCGAGCCAACGGCGGCGGATGACGACCGCCGCATACCCCAGCGAACCCGTCAGGACCACCAGCGCCACCACCCCGAGGAGGTAGCGGCCGGCGCTCAGACCGCTCGCGGTCACCCGCTACCGTCACCGAGCATGACCGGCCGCAGGATAAGCGGCGCGCTCGGTGCGGCCGCGGCGCTGGCGGTGGCCGGGTGTGGGTCGAGCTCGCCGCACGTCCCCGACCTCCGGCAGCTGCCCCTGGTGCCCGGGGCCCGGATCGAAGTCCAGCAGCGCGTGTGCGACAGCGGGAGCAGCCCGTACTGCGGTCTCGAGCTCGTGGTGACGGCGGCGGGGTACCCCAACTCCGACCGGCTGTTCGACGCCGAGCACCGACTCCTGCTCGCCAAGCGGTGGAGCGGGGGTGACCCCGGGTCGGGCTACGACCACGTCGCCGACTCACCCGGCGGGCGGCTGCGCCTCACCTATGCCAGCCCGTTCGATGAGCTGGTCGGCACCGGAGCGGGCGGCGTGCGGCGAAGCCACCGGGTCCAGGTCGCCCTCTCCTACGCGATGATCGACCACACGCCCGCGCTCTCGATGCTGCTCGAGCTCGGCGCGTCGTAGCCGGTTTCAGGCCACGGCCGAGCGAGCCAGCTCCAGCCGCCGGTCATCGCCCACCGACAGCGCCGCCTCGCCGGACAGCAGTGCCCGGAGATCCGCTCCCACGAGCTCCCGGCGCCAGCCGGCGAGCGTGCGCACCTCGGGCTCCGGCTCCCCGCGGCGGGCCGCGGCGACGATCTGCTCGAGCTCGGAGCGGCTGGCGATCAGCTCGTAGGCGAGCCCGGCCTCCAGGGAGCGCGCGCGCAACAGGGCCTCGGCCAGCGCGATGAGCGGAGCATCCCTCGGCTCCGACCGCGCGCGGGATTCCTCACGCGGGATCGGATCGGCCTCCCGCCCGGCGCGGATGGCGGCGAGGATCTGCTCGCCGCGCCGCCGCACCGTCGGTGGGTGGATGCCGCGGATCTGCTCGATGCCGCGGGTGGCGTCGGGCTGGCGCTTGGCCAGCTCGACGAGCGGCGGGTCCTGGAGCACGGAGCCGACCGGACGGTCCTCGGCCGACGCGGTCCGCTCCCGCCAGGCGGCGAGCGCGCGGGCGACGGCCCGGGCGCGAGGGTCGAGCCCACCGGCGCGGGGCAGGCGCTCCCACGCCGTCTCCGGGTCACGTTCGTCGGTGACGCCCTCCAGGCGGCGGCACTCCTCGCGGGCCCAGTCGAGCCGCTCGCTCTCGGCCAGCCGCCGCTGGAGCTCGTCGGCCAGGGCGAGGAGGTGGACGACGTCCTCGGCGGCGTAGCTGAGCTGCTCGCGTGAGAGGGGGCGGGCGTCCCAGCGGGTGTAGGAGGCGGTCTTGCCCACGCGGATGCCGAGCACCGAGCCGATCAGGTTGCCGTACCCGGTCTGGGCGCCGCCGCCGGAGAACCCCGCGGCGAGCTGGGTGTCGAAGATGTTCGTCACCTCCGTGCGCCAGGCACGCCGGAGGATCGCCACGTCCTGGCGCCCGGCGTGCAGGATCACCTCGATCTCCGGATCGGCGAGCATTTCCGGCAGGTCGCCGAGCGGCGGGTCGCTCAGCGGGTCGATCAGCACGATGAACGTGCCGCTCGGGGAGCCCGGATCGTCGACCGAGATCTGGACCAGGCAGAGCAGGGCCCGGTAGCGGCCCTCCGACATGAACTCGGTGTCGATGCCCAGGCGGCCGTGGGCACGGGCGAGCTCGCCCACGCGGACGATGTCGTCAGCCGATGCCAAGTCCCCGCTGGCCACCTGCAGACCCTACACGGGCGGCGGCACCCGGACGAGTAAAACCTAGCGGGCTGGTAGGATTTAGGAGCATGATCTTCTCCTCCCGGGCCGAATACGGCGTGCGCCTGATGGTGGAGCTCGGGCGCCAGACCCCCGAGCACCCAACGAGCCTGAAGGCGATCGCCGACGCCGAAGCGCTGCCGCTCGCCTACCTCGAGCAGGTGGTGGCCCGGCTGCGCCGAGCGGGACTCGTGATGAGCGCGCGGGGCGCCCACGGCGGCTACTGGCTCGCGCGGCCGGCGGAGGCGATCGCGATGGACGAGGTGGTGCAGGCGCTCGAGGGGTCGATCACTCCGATGGAGTGCTTCATCCACGACCAGACCGAGCGGGTCCTCTGCTCCCACGGCCCGGACTCCGGCCGCACCTGTGCGACGAAGCTGCTGTGGACGCGGGTACAGGGCGGGATCATCCGCTCGTTGCAGACGACCACGCTGGCCGAGCTCGTCGAGTTCTCGCGCCGCGGCGAACCGAGGAGCCTCCAACATGCCTGATCTGGAAATCCGCAACCTCCACGTCCGCGCGGGCGAGAAGCCGATCCTCCGGGGGCTCGAGCTGAGCGTGGGAGCGGGCGAGATCCACGCCCTGATGGGCCCGAACGGCTCGGGCAAGTCGACGCTGGCCAACGCGGTCATGGGCCACCCGAACCTCGAGGTGACCGAGGGCCAGATCCTCTGGGGGGGCGAGGACATCACCGAGACCCAGACCGACGAGCGGGCTCGCATGGGTCTGTTCATGGCCTTCCAGTATCCGGTCGCGGTGCCGGGGGTGACGGTGACGAAGTACCTGCGCACGGTGATGAACGCCCACCGCGAGGCACGGGGCGAGCAGCCGGTCGCCCTCAAGGACTTCCGCCAGACGGTCGAGGCCGCGATGCAGCTGGTGAGCGTCCCCCGCGAGTTCTCCACCCGCTACCTGAACGAGGGGTTCTCCGGTGGGGAGAAGAAGCGGATGGAGATCCTCCAGCTCGCCCTCCAGCAGCCGAAGCTCGCGGTCCTCGACGAGACCGACTCCGGCCTCGACATCGACGCCCTGCGCGTGGTGGCCAACGGCGTCAACGCGGTCGCCGGGCCCGGGATGGGCGTGCTCATCATCACCCACTACCAGCGGATCCTCCACCTCGTGCAGCCGAGCCACGTGCACGTCATGTACCAGGGCCGGATCGTCAAGCAGGGCGGGCCGGAGCTCGTCGATGAGCTCGAGGCCAAGGGCTACGGCTGGATCACCGAGCAGATCGAGCCCGAGGCCGAGGCGGCGTGAGCATCGCGCCGGCGATCGCCTCCGTCGCCGCCGAGTTCCCGGTGCTGCGCGCGCACCCGGAGCTGCACTACCTGGACAGCGCCGCCACCTCCCAGACCCCGCAGCCCGTCATCGACGCGATGACGCGCTACTACACCGAGGCGCGGGCCTCGATCCACCGCGGCGTCTATCCGCTGGCCGTGGAGGCAACCGACCTGTACGAGGGGGCCCGGCGGCGGATCGCCGCGTGGCTCGGATCGACGCCCGAGGAGACCATCTTCACCGCCAACGCCACCGCGGCGATCAACCTGGTGGCGTATACCTGGGGCCGGCAGCACGTGGGCCGCGGCGACCTCGTCGTGCTCACCGAGATGGAGCACCACTCCAACATCGTGCCGTGGCAGATCCTCTGCCAGGACCGCGAGGCGGAGCTGGCCTACGTGCCGGTCGACGATGACGGGCAACTCGACTCCGAAGCGCTCGACGCGCTGCTGGTCCGGGAGCCCAAGCTGCTGGCGCTCGTCCACGTCTCGAACGTCCTCGGGACGATCAACCCGGTGGCCGACGTCGTCCGCCGGGCCCACGCCGCCGGGGCGGTCGTGCTGATCGACGGTACCCAGGCGGTGCCGCAGCTGCCGGTCGACCTGCGGGAGATCGATGCCGACTTCTACGCCTGGACCGGCCACAAGGCGTACGGCCCCACCGGGATCGGCGTGCTCCACGGCCGGCGTGAGCTGCTCGAGGCGATGCCGCCGTTCATCGGCGGCGGCCACATGATCCGCACCGTGGCGGCCAACGAGTCGACCTGGACCGATCTGCCGTGGAAGTTCGAGGCCGGAACCTCGCAGATCGCCGAGGCGATCGGCCTGGGCGCCGCGGTCGACTGGATCGGCGCACTGGGGATCGAGGCGATCCGGGTCCACGAGACGGCGCTCGTGGAGTCGGTGCTCGAACGCCTGACCGAGGTTCCGGACCTCACCGTCCACGGTCCGGCGAGCGCCGCCGAGCGCGGGGCGCTCGTGTCGTTCAGCCTGGAGGGCGCCCACCCGCACGACGTCGGCGAGATCCTCGGTCGGCGCGGCGTGTGCGTGCGGGCCGGTCACCACTGCGCCCAGCCGCTGATGCGGCGCCTCGGCACGCCCGCGACCACTCGCGCGTCGCTCGCGGTGCACAACGAGGCGGCCGACATCGAGGCGCTGATCGATGGCCTGCACGAGGTGCGGCGGGTTCTCGCCCTCTAGGCTCGGAAGGCAGCGATGGACGACGAGCTGTACCGCGAGAACATCCTCGAGCACTACAAGCGGCCGCACAACTTCACCCCGCCGGCGTCCGAGCTGCCGCGGGTCGACCTCCAGTACCACGACCTCAACCCGCTGTGCGGCGACGAGCTGACCGTGCAGCTGCTGATCGGCGCCGAGGATCGGATCGAGGACATCCGCTTCTCCGGCCACGGCTGCGCCATCTCGCAGGCGGCCGCCTCGATGGCGTCCGACGAGGTGAAGGGGATGCGCGTCGGCGACCTGCTCTCGCTCGACCGTCAGTTCGTCCTCGACCTGCTGGGGATCGACATCTCGGCCACGCGGTTGAAGTGCGCCCTGCTCTCGCTCAAGGTGCTGAAGAGCGCCTCGCTCGGGCACGCGGTCGACTGGGAACCGAGCACCGCGTAGCCCGCCGGCGAACCTAAGCGCTGCATGAATCCGCGCCGCGGGGGGAAGTCCTGCGGGGCCGTGGAGCTGCTGCGCACGAAGCCGATCGAGGACTCGCTGGCCGAGCTCGACGAGTCCGGTCACAGCCTGCGCCGGGCGCTCGGGCCGGTGCAGCTCACCGCGATCGGCATCGGGGTGATCGTCGGCACCGGGATCTTCGTCCTCACCGGCGAGGCGGCGGGGACGCTCGCCGGACCGGCGATCGCCATCTCGTTCGCCCTGGCCGCGATCGTCTGCCTGCTGGCGGGCCTGTGCTATGCCGAGTTCGCCTCGGTCGTGCCGGTGGCCGGGTCGGCGTACACGTTCTCCTACGCCAGCCTGGGGGAACTCGTCGCCTGGATCATCGGGTGGGACCTGATGCTCGAGCTGGCGTTCGGCGCCGCCACCGTCGCGTCGGGATGGTCGCAGTACTTCAAGGTCGTCCTGAGCTCCTCACCGTGGAACCTGCACGTGCCGAGCTGGCTGTACGCCAACGGGCACAACGTGTTCGCCGCGGTGATCGTGCTCCTCATCAGCGGGCTGCTCTGCCTCGGGGTGCGGACCTCGAGCGCGGTGAACGCGGTGATCGTGGTGATCAAGCTGGCGATCATCGGGCTGGTGATCGTGGCCGGGCTGTCCTACGTACGGTCGAAGAACCTCCACCCGTTCGTGCCCCCGGCGGGCTCGCATCCGGCGCCCGGGGCGTCGAGCGGCAAGACGCTGCTCCAGGAGCTCGGGGCCGCGCCGGGTGCGTTCGGCGTCGGCGGGATCTTCGCCGGCGCGGCGCTCGTCTTCTTCGCCTTCATCGGTTTCGACGTGGTGGCGACGAACGCCGAGGAGACGAAGAAGCCCCAGCGCGACCTGCCGATCGGGATCTTCGCCTCCCTGGCGATCTGCACCGTGCTGTACATCGCGGTGTCGCTCGTCGTCACCGGGATGGTCAAGTACAACCGGATCAACACGATGGCGCCGCTGTCGAGCGCGTTCACCTCGGTCGGCGAGCACACGATCGCCACGATCATCGCCTACGGCGCCCTGGCCGGGATCACCTCGGTCATCCTCGTGCTGCTCATGGGGCAGAGCCGTGTGTTCTTCGCCATGAGCCGCGACCGGCTGCTGCCATCCGTCTTCTCGCATCTCTCCGAGCGGTTCGGCACGCCCTACCGCACGACGCTGGTCACCGGGGTGGTCGTCGCCGCGCTGGCGTTCTTCGCCTCGCTGAAGACACTGAGCGAGATGGTCAACATCGGCACGCTGTTCGCCTTCGCTCTCGTGTCGATCGGGGTGATCGTGCTGCGCCGGACCCGGCCCGACCTCGACCGGCCGTTTCGCACCCCGCTCGTGCCGTTCGTGCCGGTGCTCTCCGTGCTCGCCTGCCTGTGGCTGATGCTCAACCTCCAGGGCGTGACCTGGATCCGCTTCGTCGTCTGGATGGTCGTCGGCTTCGGCGTCTACTTCGGCTACTCGGCGCGCCACAGCCGCCTGGCGCGGTAGCGGGTTGAAGACACGAATGCGTCAGCCGCCGTGCGGGGCTCGGTCAGCTCAACTGTCAGCGACCGGGCTGGGAGGTCGGGCGGCACCCTCGTGCAACTGACGCAGCCGATCGATGCAGAGCTGCACCGCAGGAGTGGGCGTGGTCTCGCGCTCGATGCGATCGATCTCGCGCCAGGCGGCGGTACTTCCCTCCCGCATCGAGATCAGTGACACCCGTGCCAGCTCGAGGAACGTCCGTATCTCGCCCTCCGCACGCGCGATCGCACGCGACATCAACGCCCAGTGCGCGGTGGAGTCGAGCTCTGTCTCGGTGCGGATCAGCTTCGATCGGGGGATCGGCGCTCGGAGCAGAAAGACGTGCGAGCCGTGAGGCATGCTGTCCAGCAGCTCGAAGCTGTCGCCCAGCCACTCCATGGTGATGTGTATCCAAGGAAGCTGACCCCAACCATAGTCTTGCTGTACGACGACACTTCGCCCGGGCACGAGGGCTGGGAAGAACTCAAGAAGGGCGTGATCAGCTACCGGCCAATCCTTCAGGGCGTCAAGGAAGAGGACGTCAATCGGAGCTCCCGACCACGTCTGGTCCATGAGATCGCCCTCGCGGACGTCCACCCAGGAAGCGAGGTCTCCGAGATGGGCATCGAACCGGTCGCGAAACGAATCTCCGACGGCGAGCGGCGCCTCGGTGAACCACCCGTCACCGACGCTGTACTTCTCGGCGCGAAAGAGGTCGTAGGACGCCACTCGCGCTCCAGGCGGGCTGCTGCTAGCCAGCCCGGACGCCAGCGCCACGGTCGAGCCGCCGAGGAACGCGCCCGCGTCGACAGCCCATGCGCCCGGCGACACGTGGTGGCTCCCCAGCCAGTAGAGCAACGCTCGTTCCTCGACCGACAGCATCGAGGGAACGGCGAGGACCTGCTCGGGAACGCTGACTCTGCGCCAGGGACGGGCTCGTAACCGATCCAGCGTGTCGTCGCGGCTCGGCCTGTCCACTACAGGTCACCTCCCAGGAGTCGGATGCGATGACCGCCGCGAGCCGGGGTATGCGGGAGAGACTCGCGGCCGGCATCCTGGGGCATCAGCGCGGCTCCAGCCATCGGCTGAGCAGGCGAGAGTCACGTCCCCGCTGGCGGACCCGCTGCAACTCGCGCAGACCCAGCAGGCGCAACCCGTCGCGGAACGATTCGCCGCTGTCGAGCTGAACGGAGTTGCCGCTTTGGGTCGTGGCGCGAAACAGGGCGGGCAACTCCCTGATCGCGGCTCCGCCGGCGGCGGCGAACGGGCGCAGCAGCTCGAGTTGCTGCTCGAAGCCCGCAAACCACGGGCCACCGTCGGCCAGCCCGTCCGGGTCGCTGGGATATCTCGCCCCGAGGATCGCCGGAACGACCTCCACGCGGTGGCCCTCGACCAATGCCCGGGTGAGGAGGAACGTGGCCGGATCGTTGCTGCTATCGCCGTCGCTGAACCCGCCGAGCTCACGAAAGGCATCGGGCCGGATCGCGAGCCCGTGCGCGTGAAAGATCGGAAAGAGCAGCCCGAGCACGGCGGGGCCGGGGACGGGAACGCTCAAGCGTTCGGGGCGCCGGCCTGAGGCGGGACTGGTCACGGCGAATAGGAAGACGTCAGCGCTGGAGCGAATGGCGACCCGTTCGAGGGTCGGTACCAAGGTCGCGTCCGCCCGCACGGAAGCGGGAAGGAAGACGAGCAGGTCTCCTTCGGCTTCGCGTGCGGCTGCGTTGAATGCCTGAGCGATCGTGATCCGCTGGTCCTCTATCCACGCGACCCAGGGATCTCGGCGGGTTGAACCAGGATGCCCCGGATCCTGCATCGTCACCGCAACATCCGGGCGCCGGATGACCGCATGAGCTGCCGGCTCCGATCCGCGGACCTGGATCATGCTCAGGCGCAGACGGCGGTTCTTCTCCTGGGCGGGTAGCTTCCGAACCGTCAGCGCTCGATGCCAGCGGACATGACACTGCTCGTTGAGATCGGGATCGATCGCTGGCCGGAGACTGCCTACGCCATCGCTCAGCGCGCGGCGCAGCGAGTTGACGAGCGCCTCCGTGTCGAATCGACTCGGGGCCACATCATCCGGGACGGGTTCCAGATGGCTTTCCTCTTCACGCCACCCCGCGAACGTGCAGCGCTCCAGGTCTTCGACGGCGATCAGCTCACCCGTACCGCCGGAGCGCGACGCGATGAACGGCAACCCCAACGCGAGCACCTCGTAGACCGTGTTCGGCGAGTTGTCAACCAGCGATGGCATCACCGCCAGGCATCGCCGTGAGCTCAGATAATGCACGGCCTCGTGTTGGGAGGCATCGGTGATGACCTTCGCCGACCATGGCCACCCCTCGGCCCGTCGGGTGATGTAGTCCGGTGCCGGCGGTCCGGGCAACGACGGCACCGATCCGAGGAAGGTGATCGCGATCCTGGCCGCCACCTCTTCCGTGAGCAGATCGAGTGCGTCGCAAAAGGCCTCGAGGCCTTTGCGCTTTTCGAGCCGTCCGAAGAACACGATCTCGTCGATAGGTTTCTCGCGAGCTCTCGGAACCCGGATGGACCGGCGAACGGCCTCAGACTGGATGTACTGCTGGACGAACGTGCGCTCAGGGAGCCGCCAACCGCGCTCGGACAGGTACGAAAGCATGTAGCCGCTGGGGCTGATGACCACGTCCGCGCTCTCGACCGAGGCCCGCTCGAGCGACTCGTCTGCGAGCCAGCTCGGAAACCCGAACGGCTGACGGTTGGCCTCCGCGCACCATCTGGACGGGGAATGAACGCCCAGGACGATCTGCGCACGGTCAAAGGCAAGGCCGTGGTGCTTGGCGAGTGCAACAAACCCGAGGTGCCCCTGACATTCCGGGCCGTGGATCACGTCAAACGGCTGTTCCTGGTGAAGGGAAAGCAGCATCTCGTATACGGCCCACGCCCGGCGGAGATTCGAGAAGGGGCTGTCGACACGCTCTGCGACCGCGTCCGAGAGCTGCTCATACCGGATGCCCGACGCCCCGAAGTGCTGTACCCAACGTTCGTGGTCGGCGTCAGGCCGGGCAGCGCCGGAGTAGATGAGGGTCACGTCCTGACCCGCCCGCGCCAGTGCAAACGCCAGTGAGGTGTTGGCTGTGCCGATGCCACCGTTGCGGGACGGACCGACGATCTCGTAGGAGACGATGCACACCCGGGTGGTCACGATCGGTTCCGTGGCCTCGTCGGTCATCGGGTCCAGCCGGAGGCCGTGGAAACCCGCCGCCGCCAGATAGCCAGCCCGACTGTCGTGGCCGTCTCCGGCAAGCACTGCCGGGCTGGTGCGACGGGACGTCTCATCGCCGAGCGGCGCGATCATCTCGGCGTGGTCGACCTGCAGTCCGCGGCTGCGGACGGTCTCGATCAGCTCGGCCAAGGCTGGTGGGCCTGCGGCGGCCTCATCTCCTGCGTCGATCACCAACAGTGGAGCTCGCGCGGCAAGGGCAAGGAGCCGATCGTCGCCCAGGACCGAAACGACGCTGGAGGAGAGCAGCACAACCGGGTCCTCGAGCCCGTACACCCCCTCCTCGACGTCGTCGAGTTGCCCCCAGGTCGTATTGGGCAGCAGCGCGCGCGCGTAGCCGGTGTAGTGCGGTTCGTCCCAGCCGCCGGAAATCAGTTCGGCCAGTGACGTCAGGAGGCTGGAGCGCACGCATCCGACCAACGCGAGGTTGCGGCAGCCCAGCTTGTACATCAGCCGGCGCACGATCACTGCCGCCTCCGGTGCCTGAAGGCGTGCGGTCTTCAACGGTCCAGCGTCGCGATCACGCGGTAGGCCGAGGCCAGCGAATGCACGTGGCGCCCTCGCGACGGGAGCCGGTGGAGGAGCGGAATGAGCACCCATCGGAGCGCCCACCCACGTATCCCGCCGATTGCCTGCAGCCACTCCATCCCGATCCAGGCCAGCGTGGTGTAGACGGAATGCAGCCCTTCGGCCTGTGCCACCGCGAAACCATGCGTCTCCACCAGGACGTTCAGCCCCGGCAAGGTGTAGCGCTGGTAGTCGCCCGGGTCGAGATGCTCCGGCTGCATGAACGGGACGCACAGGTAGAGCGTCCCGCCAGGACGCAGTACCCGCCTGAACTCCTCGAGGACCTCGTGCGGGTTCTCGACGTGCTCGAGGACGGCGTTGCAGATGATGGCGTCGAAGTGGTCCGCGGGAAACGGAATCTCGTGCAGGGGGCCGAGGACGTCGATGTTTGCGTTGTGCAGCCCGGCGTCGATGTCCTGATTGACAACCTCGCCCTCGACGAGGTGCCGGATGTCGCGGTCGCCGGCACCGGCATTGAGCACCCGCCCGCTGAACAGGTGCAGATGCGCGCCGAGCTCCTGTTCGATGTTCGGGAACAGGGCGCCGTGGTCGATGCGAGGTTCAGGCAGTTTCACCGACGCGTTCCGGGATCCGCTCGAGGATGCCGTTGGAGCTGGTCGTGGCGTTGTAGGCGTACATATCGACCAGCTCGGCCGCGATCCGGTATGCGCGGGCATGCATCCGGAAGAACTCGCGCAACGCCAGGTGCGGCCCGCTCGAATAGTCGGGATAGACCTCCGGCACGATGCTGGAGAGGTTGCCATCTTCGATGACGATCCAGTCTCCGACCTGCAGGTGCGGGTGGAAGAAGCGCAGAACCGCGAGGGTCGTCTCGCAGGTGTGATCGGCGTCTTCGATCACGAGCAGCGGCCGGGGCAGACGTTCGATTTCCTCTGGGCCGAGCACGTCCTCCATTCGACGCCCATTGCCGTACGCGAACGTGACCAGGGGGTGGCGCACGCCGGCCGGCAGGAGGTCGTAGGACAGTACGTGTCCGTCGATGTCGAAGTTGCGCAGGAGGTCGCCGAAGAACAATCCACTTCCGCCGGACTTCGACCCGATCTCCACGATCGTGCCCGGACGAACTCTGAACACGAGCTGCTGGTAGACCATCAGGTCGAATGGGCTCTTGACGATCTGAACCCCGGCATACGTCTGGTGGTGGAGGGCGGTCTGCATGCGCTGCAGGAATTCCGTCGGCACCTCGCTGCGATACGAGCGCCATTGCGGCTCGGTCGAGCCGACGGGAGGTGCGGCGAGTACCCGCTCGACGGTCTCCATGTACGCCGGAACCGCGGGATGGCCGGGACGCAGACGCCCGAGGATCAACGCGGTGTCTCGTGCCAGCTCGAATTGACCTAGCGCGAGCAGGGCCTGAAGGCGGAGCTCGATCATCTCCGGGTCGGCGCGGTCGCCGACCGAAGCGGCATCGATCGCGCGGAGCGCCTGGTCGGCGCGGCCTTCCTGGAGCGCGCCCCGGATCGTCCCATGGTGGTTCTCCACGCGCGGATCTTGCCATGCGCGGGTGCAGGGCTCACCGCCTGCACGGGTGCATCTGCGGTTCGGTGCCGGCGGCCCGTGGCCCGGTTCGCCGAGACGAGCCCCGAAATCCTATCTCTGAGCTAGGATATGGCCAGGATGTCGCCGATCATCGAGGTCTGCCCCACCAGCGAACTCGCGCCCGGAGAGGTGCGCACGGTGGAGTGGGAGGACCTGGAGATCGGCGTCTTCAACTGCAACGGGACGGTGCTGGCCATCGAGGACCGCTGCTCGCACGACGACGGGCCGCTGGCGGAGGGCGAGGTCGATCCGGCGACGTGCACCGTCGAGTGCCCGCGTCACGGCTCGAGGTTCGACCTGCGCACGGGCCGGCCGCAGTCCCTGCCCGCCTACGCTCCGGTGGACACCTTTCCGGTGATCATCGAGGGTGACACGATCAAGCTGGAGGTGGAGTAGCCATGGCGCTCACCGAGAACGAGCAGCTCGCCGGCATCAACGCGGACTACACGGAGCGCTACGGCTTCCACGACGCCGAGAACTACCTGTACAAGGCGCCGAAGGGAATCAACCGCGAGATCGTGGAGAAGATCTCGGAGTTCAAGTCCGAGCCCCCCTGGATGCGCGAGTTCCGCCTCAAGGCACTCGAGCACTTCTTCGCTCGCCCGCAGCCGACCTGGGGATCACCGATGCTCGCCGAGGTCGACTACGACGACATCCACTACTTCGTCCGCGCCTCCGAACGCGCCGAGCGCTCGTGGGACGACGTGCCGGAGGACGTCAAGAACACCTTCGACCGGCTCGGGATCCCCGAGGCCGAGCGGAAGTTCCTGTCCGGCGTCGGCGCCCAGTACGAGTCGGAGGTCGTCTACCACCAGGTGCGCGAGGACCTCGAGCAGCAGGGCGTGATCTTCACCGACATGGACACCGCTCTGCGCGAGCACGAGGATCTGGTTCGTGAGTACTTCGCCACCATCATCCCGCCGAACGACAACAAGCTGGCGGCGCTGAACTCCGCCGTCTGGTCCGGCGGCTCGTTCGTCTACGTCCCGCCGGGCGTCCACGTCGAGATGCCGCTCCAGGCCTACTTCCGGATCAACACCGAGTCGATGGGGCAGTTCGAGCGGACGCTGATCATCGCCGACGAGGGCTCCTACGTGCACTACGTCGAAGGCTGCACGGCGCCGACCTACAGCGCCTCCTCGCTGCACTCCGCGGTCGTCGAGCTGATCGCCAAGCCGGGGGCACGGATCCGCTACACCACCGTCCAGAACTGGTCGGCCAACGTGTTCAACCTGGTGACCAAGCGCGCGGTGGCCCATGCGGACGCGACGGTCGAATGGGTCGACTGCAACCTCGGCTCGAAGCTGACGATGAAGTACCCGTCCGTCTACCTGCTCGGTGAGCGGGCCCACGGGGAGATCCTGTCGATCGCGTTCGCCGGTGCCGGGCAGCACCAGGATGCCGGCGGCAAGATCATCCACGCCGCCCCGAACACGACCTCGAACATCTTCGCCAAGTCGATCTCCAAGGACGGCGGGCGGAGCTCGTATCGCGGTCTGCTGGAGGTGGCCAAGGGGGCCCACGGCGCGCGCTCCAAGGTCGTCTGCGACGCGCTGCTGCTCGACGAGCGATCCCGCTCGGACACCTACCCGACGATCCGGATCGGCGAGGACGACGTCACGGTCGGCCACGAGGCGACCGTCTCCAAGGTCGGCGAGGACCAGCTCTTCTACCTCATGTCCCGCGGGATCCCGGAGGACGAGGCCGGCAAGCTGATCGTCAACGGCTTCATCGAGCCGATCACCAAGGAGCTTCCGATGGAGTACGCGGTGGAGATGAACCGGCTGATCGAGCTCCAGATGGAAGGGTCGATTGGCTGAGCTCGCGCTTCCGCAGTTCAAGGGGCGACCCGGCTGGGAGTTCACCGACCTCTCCAGCCTCGACCTGAGCCGCTATGCGCCGGTGCAGGCCGACCCGGGCGGCGACCTTGCCGAGCCGCTGTTCGAGCTCGAGCCGGTCGAAGCCCTGCCGGACGGCGTGACCGTCACCGCCATCGCCCAGGCGGCAGGCTCGCCGCATCTCGGCCGCCTTGTCACCGCGGATGACCTGTTCACCACGCTGAGCGACAGCGCGAGCTACCGCCACGGTGCCTTCGTCCACGTCGCTGCCGGCGTCGTCGTACCGGAGCCGATCGTGCTGCGGAGCACCGCCCCGGCCGACGGGACCCTGCTCCACCAGCGGACACTGGTCGTGCTCGAGGCGGGGGCGCAGGCCGAGGTGTGGGAGCAATATCTGTCGGCCGATCCCGAGCAGGACGCGGTGACCAACGTCATCACCGAGCTCGTGGTCGGGGAGAACGCGTCGCTGCGCTACGTGTGCGGTCAGGCCCTCAGCGAACGGAGCTGGATCTTCGGCGCCCAGCGGGCGGAGGTCGGCCGCGACGGCCGCCTCGACTGGGTGGCGCTGGGGTTCGGGGCCGCGCGCGGCCGCGTGCGGATGGAGACTCGGCTCGTCGGTGAGGGAGCCGATGCCCGGGTGACCGGCGCCTACGCCACGCACGGCCGCCAGCACATCGACTTCGACACCACGCAGGAGCACGCGGCGGCGAACACCACCTCCGACCTGGCGTTCCGCGGTGTCCTCCAGGGCCGCTCGAGCGCCGTGTGGAAGGGGAACATCATCGTCGACCCGGGCGCGCAGAAGACCGACGCCTTCCAGGAGTCGCGCAACCTGCTCATCTCCCCGCGGGCCCACGCCGACGCCATTCCCGGACTGGAGATCCAGGCCAACGACGTCCGCTGCACGCACGCGGCGGCGGTGGCCCAGGTCGATCCCGAGCAGCTGTTCTACCTCCGCTCCCGGGGACTGCGCGAGGAAACGGCCAAGCGTCTGGTGATCGAGGGCTTCCTGGCCGCGCTGGTCGAGCGGTTCGAGGCCGGTCCGGTGCGGGAACGGCTCGGCGGCGTGCTCGAGCGGCGGCTGACGACGATCCTGGGATCCTAGGTCTCACCAACGCGCGCGACCGTCAGGCCGACGCTCCACCCGGCCAACCCGATCATCAGCTGAGGGGTGATCATCAGCGCCTGGGCTCGTAGCCGGTGTTGCCGACGCAATCGCAGGACCAGCGCGCCGATCCTCAGGGCGGGAGCAGTCATGAGCAGAGGCCAGCGGCTGAGGGCACGATACGGGAATTCGACCTGATCGCAGATGCTCGCAAACGCCACTCCCAGCCGGTATTGATGCCGTAGCAGCTCCCTCAGCCGGGTCCGGTTCAAGTGCCAGACCGGGGCGTCACGCGCGAAGCCGAGTTTGTGGCCATTCCCCCAGGGAAACGTCATGATCGTGTCCTCACCGGGCCAAATCCCCTCCGGGAACCCACCGGCCGCCTCGAAGGCGTCCCGACGCACGAGGAGGTTGCATGAGGCGGCGTGATTCGGGGCCCCCAACCGAAGGGGATTCCACTCGCTGAACTCGAGCAGGTACAAGGCCGTGCCTACGCCGCTACCTGGAGTGCCGTTCATCACCGCACCCGCCACCGCTACGTGCTCCGACTCATTCAGGCTCTGGCGCAGATGAGCTAGCCATTCCGGTCCGGGAACGGCATCGGCATCCAGAAAGGCGAGCTGTGATCCGCATGCCTCGATGACACCCAGATTCCGCGCCCGACCAGGAAGCGTGCGTTCCGGCAGGCTGATCACCTTGAGCCAACCATGCGCGCGCTGAAGCGCCTCCGCGCGATCTGGGCCTGAGCTGTCGACCACGAGCACCTCGACGTCTTCACGTATCTGGGGCCGAAGCGCAGCCAGTACACGGGGGAGCGTGGCCTCGGCCCGGTACGCCGGGATGATCACGCTGGCTCCCGATCCCCGAGCTGTCATTCGAGCTGCAGGGTCGTGGGGAGAGTCAGGAGGGGCCCATTCCGACGGCCGCAGCGAGGCCTGTAGCCGACGGCGCTCGCTTCACCCGCTGGACTCATTGCCACCGATCGCCTGAACCGGCCGGAGAACTCGACGACGTCGCTGGGGCCTCGAGGTCGGGAGATCCAGCTGTGCCAACGACATGCTCGGCATAAGCCTCCATGACGGCCGCCGGCGAACCCGCCCCCGCCGTCCTACCGCGATGCAGCCACAGCAGTTGGTCGGCGGTCTCTCGGAGCGTCTCCAGCGAGTGAGAGACCACGATGACGGAGGTCCCCCGCTCGATCATGCGAGTGATGCGTTCCTGAGAACGCTCCCGAAACTGGGCGTCACCGACGGCGAAGACCTCGTCCACGAGCAGGACGTCGGGAGTGGCGTCGGTACTCACGGCGAACGCCAAGCGAGCGAGCATCCCTGAGGAGTAGCTCCGGGTCGGCACATCGAGGAACTCGCTGACGCCGGCCCAATCGGCGATCGCGGCAGCTCGGTCACGCATCGTCTTCACCGAACGGCCCAGGATCGTGCCGGACAGGACGATGTTCTCGAATCCGGTCATGTCAGGGTGAAAGCCCGCTCCCAGCTCGATCATCGGCGCCACCAGGCCTCGTACCAGAACGCGCCCCGAGGCAGGAGGAAGCACGCGGGCGATCACCTTCATCAGCGTGCTCTTCCCAGCACCGTTGTCCCCAATGATCCCCAGTACCTCCCCGCGTTGCAGCTCGAGCGATACGCCGTTAATCGCCCAAAGCTCCTCGTAGTGGATTTGGCGCTTCAGGAGGCGGAACGCATACTCCTGAAAGGTGGTCGCCCGGTTGCGGGCGAGGCGGTAGGCGACAGATACGTCGGTGAGCTCCACCGCCGGCAATGCCCTGCTCATAGCATCACGGCGGCAGTGCGCCACCCACGAGCGAATATCCACGCGCCGACGGAAAGCGTCAACGTGCTGACCCCGAGAACGATGACCACGTCCCAACTGGAGATGAGCCGTCCGCCGTACACCATGTTTCGGAACAGCGACAGGTAGTGTGCCAGCGGGTTGAGGTCGATGATCAACCGGAAGCGCCCGGGGACGATCGCCACGGGATAGAAGACCGGGGTCATATAGGTGAAGAGCTGCAAGAGGATCTCAGTGAGGTTCAAGGTGTCGTGGAAGCGAACGGCCAACGACGCGATCATCAGCCCCAGGCCGGCCGCCAGAGCGAGGGTGGCGATCACGAACAGGGGGATCAGCAGCGCGGTCCACCGGATCGAGACGCCCAAGGCGATCTGGAAGATGAACAACGGCGCGAGACTGAGCGCGAAGTTGACCGCGGCGGCTGTCGCAGCCGCCAAGGAAAAGACCTCAGCCGGAACGTGGACCCGCGCCAGCACATCGGCGTTGTTGAGGATTGAACCCGCAGTGGCCATGACGGCCTGCGAGAAGAACACGATGACCACCACTCCGGCGAGGAGGTAGATGACGTACGGCACACCGGTGGTCCCGACCGCGTACCGGAACAGCCGGGAGAAGACCAACCACAGAATGGTCATGGTCAAGAGCGGATTGAGCAGCGTCCACCAGACCCCCAGCACCGACCGCTTGTACTTGAGCAGGACGTCCCGAACGACGAGGAGGCGAAAGAGTTCTCGGTACTCCCAGAGATTCTTGACCTCATCGATCACCAACCGAGACCGGCGGGCTGAATCATATGTGCGACGCTCGTCCGCCGAAGCTCTGACCTCCGGGATGCCGACGGGGCTCATCAGCGGGCCCGTAAGCGGGCTCGGAAGCCGGGGGCGGCCAGCCGCGCCCTGGAGAGAGCTGCGCGCACCCGGCCCGGCAGTATCTTGGCTGCCAAGCGGTAGAGCCTCATGTACAAGGCCTGGCCAGCGTCGAGAGCCGCTGAGCGTGCATCTAGCACCGGCAGTCGCTCCCGGTACCCCGGCACGCGCCGCAGGACATCGTCGAGCACCGCGCCGAGCTCCTCCACGTACGGATCCCAGAGCAGATATCGCTCCTGGCGTGAGAGCGAGTAGCACCGATCGTGGCGAGCGACCATGCCGCTGAGGCCGACCGGCAACGCGAACACGTTCGGCAGCCACAAGACGCACTTTGACAAGAATCCCGTCCGGAGTAGACGCAGCGACTGATAATGGTGAAACACGGCTGGAACGCCGTCCGCGACGAGGCTATCTCCGTCGCGAGACAATCTGCACGCGTCTGTGTTCCACGGCGCAAGCGCCGCCCCGGGATGGCCAGTCACCCGGACGCCGGCGAAGCGGTTGAGCAGTTCTTCGAGGTAACGCTGGTCTGCCCACCTGCCGGGTTCCTCACGATCGAAGCACCATTCGAGGCAGCGCTCTCGCCACCACTCGAGCGCGGCCAGTCCCGCCTGGTCCTTCCGGAAGGTGATAGAGCCCGCGTTGAAGCTGCCGTAGATCTGGGTCAGCCGGTGAGCTGGGTCTACGGTCCCATCTCCTCCCGACCAGCCCATGTCCCGCCAGCTGATGCGCTGTGGAAACAGCAGGACCGACGCCTCATCCATCTCCTCCAGCACCGGTTGGGGATCGGCGAAGAACATCAGGTCGGCGTCGAGGTAGGTGACCATCGCCACCTCCCGGTGCTGCGTCAGCAGGTGCCGACACACGATCGGGGTCGCGGTCCAGCAGTACTCGGATCTGGTCCGGCTGGCTCTGACGCTCAGCAGGTCCGGGTCGGCGGCTTCCACCTGCGAGAAGTCCTCGGCCATCACATTCGGACCCGTGAGGTCATGCAGAACTCTCAGCGACATTTGATCCAAACAGAACGCCCACACGCGCGAGTCAGGACGACGCGTTTGGAGTGAGCGCAGGAGGACGAGTGCGTGGGGCAGAAAGGTCTCGTCGACGATCGTGCAGAAGGCGGTATCCGTCATCGTCACCCGTTGCAGTCGCCGGGCGAATGGTGGCCGTGCCTGCTACACAGCTCGCGATTCTCACTCTGCAGCTCCTCCAGGAGGACCGCCTGTTTGGTTGTCATCGCGGCGGTGTGGCCGATCAGGTCGCCGAAGCGGACCAGCTGCGTCGCGAATGCAGCTTCGCGCAGCCACCGGCGGTTCGGGCGTTCGACACTCGGATGCGCCGCCCAGTCGTACACGATGGCGTCGGCCGCGGTCCGCAGCTCCAGCAACCGCAACGTCCGAGGCGTGATCTTCATCTGTCCCGGTACCGCGGCGGAGAGAGTGCCCGTGGCCGACGTGACGTTCGCGCTGTGACCGGCCTGGAGCGGGAATCCGAAGAACCGCGACAGGCCGTCCCACAGAGCCTCGCCCTGCTCCAGAACTCCGACGAAGCCAAGGGTCGCCAGCCGGTCCACGGCATCGCGGGCGATCGCCGCCATATCGTCGTCGGCGATGAAGGCGCCTGACGGCAGCCGAGGATCTCCGTGCAGCAGCATCCGGCAGACCTGGTTGTCGGTCGCTCCAGCGATCTGCGGCTCAGCCAGGAAGTCGTCGAGCGGGCGTCGTGCCAGATCCGACATCACGACGTAGGGGTGGAACCACTCGCGGAGCCCAGGAGTCAACCGCCAGTAGGTGTAGAGCGAAAGCAGGCGGGCGCGAGGCTCGCGTAGCACGGTGGCAACTGCCCCGGCAGGGGCCACGCGCTCGAGGTTCTCCAAGCAGAAGTGTCCGCTGATCACTCGTGCCTCGGCCAGACAATCGAGGTCACCATCGGCGACGACGCGCTGCCTCGCGTCTCCAGTCAGCTGATCGAAGGCCTCGAACCCGGCGGCGAAGAAGGAGCTATCCCAGCGCTTTGGACTCAGCCACGCCGGCGGGAGTGCACGCTCCAGGGCCTCGTGGATGCTCAGGCCCCCGGTCTTCGGCACGTGCATGAAACACAAGGGGTGATCGGCGCCGCCTCCAGCTGAAGTGAACGCGGGGGCCGCTGAGATGCTTGACCGGTGCTGAACCATCGCGGTTTCGTGAGGCGGCCCATGGGCGTCGGGCGGATGCCACTCGCTCGACTCCGCAGCCTTTCGCGATCCGAGCATAGTCTGCCGAGCACGATCCGAGATCGGTCGATGGTCATGCCGCGAGCGAGCCCGCCAGGATTCCGGGGGCAGGTCCTCTACGCTCTCGACATGGCTCGGGAGTCGCCGGTCGTCGTCCGTGGACGTGAACGTGAGCGGTGCCTTCTGCGGGGCCGACCCGTCGTTGCTGAGGCGGCGGCTGGATCCCGCCTGTGAGCTCCAAGCGTCGGACGAAGCGGGGTGGGCATCCCGCGCGGCTCGCCGGTCGACGCGATCCGGTCAAGGCTCCGCCCTCCGCTGCCGCTCGGAAGCCGAAATCGACGGTGCGCAGCGCGTTGCCGGCGCGCCCGAGGGCGCAGTCGACGGCTCGAACGGCGTGGCGGGGCGCCGCCCAGCTGCGCCGGGGATGGACGGAGCTCCTCGGCCGGCTCGGCACGGCCGGGGGCCGGACCACCCGTGACCTCGTCCCGTTGGAACGCAACGACCTGCCGTGGGCCCTGGCGAGCGGTGTCTTGAGTGCGATCCTGTTTGCCACCAGCCTCACCGGGCACGCCGGTTTGGGTGACGCTCCCGAGACGGTGGCGGGCGTCAGCTCGCTCGGCATCCTGCACGCGCCCGGTTATCCCGCGTACGTGCTGAGCGCCAAGCTGTTCACGCTGCTGGTACCCGTGGGGAGCGAGGCGTTCCGCGTCAACCTGTTCAGCCTGCTCTGCGCCGCCGCGTCGATCGCCGGGGTGCAGCTGCTCGCCCGGCGGTGCGGGGCGGCTCGTTGGGCCGCCGCGGCTGCGGCGCTGTGCCTGGCGGCCAGCGCGGGCTTCGTCTTCTACTCCGGCTTCGCCAAGCACGACATGTTCTCCGGCCTGCTGCTGCTGCTCACCATCCACCTCGCGTTGGCCTGGTGGACCCGGCCGGTCACCCGTCGATTCGTGGCTCTGGGGATCGTGTTCGGGCTGGGGCTGGGTTCGTCGTGGCCGCTGGAGGTGCTGGCGGGTCCGTCCGTGCTGTTCGTCGTGCTCGCCGCGCGACGCGCGCTCCCGGTGCGTACGCTGTTGCGGGGAGGCGCCGCCGCAGCCCTGACGGTGATCGTCCTGTACGGGTTCGTCATGGTCCGAGCGGGGGAGAACCCGCGGCTCGACTGGGGCCACGCGACGACGTTCTCTGCGCTGTCGAACCTCGTGCGGCGGACGGACTTCACGGGCAGCGGTACCCAGGATTCGCCGCCCATCTCGGGCCAGCCGGGCGCAGGCACCGGCGGCGCTACCGGGACGACTCCGCCGCCAGCGGCGATCCTTCTCGCATCGGCCTCGACCGGAGCCGATTTCGCCGGCTACAGCGCAACGTTCATCGACGAGCTGGGAGTGGTCGGTGTGCTGCTGGCGTGCGGAGGCCTGTTGCTGACGTTGTGGGCCCCTCGCCCCTCGACCTACCCGATCATCATCCTGTTCGCCACCAACCTGGTGGGCGCCGCCGCTCTGGTCGGTGCCGGAACCTCGCATTCACTCGATACCGCGCTGACCGAGGAGGGATTCCTGCTCGGCTGCTACTTCGCGCTCGTCACGTGGACGGCGATCGCCGCGGGGGAGCTGGCAGCCGGCTTCTGGCGGGCGGTCCACCGCCGGCTCTCGCGCTCAGCAGGATGGCTGTGGCGCCTGACCTCTCTGGCCATCGCCACGGCCCTCATCGTGCCGGTCGTGGCCGACAGCCGCACGGCGGCACACGTCGAGTCCCATCCATTCGCCGATCGCTACGCGTCCTGGATGCTCGCTCAGCTTCCGCCCCATGCGGCCCTCTTCGTTTGGAGCGCGGAGCTCAGCCAGCCGCTCATCCTCCACCAGGTGGTCGAGCACGAGCGGCCTGATGTGGTCGTCATCGCCGCCGACGGGCTGTCGTACCCGTGGTACCACGCGCAGATAGCGCGGGAGCTGGGGCAGAGCCTCCCGCCGATCATCGGCAACAGCACCCTGGACGCACAGCGAACCGTGGACGCACTCGTTGGCCGTCGGCCGGTGCTGCTCGATCCCCAGGCGGTCGAGAATCTCAAGGGCGATGTCGGCTACCGGCCGCTCGGGCTACTGGCGCAGGCGCTGCCCGGAACGCGGGAGACCCCGATTCCTTCCCCGGCGGCGCTGGGCGCCAAGGTGCTGCAAGCCGAGCGCGCGGCCGGGCTGCCAGATCAGGACTCTGACCGCTGGCCGAACGCCTACCTGGAGGAGTCGACGTACTCGACGGCGGCACTGCTCGCCGCCCGTACGTTCTATGCCGCGCACAACATCGTGGCGATGCGCCAGATGCTGGAGAACGTGCTGCAGATCGATCCCAGCAACTCCCCCGCGCACCAGGATCTCTCACTGCTCGACGGCAACGGGACAGGCGGCTGAATCCGACCGTGTCGCCTCCGCTGATCAGCGTCTGCATTCTCGCCGGGCACAGCCCCGAGGCACTGGATGACTGTCTCTCGAGCCTGCGGGCTCAGGGCTCGCCACCGGTCTACGAGGTCCTGATCGGCGGCGATCCGACCCTCGAGGCGCTGGCGGTTGTTCAACGGCACTTCCCGACCGCGCACGTCTGCCGCACGCCGGGATATCCCGGCGCAGCTCGCAATCCGCTGGTGGAGCAGGCGAGAGGAGAGCTGCTGCTGTTCCTCGACGACGATGTCATCGCGCCGGTCGACCTGCTGGCGAACCTGGCTCACACCGCCGAGTGCTTCCCGGCGGTCCAGGTGTTCGGCGGTCCGAACGACACCCCGCTCGACAGCTCGCGCTTCCAGGTGGTGCAGGGCGCGGTGCTCAGCTCGCTGATCGGCGCGGGTCCGGTCGCTCGCCGCTACGGCGCCCGCCACTCGACGCTGGCCGACGAGCGCTGGTTCATGCTCTGCAACCTCGCCGTCCGGCGAGAGGCGATGGCGCCGTTCCGTCATGACCTGATCTGCGCGGAGGAGAACGCGCTGCTCGGTGAGCTGCGGCGGGCCGGGGGGATGATGCGCTACGAGCCGAGCCTCCGGGTGTTCCACGCCCGCCGGCCGGAGTGGGAGTCGTTCGCTCGTCAGATGACGAAGTACGGCCGCGGGCGGGGCGAGCTGCTGCGCCGCGACCCCGGGCTGGTGCGCCTCGCCTACCTTGTCCCGTCCGGCCTGCTGGTCTACCTGGTGCTGGCCCTGGTGGTTGTGGCGCTCGGAGGCTCGGTGCGGCTCACGCTCCTGCCGGGCGCGCTGTACGGGGGGCTGGCGATCGCCACGGCGGGACGTATCGCGTGGACGACGCGTCGCCTCGCCAACGCCCCGCTGGCCGCCGGTCTGCTCCTCACGCTGCACGCCTGTTATGGATTCGGCGTGCTGCGCGGCGCATGCGGCTCGCGATCGCGGCGCTGGCCCGCGATCGTCCCGCCGCGCACCGAGGCGCCGGCACACCGGGCGACGGTGCGCGAGGCGGAGCCGATCTCGGTGAGCGACTGAGCGGGGCGAGGGCCGTACATTGAGGCCGATGGCCCGCGTTCCGCCCCTCGTCCACCTCGGCTACGGGAAGTACGTGCGCGCGGACCGCGTGTACGCGCTCGTCCCGCTGGAGGGCGGCGACCGCGGCGACGGCCGGCGGACGCTCGTCCACGTCGAGGGGATCGAGCGGCCGATCGTCGCGTCTCGCTCGGAGGCGGCGATCGCGCGGGAGCTGGCGCTGGCGCTGGGGCAGGAGCCGCCCGGCGGCCGCGCCGGCGGATCGCTGGCCGGGCAGGAGGCCCTGTTCTAGATGCGGCAGGTCGCGCTGCTCCGCGGGATCAACCTCGGCCCCAACCGCCGGATCGCGATGCCGGCGCTGCGCGAGCGGCTGCAGGCCGACTACCCCGGCGCCCAGACCTACGTGCAGAGCGGCAACATCGTGCTCGATGCGGATGCTCCGCCGGACGACCTGGCGGCCGAGCTGGCGCAGCGGCTGCGCGGTTGGTTCGGCCTCGACGTGCCGGTCCTCGTGCGCACGTCCTCCGAGCTCGCCGAGGTGGTCTCTGCCGACCCCCTGCACGAGGACGCCACCGATCCCAAGCGCTACACCGTGACGTTCCTCGACCGCGAGCCGGCGGCCACGGCCATCGAGCGGGTGGCCGGGAGTGCCGCCGACGGGGAGCGGCTCGTGCACCGCGGCCGCGAGCTCTACGCGTGGTTTCCCGACGGGCAGGCGCGCTCGAAGCTCTCGCTGGCGCTGACCCGCGCCGAGCTCGGCGTGCTCGCCACCGCGCGCAACTGGACGACCGTCACCACGCTCGAGGCGATGTGTCGCAGCTGACCCACGACTACGTCGTCATCGACGTGTTCACCGACCGCCCGCTGGAGGGCAACCCGGTGGCGGTGTTCCCCAACGCCGACGACCTCGACGCGGAGACCATGCAGCGCACCGCCCGGGAGCTGAGCCTGTCCGAGACGGTGTTCATCACCGCCCACCCGACAGTCGGAGAGGCGCGGATCCGCATCTTCACGCCGACGCTCGAGCTGCCGTTCGCCGGCCACCCGGTGCTCGGGACGGCGTTCCTGCTCGGTGAGCTGTCGGGGCTCGAGCTGGTCACGCTCCACCCGCCCGCGGGCCCGGTCCCGGTGGCGCTGACCCGCAACCCGGATGGTGCGCTGGTGCACGGCGAGATGGAGCAGCCGCTGCCGGTGAGCGAGGCGGTGCCGCAGCCGGATGAGCTGCTCGCCGCCCTCGGGATCGCGCCGTCGGAGCCGACGCTGGCGCTCGGGGCCTACCGCAACGGGCCGCTGCACGTCTTCGTCCCGCTCGGCTCGTCCGAGCGGGTGACGGCCCTGCGTCCCGACCTCGGGCGCCTCGAGGCGCTCGGCCCGTTCGGGGTCAGTTGCTTTTACCTCGACGCCGCGGCCGGCCGCGTGCACACGCGGATGTTCGGCCCCGGCGTCGGAGTGGCGGAGGACCCGGCCACGGGATCGGCCGCCGGACCGCTCGCCGTCCATCTCGCGGCCCACGGCGCGATCGCCTACGGCCGGCGGATCGAGCTCTCGCAGGGGGTGGAGATCGGCCGGCCGAGCCGGCTGCTGGTCCGGGTGGACGGCCGGCCTGATCGGCTGGAGCGGGTCCTCGTCGGGGGCGGCGCGGTCAACGTGGCGCGTGGCCGGTTCCGTCTGACCTAAAGCCGCCCTGAGGCGGCGCCGATCTGAGGTGCATGGGGTCACCCAAGGCTCGCTCACACCCCCGCACGATCGGCTGGGCGGGCACGGTAGCGCTGGCCATGGGGGGCTCGAACCAGAGCCTGTTCGTCCTCGGCGCGGTCATCCTCACCCAGGGCACGGCGGCCGTGCCGTTGCTCGTCGCCGGTCTGCTGCTGAGCTGGGCGGCGCTTCCGGGCTGGACGGAGCTCGTCCTCATGTGGCCCGACCGGGTGGGGGGCATCGCCGCCTCGTGCGCGGAGGCGTTCCGCCCGTACTCACCGGTACTCGCCAACCTGACCGGCGTCTGCTACTGGTGGGGATGGATCCCCACCTGCGGGATCACGGCGATCCTCTCGGCGCACGCGCTCCACTCGTGGTACCTGCCGGGAGTGCCGGTTCACCTGCTGGCCACCGGGATCATCGCGCTGTTCCTGGCCGTCAACCTGCTCGGCGTCCGCCGGACCACTCGCCTGGCCATCCCGATCGCGGCCGGTGCGGCGACGCTCGCCTTCGCCTCGGCGCTGATCCCGGCCCTGAGCGGCCACGTCGACTGGCACCGGGCGTTCACCTTCCACCTGCGCACCCCGTTTCACGGCGCGTTCGGTGCCCTGACCAGCGCGATGGCGGGCCTCTACCTGATCGGCTTCGCCGCCCCGGCGTTCGAGGCGGCCGCCTGCCACGTCGGGGAGACCCGCGACCCGGAGCGCACCGTTCCCCGCGCGATGTTCAGCGCCGCCGGGATGGCGACGCTGTTCTTCGTGGCGCTGCCGGTCATCTGGCTGGGAACGCTCGGCCCGCACGCGCTGGAGGGCGATCTGGCGACGACGCTCGGACCGACCTTCGCGCCGCTGCTGGCCGGCGCGGCGAAGACGGCGGCGGTCTGGTTCCTGGTGCTGAACATGTTCCACGGCACGCTGCAGCCGCTGGCCGGGGCCTCGCGCACCCTCTCGCAGCTGGCCGAGGACGGCCTGCTGCCCCGTTCCTGGACCCGGCGCAACCGATTCGACGTGCCGTGGGTGACGACCCTCCTCACCGCCGGGGTGGCCATCCTGGTGCTCCAGTCGGGCGTGCCGACGTGGGTGATCGCCGCGGCGAACCTGGCCTACCTGATCGGCATCGCCATGCCATCGGTGGCGGTGTGGCTGCTGCGCCGTAACGAACCGCGCCGCCCCCGTCCGTTCCGCGCGCCCCGCGGCACGATCGGGCTGGGGCTGATGGCGGCTGGGGTGTGGCTGGCCGCCACGGTGCTCGGCTTCGAGCAGTACGGGCTGCCGACGGTCATCGTGTCGCTCGCCCTCTGCTACGCAGGCTCCGCGCTGTACGCCTGGCGGCGATACACCGATCACTCGGGCCCCGGGCGGATGACTCTCGCCTCCTCGCTGCACGTCAAGCTGGCCGGCGCGATGATCGCCGTGGTCGCGCTCGACGGCATCGGCTACCTGATCGCCATCGACCACGTGCCGGCCGGCGACGGGGTGCTGGTGGCGATCCTGAAGGACGTGTTCGTCGGCGTGGCGCTGCTGACGATCAACGTCGGGCTCGTCATCCCCGGCATCGTCTCGGCCGGGGTTGGCGCGGTGGCGGCCGGCGCGCGGCGGCTGGCCGAGGGCCCGCTCACCGAGCTGACCGCCGCCATGCAGGCGCTCGCCCGCGGCGACCTAGAGGGCGCCCGGGCGTCGGCCGAGATCGTGCCCGTGGCAGTGCGCACCAGCGACGAACTGGGTCAGATGGCGATCTCGTTCAACCGCATGCAGCGCGAGGTCGGCCGCGCGGCCCGGGCGCTCGACGTCGCCCGGGAGGAGCTGCGGGGAGCGAAGTCGGCGCTCGCCCAATCGGCGGCGCGCCAGGCGGCGGTGGCGCAGCTCGGCGTGCGGCTGATGGACGCCCAGGACCTCGACACGCTGCTCGCCGAGGCGGCAAGCACGGCGCAGGACGTGCTCGGAGCCGACGCCGCCATGGTGCTGGAGTACGAGCCGGTGGCCAACTGGACCCGGGTGCGCGTAGGGGTCGGCAGGCTTGAGGGCGCCACCCACCACGGCATGGAGGATCTCGCCGCGCGCGCCCTGCAGCTCGCCGCCGGCCACGAGCTGGTGGTCGACGACTGGCGGGCCGGGGGGAGCGCCGCCGGCGCTGCTCGCGGCCGGCGGAGTGCGGGCGACCCTGGCGGTGCCGATCGTCGAGCGCGACCGGGTGTTCGGTGCGCTCACCTGCGACTGCCTGGCTCCCCGGTCTTGGGAGGTCGAC
Organism: uncultured Solirubrobacterales bacterium; assembly: GCA_963703065.1. Lineage (GTDB taxonomy): Bacteria > Actinomycetota > Thermoleophilia > Solirubrobacterales > Solirubrobacteraceae > Palsa-465. Next base: position 1,042,414 of record OY969785.1, on the reverse strand, counting down.
GAGCTCGACACGATCCGGGTGATCGCCAACCTGCTGGCGGGCGCGACCGAGCGCGCCCGGGCCTCGGAGGAGATGCGCCACCGGGCGCTTCACGACCCGCTGACCGGGCTGCCGAACCGAACGCTGTTCGTCGACCGGCTCGAGCAGGCGCTCGCCCACTCCCGCCGGCATGAGCGCACCGTCTCGGTGCTGTTCCTCGACGTCGACCAGTTCAAGCTGATCAACGACTCGCTCGGCCACGGGGCGGGCGACCAGCTCCTGCGTGCGATCGCGCTGCGCCTGTCGGCCTGCATGCGGGCCGGCGACACCGTCGCCCGGTTCGGCGGCGACGAGTTCGTCGTCATCGCCCAGGACCTCGAGGACGAGGCCCAGGCCCGGGAGCTCGCCGGTCGTCTGCTCGGGGAGCTCTCCCGGCCGTTCGTCCTCGGCGAGAACCCGCACGTCGTCTCGGCCTCGGTGGGGATCGCCATCGGCGGACGGGACGGCCGCGGATCCGAGGACCTCATCCGCGAGGCCGATGCCGCCATGTACCGCGCCAAGGAGGATGGCCGCGACGGGTACGCGGTGTACGACGAGGTGATGCGGGCTCGGGCCAGCCGGCGGCTGACGATCGAGAACGAGCTGCGCCAGGCGATCGAGCAGGACCAGCTGCGGCTCCTCTACCAGCCCCAGGTCTGGCTGCCGGACGCCCGGATCGTCGGCGTCGAGGCGCTCGTGCGCTGGGAACACCCGCGCCAGGGTCTGCTGCCGCCCAGCGAGTTCATCCCGGTGGCGGAGCAGAGCGGCGCGATCGTCGGCCTCGGTGAGTGGGTGCTGCGCACGGCGGCGGTCCAGGCGGCACGCTGGCGGCGCGACAACCCGGAGACCCCGCTGTCGATCGCGGTCAACCTGTCGGCCCGGCAGGTGGCCCACGACGGGCTCGAGGAGCTGGTGGCCGAGCTGATCGGCGGCCTGGCGCTTGAGCCGGGGACGCTCGACCTGGAGATCACCGAGTCGGTGTTGATGGATTCCGGTGAGACGACGATCGAGCGGCTGCGTGCCCTCCGCACGCACGGCGCGCGGATCGTGCTCGACGACTTCGGCACCGGCTATTCCTCACTGGCCTATGTCAAGCGTTTCCCGATCGACAAGCTGAAGATCGACCGCGAGTTCGTTCACGACCTGGTCAGCGGCAACCGGGACGCCTCGATCGTCGAGGCGATCATCGCCATGGCCCGCGGCCTACGGGTCGACGTGATCGCCGAGGGGGTCGAGACCTACGAGCAGGCCCAGCTGCTGACCCGGCTCGGCTGCACCCACGCCCAGGGCTACCTGCTGTGCGAGCCGGTGAGCGCCGAGGCGATCGGGCGGATCCTGGCCGGCGAGGTGGCGCTCCGAGTTCACTCGCAGGCCTCGCCCGCGTGATAAGGATGCGGGCATGGAACTCAATCCCCGCCAGCTCACCGCTCTGCAGGACATCTGCGACACCTTCTGTCCCGCCGGCAACGGCACCCTGAGCGCCCGGGAGCTCGGCGTGGCCGAAGCCGTCCTCGCAGCGGTGGCGCTCAACCCGCGCAAGTCCGAGCGCCAGCAGCTCGCCACGCTGCTCTCGATGTGGGACACCCCGGTGCTCGGCGCGGTGGGCGGGGCGGGTCGCCGGCGGTTCAGCGAGCTCAGCGCCGACGAGCGCGAGTCGGTGCTGCTCAGCTGGGGCGACTCACGGCTGCCGCAGCGCCGCGCGGTGTTCGAAGCGCTGCGCAAGGGGTCGCTGCTCTTCTACTACATGCTCCCGGGGCCCGGCGGGCAGCGCAACCCGGCGTGGGACCACATCGGCTATGACGGCCCCCTCGGCCACCTGGACGGAGCGCCGGCCAAGACGCTGCCGATCACGCCGATCGAGCGCGACGAGCGACTCGACTGCGACGTCGTGATCGTCGGCTCGGGCGCCGGTGGTGGCGCCGCCGCCGGGGTCCTGGCCGCCGCCGGCCTCGACGTGATCGTCGTCGAGTCCGGGGACTACTACGACGACGCCGACTTCGACGGAGCCGAGCACACCGCGCTGACGAAGTTCTACATGGGCGCACCTCAGGCCAGCCACGATCAGAGCATCGCGCTGCTCGCCGGCTCGTGCCTCGGCGGCGGGACGGTGGTCAACTACTCGACGTCGTTTCGCACACCGGACGAGATCCGCCAGGAATGGGCCTCGCTCGGCGTGCCGGCCTTCGCCACCGCCGAGTACGAGGCCAGCCTCGATGCGGTGTGCGAGCGACAGGGGGTCAACCAGGAGCACAACCATCCCTCGACCCGGGAGCAGAAGCTCCAGGCGGGATGTGTCAAGCTCGGCTGGCACGTCGACGCGATGCCACGGGGCGTCCGGGGCTGCGTCCAGGGACGGGAGTGCGGCTACTGCGGCCTCGGCTGCCGGGTGGGGGCCAAGCAGTCGGTGGTGAAGACGTGGCTGGCCGATGCCGCGGCGGGCGGCGCGCGCACCATCGTCCGCACTCGCGTGCAGCGGGTTCTCACCGAGGGCGGCGCAGCCCGCGGGATCAGCGGGCGCACCGTCGAGGGCCACAACGTGACGGTGACCGCCCGGGCGGTGATCGTCGCCTGCGGCGCGATTCACACCCCGGCGCTGCTTCGGCGCTCCGGGCTGTCGAACCCGAACATCGGCCGCCACCTGAAGCTCCACCCGGCGACGGCGGTGTGGGGGGTGTTCGACGAGGAGCTGAAGACCTGGGAGGGGACGATGCAGGCCCTGTACTCCGACCAGCACCGGGATCTGCACGATGGCTACGGGCTGAAGTACGAGACTGCGGCCAACCATCCTCACCTGTTCATCAACTTCGCGCCCTGGCGTGGAGCCCGCCAGCACCTCGGCCTGATGGAGGGCCTGGGCAACAGCGTGCCGATCGGAGTCCTGCTGCGCGACCGGAACGGGGGCGAGGTGCGAGTGGGACGCGATGGCGAGCCGATCGTGCGCTACCGCCTCTCGGACTTCGACACCGACCATCTGCGCACCGGCATCGATGGCGCGGCCCAGATCCTGGAGAGCGCCGGCGCACGGCGGATCTTCACCTCGCAGTCGCGGTGGGTGAGCTACGAGCCGGGTGGCGCCGGCGGGCGATCGGCGTTCACGGCGGCGGCCGACGCCGCCGGGTACGGCAACGGGCAGGTGCGGCTCGGCTCCTTCCACATCATGGGCTCGGCCCGGATGGGAAGCTCGCCCGCCACGTCGGCCTGCGACCCCACCGGCCAGACGTGGGAGATCCGCGACCTGTACGTGTTCGATGGCTCGTCGTTCCCCACCGCCTCCGGCGTCAATCCCCAGATCTCGATCCAGGCCATCGCCCACCTGGGTGCCCGGGGCCTGGCGGCTGGGCTGAGCTGAACCGACGCGTGGCCCCGGCGTGGCTGCAACCGGGCGGCGGCCGCCGTCGGCGGGTGGCCCCGGGGCGCCGGCGGCTGGCCGTCGGGCTGGTGGCGGCCGCCCTGGCTGCTCTGGCCGGCGCGGTGGCACTGGCGGCGGGGGACGGAGGCGGCGGCGGTGGTGATCCGTTTCGAGCCGCGCCGCATCCGGCGCTGCGCGCCGCCACGCTCGAGCGCGCACGCCTGCCTGCCCGCCGTGGAGCCCGCCGCGGGTCGCGGGTCGGCTACCCGGCGGCGGCCGCCGCGGCCGGCGCGGCGGCGCCACTGGTCGACCGGGTGCTGCGCCGGACGCCGTGGGTCAGCGGCGGGACGCCTCGGCACCGGGCCCTCGCCCTGACGTTCGACGACGGGCCGAGCCCGTACACGCCGGGTATCGTCGCGGCGCTCGTGCGGCTGCGGGTGCCGGCCACGTTCTTCGTCGTCGGCCAGCAGCTGCGCTACTTCGCGGGCGGCCTGCGCGACGAGCTGCGTCACGGCTTCCTGATCGGCGATCACACGGTCAACCACCCGGAGCTCATCCGCCTCGGCGCGCCCGCGCAGGCCGCGCAGATCGCCGGCGACGCCCGGCTGCTGCGCCGTCTCGGCGCGCCCTCCCCGCGCCTGTTCCGCCCGCCGTACGGGCTGGCGAACCGGATCACCATGAGCGTGCTCCACCACCTGCGGATGCTGATGGTGCTCTGGTCGGTCGATCCCGGCGATTGGCGACGGCCCGGCGTGGACTCGATCGTCGCCGGCGTGCTGCGGGCGGTGCGGCCGGGCGCCATCGTCATCCTGCACGACGGCGGCGGGGACCGCTCGCAGACCCTGGCGGCTCTGCCCATCATCGTCCGCCGGCTGCGCCGCGCCCACTACGACCTCGTCAGCCTGCCCCGGCTGCTGACGCTCGACCCGCCGACGCCGCTGCGGCGGCTGCCCGCCCTCACCGGCGCCTGACCGGCAACCTCGACCCGGTCCATCCGCCTCCACCCCTCGGAGGAAATTGGACACGGTTCGCCGACCGCGGAGCGATTTTCCCTTCGGTGTGGCCTCCGGTGGGAGAATCAAGCGCTAACGAATCAACCGCTGCGGAGGTGCAGCATGCCCGAATCGGCGCGCATCCTGATCGTCGCCCACCAGACGGCCGCGACGCCGCCCCTGCTCGAGGCGGTGGCCGAGCGGGCGGCCCGGGGCGCCGCCCGCTTCCACCTCGTCGTCCCGCAGCAGGCACGTGGCCTGCACCGGCTCGCCGACCCGGAGGACGCCGGGCGCGCGGAGGCCGAGGCGGTCCTGGCCAGCGCGCTGCCGGAGCTCGGACGGGCCGCCGGCGGCGAGGTGACCGGCAGCGTCGGCGTGGCGGAGCCGCTGATGGCGATCGAGGACGCGGTGAACGCCGGCGAGTTCGACGAGCTGATCGTCTCCACGCTGCCGCTCGGCGTCTCCCGGTGGCTGAAGCTCGACCTCGTCTCCAAGGCACGCGGGCTCGGGCTGCCGGTGACCCACGTGCAGGCGGGAAGCCGGGAGCCGGCACCCGCCCGCTAGCCTGGCCGGCCATGCGCCTGGCCACGTTCCGCTCCCCGGAGAGCGTCGAGTCGCTCGCCGGTGAGGTGCGTGACGGGCGGGTCCACGAGCTCGACGGCGGCGTCTCCGTGCGCGATGTGCTGGCCGGCGCAGTGCAGGCCCGCTCCGCGGAGCGGAGCTGGGCGCTGGCCGAGGTGGAGCTGCTGGCGCCGGTGCCCCAGCCGCCCACCATCTATGCCATCGGCCTCAACTACGCCAAGCACATCGAGGAGACCGGGGCCGAACGGCCCCAGGCGCCGATCGTGTTCGTGAAGGTGGCCGGCTCGCTCACCGGCCCCGGGGGCCCGGTGCGCTGTCCCGAGGTGGTGCGCCGGCTCGACTACGAGGGCGAGCTGACGATCGTCATGGGCGCCGGGGGCCGGATCGCCGGCTACACCATCGCCGACGACGTCAGCGCGCGTGACCTCCAGGGCCGCGAGCCGCAGTGGACCCGGGCCAAGGGCGCCGACACCTTCTGCCCGGTGGGCCCGTGGGTGACGAGCGCCGACGAGGTCGGCGACCCGGAGTCGCTGTCGCTGCGCACCTGGGTGAACGGAGACCTGCGCCAGGAGTCCAACACCTGCGATCTCATCTTCGGCTGCGACGAGCTCGTCGCCTTCATCGGCCAGACCTGCACCCTGCAGCCCGGTGACCTGATCCTCACCGGAACGCCGAGCGGCGTCGGGCAGGGGTTCGATCCACCACGGTTCCTGACGCCGGGGGACACCGTGCGCATCGAGATCGAGCGGCTGGGCTGGATCGAGCACCCCGTGGTTTAGAAGCAGCTCTCCCGCGGGCAGAGGCACGCTGGAGGAGCGTGGAGAACTCGTGCTGAGACTGCATCCGGCGACGATCGACTATGTGATCCTTGCCATCTACTTCGCCGTCGTGCTCGGCATCGGCTTCGTCGCCCGGCTGGCGATCAAGACCGACGTCGACTTCTTCCTCTCCGGGCGCACGCTGCCGGCGTGGATCACCGGCCTGGCGTTCATCGCGGCGAACCTCGGTGCGCTGGAGATCCTCGGCCAGGCCGCGAACGGCGCGCAGTACGGCGTCGCCGCGGTCCACTACTACTGGCTCGGCGCCGTCCCCGCGATGGTGTTCCTCGGCATCGTGATGATGCCGTTCTACTACGGGGCCAAGGTCCGCTCGGTACCCGAGTACCTGCGGCTGCGCTTCGGTGAGGCCGCCCACGCGTTCAACGCGGTCACGTTCGCCGTCGCCACGGTGCTCATCTCGGGCGTCAACCTGTACGCGCTGGCGCTGATCATCCACCTGCTCCTGGGCTGGTCGATCACGGTGGCGATCCTCGTCGCCGCGGCGATCGTCCTGAGCTACATCACGCTCGGCGGCCTGACCTCGGCGATCTACAACGAGGTCCTGCAGTTCTTCATCATCGTGGCCAGCCTGCTGCCACTGACGCTCGTCGCGCTCCATTCGGTGGGCGGCGTCAACGGTCTCAAGCACCGGATCCAGGCGTTCCCCAAGCTTGGGGAGCACGCGCTGCACGCCTGGCGGGGGCTCGGCATCCACCACGTGACCAACCCCCTCGGATCGGACTGGGTGGGGGTCGTGTTCGGCCTGGGGTTCGTGCTCGGCTTCGGCTACTGGACGACCAACTTCGCCGAGGTCCAGCGGGCGCTGTCGGCGCGCAACATGTCGGCTGCCCGCCGCACGCCGCTGATCGGCGCCATCCCGAAGATCTTCCTGCCCGCGATCATCATCCTGCCCGGTCTGATCGCGGTCGTCACCGTGCACGGCCTCGGCGTGGGCTCCGCGGTCGGCAACCAGTACAACACCGCCATCCCGCACCTGATCGGCACGTACCTGCCGGAGGGCATGCTCGGTCTCGCGGTCACCGGGATGCTCGCCGCGTTCATGGCGGGCGTGGCAGCCAACGTCACCGCGTTCAACACCGTCGTCTCCTACGACCTCATCCAGGCGTACTTCGTCAAGGATCGCCCGGACCGCTTCTACCTGAACTCCGGCCGAGTGGTCACGGTCGTCGGAATCCTCATTTCGGTGCTCACGGCGTTCATCGCCAAGGGCTACTCGAACATCATGAACTACATCCAGACCCTGTTCTCGATCTTCAACGCGCCGCTGTTCGCGACGTTCATCATCGGCATGTTCTGGAAGCGCGCGACGGCCTGGGGCGGGTTCTTCGGCCTCGTCGCGGGCACGGCGGCGGCGTACGCCACCAACCGCCTGAACGCGTACCACACGATCTTCCACTTCGGGTCGGCCCTGTCGGCCAGCTTCTGGCAGGCGATCATCGCGTTCCTGGTCGATGCCGCCGTGCTGGTGGTCGTCTCGCTGGTGACCCAGCCCAAGACGGCGGAGGAGCTCCACGGCCTGGTGTGGGGTATGCAGGCGGATGTCGATCCCGATGAGGCGGTCGATCCCGCCGATCGGACCTGGTGGCGCTCGCCGAAGCTCATCGGCAGCGGCATCATCCTCGTGTTGATCATCCTCAACATCATCTTCGCGTGAGCACCTCCGAGCCTGAGCAGCACGAAGCGGATACGCCGGCCGTCCTGCGCGACGAGAGGGAAGCCGCCAAGCAGGCCAACCGATTCGACGTGCGTCGCCTGATCGGCGGGCTGTTCGTGCTCTACAGCATCATCCTGATCGTGCTCGGGCTCGTCGGCTCGCACACGGTCAAGCACAAGGCGGCAGGGATCAACGTCGATCTGTGGACCGGGATCGGCATGCTCATCTTCGGCGTGCTGATGATCGTCTGGGCGCTCACCCGGCCGACGCAGCCCGAGCCGGCGGAGACCCAGGGCAAGGGCTCCGGGCGGATCCGCCGCGCCCCCGCGACCTAGCTAGTGCTCGTGGATCACCCGATCGATCAGGCCGTACTCGACGGCCTGATCGGGGGTGAAGAAGCGATCGCGCTCCATGTCGTTGCGGACCTGCTCCTCGCTGCGCCCGGTGTGCAGCGCGTAGATCTCGTCCACCCGGCGCCGGATGTTGAGGATCTCCTGGGCGTGGATCTCGATGTCCGTCGCCTGGCCCTCGAAGCCGGCCGATGGCTGGTGGATGAGGATTCGGCTGTTCGGCAGGGAGAACCGCTTGCCCGCGGCTCCGCCGGCGAGCAGCAGCGAGCCCATCGACATCGCCACGCCGACGCAGATCGTCTGTACGTCGGGCTTGATGAACTGGATCGTGTCGTAGACGGCCAGCCCCGAGTAGATCGACCCGCCCGGCGAATTGATGTACATCGAGATGTCCTTGTCGGGGTCGACCGACTCGAGGTGCAGGAGCTGGGCGACGACGAGGTTGGCGATCATGTCGTCGATTGGGGTGCCGAGGAAGATGATCCGCTCGTTGAGCAGCCGGCTGTAGATGTCGAACTCGCGCTCTCCGCGGGCGGTCCGCTCGATCACCATCGGGATGAGGGGCATGCTTCGAGGCTAGACGATGAGCACCGCGCTGCCCGCGAACGCACCGGTGCGCAGGTCCGCGAGCGCCCGCTCGGCCTCGTCGAGGGGGTATGTACGCGTCGTCGTGCGTACCGGCACCTCCGCGGCCAGGCGGAGGAACTCGGCACCGTCGTCCCGCGTCAGGTTGGCGACGCTGCGGATCTGCCGCTCCTGCCACAGCTCGGCGTACGGGAAGCTCGGGATGTCGCTCATGTGGATGCCGGCACAGATCACGCTGCCGCCGCGGTCGAGCGCGCTGAGCGCCTGCGGGACGAGGGCCCCCGCCGGGGCGAACACGAGCGCGGCGTCGAGCGGCTCGGGCGGGAGCTCGTCGCTGCCCTGCGCCCAGCTCGCGCCGAGGGACCGGGCGAACGCCTGCCCACGGTCGTCGCCGGGCTTGGTGAAGGCGAAGACGGTTCGCCCCTGGTGGACCGCCACCTGGCAGATCTGATGGGCCGCCGAGCCGAACCCGTACAGCCCGATGCGCTCGGCGTCGCCGGCCATCCGCAGCGCGCGGTAGCCGATCAGCCCGCCGCACAGGAGGGGAGCGGTGCTCACGTCGTCGAGCGAGTCGGGGAGCGCCAGGCAGTAGCGCTCGTCGGCCAGCGCGTACTGCGCGTAGCCGCCGTCGATGTCGCGGCCGGTGAACCGCGCCTGCCGGCAGAGGTTCTCGCGCCCCTGTACGCAGAAGCGGCAGCGGCCGCACGTCCAGCCGAGCCACGGCACGCCGACGCGGCGGCCATCCTCGGTGCGGCCGACGATCTGGTGGCCGAGCACGAGCGGCAGGTGGCCGGCCGAGAGCTCTCCGTCGCGCAGGTGCAGGTCGGTGCGGCAGACCGCACAGGCCGCCACCGTCAGGCGCAGGCATCCGGCTGTCGGCTCCGGGTCCGGTAGCTCGGTCAGCAGCAGCGGCTCCCCGGGGGCGGTGAGCACGACCGCACGCACGCGGGGGACGTTATCCGGCGTGGCGCCCCGGGTAGCGAGGGCGGTGTGAGCGAAGCCCCCCGCGAGGACTACGAAGAGGCCCCGGAGGACGAGCCGGGGGAGCCCGGCGCCGAAGGCGGGACGCAGAGCAACTCGGCCGACGCGCTGCCCGGCCAGCCGGCCGACGACGACGCCCCGCTGGGCGACACCGACCAGCACTCGGACGCCTGACCGCCGTCGGGTAGCGTTGGAGCGGTGGTTCCGCTCAACCTGCCAAACGTCCTGACGGTCGTCCGGATCCTCCTCGTGCCGGTCCTGATCGTCGCGCTGCTGGAGCGGAGCTCCGGCGGGGATGCGCTCGCCGCCGTCGTGTTCGTGGCGGCGTCGCTCACCGATGCGGTGGATGGCTACCTGGCGCGCGCGCGAGGATCGATCACGACGTTCGGCAAGCTGATGGATCCGATCGCCGACAAGCTCCTGATCGTCGCCGCGCTCGTCGTGCTCGTCTCACTCGATCGCCTCCAGGCATGGGTGGCGATGGTGATCATCGCGCGGGAGTTCGCCGTCACCGTGCTCCGCGCAGCCATCGGCGCCGGGTCCGGTCAGGTCATCTCGGCCAGCGCCTTCGGCAAGGCCAAGACGGTGCTCCAGGTGGCGATGGTGCTGGCGCTCATCACCTCGGGGCACCCGCTGTGGGTCGAGCTGCTCGTGTACATCACCGTGATCATCACCGTGCTGTCCGGCGCGGACTACTTCTTCGGCCTGTCCCGCCGGTCCCCGGCCGGCTCCGGCGTTCCGGGGTCAGGCGCCGGCGTCGAGCCAGGCCCGCCGGCTGGTCTGCGCCGCTGAGGGCTCGCCCGTGCGCAGCTCCCGGCGGAGCTCGCCCAGGGTGCCGAACCGCTCGGCCACGACGCTGTGCTGGTGGATCGTCTCCAGGTTGACCTGCTGGGCGGAGACGAAGGCGCGGTCATCGAGCTGGGGAAAGGTGTCGAGGACCCCGCGGATCATCTCGCGCACGCAGTCCTCGACGAAGCGCGGATGGCGGTGGGCCTTCTCCACCACCGCGGTCTCGTCGGTCCGCTTCATCAGCTCGTAGATCTCGCTCGACATCGAACGCTCGACGATGGCGAGCAGCGTCGTGGCATCGATTTCGTCTTCGCAGGACTCGGTGCAGCCGATGTGGAGCGTGCCCAGGCCGCGCTGGTTGTGCGTGGCGACCGGCACCGCGTCGAGGATCCGCTCGATCTCCCGGGAGGAGAACCCACGCTCCTGGAGGCGGACACGCGATTCGTGAGCCACGGCCTCCTGGGCACATGGGCAGGCGGTGATGCCCTGCGCCGTGACGCCGACCATCCGCCGCGTGCCCAGCGCGGTGCTCACCGCAGCGCCGTGCAACGTGTAGATCTCCTGGGTGAGCACGCCGCTGACCGGCGCCGGCTTGTGCTCGGGGAACCGTGCCTCGATCGTGACTTCGGCTCGCCGTGCGTCCTGGCGCCGGCGGACGAGCGTCGCGATGTGCTCGGCCAGCGTCTCGACCTTGAACGTCGTCTCGCCGAGCACGACCTGGCCGATCGCCTCGTTGACGACCTCCTCGAAGCGCGACATGTGCGCGCCCTTCTGCGCCGCGCCGAGGTCGATGAAGCACTGGAGGCGAGCGGAGAACAGCTGCTCCCGCTCCCCCTGGCGCAGCCGAATCACCTTCTCCACGTCGGTGACGCCGACGCGCGAGAGCCCAATCGCCACGGCGGGGCGACGGCTCTGCACATCGGGGACGACCGACATGCTGATCGGTTCGGCAGCCATCGTTGCCCTGAAAGACTAGAGGGCGGCGCATGCGCGACTTTTGGCGCCGGCCGCGAATCTGGTAACACTTGCGCGGCACTCCCAAGGGAGAGAGATGGAGAGAGAGGGAGCGGTCCGCGAGGGTCGGCTCGAGGCTGTTGGGTGGAGAGGAGCTCGGGGGAGATGAGCGAGGAGGGACTCGTGCTGCTGGCGGATGAGGCGCCGATCGCAGAGCTCGACGAGCTGCGACCGCTGATCGCCGAAGGGATGGAGCGCGGCGTGTTGACGTTCGCGCAGATCGAAACCTGCCTGGAGGAGGTGGAGGTCACCAAGGAGCAGGTGCAGGAGCTCCACGCCTGGCTCGACGATCAGGGCATCGAGATCGTCGGCGAGGACGGGCGCCTGGCGCGCTCGGTGGAGGCGGGAGCCGGGACGCGGACGACCGAGGACACCGACGGGCCCCAGGTTTCCGGCACGCCGCGCAAGAAGGTCGAGGTCGACCTGTCCGTCGAGCCCTCGCTCGACTCACTGCGGCTCTACCTGCGCTCGATCGGCCGGGTCTCGCTGCTCACCGCCGAGCAGGAGGTGCAGCTGGCCAAGCGGATCGAGCGCGGCGACATGCTCGCCAAGCAGCAGATGATCGAGGCCAACCTCCGGCTCGTCGTCTCGATCGCCAAGTCCTACCTCGGCCGCGGGCTGACGTTCCTGGACCTGATCCAGGAGGGGTCGATGGGTCTGATCCGTGCGGTCGAGAAGTTCGACTACCGCCGCGGCTACAAGTTCTCCACCTACGCGACGTGGTGGATCCGCCAGGCGGTGACCCGGGCGATCGCCGACAAGGGTCGGACGATCCGGATCCCGGTGCACATGGTGGAGAAGCTGAACAAGGTCGTCCACGTCGAGCGGCAGCTGGTGCAGCAGCTGGGGCGGGAGCCGACGCCGGACGAGATCGCCATCGAGCTCGAGACGACCGTGCGCGAGGTGCGCGACGTGCTGCGCATGGCCCAGCAGCCGGTGTCGCTCGAGAAGCCGGTGGGCGAGGAGGACGACTCCGCCCTCGGCGACTTCGTCGAGGATCAGACGGCCGAGTCGCCGTTCGAGCTCGCCGCCGAGCACCTGCGCCAGGAGAATCTTCGCCGGGCCCTGGCGGCCCTCCCCGAGCGCGAGCGTGAGGTGATAGAGATGCGCTTCGGGCTGACCGGCGACCGGCCCTACACGCTGGAGGAGGTCGGGCGGGCGTTCAACGTCACGCGTGAGCGGATCCGTCAGATCGAGACCCATACGCTGAAGAAGCTCGAGGCGCTGCCCGAGGCGCAGCGGCTGCGGGACGCGTCGTAGGTCTTCCGCGGCGTTCCGTCCGTGACCGCGGTCGAAGCCACCACCAGCATCCATCTGGCCGGTCCGAAATACGCGGAATTCGAGGTGGATCCAGGGCTGCCGCTTCCGCGTCTGAGGGTCGAAGGCGCAGTGCCGACGCTAGACTGATCCGGTCCTGGCGGGGTTCCCGAGCGGTCAAAGGGGCGTGGCTGTAAACCACGTGGCTATGCCTTCACAGGTTCGAATCCTGTCCCCGCCACTGCCGCTCTGAGCGCCCTCCCCGGCCGCGGCCGCCAGCAGCGCATCTCTATCCTCGGGGGCCGATGCCGCCGACCGAGGAGCTCGTCCACCCCGAGGCGATCGAGGAGGCCGCGCAGGACGGAGCGCAGCGCATCTCCCGACTGCGCCGCGTGGCGGTCCGCCTCGACCGCCAGCCGGCGCTGCTCGACGCGGTGCGTCGGCTCCGCAGCCGGTTGCCCGGCGACGAGCAGTACGGCGATCCGCTCTCCACCGCGGAGACGACCGCGGTGGCCCTGGTCGCGCGGGGGGTGACCGCCCTCCAGCCCGAACGGGAGAGCGTCCTGCAGGAGGTCGGCCTCACCGGCCTCCAGCTGTGGCAGTCGCTGTCGGAGGCGGCCGGGCGAGGCCGCGGCGAGGTAGAGCTGGCCCTCGTATTCACCGACCTCGTTGGCTTCTCCTCCTGGGCGCTGCAGGCCGGCGATGCCGCCACGCTGGACCTGCTTCGGCAGGTCGGCATCGCCGAGGAGAACGCGGTCGTCGCCCACGGCGGCCGGATCGTCAAGCGGCTGGGAGACGGCCTGATGGCGAGCTTCCTGGGTGCGCCGGATGCGGTGCAGGCTGCCCTCGATGCCCAGGCGGCGGTGGCGGAGGTCGAGGTGGAGGGCTACCGGCCGCGACTGCGGGTCGGCGTCCACTACGGCCGACCGCGCCGGCTCGGCGGTGACCTGCTGGGCATCGACGTCAACGTCGCCGCGCGTGTCGGCGAGGCGGCCAAGGCCGATCAGGTCCTGGCCTCGGAGGCGGTCCTCGTCCGGCTCGATCCCGAGCAGTTCGACATCGGTCGGCGCAAGCGCCTCCGGGCCGAGGGGGCGCCCCGCGACCTCCAGGTGGCACCGGTGTGCCGCCGCTGAAGGCCGATTTGACCGCGTCCCCTACGCCCCTTCGCCGCGCAGTGATCTCGCTGCGCCTGCGCGCCGCCGATGCCTCCGACGCGCTGCGCGGCCGCCGCCAGCCGCTCGTGCCCCCCCGGCGGCTGAACTTCGTCGGCGACTCGGACTTCGTCACCACGGGCGAGGAGTTCCGGCGCCACTTCCACGAACTGGCCGGGCTGCGTCCGCAGGACCGCGTGCTCGACGTCGGCTGCGGCATCGGCCGGATGGCCCGGGTGCTCGCCACCGAGCTCGAGCCGCCCGGCACCTACGACGGCTTCGACGTGGTGGCGGCCGGCGTCGAGTGGTGTCAGGTTCACTACGCGCGGCCGGGGGCGACACGAGCGCCATTCCGCTTCGTCCACGCCGACCTCCACCACCCGATGTACAACCCGGGCGGCACGAGCTCGGCTGAGAGCTACCGCTTCCCGTACGCCGAGGACTCGTTCGACCTCGTCATCGCCACGTCGGTGTTCACGCACCTGCTCGCCGCGGCGGCCGACCACTACCTGGACGAGCTGGCGCGGGTGCTCGCCCCCGGTGGCCGGGCCCTCACCACCTGGCTGCTGCTCGACCCAGCGGCCCCACCGACCGATGCGGCCACATGGTCGTTCGTCCCGTCCTCGGACGGAATGGCCGAGGTGGCCGACCCCGACGATCCCGAGGCCGCGGTCGCCTACCAGCTCGCCTGGCTGCGCGACCACGTGGCGGCACATGGGCTGCATCTGCGAGAGCCGATCGCTCCCGGCACCTGGCGCGGCCGCCCCGGCACGAGCGTCCAGGACCTCGTGCTCCTGGAGTCGTAGCGCAGCGCCCGGGGACGTGAGCGCGGCTGCGATACGCTGGCCACCAGCGCCCTCTTAGCTCAGCTGGTAGAGCACTTCCATGGTAAGGAAGGGGTCGTCGGTTCGAGTCCGACAGAGGGCTCTGCGTACGTCTCCGGCCCGCGGAAGGCAGTGAGCGACGCCTGAGGGTGGAGGGGATGGTTCAGGTCTGCCACGGGGCCTACCGCACCTCGGGCTCCCGGGCCTCTGTTCCGAGCCGCACCTGCGCCCGCTCGATCAGGCGGAACTTCTGCACCTTGCCGGTGGCGGTGGTCGGCAGCTCGGCGGCCGGCACCGACATGACGTGCACCGGGACCTTGAACCGGGCCAGGCGTTCCCGGCAGAGCGCGATCAGCTCCGCCGGATCGGGCCGCGCCGGGCCGGCCGGCACCACCCAGGCGCAGCCGATCTCGCCCATCCGCTCGTCGGGCAGCCCGACGAGGTACGCCTGCGCGACGGCGGGGTGCTCACACAGGAGCTCCTCCACTTCTTTGGGCGCCACCAGCTCGCCGCCGCACTTGAACAGCTCGCGGCTGCGCCCGGTGAGCACCAGGTCGCCGCGGCCCTGGTCGATGCGGCCCAGATCACCGGAGCGCAGCCACCCTTCGGCATCGAGCACCGCCACGGTCTCCTCCGGCTTCCGGTAATAGCCGTGGGTGACGATGGGACCACGGACGGCCAGCTCACCCTCGGCGCCGGCCGGCAGGTCCTCGCCGCTCAGCGGATCGACGGTCTTGTAGCTCACCAGCCGGCCGCCGAGCGCCGGGTCGCCGGCCATCCCGCCGAGCTTCGCCGTGCCCACGGTGCTGGCCACGAGCTCGAGCGGCCCATCGGGCTCGGTGTACGTGGTGGCGGCGCTTGTCTCGGTCATGCCGTAGCCGGTGAGCACCTCCTGCACGCCCAGTACCTCGCGGACCGCGCGCCAGACCCGGACCGGAGCCGGAGCCGCCGCCGACATCACCGCCTGCAGGGAGCTCAGATCGTGTGTCCCACCCTGCGCCGCCTCCAGCACCGCGATCGTCATCGTGGGCACGAACAGCACCTCCTCGGCCCGGTGGCGCTCGATCGCCTGCAGCGTCGCCACCGGGTCGAACGCGGTCTGCGGGATGATCGCGCCGCCGGCGAACAGCGCAGCCAGCAATCCCTCCACGTATGCGAAGACGTGGTAGAGCGGCAGCGCGAACAGGATGCGTCGGCCGCCCTGGAACGCGCGCGTCCACGCCGACCCGTAGGCGCTGCGCAGCAGCGCGTCGTGCGAGAGCATCACTCCCTTCGGGCTGCCGCTGGTCCCGGAGGTGTAGATGAGGTCGGCCATCGACTCGGGTTCCGCGGCGGCGCTCGCTCGCTCCAGTTCGGCGTCGCTGATGGAATCGCCACGCCGCTCGAGCGTCGCCAGGTCGAGGCCGCCCCGCCGGGTCGACGCGTCCGGGCAGAACACCGCCACCTCGCGCAGCCGGGGAAAGCCTCGCCGCCGCCCGCCCCCTCCCAGCCCGGGGCCAGCTCGTCGAGCATGGCCAGGTAGTCCAGATCGCGGAACCGCGCCATGCACACGAGCAGCGACGCATCACACTGGCGCAGCACGTAGCCGAGCTCCGCCGCCCGCAGCAGGAAGTTGATCGGCACCGCTACCGCGCCGGCACGGGCGATGGCGAACTTGAGCGCCACGAACTCCGGGTAGTTGGCCAGGATCAGCGCGACGTGCTCCCCGGGGCGAACGCCGCTGGCGATCAGCCCGCAGGCCAGCCGATATGACCACTCCCGCACCTCGGTGTAGGTGTACGCGCGCTCGTCGGTGAGGATCAGCGGACGCTCCGGGTACCGTCGGGCCGCGGCATCGAGGGCGTGTGCGAGCGTAGTCGGCCGCCAGCTGGGATGGGCGCTCTCCAGTGCCCGCCGCCGCTCGGCTACCGAGGCCGTCACGCCATGCAGCGTACGTGCCTGCGGTAGCGTGGCGGAGAATGGCGGTGGACGTCAGCACCGTGCGCGGCATCGTCGATCTGCGCCAGTTCGTCGCGCTGCCGTTCCGGTTGCACGAGGGGACGCCGTGGGTTCCGCCGCTGAAGCTCGAGCGCTACCTGTTCCTCAGCCGGCGGCTGAATGCGTACTTCACCCACGGGCGGGCGGAGTACTTCCTGGCCCGTCGCGACGGGCGCGTGGTCGGTCGGATCACCGCCCAGGTCGACGACGCGTTCAACGAGTTCCACGACAGCCGGTCGGGCATGTTCGGGTTCCTGGAGTTCGAGGACGATGCCGAGGCGCTCCAGGGGCTGCTCGCTGCGGCTGAGGGATGGCTGCGGGCGCAAGGGTGCGACCGGATGCTGGGACCGATGGATTTTCAGATGAACGACGAGAGCGGCGTCCTCATCCAGGGCTTTGAGCGGGCGCCGATGATCAAGCAACCCTGGCACCCGCCCTACTACCAGCAGCGCTGCGAGGCGGCCGGTCTGACCAAGGCGATGGACCTGCTGATGTGGGAGCGTCACGTGTTCGACGCCGAGCAGGTCAGCCCGCAGCTGCGGCGGATCGCCGAGCGGGCCAAGACCCGCTACGACGTCCGGATCCGGTCCATGTCCCGTCGCCACCTGCGGCGAGAGCTCGACGAGTTCGCCAAGGTCTACAACTCCGCGTGGTCACGCAACTGGGGCTTCGTTCCGTACTCCAAGGAGGATCTCGACGCGTACGCCTTGGACCTGCAGCTCGTCTACGCGCGCGATTGGTTCATGATCGCTGAGGTCGACGGACACACTGCAGGGATGGCGATCACCGTGCCGGACATCAACCAGGTGCTCAAGCGGATGCGCGGACGGCTGCTGCCGCTCGGCTGGTGGCACTACCTGAACCGGGGCCGGATCATCGACCAGGTCCGGGTCGGCTTCCTCGGCGTGATGCCTCAGTACCAGCACACCGGGGCCGGTGTGGCGCTGTACCTGGCGCAGTACCGCTCCGGGGAGCGCACGGCTCAGAAGGGCGGCGAGATGGGGTGGATCCTGGAGACCAACCACTCGATGAACCGCGCCATGGAGGCGCTGGGCGGCCGGATCGTCAAGCGCTTCCGCGTCTACGAGCACGCACTCGGCTGAGTCGCTCCGCGGCGGCTCAGGACCGCTCCGGCGCCCCCCACTGCACGACCGTCGCTCCCCAGGTGAAGCCGCCGCCGAACGCGGCCAGCAGCACGCGGTCACCGGCGTGCAGGCGTCCCTCGTGCTCGGCGGTGGCCAGCGCGATCGGCAGCGTCGCCGTGGAGGAGTTGGCAAACCGCCCCACGTAATCGACCACGCGATCGCTCGGCAGGCCCAGGCGCTGACCGACGGCCCGGATGATGCGCGAGTTGGCCTGGTGGTAGACGAACAGCCCGATGTCGTCGAGGCCGGTCCCGGCCGCCTCCAGCGCCTCGAGCGTCACTGAGGAGAGCGAGTCGACCGCCGCCCGGAACGTCTCCGGCCCACGCATGCGGATGCGGCCGCTGCGCTCGAGCCGGATCAGCTCCCCGCCGGTCGAGTCGCTGCGCAGCAGCACCGGACCGATCCGTCCCGCCCCGCCCGGTGCGGCGGAGACGATGGCGGCCCCGACGCCGTCCGCGAACAAGGGTGTGGTGTCGCGATCGGAGAGATCCAGGAAGCGCGAGAGGAAGTCGGCGCCGATCACCAGCGCGTGGGTGGCGCGGCCGGACTCGATCTGTCCGCACGCCATCGCCAGTCCCGCCAGCCAACCGGTGCAGGCCGAGCCGATGTCGAACGCCCCGGCCCGTCCGGCGCCGATCAGCCCGGCGACCACCGGCGCGGCGTTCGGCGTGATCTCATCCGCCGTGGAGGTGGCGACGATCACCAGGTCGAGCTCGTCCGCCCGCACTCCCGCCCGGGTCAGAGCGTCTCGACCGGCTCGCGCGGCGAAGTCGCTCATCCGCTCCTCCGGCTGCGCCCAGGGCCGTTCCCGCGTGCCGGTCCGCTTGGAGATCCACGCCGCCTCGACGCCCAACTGTGCCGCGATCTCGTCGTTGGAGACGAGCCGGGTCGGAACCGCCATCGCGACTGCTCGGATGGCCGAGCCCGGCCCGAGCCGATCCTCGCGCGCGAAGGTCGATCGCGGGGCGGGGGCGGGGGTCCGGGTAACGCCGGCCACGCGCCCAGTCTATGCGAGCCGCCGCGCCAGCCGGAAAGCCCCGTAAGCTCTCGCGGCGATGATGGACCATCGACGGTGGCTCACCTTCTGGGCGGCGGCCGCGGTCGCGTTGGCATTCGCCGACGCCTCGATCGTGGTCTTGGCGCTGCCACAGATCGTGGACCGGCTCCACACCTCGATCCCGCACGTGGTGTGGGTCATCGCCGCGTACAACCTGGCGCTGATCGTCGGGTCGGTCGGGGTGGCGATCTGGGGAGCGCGGCTGGCCTTCGCCCACGCCCTGATCGGCGGCCTCGTGGTGTTCGGCATCGCCTCGATCGGCTCGGCGGTCTCGAACTCGCTCTCGGTGCTCGTTGGCTTCAGGGTGCTGCAGGGCCTGGGCGGCGCCCTCCTGCTCTGCGGCTCGCTGCCGTTCCTCGCTACGGCGACGGGCGCCGAGGACCTGCCGCTCGGGCGCTGGGCCGCGGCGGCGGCGATCGGAGCGGCGCTCGGTCCGGCCGCCGGCGGGCTGCTCACCCAGATCTTCGACTGGCGCGCGATCTTCGTCGCTCAGACGCCCGTCGCGCTGCTCGGCGCGTTCGCGGCGTGGAGAGCCCGGGCCGATACGCCGGCCAACTTCACCCCGCCGGCCGGAGCAGGCCCCGGCCCCGAGGACCCAGCGCCGGACCGAGCGGACCCGCAACTCGGCCCGGTCACCGCCAACCTCGCGCTCGGCTTCCTGTCCGCCGGGCTGATCGGCGCCCTCTTCCTCGTCACCGTGCTGCTGATCAATGTCTGGAGCCTCACCCCCCTGACGGCGGCGTTCGTGCTGCTGGCGATCCCGCTGACGACGTTCCTGGCCGAGCGTTTCTCCCGCGACCGTTCCGGACTGCGGTTCGGGGCGGCGGGGGCCGGGGCGCTGGCGGTCGGCCTCGTCGTCCTCGGCTCGGTCACCCACAAGCAGGTGGCAGTCGCGGTCGTCGCCCTCGTGCTCTGCGGCCTCGGGCTCGGGCTCGCCTTCCCATCGCTCACCACGGCGGCGCTGCGAGGCGCCGGCCGGCCGCTCAGCCGAGTGGCGCGGACGATCGCGGCGCGCGACGCGGGGTTGGTGATCGGGCTGCTCGTGCTCACTCCGGTGTTCGTCAACCGCCTGAACGCCGCTCAGACGACCGCGATCGCACCCATCACCAAGGCAGTGCTCTCGGCACCCGTCTCGCAAGTGCAGCAGGTCGAGCTCGGGGCCGGGCTGCTGGCGGCCAACCGGGACGCTCCGCAGAGCCAGCTCCCGGACATCGGTCCCGCGTTCACCAACGTCGAGCGGGCCTCCGCCCCACCGCAGCGCGCGACGCTTGCGCACCTCGAGCAGCGGGTGCAGTCGCTGATCGTGAGCGCGGCCACCGGGAGCTTCCGCCGGCCGCTCTTCCTGTGCGCCGTCTTCGCCCTGCTCGTGTTCCCCGTGCTCGGCTTCGTGCTGCTCATCCGCCGCCGGAGTCAGCTCGTGTCCTGGGGAATGGGTTCGCGCGGCGGGCAGCCCGCGCCCTGACCTCGCGCCGCTCGCCCCCTAAGCTGCGCGGTCGTGAGTCCGCTGCATCCGCTCGCCGAGCACTTCGCGCACGTGGCAGACGCCTACGAGCGCGGCCGGCCCGACTACCCGCCGGCGGTGGTTGGGGCGATCGCCGCGGAAGCCCGGCTGCGCCCCGGCGATCTCGTGCTCGACCTGGCCGCCGGAACCGGAAAGCTGACCCGGGCGCTCGTCGCATTCGGCCTCGACGTGACAGCGGTCGAACCGCTGCCGGAGCTGCGCGACACCCTGGCCGCCGCAGTGGGCGCCAAGCGGGTGCGCGAGGGAACCGCCGAGTCGATCCCGCTGGCGGACGCGTCGGTGGCGGCCGTGACGGTGGCCAACGCGTTTCACTGGTTCGACCCGGAGCCCGCGCTGCGGGAGATCGCCCGCGTGCTCCGACCGGCCGGCTGGCTCATCGTGCTGGACGCCGGCCTCGACTGGAGTCCGGCGAGCTGGGCGCCGGCGATCGGCGAGGAGATCGCCCGCCTGCGCCCACCGCACCCACGGTTCGACGGGCCGCCGTGGCAGGAGACCGCCCAGCACCAGGGGTGGAGCGAGCCCAGCGGGTTCCACCTCGAGCGCGAGCACCCGACCGACCTCGAGCGGCTGCTCGCCCACGCCGCCTCGATGAGCTGGGTGGCCGGCATGCCGGACGCTGAACGCGATCGCACCCTGGGGCGCTTCCGCGATCTGATGAGCGCCGGCCACACACCGGAGCGCCTCCCCGCCCACTTCGCCGTCCTGCTGACTCAGCCGTCGACGAAGATGTCGGTCTGAAGCTCGCCGTCGGTGCCGTAGCCGTACGCGCTCAGGTCGGTGACCCCCGCCGCGGCGAGCACCTCGTCGTCGATCAGCGTCTGGCCGGTCTGCTCAGCCGGGGGCCGGGCCAGGATGACGTGGGCGGCGTCGGCCATGATCTCGGGCCGGCGCGAGCGGGCCATGGCGGCGTCGCCGCCGAGGAGGTTCTGCACCGCTGCGGTGGCGATCAGCGTCCGCGGCCACAGGGTGTTCGAGGCGACGCCGTCGCCCCTCAGCTCGGCCGCGAAGCCGAGGGCAGCGAGGGTCATCCCGTACTTGGCGAGCATGTAGCCGACAGCCTGGCCGAGCCAGCGCTCGCTGAGGTTGAGCGGCGGGGACAGCGTGAGTACGTGCGCGTGGTCGGATGCGCGCAGGTGCGGGATGGCGCTGCGGGTGAGCAGGAACGTTCCGCGGATCTCGATCTGCTGCATCAGGTCGAACTTCTTCATCGACAGATCCACCGACGGCGTGAGGTCGATCGCCGAGGCGTTGTTGACCACGATGTCGATGGCGCCGAACCGTTCGACCGTCTCCCGTACCGCACGCTCGACGTCGCGCTCGTCACGCACGTCGCCCACCACCGCGAGCGCTCGGCCACCCGCCGCCTCGATCTCCGCCGCCGCGGTGTGGATCGTGCCCTCCAGACGCGGATGCGGTTGGTCGGTCTTGGCCAGCAGCGCGACGTTCGCGCCGTCACGCGCGGCTCGCTGGGCGATCGCCAGGCCGATGCCGCGGCTGCCGCCGGACATGAGGATCGTGCGCCCGCGCAACGGCTGGCCATCGCTGTCCATGCGGCGGACAGCATGCCAGAGACGGGGTATCGTCCCGGGCGTGCCGCCGGCCAGCCCCCGCCCGACCGAGGTCCGCTCGCGGCGGGTGGCGGGGGACGGGGTGGAGCTGGCGGTCCAGGAGCGCGGGGACCCCGCGACGCCCACCGTCCTGCTGCTCCACGGCTACCCCGACACGCAGGCGCTGTGGTCGCTGGTGGCGCCCCGCCTCGCCGAGACGTGCCACGTCGTCAGCTACGACCTGCGCGGGGCGGGCGACTCGTCGGAGCCCTCGGGTCCTGACGCGTACGCGCTGAGGCGCCTGGCGCGCGATGCCCTGGCGGTGATCGACGCCGTCGCGCCCCGTCGCTCCGTGCACCTCGTCGGCCACGACTGGGGCGCGATCCAGGGCTGGGAGTTCACCTACGCCGAGGAGACCGCGGAGCGTGTCGCGTCGCTGACCTCGATCGGCGGCGCCGCGATCGACCACGTAGGGGCCGTGCTGGCGGAGCGCGCGCGTCACCCCACCCCGGCCGGGATCCTCCACACCCTCGACCAGCTTCGCCGCTCGTGGTACATGACGCTGCCGCAGGTCCCTGGTCTGCTCGAGTGGCTGTGGCCGCGGGTGCTGGCGCCGCGGTGGTCGGGACTGCTGCAGCTGCGCGAGCAGGTGCCCCCGGCGCCTGACTTCCCCGCGCCGACGCTGGCCAGCGACGGCGTCCGGCTCGCCGCGCTGTACCGCGGGACTCTCGCCACCCGATTGCTGCGCCCGCGCCGCACCGACCCGGTCCCCGTGCCGGTGCTGGTGATCGAGCCGACCGGCGACCGCTTCCTCGCTGGTCACACGATCGACGCCCTCGCCCGGTTCACGCCCGACCTCACCCGTCGCCGGCTGGCCGGCGGCCACTGGTCGCCGCGCACCCAGCCCGAGCTCGTGACCCGGTGGATCGCTCGGCACGTCGAGCGCGTCGAGCGCGGGACGCCGCTCCGCCACCCGGACGGGGAGCGCAGCCGGCGGCGACCGCTGGCCGGCAAGCTGGCCCTGATCACCGGTGCCGGCAGCGGGATCGGGCGGGTCGCCGCGGTCCGCTTCGCCCAGGCGGGGGCGGACCTCATCCTGATCGACCGCGATCTCGAGTCGGCGCGCCGCACCGTGGGGCTGCTGCTCGACGAACCGGTGAGCGCCGAGGCGCGCCGGTGCGACGTGGCAGATCGCGCCGCGGTGGAGGCGCTCGCCGCTGAGGTCGGTGCCGCCCACGAAGCGGTCGACATCGTCGTCAACAACGCCGGCGTCGGTGCGGTCGGCGGGTTCCTGGAGACCGAGCCCGAGCTGTGGCGGCAGGTGCTCGACGTCAACCTGGGGGGCGTCGTCAACGGCTGCCGCGCGTTCGGGGCACAGATGGTCGAGCGTGGCCAGGGCGGCCACATCGTCAACGTGTCCTCGATGGCCGCCTACCTGCCGTCCAAGCAGATGGCGGCCTACAACACCTCGAAGGCGGCCGTGCTGATGTTCTCCGAGTGCCTGCGCGCCGAGCTCGCCGGCTCGGGGATCGGCGTGAGCGCGATCTGTCCCGGGATCATCCACACGCCGATCACCACCACCACCCGGTTCGGCGGCAAGGACGAGGCCGAGCAGCAGCGGATGCGGGAGCTCGCGACCCGTGCCTTTGCGCTGCGCGGCTATCCCCCCGAACGGGTGGCGGAGGCGATCCTGCGCGCTGTGCTGCGCAATCGCGCAGTGGTTCCCGTCGCGCCGGAGGCTCACCTGCTCCGGGTGCTCGCCCGGCTCAGCCCCACCGCCCTGCGTGCCCTGGCTCGGGCCGACCTGCTGCCGGGATGAGGGTCGTCGAGTGCCAGGGCGGCGAGCTCCGGATCGCGGAGCGCCCGGCTCCCGACCCGGGACGGGGCCAGGTGCGCATCGGGGTCCTGCGCTGCGGGATCTGCGGCTCCGATCTGCACGCCCGGCACGGGATGGACGAGTGGAGCGAGCTCGCCGGCCGTCTCGGCTACGACCGCTTCGCCCGCTCCGACCAGCCGATCGTGTTCGGGCACGAGTTCTGCGGCGAGGTGCTCGAGCACGGCCCGAAGGTCCGCGCTGCGCCGCCCACCGGCACCCGGGTGGTGGCACTCCCGTTGCTGCGCAACGGCGAGCGGATCGACACCACGGGGCTCTCGATTCACGCGCCGGGCGGCTACGCCGAGCAGATGCTGGTCCAGGACTCGATGATGCTGCCGGTGCCGAACGGCCTCGACGTCGATGTGGCGGCGCTCACCGAGCCGCTGGCCGTCGCCTGGCATGCGGTGCGGCGCGGCGAAGTCGGCAAGCGCACGCAGGCGATCGTCATCGGCTGCGGGCCGATCGGCCTGGCCGTCATCCTCATGCTCAAGGCGCGGGGGGTGCGGACCGTCGTGGCCAGCGACCTGTCCGCCGGCCGCCGCGCGCTCGCCGTCCGCTGCGGCGCGGACGTGGTCGTCGATCCGGCGGCGAACTCGCCGTACGGCGCCGGGCCGGACGCCGGGCACCTGACCAACATGCCCGCGGCGTTCGAGCTGGCGGTCTCCACCCGCGAGAAGCTCGGTCGCCTGCCGGGGGTGCCGTGGTGGCAGACCTGGCGGCTGGCCGAAGCGCTGGGCGCCAGGCCGAAGCATCCGGTGGTGTTCGAATGCGTGGGGGTGCCGGGGATGCTCGAGGGCATCGTCCAGAACGCGCCGCTGTTCTCGCGCGTCGTGGTCGTCGGGGTGTGCGTCGGCGGCGACCAGATCACCCCGGCGATGGCGATCAACAAGGAGATCGACCTGCGGTTTGTGCTCGGCTACACGCCGCTCGAGTTCCGTGACACGCTGCACATGCTCGCCGAGGGCAAGGTCGACCCGCGACCCCTTATCACCGGCCGGGTGGGGCTCGACGGCGTCGACGCTGCCTTCGCTGCACTCGGGGATCCCGAGCGCCACGCCAAGATCCTCGTCGATCCGGCGAGCGCCGCGGCCGTCCCCGCCTAATCGGTCGAGGGCGCCCGGAGCTGGACCGGCGTCCGCGGGAGGCGATCGGGGTCGAACTCGGCCAGCAGCTCGCCGGGTGCGGCAAGCGCCGTTCGTCCCTCGGCCAGGCCCAGGCTGTGGGCGAGCCGCGCGAGCACCACCGCCGGGGCAGCGTCGAGGCCGGTGGCGCCGTGGCGCTTGGCCAGGCGGGCTCCGTCCGGTGTACGCCCCTCAAGTCGGGGCCGTCGATCTGCCGATATGCCACCCAACACCGCTGCCGGGCGCAGGCGGGAGATCTTGCACAGCGCACAGACGCATCGCAACACCCAGACGTTCGTCGCACGGTCCTACGCTGCGCTGTTCGGGCTCGGCGGGGTCCTCGTGCTCACCACGCTGATGTTGAGCCACCCGCGTGATCGCCATCCGGCGTGGATGGCGGTGCCGGCGACCTCGGCGCTCCTGCTCTCGGCGTCGCTGCTCCTGTTCGGACGGAGGATGCCGGGCCGGAGCTTCCCGCTGCTGCCGCTCTATGGCTCGCTGTGCGTGGCGTCGGTCAGCTACGGGGCCGGCGCGGAGCTCCGGGTCACGTACGCGACGTTCTTCTTCTGGTCGGTCATCTCGGCGTTCTACTTCTTCCCCCGCCGGGCGGCGATCCCGAACGTGCCGTTCGCCGCGGTGCTGTACGCCCTCGTCCTGCTCGCCGGTCACGAGTCGTTCTTCGCCACCCGCTACCTGGTCACCGTGGCCGCCGTGACGGTCAGCGTGATCCTTATCGATCAACTCAACGTGCAGCGCGATCGGCTGGCCCACGAGCTCGAGAGCACCCTCCACGCGCTCGAGGAGCAGGCACGGACCGACCCGGTCACCGGATTGCCGAACCGGCGGGAGTTCGCCCGCCACCTGAGCCGGGAGGTGGCCCGGGCGCAGCGAGGCGGACTGTCGCTGTCGGTCCTGATGATCGACCTCGACCGCTTCAAGCGCTTCAACGACACCTACGGTCATCCGGCCGGCGACCGGCTCCTGCAGGCCGTCGTCCGGGCCTGGCACACCCGGCTGCGCACCGGTGACGTGCTCGTCCGCTACGGGGGTGACGAGTTCGCCGTGATCCTGCCCGACTGTCAGATCGAGGATGCGGAGCACCTGGCCGAGCGGCTCCGCGGCCCGCTGCCGGAGGGCCAGACGTGTTCGATCGGAGTGGCCGCCTGGGGGGCGAACGAGAGCGGCGAGCACCTGGTCTCCCGCGCCGACGAGGCGCTGTTGATGGCCAAGCGCCACGGTCGTGACGGCACTCGGCTCTCCCGGCGCAGCACGCGCTGGCCGGAGGCCGAGTTCCGGTCGCTTCAGTAGCGGTGGATCACCGGCAGGGACGGCCCCTCGGCGTGAGGAACCGGATGATCGGGCTCGCCCAGTCGCTGCTCGAAGGCGGTGGCGACGCGCGCGGCGTGCGCCTTGGCCTGCTCGGCACGCGGGCCGGCGAAGCGTGCGTTGATCGTCTCCCGCCACAGCCACAGCCACCGTTCGAAGTGTCCGTGGCGAAGCTCAGCCTTGGCGTGCAGCGCGGCGTGCGGCGCGAACGCCCCGCCGCTGTAGGTCCCGGCTCCCAGCAGGATCGTGGCCCAGAACGCGGCGATGCGCGGCAGGTGGGCCTCCAGGTCGAGATGGGCGACGTCAGTGAACAGCCAGCCGATCACCGGGTCGTGCAGCGCCCGGGTGTAGAACGCGCGCACCAGGCGGTCGATGTCCTCATCGGATGTGATGTCGGGATGGTCGTCCATCACCTGCGTCGGGTCATGGCGGCGAGGTCTCGGGTGTGCTCGACGGAGTGGAAGCCGACCTCGGGCGCTGCGCTCAGCAGTCCCGGCAGTTCGGCGAGCAGGCGCTCGATGTGCGGCGTGCGGAAGTGCGCCTGCAGCGCCGCATCATCAGCCCATTGCTCGATGAAGACGAACCGACGGGAGTCCTCGGTGTCGGCGAGCAGCCGGTAGTCGATGCACCCCGTCTCGGCCCGCGAGGCGCGGGCCACCTCCTGGCCCAGCTCGACCAGCGCCTCGCGCCGCTCCCCGTCCGTGCGCACCCGCCCGATCACCACGATCACCGCAAACCTCCTCTGACGCCGTCGTTGGCGTAGCGTACGCCGGGTGGAGCGTGTGGCGGCCAACGGAGTCGAGCTGTCGGTCTGGGAGCACGGGCCGGCTGACGGACCGGTCGTCCTGCTGCTCCACGGATTTCCCGAACTCGGCTACTCCTGGCGCCACCAGGTCCAGCCGCTGGCCGAGGCCGGCTACCGGGTGCTCGTGCCCGACCTGCGGGGCTATGGGGGGTCGGATGCGCCGGAGCCGATCGAGGCGTACTCGATCGACGTGCTGGCCGGGGACGTCCTGGCCCTGCTCGATCATGCCGGGGCGCAGCGGGGCACCGTGATCGGCCACGACTGGGGGGCCGATCTCGCCTGGAAGACGGCGTGGCTGCACCCCGAGCGGGTGTCCGCGGTCGGGGGGCTGTCGGTGCCGTTCGCTTCGCGCGCCCCGGCTCCGCCGTTGGCGATCATGCGCCGCCACCTCGGCGAGGACTTCTACATGGTGTGGTTCCAGACGCCGGGTGTGGCGGAGGCGGCACTCGAGCGCGACGTGCGCCGCACGCTCGCCACTTCACGGGTGTGGGATGGGCGGTGGGCGGAGGCGTCGGAGGATCCGCCGACCCCGAGCTTTCTCAGCGATGAGGAGCTCGACTTCTACGTGCGCGCGTTCGAGCGCACCGGGTTCCGCGGTGGCCTGAACTGGTATCGCAACATCGATCGCAACTGGGAGCGCACGGCGGCGGTGGCCGAGCGGCGGATCGAGCAGCCGGCCCTGTTCCTCACCGGTGAGCGTGATCCGGTGCGCCGGTTCATGCCGGCCGAGGTGATGGAGGGGTGGGTGACCGACCTACGGGTGTGCGAAGTCGTGCCGGGCGCCGGGCACTGGCTCCAGCAGCACGCGCCAGAAGTCGTCAACCAGCGACTGCTCACCTGGCTGGAGGGCGTGCACGGCGGTTGACGCGGAGCCGCCGCGGCCCGCGCCGAGGCTCACCCCGGATGGGAGATCGCCTTGAGCACTGCCTGGGCCAGCAGGGCCTGGCCGCTGTAGGTCGGGTGCACCCCGCACCCGCCGGTGCTCAACCGGGTGATCAGCCCGGCCTGGCACGGGTCGCCGCCGAAGATGCGCGAGCCCCGTTGGAACTCCCCGTAGCCGTCGGCCACCTCGGTTCCAAATGGCCGCCCCGCGGAGTCCATCGCGGTGTCGATCCCGCGCGAAACGGCGCTGATGAGGGCCGAGCTGTAGTTCAGCGAGAAGTAGTTGACCAGGACGATCTGACCGCGGTAATGCGCGGTGTTCCGGATGGCGGAGAGGATGCGGCGGACGTTGCTCGACACAGCAGCGAACACCGGACGCTGCTCACTCGCGGATAGGCAGCCGTCGTGCGACGCCGCCTCGCAGAGGAACAGGTCGTTGGCTCCGATCATCAGCGACACCAGGCGGACGTTGCGGTGGGCGCGCAGGTAGGAGACGGCGTAGGCGAGCTGCGAGCCGGAGTAGTGGACGTGCAGCGGAAACGCCCTGCGGTAGGCGTTCTCGCAGCCGTTGCTCTTCGCGGAGGCGTTGATCAGGCTGGCCGAGGTCTCGCCCGGACAGGCCGGGTTGGACACCTGCAGCCCCAGCTCCCGTCCGATCATCTCCGGATAGGCGACGAAGCTGCTCGCGTCGGCATAGGTGGGCGCCGGCACGACCTGTGCCTCCTCATACCCGAACGTCACCGAGTCGCCCAGCGCCAGGTAGCCGGAGCCGCGGAGGACCGGCGGCGTGCGCACCGCCGCGCCGACCCCGGCCGGGAACGCGATGACCACGACGATCGCCAGCGCGAGCGCGCCGAGCGACGAGATGGTGCGTGGGCGTGACATGGGCTCCTCCTCCGTGCGTTCCGTCGGCCGTACGGCAAGCGTATAGACGGACGATGAGGTCCGCGCAGGCTGGCGGTGGTGCCAGAGCGTCTCGCAGGGTCAAGGCTCCGCTAGATTCCCGGCGCGCGCGGATCGGCCGCGGTGTCTGAGTGGAGGAGCCACATGAGCAGAGTCAAGTTGTTTGTCGCGTTGGCGGTGTGCGCCGGAACGGCGGCAGCCGTATCGTCGGCGATGGCAGCTCCGATCTCGAAGACCACGATGTTTCGGGCCCTCGGCGATCAGGTCCTCTGTGGCATCGAGATCCACCCGCCGTCCGAGCCGGCGCGTGAGGTGCTCTGCTCGGCTCCGGGAATTCCGGCCCCCAGACGGCGGGGCGTAGGCGACCCCGGCTTCGTGCAGATCGCGGTCCTCGGGAACCCCGGTCGGCTACGCCTCAGCCAGGACTCCTTCGTGCCCGGAACGGTGGCGACGCTCGGACGCGGGCGGCTGTGGAACCAGCTCGGCGTGACGTGTCACGTCGCGCAGAGCACCGTCTTGTGCTTCAACGGCGAAAATCACGGGTTCATCATCGGCAACGGGCACTACAGCTCGTTCTGAGACCACATCCTCCGCCCCCCGCGCGATCGATGTTGAGCATCGCGGTCACCTTGGCCCGGTCAGCCGCCGGCGGCGCGAGCCCGCGGATCGATGAATCGGAGTGAGCCCTGCTCCGGTCCGGTTAGTCTTGGCTGGACATGCCGCTGTTCGGAAGACGAGCGCAATCGCCCAGCGAGGAGGAGCGTGCGGCGGCGGCGGTCGATCTCGAGCGGATCGGGGCGGGAGGCATCCCGCTTGGCGCCGAGCGACGACTCAAGGCGGTCGCCGCGGCGAGCTCCGCGTGCTTCAGCAGTGATCTCAGCGCCAAGGAGTACGCGCTCGCCCAGTCCTCCGGCCTGACGCCGATCGCGCAGGTGATGGGCTCATCGGTCGTCCAGCACGGTTGGCAGAACTACGGCTGGTCCTCCTACGGAGGCGGGATCCAGGAGATGCGCTCATTCGCCGAGCCCTGGAACCTGGCCCGCCGGCGTTCGTTCGACCGGTTGCGCCAAGAGGCCCAGTTCGCCGGCGCCGATGCCGTCATCGGCATCGAGATGACCGCCAACGGCGTGCTCGGGGATCCGGGCAACGTCGAATACCTGGTCTTCGGCACGGCGGTCCGCGAGGCGGCGCTTCCGGCCAGCAGGCACTCGGGAGTGCGGATGTGCGCCCTGTCGGGCCAGGACGTCGACAAGCTTCGACGGATCGGTGCCGAGACGCTCAGCGTCATCGGCCACACCTCGGTCGTCTGCGTGGCACTGAGCATGCAGGCCAACCAGATGATGCGCGCGTGGTGGGGCAACCAGGAGATGACCGAGGTCACGCGGGGCGTCTACGCCGCTCGGCGCCTGGCGATGGACGAGGTGTGCCGCCAAGCGAGCCAGATCGGCGCCAACGACATGGTGATCTCGACCCTCTCGCATCACATTCACCATCACGAGTTCGAGAGGCTCGGCTACGCCCAGCACTACTTCATCGTCTCCATGCACGTGCTCGGCACGGCCATCCGTCTCGGTGCCCACGAGCCACATCCCGCCCCTCTCGGCGTGCCCGTCATGTCGATCAGCTTCGGCGCCTAGCCCACCCCCGCCCCAGGAGATCACCATGTCGACCTACGACCCGACGAGCACCGAAGGACTGGCGGAGCACGCGAGCGAACGCCTCCGCATGAACGCGCGGGGGCTGTTCACCTCCGACCTGTCGGTGAACGAGTATCTATGCGTGGAGAAGGCGGGGTTCGAGCCGGTCGGGCTGGTGGTGGGATCGAGCATCTACCACATCGGCTTCCAGCAATCGAACTGGAAGGCGAGCCAGGAGATGGGGGTCCTCACCCAGGCGATGTACTCGGCGCGTGAGCTCGCGATGACCCGCATGGAGGAGGAGGCCGAGCAGGTGGGCGCGGACGGCATCGTCGGTGTGCGCCTCGAGATCGGACGCTACGAGTGGGGTGCGGACATGGCCGAGTTCATCGCCATCGGCACCGCGATCAAGCACAAGGGCGGGAAGATCCACCGCGCGCCGAACGGGCGCCCGTTCACCAGCGACCTCTCTGGTCAGGCCTTCTGGACGCTGATGCAGACGGGCAAGCGCCCGGTCGGCCTGGTCATGGGCAACTGCGTCTACCACGTCGCCCACCGCGGGATGATGCAGTCGATCCGCCAGACGGGGCAGAACGTCGAGCTCGAGCAGTACACGCAGGCGCTCTACGATGCCCGCGAGCTGGCCATGGAGCGGATGCAGAAGGAGGCGGA
Source organism: uncultured Solirubrobacterales bacterium (assembly GCA_963703065.1). Classification (GTDB taxonomy): domain Bacteria; phylum Actinomycetota; class Thermoleophilia; order Solirubrobacterales; family Solirubrobacteraceae; genus Palsa-465. The sequence goes on along the minus strand of OY969785.1, from coordinate 1,011,559 downwards.
GGCGATCGGCGAAGGGGTCCTGGGCATCGTGGAGGTCAAGCTGCACGAGCACAACCACGGATGGGGGAGCCACGTCATCGAGTTCTTCGCGCTCGGCACCGCGGTGGTGCCCAACGAGCACGCCGAGCCGGGACAGCAGCTGCCCGACATCACGCCGGTTCTGGACATCAACGACTGACCGCCCGGGCCTGGGTCAAGCTTGTGGAAGAGGAGCGCCTCGATCTGCTCGCCGCGTCACTGCGCGCCGACTCGACGGATACCCCGTCGCTGATCGAAGCGCTGGCCGCCAAACTCGAGGCCTCACTTCCCACTCAGACGACCGTCGCCCGAAAGGCGACCCGGTTTCTCTCCAGCCAGAAGCGCGTCGAGAGCGTCCTGGTCAAGCTCGGCGAAGACAGCTACGAGCTGTCGATCGCCGGGAACCAGGCGAGGGCGACCCGGAGGAGGATGGTCGGCGGGATCGCGATCCGAAACGAGGAGCTTTCGCTGGATGCCTGGCTGAACCGGCTCACGCAGGCGCTGAGCAGCGAGGCTGAACGCTCCGAGGCCGCCCGGCTCGCGCTCGAGCAGCTGCTGCGTTGAGCGGCGCCGGCTAACCGCCGACGCGGGCGAGCTGCCCACCGTCGACGGGGAGTAGCGCGCCGGTGATGAACTGTGCCTCGTCCGAGTGGAGGAACAGGCTCGCGTACGCGACATCCCAGGCTGTTCCCATCTGCGCCCGGAGCGGGACTGCCGCGGCGCGCCTGGCGACCACCTGCTCACGCGTGGCTCCGGTATGCGCGGCGAGAGCGTCGACCGCCATCGGCGTGTCGAGCAACCCGGGCATGATCGTGTTGACGCGGATGCCGTGCGCGGCGTTGTCGATGGCGAGCGACTGGCCGAGCGCGTTGATCGCGGCCTTCGAGAGCTTGTACGCGGTCAGCCTCGTCGCAGCGGCGAGTGCAGCGATCGACGAGATGTTCACGATCGATCCGGCTCCCTGACCGCGCATCACCGGCAGCACCGACTGACATGAGAGAACGCAGCCCTTGAGGTTGACCGCGATGATGCGGTCGAACGCCTCCTCGGTCAGCCTCAGCGGGTCGCTGTCGCCGGCGCCGATGCCGACGTTGTTGTGAAGGAAGTCGATCCGCCCCCATGTCTCGAGGCACGCCGCCGCCGTGGCGTGGCAGTCGGCAGCGTTCGTCCAGTCGGCGCGGACGCACTCCGCGATCCCGCCGGCGTCGGTGATCATGGCGGCAGTCTCCTGCGCCGAGGCGAGATCACGATCCGCCAGCATCACCTTCGCGCCCTCCCGCGCGAGCACGAGCGCTGCCGCGCGCCCGGTCCCCACCGTCTCACCGGGGGTCTGCCCAGCGCCGACGACGATTCCGACTTTGCCGCGAAGCCTCATCCGCCGATCGCCTGCCATCCCTCCGGTGCCTGCGCCTCGAGCTCGACCCTCGTGGACTCGAGGAACCGGCTGACCATGTTGTAGTAGCTGACGAGCAGGATCACGTCCGAAGCTTCACGCGCGCCGTAGCGCTCGATCAGCCGGGCCAGTGCCTCCTCGGACAGGCGCACGCCCCGGCTCACCTCGTCAGCCACGCGGCAGATCAGATTGACCTCCTCGTCCAGGCTGGCGACCGGCTCCTCGACCGCGATCGCAGCGATCTCGGCGTCGGTGACACCGGCCAGTCGAGCCAGCCGCTCGTGCTGCGCCCGCTCGTAGCCGGCATTCGTGGCGTGCGCCACCCGGAGCACCGCGATCTCACGGCGCCGGGCATCCATCGAGCTTGAGAGCGCCGCGGCTCCGAGCTGCACGAACGGACGCAGCCCCCGTCGAGTGCCCGCGACCATCCGGAAGACGTTCAGCGGCGGGAGCTTCTCGAGCATCTCGCGATGCTCCGGCGTCATCTCATCATCGTTCGGCAGCGGGATCCTCGACGTCACACAGACCTCCTGTTCACGGTTCGGGCGACCACAGCCTCGCCGAGTTCTCCCGAGGGCGTATGGCTGATGCCGAAGGATCATGCATCGAGCGCGGCGAGCGTGATCAAGCTGAACCCGGCTACGTCCAGCGGGACCCTCACGTTGTGGAGTCGGTCCCAACGTTGGCGTAGCCGGCGCCATTGCTCGGGGTCTCCGCGCTCTTCGTCCCAGCGGAACACACGCAGGTTGATCGGCATGTTCCCGATCAGCGTGATCGCGAGCATCGTCGCGTAGCAGCCGCCGGCGGCGAGCGCGAGCCTCGCTGACCTGCCCTGCCGGCCCGAGGCGGCGACGAAGCAGGTGGCGGTCGTTGCCGTCATCAGCCACGGGTCGATGCTGCCGAACCGCTTGTAGATCAGCTTCTCGGCGCGGACCTGCTCTCGGTGTTCGAGTTTCCACAACGTCGGATGGACGATCCCCCACGAGGTCAGCTCGCTGCCGGTGAGCACACCGGCGAGCAAGACTGCACCGAACGAGCGGCCGTCCATCGAGTTAGTTGTACACCCGGCCTGGCATCAGATCCGCCTAGCCCACGGGGTGGTCCTCCCAGATCAGCGACCCGCCATCCACCGACACGGTGACCGTGTAGTCACCGGGCGGCGGCGTCCGTCCGTCGGCGCGGAGGATCAGCGTCCGCGTTGTCGAGCCCACCCGCGTGAGGCGGGTGCGGGCAACCACCGTGCCGCGACGTTCCACGGTGATGTCGACGTTGCGTTGGGTTCCGTGGGGCGCCCACACCCGCACCGCGATCCCGTGCGCGGCAGCGCGCAGACCGAGCCAGCTGAAGTGCAGGAGCCTTGACTGCGGCACCGGTGTGGGCGTGAGCGAATTGCCCGGCGTGATCGAAGCGCAGCCGTTGACCGCCCGCTGTCCGTTCAGTCGCTGTTCGAGGAAGGCCGCAGCCTGCGGCTCGAAGGCCACTGCCGCGATCGTGTGGGTGTCTCCCAGGTACTCGTGGAACTGCACGGGGATGCCGCGGTGGCAGTACTCATAGGCCAACTGCTGGACGTCCCGGCTGATCATCACGCCGTCTCCCGTTCCGTCGGCATTGCCGACGCCCAGGAGCATCGGCATCGTCGGCGTGCCGCTGCGGCCCATGATCAGATGGTCTCCGACGGAGACAAAGCTCGGAAGCGCTTTCAGGATGTCGGCGTACTGTGGCTTGAAGAGCTTCTGGTAGGTCAACCCCGGATAACGGCCCAGGAACGCCGCGATGCATGCGTGGCTCACCTGGTCGATCAGCTGGAGACCGTAGGCCGACAGCGCTGGGCGCAGGTTCAGGCCGACGGCACGGGCGGTCGCGACGGTGCTGGGCGGGATCGTGGAGGCCCAGCTCGGGCTCCCGTTGATGTACATGAGGTTGTGCAGCAGGTCGACCGGAACGCCTCCCGCCGCCGCAGCCACGATGTCCAGCGACGGCGCGTAGGTCCGAGCGAGCTCGGCGGCGAACTCGGTCGCGATCGATCCGCCGGAGTAGCCGGTGATGCCGACCGGCGTGGTCCTCTCCGGCAGATGCAGGTAGTGCTCGGCGGCGCGGACGCTGTCGAGCGTGTCGTAGCCCGATTCCTGCCCGGCGGTCCAGTCCAGGTTCTCTCCCTCGTAGTCGGGGACGAGAACGGCGTAGCCGGCCTTGACGTAGTTGGAGATGAAGCTCAGCTGCGAGCGGGTGACGTCCCCGGCCGGACCGGCGCCCTGCAGGGTGTAGGAGGGATCACATTGGGCGCCGAGTGCGTCGTAGGCCGACTGATAGGAGACGATCTTCGTCGGGGTGATGGCCGAGGTGGTGGGGCGAAGCAGCGTCGTCACAGTGACCGTCGGCTGCTCGAGCTCACCGCTCGTCCGGTACAGGATCTGCGTGGCGGTGATGGGTGCGCTCACTCCCGTCACCGTGACCGATCGGGTGCGCAGCACGGTGCCGGGCGCCAGGTGTCCGAGCGGGTGCGAGTAGCGGTAGAACGGGTCCTGTCCGGGAGGAGCCGGGCCGGTGGCGGCCGCAGCGGTGAACGCCAGCACGAGCGCTGTCGCCATCAGCGCTCCCGACACGGTCGCGGCGCGAGCCAGCCGTGGGGCCACCGCTCGGCCGCCGCGACCCCACCGCCGGTCACGCTGTCGATTTCACGATCATCAGGCCCTCCTCCTCAAGAACGGGACGAAGCCAGATCTTATGGCGAACCGGGCGCAGGTGAGCTGTGTCGCGCCCTCGGGCATGGGGGGCCGTCCCGCCGGTGCGAGACGGGTCGAGGTACAGCAGGCCCCGGATTGCTGAGATCCAGCGCTACGCGGGCGGGGTGTCAGGCTCAGGCGAGACCCGTGGCGGATCCTCCGCAGAGCGACACCAGCGGCCCAGGGCGTGGCGGCCAACGAGCGTCAGCGTCCCGTCGGCGGTGATCCAATCGCGTGCGCGCAGCTCGCTGACCAGGTCCGTTGCCTCTGGAGGAGGCGGTCCTTCTCCGGTGCTCATCAGCCGATCACTGCCAGGCCCGACTGTCCAACGACCGGAGTCCAACCCGCTGAGCGTCAAGCCCTGCCGGTCGGTCGGAAGATCCAGGGGATGCGGGCCGGGGTTGCCCGCCGGTTGCGTGGCTCCACCGCCGTGCGCTCTGACGCTCGCCCCACTCGCACCGGCTGCTTCGTCGGGATCACTGTGCCGACGCTGGTCGAAGGGCGGCTCGGCGCTTGACGTGCGGGCACTCAGCCACCGGCCCGCGACATCAGCGAAGCCACGAACCCGCTCCGCGTCGATCCCGTACATCTCGGCGACCTCGTCCACGTCGAGCTCTGACATGCGCCGTACCGACTGACTGACCTGATCGGCCATGGCGCGCAGCCGATCCTCGAAGCTCTCGTGTTCGCTCATGCTCCAATGGTGGCAGCCCACGTCCCTCGGTGGGCCGGGCCACGAAACCGCGGGCGCGTGCCGGCCCGCGTCGGAGGGGATGGCGAGCCGCGGTGGAGGGTGGACTCGGGGTCGCCTCAGCCCGTCTCGTGGGCGACGGCCTCGGCGTAGGCGGCGGCCAGGCGCTCGGTCGCGCTCGGACGTCCTGGCGGTGGGGGCGTCCCGAGGTGCTCGGTACGCAGCTCGGCCATGAGGTCCTCCCAGAGCGCGGGTCCGCCATCGGCCAGGAGCTCGGCTCGCACGCGGAGCGCGGGGGTCGTGACCCGGTTGTGCAGGCCCCACTCGCCGAGTGCGGCCATGACCGGGACGAGCTGGATCGCGGCCTCGGTGAGGCTGTAGGTCACGCGGCGTCCGCGGCCGGCCTCCGCTCGGGTGAGGAGCCCGGCTGAGACGAGCCGCCGGAGGCGGTCGGCGAGGATGTTCGACGCGATTCGCTCCTCCGAGCCCGCTTGGAGGACTCGGAAGTGGCGCCGGTTGCCGAACATGATGTCTCGCACGACGAGCAGTGACCAGTGATCGCCGATCACCTCCACCGCCGCGTTGATCGGACAGCCCGAGCGGGGTTCGCCCGCCGCACGCGTCGCCATGACGTGGATGGTAGTTGCGGGTTGCCACCACCTTTCTCGCGCGGTACGGTGCCAGCGCTTGCAAATCGCAATTACCGTGGAGGACGCCGATGCCGGACACCACCTGTCACATGTCGATCTCGCTCGACGGCTTCGCCGCGGGGCCGGACCAGAGCCGGGAGAACCCGCTGGGCAGGCGCGGCCGGGAGGTCCATGGCTGGCACCTCGGCGACGAGCGCGCAAACGACGCCGACGCGACGGCGGCGGGCTGGCTCATGCGACCGCGCGGGGCCTATGTCATGGGCCGCAACATGTTCGGGCCGATCCGCGGCGAGTGGGATGAGGACTGGGATGGATGGTGGGGCCCGGAGCCGCCCTACCACGCGCCGGTCTTCGTGCTCACCCACCACGCCCGCGAGCCGATCGAGCTGCAGGGCGGCACGAGCTTTCACTTCGTCACCCTGGGCTTCGAGGCCGCATACGCGCAGGCGCGTGAGACGGCCGGCGAGGATGGCATCGACATCGCCGGGGGCGCCTCGACCGTCCGTCAGGCGCTCGCCGCGGGAGTGATCGACGAACTCACGCTCGACGTGACCCCCGTCCTGCTCGGATCCGGTGAGCGGCTGTTCGACGGAGTCGAGTCCTTCGGGTTCGAGCCGGTCGAGGTGCTCCACTCTCCGCTCGCCACCCACATCCGCTACCGACGGGCGGAGGGATAACGCCGCCAAGGTCTGCCGGGTCGGCCGGGAGCGCGGCCCAGCGCCCCTCAGCGTCGCGCTCGCCAGCGATGACTTTCCGGAGTCGGCGAAGTCCTTAGCGCGGCATGTAGTCCACCCCGCTAAAGGAAGCAGCACATGACCTCACTGATCCTGAAGATGTCCGTCTCTCTCGACGGGTACGTCGCCCCGGCCGACGGGAGCTCTGATTGGGTCGCCGCGGGACGCTCTCCGGATGGCGCCGAGTGGGTCCTCGACACCGTGAGCAACACCGGCGCGCACCTCATCGGCGCCGCGACCTACGTGCGCTGGGCCGACTTCTGGCCCGGTGAATCAGGGCCGTTCGCCGCCCCGATGAACGAGATCCCCAAGGTGGTGTTCTCGAATTCCCTCACGTCCGCCGACTGGGGCGAGACGACGATCGCGACCGGAGACCTGGCTGACGCCGTCGTGCGTCTGAAGCGGAAGCGCTTCGGCGGATACCTGCTCGCACAGGGCGGAGTCCGGTTCGCTCGATCGCTCGTCGCGACCGGGTTGATCGACGAGTACCGCCTCGTCATCCACCCGGTCGTCCTCGGTGCCGGCGAACGGCTGTTCACCGCACCGCTGACCATCGAGCCTGTCAGCACCGCCGCCTTCAGCGGCGGAGCCGTTGCCCACGTCTTCACTGCGCACACGTGATCGAGTCCGCCCGGCAAACCGGAGAAAGCGGCATCTGGGTGTGGACCAAGGCCTGGGCCGGCAGCGGGGTCACCCATCCCGAGAACTGTTGCTTCCCCGGAGCTACCGGCGTTCCGGCCATTTGGGCGAGGATCAGGTCAAGAAGATCCGTCGGAAGGAGTCCTGCCGCGTAGCGAGGCGAACTCGGCGTGGATCACGCTGGTGAGGTCTGCCGTTGCGCGCTCCCGCGGGGCCGCGGAGCGCTGCACACTCGAGCCTAATCGAATCCTATGGGCCGGCTTGGCGCGCCGATCCTGTTGGCGGGAAAGCGAGAGCCGCTCGATGCCAGCGCCAGCTCGGCTAGTCCTTGGGTGTGTCCCCACGGGCATGGGTCGTTCGTGGTAGGGGTGTAACCGATTGGCCCTCTGAAAGGAGGCTGAGATGCAGTACGCGATTCTCATCTACGACAAGCCCGGCTCGTACGAGGCGCTGAGCCCGGAGGAGTTCGAGGGCGTGATGGCCGAGTACGGCCCGATCACCGAGGATCCGGCTGTCCGTGGCGGAGCGCAGCTTCAGCCGGTGCAGACCGCGACCACCGTCCGAGTCAGCGACGGCGACGCACTGACCACAGACGGACCGTTCGCTGCGACCAAGGAGGTGTTCGGCGGCTACTACGTGATCGAGGTTGATGATCTCGACCAGGCGCTCGCGTTCGCCGCTCGGATCCCGTCGGCGCGGATGGGCGGCGCGGTCGAGGTGCGCCCGATCGTCGATCGTGGCGCAGTCGAGACCCGTCCGGGGAGCTAGCGCTGCTCGACCGGGTCTTCCGCGAAGAGTGGGGCCGCGTGCTGGCCTCGCTGGTGAGCTTCCTCGGCGATCTGGACCTCGCCGAGGAAGCCACCGCAGATGCGTTCGCGACCGCCGCCGAATGGTGGCCACAGGACGGCACGCCGCCGAACCCGGGCGGATGGTTGACCACCACCGCGAAGCGGCGCGCGATCGACCTGATCCGCCGGCGACGCACGCTGGCTGAGAAGACCCAGCAGCTCGAGGTCCCAGACGAGAGCATCGAGGACGACGTGGACGAGATCGAAAACCCACCCATCGTGATCACGGACGAGCGACTCGAGCTGATCTTCATGTGCTGCCATCCCGCGCTGGCGACCGATGCGCAGGTAGCGCTCACCCTGCGCGCGCTTGGTGGCCTTGACACCGCGGAGATCGCCCGCGCGTTCCTGGTCGCCGAGGAGACGATGAAACGCCGGCTCTCGCGCGCGAAGGCGAAGATCAAGGCGACCCGGATCCCGTTCGCGGTCCCCGCCGACGATCTGCTCCCAGACCGACTGCAGGCCGTGCTGACAGTGATCTACTTGATCTACAACGAGGGGTACAGCGGCCGGGTTGATCTTGCGGCCGAGGCGATCCGGCTAGGAGAGCTGCTCGCCGCGTTGATGCCCGACGAGCCGGACGCGCACGGCCTGCTCTCGTTGATGCTCTTGCAGCACGCACGGCGGGCGGCGCGCTTTGACGGCAGCGACGATCTCGTGCTGCTCGCAGACCAGGACCGGTCGCTGTGGAACGCAGACATGATCGTCGCCGGTCGAGCGCGGCTCGAGCGCGCGATCGCGCTGCGCGGCCACGGCCCTTATGTCGTGCAGGCGGCGATTGCGTCCGTGCACATCGCACCACACCCTGACTGGCACGAGCTCTCAGAGCTCTATGCCCGCTTAGTCGACCTCACCGGCTCGGCGGTCGTGAAGCTCAACCACGCGGTCGCGATCGCACAAGCGGGCGATCCCGAGCGGGCACTGGCGATCGTCGATGCCCTTGACCTGAAGGACTATCCGTACCTTCATTCCACTCGCGGCGAGCTGCTGGCGCGGCTCGGGCGAGTCGATGAGGCCAAGGCTGCCTTCGGCGCCGCCCTGCAGCGCGTCTCCAGGGGGCCCGAGCGCAGGTTCCTGCAGCGCCGCATCAAGCAACTCTGACTCCTGCGCGGTCAGCGCTGCGCAGCAAACCTGTCCGTGAACTCATTGAAACGTTCGCGTGGAACGGTGATGGCGTTGATCTTCACGACCGTCCCGGAGAAGATCCTGCGGTGCCGATCGCTCACGCACTCGACAATCCCGTCTACGCCGCGCTCACCACGCGCCAAGCGAAGCTCGCCGAGGTGCGCGGCCGCGTCCGCCGCTACCCGCCCGATGTCGCTCCGTTCCTGGCCATGCCGCCGGACCCGACCGCCGACGATTGGCGTGACGCCGCTGACCTGGTCGGCGCCGACGGCGTTGCCGGGATCGTCCATGATGGCGCTCCGCCAGACGGCTGGTCGGCGGCGCGTCGGTTCGGCGTGACCCAGATGATCGCCTCCGACGCGACCGGCGACCCGGATCCCGAAGCGATCGTGCTCACCGCCGCCGACGTTCCGGACATGCTCGAGCTCGTGGCCGCGACCGAGCCGGGCCCGTTCCTCGGGCGGACGATCGTGCTCGGGACCTACCTGGGGCTGCGTCGTGAGGGCGCGCTCGTCGCAATGGCCGGCGAGCGCATGCACATGGACGGATGGACGGAGATCAGCGCCGTCTGCACACATCCCGCGTTTCGCGGTCAACGGTTCGCCTCCCGGCTCGTGAGCGACCTGATCGCCCGCATCCGCGCTCGCGACGAGCGGCCCTTTCTCCACGTGATGACCTCGAACGTTCCCGCGATCGCCGTCTACGAGGCCCTCGGCTTCACCGCGCGCCGGACCGCGACGATCGCCGTGCTCGCCCGCGCGGATGCCATCTAGCGCGGACCGATCACCGGTAGGAGAAGGCGATCGCTCGCAGCTGGAGAGCTGGTCGGACGCTCGAGCGCACCGCTTGGTCCGTCAAGGTCAACGCTGTAGAGGCGGCCTGACTATTCCGATTTGGGCCAGGTGGCGGTGGCGCGGACGCCGTCGCCCTCCTCGGGCTTGGGGCCGCCGACGGCGATGATGTCGAGCCCGTCGGGGCCGGCCTCGAACGCCCGGACGACCTCAGGAGCGACCCGTATGACATCCCAGGTCCGGAGCTCCTGCGTCTCGTCATCAAGCAGGATCCGGCCCGAGCCGGCAACGACGACGTAGGCTTCCTCCTGCTCCTTGTGGCTGTGAGCCATCGGACTGCGCAGGTTCGGGGCGTACCGAAAGAGACTCACCCCGAGGTCCCGGGAGTCCAGGTGCTTACGTCCGAAGCGGCCCTCGAGTCCCTCCACCCGCCCGGCGACGGAGTCCTCGACCTCCAGCAGGTTGACCTTCGCAGAACGGGACATGCAATCTCCTCGGCTGAGCGTGGGTGGCGAACCCTAGCTCTCGACGCCTGCCATCCCGAGGCGGTCATACGGGAGGTCGCCGAGCGATGCCGGCGCCGCGGACTCGTATAGGCCGACGCGCTTTCGATCATGGAGGTGATGTAGAGCGGCAGAGAAGTGGCGCTTCTGCTCTTAGCGCATTGCCATTGCGAGGATCATCACTTGTGCCCGACTACGCCCGGGAGGCAGGGTGCTCCGCCGTCGCTCAAGTCGCCAGGTGCTTCATGTCGATCGGCTTGGATATGCAGGAAGCTCCTCCGAGACCGGCTGAGACGTTGGCGCGCGGGCGGCAACGCGTGACGTCATTCCAGCGTGCCCGTCATGCCCCTTCGTGGACTCAAGAGGCACCCTCGCCGCGCTTACCCACTTGGCTCCAGCGGTGGGCGTATGCTATGTTCTCCCACATGAGCCGCCTGAGTGGGAATACCAGGCTTGATGACCGGGGGCGACTCGTCCTCCCGGCCGATTTTCGGAAGCGGCTCGATCTGAAGCCGGGTGACGAGGTGACGATCAGCGAGGAGAGCGGCGGTTCGCTGCGGATAGTGAGCCGGCGCACCGCCGCGCGCGGCCTGATCGGGCTCGCCGGATCCGCGGGTTCGTCGGTGCTCGATGATCTCGCCGCCGACCGCCGAGAGCAAGCTGCGGCCGAGGAGGCTGACGCGCTGCGCTCAGGCCAAGATTTGTCCGTGTCGGCCGATGGCGTGCAACCACGATGAGCGCCCGCACCGACCAGTTCGGACCCGCCCCGCTTTCCGCCCTGGAGCTGCTGAAGCGCTGGGCGGCGATTCACGGACCCGATCCGCGCACGGAGCGGTGGGCCCGTCGTCTCGGAACGCTGGGTCTATGCCGGCTTCCGACCTACCGCCGGCACGACGAGCCGGGTCGCAGGACCGCGCCAAGTGGCAGCACCGAACGCGCCGATCGGGGCCCCACAACGTGGCTGGCGTTATGACCGCCTGGTCGGCGAACGCACCTCCCGCGCTGCTCAGCGCGTAGACGGCGACCCCACTTCTCTCTCTCGCGGGCCGCACTTGGTCTCTGCAGGACGCGCGCGGCCCCGATCTTTAGTGCTGCCCGCACGAAAAGGAAGCACCAATGCCGCAATCTGATCAACCCACTGATCCGTCGAGTGGACAGCAAACCCACTCGGCTGAGCTCAAGGTGCTGGACGCCTCCGCGCTGCTGACGGTGCTGTTTCAGGAGCCTGGCGCGACCGCGGTGGCTGACGTCATCGCCGAGGGAGCGGCGGTGAGCACGGTGAACCTCAGCGAGGTCGCCGCAGCACTCGTCCGTCACCAACGCGACGCTGAGCACATCCTGCGTGCCGTTACTGCTCAGGTCACGGTCGAGCCCTTCACGATCGAGGACGCCCTCGCAGCCGCGGCACTCTGGGCTACAACCCGAGTGGCGGGTCTCTCGCTCGGTGATCGCGCGTGTCTCGCGCTCGCGCAGCGACTCGGAGTGCCGGCGGTCACCGCTGACCGTCAGTGGGCCACAACCGACCTGGGCGTCACGATCGAGCTCGTGCGCCCTGTTCGCGACTGATCGGTGTGGCACCTGCCGATATAGCCCGGGATCCAGGCTCGGTTGGAACAAATGGTGGCGGGTCGGGCGGTTGGAGTTCTGATCACGCCTCGCGCGTATGGATGTGTTCGACGAGTCGTGCGACCGCCGCCGCGATGTTCTCTCGGGCGGTGGGTTCCTCGACGGGACCAGCTCGGTCCGATGTCTTGCCGGCTGAGCGGTACGCGTACGCAGGCTGCTTCCACGATGTCGGCGCCGGAGTACTCCAGCACCTTCCGCAAGGAGGTGTGGGCGTCGGCTCCGCCGGTCGGTGCGGCGACGCCAGAGACGTTGATCCATGCGACCGGCTTGTCGTAGGTTCCGCCGTCGCCGATGGTCCATTCGAGCAGGTTCTTGAGCGCGGCGGGCAGCGCGCCCGCATATTCGGGGGTGCAGATGAGAACGCCGTCTGCCTCGGAAACCTGCTGTCGCATCAGTTGTACGCGGGCGTCGATTTCGGCGCCTTCCGCGTCATCGTCGGGATTGAACAGCGGCAGGTCGGCGATCCCGTCGTACATGACGGTGTCCACGCCGGACGGGGCCAGCTCCGCCGCGGTGCGGAGCGCGGCGACGTTCGTCGACCCGCGGCGGGCGCTCCCGGTGACGAGCAAGATCTTCATCGCCGACCCGCTCACGCCGCCGTGGAGAGCGGTAGATCCATGTTGGCGAACATAGCACCCACAACCGTTTAGTTGTGTATACTCATTGGCATGACCGCAGTGCAGCCCCCGGTTCTGTCTCCCCGCGAGCGTCAAGCCGGCGGCTGCTGCGTGGCTGCGGTCGAGCCGCAGCTGTCGGCTTCCGATGCCGTTGATCTGGCGGTCGTCGTCAAGGCGCTGGCCGATCCGACGCGGCTGTTGATCGTGGATGCGCTGCGGACGGCGGCTCCGGAGGCGATCTGTCAGTGCGAGTTGACGCCGCTGTTCGAGATGAGCCAGCAGGCGCTCTCCAAGCACCTGAAGGTGTTGACCTCTGCCGGCGTCGTCGGTTCTGAGCGCCGCGGCCTGTGGACCTACTACTTCCTCATCCCCGACGGCCTGGAGGAGATCACGACATGGCTGAGTTGACCGAAACCACTGAGCTGCGCGAGACGGTCCGCGAGAAGTACGCCGCGGCCGCACGCGCGGCCCAGGCGCAGGCCCCGGCTCCCGCGTCCTGCTGTGGCAGTGAAATCGAGGTGACCGACGCGCAGGGCAACGTCGTGTTCGGGAGCGCCCTCTATGGCAGTGGCGAGGGCGCCGAGGCGCCTGAGGGCGCGGTCGGCGCTTCGCTGGGCTGCGGCGTGCCGACCGCGGTCGCCGATCTGCATCCCGGCGAGACGGTGCTGGACCTCGGCTCTGGCGCCGGTGCAGACGTGCTGATCAGTGCTCGGCGGGTGGGGGAGAGCGGCCGCGCGATCGGTCTGGACATGACCGACGAGATGCTCGAGCTGGCTCGGAGCAACGCGCGCGAGGCCGGGGCGAGCAACGTCGAGTTCCTGCAGGGCCACATCGAGGACATCCCGCTGCCGGACGGGAGCGTTGATGTCGTGATCTCCAACTGCGTGATCAACCTCTCGGGTGACAAGGCCAAGGTGCTGGGTGAGGCTGCGCGGGTCCTGCGGCCCGGCGGTCGCTTCGCGGTCTCGGATGTGATCGCTGATGAGGACATGGACGAGGCGACCCGCGCTGACATGGCGGCGTGGACGGGGTGCATCGCCGGGGCGCTGACCCGGGCGGAGTTCGAGCAGCTCGCTGGCTGCGGCCGGCCTGGCCGACATCGAGATCCGGGAGACCCACCGGGTTCACGAGCATGCCGGCGCCGCGATCATCCGGGCCCGCAAGCCCGCCGCTGGTGAGGAGAACGCGGGGTGTTGCTCGGCTGAGACGCTCGAGGTTTGCTGTGAGCCGGCAGCGAAGTCCGAATGCTGCGGCACGGCTGCCGCTGAGAGCACGGGTGCGCCCACGTCGTGCGGATGCGCAGCTGCGAAGGAGAAGACGTGATGACCAACCTCAACCCCTGCTGGTTGCCGAGCGTCAGCGGCAGATCCGCGTCAACGCTGCGCCGCGCTGCTGCGGCAGCCCGGCGTGGCCCCGCGTGAGCCGCGAGCTGCGACTGCCGCGGCTGTTCGCGTGGTGGCGTCCTCGCCCGGCGGTCTGCTGCTAGCGACGCCGAGGCACGGCGAGCAGGCACTTGGGGATCGAGCAAGAGATGGCCGCCACACGTATCGGGATCAACGGGTTTGGCCGGATGGGCCGGCTGGCGCTACGCGCGGCGTGGGATTGGTCGGGGTTCGAGTTCGCGTATGTCAACGAGCTGAAAGCTGACGCCGCGACGGCGGCTCACCTGTTGACATTCGACTCCGTCCACGGCCGCTGGGACTGTGACATTCGCGGCGACGCACAGACGCTGACGGTCGACGGAACGTCGATCGGCTTCGGGACCGAGGCTTCCCCCGGGGACGTGCGCCTGTGCGAGCACGGCGTCGATGTCGTGATCGAAGCCTCGGGCAGATTCCGCACGATGAACTCCCTCGCGCCGTACTTCGATCGCGGCGTCAGGAAGGCGTCGTGGTAGCGCCGGTGCAGGAATCGAAGGCGCTCAACGTGATCATGGGCGTCAATGACGCCCTCTACGACCCGGCGGCGCACGATGTGGTGACGGCCGCGTCCTGCACCACTAACTGGACGCGGCGTCGCGCAGCTGCTGTGCTTCTACAGGCGCGCGAGCCTTCCCACCTCAACCGCGAAGCGGGCCGAGTCGAATCGCCCCAGGCGCCGCCGAGCTCCTGGCGGACGGAGTGGGGGTGCAGCGCTGGGTGAGCTCATGCTCGTGCTGCTCCACCTGCTGGTAGCCAGACGCGCCTTGGAAGATGGCGTCCAGTCCGTAGCGTCCGTCATCGAGGGGCGACAGGCTCGTCCGGTCGGGCCCAGGTCCGGCTTTGACCGGCAGGAGATCGCTCATCAGGCGACGGGTCGACTGCACTGGCCGGCGGCTTGAGGATCTGCGGAAGCAAGGCAGCCCGCTGCTGGTATTAGCAACCTGAGCGGAAGCGGGATCGCGCGAACGCTTCTCGCGCAAAGCACAAGCGTGTGGCATCTGAGTAGGTTCCCAGTAAGCAACCACGGAGGAACGACTGTGGCCACAGTGAGTGTTCGCTACATCATCAATGACCTCGATGCAGCGATCGAGTTCTACTGCCAAGAGCTCGGTTTCCACGAGGTGATGCATCCGGCTCCTACGTTCGCGATGCTCTCGCGCGGCGATCTGCGGCTCGTGCTCAGCGCCCCCAGCGGGGCGCCCGGCGGTGGCCAGGCAACGCCCGACGGGACGATGCCTGAGCCTGGCGGCTGGAACCGGTTCCAGCTCGAGGTCCGTGACCTCGAAGCGATGGTCGAGCGGCTCCGCCAGAACGGCTCGCACTTTCGCAACGACATCGTGATCGGGACCGGAGGCAAGCAGATCCTGGTTGAGGATCCGTCCGGCAATCCGATCGAGCTGTTCGAGCCAACCCTGCCTGAGGCGAGACTGACCCCCAAATCCTGACCTGGCACTGACCAGCCGACTCGGGCTTTCGCGTGAAGGAGGCTCTAGCGCATGTCGAGCCGGCTGCCGCTGTGATCGATTTGCGGCAGTGCGTGCTTCCGGCCGGCGCAAATGGACCGCTCATGACGGGCTGACCCAGGCAGCCGTCGGCGACACTGCGAGGCGGCGCTACCTGATGACGTCAGCTAGATCGGCCGGCGTCAGCCGCAGCAGCCGACCGTCGCGCAGCGTCGCGACAAGTTCTCCGTTGCGCTGGAGCAGCCACCGAGCATTGACCGCTGTGATGTGCGTGACGCGCCCATCAGCATCGAGCCGGACAGCATGTCCCTCTGGCGTTTCCTGTGCCGAGGCCGACTTGTCGTCGGCCGCAGCGGACAGATAGAGCACATCGCCGAGCGCGTCGTAGTCGCCGGTCAGTTCCAGGTCAGCGGGAGCGATGTGGACGGTGGCGGTCGCCACGTCAGGCTCGTCCTGAGATTGCTGCAAACACGGTCACGATGATCGCAGGAACCTCGCCGAACTCAACCACCGCGAGCACGAGCAGATCGCTCTCGCGTCGCAGGAAGCGCTCGCGACCAGGCCGCGGGTCAGGGCGGCGCTCATCAGGCGTGCGGATCGTCCGATCGATCAGATCAAGGTCCGCCACCGCAGGATGCTCTTCGAGCACCTTCGCATACGCGAGCGCTGGTAGCACGACACGGATGCCGTCCGGGGTCGCTGTCTCGAGCACGATCTCCACCGCCGCCAGCCTAGGGTCCGGCGCCGACGATCAAGCCCCCGGTGAGTCCCTACTCGACACGAAGCACGCACTGCCGCAAATCGATCGAAGCGGCAGGCTCTCCAGTTCGAGCGCCGCGATGCTGTTCGACGTGCGGCCACGAGCGGATGGTTATGTGAGGGTGGCCTGTCGGGCAGTCCCGTTGTCGGTCCACATGAGGGTGTCGCCCGAGAGGGCGACGTTCGCGATCGGGCCGCTGTCGAGCTCCCGGGTGCCGGCATCGTCATGAACGAACAGACCGTCAGGGCCGTTCACACCCGAGACATCGACGATCCAAGCCGCGGAAACCCTCATCGTCAACGACAAGCGATTGCAAGTCTGCGCATCCCGCCTGGAAGGCGGTCAGCGGTGCGTTCTTGGCGAAGTCGTAGAGCTCGACCGTGGTGGCGCAGTCGTTGTACTTGTCGGCGAACATGATGGCGAGAGCGACGGTGTCTCCCGCGGCCACGACGCGCCGTCCAGGTAATAGAAGTAGCCCTCCCCGTTCGCTTGCACCTGATAGAGCAGCCTTTGCTCCCCAGTCGCCCGGTCACAGGCCGCGTAGGACGGGAACGGGGGATCTGCTCCGCGGTTTGGGTCCTCGACCACTACGACGTGCGCGCTGTCGACCAGGACCCGGGCGTCGGCGATCGGTTGACACGCCGCCAGATGTGCCGGCACCGCGGCGCCGATGTCGGAGTGCGACTGGCTCGCCACCACCTCCAGCAGCGGCTTGGTCACCTGGCCGTGTCCGATCAGCCGACCAGGCGCGAGCACCGCCCGCCGGACCACATAGTTGCCAAGCAGCGCGCGGTCCGTCGCCCGCTGCAGCGGCCCGAGCGTCACACGCCAAGCGACGTGGTGACGCGTCGCCCACTGCACGGCGGCGACCGCAGTGCGCCCAACCAGTCGCACTGCACGGACTGACTCTCCACTCGGCCGGGCGGGTGATCCACAGCAGGACACCCTTAACGTCACCGTCGAACCCGGCGCGACCGACGACCCGGCAGCCGGGCGCTCCCCGATCACCACCGGGTTCACGGAAGCCCCGACCAGCAACCCTCCCGGCTCAGAGACCTTCAGCCCGTCATCCGCGAGCACCCGATAGGCACCCAGCAGATCGCCACGAACACGCGGCACCCTCACCGGCGCCACGAAGCCCCGACTTCGAAGTAGCAGCCCGGGCCGGCAAGCACACCAGAGACATCACGGCGACCAAGACGCAGATGACTGCCCGGGCCCACGGGCCACCCCACGCGAAGATGCGTCTCATCCTCATACCTAGAAAACGAAATCAACAGTACTGAGTTGCGCGGCTGAGGCTGAACTGTCGCGCTGGGCCGCGTGCGGATGCCGGTGATCGAATCATCGCGACAGAGGTGGATGCCTACCGCTGCTCCGTCGGGCGACAGAGAGGCCGTCTACCCACAGATGGGACCGCCCGCCTGGCCCCCTCTGCAGTCGGTCATCGCGAGCAACTCGTCCTCGAGCTGATAACCGGGCGGGAAATCCAAGCTGCGCACCAGCTGGCCGTTGCTGACAACCCGATTGTCGCATGTGTCCAGATCAACGACCACTGGGTCTGTGGGCTGCGACCGGTAGCCAAAGAACGCGATCAACCTCGTCTTGAAGCCCGGAAAGCCGTAGCACCCGGCGAATGGCGGCAGCGATCCGAGCGCGTCGAACTGCCGGCGCAGTCGCGTCATCGTCCACCGCTCGCGCACGGCCCGTGCCGCGGCAAGCACGAATGCCCTCGCCGGCTCGCTCCCGTGGTAGCGACACAGCAGCACCGCAGTCACCCCGGACGGAACGAGCGTGCGAGCGGCTTGCATCCCATGGCTCGTCGGGAGGTGGTAATCGTTCGGCGGACACGACATTCGGGGACTGGCCGGTGATCCGGCCGCGCTCACTGGCCCGGCCGCCAGCAACGCGATGCAGACCACAATCACGACCGCCGATAGCCCGTGCCTGGCTGCGACGCGTCGGTTGCGCTTCATTTCTTCGCAGATCTTACGCGCCGCTGTGCGGTGTTTTCCTGACGCGCCCGGAGAGATTCGAACTCCCGACCTTCGGTTCCGTAGACCGACGCTCTATCCAGCTGAGCTACGGGCGCCTGTTCGGGCGATTCTAGACGCGGCAGGATCGAGCGCCCGGCGAGCCATCCGTTCCCGCGCGGCCTCAGTCCGGGTACTCGTCCTTGCGCCAGGCCCGCGGCTCATCCGACCCTTTCTTGGGGGTGCGCGCGAGCAGGAACGAGTGGTACGGGGCGACGAACGGGTCGGGAGCCGTCACCGTGTAGGTGTGGTAGACCCGCCCGTCCTGCCGGGCGAAGGCGATGAAGCCCGGGGTCTCACGCAGGCCGTCCTCGAGCCCCGCCCCGATCTGCTGGGCCCAATCCGACAGCCAGTCCGGTGGGTCGTCGATCATCGCCCGGAGCGGGGCGATGTTCTGCGCCTGCTGCGGAGTCACCGCGAGTCCGAAGTCGAAGGGAAACTCGCTGCCGTGGGTCGAGACGTACGGGAACTGCCAACCCATGCGCTGCCGGTAGGCCGTCAGTCGCTCGATCGGCGCCCGCGAGAAGCAGACGAGGGTGACGTCCCGGTGGTTGAGGTGCACGAGCGTGCCGCTCAGCTCGTCGCCCAGGTTCGTGCACCCCGGGCAGGCACCATTCTCGTAGTCGGGACCGAACATGATGTTGTAGGCCAGGAGCTGGGAGCGCCCGTCGAACAGCTCCTCGAGCGTCCTGGACCCCGCGTCGGTATCGAAGCGGTACTCCTTCTCGACGGGCACCCAAGGGAGCCTGCGCCGCTGCTCGCTGACGCGCTCGCCGAGCTCGGCGTGCTCGGCCTCGAGCTTCGCCAGCTCGGATCGGGCGGCCTGCCATTCCTCGCGCGTTCCGATCGTGAAGTCCGAGCGCATCGTCGGCCGCGCAGCCATCTCGGGCCTGGGAGATCAGTCGCCGGTGTGGAACCGAGCGACGGTGAAGCCGATCAGGGTCGGGACGTGGACCGCGAACACGACGAGCGACAGGGTCAGTACGACGAGTGGGCCACCGCTGAGGTGATCACGCAGGAAGGCGTACTCGATGAACCCGGCGATCGCGACGTAGGCGAGCAGCGACCAGCGGGCGACGGCGAAGAAGCGGGGCCACGCGAACCCGCTCACGCGGGAGAGCGCGGTCAGGTTCCCGACCAGCAGGAGGGCGGATAGCCCGAGCAGGATGGCGGCCGGAGCGAGCGGGACGTGCTGGGGGAGGTGCGCGGACAGATAGATGCCGCCGGCCACGATCAGGGCGAGCGAGGCCATGCCGATCTCCGTCACCGGTGGCAGGCGCTCGTCGCTCATCCGGTGCGCAGCTTGGTCATGATGACGAGCGTCGCCACCTGCATCAGGCCGAGCACCCCGGCCGAGTACATGAAGCGCTTCATCAGCCGCTCGACCACCTCGGGGCGGGGGCGGGGCTTCTTCAGCTCGACGAGCACGGCGATGTTCGCCGGCTCGAGCAGCCCGAGCGCGATCACCGACATCACGCCGACGACGATCATGCTCGCCACCACCCAGCCGTGGTTCGGGAAGCTCGTCAGATTCGTGCCGAGCTTCGTCGAGAGCTGCCAGCCGGCGGCGAGCGTCGCCGTGACGACGGTCGGCATGATGATGACCATCTTGGGCATCAACCGGGTCATGAACTCGATGCGCCCCGGAACGGACATGCTGCCCATGATCGGTCCGAGGACGAGCCCGAGGAACAGGTCGATGATCGTCCAGGCCGCTCCGCCGGCGACGTGGAAGAACTCGAGCGGCCACAGCTTGTTCACCGCCACGGCGACGATCAGCAGGACCGCCACCACGCCCGAGATGATCAGCCCGATCCGCGGGACGATGTCGAAATCCGGGACTGCGGGCGCAGGTGGGTGCGGCGCCTCGATTCCTGCCCCGGGTGCCTCTGCGGCCAGTTCGACCATGTCCTGACGGAACGCTACCGCCTC
Source organism: uncultured Solirubrobacterales bacterium (assembly GCA_963703065.1). Lineage (GTDB taxonomy): Bacteria > Actinomycetota > Thermoleophilia > Solirubrobacterales > Solirubrobacteraceae > Palsa-465. The sequence continues at coordinate 991,592 of OY969785.1, read as the reverse complement.
GGGCGGCGCCAGGGGGAAAATCTGCGCCCGGCTCGACGGGGGCGAGCTGGAGAAGGGAGCCGCGAGGCGGAGGGGGCGGGATTCGAACCCGCGGTCCGGGAACCCGGACTCCGGTTTTCAAGACCGGTGCAATCGACCGCTCTGCCACCCCTCCTGGAAGGCCCGAGATCGTAGTCCCGCGCCCGCGCGAACCGGTTGGCAGCAGCCTCTACACTCGCCGCACCCGGAGAGGTGGCCGAGTGGCTGAAGGCACTCGCCTGCTAAGCGAGTAACGGGGGAAACCTCGTTCGCGGGTTCGAATCCCGCCCTCTCCGCTGGACCACCGAGGCCAGCCGGAAATCAGGGGCGCAACTTCAGAGCCGAGTGCGGGTTGGAACCACGCGGATTCATCAAGCTCTACTGGGAGAGATACATGCGCCGCCGTCCGCTTCGTGTGCTGCTCGTGTGCTGCGCCGGCCTGCTGGCCGGCGGCGCGGCCCTCGTCGGCGTCGCTGCCGGGCAGCATTCGTCCCTCGTCACGCTCTCCGCCGCCCCCTCGCCGTCGTTCGCCGGCGACCGGATCGTCGTGTTCGGGCGGGCCAGCGGAGCGGGCAGCGGTGCCCCGATCGAGCTCTGGCAGGCGCTGCCGACCGCCGGCTCGTTCTCGCCGGTCGCCTCCACCAGCACCGGTCCCGGCGGCGCCTACGTGCTCCTACGCCCGGCCGGGACGGTGAACACGAACCGGCGGTGGTTCGTCACCGCGCCCACCGGGCGCAGCGCGACGATCGACCAGGGCGTCCACGCGCGGATCACGCTCCGGGCCGTCACGGCAGGAGCGGCGCCGGGTGCGCAGGTCGAGCTCCTCGGCCACGTGAAGCCCTCCCATGCCGGGGACCACATCACGATCGAGGTGCTCGGCCAGTCCGGGTGGACTCCGATCGCCCAGGCGCAGCTCGGATCCGGGTCTGACTTCTCCGCCCGGGTTCGGGTGGGCGAGAACGGCTCGTCGACGTTCCGGGCGCTCCTGCCGGCTGACGCGCGCAACCTGAGCTCCACCTCTCCGCCGACCACGGTGACGATCAGCCCGAGCGGCATGCAGAAGATCAAGCACGTGGTGATCATCATGCAGGAGAACCGCTCGTTCGACTCGTACTTCGGGACGTATCCCGGGGCCGACGGCATCCCCGCCGGGGTGTGCGTGCCCGACCCGCTGAACGGCGGCTGCGTGAAGCCGTTCCACGACCCGGCCGACGTCAACTACGGCGGGCCGCACGGGGCACCGAGTGCCATCGCCGACATCGATGGCGGCAAGATGGACGGCTTCATCGGCCAGGCGGAGAGCGGCTCCAGGTGCTCGTCCACCAACCCGAGCTGCAGCCCGTGCACCGGGACGAGCGGTGGCGCGGGCGCCGGTCGGTGCGTCGACGTCATGGGCTACCACGACGCGCGGGAGATCCCGAACTACTGGCGGTACGCGCACGACTTCGTGCTCCAGGACCACCTGTTCGAGCCGAACGCATCGTGGAGCCTGCCCCAGCACCTCTACCAGGTGTCGGAGTGGTCGGCCCACTGCACCGATGCGCTAGATCCGTACTCGTGCACCAACGCGCTGCAGAACCCGAACCCGCCCGGCGTGCCGCTGTCGCAGACCCCGCTGTACGCGTGGACCGACATGACCTATCTGCTCCATCGCGCCGGCGTCAGCTGGGGCTACTACGTCTTCCAGGGCACCGAGCCGGACTGCGAGAACGACAGCGCGATGACCTGCTCCCCGGTGCAGCAGGGCCCGAAGACGCCGGGCATCTGGAACCCGCTGCCGCACTTCACCGACGTCCATCAGGACGGTCAGCTCGGCAACGTGCAGAGCCTGACCAACTTCTTCGCCGCGGCCCAGGCGGGCACGCTGCCGGCCGTGTCGTGGGTGGACCCGAACGGCACCGTGTCCGAGCACCCGCCGGCGCTCGTCAGCGCCGGGCAGACCTACGTCACCGGTTTGATCAACGCGATCATGCAGAGCCCCGATTGGGACAGCACCGCGATCTTCCTCAGCTGGGACGACTGGGGCGGCTTCTACGACCACGTCGTCCCACCCGCGATCGACCAGAACGGGCTCGGGCTGCGCGTGCCGGGCATCGTGATCAGCCCGTACGCGCGCCAGGGATTCATCGACCACCAGGTCCTCAGCCACGACGACTACAACAAGTTCATCGAAGACCTGTTCCTCGGCGGCCAGCGCCTCGATCCCGCCACCGACGGCCGTCCGGATCCGCGGCCCGACGTGCGAGAGGCGAACCCGGCGCTCGGCAACCTCGCGGCGGACTTCGACTTCAACCAGCCCCCGCGGCCCCCCGAGCTGCTGCCGGTGCACCCCGCCCCGGGCCCGGCCTCCACGCCACCGTCCTGAAACCGTGGGCTCGGCCGGGCCGCCAACCGGGTAGAACTCCGGGTTGCCGCGCACGGCGGTGCCCCGAAGCGAAAGGACGACCACGATGGAAGCCACCACCTCCGAGCAGGCGCGCGCGGCGCAGCAGCCCGATGGCGAGGCCGGCGAGCCGACGTTCTCGCTCGCCCTGACCCAGGACCAGAAGGACATCCGCGACTGGGTGCACGGGTTCGCCGAGGGGGTCGTGCGACCGGCCGCGGCCGAGTGGGACGAGCGCGAGGAGACGCCGTGGCCGGTGATCCAGGAGGCGGCGAAGATCGGCCTGTACAGCCTGGAGGGCATCGCGCAGTTCTGGCTCGATCAGACGGGGGTGCTGTTCCCGGTGGTCAACGAGGAGTTGTTCTGGGGCGACGCCGGGATCGGCATGGCGATCATGGGCACGACGCTCGCGGTGGCGGCGATCCAGGCCAACGGGACCGGCGAGCAGTGGGGGGAGTGGATCCCGCAGTGCTTCGGGACCGAATCCGAGCCCAAGGTGGCCGCATTCTGCGTCTCGGAGCCAGACGCCGGGTCGGACGTCAGCAGCCTTCGCACCCGGGCCAAGTACGACGAGTCCAAGGACGAGTGGGTGCTGAACGGGCAGAAGGCGTGGGCGACCAACGGTGGCATCGCCGACGTCCACGTCGTGGTGGCGCAGGTCGACCCCGAGCTCAAGGCCCGCGGGCACGCCAGCTTCGTGATCCCGCCGGACACCCAGGGACTCGAGATGGGCACGAAGGTCAAGAAGCACGGCCTGCGCGCCTCGCACACTGCGGACGTGTTCCTGGACGACGTGCGGATTCCCGGCAGCTGCCTGCTCGGGGGGAAGGAGAAGCTCGACGCCCGGCTCGCCCGGGCGCGGGAGGGACAGCGCAGTCGCGGGCAGGCGGCGATGCGGACGTTCGAGATCAGCCGTCCCACGGTGGGCTCCCAGGCGATCGGGATCGCGCGGGCGGCATACGAGTACGCGCTCGACTACGCCAAGGAGCGCGTCCAGTTCGGCCGGCCGATCATCGAGAACCAGGCGATCGCGTTCACGTTGGCCGACATGAAGCTCGAGATCGACGCCGCGCGGCTGCTCGTGTGGCGGGCCGCCTGGATGGGGCGCAACGGCCATGACTTCGACAACGCCGAGGGCTCGATGAGCAAGCTGAAGGCCGGAGAGGTCGCGGTGTGGGCGACCGAGCGGGCGATCCAGGTCCTCGGCGGCAACGGTTACACGCGGGAGTTCCCGGTGGAGCGGATGCACCGAGACGCCAAGATCTACACGATCTTCGAGGGCACGTCGGAGATCCAGCGGCTCGTGATCGCCCGGGCGATCTCGGGCCGGCAGATCCGCTGATCTAGGCGCGGGCGCGGGCGCGGAGCCGGCCCAGCGTCCAGGCACGGCGCGGGGGCCGCAGCTGGAGCGGCTCGCCGCGGTGGCGCCGCAGCAGGACGAAGGCGATCGTTCCCCACACCGCGGGGATCCACAGCGAGATCGCGTGGTAGACGAGCGTCGCTGCGGCGGCCGGCGTCGCCTTGGCGCCGTACAGCACGAGCGCTCCGACCATGCTGCCGTCGAGCACCCCGATGCCCGCCGGGGACGGGGAGCATGTTCGAGATGTAGGCGATCTGATACGCCAGCACCACGGCGATCACCTCCGGCGAAGCACCGGCCGCGGCAAAGCAGGCGATCAGCACCGCGATGTCGCACCACAGGTACGCGATCGCGCCGATGATCCGCCAGTCGCGTCCGAACATCAGCTCGCGGGTGTCGCGGATGCCCGAGGCCGTCGTGTCGAGCCCGACCGCCAGCCCGTGGGGCAGCCGGCGCCCGAACACCCCCCGCTCGAGCAGGCGGGGCAGGACGAGGAAGAAGGCGAAGATCGCCACCCCGACGACGAACGGCAGCGCGCTCAGCAGCCAGTTCCGCGGTCCGGGCAGCACTCCGGTCCAGAGCAGGAGCCCGGCGGCGGCGAGCGTGACGACGTTGATCGCGCTGGTGAGCAGGAACAGCACGATCGAGCGCTGGGCCACCCGACGCTTCGGGGCCCCACGCTCGATGAGCAGCCAGGCGCCGACCGCGACGCTCCCGGCGCCGCCCACCGACACCGCGGCGTTGAACGCCAGCTCGGTGAGCGCCACCCGCGCACCGAACCGGGCCGGCGCACGCTCGAACACCTGGAGGAAGGCGAGCACGTATCCGAGACAGGAGAGGATCTCGAATCCGGTCGCCACGAGTACCCAGCCGGTGCTCATGTGGGTGACGGTCCGGGCCACGCCGTGCAGCCCGGGCACGGCGAGGAGCAGTCCGCCGACCACCACGAGCAGGAGGACGAGCGAGATGAGGCCGTTGCGCAGGTGCCGGCGCGGATCGTCCCCGTCGTCCCGCTCGGGCGGATCGAGCGTGACGGGCTCGGCTTCGGTGCGGCTCACCGTGAGCGGGTGGGTGCAGCCGGGTCGGGGAGAGGCGCCTCAGCCCAGCGCGCGCCGGCCGGCGGGCGGCTGCCGTTGCCGTCGGGCGAGGCCGGCGAGGGGGGTGGCGGGAGGACCCGCAGCGGGCCGACGTCGCGGATGCCGGCCGCCAGCCGCGGCGAGTCCCAGGCCGGCGCCTCGCCGTCCTGCCAGCGGTCCAGATCAGGGCGCTGGAGCCGGGCCCGGCCGAGCCAGAACAGGTAGACGGCGATCAGCCCGCCCCCAGCGGCAATGCCGAAGCAGACCCACATGCCGATCCCGATGGCGGCCGGTGGGCCCCCACCGACGGTCATCACCAGGTGCAGGATGATCGGCGCGAACATGAACGCGGCTACCCCGCGGAGCAGCTCGACGAGCGCGAACACGCGCTGGATCTGCGCCGACGGGATGGAGAAACCGGCGATGAACAGCGCCGGCGAGACGGAGGCTCCGACACCGATCCCGACGAGGCCCGAGCCGATCACCACGAGCGCCTGCGGCCCGTGGGCGACGCCGGAGAGCAGCGCGGCGCCGCCAGCCAGCATCGTCATCCCGGCGAACGCGACGAAGGGGACGAACCGGGTGCGGAACACGGCCCCGAACACCAGCGCCGTCGCAACCGCTCCGCCGAACTCGGGCCAGAACAGCATCCCGAGGTGCAGCGGCGTGGTCCGGGTCTTGAACGCCGTCTGGACGAGCTCGACGATCGCCACCGAGGCGGCACCGGCGGCCATCGCGACCACCACGCCGATGAGGGGCAGCGTCGTCGTCAGCTGGCGGACCGGCATCAGGGCGCGGGGGAGGAGCCCTTCGACCAGCACGAGCGCGACGAGCATGGCCACGCCGGCGAGCAGCGGCAGCAGGACGAGCACTTCGAGCAACCGGTGGGTCTGGAGCTCCGAGGCGCCGAAGAACGCGGCCGCACAGCCGCCGCCGGCCAGGAGGACCGCCACCCAGTCCCACGGTGCCGAGCGGTCCTGCGGCTCGGCGTCCTCGAACGTGAGCAGCGTCATGAACAGCGCGGCGACGGCGACTGCGGCGATGATCCAGAACAGCGGGCGCCAATCGGCCGCGCCGGCCTGTACGCCGCCGATCACCGGGCCCAGCGCCACGGCGCCGAAGATGCACAGGTTCATCACCACCGCCGTGTAGCGCATGCGCGAAGTCGGCCAGCCGATGATGAGCGGCGGGACGGCCGCGATCAGCATCAGGCTCGTGCTCAGCCCCTGGAGGACGTGGCCGGCGATGAACAGGCCGGGGGTCAGTGCGGTGGCGGCCATCACCGACCCGAACACGAACAGCGCGGCGTATCCGACGAGCAGGCGCCGCTGGGGGAAATGCTGAGCGAACTGCACCGAGAGCACGGTGCCGAACGCGTATGCCGCGTTGGCCATGCCGGAGGCGAGCTGGAGAGCCTGCGGACTGAGGTGCAGGCTCTTGCCGAGCGCCGGCAGCAACGGGGTGAACGCCGAGGAGAGCACCAGGTACGGCACGAGCGCCAGCACCACGAGTCCCGCGGCGGCGGGATAGCTGTCAGCCAGCGGCCCGCGGAAGCGCATGGAGGCGATGGAGGACGAGTTCCCGCGCGAGCAGGCCGCCGGCACACAGCGCTGCGAGTGCGGCGGCGACGGCGAAGCCCTGCCAGCGCGCGTGCGCCGGCGCCAGCGCGCGGGAGGCGACGACGAGCCAGGCGCCGAACACCGCAGCGACGAGATCGAGCGTGCGCTGCAGCGCGCCCCGCTCGCGGACGCCGAAACCGACGAGCGACAGGCCGACGGTCAGGCAGCCCAGCCCGAACGCCACCCACACGTCCGTGGGCCGGGAGAGGCCGAACGTGCTGACGAGCGTGAACGCGCTGGCGGCGAGCAGCACGAGATTGGTGGCGAACCGGGAGACCATCGCCCCCTCGCTTACCCAGAAAGCCCCGGCGCAGAACGGGCCGGAGCCTCAACAACGTGTGTAAGACTCCGCGTTCCGCGATGGCGCGCACGGCACTTATCACCGGCGCCACCGGCTTCGTCGGAGGCCGGCTGGCCCGCGCGCTGCACAGCGACGGTTGGGGCGTGCGGTGCCTGGTCCGGGACCCGTCGCGCCCGGCGGCCCGAGCCCTGGCCACGGACGGGCTGGCGCTCCACCACGGCGACGTCCTCGACCGCGGCTCGCTGCGCGGAGCGGGTCGGGACGCCGAGGTCGCGTATTACCTCGTGCACTCGATGGGACGTGGAAGCCGGGGCGGGTTCGCCGAACGCGAGCTGCGCGCGGCCCAGCAGTTCGCCCAGATGTGTCGCACGGAGGGCGTGGAGCGGGTGGTCTACCTCGGCGGGCTCGGCGACTCCCTCGCCTCCGAGCACCTGCGCAGCCGCCACGCGACGGGCGAGGCCCTGCGCGGGCACGGGCCGCCCCTGACCTACTTTCGGGCGAGCATGGTGGTGGGCCCGGGGAGCGAGTCCTACCGCACCTTGCGCTACCTGGTGCAGCGACTGCCGGCGATGATCGCGCCCGCCTGGCTGAAGAACCCGACCCAGCCGATCGCGGTCGACGACACCATCGAGTACCTGCGCGCCGCAGCAACTCGCCCCGACGTGCGGGAGTCCGAGATCCAGATCGGGGGGCCGGACGTCCTCTCCTACGGTGAGATGCTCGACCGGATGGCCGCGGCGCTGGGGGTGGCGCGTCGCGTCCAGGTGCCGGTCCCGTTCGTCACCCCGTGGCTGTCCTCGCTGTGGATCGGGCTCGTCACCCCGGTGGACGCCGGGATCGCTCGGCCGCTCATCGAGGGGCTGTCGGCCCCGACGGTCGTCACCGACACGGCGGGCATGGCCCGGTTCGACGTGCGACCGGTCGGTTTCGACGAGGCGCTGCGGCGGGCGCTGGCCGAGGATCCGGAGATCGCCGCGCCGGCCGCACCGGCGATCTAGCTACTCGGGGGCGGGCTGGCTCGGCGCGGTGCCGAACACGTGATCCCAGAACGGCGCGCTGACCCCGTAGCCGCGGTCGTGGTCCTGGAAGTGGTGGCGCATGTGGAGCTCGCGGAGCCGCTTGCCGAGTGCCGTGGTCGGCCGGTGATGGTGCACGTGGTAGTGGAGCATGTCGTAGAACAGGTAGCCGGCGAGGAAGGCGGCGCCGAACGGCAGGAACGCGGGCGAGCCGAACACCAGGTAGAACGCGAAGACGAACAGCGACGACAGCGGGACGCTGACCGACGGTGGCATCACGAGCCGCATCGGGTCGTTCGGATGATCGTGATGGACCCCGTGGATGATCCAGTGCAGCCGCGCCCCGATGCCGTGGTCGGGTTCGAAGTGGAACACGAGCCGGTGCAGCCAGTACTCGGTGAGCGTCCAGAACAGGTAGCCGCCGAGCAGCTCGAGCGGGGTCAGCCAGCCCGAGCCGTGGACCAGCCCCAGCACGATCAGGACGAGGATCGCCGGGCCGAACAGGAGCGGCGGGACCGCGGGATGGACCCGGCTCAGCTTGTCGAGCCACGGGGTGTCGAACATGCGGGGCGAAGCCCGCAGGATCTCGCTGCGGCTGAGGCCTTCGAGCTCCTCGGGGTGGATGGCCATGCTTCAGTAAGGATAGCGCCGGACGAGGAGAGCCTCGGGGCGCGCGAGCCGGTTCAGGCGGCGTCGGCCGCGACGTCGACGGCCCCGTCGTCGGCCGGCATGGCGAGCACGATCTGCGCGAGCGAGAGGACGACGAATGCCCGCCGGCGGGGCTCCGGGGACCCGTCGAGCGCGACGATCTCGGCGTCGGTCAGCGGCACGAACGCCAGGTCGGCCGCGTTCAGGTAGTCGGTCAGGCGGCTGCGATAGCCGTCGCGCGGCAGACGGAGCAGACCGGTCACGCGGTAGCGCACGGTCTCCACGACCACCCGCTCCTCGCGATGCTCCATCAGCGCCGCCGGGCCTGGCTCAGGTGCATCCGGCGACTGTATCGGCCGACGCCGCCGGCGGGCAGACTTGGACGTATGGCCGAGCGCCTGAGCGGGCGGTGGTTCGCCGTCCGCCCCGCCCACAACCGCAAGCCGGTCACCTACCGCTGCCCGTTCTGCGGGCAGCTCCTGGCGGCGCTGTCCGCGCACCTGCTCGTGCTGCCCGAAGGCGGGTCGGCCGGCCGCCGTCACGCGCACACTGAGTGCGTGCTGCGTGCCCGGCGCGCCGGACGGCTCCCGACCCGGGAGGAATGGCAGGCGACGACGCAGCCTCCGCCCGCCGGCCGGACGGTAGGGTTCCTGACCAGATGGCGCAGACGCTTCGGCTCGGACTGAACCTCGGCTACTGGGCCAGCGGCCCACCGCCCGACGCGGCCGCCACGGTGGCCGAGGCCGAGCAGCTGGGGTTCGACTCCCTGTGGACCGCCGAGGCGTACGGCTCGGACGTCCTCACCCCGCTCGCCTGGTGGGGCGCGGCCACCGAACGGCTGAAGCTCGGCACCGCGATCGCGCAGATGTCGGCTCGCCAGCCGGCGGCCACCGCGATGGCGGCGATGACGATGGACCACCTGAGCGGCGGGCGCTTCATCCTCGGGCTCGGCGTCAGCGGACCGCAGGTCGTCGAGGGGTGGTACGGACAGCCGTTCGCCAAGCCGCTCGCCCGGACGCGGGAGTACGTCGGGATCCTCCGGGACATCTGGGCCCGGGAGGGGCCGGTGACGAATCCGGGGTCCCACTACCCGTTGCCGCTGGAGGGCGGCACCGGGCTCGGCAAGCCGCTGAAATCGAGCATCCATCCGCTGCGGGCCGACATCCCCATCTACCTCGCCGCCGAGGGGCCCAAGAACATCGCCCTCGCCGCCGAGCTGTGCGACGGCTGGCTGGCGCTGTTCCTCTCACCCCACCACGAGGGGTTCTACCGCGACGCCCTGGCCGAGGGGTTCGCACGTCCGGGGGCGCGGCGCACCGCCGACACGTTCGAGGTGGCCGCCACGGTGCCGCTGATCGTCACCGACGACGTCGAGGCGGCGGCCGACGCGCTGCGCCCGATGTACGCCCTGTACTTCGGCGGGATGGGCGCCCGGGACACGAACTTCCACGCCAACGTCGCGATGCGCATGGGCTATGAGGCGGAAGTCCGGCGGATCCAGGACCTGTACCTCGACGGCAAGCGTGCCGAGGCGGCGGCGGCCGTGCCCACTGCGCTGGTCGAGCAGCTGACGCTGATCGGCCCGGCGGCGAAGATCCGCCACGACCTCGACGCGTGGCGCGACTCCGTCGTCGACACGCTATTGATCGGCGGAGACCGGGGCACGCTGCGGGCGGCCGCCGAGCTCGTGCTCGGCTGACCGCCCGCCCCTCTCCGCTCGCGCTACACCGGCTGCGGCGCCCGTTCGACGCCGCCACCGACGTAGCCCGGGACCCCACTTGGGTACCCGAGCGACGGCACGTCCGATGGATAGACCTCGTGGCCGTGCTCGGCCACGTCCCCGATCTCCATGTTCTCCTCGGACATCCGCAGCGGAATGAACAGCCCCACCAGCTTGAGCAGCACGAATGTCGCTGCCGCCGACCAGCAGATGACGAACAATCCCGCCCACGCCTGCTCCTTGAGCAGCGTGAACCCGCCGCCGTACACGAGGCCGTTGGCCGAGATGCTGGCGGTCCGGCCGACGCCCTTGTAGACGACCTGGCTGCCCTCGGCGAAGATGCCGGTGAGCAGGCCGCCGGCTAGGCCGGCGAAGCCGTGGGTGTAGATCACGCCCAGCGTGTCGTCGACGTTGCGGAACGGCCGCAGGCGGCTCAGGTAGTTGAGCGAGAAGTACACCAGCGTCGAGGCGATGATCCCCAGCGCCAGGGCACCCCACCCGTTGACGTAGCCGGCCGCCGGGGTGATCGCCACCAGACCGGTGATCATCCCGTTCACGCCGGAGATGAGACCTGGCTTGCGACCGGTCAGGTAGTCCCAGCCGACCCACACGAGGAACGCCATCGCGGTGCAGATGTTCGTGTTGACCACGGCCGCCGAGGCGGAGGCGCCGGCGAAGTAGGGATCTCCGCCGTTGAAGCCGTTCCAGCCGAGCCACAGCAGGCCGGCTCCGACGGCCACCATCAGCACGTTGTTCGGCGCGTCGATCTCGCGGTCTCGCTGGAGCCGCGGTCCGATCACCGCCGCGGCGACGAAGCCGGAGACGCCGGCCGACAGGTGGATGACGTAGCCGCCCGAGTAGTCGACCGCGCCGTGCTGGGCGAACCAGCCGCCGCCCCAGATGGAGAACGCGTCGACCACGTAGACGACCGAGATCCAGAGCAGGACGAACGGGATCCACGCCTTGAAGTTGATCCGCCCGAGCACCGAGCCGAGCATGAGGATCGGCGTGATCCCGGCGAACACGAACTGGAAGTAGGCCAGCGAGGCCTCGGGGAACCTGAACGCCGGTCCGGTCGTCGCCAGGGGGATGCTCGCCTGCCCCTGCTCACCCTGGTGGCCGAGGGCCGATGCGGGCTTACCGAGGATGTTGGCGAAGAACCCGTGGTGCGAGATGAGATGGATCGGAGAGCCGAAGCCCATCTTGAACCCGTACAGGAACCACACCACGAGCACCGTGGCGAACGCGCCGAAGGTGAGCATCATGCTGTTGATCGACCAGCGCTTCTGCATCACGCCGCCGTACAGCACCACGAGGCCGGGCACCGACATCAGGCCGACGAAGGTGGCGGCGGTCATCTGCCACGCGTTGTCTCCTGGGCTCAGCCACGATGGATAGGCCAACCACTGCATAGGGTTGATCTCCTTGTCCGAGGGACGGTCGAAAACGACGCCGCAGGGGCGGCGGGGCCCGAGGAGCCCAATCTGGCCAGAGATCTTGCAGCGTGTCCGCCCCGGCTCCCATGTCCCCCCGTCCAGGGTTCCCCGCGGGGGCCTCGACATGTGGATAAACGATTCTCGGCGTTTGCGGAAAGACGCCGCGATTACAGCGAGATCGGCCGCTCGGCCGGTACGACGACGACCGCGGCGCGCACCGAGTTCAGTCGCCCGCGCACGGCGCCGGACAGCGTGATCCGGCCTGCCGCACCGTCGGGTCGCGAGCCGATCACGATGAGCTCGGCGGTCGGATCGGGATCGGCCACGACCTCGGCACCGAGCGTGCGACCGAGCGCCCGCGCGCTCTCGGTGGCCACCGGATCCCCGTCGACCGCCACCCGGGTGATCGCCTGCGGTCCCCCGGTGCGAATCCCGGCCGGCGCCACCGCCACCGCCACCGGCCCGCCCTCCAGCAGGTGCTGGGCGCTCGTGCCGGGGGACACGTTGCCCGGCGAGGTCCGGTAGTCCGAGCCGAACACGATCATCGCGGCGTCGAGCTCGCTCGCCAGCTCGGCCAGCCCGACCCAGGTGGAGGGGTGGATGACGACGTGCTGGGGCAGGGTCTCGTCACCTAGCCACTGGGCCCCCTGGGCCAGCCGCCGCCGCGCGTCGTGCGCCGCCAGCTCCTCCCGGCGCTCGTCGAATTCGGTGGAGTGGCGGACGTAGGCGAGCGCCAGCGGCGCACCGCCCGCGGCGAGCAGCCGCGCGAGCGCGAGCGCGTCGTCGTCGTTCGGGGTGCCGTCGTAGGAGACGAGAAGCGGCCGGGACATCGACGGCGTGATCCTGCCCGTCCGGTGGTGGGCCCGGCACTGGCCACGAGGCCAAGGTTCGTCCTCCCGCGTGTGGCCGGGTGGAGCACCGCAGAGTCCGGGGGCCCATCTGCGAGCATCGACCATCCGTGCTCGCGCTGGCCCTCCACTTCCATCTGCACCTGCACTTCCACCCGTTCCGCCACCACCACTTCAAGGGACCGCCGCTCGATTACACGGCGCTCGGGGCGGCCGCGGCGGCGAGCTTCGCCGGACTGCCCGGACCGGGCGAGCCGCTGCTGGTGGCGGCCGGGATCTTCGCCGCCAAGCACCGGCTCGACCTGGGGACCGTGTTGTTCGTCGCCTGGTTCGGGGCGACCCTCGGCGGCGTCGCCGGCTGGCTCCTCGGCTGGAAGGCCGGCCGGGTCGTGCTCACCGCGCCCGGACCGCTGCTGCGCTTTCGCCAGGCGGCGATCGAACGGGGGGACGAGGTGTTCGGACGGATGCCGGTGCTGGCGATCATCCTCGCTCCGGCCCCGGTGGCCGGTATCCATCGCGTCAGGCCGCGCCTGTACCTGACGGTGAACTTCGTCTCCGCGGTGGTGTGGGCGGTGGGGATCGGCCTGGGGTCCTACTTCGCCGGGCCGCCGGTGCTCGACGTGGTCAACGACCTGGGGTGGGTGCTGGGGGGCGCGCTCGTGGTGCTCGTCGCCGTTGCGGTCGGTGTCGGGATGAGGCAGCGCCGCCGACGCCGGCAGCGACGGGCGGCCGGCCGCTCGGAACCGGCCGGCGCTACAGACTCAGCCCCGTCCAGGACATCGGGTGAAATGGCACCACCGGCTGCCCCACACTGAGCTGGATGACCGCGTGCGGGGTGAGCGGGATCGCCCGCGGGCTCGCCCGCCACAGCTTGCCGTTGACGTAGGCGGACACCGGCCCGCTCGCGCCCCCGACCCGACTGTCGCCGAGCGGCTGGTGCCACTCGTCGAAGAAGTCCCCCAGCGTGTAGATGCGCGCGGTCGGCGACTCCACGTGGATGATGCCGTCCGGAGCGTGGGTGTGCAGCCAGTAGTAGCAAGCGCCGCCGGCCGCGAAGGGGCCGACCTGCGGGTCGATCTCGATCTGGGAGCCCGGGATCCCGATGCCGCCGGGGAGGGTCCGCGGCTGTCCCTTCACGTAGATCGCCAGGTGGGCGTGGATGTGGTAGGCGAGCTGCTCGAGCGGCGCGCAGCTGATGCCGTCGACGGGCCCCCGTCCGGTGGTGGAGGCGGGTGCGATGGCCGAGCCGGACTCGATCGGCACGCCCTCGAAGCCGGGTTTTCCGGCGAAGCTGCTGGCGGCAGCGGCAGCGGCCGCGGCGGCGGTGGACGTGGCGCTCGCCGCGCCGGCGCTGGAGGCGGTGCCGGCTCCACCGTGCGAGCTCGAGCCGCAGCCGGCGAGCAGCGTGATCACGCCGAGGAGCACGAGGATCGAGGAGCGGGGCCGGGGGCTTGGACGCATGATCGAGCGGTCAGGGTAGCCGGACGGCAGCCCGGTGATAGCGTCAGCCGCCGTGGCCGACGGCATGCCGATGACGACCGCGCTGAGCCTCCCGGGGCTCGAGATCACCGAGAACCTCGGCGTCTGCTACGGCCTCGTCGTGCGGAGCATGGGCTTCGTCGGCGGCGTCGCCTCTGCGTTCAAGGCGCTGCAACGTGGCGAGGTCGGTCGGTACACGCAGCTCCTGGAGGATTCCCGCCGGCACGCCATCGACCGGATGGTGGAGAACGCCCGGTTGATGGGCGCCGACGCGCTGATCGGCGTTCGCTTCGACTCCTCGGAGATCGGCGGGCAGCTCACCGAGATCGTCGCGTACGGCACGGCGGTTCGCACCCGTCCGGTGAGCTGATCCCGCCGCCGCGTGCGCCTGAGCGACGCCGAGCGCGAAGCACTCCTCGCCGCCCTGGTGCGCCACGCCACGAGCGGCCGGCTCGATCCGGCTGAGCTCGAGACGCGGACCGAGCGGGTGCTGCGGGCCACCGACGACGCCGAGGCACACGCGGCGCTCGCCGACCTGCCGCCGCTCCCCGCCACGCCGCCGGGAGCCCCGGCCGCCGCCGGCCGCGGGCGGGGGCGGGGGCGGGGACACGGCGAGGCCGCCACCCCCCACCCCGACTGGCAGCCGACCGCGGAGCGCTTCCGCGATCCGCGGTCCGGCCGGATCATGCGGGTGTGGATCGACAGCGCCGGCGGGCGTCGCTACCTGCCCGACGCCGACTGAGGCGCGACTACCTCCGGTTGCCGCCGCCGAACAGCGACAGCAGGAAGAGGAACACGTTGAAGATGTCGAGGAAGATCCTCGCCGCCAGAACGGGCGCGCTCTGCATCGATGCCGTGCGCAGACGGTTGAAGTCGAGCACCGTGAACCCACCGAAGATGACGAGCCCAGCGACGCAATAGATGACGTTCGCGCCGGGGATGGCGACGAACAGCGCCACCAGCCCGAACAGGAGCAGCGCGATCAGTGCCCAGAAGAACGCCCGGTAGTAGACGGAGAGATCACGGCGCGTGGCGTACCCGGCGGCGCCCAGGCTCCCGCAGAAGATCCCCGTGCAGCCGGCAGCCTGCCAGAGCGCCGAGGGCTGCGTCTGGGAGTAGTAGTGCAGGACCGGACCGGTGGCGACGCCGAGCAGCAGCCCGAAGCCGAACAGCAGGCCGATCGCCAACTGCTCGTGGCCCCGACGCGCGGCGGACTGGAGCCCGATGACGCAGCCGAACGCGATCAGGTAGAGGAAGAAGCCCGATCGGTAGTTCATGTCGCGCCCGATGTAGGCGCCGAGCGCGGTGCAGCCGACGGTGAGGGCCACCAGGCCCATCACCTGGCCGAACACGGCGTTGGTCGTGGCCCGGGTACGGGAGACACCCGGACCGAAGGCGGAACCGGACTGCGGAAGATCGCGGAAGGTAGGCATCGTGGGCGAGAGGATAGTGCGCGGCCCCGATGATCTGCCGAGGAACCTGCGACGAATATCCCGTCGTGAGCCCAGTCTGGTCACCCCGATGAAGGTCGCGATCGTCGGCGCCGGCGTATCGGGGCTCGTCGTCGCCCACCTGCTCGCCCGCGACCACGCCGTCACGGTCTACGAGGCCAACCACTACCCCGGCGGCCACACGAACACGGTTCGCGTCGACACGCCCCACGAGACCCACCTCGTCGACACCGGCTTCATCGTGTTCAACGACCGCAACTACCCCAATTTCGAGCGGCTGCTCGGCCGGCTCGGCGTCGCCTGGCAGCCGTCGGACATGAGCTTCAGCATCAGCGACGAGGCGGGCGACTTCGAGTACAGCAGTGCCTCTGCGAATGGGCTGTTCGCCAAGCGCGCGCACCTGCTCACGCCGTGGTTTCACCGGATGGTGGCCGACCTGCACCGCTTCAATCGTGCGGCGCGGGAGCTCCTGCACCTCCCGAGTGGGACTGGCCCCTCGCTCGGTGACTGGCTCGACGCGCAACAGTTCTCCCGCCCGTTCATCGAGCGGCTGATCGTTCCCCAGGCCAGCGCGGTGTGGTCGGCCGATCCTCGCCAGATGTGGCACTTCCCCGCCCGCTTCCTGGCCGAGTTCTTCGATCACCACGGGATGCTCGGCCTGACCGGACGGCCGCGGTGGCAGACGGTGCGCGGCGGTTCGGCGAGCTACGTGCGGGCGCTGGTGCGCCCGCTCGGCGAGCGGGTGCGGCTCGCCACTCCGGTGCACCGCATCGAGCGCCACGCCGACCGGGTGCTGGTCCGGGCGGTGGGCGGCGAGCCGGAGGCCTACGACGAGGTGGTGATCGCCACGCACTCCGACCAGGCGCTGGCGCTGCTCGCCGATCCCAGCGATCGCGAGCACGAGCTGCTCGGCGCCATCCCCTACCAGCGCAACGAGGCGGTCCTCCACACCGACGTCCAACTCCTCCCTCGCCGCCGCCGAGCCTGGGCCTCGTGGAACTACCACCTCGTCCGGGAAGCCACCGGCCGGACGACGGTGACCTACCACATGAACCGCCTCCAGTCGCTGCGCGCCGAGCAGGAGTTCTGCGTCACGCTCAACCGGACCGAGGCGATCGATCCGGCACGGGTCATCCGGCGGATCGACTACGCCCATCCGGTGTTCAACCCCGAGGGGGTCGCGGCGCAGGCGCGCGTCGCCGAGATCAGCGGACCCCGCCGGACCCACTACGCGGGCGCGTACTGGGGCTGGGGCTTCCACGAGGACGGGGTGCGCAGCGCCCTGCGCGTGGCTGAGCGCTTCGGAGCTCGTCTATGACCGACTCGTGCTTGTACCTCGGCGCCATCCGCCATCGCCGCTTCGCCGTGCGGCAGCACACGTTCCGCCACCGGATCGCGCTCGCCTACCTCGATCTCGACGAGCTGCCGAGGCTGCTCGGCGGCCGGCTCGTCCGCCGACGTCCCGGCCTCGTGCGCTTCCGCCGCGCGGACTACCTGGGTGATCCGGCGATCCCGCTGCGCGATGCCATCATCGCCGAGGTGGAGCGCCAGACCGGTCAGCGGCCCGCGGGCCCGATCCGGCTGCTCACCCACCTTCGAACCTGTGGCCACTGCTTCAACCCGGTGAGCTTCGCCTTCTGCCTGGACCCGGCGGGCGAACAGGTGGAGCACGTGCTGGCGGAGGTGACGAACACCCCTTGGGGGAGCGCCGGGCCTATGTGGTGCCCGGCCTGTCCGGCGAATCGGTCAAGGCGCTGCACGTCTCGCCGTTCATGGACATGGCACAGCGCTACCGCTGGCAGGTCTCAGCGCCGGGCGAGCGTCTCACCATCCACATCGAAAACCATGCGGCTGCCGGCAAGGTGTTCGACGCCACCCTCGGGCTCCGCCGCCGGGAGCTGACTCGGAGCTCGCTGGCCAGGGTCACCGCCCGCTATCCGGCGGCCACGCTGCGCGTGCTCGCGCTCATCTACGCCCACGCCGTTCGCCTGAAGCTCCGCGGCGTCCCCGTCCACCCCCATGCGAGCGCGGCGTGAAGTCGGCCCCGGCCCGCCGCATCGTCCTCTGGGTGCTGGCCCAGATCCGCGTGGGCAGCATCACGGTGAGCGAGGGCGAGCGCCGGTGGACGTTCGGCCACGGCGCGCCCACGGCGACGGTGACCGTCAACCGCCCCGGCGCCTGGCCCCTCCTGCTCTCCGGCAGCCGCGGCCTGGCGGATTCCTACGCGCTGGGCCTGTGGGACACGCCGGACCTCGTGGCCTGCATCCGCCTGGCCGCGCGCAACGTTCACCTGCTCGACCGCTTTCGCGCCGCGCTGACCCCGGTGCGCGCCCCCCTCCAGTACGTGCGCGGGACCGCGGGACGGAACGACCGCGGCCGCAGCCGCCAGGACATAGCGGCGCACTACGACCTCGGCAACGAGCTGTTCCGGAACATGCTCGACCCCACGATGAGCTACTCCTGCGCGTTCTTCGATGACCCGGGGGCGAGTCTGGAGGCGGCGTCGCTGGCCAAGCTCGAACGGGTGTGCCAGAAGCTCGATCTCGGGCCGGGGGACCGGGTGGTGGAGATAGGAACGGGGTGGGGCGGCTTCGCCATGTACGCGGCGCGCACCCGCGGTGCGCACGTCACCACGACGACGATCTCCCGCGAGCAGCGGGACTACGCGGTGGCGGCCATCCGCCACGCCGGCCTGAGCGACCACATCGAGGTTCGCCTGGAGGACTACCGCGACCTGCGCGGGCACTACGACAAGCTCGTCTCGATCGAAATGATCGAGGCCGTCGGCTGGCAGCACTTCGGCACGTTCTTCTCCCAGTGCTCGCGCCTGCTCGCTCCCGACGGAGCGATGCTGCTCCAGGCGATCACGATCGACGATCGCGCCTACGACGTGCAGAAGGCGGCGAAGTCGTTCATCAACACGCACATCTTCCCCAACGGCTGTCTGCCCTCGCTCGAGGTGATCGCGCGGAGCGTCGCCCGCCGCACCGACCTCCAGATCGCGCAGCTCGAGGACCTCACCCCGCACTACGTCGAAACCCTCCGGCGCTGGCGGGAGACGTTCGCCGCCAACTCCGAGCGCGTGGCCGAGCTCGGCTACGACGAGCGGTTCCGCCGGCTCTGGACGCTGTACCTCGCCTACTGCGAGGCGGGCTTCGCCGAACGGCGGATCTGCCTGGTGCAGACGCTGCTGACCAAGCCGCTGTGGCGCAGCGGGCTCGGAGAGCCCGCCGAGGCCCGACCGCGCAACCTGCTGCGCGTCGCCGGCGCGGCGCGGTGAACGAGCCGGTTACAGGGGCGGCCGTGGCCGGGTAGCGTGGCGGCGATGCTCGGCCTGCCGGACCACGTCACCGCCTGCCTGTTCGACCTCGACGGCGTCATCACCCAGACGGCGAAGGTCCACGCTCAGGCGTGGAAGGAGATGTTCGACGAGTTCCTCGCCTCGCGCGGTGGGCCACCGTTCGATCTGCACGACGACTACGACGAGTACGTCGACGGCAGGCCCCGGTCCGACGGCGTGCGGTCGTTCCTGGACTCCCGCGGGATCGAGCTGCCGGATGGCTCGCCGGAGGACCCGCCGGCCGCCGAGACGGTGAACGGGCTGGGCAACCGCAAGAACGAGATCGTGCTCCGGTTGATCCACGACGAGGGGGTCGATCCGTACGAGGGGTCGGTCCGCTACGTCCACGCGGTCCGCGACGCCGGCCTGCGCCGGGCGGTCGTCTCCTCCTCGGCGAACACCAAGGACGTCCTGCGGGTGACCGGCCTGCTCGATGAGTTCGAGGTCATCGTCGACGGTCACGCGGTGGCCGACGAGGGGCTGCGGGGCAAGCCGGCGCCCGACACGTTCCTGGAGGGCGCGCGACGGCTCGGCGTGGAGCCCGCGGCGGCGGCGGTGTTCGAGGACGCGCTGGCCGGTGTGGAGGCGGGACGCGCGGGGCGGTTCGGCCACGTGATCGGCGTGGACCGGGTGGGGCAGGCCGACGCCCTGCGGGCGCACGGGGCCGATGTCGTGGTCGAGGATCTCGCCGAGCTGCTCGACGGCTGATGGCGATCCAGCATCCGGCGTTCCCGGTCGAGCCCTGGGTGGTGCGCGAGACCGCGCTCCAGCTGGAGAAGCTCGCCCAGACCGAGTCGGTGTTCGCCCTGGCCAACGGCCACCTCGGACTGCGGGCGAACCTCGACGAGGGAGACCCCTACGGGTTGCCCGGCACCTACCTCGGCGGGTTCTACGAGACGCGGCCGCTGCCCTACGCCGAGGCCGGCTACGGGTTCGCCGAGGACGGCCAGACCGTGGTCAACGTCACCGACGGGAAGCTCATCCGCCTGCTCGTCGACGACGAGCCGTTCGACATCCGCTACGGCACGCTGCACGTCCACGAGCGCGTCCTCGATCTGCGAGCCGGGACGCTCGCGCCGCACCGCGGAGTGGGAGTCGCCGACCGGCCGGCGGGTGCGCATCCGCTCGACGCGCCTGGTGTCGTTCACCCAGCGGGCGGTAGCGGCGATCGCCTACGAGGTGGAGTCGCTCGACGGCACCGTGCCGGTCGTGCTCCAGTCCGAGCTCGTGGCCAACCAGCCGATGCCGCGGGCGGAGGGCGATCCGCGGGCCGCCGCCGCGCTCGAGGCCCCGCTCCAGGCCGAGGAGTCCGACGCCCGAGACCTCCGGGCGCTGCTCGTCCACCGCACGCGGGCCAGCGGGCTCCGCCTCGGTGCCGCGATGGACCACGTGATCGTCTCCGCACACGACTGTGCGCGGAGCATCGAGAGCTTCGAGGATCTGGCGCGCCTGACCCTGGCGGCCGAGGTCGATGAACGAGAGCCGTTGCGGCTGGTGAAGTTCCTCGCCTACGGCTGGTCGGCCGAGCGCTCCCGGGCCGCCATCCGCGACCAGGTGGCGGCGGCGGTGGCCGGTGCCCGCTACGCCGGGTGGGAGGGGCTGTGCGAGAGCCAGCGGGAGTACCTCGACGAGTTCTGGGACCGGGCCGACGTCGAGGTCGACGGCGATGCGGAGCTCCAACAGGCGATCCGCTTCGCGCTGTTCCACATCCTCCAGGCCGGCTCCCGCGGGGAGCAGCGGGCGATCGCCGCCAAGGGCCTCACCGGGCCGGGATACGACGGGCACACGTTCTGGGACACGGAGTCGTTCGTCCTGCCGGTGCTCACCTACACCGCGCCGCACGCGGCGGCCGACGCGCTGCGCTGGCGCCAGCGGACGCTGCCGATCGCCCGTGAGCACGCCCGGTCGCTCGGCCTCCGGGGTGCCGCGTTTCCGTGGCGCACGATCCACGGCGAGGAGTGCTCGGGGTACTGGCCGGCCGGCACCGCGGCGTTCCACATCAACGCCGACATCGCGGATGCGGCGATCCGCTACGTGAGCGCCACCGGCGACGCCGCCTTCGAGCGCGACACCGGGCTCGAGCTGCTCGTCGACACCGCTCGGCTGTGGCGCTCGCTCGGCCACCACGACGCGAGCTGGCGCGTTCCGCATCGATGGCGTGACCGGGCCCGACGAGTACAGCGCGATCGCCGACAACAACGTCTACACGAACCTGATGGCCCGGCGGAACCTGCAGGCGGCCGCCGACGCGGCCGGCCGGTGGCCGCGGGAGGCGACGGCCATCGGCGTCGACGAGGAGGAGATGGCGAGCTGGCGGGACGCCGCCCGGGCGATGACGGTCCCGTTCGACGCGGCGCTCGGCATCCACCCCCAGGCCGAGGGGTTCACCGAGCATGCGGGGTGGGACTTCGAGGCGACGGGTCCGGAGCAGTACCCGCTGCTGCTCCACTTCCCCTACTTCGACCTGTACCGCAAGCAGGTGGTCAAGCAGGCCGACCTGGTGCTCGCCCTGCACGTGTGCGGCGACGCGTTCACCGCCGAGGAGAAGGCGCGCAACTTCGCCTATTACGAGCGGCTGACGGTGCGCGACTCGTCGCTGTCGGCCTGCACCCAAGCGGTGGTGGCGGCGGAGGTCGGCCACCTGGAGCTCGCCTACGACCTGTTCGGCGAGGCGGCGCTGATGGACCTCGACGACCTCGAGCACAACACGCGCGACGGCCTGCACATCGCCTCGCTGGCCGGGGCCTGGATCGCCGCCGTGGCCGGGTTCGGCGGCATGCGCGACCACGGTGGAGAGCTCAGCTTCGCGCCCCGGCTGCCCGACGCACTGACGCGCCTGGCGTTCCGGATCATCTTCCGCGGTCACCGGCTGCGGGTGGAGATCGAGCGCGGCTCCGCGCGCTACGAGCTGCTCGAGGGGGAGGCGCTGGAGCTCGTCCACCACGGACGGCGCTTCCGGCTGACCGGTGAGGGCCCGGTCGAGCGCGACGTACCACCGCTCCCCTCCGGCCTGGAGCGTCCCGCCTCACCGCCTGGCCGCGAGCCGGCTCGCCGCCGGCCGGAGGGATAGTGGCCGGCGGGGTTCCGCTCTCCCACCGGGCCGCCGTGACCGCCATGTGGCCGGCGGGGGTGGCGATCACGGCGTGGAGCTATGTCTGGCGCACGACGCCGATCCACCGCCGGGAGCTGGAGGGCCGGCGCGAGCTCGACGGGCCGCCGGCGCTTCCTCAGGGCGCGGTGTCGCTGGAAGGCGTGCAACGACCCGAGGACGGTGCCGGCCCCCTGTTTCGCCGCCGCTACCGCGGCACGATCCTCGACACCGACTGGAGCCCTGAGCGGCTGATGGCGACGCTCCGCCATGACCCCGACCAGGTGGCCCCCATGTCGCTCGCTCGCTTTCAGAAGTCGAGCGGCGAGGACGCGGACATGGCCCTGGGCGACGAGTGGCTCGTGCGGATGCCGGGGCCGTGGGACGGTCCGGTGCGGGTGATCGACCTCGACTCCACGGTCCTTTCGCTTCGCCACGCTGGACGGCCATCTGGAGGCCGGACAGATCGAGTGGCGTTCGGGATCGGACGAGGCGGGCGGCCTGACGTTCGAGATCGAGTCCTGGGCCCGCCCGGGGGACGTCGTCTCCTCGCTGCTGCACCACCGGCTGCGGATGGCCAAGGAGGTTCAGCTCCACATGTGGAGCTCGGTGGTCGAGCAGGTGCGGGACTTCGTCGGGGGCCGGCTGGCCCGGGGAATCGACATCGAGACCCATCGGGTGGACTGGGACTAGATCCCTGGCGGGTCGACACCGGCCCCCGGCCGGTTCTCAGCGCGTGGCTGCCCGGGCGGCCGCGGCCAGGGGGCGCAGCCGCCGCAGCGGCCCCTGCTCGGCGGCCAGCGCCGCCCGGGCGGCGTTGCCGCCCGGGCCGCCGTGGACGCCGCCGCCGGGATGGGCTGAGGCGGAGCCGAGGTAGAGACCCCGCACCGGAGTCTCGGGCCGGGCGAGCCCCGGCACCGGGCGGAACACGAGCTGCTGGTGGAGCTGGGCCGTACCGCCGTTCAGCGCTCCGCCGACCAGGTTGCGGTTCGCCGCTTCGAAGCCCACCGGAGTGAACATGTGCCGCCCCCGGATCAGGGCGCGGAACCCCGGCGCCAGCCGTTCGACCTGCGCCTCGATCCGCTCGGCGAACCGGGCCGATTCCGCCTCGTCCCAGCGGCCGGTCAGCCCGTCACCTCCCGCGTCGCCGCGGACCTCCTGCGGCACGATGGGTGTACGCCCAGGCGGCCTCCCTGCCCCTCCGGAGCGCGGGTCGGGTCAAAGCTCGCGTACTGGCCCATCACCAGGTAGGGCTCGCTCGGCAGCTCGCGCCGGGCGAGCTGGCCGGCCTGGAGGGTGAGCGCGTCGACGCCCTCCGCGACGTGGACCGTTCCCGCCTCGCGGGCGCGAGGCGCCGACCACGGGATCGGCCCGTCGAGCGTCCAGTCGACCTTGAACGTCGCGTTGTCGTACTGGAAGTGGTCGAGCTCGCGGCGCAGTGCGCCGGGCAGCGTCGGTCGGGTCGAGGAGCTCGCGATAGAGCTGGGGCGCGCCGACGTCGGCGATCACCGCGCGTGCCGCCGCCAGGCGCTCGCCGCCGGACAATCGGATGGCCCGGGCGCGCCCGCCGGCGACCTCGATCGCGACGGCCCGCTCGCCGCAGCGCAGCTCGCCGCCACCGGCCCGCAGGCGCGCGACGAGCGCGTCGGTGATCCGGCCAGAGCCACCCTCCGGCACCGGAAATCCGTGGTCCTGGGCCAGCGAGCACAGCACCCAGCCGAACGCCCCGCCGAGGGCCATCTCCGGGGTGATATCGGCGTGCAGGGCATTGCCGGCGAGCAGGCGCGTGCCACCGTCGGACGTGAAGCTCTCCTCACCCATCCGCCGCACCGGCAGCACAGCGAAGCGCGCCAGGCGCAGGAGCTCCCGCGGCCCGAGCCTCGCCAGCAGCCGGAGCACCGGGGTCACCGGTGGGAACGGGGCAAAGAACGCACCGAGCGCGTCCTCCCGCACCCGCCGCCACAGCGCGTACAGATCGCGCCAGCCCTCTCCGTCCCCAGGGGCGCACTCCTCCAGCGACTCGACCGTCCGCTCGATGTCCAGGCAGACGGCGGGGCAGGTGCCGTCGGCCGCGGGGTGGGCGACGGCGACCGGCGAGGAGATCCACCGCACTCCCCACCGTTCGAGCTCGAGCGAGCCCAGGTGCGGCGAGGCGAGCGCAAACGGATAGAACGAGCTGAACAGGTCGTTGGTGAAGCTGGGCTCGATCAGCTCGCCGGAGCGGATCGCGCCCCCGGGCTCGGCGGCTTCCTCGACCACCAGCACCGACCAGCCGGCGTCGAGCAGGAGGTTCGCCGCCACCAGCCCGTTGTGCCCGGCGCCGATGATGACCGCGTCGGGCGCGGTGCTCATCTCAGGAGGCGAGCGCCTCGCGCGGCGGCAGCGGCCCGGTGGGCAGCGGCACCCGGCCCTCGGCGAGCGCCTTGAGCCGCCGCAGCGCCTCGACGTTGCGCAGCCACAGCAGTCGGTGGCCGAGCGGTGTGAGCAGGAGCGAGAGCAGCGGGCTCGCGGGTGCCTCCTCCATCACGACCCGGGTGCCGCCGCTCTGCTCGCGCAGCCACAGGCGGATCCGCGCCGGCGGGAACGGTGACGCGTGCGCGACCAGGACGAGCTCCTCCGGCGGCTGGACGGACACCACATCGGTGTGGTCGTGCAGGGCGAAGCGCCACACGCCCACGCGGTGCTCGAACGCGGTGCCCGGAGCTGGCCAGTCGGGATCGGCGGCCCGGACCGCGCTCGAGCCGACGACCCAGCTCCCGTACGTGCGCGGGTCGCTCAGCAGGGCGTACACCGACTCCCGCGGCGCGTCGATCTGGATCTCGTTCCGGGCCACGGAGAGCCTGCTCCCCGCTTGACGGGTGCTTCAACCCGAGACCCCATGAGCTACGTTTACCGGCGATGTTGCCGGGCAACCCAGATGGTGCCGTGGACGAGGCGCCGGCGGGCAACGGCGGGGCTCCCCACCTCGGAGGCCTGACGATCCGCGAGGTGGCCGCACGCACCGGGGTGAGCGAGGGGACCCTGCGCATGTGGGAGACCCGCTACAGCTTCCCCGCCCCGGCGCGGCTGGCCAGCGGCCACCGTCGCTACACGTCGCTCCAGCTCGACCAGGTGCGGGCGGTGGTCCGCGCGCGGGAGCAGGGGCTGTCTTTGCCCGGAGCGATCGAGCACGCGCGAACGCTCAGTGCCGAGACGCGCCCGTCGGTTTTCGCCGCCCTGCGCTCGACGTTCCCGTACCTCCATCCCCAGGTGATGGGCAAGCCGGCGCTGCTCGCGTTGTCCAACGCGATCGAGGACGAGTGCGCGGCGCGAGCCGAGCGGCCGCTGCTCATCGGCTGCTTTCAGATCGAACGCCACTACCGCGACGCGGAGGCCCGGTGGCGGGAGCTGGCGCGTACCGCGGAGCGGGCGGTGGTGATGGCCGACTTCGACAAGACGCGCCGCCCGCGCGGCGGCCCGGTGGAGATCCCGATCGGAGCGAGCGATCCGCTCGGACGCGAGTGGGTGCTCGTCTGCGAGAGCTCCGGGTTTGCGGCGTGTCTGGTCGGATGGGAGCGTGTCGGCCGCCGCGGCCCCCGGGAGTTCGAGGCGCTGTGGACGATCGAGCGCTCGGTGGTGCGGCTGGCGGCCAGGGTGTGCTGCGAGCTCGCCGAGCGCGCCGCGCCCAAGGCGGTCGAGGGGCTGGCCGAGCGACTCGCGGGCCCCGCTCCGGCCTCGGGTCCCGAGGTCCGCATGGCGGTCGATCTGCTCAGCCGAATGGTCGCCTACGCCGCCGACGCGGCAGCCGTCTGATCCGTCCCCGGCCGCGCGCCGTGATGCCGCCGGGCAGCGCCGCCTGACGGTCGAGCGTCTCGCCGATCTGGTACAGGGTCGGCGGCCACAGACCGACGAAGATCGCGCGACGCTCGGCGTTGCCCCGCTCCTCCTGGTCGATCGTCTTGGCGCGGACCCACAGGGCCAGGCACAGCCAGACCGAGCTGAGGGCAAAGATGCGGACCTGCCAGCCTCGAAGGCCGAGCCGGAGCAGCAGGCGAGCCGCGCGATCGTCCATGGTCAGGCGTTGCCGATCAGGACGCCGATGGCCAGCACGATCGCCCCGCCGAGCGTGACGACGATCAGTGAGGAGCGCAGCGACACCTGGAGGAAGCGGTAGCGGACCCAGGCGATGACGAACAACTCGATCGCCACCACGATGCCCGCCACGACGAGCGCCCGGTTGACGTCGGAGATGATGAACGGGAGCGAGTGGAACACGCCGCCGAGCGCCGTCGCCCCCCCGGTGATCGTGCCGCGCACGACCGCTGAGCCGCGCCCGGTCTCCTCACCGGTGTCAGACAGCGCCTCCGAGATCCCCATGCTCACCCCGGCGCCGAGCGCGGTGG
Source organism: uncultured Solirubrobacterales bacterium (assembly GCA_963703065.1). Lineage (GTDB taxonomy): Bacteria > Actinomycetota > Thermoleophilia > Solirubrobacterales > Solirubrobacteraceae > Palsa-465. The sequence continues at coordinate 965,427 of OY969785.1, read as the reverse complement.
CCAGCCCGACGAGCAGGGCGGTGTGTGAGCTGCTGGACACGGCGGCGGCGAAGATCGGCGCGAGGGTGGAGACCGTGCCGTCGATCAGCCCGACCAGCGAGGGCTGCACGACCTGGAGGACGAACTCGCTCTCGTCGCAGCCGTACCACCGGGAGATGACCGCCCGCAGCCAGGAGTGGCGGTCGATCGTCGCTGTGAGGCTCTGTTCGCCGTCACGCATCCGCCCGGAACTACCCCGCCCGCGCGGGCGCCATGCCTCTAGGCCGGCAGCGCCTCGACCGCGGCCTGGAACCGCTGCGTGTCCCGCAGCGGTGTGCCGTGCCCAAACAGCACGAGGGCCGGCTCGAGCGCCGCGAGGCGCCGGGCGCTGCGGCGGTTCTCCGCCGCGTCGGGCGAGGCGAACGAGAACGGCTCCATCACGTCGCCCGCGTTCAGGAACGGGTTGCGGCCCCACATCACGTCGCCGCAGACGAGCACCCGATCGGAGGCGCGCCAGAACGAGACGTGTCCGGGGGAGTGGCCCGGGGTGTCGAGCACCTGGAAGCCCGCCACCTCGTCACCCTCGCGCAGCCGCCGGGCCACCGGCACGCTCGGCGCCGCCGGAACCATCCGCCCCTGCCGCACCACCATCTTGCCCTGCTCCACCGCCTCCGCGTCGCCGGCGCCGCACCACAGGGGGATCCCGAAGTGCTCGCACACCGCGCGGCTGGAGCCGAAGTGGTCGAAGTGGGCGTGGGTCAGGGCGTGCGCCTGAGGTGGCCGGTCGCGGAGCTGGGCGAGCACCCGGCGGCGGTCGAGCCGAGTCCCCGAGTCGATCAGGACGTCCTCCAGCACGTAGACGTTGATCGCGTCGCGCGGGAAGCCCGTGAGCTGCCACACACCGTCGGTCAGCTGGCGCATGGGCGGCAGCCTACCCCCCCGGTACCGGCTGATACACACTCTCCATGGGCGCGATCCACGTGGCCGCGGAGGGCACGGTCGGCGCGCCGGCCGACCTTGTGTATCGCCTGCTGGCCGACATGCGCCGCCACCACCCGAACTTCCTGCCCCCGCAGTTCTCGGAGTTCCGGGTCGAGCGGGGCGGGGTCGGCGCCGGCACGGTCCTCCGGTTCGTCCTCGCCACCGGTGGGCGACGCCGGGAGTACCGCATGGAGGTCGGCGAGCCCGAGCCGGGGCGCGTGCTCGAGGAGCGAGACTCCGAGTCGAGCCTCGTCACTCGCTTCACCGTCACCCCTGAGGGCGAGCGCTGCAGCGTGCGAATCGAGACGACGTGGCAGGGGGCGGGCGGCATCGGCGGGTTCTTCGAGCGGACGTTCGCGCCGCGGGTCATGCGGGGCATCTACGCCGACGAGCTGCGCCGGCTCGACGTCTACGCCCGCGCGCCGGCCGGCTGAGCGCGCCGGCTCAGTCGCGGCCGAACGCCCGCCGGTGGTAGTCGCGCCGGGCGGCCGGGTCGGTGTCCCCCGCGATCCGGGTCACGCCGAGCCCGCGCAGAACCGCCTCGCGGGCCGGCCGGGGGAGGAGCAGCCCGAGCTTGGCCGAGACGCCCTGCGAGCGGGGCACCCACACCTCGAAGCGGCCCGTGCGCAGCGCGCCGAGTACGGCGTCGGCCACCGCCTCGGGCTCGATCTGCGGCAGCGCCCGTGGGGTCCCCTGCCCGTCGATCATCGCGGTGCGGACCTGGGCCGGCTGCACGACGCTGAACGCGATTCCGCGGCCGCGGTACTCCAGCCGCAGCGACTCGCTCAGCCCGACGACACCGTGCTTGGTGGCCGAGTACGTCGCGCTGCCGGGCAGTGGCACGCGTCCGACGCCGGAGGCGACGTTGACCAGGTGTCCCCGGCCGCGGGGCAGCATCCGCCCCAGCGCCAGCTTCGAGCCGAGCGTCATGCCGTACAGGTTGATCGCGATCTCCCGCCGCGTCACGTCGTCTGGCTCCTCGTGAAACGGCCCGATCCAGTCGACGCCGGCGTTGTTGACCATGACCTCCAGGGGTCCGAACCGGGCCTCGGCGGCGTCGAGGAAGGCGGCGAAGGTGCCTGGGTCGGTCACGTCGAGCGGGGCGGCCAGCGCACGCTCGGCGCCCAGCTCGCTCGCCACCGTCTCGGCCGCCGCTCGGTCCAGGTCGCCGATCGCCACCCGCGCCCCGGCGCCGGCCAGCGCGCGGGCGATCGCGCGGCCGATCCCGTGGGCGCCGCCCGTCACCGCGGCGCAGGTTCCGGTCAGGGTGATGGCGGCGGGGGGCATCGAGCTGTCACCCTACCCGGGGCCGTGATCGTCGACATCTGGATGCAGCACCCGACACTGCGGTTCGCGCGCCACGACATGTTCGCCTCGTTGTGGCGCTGGACCGGCGGCGCGCCGCCGGACGAGGTTCCGGGCATAGAGGTGACGCTCGAGCAGATGGACGCCGCCGGGGTCGACTTCGGGCTGCTCAGCGCCTGGAGCGCGCCCCGCCAGCCGCCACTCATCGCCAACGACGAGGTGGGCGAGTGGGTGGCCGCCCATCCGGATCGCCTCGCCGGCCTGGCTGCCGTCGACCTCGACCGCCCGATGGACGCCGTGCGTGAGCTCCGGCGCTGCGTCACCCAGCTCGGCTTCAAGGGCCTGCGCGTCCTGCCGTGGCTGTGGGAGGCGCCGCCGACCGACCGGCGCTACTACCCGCTGTTCGCCGCCTGCGTCGAGCTCGAGGTCCCGTGGTTCACCCAGGTCGGTCACGCGGGACCGCTGCGCCCCTCCGAGCCCGGCCGGCCGATCCCCTACATCGACCAGGTGGCAATCGACTTCCCCGAGCTCGTCATCGTCGGTGGGCACATCGGCTACCCGTGGACCGAGGAGATGGTGGCGGTGGCCCGTAAGCATCCGAACGTGCACATCGACACCTCGGCCTACGTCCCCCACCGGTATCCGGCGGCGCTCGTCGACTACCTCGGCAGCCGGGGCGGCCGCCACAAGGTGCTGTGGGGCTCGAACTTCCCGATGCTGGCCCACGCCCAAGCGCTCGAGGGAGTCGATGCGCTCGGCCTCGATGCCGAGGCACGGGAGCTGTTCCTGGCCGGCAATGCCCGCCGGCTGCTCGGTCTGTAGCGACCTACGCCGGCAGTGCGTCCTCGATCCAGGCCGCCAGGTCGGGCAGCGATCGGGGGTCGAGGCGGTGCCCACCGGCGAACTCGCGGTAGTCGACCGGGAGCGGCCCAGCCGCGAGCAGCTCGCGGGCTCGTCGCGCGAAGCTGACCTCGATCACCGGGTCAGCCACCCCGTGGGCGACCCACACCCGGGTCTCGAGCCGGTCGGCCAGCGATGGCGCCCAGTCCGGCACGTTCGGGATGAAGCCGGACAGGGCAGCGATGCCCGCCGGCGCGGGGCGGCCGGCATCGAGGGCCGCCGCGTAGCTCATCACCGCGCCCTGGGAAAAGCCGCCGAGGATCGTCCGCTCGGGACCCAGGCCGAGCCTCGCCCAGAGCTCGTCGTGCAGCGCGCCGAGCTCGGCCAGCGCGGCGTGGAAGCTGGCGGGGTCGGGATGGCCGACGCGCTGCGGGACGTACCAGTGCCGGCCGCCGGATCCGGGCAGGGTCAGCGGCGCCTGTGGGGTGACGACGTGGAGCCGGCCGCGCGGGTCGAACACGTTGGCCAGCGGCAGCAGGTCGTGCTCGTCGGCACCGCGGCCGTGGTGGAGCACGAGCAGTCCCTGCGGCGGCCCGTCGGCCGGACGCTCCAGGTACCGAAGGACGCTCACCCGGCCGGGCGCGCGGCGGCCCGGGGGTTGACGAGCGGGGTGAGCAGCTGCTCGAGGCGCGGGCGGAGCGCCTCGTGCATCCGCGGCAGCTGGAGCGACTCGCCGAGGTGCTCGAGCGGCTCGTCGACCGTGAAGCCGGGGGACAGTGTGGCGATCTCGAACAGGACCCCCGTCGGCTCGCGGAAGTAGATCGAGCGGAAGTAGTCGCGGTCGCGGACGTCGGTGACCTGCGCGCCCGCCTCGCGCAGCCGGGCCTGCCAGGCGAGGTGGTCCTCGTCCGGCGACGCCCACGCGATGTGGTGGACCGTGCCGGCGCCGAGCCGGCCCGGCGCGCCGGGGGCCGGGTCGAGCCCGTAGCGGAACGTGGCGCCCATCCGGAGCTCGTCTCCCGCCGGGGTGAAGCCGAGCGTCTCGGTGAGCAGCGGTGGCGCGATGCGGGTCCGGGCGAACGCCCGGGCGCCGGCGACCCCGGTGATGGCGTGGGCGGGCGGGATCCCCGGATGCGCGGCCCGAAGCGGGACGGCGCCTGGGGTGGCCGCCACGAGGCGGAGCGCCAGGCCGTCCGGATCGGCCAGGTCGAGCCCACCGTCGGCGTTCGGTCGCGGGGGATGACCGTGTTCGGTCAGCCGGGTGGTCCAGAACTCGAGCGCGGCGGCGCCGGGCACGGCGAGGTCGATGCGGTGGACCATCCCCGCGCCGGCGCGGCCGGCCGGGGCGCCAGCGAACTCGAACCAGGTGAGGATGCTCCCCGGGCTGCCCCGCTCGTCGCCGAAGTACAGGTGGTAGGCCTCGGGAGCATCGAAGTTGACCGTCTGCTTGACCAATCGCAGCCCGAGCACGCCGGCGTGGAAGTCGACCGTCCGCTGGGCATCGCCGGTGACCATCGTGATGTGGTGCAGCCCCTCGAGCTCCATCGCCGCGGAGGCTACTTCCCGTCCGCATAATCGTCGGCATGAGCGACCACGACGAGCCGCTGCGCGAATCCGCTGCCGACGCGGATCCGGTCGTGCAGTTCGATCGCTGGTACGCCGCGGCCGAGGCGTGCACCGCGGTTCGCGACCCCAGCGCCATGGCGCTCGCCACCGCGAACCGCGCGGGCCAGCCGTCGGTCCGAATGGTGCTGCTCAAGCACCGCGACGCGGATGGCTTGGTCTTCTACACGAACCTCGACAGCCGCAAGGGGCGCGACCTGGCCGAGAACCCGCGGGCGGCATTGCTCGTCCACTGGGACGGGCTCGGGCGCCAGGTGCGGATCGAGGGCGCGGTGGCAGCGGTCAGCCGGGCGGAGACGATCGCCTACGCCCGGTCACGGCCGCGGGGCAGCCAGCTGAGCGCCCTGGCCTCGCCGCAGAGCCGGCCCGTCGAGTCCCGTGGGGAGCTGGAGTCCCTGGTGGCAGAGCTCCGCGAGCGCTGGGCGGACGACGCCGAGCTGCCGGTGCCCGAGCGCTGGGGCGGCTTCCGGCTCCGCGCCGAGCGCTACGAGTTCTGGCAGCACCGGGACGACCGCCTGCACGACCGGCTGCTCTACATCCGCGCGGACGGTGGGTGGGAGCGGGTGCGGCTCGCGCCCTGAGTCACCCCCGGCCATAGACTGCCGCCGCGGATGCCGCGCCTGCTGCTCATCACCGGCTTCCCGGGGTTCATCGGCCGCCGCCTGGTCCGGGCGCTGCTCGCCGCCGACGAGGCGGCGCGCGTCGTCGCGCTCGTCGAGCCGCGCCAGCTCGAGCGGGCGCGCGCGGTCAGCGCGGGGATCGATGCGAACCGGATCGAGCTGCTGGCGGGCGACATCGCCCAGCGGGACCTCGGCCTGGATCCGGAGGCGCGCGAGCGGATCGAGCGCGAGGTGAGCGAGGTGTTCCACCTGGCGGCGATCTACAACCTCGCGGTTCCGCTCGAGATCGCCCAGCGGGTCAACGTCGACGGGACGGGCAACGTGCTGGACCTGTGCGCCCGCGCCCGGTCGCTCACCCGGCTCAACTACGTCAGCACGGCGTACGTGGCCGGGGATCGCCACGGGGTCGTCTACGAGCACGAGCTGGCGCTGGGGCAGGGCTTCAAGAACCACTACGAGTCCACGAAGTTCCAGGCCGAGGTGTGGGTGCGAGCGCGGATGGACGAGATCCCGACGACGATCTACCGGCCGGCGATCGTGGTCGGCGACTCCCAGAGCGGAGAGACGGAGAAGTTCGACGGGCCGTACTACATCCTGCGCACGATCGCCCGGGCGGCCGAGCGCGCGGGGCCGATTCCCCAGATGGGCAGCGCCGCCTCGCCGTTCAACGTCGTGCCGGTCGACTTCGTCGTCCGGGCGCTCCTCGCCGGCAGCACCGACTCGGCGGCGGCGGGCCAGGCGCTCCACCTCGTCGATCCGGAGCCGATCAGTGCCGCCGAGCTGTGTCGGGTGCTCGCCGGCCGGTACGCCGGTCGCGAGCCGTCGCTGCCGATGCCCGGTCCGCTCCTGCGCAGCTCGCTGCGGGTCCGGCGGGTGCGCGACTACTTCGGCGGTGCCCCTCCCGAATCGATCCGCTACCTGAACCATCCGGTCCGCTTCGACACCCGGACGGCAGCCGACCTGCTCACCCGCCACGGCATGCACTGTCCTCGCTTCACCGACTACGCCGAGGCGGTGGTCGACTTCTTCCGCGCCCACGAGGCCGACCCGGCGTTCGTGCCGCCCCCCGCGGCCTGACGGGTCGGCGCAGGCGATCGATCCGCACTCGCAGCGATGCGCGGCGACGTCGAGCGGCCGGCGTCTGCCCGCTTACGGTATGTTGACGCCGGCTTCTGTTTTATTTGCGTTCGGTTATGGTGCCGACCGCCGGCCGGAGCCCCCACACACACGCGACCCAAGCGCGCCGCCGGACACGATCTGCGCGGCCCGCGTCGACCCCGAGGAGCTGAGATGAGGTTGATCGGTGCGGGCCTCCCGCGCACGGGCACGTTGTCCCAGAAGGTGGCGCTGGAGATGCTGGGGTTCGACCCCTGCTACCACATGGTCAACGTCCTGGGCGATCTGGACCTGGCTTCCGAGTGGCGCCGTGCGCTGGACGGCGACGCCCGGTGGGAGGAGGTGTTCGGCGGCTTCGAGGCCACCGTCGACTGGCCTGGCTCGTACTTCTACCGGGAGCTCGTGGAGCAGTATCCCGACGCCAAGGTTCTGCTCAGCGTCCGGGACGCCGACGCGTGGGAACGGAGCATGCGCGAGACGGTCTGGGGGATCTTCTTCGGCGACATCCTGATCCACGACCTGTCCTCCGCCCGCTGCCGGGTCGATGCCCAGTGGCGCGGCTACATCGAGCTGATGGAGGAGATGTGGCGACGCAGCGGCCTGATCGACGCCGGCAGCGCCACCACCGCCGATTCGATGCGAGCGGCGATGGAGCGGTTCAACGCCGAGGTGCAGGAGACGGTGCCCGCCGACCGGCTGCTCGTGTGGTCGCCCGGCGATGGCTGGGAGCCGCTCTGCGAGTTCCTCGAGCTGCCGGTTCCCAATGCGCCGTTCCCGCACGTGAACGACAGCCAGATGTTCGTCGAGCGGATCGTCGACGGGGCGCTGGCTGCCCTGCAGGGATGGCGAGCCACGCAGGCTCCGGCCGCGACGCCGTAGCCGCCGGCAGCTCGAGCCGTGTCTGAGTACCCCGGGCGCCTCGTGGTTGACCCGCCCGCCGCACTCGTCCTGGTCGACGTGACCTGCACGGTCGTCGTCTGGTGGGACGAGGTCGGCGCCGGCGGCCGGGTGACCGGCGCGACCGGGGCCGGCGCGGGTGCCGGCGCAGGCGCGGGCGTCGGCGGCGCGACGCTGGGGACCGGGGTAGAACTCGACGTGGTGGTGAGCTGGGTGCTGCTGCCACTGGGTGCCGCCGGGTGGATGACCGTCCGGTGGTGGGCGGCCCTGCGCCTCTTCCGCTTGGCCTTCGGCGCGTGCTTCGTCGTGGTCGTGGTGGACGACGTCGACGCGACAGTCTTCGTCGAGCTCTTGTGTGAGGATCCGCCACAGCCGGCAACCACGAGGGCGGCTGCGACCGCTAGTAGTGTTCTCTTCATCAGGCCCATCCCCTTGCTCCGGTTTCGAGGCTACAGCGTAGAGGGGGCAGGGCCGCAGAACGCCGCGGAGGTGCGCCACCGATGAGCGGTACCGCGACCCGCGGCCCGGACGACCGTCCCGGCGCCGCTCCGCCGGCGGTGGCGCCGCAGCCGGGACCCGGCTCACGAACGGGCTGGATCCTGGTCGTCTGCTGCGTCGCTCAGTTCATGGTGATCCTCGACCTGAGCATCGTCAACGTCGCCCTGCCATCGATCCAGTCAAGCCTCGGCTTCTCTTCGGCCGTCCTGCAGTGGGTGGTCGACGCGTACGCGATCACGTTCGCCGGCTTCCTGATGCTCGGCGGCCGCGCCGCCGACCGGCTCGGCCGCCGCCGGGTGTTGGTCTCGGCGCTGATCCTGTTCGGGCTGGCCTCGCTCGCGGGCGGCGTGGCGCAGAGTCAGGAGATGCTGATCGGCGCCCGCGCCGTCCAGGGGTTCAGCTGCGCGTTCATGGCCGCCTCGTCGCTGGCGATCATCACCTCCACGTTTGCCCCGGGCCCGCAGCTGCACCGGGCGATCGGGCTGTGGGCGGCGATGAACGGGCTCGGGGGGGCGGCGGGGACGTTGTTCGGCGGGATCATCACCCAGGCGATCAGCTGGCGCTGGGTGCTGCTCATCAACCCGCCGATCGGGCTGGGGGTGGCGCTCATCGCCTTCCGGGTGGTGAGCGACCGGCGGCGCGGCACCGATGGCGCGAGCTTCGACCTCGCCGGAGCGGTGACGCTGACGGTCGGCCAGATGGTGCTCGTCTACGGGGTGGTGGAGGCCGGGCTGCGCGGCTGGCACGCGGCCGGGGCGCTCGGTCCGATCGTCGGTGGGCTCGTGCTGCTGGCGGCATTCGGCGTGATCGAGGGGCGGGTGGCCGCAGACCCCCTGGTGCCGCTCCGGGACCTCACCAAGCCGCTCCGGGACTCGAACCTGGTCGTGCTGCTGTTCAGCGCCGCCCTGTTCCCGATGTGGTACCTGAGCTCGCTGTACCTCCAGCAGGTGCTCGGTGCCTCGCCGCTCCAGGCGGGCCTGGCCTTCCTCCCGATGGCGCTGACGATCATGGTCGTGGCGCGCAGCGCCGGGAAGCTCGTCACCCGGTTCGGGGTCCGCGCGGTGCTCGGAGCGGGACTGACGATGATGACCGTGGGCCTGCTGCTGTTCACCAAGATCGCGTCCAGCGGGAGCGCCATCGTGTACGTGGTCGTCCCCGGGATCCTCACCTCGGCCGGGATCGGGATGTCGATCGTGCCGTCGACGATCGCCGCCACCCAGAGCGCCAAGCCGGGGCAGCAGGGACTCGCGTCCGGGCTGGTCAACACCTCCCGCCAGGTGGGGGGCGGCCTCGGCCTCGCGGTGCTGATCACGCTCGCCACAACGCTGACGAGCGACCGGATCGGGCACGGAGTCGGAGTGTCGCAGGCCCTGACCGACGGATTTCGGCTCGGCTACTACATTGGCGCGGGCCTGACGGCGACGGCCGCGCTGGCCACCTTCCTGCTGCTGCCCCGGCTCGGCGAGCGGCCGTCCGTCAGGCGGCGGGTCCAGATCGCGACCCTGACGGTGCTGCTGCTCGCCGCGTTCGTCGGGATCGACTTCGCCGTCGGTGGCTCCCACGGCGCACCGATCGGGGCCTACACCAGCGATGGCGCCTACACGTACGTGTCGGCGCCCGGGCTGCACCCGCCCGTGATCAAATCCCACGTCACCACGAACCCCAGGTACCTCGCCCCGGGCTACATCCTGCTGACGAACTTCTACAACCTCAGCTACCCACCGATGGTGGGCCAGAGCGGCCCGCTGATCATCGACCGCTCGCTGCAGCCGGTGTGGTTCCAGCCGGTGCCCCAGTCGGAGGTCGCCGGCAACCTCAGCCTGCAGACCTATCAGGGGAAGCCGGTACTGGCGTGGTGGCAGGGCGTCATCACCAACACCGGGGCCACCGAGAGCGGCAGGTACGTGATCGTCGATCAGCACTATCGGCGGGTGGCCACGCTGCAAGGCGCCGCCGGATGGGTGCTGACGCTGCACGAGCTCGTGATCCGCGGCGACACGGCCTGGGTGACGGCCAACCGGAACCTCCCGATGAACCTGTCGCGCTACGGGGGCGCCTACAACGGGGCGCTGATCGACTCGGCGGTTCAGGAGTACGACCTGAGAACCGGGCGGCTGCTGTACACGTGGGACGCGCTCAAGCACATACCGCTCGACGACTCGCGCGCCTCGCTGCCCACCAACGGCTTCCCGTGGGACGCCTACCACGTCAACGCGATCGACGTCCCGGGTGACGGGACGTTCGTCGTCTCGATGCGCAACACCTGGACCGCCTACAGGGTGAACATCGCCGGGGGGCGGATCCTCTGGCAGCTCGGCGGCCCCCACTCGAGCTTCAAGCTCGCTCCCGCGGCCCGGTTCGAATGGCAGCACGACGTCGCCGTGTATCCGGGGTCGCCGCTCGTGACGCTGTTCGACGACCACTGCTGCCAGATCACCGGCGGCGGCACGTACGTCTCACCCACGGGCGCGTCGCGGGGGCTGGTGCTGAAGCTCGATCAGGCGACGCGCACCGCGGCGCTCGTCGGGCAGTTCAGCCACGGCACGGGCTTCGACGCCGACTACATGGGCAGCGTCCAGCCGCTGCCCAACGGCAACGAGTTCGTCGGCTGGGGCTCGGCGCCGTACATCTCGGAGTTCACCCCGTCTGGGCAGCTGGTGTGGGACGTCACGCTGCCCGATCCGGATCTCACCTACCGCGCCCGCCTGGAGCCGTGGGTCGGCCTGCCGCTGTCCCCGCCATCCGGCGCCGCGCGCCGGTCAGCCGGTCAGACCACGGTGTACGCGAGCTGGAACGGCGCCACCCGGCTCGCCTCGTGGCGGGTGCTGGCGGGGCCGGCCGGCGGCCGGCTGACCGCGGTGGCGACGCACCCGAGGTCGGCGTTCGAGACCACGATCCCGGTCGGATCGAGCTACGGCACGTTCAGGGTCCAGGCGCTCGATGCGCGCGGACGCGTGCTCGGCACCTCGAGCCGGTTCACCAGCACCGGCCAGGCCGTCAGGTAGTCGTCTCCGCTCGCGGGAGCGGGCGGTCCTGCGGATGGGCACGGCTGGGCTCGAACCAGCGACCTCTCGCGTGTGAAGCGAGCGCTCTCCCACTGAGCTACGCGCCCGGAGCGCCTCGATGATACGCGCCGCTCAGCGCGGCGCGACCGTCACCGACTGCGAGAGCACCCGCCCGGCCGAGTTGAGCGCCTGCACCGCCACATACGCTTCGGTGCGAAGAACCGTTCGGGTCTCGAAGCCGTTCTTGGCCACCGTGGCCACCGTGGCCAGCTTCGACGCCGACGTCCCGCCGAGGATCCGCCATCCCGTGACCTGGGTGTCGCCGTCCCAGCTCGCGTACACCGCGATGATGCCTCGGCCACGATTGGCGGCGACGGCCGGTCGCGTGTTCGGGATGCCGGTCCATGGCATGCGATACACCCGATAGGTGGTGTTGCCGTCGACGAAGCGGGCGTCGAACAGGACGCTGCCGGTGGGGCTGAACTCGGTGAAGTAGGGCTGGCCGCCCCAGCCGACCATGTAGTTGCCGTCGGGGAGCAGCTGCGAGTTGCCCTCGTAGTAGGCCAGCAGCGATGGCAGATGCTCGAACTCGAAGCCCTGCGTGGCGATGCGGTGGGTGAGGTCGAGGGTCAGGCTGAGCGCGCGCGACTGGTGATGGACAGCGTAGTCGCCGGCTCCGTCATCGAACAGCGTCACCTGGGTCGGGCTGAGCATGCGCACGTCGTGCTGCCAGGCGAAGCTGGCGCCGCTGCCGAAGGTGAACGTGGAGTGCCGGCCGCCGAGGTTCCAGTTGACCGCGCCCGTGTTCGGGTTGACGTCGTACCCCGCCCAGGTGTTGCGCCCCGAGATGAGGACGTTGCCGTCCGGGCTGGGCTGGACCGAGTTGATGTGGAAGTAGTCGAACGGGAACGGGTCCTTGCTCGAGTACGACGAGTAGCTGTCGGTCACCGGCACGTGGTCGAGCGTGTCCCACTGGAACAGCACGAGCCCGGTCTTGACGTCGATCTCCTGCACGACACCGTCGAGGACCGGTGCGTTGCTCGGACCGTGCACCGAGGACAGGTTCGCGTACACCGGGTAGTCGGCGGTGACCCACGCGGTGCCCTGCGGCGTCAGGAGGAACTCGTGCAGGTCGGTGTGCAGGCCGTTGCCCGCGCGGACGACGTAGCGCTGCCGATAGCTCGTGTCGTCGATGACGTCGACGCCGTCGCCGATGCCGCCGGTCGTCCCGCCCTGCCACCAGGTGATCACCGGGGCCCCGTTCAGCGTCTGTACTCGCACGTCCGCTGCGTAGGTGTTGCGGGCCAGCGGCTTGAACCACACGAGGTTGCCCGCCGGGTCGAGGACCATCGGGCCGTTCTGCAGCGGTCCGGCCTGATTGCCGGTGAGAATGTCACCGGCGGACAGGTCGGAGTCCTGCTTCAACACGCGAATCGCGGGGGGCTGGAGATCGCGCCGGGACTGGAAGCTCATCACGTCCCCCTTGGCGCGACCCGTGTAGTTCCCGGTCGCGATGCCGAGCGAGCGCGCCGGCACGGCAACGATGAACTGGTAGCTGTCGCTCTTGCCGCCCTCGAGCGCGACGCCGGTCGTCACCGTCACCCGTTCTCCGGGCGTGAACGCCGAGCTCGGGACGAAGCTGCCGCCGTCCCCGTCGGAGTCGGTGAGCATGCGCCCGCTGTGCCTGCCGCTGCGCGACCCGGTGACCGTCACGGTGCCGAGCCGGCTCGGGGCGATGCCGCGGAAGGTGATCTGGGTCTGTGGCGAGGCGTAGTGCGCGCCCGGAACCGGGAACACGTAGACGCTCGCCAGTGCGCCGCCGGCGGTGGCGCAGGCAACGCCGAGCGACCCGGCGAGGACGGCGAGGAAACGGAGCAGGCGGCGGTTCTCAGCGGTGCGCACGTAGTCCATATGAGGAGCAAAGCACCTGCCCCCGCCGGAAGTTGCGGTCCCGTCACGGAGCTGACGTGGATCCGACGCCAGCGGGCCACGGCGGCGGATCGCCGCCGCGCTGGACCCGTCTGCGTCACGCTAGAGTCCCGGCTGGACCGTGCTAGGCGGGGTGCTAGCGGTGCCCTGTACCCGCAATCCGCTCTAGCGGGGCTGAATTCCCTCCCGAGGGGTCATCGGCCCAGGGTCAGCGCCCGGCCATGGGCGGTGATGGTTCGGTCCCGGCGCGATGGAGAGCTGTGAACCAGGTCAGGTCCGGAAGGAAGCAGCCTTAAGCGGTCACCTCCAGGCGCGGCGGGAGTGCCGACCGGAGCCCAGCGGCCACGGCCGCGCCCCGGGAACGAGCTTCGACGGAGGGTGCACGGTCCACTCCTTGGCACGAACCAGGCGTATTTCGTCTCGTTCGTGCCAAAGCTCGGGTCCCAGGCCGCCCCCGATCTAGACTCGGCCAGGCCCCATGTCGAGCCCTTCCCTGTACCGCCGCCATCGGCCTCGCACGTTCGCCGACGTCGTCGGCCAGCAGGCGGTGGTGCGCACGCTGCAGAACGCGGTTGAGCGCGATCAGCTCCATCACGCCTACCTGTTCGTCGGCTCCCGCGGGACGGGCAAGACGAGCATGGCGAAGATCCTCGCCGCCTGCCTGAACTGCGACCAGGGGCCGACGGTCACCCCCTGCGGCACCTGCGACGCCTGTCGGGCGATCCAGAGCGCCACCTCGCTCGACGTGATCGAGATGGACGCCGCCTCGAACAACTCGGTGGACGACATCCGCGACCTGCGGGACAAGGTCGCGTTCGCGCCGGTCAGCGGCAAGCACAAGGTCTACATCCTCGACGAGGCGCACATGCTCTCCCCGCAGGCCTGGAACGCATTCCTCAAGACGCTCGAGGAACCGCCGCCGCGCACGATCTTCGTCCTGGCCACCACCGAGGCCCAGAAGGTGCTGCCGACGGTGGTCGATCGCTGCCACCGCTTCGACTTCGGGCGCCCCTCGGTGGAGCAGGTGGCCACGGTGCTGAGGCGTGTGGCCACCCAGGAGGGGATCGACATCGACAGCGGCGCGCTGGCCCTGGTCGCCCGCCACGCCACCGGGAGCTTCCGCGACGCGCTCGGCACGCTCGAGCAGCTCGTGACCTACGCCGGAGATCAGCCGATCGTCCCGGCCGATGTGCTGTCGGTGCTCGGCGTCGCCGATGCCGAGCAGCTGTTCGCCGCGGTCGACGCGGTGCTGGCCCGTGATCCGGCCGAGGCGCTGCGGGCGGCGGACCAGCTCGCCGAGTCGGGGCGCGACCCGGGGCAGGTGCTTCGCGACCTCGAGGCACACGCGCGCGAGCTGCTCATCGTCCAGGTGCTCGGCGAGGTGCCCCCGGAGCTATGGATCACCCCCGAGCGTGATGCCCGGCTGGCCGAGCAGGCCGGGCGGCTCGGCGATGCCGACGCGGTCCGGCTGCTCGACCTGGTCGCCGAGGCGACCGAGGCGACCGCGGACGGCGCGCAGCCCCGGATCCAGCTCGAGCTCGTGCTGGTCAAGGCCGCCGCGCCCCGGCTCGATCCGTCGGCCAGCGCCCTGCTCACACGGATCGAACACCTGGAGAGGGGGGGTTCGGCCCCCGCGCCCGCCGGGCCTCCGCCATCGAGCCGGGTCGATCACGGGGATGCGGGTCCCGTGCCCGCGTCACCGTCCCCGCCGACCGCCACCTCGTCGGAGCCGCCGGCCGCGCCGCCCCCGCCCGCCGACCTTCAGGCGATCGCCACCGCCTGGCCCGCGGTGATCGACATCATCCGGGAGCGGAACGTGATGATCGCCGCGCTGCTCGACGGGGCGCGCCCGGTGGCGCTGGAGGACGATCGGCTGACGGTGGCGTTCCCGGCGGCGGCCGCGTTCCTCAAGCGCAAGGCCGAGCAGGAGGACCATCGCCGGATCGCGACCGAGGCGCTGCGCACCGTGACCGGGCGCCGCCTGGGCCTTCGCTACGCAGTGCGCGACGACGCGGAAGCGGCGTCCGCGCCGACCGCCACCCTGTCGGGCGACGAGCTCGTGCGACGCTTCCTGGAGGAGTTCGATGCCGAGGAGCTCCGGGAGGACGAAACCGACGGACACGAGAACGGGAGGACGGCCTGATGCCACCCCAGCCGAACATGCAGCAGATGCTCAAGCAGGTGCAGAAGATGCAGCAGGAGATGCTCCAGGCCCAGGAGTCGCTCAAGGACGAGGTGGTCGACGCCTCGGCCGGCGGGGGCATGGTCACCGTCCAGGTCACCGGCGAGCTCCACGTCAAGTCGATCACGATCGACCCGCAGGCGATCGATCCGGACGACGTCGAGCTGCTCCAGGACATGGTGCTGGCCGCGGTCAATGAGGGCCTGCGGGCCGCGCAGGAGCTCGCCAGCTCGAAGCTCGGCGGGATCGCCGGCGGTTTCGGTGGCCTCGGGCTCCCCGGCATGTAGAGCGCGTGTACGCACCGCCCGTCCAGCGCCTGATCACCGAGCTCTCGAAGCTTCCGGGCGTCGGCGGCCGCACCGCGCAGCGCCTGGCGTTCCACCTGCTCCGGGCCGAGGAGGCCGACGCCCTGGCGCTGGCCGAGGCGATCCGGGAGGTCAAGGAGCGGATCGGGCTCTGCGAGGTGTGCTTCAACCTCGCTGACGGGCCGCGCTGTCGGATCTGCGCCGACGAGCGACGCGATCCGGCGTCGCTCTGCGTGGTCGAGGAGCCCTCCGACGTCATCTCGATCGAGCGCACGCACGAGTTCACCGGGCGCTACCACGTGCTGGGCGGCGCACTGTCGCCGATCGACGGGATCGACCCAGAGGACCTGCGGATCGCCGAGCTCATCGAGCGCTGCCGGGGCGGCGCGGTGCGGGAGGTGGTCATCGCCACCAACCCGACCACCACCGGCGAGGCCACGGCCCTGCACATCGCGGGTGCGCTGCGCACGGTCGACCCCGCGCTGGCGGTCACCCGCCTGGCCAGCGGGTCTGCCGGTCGGCGCCGACCTGGAGTACGCCGACGAGCTGACGCTGGGGCGGGCGCTGGTCGGTCGCCGCGCGCTGTAGTCCGGGCTGAGCCCCAGGACGGCTGGTGCGGATCACGGAGCGGCCACCTCGGCGGTGCTGCACAGCGTGACCGGTCGCTGTGCTCAGCGCGAAAGCAGGCCGTAGCGTGCCTTGAGCGTCAGGTCGCGCAGCAGCGCCTGGTGCACGAGTGCCCGCACGGCCGGCTCCCGCCGGGCCGCGGCGAGCACACCTCCGTACGCCGCGGCGTGGTCGCTCGGGGCCCCCGAGATGAACAGCAGGTCATCGCCCGCGTGCAGGGCGCTCAGCGCCGCGCTGCCCGGCGTCGACCCAGGAATGGCGAGCGTGGCGTCGAGATCGTCGCTCAGCACCACCCCCGGGAAGTGGAGCTCGTTGCGCAGGAGGGCCACCGCCGGTGCGAGCAGCGAGGCCGGGGTGACACCATCGAAGGCGGCGTACGTGGCGTTCGACATCTCAATCACCGGCGCCCGCGCGACCACGGCGGCGAACGGCACGAGATCGCTCGCTCGCAGGGTGGCCAGCGATCCGCCGACCGTGGCGTCGGGGGTGGTGTCGGGATCGGTCGACGCGCTCCCCTGGCCGGGGAAGTGGCCGACGGCGGCGATCTCCCCGGCCCGCGCGTAACCGCTGAGCGCCGCCATGGTGAACCGCGCCACCGCCGGGGGGTCGGTGCCGAACAGCCGGTCGCTGAACGCCCCGTCCGCCACGTCGACGTCTGCCACCGGCGCGAGCGTCATCGCGATCCCGAGGGTCCGCAGCCGGGCTCCGGCGAGCGACGCCTGCCGCGCGGCGGCGGCCGGGTCGCCCGCCGCGCCGAGCGCGGCCTCCCCGCTCGGCGGCAGGGCGGGGAAGGCGGTCCCCGGGCCGCCCGGCTGGGCGGCCGCGATCAGCGGCCGGACGCCTGCGGGGACCGGCAGGCCGGCGCGCAGCTCGCTCACCAGGGCAGGCGAGGGCCGGACCGGCGTCGTTGCCGGCGCGGAGCACCACGCCGCCCCACGGTCGGCCGACCAGCGACGCGGCATCCGTGCTCGGATCGGTTCCGGGCACCGAGACGAGGAACAGCTGGGCCACGCGAGCGGGGAGGCGCATCGCGTTCGCCGCCCGCACGGCCGCGGCGGCCGGGTGAAAGGCGGAAGGCGGCGGCGCCACCAGGCGCGGCGCCGCCGTCGGGACGGTGATCGACCGCCCGCCCGGTGGCACGTAGCGCGGCGGCGCCGACCCGGACGCGTCGAGGCCCACCAGCACGATCGCCAACCCGACCAGGACGATTCCCACCGCCCCGAGCCGGGCCAGCCGCCGGCCGACGGCTCGGACTCACCGCGTACCCTCACGGGCGATGCCCGACCAGCCCACCGTGGTGATGAAGTTCGGCGGCACCTCGGTGGCCGACGCCGAGCGGATCAAGCGCGCCGCGCGCCGGATCGTCGCCCAGCGCGACGCCGGCAAGCGGGTGGTGGCCGTGCTCTCCGCCCGAGGCCACACCACCGACGAGCTGGTGGCCATGGCCGAGGAGGTCTCGCCGTTTCCGGACCCCCGGGAGATGGACATGCTGCTGTCGACCGGCGAGCGGATCTCCTGCGCGTTGTGCGCGATGGCGATCAACGACCTGGGGCATCGGGCGATCTCGCTCACCGGCTCGCAGGCGGGGATCGTGACCGACGCCTCGCACACGAAGGCAAGGATCCTCGATGTGCGGGCGGACCGCATCCGGGACGCGCTGGCCGAGGACCTCATCGTGCTCGTGGCCGGCTTCCAGGGGGTTTCCACCAGCCGCGACGTGACGACGCTCGGACGCGGCGGTTCGGACACCACCGCGGTGGCGGTGGCCGCTGCGCTCGGTGCCGAGGTGTGCGAGATCTACACCGACGTGCGCGGGGTGTTCACCGCCGACCCACGGATCGTCCCGGACGCCCGCAAGCTGCCGTTCGTCTCCTTCGAGGAGATGCTCGAGATGGCCGCGTCGGGGGCGAAGGTCCTCCAGCTGCGCTCGGTGGAGTACGCCCGGACCCACGGGGTGCAAATCCACTGTCGATCGAGCTTCGAAGATGCCCCCGGTACCGTTGTCCTCGGAGAGAACGAGACGATGGAACACCCGCTCATCACCGCCGTCACCCACTCGAGCGAGGAGGCTCGCATCACGCTCCTCGGCGTCCCGGACCGGCCCGGTGCGGCGGCCGCCATCTTCCGCGCGCTGGCCGACGCCGGTTGCAACCTCGACACGATCATCCAGAACGAGCCGCGCGGTGCCGGTCAACGCGCCGAGGTGTCGTTCACGCTCTCGGCCGAGGATCTGCCGGCCGCCGACCGGGCGCTCGAGCCGGTGATCGCCGAGCTCGGGATCGACCGGGTGGAGCGCGATCCGGAGATCGGCAAGGTGTCGATCGTCGGTGCGGGCATGCGCTCGCATCCGGGCGTGGCCGCGCAGGTGTTCGAGACGCTGGCCGCCGAGGAGATCAACATCGAGATGATCTCGACCTCGCCGATCAAGATCTCCTGCGTCATCCAGGCCGCCGACGTCCCCCAGGCGGTGCGCGCGCTGCACAGTGCGTTCTCCCTGGGGGAGCGGGACGTCCGTGCCGAGCGGCCGATCGGGCAGGAGGCGCGATGACCCGCGTCGCGGTCGTCGGGGCCACCGGGGTCGTCGGCACGACGATGCTCGAGCTGCTGGCGGCGCGCCGGTTCCCCGCCGGCGAGATCGTCCCGTTCGCCTCCGGGCGCTCGACCGGTCGCACCCTCGGCGCAGCCGCGACCTCCCCGGTCCAGCCGTTGACCGACGACACGATCCAGGGTTTCGACATCGCGCTGTTCTCCGCGGGCGCCGGCGTCTCCCGCGAGTGGGGGCCGAGGTTCGTCGCCGCCGGCGCGACGGTGATCGACAACTCCTCGGCGTTTCGCCGCGATCCGGCGATCCCGCTCGTCGTCGCCGAGGTGAACCCGCACGTGCTCGACGGCTACCGTGGGCTGATCGCCAACCCGAACTGCTCGACGATGCAGCTGATGGTGGCGTTGGCCCCGATCCACCGTGCGGTGGGGGTGGAGCGGCTCATCGTCGCCACCTATCAGTCGGTGTCGGGGACCGGGAAGGCGGCGCTCGACGAGCTCGACGGCCAGGCCCACGCTGTCCTGCATGGGGCCGCGCCGCCCGTGCCGAGCGTCTATCCGGAGCCGATCGCGTTCAACGTCATCGGCGCCGCCGGATCGTTCCCGGCCGGCGACGACCACACCGACGAGGAGCGCAAGATGATGTTCGAGACGCGCAAGATCCTCGAGGACGAGTCGATCGGCGTGTCGGTCACCTGCGTCCGGGTCCCGGTCCACGTCAGCCATTCGGAGGCGGTCAACGTCCAGACGCGGGAGCCGATCGGCGCCGCCGAGGTGCGCGAGCTGCTGGCCGGTGCGCCCGGGATCAGCCTGGAGTCGAACGTGCCGACGCCGCTGGGCGCCGCGGGGCGCGACGCGGTGTTCGTCGGGCGGATCCGTGACGACGACTCGCACCCGCGGGCGTTCAGCCTGTGGGTGGTCTCGGACAACCTGCGCAAGGGCGCGGCGACGAACGCGATCCAGATCGCCGAGCTCGTGGCGGGCGTCCGGGCGCTCAGCGGCGAGCCTGAAGCTCCCGTCGCGTCCTGACGCCGAGCTTGCGGTAGATCCGGCGCGCGTGCGTGCGGACCGTCTCCACGCTGACGTGGAGCGCCTGTGCGATCTCGGCGTTCGCGCGTCCTGCCTGGAGGTGCTCGAGCACGTCGGCCTCGCGCGGGGTGAGGAGGTCCGGTCCAGCCGGGGCCTCGGGCTCGAGCGCCATCGGCGGCAGTACGTGCAGTCCGCGGGAGGCGAGATGGATGGCGTGACGGACGTCCCGGGCCTCCGAGCTCTTGGCCAGGCAGGCGGTGGCGCCGAAGGCCAGCAGCTGCCGTGATTCCGCTGCCGTGGGCCGGTTGGCCAGGACGACCAGGCGGGTCTCCGGTGCGGCACGGTGGAGGGCGCGGATCTCGGCGGCGGAGGCCAGCGAGCCGAAGTTGACGAGCGCGACCTGGGGCCCGTGCCGATGCAGGGTGCCCAGGAGCTCGGCGTGCGGGACCCCAGCGGCGGCGAGCGCCAGGCTCGGATCCTCCTCGACGAGCGCGCGTAGCCCCCGCTCGACGATGTCCTCGAAGCGGGCGATGACGACGGTGACGGCGGGGCGAAGGGCCATGAGAGCGGGCGCCAGCCGCGACGCCACCATGAGCATATCGGCCAGGGGTGACACGGACATCACCCGTGGGCATCCCCCCGCAGGCGCCAAGATCACCCCGGCGAGGGGACGACGCGGCGGTCACGACCCGGCACCATGGTCAACGCGAGAGTTTCCGTTGGGACGGAACGCTGGGTACGGACCGAGAGCGAGGCGCGGGAGCCTCGCTCTCGATCGTTAAGCGCCGAGGCGGGCTACCAGCCGCCGGCGGTGCCGGCGCCGGCCACCACCGAGGTCGACCAGTCGACCACCGCGGTCGGCTTGACGATGTGCTTGTTCATCCCGAGCTCCTTGGGCGAGAGACCGAGGGCCAGGCCGACGAGCTGGGGGAGGTGGAGGACCGGGAGGCCCAGCGCGCGACCGACGACCTTCTCGGCCACCGGCTGCTGGAGGTCCAGGTTCAGGTGGCAGAGGGGGCAGGGGACGACCAGGCAGTCCGCCTCGGCGTCGATGGCGTCGCCGACGTGCCGACCGGCCTGGGCCAGTGAGGCCTCTTTGTTCATCGTGATGATCGGGAAGCCGCAGCACTTGTAGACGCCGGCGTAGTCGACCACGGTGCCGCCGAGCGCCTCGATCACCCAGTGCATGTAGCGGTCGCGCGGGTGCTCCTCGTCGATGCCGAGCCGGTTGACCGGACGGACGATGTAGCAGCCGTAGAACGGGCCGACCCGCAGGTTCTCCAGGGGCCGCTTGACCTGCCGGCGGAGGTTCTCCAGGCCGATCTCCTCGACGAGCAGCCAGAGGAAGTTCTTGTTCGTCAGGCCCTTCTCGTAGGAGAGGCCCTCCTCGCGCAGGTTGCCGTTGATCTGCTCGCGGTACTCGGAGTTGGCGTCCAGGCGCTCCTGGCACTCGGACTGCGCGCCCTGGCAGGTGGAGCAGATGTTCATCATCAGCTCGGCCCCGTCCACCTGCTGGGCGAGCGCGAACGTCCGCGCGTTCAGTGTGTCGGCCAACTCCTGGTTGTGCTCGGCGATCACGCCGGCGCCGCAGCACGACGCGCGGTCGAGCGGCACGAGCTCGATGTCGAGCAGGGGGGCAACGGCGGCCATCGAGCCATGGAGCTCAGGGGTGAAGCCGCGGCTCACGCAGCCGGGCCAGTAGGCGACCTTCACGCGTCCTCGCTCTCGGTCTCGGACTGCACTTCGTCGGCGTTGAGCGTCTGCGCCGAGGGCTCGCGCTGCCCGGCGCCGGTGGCCTCGGGCGTGCCCTGGGCATTCGGCTCGCCCGCCTCGGTGGTCTGCTTGCCGCCCTCCTCCGGATCGTCCTCGTAGCCGGTGACGTACAGGTTGAGCTCGACTCGCTCCTCGCGGCCCTCGACCGTGTCGAAGATCCGCTTGACCTCCTTGGGCGCCTTATGTGGATGCAGCAGCGCCGTCTTGGGCGTCATCTTGCCGCGCGCCAGGCCCTTCACCGCCGTCGGCAGCGAGCTGATCAGCTCCTTGCCCGCCGCCGGGTTGAACTTGCCGCCGTACGAGTCGGGCAGCAGGTCGGCCTCGTGCAGCAGGCCGTTGCGACGGATGTTCTTCACGAACGCGTGCTCGTGGTTGTAGCCGTTGTTGCCGTCCTTGATGTCGAAATCGGAGCCGGCCTTGCGCCTCAGGCGCATGATCTGACTCATCGGGTCGACGCCCTTGGGGCAGGCGTCGATGCAGTTGAAGCAGTGGGTGCAGTCGTAGATCCCATGCGGATCCTCGGCGAGGTCGGCGAGCCGCCCGGCGTGCTCGGCGTCTCTCGGATCGCCGACGAACCGGTACGCCTTGGCGCTCGCCGCCGGCCCGACGAACCCCGGGTCGACCTCCATCGCCAGGCAGTCCGAGACGCAGGCGCCGCACTGGATGCAGGCCATCGTCTGGGTGACGTCGACCATGTTCTCGTGCGGGACGATGTACTCCCGCTCGGGCACGGGTTGGGAGTTGATCAGCCACGGCGTGACGCGCTGGATCTTCTTCCAGTGGACGGCGTCCATGTCGACGATCAGGTCCTTGATCACGGGCATGTTGCCCATCGGCTCGACCTCGATCACCTCCGGGTTCTTCTCCGGCTCGGTGTCCTCACCGGGCTCCGGATTCCAGCCGGCGCCGTGCCCGCGGGCGGCAGCCTCCTTCAGGTGCGTGTTGCAGGCGAGGCCCGGCTTGCCGTTCATCCGCACCCCGCAGCTGCCGCAGATCGCCTGCTGACAGGAGCAGCGCACGCCGACCGATCCGTCGACCTCGTCGCGCACCTTGAGCAGCGCGTCCAGCACCGATTGGGTCTCGTTCAGCTCCACGGTGTGCTCGTCCCAGTAGGCGGCCTGACCCGCCTGCGGGTCGAAGCGGCGGATGCGCAGCGTGTACTCCGGCATCGGCTAGTACGTCCTTTCCTGGGGCTGCCAGCGGGTGATGGTCACCGGCGAATAGCTCACCGTCGGCACGTCGCCCCCGTTGACCGAGATGTCGATGTGCTTGAGCCATTCGTCGTCGTTGCGCCCCGGGAAGTCGGTGCGCGACTGGGCCCCTCGGCTCTCCTTGCGCTCCTGCGCGGCGACCACGATCGCCTCGGCGCAGTCGAGCATGTAACCGAGCTCGATGGCCCCGATCAGATCCTGGTTGAACACCGTGCCGCGGTCGTCGATCGGGGCCGTCGTCGCCTCCTCCGCCAGCCGGCGGATGATCTCGTGCGCGGCGGCCAGGCCCTCTGCGTCCCGGAACACCGCGCAGTACTTGTCCATCGTCTCGCCGAGCTCGCGCTTGATCGCCGCCACCCGGCGTCCGCCGGGCTCGCGGTTCACGATCTCGGACATGTGCCGCTCGGTGTCGGCCAGGCGGCTGCTCGGCGTCTTGGGCATCGTCATGTGCCCGGAGCGTTCGGCCGCGTGGGCGCCGGAGCGGCGCCCGAAGATGAGCGTGTCGAGCAGCGAGTTGGCGCCCAGGCGGTTGCCGCCGTGGACCGAGACGCAGGCCACTTCGCCGGCGGCGTACAGGCCCGGGACCGTCGTCCGGCCGTCGACGTCGGTCTTGACGCCGCCCATGATGTAGTGCTGGCCGGGCTTGATGTGGATCGGCTCACGGGTGATGTCGACGCCGGCGAAGTCGCGGCC
The DNA here is from genome assembly GCA_963703065.1 of uncultured Solirubrobacterales bacterium. Taxonomy (GTDB): domain Bacteria; phylum Actinomycetota; class Thermoleophilia; order Solirubrobacterales; family Solirubrobacteraceae; genus Palsa-465. Next base: position 942,273 of record OY969785.1, on the reverse strand, counting down.
GATGTTGACGATCTCCCGCAGCGCTTCGAGCGTGCGCCGCCGCGGCACCTTGGTGACGTCGAGCGCGACGGCGCCGTCGGGAAAGCCGCGGCCCTCGTTGATCTCGGTCTGCTCGGCTCTGGAGACCACGTCGCGCGAGGCCAGCTCGAGCTTGTTCGGCGCGTACTTCTCCATGAACCGGTCGCCCTCGCCGTTCAGCAGCCAGGCGCCCTCGCCACGCGCTCCCTCGGTGATGAGCAGCCCGTTGCCCACGAGCGTCGTCGGGTGGTACTGGATCATCTCCATGTCCATCAGCCGAGCGCCGATCCGGTAGGCCTGGGCGATCCCGTCGCCGGTGACGATCAGGCCGTTCGTCGTCGGCTTGTACGCCTGGCCGGCGCCGCCGTTGGCCAGGATGACGCCCTTGGCGTTGAACAGCTCGAGGTGGCCATCCCGCAGGTCGCGGCAGATGGCGCCGACGCACTGGCCCTCGTCGTCCTGGAGCAGATCGGTGGCGAACCACTCCTCATAGCGATCGATCTGGGCCGAGAACTTCATCAGCTGCTCGTAGAGCACGTGGAGGATCGCGTGGCCGGTGATGTCGGCCACGTAGTACGTGCGGGCGGCCGACGCCCCGCCGAACGCGCGCGTGCCGAGGTGTCCGGTGGCGTTGCGGTGGAAGGTGACGCCGGCGTGCTCGAGCCACAGGATCTCGTCCGGCGCCTCGCGGCACATGACCTCGATCGCATCCTGGTCGCCGAGGTAGTCCGAGCCCTTCACGGTGTCGAAGGCATGCGACTCCCACGAGTCCTCGGGGTTGAGCGCGGCGTTGATGCCGCCCGCGGCGGCCACCGAATGCGAGCGGACCGGATGGACCTTCGAGATGATCGCCACCGTCGCCCCGGCCTGCGCCGCCGCCAGGGCGGCCCGCTGACCGGCCAGACCGGCGCCGATGATCACGACGTCATGAGAGGGCACGGTTCGATTCTAAGGAAGGGCGGTTTCTCACGTCTGTTCAACGGATTGTGGAAGTTTCATGTTAGGGATCGTGCGAGCAGGGCCACCACCTCGAACGGCCGGGATGCGATCTGCGTGTCGGTGAAGCGCAGGACGACGATGCCGCGCTCGGCGAGCAGCCGCGCGTCCTTGCGGCGATCGGCCGCGAAGCGGCGGGGGGATCCGTGCGTGCCGTACGTGTCGACCTCGACGGCGAACCCGCGGTCGGGCCAGTACAGATCGAGGCGGTAGCCGAGGATCGGGGCCTGGGTCTGCGGCGCGGGCAGCCCGGCGGCGCTGATCAGCGCGAGCAGGCGCGCTTCCGGCTTCGAGTCGGGGCGCGCCGGCCGGGTCAGGGGGGCGGCGGCCCGTCGCAGCCGAGCTCGGCCCGGATGGCCGCCGGCGGTCGCGAGTGTCCGGAGAAGCTCGCGCCGGCTGAGCAGCCGGCGGGCGAACAGCGCTTCGTCGAGCAGCCGCGCCACGTCGGCATCCGGGAGGGTGGCGGCGACGTCGAGCGTCGTGCGGGCGGGGGAGGTGACCGGCAGGCCGCGGTGGATGTGGACGTCCCCCCGGACCTGGATCGTCGTGCGGTGGACGACGATGCCCGGCTGGCGGGTCGGACCTCGCCGATGGTGCGGAACCGTGATGTGCACCGGACGGGCGACCCCGGGTCGCAGCTTCCAGAGCACCGCGGCGCTGTGGAAGCTGAGGCGGCTGCCCGGTCCGCCGGCGAGCACGGCGGCGGTCTCCGCCGCCAGCGGGAGCTCACCGGTGCCGGCGAGCGCGTAGACGGCGTGGTACTCCGCGACGAGCCGGCCGCTTCGCACGCTGCGGTCGATGGCGTCCCGCGTCAGTCCCGCGGCGGCCAGCTGCCACCGCGCCACCCGCCCGCGCTGGGCGCCGGTCAGCGCGAGGATGACCTCGAACGGCCTCGCACCGCGGGCGACGCTGACCGTGCAACCGCCGAGCACCGCGATGACGGTTGAACCATCAGCCCTCGTATGTGCGGCGCGTGGTTCAAGCCCCGGTGCGGGCGGGGGTGGTTGAACCGTGGGCGGTCCGGGCGGCCGGGGCGGTCCGGGCGGCCGGGGCGGTCCGGGTGGTCCGGGCGGGCGGGGACGGGGACGAGGATGACCCACACTGGTTAAGAGGCCCGAGCGGCCTCACTTTGTCCCCCCCGGTGCGGGTCAGGCCGCGGGGGCGCCGAGCGCCGAGGCCAGCGCGCGGCGAACCTGCTCGATCGTCACCACGCCCTGCAGCACGCCGTCGCGGTCGACCGCCATCAGCGCGCCGAGCCGCCCGAGTGACTCGGAGCCGAGCACCTCGCTGATCGGGCTGCCCGCCTCGATCCGCCACCCGTCTCCCTCGACGAGCGAGGCGACCGCCACGAAGCCCTCGCCGGCGTCGGCGGCCGCCTGCGCGCGCTCTCGGCGGGCGACGCCGAGGAAGTGGCCGGCCGCGTCGACCACTGGGAACCACGACCAGCCGTAGCGGTGGAAGAACTCGTCGAGCGCCCGCTCGGCCGGGACGTCCCCCGAGATCGAAACCGGCGAGCAGTCCATGATGTCCGCCACCCGCACCCCCTCGATCTTGGCCGACACCGCGCTCTGGACGAGCGCGCCCCGGGCCGCCTGGCCGAGCAGGAACGCCAGCAGCACGAGCCACAGCCCGCCGAAGCCGGCGCCGGCGAACACGAGCAGGTACAGGCCGAGGCCGGCCAGCAGGTAGGCGAAGGCCCGGCCCACCTGCGCCGCCACGATCGTCCCGGTCCGCTTGTCCCGCCGCGCCGCCCACACCAGCGCGCGGAGGATCCGTCCGCCGTCGAGCGGGAACGCCGGCACCAGGTTGAACACGAGCACGATCGCGTTCATCACCAGCAGCCACGACAGCGCCAGCAGGACCGGCGTGAAGCGCACGCGCCCGTCGAGCAGGAACGCGTGCCACAGGTGGTCCGGACCGACCAGGGCGAGGTCGAGCCCACCGAACAGGATGACCAGGCCGAGCGTGGCCAGCGGGCCGGCGGCGGCGATCTTCAGCTCCTCGCCGGCGGTGCGGCTGTCCCGCGACATCTGGGTCAGGCCGCCGAACAGGAACAGCTGGATGCTCCGCACCGCGATCCCCTGGCGGCGCGCCATGAACGCGTGCCCGAGCTCGTGGATGATGAGCGAGGCGAAGAACAGCAGCGCGCTGATCACCGTGGTGGCGTACGCGGTCCCCTCCGAGCCGCCGAGGGCGACCCGGAACGACGGCGAGAGCCAGATGATGACCAGGAACAGGCAGAGGAACCAGCCGACGTCAACGCCGATCCGAATCCCCGCCACGTCGAACAGCCTCACCTGGCCGCCACGGCCGAACATGCTGCAATGGTAGGCCTGAGCCTCGCTGCCGACCCCATCTCGACCCTCCGCGGCCATCTGGCCGAGATCGAGGACATCCGCTACGCCGGGCAACTGCTGGAGTGGGACCAGCAGACGATGATGCCCCCCCGGGGCGCCGCCGCCCGCGCCGACGCGCTGGCCACGCTCGAGCGGATCGGCCACGAGGCGTTCGTCTCCGAGCGCACCGGCGGGCTGCTCGCCCAGGCCGAGCGGGCGGCCGAGCACCACGACCCGGAGTCCGACGAAGCGGCCCTCACGCGCCTGGTGCGCCGCACGTACGACAAGGCGCGGCGGGTGCCGAGCGAACTGGCCGCCGAGCTGGCGCGGGCCGGCTCGACCGGGCAGGAGGCGTGGGTGGCAGCCCGCCAGAGCTCCGACTTCGGGGCCTTCGTGCCCCACCTGGAGCACAACCTCGAGCTCGCCCGCGAGTACGTGGCCTGCTTCGATCACTTCGACTGCGCGTACGACGCGCTGCTCGACGACTACGAGCCGGACATGCGCGCGGCCGATGTCGAGCGCCTGTTCGGCGAGCTGCGCGCCGCACTCGTGCCGCTGATCGCCACCCTGCGCGGCCATGCCGAGCGAGTGGACGACGCCATCCTCCACGACCCGTTCCCGATCGAGCGCCAGCGCCGGCTGGCCCGCGAGGTGATCGGCCTGATGGGCTACGGCGAGGACGGGTGGCGCTTGGACGATGCGGTGCACCCGTTCGCCGCCGGGATCGGCGCCGGCGACGTGCGGATCACCACGCGGTGGGACGAGACGTACTTCGCCTCCAGCCTGTTCGGGGCGATGCACGAGTGCGGCCACGGCCTGTACGAGGCGGGCGTCGATGACCGCCTGCGTCGCTCGCCGCTGGGTCACGGCCGGTCACTCGGCCTCCACGAGTCCCAGAGCCGCCTGTGGGAGAACATGATCGGGCGGGGCCGCCCGTTCGCCGCGGTGCTCGCCTCCCGGATCGCCGCGCTCCATCCGAGCTCGCCGGCCGGTCGCGACCCCGAGGCGCTGTTCCGCGCGGTCAACCGGGTGCAGCCGTCGCTCATCCGGGTGGAGGCCGACGAGGCGACCTACGGCCTGCACATCGTCCTGCGGTTCGAGCTCGAGCAGGAGCTGATCGAGGGCCGCCTGGCGGTGGCCGATCTCCCGTCGGCCTGGAACGAGCGGATGGCCGCCTATCTGGGGATCGAGGTGCCCGACGATGCGCACGGCGTCCTTCAGGACGTCCACTGGGCGGCGGGACTGATCGGCTACTTCCCGACCTACGCGCTGGGGAACCTGATCGCGGGGCAGCTGTGGGCCCAGGTCCACGCCGACCTGCCGGACCTCGACGCCCGGACCGGGGCCGGCGACCTGGTGCCCCTGCGCGAGTGGCTGCGTGAGCACGTCCACCGCCACGGCTCGAAGTTCTCCACCGCCGAGCTGCTCGAGCGAACGGTCGGCGGCCCGATCGCCGTCGGGCCGTTCGTCGCGTACCTGCGGGCGAAGCTGGGCACCGTCTACGACGTCGCCCTGTAGCGCTCAGCCGATCTCGGCCAGGACGATCTCGACCACGCGCTCCCAGTAGCGCCGACCGTGGGCGGCGTCGGCCGCGGTCGGGTCGCCGATCACGCCGTTGGGGGCCAGCGCGTCGACGCCCGCCTCGAACAGGGTCCCCAGCGCCTGCTCCGGCGAGCCGACGAAGCCGGCCGCCCGCCGCTCGGGATGCTCGAGCTCGGGGTGGATCGTCCGGAGCATCGAGGTCTCCCATTCACCGGCGTGCAGGCCGCCCGCGGGCAACGGGACGCCGTGCTCGTCGGCGCCGAGCTGGGCGATGGCCAGGAGCGCGCCGAGGTCGGTGAGCGCCTGCACCTCGATCCCGTCGACCGGGCTGATCCGTTCGAGCGCCGCCGCCAGCGGTCCGAAGTTCCCGCCATGGGTAGGGAGCAGGACGAGCCGGCGAAAGCCGCCGCGGCGAAACGACTCGACCACGTCGGCGACGACCGCGCCGAACGTCGCCTCGCCGATCGACATCGTGCCCGGGAACGCCAGATGGTGCGCCGAGCAGCCGATGCGGAGCGTCGGGGCGACGAAGGCGTCGAGGCGCTCGGCGATCTCGGCGGCCAGGTGGTCGCCGATCAGCGCGTCGGTGGCCAGCGGCAGGTGGGGGCCGTGCTGCTCGGTGGCCCCGAGCGCCATCACGACGGTGTTCCGCCCGGCGGCCTGGGCGTCGCGCACCTCCGGCCAGGTCAGGGTGTCCAGCCGGAGCGCGCCCATCACAGGGCGGCGATCGCGCGGTTGAAGGTGTCCGACGGGCGCATGGCCCGGCTCACCCGCTCCGGGTCGGGGCGGTAGTAGCCGCCGAGCTCGACCGGCTCTCCCTGGACCTGGTTCAGCTCCCGCACGATCTGCTCCTCGGCCGCCTGGAGCCGCTCGGCCAACGGCGCGAAGCGGGCGGCCAGCTCGGGGTCGTCGTCCTGGGCGGCCAGCTCCCGCGCCCAGTACAGCGCGAGATAGAAGTGGCTGCCCCGGTTGTCGAGCTCGCCGGCTCCGCGCTGCGGCGAGCGATTCTCCTCGAGCACCCGTCCCGTCGCGGCGTCGAGGCTACGGGCGAGGATTCGTGCCCGCGGGTTGTCCTCACGATCGGCGAACAGCTCGAGGGAGGGGACGAGGGCGAGGAACTCCCCCAGGGAGTCCCAGCGCAGGTGATCCTCCCGCAGGAACTGCTGGACGTGGCGGGGCGCCGAGCCGCCGGCGCCGGCCTCGAACAGCCCGCCGCCCGCCATCAGGGGCACGATCGACTGCATCTTGGCGCTGGTGCCGAGCTCGAGGATGGGGAACAGGTCGGTCAGGTAGTCGCGCAGGACGTTGCCGGTGACCGAGATCGTGTTCTCACCGCGCCGGGCCCGTTCGAGCGTGAACCGGGCAGCGCGGGCGACGTCCATGATCTCGATCCGGAGCGGGTCGGTGTCGAGCTCGTCGAGTGCCGGGCGGACCTTGGCCAGCAGCTGCGCATCGTGCGCGCGCTCCTCGTCGAGCCAGAACACCGCCGGCCAGCCGGTGGCGCGGGCCCGCTGCACCGCCAGGCGCACCCAGTCGATGATCGGGGCGTGCCGCGTCTGGCACATGCGCCAGATGTCCCCGGTGGCAACCTCCGTCTCGAGCAGCACATTCCCCTCCTCGTCCACCACCCGCACCCGGCCGGGCGCGGCGATCTCGAACGTCTTGTCGTGCGAGCCGTACTCCTCGGCCGACTGGGCCATCAGTCCGACGTTCGGGGTGGTGCCCATCGTCGCGGGGTCGAACGCGCCGTGGGTGCGGCAGTGCTCGACGGTCTCGGCGTACAGCGGGGCGTACGAGTGGTCGGGGATGACGAACTTCGTGTCCTGGAGCTCACCCTCGGGGTTCCACATCCGGCCCGAGCTGCGCACGGCGGCGGGCATGGAGGCGTCGATGATGACGTCGCTCGGCACGTGCAGGTTGGTGATCCCGCGGTCGGAGTCGACCATGGCCAGCGCCGGCCGGTCCGCCCGGCGTGGGATCTCGGTCCCGTCGGGCAGCGCGCCGAGGCCGTCACGCGGGTTCCAGCCCGCCGCGTCGAGGCCGGGGAAGAACGTCGACACCGCATGACCGAAGATGATCGGGTCGGAGACCTTCATCATCGTCGCCTTGAGGTGGATCGAGAAGAGCACACCGGTCTCGCGCGCGTCGGCGATCTGCGCCTCCAGGAAGCGGCGCAGCGCGGCCACGTGCATCACCGCGGCGTCGAGCACCTCGCCATCGGTGACCTCGAGCTCCTCGCGCAGCACGGTCCGCTGGCCGGAGTCCGCGACGTGCTCGATCCGGACCCGGCCACCGCGCCCGACGCACACCGACTCCTCGGTAGTGCGGAAGTCGCCCTCGACCATGGTCGCCACGTGGGAGCGACTGTCGGAGGACCAGGCGCCCATCGAGTGCGGGTGGCGGCGCGCGTACTGCTTGACCGAGTCCGGCGCCCGGCGATCCGAGTTGCCCTGCCGGAGCACCGGGTTGACGGCGCTGCCCTTCACCCGGTCGTAGCGCGCCCGCACCTCGCGCTCGGCCTCGTCGGACGGCGCCTCGGGATAGGCGGGCACCTCGCAGCCCTGTTCACGCAGCTCGGCGATCGCCGCCTTGAGCTGCGGCACCGAGGCGCTGATGTTCGGCAGCTTGATGATGTTCGCCTCGTCGGTCTGCGCCAGCTCGCCGAGCTCGGCCAGCGCGTCCCTCACCCGCTGGCCATCGTCCAGCCGATCGGGGAACTGGGCGAGGATCCGTCCGGCGAGCGATATGTCACGCAGCTCGAGTTCGATCCCGGCCGCTCCGGCGTACGCGCGGAGGATCGGCAGCAGTGACGCAGTGGCCAGCGCGGGGGCCTCGTCGGTGTGCGTGTAGACGATCTTCATGGTCGATTGGGCACCCTACCCGGTAGGGTCGGGAGCAGCCCGCCCCCGATGAAGGAGAACCAGAAACTGTGAGTGACTCACCCGTACGCGTGGCCGTCACCGGCGCTGCCGGCCAGATCGGCTACGCGCTCCTGTTCCGCATCGCCAGCGGCCAGCTCCTCGGCGACGACACCCCCGTGCACCTCTCCCTGCTGGAGGTCCCCCAGGCCGTCAAGGCGGCCGAGGGCACCGCCATGGAGCTCGACGACTGCGCATTCCCCCTGCTGGCGGGGATCGACATCCACGACGATCCGCAGGCGGCGTTCGACGGGGTGTCAGTGGCGCTGCTCGTCGGGGCTCGGCCGCGGAGCCAGGGAATGGAGCGCAGCGACCTGCTGGAGGCCAACGGCGGGATCTTCAAGCCGCAGGGACAGGCGCTGAACGAGCGGGCGGCCGGCGATCTCCGCGTGCTCGTGGTCGGCAACCCGGCGAACACGAACTGCCTTATCGCGCAGCAGAACGCGCCGGACGTCCCGCGCGAACGGTTCACCGCGATGACCCGCCTGGACCACAACCGGGCGATCGCCCAGCTCGCCCGCAAGGCCGGCGCCGCGGTGTCGGACATCCGACGGGTGACCATCTGGGGTAATCACTCCGCCACGCAGTACCCCGACATCTTCCATGCCGAGGTGAAGGGTGAGAACGCCGCCGCGGTGGTGAACGATCAGGGTTGGCTGGAGGAGGACTTCATCCCCACGGTGCAGAAGCGGGGGGCGGCGATCATCGAGGCGCGGGGCGCGTCGAGTGCCGCGTCGGCCGCCAACGCGGCGGTCGACCACGTGCACGACTGGGTGCGCGGCACGCCGGAGGACGACTGGGTGTCGATGGCGATCCCGTCCGACGGTTCCTACGGCGTCGAGGAGGGAATCATCTCGAGCTTCCCGGTTCGCTGCCGGGGCGGAAGCTACGAGATCGTCGGAGACCTCGAAATCAGCGATTTCTCCCGCGGACGGATCGAGAAGACGGTGGCCGAGCTGGCCGAGGAGCGCGAGGCGGTCCGCCAGCTCGACCTGATCTGAGCGCGCGGGGCACGGCCGGGCCGGGGCGGGCGGGGTACCGCCCCGGCACTGACACTTCCGTCAGGACGACTCGGCCCCCTCCACCGGGTGCCAGCCCTTGCCGTCGCGGCGGACCTGACCCTCCTGCACGAGCTTCGGCAGGACGCGGTACAGGTAGTTCGGCTCGATCTTCATCGCCGCGGCGATCTCCGGGATGCTGATCCCGGGCTGGCGCTGGACGAGCTCCAGGGTCTGGCGAGCGCGGGTGTTACCGCCCCGTCGGCCGCGTGGCCGGCCCGGACGGCGGCCGCGGCGCGGGGTGGAGGCGGCCCGCCGCGGACGCCCGGGCCCGCGGCGGGACCCGGTCAGCGCGGAGCGCGCGGCCTCCAACTGCTCCACTTCCTGCTTGAGCTCCTGCAGACGGCGCTCGATGTCTCGCACCGTCGCATCGACGAACTCTGTCACCTGATCTCCTTGAAGTCGGTGTGGAAGTCACACCATACACACTGGTCAGATGATGAATGAACGATGACGTTCAGTCACGTTCAAGCAGCGCCTTGAGTGCCCGCAGGGAGGCGTTCGCCTCCCGTTCGGAGGCAGCACCGACCACGACGCGGCTGGCCACGTTGCCCAGCACTCCGCCGGGCGGGGAGAACTCGTTCTGATAGTGGAACATCGTGTGACCGTCGCGCCCCTCGAGCTCATACCGGATGCGCGCCTTGGATCGAGCGGGCCCGCGGCCGTCCCATACCGCCAACCGAGGCTCGTCCACCTCGGCCAGCTCCCAGTGCACGGTGAAGCTGACGCCCCGCATGTGCAGGCACTGGTCCATCGTCGAGCCACGCTGCGGCCGTGACTGACCACCCGTGACCGCTTTGTGGATCGTCACCCAATCCCCGAGTCGGCCGGGGTCCATGATCGTCTCCCACACCACCCGAGGCGATACGGCAATCTCGATCCGGGCGTTGACCGTGCTCATCGCGCGGACCCTAACGGTTCAGCGCGCCGCGAGCGGCTCCTCGCGTTCCCAGTCGCGCAGCGCCCGCTCGATCGCGCGGTCGAGCGGGTGCAGGCGCACGCCGAGCAGCTCAGCCGCCAGATCGTCGCGCGGCAGCAGATCGGCATCCAGGCTCTCCATCAGCGGTCCGACGAGCGCGTGTGGGCTGCCGGAGATCGTGGCCGCCACCCGGCTGACGATCGGGGTCAGCGTGATCCGGGGCAGGACGAACGTCGGACGGAGGACGAGCATCGCGTCGACGATCCGCCCGAGCAGCTCGCGGTAGGTGACGATCTCCCGGCCACGGAGGTCGAGCGACCGCCCCGAGACGGCCGCCGATTCGGCCGCGCGGGCCAGGAGCTCGACGGCGTCGCGCTGGTCGACCGGCGAGGAACGGTGGGTGCCCCAGGCGGGCACCGGGAGCACCGGCATCCGCTCCACGAGGCGGACGAGGAAACGAAACGAGCTCGAGCGCGCGCCGATCAGCACCGAGGCGCGGAACGCGACCGAGTCGGGCGCGGCGGCGAGCAGGATGCGCTCGACCGCCAGGCGACTGGCCAGGTGCATGGAGATCTTCGCCCCCGCCGGCATCGGCCCACCGAGGTACACGATCCGCCGCACTCCGGCTGTCCGCGCGGCGGCGGCGAAGCGCTCGGCCCCGGTGCGCTCGCGCGTGTCGAACCCGCCGTCGGCCGAGCGCTCCATGGAATGGATGAGGTAGTAGGCGACCTCGATGCCGGCCAGGGCCGCTTCGAGCCCCGCGCCGGACTCCACGTCCGCCCGGACCGCCTCCACCCCCGGGACCGCTGAGAGCCCACGGCGGGACATCCCGCGGACCTCGTGGCCGTCGCGCAGCAGGCGCGGGGCGAGCGCGGCGCCGACGTAGCCACTGATGCCGGTGAGGAGGATGCGCATCGCTCCGGGCAAAGCTACGGAAATTGCAGGGGCATCCACCCCTGACGCAGGAAACACCCGCAGATTGCAGGCAAAACGAAAAAGAATGCGATTTCCGGAAAGCGTCCCAGCGGCCGGGGAGACACCGTGTCAGGATCGGCGTCGTTGGAGCTCATCACGGCACGAGAGCGAGGGTACGGGAGAGGGATGACCGAGGGACGAACGCAGAAAGTGCAGGCACGGTGTGAGGACTGCTTCTTCGGTCGCAGCCTGCTGTGCGCGGTGAGTGAGGCGGGGGCGTGCGCCACGTTTCGCCCCGCCCACCCGGAGGGGCTGCGCCCGCCGCGCCAGCTGCGCTTCGTCTTCCGTCAGGAGCGCCGGCTCCAGGTGGCGTGGAAGTTCCCCACGCCGGCCGAGCAGGTCGCGCTGCATGCCTGACGGCCGCGGCGCCCGGCCGCTGCGCCCGGTACTGTTCGGCCCGTGTTCTGGCCCCTGATCGGCGGCTTCATCGCCTTCGTCCTGCTCGCCGTGCTGCTGGGCTGGATCATGGACCCGGCGCGCCGGGCCGACCAGGACCGTCACTAACCCGCTCGCTGCGCCGCGCGATCCACTCCGACCCCGGCGTATCGGTGGCGCCGTGGACGATGATCGAGCAGAACACGGCGAGCGCGGCGAGGTTGAAGATGCGCTGGCCGGCGCTCACCCCGCGGGCGAGCACGAGCAGCGAGAAGGTCATGGTGGCCACCCCCTTGGGGCCGAACCAGGCCATGAACGCCGTCGTGGCGCGGTCGGTGCCGGTGCGCAGCAGCGCCGCGCTCACCGCCACGGGCCGGGCGACGAGCAGCGTCACGGCGACGAGTGCCACTGCGGCCCAGCCGTCACCGAACAGCCCGTGGATGGTCAGTAGCGAGCCGAACACGACGAAGATCCCGAGCTTGACGATCTCCACGAGGTCGGTGGACTGGATCTGGAACCACTGGCGGAGGTCCGGGCGTCGGATGCCGAGCGTGATCGCGGCCACGAACACGGCGATCAGGCCGTTGCCGTGGGGCGGGAACACGGCGATCCCGTAGGCGGCGAACGCCACTCCGAGCGCGTACAGGGAGCGCTGGTGGCCGGGGATCCCACGGTCGAGCGCGCTCTCCCGGGGCATGAGCATCCCAGCCACCCAACCGACGAGGACGCCGGTCACCACCCCGACGGCCACGTCCTGGAGCACGAACCGCCACCACACGAAACCGCCGTGCCCGGGGGTCAGGGCCCCGGCCAGCGCCAGCACGCCGGGCAGCGCCAGCCCGTCGTTCAGCCCCGACTCCAGGTTGAGCGAGTGACGGACGAGCCGCGGGACGCGCACGTTCGTCACCACGCTGGAGGACAGGACCGGATCGGTGGGCGACAGGAGCGCCCCGAGCAGGAACGACTCCGTCCAGGAGAGCCCGACGAGCGCGCGCGCGGCGAGCGCCACGATCACCGCGGTCAGCGGCATGGCCAGCACCAGCTTGCGCAGCGGGAGCGCCCAGTGGTGCTGGAGCATCTCGCCCTCCACCTCGAGGCCGTCCCGGAACAGGATCACGATCAGGGCCACGGTGGCCAGCTCGGAGACGAACGGCGAGCGGGCATCGAAGCGCAGAGCGCCCGTGACGCCCGGGCCGAGCAGGAACCCGACGAGCACGAACAGAGACGTGAGCGAGACGAAGCTTCGCCGCTCCAGCCCGGAGACGAGCGCGCCGGCCAGCAGGAGCGCGCCGAACACGAGCAGGGAGGTCTCGAAGCGCCCGGTGGTGGCCGCGATCAACACCGCCGCGACAGTACCCTTGCGCCATGTCCGACCGCGACCTGTTCGCCAACTTCGACCGGATGCGGCGGGAGATGGATGAGCTGTTCGGAGACGTGCTGGAGCACTCGGGCCTGCACCGGCGCCGCGTCGGCTTCTCCCCCGCGGTGGACGTGGCATACACCGCCGATCCGCCGCTGGCCGTCGTCACCGCCGAGCTGGCCGGCGTCGACGCCGACGCGCTCGACCTGGAGATCCAGGGCCGGCAGCTCATCCTGACCGGTCGCCGGCCCCCGCCGGCCGTGGAGGGCGACGTCTACCAGCAGGTGGAGATCGAGCGCGGGAGCTTCCGGCGGGTGATCGAGCTGGGCGCCGACGTGCGGGCCGACGCCGCGCGGGCTCGCTACGAGGACGGGATGCTGCGGGTCGAACTGCCGTTGGCGGCCGCGGAGCCGGCGGCGCGCACGGTGCCGATCCAAGCCAGCGGCACGTGATCGACATCGGCCTCCCGGCGGATGGCCCCCGGGACGTGGCGGTCGGCGGCACCCGGACGCTGCCGGCCCGGGTCGGTGTGCTGCCGCTGCGGGACTCGGTCACCTTTCCGGACATGCTCGTGCCGCTGAACGTCGGGCAGCCACGATCGATCGAGCTCGTCAACGACACGCTGCGCGGCGATCGCTCGCTCGTGATGGTCGCCGCCCGGGACCCCGAGACCGACCAGCCGGCACCCGAGCAGCTGTACGACGTCGGCGTGCTCGGCGTGATCGCCCGGATGATCCGGGTGCCCGACGGGACGCTGCGGGTGCTCATCCAGGGCGGCCAGCGGGTCCAGGTGTCGCGGTGGCTGGCCAGCGACCCCTACCTGGTCGCCGAGGTCGTCCAGGCGCCCGACCTCGTGCGGGAGACGCCTGAGCTGACCGCGCTGATGCGCAACGTCCAGTCGACGTTCGCCGACATCGTCTCCCAGGTCCCGTACCTGCCGGAGGAGCTGCGGATGATGGTGGCCAACGTGGATGATCCGAGCCAGCTCAGTCACCTGATCGCGGGCGCGCTGCGGCTGCCCACCGAGGAGAAGCAGCGTCTGCTGGAGGAGCTCGACGTGGGCAAGCGGCTGCGGCGCCTCTCGGAGGTGCTGGCCCGCGAGCTCGAGGTGGTGGCGATCGGCTCGAAGATCCAGTCCCAGGTCCAGTCCGAGCTCGAGAAGGGCCAGCGGGAGTACTTCCTGCGCCAGCAGCTCAAGGCGATCCACGAGGAGCTCGGCGAGGCCGACGAGGTCCAGGCGGAGGTGACTGAGCTCCGCGAGCAGCTCGACGCCGCCGGTCTGCCGGAGGCGGTCCGCCGGCAGGCCGACCGGGAGCTCGGACGGCTGGAGCGTCTGCAGCCCGCCATGGCCGAGTACGGGGTCGTGCGCAGCTACCTGGAGTGGATCGCGGCTCTGCCCTGGAGCGCCGGAACCGACGATGACCTCGACCTGGCGCATGCCCGCACGGTGCTCGACGAGGACCACTACGACATCGAGCAGGTCAAGGACCGGATCCTCGAGTTCCTGGCGGTGCGGTCCCTCAAGCCGGACGCACGGGGCTCGATCCTCTGCTTCGCCGGGCCCCCCGGCGTCGGCAAGACCTCGCTCGGCCGCTCGATCGCCCGCGCCCTCGGCCGGCGGTTCGAGCGGATCAGCGTCGGCGGGGTGCGCGACGAGTCGGAGATCCGCGGCCACCGCCGGACGTACATCGGCGCCATGCCGGGCACGATCCTGCGCGCCATGCGCGACGCGGGGGCGAACAACCCGCTGCTGATGATCGACGAGATCGACAAGATGGGCGCCGATTTCCGCGGCGACCCGGCCAGCGCGATGCTCGAGGTGCTCGATCCCGAGCAGAACTCGGCGTTCCGTGACCACTACCTCGACCTGCCGTTCGACCTGTCGAACGTCATGTTCGTCACCACGGCGAACAACCTCGACACGATCCCCGGGCCGCTGCGGGACCGCATGGAGGTGATCCAGCTCGCCGGCTACAGCGAGACCGAGAAGCTCCAGATCGCCAAGCGGTACCTCGTGCCGCGCCAGATCGAGCGCAACGGCCTGCGCCGCTCGCAGATCGCCTTCAGCGACGCCGGCCTGCGAGCGATCATCCACGACTACACGCGCGAGGCGGGGGTGCGCCAGCTCGAGCGGGAGATCGGCAGCACCTGCCGCAAGGTGGCGCGCGGGGTGGCCGAGGGCAACGCCGTGCGGCGGACGAGCATCTCCGGGCCGCGGGTGCGCGAGCTCCTCGGCAAGCCGCGCTTCTTCTCCGAGTCGCGCCGGCGGACCGCCCGCCCGGGGGTGGCCACCGGCCTGGCCTGGACCCCGGTGGGAGGCGACGTGCTGTTCGTCGAGGCCACGGCGATGCAGGGGACCGGACGGCTGACGATCACCGGGCAGCTCGGCGAAGTGATGCGCGAGTCGGCCCAGGCGGCGCTGTCCTACGTGCGGGCCAACGCGGCGGAGCTCGTGCCCGGCATCGCCTCCGACTGGTTCGCCACCCACGACATCCACATCCACGTTCCGGCCGGCGCGATCCCCAAGGACGGGCCGAGCGCCGGAGTGACGATCCTCACCGCGCTCGCGTCCCTGCTCTCGGGCCGACCGGTGCGGGCCGACGTGGCGATGACCGGCGAGATCACCCTCACCGGACAGGTGCTGCCGATCGGCGGCCTGAAGGAGAAGGCCCTCGCCGCCCAGCGCGGCGGAATCCGGACCGTCATCGCCCCGGCGCGCAACGAGCCCGACGCCGAGGAGATCCCCGCCCACCTGCTGCGCACGCTGCGCTTCCGCTTCGTCTCGGAAGTCGGTGAGGCACTCGACGCGGCCCTCGCGCGGCGCGTCACGGGGAGCCGCAACGGGGCGGGGCCGGGCGCGTAAGGCTGGGGCGGCCCGGGTATTGTTCTGACCCGGAGAAACGACCTGCCACTCGCACGAGGGAGACCCATGGCATCCAAGAAGGGCAAGACAGCCAAGGCGGTGGCGTCCAATGCCGCCGACGTGGCGAACACCGCGAGGTCCAACCCGTACATCCAGCGTCTGATCGACGACACCGAGCTCCGGGACAACGTCCAGAAGGCGATCGAGTCGAGCCGCAGCGCCTACAACCGCCTGTCGAACGGCAAGGCCCCCCACCGCGCCGTCGTCGAGGACAAGAAGCTGCAGCAGGACCTGCGCAACGCCTTCGAGGCCGCCCGCGACGCGTCCCTGTCGCTGACCAACGCGCCCAAGGCACGGGCTCGTAAGGGCATGAGCTTCGGACGCCGGCTCCTCATCCTCGGGCTCGGTGGCGGCTTGGCCCTGGCGGGCAGCGAGAGCCTGCGTTCGAAGGTGCTCGATGCCCTGTTCGGTAAGGAGGAGGAGTTCCAGTACACGCCGCCTCCGGCGCCCACCCAGACGCCGAGCGCGCCGGTCAGCGCCGCCTGAGCGCCGGGCCAGCCGGCCACTGAGAGAGGCGTCCCCCCCGGGGGCGCCTCTCGTGCGTTGGGGGCCCCATCCTCCGCGTAGACTCCAGAGCCGTGGAAGCGGCCGCCGCCCCCCGGGAGCTGACCGGCGAGAAGGCGGTGCGCATCGTCGAGGCGATGCGCGTGAGCGTCGCGGCGCGCGGGATCGCCGGCGCCACGTTCGACCACGTCGCCCGGGAGGCCGGCGTCTCCCGAGGGCTGCTCCATTACTACTTCGGCAGCAAGGAGCGACTGTTGGTCGAGGTCGTGCGGCGGGAGACGGAGGTGCGCCTCGAACGCCTGGAGGCGGCGGTGGGCAGTGCCCGGGGGGTGGAGGGGGTGCTGGCGGCGCTCGTCCAGGGGCTCGAGGATTTCCTCGGCGAGGTCGGAGTGGCCGCCGTGATGTTCTTCGAGCTGCTGACGCTCGCCCCGCGCAACCCGGAGATCGCGGCCGAGCTGGCCGAGCTCGGCCGCCGCACGCGCCAGCACCTGGCCACCGCCCTCGACGCCAAGGCCCGGGCCGGTGAGCTTCGGCCGGCCGGCGACGTGGAGACGCTGTCCGGGGTGCTGTTCGCGCTCGCCGACGGGATCACGATCCGCCGGCTCACCGAGCCGGAGCTCGATCTGCGGCCGGTGGTGGAGCAGACCACGGCGATCGTCCGCGCGCTGCTCGGCTGAGTGCGGCGGCTGGCCGGCCTCGCGACCCTCCTCGTCCTCGTCGGGCTGCTCGGAGCGGCCCAGCTCGTGCTGCCCGGCCTGGCCGCCGACCACCTGCGCGACCAGTTGGCTCGCGACGGTCGGGTGCTCGGAGTCGAGGTCTCCGCCTTCCCGGCGATCGAGCTGCTCTGGCACCGGGCCGATCGGGTGGTGATCCGGATGGCCGACTACCGGGCCAGCGGGACACAGCTGAGCTCCGCGGTCGGGCAGGTGGCCGACACCGACAGCCTCGACGCCAGTGCCGTCACCGTTACCGCCGGCCTGCTCAACCTCCACGACGCCCGGCTGCGCAAACGGGGAGACGCGCTCAGCGGGAGTGCCGAGGTCGACGAGGCCGATCTGCGCCGCGCGATCCCGTTCCTCGACAGCGTCCAGGCGGTGCCCGGTCCCGTCGGGACGCTCACCCTCCAGGGCACAGCGTCGCTGCTCGGCGTCAGCGCCACCGCGCAGGCGACGGTGGCGGCCAGTGGCGGTCGGATCCTCCTCACCCCGCGGGTGCCCTTCGGGGCGCTGGCCACCCTGACGCTGTTCGCCAACCCGAAGCTGCGGATCGACGCCGTGGCGGCGCAGCCGTCAGTCGCCGGATTCGCCGTCGAGGTCCGGGCTCACGTCGGTTGAGGAGCCGATCCACCCGCGGCTCCGGAAGAACCAGACGAGCACGATGCAGGTGGCGACCATGCTGCCGAGCCCGAGCACCCAGAACGTCCACCCCGGGCTGATGATGTGTCCGGTGAGCAGCGAGAAGTTCATCCCGAAGAACCCGGTGACGAAGCCGAGCGGCAGGAACACGGTGGCGATGACCGTCAACTGCTTCATCACCTCGTTCTGCCGGTTGGACACCGTCGAGAGGTAGAGGTCGGTGGCACCGCTCAGCAGGTCGCGGTAGGAGTCGAGCAGGTCGCTGATGCGGATGAGGTGGTCGTAGATGTCGCGGAAGTAGTCGCGCTCGTCGAGCTGCAGCCCCGGCAGCGCGGAGATCTGGTCGATCGTCCGGGCGAACAGATCACGCTGCGGTGTCACCACCTTGCGCATCGCCACGAGCTGGCGCTTGAGACCGAACAGCTGCTGGAGCACCGCCGGCTCGGGATCGCGCAGCAGTTCGTCCTCCAGGGCGTCGATCTCCTCGTCGAGCTCGGCCAGCAGCGGGAAGAAGCTGTCGGTCAGGGCGTCGAGCACGCGGTAGATGAGGAACTGCTCGCTGTGCAGGGAGCGCCCGTGCAGCTGCTCGCGCTGGCGCTCGAGGGGGGCGACCGGGTCGCGGTGGACGGTGACGAGGTAGCGGCCGGAGATGAACAGGTGGACCTCGTGCAGCGGGGCGATCCCGCGCGGCCCCTTCGCGTCGTGCCAGCAGCCGTAGAAGACGAGGAACACGTAGTCGTCGTAGTCGTCGAGCTTCGGTCGCTGGCCGAACTCGGCTACGTCCTCGAGCGCCAGCGGGTGAAAGCCGAACAGCCGGTGGAGCGCCTCGAGCTGCGCGTCGTCCGGAGCCGTCAGGTCGAGCCAGAAGAACCGGTTCGCCTCGAGATGGCGGTGGATCTCCGTCTCGTCGAGGTGACTGAGGCAGGGCGCGACGAACTGGTACTGCTCGCCGTCGACACGGGCTCGACCGACCGCCATCGGCTCAGACCTGGGGCGAGCCCCACTCGGCGCGCAGCCGGCGCTCGAGCTCACCCGGGAGGTCGTCGACGGGGATCCGCGTCTGGGCCAGGGTGTCGCGGTCGCGCACCGTCACCGTTCGGTCCTCCAGGGACTGGTGATCGACCGTCACCGCCCATGGCGTTCCGATCTCGTCCTGGCGGCGGTAGCGCCGCCCGATCGCCCCGCCGTCGTCGTACTCGCTCTGGAGCGTCCCGCGCAGCGCGCGGTGGATCTCGGACGCCAGCTCCGGCTGCCCGTCCTTGCGCACGAGCGGCAGGACGGCGACCTTGACCGGCGCGAGCTGCGGGTGCAGGCGCAGGACGGTGCGTGACTCGCCGCCGATCTCGTCCTCGTCGTAGGCGTCGCACAAGAATGCGAGCAGGGCCCGGTCGGCGCCGGCCGCCGGCTCGATGACGTGCGGCACGTACCGCTCGCCGTTCGCGCTGTCGACGTACTCGAGCTTCTGGCCCGAGGCGGCGGCGTGGGCGCTCAGGTCGAAGTCGCCCCGGTTGGCGATCCCCTCGAGCTCCGAGAAGCCGACCGTACCCGGGAACTCGTACTCGATGTCGCTCGTGGCGCTCGAATAGTGGCTGAGCTCGTCGGGGGCGTGGGACCGCAGGCGGAGCTTCGCCGGCCGGATCCCCAACCGCGTGTACCAGCTGATCCGCTGCTGGCACCAGTGCTCGAACCAGCGTTCGGCCTCGTCCGGCGGAACGAAGAACTCCATCTCCATCTGCTCGAACTCCCGGGTGCGGAAGACGAAGTTGCCAGGGGTGATCTCGTTGCGAAAGCTCTTGCCGACCTGCGCGATCCCGAACGGCGGCTTCTTGCGGCTGAACTGCAGGTAGTTGCGAAAGTTGAGGAAGATCCCCTGGGCGGTCTCGGGGCGCAGGTAGACCGTCGCGCCCGCCTCGCGCACCGGGCCGACCGTCGTCTCGAACATGAGGTTGAAGTCTCGCGCCTCGGTCAGGTCGCACTCGCTCGTCTCGCCGGGATGCCGGGAGGGCTTGCGTCCACACGCGAGGTCGGCCAGGTGATCGGCGCGGAAGCGGAGCTTGCACGCCCGGCAATCGACCATCGGGTCGGTGAAGCCGGCCAGGTGGCCGCTGGCCTCCCAGGTCCGTGGGTGCTGGATGATCGCCGAGTCGAGGGCCACGACGTCGTCGCGCTCCTGGAGCATCGCGCGCCACCACGCCGCCTTGATGTTGTGCTTCAGCAGCACGCCGTAGTGGCCGTAGTCATAGCTCGAGGAGAGGCCGCCGTAGATCTCGCTCGAGCCGAACACGAAGCCGCGTCGCTTGCAGAGCGACACGATCTTCTCCATCGTCAGGGCGGTCTCGGCCACGGCGCGGGCCATGCTAGAGAGGGCGGAGCGGAGAGATGTCCCCGCGGCTAGGATCTTCCCGCGCATGGGGAAGCTGCGCGGGGTGATCCCGTCAACGAAGCGTCTCGCGCTGCTCGCCGGCGCGGTGGTGGCGGTGTGCCCGTCGGCGGCCAGGGCGTCGGCGCCCGAGCTGACGACGTTCGGCTACGGCAACAGCCGGGACAACGTCAGTCCCGCCGCCTGGGCGATCCCGTCGAGCGCTGTCAATCGGCTCGGACTCGCCTGGCGGACCCACGTCGACGGCGCGATCAACACCCAGCCGGTCACCGCCCAGGTCACGATCTCCGGGCGGCCCCGCCGGCTGATCTACGTCGGCACCGAGCACGGTGTCGCCGTCGCGCTCGACGCGGCCACCGGCGCGATCGTGTGGCAGCGTCGGCTGGGGACCCGCATCATCACGCCTGACTGCCAGGCCAGTCCCGATGGCCGCTTTGGCATCACCGGGACCTTCGTCCTCGACCCCGCTGCCGGTCGTCTATACGCCGTCGACGCCACCGGGCTGGGCTGGGCGCTCAGCCTCGTCGACGGGCACGTGCTTCCGGGTTGGCCGGTTCGCATTCACCCGGACGCGGCCGAGTTCGTCTGGGGAGGCGGCGCACTGGCCGGCGGCCGGCTCTACGAGACCGTGGCGTCCATGTGCGACGAGGGCCACTACCTCGGCGGTGTCGTGGCCGTCGACGTGCGGAGCCCACGGCGGCAGATCTTCTGGCGCACCGTCCCCGGCCCGCGCGCCTTCGCGGGCGGCATCTGGGGGTGGGGCGGAGCCTCCGTGGACGATGCGAACGGCACGGTGTACGTGGAGAGCGGCAACTCCCTGGGCAGCCCCGGCGAAGCCGCCGGATACGGTGAGCGCGTCATCCGGCTCAGCGCGAACCTCGATGTGGAGCAGAGCAACTATCCGATCCGGCCGCCGTTCGCCATCTCCGACCGGGACTTCGGCGGCACCCCCGTGCTGTTCGACGCTCTGGGGTGTCCCGCGCAGCTCGTGGCACTCAACAAGACCGGTGAGCTCTTCCTGTACGACACGACCCGGATCTCTCGCGGGGCCGTCCAGCGAATCCGGGTGGCGGCCGCCGACGGGGCGGTCCCGCTGTACGGCATGCCGGCCTACGACCCGGCGACCCGAACGCTGCTCGTCGGCAGCCCCACGAGCCCCCCGGGCGGGCGGTTGAAGGAGGGTCTCCAGGCGTTTCGGCTGACCAATGGCTGCCGGCTGGTGCCGCTCTGGCAGGACCAGGATCCCTCCCTGGCGGGGGGGAGCGTGCCCACCATCGCCGGCGACGTCGTGTACATCGAGCCCGGACGCAGCGGGAGTATCTACGCGTTTCGGCTCAGCGACGGTCAGCCCCTGTGGTCGGCCACCCTGTCCCGCGCGGGGGCATTCGCCACACCGAGCCTGATCGACGGCGTCGTCTACACGGCGGATTGGTCTGGCAACGTGTGGGCGTTCCGGCCCGGCGGGGCTCATGTGCCGGCGGCGCCCCCGTTGCCCGCGGCGGCCGCGGGTCCCGCGGCCGCCGCGCTCCCCCGCGCCTCCGCGCGAGGCACCCGCCTCGTCATCCTCGCCATCATCGCCGTCGTGGTGGCCGGCCTGGGGCTGGTGCTCCGGCGGAGGACCTGAGACATGACGCGCGGACGGCCGGGACGTGGCAGTGGGCCCGCCATCACAGCGATCGGCGCGCTCGTGCTGCTGGTGGCGCTCTTCCTTCCCTGGTTTCACGTGGCGGGAGGCCTCAGGACCACGCTGCTGCTCGTGGCAGGCCACCAATCACCGCCCCCGACGGGCGACGCCTGGCAGGTGTTCTCCAAGTCCATCCTCCTGATCGTCGTACTCGTCGTCACGGCGGTGACACTTGGTGTCCTGGCGGCGGCGGGCCGCGATGACCTGCTGCGGCGCGCTGCCATCCTGCTGACGGTGGTCGGGACCCTCACCACGGCTCTGGTGGCCTACAAGGTCCTCAAGCCGCCGGGCGGGGGGCTGAGCATCAACAACGAGCCGCAGTTCGGGGCGTACCTCGGGTACGCGGCGGTCCTCACCGTCCTGCTGGGAGCAGCGCTCACCGGTCTGGCAGCGCCTCGGGCCTCGGCCGGGCGAGCGCCCGCTGCTCCTGAGGATTCGAGCGCGTCGCAGGCCTGAGGGACGAGTCCGCCGGGCCCCGGGCACTGGCACTCCGCTGGCGAGAGTGCCAGCCGCTGCCGATATAGTTTGACAAAGCGATGCCGACCTACGAGTACCGCTGCGAGAACGGCCACACCTTCGAAGTGATGCAGCGGATCAGCGACGATCCGGTGCACACCTGTGAGGTGTGCGGCGCCGCGGTGCAGCGGGTCTTCCACCCGGTCGCGGTCCACTTCAAAGGCTCGGGCTTCTACAACACCGACTACGGGACCCGCAAGCGGGCGCGGGAGAAGGAAGCCAGCGGGTCGGACAGCAAGAGCGGCGCGGACTCCGGGGGCACCGGCTCCGGCGGCACCGATTCCGGCGGCGAGTCCAAGCCGGCCGAGAAGCCGGCCGCGCCGGCACCGGCCAAGCCGGCGCCGAAGGCCGACGCCGCCTGAGGCCGGGCCGGCGCTCCGTTCAGCGTTATCCGCCGCCGGCGGGGAGCGCGAGGATCGCCTCCACCGTCTCGGCCGGGCGGTCCCACATCACCATGTGCCCGCAGCGCGTCCAGCGCTCCACCTGTGCGTGAGCCGGCAGTTCGTCCGCGGCGTCGGACTTGCCGGCGAGTGCGACACCATCCCGGTCGCCCCACACGACCCGCACCGGCACCCCGGGGTCGATGGCGCCGCCACCGGTGAACCGCCGGCTGCGGGTGGCGGCGAAGTGGGCGCGGAAGTGTCGTGACCCACGCGCCGTGCGCGCCGTGGCGATCGCCACCTCGGCGGGCACACCGGCCGGGTCGGCCGACAGCCCCCGCAGGGCGGCGCGGCGGCCGGCCGGGGTGCGGAGTAGCGGCTCGGCCAGTGGTCCGGCGAGCCGCCCGAGCTGCCAGGACAGCATCAAGAAGGCGTCGGTCCGGCGCGGGGAGCGCCGCCGCCACAGCCCGGCGGGGGTGAGCGCCAGCACCGCGCCGGCGCTGCTCCGCTTGGCCAGCTCGAGCGCGGTCCAGCCGCCGACCGAGTGACCGACGACGGCGGGACGCCTCACGCCGAGTTCGTCGAGCAGCGCGCCGAGGGCCGCGGCGAAGCCCGCGGGCTCGAGGGCGCCCGGCGGGGACTCGCCGAACCCCGGAAGGTCGACGGCGATCACGTCGCGCTGGGCGACGAGTGCCGGCCGGATCCCGTCCCACACCCGCCGCGAGCTGTTCGTCCCGTGGATGAGCAGGAGCGGCGGGCCGTCTCCCTCCCGGTCGTGGGCGAGCTCGCTCATCCGTTCATCAGCCGGGAGACCGCCTGCCGCAGCCGACTCGGATCGACGGTGAGTGCGTCGCCGTAGCCGGGCAGCACCTCCGAGCCGGTGGGCTTGAGCACCTCGGGCGGTGCCGAGCCTCCCATCTCCGAGGCGGCGAACAGACTGAGCAGGGTGAACCCGCCCATGTCGGTGCGGAGCACCTTTGGCGCGTCCCAAGACGCCCAGGGCAGGCGGAAGAAGGCCGATGGGGAGAGGAGCCTGCCCTTCACCGCGTTGAGGATCTGCTGCTGGTGCGCGACCCGCGTGAGGTCGTTGTCGGCCGCGTTGCACTTGTTCTCCCGCGTGCGCGCGTAGACGAGCGCCTGCAGGCCGTTCAGATGATGGGTCCCGGGCCGGAGGTAGAGCGAGAACCCTCCGTTGCGTGTCCCGCCGCTGATGTCCGAGCACACGCGCCCGGTGGTGACGTCGACCCCGCCGATCGCGTCGATGAACTGCGGAAACGCCGCCAGGTTGACGACGATCACGTGGTTGAACCGCACGCCGGTGAAGCCCTCGATCGTCCGAATGGCGAGCGCCGGGCCCCCGAGCGCGTAGCCGCCGTTGATCTTCCCGAGGCCATGTCCCGGGATCTCGGCCACCATGTCGCGCGGGATCGACAGCCGGCGGCTCGTTCCCCCACCGATCCGCCAGAGCATGATCGTGTCGGAGTTGGAGCCCGCGTCGTTGTAGTTCGCGCCGGGCTCCTTGGAACCGGGGCCCGTACGCGGCCGCTGATCGGTCCCCAGGATCAGCACGGTGTCGGTGCCGGTCAGCATGTTCGGCCCGCCGGTCAGCGCCGACTGCGCCGACCCCGGCAGGTTGCCGCGCTCCACCTGGGCGCTGATCACGAACAGGATGAGCGAGAGCAGCAGCCAGGCGAGGACCGCCCCCGCGACCCACCGGGCGATTCGCCAGGCAACCTGACGCCGAGTGCGCCCGCGCCCGCGCGCGCCGTCTCGCCGTGGCGCCGGGCCGGGGCGGCCGACCGGCTCCTCCTCTCCGCGCAGGCGGGCACGGAGCCCCTTGGGGCGAGAGCGGTAGGTGGTGTACGGGCGGGCACCGGGACCGGCCGCCGCGGCGGCCCGACCGCGGTAGACGTTGTAGGGCCGATCCTCGGACACGCGTCCATATAGTGACGGCATGCCCGGATCCAGCCGTGTGATCGGGGTCGACCTGGGAGGAACCAAACTGCTGGCCGGAGTACTCGACGCTGAGTACTCGGTGCACTACCGAACCCAGCGCACGGTGGCCGGCCTGGACGCCGGCGCGCTGCTCGATGCCTCGGTGCAGACGGTCCAGGACGCGATCGAGGGCGCCGGCGGCGAGGTGGCGGCAGTCGGCTTCGGCATCCCCTGCCTGATCGATCAGCGGACGGGCCTGGGGGTGATGGCGGTCAACCTGCCCCTCCACGACGTGCCATTCGGCGCGATCATGGCCGAGCGGCTCGGCCTCCCGGTGTTCGTCGACAACGACGCCAACCTCGCCGCCCTGGCCGAGCACCGGGCCGGCTCGGCGGCCGGCGCACGCGAAGCGGTCGTCCTCACCGTCGGCACCGGCATCGGCGGCGGGCTCATCCTCGGCGGACAGCTGTACCGGGGGGCGGTGGGCGCGGCCGGCGAGCTGGGGCACATCGTCATCGACCAGGACGGCCCGCCGTGCCAGGGCAACTGCCCGGGTCACGGGTGCGTCGAGGCGCTCGCCTCGGGCACCGCACTGGCCCGCGAGGCGACCCGGCTGGCCGGTGAGCACCCGCAATCGGGCCTCGGGCGGGCGATGGCCGCCGGGCGGGCGCTGCTCGGGCCGCTCATCACCGAGCTGGCCCACGACGGCGACGACGCGGCGCGGGAGGCGATCACGCTCATCGGCACCCGCCTCGGGGTGGCGATCGCCAGCCTGGTGAACATCTTCAACCCCGAGGTGGTGGTGATCGGCGGTGGAGTGATCGCCGCCGGCGAGCTGCTCCTCGCCCCCGCTCGGCTCGAGCTCGCCCGCCGGGCCCTGCCACCCTCCCGGGATCTGGTGGAGATCCGTGCCGCCCACTTCGGGGTGGAGGCCGGGATGGTCGGGGCCGCGGCGCTGGCGCTGGACGGGGCGGCGGGGCGCGCGGCGTGAGCGGCCGGCTGATCGTCTGCCCGACCCCGATCGGAAACCTGGAGGACGTCACGCTCCGGGTGCTGGCGGCGCTCCGCGAGGCGGATGTCGTCGCCTGCGAGGACACCCGGCGCACGCGACAGCTGCTCGACCGCTACGGGGTCAGCGCCACCCTGGTCAGCTACCACGAGCACAACGAGACCCTGCGGGCGGCCGAGCTCGTGCCGCGGATGCGCGCCGGGACCGTCGTGGCCCTGGTGTCGGATGCCGGGATGCCGCTCGTGTCCGATCCCGGCTACGTGCTCGTCCGCGCCTGCGTCGCCGCCGGACTCGCCGTCGAGGTGCTCCCCGGTCCCTCCGCGGCGCTTGCCGCGCTGGTGGCCAGCGCGCTGCCGGCCGACCGCTGGCGATTCGCCGGCTTTCTGCCTCGCAAGCCCGGAGAGCTGCGGACCGCGCTGTCCGCCACCGAGACCCTGGTGGCGTTCGAGTCGCCGCGGCGGGTGGCGGGGACGCTGGTGGCGCTGGCCGGACTCGATCCCGCCCGCCCGGTCGCGGTCTGCCGGGAGCTGACCAAGCTCCACGAGGAGGTGATCAGGGGCCGGGCGGCCGAGCTCGCCGCCCGCTATGCCGACGAGCCGCCGAAGGGCGAGGTAGTGCTGGTGATCGGCGCCGCCTCGTCCGCCCCGGTCGACTTCGAGCGACCCGTCGCCGCGTTCCGCCGGCTGATCGAGGCCGGGGCCCGGGCGCGGCCCGCCGCGCAGGTCGTGGCCGAGCTCACCGGGACCCGGGCCAACGATCTCTACCGAGCGGTCGTGAACGACGATTCACGGAATTCCGCCTGACCGGGGCGCCAGGCCCCTACGATCCATGCCGTGTGCGCATATCCGGACGACGGCGACCAGGAGCGCGCCGCCGGCACTGCGCCGGCCGGCGCGGCGAGCGTGCGGCAGCGGGGGGGCGCTGTGAGGCGGCTGGCGCTCACGGCGACGGCGGCGCTCCTCGCCGCCCTGGTGCTCGTACCGGTCGCCGGCGCGGCGCTGCCGCCGATCCACCACGTATTCGTGATCGTGGAGGAGAACGAGAACGACTCGACGACGTTCGGCGCCGGATCGCCGGCGCCCTACCTCTCGACCACGCTGCGCGCCGAGGGGGCGTACGTACCGAAGTACTACGGGATCGGCCACGAGTCCAACGACAACTACATCGCGATGATCTCGGGCCAGGCGCCCAACCCGATGAACCAGGCGGACTGCCAGTACTTCGACGACTTCGCGATCAGCGCCAGCGGGGCGTACGGCCAGGAGGAGGGCCCGGGCTGCGTGTACCCGGCCAACGTCCCGACGATCGCCTCGCAGCTGTCCGCCGCCGGGCTGACCTGGCGGGACTACAACGACGGCATGGGCGCCGATCCGACCCGGGAGACCGCGGTCTGCGGCCACCCGGCTGTCGGCGCGAAGGATCACACGGAGACGGCGACTGCGGCCGACCAGTACGCCACCCGCCACGACCCGTTCGTCTACTTCCACTCGATCATCGACGACACCGAGCTGTGCGACACGCACGTCGTCGGGCTGACCGGCCTGGCCCGGGACCTGGCGGGCCCCCATCCGCCGAGCTACACCTTCATCACCCCGGACCTGTGCAACGACGGCCATGACGCCACCTGCGCCGGCGGCGGTCTGGGCGGCCTGGCCCGCGCCGATCAGTTCCTGCGCACCTGGGTCCCCCGGATCACCGGATCCCGCGCGTTCACTCGGGAGGGTGGGCTGCTGATGATCATCTTCGACGAGTCGGCGGGGCCCCAGTCCGACTCCACCGCCTGCTGCGGCGAGATCGCCGGGCCCGCCTCGCCGCTGCCCGGGATCAACGGCCCGGGCGGCGGGGACACCGGCGCGATCCTGCTCTCCCCGTACATCCGGCCGGGCACCGTCACCCAGCAGGCCTACAACCACTACACGATGCTGCGCAGCGTCGAGGACCTGTTCGGCCTGTCGCACATCGGGTACGCGGGGCTCCCCGGCGAGCGCTCGTTCGGCTCCGACGTGTTCGCCTGCGCGCCGGGCCGTCCCGGCAACCAGATCGAGTCGGTCCACCTCGTCGGGCGAGGTCGCGACCGGCGGCTGGCGCTGTACTCCGTCGGCGCGGCGTCGCTCGCGGTGCGGGTGACGCTCGCCCGCCACCGGACGACGGTGATCCGCCGGACGCTGGCCCCCTGCCGGACCTACGTCCTCGCCCTGCCGCACCTGAGCCATGCCGGCGTGGCGCTGAGCGCCGCTCCGCTCAGCGGGCGGACGCAGCGGGCGACGCTCCGCTACTGAGGTTTGGCCGCAGGCGGACGGTTTTCGTCCGTCTGCGGCCAAAGATCCGGGCGCACGACGACGGTCTAGCCTCCGGGCGGCCCCGTGTCCTTCTACGTCACCACCCCGATCTACTACGTCAACGCGCAGCCCCACCTCGGCCACGCGTATACGTCGATCGCCGCCGACGTGCTGGCCCGGCACATGCGCCAGCGGGGGGAGGACGTGTTCTTCCTCACCGGCACCGACGAGCACGGCGAGCCGGTGGCCGACGCGGCGCGGGCGCAGGGGACGACGCCGCAGGAGCTCGCCGACCGCAACGCCGAGCGGTTTCGCGCCCTGCACGACCCGCTCAACCTGAGTAACGACTTCTTCATCCGGACGAGCGACGCCGGCCACGTCGAGCGGGTGCAGGCGATCCTCACCCGCGTCCACGAGGCCGGCTACACCTATCAGGGGCTCTACGAGGGCTGGTACTGCCCCCGTTGTGCCGACTTCAAGGTGGAGAACGAGATCCTCGAGGGCAACCGGTGCCCGATCCACGAGATCCCCCTGACCCGGGAGTCGGAGGAGAACTGGTTCTTCCGGCTCTCCGCGTTTCAGGGGCAGCTCGAGACGCTGTACGGCGACCGGCCGGACTTCGTCCTCCCCCAGCGCCACTTCAACGAGGCGCGCGCGTTCATCGGCCAGGGCCTCCAGGACGTCTCGCTCTCCCGGGCTAGGCTGCGCTGGGGGGTACCGGTGCCGTGGGACCCCGAGCAGGTGTTCTACGTGTGGTTCGACGCACTGCTCAACTACGTCACGGCCCTGGGCTACGCGCGGCCGGACGAGGACCTGACCGCTCGGTACTGGCCGGCCTCCTTTCACCTCATCGGCAAGGACATCCTCAAGTTCCACACCGTGTTCTGGCCGGCGCTGCTGATGGCGGCCGGGCTCGAGCTGCCCCGCCACGTGTTCGTCCACGGCTTCCTGCTCGGGGCCGACGGCCGAAAGATGAGCAAGTCGCTCGGCAACGTGCTCGATCCGTTCGCCGTGATCGAGGAGCTCGGCACCGACGCGCTGCGCTTCTACCTGATGCGCGACGTCCCGTTCGGTGGCGACGGCGCGGTCGGCATCGACGCCGTGCGCGGCCGCTACGCCGCCGAGCTGGCCAACGAGTACGGCAACCTGGCCAGCCGCACGGTGGCCATGCTGCTCCGCTACCGGGAGGGTGCGGTGCCGTCGGCCGACCCCGACCCGGTGCTGGTCCCGGACTTCGCCGGCCTCGTCGGCGAGGTGTGCGCGGCGCTCGACCGCGCCGAGGCCACCCAGGCGCTCGAGCTCGTCTGGCGGCGGGTGCGCCGGCTGAACCGCTACGTCGAGGAGCGGGCGCCATGGACCCTGGCCCGGGACCCGGCCCAGGCGGACGAGCTCGACACCGCGCTGGCCTCGCTGGTCGCCGGGCTGCACACGGTGACGGTGCTGCTCCACCCGTACATGCCGGGCAGCACCGTGCGGGTGCTCGACGCGCTGGGCCGTCCGGAGGTCCCAACGCTCGCCGGCCTCGGGCTGCGGGCCCGAGCGGTCGAGCGGGTGAGCCCCCTCGAGCCGCTGTTCCCCCGGGCGAAGTGATCGACAGCCACACGCACCTGCACCTGTGCGCGCCGGACGACGCCGACCTGGTGGCCGAGGCCGAGGCCGCCGGGGTGCGGCGGATGGTGACCGTGGGGACCGACGGTGAGAGCTGCCGGGCGGCCCTGGCCGCCGCCGAGCGCTTCCCCCAGGTGTACGCCGCCGTCGGCCGCCACCCGACCTCGGCCGCCGGGTTCGGCGCCACCGACCTGGCGGAGCTCCGGGCGCTGGCGGCCCACGAGCGCTGCGTGGCGGTCGGCGAGACCGGCCTGGACTTCTACCGCCAAGGGGCGCCGGAGGCCGACCAGCGACGGGCCTTCCGGGCCCAGATCGAGCTCGCCGGCGAGGCCGGCAAGCCGCTCGTCATCCACACGCGGGCGGCCGACGAACCGACGCTCGAGCTGCTCGACGCCCACGCCGGCGGGCTCGACGTCGTCCTGCACTGCTTCTCCATGGCCGACCACGTCGAGGTGTGCCTCGCCCAGCCGCGGTGGTGGATCTCGTTCGCCGGCAACCTGACCTACCCGCGGTCCGAGGCGCTCCGCCTGGCCGCGCTCCGCGTACCGGCCGACCGGCTGCTGGTCGAGACCGATGCCCCATACCTGGCGCCCCAGGCGGTGCGCGGACGGCCGAACGCGCCGGCTGAGGTCGTCCACACCGCGCAGGTCCTGGCCGTCGAGCGCCGGGTGCCCTACGCCGAGCTCGAGGCCGCGGTCGAGGCGAACGCGTCCGCGGTGTTCGGATGGCCTCGCGATTGAGCCGGGTCGGGCCCCGGTCGCTCGGCCAGAACTTCCTCGTCGACCGGAACATCCTCGACGTCATCGAGCGGCTCGCCGCCGTGGCGCCAGACGACGTCGTGCTCGAGGTCGGCGGGGGCCCCGGCGTCCTCAGCGCCCGGCTCGCCGCCCGGGCGGCCCACCTGCACGTCGTCGAGGTGGACGAGCGGCTGCGACCGCGGCTCGAGGCGGCGGTGGCGGGCTCGGACTCGGTCTCGCTGCACTTCGCCGACGCGCTCGCGCTCGAGCTCGGAGCGCTGCGTCCGGCACCGACCGCCGTCGTGGCGAACCTGCCGTACTCGGTGGCGGCCTCGGTGGTCCTGCGGACGATCGAGGAGCTGCCCACCCTCACCCGCTGGCTCGTCATGCTCCAGCGCGAGGTGGGGGAGCGGCTGGCCGCGGCGCCCGGCGGACGGGCCTACGGCGTCAGCTCCGCGCTCGCCCAGCTCGCCTGCCGCGTGCGGGTGCTCCGCGCCGTGTCCCGCACCGCCTTTCGCCCGGTGCCGAACGTCGACTCGGTCCTCGTCGGTCTCGAGCGGACCGGTCCTGGTGCACCGCCCGCGCTGCGGCAGTTCGTCCGCGACGCCTTCGCCCACCGGCGCAAGGCGCTCCCGCGGTCGCTCGCCCTGTCCGGTCGCTACGGGGACGACGTGGTCGAGCGCGCCCGGTTGGCGCTGCTCGCTCTCGGCCATCCGCCCGACGCCCGCGCGGAGCGGCTGGCCCCCGGGGAGCTCGCCACGCTGCACGAGCGGATCGCGGCATGAGGCTCCGCGCGCTGGCGCCCGGGAAGCTCAACCTCGGCCTCCGGCTCGGGCCGATCCGGGACGATGGGCGGCACGAGCTCGTCACCGTGTTCGAGTCGGTGTCGCTGGCCGATGAGCTCGCCCTGGAGGTGCTGCCGGCGGGTTCGCCCGATGTCGTCCTCTGTCCCGGGGTGCCGGGGGAGAACCTGGCCGCTCGGGCGCTGGCCGAGCTCCGCGCCCGCGGCTGGGGTGGCCCTCCGGTGCGGATCGAGATCGCCAAGCGCGTCCCGGTGGCGGCGGGCATGGGGGGCGGGTCGGGCGACGCGGCGGCCACCCTGCGCCTCGCCGCGGCGCTCACCCCGGTCGATCCGGCGGTGCTGGCGGAGGTGGCGGTCACGCTCGGGGCCGACGTGCCGGCCCAGCTGGCGCCGGGCCTCGCCCTCGGCACCGGCGCCGGCGATCAAGTCGAGCCACTGCCCCACCTGGGTTCGCACGCGTGCGTCGTGCTGCCGGACTCCGACCCCCTGCCCACGCCGGCGGTGTTCGCCGCCGCCGATCGGCTCGGGCTGCCGCGGCCGGCCGAGGAGCTTGACGTCTTCGCCGAGCGGATGCGAGAGGCGTGCTCCGCCGGCGCCCGGCCACCGGACGATCTGCTGGCCAACGATCTCGAGCCGGCGGCGCGCTCGCTGCGCCCGGCGGTGGGCGACGCCCTGGCCCGGGTGCGCGGGGCCGGAGCCGAGCTCGCCCTCATGTGCGGCTCGGGCCCCACGGTGGCCGGGCTGTTCTGGGGGCCGGGGGCCCGGGCGCACGCCGACGCGGCGGCGGCCAGGCTCGGAGCCGGCGCCGCCGTCGCCGAACCGGTGCCGTCCGGATCCGGGGCGCCATCGCCCGCGTGAGTCACAATCTGGGCCGTGAGCAACCAGGAGATCACCTACCTCGTCGGCGCCTGTCTCGGCGTGTTCGGCATCGCCGCGTTCTGCGCCCTGGTGATCGTGCCGGCCCTGGCCTCCTACCACCGGCCGCTCGAGCGGGTGGCGGCGGTGATCCTCTCGCTGTACGTCCTCGCCGCGCTGGTCGGGATCGGCGTGCTGCTCGGCGCGCTCATCGTGTTCGAGTGGCCGCGCTTCTTCTAGTGAACGCGTCTGGCAGCTCCCGCGCCGCCGCCGCCGACCTCACCGCCCTCGCCGCGGTGACCGACGCCGTCGAGAGCGGCGCCGGACTGCCGGAGGTGCTCCGCGCCGCGGCTCGCGCGCTCGACGCCAGCCTGGTGCTCATCGACCGATCCTCGGCGGTGCTCGCCGTCGCCGCGCGGTCCCCGGCCGACGAGCGCTCGCTGCTGCGTGGCGGCGAGGACGTCACGACGATCGAGCTGCGAGTGGCCGAGGCTGCCGTGGGACGGCTGCGGATGCGCACCCGCGAGCGGGAGCCCGACCCGTCGTTGCTCCGCCTGCTCTCGACGCTGATCGCCTCCGAGGTCGAACGGGTGCGAGCCCCCGCCCGGGCGTCCGAGGAGGCCGCCGAGACGTTCCTGCGCGACGTGCTCGGCCGCCGCATCGACGCCCGCGATGACCTGGTCGCCCGCGGAACCGAGCTCGGCATCGACCTGGCCGGCGGCGGCACCGTGCTCGTCGCCCGGGCGCATCCCCGCCAGGCGACCGAGGACGACTGGCGCCGCCGGCTGCTCGCGCTCGCCGGGCGGGGCGCCCGCGGGGTCGCGCCCGGTTCGATCGCGGTGCTCGACGAGGCTGCCGGGCAGGTCACGCTGCTCGTGCCCGACGGTGACGGCGATGCCGGCCGGCGGGTGGCCGCCGCGCTCCAGCGCGAGCTCGAGTCCGGCCTGACGGGGTTCGCCTTCGCCATCGGACGCAGCCGCCGCAGCGAGGACCCGATCGAGCTGCCCCGGGCGGGCGACGAGGCGCTCCTGGCGGCCAACGTCGTCGAGGGTGACCCGGAGCGGGTCGAGCTCGCCTACGAGCAGACCGGGACCTACCAGCTGCTGCTGCCGCACATGAACGATCCCGCCGAGCTGCGGCGCTTCTACGACGACACGGTCCGCCCGCTGGTGGCCTACGACGAGCAGTACGAGACCGACCTGCTCGGCACCCTGGCCACGTTCCTGGACTGCGACGCCAACGTCAACGCCACCGCCGCCCGGCTCATCACCCACCGCCACACCGTCCGCTACCGCTTCGAGCGGGTGCGCGAGCTGACCGGGCTCGACGTCTCCTCGACCGACGGGCGGGAGAAGCTCTCGCTCGGCCTGAAGGCGATGCGGGTGCTGGGAATCGCGCCGCCGCGCGGACCGGCCACCGAGCCCGGCGCCGAGGGCGGCCGGGTGCCGCGGTAGGCCTACTCCGCCGGCAGTGGCACGTCCGGCGTCCGCGCCACGCTGATGGCGAGGATCAGGAAGGTCATCCGGCGGCGGTTGTCCGGCTCGGCCGCCACGAACGCGTCGTAGTCGTCGAGCAACCCCCGGATGGCGGCGAACACCGGCGCGTCGTCGGCGTCGTCGGGCACGTCGCAGGCGAGCCGAGCCAGCGCCAGCATCTCGACCGCCGCCTCCGGGCTGCCGCGCATCGAGGCCAGCGCGCCGACCATGAGGAACGCGCTCACCCGATCGAGCAGCACGTGCGGCGCCCGCTCCAGCTCGCCGATCGCAGGTCCGGCGGCGATCAGCTCGTCTCCCGCGGCGAGGCGCAGGGCCTGCTCGGCGGCGATGCTGCGGATCTGCTCGGTGCGCAGGCCGACGTGGAGCGCGATGCGGAGCTGGAACGCCGCCGACAGCCCGGTGGCGCCGTACGGCGCGTCGCTGGCGAACAGGATCTGGCCCGGCGGGACGAGGCTGAACAGCGCCTGGAGGTCGGCCGGCATCCACCATGCCGTGTCGAACAGCAGGTTCGGGTGATCGGCGGCCACCCGCCAGATCCAGCTCAGGTCGCAGATCCCCGCGTGGGCGAGGATGATCCGTGCGCCGGGGAAGTCCGCCGCCAGCTCCACCGCGTGCAGCCCGAGCGCCGGGATCCCGCGCCCGGCGTGGACGAGGACCGGCAGGGAGCGCTCGTGGGCCAGCGCCGCGATGTCGCGCACCCGCGGATGGTCGAGGGTGAAGCGCTCGGCCCGCGGGTGGAGCTTGATCCCCCGCGCGCCGCGGGCCAGGCAGCGCTCGGCCTCCGCCACCGGGTCGGCCTCCGGATCCAGGCGGCAGAACGGGACGAGCCGTCCGCCGGTGGAGAGCGCTTGCTCGATCACGGCGTCGTTGGCCGACGGGTAGCCGTCAGGCTCGTGCATCGGGAACACGAACGCCCCGCGCGCGTCCGTGGCGTCGAGCAGCGCCGTCAGCTCGTCGAGCGACTGGCGCATCCCGTCGGGATCGTTCTGCCCGAGGTGGGTGTGGGCGTCGAACAGCTCGACGCCGGGGACCTGGCGGCGCACGACGTCCGACCAGCCGGCGAGCGCGCTCAGGACGTCCACCCGGCATTCGTACCATGAACGGACCGTGCACCGATCGCTGACCGACCCCTGGAGCCTCGGCGGCCTGCGGGTGCCCAACCGGGTGGTGCTGGCGCCGCTGGCCGGCATCGGCAACTGGTTCGTGCGCCTGCAGGCCAAGCGCTACGGCGCCGGGCTGGTCGTCTCGGAGATGGTCTCGAGCTTCGCCGTGCACCACCGCAACGAGCGGACGTGTCGCGAGCTCCTGCGCATCCACCCCGACGAGCACCCGGTCTCGGTCCAGCTGTTCGGACACGATCCCGACGTGATGGCGAGCGCGGCCGAGGCGGTGGCCGCCGCCGGCGCCGACCTCATCGACCTGAACATGGGCTGCCCGGTGCCCAAGGTGTGCAAGACCGGCGCGGGCGCCGCGCTGCTCGCCGAGCCAGCGCGGGCGGTGGCGCTCGCCCGGGCGGCGGCGCGCGGCAGCGGGCTGCCGGTCACGGTGAAGCTCCGCACCGGGCTGCGACCGGGCGACCGGGGCGGGATCGAGCTGGCGCGTCGGCTCGCCGCCGACGGCGCGGTGGTCGGTCTGGGCATCCACCCCCGCCACGCTTCCCAGCGCCACAGCGGGCAGCCGGACTACGCCCTCGCCGCCGAGCTGGTGGCCGAGCTGCCGGTGCCGGTGATCATCTCCGGTGGCCTGCGGGATGCGCCCCGTGCCCGGCAGGCGTTCGCCCAGACCGGGGCAGAGGCGGTGATGCTCGCCCGCGGGTCGCTCGGCAACCCGTGGCTGTTCGAGCAGCTGCTGAGCGGCGGCGAGCGCGAGCCGACGCGCGCGGAGGTCCTCGACGAGCTCGACTGGGTCATCGAACGCGCCTGCGAGCACCTGGGAACCGAGCGGGCGACCCGGTACCTGCGCAAGTTCTACCCGTGGTACGTCGAGCGACTCGGCGGAGCCAGAGCGCTCCAGGCCACCGTGCAGCAGGCCCCGGCGATCGCCGTGGTGCGGGAGCTGATGCGCGAGGCGGATGCGGTGGGCGCCGCCGCCTGAACGGCCGTTCACCCGGAGACTCGACCATCCGGGTGCGACGGGTGCGCCGGGGTGTAGGGTGCTCCTCCGAGGAGATGGGTCGCAAGAGGTGCATCGTGGGGGCGCTCGTCGCCGGGGCGCTCGCGGCAGCGGCGCCAGCCGGCGCCCAGGTCCAGCCGTACGGCCAGCAGGCGGTCCACGGGCCGCGATGATCGTCCATCACGCAGTCAGCGCCGCCGTGGCGCTCAGCAGCCTCCTCACCCCCGCCGGCGGCTACGGCGGCCGGTTGCCGCCGGGCTCCGCGGCCCCGTTCCGGGCCGGGGCGGCCGTCGCGTCCATCACCCCGCCGCCCGCCGGTCACGCGCCCGGTGACGGCTCGCAGTGCGCCGGCGCATCGGCGTTCACCGGGCGGCGGCGGTTCGCCTTCGAGGAGCCGTACACCGACCAGAAGGGCGACGGCCACTACGACCCCGGCGATCCATACCTCGACTGCAACCACGATCTGCGCTGGGACGGGAACCTGCTCGGCGGTGGGGACAGCGACCCGCGCTACTTCGACCGGGTGGCCGACCCGGTCACCGCCCGCGCGCTCGCCGTCTCGGCCGGCCGGCGGACGCTCGTCGTCGAGGTGCTCGACCAGGAGGGTCTGTTCGACGTCTACCAGCAGCAGATCCGGGCCAAGGTGGCGGCGGACGGCATCCACCCGGACGGCATCTTCATCTCGGCCACCCACGACGAATCGGCCCCGGACAGCCTCGGGCTCGGCGGGGTCACGGAGACCACCTCCGGCGTGAACTCGTATTGGACGCAGTTCCTGGTCGACCAGGCGGCGGGCGCGATCGAGCGGGCGGTGCGCGCCGAGCGCCCGGCGCGGATCCGCCTCACCGACGTCCTCGAGCCATCGAACGTCCGCCAGTGTTGGTCCTCGTACCCGTTCGTCGACGACCAGCACATCCCGGTGCTCGAGGCCGTCACGCCGGGCGGCCGGGCGATCGCCACGCTGGCCGACGTCAGCCAGCACGACGAGACGCTCGGATTCAACGGCGGTACGCCCGCCCTGCTCGAGCAGCGCAACTGGATCTCGGCCGACTGGATCGGCGCGTTCCGCAGCGCCGTACAGGCCCGGCTCGGCGGTGTGGCGATCGAGATGGCGGGTGCGGTCGGCTCGGTCGAGAGCCCGGAGGTGTACCACCAGGCGATCAGCCGCACCCCGCAGGTCGAGCTCGCCGCCGACCACCCGGCCGGCTGCCGCACGCTGTTCCGCGTCGGGCGGTCCGACGACCTGGCGGGCAAGCTCCACGTGCCGCTCGGCTACAGCGGGGAGACGCGCGCATTCGGGCAGGCGATCGCCGGGGCGGTGGTCGGTGCGCTGCGCTCCGGCGCGTACCACCTGTCGAGCACGAACACGCTGTGGGGTGAGCGCCGCGAGATCTGCGTCCCGCTGGACAACGCGCTGTTCAGCCTCGGGGCGGCGGTCGGCGTGTTCGCTGCCCGCCCCGGCTACAACGCGGACTGCACACACGCGAACCCGGTCCTGGCCGACGGGGCCTCAGCCGGCCAGGCGCTCCGCTCGGAGGTCGCGGCGTTCGGCATCGGCGACGCGGAGTTCGTCTCGATCCCCGGCGAGGTGTTCCCGTTCACCATCTTCCGTGGCTTCCTCGGTCCGCAGGACATGCCCGATCCCGGGCCCGCCCTTCCGCCCTGGCTCCTGCCCCACCTCCGCGCCCGGTTCCGCTTCGTCGACGGTCTGGCGGAGGACATGCTCGGCTACATCTTCCCCGCGGGCAACGCCGTCGGCATCCCGACCACGAGCGACCTCAGCCCGTCGGACACCGACCGCTTCGGCTGCAACCACTCCGACGACGGCGAATCGGTCTCGCCGCACGCGGCCGACATCATCACGGGCGCGCTGATCCGCATCCTGGACGCCCACGACGGATCGGCCGAGACCGTCCGCCCGGGACGGTACGTGCTGCCCGGCGGCGTCCTGTCCCGCGACCCGCTCGGCGGCCCCGGCTCACTCGGCTGCACGGTGCGCACGACGTTCACCGCCGCCCGCGCCCCCGCGATCGCGGTGCAGCTGAGCTCCGGGCAGCGCGTGCGGCCGCTGGCCTGGATGTCGCTCGACGGATTGCCCCAGCGCCACCCCGACCGTGACACCCGCGGCTACTTCGACGCTCGGGGCCACCGGGTGTGGCTCGACGTCTTTCCGTCTCTCCCCGTCTCGTGAGGCGCCGGCTCGCCGTCGGGCGGCGCTCGGCGCCGCCGGCGATCTCGGGCAGCCGCTGACCCTGCGGCTTCGCTGATCCTCGTGTCTATACTGCTGCGCCGCTCAGCGCCCTGAGCTGCGCGATCTCTCCTCCGAGCATGCCCAAGGACGTCATCCTCACCCGCGAAGGACTCGCCAACCTCAAGGCGGAGCTCGACCTGTTGGCGACCACCCGCCGGCGGGAGGTCGCCGCGCGGATCAAGGAGGCGCGCGAGTTCGGCGACATCTCGGAGAACGCCGAGTACGACGACGCCAAGAACGAGCAGGCGATGCTCGAGGCGCGGATCTCCCAGCTGGAGGAGAAGCTCCGCTCGGCGACGGTGATCGATGCCTCTGACCTGTCGACCGACATCGTGCGGGTCGGCTCGGTGGTCCACGTCAAGGACGAGAGCGGCAAATCGGTGAAGTACACGATCGTCGGCTCGGCCGAGGCCAATCCGGCGGAGCTGAAGCTCTCCAACGAGTCGCCGGTCGGCAAGGCACTGCTCGGCCACAAGCGGGGCGAGGCGGTCACGTTCGCCACCCCACGCGGCGAGCGCACGCTGAAGATCACCAAGATCGACGTCGACAAGGGCTGAGTGGGCGAGGAGCCCGTCGACGTCTTCGCCGCCCGGCGGCAGAAGCTCGACGCGCTGCGGGCGGCCGGCGTCGAGCCGTATCCCTGGGAGTTCGGGGGTGTCGAGCCGGTGGCGGCGATCCTGGCTGCGCACGACTCGCTCGGATCCGGGGAGGAGACCGAGGCGGAGCACCGCGTGGCCGGCCGGCTGGCGGCTCGGCGCGGGCAGGGGAAGATGGCGTTCCTCGACCTGGCGGACCGCTCGGGACGGATCCAGCTGCAGGCGCGGGTCGACGAGCTGGGGGGCGAGGGGATGGCGTCGCTGCTCGACCTCGACCTGGGGGATCTCGTCGGGGTCGACGGCGTGGCGTTCCGCTCCCGCCGCGGCGAGCTGACGCTGCGGGTGACCGGGTGGACGCTCCTGGCCAAGTCGCTCCGTCCCCCGCCCGAGAAGCACCACGGGCTGACCGACGTGGAGACTCGCTTGCGCCACCGGGAGCTCGACCTGATGAGCTCGGCCGAGACCCGGGAGCTCTTCATCACCCGGGCGCGCGTGGTGGCGGCGGTGCGCCGGTTCCTCGACGACGAGGGGTTCATCGAGGTGGAGACGCCCGTGCTCCAGCCGCTGTACGGGGGCGCAGCGGCCCGTCCGTTCACCACCCACCACAACGCGCTCGACCGCGAGTTCTACCTGCGGATCGCCACCGAGCTGTATCTGAAGCGGCTGATCGTCGGCGGCCTGGAGCGCGTGTACGAGCTCGGCAAGGACTTTCGCAACGAGGGCCTCTCGCCGAAGCACAACCCCGAGTTCACGATGCTCGAGTGGTACGAGGCCTACGCCGACTACCTCGACGTCGCCGACCGATGCGAGCGGTTGGTCCGTGCCGTGGCCCGGGAGGCCGGCTACTCCGGTGAGTACGACTTCGAGTCCCCCTGGCGACGGGAAACCCTCCGCGATGCGGTGCTGGAGCGCACCGGGGTCGACGTGCTGGCGGTCCGCGGCGACCGGGACGGGCTGGCGGCGGCGATGCGGGCAGCCCGGCTGGCGGTGCCGGAGAACGATACTTGGCCGCAGCTCGTGGACGAGCTCGTCTCCAAGCACGTCGAGCCGACCCTGGTCCAGCCGACGTTGCTCATGGACTATCCGGTCGAGCTCTCGCCGTTCGCCAAGCGCCACCGCTCGGCTGACGGGCTGGTCGAGCGCTTCGAGGCGTTCGTCGGCGGCATGGAGTTCGCCAACGCCTTCTCCGAGCTGAACGACCCGGACGAGCAGCGGGCGCGGTTCGAGGCCCAGCGGGCGCTCGCCGGGGCGGGCGATGCCGAGGCCCACCCATACGACGAGGCGTTCATCCAGGCGCTCGAGCAGGGGATGCCGCCGACGGGCGGGATCGGCATCGGCATCGACCGCCTGGTCATGGTGCTCACCGGCCGCCGGTCGATCCGCGAGGTCGTACTGTTTCCGGCGATGCGCGACTGACGCCAGGCGACTACCGACCGGGTGGGCGCGCCAGCACCTCGGGCAGCGACGCGAGGAAGCCCGGTGTCAGCACCGACGGCTGGATGCCGATCGCGGACCGGTCGAGAAAATAGCGCTCGACCGTCTCGATGATCACGGTGCGGGATCCCTGGATCAGCTGGGCGATCCGCGATGGCGTCAGGGACATCCAGGACGCGTCGGTGAGCCGGGCGGCGTAGTGCTGGAGCATCGCCAGCGGTGCGTCGCCGTAGGAGTCGTGCAGAAACAGTGTGGGCCCCGGGATCACCGTCTGCGGGCCGCCCGGATGGGTCGTGACCGCGCCGCTTGGGCCACTCGACACCGTCGTGACGCGATCGTCGCCAGCGCGGGTGATGACGACCGACGGTGTCAGGGCCTGCCGTGGGCTGCCGAGGAGGGTGCTGAGGTCGCCGGTGTAGTACCGATTGCCGACGACGTGCCCCTCGCCAGGCGCGACCTGGACCGGGCCGCCGAGCGTCTGCAGGGCGGTTTGCACCAGCAGCAGGCCGCCGAAGAAGTTCCAGTGGGAGTCGAACGGAAGGTAGAGCAGGCGGGCGGGATCTTGGCGCTTCTCCGCCAACAGGCGCTGGCGGAGCGGCACGAAGCCCGGCTGGTGGACCGATTCGATGGCCGACCACAGCCTTGCCTTGGCGTCCTCGGCGCACGTCCAGTTGAGCGTTCCCGGTGTCACGTATTCCGGGTAGATCGTCGATTTCTCAGGGACGATCAGCAGCACCACACGGCGTCCGCTGGCCCGGATCTCCTGCACGAAGCGCACCCAGCGCGCGATCGCCGTCCCGAACG
Organism: uncultured Solirubrobacterales bacterium; assembly: GCA_963703065.1. Classification (GTDB taxonomy): domain Bacteria; phylum Actinomycetota; class Thermoleophilia; order Solirubrobacterales; family Solirubrobacteraceae; genus Palsa-465. The sequence continues at coordinate 902,116 of OY969785.1, read as the reverse complement.
CCACCGGCGGCGCGCACAATGTGTCGAGCTCGCCCTGGAGGAACAGCCAGCCGTCGCGGCCAACCGCGACCAGAGGATGTCCGGCCGTGGCGCCGCCGGTCTGCGCGTAGCCGCCGGAATTCGACCCCGGGAGGCCGCCGAACGGGAGCGCTCCGCCCCCGGCGGTGGCCGCGCCATAGGACGGGGTCGTACCGAACACGTGGCGAAAGATCCAGTTGTAGGCGGTTACCGCTCGGTTGCGGTAGGGCAGCTGCTGAGTGAGGTAGGGCGTCGCCGCGTCGAAGAACCCCCAACCCTGGCTGACCCCGGGCGCGCGGGCCGGGTGCTCGGCTGGCAGAGGCTCCCCGTGCTGGCCGGCGGCGATCAGCGCCAGCGGCCCCAGGAAGAACACCAGCGCCAGCGCCGTGCACGCGGCCTGGAGCCGCGGACGAGCCGGTCCGCGCGCTGACGGTGCGTCGATCCGCGCGCTCGCGTCGTCGGCGAGCGGCTCAGCCGCGCGTGGTTGCGGTTGCGGGTCGGGCTGCGCCACGGTCAGAACCGGAAATAGAGGAATGGGCTGAACGAGCCGGCGGCGACAAGCACCGTCGCGTACGGCAGTGTCGCGATCGCGACACCCCGCGCGGCGACGCCGAGCCGGTTCCAGCCGCCCTGGAGGATCCGTCCCATCACGAACCCCCGAGGCAGCAGGACCGTGGCCAGCCCCACGGCGAGCCCGACCTTCACCTCCGTGTTGAACACGGCCGCAACGGAGGGCTGCAACGCAAGGTGGCGATGCGGGATCATCGCCTTGTAGAACCAAAACGCCTGCTGGGGGCTACGGGCACGGAACAGGACCCACCCGACGACGACGAGCAGGAACGTGAACGCCCTGCGTGGCGCGGCCCACCGTTTCTCGTCCAGCGCTGCTACTCCGACCAGGCGCTCGATCACCAGCAGCGTGCCGTGATAGATCCCCCAGAGCACGAACGTCCATGCCGCCCCGTGCCAGGTTCCGGTGAGCAGAAACACGAACCACAAGTTGCGCACCGTCCGGGCCTGGGTGCCGCGGGAGCCGCCGAGCGGGATGTAGACATAATCGCGGAACCACCGCGAAAGCGTCATGTGCCAGCGACGCCAGAAGTCGGTCATCGACACCGCCGAGTACGGACGCGCGAAGTTCTCCGGGAAGCGAAATCCGAACATGCGGGCCATGCCGATCGCCATGTCGGTGTAGCCCGAGAAGTCGAAGTAGATCTGCACCGTGTAGGCGAGGGCCCCGATCCACGCGGTGCCGAAGCTCGGATGCCCCCGCAGCGAGAACGTCACCCCCACCAGGCCGCCCACCGGATCGGCGATCGCCACCTTCTTGGTCAGCCCCCACGCGAAGCGCGGGAAGCCCTCTGCGATGTCGCTCCACCGCTGCGACCGCGGGGGCGGCTGGCGGATCTGGCTGTCGATCTCGTGGTAGCGGATGATCGGGCCGGCGATCAACTGGGCGAAGAACGCCATGTACTGGCCGTAGTCAGCCACGCTGCGCATCGGACGTGCCACCCCGCGATGAACGTCGAGGATGTAGCTGATCCCGTGGAAGGTGAAGAACGAGATCCCAAGCGGCAGCGTGATCGCCGGCAGGCGCAGCGTCCCCAGACCGAGCGATGAGAGCCCGCGGCCGGCGAAGTCGGCGTACTTCCAGAAGAACAGGCAGGCGAGGTTCGCCGTCACCGCGCCCCTGGTCAGCCAGCGGGCACGATTATCCGCGTCGCCGAGCATGGCTCGGTCGATCAGCAGCCCAGCGGTGAAGTTGAACGCGATGCTGGCCACGAACATGAACAGCAGCGCGTGCGCCCCCACGACGTAGAACACCAGGCTGACTGCGGCTAGCAGCCCATTACGTGCCCCTGGCGGGAGGAGCAGGTAGAGCACCAGCACCGCTGGCATGAAGAACCACAGGAACTCGATCGAGCTGAAGACCACGGAACCGGCCGGCTAGGAGCTATGCGCGGACCCCGCGCGATGCGGGCGCAGTCTGGCAGATGGCCAGGTGGCGCCAGACGGCAGCCAATGCACGGCCTCCGCGCCCCCGCATCCGAGCCGTTGGCGACCGCCGAATCGGTCCGGACCCCCTTGGTAGACTGAGCTATGGCGCTGTGGCAGGACCGTCTCCGCTCATCGAGTTCGGCGTGCTGGCCGATGAAGGTGGGTAGAGCGGTCAAGCCGTCGACCCGGAAAACGGCGGCGCTACCCTGAGACAGGACCGATCCAGGACCACTTCTCGACCGATCACACCGCCCGCCGACCAAGAGAGACGTAGGCTGCACCATGTTCGAGAGATTCACTGAGCGAGCCCGCCAGGTGGTCGTCCTGGCGCAGGAAGAGGCCCGGACCCTCAAGCACAACTACATCGGTACCGAGCACATCCTGCTCGGCCTGCTGCGCGAGGAGGAGGGTCTCGCCGCGCGGGTGCTCGAGTCGCTCGACATCACCGTCGAGCGCGTGCGCGCCCAGGTGGTGCGGATCGTCGGCTCTGGCGAGGAGGTCACCTCGGGGCAGATCCCGTTCACCCCGCGGGCGAAGAAGGTCCTGGAGCTGGCGTTGCGCGAGGCGCTCAGCCTCGGTCACAACTACATCGGCACCGAGCACATCCTGCTCGGCCTGGTGCGGGAGAACGAGGGCGTCGCGGCCCGCATCCTGCTCGACTTCGATGCCGACTCGGAGAAGATCCGCAACGAGGTCATCCGGATGCTGTCCGGCCCCGGCAGCCGCCAGCGCGGCTCGGGCGCGGGGAGCGGCACCGGCTCCGGCGGTCAGGGCGAGGGCAAGAAGTCCTCGAAGCTGCTCGACCAGTTCGGGCGCAACCTGACCAAGCTGGCCTCCGACGGGAAGCTCGACCCGGTCGTCGGCCGGGAGACCGAGATCGAACGGATCATGCAGATCCTCTCCCGCCGGACGAAGAACAACCCGGTGCTGGTCGGCGAGCCCGGCGTGGGCAAGACCGCGGTGGTCGAGGGTCTGGCCCAGCGGATCACGAACGCCGACGTGCCCGAGCTGCTGAAGGGCAAGCAGATCTACACCCTGGATCTCGCCGCCCTGGTCGCCGGCTCCAAGTACCGCGGAGAATTCGAGGAGCGCCTGAAGAAGGTGATGAAGGAGATCACCCAGCGCGGCGACATCATCCTGTTCATCGACGAGCTGCACAACCTCGTCGGGGCGGGGGCCGCCGAGGGCGCCATCGACGCGGCGTCGATCCTCAAGCCGGCGCTCGCCCGCGGTGAGCTGCAGACGGTCGGCGCGACGACGCTCGAGGAGTACCGCAAGTACCTCGAGCGGGACTCGGCGCTCGAGCGGCGCTTCCAGAAGATCGTGGTCGACCAGCCGAGCGTGGAGGAGACCGTCCAGATCCTCAAGGGCCTGCGCGACCGCTACGAGCAGCACCACAAGGTCAACATCACCGACGAGGCGCTCGAGGCGGCGGCTGACCTGGCCGACCGGTACATCTCGGACCGCTTCCTGCCCGACAAGGCGATCGACCTGATCGACGAGGCGGCGTCGCGGATGCGGATCAAGTCGATGACCTCTCCGCCCGTCTACCGCGAGCTGGAGGACGAGATCGAGGAGACCCGGCGGGCCAAGGAGGCGGCGATCGAGGCGCAGGAGTTCGAGAAGGCCGCCAGCCTGCGCGACGACGAGCGCCGTCTGAGCCAGAAGAAGCGCGAGCTCACCGATCAGTGGGAGGCCGGGGAGTCGACCGACCGACCGGCGATTGCCGAGGAGGAGATCGCCGACATCGTCTCGATGTGGACCGGCATCCCGGTGTTCAAGCTGACCGAGGCCGAGACGGCGAAGCTGATGCGCATGGAGGAGGAGCTCCACAAGCGCGTCATCGGACAGCACCCGGCGATCGCGGTCGTCTCCAAGGCGATCCGGCGCTCGCGCGCGGGCCTCAAGGACCCGAAGCGGCCGACCGGCTCGTTCATCTTCCTCGGCCCGAGCGGCGTGGGGAAGACCGAGCTGGCGCGAACGCTCGCCGAGTTCCTGTTCGGCGACGAGGACACGATGATCCGCATCGACATGTCCGAGTACATGGAGAAGCACGCCGTCAGCCGGCTCGTGGGCTCGCCCCCGGGCTACATCGGCTACGACGAGGGCGGGCAGCTGACCGAGGCGGTGCGGCGCAAGCCGTACAGCGTCCTGCTGCTCGACGAGATCGAAAAGGCCCACCCGGACGTGTTCAACATCCTGCTCCAGATCCTGGAGGACGGCCGGTTGACCGACGCTCAGGGCCGGACCGTCGACTTCCGCCACTGCATCGTGATCATGACCTCGAACATCGGGGCCAACGAGATCGCGCGGAACACGCCGCTCGGCTTCGCCGTGTCCGACGACGAGACCGGGATCACGTACGACGACATGAAGAACCGGATCATGGGCGAGCTGAAGAAGGTGTTCCGCCCCGAGTTCCTGAACCGGATCGACGACGTCATCGTGTTCCACAAGCTGGCCAAGACCGAGATCAAGGAGATCGTCGAGCTGTTGCTGCGGCGGATCCGCGAGTCGATGGCCGAGCGTGAGCTCCAGCTCGAGCTCTCCGAGCCGGCCAAGGACCTGCTGGTCGAGAAGGGGTGGGACCCGGCGATGGGCGCCCGCCCGCTCCGCCGCGCGATCCAGCGCTACATCGAGGACCCGCTGGCCGACTTCGTCCTGCGCTCCGCGGTTCCGCCCGGCTCGACGGTGCTCGTCGAACCCGGAATCGAGGGCGACGCCGAGAACGAGGTCAAGCTCACGGTCATCGAGCCGGCGCCCCAGCCGACCCCGGTCGGAGTGGGTGGTGGCGGCGACGGCGAGGCCGCGGGCGACGAGCCCGGCGAGGACGCCGGGGACGGCGCATCGACCGCCGAGTAGCGCGCACACCGCCAACGAATCTCGCGAAGGGCCGGCCATACGCCGGCCCTTCGTCGTTGGCGCCCACCGCCGCTGCGAGCTTCCGCCGCACTCCGGCGAAAGGCTTCGCGAATGTTAGGAGTCGTTTGGTCGGGGCTTGACAGAACTGTCCGGCGTCGGGGACAGTCGCAGGATGCCCGAGGTGAGGCTTGGCGGCTCGCTCAGCTCACTGCGCGAGTTCAACCGCTTGCGCGTGCTCGACGTCGTGCGGGAGCAGGGCGCGGTCAGCCGGGCGGAGATCGCGCGCGAGACCGGCCTCGCCCGCTCCACCGTGTCGAGCCTGATCGGCGAGCTCCAGGCCGGCGGGCTGGTCGTCGAGCGGGCGGACGCCCGCGATCACGAACGGCGGCTGCGCCGCAGCACCCCGACCCGCTCCGGCCGCCCACCGGTGCTCCTGTCGCTCGACCCGGCCGCCGGGAGCGTGCTCGGCATCCAGTTCGACCACGCCCAGATCCGAGTGGCGCTGGCCGACCTGTCGCTCACCATCCTCGCCCAGCGCCAGGCGGCGACCGACGTCGACCACGAGGCGTCCCTGGGGTTGGACACCGCGGTGGCCCTGGTCGAGGCGGTGCTGAGCGAGGCCGGTGTGCCGCGGGAGAGCGTGCTCGGAGCGGGCGTGGCGCTGGCCGGGCCGATCGACCAGTCGAGCAGCGGCGTCGGATCCTCGATCCTGCCCGGCTGGTTCGGCCACGATCTGGGCCGGGAGCTCGGCGAGCGGATCGGGCTGCCGGTGCACCTCGACAACGACGCCAATCTCGGGGCGCTGGCCGAGTTCGTGCTCGGGGCCGGCCGCGGCGCCCGGCATCTGGCCTACGTGATGCTCTCGTCCGGCATCGGCGCCGGCCTGGTGGTCGACGGCAGCATCTATCGTGGCGCACAGGGGACCGCCGGTGAGATCGGCCACGTGCTCGTCGACGAGAGCGGGCAGATGTGCCGCTGTGGCAACCGCGGGTGCCTGGAGACGCTGGTCGGAGCCGGCGCGCTCACGGACCTGCTCCGCCGCTCGCACGGGCCCGGGCTGACGCTCGAGCGGCTGATCGAGCTCGCCTACGCCGACGACGCCGGCGCCCGGCGGGTGCTGGCCGATGCCGGCCGTCACGTCGGCACCGCGCTGGCCATGCTCTGCAACCAGGTCAACCCCGAGCGGATCGTGGTCGGCGGCTACCTGGCGGCGGCCGGCGAGGTCCTGCTCGACCCGATGCGCCAGGCGGTCGAGCGCTACGCGCTTCCTGCCGCCTTCGAGCACCTGGAGATCGTGGCCGGCATCCTGGGCTCCCGCGCGGAGCTCCTGGGCTCGCTGGTGCTCGTCCTCGGCCAATCCGACCGGGCACCGGCCGGCCGGCTGCGCGCCGCGATGGGTGGGTGAAGCCGGGCGGGGCTAGGTCGCGCCCGCTGTCCCGCGGCGACGCACGAGTGCGTCGACGGCGGCGGCGATCAGCAGGACGATCCCGGTGGCGATGTACTCACCGGCGGCGCTGACCCCCATCAGGGCCAGCCCGTTGAACACGACGCCGATCACCAGGCCGCCGAGCAGCGCGTGCAGCGGCTTGCCTCGGCCGCCGAACAGGCTGGCGCCGCCGATGACCGCCGAGGCCACTCCGTACAGGGTGTAGTTGCCGCCCGGCACGTCGGTGGAGATCGAGCCCAGTTGCGACGCGTACACCAGGCCGGCCAGGCCGGCCGTCATCGCGCTCAGCGTGAACGCCATCCGGCGGATGCGCGGGACGTTGATCCCGGCGCGCCGGGCGGCCTCCGGGTTGGCCCCGATGGCGTACATGTAGCGCCCGATCCGGGTCCGCCCGAGGAAGATCGAGTAGATCAGCAGCACGACACCGACGAACGGCACGACCCACGGGACGCCCTTGAGCGAGATCAGCAGCCCCCGGTTGATGTTGCAGACGTACACCAACAGGATCCCGCCGACGGCGGTCAGCCCGACGGTGAGTGCGGTGACCCCGAGCGGCGGCGCGGTCAGGCCCTGGGAGCGCCGCCGCGCGGCGCGCGACAGCGACATTGCCGCGAAGCTCACGAGCACCACCACCAGGACGATCCACGACAGGGCGGGGCTCATGTTGCTGTTCACGAGCTTGTAGACCGGGCTCGAGCTCGCCACGGAGATCACGCCGCCCACCGCGGACTTGTCGACCGTGGCCAGCTCGATCGCCACCCCCTCGAACACCAGCAGGCCGGCCAGGGTGACGACGAACGAGGGCACCCGGAGCCGGGTGATGAGGCTCCCCTGGACGTAGCCGATCAGCGCGGTGACCGCGATCCCGCCGAGGATCCCGAGCCACCACGGGAAGTTGACCGGCGAGGCGATCAGCTCGGCGATCGTGAATCCGCCGACGGCGAGGACCCACCCGGCGGAGAGGTCGATCTCCGAGAGCACCAGCGCGAAGATCTCGGCGGCGCCGAGCAGGATGTAGATCGAGGACTGGACCAGCAGGTTGACGATGTTCCCCGCCGAGTCGAACTTCGAGCGCTCGATCTGGAAGAAGATGATGATGACGACCAGGCCGACGAGGATCGGCAGTGCACCGCTCTCTCCGCCGCGGATTCGCCGGCTGTAGGCGCGCGCGTATTCGCCGAACGAGCCCGCCAGGACCTCCGGGGCGGCCGCCACCGCGAGCTCGGTGTCGGGACCGGCCGGCTCGTTCTCCGCGCGCTCGGTGGCGAGCGGCGACTCCGGGTCCTCCGGGGGGAGGTTGGTCTGCGTCGGGTCGGCCATCATCCCTCCGGGTGGGTGGAAGGTGTCGGGGCGGGCGCGGTCGGCGCGGCGCGCGTCGAGCTCCCGGTCGTCATGTAATCGACCACGCTGCTGGTGTCGAAGTCGGAGAGCTCGCCGCTGGCGACCGTCCGGCCGAGGCGGAGGATCACGATCCGGTCGGCGATGGCGAACACGTCGGTCAGGTTGTGGGAGACGACCATCACGGCGATTCCCTGGGACGCCAGGCGCTTGATCAGGTCGAGCACCATCCTCGTCTGCGCGACGCCGAGCGCCGCGGTCGGCTCGTCGAGGATCACGAGCTTGGCGTTCGACATCACCGCCTTGGCGACCGCGACGGACTGTCGCTGTCCGCCCGAGAGTGACGCCACGGGCTGGCGAATCGAGCGGACGGTGGTGACGTGCAGGTCGGCCAGCGTGTCCCGCGCGGCCATCTCCATCGACCCCTCGTCGAGCAGCCCGCGGTGCAGCCGCTCGTGACCGAGGAACATGTTCTGGACGATGTCGAGGTTGTCGCAGAGCGCCAGGTCCTGGTAGATCGTCGTGATCCCCAGGCCCTCGGAGTCGCGGGGACCGTGGAGCTCGACCGGCCGGCCCTCCCACCGGATCTCGCCGGCGTCCGGCGCCCACAGGCCGGCGATCGTCTTGATCGTCACCGACTTACCGGCGCCGTTGTCGCCGGCCAGCGCCGTGATCTGGCCGGCTGGGAGCGCGAAGTCGATCTGCGACAGCGCCTGAACGGCGCCGAAGCGCTTGGCGACGCCGCGCAGCTCGAGCAGGGGGGTCCCGCCTGGGCTGGTGTTCGCTGCCGTCATCGTGCTGGCACCCTCACTCTCCTCTGGGTGATCGGGCCCCTCCGCCCGGGCGAGCGGAGAGACCCGATTTCACACCATCAGTCGGACGAGGACAAGCTCCGCAGGAGGATCAGAGTCCCGCCGCGGTGCAGTCCTTCGCATACGTGCCGCTGCAGAGCTGCGACTTCGGCACGAAGTTGTCCTTGACCACCGTGCTGGCCATGTTCGCCGGGGTGACCCACTCCGGCGCCAGCAGCACGGACGGAACAGATGCCTTCGTGGTCGGGTCGACACTCGTGCCGTTCAGCAGCGAGGGCGGCGCGGTCTTCCCGGCGCGCAGGTAGAGCGCCAGCGAGATGCCCGCCTGAGCCTCGAGGTAGATCGGCTTGTAGACCGTCCCGCACTGATAGCCGGACAGCACGTTCTGCAGACCCGTCAGGGTCGCGTCCTGACCGGTGGTCGGGAACGACTTCGGCTTCACGCCGTGGCTCTGCAGATAGCTGACGATCGGCGCGCCGGTCTCATCGTTGGGGATCAGCGCCGAGTTGATGTTCGAGTGCGCCGTGTAGGCCCCCTCGAACTCGGTCAGGGCGTCGGTCGGCGTCCACGTTCCGGCGGTGCGGGCGACGAGCTTGTACTTCCCGGACGAGAAGTACGGCGCCAGCACGCCGTTGTAGCCTTGGGCGAACAGCGTCGCGTTGTTGTCGGTGACCGCGCCGTGCATGACGACGACGTTCGGCGTCTTGGTGTGCCAGGCGGCGACGCAGCTCACGAAGCCCTGGCCGATCAGCTGACCGACCTTGACGTTGTTGAAGCTGACGTAGTTGGCGGTGCCCGCCGGGGCGCCGAGGGTGAGCCGGTCGTAGTCGACGACGGCGACCCCGCGCGACTTGGCGTACTTCTGCACGGTGACGCCGGTGCCCGAGTCCTCGGGATCGATCAGCAGTACCGTGGCGCCGTTGGTGATGTCGCTCTGCGCGTCGGTGACGAACGTGGAGTCGCTGCCGAGCGCGTTCTGGACGATGATGTCCGAGCTCGGCAGGCCCGCGGCAGCGGCCGCCTGCTTGAGCATCGGGGCGTCGAACTCGACGTACCGGGTCGAGCTCGTGGTGTCGGGCAGGATCGCGGCGATCTTGCCCTTGCCCTCCGCCGCGAGCGATGTCAGCCCCTTCATCGCCGAGAAGTCGTTCGTGAACGACATCGCCGAGATCGACGGCGTGGTCCCGCCCGCGCTCGAGCCCGTCGCCGACGAGCTCGTCGTGCTCTTCTTCGAGCTGCTGCCGCAGGCGGCGAGCCCGAGACAGAGGACGACCGTGAGCGCTACCCAACGCAACGAGCTTGCTTTCATGCCTCTCCTCCTCAGGTTGGCTTTATACGCACTCTATGCACTTCGGCCGGAGCGTGTCCAATCTCGCTAACCAGACGCAAACCGCTCCGACGGAGGGCTCGGCCGGCGTCGCGGAGGTGTGCCAATCGCGGCACATCTCCCGGTTGCCGTCGGCCGCCGCGCGTAGCCTCGCCTGCGTGCCCCGGGCCACCACCGTCCACGTCTGCTCCGCCTGTGGCCACGAGACGCCGCGCTGGGCCGGGCAGTGCCCCGGCTGCGGGGAGTGGAACACGCTGGTCGAGGAGGTGCGAGCGCCGGCCAGGTCCGGGGCGGCCGGCGGCGGCGGCCGGGGCGGTGGGCGCGGATCCGGAGTCCGGGCGCTCACCCCGGTCGTACTCGGTGCGGTCGACCGGGAGGAGCACGTGCGCCTGTCGACCGGCATCGGCGAGCTCGACAACGTGCTCGGCGGCGGCATCGTCCCCGGCTCGCTGGTGCTCCTCGGCGGCGCCCCCGGGATCGGCAAGTCGACCCTGACCGCGATGGCGCTGGCCAACCTGATGGCCGCCGGCCGGCGGACCCTGTACGTGTCGGCCGAGGAGTCCCCGGCTCAGATCCGCCTGCGCGCGGAGCGACTGCGCGAGCCGGCCGCGTTGGCCATCCCGGTGGTGGCCGAGACCGATCTCGACACGGTGCTCGCCACGCTCGAGCGCGAGCGGCCCGAGGTGTGCGTCGTCGACTCGGTGCAGACGCTGGCCTCGGGTGAGCTGACGAGCGCCGCCGGCTCGGTGGCCCAGGTGCGCCAGGTCGCCTCCGAGGTCATGCGGGTGGCCAAGGCGCAGCGCACGGCGGTGCTGCTCGTGGGCCACGTGACCAAGGACGGCGCGCTGGCCGGGCCCCGGGTGCTCGAGCACCTCGTCGACTGCGTCCTGCAGTTCGAGGGCGAGCGCGAGCGGACCTACCGCACCGTCCGGGCGATCAAGAACCGGTTCGGCTCGACCGACCAGGCCGGGGTGTTCGAGATGCGCGACCACGGGCTGGTCGAGGTGCTCGACGCCTCGGCGCGGTTCGTCGGCGAGGCGACCCGGGCGCCCGGGAGCGTCGTGCTGTGCGCCATGGAGGGCTCCCGCCCGCTGCTCGTCGAGGTGCAGGCGCTCGTCAGCCAGTCCGAGCTCGTGCCACCGCGTCGCGTGGTGACCGGGCTGGATCGCAACCGCCTGGCGCTCGTGCTCGCGGTGCTCGGGCGGCACGCCGGGATCGGCCTGGGGGCCAGCGACGTGTTCGTCAACGTCGTCGGCGGCGTGCGGATCGAGGAGCCGGGGGCGGACCTCGGATTCGCGCTGGCGGTGGCCAGCGCCGCTCGCGGGATCGCGCTCACCGCCGGTGGCGGCGAGGCGCCGCTCGCCTGCTTCGGCGAGCTCGGGCTGACCGGAGAGCTCCGTACGGTCGCCCACCCGGACCGGCGGATCGCGGAGGCCGAGCGATTCGGGCTCGCGCCGGTCATCGCGCCGGAAGGGCATCGGACGCTCCGCTCGGCGCTGCGGGCCGCGTTCGGGGCCGCGCCGGGCTCCGCCGTGGCGGCCTGAGGAACCCCGGCAGCGGGCCGATCTTCCAGACCGACGGGTAGAATCGATTCATGCCGTCGCGATCAGGGGAGGAGCTCAAGGAGGAGCTCGAGACCAGGCAGGAGTCGCGAATGGTGCGGGCGCTCGAGATGGTCGCCCCGGGAACGGCGCTCCGGGAGGGGCTCGACAACATCCAGCACGCTCACACCGGCGCGCTGATCGTCATCGGCGACGCCGACGAGTTGTCGTTCCTGTTCTCCGGCGGCTTTCGGCTCGAGCTCGACTACTCGCCGGCCGTCCTCTACGAGCTGGCGAAGATGGACGGCGCGATCGTCCTGTCGGCCAACGCGACGAAGATCGCGCACGCCAACGTCCAGCTGACGCCCGACCCCACCATCCTCACGCTGGAGACCGGCACGCGGCATCGCACGGCCGAGCGGGTGTCCAAGCAGACCGATGCGCTGGTGGTGGCGATCTCCGAGCGGCGGGAGATCGTCTCGCTGTACGTCGACGGGGTGAAGTACATCCTGCAGGACATCCCGATCGTGCTCGCCAAGGCCAACCAGGCGCTCGCCACGCTCGACAAGTACCGCAGCCGGCTCGACCAGGTGTCCACCCGCCTCACCGCGCTCGAGTTCGAGGGCGGCGCCACGCTGCACGACGTGCTGACCGTGCTCCAGCGCGCCGAGCTCGTCACTCGCATGGCGGTGGAGATCGAGCGCTACATCGTGGAGCTCGGCACCGAGGGGCGGCTGATCGAGATGCAGCTCGACGAGACGATGGTCGGCGTGTCGGCTGACAAGGCGGCGCTCGTCCACGACTACCTGATCGACGATTCCGACGAGCAGTTCGCGTTCGCGTTCGAGCAGCTGGTGCGGCTGCCCCACCAGGATCTGCTCGACTTCGGCCGGCTGGCCGAGCTGCTCGGCTACGACCGCAAGCTGAACACCCTCGACTATCCGGTCACCCCGCGCGGGGTCCGGATCCTCGGCCGCATCCCCCGGCTGCCGAAGCTCGTCGTGCAGCGCATCGTCGAGGAGTTCGGGGGGCTCGAGGAGCTTCTGGCGGCCACCGACGGAGAGCTCGAGACGGTCGACGGCGTCGGGGAGATCCGGGCCAAGGACATCCGCGAGGGCCTGCGCCGCCAGCAGGAGATCAACCTCGTGGACCGCTACCTGCAGACCTGAACCCGGCGTGACTCGCGCCGCCGACGAAGAGGAGGACACCATCTCAGCGCCCATGGATGAGCATCTCGTGGAGGATCTCGAACCGGAAGAGCCGCTGCCGCACATCGAGTTCGACATCGGCGACAACGTGGTCTACCCGCACCACGGAGCCGGTCAGGTGATCCGCAAGGAGGTCAAGGACATCCTCGGCGAACAGCGCGAGTACCTGACGATCAAGATCCTGCACAACGACATGACCGTCATGGTGCCCGCCGACAAGGCCGCGGTCACTGGGCTGCGGCGCGTGATGGACGAGGAGACGGTCAAGAAGGTCCTCGGTGTCCTGTCCGACGAGTGCTCCGAGATGCCGAAGAACTGGAACCGCCGGTTCAAGCACAACCGGGACAAGATCAAGACCGGCGACATCTACGAGCTCGCCGAGGTGGTGCGCAATCTGGCCATCCGGGAGGCGGCGAAGGGGCTCTCGACCGGCGAGAAGCAGATGTTCACCCGGGCCAAGCGGATCCTCTGCTCCGAGCTGATGTACGCGCTGGAGATGAACGAGGAGCAGGTCGAGACCCACATCTACGAGCTGCTCGGCGAGACGGCGCCGGCCAGCGTGCGCCGGGTCGCCGTCGGCTGATCCGGCGGCCGGATGGCGGTCGCGGTGGTCGTGGCCGCCGGGCGCGGCGAGCGGCTGGGCCACAGCCGGCCAAAGGCCCTCGTCCCGCTCGCCGGCCGGCCGATGCTGGCCTGGAGCGTCGACGCGCTGCGCGCCACGCCGGCCGTGTCGGAGATCGTCGTCGTCCTCCCCGCCGCCGAGCTCCACGCCGCCCCGGCGGGCGTCACGCCGGTCCCCGGCGGCGCGGTGCGCTCGGACTCGGTCCGCCGCGGCGTGGTCGCGGCGGCCGATGACCCGGTGATCGTGGTCCACGATGCCGCCCGTCCGCTGGCCACTCCGACGCTGTTCACTCGGGCGGTGGCCGAGCTGGAGTCGGGCGACGCGGACGCTGTGATCGTGGCGGTGCCGGTCCCCGACACCCTGAAGGCGGCGAGGTCCGACGGTGTCGTCACCCGCACCATCGAGCGGGCCGGCCTGTGGGCGGTCCAGACGCCGCAGGTGTTCCGGCGCGCGGCGCTCGAGCCGGCGCTCGAACGGGAGGACCTCCGCGCCCGCGCCACCGACGACGCGTGGCTGATCGAGCAGGCGGGCGGAACCGTGCGCGTGATCGACGCGGGCGAGCCGAACTTCAAGATCACCACGCCGGCCGATCTCGCGCTGGCCGAGCTCGTGCTGGGGAGCCGATGAGCCTCACCACCGGCCTCGGCTACGACTGCCACCGCTTCGCGGATGGTCGGCCGCTCGTCCTCGGAGGGGTCCGGGTCGAGCACGAGCGCGGGCTGCTCGGCCATTCCGATGCCGACGTGCTCACCCACGCGGTGATCGACGCGCTGCTCGGGGCCGCCGGCCTGGGGGACATCGGCGAGCACTTCCCGGACACCGATCCTCGGTACGCCGGCGCGGACTCCCTCGAGCTACTCGGCGCGACGCTCGAGCTCCTGCTCGGCGCCGGCTATGCGCCGCGCCACGTCGACGTCACCGTCGTCATCGAGCGGCCGAAGCTGGCGCCTGTCCGCCCGCAGATCCGAGCCAACCTGGCCGCCCGGCTGGGGCTCGATCCCAAGCGGGTGAGCGTCAAGGCGACGCGCGGCGAGGGGATGGGGTTCGTCGGTCGGGAGGAGGGTGCCGCCGCGCTCGCGGTGGCCACCGTGGAGCAGCTCGCCTGAGTCAGGAGCCGGTGCGGGCCAGGGTGAGGACGGCGGCGGCGTACCGCGCCACCGCCCGCGAGGACAGCCGCCCCGGCGGCAGCTCGACCACGAACGCGGTGTCGTGCGGGAACGTGTGGTCCTGCCACGTGGGGGCGCTGCCCGGGTAGCGGGTGAGCCGGCGCACCGGCAGGCCGACCAGGGCGGCGAACCGACGCTCGATTGCCGGATCGCCGCCCGAGAGGTCGACGAGGCCGAGTGGCTGGTGGAACCAGATCGTCACCGAGGGCCGCAGGCGACGGATGAGGCCGTAGGCGATCCGGCTCTCCGGTTCGGATAGCGGCCGCGGGCCCTGGTACTGCTGATCTCCCCGGGCGTACAGCGGCTGCCAGTGGTAGGGAAAGTTCCGGTTCAGGTCGACCCCGTCCGCGTTCTGTCGCGTGTGCGCCGCCACGCCGTCCGGGTTGAGATCGGCGATCACCCAGACGGCCGGGCGCGGCGATGGCCGTTCGGCGATCAGCCGCTGGGCGATGGCGATCCCGGCCGGCTCGCTGCCGTGGATGTCGCCGACCACGAGCAGCGGATGGCCGACCTGGGGGTCGCCGAGCACGAACGCGGTGAGCGGCCGCCCGTCGACCGAGGATCCGAGCCGTACCTGCCGCATGAGCGGATGCGGTGGCGGGACGATCGCTCGTCGCGGCCCCGGCGCCCGCCCGTGCGAGCCGCAGCCCACCAGCCCAGCCAGCCCGGCGAGGCAGAGGACGGCGGCGAAGCGGCGGGGCGTTCCCGGCCTCACCCGCCCCGGAAGCCGCACTGTGCCGTTCGTCAGGCCGGGCGCGCGCGCGCGGCGCGCCGGGCGGCGGCCCGCTGGCGCATCTGCTCGTATTCGACGAGCCGCTTCAGCCCCCGTACGGTCCGCCGCAGGTGGACCCCGACCGGCCGGGCGGCGACCCGTTCGGCGATCCAGCCTCCGATTCCGGCGCCGGCCACGCCGTAGGCGAGGCGGAGCTCGACCCGCGTCCGGTCCGCACCGCGGCTGCGCAACCGGAAGCGGCCGCGCTGGTCGATGCCGGTGACCGAGGTCCAGGCGAAGTCACACGGCGGGTTCCACTCGACGATCTCGATCAGCCCCCCGACCTCCGCCGAGCCGACGCGCAGCAGCATCCGGTACCGCGCGCCCAGTCCCTGCGGCTGGTCGCCCACCACCTCCCAGCGGGTGACACCGGACATGAACGAGAGCATTCGCTCGGGGTCGGCGGCGACCGCGAACACAGCATCGATCGGTGCCGCGACCTCGGTGGCCGCGCCCACCCTCATCCGACCACCGGGAGCCGGCGCTCGGCGGCCAGCGCGTCGAGGGTCTCCTGCATCAGCCGGATGATGTGGTCGTAGACCTCGGAGGGATCGGGATGGGGGCCGAACTCGGCCTGCAGGTCGATCGGTGGCAGCGTCTCGATCGTGATCTTGGCCGGCAGCGGGATGTGACCGAGCATGTCGCCGACGTTCAGCCCCCACGGCAGCGCGATCGAGATCGGCAGCACCTTGAGGCGGAACATGCGGTCGAGCCGGAGCAGGCGCGCCAGCCCCTCACCCCGGCTGAGGAACAGCGCCGTCTCCTGTCCGCCGACCGACACGACCGGGACGATCGGCACCCCCGCGTCGAGGGCGAGGTGGATGAAGCCGTGGCGACCGGCGAAGTCCACCCGGTGGCGCTGCCAGCTCGGCCGATGGACCTCGACGTCGCCGCCCGGGTAGACGAGGAGCGCGGCCCCGCTGCGCAGCGCCTTGCGGGCGTTCTCGTGCGAGGCGGCCACGGTGCCGAACTTGCGCAGGTTGGCGAGCGCCGGCATCGAGAGCACGAGATTGTGCGCCAGCTGGAAGAACGGGCGCTCGACGCCGAAGTAGCTGTTGAAGGCGACGGTGAACACGCTGGTGTCCGGGGTCACGTTGCCGCCGGAGTGGTTGCCGACCAGGAGCACCGGCCCGGCATCGGGAATGTTGCCCAGCCCCCGCACCTCGCCGCGGAACCAGATCGAGGACATCAGCCACAGGAGCGGGAGCTGCTCGCGGATGTAGTCGGGGTCGCGCTCGTCCAGATCGGCCCGGGGGATCCGCTTGATCGCCTGTCCCGCCACCCCGCGGACCGCGCGCGACAGCAGCGAGGGTGCGGGGGAGAGCCGCCGATCGGCGTCCTCCGGCCGGTGCCCGTTGCGCTGCTCCTGCGGCACGCGCGTCGTCGCCATGCGGCGAGGATTCTAAGCCGCGCGCGCTGACTTCGCCACGCGCAGCCCGCCGAACACCCGGCGGTCGTGGCGGGCGAAGAAGTCCATCAGCAGCGAATTGGTCCGGTCCGGACACTCCACCTGGGGAACGTGGCCGCAGGACTCCAGTGTCTCCTGCTCGGCGCTCGGCAGCCACTCCCGCACGTGGCGCTCGAACGCGGCGGGGATGAGCGGGTCGCGGGTGCCCCACATGAAGAGGGCGGGTGGCTCGAGGCCGGCCAGCCGGGGATAGAAGCCGTGGCGACCGAACGGGGCCTCCAGGTAGATGTTCCGCGCCGAGGCGAGGAAGGCGAAGCGCGCGCCGGCCGACCCGTAGATGCGGCGGAACTCGTCGACCATCAGGTCGCCGACCGCCGGGTCGACCGTGTCGCGGTCGCCGAACATGCTCCAGAACTGCGATTGGACCATCGTGCGGTGGAAGGCGTGGGGGAGCAGCCCGAACTCCGGACGCAGCAGCCGGACGACGGGGTGGAAGCCTCGGCGCAGCCAGGCGACGGCCGGGCACAGCAGCCCGAGGCCACCGACCCGCTCCGGCGCCTGCAGGCCCACCTCGATGGCGATTCGGCCGCCCATCGAGTTGCCGACCAGGTGCGCGCGCTCGATGTCCAGCTCGTCCATCAGCCCGAGGATCGACTCGGCGTACCAGGCGGCGTTGTAGCCACCGCGCGCCGGCTTGCTCGACGACCCGAAGCCGGGCAGATCCGGGGCGTGGACCGTGTAGCGGCTGGCCAGGGCGGACGCGGTCTCGAACAGCGAGGCCCGGGTGCCGCCGAGACCGTGCAGGAGCAGCACGTGGCCTCGACCCGTTCCCATCGTCAGATTGGAGATCCGCTGGCGGCCGACCTGGACGTCGTAGACCCGCAGCAGCGGCGGCCGGCCTCCGGGCAGGCGGAACATGCCCTCAAACGCCACCGCCTGGTCGAGGTTGCCCCGCACCGTGAGCTGGCGGCGGCTGAACGCATCCACCCCCGACAGCTCGCCGGCGCGCAGCGCCATCCACGTGCCGGACTCGGTGGAGATGGCGACGTCGGGGCGCCGCCGGGTGGCGCCCTTGCGCACGCGGGCACCGTGCTCGGTGCAGCGGACCTCCCAGGTATGCCCGAGATCGCCCAGGCGGACGTGGTACGTGGCGTCAAAGCCGGGTCCAGCCCCCAGATATCGCTCGGGCAGTGAGCGAAAGCCGCTCTCCACCGCCGCCAGCCGCCGGCGGCGGGAACGCTCGTCGGTCATGGCCGCGGCACCCTAGCGCGCGCCCCGGGCGGACGAGCTTGCGCCGACTAGAGTTGCCGCACCGTGCGCACGATCCGACTGCACGACACCCGAACGGGCGCCGTGCGCGAACTCGAGGCGCGGGACCCCGGCCGCGTGGGCATCTACGCCTGCGGCCCGACGGTGTACGGACGGATCCACGTCGGCAACGCGCGACCGTACGTCGTGTTCAGCCTGCTGCAGCGGTTCCTGGTGCACGTCGGGTATCGGGTGACGCTCGTGGCAAACGTCACGGACATCAACGACAAGATCTATGCCGCGGCGCGGGAGGCGGGCGTGCCCAGCGACGTGCTGGCCCGGCGGATGACCGCCGCCTACCACGCCGACACCGATGCGCTCGGGCTGGGGCGGCCCGACCACGAGCCGCTGGCCAGCGAGACGATGCCCGGGATCATCGAGCTGATCGAGCGTCTGTTGGAACGGGGGCATGCGTACGTGGTCGAAGGGGACGTCCTCTTCGCCGTGCGCAGTTACCCGGTGTACGGCGAGCTAAGCCACCGCAACGTGGAGGACATGGACCAGGGCGAGGGGGTCGAGGGGGTGCAGCGCAAGCGCGACCCGCTCGACTTCGCGCTGTGGAAGGCGACCAAGCCCGGCGAGGACACCGCCTGGGAGGCCCCGTGGGGGCGCGGACGCCCGGGCTGGCATATCGAGTGCTCGGCGATGGCCGAGCAGCTGCTCGGGCTGGACTTCGACATCCACGGCGGCGGGTCGGACCTCGTCTTCCCGCACCACGAGAACGAGGCGGCGCAGACCGCCGCGGCCCGCGATCGCCCCCTGGCCCGCCTGTGGGTCCACAACGGGATGGTCCAGTACCGGCCGGGCGCCGCCGACGGGCTCGACAAGATGTCGAAGTCGGTCGGCAACATCTTCCTGCTCCACGAGGCCCTCGAGCGCTACGGCCGGGACGCGCTCATCGTGTACTTCTGCTCGGGCCACTACCGCCAGCCGATCGAGTTCGGCGCGGCTCGGCTCGAGTCCGCACAGGCGGGTGTGGCTCGCATCCGGGAAGCGGGGCGCCGCCTGTTCGCGGGCGCCTCCCCGGCCTGGTCGCCCCCGCTCCGGGAGCGGTTCCTGGCCGCGCTGGCCGAGGACTTCAACACCCCGGCCGCGCTGGCGGCGGTGTTCGAGTGGGTGCGGGAGGCCAATCGGGCGAGCGAGCCGGTGGGGAGCGACGATCTGCGGGAGATGCTCGGCGTGCTGGCGCTCGAGAACCTGCTCGAGGCGACCGGCGAGGCCGAGGCGCCAGCCGCGGTGCAGGCGCTCGCCGCCGAGCGCGAGCGGGCGCGGGCGGCGCGGGACTTTGCGGCCGCCGACCGCCTGCGGGCGGAGATCCGGGCGGCCGGCTGGGAGATCCGGGATGCCCCCGGCGGGGCCGAGCTCCGGCCGGTGGGGTGATCGTCTACGGCCGCAACGCGGTGCGCGAGGCGCTGCGGGGCTCGCGAGAGGTCCGCAGTGTGTGGGCCACGGGCGGGGCGGCCCGGGAGCCCTGGCTGGCCGACGCCCGGGTGCCGGTCCACCGGGCGGAGGCGACGGAGGTGGAGCGACGCGCCGGCGGAGGCGACCATCAGGGGGTGTGCGCCGAGGTGAGCGCGTTTCGCTACGTGCCCGAGTCCGATCTGCTGGCCGCTCCGGCGCCGCTCCTCGTGGCACTCGATGAGGTGCAGGATCCCCAGAACCTCGGCTCGGTGTGCCGCTCGGCCGAGTGCGCCGGCGCGAGCGGCGTCGTCATCTGCGAGCGGCGAGCGGCCGAGGTCACCCCGGCGGTGTGCAAGGCCTCGGCGGGTGCGGTCGAGCACCTGCCGGTTTCGCGGGTCCGCAACCTGGCCGACTTCCTGGGGCGGGCCAAGGCGGCCGGCTGCTGGTGCTACGGCGCCGCGGCCGGCGCTCGGACCCCCTACACGGACGTCGACTTCGGCGGCGGGGTGGTGCTCGTGCTCGGGGCTGAGGGGCGAGGCCTGCGGCCTCGGGTGGCCGCCACCTGTGACGCGCTCGTGGCGCTGCCGCTCCGCGGGCGCACCGAGTCGCTCAACGTGGGCGCGGCCGCGGCGGTCCTCCTCTACGCCGCCGCCGCCCGGCGCGACTGAAGCCTCACCCTCAACTCCCACTTGACACGCGAGTGGGTGCTATGTCAAGCTGACGCTGGGAGAAGTCAGGTTTGGGTGCGCGCCAGGGGAGGTGATGCGCCACGGATTCCACCAGCTGGGCTCGATGGCCCGGATGAAAGGACGTCGTCGTGGCTCGACTCTCGGCAAGATCTCAGTCTCAACTACAAGTTGAGGATGGGTATCTCATCGCGCTCGCGAAACAGGGCAGCCCGGATGCGTACGACCGGATCGTGCGCCGGTACTACGGATTCGTCCGGCTGAAGGCCTCGTCGTATTTCCTGGCCGGGGGCGACGCCGACGACCTGATCCAGGAGGGCCTCGTCGGCCTGTACAAGGCGGTGCGGGACTTCCGAACCGATCGCGAGTCGAGCTTCCGGAACTTCGCCGAGCTCTGCATCACCCGCCAGATCATCACGGCGGTGAAGACGGCCACCCGGAACAAGCACACCCCGCTCAACGGCTACGTGTCCTTCTCCAGCACGCCGGCCGGATCGGGCGGGGACTCCGATCCCACGCTCGACGAGATGCTGCCGGGCTCGCCGGTGCACGACCCGGTCAACCAGGTGATCAGCTCCGAGGAGCTCCGGGCCCTCGTCGCGTGCATCTCGACCTCGCTCTCTGAGCTCGAGTCCCGGGTGCTCGGCCTGTATCTCGACGGGCACTCCTACGAGGAGGTCGGGCGGCGGCTGAGCTGCGACTGCAAGACGGTCGACAACGCGCTGCAGCGGGTCAAGCGCAAGGTCGGCACGCACCTCGCCGAACGCGCCATACCCGCGTGATGCGCAGCATGGCGGCCCCGCCGATGTGACTTTCTCGCCCGCGCGTGGTACATACGTGTACCAGTCCCGCGCGAGAACGAGGAAGCGAATGCCCGACCACGTCGACGTCCTGATCGTCGGTGCCGGCCTCTCCGGCGTCGGCGCCGCGTGCCACCTGGAGCGCGAGCTGCCCGGCAAGACATACGCCATCCTCGAGGCGCGGGGCGCGATCGGCGGGACCTGGGACCTGTTCCGCTATCCCGGCATCCGGTCCGACTCGGACATGTTCACGCTCGGGTACGCGTTCAAGCCGTGGACGCGCGGCAAGGCGATCGCCGACGGCGAGTCGATCCGTGCGTACGTACGCGAGACGGCGGCCGAGTACGGGATCGAGCGCCACATCCGCTTCGGTCACCGCGTGGTGAGCGCTGACTGGTCCTCGCAGACCGCGCGCTGGGCGGTGCGGGCCGAGCGCGAGGACGGCGAGCACGTCGAGATGACCGCGCGCTTCGTCTACTGGTGCAGCGGCTACTACCGCTACGACGCCGGCTTCTCGCCGGAGTTCCCCGGGCTCGAGCGGTTCGGCGGCACCGTCATCCATCCCCAGCACTGGCCGGAGGACTTCGACTATGGCGGCCGGCGGGTCGTCGTCATCGGCAGTGGGGCCACGGCGGTGACGCTCGTGCCGTCGATGGCCGATCGGGCGGCCCACGTGACGATGCTCCAGCGCAGCCCGACGTACATCGTCGCGCTGCCGGCCCGCGACTCGGTGGCCGACGCGCTGCGCCGCCGTCTGCCGGCGCAGCTGGCCTACACGCTCGTGCGGTGGAAGAACGTGCTCCGCACGCTGGGCAGCTATCAGCTCAGCCGCCGCCGGCCGGAGGCGATGAAGCGGCTGCTCCGCAAGTGGCTGGTCGCGCAGCTCCCCGCCGACTACGACATCGACCGTCACTTCACGCCGGCCTACAACCCGTGGGACCAGCGGATCTGCCTGGTGCCCGACGGCGACCTGTTCTCGGCGATCCGCGCGGGTCAGGCAAGCGTCGTCACCGACCGGATCCGCGCCTTCGACGAGCGCGGAATCGAGCTCGAGTCCGGTGAGCGGCTCGACGCGGACGTCATCGTCACCGCCACAGGCCTGAACCTCCAGCTGCTCGGCGGGGCGCAGGTATCGGTCGACGGCCAGGCGGTCGACCTGCCGAACACCGTCGCCTACAAGGGGATGATGCTCAGCGGCGTGCCGAATGCCGCGCTGGCCCTGGGGTACACGAACGCGTCCTGGACCCTGAAGTGCGACCTGATCAGCCAGTACGTCTGCCGGCTGCTCCGCTACCTCGACGAGCACGGGCTGGACAGCGCCACGGCCGCCGAGCCCGGACCCGAGGAGCCGCGGGTCCCGATCCTCGACCTGAAGTCGGGCTACGTCCTGCGCGCCGTCGACCGGCTGCCCAAGCAGGGGGCGAGGGTCCCGTACCGCCTGCACCAGAACTACTTCCGCGACATCGGGATGTTCCGCCGAGCGCCGATCCCCGACCCCGCGCTGCGCTTCGGGGTGGCGCGGGCGCCGGCCGAGGCGCAGCCGGAGCTGGCCGCCGCCTGAGGGCGAAATCCCCTAAAGCCGATCCCCTTTGCTGGCGGCCGGAGTATGCTGCGAGGACACGGTTTCTCGCAACACCAAGGAGACGACGATGGCGCTGACGATTGGCGACACCGCGCCGGATTTCGAGGCGCAGACGACACAGGGGACGATCCACTTCCACGACTGGATCGGGGACGGCTGGGCGGTGCTGTTCTCCCATCCCCGTGACTTCACTCCGGTGTGCACCACCGAGCTCGGCTACATGGCCCAGATCAAGCCCGACTTCGACCGGCGGGGGGTCAAGATCATCGGCCTGTCCGTCGATCCGGTCGACAACCACGCGCAGTGGGCCAAGGACATCGAGGAGATCGCCGGGACCGCGCCGAACTACCCGATGATCGCCGACACCGACTTCGCCATCGCCAAGGCCTACGGGATGCTCCCCGCCGACGCGGCGGGCGATCCCACCGACCGCACCCCGGCGCAGAATGCGACGCTGCGCAACGTGTTCGTCGTCGGCCCCGACAAGAAGATCAAGCTGATCCTCGTCTATCCGATGACGACCGGGCGCAACTTCGACGAGATCCTGCGGGTCATCGACTCGCTCCAGCTCACCTCCGAGCACCAGGTCGCCACCCCGGCGCAGTGGCAGCCGGGGGAGAAGGTGATCCTCTCCGGCTCGGTCAGCAACGACCAAGCCCGCGAGCGCTACCCCGAGGGCTGGGAGGAGCCGCGGCCCTGGATGCGCATCGTCCCCGCGCCCTGAGCGAGGAACTCCTCGATGAGCTCGACGGTCCGCGACGGGTCGTCGAGCTGCGGACAGTGCCCGATCTCCTCCAGCTCGATCCAGTCGGCGCTCGGTAGCCACTCGCGATAGCGGGCGGCGGCCGAGGGCCAGGGGAGGACTGCGTCCGCGTGACCCCACACCACCCGCACCGGGCAGGTGATCCGCGTCGGATCCAAGGGCCAGCCGTAGGCCAGGCCGTGGTCGATCAGCGGCAGCGTCGCGCACTGCGCGGCACCTCGGAGCTGGTGGACGAGGAGCTCGGACGGGAGGTGGGCGTAGTTGACGGTCGTGAACTCCGTCGCGCGCCGCCGTCCTTCGGGCGAGGCCATCACCGCTTCGGCGTGGGGTGCCGCCTGGAGCACGAGCGCGTGCACGCCGCGGAAGAACTCCATCGTCCGAGCGACCGCCGGGTCGTCCGGCAGCCAGCCACCGCCGGGGGCGAGCGCCACCACGCTGCGGGCCCGGCCGCGCTCGGCCAGCTTCAGCGCCGCGTAGCCGCCGAGTGAGTTGCCGACGACGTGGGCGGTGGTGAATCCGGCGGCGTCGAGGCTCGCCTCCAGGGCATCGATCAGCTCCTCGCCGTCGAACCCGGCCGGCAGCGCCGGACCCCCGGCGTGCCCGGCGAGCGTCGGCGCCAGGACGTCGAATCGCGCCTCGAGCGCCGGGAGCACGAGCTCCCAGGTGCGCCACGTGTCGGTGAAGCCGTGGACGAGCACCAGGGGCTCGCCCGAGCCGCCGCGATGCACGGCGGTGAACTGGCCCGCCGCCTGCGTCATCCCGCGGCCGACCAATCGAGGACGACGTCCGGCCGCTCCTCGGGGATCCAGTGGGCCACGCCGGACACCACCTCGACCGTCAGGGCGGGCTGGCCGGGCACCGGGCCGGGGCGGGCGCCCCGCGTGATGGCGTCCTGCGCACCGACCGCCACCGTCGTGGGGACCTCGAGCGTCTGCCGCGCGTAGCGACCCCGCAGTGCCGGGCCCGCCTCTCGCGTCAGGTAGGTGCGGTACATCGCCACGGTGACGTGCGGGGCGATGTGGTCGGCGAATCCGTCGCGCTCGCTGCTCGACAGCCGCTCGCGGCGGCCGACCTGGAGGATCCGGCGAACCAGCGGGTCGGCCACGCGCGGGCCCGCCAGGGGCAGGCTGATCGGCACCTGGTAGCCGAGCGCCGCCGCCGCCTGGAGCGGCGTGATGCCCGCCCACGGGTGCGGGATGGCGAGCGCCAGCATCCGCTCGAAGCGCTCCGGCGCCCGGAGCGCGGCCAGGAACCCGACCCAGCCGCCCCAGTCGTGGCCGATCCACGTCACCCGCGGGATCGCGAGGCTGTCGAGCAGGGCGAGGAGCTCGGTGGCGATCCACTCCTTGGCGTAGGCGCCCGAGGGCTGCTCGCTCCACCCGAAGCCCGGGAGGTCGACCGCGATCACGCGGTGGCGCTCGGCCAGGGCCGGGATCACCGCTCGCCAGGCCCACCAGTTCTGCGGCCAGCCGTGGACGAGCAGCACCGGCGGGGCGTCCGGCGATCCCGCGGTCGCCACGTGCAGACGGGTCTCGCCGGCGGCCAGGTGCTCGTGAGAGACGCCGGCGAGCTCAGGTGGGGAGTCGGACATGCGCCGAGGCAGTCTAGGTGGGTTGACCGGACGACCGTCCGGGGTAGGACGGCTGATGAATCAGTCCCCCCGGAAGCTGGCAAGGAGGAGAGTCCATGCTTCTCGTTCTCGCAGTGGTCCTGCTGGTCATCGCGATCGCCGGTGGCGTCATCATCCACCCGCTGCTGTTCCTGCTGGCGCTGGTCGCGCTGGCGATGTTCTTCAGCGGGCGGCGCGGCATCGCCTAGGACGGTTCTCGCCAGCCGCGGGGCGTGCGCGCCAGCGCCCGCCCCGCCGCGCGCCCGGAGAAGATGCAGCCGCCGAGGAACGTGCCCTCGAGGGCGTTGTAGCCGTGCACGCCGCCGCCACCGAAGCCGGCCAGTTCCCCGGCCGCGTACAGGCCGGCGAACGGTGAGCCGTCGGGGCGCATCACCTGCGAGTCGAGGTTCGTCTCCAGCCCGCCGAGCGTCTTGCGCGTGAGGATGTTCAGGCGCACGGCGATCAGCGGGCCGTGGGCCGGGTCGAGCAGCCGGTGCGGCTTGGCGATCCGGCCCATCCCGTCGGGCCGGTAGGTCCGGGCGTTGGCGACGGCGATCAGCTGCGCGTCCTTGGAGTAGCGGTGGTCGACCTCGCGGTCGCGGGCGACGATCTCCCGCTCGACCTGGGCCAGTTCGAGCTCGGGGCCGCGGGCGAGCCGGTTCATGCCGGCGACGAGCTCGGGCAGGGTGGAGGCGACGACGAAGTCCTCGCCCTGCCGCTTGAACGCCTCGACCGGCCCGGTCGCTCCCTTGGACAGGCGCTCCCGGAGGAGGAGGCGCACGTCCTTGCCGGTCACGTCGGGATTCTGCTCGGAGCCCGAGAGGGTGAACTCCTTCTCGATGATCGTCTGGGTGAGGATGAACCAGGAGTAGTCGTAGCCGGTGGCGAGGATCTCCCGCAGGGTGCGCAGGGTGTCGAAGCCGGGGAAGTTCGGCGGCGGCAGGCGGCGGCCGGTGGCGTCGAGCCACAGCGACGACGGGCCGGGGATGATGCGAATCGCGTGGTCGGGCCAGATCGGGTCCCAGTTGTGGATTCCCTCGACGTAGTGCCACATCCGGTCGCGGTTGACCAGGTTGGCGCCGGCGTCGATGGCGATGTTCAGCATCCGCCCGTCGACATGGGCCGGCACACCGGGGATCATGTGCTCGGGCGCCGGGCCGAGGCGATCAGTCGGCCAGTTGCGGCGGATGAGCTCGTGGTTGTGGCCGATCCCGCCGGTGGTGAGGACGGTGGCGGGGGCGCGGAACTCGAACTCGCCCTCGGGTGTGCGGTTCGACTTCACCCCGCGGGCGGCGTCGTCGGCCTGCAGGACGGTTCCGCGCACGCCGACCGCGGCCCCGTCCTCCACGAGGATCTCGTCCACCTGGTGGCGCAGCGCGAAGCGCACGAGGCCGCTTCGCTCGGCCTCGAGCACCGGCTCGAGGAACACCCGGACGACCTCGGGTCCGGTGCCCCACGTGAGGTGGAAGCGTGGCACCGAGTTGCCGTGGCCGAGCGCGCGGCCGTCGCCCCGCTCGGCCCAGCCGACGAACGGGACGACGCGCAGGCCGAGCCCGTACAGGTAGTCGCGCTTCTCGGTGGCGGCGAAGCGCACGTACGCCTCGGCCCACTGCCGCGGCCAGTGGTCCTCGCGCTCCCGATCGAACTGCGCCGAGCCGAGCCAGTCCTGGAGCGCCAGCTCGTAGCTGTCGCGGATGCGCATCCGCTTCTGCTCCGGGGTGCCGACGAGGAACAGGCCGCCGAGCGACCAGAACGCCTGGCCGCCGAGGTTGCGGCGGTTCTCCTGGTCGACCACGAGGACCTGCTTGCCCGCCCGGGTCAGCTCGTAGGTGGCGACGAGACCGGCCAGGCCGTGGCCGACGACGATCGCGTCCGGGGTGGGAGCAGGGGGGCTCACGTCGGCGGATCATGACCGATCCGGGTTAGGCTGTGCCCGCGATGCGGGATTACCGGCCCCAGGCGGAGAAGAGCGCCCTCGAACGCGTCCTCCAGGCCTTCGCCCAGACCCGGCTGGGCGGCCGGCTGTTCATCACCGTCTTCCCGGCGATCGATCGCCGCCTGATGCCGCTGACCCGCGGGAAGCTTTCGACCGGTCTGGGGCAGCCGATCATCCTGCTCCACGCGCGGGGCGCGCGCTCGGGCGTGGAGCGAACCGTGCCGCTGCTGGCCACCCAGCAGGACGCGACGATCTACATCGTCGCGTCGAAGGCGGGCGCGGTCCAGCACCCGGCGTGGTTTCACAACGTGCAGGCGCAACCGGAGCTGGAGGCGACGGTGTCCGGCGAGCGACGACCTTGGCGCGCGCGGGTGCTGAGCGGCGAGGAGCGAGAGCGGGCGTGGGCGACCGTCTGCGACAACTACAGCGGCTACGCCACCTACCAGCAGCGGGCGGGCGACCGGGTGATCCCGGTCGTCGAGCTCACCCCGCGCTGAGCGCGGCGCCGGCCCGGCGGCGGGCGGCCGGCTCGAGCCACGGGTTGCCCCAGCCGGCATCGGCGGGGCTGATGTTGGTCCCCGGCGCGACGATCTCGTCGATCCGGTCGAGCACGTCGGGGCTGAGCGTCCGTTCGGCCGCCGGCAGCTGGGAATCGAGCTGCTCCATCGTCCGGGGGCCGATGATCGCCGCGGTCACCGCCGGGTGGTTGATGACGAACGCGATCGCCAGCTCGATCAGGGTCATCCCCGCCGACTCGGCGAGCTGGGCCAGCTGTTCGGCCGCCTCGAGCTTGCGCTGGTTGGCCGGCAGCGAGAGGTCGTAGCGCGCGGGCAGCAGCCTGGCTCGGGTCGACGCCGGTGCGTCCTGACCCTGGCGCCAGCGACCGGACAGCCAGCCGCCGGCGAGCGGGCTCCACGGGATGACGCCCATCCCGTAGCGCTGGCAGACCGGCAGCACCTCGGCCTCGATCACCCGGGCGAGCATCGAATACGGCGGCTGTTCGCTGACGTAGCGCTCCAGCCGCTGTGCGCGGGCCTCGTGCTGCGCCTCGACGATCTCCGACGCGGGGAACGTCGAGGAGCCGACGTAGCGGACCTTGCCCTGGTGGACGAGGTCGCTGAGCGCACCGAGCGTCTCGGCGTGGTCGGTCTGGGGGTCCCAGCGATGGATCTGGTAGAGGTCGATCCAGTCGGTGTTCAGACGCCGCAGCGAGTTCTCGACCTCCTGGATGATCCAGCGGCGAGAGTTGCCGCGCTGGTTCGGATCCTCGCCCATCGCCCCGTGTGCCTTGGTGGCGAGGACGACGTGCTCCCGCTTGCCGCCGGCGAGGGCCTTGCCGACGATCTCCTCGGACTCGCCGCGCGAGTAGACGTCGGCGGTGTCGAGGAAGTTGATCCCGGCGTCGAGCGCGGCGTGGATGATCCGGATGCTGTCGTCGTGATCCCGGTTGCCCCACTCGCCGAACATCATCGCGCCGAGGCACAGCGGGCTGACGCTGACACCGGTCCGGCCGAGGTGGCGCATCTGCATGATCGAGGCTCCTGTCTACTCGTGGGCGGTCGGTTCGGTGCCGTACTGCTCCTCGGTCACGTGCTCTCCCCAGGTGACGGGGCTCCCCGTCTCGTCGGCTTCCTGGATGGCCACGTGGGCCATGAAGCGGGCCGGCGCGGCGCCGTGCCAGTGATTCTCGTCCGGCGCGAAGAACACGCGGTCGCCCGGCCGGATCTCGACCACCGGCCCGCCCTCCCGCTGGCAGCGGCCGATCCCCTCGGTGACGAAGATCGTCTGGCCGAGCGGGTGGGTGTGCCAGGCGGTGCGGGCGCCGGGGGTGAAGTGGACGAGCGCCGCCTGGACGCGAGCCGGAGCGGGTGCGGCGGCCACCGCGTCGACGTAGACGTCGCCGGTGAACCAGTCGCCCGGTCCCTTGGCCGTTTCGATGCTGCTGCGGGTGATCTGCATGTCGCTCCTGTCGGTCGCTGCCCTGTCCCTTCCCGTTTCCCGGTGCCGACCCACAGCATCGCGGTCTCCGGCTGCGTCGGGGGGCGAACCGAGCAGGATCCGAGAAGCCGGGTGCGGCGGCGCGCCTAGAGTCCCATCGGGACCTCACCCGACGATCCAGGAGGCGACGTGACCGGCTCTTCCACCGAGGGCATCAAGACCGTGCTGCACCCCGTGTCCGACCTGGCGAGCGCCAAGGCGGTGTACACCGCGTTGCTCGGCGTGGCGCCGCAGACCGACTCCCCCTACTACGTGGGCTTCGAAGTGGAGGGCCAGCAGATCGGGTTGGTGCCGGGCGGCGGCCCGCAGGCGATGAGCTCGCCGGTGGCCTTCTGGCACGTGCCGGACATCGAGGCGAAGCTCGCCGAGGTGACCGCCGCGGGCGCCACGGTGAAGGAGCCCGCCCACGCCGTCGGCGGCGGCCGCCTGGTGGCCACCGTCACCGACCTCGACGGCAACGTCCTGGGGCTGATCCAGGACCCGTGAGTGCCGGTCGCGTGTCGCGTCCTCAGCGCACCGGCTGGGCGATGCCGATGAGGTTGCCCTCGCTGTCGGAGAAGAACGTCCCGATCTCGCCCGAGCCCTTGCTCGGGTAGTTGTCGGGGGCGGTGACAGTGTCGCCCTCGCCCGCGAAGCCCGGCATGTCGAAGCGCTCGAACGTCAACCCCCGGGCGCGGAGATCAGCCAGGACCGCGGCGAGATCCTCGACCTCGAAGGCCATTGGGGACCGGAAGCTGGGCAACGGTGTGGGCAGAGCTGAGTGGTCCGGGCATGTTGCCTCGAGGCTGGCTGTCGCGGGATCGAGTGGCCGTCGATTCGTTGGTCCTCAGACCTGAGGAAACGGCCGTCGTGCCACCTCGGCGGCGTCCTCCGGCGTCAGCCCCAGCAGTCGCAGGATGCCTTCGGCGTGATGCCCACCTGCGTCCCTCGGCGCGTTGCCGTCCGCGACGGCGCGCATGACGGCGAGCAGCGCCCCGCCGCAGGCGAGCAGCGCGACCCGCCGGTTCGCGACCTTGAAGCGCCCTGATCTGATCCCGCGATCCAGGTCGCGGCGCGCGAAGGGGCCGAGCGCGGCGAGGGTGACCTGGTGGGAGATGTCCAGGCGGATGAGCAGCCAAGCCCAGTCGGGGTTGGTGCGGGCGAGGTCGACGAAGTACCGATGCGCAGCGGCGACGACCTCGGCCGGATCCTCGAGATCGGTCGTCACGGCTTCGATGGCGGCGCCCTGGGTGGCCACCATCTCGGCGAAGACGGCCTCGACGATCGCCTCCTTCGACTCGAAGTGGTTGTAGAAGGATCCGAACCCGACGTCCGCCTGGTCGGTGATCTCGTTGATGCGGGTGTTGTCGACCCCTTGGCGGGCGAACAGGGTGCGGGCGGCGTCGACCAGGCGCGCTCTCGTCTCGGCTCGGCGCCGCTGACCCCGGGTGGAGCGTGGTTGGGCGTCAGGCGCGGTGGTCACGGTTCTCGATGGGCTTGATTGTAGGAGAAGGTCACAATTGACAATCTTCATCAGTTTCGACTTATGATGCCGCTCGTGTCCAGCCACCCGGCTCTCGACCCACCAGCTGTCAGCGTAGACGTGGCAATCGTCGGCTACGGCCCGGTGGGGCAGGCGCTGGCGGCGCTGCTGGCCGGCGCGGGCCACCGGATTGTGGTGGTCGAGCGCTTCGGTGAGAT
The DNA here is from genome assembly GCA_963703065.1 of uncultured Solirubrobacterales bacterium. Lineage (GTDB taxonomy): Bacteria > Actinomycetota > Thermoleophilia > Solirubrobacterales > Solirubrobacteraceae > Palsa-465. The sequence continues at coordinate 871,834 of OY969785.1, read as the reverse complement.
CTACCGTCTGCCGCGCGCCGTGCATCTCGATCACGAGGCGATGCGTCTGCTCCAGATCGCTCGGCCTGGCCGAGGCACTACGCGAGGAGCTCGTCCCGGTCCGCGACTACCAATGGTTCGGGGCCGACGGGGAGCTCTTGCTGCGCTTCGGCGTTCCGGGTCTGGCGCGCTCCGGATGGGAGTCGGATTACATGTTCTTCCAGCCGGCGCTCGAGCAGGCGCTCGACCGCATCGCCGGCGCCCGGGCTGGCGTCAGCGTGCGAGCGAGGCTGGACTGGCGCAGGCGCTGGTCGACTCCGACGCCGGCGCGGAGCTGACGCGTCGGGCGTGTCACAGAGGTCGAGCCGGGCCGGCTTGCGGCGGCCGGGGAGACGCGCACGATCACGCCCGGTGGGTGGTCGGCGCGGACGGAGCGAACTCGTCGTCCGGAGGCGAGCGGGATCACCCGCCGGGATCTCGGCTTCCAGGAGCGCTGGCTGGTGGTTGACGCCGAGCCACACGACATGGATGCCCTGGCGCACCTTCCGATCGCCTGTCAGCGGTGCGATCCGGTCCGCCCGACCACGCTCGTCCAGAGCGGGCCACGCCATCGGCGCTGGGAGTTCATGTTGCTGCCGGACGAACAGCCGTCTGATTTCGAGGACCCCAGCCGAGTCTGGTCGCTGCTCGAGCCGTGGTACAGCCCCGGAGGACGGCCCGCTGACCCGCAGCACGGTGTACGAGTTCCGCTCGATGCTGGCGGACCGGATGCGCGCGGGGCATGTGCTGGTGGTGGGGGACGCCGCCCATCTCACGCCGCCGTTCCTCGGTCAGGGTCTGTGCTCCGGCCTGCGGGATGCAGCCAACCTGGCCTGGAAGCTCGACCTGGTCCTGCGCAGGCACGGCGTCACGAACGGCTGCTGGACACCTCGATGTCGAGCGCCAGCCGCAGAACGAGGCGGTGATCCGCATGGCGGTCGAGCTGGGAAAGGTCCTGTGCCAGCTCGACCCGCATGCGGCGGCCGAGCGTGACCGCGTGCTGCGTCAGGCGAGCCCGCCGCCTCCGCTCGAGCTCGCCCGCGCTCACCGATGGCGTCGCTCCACCGGCCGGCGGCCGGCGCCTCGGATCCCTGGCCGGAAGCTTAGCGTGCAGGGTACGGGTGGCACCGAGCGGGCAGGAGCGGGCTGTTCGACGACGCTCGTCGGCCGGGGGTTCCACGCTGATCGTCGCGGGCGGTGATCCGCGTTCGAGCAGCCTTTCGAGCCGAGCAAACCGGGCTGGTCGATGCACTCGACGTTGACCATCGCCTCGCTCGAGCCGGAGATCCGCGGTGGGGTGCGCGATGTAGACGGTCGCCTCACCGCCTGGCTGCACGAGCACGACGTCTACGCCGTGCTCGTGCGCCCTGACTTCTACGTCTTCGGCAGCGTCGCCTCCGCGCAGGAGCTATCGGCGTTGGTCGACGACCTTCGCACCCAGCTGGACTTCCAAATCCGCTACTTCCGGAGCCGTGCCATGACGGCCACCACGGGCGTGATCGCCCCCAAGTTCCACCACGTCAACCTCAAGACGACCCGGTTGCAGGAGATGATCGACTTCTACCGCAGCCTCGTCGGCGCCGAGGTGATCTTCCAGGACGAGGTCGGCGCCTGGCTGAGCAACGACGAGGCCAATCACCGGATCGCGTTGCTCGCGTTCCCGAACTTCGTCGAGGACCCCGAGAAGGACAGCCGCACCGGCATGCACCACTCGGCGTTCGAGTACCGGGACTTCGAGGAGCTGAACGCCAGCTACCTGCGCCTCAAGGCGGCCAGCATCGTGCCGCCGCTCTGCCTGGACCACGGGATGACGCTGTCCTACTACTACGCTGACCCGGACGCCAACCACGTCGAGCTGCAGGTCGACTGCTTCGGCGACTGGCGCCAGTCCAGGACCTGGATGCGCACCTCCGATGAGTTCAGGGCGAACCCGATCGGCCAGCTCGTCGACCCTGACCGGATCGCGGTCGACCACGCCGGCGGGCTGAGCTTCGCGGACATCCACGCCAAGGCGATGTCCGGTGGCTACTCGCCGCGACCAGGCCCCGGTCGAGATCCCGGGGATGCCGCTCGTGAAGCTCTGCCGATTCGACGCGGGCGGCGGAGCACGCAACGGGATCGCGTCGAAGCCGGAGAGGTGATCGACCGTGACGAGCCCGCCCGCCGACATCCGCTCGAGCACGTCCAGCTTCTGGCCCCCGTGCGGCCGCGCAAGTTCCTGGCGATCGGGCTCAACTATGCCGACCACATCGCCGAGAGCGGCCTGGCGGCGCCGGAGCACCCGGTGTTCTTCAACAAGCAGGTCACCTGCGTGGTGGGCCCCGACGAGGACGTGCACATGCCGCGGGTCTCGACCCTGCTCGACTATGAGGGCGAGCTGGCGATCGTGATCGGAAAGCGCTGCCGCCACGTGCCCGAAGCGCAGGCACACGAGGTGATCGCCGGCTACACCATCACCAACGACGTCTCCGTGCGCGACTGGCAGCTGCGCACGCCGACGATGACGCTCGGCAAGTCGTTCGACACCCACGGCCCGCTCGGGCCCTGGCTGGTGAGCGCTGACGAGCTCGGCGATCCGCACGATCTCCCGATCCGGACGTTCGTGAACGACGAGCTGCGCCAGGACGGCAATACCCACGAGATGATCTTCAACTGCTTCCAGCAGGTCGCGCACCTGTCAAAGGCATTCACGCTCGAGCCCGGTGACGTGATCGCGACCGGCACCCCGGCCGGGATCGGCGCCGTGCGCCAACCCTTCCCCGCCGGCCTGCTCAAGGTCGGGGACGTCGTCCGGATCGAGATCGACGGCATCGGAGTGCTTCGCAACACGGTCGTCGAGGAGCCCGAGGGATACCTCGTCCCCGAGCGCGAGGCACGAGTGGCGTGGACGCACTGACTGAAGAGCTGCGCCGGTTCCTGGCGGCAAATTCAATTGGCGTCCTCGCCACGCTCTCCGCGGCCGGCCGGCCCCGGCAGTCCGTCGTGTACTTCGTGCCCGCCGGTGACCGGCTGCTGATCTCGACGCTCGCGGACCGGCTCAAGACCCGTGACGTGCGGCGGTCGGGGTGGGCGTCGCTGTGCGTGATGGGACATGCGCCGCCCTACCCGTCGGCCACCTTCTCCGGCTCCACCGAGATCCTCACCACGGACATCGGTGGCCCCACGGCGATGATCGCGCAACGCATCATGCGCGGCGAGGAGCCACCGGAGCCGTTGAGCGATGAGGCGCTCGCCGAAGCGAGCCGGGTGATGCTCGCGCTCACCGTCGAGCGAGTCACCGCCGTGAGCCACATCCACGCGTGAGGGCGCTTCAGGTGAGGGGCGCCATCCTCAGCGTCGTGCTGGACCCACGATGCAACAGCACCTCGCGGCGAGTCAACCAGAACTGCACGAACCGATCCGCGGAGTAGTACCGCGTCATGTCGGCGAAGTGCGGCGAGCGCGGATCATCGGTCTCGCCGACCGGTCGGGTCCGGAGGTACTGACCCGTGCCGAAGTCGTAGTACCACATGTAGGACGAGCCCTGATTGGCGTAGCTCACCCCCTTGATCGTCGGGCCTGGCTGCGTGGGATGCACGATGTCCTCGGCATCGGTGCCGCCGTCGACCGGGACCACGACGCCACCGCGAGCCAGCTTGTGCACCTGGTCCCAGGGGACCGTCAGGCTGCCGTAGGTGGCGCGCATGTACTTGACCGCTGCCTGCAGCGCCGCGACGGCCTTCTGCCGGTCCGCGGCGGTGGTCGGGCACCTCGCCGGCGGCGGGGCGAAGCCGGCGCAGTTCGGGTCCTGCGCCATGTAACCGCTGATCCACGTCGTGAACAGCTGCATCTGGACGCTCGACTTGGTGGCCTCGTCGTTCCAGCCGCTCAGGACCTGCACCGCTGCCTTCAGGTCACCGGTCGGGTCCGCCGACGGGCCGGCCAGCTGGACGGCGTCGGCCAGGATCGGCTTGAGCTGATCGGCCATCAGCAGATGCACGTCGTGACCCACCCGCGCGACGTCGGACCCGGTGGCGGAATGCAGCGGGCCGAGCAGCGAGTCGAGCCGGTAGGGCCGCAGGTCGTAGCCCCCCATCAGCAGGTAGGACGGGAACTTGGCAGCCTCGATCTGGCCCGGTGCGGTGTACACCGGATCGTTGTTGGCGTTCATGTAGTAGCCGCGCGCAGGGTCCTGGGCCTGGGGCAGCCGACTGAACGGGACGATGCCGTGCCACGCGGCGCGCGGATCAGATCCCGCCAGCGGTAGGTCGTAGTCCAAGCCGGCGTCTCGCACGCCGGTGCGGGTGTTCGCCACGTAGAACACGTGACCGTGGCTGTCTGCCCCCATGAGGTTGAACGTCGGGATCTGCAGCTGGCTGACCGCGCGCAGGAACTGGGGCAGGGTCTGGGAGTCGTCGAGCCCCCACCCCTCGTGGGCCAGACCGGACTGCTCGAACAGCGACGAGGTGATCGAGTAGGCCGTGCCCGCGTCGCCCCTGGCGGAACCGATCCCATCGAGCACGGGGCCGTGGACCGTGTATCGCAGCGTTTCGTGCTCGGTGGTCATCCCGGTGGCGGTGCGGACCAGGATCGGGACGGTCTGTGTGGACATCGGCAGGTACTTGCCGCCGAACTGGTACTGGTCAGGGTTGGCCGGGTTGAGCTGCTCGACGTAGACATCGGCCTCGTCGACCGGGTTGTTGGTGGCGCTCCAGGCGACCTTGCCGTTGGTGCCGATGCCGATAAAGGGCCATCCGCGCCACGTGGCGCCGGCGACGCTGGTGGTGCCGTAGTTGAGCTGGGCCTCGTACCACTGCTGCATCCCGGTCCACGGCAGATGCGGATCGCCGTACATGATCGCGCTGTGGTCCCTGGTCTTGCGCGGGCCCAGGACGAACATGTTCGACGCGGTCTGGGGCACGGCGGCAGGCGCCCCGGGCACGACGGCTGCGGCCACGCCCGGCGCGTGGGGGATCTTCTGCAGCGCCCGGCTGATCTGGCCCGCGAACAGCGGGTATTCCGAGTAGGCGAGGACATCGGTGGGCGAGACGTCGGACACCCACGAGGGAAATCTCGAACGATGGGTGTTGATGTAGGCGTTCATCCCGGCGGCGAACGCGCTGAAGCGCTGGCGGTCGGAGCGCGGCAGCGAGGGGTAATCCGCCGTGGCGGTCTGCGGGACCCGGAACAGATCGACCACGTGGTCGCTGGCCAGACAGCTGGGCAGGCACGACGGCCCGAACGTCTCAGCGTCCCGGGCGGTGGCGATCCGGTATTGGGTGAGGATGAAGACCCCCTGATCCTCGGCCTGGGCGTAGCCGAAACCGAACTCGGCACCGGCGGCATCCCGGGCGTAGACGTGCGGAACGCCGTAGTTGTCGCGCACGATCGTCACCGTCTCGCCGTGTGGCCCCCGAGCCTGCTCGCGCGCCCGCGCACCCCCGGACGCGGTCGCTGGGATCGCCGTCGCCGCCGCGATGAGAACCGCCGCGGTCAGCCCGCCACGCGAGACTCGCAATGCCATCTTCGACCTCCAATGGTGATCCGGGATCGCTCCTGAGAACTCGCGGGAGCCTGGCAAGTTGCGCTCCCGGCGCCGCAGGCGGCCGTTTTGGATGACACAGTGGCGCGAACGAACGACAGGAGGTGGACTCATGGCTGGGATCCGGAGTCGATATCCGTCGAAGGCGGCGGTCATGGCGGCGGTCTGTCTGCTCGCCGCGGGATGTTGGGCCATCAGCGCCACGCGGATGGGTGGGATGGACGCCGGACCCGGGGGCGATCTCGGCGGCACAGGCTGGTTCATGGCCACCTGGGTCGGGATGATGGCGGCGATGATGCTGCCTGTCGTCGCCCCCCATGCGGTCGGCGAGGAGCGGGTGTGTCGAGCGGAGGGGCTGGCCGCGCTGGTCCTCCGGCGAGCGGCGTTCCTCTGCGCGTACCTGATGGTGTGGGCGCTCGCCGGCCTGTTCGTCTACGAGCTGATCTCCGCCGGCCGAAGCGTGTTCGCAGCTGCGTTGGCTTGGGATCACGGCGGGAGGTGGGCTGCTGCCGCGGTGCTCACCGCGGCAGCCGGATATCAGCTGACGAGCCAGAAGCGCCGCGCTTTGGAGCGCTGCAGGCACGTCAGCGGGTTGGACGGCCGGCCGTGGCTGTCCGGACTCCGAGCCGGCCTGAACTGCCTGGGTTCGTCGTGGTTGATGATGGCGGCGCTGTTCGCGCTCGGTGTGATGAGCCTGTGGTGGATGGCGATCGTGGCGGTGCTGATCGCCGCCGAGCGACTCCCGCGGGTGTCTTCGCCGGGCCGACTCATGGCCGCGGGGCTGTTCGTCGCGCTGGCGCTCGGGGTGGGGATCGTCCCGGCCGACGTACCGGGCCTCACGGTGCCGGGAAACCCGGCGGCGATGCAGGCGATGACGCACATGTCCACCCGGGCGCGCATGAGCGACCGCGCGACTCGACCCGAGATGGATCGGGTCGCACGGATGTCCTCCGACGGTGAAGCGAGCATGAGGTGACGCTGCATGACGCCCGCTTTCCTGGTGAGTCCGACGAGTATCGTCGCGAGCGCGACCGCTTGCTCGAGGCTGAGGCCGAGCTTCGGCAGGCGATCGAGCGCGTCGCCGCACAACGGCGTGCCCTGCCACTGGGTGGGGAGGTCCCGGATGACTACCGCTTCGAAGCGGCGGATGGCGGGGGAGAGGTCAGGCTCTCCGAGCTCTTCGCGGCGGGAACGGACACGCTCGTCATCTACAGCTTCATGTTCCCGCGCAACTCCGCCGATCCGCGTCCCGCGGCTGCCGAGGGCGCGAGCAGCCGATGGCCACTCACCGAGACGCCGTGCGCCTCGTGCACCTCGATCCTCGACGGGCTCGACGGCGCCGCGCCTCACCTGACACAGCGCCTGAACCTGGCGGTGGTCGCCAAGGCCGCTCCCGACCGAATCCGGGCGTTCGCCGAGGAGCGCGGCTGGCGCAATCTGCGGCTGCTGTCATCACGCAACAACGCCTACAACCGCGATTACCACGCAGAGACGGCGGACGGCGGGCAGCTCCCGCTCCTCAACGTGTTCGTGCGCGAGGCTGACCACATCCGACATTCCTGGGCATCCGAGCTGCTCTTCGCCCCGCGTCCGCCGGCTGGGGAGCCCCGCCACGTCGATCTGGTCTGGCCGATCTGGCAGGTGCTCGACCTGACGCCCGCTGGTCGCGGCGAGGAGCCGAACTTTCCTGGCCTGAACTATTCGTGACGGGAGGATCGGCCGGCTGTGTGTCAGGCTGTCAGCGTGAAGCTGGGGCAGATCGGCGTCTGGAGCAGCTACCGCCCGTTCGGGAGCGAACGGGCCGGCGAGGCGGCCAAGCTCGCTGAGCAGCTGGGGTACGGCGCCTGGTGGGTGGGGGGGTCTCCCCACGTGCCCGACATCCGCCCGGTCCTGGAGGCGACGTCGGAGCTCGTCGCCGCGACCGGGATCCTCAACATCTGGATCAACGACCCCGGCGAGACAGCCGCTGCGGACGCGTCCCTCCGGGCCGAGTTCCCCCGGAGGTTCATGCTCGGCATCGGGATCGGTCACCCCGAGGCGACGAGTGACTACCGGCGCCCCCTGGCGTCGATGCGCACGTTTCTCGACGCCCTGGACGCGTCGCCCGCCGCACCGCCGATCGAGGGGCGCTGCCTCGCCGCGCTGGGCCCGAAGATGCTCGACCTCGCCGCCGAGCGCACCGCCGGCACGCACACGTACTTCGTGCCGGTCGAGCACACGCGGTTCGCCCGCGAGCGACTCGGTCCGGGCAAGCTCCTGGCGCCCGAGTTGGCGTGCGTGGTCGACACCGACCGGGTGCGCGCCAGGGCTGTCGCACGCGGCTACGCGAAGCTGTATCTCGGGTTGCGCAACTACACGCAGAACCTGACCCGCTTCGGCTTCACTGAGGCCGACGTCGCCCGCGGTGGCTCCGATCGGCTGATCGACGCCATCATCCCCCAGGGCAGTGCAGAGCAGATCGCCGAGGTCGTCCACGCGCACCTCGAGGCTGGCGCCGACCACGTCTGTGTCCAGCCGCTGGGCGAGGAGGGCATCCCGCGACAGTCGTGGGCCGCTCTCTCGAGGGTCTTGCTCGATTAGCGAGTCCGCCTCGCCGGCAAGAGGTAGGTCTGCGCGCGGAGCGCGCCAAGCCGGCGGTCGAATCCCGAAGTCACCGGCCTTGCGTGCGCGCGTATCGCACGAGGCTCCGCAGAAGCCAGAGGTCGAGGGCCAGGAAGGGGAGGAATACGAGTCCCCACCAGTAGCCCTTCAAACAGAGGAACACAGTGACAAAGAGGATCCACGGCGCGAGAAGGGTGCGCAGGACGATCATCGGCTTGTAGTGCCGACGCCCCCATGCACCAAGCCGGTCGGTGCGTTGATCGTCTGCCGCCATCTCCAGGCGAACAGCCTACGCCGACGCCCGGCTCCAACGGGCCGGATCGGGAGGTCGTCGCGTCAACGCGAGCCGCTTGCCGCTGGCGGGCGCTGGCTCCCGCGCGGGTGGGGGTGGTCTGTCGGGGATCGGTGACTCGTTGATGATCGACGTGGTGGTCTGCCCGTAGAGCAGGAAGCGATCCAGCAGCTCGGGAAGCTCTTCGATGCCGCGCAGGTGCAGCTTGATGTAGAAGCAGTCCTCGCCGGTGATGCGGTGGCACTCGCTGATCTGGGGGATCTCGCCCGCGAGTTCGGCGATCTTTCGCAGCTGTCCGGCGGAAGGCCTGACGCGGACGATCGCGCTCAGGGGGTAGCCGAGCGCTCGCGGGTTGAGCTCGGCGCGGTAACCGGTGATCACGCCGACCTGCTCGAGCCGTCGGACGCGTTCGGCGACGGCTGGAGGGGAGAGGCTGATTCGCCGCCCCAGCTCCGCGATCGGGAGTCGTCCGTCGTCCACCAGCGCAGAGATGATCTGATGGTCGATCGCGTCCAGCTCAATTGGACCGGCGGCTGCCACCTGCTTCGGGCCGTTCTTCATTAGCTGCAACGACGATAACTCTTCTGATCGTCCATGTACATGTGGCGGCGGTACGGCCACCATGTGTGAGTGTCTTTGCGGACCGTCGCAGCCACGCATGGTCCGAGGTTGGCCGGAGAGGTGGAGACGGTGCCGCCGCAGGCATATTTCGTCCTCAGCGCGATCTTCCATTACCTGGGCCCGTCGTTTGCAGTGCTGCTGTTTGCGCGCGTGCACGTGCTCGGCGTGGCCTGGCTGCGGATCGTCAGCGCGGCCGTCATCTTCGCCTGGTGGCGCCGTCCGTGGCGGGCCTTCTCCGGCCTGGATCGGAGCGGGCGGCGGCTGCTGCTCGCCTGGGGGGCCGTGCTCGCGATGATGAACTCGTGCTTCTACCTCGCGATCGATCGGCTGCCGCTCGGCACCGTGGCCGCGATCGAATTCCTGCCGGTCATCGTGCTGGCCGCGCTGGGCGCCCGCTCACCGCGCAACGTCCTCGCGCTGGGCCTGGCGGTACCGGGGGTGTATCTGCTGACCGATGTGCGGCTGGCGGGCGCGCTCGAGGGGTTTGCGCTCGCGTTTGCCAACGCGACGCTGTTTGCGCTCTACATCGTGCTCGCCGATCGCGTGGCCAAGCGTCCGCAGCTGAGCGGCATCGACGGGCTGGGGGCTGCGATGCTGGTCGCGGCCCTGGCCATCACGCCAATCGGCGGCTGGCAGGCCGTGCGTGCGTTCAGCGACCCGCTGGCGCTGCTCGCGGGTGTCGGCGTCGGCGTGTGCTCCTCGGTCATCCCGTACGTCACCGACCAGCTCGCGATGGCGCGTCTGCCGCGCGCCACCTACGCCACGATGGTCGCACTGCTCCCGGCCGTCGCGACCGTCGTCGGGATCATCGTCCTGGCGCAGATCCCGTCCCTGATCGAGGTCGCCGGCGTCGCGCTCGTGATCGGCGGCGTCGCCGTTCACCGCCCCCGCGATGCCGCTCGGGGCGGGGTTCGCCGCGCCGCGACCGGAGGACCAGGGCAGTTCTCCCGGGAACGAGAGCGATCATCGACTACCGGCGACTAGGTGTCTGTGGTCTCGAGGTCTCGAGCATCGGCTTGGGCATGATGAGCTACGGCGATCCCGCGCTCCAGTTCTGGGCGCTGTCCGAGGCACGGGCCGAGCCGATCATCCGCCGGGCGCTCGAGCAGGGCATCACCTTCTTCGACACCGCCGACATGTACTCCGATGGCGCGTCGGAGGTCCTCACCGGGCGGCTGCTGCGAAAGCTCATCAGCCGCGACGAGTGTGTCGTAGCGACCAAGGTCTACTACCCGACCACCCCGGGGCCCACCGGCCGCGGCCTATCGCGCAAGCACCTGCTCGCGGCGATCGATGCGTCTCTCCAGCGACTGAGCATGGACCATGTGGACCTGTATCAGATCCACCGCTTCGATCCCGAGACGCCGATCGAGGAGACGATGCAGGCGCTCGACGACATCGTGCGGGCCGGCAAGGCGCGCTACCTCGGCGCGAGCACGATGCGCGCCTGGCAGTTCGCCAAGGCCCAACACGTTGCGGCCCGCAACGGCTGGACGCCGTTCGTCTCGATGCAGAACCGCTACAACCTCCTCTACCGCGAGGAGGAGCGGGAGATGATCCCGCAGTGCATCGATCAGGGCGTGGGGCTGATCCCCTACAGCCCCCTCGCCCGCGGCTACCTCGCCGGGACACACCGCCGAGACGGCCGGCGGCTCAGCCCACGCGCCGCCGCGGATCCGCTCACCGACGACCAATACGGCCGCCCGGCCGACTTCGACGTCATCGACCGAGTCAGCCAGCTCGCAGACGCCCGTGGCGTTGTGCCCGCGCAGGTCGCGCTCGCCTGGCACCTGCACAAGCCGTGGATCACCGCGCCGATCATCGGCGCCACCCGGATCCAACAGATCGACGACGCCGTCGCCGCCACGCACCTCAAGCTCACCGCAGCCGAGATCGCCGACCTCGAGCAGGCCTACCAGCCCCGAAACCTGATCGACTGACACGTCAGGCACAGGAGCTCCAGCGCTCGGCTCGGCATGATTTCTCCCACCGAGACGGCTGACCTGAGATGCTTCTCAGCGGGACGAGGGGGCGCACCCGGCGCCACCTCGTGACGAAGAGGAGACGAGGATGGCTGCTTTCAGGATCAGGCTGGTCGTCGTTGCGGTTGCCGCACTGCTGGTGCTCGCCGCGGCACCGACGGCGCTCGCGGCGAGTGACCTGACGGTGCGAGGCAGCGCTGAGCAGGTCGACGTGACCGGGGCTCCCGCGGGGGCGCCGCTGACCCTGCTGCACGGCGGTGCAACCGTTCAGACAGCATCGGCCAGCGATCTCGGCGGCTACGTCTTCCGGAACGTCGCGCCGGGCGGCGGCTACCAGGTGCAGGACGCCAGCGGCGTATCGGATGCGGTCACCGTCCTCTCCGACAGCCCGGCTCCTCCGAGCACGACGATCTACAACCAGACTCTGCCCACCAGCGGCTACGGCTACCTGACCACTCGTGACGGAACGAAGCTGGCGATCGACGTGCGTACGCCCGGGGGTTCCGGCCCGTACCCGACGTTGATCGAGTACTCGGGCTACGGCTACGCCAACCCGGCGGGAGCCGAGAGCGGGATCAGTCCGCTGCTCACGCTGCTCGGCTTCGCCGTCGTAGACGTCAACATGCGGGGCACCGGCTGCTCCGGCGGGGCATTCGACTACTTCGAGCCCCTGCAGGGCCTCGACGGCTACGACGTGATCGAGACCGTCGCTCGTCAGCCTTGGGCACTGAACCACAAGGTCGGCATGGCGGGGATCTCCTATGGCGGCATCAGCCAGCTGTTCGTGGCCGAGGACCGCCCACCGAGCCTCGCGGCGATCGCGCCGCTGTCGGTGATCGACAGCACCGCCACGACGCTGTATCCCGGTGGGATCCTCAACACCGGCTTCGCCCTCTCGTGGGCCGAGGACCGCGTGCACGACGCCATGCCGGCATCGGCCACCGGCGGGCAGCCGTGGGCGCTGCAGCGGATCCAGGGTGGCGACACCACCTGCGCGGCCAACCAGGTCCTCCATGCCTCGGCAGTCGACCTGATCGCCAAGATCCGGTCGAACAACTACTACGTCCCGTCGGTCGCCGACCCGCTCGACCCGATCACGTTCGTCGACCAGATCAGCGTGCCGACGTTCATGGCCTGTCAGTTCACCGACGAGCAGACCGGAGGTCACTGCCCGGACCTGGCCGAGCACTTCACCGGCACCGACCGCAAGTGGTTCACGTTCACCAACGGGGTCCACACCGACTCGCTCGATCCGGCGACGTTCAACCGCTGGTACGACTTCCTGCGGCTGTTCGTGGCCGGCCAGGCGCCCGGGCCGAATCCCCTGGCCGCGCTCGGCTCGACCGTCTACAACGTCGTGCTGGGGATCAACGGCGTGAACTTCCTGCCGGATCCGATCCAGTCGCAAACGAGCTATGCCGCCGCGCTGTCGGAGTTCGAGGCGCTGCCACCGATCCGGATCCTGTTCGACAATGGCGCCGGCAGCTCGATGCCCGGCTACCCCTACCCGGCCTCCGAGCAGTCGTTCTCCCGCTTCCCGTTGCCCGGGACCCACGCCCGCGCGTGGTACCTGGGGTCAGGCGGCGCGCTCCGGCGCAATTTCGTCCGGGCGTGGCCGGCCGGCGCGGACTCGTTCACCTGGAACCCGGCGGCGCGGCCGGCGAACGACTTCGCCGGCGACACCGGTGCAGGCACGAACGGTCTGTGGACGGCGACGCCGCCGTACAACTGGGTCTCGCCGCCAGCCGGCAGCGCGGTCGCCTACGTGACGCCCCGGTTGCGACACACGACCACCGTCGTCGGGGCCGGCGGGGTGACCCTCTGGATCCGTACGTCGGTTCCGGACGTCGACCTGCAGGCGACGATCTCGGAGGTCCGACCGGATGGCAAGGAGGAGTTCGTGCAGAACGGCTGGCTGAGGGCGTCGGAGCGCAAGCTCGGCCCGCAGAGCACCCCGCTCGATCCGCAGCCGACGTTCATGCAGTCGGATGTCCGGCCGCTGCGCTCGGGGCAGTGGACGAAGCTGACGATCCCCCTGTACTACGAGGGCCACATCTACCGCGCCGGCTCCCGGATCCGGGTGACGGTGGAGGCACCGGATGGTGACCAGCCGATCTGGGCCTTCGCCGAGACCGTACCCAGCGCTCCCACCACGGTCTCCATCGCCCATTCCTGGTGGATGCCATCGCAGCTGGTGCTTCCGGTCGTGCCCGGCATCACGGTCAACACCGGGCTGCCGCCGTGTCCGGGGGAGCGCGGCGAGCCCTGTCGGACCTACGCGCCGTTCAGCAACCAGTCGGCACCGCTGTGGTGAGGAGGCGGAGGGCGACCATCCACAGATGATCAGCCGAGACGCGCCGCGAACTCCGGCGATTCAGTGCCCACAGGTGCAACTGAATCGCCATTCATCGGCGCCGGGGCGCGGTGTCAGGCCGGCGGGAAGACGCGCGCCAGATGGCTGACTGCTGGTGGAGATTGAAAGCGCCTGGTGCTCGTCACCGGGCGGCAAACTGGACTTCCCACACGCTGGCCGCACCGACTAAGGGGCGCCGACGCGGTGAGAACGGTGAGGTCAGGCGGCGGGACTCGGTGCCTTGTCGCGCGCCTGCGCGAAGACGTCGCGGTGGCGTCCGATCCAGGTCTCGGCTGACGTGGCCGGGCGGCCGGCCAGCTCAGTGAAGGTGTTCGTGTGGGCCTCAGCCTCCCCGTTCCGCCAGGCGCGGAAGTGGCAGATGACGCCGATCTCCGCCTCCTCGCGGGTCATGCCCGCCTCCTCGACGAGGAGCCGCTCGAGCTCTTCGTCGGCGACGTCGATGTACGGAATCGACCGTTCGGTGACTCGCGAGAGGATCTCGCACAGATCGCCGAGCGACAGCAGCTCAGGACCGGTGATGACGTAGTTTCGGCCATCCTCACCTCGCTCGGTGAGTACGACCGCACCAGCCTCCGCGACGTCGCCGGCCGCGACGAACCCGACCCGGCCCGCCCCGGCGCTCGCCACGATGCCGCCCGTCTCCTCGATCCAGTCGATCATCGAGAACAGCGTTGTCTCGAGCACGGACGTTGGTGAGAGCAGCGCCCACTCGAGACCGGAGCCACGGATCGCCTCGACGCTCGCGCCGTGCAAGCGGCCGAGTGCATCGTCGTGCTGAACGGCGCCGTGGAGCTTGACGATCCGGCGGACGCCGGCTCGGCAGGCGGCCTCGAGCACGTTGCGCTCCCGTATCTCGACCCGGTCGTCCATCGGCGAGACGAGGAAGATGGTGTCGACGCCAGCCGCCGCGGCGTCAAGCGTCTCGGGCCGATCCATGTCCGCCACCATGGGCTCGACGCCCGGCCGCCGCAGCTGTTCGGCGTGCTCGGGACTGGACGTCATGGCGCGCACCGCCGCGCCGCGCTGCACCAGTGCTTCGGTGATGCCACTGCCGAACATGCCCGTCGCACCCGTTACCAGGATCATCGCCCCGCTCCTCCGAATTCGTTTCGGCGTTCATCGTCAAACGACCGAGATCCTTGAGCGGATCCTGTTCCCTGCCGAGGCGACCGATCGACGCTGCGGCGATCAACACGGTCTGATGGTCACCTGGGCGCGTTCGGCAGGAGCTTGAAGGTGGTGACAGGGGCGCCAGGCGGAGCGTCCCTCCTATTTCAGCCACGTTCGACCGCGGATCGGTGAGTGACGGGCGTCCTGCCATCCTGTAGCCAGCGGGTGACGAAGCCGCCGATCACGATCAGTGCCGTCCCCATCCAGAAGGGCGTGCCCCCGACGGCGAGGAGCACGATACCGACCGTGACCGCATAGCCCGCGAGCGGGACGAGCAGAGGCCGGACTGACGGCGCGGACTCGGCGTGATCGCCGGCCTCGATGGCGGTCGACGCTTTCACGTAGTCCGGGTACCACTCAGTGAACTTCGTGGCTAGGACGATGACCGCGATCTGAATGATCCAGTTCGTCCAGATGTTGTCGGGCTGGTCCAGCGGCCCGTCACCGATGTACCCAACCACTGCGATGATCGCGAACGCCGAGGTCCAGACCCAGGTCAGCACAAGATTGATCCGCACGAACCCCGGTGAATCCCACTGTTGGCGATCGACGGTTTCCCGGGCGTACTGGAGCGTGAATGGGCGCCCGGTGGCGAGCGAGAGCAATGCTGCGAGTGCGATGACCCCGTTGGAGAGCTCTCCCGACCAACGCCCGAGCCAGTGCAGGCCGCTCTCGTCCACGGCCAATCCCACCGCGATGAGGGCGCCGAAGAACGCGATCGCGACGAGATCGAGCAGCTTCGGACGCATCCCGATCGCGGCGCCAAGAACTCCCGTGAGCAGTGCCAGAGCGAAGGCGAGGATGGCCGCCAGCTCGAACCGGCTCGGCCCCTCGACTACCGACATCGCGATCCACGGAGCGAACCCTGCGAACGGGCTCGCCAGGAGGTCTGACAGCTTGGCGGACTGCTCGCTTTCGACGGTCATCGATGCCACTCCGATTCGTGCACGCGCCAGCCCATCTGGACGCGTGGCCCACTGCGCAGAACCTGCAGCTTCCGACCATCGGCTCGCGCCCGCACCGCCTTTAGCTTCAGCACTCGTGGCTGGGTCCAGCACCGGCAACGACTTACGGGAGGCGCGCCTGCGGGCAGCGACCGGTCGGGCTCGCAGGGCTGACCTGCCCGCGGGCGCGGTGTAGGAGCCCGAGTTACGCGCCGCGAGACCCTCCCAGCACGGATCGTGCAACTCACAAGCCGGCCCGAAGGAGCGTTCGCAACCGTTCAGCCGCGCGCGGTGGCGCCGTGCTGCAGGTCGATCTCACCCCGCCTCGGGAAAGGGGAGAAACGCCGGCCAGTGCTCGCTCTCGACGAAACCCAGCGCCCGATCGAGGGCCTGGGCCAGCCAAGCGGTGGTGAATGCGATCGTTGGTCCGTCCCCAAGACTCGCGGCTTGTCGCCGGAAGCAGGGCGCGCGGCGGTGGTGTATTTCCGGTCGCTTGGTTCCGCGGGCAAGTTCCGCGTCCAGGATCGGGGTCAGCCTCCAATGGGTGCTCTTGGGTTCGCGCCCCAGAAGAGCTGCGTGCCGAGCATGCCGATGAGATGTACCGAGACGATGTTGACCACCATCGACTTGGCCGTGGCGGTACCCACACCGACCGGGCCGCCACTGGCGTTGTAGCCGTAGTAGCAGCCCACGAGGACGATGACCGTGGCCATCGCCATCGCCTTGGCGATCTCGCTCGTCGCCTAGGCCGGGTGGAAGTCGTACCGCGAGGCGATCCGGCCGATGACGTCTGTCGTGAGCGGGCCGTCCGTCGCAGCCCCGGCGAGGTCGCGCATGTAGCTTTCCCATCCGGCCGGGGTGTTGAAGTTCAGAAACCGGACAGGTCGGTTGCTCGGATTGCTGAACGTGTGCACCACACCAGCGGGAACGCAGACAAACGCTCCCGGTCCAAGCTGGTGCGTCGCTTCCCCGAGCCGCACTGTCAGGACGCCTTCGAGCACGTAGAACATGTCGACGAGTCGCTCATGGTGGTGGGGAGGCGGCCCGGCGAATCCGGCAGCGATCACTGTCTCCGACAGAAAGAACGCTCCCCGCGTGTCGTCGCCGGTCGCCTTGATCACGATCTCGGAGGTGCCGGCGACGTGGCGTTCCCCCTCGCCAGGCTGATGCAGCATCGCCTCCATCTGGCGCATACTCGCACCTCGGCACCCACGAGGCAGCCAGCGCTTTGCGCGAGGAGGACTCGTCGGCCAGCGCCAGACCTCACCCGCGGATCGTCGCCGAAGCGATGCTCCGGCAAGCGCTGCACCTCAGACTCCTTGTTTGGTGAGGCCGAGTCGGGACGCGGGACAGGCAAGAGGACGAGGGTCGGTTGCCCGAGTTGTCATCGCAGATATCCCGCAAGCCAGTCGTAGATCCGGGCGTCGTGCAGCGATCTGGCCATCGGCTCGCAGTGGCGGCTGGCACCTTCGGCGGCAGTGAAGGTCACGAGTTCCTTGGTCCCGGTGAGGCGGTCGTAGAGCTGTTGGGACTGGCCGGGCCAGAACTGTTCGTCTTCGGGGCTGGTGATGAGCAGTGGTGTTGTGATCTGGGCGATCTCGTCGCCGAGGCGGTATTTGGTCACGGTCTGAAACAGTTCGTATCGCGAGCCGTTTTCGAGGCCGTAGGGATGTCCGCGGAACGCGAGCGTCGTTTTGGCGTCGTGTTGGAAGAGCTCGGCGAGATGCATCTCCCGGTCGAACGCCTTCTGCTTGCCGTCTTGTAGCTGCTTTCGCATCACCTGCGGGAGGGAGGCCGTCCAGGAGGTCGAGACGTCCACGACCCCGGGGTCCGCGACCGCGGCCGCGAAGCGGTGCTCGAAGGCCAGCGCGCGCGGTATCCAGTAGCCGCCCTGGCTGATCCCGATCACGGCGATTCGATCTTGATCCACGTCGCGGCGGGCGAGCATCGCATCAAGGACCGGGGTGAGGACGGCCTCCCAGTCGGGCCGGAACAGGATGCCCTGCTCAAACAGCGCGGCCTGCTGGCCGGGCCCATCGAAGGTCATCCAGTGATAGCCGCGCTGCGCCGCGCCCGCCCCGCCGTCTACGAGCATCTCCGAGGTCGCACCATCAGACCCGTTGTTGATGATGACCAGCGGACGAACTTCTCCGGGCTCGGCGTCAGGCGCCCGAAAGAAGTACGCCGGCAAGGTCGTGTCCTCATAGGTGATGGCAACTCGCTCGCCCGGAACCGGCTGCAGATCGACAACCTTGTCCCAGCAGGCCCGCTGGCGTCGCCACAAATCGAGCTGGCGCGAGCCGGTGGCGCTGCCGTGCCCGTTGCCGTCAGCGGCGCCCGCAATCCGATACAGCGCCGTCGCGTAATACGTGGCCGCCCGCCGGTAAAAGGACGTGGCAGACACCTGGTGATCGGACCTCTCGGCCTCCTGAGCGCTCGCCCAACAGGCGCCCGCCGTTGCGGTCCACTCGCGCACCCAGGCGTCGTCATCTCCGTCCTTGATGCGCTCAGCGGTCGTTAGCACCTCGCCGACGTCCGAGCCCTGGTGATAAGCGCAGCCCAACGCGTTCTCCAAGCCGAACTGAAAGTCGTCATTGCCAAAGTGGGTCGTCATCGCGTCACCTCGGCTCCGTCGCCGTCGCTCACTGAGGTCGTCTGCTTGGCGGCCCAGACGATGAGGATGATCGGGACGACCCAGTTGAAGATCGTGTTCGCGCGCCGGGTGTCGATTGCGCCGGCGATGATGTGTGAGGGGACCATCGCGGTGAACACGCAGGCCCACACGAGCGTCAGCTGTCGATTGATGGCCACGAAGCGCGGTGAGGACCACAACTGGCGCGGGACCGACTCGCGGGCGTACTGCTCGGTGAACGGCGTGAACAGCAGTGAGCCGAAGGCGATCAGCGCGAGGAGTCCGGCGGCGATCGCCCGCGCATATCGGGCCAGCCACGCCGTGGTCGATGCGTCGGCGGTGAAGGCGACAACGGTGAACCCGGCGAAGGCCGCAACGGCGCCGAGTTCGAGGAGCTTGGGTCGTCCGGCGAGCAGCGCCGGCAGCGCGATTGCCACCGCCCCGAGGAGCGCGACTACGGCCGCCGCCTTGAGCGTGTCGTGCTGAGTGATGAGGGTGAAGAGCACCCAGGGAATCAATGCGATGTAGATACCGAAACCACGGCCGTGCTTCTCGGTGGTCGCGTTTGCGGCGCTCGGTGTGGCTGAGAGCATCCTGTGTCCTTTCCCAGACCGGCCGCCGGACGGCGGCCGGTGATGTTCGATGTCGAAGGACAGCGTCGCGCCGCGACTGCTCGGTGTCCTCAGTAGCGAGCTACTGAAGTCGCGATCAGGAGTTGCTGAGCGGCCGCCTATAGTTCGCCTCGGTAGCGCGAGCGAGGTGATGCAGGCTGGCTTCGGTTACGGCATTGAGTTGGCCGATCGTCGGACGCGGCGAGGAGCTCGCGTTCATCGACCGGGCCCGGGCTGAAGGGACGAGTGCCGTTGTGCTCCTGGGCCCGGCGGGCGTGGGGAAGTCACGGCTGGCGCGCGAAACGCTGCGACGAGCCGACGAAGGAGGCTTGGTCACGCGGTGGGTGCAGGCGACACGCAGCGCGGCCAGCGTTCCGCTCGGAGCCTTCGCCGGCGTCATCCCCGACGAGGCTCGATCAGAGGATCCGCTTGAGCTGCTGCGACTAAGCGCGACGGCGCTGCGCGAGCTGGGCGGCATCCATCCGCTGGTGCTCGGGATCGATGACGCTCAGCTGCTCGACGACAGCTCCGCTGCGCTCGCGCTCGAGCTCACACTCAGCGAGGCCGCGTTCGTCGTCCTCACGGTGCGGACCGGAGAGCCTGCCCCCGACGCCATCGTCTCGGTGTGGAAGGACGCGGGCGCGGCGCGCCTCGATCTCGAGATGCTCGATGCTCAGGAGACCGACACCCTCGCCGAGACCATTGTCGGAGGACCGGTCGAGGAGTCAGCGCTGCGATGGATCTACGCGACGAGCCGCGGCAATCCCCTGTACGTGCGCGAGCTCACCCTCGGCGCGCTTGCGGGCGGCGCGCTCAGTCCCGGGCACGGGTTGTGGAGGATGCCCGTGCGCCCACCTGTGAGCGCCTCGCTCACCGAGTTGATCGCCGTGCGCATGACTGGGTTGTCCGACGCCGAGCAGTGGGCGCTCGAGCTGCTGGCCCTGGGTGAGCCCCTACGTATCTCCGAGCTGATTTCGCTCACCGGCGCCGAGCCGGTGGCCGGCATCGAGGCGCGCGGGCTGGTGGACCTTGACGACGGGTCGCCGAGTGCCCAGGCGACGCTCGCCCACCCGCTGTACGGGGAGACGATCCGTGCCGCCCTGCCGACGTTCGCTGCGCATCAGATCCGACTCGCCCTGGCCGACGCCGTCGCGACGCGTGGCGATCCCGAGATCGGCGACTCGCTGCGCGTCGCGCGCTGGCTCCTCGAGGCCGGCGAGCCGATACCCACCCCGATCCTGCTGGAGGCCGCTGCGGCGGCCAACCTGGCCGGCGACCCGCAGCTCGCCGTCCGCCTCGCCCGCAGCGCGGTGGACGCGGGCGCCGGCCTGCAAGCCTCGCTCGTCCTCGCTCGGGCGCACACGATCCAGAACGAGTACGAGCAGGCGGCTCAGGTCCTGGCGGCCGCCGAGCCCGACATCGACAGCGAGGCCGACGCGCTCGACTATCTCGAGCAGCAGACCGCGGTTCTCTACTTCGGGCTCGGGCGCGCCGAGGAGCTACACCGGCTCCTCGACCGCGCGCACGCCTGGTGGGACTCCCCGGAATGGCACGACCGTCTCAGCCCCCTGCGCCTGGTGGGCGACGATGCCACCGCGCCGAACCTTGCGGCCGCCGCCTCGGCAGAGATCCTCGCCGATCAAAGCGTTGATCCCGAGGTCCGCCGCCGCATCGCCCCACTGCACGCCGCCAACCTCCTCAATAGCGGGAGCGTGCGCGATGCCTTCGAGCTGGCCCGACGGGTCCGCCCGAGCCTGCCGCTCCTCGATCTCACCGATGAGATCGCGTTCATGCTCTGGAGCGCAATCGCCATCGAGAGCGGCCTGGGCTGGAGCGAACTTGAGAGCTGGGCGACGGCAACGCTCACCGATGGGGTCCGGCTCGGCTCCCGCGCCGCGGCCGGATTCGGGGCACTCGCCCTTGGCGGCCTCAGGTTCTCGCAGGGCCGGTTCATCGACGCCAGCCGGTGGCTGGCCGAGGCCGAGCTCCAACTCGAGCAGCACGACGCCGGCGCTCTGCTCGCCATCACCAACTCGATGCAGGTCGGCGTCGCCTGCTTCATCGGTGACCCCGAGGCGGTCGCCCCGGCACTCGCCCGCTGCCGTGCAGCGGTGGGAGACCATGAGCCCCTATCCAACCAGCTTCCCTACCTCGCGCGTGCCGAGGCCTGGGCGGTGCTCGCCGGTGGCGATCCCCCTCGCGCCCAACAGCTGTTCCTTGAGGCCGCGGGACGCCTTCGCGAGAGGCCGCTCTACGCGGCGCGGCTCACCTACGAAGCCCTGCGCGCCGGCACCCCGGCTCGGCGGGTGGCGCGCGATCTCCAGGCGCTCGCGCAGCGCTGCGACGCTCCGCTCACCGTCGCCTACGCAGCCCACGCCACCGCCCGCATTGGGGACGACGGCGGCGCCCTGATGCGCGTCGTCGATGCGATGGAAACGATCGGGGCGCTGCGCTACGCCACCGAGGTCGCCGCCGACGCCGCAGGCGCATTTCACCGGACGGGTTATCAGGACTCAGCGCGCCGGGCAGCCACTAGGTGCCGCGCGCTGCACGCGCAAGGGCAAGGCGGGGAGATGCCAGCCATCGCAGGCGTCGATGACGCGGCGACCTCACTCACGTCGCGAGAGCGCCAACTCGTCGACCTCGCCTCACACGGGCTCTCCAACGCAGAGATAGCCGACCGTCTCGTCCTGTCAGTTCGCACCGTCGAGTCCCACCTCTACCACGCCATGCAGAAGCTCGGCGTCTCCCACCGCCAAGATCTCTAGCCAGCGCGTGGGTGAGACCGGGTTCTCCTCGCCAAGGCGCTCGCGCGAGGGACCGCGCCGCGCAGCAACGAAATCGATCACACGGCCGAGTGGCTGACCGTCCGCGTCATCGCCACCACCCAGGCGAACGCTTTCACGCGGTACCGACCACACGGTTCAGGAGGCCGCGCTCGTCCTCGAGTACGCCGGCTCCTTCGCAATAGCCGCTCAATCGAGCGGCTATCGAGTACCGGTCGGCTTGATCGCGGCCGGCTGAACTGCCCCGCTGGAGCGCGGGCAGTTCAGCCGACTGGCGCGGCAGTCCTAACGGGCAAACGCCCGGTTGGCGGCGGTCGCGTCGGCGAGTGTGTCGAACGCGATGAGCTTGCCATCCGGGTTGTAGGTCATGACGTCGGCACTCTCGGTCGTCTCCCCGCCGAGGTGCACGGTCGTGAGGACGACGACCTTGTCGCCTTCAGCGACGAAGTCGTGCGGCTCGGAGCGCAAGTCCGAGCTCATGAACTTTCCCCACAGTTCGCCGACCGCCTTCTTGCCTCGGTAGGTTCCGGTCAACGCGTTGTCACCGCGTGCCGTCCAGACGATCGACTCGTCGATTTTGGTCATCGCGCCTTCAGCGTCGCCGTCGCGAAACGCCGAATACGCGGCCTGAGCCGACTGCTTGTTCTGCTGGGCACCCATGGGTGGTCCCTTCCATAGAGGCGTCTCCACCAGGTCGGCGGAACAACGCCGGGCGTTCGAGCCAGAGCCTGCGGTCGGGAGGGGAAGCACAACTCCATGCCTCGTGCGCCTTGGGCGCCTTCGGTGTCCGTCGTAGCTGAGGTCCAGATCGGGACCGCAGTGACCAGCTCACTTCCACTCTACTCGCTCCGAGCGTTGCGTGGGATAACTGTCCTCCGTGTCCGGATCCCGGCAGGCCCACACGCCTCATCTAACCCGCGAGTCGCCGCTTGAGGGTTAGATCGTCGTCCCATCAAACTCCATCGGCTGCGGGCTTGAGGTTAGTTGCGGTCGGCGCCCACTCTCGGCGCATTGCGGGGAGCGGTCCGCGATGGCGCGAGATGTCTGTGCGATATCGATGCAGGGCTGAGCGCCCGGGCGCCGGACTCGAGGTGCTCGCACACACTTGTCACAGAGGACGCGTAGATCGGTTAGGTTCAGCATATGGGAGTTACATACGACTTCGTGGTGATCGGTGGGGGTTCGGCGGGTGCGGTGATCGCGGCGCGGTTGTCGGAGGATCCGGGTTGCCAAGTGGCGCTGCTCGAGGCGGGCGATCGGCCGCCCGCGGCCGAGGCGATGCCCGCGGCGTGCGCGTCGCTCCAGGTGAATCCAGAAACCGACTGGATGTACACGGCTGACGCAGGCCGGGCGGGGCTGGGCTTGCGGGACGGCCGGATGATGGTCCCGCGCGGCAAGATGCTGGGTGGGTCGTCGGCCATCAACTACATGGCCTATGTGCGCGGCCATCCGGGTGACTTCGATGCGTGGTCTGAGGGTGGGGCGACCGGCTGGGGCTACGACGAGCTGCTCCCGTATTTCCGTAAGAGCGAGGGCCTGGCACCGAGTGGCGACATCGTCGTCGACTTCGAGGCGCATAACACTGAAGGCCCGCTTGGTGTCTCGGTCCGCGGCCCGGTGCTGCCGGGCGCACGCCAGTTTGTCGATGCTGCCGTGGCCGCCGGCATCCCCATGGGCGACTACAACGGCCGCGACCGCGAGGGTGAGTATGGCGTCGTCTCCCTGCTGCAGACCACGACCAGGGAAGGCAAGCGCGCGAGCACGTACCACGCGTTTCTGGAGGGCGAAGCGGAGGGACGTGAGAACCTCGAGGTCATCTGCCACGCACAGGCGACCGGGCTTGTGCTCGAGGACGGTCCTGACGGACTCCGGGCGACGGGCGTTGAGTATCGGACCGCGGCGGGCGAGACGGCGGTCGTCCATGCCGCAAAGGAGATCGTGGTGAGCGCGGGGGCGGTTGGGTCGCCGCAACTCCTGCTGCTCTCGGGAATCGGACCGAGGGACGAACTCGAGCCTCTCGGCATCACTTGCCGGCACGACGCACCGGACGTCGGCAAACACCTGCAGGACCACCTCGAGCTCGGGCTCGTGTTCCCCGCGCCGGGCATCGGCGTGTCGATGACGGAGGTCGGCATTTCGATGGGGCCCGACGCCCTGCGCGCACCCGCGGGGCCGCTGCCGGCCGATCCCGCCGACGACGCCTCGCTGCCTTCCGAGCTGGAGGCGATCCGGGCCGAAGCCGAGCGCCGCGTCGCCGAGTGGGCGACAACCGGCCGCGGACTCGTGTCTTCGTCGCTGTATGAGGCATGCGCCTGGTACTCGACCGGCCTGGGCGACGCGCACACCCATGACGCCCAAATCGGGCTTTTCATCTGCGGATACAACCCCGACCTCTGGCGCGACTGCCTGCGAATCGACCCGACCGAGTACTTCGACGACGCGGACGTCGCGCTCGGTCCCGACGCCGAGAACGTGATCGTGCTGGCCAACCCCGTGAAGCCCCATAGCCGCGGCGAGATCGTGCTCGCCAGCGCCGATCCGGCCGAGGTGCCCGACATCCGCATGAACTACTACAGCGACCCGCACGACCTCGACGTCATGGTGGCGGTCGTGCGAAAGGCGCTTGAGGTGGTCGACAACTGGCCGGGCGCCGACGCGCTCGGCCCAATGTATGTGCCTACGGCGCTGGCCAAGGCCCATACCCACCAGGCTGGCGACAGGCCGAGCGACGAGCTGATCAGAGACATGGCCCGCCACTACTCGACGACCGTCTACCACCTGACAAGCACATGCCGGATAGGCGATGTCGTCGACACCCGGCTCCGGGTCAATGGCGTGGCCGGCCTGCGGGTCGCCGACGCCTCGGTGATGCCCGATGTCACCAGCGGGAACACGAACGCCCCGGTGATCATGATTGGCGAGAAAGCCGCCGAGATGATCGCCGCCGACCACGGCCTCTCGCTCCGAGAGCACGTCGGCGCGAGCTAACGCACGAAGCCTCCAAAGAAGGCGTGGAGCAGCCACGTTCGGGCCGGCTCGCGACGGCCGACGAAGCCCTGCCTTGGTTGTCCCATGGGCATCTCGTCCGCGACTCCACGGGCCTCGCTAACCGCGGCGCGTAGGACCCGCGGACCCGGCCGGTGGCGGGCCTCAGTGTGGTCTGTTGCGCTCGTGCCGAGATGGGCGACGGACGTCGTCGACGGTGCCCAGACCTGCATTCGTGTCGGAGCATCTACGCGGAGCCCGCGCGTCGTCGTGACTGCTTATGTCCGCGAGCGACAGTCGCGTGCGGGCCTGCGTGGTGGGTTCCGGCTGCTGCTGATGGCACGGAGGAGCGGTCTGACCGGGCCCCGGGAGACTGCTGCGTCCGGTAAGTAAGCGATCCGGTCTCGGACCAGCATTGGGTGCCCGCGTACCGGGTGGTGGGGGCAGACTGGCCAGAACCTTCTGGGGAGGATTAGGGCATTGTTCCCGACGAAGAGATACGGTCGAATGGTGCGGCATATGGGAACCGGGGGCTTCGGCCCCAAACGAGCGAAGGGAGGCAGGTATGAGGTTTCGTTTCTTGTTCGGCGCGGCCATGTTGGTGGCGTCGTCTGGGGCCGTGGCTACCGGTTTGGTCGGTATCACAGGTGTTGCTAGCGCACGCCCGTCCCGCACGGCGAGGGCGTATACGTGCGCTGGTGGTGATTTCGCGACGGGGAACTTTGTCAGCATCCCGTCGGGGACCTATTCCAGCATCAGGGTGACGGGCGCCTGCAACGTGGTGCCTGGTGCCGTGATCAGGGTGCTCGGCAACGTGAGGGTCGACGCCGGTGCGGCGTTCGACGCGCAGAGCGCCCCGTCGACGATCACCGTCGGACACGACGTCACGGCCGGTTCGGGAGCGTTTCTTGGCCTGGGCTGCCTGCCTAATCCACCGGGACACACGACGGGACATCCGTGCACTGTCGGCGATCCAACCGGAAGCTCCAACATCACCGTCCAAGGGAACGTCATCGCCTGGGACGCGGACACCGTTCTGATAGACGGGATCACGGTCCAGAGGAACGTCGTGCTGACAGGAGGAGGAGGTGCTATTCCCTGGTCGATCAAGGACACCACGATCGGCCGCAACCTGATTGTGAGCAGGGTGACGCCTAACTGGCTCGGCGTGATCCTCAACAAGATCGGTGGCAACGCGATTCTTACCAACGTCAACATCACCGACGGGCTCCCTCCCAACAACGACCCGATGCCGACGATCTTCGTCGCTAGCAACCAGGTCGGGCGAAATCTCGTCTGCTGGGGACTCGGCCCAGCCGTGGCCGGAGGTTTCCCGGGCGAGGTCAACGTCGTCGGGGGCAAGGCGATCGGTCAGTGCGCCAACCTGCCCGACATCACGCCACCGACATCCTCCTAGTCCGCGGGCGTTCCGGTCAGTGCTAATGACGAAGAGTCTCTGACATCCGTCGCACCCGTCCGTCCGCCACCCCAAGCGGTGGCGGACGGACGGCTCTGACGACTCGGTTCCGTCAGGGGCAGATGGAACGCCAGCGGCATCGTGCGAGGCCATGTCCTCAATGTGCGGACCGCTGGGCGACTCTCGCACCTCCGTCCCGGTCGAGGCAACTCTGATAGCACCCCAAGCCTCGCCATACCAGCCTTCCCCAAACGCCATGAGTGGGACAGCGCGAAGTGCGCGATCGAGACGGCTGCCTTGCTCAACTCAACAGCCACAGACACAGACACACACTCCACGCACGTCCGGGTGCTGAAAACGTCCCCAAACGTCCCCTGCCCCCGGAATCGCCCCTCGCTACTGGGGATTCGGTCCGCGAGCAGGTGGCTCGTCCGACCTTCTCAGCGCTCGCCGGGGACGTCTTGGGACGTCTTCGAGCATCTCCCTGCAATTCGCCCTTTTGATACGGCGTCATCGATCGACGTCCACGCGGTCGGAAGCCACCGGGGGAAGCGCGAACGCCGCGTCGACGAGCTGAGCGTCCTCGGCTCCCGGGGAGTAGTGCAGGTACCGCATCGTCGTCTGGATGTCGGCGTGGCCCATCCACTCCTGGACCCGACGGATCTCGGCCTTGCCGATCATGCGCGTGCCTGTGGCGGAGATCGTGAAAGCGGAGGGGGGCGGAGGCCGGCGGCTCCTTGTAGCGGCGCCGCAGCGGCGAGCCGTCGAGGTAGCCACCGGCCCCGCCGACGAAGACGAGGTCGTCCTCGCCCACCCAGTCCACCCGCGACCCGAGGCGGGCCAGCGCGGCGGCGACCTCGCTCGACATCGGCACCGAGCGGACCTTGCCGGACTTCGGCGACGTCAGGGCGCCGGCGGAGTAGCTGCCACGCGCCCGGATCGCCGAGGCCGCGAAGTCGACGTCGCGCCAGCGGAGCGCCAGGAGCTCGCCCATCCGCAACCCGGTGAAGGCCGCGGTCAGGAACAGGGCGGCGTCCTGGTCGGAGGAGGCCGCTCGCACGAGCGCCCACACCTCCTCAGGCGAGAACACCTCCCAAGCCCGCCGGGGGACTCGAACCCCCAACCCCTTGATTACAAATCAAGTGCTCTACCAGTTGAGCTAGGCGGGCGGGCGGCCGTGGACGGTGGCCGACCCGTCAAGTATCGTTCACGAGGATGGGGAGCGGGCCACGGATGCGAGCTGCTCTGGGGATCGCGGCGTGCGTGGGCACGGCGGCGCTGGCGGTCAGTGGCTGCGGCGGGTCGAGCAGCACGATCGACCCGGTCGCCCAGGCGGCCACGGTGTCGAACAACGCGCGGGGATTCCAGATGAGCCTGTCGATGCGGATCACGACCGGCGCGCTGCCCGCGCCGATCATCGGCACCGGCAGCGGGAGCTTCAGCCCGGGGAGCCGGCTAGGGCAGGTGACGATCGCGATGCAGGTTCCCGGCAGCTCCGCGCTCAACCAGGTGTTCGGCTCCGGCGGGCTGACGGTCGGCGAGATCCTCGACGGCCACGTGATCTACCTGAAGCTGCCCGCCGTCGTGACCTCGCGGTTGCCCGGGCAGAAGCCGTGGCTGAAGATCGACCTGTCGCAACTCGGCTCGGTCTCGGGCGTCTCGGGCCTCGGCTCGCTGGTCAACAACCCCACCTCCAGCAACCCGGCGCAGATGCTCCAGTACCTGCGCGCCGAGTCAGGCGGGGTGACGAAGGTGGGCGCCGCCACGATCGCGGGCATCCCGACCACCGAGTACCAGGCGACGATCCAGCTCGACCGCTACCCGAATCTCCTGCCTGCGGCCCAGCGGGCGGCCGCGCGCCAGGCGATCCAGCAGTTGGAGACGTTCACCAAGCTCCGCTCGATCCCGATGACCGTGTGGATCGACAACCAGCACCTGGTCCGGCAGCTGGCGCTGAACTTCTCCGACTCGTCATCCTCCGCCGGTCAGATCGGCGTCGCCATGACGATCCAGTTCACGCACTACGGTCCCCAGCCGGCGCCGACGCTGCCGTCGGCCGACCAGGTCGGTGACCTCGGCGCGCTGCTCGCCCAGACGCAGGGTGGCAGCGCAACCGGCACCACCCCGTAGCCGGGGTTCAGGCCGACACGACCCGCAGCTCGCGCTCCCACCAGTCGATCGTCGCCCGCAGCGTCTCCCGGTAGGGGATCTCCGGCGTCCAGCCCACGGCCTCGTGGATCCGGTCGAACGAGCCCGTCAGGTCCATCACCTCGTGCGCGCGCACGCGCTCGGGATCGACGATGTGATCCACCCGCACCCCCTCGAGCAGCTCACCGATCAGCGCCACCTGCTCGGCCGCCGACACCGACCGCCCCGAGCAGACGTTGAACGCCTCCCCGGCCTCGCCGCTCGCCGGTCGGGTGGCCAACAGCCGGTAGGCCCGCACGACATCGCGCACGTCGCAGAAGTCCCGCCGGGTCGCCGGGCTGCCGGTCACCAGCCGGAGCTCGGGCGCACCGGCCAGCCGCGCCTCGGCCGCCTGCCGGGCCAACGACGAGACGATGAAGATGTCACGCTGGCCCGGTCCAGTGTGGTTGAACGGCCGCGCGATCACCACCTGCAGCCCGTGGGCCCGGGCGTACACCCGCACGAGCTGCTCACCGGCCAGCTTGCTCACCGCGTACGGGCTCTCGGGGTGCTGCCGGTGGGACTCGGTGAGCGGCAGCCGCTCCGGTGTCCCGTACACCTCGCACGTGCTCGCCCACACCACCCGGGCGCGTGGCGCCACGTGGCGCACCGCCTCGAGCACGTTGACCGCCCCCACCACGTTGTCCTCGAGCGTCTCCGCCGGGTCCTCCCAGGAGCGGCCGACCGAGGACAGCGCCGCCAGGTGGTAGAGGACCTCGGGCTCGGCCTCGGCCACCACCCGGCGCACCGCCGGCCCGTCTCGCAGGTCGACCGGATCCACCTCCAGGCCCGCGACCGAACCGCCGCGGCGTGACACACCGACCACGGAGTCGCCGCCCGCCACGCAGGCCGTCGCCAGGTGAGACCCGGCGAACCCGGTCATCCCGGTGATGAGGACGCGCACGCCGCTAGGCGTCCGGGCCCGCGGCCTCGGAGACCGTCAGCGCGTGCTCCAGCGACCCATGCCCGTTGCTGGAGAACGGCGCGGCCGGCTCCGGCGGCGCCGGCTCGACGGCGGCGTTGACCCGCCGCTCGAGCTCCCCGAGGACGACGCCGAACAGCAGATGGCGCCACGTCGCCTGTGCCAGCGCGGCCCGGTTCCCGGCCAGCGCCGGCAGCTCGCGCCGCCGGGGGTGCAAGCGATCGGTGACCGCCCCCAGCGGCCACAGCCCGAAGTTCTCCACCATCGCCGCCGCCGGCCCGCGCAGTGGCGCCGGAACCGGGATCGCCGGGGCGAGCGCGGCGTACAGCGCGCCGAACATCGCCCCGTTGAGCATGTGGAGCGCGAAGCCCGCCGGATACCACCCGTCACTCCCCACCACCGCCTTGCCGAGCAGCTCGACGTCGTCGTAGGCACAGTCGAACAGGCGCTTGTCGAGCGGCTGTTGGACGGCCCACACGGCGGCCGCGACGGCGCCGCAGACGGCGCCGCGCAGGGAGCGGGTGCGGTCGATCGCCGGGCTCAAGGCACGGAACTGTAACGGGCGCGACCGCCCTGGGTACGCCTAGTGCGATGGATCACGAGGCGCTGCACCGCCGGGCACGGGTGACGGGGGCCAACCCGGTCATCTACCGCCTGGCCCGCCTGATCCTCATCCCGTTCTTCCGCCTGTACTTCCGGATGGAGCGAATCGGCCGCGAGCATCTACCGGACCGCGGGGCGGTGATCGTGGCGGCCAACCACCGGAGCTTCCTCGACCCGTTCGTGATCGCCACGATGGCCAAGCGGCCGATGTACTACGTGGCCAAGAAGGAGCTGTTCCGGCGTCCCTGGCAGGGATGGATCCTGAACGCGCTCGGAGCGTTCCCGGTCGATCGCGGGGCGGGGGACACAGAGAGCATGGCCACCGCCAAGGCGATCCTCGCCCGCGGCGACATCGTCCTCATCTTCCCCGAGGGCACCCGGATCCGGCCGGGGTCCCTCGGCCGACCCCACCGGGGGGTCGGCCGCCTGGCTCTGGAGACCGGCGCTCCGGTCATCCCCGTGGCGGTTCTCGGCACCGAGGCGGTCCGCAGGGGCTGGCGGATCCGGCCGCACAAGGTCCGCATCCGGGCCGGCCGGCCGCTCACCTTCCCGCACGTGGCCGAGGCCTCCCGGAGCCTCGCCGGCGCCGTCACCGAGCGGATCTGGCCGTGCGTGATGCTCCAATGGGAGTGGCTCGGCGGGCTGCCGCCACTCCGCCGGGCGGCGGTCATCGGCGCCGGCGCGTGGGGCACCAGCCTGGCCGTCAGCCTGGCCCGTGCCGGACTCGAGGTGGACCTCGCCTGCCGCACCCGGGAGCAGGCCGAGGCGCTCGCCGCCACCCGGATCAACGACGCCTACCTGCCCGGGATCGAGCTGCCGGAGAGCGTTCGGGTGCGCCGCGCGGCGAACCTGGAACTCGGGGGCCACGACCTCGTCTGCCTCGCCGTACCGGCTCGCGCCCTGCCGAGCGTGATGGCCGCCCACGGCGAGCGGATCCCAGCCCGCGCCGGCGTCCTCGTCGCGTCCAAGGGACTCGTCCCGCCACTGGGCACGCTGCCCTCCGCGTTCGCCGCTGAGCGCTGCCGCGCCCGTGCGCTGGCGGTGCTGGGCGGTCCAGCCCACGCCGCCGACGCGCTGGTGCACGGTGCCGCCGTGGTGCTGGCCTCCGGCGCCCCGGCGTTCGCCCGCCAGCTGCGCGACGCGCTCGCCGCCGCCGGGCTCGACGTCTCGCTGAGCCGTGACGTCACCGGAGTGGAGCTCGCGGGCTGCGCCAAGAACGCCGCTGCGTTCGCGGCCGCCGCCGTCGCGCACACCGGTAGCCCCAACCTGGCCGGCGCC
This sequence comes from uncultured Solirubrobacterales bacterium, assembly GCA_963703065.1. GTDB lineage: Bacteria > Actinomycetota > Thermoleophilia > Solirubrobacterales > Solirubrobacteraceae > Palsa-465. The sequence goes on along the minus strand of OY969785.1, from coordinate 840,890 downwards.
GCCGCCGGCAAGGTGTTCGCCGAGGTCGATCAGCTCGCCCGCCGGCGCGGTGGGCAGCCGGAGACGTTCGCCGGCCTGGCCGGCGCCGGTGATCTGCTCGCCACTGCGCTGGCCGATGGATCGCGCAACCGCCGGGCCGGGGAGCTCGTCTCCCGGGGCGTCCCGGCGGCCCAGATCCCGCCGCTGCTCGGGCACGCCGTCGAGGCGGTCGACCTCGTCCCGCTGCTCGCCGGGCTGGCCCGCGATGCGCGGCTCGACGCCCCGGCGATCGCGGGGCTGGCTGAGCTGGTCGAAGGCCGAATCGATCCTGACGGGTGGACGGCGACGGTCACCCGTTCGGGAGCGCGGGCCGGCCGACCGAGCGCAGCCAAGTCCGCCTCGGTCGCCTAGGGGTAGGCTCCCATGCAGTGGACGCACCGACCGACAAGGCGGCGCTCGACGCTCGCTTCTCGGAGCTGTACCGCGCCCACCTGCGGGACGTCTATTCCTACAGCTACTACCGAGTCGGCAACCATCACGACGCCGAGGACCTCACGGAGCAGACGTTCCTCCAGGCCTACCGCCACTTCGAGCGTGCGCTGCGAGAGTCCGATGGCCGTCCGCTCCGGCCGTGGCTCATTCGCATCGCGCACAACCTGGCGGCCAACTTCTACCGCGACCGCTCGCGCAAGCCGGAGTCGGCGATCGAGGACGCGGGGATGATCTCCGCCCCGCACACGACCGAGTCGCTCGTCGAGGGGCGGGAGGAGCTCAAGGCGATCCTGGCCGGCGTTCAGCAGCTGCCCGACGACCGGCGCGAGGCGCTCATCATGCGCTTCGCGCTTGGCATGGACAACCGGGAGATCGCCCGCGCCCTGGGGCGGACCGACGGGGCGACGAAGGTCCTCCTGCACCGGGCGATCCGCCAGCTCGAGGGCATGGTCGCCGAGCCGGCCGCCGTCGGCGCGGGCAGCGTGGGCGGCACGGGAGCCCCCTGATGAGCACCGAGACCGCCAGTCCGGCCGATTTCGAGGCACTGCTCCGGGAGGCGCTGGCCCCGGTCGAGCCGCCGGCCGACCTCGCCCAACGGCTGGAATCGACGCTCGTCAACCTGACCGAGCTCGCCCAGGACGAGCTCGAGGCGTGGGAGCTCGGAGCGATGCGCGACCCGCGCAACTGGGCGCGTCCGGCCGCCGCCGCGGTCGTCGGGGCGAGTGCCGGCACCGCGCTCGTGCTGCTGCGGGTCCGCCAGTCCCACCGGGTCCGCCGGCGGCAGTCGGCGAACCTGCTCGAGCTGGCCGAGCGGACGCTCCACGACCTGGCTGACGAGGCGCGCCGGGTCCTGCCCGACCGCTGAGCCGCAGGCCACGCCCCCCTCCCGGACGGGCGCGACCTCGCTGCTACGTTCGAGCGTCCCCGTGGCCGTCTGCTACCGCCATCCCTCCCGCGAGACCGGGGTCTCGTGCTCGTCGTGCGGGCGGCCGATCTGCCCCGACTGCATGACACCGACCCCGGTCGGCATGCGGTGCCCCCAATGCTCGCGGGAACGCACGCAGGTGCGCACGGCACGCACCCTCCAGCGGGTGCCCGTGGTCACCCAGACGCTGATCGCGGTCAACGTCGCGGTCTTCATCGCCGAGACCGCCGCCGGCGCGCCGCTCGGCGGGGGCGGCGGAGGAACGGTCTACGAGCACGGCCTGCTCTACGGGCCGGCGATCACCCACTCACACGAGTACTGGCGGCTGTTCACCTCCGGGTTCCTGCACGACGGCCTGGCGCACATCTTCGTCAACATGCTCTCGCTGTGGTTCGTCGGACAGTCGCTCGAGCCGGCGATCGGGCGGGTGAACTTCCTGGCCGTCTACCTGGCCTCGATGCTCGCCGGATCGTTCGGGGCGCTGCTGTTCACCCCCCTGGGCGGAACGGTCGGCGCGTCGGGCGCCATCTTCGGGATCTTCGGCGCGCTCATCGTCGTCGCCCGCGCTCGCGGGATTCCGTTCTGGCAGAGCGGGCTGGGCCCGGTGCTCATCCTCAACCTGGTGTTCTCGGTCAGCTTCAAGGGCATCTCGATCGGCGGCCATCTCGGCGGGCTGGCCGCCGGCCTCATCACGGGCTGGCTCATCATCGAGGTGGCCGAGCGGCGCCGGCAGCCTGCCGCAGCGCTGGCGGGGTGCCTGCTCCTGGGCGTTCTCTCGGTGGCGGCGGCGATCGCGGTGGCCGGCGGCCATGGGCTGGCGCCCAACGGGATCGGCTTCACCGGCTGACCGCGGCGTGCAGCGCACCGACCGCCGCGTGCAGCCGCCGGGCGGCGAACCGCTCCCGGACGTCCGCCGCCGCCGCCGCGCCGAGCCGCTCGCGCCGCCCGGCGTCCGCCAGCAACTCGGCGACCGCTTCCGCCAGGGCCGCGGCGTCCCCGGGGGCCACCAGCCGGCCGCTCACCCCGTCGCGAACGATCTCGGGTAGCCCCCCGGTGGCGCTGGCCACCACGGCACAGCCGGCGGCCGCCGCCTCCAGCGCCGAGTTCGGCAAGGGATCCGGCGCGGTCGACGGCACCGCCACCACCTCAGCCGCCCCGAGCACGTGCTCCAGGTCATGGCGGAAGCCGAGTACGCGGAGCCGGTCGCGCACCCCGAGGCGATCGGCGAGCCCGAGCACCGCAGCGAGCCGCTCTGGCGCCCCCGGCCAGGGGTCGCCCGCCAGCACCCCGATCGTTCCCTGAGCGGCCAGCGGGGGCGCGGCCAGCGCCCGGACGAGGACGTCTTGGCCCTTCCAGTCGGAGATCCGGCCGACCACCGCCACCGCCGGCGGGTCCGCCGGCAGGCCGAGCGCCGTCCGGGACGCGGCGCGATCCGCCCGCACCGGCACGAGCCCCAGTCCATCGGGCACGACGCTCACCCGGCCACGCCCGCCGAACTGCGTCGCGGTGGCCGCGGAGACACAGGGCAGCGCGGCGGCCCGGGTGAGCAGTGCTCGATACCCCGGCCACAGGCGCCCGAACCGGGCGTAGATCTCCCGGACGTGCCAGACGTGTGGCTGGCGCGCCTGCGCCGCGCCGGCGGCACCGGCGAGGACGACCGAGGTGTTCGAGTGGACGAGCCCGGTCCCGCGGGCCCGGGCGAGCGCCCCGAGCCAGGCCGCATCGGCGGCCACGGCGCGCCCCAGCCGGGCCAGGCCCCGCGCCCCGACCAGCTCCCGGCGCAGCACCGCCAACCCCGGGCGGATGACGACCTCGGCGCCGGCGCTCCGCAGCTCGACGCGCAGCGGGCCGTCCGCCGGCAGGACGACGACCGGCGGCACGTCCAGGCCGCGCACCATCAGGGCGAGCTGGCGGTCGGCGCCGTAGGAGCCGGCCGACGAGTGGACGAACAGGACCCGGGTCAGAGCTCCACCGGGAGCACCGGGGCCGGCGCCTGCGGCCAGCGCTCGGGGTGCAGGATGTGGGCGAGCACCTCGAGCCCGTCCACGATCCGCGGCCCAGGGCGGGAGAAGTACGCCGCGGCGTCGACCGCCACCACCTCGCCGGCCCCGACCGCCACGAGCTCATCGCGGTGCATCTCCGCCTCCCGATGGGCGATCTCGGCGTCGTAGCCGCAGGGCATCACCATGACGACGTCCGGCTCGGCGGCCGCCACCGCCTCCCAGCTCGTCTGCTCGGAATGCTCGCCCGCGAAGCCGAGCACGTCCTCACCGCCGGCGAATTCGATCAGCTGCGGGGTCCAGTGGCCGGCCGCGTACGGCGGGTCGAGCCACTCGAGCGCGGCCACCCGGATCCGGCGGGCGCCGCGCATCGCCAGGCGGACGCGGTCAATGCGCGCCGAGGCGGCTCGGACGAGCTCGACCGCGGCGTCGCGAGACCCGGTCGCCTGGGCGATCGTCCGCGCGTCGCCCAGCACCTCGCCGACCGTTCGCGGGTCGAGCGAGACCACCTCGGGACGAGAGGCCATCTCCTCGGCCAGCGCGCGGACGTCCTCGACCGATACGGCGCACACCGCGCACAGCGCCTGGGTCACGATCAGCTCGGGCTCGAGCTCGTCGAGCAGATCCGCGTCGAGGGCGTAGATCGACTCGCCGGCCAGCATCCGCTGCTTGACCGCGGCGTCGATCTCGGCCGCCGACAGGCCGGACGGGAGCACGTCGCGGGTAACGCGAGGCAGCTCACGGGCCGCTTCCGGGTAGTCGCACTCGTGGGTCACCGCGACGATGTCCCCGCCGAGCCCGAGCGCGAACAGCAGCTCGGTGGCCGACGGAACGAGGCTGACGATGCGCACGACAGGAGACGATATGGCAGAGCGGTTGAGCGACGAGGAGATCGAGCACCGGCTCGCCGGCATGGCCTGGCGCCGAGAAGGAGACTCGATCGTCCGCCAGGCACGCCGCCCCGATTTCGCGGCTGCCCTGGAGCTCGTCAACGCGGTGGGGACGCTGGCCGAGGCGGCCAACCACCACCCGGACATCCTCCTGCACGGGTACAACCGATTGCGCCTGACGCTCAGCACGCATTCGGCGGGCGGGCTGACGGCCGCCGACTTCGACCTCGCGCGGCAGATCGACGCCCTCGCCGGACCCGCCTGACCCCTGCTACGGTTCCTCCGTCGCCACGATGAACGACGACCCACCTCGAAGTAGCCGCCGGCGCGTCGAGGCGCCGCGGCGCCGGGGGATGAGGAGCCACCGATGAAGGTGCTGCTCATCGTCCTCACCCTCCTGCTCGTGTTCGTCAACGCGTTCTTCGTCATCGCGGAGTACGCACTCGTCCGCTCCCGCAGCGCGCGGTTGGAGACGATGGCCGACGAGGGCGCGCGGGGAGCCCGGCTGGCGCTGTCCCAGATCGACCAGATCAGCGACTACATCTCCGCCTGTCAGGTCGGGATCACGATGGCCTCGATCGGCATCGGAGCCCTCGGCGAGCCGGCGATCGCCCACGTGCTCGAGCCGCTGCTCGGACCCGCCCTGGGGCATGGGGCGGCGGTGGTGATCGCCGTGGTCATCACCTACCTGATCATCACGATCGCGCAGACGACGCTCGGCGAGATGGTCCCCAAGCTGTACGTCATCCAGAACCCAGAGGGCATGGCGCGGCGGATCGCCCGGCCCATGCAGTTCTTCCGCCTGGTGTTCAACCCGTTCATCGTGGGCCTGAACGCCAGCTCCCGGTGGGTGCTCCGCCGGCTCGGCGCCGACCCCGACGCCGAGCCGGAGGGCGGCACGCCCGATGAGCTGAAGCGGATCATCGTCGAGTCGCAGACCGGCGGCCAGCTCGATGCCGGTGAGGCGAACATGCTCACCGGCGTCTTCCACCTCCACGAGCAGGAGGCGCGGCAGGTGATGACGCCGATCCCCGCGGTCGTCACCGTCGACGTCGGCGAGACGGTCCATGCGGCGCTGCAGCGCTGCGTGGCCAGCGGACATTCACGCCTCGTCGTCACCGAGGACGAGAACCAGGACCGGGTGAAGGGCATCGTCCACGTCAACCAGCTCGTCAAGCAGCTCCTCGTCCATGGCGCCGAGGCGCAGTTCGCCGACCGGGTGCGCGAGGCGCCGCTCATACCGGAGACCAAGCCGCTCGACGACCTGCTGGCCGACCTCCAGCGCGAGCGCACCGAGCTGGCGATCGTCATCGACGAGTACGGCCGCACCGCCGGGATCGTGACGATCGAGGACATCATCGAGGAGGTGGTCGGAGAGATCTCCGACGAGACCGATCCCGCTGGCGGCGCGGTGCGGCGGCTGGCCAACGGCGACTGGTTCGTCCGCGGACACGTGGCGGTGTCCGACCTCGAGGACTACGGGCTCGAGCTGTCGGTCGACACCGACGCCTACAACTCGGTGGGCGGCTTCGTGTTCGCCGAGCTCGGGCGGCTGCCCAAGCGCGGCGACACGATCGCCGCCGACGGCTACTCGATCCGGGTCGAGTCGGTGCGTGAGAACCGGGTTGAGGCGGTGCGAATCCGTCACCGGCGCGGCAGCACCGATCAGGCGGCCGCGTCCGCGGCTTGACCGAACCTCCCCGCCGGCCGCTCGGACTGGACAAACGATCGAGACATTCGTTACATTTGCTCCCGCGCGCTACATCGGGCCACGACCCGGTGGTTGAGAGGAGAGAGAAGCCGGCCTTTCGGGGCCGGCTTCATTTCGTCTGCGGCACAAAAAGAGCCGGCCCGCGAAAACGGGCCGGCTCGATGGGGAGGAGGTGCTGCTATGAGGTACGTCGTGGGCGAAAGGATGCGCGCCGAACGTGAACCGAGGCTTAACGCTCAGTCGTAGTTGTAGAAGCCCCGGCCGGCCTTCCGTCCGAGGGCGCCATCGGCCTCGAGCCGTCGCAGCCGCGGCGGGATGTCGGCGCCGATCGACTCACCGATCGCTTGGGCGACGTCGAGCCCGACGAAGTCGAGCAGGGCCAACGGCCCCATCGGCATCCCGGCGCCCAGCTTCATGCAGCTGTCGACCGCGTCGGCCGACAGCTCGTGCTCATCCATCAGCTCCACGGCGCTGAACAGGTAGGGGAAGAGCAGGCGGTTGACCACGAAGCCGGCGATGTCCGGCACCTCGACCGCCGTCTTGCCCAGCGCCGCGCAGAGCTCGCGCGCGCGCTGTCGGGTCGGCTCGGTCGCCTCACCGGGAAACGCCAGCTCGACGAGCGCCATCCGGGGGACCGGGTTGAACACGTGGAGGCCGACGAACCGCTCCGGGTGGCCGCTCTCGCGGGCCAGCTCCTCGATCGACAACGAGGAGGTGGTGGTGGCGAGGATCGCATCCTCGGACTGCTCCCGGGCCAGCGCACCGAGGTCAGAGAGCACCTCGGCCTTGCTGCCGTGGTGCTCGACCACCGCCTCGACGAGGAACGTCGCGGATGCCAGCTCGTCGAGGTCGGTCACCACCCGCACGCGACCTGGGTCGGCGCCGTCCAGGCGGCCGGCTCCCTTGGCCACCGCGCCGCGGGCGCGCTCCGCCGAGGCGTCGGAGCGAGCCCACAGCACGACCTCGAGCGCCGTCGAGGCCGACACGGCCAGGCCGGTGGCGATCGTGCCGGAGCCGGCGATTCCCAGTCGTTCTTGCACCATCACTCCCTTGATTGACGAGTCAGTCGGGGAGAGGGTAGGGAAGACCCCTGGGGCGCGTCCGCGTCGCTAGCCCTCCTGCTCGGTCGGTCGCACGAGGATCTCGTTGACCGCCACGCGTCGCGGCCGGGTGACGACGTAGGCGATCGCATCGGCGATGTCCTGCGCCTCCAGGCGCTCGAGCTTGCCGAACCGCTTGCGCATCACCTCCTGGACCTCGGGACGGTTGTGAGAGGCGAGCTCGGTGTCCACGGCGCCCGGCTCGACGAGCGACACTCGGAGGTGGCGGCCGGTGACCTCCTGGCGCAGCGACTCGCTGAACGCGCCGACGCCGTGCTTGGTCAGGTTGTAGACGCCGCTCCCATTGCGCGCCACTCGGCCGGCCACCGAGCTGATGTTGACCAGGTCGGCCACCCGGCGGGGACCATCGTCGGCCGCCCGCAGGAGGTGGGGGAGCGCCGAATGAGCGCAGTACAGCAGGCCGGCCAGGTTGACCGACAGCATCCGCTCCCACTCCTCGACCGGGGCACCCTCCACCGGGCCGAGGAGCATGACCCCGGCGTTGTTGACCAGCGTGTCGAGTCGCCCGCACTCCTCCGCCACCTGCGCCACCGCCCGCTCGGCCTGCTCGCGGTCGGCCACGTCGGCCTCGACGACGAGCGGGTCGCCGTCGAGCCGCCCGGCGAGCGACTCGAGCCGCTCGCGCCGGCGGGCCACGAGGGCGACCCGGGCGCCGCGGGAGGCCAATGCCTCGGCCGTCGCCTCGCCGATTCCGCTCGACGCGCCGGTGATGAGCGCGACGGTCCCGTTCAGATCCTCTGCCATGCGGCCTCCAGAAGGTTCGATGCGTATCTGACAACCACATGGGTAGCCCCGGATCGATGGCGCCAAACGATCCTGTGCGCGCGGCCCGGCTGCACCAGGCCGGCGAGCCGCTGCGGGTCGAGGCGGTGCCGCTCGCCGCGCCCGACGGCGACGAGGTCCGCGTCGAGCTGCGCTTCGCCGGGGTCAACCCGGTCGACCGCTATGTCGCGGCCGGGCGGGTGGCGCCCGACGGGCCGCTGCCGCGCACGCTCGGCGGGGAGGCGGCCGGCGAGCTCGACGGCCGCCCGGTGCTCGTGGCCGGCGGCGGGCTCGGGGCCGCCCGAGACGGCGTGTGGGCGGAGGCGGTGATCGCGCCCCGCGACGCGGTGCACGAGCTGCCGGACGGCGTCGAGCTGCGCAGCGCCGCCGCGATGGGCGTGGCGGGGCTGACCGCCTGGAACACCGTGGTCGACCTGGCCGGCGTACGCGGCGAGGACCGGGTGCTCGTCCTCGGAGCATCCGGTGGCGTCGGCAGCGTGATCGTCTCGCTCGTCGCCTCGCTGGGGGCGACCGTGTGGGGCCAGACCGGGAGCGAGGACAAGGCGGACTTCGTCCGCGGGCAGGGCGCCGACCGGGTTCTCGTCGGTGGTCCGGAGGCGGTGGGGACGGGGTGCGAGGAGCTCGAGCCGACGGTGGTGCTCGATCCGCTGGGCGGCGCGTTCGTGCGCCCGGCGGTCGAGGGCCTGGCGGCACGGGGCCGGATCGTGTCCTTCGGCACCTCGGCCGACGCCGAGGTGGCGTTCAACCTCCAGTCGCTCTATCGCAAGTCAGCGCGGATCCTCGGCTACGGCGGCATGCAGCTCTCCCCAGCGCAGCGACGCGACGGGTTGGCGGCGGCGCTCGACGCGCTGGCCGACGGCCGCCTGAAGATCCCGATCGACGCCAGCCTGCCGTTGGGCGAGGTCAACCAGGCGTTCCACCGGCTGGAGCGCCGCGACGTCCGCGGCAAGCTGCTGCTCGATCTGGCCGCCGGCGGCTAGCTTCCGGCCCAGCGGAAGCCGGTCGGCTCCGGCGACGGGGCGAGCGGGCTCGCCGGCAGCCCGTCGGCCGGCGGGGCGACGTTGTAGCCACTCGGCGCCAGGTCGTTCGGCGTATCGGGATGGAACAGCGAGGCGAGGTACTGCGCCTGCCCCCGGCCGGGCCCGAGCTCGAACTGCCCGCCGCCGTAGGCGCCGATGCCGTGCTCGGCGCAGTAGTCGTAGGTGTCGCACAACCGGCGCAGGCCGCCGATCCGGCTCGGCTTGAGGTTCACCATGCGCGGCGGGAAGGGGAGCCCCTCGATGTCGGCGATGGAGTGGATCGGCGCATCCCAGGTGATCCGGTCGTGGACGCCGCTCAGCACCGCGGCGGTGTCGGGGGTGACGACGTCCGGATCCTCGATCCAGGCGTCGGGAAATGCCTGCACCACGCGCTCGTAGAGGACCGGGTCTGGCGGCTGGTCGACCACGGTGCCGCGGTACAGCGACTTGAAGTCGACCGAGTCGACCGCGCTGGTGGCGAGCAGGCCGGCGATGATCTCGGGCGACCACGAGCTCGTCGCATCGAGCTTGAAGCGCAGGCCCGGATAGCGCGCCAGACGAGCCGTGACCGGCTCGAGCGAGGGCGGCTCGCCGAGCCGCAGCGAGACGACGAATGTCAGCGGCCGCGGGGGGCGGCCGAGCACGTCGTGCAGCGGGCGGCCGGCCTGGCGCAGCGCGAGGTCGAGCGCCGCGCTGTGGAACGTCCAGCGCCGGTAGAGGCGGGACACCTCGCCGCGCACCGGCTCCTGGGCGAACAGGTCGAGGGCGTCGAGCTTCTCGCACAGCTCGCCGAGCGCGTAGTGCCCGCGCAGGTCGTGCACCGATCCAGCCTGCTGGAGGGCGACCTGGTCCTCGCTGTCGTAGACGACGTCCTCGCCGACACCCTCGACCCCTCCGCCGCGCAGGCGAACGACCGTGGTCATCCGCTCAAAGCCGCTCGACACCTGCGCCGCTAGCCCGTCCAGGGCATAGTCCTCGACCTCCACCGGCAGCTCGGCCAGGAGGTCGAAGGTGGCCATCAGACGGGGTCGCTGGGGTTGATCGGCGGCGCCGAGGCGGTGACGTCGGCCGGCACGCCGCGGGTGGCGATCTCCCGCTGGAGCAGCTCGACGTCGGCGTCGACCATCATCTCGATCAGCCCTCGGAATGTCACCTTCGGCTGCCAGCCGAGTAGCCGCCGGGCCTTTCCGGCATCGCCGATCAGGTGCTCGACCTCGGCCGGGCGGATGAGCGAGGGGTCGACCCGCACGTGGCAGTCGAGCTCCAGGCCGGCGTGGGCGAAGGCGACCTCGATGCACTCGCGGACGGAGTGCGACTCGCCGGTGGCGATCACGAAGTCCTCCGCGTCGTCGAGCTGGAGCATCAGCCACATCGCCTCGACGTAATCGCCGGCGAATCCCCAGTCGCGCTCGGCGTCGAGGTTGCCGAGCTCCAGCGTGTGGGCCAGGCCGAGCTTGATCGCCGCCGTGTGCCAGGTGATCTTGCGGGTGACGAACTCGAGGCCCCGGCGTGGGCTCTCGTGGTTGAACAGGATCCCGCTCGTCGCGTGCAGCCCGTAGGACTCGCGGTAGTTGACGGTGATGAAGTGGCCGTAGGCCTTGGCCACCCCGTACGGCGAGCGGGGGTAGAACGGAGTGTGCTCGGTCTGGGGAACCTCGAGCACCTTGCCGAACATCTCGCTGGAGGAGGCTTGGTAGAAGCGGGCCTGCGGACAGGTCTCGCGCATCGCCTCGAGCATCCGGGTGACGCCGACGGCGGTGAACTCCGCCGTCAGCGTGGGCTGGATCCACGAGGTCGCCACATAGGACATGGCGGCGAGGTTGTAGATCTCGTCCGGCTCGCAGGACCGCAGGGCGTCGACCAGCGACCGCTGATCGAGCAGGTCGGCCTGGTGCAGCGTGACCTGGTCGCGGATGTGCTCGATGCGGTCGAACTTCTCGGTCGAGGAGCGCCGGACCATGCCGTGCACCTCGTAGCCCCTCTCGAGCAGGAACTCGGCCAGGTAGGACCCGTCCTGGCCGGTGATGCCGGTGATCATCGCGCGTCGTGCGCTCATGCCATCGTCTCCTTCTCTCGCGTACGCAGCCATTCCACGGTCTGCGCGATGCCGTCTCGCAGGTCGACCCGCGCCCGCCACCCGAGCAGCTGCTCGGCCTTGGCCACCGACGGCCAGCGCCGCTGGACGTCGACCGGGAAGCTCGGCTGGGGCTCGAGGGCGAACTCGGCTGGGTCGTTTCCGCACGCCTCCCAGATGAGCCGTGCGATGTCGGCCACCGGGCGCTCCTCGGCCGCCGAGATGTTGAAGTCCTCGTTCTCGCCGGCCGGCGCGCTCATCGCGGTGACGATGCCATCGGCGATGTCCTCGACGTGGGTCAGCGTGCGGGTCTGCCGCCCCGAGCCGAAGATCGGCAGCGGCCGGCAGCCGGCGAGCACCTTGGCGATCAGGTCGGGCACGGCGTGGGCGATGCCGGGCTCGGCGGGGTCGGGAGCTTCGCCGGGGCCATAGGCGTTGAACGGGCGGCAGATCGTGTAGCGCAGGCCGTGCTGCTCGTGGGCGGCGCGGGCATACACCTCGCCGGCGAGCTTAGAGAAGCCGTATGCCGAGTGCGGTGGCGGACAGGCGTCGAGGTGCGACTCCGGGGTGGGGAACTCGGTGGCCCGCTCGAACACCATCGACGAGGAGACGTAGACGTAGCGCGTCACGCCGGCCTCGACGCAGGCGTGCACCACGGCGCCGCTCAGCGCGTTGTTGACCTCGGTCAGGGTGAACGGAAGCCGGTGGAAGTTGGCGATGCCACCGACGATCGCCGCCAGGTGGACGACGTGCGAGCAGCCGGCCACCGCGGCGGCAGCCTCCGCGGGGTCGCGCAGGTCGCAGGTGAGCACCTCGCAGCCCTCGCGCATCCAGTCGGGGGCGGGGTGGTGGTCGGCCACCCGCACCTCGAACGCCGGGTCGCGCACCAGGCGCCGGACAACCGCCGCGCCGATCGTCCCGGCGCCGCCCGTCACGAGCACGCGGGTCATCGCGGGGTGGCGGCGGCAGCGGCGCCGCGCGCGGGGCGCAGCAGCTCGAGCTCGGGGACGTAGGCGAACACCTGATGGCTGCCGAGCGCGTTCCACGGGTCGACCAGCAGGCAGTCGGGCCCACTCCGCTCCAGCACCGCGGCGATCGCCTCGTGGGTGGTGAAATCGGAGTGGTTGGTCGCCACCACGACGACCTCGGCGCCTTCTAGGGCGTCGGCCAGCGGCTGGGTCGGCGTGCGCGCGTGCGGATCGCACACCGCGACGTCGGCCAACTCGCGCTCGAGCAGGCGGATCAGCTTCGGCGACAGCGAGTCGCGCTCGTCGTCGGTGTCGCGCTTGAACGTCAGTCCGAGCACCGCCACCTTGCGGCCCCGCAGGCGTCCCACCCGCCGCTTGATGCCCTCGACGAGGAAGTGCGGCACTGCCTCGTTGACGCGCGAGACGGCAAGCAGCATGCCCGGCGCGTTCGAGCGCTCCTCGGAGAAGGCGAAGTCCTTGCGCAGGCAGGTGCCGCCCGTCATCCCCGGCATCGCGATGCCACCCCGGGGGTAGCGGTGGTTGATCAGCTCGATGACGTCGAACACGTTGGCGCCGTGCTGCTCGCAATCCATCATCAACAGGTTCGGCAGCGCGAACGTGGCGTAGCGGAGGATGTTCGTCCAGATCTTCGCCAGCTCCGCCTGAACCGGAGTCGTGCGCACGATCTCGGCACCGAACACGCTGAACAACGCCGCGGCGCGCTCGGTCGAGGCGGCGCCGACACCGCCGACGATGCAGGGCAGCGAGACGATCTCCTCCAGGAAGCGCCCGGCGGCGATCCGCTCGGGAGCGTGGGCCACGAACACGTCCTCGCCGACCCGCAGCTCGCGCTGCTTCTCGATGTAGCCGGCCACGAAATCGGTGGTGCCGGGGGCGATGGTCGAGCGGAGGATGAGCGCGTGGCCGGTACGGAGCAGCGGCAGCAGGTCGTCGACCGCCGCGCGGACCTGCCGCAGGTCGGACTCGACGTGCGAGAACGAGGGGGTGCCGATCGTGATGACGATGTCGTCGGCCTGGGCGGCGTCGGCCGCCCGCTCGGCGAGGGCGAGGTTCTCGCCCCGGAGGACCTCGGTCAGGAGCTCCTGTGTGCCGGCTTCGGAGAACGGCATCCGCCCGGCCCGAATGGATTCCAGGACCGCCGGGTCGTGGTCGACCCCGAGCACGCGTCGCCCGTGGGCGGCGAAGCTGAGCGCCAGCGGGAGGCCGACTCGCCCGAGCCCGATGACCGAGACGGTGCGCTCGTCGCTCACGTCTCGGTGGTGACGCTGCGCAGCGGCGTCAGGCCGGGCTCGGCCTCGTGGCCCCGAACCTCGCCGGTCACCGCGATCCGGTTCAGGCGGGCGATCTCCCGCTCGCCTTCGACCCGCGCCGGATGGTCGGTGGGCAGCGAGCGGATGAGCGCACGGATCCGCTCGCGGAGCTGGAGCGCGAAGTGGGGGGTGGAAGCGCCCATCAGCTGGCGCACGTCTTCGACGGTGACCTCGTGATCGGGCGCGATGCGATCCGGATGCTCAGCTTCGCTCACCGCGCACCTCACCGCTCATCTGCGCACCTCGCCTCCGGCTCGGTGCTGCACAGTGGAGTCCGGGTGACCATTCGCTCCGCTCACTTCTGGGGCACCGCCTCGAGCAGGCTGTCGACCTGCGCCTGCACGGCGGTCGAGACCGCGGTCGGATCGCCGATCACCCAGCCGTGGTTGTAGACGGCGGCGGTCGGTCCCTCCTGCGTATATCCCGGCGTCGCGTAGTTCAGGAAGAAGTTGAGCACAGAGCCCGGAAGGGTAGAGGCATCGTCCACCAGCAGCTGGGGGCCGTAGGTGCCACTGGAGGACAGTGCGGCGGACGCCGCGGCGTCGAGCGTCCGGGAGGCATTGATCAGCACGTAGCCGTGGCCCGGGCTGCGGATCGCCCAGCCGAAGCTCCCCGGCACGTGAGCGCACGGCTGTCCGAAGGGGCATGGCGGATCGCGGTAGATGGCGAACGCCACCGAGTTGGCGGCCGGGTCGGCGTTTCCCACCCGCTGCACCCGCCCGAGCTGGGCCAGCTGGCGCAGGACGCCATCCGGCACGGTCGACGGCGAGCCGAGCACGTAGATGTTCGGATGGTTGTGCGCGGCGAGCGCCTGGCGGGTGGCCGAGGGGATCCCGTCGTGGGTGACGAACAGCAGGGGCTCGCCGCTCTCCGCCGCCCAGCCGGCGGCGGGCATGGCATAGGCCGGATCCTGGCCGGAGGCGACGACGACGTTCTGGCTGGTGCGCCCGCGGGCGGCGGTGGCGAAGCGGTCGACTGCGGCGGCGAGGGCGTACGGGTCCGACCCGGTGATGTGGGCGCTGCGCATGCCGGTCGGCGCCGGGACGTCGCCGACCCGGATCACCTGGGCCCCACCCGCCGGCCCGGAGCCGGTGGGGGCGAGCAGCGACAGGGCATCGGCGGTCGCCGAGGGCAGCGAACCGGAGCCGGAGAGCAGCAGCGGGGCCCGGATCGGTGGGGCCATGAGCGCGGTGGCGGCCAGCGCCGCCGCCCAGTCGTCCGTGGGGGCCAGGACGACCGCCGGCGGGTGGGTCCCGCTGCCGATCGAGGGGTAGACGGCGAGCGCCACGCCGGCCGCGTCGGCCACCGGATCCGCGCCGGCGACCCGCGTCGTGTTCTTCGTCGCCACGGCGGGGAAGCCGAGCCGCTGCCCGGCGTCCGGCGTCTTGGACCGGATCCCGATCTCCGGGCCGGGCTGAACGATCAGTTTCGTCGTGCCGCCGCAGCCAGCGAGCAGCAGCGACGTACCGATCACGGCGCCGAGCCTGCGGGCGAGCCAGGGCCCGTCACGTAACCAACGCCGCATCGCCATGTATATTGCCGCAACGCCGAATCCGCGGATCCCATAGCCGCGGAGCGGGGGACCCAGGTTCCTCAGGGGCGAATCCCGCGCTCGAGTCGCGGGAGGCGCAGGCTCTTTTCGCGCCAGCCCGACAGCTAACCCCGTAGGCCGACGAAAGAGATCGACTTGCGGGTGACCCACGTGAAAACTGGATGCGCTGCGGCCGTTGCGGCCCTGCTCTGCGCTGGTGCGCCGGTGGCCCTGGCGGCCGGCGGCGGGGCCGGCATGGCCGCCAACCCGACGCCTGCCCGGGCGTCCGGACCGCCGAGCCAGAGCGGCGGCGCCGGCCTGGCCTCCAGGTCGACGCAGAGCAGTGCGTCGCAGCCGACCGTCGCCGGCACCCGCGCGAAGATCATCCACGGCGTGGGCTACGCGCCGGCCGATGCTCCGTTGGCGGTCAAGGAGGCGATCTGGGCCGGCAACCAGATCCGCCTCAAGCCGTACATCTGGGGTGGGGGGCACGCGTCGTTCGACAGCCCCGGCTACGACTGCTCGGGCTCGGTGTCCTACGTCCTGCACGCCGCCGGCCTGCTCAGGACCCCCGACGACTCGAGCGACTTCATGAGCTGGGACCAGGGCGGCGTCGGCCGCTGGATCACCGTGTACACGAATCCCGGTCACGCGTTCGTGCAGATCGCCGGGATCCGGTTCGACACCTCGGCCGAGGCCGATCCGAACCCGCCACCCGGCAGCGGCCCCCGGTGGCGCCCGATCTTCCCGGGTCAGCCGTCCGGCTTCGACGCCCGTCACCCCTCCGGGCTGTAGCTACTCCGCCTCACGCCGGCGCTGGATCTCCGCCCGCTCGGAGAGCCGGTTGGCCCGCCGGAGCTCGGCCTCGCGCATGCGCCGCACCTCGTGGGGCGTCTCGGCCCGCACGGCCGGGACGGGCGCCGGATGCCCGTGCTCGTCGAGGGCGACCATCGTCAGGTAGGCAGTGTTCGTGTGGCGGACCTCGCCGCTTCGCGGGTTCTCCGCCTGCACCCGCACCCCCACCTCCATCGACGTGCGCCACGCGGCGTTGACGGTGGCGCTGAAGCTGACGAGCTCGCCGACCGAGATCGGGACGAGGAAGGTCATCCGGTCCATCCCCGCGGTGACCACCCGGCAGCGCGAGTGCTTGATCGCGGCCAATCCCGCCGCCTCGTCCACCAGCTTCATCACGGTGCCCCCGTGGATGTTGCCGGCGCTGTTGGCGTCGCCGACGCCCATCCAGTGGACGATCTGGGAGGCGGAGGCGGAGGCGGGCTTGGCTCGCTCGGGTTCGGGCATGGGGCGATACGCTAGTGCCGCTCATCGAACGAGGCCAAGGAGGATGCGATGCCGGGGCTGTCCGGACGCATGTCGACCGTCATCAAAGCGAAGATCTCCAAGATGCTCGACCGGGCGGAGGATCCGTCCGAGACGCTCGAGTACAGCTACCAGAAGCAGATCGAGCTGCTCCAGAACGTCAAGAAGGGCATCGCCGACGTCGTCACCTCGAAGAAGCGCCTCCAGCTCCAGGAGGAGAAGCTCCAGCAGCAGGTGGTCAAACTCGACACCCAGGCGCGTCAGGCGCTCGCGGCCGGCAACGAGGAGCTCGCCCGCACGGCGCTCGAGCGCAAGAACGTCGCCCAGACCGAGCTCCAGTCACTCGACAGCCAGGTGGCGCAGCTCCAGCAGCAGCAGGAGCAGATGACCGCCTCCGAGCAGAAGCTGCGCACGAAGCTCGAGCAGTTCCGCTCCCGGAAGGAGGTCATCAAGGCCCAGTACTCCGCGGCCGAGGCCCAGGTCAAGATCTCCGAGGCCGCGACCGGCGTCGGCGAGGAGATGGCGGACGTCGGCCTGGCCATGCAGCGGGCGATGGACAAGACCGAGAACATGAAGGCGCGGGCCGACGCCGTGCAGGAGCTCGAGTCGGCGGGGACGTTCGAGGACCTCACGCAGCTGGGCTCGGGCGACGATGACATCGACCGGCAGCTGAAGCAGCTGTCGAGTCAGAGCGAGGTCGACGACGAGCTGAGCAAGATGAAGGCGGAGCTCGGCAGCGGCCAACCGGCCGGTGAGCTGGGCGCCGGGGCGGGTGAGGGCGCGGCGTGATCGTCCGCATCGCCACCGAGGGCCAGTACGAGCTGCCCGAGGGTGACGTCGGAGATCTGCACCAGCTCGACAGCCAGGCGATCTCGGCCTGCCTGGGCGACGACGAGGCGACCTTTCGTCAGGTCTACGAACGGTTGCTGGCGTTCGTGCGCGATCGCGGGCGGCGGCTGGGCGACGACGAGCTCGGCGGGTCCGACCTCTTCCTCCCGCCGCCGGACGTCTCGCTCGCCGAGGCGCGCGCGGAGTTCAGCGGCGACGACCTGATCCCGGGCTGAAAGCCCTCAGATCGGGATCCCCCACAGCGGGAACCACCGCTCGAGCTCGCGCTCGAATGGCAGCTCGCCCGCGAGCTGGGCCTGGAGGACGAGCTCACGCTCGCTGTCGCGCTGCTGGGCCCCGCCGGCGGGCACGAACGGATAGAAGCTGCCCCGCTTGTAGTTGTAGATGAGGTAGAGCGGGCGCCGCGCCTGCGCCTCGATGAGCCCGAACACCGCGCAGAGCACCCGTTCGCCGTAGCCGCCCGCCTCGAGCGATCCGCTCACCGCGTTGATGCCGACGACGAGGTCCTCGAAGCTCGACCCGCGGAGCACGAGCCAGCGGAAGCCATAGGTGTCATCGGAGCTCTCGACCCGGGTTCCGCTCTCGGCCGCGGTCGCCCGCACGACCTCCTCGGCATCGCGCACGATCTGCGTGAAGTCGGCGGTGGACAGCGGCTGGAACACGATCGCTGCGGCGCCGCGGGACTCGATCCCCAGCGACGTCTCAAGCGTCACGTAGGCCGTGCTGATGGCGAACAGGCGGTCCTCCGCCGGTTGCGCCAGCTTCCGGCGTCCGGTGATGACGTCGAGCAGCCCCACCGGGTCAGACCCGAGCCTGGAGCTGGGCCTCGTACTTCTGGAGCGCGGCGATCCGCGCCTCGAGTGACGGGTGGGTGGCGAACAGCGACGCCGCCGACTGCTTGACCTTCGGCGGGAAGATGTAGAACGCCGCCAGCTCGCCGCTCGCCGCCCGCAGGTCCTGCTGGGGGATCCGCTCCATCCCGCCCGAGATCTTCAGCAGGGCGCTGATCAGTGCGCTCGGCCGCCCCGTGATGATCGCCGAGCCGCGGTCGGCGGCGAACTCCCGGTAGCGGCTGAGCGCCTGGAGGAGCACGAACGAGATGACGTAGACGACCGCCGAGACGAGGATCACGACCATCGCGCTCGGTCCCTCGTCGTCGTTGTTGTCGAACATGCCGCCGAACCAGAAGCCCATCTGGACGATGAACGAGGCGATCGAGGCGAAGAAGCTGGCGATCGTCATCACCATCACGTCCCGGTTCTGCACGTGGGTGAGCTCGTGGGCGAGGACGCCGTCGAGCTCGGAGGGGGAGAGCAGATCGAGGATCCCGGTGGTGGCACAGACCGTCGCCCTCTGCGGCGAGCGGCCAACGGCGAACGCGTTCGGCATCGGCGTCTGGGCGATCGCCACGCGCGGCTTCGGCAGGTTCGCCTGGATGCACAGGCGCTCGATGGCGCCGTGCAGGAGCGGAGCCTGCTCCGGACTCACCTCGCGCGCACCCATCGACGCCAGCGCGATCTTGTCCGAGGTGAAGAACTGGAGGGCGAACAGGGCGGCGGCGATGAGCGCCACCGTCACCGCGCCGGTGCCGGCGGCGATCAGCACGCCGATCAGCACGGCGTAGACCAGCCCCAGGAGGAACAGGGTCAACAGCATCCGGGCCTGGAGCCCTGGATCGCGTCCGAACGATCGGTTGCGGGGCATGCGCGGATTCTCGCAGGCGTCCGCGAAGAGTTGGCGAAGACGCGGCGGGGCGGTGCTCAGACCGCGCCGTGGCGGCGATACCAGTCGATCGTCCGCTCGAGCCCCTCCTCGAGCCCGACGGCCGGTGCCCAGCCGGTCAGCTCCCGGAGCTTCGTCGCGTCGACCCACTGGCGATCGATCTCACCGGCCGGCGTGCCGGTGCCCTGCACGTCGGGCACGACGCCGGTGCCGGCCAGGCGGCAGACGAGCTCGACGACGTCGAGCATGCGGTGGGGGCGGCCGCCGCCGGCGTTGAACGCCTCGCCCGCGCCCGTGCCGCGGCCGAGCAGGTCCCAGATCGCCAGGTAGGCGCCGACCGCGTCCTCCACGTACAGGAAATCGCGCTCCGGCGAGCCGTCGGAGCGAATGACGGGGGCGCGGCCGGCCAGCGCGGCGCTCACCGCCTCGGGCACCAGCCGAGAGCGGTTGAAGTCCCCGCCGCCGTACAGGTTGGCGAATCGGGTGACGGCGACCGGGAGCCGCCAGGTGTGCCAGTAGCTGCGAGCGATGAGGTCGGTGGCCGCCTTGGACACGTCGTAGGGGAAGACGGGCTGGAGGGCGTGCGTCTCCCGGTACGGAAGGTCGGTGTGGGGGCCATAGGCCTTGTCGGAGGAGGCGACGATCACCCGCTCGGCGCCGTGGGCTCGGCACGCCTCGAGCAGCTCCCAGGTCCCGGCGATGTTCGTCTCGAACGTCGAGCGCGGCCAGGAGTTCGCGGTCGGGACGAGCGTCTGCGCCGCGAGGTGGAAGACGCTGTCGACCTCATACTCGGCGAGCAGACGGCCGATCAACCCGCCGTTGACGACGTCGCCGGACACGATGGCCACCTGCGCCTCCAGCCCCGTGGCGGTCAATCCCGACCGGCCGGTCTGATCGCGGCGGAGCACCACCACCCGCGCGCCGCCGTCCACCAGGCTGCGGACGAGCCAGCCCCCGAGCAGGCCGTAGGCGCCGGTGACCAGGAACGTGTGCCCGGAGAGCGACCGATCACTCGGCTGCCGCCTCACGGCAGTGTCTAGCTCCACAGCTTCCACGGGGCACCGCCGCTCGACCAGAGGTCGTCGAGTTGCAGGGCGTCCTTGTAGGTGTCCATGCACTTCCAGAAGCCGGTGTGGCGATAGGCCCGCAGCTGCCCGGCGGCGGTCAGCCGGGCCAGGGGCTCACGCTCGAGGATCGAGTCGGCGCTCAGCACCTCGAACACGCCGGGCTCGAAGCAGAAGAAGCCGCCGTTGATCCACTGTTCGCTGCGGGGCTTCTCGACGAAGCCGCGGACGCGGCCGTCGCCGTTCAGCTCCGCGACGCCGAACTGGAGCTCCGGGCGCACGACGGTCATCGTGGCCGTCGTCCCCCCGGACTCGTGCTCGGCGGTCAGCGCCGCGAGGTCGATGTCGGCCACGCCGTCGGCATACGTGGCGCAGAAGCGCCGGCCGCCGAGCACCGCGGCGGCCTGCGCGATCCGCCCGCCGGTTGGCGTGTCCGGTCCGGTGTCGGTGCAGCTCACCCGCACCCCCTCGGGCCACGCCTCCGACGCGGCGAAGCGCTCGATGAGCTCCGCCTTGTAGCCGGTGAGCAGGACGAACTCGGTGAACCCCTGCGCGAGGTAGATCTGGATCACGTGCCAGAGGATCGGGCGGCCGCCGATCTCGACCAGAGGCTTGGGTAGGGAGGGGACGTGCTCCTGCAACCGCGTACCACGGCCGCCGCACAGGATGACGACTGGGGGCAGCATCCGCGGGCATTATGGCCCGGGTACGCTTGGAGGGGTGCGGCCGGAGCTCCACGTGCTCGGGATCTCCCTGAAGAGCTTCGGGATCGTGTTCGCGCTCGGCTTCCTGTCGGCCGGGGCGATCCTCGCGCGGCGCCTGCGCGAGATCGGCCGGCCGGCCGATTGGGCCTACGAGATGGCGTTCGCCGCCATGGTCGGGGGGCTCGTCGGCTCCCGGGTGTACTTCGTGATCGAGAACTGGCACCAGGTCCACCACGACCTGCTCGGCAGCCTGTTCTCCGGCTCGGGCCTGGTCTGGTACGGCGGGCTGCTCGGCGGCGCGATCGCCGTGCTCGGGTGGGCCGCCTGGCGGGGCATGCTCCGCCTCCAGCTCCTCGACATCGCCTGCGTCCCGCTCACCCTGGGATACGCGATCGGCCGGATCGGCTGCCAGGTGTCGGGAGACGGCGACTTCGGGCGCTGGTGCGTGCACGGCACCACGCCCGTCACCTGCCCCGGGTCGAAGCTGCCGTGGGCGATGGCCTATCCCCATGGGACCGTCCCGACCCCGCCCGGCGTCAAGGTGCAGCCGACGCCGATCTACGAGACCGTCTCCATGGGGCTCGTGGCGTGGTGGATGTGGACGATGCGGGACCGCTTCCGTCCCGGCGCGTTGTTCGCCTTCTACCTGGTGCTCTCCGGCCTCGAGCGGCTGCTGGTCGAGTTCCTGCGCCGCAACCACCGCATCCTGGTCGGGCTCACCGCCCCGCAGCTCGAGAGCATCGCCCTGATGGTCATCGGGGTCGCCTGGCTGCTCGTCATGCAGCGCCGCGGCGGTCTGCGTCTCCCGGGCGCGGGAAGCGCCGTGCGGGGTCCGGCGGTCGCTCTGGCGTGAGACCGACGCGGCCATCCACCCCGCCGACCACCCTGTGGTGGCTCAAGCGGCCCGGCGGGTACGCCGATAGGTGAGGCAGGTGCGAGCCACACGGGCATACGTCGCCGGACTCGGCACCGCCGGATCGCTCGTCGCCGGCGCCGCCATCCTGTTCGTCCTGGCCAGTGCCGTCGTCTCGTTCCGCGGCTGGCCGGAGCTCGGTGCCGGAAACCTCGCCCCCTCCCTCGTCCTCAGCCACGCCACCGCTCCCACGCCCTCGGTGGCCACCCGTCACGTCGCGCTCGTGGCGGCGGCCACGCTTCCCCCCGGTGTCCCGGGCACGGTCGCCGGGCCGGGCCGCGCTCCCGGCGCACCGACCGGCACCGCGCACCGCCTGCCCGCCACCGTCAATGGGGCGGTCGGGGCCGGCACCGCACGCGGCGGCGGTACCTCGGTGCCGGTGGCGGCGCCCGGGCGCTCCGGGTCGGCGGCCCCGCCGGCCACGCCCGGGGGCGGCGGCACCGTGCAGACGGCCTCAGGCACCGTGCAGGGAGCCACCGGAACCGCGGGCAGCACCGTCAGCGGCGCGGGTCACGCCCTCGGCTCGACCGTGAGCGGGGTGACCGGCGCCGCCGGGGGCGCGATCAGCCAGGCGGCGCCGGCCGCCGGAGGCGCGGTGACGAGCGCCGGTCAGGGCGTCGGGGGTGCGGTGACGAGCACCGGTCAGGCGCTCGGTGGCGTGGTGTCGAGTGCCGGGGGCGCGGTGGGCAGCACGGTGTCCGGCGCGGGCCAGGCGCTCGGCGGCGTGCTCGGCGGCCACTGAAGCCGCGCGGTCCTGCCTCAGCCGGTGCGCCCGGCCGCAGGGCGGGCGAGCGCGCGGTCGAGGAAGCCCAGGACGACCGCCTGCAGCTCCTCGTCATGCTGGATCGAGCGGTGATGCCCGCCGGGCACGGCGATCAGCCGGCTTCGCGAGTGGCGGAGCTCGGCGGCCAGCTCGCGGCTGAGCTCGATCGGCACCTGTTCGTCCCCCTCGGCGTGGAGCAGCAGCACCGGGACCTCCAGCTCGGCCGTCGACGTCCGTAGGTCGTGGGCGGCGAACAGGCGATCGAGCGACTCGGCGTCGGTCGGGAACCCGAAGCGCCCGGCGGCCAGCCCGCGGCGCAGGAGCGACCCGTCGGCCGGGCAGATCGCCACCACCCCGGCGGCGCCGGCCGGACCCGCCGCGACCAGCGCCAGGTAGCCGCCGAGGCTCGATCCGCGGAGCGCGAGGGGGGCGCCGTCCAGCCGCTCCCGCAGCACGTCGGCCATCCTCGCCACGTCGGTCATCGCCCGGCCGTCGAGTCGGCCGCCGCTCGCGCCGTGCCCCCGCGCGTCGAACGCCAGCGCGGCCCAGCCAGCGCCGACGAGCGCCCGGGCGAAGTCGTGGTGGCTCTCCTTGGCCGAGCCGGCACCGGGGAGGATCACGACGCCGCCCCGCAGCGACCCGGCTTCCGGCTTCGGCAGCCAGAGGGAGTACGCGAGCCCGTCGCTCACCGCGATCTCGTTCGGCAGAACCGGCCTGACCACCCGGCGGTGGACCATCTCAAGGGATCATGCCAGGAGCCGGCGCGTGGCATGATCGCGGACCCATGAGCGCCACCACGGCAGAGCTCTCGCACGTCCTGCCCCGGGGCAGCCGGATCAACCAGCGCGGCCATCTCGAGGTCGGCGGGTGCGATCTGGTGGAGCTCGCCCGCGAGTACGGCACGCCGGCCTACGTGGTGTCCGAGGATGATCTGCGCAGCCGCGCCCGGGAGTTTCTCGCCGAGCTCCGGGAGCGCCACGCCGACTCACGGGTGCTGTTCGCCTCCAAGGCATTCCCCTGTACCGCCGTCCTGCGCGTGCTCGCCGAGGAGGGACTCGACTGCGACGTCGCCTCCGGAGGCGAGCTGGCGATGGCGCTCGCCGGAGGTTTTCCGGCCGCGCGGATCGTGCTCCACGGCAACGCGAAGTCGGCCGAGGAGCTGACGGCCGCGCTCGACGCCGGCGTCGGGCTGATCGTGCTCGATTCGCGAGACGACGTGACTCGCCTGCGCCTGCTGGCGGCCGCCGCCGAGCGCGTACCGCGGGTGCTCCTGCGTGTCACCCCGGGGGTGGCCGCGGACACCCACGCCGCCATCTCGACCGGGCAGGCCGACTCGAAGTTCGGCGTCTCGGTGGCCGAGGCGCACGAGCTGATCGCCGAGCTTCAGGACGACGATCGCCTGGACCTCGCGGGGCTGCACTTCCACATTGGCTCGCAGCTGTTCGAGCTCGAGCCGCTGCGTGAGGCGGTGCGGTCCGTCGCCGCGCTCGGCACCGACTTCCCGATCTACGACCTCGGCGGCGGTCTGGCCGCGCCGTACACCGATTCCCAGCATCCGCCGAGCCCCGGCGACTACGTGGCGGCGCTGGTGGAGGCGGCCCACGGCGCGCTCGACGGGGGCGCACGCCTGCTGATCGAGCCCGGCCGGGCGCTCGTCGCCGGCTGCGCGGTGACGCTGTACACGGTGCAGACGATCAAGCGCAACGTCTCGACCTGGGTGGCGGTGGACGGGGGCATGTCCGACAACCTGCGCCCGATGCTGTACGGGGCGCCGTACGAGGCGATGCTGGCCGACCGGCCGCTGGCGGCGGGCACCCTCCGCTGCCACGTGGCCGGCAAGCACTGCGAGTCGGGCGACGTCATCGTGCGGGACGCGCTGCTCCCCGACCCGACGCCCGGTGACGTCCTGCTCACCCCCGCCACCGGCGCCTACGGCCACGCGATGGCCAACAACTACAACGGCGTGCCCCGGCCGCCGGTCATCTTCTGCGCCGGCGGAGACGCGCGCGTCGTCGTGCGTCGGGAGTCGACGACGGACCTGATGGCTCGCGACGTTCCCCGGTGAGCGGCGAGGGCGTCTACGGCGTTGGCCTGCTCGGCCACGGGACGGTCGGCGCGGCGTTCGCCGCGCTGCTGCCCGAACGGGCTCGCCACGTCGAGCGGCTGACCGGTCTGCGCCCGGAGCTGACCGGCGTGCTCACCCGACGTGCCGGGTCCTTCGACGACCTGCTCGAGCGCTCGCAGCTGATCGTCGAGCTGATCGGCGGGATCGACCCCGCGCGGGAGTACGTGCTGCGGGCCATGCGAGCCGGCCGCCACGTCGTCACCGCGAACAAGCAACTGCTCTCCCAGCACGGCGAGGAGCTGTGGGAGGTGGCCCGGACCCACGGCGTCCAGCTGCGCTTCGAGGGGGCGGTGGCCGGCGTGGTACCGGTCATCCGGGTCCTCCAGGAGTCACTGTCCGGCGCCCGGATCGACCGGGTGCACGGGATCGTCAACGGGACGACGAACTTCATCCTGTCCGAGATGGCGCGCACCGGCGCGTCGTACGCCGAGGCGCTGGCCGAGGCCCAGCGGCTGGGGTACGCCGAGGCCGATCCAACCGACGACGTCGCCGGGCGCGACGCCGCGGCGAAGATGGCGATCCTCGCCCGACTGGCGTTCGACACCCCGGTCCACCTGGACCAGGTCGTCTACGAGGGGATCGAGCACATCCAACCGCCCGACCTGGCCTATGCGCGTGAGCTCGGGCTAGGGCTGAAGCTGATCGGCACCGCGGAGCGGATCGACGACGGGCTGTCGGTGCGCGTGCACCCGGCCTTCCTCTACCCCGGCCACCCCCTCGCCTCGGTCAGCGGCCCGTTCAACGCGGTGACCGTCGAGTCCGAGGCGATCACCGAGATCACGATGTCCGGTCCGGGCGCGGGGGGGCCGCAGACGGCCAGCGCCGTCCTCGGCGACGTGATCAGCGCGATGATCCCACCCGCCTCCACGCCCCCCACAGCGGAGAACCTGCGGATCGTGCAGGACGTGGAGTCGGCCTTCTACCTCCACCTCGAGGTCGACGACGAGCCCGGCGTGCTGGCCGGGGTCGCCGCCGAGCTCGCTCGGTGTGGCGTCTCGGTCAAGTCGGTCGTGCAGCAGGGGCTGGGAGCGCAGGCGCGCCTGGTGATGGTCGTCCACCGGGTGCTCGAGAGCCGGTTTGCCGAGGCGATGGAGGCGATCGCGCAGCTCGACGTGCTCCGGGCGCCCCCGCGCGCGATCCGGGTCATCGAGGAGCAGTTCGGCTAGGGAGCGGGGCGGTTGGTAGGCTGCCCGCGGCACCGGAGGCGGGAGGCCTCATGTCGATCTCGCAGAAGGGGAACCAAATGTTGCGTTTCATCGTCCTGGGCTGCGCCGCCCTGCTCGTCCTGCCCGGCGGGGAGGCGCTCGCCGCCACCGACGGCTCGACGCCAGCGTCGCCGTCGATCGTCCGCGCCGTCACCCACGTCTCGGTCCGCACGCTGAACGCCGTCGGAGCCGGCCCGATCAAGGCCAACCAGGGTACGCAGAGCTCCGGTGCGCTCACGATCACGAAGCTGAGCGGGAAGTCACGGAGCGGCAGGCTGCCGATCCTGCTCGCCGGAGAGCTGGCGTGGTGCCCCCACTGCGCGGCCAACAGCTGGGCGCTGGCCGTCGCGCTCAGCCGGTTCGGCACGCTGCGCGGGCTGCGCCAGATCGACACCGGCACGTACTTCTCCACCCACACCGGGGCGAGTCCGCGCTACGACGACATCGAGGGACTGAGCTTCTACCGGGCCCGGTACTCGAGCAAGCTGCTCGGCCTGGTCGACGTCACCCTGCAGGACCTCGCCGGCAAGCCGCTCCAGACGCTGACCGCACCCCAGTCGGCGGACCTGGGCCGCTTCGACACGGCGGGGGTCTTCCCGGCGATCGACGCCGGCGGCCGGTGGGGCTTCGTCAACTCGGGCTTCAACCCGCTGGATCTCCACGGGCAGAGTGCGGCGACGATCACGGCTCATCTCGCTCATGGCTCGAGCGTCGTTGGGCATGACATCGACGGGCTGGCCAACGTGTTCACGGCCGCCATCTGCAGCGCGACCGGCGGCAAGCCGCACGCGGTGTGCGCCTCCTCGGGAGTCAAGGCGGGCGCCAAGGTGCTCTAGTACCGGCATGCGCGCGATCCAGATCACCGAACTCTCGGGTCCCGAGTCGGCCCTTCAGCTCGTCGACGTCCCCGAACCCGAGCCGTCCCACATGATCACCCCCGGCCGGGGGGTCCTCGTCGACGTGCACGCCGCGGGCGTCTCCTTCCCCGAGGTTCTCCAGACCCGGGGCGAGTACCAGCTCAAGCCGCCGCTTCCGTTCGTCCCGGGCAGCGAGGTCGGTGGGGTGGTGCGCTCGGCCCCAGACGACGCCCCGGTCAAGGCCGGTGACCGGGTGGCGGCGTTCTGCGCCCTGGGGGCGTTCGCCGAGGTCGCCGTGGCCCCCGACTTCCTCTGCTTTCCGCTGCCCGGCCACTTCGACTTCGCCCAGGGTGCGAGCCTCGTGCTCAATTACCACACCGCGTACTTCGCCCTGAAGCTGCGGGGGCGGCTGCAGGAGGGGGAGACGGTGCTCGTCCACGGCGGCGCGGGCGGCGTCGGCACGGCCTCGATCCAGGTGGCGCGCGGGCTCGGGGCGCGAACCGTGGCCATCGTGTCGAGCGACGCCAAGGCCGAGGTGGCACGTGAGGCGGGAGCCGACGAGGTGCTGCGCTCCGACGGCCCGTGGAAGGACGAGGCCCGTGAGCTGACCGACGGGGGCGTCGACGTGGTGCTCGATCCGGTCGGCGGCGCTCGGTTCACCGACAGCATCCGCTCCCTGCGGGAGGGCGGGCGGATCGTCGTCGTCGGGTTCACCGACGGGTCGATCCCGGAGGTCAAGGTGAACCGGCTGCTGCTCGGCAACACTGAGGTCATCGGCGCCGGGTGGGGGGCCTACGTGATGCCCAAGCCCCACGTCACGCGGGAGATCGGTCACGAGATCGACGCGCTGATCGAGCGGAACTTCGTCCGGCCGATCGTCGGTGCCCGCTTCCCGCTCGCGCAGGCGGCGGCCGCGCTGCAGCTGATCGACGGCCGCGGCGCCACCGGCAAGGTCGTCCTCGACGTGCGCTGAGCGCTGGCCGGCGGGGTCAGCCGGCGAGCTGGGCGCATGAGGTTCACGGCGGCGGTGAACTCGAGCTGCTCGGGGCGCCCGTAGCGCAGGCCGTACAGCTCGCGGACGCGGGGCGGCAGTGAGCATCGAGCCCCCACCGGGGAAGTACCCGGCCGACATCTGGCGGCGCGTCTTCCCAGACACGGCGGCTCTGGCATCCTCGGCGCCGATGCCCGGTCTCATCGAGCGCTACCGCGAACGGCTCCCGTTCGCCCCCGGCGACCCGATCGTCACCCTGGCGGAGGGATCCACCCCGCTGGTCGCGGCGCCGCGGCTCTCCGAGCGGGTCGGCGCCGAGGTGTGGCTGAAGCTCGAGGGGGCCAACCCCACCGGCTCGTTCAAGGACCGCGGGATGACCTGTGCGGTGTCGGCGGCGGTGCGGGAGGGATCGCGCGCGGTCATCTGTGCCTCCACCGGTAACACCGCGGCCTCGGCCGCCGCGTACGCCGCCCGGGCCGGAGTGCGCGGCGCGGTGATCGTCCCGGAGGGCAAGATCGCCACCGGCAAGCTGGCCCAGGCGCTGATGCACGGCGCGCGGGTGGTCGCCCTCCAGGGGAACTTCGACCAGGCGCTGGCGCTGGTGCGCCAGCTCGTCGACCGCCACCCGATCTCGCTCGTGAACTCGGTCAACGACTTCCGCATCGAGGGCCAGAAGACGGCGGCGTTCGAGATCGTCGAGGCGCTGGGGTCCGACCTCGACGCCCTCTGCATCCCGGTCGGCAACGCCGGCAACATCACCTCCTACTGGAAGGGGTTCGTCGAGGTCGGCGCCCGGCCGCGAATGCTCGGCTTCCAGGCCGCCGGCGCAGCGCCGCTCGTCCACGGCGTCCCGGTGGAGCGGCCGGAGACGGTGGCCAGCGCCATCCGCATCGGCAACCCGGCCCGCTGGGAGGAGGCGATGGCGGCGATGACCGGCTCGGGGGGAGCGGTCCGCGCCGTGAGCGACGAGCAGATCCTCGACGCCTATCGCTTCCTCGCCACCCACGAGGGCGTGTTCTGCGAGCCGGCGTCGGCGGCGAGCGTCGCCGGCCTGCTCGCCTACGGCGCGGACGACGCGGGCCGCATCGCCTGCGTGCTCACCGGCCACGGCCTGAAGGATCCCGACACCGCGCTCGGCGCAGCGGGATCGGTGATCCCGTGCCAGGCGCGGATCGAGGCGGTGGAGGAGGCGGTCCTGGCGTGAGCCTCGCCCGCCGGCGGGTGGTGCGGGTACCGGCCTCCTCGGCCAACCTCGGGCCGGGCTTCGACGTGCTGGCCGCAGCGCTGTCGCTCCACCTCGAGCTCGAGGTGGTGGAGACCGGGACGTTCGCCGTGCGTACCGATCTCGCCGTGCCGATCGACCGATCGAACCTCGTCGTCCGGGCGTTCGAACGCCTGCATCCGGCCGACGGGCTCGAGTTCCGCATCCGCTCCGCCATCCCGCTGAGCGGCGGCCTGGGCTCCAGTGCCGCGGCCATCGTGGCCGGTCTGCTGGCGGCCGACCACCTGTACGAGCTCGACGCCGACATCCTCCCGCTCGCCGCCGAGCTCGAGGGCCATCCCGACAACGTGGCCGCCGCCCTCCATGGCGGTGTCGTGATCTGCGGCCCGGAGCACCGGGTGCACCGGATCGACGCTCCGCTCGGACTGGAAGGCGGTGCTCGTCGTGCCTGCCGAGGCGGTGGAGACGGCGGCGGCGCGAGCGGCGCTCCCGGAGGCGGTGCCCCTCGCCGACGCCGCCCACAACGTGGCGGCGACGGCGACCCTCGTCCTGGGCCTGGCCCGCGGCGATTTCGAGCTGATCGGAGCCGGCTTGGCCGATCGCCTGCACCAGCCCCATCGCGCTGGGCTCTACCCCCGCTCGGCTCGACTGCTGGACGAGGTGCGGCAGCTCGGCGCGCTCGGGGCCACGATCTCCGGGGCCGGCCCGGCGGTGCTCGTGTGGTGCCGCTTCGAGCACACCGGCGGGGTGGTCGAGGCGCTGAGCCGACGGACCGCCAGTTGGGCGAGCGTGCTCCGGGCGCCGTTCGAGAGCCAGGGAGCGGACGTCCGCGAGCTTTAGACCGCCGGGGCGGTGTCCTTGACGAGCTTGGCCAGCTGCCGCCGCGCCGGCTCGAGCTCGAGGCGCCGCAGCAGCTCGTCGGCCACGTTGAGGTAGTCGGCCGCCAGGTCGGCGCGGTAGTCGAGGATCGACACGGCCCGTTCGGCCGATTCCGCGTAGGCGATGGAGGAGCGGATCGTGGTGTCGAGCAGCTTGGTGCCGAAGTGCTCCCGCAGGGATTCGAACGCCTCACGCGAATGGCGCGTGCGCATGTCGGCGATGTTCAGCATGACGCCGAGCCACTCGAGCCCGGGGTTGAGGCTGTCCTTGGCCAGCTCGATCACCTCGAGCGCCTGCTCCACGCCCTGGAGGGCGAAGTACTGGGCTTCGGCCGACAGCAGCGCGTAGTCGGCGGCGACGAGCGCGTTGACCGTCAGCAGGCCGAGCGCCGGCGGACAGTCGATCAGCACGAGGTCGTAGTCATCCGCCACCGCGCGCAGCGCCTTCTTCAGCGTCAGCTCGCGGCCCAGCTTGCCGCCGAGCATGAGCTCGGCCTCGGCCAGCCCGAGGTTGGCCGGCATGATCCCGCCGTGGACGGCGTCGGCCGCCTTGGCCCGGCCGGCCAGCACGTCGCCGACCGTCGGCGAGGCGTCCGGATCGACGTCGAGGTAGTCCGACAGATTGCCCTGGGGGTCGAGGTCGACGGCCAGCACCCGAAGCCCGATGCGGCCGAAGATGTCGGTCAGCGTGCGGACGGTCGTCGTCTTGCCGGTGCCGCCCTTCTGCGAGAGGACCGCGATGGTCGCCATCGCGGCGGCACTATAGATCCGGCTCTCAGGTGGCGACGGACCGGTTCGCGCGACCGTCGCCGAAGCGCATCCCGGAGACCACCGGGATCTCGACGAAGTGGAGGTGGTGGCGGCCGATGACGACCTCGTCAGCGTCGGCCAGAGTGCTCCACTCGACGCGCTCGCCGTTGACGAACACGCCGTTCAGGCTGCGATCGTCGAGCACCCGCAGCCCGTCCGGTTGGCGGACGATGAGCGCGTGCCGGCGGGATACGGTGGGATCGTCGAAGCGGATGTCGGCGGCGAGGCTGCGACCGATGCGGGTCCACTCGCGGCGCAGCGCGAAGGTGATCGTCTCGCCGTCCGGAGTGCGGTAGACGAGGTACTGGCCGGGCTCGGGCAGCTCGTCGCGGACCGCGTCGATCCAGCTGCCGTCCTCGGCCTCCACCGGCGGCAGATCGATCACGCTGTTCTGCGCGGTGGTGAACAACGACGCTCGCACGAACTCGGTGCCGCCGCAGTTGGAGCAGATCGGCAGCTCGTCGACCGCGTCGAGCGACACCGGGTAATCGCACTCGGTGCAGCGAAAGGTCCCGGTCCCCGCGACGTTGCCTGAGGTCCAAGCTCTCATGTGGGGAAATTCTCCTCTGCTACAGGTTGCCGATTCGGTCCGGTCCGGCTGCTCGATCATAGCTCCGCCGTCAACGAAATCGTAAAGATCTGGCGGGCGATCTGCGGCCGATCTTCGCTCCATTTGCTGGAAGATCCGTCCGGCCGGTGTTTTCTCTCACGGACTTTCGCCAAACCTGTCGTAATTGCTCTGACATTCGTCCAGCCGGGCCGTGCACGGTGCCTCCCGAGGCAGTGCAGGAAGCACGCCGGCCGGCGCGAAATGAGCATCCGTGCGGGTCACCGAACGGCAGATGCCGGAGCTGGAGCTGGCCCTCCTGCGCCGCGGCCTGCACGATCTGGCGGATCATGCCGAACGCTGCCGTCAGTGCCACCGCACGCCGCTGGTCGGGGAGCGGGTCTACGTGCTCGAGCCCGGGGCCATCGTCTGCGAGCTGTGCCGGGACCACCGCCGCGACGATCCGATCGTGACGCGCACCGTTCACGGGCCCGAATTCGGCCACACGATGCGCATCACGGATCAGCGCTCGGCCGCCTGAGCACGGCGGCCGCCGGGACCCCCGGGTCATACACTCCGCGGCGTGGATCCGTTCACCGTCACCACGACGATCGACCGCCCCCGGGAAGAGGTGTTCGCCTACCTGGTGGACATCGCCAACCACGCCGAGTTCACCGACCACTACCTGACGGATTGGCGCCTCACGCGGGAGGATTCCCTCGGCTCGGGCGCCGGGGCACGATTTCGCATGAAGGCCCCCCTCAACCGATTCGCCTGGGGAGATCTCACCATCGCCGAGGTCCAGCCGCCGTATCGACTCGTCGAGCGGGGGCGCGGCGGCAAGTACAACCGCATCCGGATGCTCGGCACCTACACCCTGTCGGGCGGCCCGGGGGGCACCACGCGAGTGGAATACACGTACGAGACCGAGCCGCCGATGCTCTCCGATCGCCTGCTCGAAGCGCTCGGCGGGCGGCGGTGGAACCGCCGGCAGGCGGGCCGCGCACTGCGCCGCTTGCGCTCGATCCTCGAGGAGAACCGGGACCGCGGGCACCGCACGTCAGTCGCCGCGCGCTGAGTACACTCCGCCGCCCTCGTGCCCTCCCTCCGCCGTCCTCGCCTGCGCGCTCTGGTTGCCGCGGCGGCCGCCGTGCTGGCGGCCGGCGTCCTCTCGGCCTGCGGTCACAAGGTCGCCGATCCGACGACGGCCGACACCGAGGCCATCTACGTGCGGGCCGGCGAGCTCACCTACCAGGTGCAGATCTCGCGGCAGCTCAACCCCTACAGCGCGGAGGACCGCGAGTACCTGGCGGGCGTCTCGGCGACGCCGCCGACGCCCGACCAGGAGTGGTTCGCCGTCTTCATGTGGGCCAGGAACGAGACCGGGCACCCGCAGACCACGACCGACTCGTTCGACATCGTCGACACCCAGGGCAACACGTACTACCCCGTGCCGATCAACGCGTCGGTCAACCCGTATGCCTGGACCTCGCAGACGCTGATGCCGCGGGGCATCGAGCCCGCCCCGGACAGCGTCGCCTCGTTCGGCCCCACCCAGGGGCTCGAGCTCCTGTTCAAGCTGAACGACTCGGTCTACGCCA
This sequence comes from uncultured Solirubrobacterales bacterium, assembly GCA_963703065.1. Taxonomy (GTDB): domain Bacteria; phylum Actinomycetota; class Thermoleophilia; order Solirubrobacterales; family Solirubrobacteraceae; genus Palsa-465. The sequence continues at coordinate 808,498 of OY969785.1, read as the reverse complement.
ACCGGCCGCTCACGCTCGAGATCCACGCCCCGGGCCAGCCGACGCCCACGTCGGTGTCGCTCGACCTCTGACCGGCGCCGGCCGGCTTGCGCCCGAGGTGCCGTCGGGAGCCGGCGGTAGGCTCGCGCCGCGATGCAGCTACGGCGACGTCGGCGGGGTGGGCTGATCGGGCAGTTCCTCGACCCGTTCGTCACGGCTGGTGCGGCTCAGTCGGCGCCCGCGGGAGCACCGGTCCCCACGATCGCGACAGCACCCGTCGAGGCGATCGCGCCGCCGGCGCCGGCGCCGGCTCTGCTCTCGCCTGCTCCGCTCTCGCCCGCTCCGCCTGCGCCCGCTCCGCGCCCCCGGCGGGTCGCGGTGCACCGGGCCGCGACCGGGCGGCTCGTCGCGCTGCTCGCGGCGCTGCTCGTCCTGCTCGTCGTCGCCGGCGCCGTGGCCGCCATCACCCTCGTGGGCGGCGGAACCCACCGCCGTTCCCCGGTCGCCGCGGCGGCCCGCGCCCAGACGGCCTACCCCGCGGTCGCCGTGGCGCGCGCCCTCCCGCCGCCCCGGCACGGGCCGCGCCACCGGCCCGTCCACCGCCCGCACGCATCCCCGGCCGGGTCCGCCGCCCGCCCGACGGTAGCCGGGGCGTACACGCCGGCGGCCGGCGTGACCCCGACGCGCGCGGCCCCCGCCTCGCCGGCATCAACTCCGACCCCAGCGCCAACCCCGGCCCCAACGCCAACGCCGGTGCCCGCCGCTCCAGCCCGGACGCCGGCACCGACGCCGGGCCCGGCCGTCGGCGGCGGCAGCAGCAGTGCGAGCGGCGCCCCCGGCACGGTCTCGATCCAGGGCGGCGGCAACCCCACCTCCACCGTCCCGACCCAGACGCTCGGCGGCTCCACCCCCGGCGGGTAGGCGCGGGCGGCGCCGAACGTTGGCCATGCACCAGACACCGGCGCCGGTGAATCGCCATTCATCGCCCCGGGGTCGCGCCGCGCGCCCCGACACGCCGCCCCGCGATTGCCCTCAGGACCCCCCGAGCCCACTGGCGAGCACGCTGCGGACGGCCGGCGCGGCAGTGTCCCCGCCCGCGCCCTGCGCGGGGAACAGCGCTCCGACGACGATCCGCGGCGCCCCGACCGGCGCGTAGCCGACGAACCAGGCGTCGGTGTTGGCCGCCGAGCCGGCGTCCGGGTTGCTCGGGTCGGCCGTGTTGCGCAGCTCGGCGGTGCCCGTCTTGCCCGCCACCTTGACCCCGGGGATCTGCGCCGAGGTGCCGGTGCCGAACGCCACCACCGCGACCATCATCCGCTGGACGAGCCCGGCCACGTGCCGGCTGATCACCGGGACGAACTGCGGCGTGGCGCCCGCCTGGAGGGTGGGAACCGGGCGCCTGCCGCCCATCGCGATCGTCGCCGCCACGTCGGTCATGCCGAGCGCGCTGCTCTGCACCATTCCCTGGCCGATGGCCGACGAGCCGACGGCGAGCGCGTCGCCGATGGTCGCCGCCGAGGGGATCGACGGCTCAGCCGCGCCCGGGATCGACGGCGGCTGATCGAAACCGAAGCGCTGCGCCATCGCCACCAGACGCGCCGCGCCGAGCCGGGCGCCGAGCGGCGCGAACACGCTGTTGCACGAGACGGCGAACGCCTCGAGCAGCGTCCCGCCGCACACCTCGCCGTTCGCGTTCTGGAGGGTGTAGCCGTCGAGCTCGGTCGCGCCCTGGTCCGGGAACGTCGTGCCGAGGTGGACGATCCCCGCCTGGAGCGCGGCGGAGGCGGTGACGATCTTCATCGTCGAGCCGGGCGGCTGGAGCGCCGAGAATGCCACGCCGGCCAGCGCCAGCACCTCGCCGGTCCGCGGGTCCAGCGCCGCAATCCCGCCGTACCGCCCGGCCAGGGCGGCGATCGCCGCGCGCTCCAGGCTCGGGCTGATGCTCGTGCGCACGGTGCTGCCGCCCACCGGCGCCGCCCGCGCCAGCACCCGCCGGCCCGCCAGCAGCGTCCCGCCCGGCCGGCCGGCGAGCTCGGCCTGGAAGACCCGCTCCAGGCCGTCCTGGCCGACCTGGGCGCCGGCCGGGTAGCCGAGCGCGGCGTACTGCGCGGTCTGGGCCGCCGGGACCGGCCCCAGCGTGCCGACGACCTCGCCGGCCACATCGGGGATCGGCGAGCTCCGCGCCGCTCCCACGGCCAGGGGCGTGCCGTCCCGTGCCAGCAGCGACGCGCGCGGCGGCAGCGCGACCTGCCGCGTCAGGTGCTCGCCGGCTCGCAGCCCGGGGAACGTCAGCGAGCTCGAGAAGTGGACGCGGGCCCCATCGCCGCTGCCGGACAGGCCGACGCGCAGCACCTCGCGCAGGCGTCCGAACACTCGTGTCGTCAAGCTCATCCGCACGGGGATCGCGTCACCGCTGCGGCTCCCCACCGTCAGCACCTGCAGCGACTCGAGCGTTGCCGTCGTGGCCGCGGCGTGCAGCGCACCGACGAAGGCGCTCTGGCTGAGCGTCCGGCGGGAGCCGTCGTCGAGCAGCGCGTACATCTGCGCGTAACGGCCGTGCTGCCAATCCCGCACGTAGCGCCCGACCATGGCGCGCTCGTCGCGGCCGGAGGCGCCGGCCACCACGACGCCCGCGGCGAATGCGGCGAGGGCCACCGTCGCCAGCGGCAGCGTGCGCGTGAGGAGCCGCTGGCGACGGGCGTGGCGGCGGGGTCGCGGCTCAGAGGGCGTCACGCATCCACCACCTCACCACGGAACGGTACGGGATGCAGGCCATTCGTGGCCGTGGTCGCAGGACGGCGTTCGGTGCGTGGCACCCTGTCGGGGGTGACCTGGGTCGACTGGCTGATCGTCGCGTTCACCGGGCTGCTGACGGTGTACGGCTACCTCCAGGGCTTCATCGTCGGCGCACTGTCGCTCGTCGGCTTCGCCGTCGGAGCGTTCGTCGGCACCCGCATCGGGCCGCTGCTGCTCCCGGCCGGCGCCCGCTCTCCGGACGCCCCGCTGTTCGGTCTGATCGGCGCGCTGCTGGCCGGCGGCGTGTTGGCCAGCGGGTTCGAGGGCATCGGGCTGCACGCTCGAGCCGGGCTGCGCCTGCCGGGTCTGCGGGCGATCGACGGCCTGGCCGGGGCTGCGCTCACCGGCTGCGTGGCGCTCGCCATCGCCTGGATCGTCGGTACGGTGGCCCTGCAGTCGGCCGGCTCGCTGCCGCTGCGGCGGGACATCCAGCAGAGCCTCATCCTGCGCGACCTCAACCGGGTGCTCCCGCCGAGCGGAGGGATCCTCAATGCGCTGGCGCGGTTCGATCCCCTGCCGTCGGTCACCGGTCCGGAGGCCGACGTGGCGCCCCCGGCGCGCGGAGTGCTGGCCGTCCCCGGGGTGCGCCGGGCGTCCGGCAGCGTCGTGCGGGTGCTCGGCTCGGCCTGTGGGCTCGGGATCGAGGGCAGCGGGTGGGTGGCGGCGCCGGACGTGGTGGTGACCAACGCCCACGTCGTGGCCGGGGAGACCGACACGACGGTGCAGCTGCGAGGCCAGGGGCCGGGCATCCCGGCCGCCGTCCTGGGGTTCGACCCGCACGACGACCTGGCGATCCTCCGCGTGCCGGGGCTCGCCGCCCCACCGCTCGGTCTGGCCGCAGGCGCCACGCCCGGTGCGGAGGGGGCGATCCTGGGATTCCCGCTCGACGGGCCGTTCGACGCGGAGCCCGCGCGCGCCGGGCAGACCGAGACGACCGACACCGAGGATGCCTACGGCAACGGACCGGTGGTGCGGGAGATCCTCGCGCTGCGCGGACAGGTGCGGCCAGGCAACTCCGGTGGTCCGCTGGTGGGCCGCGACGGCCGGGTCATCGGCACGGTGTTCGCCGCAGTGACGGGAGCTGGCGCTCGCAGCGGGTTCGCGGTTCCGAACTCGCTCGTCGCCCGCGAGCTGGCGGCGGCGCGGGCCGGTGGCAACGCCCCGGTGTCGACCGGGCCGTGCGCGAGCTGAGACTGATCCCCGAGCGGGGCTTGATCGCAGCGCTACCCTGCCGTGGCCGGTGAGCAAGACTCTCGTCATCGCCGAGAAGCCCTCGGTCGGCCGGGACCTGGTCCGGGTGCTGCCTGGGTCGTTCACCAAGCACGACGGTTACCTCGAGGGCCCGGAGCACCTCGTCACCTGGGCGGTCGGGCACCTCGTCCAGCTGGCCGACCCCGACGAGTACGGCGAGCAGTACAAGAAGTGGCGGATGGCCGACCTGCCGATCGTTCCGGACCGCTTCAAGCTCGTCGTCCGTGACGAACGATCCAAGAAGCAGATGACCGTCGTCGGCCGGCTGCTCGGGTCGGCGGAGGTGGAGACGGTGGTCAATGCCTGCGACGCCGGCCGCGAGGGCGAGCTCATCTTCGCCTACCTCTACGAGAAGGCGGGAGCCAAGAAGCCCGTCCAGCGCCTGTGGCTGAACTCGATGACCACTCAGGCGATCCAGGAGGCGTTCGGCGCGCTGCGCCCCGGCGACGATCTGGCGTCGCTCGAGGACGCCGCCCGGTCGCGCTCGGAGGCCGACTGGATCGTGGGGATGAACGCCACGCGGGCGGCGACGATCCGCCTGCGTTCGAGCTTCGACGGCGCGGTCTCGCTGGGCCGCGTCCAGACTCCGACGCTGGCCATTTTGGCTCGCCGTGAGCAGGAGATCCGCGCGTTCGAACCCGAGCCGTACTGGATCGTCGACGCGCAGTTCCTCCCGGTCGCCGAACCGCCGGCGCGCGACTACGAGGGCCGCTTCCACGCGGGGGCGAACCCTCGCCTGAAGACCGCGGACGAGGCGGCGGCGGTCGTGGCGGCCTGCCGGGAGCAGACCGGCGAGATCACCAAGCTCGAGAAGACCGAGCGCCGGGAACGCGCGCCGCTCCTCTACGACCTCACCTCGCTCCAGCGGGATGCCAACAGCCGCTTCGGATTCTCCGCCCGGCGGACGCTCGCCGCCGCGCAGCGGCTCTATGAGGAGCACAAGGCGCTGACGTACCCGAGGACGAACTCCCGCTACATCACCCGCGACATGATCGGCGAGATCAAGCCGATCGCCCGCCTGGTCGGCGGGCAACCGGAGTACGCGGCGGCCGCGCGCTACGTGACCGGGCTCGACGTCCTGCCGCTCGGCCGGGTGGTCAACGACGCCAAGGTCACCGACCACCACGCGATCATCCCCACCAACGCCGAGCGCCACCCGGTCGAGAAGTTCTCCGACGACGACCGCCGGATCTACGACCTCGCCGTTCGCCGCTTCCTGGCCATCTTCCATCCCGAGGCGGTGTTCGAGAACACGCGGGTGGAGACGACGGTGGCCGCTCACGTGTTCCGCACCCGGGGGAAGCTGATGCTCGTCCCCGGGTGGCGCGGGGTGTACGGCGAGACCGCGGATGATCCGGACGCCGCGCGCGGCGACGATGACGAGGGCCGCGAGCAGCAGCTGCCCCGCCTGGAGCGAGGCGAGCGGTCGGCGGTGACCGGGATCGCCGACGAGGAGAAGGAGACCAAGCCACCGCGGCGGTTCACCGAGGGATCGCTGCTCGCCGCGATGGAAACGGCGGGCAAGCTCGTCGAGGAGGAGGAGCTCCGCGAGGCGATGAAGGAATCCGGGATCGGCACCCCGGCCACCCGTGCGGCGATCATCGAGCGCCTGATCCAGGTCGGCTACATCGAGCGCGACGGGCGGGCGCTGGTCGTCACCGAGAAGGGGCTGAACGTCATCCGCCTGCTCGGTGAGCACGCCCTGACGTCCCCCAGCCTGACCGGGGAGTGGGAGCACCGTCTGGCCAGGATCGAGACCGGCGCCGACTCGCGCCGGGCGTTCATGTCCGACATCGTCGCCTTCACCGAGGCCACCGTCACCGAGCTCGACACGAAGCTAAAGGACGTCCGGATCCCGCGGGCCAACCTCGGTCCGTGCCCGGTGTGCGGACACGACATCGTCGAGAACCGCAAGGGGTACTCGTGCTGGTCACGGGAGGATCCGGGCTGCGGCTTCGTCATCTGGAAGTCAAAGGCCGGCAAGAACCTGCCGACCGCGGTGGCCCGCGAGCTCATCCGCACCGGGCGCACCGACCAGCCCGTGAGCGGCTTCAAGGGCCGCAGCGGCAAGGGCTTCCGCGCCCGGTTGGCGCTCATGCAGACCGACGAGGGCAAGTGGCGGGTCGAGTTCGACGAGCCGTGGGCGCAGGATGGGGCGGGGAACGCCGCGCGGTCCGCCGTCCCACCGGACGACGACGCTGCCGATTCAGATGTCCCCCCGCGGGCACCGGCCACCAGCGAGGCGGCGTAGCGCGGCCCGGAGCGGCGTTGGCGGCGCGCCGAGCTCCACGGGCCATCTGACCCGCGCGCCACCATGGGGCGATGCCCCTGACGCTCGTCCTCGGCCCCGCCAACTCGGCCAAGGCCGGCGAGGTCCTGAGTGCGTTTGCCGCGCACGCTGAGCGGGAGGCGGTGCTCGTCGTCCCGACCGCCGCCGACATCGCCCACTACCGCGCCGAGCTCGCCTCCGGCGGCCTGGCACGCGGCTTGATCGTCACTCCGATGGGTCTGGCCGGCGAGATCGCTCGGCGGGTGGGCCGGGACGCCTGCGTCCTGTCGGACCCCGGACGCCGGGCGGTGCTGGCCCGGGCGCTGGCGCGGATCGACTGGGAGGCTCTCGGCGACTCTGCGGCCGGCACGGGCTTCCCGGCCGCCGCCCTCGCCCTCGTCACCGAGCTCGAGCGTGCGCTCGTCACCCCTCAGCGGTTCGCGCAGGCACTGCGCGTCTGGGCTGACGGGACCGCCGGGCGGCGGGCCTACGCCCGGGACCTCGGACGCATCGTCACCGGGTACGCCGCGGAGCTCGAGCGGCTGGGCGCGGAGGACGCCGAGCTGTTCGCCTGGCGCGCGCTCGACGCGCTCCGTGCCGCGCCGGAGCGCTGGGGGCGCACGCCGGTCTTCCTGTACGGCTTCGACGACCTGTCGCGCACCGAGCGCGACGCGATCGAGGTGCTGACGCGCGTCGTCGGAGCGGACGTGACCGTCTCGCTGACCTACGAGCCGGGCCGGGAGGCGCTCCGCGCTCGCGGCGAGGTCGTCGAGGCGCTGCGCGCGACCGCCGACACCGTCCGCGAGCTGCCGGCGCGCGACGATCACTATGCGTCCGGGGCGCGTGAGGTGCTCCACCACCTCGAGCGCACGTTGTTCGGCCCGCCGGCGGAGCGGCTCGATCCCGGCGACGCCGTCGTGCTGCTCGAGGCGGGTGGGGAGCTGGCCCAGGCCGAGCTCGTGGCGGCCGAGGTCCGGCGCCTGCTCGACTCCGGCTGCCCGGCGGCCGAGATCGCCGTTGTCGTCCGGTCGCTGTCGGCCGGCGGTCCGGTCCTGCGCAGCGCGCTGGCTGCCTGCGCGGTGCCGGTCGACGAGGAGCGGCGGCTGGCGCTCGCTCACACCGCGCTCGGGCGGGCGGTGATCGGCCTGGCCCGGCTCGCGCTGGCGCCGGACGCCGAGGCCGCCGATCTGCTCGCCCTGCTCCGCTACCCCGGCCGGGCGGCGCCGGACGCCGTCGATGCGCTCGAGGCTGTCCTGCGGCGGGCTGGCGTCCGATCGGCGACGGCGGCACTGACGCACTGCGGGCTGGCGGTGCCGGAGGTCGCGGCGCTGCGCGCGGCGGCCGACCCGGCGGGCGAGCTCGTCGAGCTCGCCCGCGGCCTGCTGGCGGCCGGGCGGCGGGGGACCGCGCCGATCCTGCCGGCCGGTGAGGCGCTCGATGCCCGGGCGCTGGGGGTCCTGGCCCGGGAGCTCGCAGCCGCGAGCGCCGCGCTCGGTGGCTTGGCGGAGCCGGACGTGCTGGCCATGCTCGCCACCCTCGCCGTACCGCTGCCCTCGCCGGCTCCCGGCGGAGTGCGACTCGCCGAGCCCCTCGCCATCCGGGCGCGGCGGTTCCGGGCGGTCTTCGTGGTCGGCCTGAACGAGGGGGAGTTCCCGCTCGGCGGCGTGGATGACCCGTTCCTGCCCGACCGGCTCCGACGCGAGCTCGCCCAGGCGTCCGGGCTGCGGCTCCCGCTGGCCGGCGACCGCCTGGATCGCGAGCGCTACCTGCTGTACGCCGCCGTCTCGCGCGCCGATGAGTGGCTGCGCCTGAGCTTCCGCGGCTCGGACGAGGAGGGAAACCGGGCCCTGGCCTCCCCGTTCCTGGAGGAGATCGCTGAGCGCTACGTCCCGGACTGGACCGCGCGGGCGCGCCGCCGCCGGCTGGCCGACGTCACGTGGGCGGCCGCCGAGGCGCCGAACGAGCGCGAGCGCCGTCGCGCTGCAGCGGCCGCCCGCGAGGGCCGGGACCCGGTGCCCGCCGCCCCTCGGGAGCTCGGCGCCGGCGCGCTGGCGCACGTCCGCCACACCGAAGTCGTCTCCGCGAATGCGCTCGAGTCCCACCTCCGCTGTCCCGTCCGCTGGCTGGTCGAGCGTCAGCTGGGCCCGGCGCGGTTCGAGCCCGAGCCCGAACCCATGGCTCGCGGCAGCTACCTGCACGCGGTGCTCGAGCAGGTGTTCGCCGGGCTCGGCGAGCCGCTCGGCCCCGCCAGCCTGCCCCGGGCGCTCGAGCGCCTCGAGGGCGCCGTGGCCGCGGTGCCGGACCACGCGCTCGCCCCCGGCCGCCCGGCGGGGGTGCGTGCGGCGCTGATCGCCGGTCTGGAGGCCGACCTGCGCCGCTACCTCGAGCAGGAGGCGGCCGACGACGACGGGTTCGTTCCCGCCCACACCGAGCTGCGGTTCGGCATCGACGACGTGCCCGGGGCGCTGCCGGCGCTGCAGCTGGGCGACGCGCACGGCGGGGTGGCGGTACGCGGCGTGATCGACCGGGTCGACGTCGACCGGGAGGGCGGGCGCCGGGCGGTGGTGCGGGACTACAAGAGCGGTGCCCGGCGAGCCGATCAGGCGGTCGCGCGGTGGGCCGAGGACGGCAACCTGCAGGTCGCGCTGTACATGCTCGCCGTCCGCCGGCTGCTCGGGCTCGAGCCGGTGGCGGGGCTCTACCAGCCGTTGCGCGGCCCTGACCTTCGCCCGCGGGGCGTCTACCGCGAGGGCGAGCCGCTCGGCGCCCGGGTGGTGGGCTCGGACGCTCGGGATCCCGAGGCGCTCGACGCCGAGCTGGCGTCCGCCGAGGCGCGAGCGGTCGAGGTGGCGGACGCCATCCGCTCGGGCCGGCTCGAGCCGCGCCCCGGCACCTGCTCGCGCGAGGGCTGCGCGTACCCCGGGATCTGCCGGCCGTGACGAGCGCCACCACTCCGCTGCCCGGGCCGGGCGGCATCGCCGGATCGCCGTATACCCCCGAGCAGGCGGCGGCGATCGAGCGCCGCACGGGCGACCTGCTGCTCGACGCCGGGGCCGGCAGCGGCAAGACGACGGTGCTCGTCGAACGCTACGTGCGCAGCGTGATCGACGACGGTCTGGCTCCGGAGCGGATCCTCGCGATCACGTTCACCGAGAAGGCGGCGGCCGAGCTGCGCGAGCGGATTCGCCGCCGGCTGTGGGAGTCCGGTGCCGTGGTGGCCGCCCGGGCGGCGGATGGAGCAGCGATCTCCACCATCCACGGCTTCTGCGCCCGGCTCTTGCGCAGCCACGCGCTCGCCGCCGGTCTCGATCCCGGCTTCTCGGTGCTCGATGAGCTCGGAGCGCGGCGGCTCGGCGTGCGGGCGATGGAGCGGGCGCTGGCGGCGCTCGCCGACTCGGGCCCGGGCGGCCGGGAGGCGATCGCGGCGTACGGCGCCGATCCGCTGCGCGAGGCGATCATCCGCCTGTACGGCGAGCTGCGCGCCCGCGGTCAGCGCACCCCGACGCTGCCGGTCATCCCGCCGCCGCCGGTACTCGACCCGCTGCGCACCGAGTTGCACGCGGCGGCCGCCGCGCTCGCCGCCGAGCTCGGGGCGATCGACGGGCCGCCGGCTCGGGTGCGCGACGCGCTCGCGCGGGTGGAAGGGTGCGAGGCGGTCCTCGCCGAGGCCGAGCCGTGGCCCGCCGCGCTGGCGAGGTTGACCCTGCCGAGGAACGGGGGCGCCGCCCTCGACACGCCGGCGGGTGAACGCTACGCGGCGGCGATCGAGGCGCTGCGCGACGGCTGCGCGCACCGCCGGGCGGTCGGAGTGCGGGAGGCGCTCCAGGCGCTGCTCACCGGGTTCGGCGTCGAGTTCGAGCGGGAGAAGCGCGCCCGGGGCCGGCTCGACTTCGAGGACCTCGAGCTGCGGGCCGCCGAGCTCGTCGCGCGCAACGCCGCCGTGCGCGACGGGCTGCGCGAGCGCTTCGCCCGGGTGATGGTCGACGAGCTCCAGGACACGAACGCCGTCCAGCTGCGGCTGGTGGAGTCGATCGGGGAGGGCCGCCTGTTCACGGTGGGGGACGCCCAGCAGGCGATCTACGGATTCCGCCACGCCGAGGTCGAGCTGTTCGAAGCGCTCGGGGACCGGCGGGCCACGTCCGGCGAGCGGCTGAGCCTGGCCACGAACTTCCGCACTCGCCCGGAGCTCATCGGGATCCTCAACCGGACGTTCGCCTCACTGCTCGGCGAGCGCTTCCGGCCGCTGCGGCCGGGGCGGCCCGCCCGCGACCCGCCGCCGGCCGAGCCCGCCGTCGAGCTCCTCGCGGCCGACAAGGACGGCGGCTTCACCGGTGACGGCCTGGCCGCCGGCTGGCGCCTGGCCGAGGCGAGGGCGCTCGCCGACCGGGTGCGGGAGCTGGTCGACGGCGGAGCGCGACCGCGGGAGATCGTGGTCCTCACCCGGGCGACGACCGATCTGCGCGCGTACGAGCGCGCGCTCGAGGCAGCGGGCGTGCCGACCTACCTGATCGGCGGTCGCGGCTACTGGTCCCATCCGCAGGTGATCGACGTGGTGGCGCTGCTGCGGTCGCTGGCCAACCCCTGCGACGAGGCAGCACTGCTGAGCGTCCTCGCGTCGCCGGCGGTCGGCATGACGCTCGACGGGATCGTGATCCTGGCCGCCGCCGGCCGGCCGGGCGCCACCGGGCCGATGGCCGAGCCGCCGGCCGGGCTCTCCGCGGAGGACCGCGAGCGACTGGTCCGGTTCACCCGGTGGTTCGGCGAGCTGCGGGCGGAGATGCCCCACCTCGGGGTGGCCGAGCTCACCGAGCGGGCGATCTGCGCCGGCGACTATGACCTGGCCGTGCTGCGCATGCCCGGCGGCCGGCGGCGGATGGCCAACATCCGCAAGCTGCTCCGCCTCGCTCGCGAGTTCGAGGCCGAATCCGGCCCGGACCTCCGGGGCTTCCTCGACGGGGCGGCGGGCACGGCGGCCGCGGAGCTCGGCGGCGGCGGGGATCCGCGGGAGAGCGAGGCCCCGGTGGAGGGCGAGGCGCTCGACGCCGTTCGGCTGATGACGATCCATCGCGCCAAGGGACTCGAGTTCGAGATCGTGTGCGTCGCCGACCTCGGCCGGGGTCCGGTCCGATCCAGTCCGCTCGTGCGCGTCGGGTCGGACGGCCGGCTCGGCGTGCTGCTGGCCCAGCCGGGCGGGGGCGGACGAGAGCCGGCGCTGGCCTATACGGTGCTCGGCGAGCACGCTCGCCAGCGGGCCGACGAGGAGGAGCGTCGGCTGTTCTACGTCGCGCTGACCCGCGCCCGCGAGCGCCTCATCCTCAGCGGAGCGGCGCGGTTCGGGGCGTGGGAGCGTTCGAGCGGTCCGCTGAGCTGGCTCGGGCCCGCGCTCTGCCCGGAGGTGGCGAGCCTGCTGGCGGCCGGCGGCGGCGTGGGGCAGGGCGGGGTGCGGGTGACCCCGGTATGCGAGGTGCCGGTGCCGCCGCCGCGCACCGCCGCCGGCCCGCCCGCGCCCCTGCCCCCGCCGTTGTCACCGGCCGGCCCGGCCCCGCCCGAGCCGCCATCGGGGCCCGCGGCGATCGTCTCCCGGCCCCCTCCGCCTCCGCCCACCCTCTCCTACACCTCGCTGAGCGAGCTTCGCCGCTGCGGCTATCGCTTCTACCTCGAGCGGGTGCTCGGGCTGCCGCCGGTCGGAGAGGCGGACGCGAGCGACGCCGGCCGGCGCGGCACGCTCGTCCACCGCGCACTCGAGCGACTTGATTTCCGCCGGCCGGTGCCGCCGCCCGCCCGGACCCTCCCGGGCGCCGCCACGCTGCCCGGCCGCGAGCTCGACGTCATCGACGCCATGCTCGCCGCGTTCGCCGCCTCGCCGCTCTGCCGCCGGCTGGGCGCCGGGCCGCGGCCGGCGCGCGAGCAGCGGTTCGCGTTCGGGCTCGGCCCACTGATGCTCACCGGGGTGTTCGACGTGCTCGCCGAGGTCCGCCCCGGGGAGCTGCTGGTCGTCGACTACAAGTCCGATCGGCTCGATGGCGAGGATCCGGAGGCGGCGGTTCGCCGGGCCTACGGGCTGCAGCGGACGATCTATGGCCTGGCCGCCCTGCGTGCCGGGGCGCGCCGAGTCGAGGTGGTCCACGCCTTCCTGGCCGCGGTCGATCGTCCCGCCAGCGCCGTCTACCTGGCCGTCGACCGCCCCCGGTTGGAGCGGGAGCTCGCCACGGTCTGCGCTCCGGTGCACGGCGGCGAGTACCGGGTGACCGACGCCCCGGAGCGGCGGGTGTGCCACGGCTGTCCCGGGGAGGGGACGCTCTGCTCCTGGCCGCCGGCGATGACGCGGCGGACGGCCAGCGATCAGCTGTTCTGAGGCTCCCCGGCCGGCGTCGGATCGGCGAACTCCACCGCCACCTGCTCGTCCGGGTGGCGCTCCTCCACCTTGGCCAGCGCGGTCAGGGTCGCCTGATCGGCCGGGGAGTCGGGCGGGCCCATCAGACTCCGGGGATAGAGCTTGCGCGTGACGACGACGTTGATCTCCGCCGCGTACAGGGTGAGCTGGGCGCCGAGGTGGAAGAAGACGAGCAACCCGATGGTTGCCGCGAACTTTCCGTAGTGCGAAGAGTGCTTGAGCACGTGTCCGAGGTAGACCCCTCCGAGCACCTGGAGGATCTCCCAGAACAGCGCGGCGACGATGACTCCGAGCCACAGGCAGCGCGTGGCGACCGCCGCGGCGGTGAGGAAGCGGAAGGCGCAGAGGAAGAGCACGACGTTGACCGCCAGCGAGATGGCGATGCCCGCCACCTTTGCGCCGGGCCCGCCGAGACCGCCTGACACGATGCCGCTGACGCCCGTGGAGATGATGAACAGGCCGCCGAGCGAGACGAGCAGGACCAGCCCGCGCAGCCGCGCCGTGAGGAAGTTCGGACGTTCCTTGAACGGCACGGCCCAGATGCGATCGAACGCCTGCTGGGCCGCGTTGGTCACGCCGAAGCCGGCGAGCAGCGAGGTGATCGAGCCGATGACGATTGCGAGCACGCTGCCGTGCAACCCCTGCACGCTGATGTAGCTGCCGACCACGGGGATCTGGTGCTGGATGGTGTTCGTGACCGAGTTGACGTCGTTCGGGTGGCCCTGCAGGACGAACCCCAGGACCGTCGCGAACACGAGCAGGATCGGGAAGATCGAGAAGAACGCGTAGTAGGCGACAAGCGCCGCCAGCGACCCGGCCTGGTCGTTGCCGAACTTCCGGATCACCGCCATCGGGATCGCCAGCCAGGTGTGCTGCTGCTGGTAGCCGTCGAACCTCTTGACCGGCGCGAGCAGATCCATCGCGCGGGTGACTACCCGGGTCCCGCGCCCTCCATGCCCTCGAGGGCCAGCAGCACGCGCTTGCGCGCGAGGCCCCCGGTGTAGCCGCCGATCCCCCCGCCGCTGGCGAGCACCCGGTGGCAGGGCACGACGATCGGCAGCGGGTTGGCGCCGAGCGCGTTGCCGGCCGCGCGGTAGCCGCGCGGGCTTCCCGCGGCCGCTGCGACCTGCGCGTACGTCGCGTGGTCCCCGAACGGGATCGTCGCCGTCGCCCGCAGCACCCGCCGGCCGAAGCCGGCGCTCAGCCGCCAGTCGAGGGGCAGCTCGAAGCCCCGGCGACGCCCGGCGAAGTACTCGTCGAGCTGCCGGCGGACCGGGTCGAGCCGGGCCGGTGCGCGGAGCACTCGCGGCGAGACGGTGGCGGCGAGACGGCGCAGGACGTCGTCGGCGTCGGCGTAGGCCAGCTGCACGAGGCCGGCCGGCGTGGCGGCCAGCAGCAGCGAGCCGACCGGGCTGTCGCATTCGGCGTAGGCGACGTCGAGCAGTCCCGCGCGGTCGGCCGCGGCGGCCAGGGACATCTCGCCGACTGGTGCATCGAGCGCCCGCAGGCGCGCCTCCAGATCCGCCATCACGTGAGCTCCTCTCGCAGTCGCTTCAGTCCCTCGAACACGCTCCGCCGCGCCGCCTCCTGACTCGTGCCCATCGCCACGGCGATCTCCGGGTACCCCGCGTCGACCACGTAGCGAAGTGCGAGCGCGGTCCGCTGGCGGTCCGGGAGCGCGCGTACCCGCGCCCACAGTGCCTCGTCGAGCGGCTCGGGGCCGGCGGTCGCCGGTCCAACCCGCTCCAGGGTCTGCGCCTCGGCCGGCAGCGGCGCCCGCCCGTCGGCCCGGACGCGATCGACCACCTTGCGCCGAGCGATCGTGAACAGCCAGGCACGGAGATTCGACGCGTCCCGCAGACGCGGGTAGGCGCGGAGCGCCGACAGCCACGTCTCCTGCAGGCAGTCCTCAGCGTGCTGCGGGCCGGCGATGGCGCGCAGGAAGCGGTGCAGTTCGGCGCCGTGGGCGTCGAGCAGCGTCTGGAACGGGGGCAGGCTCATCACGGTCCTGTGGCCAGTGAACGCCGTGGAGCGGCGGATCGTGAGGCGGTCCCGGGCGCAACCCGCCCAGGTTCGTACTCCCGGCCGGTTTGACCCAGGTCGATACCCGGTAGCCCCGCGACATGGACGAACGCACCCTCGGCCGCGACGCCACCCTCACCGTCTCCGCCCAGGGGCTCGGCTGCATGGGCATGTCGGAGTTCTACGGCCAGACCGACGACGGCGAGGCGATCGCCACCATCCACCGGGCGCTCGAGCTCGGCGTGACGCTGCTGGACACCGCCGACATGTACGGCCACGGAGACAACGAGCAGCTCGTCGGCCGGGCGATCGCCGACCGCCGGGAGCAGGTGGTGCTGGCCACGAAGTTCGGCATCGTGCGCGACCCGGGCGACCCGACCCGGCGCGGGATCAACGGTCGGCCGGACTACGTCCACCAGGCGTGCGACGCGTCTCTGCGCCGGCTGGCGGTCGATCACATCGACCTGTACTACCAGCACCGGGTCGACGCCGACGTGCCGATCGAGGAGACGGTGGGGGCGATGGCCGAGCTCGTCGCGTCGGGAAAGGTGCGCCACCTGGGGCTGAGCGAGGCAAGCGCCGAGACGATCCGGCGCGCCCACGCCGTCCACCCGATCACCGCCGTGCAGAGCGAGTACTCCCTGTGGAGCCGGGACATCGCCGACGAGGTGATCCCGGCGCTGGGCGAGCTCGGCATCGGCCTCGTCGCCTATAGCCCCCTCGGCCGCGGCTTCCTCACTGGGCGCTTCACCAGTTCGAGCGACTTCGCGGAGAACGACTTCCGTCGTTTCAACCCGCGCTTCCAGGGCGAGAACCTCGAGCGTAACCAGACGATCGTGCAGGCCGTAGAGCGGATCGCCGAGACGCACGATGCGGCTCCCGGCCAGGTCGCGCTCGCCTGGGTGCTGGCGCAGGGGCACGACGTCGTCCCCATCCCCGGCACCAAGCGCCGGACCTACCTCGAGCAGAACGTCCAGGCCGGCGAGCTCGAGCTGAGCGCCGAGGAGCTGAAGGTCCTCGACGATCTCGATCCGGCGGCGGGCGATCGCTATCCGGACATGAGCTCCGTCAACCGCTGAGCCGGGCAAGAACTCGCCCGCGCCGAGGGAAGCTCGCTCGGACCGGGTATATATGGACCCATGGCTCGCGCGATCTGGTCAGGAGCGATCAGCTTCGGGCTCGTCAACGTGCCCGTGAAGCTGTACAGCGCCACCTCCCCGAAGACGGTGCGCTTCCACCAGCTTGCCCGGGAGACCGGAGCCCGGATCAAGCAGAAGCGCGTCGATCCCTCGACCGGCGACGAGGTTCCCTACGAGGACATCGTCAAGGGCTACGAGGTCACTCCGGACCGCTATGTCGTGATCGAGCCCGACGAGCTCGAGGCGCTCGACCCGAAGGCGACCCGCACGGTCGACATCGAGGAGTTCGTGTCCTTGAGCGAAATCGACCCGATCTTCTACGACCACAACTACTACCTGGCGCCCACCGCCGGTGGGGCCAAGGCCTACCGGCTGCTCCTCGACGCGATGCGCGAGGCCGGAAAGGTGGGGATCGGCCGGGTCGTGCTGCGCTCCAAGCAGCAGCTGTGCGCGCTGCGGCCGGCCGACGACGTGCTGACGCTGACCACGATGCTGTTCGGTGACGAGGTGCTCCCGCCGGATCGGATCGACGAGCTCGACGGGCTCGAGGAGGCCTCGGCGTCCGACCGCGAGCTGAAGATGGCCCAGCAGCTGATCGCCTCCCTGTCGGCCGAGTTCGAGCCGGCCCGGTACCACGACGAGTACCGCGAGCGGGTGATCGAGCTGATCGAGCGCAAGGCGGCCGGCGAGGAGATCGCCGTGCAACCGCAGGCCGAGGAGCCGGCGGCGGCCCCGGACCTCATGGCGGCGCTCGAGGCGAGCCTGGCCGCGATGCAGGATGACGGCGAGGCCAAGACCAAGCCGAAGCCAAAGGGCTCGGGGGCAGCCAAGCCCAAGGCCGCGCCGCGCAAGAAGGCCGCCGCCTGAGCGCGGCGGCGCCCGCTGGTAGCATTTTCCGCCTCGTCAACCGCGCCGCCTGCCGCGCCGCTCCGGCGCCGGACCCTCTTCGATATGAACCACCGCACTCCACCCGGGGCCACTGGCCTCTACGACCCCCAGAACGAGCACGATGCCTGCGGCATCGCGATGGTGGTCAAGCTCCACGAGGGGCCGGATCACGCCGTGGTCGAAAAGGCGCTCGCCGCGCTGGAGAACCTCGAGCACCGGGGCGCCGAGGGCGCCGACCCGAACACCGGCGACGGCGCCGGGATCCTGCTCCAGATCCCGGACGCGTTCTTCCGGGCGGTGATCGACGCTCAGCTCCCGGCGCCCGGGAGCTACGGCGTTGGCGTCTGCTACCTCCCCCGCGATCCGGAACGCCAGCTCGCCGCCGAAGCGATCGTCGAGCGGATCGTCGCCGAGGAGGGCCAGCGCCTCATCGCCTGGCGCGACGTGCCGGTGGACGATCGGCACGTCGGCGACATCGCCCGGCTGTCGGCGCCGGTCATCCGCCAGGTGCTGATCGGCGCGGCGCCGGAGCTCGAGTCAGACCGGGACCGGTTCGAGCGCAAGCTGTACGTCATTCGGCGGCTGATCGAGCGGGACGCCGGCGCCGAGCTGGTGCTGCCCAGCTGCTCGAGCCGAACCCTCGTCTACAAGGGGATGCTCACCGCGCCCCAGTTGCCCCGCTACTTCACCGACCTTCGCGACCCGCGGGTCGCCTCGCGCCTGGCGCTCGTGCACTCTCGGTTCTCGACCAACACGTTCCCCAGCTGGGAGCTCGCCCACCCGTTCCGCATGATCGCCCACAACGGCGAGGTGAACACGCTGCGCGGCAACGTCAACTGGATGCGCGCCCGTGAGTCCCAGCTCGCGTCCGAGCTGTTCGGCGAGGATCTCGCGAAGGTGATCCCCGTGGTGCCGGACGGGGGCTCGGACTCGGCGACGTTCGACAACGTGCTCGAGCTCCTCGTGCTCTCCGGCCGCTCGATCGAGCACGCGGTGATGATGATGATCCCCGAGGCCTACCGCACGCGCGCGGACCTCGACGCGGACGTCCGCGGCTTCTACGACTTCCACTCCTGCCTGATCGAGCCGTGGGACGGACCGGCGGCCGTCGTGTTCACCGACGGCCGGGTGGCGGGCGCCGTACTCGACCGCAACGGGCTGCGCCCGGGCCGCTGGATCCAGGACAAGTACGGCTACGTCGTGCTCGCCTCTGAGGCCGGCGTGATGACCGTCGCGCCCGAGCACATCAAGCGCAAGGGCCGGCTCGCGCCGGGCAAGGTGTTCATGGTCGACCTCGAGGCGGGACGGATCGTCGAGGACGAGGAGGCCAAGCGCCGGGTGGCGAGCCGCAAGCCGTACGGCGAGTGGTACCGCCAGTCGGTCGTCCACATCGCCGACCTCCCGGAACGCCAGCCGCGCACGCCGCGGATCGAGCCGCTGCGCTCCAAGCAGCTCGCGTTCGGCTACTCGCAGGAGGACCTGCGGCTGATCATCGCGCCGATGGCCACGCGCGGCGAGGAGCCGGTGGCGAGCATGGGCAACGACGCCGCGCTGGCCATCCTCTCCGACCGCCAGCCGCCGCTGTTCTCGTACTTCAAGCAGCTGTTCGCCCAGGTGACCAACCCGCCGATCGACCCGATCCGGGAGAACGTCGTGATGAGCCTCCAGGCCGGGGTCGGCGCCGAGGTCAACCTCCTCCTGGAGTCGCCCGACCAGGCCCACCAGCTCGTGATGGACCAGCCGATCCTGCGCAACCACGAGCTGGAGAAGCTGCGGCAGGTCTCCCACGAGGTGTTCGACGCCGCCACGCTCGACATCACGTGGCCGATCGAGTCGGGACCAGACGGCATGGAGCTCCGGCTCTATGACCTGGCCGCCGAAGCGGCCCGCTACGTCGAGCACGGGGCGAACATCCTCATCCTGTCCGACCGCAACCTGGGCGCCGAGCGGGTGGCGATGCCGTCGCTGCTCGCGGTCGCCGCGGTCCATCACCATCTCGTCCGCCGGGGGACGCGGCTGCGGACCGGCCTGGTGATCGAATCCGGCGAGCCCCGCTCGATCCACGACATGGCGACGCTGATCGGCTACGGCGCCGCGGCGATCAACCCGTACCTGATGTTCGAGTCGCTCGACGAGCTGGCCGACCGCTCGCTGCTACCGGTCGACCTCGAGCGCGACGAGGCCGAGCAGCGGATCGTCAAGGCGATCGGCAAGGGCCTGCTCAAGACGATCTCCAAGATGGGGATCTCGACCATCCAGAGCTACTGCGGGGCGCAGATCTTCGAGGCGGTGGGCCTCCAGCCGGAGCTGATCGCCGAGCACTTCACCGGCACGGCGTCGCGCATCGGCGGGATCGGCCTCAACGAGCTCTCAACCGAGGCGATGGAGCGCCACTACCGCGCCTACCCGCGCACCGACCGGGAGCTCCTGCCGGTCGGAGGCTTCCTCCAGTGGCGGCGCGACGGGGAGATCCACGCCTGGAACCCCGACACCGTGGCCAAGCTCCAGCACGCGGTGCGGGGGCAGAACGGCGAGGGCTGGCAGACCTACGAGGAGTTCGCCGTCCTGGCCAACGAACAGGCCTCGCGCCGCGCCGCGCTGCGCGGGCTGATGAGCTTCCGGCCGGCGGGCCCCGCCGTGCCGCTCGAAGAGGTCGAGCCCGCCGCCGAGATCGTCAAGCGCTTCACCACCGGGGCGATGAGCCTCGGCGCTCTCTCCCGCGAGGCGCACGAGACGCTCGCCATCGCCATGAACCGGCTCGGCGCCAAGTCGAACACCGGCGAGGGGGGGGAGGATGCCTCGCGCTACATCCCCGACGAGAACGGCGACTCGCGCCGCTCGGCGATCAAGCAGATCGCCTCCGGGCGGTTCGGGGTTCACGTCAACTACCTGGTGAACGCCGATCAGCTCCAGATCAAGATGGCGCAGGGCGCCAAGCCGGGCGAGGGCGGTCAGCTGCCGGGCCACAAGGTCGACGCCTACATCGCCCGGATCCGCAACTCGACGCCGGGCGTCGGGCTCATCTCCCCGCCGCCGCACCACGACATCTACTCGATCGAGGACCTCAAGCAGCTCATCTACGACCTGCGCTGCGCCAACCCCGGGGCGAGCGTCAGCGTCAAGCTCGTGTCCGAGGTCGGGGTGGGGACGGTCGCCGCCGGAGTGGCCAAGGCGAACGCCGACCACGTCACGATCTCCGGCCACGACGGCGGGACCGGCGCCTCGCCCCAGTCCTCAATCCACGGTGCCGGGGTGCCGTGGGAGATCGGGCTGGCCGAGACGCAGCAGACGCTCCTGCTCAACGATCTGCGCAGCCGGATCACCGTCGAGGTCGACGGCCAGATGAAGACCGGGCGCGACGTCGTGGTGGCGGCACTGCTCGGCGCCGACGAGTTCGGCTTCTCCACCGCACCGCTGATCGCGATGGGCTGCATCATGATGCGCGTCTGCCACCTGAACACCTGCCCGGTCGGGGTCGCCACCCAGGACCCGGAGCTCCGCGCCCGGTTCCAAGGCACCCCGGACCACGTCGTCAACTACCTCATGCTGGTGGCCGAGGAGGCGCGGCAGATCATGGCCTCGCTCGGCATCCGCACCGTCGGCGAGATGATCGGGCGCAGCGAGCTGCTCGAGCTGGACAGCGCGATCGAGCACTGGAAGGCCTCGAAGGTCGACCTGTCCCAGGTCTTCGCGGTGCCCGAGCTGCCACCCGACGCCCCCCGCTGCCGCACCCGCCCCCAGGTCCCGGTGCTCGACGACGCGCTCGACTGGGAGCTCGTCCGCTCCTGCGCGCCGGCCCTCGACCTGGGCGAGTCGGTCCGGCTCGGGCCGGTGCCGGTGCGCAACGTCAACCGCACCGTGGGCGGCATCCTGTCCGGCGAGATCTCACGTCAGCACGGCGCTGAGGGGCTCCCGGAGGGCACGATCGAGATTGCCTTCTCCGGCTCGGCGGGCCAGAGCTTCGGCGCCTGGCTGGCGTCAGGGGTCACGTTCGCCCTGCGCGGTGAGACCAACGACTACACCGGCAAGGGCCTGTCCGGCGGGGTGATCGCCGTGCGCCCGCCGGACAAGGCGCTGTTCCCCGCCGAGGAGAACATGATCGTCGGCAACACGGTGCTGTACGGCGCCATCGCCGGCCGGGCGTTCTTCCGCGGCCTGGCCGGCGAGCGCTTCGCGGTGCGCAACTCCGGCGCGCAGGCGGTGGTCGAGGGAGTCGGCGATCACGGCTGCGAGTACATGACCGGCGGACGGATCGTCGTGCTCGGGCCGACCGGCCGGAACTTCGCCGCCGGCATGAGCGGCGGGATCGCCTACGTCTACGACGTCGACCGCCGATTCGCCGGACGGTGCAACACCGAGCTCGTCGACCTCGACCCGGTGGGCGACGCGGACGCCGAGGAGCTCCGCGCGCTCATCGCCGAGCACGCCCAGCGCACGGGCTCGATCGTGGCCCGCAACGTCCTGCACTCCTGGGAACGGGCGCGGGAGCGATTCGTCAAGGTGATGCCACGGGACTACAAGCAGGCGCTCGCCGAGCAGGCGGCGGCGGACGACGGCGGGCGCCCCGACTCCGAGCCGCCGGTCGAGTCGCTGGGCGAGCCGACCCGGGCCTCCGCCTAGCGCAGCGCCGCCCTCGCGCTCAGGGGTCCGCGCCGCCCGTCGCCTTCAGCGACCGCCACCCTCCGGCGCGGTTGTGGGCGACGATCTGGCGCAGCATCCGGATCAGGGCCGCCTCGTTCAGCTCGGAGTCCGCGTAGAGCGCGATCGTCCGCGCAGTCTGATTGTCGTGCCCGCCGGTGATGATGCCGTCGGGGTCGGGCACGATCGCGCCGTCGTACATGAAGACGTTCACGTGGTCCTTGGTGGCCAGCAGTGCGCACACGTTGCCCCGGAGGACGAAATAGGGGCGCACCCGGCGCTTGACCGTTTCCTGCATCTCGGGATCCGCCGCGTGAATGATGTCGCGCAGCCGCTGGCAGAGCTTGCGCTGCCACTCCGGCAGTCCGCTCAGGTATGCGTCGACCCGTGGGTCGCGCTCGTAATCCGGCGCCGTCATCGTCGCGGTTCGAACCTCAGAGCAACCGTGCCGCCACCCCCTGGATCGTGTCGATCCCGTAGCCCATCGAGGGATCGCCGTCGGTCATCACCGCCATGGCGAACGTGAGCCGGTGACCCTCCAGGCGACCGACCTGGTGCACGAGCTGACCGAGGCTGGTCCCCCGCCAGCCGCCCTTGAAGAAGACGGTGTAGCCGCGCGGGCGGGCGACGGCCGGGATGCCCCAGCTCTCGTAGCCGGCGATCGTCGACAGCAGCCCCCGGGCGTAGCCGACGAACGCAGGCGGGATGAGCGAGTCCATCTCGAAGAAGAACCGGGCCTGGTCGGCCGCGGAGATCTGGGCGTTGGCCCAGATCCCCGCGATCGAGAAGTCCGTCATCCCCGCCGCCCGAGCCACGTCGTACAGGCCCCCGTCGCCGACGATCGACCACGTCGTGGTGGCCGCCGAGTTGTCGGAGACGTTGATCATCGGATACAGGAACGAGTTCGCCGAGCCCGGCACGGAGCGGTAGCCGAGCCGGGCCAGCCGGCGCAGGTAGGCGACGAGCAGCATCGCCTTCACCACGCTCGCCGAGACGAACCGCCAGTGCTCGTGCCAACCCGTCAGCCGGCCCTCGCTGTCGACGACCGCCAGGCCGGTGCGGCCGGTGCGGCCGGCCAGATACGCGATCGCGCGGGCGATCGCCCCGGGCCCGGGATAGCCGTCCGGCAGCCGCACGGTGCCGGTATAGCCCCGCCCTGCACAGCCGCGAGGGCGCCCGGGGTCGGCCAGCGCGGTGGCGTCGGGCACGCTGAAGCACGCCGACCAGCGCAGCGTGCCGGCGGGCAGGGTGGCGACGACGCGCAGGAACGTGGCGTGGATGCTGCGGACGGTGGTGCGGCCGGCGACCTGCGCGATCGTGCGGCGGCCGCGGGTGAACGTCCACCGCACCCGCGCACCGTTCCAGCGCAGGCTGCGCGGATGGACGAGGACGAGCGCCACCTCGGCGCGGCCGAGCGGGAGCGCCACGGCCTGCACCCGCACGGGATCGAGCACCTGGACGGTCATCCGCGCGCTGGCCCCGGGCAGGCCCCCGGCCGCCACGAGCGTCATCGTCCGATCGGGGAACACGGTGAAGGTGAACCCACCCGCGGTGCCGGTGGCGGTGGTGCGGATGAGCTGCGGTCCGGCGGGAGGCTCGACCCGGTAGAGCCGGACCGACGTCCCGGACGGCGCGCCGGCCAGGGTGCCGCTGAGCACCGCCGGGTGACCGCCGCGCACGAGCGCCGGTCCGTGCAGCGTCAGCGCCGGTGCCGCGGAGGAGGAAGTCGCTGCGGCACCCGCTGAGGGCAGGGCGACACCGAGCACCGTCGTCAGCACCCCCACCAGCAGGGAAAACGTCCGGCTCCGCACGGGAGAACTCTATGGCCTGGCCCGGACGGCGCGCTGGTAGCCTCACCGGCTCCCATGGGTGAGCTCGGAGCCTTCCTGAAGATCCATCGCGTCGGGTTCGACAAGCGCGACCCGGCCGAGCGGGTGCACGACTACCGCCAGTATTTCGCGCTCCAGCCCGAGCCGGAGCTCCAGCGTCAGGGCGCTCGCTGCATGGACTGCGGCATCCCGTTCTGCCACGAGGGTTGCCCGCTGGGCAACCTCATCCCGGACTGGAACGACCTCGTCTACCGCGGCAAGTGGCGGGAGGCGATCGAGCAGCTCCATCTGACGAACAACTTCCCGGAGTTCACCGGCCGGATCTGCCCAGCGCCGTGCGAGTCGGCCTGCGTGCTGGCGATCAACGACGAAGCGGTGACGATCGAGCAGATCGAGCTGGCGATCGCGGAGCGGGCGTTCGTCGAGGGGTGGGTGACGCCCGATCCTCCGGCACGGCGCAGCGACAAGCAGGTGGCGGTGGTCGGTGCCGGCCCGGCAGGACTGGCGGCGGCGGCGGAGCTGAACAAGGCCGGCCACAACGTCACGGTGTACGAGCGGGACGAGGGGGCGGGGGGCCTGATGCGGTTCGGCGTCCCGGACGCGAAGCTGGAGAAGCGGATCATCGACCGGCGGGTCGAGGTGCTGGCGGCGGAGGGCATCGAGTTCGTCTACGACACCGACGTCGGGCGCGACATCTCAGCGGCGGAGCTCACCGGCCGCTTCGACGCCGTCGTGGTGACGATCGGCTCGCGCGTGTCGCGTGACATGGACGTGCCGGGCCGCCAGCTCAGCGGCATCCACTTCGCCATGGACTACCTCTACCAGCGCAACCGATGGGTCGCCGCGCAGGAGGGGCGCGCGTTCCGGTCCACGCCGCCCGAGCGGGTGATCTCGGCGGCCGGCCGGCGCGTCATCGTGATCGGCGGCGGGGACACCGGGATGGACTGCATCTCGAACTCCCACCGGGAAGGGGCGGCGAGCGTCGTGATGCTCGACGTCTACGCCGCGCTGCCGGAGGCGGGTGTCGACCCTCGCCATCCGTGGCCGCTGCCGCCCAAGCGGACGCCGGTCACGTACGCGCTGGAGGAGGGCGGCAAGCGGCGGTGGGGCACCGAGGTGACCGGCTTCGACGGCGACGGCCGGGTGGAGCGGGTCTACGCGCGCCAGGTCACCGGCACGTCGTCACGCGACCTCACGCCGGTGCCGGGCACGGAGTTCGCCCTCCCGGCCGACCTCGTGCTGATCGCCATTGGGTTCGAGCATCCCGAGCACGCCGGGCTGGTCGAGCAACTCGGGGTGGAGCTCGACCCCCGCGGCAACATCCGCACCCGCCAGACGTACCGCACCTCGATCGAGCGGGTCTACGCCGCCGGTGACGCGCGCATCGGCCAGTCGCTCGTGGTCACCGCGATCTCCGAGGGCCGCAAGTGCGCCCGGATCGTCAACAAGGACCTCGGCGGCAGCCCGATGGACGCCGACCGCGACCTGCTGGCCGTCGGTGCCTCGCGGGGCGACGAGGACGATCGGACGCTCCGCCACGAGGCGGAGGCGGCGGGCACCGTGCGGCCGTGGGAGGAGTTCTTCAGCGGCCCCGGCACGCGGCGCCCCTGAAGCATCTTCGGCGGGGGATCTGCCTGCTAGGGTCGACTGGCGTCCTCGGTACGGGGTTTCACCGGCGGCGGCTCGATGCACCACAAGCGTGCGGCGGACCCGTTCGCCGAATCGGTCAGGGAACTGCGCCCCCACTTCCCTGGCTCACCGGGGGGCCCAGATGGATCTGGGCCCCCCGGACCTTCCCCGGCCTCGGCGCCGCCGGCGCCAGGTGTCACGATGGTGGGGTGCCGTCGTTCTGCCGTCACAACCGGCTGGTCCAGAACTGCTCGATCTGCTCGCGTGAGCAGTCGATCGAGGCGCGACCCCTCGTCTCCTCGGGCGCCCCGCGGGTGAATCAGCCGCGTCCCGACGCTCCGCCCCGGCCATCCGCGGCCCGCCCGCCCGCCGCCGGCCGGCGCGCGGCGGGGGCCGGCGTGCGCGTCCGGATGCTGGATCGCGGTCAGGACGACGGCTATCGCTCCGCACTCGTCCCGGGAGTGAAGTCGAGCAGCGAGGCCGAACGGCTCGCGGCGGAGCTGGCGTTCGCCGCCGCCCGGCTCGAGGTCCTCGAGCACGCTCCACCGGGCCTCTACGCCGAGGTGGCGAGCGGGGAAGACGTCGAGGAGGCGACGTGGCTGGCGTTCCTGATCGCATACCTCGGTCCGCTCGAGACGGCCGAACCGTTCGCCGAGGTGGCGCGCGTCCGTACCCCCTGGGCCTCCGGTGCGGCGCCGGAGCTGGGGGAGGTGTCCGGCGGCCCCCGTGGCGCGCACAGGCCCGATCGGGGGCCGCGCACGCTCGAGGCCTACCGCGCCTGGGCGGCGCGGGCCGGCCGCCAGGCGGAGGCGTTCACCGGCGAGTCCGGATGGACCGGCGAGCGACGATTCGCCCGGGTGTACGAGCGCCTCGCCCTGCCCGGCCTGCATCGTGACGCCCGGTACGAGCTCCTGGTGACGCTCGGCCGGCTCGGACGCTACGCGCTGCGCCCGGCCTCCCTCGCCCTCGGGGGCGAGAACGCGGTCACCGTGGCCGCCAAGCGGGCGTTCGGCATCGGTGATCCGCTGCTGCTCGAACGGCGGGCCGCCACGCTCGCGCAGGACGCCGGGCTGCCGCTGGAGGCGCTCGACCTCGGCCTCTACAACTGGGAGCGGCGAGAGCGTGTCCGAGCCGGGATGCCCGACGGGCTCGACGGCGAGCCCGAGCCGGTCCGCCGCGCGCTCGCCCTCTGAGCGCCGCCGCAGGGCAGTCATGGGCGTCGCGATACGTCCGGGGCACCACCTACCTTCTGCGCCGTCGGGTACAGGCCATCTCTCACGCGGAGCCGCAATGCCCTTGTGCTTCATCGAACCGCAGAACGCCATCCGGGTCATCGCCGAGTCGGTGGGGCGGGAGGCGCGCCGGCAGATCCTCGGGGAGGTCGTCCGCGCGTGGGTCGACGAGATCCCGGAGTCCGAGCTGATGTCCCACTACGCCAAGGCGGTGGCCGATCTCGACGAGCACGATCTCTCGCTCCTCGCCGCCTGGCACGCCTCGCTCGAGGTGGGCCACCCGCTGCCGAACAAGGAGTTCCTGGTCAACGTGTTCCCGTCCCTCGGCGAGAACCGGCGGGAAGCGCTGAAGATCGCCGCCGGCTTCCGAGGGGAGGAGGCGTTCGAAGCCGGGGTGGGGGAGGAGCAGGCGTTCGACACGGTGCTGCCCTGGCTGTCGCCCGAGCGCTGCGTCGAGCTGGCCCAAGAGTGCCTGGAGCTGTACTGCTGGGACCGGCTGGGCGTCGAGAACTGAGTTCTCAGGCGGCGAGTGTGCGCTCGATCTGGGCCCGTGCCTGCGCGTTGGTCTGAAACCACACCGCCGACATGCCGTGTGCGCGCGCGGCGTCGCAGTTGATCTCCGCATCGTCGACGAGCAGCGCCGCCTCCGCGGGCACGCCGAGGCGCTCCAGGGTCAGGGCGTAGATCCGCGGGTCGGGTTTGCGCAGCCCGACGAACGCCGAGTCGACGACGAGCTCGAAGATCTCCTCCACCGGGAGCTTCGCCCGCCACAGGGGCTCCCACTCGCGCACGTTGTTGGTGCAGATCGCCATCCGCAGGCCGCGGTCGCGGAGCGTGCGCATCAGCTCGATCATCGACTGGTTGGGGTGCAGGTGGGCGAAGTAGTGCTCGGAGAAGCCGTGCAGCGACACCTCGCGGCCCAGCGACTCGGTGAGCGCGCCCTCGAGCCCGCCGAGGAACGCCGCCTCGGTCATCTCGCCGGTCTCGAGGGCGAACAGCGGGTTGACGCCGGTTCGCTCGGCGACCGCGGCGATCGCCTGCCCGAGCTGCCCGAGCTCGATGCCCGACAGTCTGGCGTAGGCGGAGAAGGCGTCGAGGAGCGGCGTGGTCAGCACGCCACCGAAGTCGCACACGATCGCCTCGATGCGGCTCACCGGCCGCCGACCAGCACGAACCAGCCGAATCCGTCCTCCCCGCGTGATCGCCAGCGCACCGGGTAGGCCTCGGCCGACACTCCGCTCACGGTGAACCGCGCCGGCGAATCACTCACCTCCCCGGAGGCCCGGCGTGGCGGCTCGTAAGGCTCCGCCTCTGCCTCCTCGTCCTCGGGTGGCTCGATGGCCAGCCACAGCTCCAGGCCGATGCGGAGCGGTACGCCGTGCCCGTCGAGCGTCACCGACAGGCGCGGGTCCTCCACCGGACGGGGGACCTCGGCCTCGACCACGAGGGCGGCGAGCTCGTCTCGGTCGTGGCCGCGAGCCCGGCGCGGGCGCCGAGCGGCGAGGCCAAACGCGCGAGCGCCCGGAAACACGGCGGTGGCCAGCCGGAGCGACTCGCCGCGATCGGGAGCCGGCACGGCGCCGGCCACCGCACCGGCCTCTCCATCACCGTCCAGCGGCCCGGCCCCCAGCTCCCCCGGTGCCGGTCGCCGCAGCGCCGCGCGAAGCGTCAGCTCGCCGGCGCGCAGCGTTGCCGCGTCTTCGCCGAGCTCGACCTCCGCCGTCGCCTCGGCCGGGCCGTCGGGTGTGGCCACGAAGCGATCGCCGAGGGCCAGACCGGCTCGCGAGCCGTCGGGGGTGGCAAAGGCGAACAGGGGCAGCGGCTCGGGCACGGCCGGGAGGCTAGTGCCCGGCGGTGGGTCGGGCTCGGTCAGGCGAACGCGGGCGGCGGGCCGTCGAACCGCACGCCGGGCAGCCGGTGCAGCCCGACCAGCTCGATCAGCGTCCGGATCTGGGGCTGCGCGCCGTGGATCCACATCGCCCGGCCCCGTCGTCGCAGCCGCCGCGACAGCATGGCGAGGTCGAGCATCAGCGACGTGTCGGCGAACGTGAGGTCGCTGAGATCCACGACGACGTCGCTCTCCGCCGCTATCGCGCGCACCAGCGCCCGCCGACGGCGCCCCTGGGTCACCCGGTCCTCGTCTCCGGCGCATCGCAGGACCGCGCTTCCACCTTCCCGGTGTTCGTGGAACGCGACGATCCGGGAAACCTATCCGACCTGGCCCGGGCCTGACAAGGACCCGACGAGGTTTCGTACACTCGGTGCATGACCACCGTCGACGAGATCACCGAGGCGCTGCGGGATGTCATCGACCCGGAGCTGGGGCTCGACTTCGTCGAGCTGGGGTTGATCTACGACGTGACGGTGGACGAAGCCGGGGTCGTAGGGGTCACGTACACGCTGACCAGTCCGGGGTGTCCGATCGGTCCCCAGGTCTCCGAGCAGATCGAGGAGTTCGTGGGCGATCTCGACGGGGTGAGCGATGTCCAGCCGACGATGACGTTCTCGCCGCCCTGGACGCCGGAGCGGATGAGCGAAGACGCCAAGTTCGCTCTCGGCTTCTGAGCTCGGTACCGGCCCGCGGCCGCCTGCCCACGCTGCTGTCGGCTCAGCCGGAGGGGCGGCGGCGGGTCCGGACGCGCTTGGCGCGCATGTCGGCCGCCGGTCCCCGGGTCGGCCGTGAGCGCACCGCCGGGATGATCGGCCGCGCGGAGCCTGCCGGCTCCGCCGGGCGTACTGGCTCGGCCGCCGGCGCGCGGCCGCCCTGCCTCGCCGCCGCCTTGAGCTCGGCGAGCGCCGATTCGATGCCGCGGGCAATCAGGTCGATGTCCGGTAGCGCGTCGTAGTCGCCGAGCAGGCCGAAGTCGATCGCCCCGTTGTAGGACATGATCGCGATGGCCAGCGCGTGGTGCTCAGGCAGGAACGCGACCGGGAACAGCTCCTGGAGCTCGCGTCCGAGCACGTAGAGCGGGAGCTGCGGGCCCGGGATGTTCGTCACCAGCAGGTTGAACAAGCGGGTGGAGAAGTTCAGCCGGCTCGCCTGGGCCAGGACGGTCGGGGGCGCCAGGTTGTTCACCGCGGCGAGCGTCGCCGCGCCCACCGCCTGCTTGGACTCCTTCAGGCCGTCCATCGCGCGGCGCACGAACCGCAACCGCGCCACCGGGTCGGTGATGTAGACCGGGAGCGGCCCGCGCATCGCCGCCAGCTGGTTGCCGAGCGTCCCGCGCTGGTCGTGGGTGCGAACCGACACCGGCACCAGGGCCCGGAGCTCGAGCCCCTGGGTGCGCACCCCCCGCGCCCGCAGCCAATCGGCCAGCGCGCCCGCCACCACCGCCAGCACGACGTCGTTAACGGTGCCGCCGAGCGCGTCCTTGACCTCCTTGAAGTCGCTCAGCTGTGCGCGGACGACCGCGAACCGGCGGTGCGGCCCGATCGGCACGTTGAGCGGTGTCTCCGGGGCCGGGTTCAGTCCCGCCCACACGATCTCGCCCACGCCCTCGAGCGCGTCACGCAGGCGCCCGAGCGAGGCCTCCGGGCGGGTGAATGCGGCGAGCGCCCGGCTGATGATCTCCCCCGAGATGCCGACGGCCCCTCGGAGGCCGGCGAGCACGAGCTCGGCCGGGGTGGGCTCGGGGCGCGGCTGCCACGGTCCGAGCTCCGCTCCCGGCTGGTGCTCGGGCGGCGGGGTGCGCTCGGCGTCGAACAGCACGGTGGCCAGATCGACCCCGGCCACCCCATCGACCAGCGCGTGGTGGGTCTTGAACACCAGCGCGAACCGCTCCGGCTCCCCGGGGCGGGCCGGGGCCACACCCTCGACCATCCAGCTCTCCCACAGCGGCTTGGCCCGGTCGAGCTGCTGGGCGGCAAGGCGCGCGGTCAGCTGCATCAGCTGCTCCTCGCTGCCCGGCGCCGGCAGCGCGGTGTGGCGGACGTGGTACTCGAGGTTGAAGTCGGGATCGTCGATCCACAGCGGCCGGCCCGACTCGAGCGGGGCGTGGACGAGCTTCTGGCGGTAGCGCGGGACGAGGTGCAGGCGGCCGCGCACGTGGTCGAGGTAGGCCTCGAAGTCCGGCGCCGGACCCTCGAACAGGAGCACGCCGCCGATGTGCATGTGCGAGGCGGTGCCCTCCTGGTGCAGGAAGGACGCGTCGGTGGAGCTCAGGCGGTCGAGGTGGCGCTGGGGCATGTGCGTTTCCAACCCTACCCGAGCCGCCTCTACACTCATCGGGCGGATGACGGCGACCCCGGACACGCTGCTGCTCGCCGCCCCGCGCGGCTACTGCGCGGGCGTCGACCGGGCGGTGCAAACCGTGGAGCGGGCGCTCGAGCTGCACGGCGCACCCGTCTACGTCCGCAAGGAGATCGTCCACAACAAGCACGTGGTCGAGGAGCTCCGCCAGCGCGGCGCGGTGTTCGTCGAGTCCGAGACCGAGGTCCCCGACGGTGCGATGGTCGTCTTCTCCGCTCACGGGGTGGCGCCTGCGGTGCACGCCAACGCGACCGCGCACGGGCTCTCGACGATCGACGCCACGTGCCCGCTGGTCACCAAGGTCCACGTCGAGGCGAAGCGGTTCGCCGCTGACGGCTACACGATCGTCCTGATCGGCCACGCCGGCCACGAGGAGGTCGAGGGGACGATGGGGGAGGCACCTGAGTCGATCGTGCTGATCGAGACCGAGGCGGACGTCGAGGCGCTCGAGGTGGCCGATCCCGAGCGGGTGGCGTACATCTCCCAGACGACGCTGTCGGTCGACGAGACCCACGCGATCATCCAGGCGCTCCGCCGGAGGTTCCCGGCCATCACCGGTCCTCGTACCGATGACATCTGCTACGCCACCACCAACCGCCAGGCGGCGGTCAAGCAGCTCGCGCGGGAGTGCGACCTCGTGCTCGTCATCGGCTCGCGGAACTCCTCGAACTCCAACCGGCTGGTCGAGGTCGCCCGGGAGCACGGGGCCGCGTCGCATCTCATCGACAACGAGACCGAGGTGCGCGAGGAGTGGCTCGAGGGCATGCGCGTGGTCGGCATCACCTCCGGGGCGAGCGCGCCCGAGGCACTCGTCCAGCGGCTCGTCGCCTTCTTCCGCGCCCGGGGAACCGAGGACGTGCGGGAGCTCGAGGTCGTCCAGGAGGACGTTCGCTTTATGCTCCCCAAGCGGATCCGCCAGGCGTTGGCGGCCGCCTGAGCACCCTCGTCGTCTCCGACCTCCACCTGGGCGCGCCCGGCGGCCGCGATCTGCTGCGTGCCCGGCGCACGTTCCTCGACGCCCTGCGCGCCCGGCTGGCGACGGTTGACCGCCTGGTGCTGCTGGGCGACGTCGTCGAGTTCCGCCACAGGCCGGTGGGGGAGGCCCTGGAGGCGGCGGTGCCGGTGCTCCAGGCACTCGGTGGCGCGCTGCCCGGTGGGGCCGAGGTGGTGCTCCTGGCGGGCAACCACGACCACCACCTCATCGAGGCCTGGCAGGCGCGCTCCGGCCGCGCGCCGGCCCTGGAGAACGCCGTCGACTGGGGGCCGGGCGAACCGCTCGGCACGGTGATCGGTGCGCTGGCCCCGGCGAGCGCGCGGGTCGCCTACCCGGCGGTCTGGCTGCGCCAGGACGTGATCGCCCACCACGGCCACTACGGCGACCGGCACACGACGGTGCCGATGCTCGAGCGCCTGGCGGTGGGAGCGACGGCCCGGGCGGTGCGGGAAGCCGGAGGCGGCCCGCGGACGGTGGCCGACTACGAGCGCGCGCTGGCGCCGGTGTACGCCTGGATCCACGCGGTGGCCCAGGCGGGAGCGCGGACCGGCACGGGCGCGTCGGCCGGCGCGCGCGAGGTCCTCATCGGCGGGCGGACGGTTGGCACGGGCGGCGGGCGCCTGGCCCGGGCGCGTGCCGGCGCGCGCCGCACGGCGCTGCGGGCAGGCTTCGCCGGTGGCGTGGGCCTGCTCAACCGGGCCGGGGTCGGTCCTCTGCGCACCGATCTCAGCGGGCCGGCGCTTCGCCGGGCGGGCCTGATCGCCCAGGCCGAGGTCGTCCGGCGGCTCGGAGGTGGGGCGGCCCACTGGGTGTTCGGCCATACCCACCGCGCCGGTCCGCTGCCGGGCGATGTCGGGGCGGAGTGGGCCGGCACGGACGGGGCCCGGCTGTGGAACAGCGGCTGCTGGGTCGAGGAGGGCGGCCTGCTCGGTGCCGAGCCGGGCCGCAGCCCGTACCGGGCCGGGTTCGCGGTGGAGCTGGGCCACACCGGGCCGCCGCGGGTGGTCAACCTGCTCGACTGACCTCGCTGGTCCCGTTCGCCCCGCCCCGCCCCGCCCCGCCCCGCCCCGCGCCGGCCGGCCCGGCCGCCCGCCCCGCCGGTGCGCCGCCTAGCCCGGCCCCGCCGCGGCGCGCAAACCCGCCCCGCGTCCGCTAGCCCGGCGCGTCGGCGCAAAAGCGCGCGGATAGCGCGACGAACCCGCCCGGCGCGCCCGCGAACTGGACGCCGGGCGAGTTTGCGCGGAACGAGGATGGCGCCGCTGCGCCGCAGACGCCGGGGGATCCCAACCGGTCACCGGCGCAGCGTCGCCAGGGTCGCGGCCAGATCCGACACCACGCCGAGCGCGTCGCCGTGGAGCATCGTGTCGGTGAAGCGCAGAACGGGGTGCCCAGCGGCGAGGAGGGCGCGCTGCTTGCGCCGGTCCCGGTCGAACTGCTCCAGGTGCCCGTGGGTGTTGATCGCGTCGATCTCGACCACGAGTCCCTCGGCCGGCCAGAGGAAATCGACCTCCCACCCGTGCATCCGGACGTTGGTGCGCGGCGGGGGGAGGCCGGCATCCCGGCACAGCGCGCGCATCCGGCGCTCGTTCTGCGAACGGGTGAAGCCGCGGGACTCCAGCCCCGCCAGCCTTCGCAGCGCGGGAGCGCCCGGCAGCCCCGCACGCGCCTCGGCGTAGGCCCTCAGCGCCTGCGAATCGATCAGTCCGGCGGCATGGGCGGCCGACACGGCCCGCTCCAGCCGGCGGTACCGGTTCGCCGCCAGGTCGAACAGGGTGCGCAACGGGCTCGTCACCGGCAGCCCGTACCGCGGCACCACCTCCTCGTGGCCGAGCGTGTCGCTGCGACGGACGATGAGTCCCGGCTGACCTCGTGCGCCACCCGCCCGGCGGATCACCGTCATCGTCGCGGGCCGTGGGCCGAGGCCCCAGAGATGCGCCGCTGTCTCCAGACCGAGTACCCCCTGCAGCCGGCACGTCAGCAGCGCCGCCGCCTCCCGCGCCCCGGGCGCCTCGACCGTGCTGCCCCACAGATAGGCGCCGCGGAACAGCCGATGCAGCCGGCCCTGGCGCTCACGCCGCCGGATGGCATGCCGGTCGATGCCGAGACAGGCCAGCTGCCAGGCGGCGATCGCGCCTCGCTGCCCTGCCGCCACCTCGGCGGCCCCCGCCTCACCGCCACTCCACCGTCCCAGTGCGGCAGAGGGCACCAGCTTCACCCGAAACTCCTCCACATCCTTTAAGAGGCGAGAGCGGCCGATTCTGTCCCCCGGGTCAGCGAGTTTGTTCGAGCTCGCGCAGGCCCGGCGTGAAGCAGACCGCGTAGCAGCGGACGCCGTCGCCCACCTCCAGCGCCAGCGCTCCGGCAGTGCTCACCGAGTGGGAGAGCAGGCGGTAGGCACCGGGATGGGTGACCTCCACCACCGAACCGTTCGCCTCGACCGTGCCGTGCCCGTCGAGCACCGCCCACACCCCGCCCGCCTCGTACGGCCCGCTGTACTCGCCCTCGACGTCGTCGGTCTGCGGCACGAGCTCAGCCCCCGGCGCGTCCTCCGGCCGGAGTGGCGCCATCACCGGACGCGCCACCCCGAGCAGCTCCTGCACCGCCCGCTCGGTCTCGTCGTACGCGCCCTCCCCGTAGTGATAGTCGAACAGCCGCCCCCGCTGGTCGAACAGGTACCGCGCCGGCCACCCCAGGTTGCCGTAGTCCCGCCAGATCTCGAACTCGACGTCGACCACCACCGGGTACTCCACACCGAGCCGGCCCACCGCCTCCCGCACCGCATCGACCTCTCCGGAGGGCGGAAATCCCGACGCGTGCACCCCGATCACCCGCAGACCGGCGTCCGCGTATCGCTCGTGCCACCCCTGCACATACGGCAGGGTCCGCAGCGAGTTCGGCCGGCAGAAGTCCCAGAACTCGACCAGCACCGGCCGTCCTCGCTGCTGGTCCATGCGCAGCCCGGCCACGTTCACCCACTCCGCGGCCCGCGGGAAGGGGGGAGCGGCGATGTGGTCGACGGGCGCGCGCACGACGGCGCAGCGTAGAGCGGGCGGCTCAGGCCTCGATCAGCCCGCGCCGGATGGCGTAGCGCACGAGCTCCACCCGGTCGCGCATCCCGAGCTTGCGCAGGACGTTGGCCCGGTGGGACTCGACCGTCTTCTCGGACAGGTGGAGGATCTCGGCGATCTGGGCGTTCGTGTGCGCCTCGGCGATCAGCTTGACCACCTCCTCCTCCCGCGGGGTGAGCGGCTCGCGCGGCCGGTCGGCGCCGGCTCGCATCCACTCGCGGATGAGCGAGCGCTCGGCGGCGTTGGTGAGGAACGCCTCGCCGCCGATCACCGCCCGCACCGCACCGACGAGATCCTGGTCGGCCTCCCGCTTGAGCACGTAGCCGGATGCTCCCGCCTTGAGCGCCTCGAACAGGTAGCGCTCGTCGTCGTGCATCGAGAGCATCAGGACCCGGGCCTCGACGAGGTGCTGGCGGATCGCCCGCGCGGCCTGCAGGCCGGTCAGCCGCGGCATCCCGACGTCGAGGATGCACAGCGCCGGCCGCAGCGCCTGAGCGAGCTCGACCGCCTCGACGCCATCGGCCGCCTCGCCGACCACCTCCAGGTCGGGCTGGCGCTCGAGCAGCAGGCGGATCCCGGCTCGCACGATTCCGTGGTCGTCGGCGACCAGGATGCGGGTGGGAGGGCTCACGGCAGCGTCAGCTCCACCGTCGTGCCGCGTCCGGGCCGCGAGCGCATCATCAGGCGACCGCCGACGAGCAGCGCCCGCTCGCGCATGCCGGTGATCCCCAGCCCCCGTGGTCCCCCGGCGTCGAATCCGTCCCCGTCGTCGGAGATCTGCAGGCGCGCCGGAACGTCGAGCGCCAGGTCCACCGCCACCCGCCGCGCTCCCGCGTGCTGGACGGCGTTGGACAGGCTCTCCTGGGTGACCCGGTAGACGACGAGCTGCTGCTCGGGCGTCAACCGAGCCTCGTCACCGGTGACTGTGAAGCTCACCTCGAGTCCCGATCGGTCCCCGACCTCCCGCGCCTGGGAGCGGAGCGCGGCGACCAGGCCGTGATCGTCGAGCACCGCCGGGCGGAGCTGGCGGGCGAGCGAGAGCAGCTCCTCCATCGCCTGACCGGAGAGCTGCTTGGTCTCCTCGAGCTCGTGGCGCAGTGGCGGCGGGGCGTGCTCGATCGACGCCTGGAGGCGCAGCGAGACCGCGGTGAGCGCCTGGTTGACCTCGTCGTGGAGGTCCTGGGCGATCCGCCGCCGCTCGCGCTCCTGGGCCTCTATCGCCGCCCGACCGGCGCGCCGCCGCTCGGTCTCCAGGCGGGCCACCATCCGGCCGAACGCGCCCTCGAGCCGTTGGACCTCGGCGCTGTCGGTCCGGGGCAGCGCGAGCTGCTGGGGCCGGGGCGCGGCGAGATCGAGGGACTCCATGGTCGAGATGAGGTCCTCGAGCGGCTCGAACCGGCGATGCAGCAACAGCCAGTTGCCCAGCAGGGTCGCGATCAGCGCGGCGCCGAGCACCGGGATCTCCTGGCCGCGGACGATGTTCACCGAGTGGACGTCGAGGGCGAGGGTCGCCACCAGCACCGTCCCGACGACGAGCAGGAGATTGACGGCGAGAACCTGGGCGAGCAGCGGGCGGGAGCGCATGAGCGAAGATGGGGTCTTCACCCGATATCGGCCGCGGCGAGCAATCCCGATAATCCCGGTGCAGGGCCAGAGCACCTCTCTCCCGCGACAGCACTGGGAACGGCCCTGCCGGTGATTGGACAGCGCGGCCGCGGGGCGCCCGACCGGGGGCGCCCCGCCTCGCGTCGGCCACGGCGTCCGGCCGCTACACTCTCTGAAGTATTGGATTGCCGACCGCCTTTGAGGAGTTTCCGCGCATGAGCCCGTCCGGAGCCGAGGTCCTCCGCCAGATCAAGAGCCAGATCGACGAGGTCGATCCGAGCGCCGTGCACGACGGCCGGGGCAACGGCACCGTGTTGGTCGACGTGCGCGAGACGGACGAGTGGGGCCAGGGCCACATCCCGGGGGCCAAGCACGTGCCCAAGAGCCACCTGGAGTCCCGCATCGAGGGTGCGGCGCCGGATCGCGCCCAGCCGGTCGTCCTGTACTGCGCCTCGGGCAACCGCTCGGCGTGGGCGGCCCGCACGCTGATCGAGGATCTCGGCTACGAGCACGTCGAGTCGATGACCGGCGGCTTCACGCTGTGGAAGGACCGCGGTTACGAGGTCGAGCTGCCGCGCACCCTGACGGCCGAGCAGCGCGAGCGCTACAGCCGCCACCTGCTGCTCCCCGAGGTCGGCATCGAGGGCCAGCAGAAGCTGCTCGACGCCAAGGTGCTGCTGCTCGGCGCCGGCGGACTCGGATCGCCGGCCGCGCTCTACCTGGCGGCGGCCGGCGTCGGAACGCTCGGCATCGTCGACAACGACGTCGTCGACCTGTCGAACCTCCAGCGCCAGGTGATCCACAGCTCGGAGCGGATCGGGGTCCCGAAGGTCGACTCGGCCGAGCAGACGATCCACGAGCTCAACCCCGACGTGCAGGTGCAGAAGTACGCGGTGCGGCTCGGGGTCGAGAACATCATGGACATCCTGCCGGGCTACGACATCGTCGTCGACGGCCTGGACAACTTCCCCACCCGCTACCTGCTCAACGACGCCAGCGTCCGGCTGCAGATCCCGGTGGTGTCGGCGGCGATCCTCGGATTCGAGGGGCAGCTGTCGGTGTTCAAGCCCTACGACGGGCCGTGCTACCGCTGCCTGTTCCCGGTTCCGCCGCCGGCCGAGCTCGCGCCCATCCTGCGGAGCCAATGGAGTGCTCGGCGTGCTGCCGGGGACGATGGGCCTGCTCCAGGCGACCGAGGTGATCAAGCTCATCCTCGGTGAGGGCGACGCCGCTGATCGGGCGCCTGCTGATGTACGACGCACTCGCCGCGACCGTGAGCGAGGTGAAGGTGCGCCGTGACCCGCACTGCCCGATCTGCTCACGGCATCCCGAGGCGATCGGCGACGAGGAGATGGGTGTGTTCCCGGACTACGAGGCGTTCTGCGCCGGCGCTCACTAGGCTCCGGGACCATGGCGACGATCCGCATCCCGCCCGTGCTCCGTCCCGCCGTGGGCGGCGAGAAGGAGCTGTCTGCCGCAGGCGGCAACGTCGGCGAGATCCTGCGCTCGGTGGCCGCCGCCCACCCGGAGACCCAGAACCAGCTGTTCTCCGGTGACGGAGAACTGAACCGCTACGTCAACGTCTACCTCAACGACGAGGACGTGCGGGTGCTGGACGGGCTAGACACCGAGGTCGGCGAGACCGACATGCTCGTCATCCTGCCGGCCATGGCCGGCGGCTGGCGTTAGTTCCGGCGGCGCCGCGGGGAACCGCGGTCCATCGACCCTCCCGATCCGCACTACACTTCCTGAAGCAATGGCGGTCGAGCGCCTCCAGAACCGGCCCTGCGGGGGACGTTACGGCGACATCGTCCAGTCGATCGGCCACACGCCGCTCGTCGAGCTGAAGCGGCTGAGCCCGAAGCCGGGCGTGCGCATCTGGGCCAAGCTCGAGTCCCACAACCCGACCGGCTCGGTCAAGGACCGGGTGGCCCGCGCGATGATCGAGGACGCGGAGGAGAAGGGGCTGATCGCACCCGGCCAGACGATCCTCGAGCCGACGAGCGGCAACACGGGGATCTCGCTGGCCATGATCTGCGGGCGCAAGGGGTACCGGCTCAAGGTCGTGATGCCGGAGAACGTCACCCCGGAGCGAACCGAGCTGCTGCGCATGTACGGCGCGGAGATCGTGTACTCCGAGGGCTCGAAGGGCTCCAACGGCGCGGTGGAGAAGGCGCTGGACATGGCCGAACGCGATGCGTCCTACTACATGCCCTACCAGTACGGGAATGCCGCCAACCCGAACGCGCACTACCACGGCACGGCGTCCGAGATCCTCGAGGAGCTCGACGACGTGAGCGCGTTCGTGG
Source organism: uncultured Solirubrobacterales bacterium (assembly GCA_963703065.1). Taxonomy (GTDB): domain Bacteria; phylum Actinomycetota; class Thermoleophilia; order Solirubrobacterales; family Solirubrobacteraceae; genus Palsa-465. The sequence continues at coordinate 770,207 of OY969785.1, read as the reverse complement.
CCGGCCTGGGCACGGGTGGCACGCTGATGGGCAACGGCCGCCGGCTCAAGGAGGAGCTGGGAGACAGCGTCAAGATCGTGGCCGCCGAGCCGATGCAGGGGGAGCCGGTGCAGGGGCTGCGCTCGCTCGACGACGGCTTCATCCCGCCGATCATCGATCTGGACATGCTCGACCGGAAGATCTTCGTCACCAACACCGACGCCATCCTGTGGACCCGCAGGCTCCTCGACGAGGAGCGCCTGTTCGCCGGCGTGTCCTCGGGGGCGATCGCGCGGGTGGCGGTGCGGATCGCGGGCGAGCTCGACGAGGGCAACGTCGTGTTCATCGTCTGCGACGACGGCTGGAAGTACCTCTCATCCGGCATCTACACGCGTCCGCTCGAGGAGATCGAGAACCTGGAATCCACCGTCTGGTGGTGAGGAGCGAGGACGACGCCGGACCATCCCGGCGCACGCTCCTCGGCGTCACGGCGATCTCGGCCGCCGTCCTCGGCGGCTGTGGGGGACGCCCGCGGCATCTGCGACCCGCGGTGCCGGCGCAGGAACCGCCGCTCGTCCAGGCGCTGCTCGGCGCGCTCGACCTCGAACGCCAGACGATCGCCGCCTACGCCGCGGCGGTTCCGCTGCTCGGCCATCGCGCGGGGCGGGCGGCACAGCGGTTCCTCGGACTCGAGCTCTCCCACGCCGCCGAGATCGCCGGACTGATCGCCCAAGCCGGGGTCCGGCCCCCCAAGGACGCCACGGCCTACGACCTCGGCCACCCGCGGAGCGCCGGGGACGTGCTGAAGCTGCTCCACGACCTGGAGGCCCGCCAGCTGGCGCTGTATCTCGACCTCGTTCCGCGCGCGTCCGACGGCAAGGTCCGCGCCGCGCTCAGCGCGGTGCTCGGCAGCGACGCCCAGCACCTGGCGGTCCTGGCCACCCTGCGCGGCGAGAACCCGATTCCCTCGCCGCTGCCGTGAGCCGGTGCTCGACCGTCGCCGCCTGATCGGGGCCGGCCTCCTGGCCGGCGCGCGGCTGACGCTCGGCGTCCCGTCCCCCGCCGGAGCCACGCCTCCTCCGGCCTCCGCCGCCGCCGACACGCATCTGCTCCAGGACCTGCTGCGCACCGAGCGCCTGACGATCGCCGTGGTGGCGCGGGTGCTCGCCTCCGATCACCTCGGCGCCCGCGGTCGCAGGCTGGCGCGGCAGGTGCTCGCCGCCGAGCAGGTGCACGCGGGGGCGCTCCAGCAGGCGCTGCACGCCCTCCGCGCTCCGTTGCCGGCGATCGGCCCGGTACCGGCTACCGCGCTCGACCGCGGTCTCGCGCAGCGCCGGGTCGGGCGCACCGTCGAGGACCTGCACTCCGAGCACGACTGCCTCGACCTCCTGCTCAGTCTCGAGTCGATCGCCGAAGGCGCCCTGTACGCCGCGATGTCGCAGCTCGCCGATCCGGGCCACCAGCGCCTGGCCGCCGAGCTGCTGGCCAGCGAGGCCGAGCACGAGGCATTGCTCGGCCTGCTGCGTGAGCCGAAGGACTTCGACCGCGCCGCGCCGTACGCGTTCGTCGAGGGGATCCGCCCCTGACGGCGCTCAGCGGCGGCTGATCGGCGAGGTGTGCCCGCGGGCGAGGCGGAACGACCGCGCGCGGGGATCGCGCCGGAAGGACCGAACCTCGACGTCACGGCGCTCGTTCATGAGCACCGGGCGGGCCACCGTGGTCCGCAGACGGGCGCGGATCAGGACCGAATCGGCCACCGCGTGCGGGTTGATGACGTACATCCCGTCGTCGATCAGCTGCCGTAGGACTCTTACATCTGACTCCATGGGCCGTCTATCGGCACTCGGACGGACGTCCATGAGGCGTTGGTAGCCTGCCTGGACACCCCATGGACATCGACCGTGGCCTGATCGACGAGATGGTGGCCCACGCCCGCCGAGACGTGCCGAACGAGTGCTGCGGCATGGTCGCCCGGCGGGACGGGGCGCTGGTCCGCGTCCACCCCGCGCGGAGCGTCCCGCCGAGCCCGTACCGCTTCGAGATCGAGCCCGGCGACCTGCGGAGGATCGTGTTCGACGAGATCGAATCGGCGGGGCTCGAGCTCGGAGCCATCTACCACTCCCACACGCGCACCGCGCCCGAGCCCTCCCAGACCGACATCAACTTCGCCGCGGCGTGGCCGGGGGTCCTGTGGATCATCGTCGGGGTGTCGAACGGGGACGCCGATGTGCGGACCTGGCGGATCGAGGGCGCCGAGGTGACCGAGGTCGCGCTCGACATCCGGTGAGCCGGATCGAGCGCGCGCGCTGCCCGAACTGCGGTGCCGAGCGCCCCGCCGCCGAGCGCTTCTGCCCCGACTGCCGGCTGCCGCTGGTTCCCGAGCCGCTCGCCGCCTCTCGGGCTGATCCACGCCACGACCGCGCGCGGAAGGTCAAGCCCCAGCTCGGCGAGGGGGCGCTGGTGCGGGTGGCCGGTGGGCGCAACCAGGCCGAGGCCGAGTTCATCCAGGGGCTCCTGCTCGAGGAGGGCGTCCCCAGCCTGTTGCGGCGATCGCCCGGCTTCGACGTCCCGGACTTCCTGGCCGCCGGGCCGCGTGACGTCCTCGTCCCCGCCTCCGGGGTGTCCACCGCGCGGGAGGTGCTGCTCGAGGCCGAGCTGATCAGTCCCTCGACCGGCCGTACCGGTCCGGCGCCGCTGCGCCTGCTCGCCGGGCTCGTGCTGGCCCTCGCCGCCGGAGCGGTCCTGGTGTGGGTGCTGAGCCTGGTGCTCAGCCACTGAGCGGCGAGCTCAGCTGACAGAGGCCAGGCGCGCCAGATGGGAGCGCCAGGCGCCCTCGGTGTGCACGAACGGCCGGCCGTCGAACGCTTGGGTGAGGGCCGCGCGGGCCCCCTGGGGGTGGCACCGGGTGGCGAAGCGCGCCGCGGCACGCTCTCCCTGCTCGTGGGCCAGCAGGTCGAACACCGTGCCGCCGAGCAGGGCAGCGTCGCGGATGTTCGGCGGGAAGCTCGGGCGGCGGCCCTCGCGCAGGCGGCGGGCGATGGCCGGTCGAGCGTGGTCGCTCTGGCCGCACAGCCAGCGTGCCGCCCCCTCCAGCAGCCACGCCCAGCGCAGCTCGGCGGCAGCGCGGGCGGCGCGTCGCGCGCGGACGAGGTCGTCGTTGTTCTCCGTCACCACCCGCCGGCTGTACAGGGCAGCCGGCGCCAGGGCCAGCATCTCCTGCGAGCCGGCAACGTTCGACGCCCGCGCGGCGAGCACCGAGGGCGTCAGCACGTGGAGCTCCTCACGTCCCGCCCACCCGGCCACGTAGCGCCGAGCGGCGGGGGCGGTCAGCCACCAGCTGACCGGGAGCAGCGGGTTGGCCATGGCCAGCGACATCGCGCCCGGATGCAGCACGACGGTCAGCTCCGGCGGGAGGCGGGGGAGCAGCTCAGTCAGCCCCGCCCGCACGCGCTCGAGTGACTCGAGCACCACCGCAGCATCGGTTCCGTGTGCGCTGTCGTGGCGCGCCCGGAACGACGCCGAGCGGGATTCGACCCAGGCCACCGTCCGTGGCCTACAGCTCAGACCAAAGCCGGCTGCCGGTCGGAGGCGATCGCCGCGATCTCCTCCGTCGCCCGATCGAACTCCTCGTCGGAGAGCACCGGCGTACCCTCGAACGGCAGCTCACGGGTCAGCTCCAGCCACGAGCGGCAGCCGCCGTACTCGTCGCGCACCTTGACCGTCACCGGTCGGGGGATGCGGTAGGTCCGGAGCAGGATCACGTGCAGCGGGTGGCGCCGCTTCCAGGCCAGGCGCTTCTCCGCGTAATCGGTGGTCCACACGTAGAACGGCGACAGCGCGTCGACGGCCCGGCGGTCGGTGACCGTGAAGTGGGCGGCGACCTCCGCCCAGGCCCGGATTCGCACCCGGTCGGGCGGGGTGAGCTCCCGGCCGGCGAGCAGGGCGTTGGGCGCCGGCTCGCCGTCGCTCCACACCCCCTCCTCGAGCGCCCGAGCGAGCTCCGGCCGGTGGGACTCGCGGACCAGCTCGGCGCTCTGGTGGTCGAACGTCGGGTACAGGAAGAAGCGGTCGTGGTCGAGCTTGAAGTGCTTGCCCGGCTCGCGGATACCGCCCTTGCGGAGCGTCAGGAGCTGCTCTCCTTCGGCTAGGGCCCGCACGGTCACGGCCCACTCTTTGAAAGCAATCGGCATAGTCAATGGGAGGTGGGGGACTGATCGTTTCCCGTACGCGAGCCGGCGACCGGCAACGGCGACACCGGGAGCGTGTAATTCTACGGGCTGTTCCGCAAATCCCATAATGTCGCTGCAAATAGGCGTCTTCCTGGAGCTACGGGGGCGCAGCTTCAGCCGGTGAGCCGTATCCCGGCGTCCGCCTCGACCACCGTGAGCAGCGCGGCGAAGTCCTGGTCCCCCAGTCCGGCCGCGCTCGCCTGCGCCAGCGCGTCGCGCGCCGCCGCGGCGAGCGGGAACTCGACATCCGACTCGGTCGCCGCGATCAGGCAGAGCTCGACGTCTTTCAGCATGTGGTCGAGCTTGAACAGCGGAGCGAAGTCGTGCCGGCGCATCGGATCGGACTTCAGCTCCAGCATCGCCGAGGCGCCCGAGCCGGCGCCGAGCACGGCGACAGCGGCGTCGAGGTCGACGCCGGCCGCGGACCCCAGCACGAGCGCCTGTGCCACCGTGGCGGTATTGACCGCGGCCACGGCGTTGTTCAGCAGCTTGACCATCTGGCCCTGCCCGAGTGCACCGCAGGGAACGATCAGGCGGCCCATCGCCTCGAGCGCCGGGCGCGCCCGGTCGAGATCGGCCGCCGCACCGCCGACCATGATCGTCAGCGTGCCGTCCTGCGCGCGCGGCGCAGACCCGGTCACCGGCGCGTCGAGCAGCGAGAGCCCCCGCCCGGCCAGCTCGCCACCGATCCGCCGGGCCCACGCCGGCCCGATCGTCGAGCAGTCGAGACAGACGGTGCCCGGGCTCGCGCCCGCGGCCGCGCCGTCCGGCCCGAGCAGCACCGCCTCCACCTGAGGGCCGTCGACCACCATGCTCACGACCAACTCGGCTCCCGCGGCGGCCGCGGCGGGCGTGGCCGCGGCGCGGGCCGGGTGCTCCGCCGCGAACGCCGTGGCGCGGGACGCGGTGCGGTTCCACACCGTCAGCTCGTGGCCGGCCCGGGCCACGCAGGCCGCCATGCGCGAGCCCATGATCCCCAGGCCGAGGAAGGCGATCCTCATGGCCGCCGACCATACCCGCCGCCGCCCGGGGTCTCGATCCTCAGCCGCTCTCCGGGAGCCAGGTGGCCGTGGGCCTTGCCGGGGAGCTCCCGCCCGTCGACCGAGTTGCGGCCCGGTGCACCGGCGGCCCCGCCGGCCGCGCCGGGCGGGGCGTGCCGGCGCCGCTCGGTGATCAACGAGTACTCCATCTCGGCGAGCGCCTCGAGCTCCCGGACCACCCCGTCGCCGCCCCGGTGGCGGCCGATCCCACCCGAGCCGCGGCGCAGCGCGTACTCGGTGATCCGCAGCGGGAACTCGAGCTCCAGTGCCTCGACCGGGGTGTTCAGCGTGTTGCTCATCGCGACGTGGACCGCGCTCGGGCCGTCGGCGTCGGCGCATGCCCCCTGCCCACCCCCGAGCGTCTCGTAGAACGTGAACTCGTCGTTGCCGAGGGTCAGGTTGTTCATCGTCCCCTGGCCGAGCGCGTGGCCGAACGCCGCGAGTACGACGTCGGCCACCCGGGAGGAGGTCTCGACGTTGCCGCCGGCCACCGCCGCCGGGCGACGGGCGTTCAGCAGCGAGCCCTCCGGGACGATCATCCTGAGAGCCCGGCCGGCACCGGCACATGGCGGGATCTCCGGGTCCGTCAGCACCCGGAGGGCGAACAGGCAGGCAGACTCGGTGACGGCGAGCGGACAATTGAGGTTGCCGTCGTGCTGGAGATCGGTGCCGGAGAAGTCGAGCGTCAGCTCGTCGCCCGCCACCGTGGCCTGCAGCGCGATGCTCAGCTCGCCCGTGGCGCCCTCCATGACGTCCGCGGCCCACCGCTCGCCGTCCGGCAGGCTGGCCAGGCAGGCCCGGGTGCGGCGCTCGCTGTAGTCGAGCACGTCCTCCATCGCGGTAGCCAGCGCGTCCGGTCCCACCGCCTGCGCGAGCCCCTCGAGGCGCTCCACCCCGACCCGGGCGGCCGCCAGCTGTGCCCGCAGATCGGCCTGGCGTTGCACCGGCTGGCGCATCCGGGCCACGAGCCGCTCAGTCGTGTCGGCGTCGAGCACCTGCGGTGCGATCACGACGCCCTCGTCGTCCAGGGTCCGGCTGTCGGCCGGCATCGAACCGGGAGAAGGCCCCCCGACGTCGGCGTGGTGCGCCCGGACGGCGGCGAAGCCGATTCGCCGTCCCCCGGCGAACGCGGGGAGGATCACCGTGATGTCGGGCAGGTGGGTCCCGCCGCGGTACGGGTCGTTGAGGATCCAGGCGCGGCCGGGCGCGTGGTCGCGGTCGAGCACGGCGGCGACGGCAGCGGGCATTGCGCCCAGGTGGACGGGGATGTGCTCGGCCTGCATCACCATCTCGCCTCCGGCGTCGAACAGCCCGGCGCTGGCGTCGCGGCGCTCCTTGATGTTCGGCGAGTGGGCGGCCCGGATGAGGACCGCGCCCATCTCCTCGCAGATCGCGCTCAGGCGGCCGACCGCGAGCTGGAGCTCGATCGGGTCGCTCATGCGGCCAGACGCTCCACGCGGAGCGTCCCGGCGGCGTCGAATGTCCCCTGCCAACCGTCCGGCACGAGCACGGTCGATCCCGGCAGCTCGACGAGTGCCGGGCCCGCGCAGCGGGCATCCGCCTCCGGTTCGCCGCCGATCACCTCGACGCCCCGCTCAGCGCCGTCGAGCACGACCGTCCGCCGCCGGCGCGAGGCCCCGCGGCCGGTGCTGCCCGGAGGGGCCGGGGGTACAGGGCCCCGGCCGGTGACGCGAATCGCCACGAGCTCCGGCTCGCCCTCCGGGTCGTGAAAGCCGTAGCGCGCATCGTGGAGTCGGTGCAGGCCGCCCCGCAGGGCCTCGACGGTCGGCGTCAGCCCGGCGGGGACCGGCAGCTCGAAGGACTGCCCGCGGTAGCGCAGCTCGTACACCGCGGTCAGCTCGGCGCCGGGAGGCAGCTCGGACCGCACCCGGTCGGCCAGCTCAGCCGCCGCGACGCGCACCGCCTCGCCGCTCAGCGCCTCGCCGTGCAGCATCACCGTCCGCTGTGCGTCGCGCCGGACCGGTGCCACCACGAGGCCGACCGCGGCCAGGACCCCGCCGGCGCGGGGGCACAGCACGGTCCCCATCCCCAGCTCGGCGGCGATGGCGCAGGCGTGCAGCCCTCCGGCCCCGCCGAACGCGACGAGCGCCTGCCCCCGGGGATCGACGCCGCGCTCGACCGTCACGACCCGCAGAGCGCGGACCATCTCAGCGGTGGCCACCCGCACGATGCCCTCGGCTGCCGTCCACGGATCGAGGTCGAGCGAGTCGGCGAGGCGGCTGACGGCGGCCTGCGCGGCGTCCCGGTCGAGGCTCACCCCGCCGTCGAGTGCCGCCAGTCGCCCGAGCACGACGTGGGCGTCGGTGACGGTCGGCGCCTCACCACCCCGTCGGTAGGCGGCCGGGCCCGGAACGGCACCGGCCGAGCGCGGCCCCACCCGCAGGGCTCCCCCGGAGTCGCGCCAGGCGATCGATCCGCCACCGGCGCCGACGGTGTGGATGGCCAGCATCGGCAGCGCCAGCGGCCGCCCGGCGAGCTCACCCCCCGGCTGCTCGGCCACCCGCCCGTCCTGCACGGCACAGACGTCGCACGACGTTCCGCCCATGTCGATGCAGAGCGCCTCGGCGACGCCGGCCTGCGTGGCCACGTGTGCCGCGCCCGCAGCCCCGGCCGCGGGCCCGGAGAGCACGGTCAGGGCGGCATGGGCGGCGGCCTGATCGAGCGAGATGAGCCCGCCGGCCGAGCTCATGATCGCCGGCCGGGGGAGGCCCGCCGCCTCCGCCCGGCCGGCGAGCCGCCGCAGGTAGCCGGTGAGCAGGGGGGAGAGGGCGGCATCGACTTCCGTGGTGGCCGCGCGCTCGAACTCCCGGAACGTGCCCACGACCGCGTGAGAGGCGGAGACGTGCACCGCTGGGGCACGCGCGGCGATCGCCTCGGCCAGCTGCTGCTCGTGAGCCGGATGACGGTAGGAGTGCAGCAGGCAGATTGCCACTGCCTCGACCTCCGCTTCCGCCACCCGCTCGGCGAGCTCGGTGGCGCTCGCCTCGCTCAACGCGTGCAGCGGGCCATCGGGGCCGGTTCGCTCCTCGGCGGCGAAGCGCAGCCCGTCGGGGACGAGCGGAGCCGGGCCGGCGGCGCACAGCCGGTAGAGCTCCGGTCGCGCCTGGCGCCTGAGCGCGACGAGGTCGGTGAATCCCCGGGTGGCGATGAGCGCCGTCCGCGCCCCCCGTCCCTCGAGCAGCGCGTTCGTCGCCACGGTCATGCCGTGGGCGAAGCGCTCGACCTCCTCCGCACCCCGGCCGGCGCGCTCCAGCACCGCCGTGATGGCCGCCAGCACGCCGACCGACTGGTCCTCCGGTGTCGTCGGGGCCTTGGCGGTGTGCAGCCCGTCGGGTGCGGCGAGCACGGCGTCGGTGAACGTGCCTCCGACGTCAACCCCGAGGATCACGCCCGCGGACCCTATCGGCCCGTCGGCGAGTGCTCAGGCGGCGAGCGAAGCCAGTTCCTCGGTTTCGGCCAGGTGCTGGTGGCTTGGGCAGTAGCCGTTGTGCGGCAGCGGCATCCGCTGACACGGCGTGCCCTTGCGGGTACTGGCCCGGCACTGCAGCGGGTTGCCGTACACGTCGAAGCCGGTCTGCGGCTGGCGGGCGAGGAACTCGTCGGCGTAGGCGAGGTAGCGCTCGACGACGCGCAGCACGCGCGCCTGCGCGGTCATCGGAAAGTAGGCACGGATGTCGTTGAAGAGCGTCCGGGCCGGCCGGGCGAAGTAGTGACGGTCGGTGGCCAAGCGCTCGATCGCCGCCTCGCACGAGCGCAGCACGCGCTCGTGGTTGGCGTGCGGGCAGGACCCGTGTGGATCCTCCAGGATCTGCCCGGCGAGGTCACGGTAGATCGCACGACTGAAGCGGTACATGCAGCCTCCCTCTTTTTCGGCTCCCTGAAGCCGGTGCTCCCGCCGCGTGAGTCGGCCCGCTCGGCTGGCGTTGCACAGAATGTTGAACGGACGCCACGCAGTATCTCCATCCCGTATGAAGTACGGGGCGAAGAACGTGTTAAGCAGGCGTTAAGGGAGCGGCGCGAACTCCGGTCAGAGCCACCGCTCCGCGACCGGCCGGCTGTCCGCCCGAACGGTGATGTGAACGTGGTCGAGCGCCGGGTCGCGAGCCGGGAAGTCGCGCCGCTGGTGGGCACCGCGGGACTCCTCGCGAGCCAGGGCACAGCGGGCGATCAGCGCGACGAGCGGATGAGGATCGGCGGCGAGCGTCGACAGGCCGCCGGCCTCCCGCTCCAGGCCGCCGTTCCGCCACAGGGCGGTGCGGGAGTCGGCGGCCAGATCCGGGGGCGGGCCGGCGCCGGGAGCAGTCACGGACGCCCCGGGATCGGTCGCCGGCTCGGCCAGCCCGGCGCAGGCAGCGCGGGCGCCGAACACGAAGCACTCGGTGAGCGAGTTCGACGCCAGCCGGTTGGCGCCGTGCAGGCCGGTGCACGAGCATTCGCCGACGGCGTAGAGCCCGGGCAGCGTCGAGCGGCCGTCGAGGTCGGTGGCGATCCCGCCCATCATGTAGTGGGCGGCCGGCGCCACCGGAATCGTCTGCCGCTCGGGATCGAAGCCCGTCCGGCGCAGCGCCGCGACCACGTTCGGGAACAGTGCGGCGTCGACCGCCCGCATGTCGAGCTGGACGCTGGACAGCGAGCGCTCGTCCATCAGCCGCTGGATCGTCCGCGCCACCTCGTCGCGCGGAGCCAGTTCGTCGACGAACCGCTCGCCCGCGTCATCGAGCAGGGTTGCCCCCTCGCCGCGTACCGCCTCGGTGACGAGCAGCCCGTCGGCGTCCCCGGGAGCGACGACCGCCGTCGGGTGGAACTGCATGAGCTCCAGATCGGCTAGCGCGGCGCCGGCCCGATGGGCCAGCAGCAGCCCGCCGCCGGTGGCACCCGCCGGGTTGGTCGTCCGCGCCCAGAGCGCGGCTGCGCCGCCGGTGGCCAGCACCGTCGCCCGGGCGCGCAGCTCCCGCCCGGAGGCCAGCCGGACCCCGACGCACCGTCCCTGCGCGGTGAGCACGGCGATCGCCCGGCTCTCCTCGAGCACGGTGATCCCCGGATGCGCCGCGACGAGCGCGCTCAGCTCGCGGATGAGCCGGCGCCCGGTGGCGGCACCGCCCGCGTGGACCACCCGGCGAACCCGGTGTCCGCCCTCCAGACCCAGGCTGAGCACGCCCGCCCGATCGGCGTCGAACCGCAGGCCGAGGCGGAGGAGGTCGGCCACCGCTCCCGGGGCCTCCTCGCACAGTACGCGTGCGGCCGACTCCCGCACGGCGTCCCGGCCGGCGGCGACCGTGTCCTGCCGATGGAGCTCGGGGCTGTCCTCGGCGGCCATCGCGGCCGCCAGGCCGCCCTGGGCCCAGTAGCTGGAGGACCCGGCCAGCGGCGTGGCGGAGACGAGCGTCACCGGTGCCTCCCGGCGGGCGGCGCAGAGGCCGGCATAGAGCCCGGCCGCACCGGCCCCGACGACGATCAGCTCCGGGGCTCCGGCCGTGGGCAAGGCCGGTACGGTACCCGCCGATGGCCGGCGAGCCCGTCCTGCTCACCCACCCCAGCTCGCTCGACCACGATCCCGGCCCGCACCCCGAGGCGGCGGCCCGGCTGGACGCGATCGAGCGGGAGCTGGCCGGGCGCGACAGCCTCGGCTGGCGGCGGCTGGAGTCGCCCGCCGCCGAGCCGTCGATGCTCGAGCGCGTGCACACCCGGGAGCATCTGGAGCGCCTGGCGAGGCTCGACGCCCAGGGCGGGGGGGCGATCGACCTCGATACGACGATGAGCGCCGGGTCGCTCTTGGCGGCCCGGCACGGCGCCGGCGGAGCCGCGCGTCTCGCGGAGCTCCTGCGCGCGGGCGAGGCGGCCACCGGCTTCAGCCTCCACCGTCCGCCCGGCCACCACGCGACCGCCGGCCGCGCGATGGGGTTCTGCCTGCTGAACAGCGTCGCGGTGGCCGCCCGCCACGCCACGGCGGAGCTCGGGTGCGCCCGGGTGCTCGTGTTCGACTGGGACGTCCACCACGGCAACGGGACGAACGACATCTTCCACGCGGACCCCGGGGTCCTGTTCGTCTCGGTCCACCAGTCGCCGCTGTACCCCGGAACGGGTCCGGCGGCCGACGCCGGCTCGGGGGCGGGGACCGGGTTCACGGTCAACCTGCCGGTGCCGCCGGGGTCGGGCGACGAGACGTTCGTCGCCCTGACCGCGGGGATCGTGGTGCCGCTCCTGCGGACCTACGAGCCCGAGCTCGTCCTGCTCTCGGCGGGCTACGACGCCCACGCGGCGGACCCGCTGGCCGAATGCGCGGTGACCGAGGCGGGGTTCGCCGCCATGGCCTGCCTGGTCCGTGACGCGGCCCGCCGGGTCGGCGCGCCGGTGGGGGCGGTGCTGGAGGGAGGCTACGCGCCGGCGGCGCTCGCGCGGTCGGTGGTGGCGACGATGGACGCCCTGGGGGGTGCCGGCACGCCGCCGCGGGACCTCCCGGTGTCCCCGCACGTGGCGGCGGCTCGGCAGCGCCTCGCCGCCTGGTGGACGCTATAGGCCGCCGGGGCGGGCGACCTCGCGCGCGATCGCCTCTGGATCCCCGCGGGCTCGCAGGGCGGCGGCAGCCGCCAGGGCGGCAGCGCCGCTCGGGTAGCGACCGCTGAACACGAGGTAGAACCCCGGCTTCAGGTGCGGGTGCTGGCTCGAGTCCAGGACGCCGGTCGCCAGGCCCACGGCGGCGAGCCGCCGGGCCTGGGCGATGGCAATGGCCCGCTGGCGGCGGCGCCCGAGCACGACCGTCCAGCCGCTCAGCCCGACCGGCCAGCTGGCGAGCGTCGGGTGCGCGGCGTGCGGGCGGGGTGCCGTGGCCGCGGAGGTGACGGTGGCGATGGTGGTGGTGCCGCCACCTCGGCCGGCCTGGTGCACGGCGATGAGTAACGTCGCAAGCACCGCGAGCGCCACCACCGCCACCAGCGCAAACGCGAAGCGAGGATCGGGCGGGGACTGGACGACGGTGCGGGCCGAGCCGCACTCCAGGCACCATTCCTGGTCCGGCTCCAGGGCCGCCCCGCAGCGGGCGCAGGCACCCGGGTGGCGGGCGAGGGGAGGCGCGGGCGCCGGGGGCTCGGCCAGCCTCATCGCCCGAGCGATTCGCCGCAGCTGGCGCAGAAGCGGTCGAGGCTCCCGTGGACGGCCCCGCAGGCCGGGCACGCCCCGCCGATGCCGGCGCGGCGGACCTCGCCGATCGGCGCCTCCTCGTCGAGGCGGTGGTGGAGCGCGCGCAGCTCGGCGTCGGTGGCCGCGGTGGCCTCGAGCTTCGCGCGGACGAGGTCGTCCCGGCGCCGCCCGAAGCGATGGAGCTCGAGCAGGAAGCCACCGAGGTCGCGGAGCTGGACCTCGCGGATGGCGGCCAGGTGGCGGGCGCGGCGGCGCAGCGCGAGGCGCTCGCGGAGGGGGGGGTAGGCGAGGGGCTCGGCCTCCGGTGGCTCCGGTTGCCGGTGGGACTCCCGGGGCTCCGGGGGCTGGCGGGCCTCCGGTGGCTGCGGTGCGGGCGCCGGGTCGTGGAACCCCGGCTCCGCCGGCTCCCACCGCGGCTCGTCCGCCTCGTCGGCCGGCTCCGGCACCTCCCCCCAGGGCAGCCGCTCGAGCTCCTCCGGCGAGGGACCCAACCGACTGCTGGCCGAGGCGCGCCGGCGGCGGACGATGGTGTCGATCAGGCCGCTCACGTCAGGCTCCCGGCCGAGCGAGTATAGGTCCGGATACCGGGGCCTCGAGCGACGTCGGCCAGCGGACAGCGGAGCCGAATCGCCCGCCGGCTGACGCACATGCGACGCTCCCGGTACATCTCCGGACACCGAGCCGACGCCCTTGCCTCAGCTGCTCGCAGATGGACCTCGCCCGACCGCCTCGCGCCACGCCGCCACCACCCGCTCGGCCATCGCCGCGGCCGACCACCGCGCCGCCCGCTCGGGTCCCCCGGCCACGCGCTGGCCGGCGACACGGCGCACGGCCGCCGCCCACGCCTCGACCGCGAACGGCGCGCACAGCGTCCCGTCGAGCCCGGCCAGCGCCTCGGGCGCCACACCCTGTGGCGTGGCGAGCACCGGCACCTCGCAGGCCAGCGCCTCGAGCACGGCGAGGCCGAAGCTCTCCCGCTCGCTGGGCACGAGCACCGCGTCCGCCGCATTGACCCACAGTGGCACCCGTGCCGGCGGCTCGGCGCCGAGCGTCAGCAGCCGGGCCGACACCGCTTCGGCCACCATCCGCGCCCGGTCGACCCGCTTCTCGGCGCGCGCCGGATCAGCCGCGAACAGGAGCAGCCGCTCGCCGCGCGGGCAGCCCCAGCTTCGCGCGGGCGCCCGCGCGGGAGAGCGGGCGGAAGCGGTCGGTCGCCACGCCGCACGGCAGGATCGTCGGGCGCCGGCGGACCGACCAGCCGGGCACGCGGGCGGCCAGCGGCGCCGAGACGACCGCCGGCAGCTCGGCTCCCCGGAGCCCGGCGAGTGTCAAAGCGCGCGAGACGGGGTGCGCGAGGTCGGTGCCGTGGAGCGTCACCGCGTGTACGTCGGCCCGCACGGCCCGGGCCGGCCAGAGCGTCAGGCCGAAGTGCGCGTGCACCACGTCGAACCGCGTGCCGCGCCAGCGCCGCCGAAGCGTCCGGGCCGCCCCGCCGTAGCCCCCGGGCCCGAAGTGGAAGAGCTCCACGTCCACTTCGGGGATCCGCGCCAGCGCGCTGACCTGGTCGGCCACGAAGCTGCCGAACGCCGGGCGCTGCACCGACGGCCACATGTTGCTCACCACCAGGGCCCGCACGCGCCGAGCCTAGCCGCCGGATCCGGGACGACCGGCTCGGTCCGCATCCACCACCTCTGCCACCATCCGCGTCGATGGAGCTCTCGCCCGCCCAGCCCGTCGCCGTGTTCGACTCGGGGGTCGGGGGCCTCACGGTGCTCCACGAGCTGCTCGTCTCGCTGCCGGGGGAGGACTACCTGTACCTCGGCGACACCGCGCGCTTCCCGTACGGCGATCGCCCCCCGGAGGAGCTGCGTGAGTTCGCCCGGCAGATCGCCACCCACCTCCTCGACCAGGGGGCGAAGCTGCTCGTCGTCGCCTGCAACGCGGCCAGCTCGGCCGCCCTCCCCGAGCTGGAGGCCACCCTCGCCGCGGCGGGCGCGCCGATCGATGTGATCGGGGCGATCGCGCCCGCCACCCAGCTCGCCGTGGCTGGGTCGCGCAGCGGCCGGATCGGGCTCCTGGCCACCCCGGCGACGATCGCCTCGGGCGCCTACGAGCGGGCGGTGCGCGCGGCGGATCCGCACGTGCATCTCGAGAGCGTCAGCTGTCCCGACCTCGCTCCGATCATCCAGAGCGGCTTCCCGCTCGACGCCGCAGTGCTGGCCACGGTGCGCGAGTACTGCGCGCCGCTCAGCGCGGCCGAGGTCGACACGGTCATCCTCGGTTGCACCCATTACCCGCTCGTGGCACCGATGCTCCAGCGGATCCTGGGCCGGGGCGTCACCCTCGTCAGCTCGGGCACCGGGGTGGCGCGGAGCGTCGAGCGGGCCCTCGCCGCCCGAGGCCTGCGCAACCCACGGTCGGGCGAGGGCAGCTACGCGTTTCGCTGCACGGCCGACCCGGAGTCGTTCCGCCGCCTCGGCTCGCGTTTCCTCCAGCTCCCGATGGAATCGGTGGCGCACGTCGAGCTGCCGACGCTGGTGCGGGCGTGAGCCCCCGCCGCGATCGTCCGGCCGACGGGCTGCGGCCGGTCACGATCGAGCCCGGCTTCGTGCGCAGCGCCGCCGGGTCCGCGCTCATCTCGATGGGCGAGACCCGGGTCATCTGCACCGCCTCGGTCCAGGAGAGCGTTCCGCGCTGGCTGCTCGGCCGGCGTCGCGGCTGGGCCACCGCGGAATACGGGATGTTGCCCGCCTCCACCGCCGAACGGAAGCCGCGGGATGCGACGAGGGGTCGTCCCGACGGCCGGACGATCGAGATCCAGCGACTGATCGGGCGGTCGCTGCGGGGGGTCATCGACTTCGCCGCACTCGGTGAGCGGACGATCTACATCGACTGCGACGTGCTCCAGGCCGACGGGGGGACCCGTTGCGCCTCGATCACCGGGGGGATGGTCGCGCTGGAGCTCGCCTGCCGGCGGCTCGTCACCGCGGGGGCGCTGGAGCGGCCCCCCCTCACCGGCTCGGTGGCGGCCATCTCGTGCGGGATCGTCGAGGGAACTCCGCTGCTCGACCTCGACTACCCCGAGGACTCCGCGGCGGAGGTCGACGCGAACGTCGTGATGACGGGAGAGGGCGGCCTGGTGGAGGTGCAGGCGACCGCGGAGGGCACCCCCCTGTCGCGCACCCATCTCGACGACCTGCTGGCGCTCGCCGCGGGCGGGATCGAGGCGCTGCGCGTCGCCCAGCAGCAGGCGCTCGACGACGCCGGCTGATCGGCGGATCGATGCCGCCCCCGCCGCGCCGGCTCGTCCTCGCCACGCGCAACCGCCACAAGGTCGTCGAGGTCGAACGGGTCCTGCGCCCGCTCGGCCTGATGATCGAGGCGCTGCCCACGGAGATCGAGCTGCCGCCCGAGGATGGCGAGACGTTCACGGCCAACGCCCTCGGCAAGGCGCGTGCCGCCGCCGCAGCCACGAGGCAGTCGGCGATCGGCGACGACTCGGGGATCGAGGCGGCCGCGCTCGGCGGACGGCCCGGGGTGTACTCCGCCCGCTACGCCGGTCCCGGCGCCAGCGACGAGGCGAACCTGGCGAAGCTGATCGCCGAGGTGCCGCCCGGCGACGGGCTGCGCTACGTGTGCGCGCTGGCCCACGTCGACCCGGCGGGCGCCGAGCACGTCTTCACCGGCACCTGCGACGGGCGGATGGCGGACGAGCGGCGGGGCGAGCGGGGCTTCGGTTACGACCCGGTGTTCCTGCCCGACGAGGACCGCGCCGGCCGGACGATGGCCGAGCTCGACGAAGCCGAGAAGGACGCCATCAGCCACCGAGGTCGTGCACTGCGCTCACTGGCGGCGTGGCTGGCGGCGCAGTGAACCCAGCGGTGCTCAAGCAGCGCACGGCCGCCCTGTCGGTCCTCTCCAACTGCACGCTCATCCTGCTCAAGGTCATCGCCGGGACGGTGACGGGGTCGGTGGCCATCCTCACCGACGCCGTCCACTCGAGCATCGACCTCATCGCCTCGGTGGTGGCGTTCGCATCCGTGCGCAAGGCCGAGGAGCCGGCCGACGAGACACATCGCTACGGCCACGAGAAGATCGAGAACCTGGCGGCGGCGATCGAGGGCATCCTCATCCTCCTCGGGTCGGCGGCGATCGCGTTCGAGGCGATCCGCCGCCTGGTGCTCGGCGGCCACGTGCGCACGATCGCCCTCGGCATCGCCGTCGTCGCCTGCTCCATCCTCGTCAACCTCGGCGTCTCCGCCCTGCTCGCGCACGGGGCCCGGCTCACCGATTCCCCCGCCCTGGCCGGCGACGCCACCAACCTCCGCACCGACGCCCTCACCTCCTCGGCGGTGCTGCTGGCGCTCGTCCTCGTGCGGATCACCGGCGCGCAGTGGCTCGATCCCGTCACCGCACTGGCGGTGGCCGCCGTCACCGTCTACAGCGGGATCCGCCTGCTCTCCGGATCCTCCCGCGTGCTGGTCGACCACGCACTGCCGCCGGAGGAGGTCGAAGCGATTCGCGAGGCGATCGCCGGCTTCGCCGCCGGCGGCGTCGTCGGCTACCACGAGCTCCGCACCCGCCGGGCCGGCGCTCGGCGCTACGTCGACCTCCACGTCCAGTTCCGGGCCGGCACCTCGCTGGAGAGCGCCCACCGCATGGCGCACGAGCTCCAGGACGTGATCGCCGGGCGGCTCCGGGGAGCCGACGTGCTCATCCACCTCGAACCCGAGGACCGCGTGCGCCCCGGCGAGCTGCTTGGGCCTAACGGAGGTTGATCGCCGCCGACAGCGCCACGGCCAGTGTCACCCCGGCATACCCGATGTAGCCCTGGAGCACGAGGATGAGGACGGCGACGAGGCAGACCGAGACCGTCGTCAGCCACCCGACGCGCGCGAGGTTCACGGCATGCATTCTGGCGAGGCGATCCGGGTCAGGTGGCGCGGCGAGGTGGGGTCTCCATCACTTCGACGAGGTGGCCGGCCGGATCGCGCACGTAGGCCCGGGGCGAGCCCCAGTGGGCCCGGCGCGGTTCGACCTCGTGCCCCGCCGCCCGCAGCCCGTCGAGTCGCTCGGCGTACTCGGGCAGCACGAGCGCCAGGTGCCCGGCGGCCGGCTGGGCGTCCGCCACCGGCATGAGGTGGACCTGCGTGCCGGCGCGCTCGAGCCAGTGGGCGCGACCGGCGATCCCGGGCGGAGCCGGCACCGATCGGAGCCCGAGCAGCTCGTAGAACGTGATGGTCTCGGCGATCCGCTCCGGGGGAACCTCGCGGGTGACGTGATGGAGCATCGGCTCGCCGAAGGATGCCGAGGCGGGCGGATGGCTCGGGCCAGCGGCGGCGAATCCCGCAATTTGCGGCCGCCGTCCCGCGCTCGGATCGCATTCGGTCGGGCCGCCCGGCCAGAATGCCCCGACCCTACGGGGCGGGACCGGCTCCGTGCCATCCGTCCGTCCTGTTAGCGTCGAAGTTTCCCACGACCTCGAAGGAGGGAGCAAGAGTGACGAAGTCTGAATTCGTCGACCAGGTCGCCGATCGCGCCGGGTTGACCAGGAAGGACGCCGGCAGTGCGGTCGACGCGGTCCTGGAGACGATCGAGTCGACGCTCAAGCGGGGCAGCGAGATCACCTTCTCCGGCTTCGGCAAGTTCAGCGTCTCGCAACGCAGCGCGCGCGAGGGCCGCAACCCGGCCACCGGCGCGAAGATCCAGATCGCGGCGTCGAAGGTGCCGAAGTTCACCGCTGGCGCGGGGCTGAAGAAGGCGATCAAGTAGCACTCCCGGCGGCCACCGCGACCACGGCTGCAGCTGCCTTTGGCGAGCGGCTGGCGGTGGCCGTGGCCGCGCGACGCTCGCAGCTCGTCCTCGGGCTCGATCCCGATCCGGCCCGTCTGTGGCCGCGCGCGATCGAGCTCGCGGGCGGCGTCGGGGGCATCCCCGGCGCACCGGGCGGCCATGGCGGTGGCGATCCACTGCACGCTGGCGATCGAGGCGGCGGGCGAGCACTGCGTGGCGGTCAAGCCGCAGCTCGCCTGCTTCGAGCGCCTCGGTCCCCCGGGCTGGGCGGCGCTCGCCGAGGTCGTGCAGCGGGCGCACGAGCACGGTCTCCTCGTCATCGCAGACGGCAAGCGCGGTGACATCGACGTGACCGCCACGGCGTACGCCGAGGCCTTCTTCGGCGGCGCCCAGACTCCGTACGGCCCGCTCCCCGGTCTCGGCGCTGACGGCCTGACGGTCAATCCGCTGCTCGGCGCGGACTCGCTGGTGCCATTCGTGTCCGCTGCCCGCCGGGGCGGCGCCGGCCTGTTCGTCCTCGTCCGCACGTCGAACCCGGGTGCCCGGGACGTGCAGGAGCTGGCGTTGGCCGACGGTGGCACGGTGACCGAGCGCCTCGCCCGGATGGTCGACGGGCTCGGCGCGTCCGACGCCGTGGGGCCGACCGGTCTGGCCGATGTCGGGGCCGTGGTCGGATCGACCGCTCCCGCCTGGCTCGAGCGGCTGCGAGAGCTTATGCCGCGCGGCTCCCTTCCTGCTGCCCGGCATCGGCGCCCAGGGAGGCCGGGTGGAGGATCTGGCCAGCGCCTTTACGCCCGGTCCGGCCGGCGGTCTGGTGTCGGCCTCCCGCTCGATCGTGCGCGCGCACGAGTCGCGCGGTGGGCGGCCCGACGTCGCGGCCGCCGGCGAGGCGGAGCGGCTGCGGGAGCTCGCCTGGAGCGTCGCCGCCTGAGCCGCCGGGCGGTCCGCAGGAGCCGCCCGGACACCGGCGGATCGCCTGTATGATCGCCGTTCCCATGCAGCGTCGGAGCCGTGCGCGCTACCTGGCGCCGATCGCGCTGCTCGCCGTGATCATCGGCATCTACCTGATCGTGCACGATGGGCTGGCCACCCATCGCCCGGCGCCCCCACCGGTGCGTCCATGCCGGCGGCGCTGCGGCGTCGCGCTCGCGGCCCGCGCACGTACGTGGTGGCACCGGGCGACAACCTGACCTCGATCGCCCACAAGACCGGCCTGACGGTCGGCGCGATCCAGACCCTCAACCCCGGCATCGATCCGAACGCCCTGCAGACCGGACAGCGGCTGCGGCTGCGCCGATGAGGACGGGACCGGCCAGGCGCGGCGCCCGGACGGTGATCGCGGGGCTCGCCGTCGCGCTGTTGGCCGCGCTGCTCGCCGCTCCCGCCGGCTGCGGGGCCTGCCGCGCTGAGCGTGCGAGCGGCGATCCTCGTCGCGCCGGACGACCGGCCAGCAGCTGTACGGCGTCGCGCCCGACGCGCGGCTGCCGATCGCCTCGCACGACGAAGCTGATGACCGCGCTGCATCACGCTCCAGCACGCCCACCTCAGCACCATCTTCCGCCAGAACGACTACTACGCCGCCGCGGTCGACTCGCAGATCGGCCTGGTGCCGGGCGAGCGCGATGAGCGTCCACGACCTGCTGCTGGCGCTGCTGCTGCCGAGCGCCGACGACGCCGCCGAGGACCTGGCGTACAACGTCGGACGACGGCTCGGTGGCGCGGTTCGTGAGGATGATGAACGCGCAGGCGCGCCGGCTCGGCCTGACCGAGCACCCACTACGCGACGCCGAGCGGACTCGATACCCCGGGCAACTACTCGAGCGCCCGGGACCTCGCCACGCCTGTCGACCTACCTGCTGGCCCGCTCCTCCTTCTTCGCCCGGGTGGTGGCCACTCCGAGCGCGGTGCTGCGCACCGGCAGTCACGTCCGCTACGTCGTCAACCGCAACGACCTCGTCGGGCGCTATCCCGTGGATCAACGGCGTGAAGACCGGCCACACGAGCGGGGCCGGATACGTCCTGGTCGCCTCCGCCCGCCGCGACGGGATGACCCTGCTGTCGGTGGTGCTCGGCACCGACAGCGAGTCCGCGCGCGCGATGCCAACACGCTGGCGCTGCTGGACTACGGCTACCGGACCTTCTCGCTCGTCCGCGCGGTGCGGGCGGGAGAGGTGCTCGCCCGCCCGACGGTTCGCTACCGCAGCGGGGTCCGACGCCGAGCCTCGTGGCCGCCACCGGCCTCGACGCGGGTCGTGGCCCGCACGGGGCGTCGGTCCGGGTCTGCGTCGTCAGGCCCCCCGCCAGCTCAGCCGGCCCCCAGCGCGCCGGCTCCGCGCACGGCATCGGTCACCGTTTTCGTCGACGGCCGGCCGGTGGCACGGATCCCGCTCGTGCTGGCCCACGCGCTGCCCGCGGTGAGCCCGCTGACGATCGCGGCCAGCACGATCGCTGCGACCGTTTACGCTGTTGCTGCTCGTGCTGGCGCTGGCGCTGGCGGTGCGCTGGCGGCATATCGCTGGCACCGGCGCGAGCGGCACCGAGAACGAGCCACCCTGCCGGCATGATCATCACCGTCACGCTCAACGCGGCGCTGGACAAGACGCTGGAGGTGCCGAGCTTCACCCCCGGCCGCCGGCACCGCACGGTCGACCAGACGACGATGGCCGGCGGCAAGGGGGTGAACGTCGCCCGGGCGATCAAGGCGCTCGGGCAGCCGGTGATCGCCACCGGCCTGGCGGGCGGCGCCACCGGCAACCGGATCGTCGAGTCGCTCGGGGGACGAGGCGATCCTCAACGGCTTCGTCCGGATCCGCGAGGAGTCGCGCACGAACACGGCGGTGCTCGACCCCACCACCGGCATGCACACCGAGATCAACGAGCGCGGCCCGTCCGTCTCCCCGATCGAGCTCGACCTGTTCCGGGAGAAGCTCGCTCTACCTGGCCAAGGGCGCCAGCATGTGCGTGTTCGCCGGAGTCGCTCCCGCGCGGGATGGAGCCGGACGTGTACGCCGGGCCTGATCCGCGAGGTCAAGCAGCCTGGGCGTGATGACGATCCTCGACACCGAGGGCGAGCCGCTGCGACTGGCCATGCGGGCCGAGCCCGACCTCGTCTCGCCGAACGAGCTCGAGGCCGAGGAGCTCGTCGGGCACGAGTTCAACGACGATGCACGACCGGACGGACGCGGTGGCCGAGATCTCCACGCTCGGCGCGCGGGAGGCGATCATGACGGTGCCCGACGGCTGCTACGCGCAGGTGCTGGAGGACGGGGTCACCGGCGCTCTACCGGGTGCGGGTGGAGGAGCAGGAGGCTCGGTCGGAGATCGGCTCCGGGGACGCGTTCCTCGCCGGCTACGTCGCCGCCCGCTACGGCGGCCGCAGCTCCGCTCGACTGCCTGCGCTTCGGCGTCGCCTGCGGCGCCGAGTCCACCCAGCACTTCGGCGCCGGGGTGATCGACCCGGCACGGGTCGAGCGGCTGCTCGGCGAGGTGGAGTCCGAGCGGCTCGAGCTGCCCGCCGAGGTCCGCTGAACTGCCGCCCGACCGCGCTCGGAGCGGCTTCGCGGGCGTCAGCGGCCCGGAGCGGAAGCGGGCCACTGCTAGGATCGACCGACGATGGTTGCCGCCGTCCGAGACGCTCCGGTCCCGCGACTGCCGTCCGCAGCGCGGTCTAGGTGCTCGGATGGAAGTAGAGATCGGACGCGGAAAGAAGGCCCGTCGGGCCTACGGGTTCGACGACATCGCCATCGTTCCCTCACGGCGCACGCGCGACCCCGACGACGTCGACGTCTCGTGGACGCTCGGCCCCTACCGGTTCGAGCTGCCGCTGCTCGCCGCCGCGCTCGACGGCGTCGTCTCCCCGGAGACGGCCGGGATCATGGGCAAGCTCGGCGGCCTCGCCGTGCTCAACCTCGAGGGGATCTTCTGCCGCTACGAGGACGCCGACGGCCAGCTCGAGCGGATCTCGACCTTCTCGCGGGACATCGCCACCCGGGAGATGCAGGACATCTACCGCGAGCCGGTCAAGCCCGAGCTGATCGCCCAGCGGATCGAGGAGATCAAGTCACACGGGGTCGTCGCCGCCGCGTCGCTGACGCCCGCAGAAGGTCCGCCACGTACTACGAGGTGGCGCTCGAGGCGGGACTCGACATCCTCGTCATCCAGGGCACCGTCGTGTCGGCCGAGCACGTCTCGATGGACGAGAGCCGTCCCCCGCTCAACCTCAAGGAGTTCATCCGCGAGCTGGCGCCGACGCCGGTCGTGGTCGGCGGCTGCGCCTCCTACCACACGGGTCTGCACCTGATGCGCACCGGCGCTGCCGGCGTCCTCGTCGGGGTCGGACCCGGCGCCATCTGCACGACCCGCGGCGTGCTCGGCATCGGCGTCCCGCAGGCGACGGCGATCGCCGACGTGGCCGCCGCGCGCTCGCAGCACATGCTCGAGACCGGCGACTACGTCAAGGTGATCGCCGACGGCGGGATGCGCAACGGCGGTGACATCGCCAAGGCGGTCGCCTGCGGTGCCGATGCGGTGATGCTCGGTTCGGCGCTGGCTCGGGCCTACGAGGCACCCGGCCGGGGCTACAACTGGGGGATGGCGACGTTCCATCCCACGCTGCCGCGCGGCACCCGGGTCGCCACGACGCAGAACGGCACCCTGGAGGAGATCATCAAGGGTCCGGCGCGGGAGAACGACGGCACGTTCAACCTGATGGGCGGGCTGCGGACCTCGATGGCCACCTGCGGCTACCGGGACATCGCCGAGTTCAACCGGGCGGAGCTGATGGTCGCGCCCGGCGCTCCAGACCGAGGGCAAGCACCTCCAGCGCGAGCAGGGCGTCGGCATGGGCGCGAAGGCAGCCGCCGTCGGTGTCTCTGACTGATCCGATCGCCCTCCCGGATGCCGGCACTCCGGTTCCGAACGCAGAACGGGAGCCCGCCCGGGCGGAGGGCCCCGACAGCCTCGAGCACCAGGCGGCCGCGCACGAGGAGGTCGTGGTGCTCGACTACGGGGGCCAGTACTCGCAGCTGATCGCCCGGCGGGTCCGGGAGTGCGGCGTGTTCAGCGAGCTGCTTGCCCCACCACGTCGGCGCGGCGGAGGTCGCGCGCCGCCGGCCGAAGGGGTGATCCTGTCCGGCGGTCCGGCCTCGGTGTACGCCGACGGGGCGCCGCCGCTCGACCGGGCGCTGCTGGAGCTCGGAGTGCCCGTGCTCGGCATCTGTTACGGGATGCAGTTGCTCGCCCGGGAGCTCGGCGGGCAGGGTGGAGGGCGCGGAGGTCGGCGAGTTCGGCCGCTCGCAGCTGCACGTCGCTGAGCCGGGGCGGCCTGCTCGCCGGCACCCCGTCGGAGCAGACCTGCTGGATGTCCCACCGCGACACGCGTGTTCGCGCCGCCGCCCGGCTACACCGCGCTCGCCGCCTCGACCGCCTCGCCGGTGGCGGCATTCGAGTCGGCTGAGCGGGCGATCTACGGCATCCAGTTCCACCCCGAGGTCGTCCACACCCCGTACGGCCAGCAGGTGCTGGACGAACTTCCTCACCGACGTCTGCGGCATGCGAGCGGACGTGGAGCCCGGCGTCGGTGATACAGGAGCAGATCGCCCGGATCCGGGCCCAGGTCGGCGATGGGCGGGCGATCTGCGGCCTGTCCGGTGGAGTGGACTCGAGCGTCGCCGCGCTGCTCGTCCACCGGGCGATCGGCGATCGGCTGACCTGCGTGTTCGTCGACCACGGGCTGATGCGCAAGAACGAGGGCGACCAGGTGATCGCCGCGTTCCGGGACCACTTCCACGTGCCGCTCGATCGCGGTCGATGCCGAGGAGCGGTTCCTCAACCGCCTGCGTGGGGTGAGCGATCCCGAGGAGAAGCGCAAGCGGATCGGCGCCGAGTTCATCCGGGTGTTCGAGGAGGAGGCGGAGCAGCTCGACGGGGTGCGCTTCCTCGTGCAGGGGACCCTGTATTCCGACGTGATCGAGTCCGGGGGCGGCACCGGCGCGGCGACGATCAAGTCCCACCACAACGTCGGAGGCCTGCCGGAGGACCTCGAGTTCGAGCTCGTCGAGCCCCTGCGCACGCTGTTCAAGGACGAGGTGCGGGCGGTGGGGGAGGAGCTCGGGCTGCCCGAGCGGCTCGTCTGGCGCCAGCCGTTCCCGGGGCCCGGCCTGGCCATCCGGGTGGTCGGGGGCGAGGCGACGCGCGAGCGGCTCGACACTCTGCGTGAGGCCGACGCGATCCTCCAGGACGAGATCCGCCAGGCCGGCCTCTACCGCGAACTCTGGCAGTCCTTCTGCGTGCTCCCCGACATCCGGACGGTCGGCGTTCAGGGCGACGCCCGGACCTACGGCAACGTGATCGTCATCCGGGCGGTGACGAGCGATGACGCCATGACCGCCGACTGGGCGCGGCTGCCCTACGACCTGCTGGAGCAGATCGCCAGCCGGATGATCAACGAGATCCGGCCGGTCGGCCGGGTGGTGCTCGACATCACGAGCAAGCCGCCGGGCACGATCGAGTGGGAATAGCTGCGGCGGGGGCGCCGTTCGCAGCTTCGGCGGGAGCGCCGTTCGCGTCATGGGCGGCTGCGAAGCGCGACTGCGGGCCCGCGGCCGAACTGCCGCGAGTGACGCGAACGGCATCCCCGCCTCCGCGGCTGCCCCGGTCCGCTGCTCTGCCCGTCGCTCCCGCCCCCCGTCCTGGCAAAAGTCGACTCGCTAGGTGCCGCCGAGCTCGAAAGTCGACTATTGGTGGTGGGGCTAACGTTTTTCAACGCGCCGGGCCGCGCCCGGTTACAAAGTCGAGTTTTGCACCGGGGGCGCGCCGCCCCGGAGCGCTGTGGCCGGCCGCTATATTCAGCCGCCGGGCCGCGCGAGATCGCGCGGCCACACGCGTGCCATGAAGACCTACGTCGCCACCCCCGCCGACCGCGAGCGCAACTGGCTGCTCGTCGATGCCACCGGGCAGACGCTCGGGCGGCTGGCGACCCAGATCGCCGACGTCCTGCGCGGCAAGCGCAAGCCGACCTACACCCCGCACGTCGACACCGGCGACTTCGTCGTCGTCGTCAACGCGGAGAAGATCTCGGTCACCGGCAAGAAGCTCAGCGACAAGCGCTACTACCGGCACTCCGGCTATCCGGGCGGGCTGAAGTCCCGCTCGCTGGGCGAGATGCTCGAGCGCCGACCGGAGGAGGTCATCCGCCGGGCCGTCAAGGGCATGCTCCCCCGCAACCGGCTCGCCCGCAAGCAGCTGACCAAGCTGAAGGTGTACGCCGGTCCCGACCATCCGCACTCCGCCCAGCAGCCGCAACCCATGGAGATCCGATCTTGACCGAAGAGCCGCGCGAGGACGAGGAGACCCCGGCCTCGGAAGCCGCAGACCCGTCGGACGCACCCAGCCCGTCGGAGCCGACGGAAACCCCGGAGGCGAGTGCCTCCGATGCGCCCTCGAGGCCGACGTCGAGCCAGAGCCAGAGCCCGCCGAGGCCCAGGCGGAGCCCGAGCCGCCGAGCCCGAGCCAGAGCCCGCCGAGACCGAGACCCACGCGGAGACCGAAGCCGAGGCGGAGCCAGCCGCCGAGGCGCCCCCCACGGTCGAGGAGGTCGTGGAGCAGGCGACCGCCGAGTCGCAGCCCGCCGCCGTCCAGGCCACGGCGCCCCAGCACGCCGGGGTCGACGAGGCGGTACTGGAGGAGCTCGACCAGGCGGCCCCGCGCCTCAAGCCGGAGATCCCGGGCGCGGACCTCATCCCGGACATCGTGCCGGAGGGCGAGGACCTGCTCGATGCCGAGGCCCGCGCGGCCGCCGAGGCCGATGCCGAGGCCGCGGCCGCCGCGGCGGCCGACCAGGCCGACCAGGTGGAGACCCAGCCGATCGCCCATGCGGCCATCGACCTGGCCGCGGGGGCCCGTTACACCTCGACCGGCAAGCGCAAGTCGGCCGTGGCCCGGGTCATCCTCAAGCCCGGCACCGGCACGTACCTGATCAATGGCAAGTTGCTCGACGACTTCTTTCCCCGCGCCACTCTCCAGCGCATCATCCGCCAGCCGCTCGAGGCGGTCGGCTTCGACGCCCGCATGGACGTCGTGGCCCGGATGCACGGAGGCGGCGTCGCCGCCCAGGCTGGCGCGCTGCGCCACGGCATCTCCCGGGCGCTGATCGCCGCCGATCCGAACCTGCGAGGCGAGCTGAAGCGCCGCGGCTTCCTCACCCGCGACCCGCGGGTCAAGGAGCGCAAGAAGGCCGGCCTGAAGAAGGCCCGCAAGCGGCCGCAGTTCTCCAAGCGCTAGCGCTCGCCGTCGCGGATGGCGCGTCAGCTCTTCGGCACCGACGGTGTCCGTGGTCGCGCGGGCGAGTTCCTGACCGCGGAGCTCGCCTTGCGTCTGGCCCGGGCCGCGGTGGCGCACCAGCCCGAATCTCGGCCCCAGGTCCTCATCATCCGCGACACCCGGGAGTCCGGGCAGATGCTCGAGGCGGCGCTGGCCGCCGGTATCACCGCGGCGGGCGGCGACGCACTGCTCGGCGGCGTGCTTCCCACCCCCGCGGCTCCGCTGCTCGTCCGCCGACACGGCTTCGACCTGGCGGCGGTCATCTCGGCCTCGCACAACCCGTACGAGGACAACGGGATCAAGCTGTTCGCCGCCGACGGGTTCAAGCTCGACGACGCGGCCGAGCGAGAGGTCGAAGCCGAGCTCGAGCAGCGGCTGGCGCCGCCGAGCGCTATCGGCCGCGTCGAGCCGCTCCACGGGGCGCTCGAGGACTACCTGCGGGCGCTCCACACCCGGTTTGCCGGGCTCGACCTCCAGGGGCGGCGGATGGTGCTCGACTGCGCCAACGGAGCCACCTACCGGGCGGCGCCCGAGATCTTCCGGCGCCTCGGCGCCGAGGTGGAGGTGCTGGCCGACCGCCCCGACGGTCGCAACATCAACGCCGGCTGCGGCTCCACCCACCTCGACTCGCTCCAGGCGGCGATGCGCGACGGCGGCCACGACGCCGGCTTCGCGTTCGACGGCGACGGGGACCGCGTGCTGGCCGTCGATCGCCACGGCACGGTGGTGGACGGCGACGAGCTGGTGGCGCTGGCGGCGCTGCACCTTCGCGCACGCGACCAGCTGCCCGGCGGGGGGGTCGCGGTGACGGTGATGACGAACTACGGCTTCCATGCCGCCATGGCGGCGGCGGGCATCGAGGTGGCCACCACCACCGTGGGCGATCGATACGTGCTCGACGAGCTCCGCCGGCGCAGCTGGACGCTCGGCGGCGAGCAGTCGGGTCACATCATCGAGCTCGGCTTCGGCCCCTCCGGGGACGGCATCGCCAGCGCGCTGCTGACGCTCGAGGCGCTCGACGGCCGCGATCTCGCCGACCGCGACGCGATGGAGAAGCTGCCCCAGCGCCTGGTCAACGTGCGGGCCGCCGACCGGAACGCACAGCACCGCACGATGGAGGCCCCGGACCTGGTCGCCGCCATCGAGCGCGAGAACGCAGATCTGAGCGGGCGGGGGCGGGTCCTGGTCCGGGCTTCCGGCACCGAGCCGCTCATCCGGGTGATGGTCGAGGCGCCGAGCTCGGAGGAGACCGACGCCGTCTGCGCGCGGCTCGTCGCGCTCGTCGAACGGACGCTGTAGCCGCGCTCAATCGGTCAGTCCGCGCTCGACGTCGTCGAGCAGGCGGTCGATCGCCGCGCTGCGCTCGCCCGCCGACAGCGCGCGGAGCGGGCCGTCGAGCAGCAGCCGGCTCAGCCCGTGGACGGCTGACCAGGCGGTCACCTCGGCCAGGGGCCGCCGCTCAGCTTGCATCCCCCCGGTGGCCACGAGTTCGTCGAGCTGGCGCGCGAGGATGGCGTACGGTCCGAGCCCACTCGGTGCCACTCCCTCGTGCGCACCGAGGGGCGGCAAAGCCGGTGGGACGCCGAACGCGGTGCGAAACAGGCCCGGCTCGCTGATCGCGAACGTCACGTAGGCCCGGCCCGTCGCCCGCAACCGCTCGCGCGCCGCGGCCGGCGGATCGCGCTCGTCAACCTCGGCCACCAGCCGCTCCATCAGCGCGGCCAGGTCGGTCATGGCGCGCTCGGCGACGATGCGCAGGAGACCGTCGCGGTCCGGGAAGTGGCGGTACCCGGCGTTGTGCGAGACGCCGACGCGGCGGGAGGCCTCCCGGAGCGCGACCGCTTCGGGGCCTCCGGCGCGGGCCAGCTGCACGCCGGCGGCGATCAGCGCCTCCCGGAGGTGACCGTGGTGGTAGGGCCGGGCCGACGCAGGCATGAGCCACATGGTGCCAGATGATGTTGACAGCGCCAACACGTCGTGCCACACTCAGGATGTTGCTGCTGTCAACTTCAATTCGAGGAAGCTCGTGAACCCTTCGCCCGTCGCCTCCAGCCGATACGCCGTCCTCGCCGCGGTCTGCCTCGCCGCCTTCGCGATCAACATCGACACGACGGTGGTCAACGTCGCGCTGCCCTCGCTGACCCGTCAGCTCGGCGCGAGCACCCGACAGCTCCAATGGATCGTCGACGGCTACAACCTCTCGTTCGCTGCCCTGGTGCTCGCCGCCGGGAGTCTCGGCGACCGCTATGGCCGGCGGCCCGCGCTGCTCATCGGTCTGGTCGGATTCGCCGCCGCCAGCGTGGGCGGCGCCCTGTGCACGACCGCCGGTCAGCTGATCGCCGCCCGCTTCGTGATGGGCACGTTCGCCGCGCTCATCTTCCCGACCACGCTGTCGGTGATCACCAACACGTTCACCGACCGAGCCGAGCGCGCCAAGGCGGTGGGCATCTGGGGTGCGGTGACCGGGCTCGGCGTCGCCGTCGGGCCTGTCACCGGCGGGCTCCTGCTCACCGGATTCCGCTGGCCGAGCGTGTTCCTGGCCCTCGTCCCGGTGGCGCTGCTCGCCGCCGCCGCGGTGTGGCGGCTCGTCCCGGAGTCGCGTGATCCCGCGGCGGCCGGGCTCGACCGGCCCGGTCTGCTGACCGCCAGCGTGGCGATCGGCTCGCTCGTCTACACGATCATCGAGGCGCCGAGCCGAGGCTGGAGCTCGGCCCCCACGCTGCTCGGGTTCGCCGTCGCGCTCGGCGTCGGTGCCTGGTTCGTGCGCATCGAGCTCGGCCGCCCGCACCCGATGCTCGACGTCGCCCTGTTCCGCGAGCGGGCGTTCTCGGCCGCCAGCGGGTCGGTGACCGTCGCGTTCTTCGCCCTGTTCGGCTTCATCTTCCTCATCACCCAGTACATGCAGTTCATCCGCGGCTACGGCACCCTGTCGACGGGGGCACGGATCCTCCCGGTGGCGCTGAGCATCGGGATCGCCTCGGTGCTCGGCGCCAACCTGGCCGGCCGCCTCGGCACCCGCCGGATCGTGCTCGGGGGGCTCGTGCTGCTCGGTGGGTCGTTCGCCTGGATCTCGCAGATCGGCGCCGGGATCCCGTACGGGGTGATCGTCCTCCAGATGGTGATGATGGGCACCGGGCTCGGCCTGACCACCGCGCCGGCCACCGAGTCGATCCTGTCCGTGCTGCCGCCGGGCAAGGCCGGCGTTGGCTCAGCGGTCAACGATGCGACGCGGGAGGCGGGGGGGACGCTCGGCGTGGCGATCATCGGCAGCGTCTACACCTCGCTCTATGCCTCGCGCCTGGTCCACCTGTCCGGCGGGCGCCTCCCCGGTCACGTGCTGCACGTCGCGCAGGGCTCGATCGGCGCCGGCTACGAGGTGGCGCGCCGGGCCCCGGCCGCGCTG
The DNA here is from genome assembly GCA_963703065.1 of uncultured Solirubrobacterales bacterium. Lineage (GTDB taxonomy): Bacteria > Actinomycetota > Thermoleophilia > Solirubrobacterales > Solirubrobacteraceae > Palsa-465. The sequence goes on along the minus strand of OY969785.1, from coordinate 740,286 downwards.
CACGCACCGCTCCTCGACGCGGTCCAGCGCTCGTTCCTCTCCGGACTGCACGCCGGTTGCCTGGTGGCGGCCGGAGTGTGCTGGCTCGGTGCGTGCGGGGCCCTGGCCCTTCCCGGCCGGCAGCGGCGAGCCGCCGGCGGAACCCTGTCGCTCGCCGCCGCCACCTAGCGACGGCTAGATCATCCGTTCGTCCGCCGGGACCTTCGGCACCTGGAGGCGATCGTCTGCACCACGCCGTAGAAGCGATGGACCTTGGGGGTAGACGATGGCCTTGCCGCTGGTGATCAGACCGACGGAGATCCCGCGCTCGGGATCGGCGTAGCCCATGATGTTGATCAGCCCGAGGTGGCCGAAGGCCGCCGCAGCGGCCGGTAAACTCCAGATTTCGCTCTCTCAGGTCGATCTGGGGAGAGCGCGAGCCGCGCGGCGGCTCGACGGCGGTCGGAACCCCAAACCCAGGAGCTCGAGCTCGGACCATGTGCGGCATCGTCGGCTACGTCGGGTCCCGGCAGGCGCGGCCGCTGCTGCTCGCGGGCCTGGAGAAGCTCGAGTACCGCGGCTACGACAGCGCCGGGATCTCGGTGCTCGACGGCAACCGGATCCACGCCGTCCGCGCGGTGGGCAACCTCAGCGCCCTGCGCGCCGCGCTCGACAGCCGGGCGCAGTCGGACGGCGAGCCGGAGACGGCCGTGGCGCTGGCCGAGCCCCCGCAGAGCGCCACCGGGATCGGCCACACCCGCTGGGCCACCCACGGGCGGGTGAGCGAGGAGAACGCCCACCCCCACTTCGACAACACCGACCGGATCCACATCGTCGTCAACGGGATAGTGGAGAACTACCTCGCACTCCGGGCCGAACTCGAGGCGGGCGGCGCGCGCTTCACCTCGGAGACCGACGCCGAGGTCATCGCCCACCTCGTGGCCCGCCACAGCGGCGCCGGCCTGGTCGAGGCCGTCCGCCGGGCCTACGGCGAGCTGCGGGGGCACTACGCGTTCGTGGCGATGAGCGCCGATGAGCCCGGCCTGCTCGTCGGTGCGCGCAAGGAGTGTCCGCTGATCGTCGGCCGGGGGGACGGCGAGCAGTTCATCGCCTCGGCGATCCCCGCATTCCTGCGTCAGACCCGCCGGGTCCAGTACATCGAGGACGACGAGCTGGTCGTGCTGCGGCCGGACGGTGTGGAGTTCCTGGCCGCCGACGGAACCCCTCACCAGCGCGAGGTGGTGGAGATCGACTGGGATGCCGAGACGGCCGAGAAGCAGGGCTACGAGACGTTCATGCTCAAGGAGATCCACGAGCAGGCCGACGCGGTGGCGGAGACGCTCGGCGAGCGGGCGGCGAACGACGACCGGATCGACCTCGGGGAGCTCGGTGTGATCGACGATGCGCTCCTGCGCGCCATCCGCCGCGTGGTGATCGTCGCCTGCGGCACCTCCTACCACGCCGGGCTGATCGGCCGCTACGCGATCGAGGAGTGGGCGCGGGTCCCCGTCGAGGTCGACATCGCCTCCGAGTACCGCTACCGCAACCCGGTGGTCGGTCCCGGCGACCTGGTCATCGGGATCTCCCAGTCGGGCGAGACCGCCGACACGCTGGCCGCCATGCGCACCGCCCGTTCCCGCGGCGCCGCCGTGCTGGCGATCACCAACATCATGGGCTCCCAGGCCACCCGGGAGGCCGACGGCGTGCTGCTGACCCGAGCCGGACTCGAGATCGGAGTGGCGGCGACGAAGACGTTCGTCGCCCAGGTGGCGGCGATGTACCTGGTGGCCCTCCACCTCGCTGAGCTGCGGGGCGGTCTGGACCCGGACGCGCTGCGCGAGGCGATCGGCGAGCTGAAAGCCCTCCCGCACCGGATCTCCGAGCTGCTGGAGACCGTCGATGGAACGCTCGAGGCGATCGCCAGCGAGGTGCACGCGGCCGGCTTCTTCCTCTACCTCGGCCGTCACGTGGGGCTGGCGGTGGCACTCGAGGGGGCGCTGAAGCTCAAGGAGATCTCCTACATCGCCACCGATGCGTATGCCGCGGGTGAGATGAAGCATGGCCCGATCGCCCTGCTCGATCAGCGCACGCCGGTGGTGGTCGTGGCCACCGACTCGCCGGTGCTCGAGAAGGTGGCGTCGAACATCCAGGAGGTGCGGGCCCGGGGGGCGAGGGTGATCGCGGTGGCCAGCGAGGGCGACACGACGATTGGCGCCCACGCCGATCAGGTGATCCTGGTCCCGCGGACGCACTGGATGCTTGCGCCGCTGTTGGCGGTCATCCCGCTCCAGTTGCTGGCCTACAAGATCGCGCGGGCACGCGGGCTGAACGTCGACCAGCCGCGCAACCTGGCCAAGACGGTGACGGTTGAATAGCCCGTGAGGGTGGGCGTCGATCTGCTGGAGATCGAGCGCCTGGAGCGGGCGCTGGCGCGTACGCCGCGCCTCGCCGACCGGCTGTTCACCGCCGGCGAGCGGCGATACGCCGCCAGCCGCGGCCGCCCTGCCGAGCATCTGGCAGCCCGCTTCTGCGCCAAGGAGGCGGTGGCAAAGGCGCTGGCCCTCGACGGCTTCGCCTGGCAGGAGGTCGAGGTGCTCGGTACCGGCGGCGCACCCGAGCTGCGGCTCCGCGGCGCGGTGGCGGCGCGCGCGCAGGCGCTCGGCGTCACCCTGTCGATCTCGCTCACCCACAGCGAGCGAGACGCGGCCGCCGTCGCGGTGGCCCAATGAGCGCGCTCCCCGATTGGCTCGAGCCGCTGCCCGATGCCGCCCAGCAGCGGGCGATCGACGCCTGGGCGATCGAGTCGCGGGGCATCCCGGGCGTCGAGCTGATGGAGCGCGCCGGCGAGGGCCTGGCGGTCCGAGTGTCAGAGCTGACCCCGACCGGCCGGGTCGTCGTGGTGTGCGGCAAGGGGAACAACGGCGGCGACGGACTCGTCGCCGCCCGCCATCTGCGGACGCTCGGCCGCGAGGTCGACGTGCGGCTGCTGACCGACCCCGGCGAGCTCGGGGGGGACGCGGCAGCCAACCTGGCCCGGCTGCCCGGGCCGCCGCCACAGCGCTTCGAGGCCGCGGCGCTCGACGGCGCGGGGGCGATCGTCGACGCGATCCTCGGCACCGGTTCCTCCGGCGTTCCCCGCGAGCCGGCGCTCGGCGCCGTGCAGGCCATCAACCGACATGCCGAGCACGCCGCGGTGATCGCCTGCGACGTGCCGAGCGGCGTCGATGCCTCCTCTGGCGAGGTGGCCGGCGAAGCGGTCGCGGCCCGGGCCACGGTCAGCTTCCACGCCGCGTCCCCCGGCCTGTGGATCGCGCCGGGCAAGACGAGAGCCGGCCAGGTGACGGTGCTCGACATCGGCATACCCGGCGGCGCGCCCGCCGCCGCGGAGGTGAGGACCGGGCTGATCGCAGACGCGGTCCTCGACTCGCTGCCGCGTCGCGGCCGGGAGTCGACGAAGTTCGCCGCCGGGAGCCTGCTCGTCGTCGGCGGGTCGACGGGGCTGACCGGCGCACCATGCCTGGCCGCCGAGGCGGCGATGCGCGCCGGCGCCGGCTACGTGACCGCCGCTGTCCCGCACTCGCTCAACCTCGTGTTCGAGAGCCGCCTGCTCGAGGTGATGACCGCGCCGCTGCCCGACGCCGACGGCGCGCTGGGACCGGAGGCGCTCGACGCACTGCTCGAGCGGCTCGAACGGGTGGACGCGCTCGTGCTGGGCCCCGGGCTCGGTCGCGCCGACGGCTCGCTGACGCTCGCGCGGCGGCTCGCCGCCGCCGCACAACGGCCGCTGCTGCTCGATGCCGATGGCCTGAACGCCCACGCCGAGCGGCTGTCCGACCTGGCCGCACGCCGCGCGCCGACGGTGCTCACCCCGCATGCCGGCGAGCTCGGCCGGCTGCTCGGCCGGGACAGCGCCGCCGTCGCCGACCATCGCCTGGCGGCCGTCCGCGAGGCCGCCGACCGCGCCCAGGCGATCGTCGTGCTCAAGGGCGACGACACGCTGGTGGCCGAGCCCGGCGGGCGGGTGGCGGTCAGCCGCGGCGGCGCCGCCGCGTTGGCCACGGCGGGCACCGGCGACGTGCTCTCCGGGGTGTGCGGCGCGCTGCTGGCCAAGCAGGTCGACCCGTTCACCGCCGCCTGCGCCGCGGTCCACGTCCATGCCCGGGCGGGCCAGCGCGCGCAGACGGAGATCGGCCCCGAGGGCGTCATCGCCTCCGACGTCGTCGCCCGGCTGCCGGCGGCCATCTCGATACGCTGAGCCGATCGACAGCGTGGCCGACATCATGCACCGCGACGTGGTCGCCGTCCACCCCGAGGACGGCGTCGAGGCGCTGCTGCGCCTGATGCGCGACCAGGAGCTGCCCGGCGTGCCGGTGATCGACCACAGCGATCGGGTGGTCGGAATCGTCACCGAGGCCGACCTCGTCATCCGCGACCAGGACGCCGACCTGCGCCTGCCCCACCACATCGACCTGTTCGGCGGCGTGATCTTCCTCGAGCCGATCAAGCACTACGAGGACCGGCTGCGGCACGCCTTCGCGCGGACCGTCGGCGACATGATGACCCGGGACCCGCTCACCGTGTCCCCCGAGGACTCGGTCCGACACGCCGCCCGGCTGATCGCCGAGCACCGCCACAACCGGCTGCCGGTGCTCGACGGGGAGGGCCGCCTGGCCGGCGTGGTCACCCGGGTCGACGTGCTCGAAGCGCTCACCCGCTGAGCGCACGCCCCATGGCCCTGCGCGCCCTGGCGACGGTCGATCTGGGGGCGGTGCGGCGAAACGCCCGCCGCCTGGCTGACCGCGCGGCGCCGGCCCGTCTCTGCGCGGTGGTCAAAGCCGACGGGTACGGCCACGGCGCGGTACCGGTGGCGCGCGCCGTCCTGCAGGGCGGCGCCAGCTGGCTGGCGGTCGCCACCGCGGCGGAGGCGGCGGAGCTGCGGGAGGCGCTCGGCACCGGCCCGCGGATCCTCCTCATGGGTGCCCTGAGCCGGGAGGAGCTGCCGGTGGCACTCGGCGCCGAGGCCGACGTCGTTGCGTGGACCGAGGCCTTCGTGGCCACCCTGCCCGCCGGCACCCGGGTTCACGTCAAGCTCGACACCGGCATGGGACGCCTGGGCACCCGGTCCGCCGAGGAGGCCATCAACCTCGCCACGGGAGTGGCGCGCGACCCGCGGCTGCAGCTCGCCGGCGCGATGACGCACCTGGCCACCGCCGATGGGGACCCGGGGTTCATGGCCGGGCAGCTCGAGCGCTTCCGGCCGTTCGCGGCCGCGGTGCGAGCGCTGGCGCCCGGAGCACTCGCCCACGCCGCCAACAGCGCGGGCACCCTGCGCGACGGCGGAGCCGGCCTCGACCTCGTGCGCTGCGGCATCGCGCTCTACGGCCTCGATCCGTTCGGTGGCGATCCGGCGCGCCACGACCTCGAACCGGCACTCAGCCTGCGCTCCTACCTCGCGGCCGTGAAGCGGGCGGAGCCGGGCGACAGCGCGGGCTACGGGCGGGCCTGGTTCGCCGACGCACCCACGTGGGTCGGCACCGTCCCGATCGGCTACGCCGATGGCGTGCGGCGCGGGCTGCACCCGGGCGGCGCGGTGCTGATCGCCGGGCGCCGGTACCCGCTGGCCGGAACGATCAGCATGGACAACCTCACCGTCGACCTCGGCCCCGAGCTCGCCCCGGAGGTGATGGTGGGGGCGCCGGTCACGCTGATCGGAGACGACGGCACGGAGCGGATCGGTGCCGAGGATCTGGCGGAGCGGCTCGGCACGATCAACTACGAGATCGTGTGCGGGATCTCGCACCGGGTGCCGCGGGAGTACCGGCAGTGACCTCCGCCCCGACCGAGCCCCTCCGGACCTTGGCCGCGGTCCTCCACGAGCCGGCGTGGGTGGTCGGCGGTGCGGTGCGGGACGAGCTGCTGAACCGGCCGGTGGTCGACCTCGACGTCGCCGTGCGCGAGCCGCCGCACGAGCTGGCGCGGCGGTTCGCCGCGCGGCTGCCGGCGTTTCGCTTCTCGCTCTCCGAGGACTTCGGGAGCTGGCGGCTCGTCGCGCGCGATCGTGCCTGGCAGCTCGACCTGCTGCCGCTCGCCGGCCCCGAGCTGGCCGACGACCTCGCGGGCCGGGACCTGACGATCAACGCGATCGCCCGCCCGGTGGCCGGCGGACCCCCGATCGACCCCCACGGAGGGATCGCCGACCTGCGCGCCGGCCGCCTGCGGATGGTCACGCCGGAGGCCTTCCGCGCCGATCCGCTGCGGGTGATGCGCCTCGCCCGGCTCCAATGCGAGCTCGGCTTCGCCATCGATCCCCCCACCGCGGCCGCCGCGCGGGCGTCGGCACCAAGGCTCTCGACGGTGGCGCCCGAGCGCGTGCTCGGCGAGCTGCTCCGCCTGCTCGGTGAGCCCGCCGCGGTGGAGGGCATGGACGCACTGGGCGCACTCGGAGCGGCCGAGGCGGTCCTCCCCGAGCTCTCGGCCCTGGCCGGCGTCGAGCAGAGCGGCTACCACCACCTCGACGTGGGCGAACACACCCGGGCGGTGCTGACGGAGACGATTGCGCTGAGCGCCGATCCCACGCGCCGGTTCGGCGGGCTGGGCGAACGGGTGGCCGCCGTGCTGGCGGAGCCGCTGGCCGGCGGGCTGACCCGAGGCGAGGCGCTCCGGCTCGGCGCGCTGCTCCACGACGTGGCCAAGCCCCAGACCCGGGCCGAGACACCGGCCGGCCGGATCACGTTCCTGGACCACGACCGTCAGGGGGCGGAGCTGGCCGCGGCCATCCTGCGCCGGCTGCGGGCACCCGAGCGGGTCATCGCCTTCGTCGCCGGGCTCGTTCGCCACCACCTGCGCGCCGGCTTCCTCGTCCACCAGCTTCCGCTCGACCGGCGCACGATCTACGGCTATCTGCGGGCCACCGAGCCGGTCGAGGTCGAGGTCACGCTGCTCAGCGTGGCCGACCGGCTCGCCACTCGGGGTCGCGGCCACGAGGGGGCGATCGCCCGCCACCTGGAGGTGGCGGAGGTGCTGCTCGGCGAGGCGCTCCGCTGGCGCGCGGCCCGGCCCGCCCCGCCGGTCCGGGGGGACGAGCTGGCGCGCGAGCTCGCGCTGGCGCCGGGGCCGGAGATCGGCCGCCTGCTCGGCGAGCTCGAGCAGGCGGCGTTCGCCGGCGAGGTGCCGGACCGCGCGGCCGCCTTCGCCCTGGCCCGCCGGCTGACCGGGCAGCCGAGCGCGGGCGACCGGTAGGCTCCCGCCGGCGATGGCCGACGGCTGCATCTTCTGCGGGATCGTGGCCGGCGAGCTGCCGGCGCAGATCGTCGATGAGGACGAGCAGACCGTTGCGTTCATGGACATCAACCCGGCCTCGCGCGGCCACGCCCTGGTCATCCCGCGCCGCCACGCGCGGGACCTGCTGGAGGTGGAGCCCGACGAGCTGGCGGCGACGGCTCAGGCGGCGCAGCGTCTGGCCCGCCGCATGGCCGAGCGGCTCCACCCGGACGGGGTCAACCTCCTGAACTCCTGCGGGGCGGCGGCCTGGCAGACCGTGTTCCACCTGCACATCCACGTCATCCCCCGCTACGCCGAGGACCCGCTGCGCCTGCCCTGGGTACCGGCGTCCGGCGATCCGGAGGCGATCGCCGCGGTCGCGCAGGAGCTCCGGTGAGCGGCGGCATCCGGCTCGAGCGAGAGTCCGGCCTGGCCCTGGTGACGATCGACGCGCCGCCGCTCAACCTGTACACGGCGGAGCTCGGGGAGACGCTGGCCACGGCGATCGGCGAGCTGGAGCGCGATCGCCCGCGCGGCGTGCTGTTCGCTGCCGAGGGCCGCGTCGTCAGCGGTGGGGTGGACGTCGAGCTGTTCGCCGCCCAGCCGGATGCCGCCGCTGCCGCGCGGCTGTTCGACGAGCTCGTCGACCTGGCCCGGCGGGTCGACCGGCTGCCTTGCCCGGTGGTGTTCGCCGCCCACGGGCTCTGCCTGACCTGGGCGTTCGAGCTGGCGCTGGCCTGCGACGTCATCCTCGCCGCGCGGTCGGCGAGCTTCGGGCTCGTCGAGCGGGTGGTGGGGCTGACGCCGGCGATGGGCGGGACGCAGCGGCTGGCCGAGCGGGCCGGTACCGGTCGCGCGCGGGAGCTCGTGATGACCGGTGCGCGGTACGACGCGGTGACGCTCGAGCGCTGGAATGTGGTCAACCGCGTGTTCGACGACGACGGGTTCGCCGCCGCCGCCCGGGAGTTCGCCACCGGCCTGGCCGAAGGGCCGACCCTCGCCCACGCGGCGACCAAACAGGTTATTCGTGACTTCCGGGAGGGTGGGGTGGAGCTGGCCAATGAACGCGTGGGCCGGGTGGCGGGCGAGCTGTTCGACAGCGAGGATCTCCGCGGTGCCGTCCGCTCGTTCCTGGCCGACGGGCCCGGGCGGGCGAGCTTCGCCGGACGCTGAGACGCTCGGAGCGCGACCGCGGCCGGACGGCGCACCTGCCGTTGCGGGAGCAACTGCCGTTGCGGGGCGCAACTCCCGCCGCCGAGTCGTGTTCAATGGGGATGATGAAGACACGCCCACTCGTGGCCCTGCTCGCGCTTGCTGGGGCCGGTGGCGCGGGCGCCGCCTTCGCCGGGCCCGCCGCTGCCGGGGTGGTGGAGCTCGGCTCCACGCCGTTCGCGCCCCTGGTGGCACCGATCTGCCCGATCGGCGTCACGCCGGCCAACTGCACGATCATCCTCACCCAGGTCACGGCGCTGGAGACGATCCGGGCCAACATCGCCTACCCGACGACGGTCAAGCAGCCGGGCTACATCGTCGCGTTCACGCTCGGCCTGAGCCGCCTGAACTCCAACCCCACAGACGCCAAGGCCGCGGTCGAGTTCCTCGACTCGGCCTACGGCGGCGCGGCCACGGCTGCCCTGACGGTCATGAAGCCGGTGGGCAACCCCCGCCTGCGCCACTGGAAGGTGACCGCCGAGAGCCCGGCGTTCAAGATCGCGCCCTATCTCGGGGAGGTCGTCCAGTTCCCGCTGAGCACGGCGCTGAAGGTCAAGCCGCCGGAGGTGGTCGCCCTGACGGTGCCGACCTGGGCGCCCGTGCTGACGTTCGACCTGCCGACGAACGGGTTCGCGTATCGCCAGAGCCGCACGACCGGGTGCAGCCGTCCCCCGGCGACGAACGCCGCGCAGACGGTCGTCCAGGCGCCGAGCGTGGCCTACGGCTGCGACTACCCGGGTACGCGCGTCGAGTACACGGCCACCGAGGTCACCTCGCCGCTCCCGGTCTGCGCGCCGCGCACCACGACGACCACCAAGCAGGTGATCGCGCAGGCGACGACGGCGCGGGTGACGACCACGACAAAGAGGACGACGACCAAGACGTCGTCCACCTCGACGACTGCCACCTGCACCACGCTGAGCTCGACGACCTCGTAGCGCAGGAGGGCTCACGGGTCCGCCCGCCGGGGGGGCCGGCGGCTCCGCGCGGGCGCCTCAGTGGGTGCAGGCACCCGGGTTCTGCTGGCAGAACGCCGAGCCGAGCCCGGCTCCGCCGCTGCTGCTCGCGCCCGATCCGCCGGCGGAGCCGCTGGTTCCGCTCGTCCCGGCGTTGCCGGTGCCGCCCGTGCCCACCCCACCCGTCCCCGCGCCCCCGGTGCCGCCGGTGGCGGGACTCGTGCCGGCGGCGCCCGGTGCCCGCGCCGCCACTCGAGCTCCCGCCGGACGGAGACGAGCCGCCGGTGGCGCCGCTCGCCGCTGATGAGGCTCCGCTCCCCGCCGCGGCGGAGGAGGCGGAGGCGGTCGTGGTGCTCGACGAGCTCGTGCTGACGCTGGCCGCCGCCACGCCGGCGCCGCCGGACCCCGGCACGGTGAACGTCGGGGCGCCCGCGGTGTCGGAGGTCGATCCACCGCCGCCGCAGGCCGCCAGGCCGGCGGAGACGGCGAGGACCGCGAACAGGCTCACGAGGGTGCGGACCGGGTTCATTCGGGGCCGGTCTCAGTCGCCGAGCGGGGCCATGCGCCGCCCGCAGTACGGGCAGTCGTTCAGGTCCTTCTGGGCAAGCTGATCGCACCAGTTGCAGAACCGCAGGTTCTCGATCGCCCAGGGCAGCTCGGAGGCCGTTGGAGCGAGGGGCAGCAGCTGGGCGACGATCTCCAGATCCTCGCCCGTCTCCCGGTCGACGTACTCCACCCCGGGCTGCGCTTCGATGATCACCTCGCGGCCCGAGGAGGGCGTGCGCATGCGGTAACGCTGGCGGATTCGCATCGGCGGGCATGCTACCGCTCAAGCGTCCGGCTCCGGCGCGCCCGGGCGCCGCCCGCTTCTGATAAAGTGCCGCCCGGAGCCGATGAGAGGAGCTGTCGGAGTGTTCAAGGGGGTCGGTGTCGCGGTGGCCGTGGCCGGGCTGCTGCTCGCGCTGAGCGGCTGCGACGTCAAGCACCCGACGGCCAACCTGGTGCGGGGCAAGCAGCTGTTCGTCAGCAAGTGCGGCTCGTGCCACACGCTCAGCCACGCCGGCAGCGCGGGTCAGGTCGGTCCGAACCTCGACTACGCCTTCCAGGAGGATCCGGGCCGACGAGCTGAAGCGCGACGACATCCGCGGTCTGGTCGACTACTGGATCCAGTACCCGAACGTCGACGGCGTGATGCCCGCCAAGCTCGTCTAGGGACCGGCGGCGGAGGACGTCGCCGGCTACGTGGCCCAGGTGGCGGCGCAGCCCGGACAGGACACCGGCGCGCTGGCCAGCGCGGTGCAGACGCGTCACCCAGAAGCCGGCGACCGAGCAGAGCGGCACGCTGGAGATCGACGCCGACCCGACCGGTCAGCTGAAGTTCCTCGCCTCCAGCGCCATGGCCAAGGCCGGCCCGGTCACCCTGCGGATGAAGAACATGTCCTCGGTGCCCCACGACATCGTCGATCCAGGGCGGAGGGCTCAACCAGATCGGCCCGATCGTCTCCAACGGCGGCGTGTCGACCGTCAGCACGACGCTGAAGGCGGGGACCTACACGTTCTACTGCTCGGTCGACGGTCACCGCGCCGCCGGCATGGTCGGGACGATCACCGTCAAGTAGTGCCGGCGCCGGCACCGGCGCGGTCGATCAGCCGCTCCTGGAGCTCGTGCCCCGCGCCCGGCGGCCACGGCACGCGCCGCCCGGCGCTCGTCGAGCGTGACGCCCCGCTCGGCCGCCAGGTCGAGCAGCGCCTGGCGCTCGGTGCTCTCGGCGGCCACCTTGAGGAACAGCCAGCAGAACAGGGCGATCGTCAACACGCTCTCCTCCACCATCATCACCCCGGCGGCGGTGATCTGGTCGGCCATCGGACTGATGTGCCAGTGCGCGTCGCCCGCTTGGTAGTACGGATAGCAGACCGTGCCGGAGAAGATCATCGCGTTGGCCAGCAGCGTGCCGAGCAGTCGCACGGCGACGATGTAGCCGAGCTGCGCGCCGTTGCCGAACCAGGCCGGCTTGGGCAGCGGACCGAGCAGCCCCATCCACACCGCCATCCCGAAGCCGAGGAACGTCCCGTGCTCCACGGCGTGGATCCCGTCGTGGCGAAGCGCCGCCTGGTAGAGGACGGGCAGGTGCCAGGCGTAGAAGTTGATCGCCCAGCAGGCGACCGCCACCACCGGGTGGGTCAGGACGCGCAGGCGCCCGATCACCCGGTTGCGCAGCAGGGGGGCGAGGATCGGCCCGGTCAGCCCGAGGACGAGCAGCAGCGCCGCTACGTCGCCGATCAGCAGGTGCTCGACCATGTGGGCGACGAGCAGCTGGTCGGCCAGATGGCCGAGGGGTGGGCTGAGCGAGATCGCCAGCACCACGAGCCCGCTGCCGTAGCACCACTGCCGCCAGGCCGGCGTCGGGCGGGCGGACGCGGCCAGCCGGCGGACGCGCGCTCGGTAGGGGATCCAGTAGAGCAGGACGAAGACCGGCAGGAAGATCGTCCCCGCGGGACCGCTGGCGGCGAGCGGCAGGGTGCTCATGCCCCAATTGTCGCGCGGACGGCTGGCCTCAGAGCGCGCGGACGACGAGGACCACCGCCACCAGGACCGCCACGCAGGCGGCGAACCACAGCAGGGCCCGGAACGCCTCGTCCTCGGAGCGCAGCGGGTTGAGCATCCCGCGGGGCTCCTACAGGACGTAGACCGTCGTGTACACGATGATCCACATCACGTCGACGAAGTGCCAGTAGATGCCCGGCACCTCCATGCCGCGATGCTCCTCGGGCGAGTAGTGGCCGCGGAAGGTCCGGATGGTGACGAACGCCAGCAGGCAGAGGCCGATGAACACATGGGCGCCGTGCAGACCGGTCAGCGAGTAGAACACGGTGCCCTGGGCCGAGTCGTGGGGGGCGAAGCCGATATGGATGTACTCGTTGATCTGGATGGTGAGGAACGTCACCCCGAGCAGGAACGTCGTCAGCATCCCCGCCTTCATGCCCCAGCGGTTGCCCTTGCGGGCCGACACGAGTGCCCAGTGGAGCGTCACCGAGGAGGAGATGAGGATCGCGGTGTTGATCCCCGCCACCGCCTCGGGCAGGAGCGTGCCGCGCGCCGGCCACGGGTCATGGCTGACGATGCGGATGAAGAAGTAGGCGGTGAAGAACGCGCCGAAGATCATCACCTCGCTGATGATGAACAGCAGCATTCCGAGCGTCGCGGGCTCGACGCGGGAAGAGCGGTGAGCCGGCGGGGGCCCATGCCCCTCGGCGTGCGCGTGGGCGATCGCAGCGGCTTCCATCACGCCTCCTGGCTGGGGGTCGAGATCGCTCGGCGCGCCATCAGGCGGCGGCTCCGCTCGTCTCCTGGTGGATCACGTGCTCGACGGGCTTCCCGCTCACGCGCCGCACGCGCTCGATCAGGTCGGAGCGAAGCCAGCCGGACTTCGTCTCGGCGAACGTCGAGATGACGACGTCATCGACCCGGAAGTACTGGAGCGTGTTCATGATCGCCGTGAACGGGTCGGGATCGCCGACCAGCCCGGCGGCGTACAGGCCCCGGACCCGCAACCGGTCGAGCACGAGCTTCAGCCGCGTCCGGGCCCGGCGAGTGGAGGCGCCGTCGCCGCCCTCCTGGGGAACGACCAGGATGAACAGCTGGCGCTTGTCGTCGTGGGTGAACGCATCGGCCTTGGCCTTGAGCGCCTCCAGCAGCTCATCGCCCGACGCCGTGCGGTTGGCCACCGCGAGCGTCACGTGGAAGGGCAGCCCCTCAGAGTCGATGTCGTTGACCACGTGCGTCACCGGCAGCCTGGTCGCCTCTGCCACGCGCTCGATCAGATCGCGGCGCTGCCACCCGGAGCGAGTTGCCGGGTAGGTCGAGATGATGATCTCCTCCGGACGGTACTCCCGGACGGCGTCGACCGCCGCCGTGTAGGCGTCCGGATCCCCGACCTCGCCGATCGCGCGGATGCCCAGGTCCCGGATCACCTCCAGCGCCAGGTCGACCCGCGCCTGGGCGGCATCGAACACCGCGTCGGCGTAGATGACCAGCCCCGTCTTGGGCCGGTTCTGCGGGACGCAGAGGACGAAGCGGACGTCCTCGTCGGCGCGCTGCCTGACCGCTTCGAGCAACTCGCGGCCACCGAGCGTCTCGTTGGCGACGACGAGGATCGTCCGCGAGGCGATGAACGACCCGCTCGAGGCCACTAGTTGTCCTCCTGGCTCGGGGGCAGCGAGAGGCTGCCCGCCGCCACCGTTCGGGCGGCCTCGGTCGGCGATTTGAAGATCCCGTGCACCGCACCGGGCACCCCGTACTCGTACGGCCCGCCGACGACGGTCGGCACGGCGTCGAAGTTGAACACCGGCGGCGGTGAGGAGACCTGCCACTCCAGCGTCATGGCGCGCCACGGATTGGCCGCCGCGCGGGGGCCACCCCGCCAGCTGGCGACCATGTTGTACAGGAAGATGAAGGTGGTCAGGCCGAGCCCGAAGCTGGCCAGGGAGATGATGAGGTTCCAGGTGGCGAACTGGCTGGAGTAGTCGGCCACGCGACGGGGCATGCCCTGGATCCCGATGAGGTGCATGGGGGCGAACGTCAGGTTGAAGAAGATGAACGTCAGCCAGAAGTGCCACTTGCCGAGGCGGTCGTCGAACATCCGCCCGGTCATCTTCGGGAACCAGTAGTACACCCCCGCGAAGATGGTGAACAACGAACCGCCGAACAGCACGTAGTGGATGTGGGCGACGATGAAGTAGGTCTGGGAGACGTGGATGTCGAACGGGATCATGGCCAGCATCACCCCGCTGATCCCGCCGAGGGTGAACATGGTCAGGAAGCCGAGCGCGAACAGCATCGGCGTGTCGAGGTGGAGGACCCCGCGCCACAGCGTGGCCAGCCAGGAGAAGATCTTGATGCCGGTGGGGATGGCGATGATGGCCGTGGTGATCATCATCGGAATGCGGATCCACGGGGCCATGCCCGACACGAACATGTGGTGCGCCCACACGGTGAAGCCGAGCACGACGATGGCCAGCAGGGAGAACGCCATCATCCGGTAGCCGAAGATGGGTTTGCGGGCTTTCACCGCCAGGACCTCGGAGATGATCCCGAACCCGGGCAACATCATGATGTACACGGCGGGGTGTGAGTAGAACCAGAAGATGTGCTGGTACATGATCACGTTGCCGTTCTTGCCCGCCCCCACGAACGCATCGAAGAAGTGGAAGCCGAGCGCTCGGTCGAGCAGGGTCAAGAACTGTGAGGCGGCGATGAACGGCGTGGCGATGACCACGAGCAGCGACGTCGAGAAGTTCGCCCACACGAGCAACGGCATGCGGAAGAAGCTCATCCCGGGCGCCCGCATGGTGATGATCGTGACCAGGAAGTTCAGTGCGGTGGCGATCGACGAGGCGCCGGCGAACTGCACGGCGATGGTGAAGAACAGCTGCCCGAGTGGCATCGAGGTGGACAGCGGCGCGTAGGCCGTCCAGCCCGCGGCGAACGAGCCGCCCGGCGCCAGGAAGCTCATCAGCATCATCAGGCCGGCGATCGGGAGCAGCCAGAACGACAGCGCGTTCAGCCGGGGGAACGCCATGTCGGGCGCCCCGATCATCAGCGGCAGGACGAAGTTGGCCAGCCCGGCGAACACCGGGATGACGAACAGGAAGATGAGCAGCGTGGCGTGCATCGAGAACACGCCGTTGTATTGCTCGGGGGTGAGGAACTGCATCCCCGGCTGGGCGAGCTCGGCTCGGATGAGCATCGCCAGCAGGCCGCCGACGAGCAGGAAGAAGAACGAGGTGACCGTGTACTGGATGCCGATCACCTTGTGATCGGTGTTGACCCGGAAGTAGTCCCGCCAGCTGTGCGCGCCGTGGGAGGAGTGGTCCTCCGCGCGGGTGCGCTTGCCCGCCACCCAGTAGAACCAGTAGTCGGCGGCGCCGAGCCCCACCAGGAAGAACAGCGGCACCGCGATCAGGCTGACGATCGTGATGGCGTCGCCGTCGACGACCGGGTGCTCGTGCATCAGCGTCCGGATCAGGACCACGAGGCCGAACGCGAAGCCGAAGCCGAGGACGTCGAACAGCGCCGCGCGGTACCAGCCGGGGGCGCGCAGCTTCATCGAGAGGGCCATGGGCCTCCTTCCAGGGTTCGATCGCTCATCACTTGCCACTCCCCGAGCTCGTCGGTGGGCCGCTGCGGGCGCCGCTCGAGCCCTCCGACGTGCCGCCGACGGGAGCCGAGGCGGGCGCGCCGGGCTCGCCGGCCAGGGCGGCGTTCGCCGGCGGCGTGCCGATCGGCAGCGCCCCGTTCGGCTTCTGCCAGCTCAGCCACGCGGTGAACTGCGCCGGAGTGACGACGCGCACGGCGGCCCGCATCAGCGCGTGTCCGGCGCCGCAGAGCTCGGTGCACTCGGCGGGGTAGCTGCCGAGCCGGGTGGGGGTGACGCGCAGGGTGGTCGTGATGCCGGGCACCGCGTCGAGCTTCTCGGAGAACTCCGGCACGAAGAAGCTGTGGATCACGTCGAGGGAGCGGAGCCTGAACACGTACGGGTGGTCCTGGGCGAGGTAGAGCACCGGCGAGGCGACGGTACCGTGCGGCCCGTTGTAGGAGAACTCGAAGGCGAACTGCCGCTCGGTGACGTTGACCGTCGTCTCCCCGGCCCGCGCCCGCTCGTTGCTGCGCAGGACGGTGAAGGCGTAGACGCAGAGGGAGACGATGAGGACCGTCGGCACCGCCGTCCAGATGACCTCCAGGCGGGTGTTGCCGTGGATCGGGGGCCCGTCGCGCAGCTCGTCGCCGGGCCGGGCCCGGAAGTGGATCACCGAGTACAGGACGACCGTCACGACGAGCGCGAAGATCGGGGCGGACACGATCAGCAGGACGTCGTACAGCGTGTGGATGTTCCCGGCCTGGTTCGAGCCCTTGGCCGGGAACCACGGGATGAGCAGGACGATGACGATGACGACCACGGTCACGCCCAGCCCGATCGCCAGCAGCTGCGCCCAGGGATTCCTGCGCATCCCCGCTCCTTCACCGTCCGCCCGCTCTCATTTCCACGACGGCATCCTATGACTTCTGCGAGACGGACGACGCGCCACCGGGTCGGGCCGGGGCGGCGGGTCCGGACCCCCGTGGAGGCCCGGACCAGCGACGGAGCTAGCCGTTCGGGACGGGGTCGACATACGTCGTCGAGCCCGTCGAGGTGGTGGTCGTGGTGGTGGTGTTCGGCGCCAGAACGACGACGTCGCCCCACACCGCGCCCGCCGGCGTCAGGCTCAGATCGGCGAGGACCACGGTCTCGCCGGCGCTCGCGCCGCAGTGCGCCGGATGCCGCCTCAGACCCTCGCGGTTATGATTGCGTCAATCGTTGCAAGCGACCCGGGGAGACGGTGATGCAAGTACGCGAGGGGATGTCGGAGATCGTGCTGACGATCGGCCCGGGCCACACGTTGCGCCAGGCGGCGGAGGCGATGTGCCGGCGCAACGTCGGCGCCGCCGTGGTGATCGACCCCGACGAGCAGGGGCCGGGAGTGCTCACCGAGCGGGACATCCTGCGCGCGGTCGGCCACGGCCGGGACGTCGACACCGAGCGCGTCGGCGACCACCTGACGAGCGACCTGAAGTTCGCCCATCCGGACTGGTCGCTCGAGGAGGCCGCCTCGACGATGATCCGCGGCGGCTTCCGCCACCTGGTCGTGGTCGACGGCGCCGAGCTGATCGGCGTGCTCTCGATGCGTGACATCGTCCGCTGCTGGACGCAGGACGGTTCGACCTCGGAGGTGCCGGCGGTGGCTCGGGCCTGAAGGCCGGCCGCGGCGCCGGTCAGTGGGCGCGCGTGTGCTCTTCGGGCAGCGCGGCGACGTCCCGGCGGGTGTCCCGGATCCAGCGGGTGACGGTGAGGATGAAGATGATCACGCCGATGACCGACGGGATCGGCGGGAACACCGTCGTCCCGATGACGATCAGCGTGATCCCGACCGCGCAGGCCAGCGGGATGAGCGACGGGCCGGGGAGGTGGATCTCCTCGCCGGCCGGCGGGCCCTGCTGAGGGACCTCGCTCACGCGTGGACGTAGATCGCGGCGGCGACGAACGTGATCCCGAACATGAACGCGCAGGCGGCGCCGGCGATCAGCGCGGAGCGGATGTTCTTGCGGGCGAGCTTGCGATCCATGGAGCCTCCGGGCGCTCGAGGTTACAGCTTTGCGTCGAGCACCATCGCGCCGAACAGCAGCGCCAGGTACAGCAGCGAGAACAGGTACAGCCGCAGCGCCGTACGCCGGTCGGCCCGCCGCACGAGCCGCACCGCGCCGGCGATGAACGCCAGGCCGAGCACCATCGAGGCGACGAGGTAGATGCCGCCGAACCCGCCGGCGCAGAACGGCAGCTGGGTGACCGCGTACAGCAGCAGCGTGTAGAGCAGGATCTGGCGCCGCGTCTCCCGCTCGCCGCGCACCACGGGCATCATCGGCACGCCGACCCGCGCGTATTCGTCCTTCATCAGCAGGCTGAGGGCCCAGAAGTGCGGCGGGGTCCAGTAGAAGACGATCGCGAACAGGTAGACCGCCGTCCACGACAGCGAGCCGCGGGCCGCGGCCCAGCCGACGAGCGGCGGCATCGCCCCGGCGGCGCCCCCGATCACGATGTTCTGCGGCGTGCGGCGCTTGAGCCACATCGTGTACACGCCGACGTAGCCGACGAACCCGCTGAGCGCCAGCGAGGCGGCCAGCACGTTCACGAACGCGCTGAGCAGCAGGAACGAGAGGCCGCACAGCGTCAGGCCGTAGAGCACGCCGACCCGCGGCGAGATGCGCCCGGCGGGGACCGGCCGTGCGGCGGTGCGGGGCATCTGGGCGTCGATGTCCCGGTCGTAGACGTGGTTGATCGCCCCGGCGCCGCCGGCCGACAGATAGCCGCCCAGGCAGGTGAGCGCGATCTTCCAGGCCGGCGGCGAGCCCGCCACCTCCATCGTGGCGACCGTCGTGGTCAGCAGCAGCAGCTGGACCTTCGGCTTGGTCAGCTCGACCAGGTCGGCGGCGAGCTGGAGGCCAGAGGAGCGGGGCGGTGCCGCGACGCTCGCCGCGCCGAGCGCGGCGAGATCGCCTCGGCGGCACCTGCCGGGCTCATACCCGCGTGAAGCGCTCGCTGCCGCCGGTCTTCTGCGTCACGCCGGTCTCGCGCTCGACCTGGCGGCGGATGTCCCGCATCGGCTCCACCGAGCGCACGCGCGGGATGACGTCGAAGTTGTTCACCGGCGGCGGGGAGGACGTGAACCACTCGAGCGTGTTGCCCTTCCACGGATCGGGGCCGGCGATCTTGCCCGCCTTGAGGCTGCGCACCACGTTGATGATCGTCAGCAGGATCCCCAGGGCGAGGATGTAGGAGCCGATCGTCGAGATCAGGTTGTACGTCGACCAGCCGAGGCCGGGCTGGTAGGTGTAGACCCGCCGCGGCATCCCGGACAGCCCGAGCGCGTGCTGGACGAAGAAGGTCAGGTTGAAGCCGATGAACATGACCCAGAAGGACAGCTTGCCGAGCGGCTCGCTCATCAGCCGGCCGGTCATCTTCGGGTACCAGTAGTAGAGCCCGGCGAAGATCGAGAACACCGCGCCGCCCATCAGCACGTAGTGGAAGTGGGCGACGACGAAGTAGGTGTCGTTCAGCTGCCAGTCGACCGGGAACGTGGCCAGGAAGATGCCGGTGATCCCGCCGATGATGAAGATCGCGATGAAGCCGATGGCGAAGTACAGCGACGTGGTCATCACGAGCGAGCCGCGCCACAGGGTGGCGATCCAGTTGAAGATCTTCACCCCGGTCGGCACGCCGATCAGGAACGAGCTGAGCATGAAGAAGCCGAGCACGACGATCGGCACCGGCGAGACGAACATGTGGTGGGCCCAGACGAGCGTGGCCAGGAACGCGATCACCGCGGTGGAGGCGGCGATCGCCTTGTAGCCGAAGATCGGCTTGCGGCTGAACACCGGGATGATCTCGGAGATCATCCCGAACCCGGGCAGGATCATGATGTAGACCTCGGGGTGGCCGAAGAACCAGAACAGGTGCTGCCAGAGGACCGGCGAGCCGTGCTGGGTGGGGTCGAAGAAGTGGGTGCCGAAGTGGCGGTCGGTGAGCAGCATCGTCACCGCCGCGGCGACCACGGGCAGCGCGATGATCAGCAGGATCGCGTAGACGAGGATCGCCCACACGAACAGCGGCAGGCGGCCCCAGGTCATCCCCGGCGCGCGCATGTTGACGATCGTGGCGTAGAAGTTGATCGCGCCGACCAGCGAGGAGATGCCGGTGATGTGGATGAGGAAGATCCACGCGTCCTGGCCGCCGCTGGGCGAGAACTGGATGCTCGAGAGCGGCGGATAGCTCCACCAGCCGGCCTCGGGCGGGTGGAAGAACAGCGTGGCGTAGAACACGATCCCGCCGAGCAGCAGCAGCCAGTAGGACAGCGCGTTCAGCCGCGGGAAGGCCATGTCCCGGGCGCCGATCATCAGCGGCAGGAAGTAGTTGCCGAAGCCGGCCATCACCGGCACCACGAACAGGAACACCATCGTCGTGCCGTGGAGGGTGAGCAGCTCGTTGTAGTGCTCGCAGGAGAGCAGCGTGTTGTTCGGCACCCCGAGCTGCGTCCGCATCAGCAGCGCCTCGACCCCGCCGAGGATGAAGAACACGAACGTGGTGACCAGGTACATGATCCCGATCTTCTTGTGGTCGGTGGTGGTGACCCAGTCGACCCAGCGCTTGGTGGTCCGCGGGACCTCGACCTCGTGGGCGGTCACCTGGGGCACCGGCCGCAGGGCGTAATCGGTTGTGGACATGCGGGGGTCAGGCTCCTCTAGAGGTTTCCGTTGGCGGTCAGGCTCTGGCGCAGCTGCGTGACCTGGGAGTTGGCGGCGGAGATCATGTTCTGCTGGTTCTGGAGGAACTGCTGGTACTGCGCGGGGGTGACGACCTTCACCCGCGCGATCATGGCGGCGTGCTGGCGGCCGCACAGCTGGGCGCACTGGCCGCGGTAGAGCGGAGCCGGGGTGCGGAGCCTTGAACCAGGTGTAGGTCGTGTAGCCGGGCACGGCGTCGACCTTGCCGCCGAGCGACGGCACCCACCAGGAGTGGATGACGTCGTTGGCCTGGATCACCAGCACGACCGTCGTGTGCGCCGGCGCCACCATGTCGTTGTAGGAGTACGGCAGCTTGCCGGTGAAGGCGTTGTTCAGGCAGCTCGTTGCCGTAGGTGTAGCGCCAGATGTACTGGCGGCCCTGGACGCAGATCGTCAGCTTGTGCCCGTTCGGCGGCTGGGGCTGCCCGAGGGACGCGGAGAGCAGGCCGTTGGCGTCGGAGTTCGGCGGGTTGATGATCCCGCCGAGCTTGATGAACGTGACCACGGTGATGACCACCAGGATCAGCGCCGCACCGACCGTCCAGCCGATCTCCAGTCGCGTGTTGCCGTGGATCTGGGCGGCGACCGGGCTCTTCTTGGCCCGGAAGCGGAACACGGAGTACAGCAGCGCGCCCTCGACGACGACCGCCACGATCACCGCCAGCACGAGGATGATGTCGTACAGGCTGGCGATGTTGTCGGCGTTCGGCGAGCCGCCCGACTTCAGGGTGAGGAAGTTGGCCAGCGCGCCCGGCGCCAGCACGAGCGGACGCCCGTGGCGGCGGCAGCGGCGGCGAGGAGACGGCGCAGCCGGGTGCGGCGACCGGCGCGCGGGCGCGGCTGGGCGGGAGCGTGGCAAGGCGGCGGGCATTCTACCCACGGCCGCGCCACGGCGCGCCGCCGATCGGCCCTCCGCGCGGCGTTCTGGTCCGCCCACCGAAGCGGCCGGAGCCGTTCCTATACTGCGCCGACTTGCGCCTGCGGAGGGCCATCCGAACGGCAGCCTGGGCCCTCGTCGCGGCGGGCGTCGCCGCGCCGCCCTGCGCCGCCGGCTCCGGCTCCCGCCTGCCGCGGTGCTCGGCGCCTCGGCGCTGGCGCCGGTCGCGCTGTCCGTCGGCCACCCCGCGCAGCCGCCGCGCGCGACGTCGCCCTCTGCGCGCTGAACATGTGGGGGTACCTGGCGGCCTACGAGATGCCGCACGACCAGCCGGAGCGGCTGGCCGAGCGGGTCCGCGTCGGCTATCCGATCGGATCGACCGCGCGCTCGGGCTCGGGGTGCCGCCGACGGTGCGCCTGCAGCGCGCGTTCGCCGCTCCCGGCCAGATCAACCGCTTCGAGCGCGTGCTCGTCTGGTGCCACTGGCTGTGGTTCTTCGTGCCGCACGCCAGCGTCGGCTACGTGCTGCTGCGCGACCGCGAGCGGTTCCCCGCCGCGGCGGCGCGGATGTACGCGGTGTTCGACCTCGGCGCGATCTTCTACTGGGCGATCCCCACCGCGCCGCCGTGGTGGGCGGCGGCCCGCGGGGCGGCTCGACGCCGCCGAGCCGGTGCACGTGCGGCGGATGATGATCGAGTACGGCGAGCAGTTCTGGGGTGACCGCTGGGGCGACCTTTACGATGTCCTCGGAGGAAATCCGCTTGCTGCCATGCCATCGCTGCACTTCGCGACCTCGCTGATGGGCGCCCACCTGCTCAGCGAGGTCGGATCCGGTCGCCGGTGCGCTCGGCTGGAGCTACGCCCTGCTGCTCGGCCTGGCGCTCGTGTACCTCGGCGAGCACTACCTGGTCGACCTGGTGGCCGGCGCGGTGCTCACCGAGACGATCCGCGCCGCAGGCGCCCCGGCTCAGCGCCGGCCGCCGGCCGTCTGGCCGGACGCTGAGCGCGCTCGAGCGGCGGACCGGAGCGAGGGGCTGAGGCGAGCCCGTGGCCGCTGGCGACGCATCTGCGCGCGAGCGGCTGGCCCCGGGGCCGGGACCGCCGCGGTCCCGGCCGCGGAGGAGATGCCGCGGGTTCGCTTCACCCGCAAGCGGCTGCATCGCCTCCGGCGCTGTTCGTCGTCTCGATCGTCGCCTTCCTGTACTTCGTGCTGCCCCACCTGGTGGGGCTGCAGGAGACCTGGAACCGGATCCAGCACGGCAACGGCTGGTGGCTGGCCCTGGGGTTGGTGCTGGAGGTCGTGCTCGTTCCTCGGCTACGTGGCGCTGTTCCGGGCCGTGTTCATCCGCGGCGAGGGCACGATCGACTGGCGGGAGAGCTACCAGATCACGATGGCCGGGCTGGCCGCCACGCGGCTGTTCGCCTCCGCGGGCGCGGGCGGCATCGCGCTCACCGCGTGGGCGCTGCGGCGCTCCGGGCTCGGCCCCGCGGACGGTCGCCTGCCGCATGACCGCGTTCATGGCGCTGCTCTACGGCGTCTACATGGGGACGCTGGTGATCTGCGGGCTCGGGCTGTACCTCGGGCTGCTCGCCGGGCCGGCGCCGTTCGCCATCACCGTGATCCCGGCGATCTTCGGCGCGGTGGTGATCGCCGTGTTCCTCTCGTCGCGCTGCTGCCCGGCGACTTCGAGCGGTTCGTGGCCCGCCACGCCGACGCCGAGCACCGGCTGGGCCGGTTCGCCCGGCGGCTGGCCGCGGCGCCGGCCACCGCGGCCACCGGCGTGCGCACCGCGCTGCGCTGATCCGCTCGCGCGATCCGTACCTGCTCGGCGCCGTCGCCTGGTGGGGGTTCGACATCGCCGTGCTGTGGGCGTGCTTCCACGCGTTCGGCGCCGCCCCGCCCCAGGCGGTGATCGTGATGGCCTACTTCGTCGGCATGGTCGGCAACACGCTGCCGCTGCCGGGGGGCATCGGCGGGGTCGACGGCGGCATGATCGGGGCGTTCATCGCGTTCGGCGTGCCGGCCGGGATCGCGACGGTGGCGGTGCTCGCCTACCGGGGGATCGCGTTCTGGCTGCCGACGATCCCCGGCGCGATCGCCTACCTGCAGCTGCGCCGGACGGTGCACCGGTGGGAGAGCAGGACCTCGCCCAGCTATACGCCGGCCCACTAGGGCGCTAGCGGCGGCCGACGGTGCGCTGCAGCCATAGGTAGGCGCGCCGCCAGACGTTCAGGCGGTGCTCGTGGCGCTGCACCGGTCGGACCGCCTTCTGGGCCAGCTCCCGCGCCTCGGCGGCGAGGCCGCCGCCCGCCCGGGTCCGGTTGTCGGCCTCGATCCGCTCGCTGCTGGCCGGCTCCCGGTACTCCTCCTCCGCGCTGAACTCGGCCGGGCTCACTCGCAGGTGGACCGTGCCCTCGGTGATCCGTCCGACCTGCTCGCCGAGCACGTAGCGGGGCCGCCCGAGCGCGCTGGCCGCCACCGCCAGCCCGTCGAAGATGTCCTTCGTGTCGTCGCCGGCCACCTCGTCGACGCGGCCGACCTGCGTGCCGTCGGCAGCCACCACCTTCCAGCCCGGCCGGATCGCCAGCCACGACACCGGTGCGTCGTCCATGCGCCGGATGCTGCCAGATCGAGCGGCCGGTCCGCGCGCCATACTACGGTGCCCGCGGCCTAGCTATACTTTATGAAGTGATGAATCAGATCGAGAACGTCGTGATCGTCGGCAGCGGCCCGGCCGGCTACACCGCCGCGCTGTACACCGCCCGCGCCAACCTCGAGCCGCTGGTCTACGAGGGCTTCGCCTGGGGCGGACTGCTCCAGCAGACGACCGACGTGGAGAACTTCCCCGGCTTTCCCGCGGGGATCATGGGCCCCGAGCTCATGCAGCACTTGCGGGATCAGGCCGAGCGCTTCGGCGCGCGACTGGAGACCGACGACGTGACCCGGATCGAGCTCTCGGGCGACGGCGGCCCGCACCGGGTGTACGCCGGGGACACCGTCCACCTCACCCGCGCGGTGATCCTCGCCATGGGCGCCGAGCACCGCAAGCTCGGGGTGCCGGGCGAGGCGGAGCTCTCCGGCCGCGGCGTGAGCTACTGCGCCACCTGCGACGCCGCCTTCTTCCGCGACGCGCCGACGATCATCGTCGGCGGCGGCGACTCGGCGATGGAGGAGGCGATGTTCCTGGCCAAGTTCGCCAGCCGGGTGGCGATCGTCCACCGCCGCGACGAGTTCCGCGCCTCGAAGATCATGCTCGAGCGGGCGCGGGCGATCCCGAACATCGAGTGGCTGACGCCGTACGCGGTCGGCGAGTTCCTGCCCGGCGACGACGGCTCGCTGGGCCGGGCCGTGCTCGCCCACACCGACGGCGGCCCGGACCGGGAGATCGAGATCACCGGCGCGTTCATCGCCATCGGCCACGAGCCGCAGTCCCAGCTCGTGGCCGGCCAGCTCGACGCTCGACGAGAACGGCTACGTGCGCACCCAGGGCCGCTCGACGCTGACCGACGTACCCGGCGTGTTCGCGGCCGGCGACCTCGTCGACCACACCTACCGCCAGGCGATCACCGCCGCCGGCTCGGGCTGCCAGGCGGCGCTCGACGCCGAGTGGTACCTGCGGGACACGCCGTTACCCGGCGGGGCTGAGCGGGTGGCCGAGGCGGCCGCCGGCTCGTGAGCCCCGGGCCCGCGCGCGCTAGCTGACTCGGTACGGGCAGCCGCGGGCGGCCGCGCCATTGTGCCGACGGCGCCCGCTGGCCCATCCCCAGGCCGAAGTCCTGGGTCCAGGTGGCCGAGCCGTAGGGCCCGAGCGGCGCCGAGTCGACCCCGGTGCCGACGTTCGCGAAGCCGGGCTGAGGATGTTCTGGCAGTGGCCGGTGCTCGCCATCCAGCCGGCGACGACCTGCCGGGGGGTGGGGAAACCGGTGGCGATGTTCTCACCGACGCTCGACCAGTCGAAGCCGACGGCGGTGATCCGGTTCCAGAAGTCGGTGCCGTGGGTGAAGTGGCCGATGCGGACCATCGTGTTCGTCCAGCCCTGGGCCGAGCGGTCGAGCCGGCTGGACTCACGGAGCGGCGGCAGGTGGTGGGCGGCTCGCTGCTGGTTGACCAGGCAGAGGACGGCGGCCGCGCATGGTCGCCGCGGGTGACCCGGCGGCCGGCGTGTCGGCGGCCGGGCAGGCGCTCGCCGTGTGGCGCCCGGACGCGACCGCGCGCACCGGCGGCGGGGGCGAGCGCCAGCGCGAGCAGGGCGCAGGTGACCAGGGCGCGCAGGCGAAGCATGGCGCTGGCATCGGGCGCCCGGGCTCGTCGAGCGCATGGCAGGGGGTGAGGCTGGACGGATGTCGCAGCGGATCGGTGGAGGGAGTGGACGGGTGTCACAGCGTGGGTGGAAGTCTCCTACCCGGGTCCGACGGCGTGACGCTCCCCGTCGAAGCGCACGAAGGCGGGGAACGCCAGCGCCACGACTCACCGCGCCGGCGATGCAGGCCAGCCCGCCGGTCAGCACCGAGGTCGACGCCGCGCGTCAGGCCGGCCACCAGGCCGCCCTCGACGTCGCCCAGCCGCGGGCCCGCCGGTGACGACCAGGTTGTAGACCGCGCTCATCCGCCCGCGCAGCGCGTCCGGGGTCACGGTCTGGTTGATCGCGGAGCGGCAGACGGCGCTGACCCCGTCGGCGAACCCGGCCACCACCAGGCAGGCCATCGCGGGCAGCCAGCGAGCCGGACAGGCCCACGCCGGCGATCGCCAGCCCCCACACGACCACGACGCCGAGCACGATCCGCCCGAGCCGGCGGGCACCCTCGATCCAGCCGGCGCTCGCCACCGACAGCGTCCCCCCGAGCGCCATGGCGGCGAACAGCAGTCCGGTGCCCCGGGCCCCGGTGCCGTAGACCGACACCGAGAGGACGGCGAGCATCGCCCGGGGCCAGCCGAAGGTCATCGCCATCAGGTCGATGGCGAAGCTGCCGGCCAGCGCGCGGGTCCGCCCGACGAATCGCAGCCCCTCGGCGATCGAGTGGAGGATCGGGGGATGGTGCGCTCCGGCGGCGGCGGCTGCGGCGCCAGCCGCGGTGGCGAACGGCGGCCATCGACCACGCAGCTGCCGGCGTCGACCAGGTAGCTGCCGCCGATCCCGATCGTCGCCGACCAGCAGCCCGCCGAGGGCCGGCCCGACGATGCCGGCCAGCTGGTAGGCGCCGTAGTTGAACGCCAGCGCGCTGCGCAGCCGGTCGGCCGGCACGATGCCGCGGGATCATCGCCGAGCGGGTGACCGCGTCGAGCGACGAGCAGCCCGCCGAGCAGGCCACCGAGGACGAGGACGACGAGCACCGTCGGACGAGCGGCCAGCGTCACCGCCCCGAGCACGGCGGCGGCGACGACGATCCCGCCCTGGGCGGCGATCAGCAGCCGCCGGCGGTCGATCCGGTCGGCGAGCGCGCCGCCGAACAGCGCCGCCACCGTCATCGGGCCGAGCTCGAAGGCGCCGAGCAGCCCGACGAGCGCGGGGGAGTGCGAGCGCTCGTAGATCTGCAGCGGCAGCGCGACGAGCGCGCACTGCGTGCCGAGCGTGGAGATCATCTCGCCGCCCATCAGGCGGCGGAAGTCCCGTGAGGCGCGCAGCGGCGAGAGATCGAGCGCGAGCCCCCGCAGGCGGCGGACGACGGCGGCTCACGCGTCGTGGGTGAGGAAGCCCTCGCCGCTGGCCACGCCGATGCCGGCCGGACGAGCACGAGCGCTGGAGCAGCGGCGCCGGGCGGTAGCGCTCCTCCCGCCGCTCCGCGTACAGCGCCTCGATCGTCGCCGAGCACCGCGTCGAGGCCGATCCGGTCCGCCCAGGCCAGCGGCCCGCGCGGGTAGTTGAGGCCGTGGACCATCCCGGCGTCGACGTCCTGCGGCGCGTCCGACGCCCTCGCCGAGGGCGAACGCGCACTCGTTGATGACCGCCGCACACGATCCGTCCCGAGCACCAGCCCCGGCGCGTCGCCGACCCACTCGAGCGTGCTTGCCGAGCGAGCCGAAGAACCGCTCGGCCGCCGCCACCGCCGAGCGCGGCGGTGTCCGGGCCGCGGGTCAGCTCGACGCAGCGCCGTCTCCGCCAGCGGCGGCAGGGCGTGGAAGCCGACCGCGGTGCCGCCCGGGTCGAGCGCGGCCAGCGAGCCGGCGGCGCAGCAGATCGCCTGCGGTGCGCCCTGCAGCGGCGCCGCGGGCGCGCTCGCCGCCGGTGCAGGTCGAGGATCAGGACCGGCACCTCGCCGGCCGCCTGCTCGGGGCGGCCACCTCCCAGCCGGCGTCGCGCGGCGAGCTCGCGCCAGCTCGGGCGCCAGCGTCGACTCGCCGGCGATCACCACCAGCCCGTCGCCGCCGCCCGCCGGCGCGGCGGGGCGGGGTCCTCCGGCCGGTGGGGCCCGCCGGCGTAGCTGTACCAGCCCGCGGCCCGACTTGCGCCCCAGGCGCCCGGCGGCGACCATCCGCGCGGCCAGCGGCGAGGGCCGCCAGCGCGGCTCGCCGAAGCTCTGCTCGTAGAACGAGCGCGCCACGTCGAGGCCGACGTCGACCCCGACGAGGTCCATCACCTCGAACGGCCCCATCCGGAACCCGCCGCCCAGCCGGCAGATGCGGTCGATCTGCTCGACCGGCGGCGACCCGCTCGGTCAGCAGCCGCAGCGCCTCCAGCCCGAACGGCCGGTTGCAGCGGTTGACCAGGAAGCCGGGACCGTCGGCGGCGTCGATCACCACCTTGCCCATCGCCTCGCCGGCGGCGCGGGCCAGCGCCAGCGCCTCCGGGCGCTGAGGCCTCGCCGGCCACCACCTCGAGCAGCGCCATCACCGGCGCCGGATTGAAGAAGTGCATGCCCACCACCCGCTCGGGCCGCTCGGCACCGGCGGCGACCGCCGTGACCGAGCAGCGAGGAGGTGTTCGTGGCCAGCACGCAGTCGTGCCGCGACGACCTCCCGGGAGAGCTGCGCGAACAGCTCGCGCTTGAGCTCCAGCCGCTCCGGCACGGCCTCGATCACCAGCTCGGCGGCGGCGAGCTCGGCCGAGCTCGGCGACCGGCTCACAGGCCTCGGCTGCGCGGCCGCCGCCGCATCGCGCGTCAGCCGGCCGCGCTCGACGCCGCGCGCGAGCGCGGCGGCGATGCGCTCGGCTCCCGCCGCGAGCGCCGCGGGCACCGGGTCGTGCAGCAGCGTCCGGGCCCCGGAGCGGCAGGCCAGCTGGGCGATCCCGGCGCCCATCGTGCCGGCGCCGAGGACGCGCGATCGTCCGCGGCGGCGCGGCGGTCACTGCAGCGGGACGAGCGCGTTGATGCCCGTCAGCGCCCGGCCGATGATCAGGCTCTGGATCTGCGAGGTGCCCTCGTACAGCGTCGTCACCCGGACGTCGCGGAAGTAGCGCTCGACCGGGATGGTCGTCGACGTAGCCCGGCCCCGCCGTGGACCTGGATCGCGGTGTTGGCGCAGTGGACGGCCGACTCGGTGGCGTACAGCTTGGCGATCGAGGTCTCGGTCGTGTTCGGCCGGCCGGCGTCCTTCAGCGCACCCGGCGCGCCACACGAGCATCCGGGCCGCGTCGGTGCGCACCTTCATGTCGGCGAGCATCGCCTGCACGAGCTGGAACGCCGGCGATCGGCCGGCCGAACTGGACCCGCTCGCTTGGCGTAGCGCACCGACTCCTCGACGCAGCCCTGGCAGATCCCCACGCAGCCGGCGGCGACGCTGTAGCGCCCGGAGTCCAGCGCGCTCATCGCCACCTTGAAGCCGTCGCCGACCTGCGCCGAGCATCGCGTCCTCGGCGACCTCGACGTCGTCCAGCGAGATGCTGGCGGTGTCCGAGCCGCGCAGGCCCATCTTGTGGTGGATCGGGCTGGGGCTGGAAGCCCGGCTGGTCGGTGTCGACCAGGAAGCAGGCCAGGCCGCGGTGGCCGAGCTCAGGAGTCGGTCTGGGCGAAGATCAGCGCCACCCGGGCGTGGTTGCCCATCGAGATCCACATCTTGGCGCCGTTGATCACCCAGCCGCCGTCGGTGCGCCGGGCGCGGGTGCGCTGGTTGGCCGCATCGGAGCCGGTGTCCGGCTCGGTGAGCCCGAAGCATCCGAGCCACTCGCCCGAGCACAGCTTCGGCAGGTAGCGTCGCTTCTGCTCCTCGGTGCCCCAGCGCAGGATCGCCGAGCACACCAGCGAGGTCTGCACCGAGATGACCGTGCGCATCGCCGAGTCGCCCCGGCCGACCTCCTCGACGATCAGCCCGTAGGTGAGGTAGTCGAGCCCGGCGCCGCCGTACTCGCGGGGGACGATCGCGCCCAGGTAGCCCTGTGTCGGCGAGCTGGCGCCACCAGCTCGAGGTCGAAGTGCTCGTTGCGGTCGTTCTCCCGGGCGCGCTCGACGATCTCGCCGTCGGTGAACGCGCGGGCGGTCTCCCGGATCAGTCGCTGCTCGTCGCTCAGCTCGAAGTCCATGGCTCGCGGCACGGTATCCACGTCGACCGGAGCTGCGATGGTGCCCACGCACGCGATACGCCCGCAGCGGCGAGCGTCCACATCGCCTACCAGGTGGTCGGCGACGGCCCGATCGACCTCGTCTACGTGCCGAGCTGGATCTCCCAGGTCGAGCACTACTGGGAGGAGCCGATCGATCGCCCGCTACTTCGAGCGGCTGGCCTCGTTCAGCCGGCTGATCATGTTCGACCGGCGCGGCACCGGGCTGTCGGACCCGCTCGGCCGGGCGCCGACGCTCGAGGAGCAGATGGACGACGTGGTGGCGGTGATGGACGCCGCCGGCTCCGAGCGCGCGGCGGTGTACGCGATGCTCGAGGGCGGCGCGATGGCGGCGCTGTTCGCCGCCACCCATCCCGAGCGCACCGAGGCGCTCGTCCTCTACGAGGCTCAGCCGCGGATGTCGCTGGGCGCCCGACTACGACTGGGCGATGCGCGAGCGAGGAGCGCGAGGCGTACGTCGCGCCGGCGGGATGCGAGACTGGGGCGACGGGTCGCCGGATCCTCAGCCTCTCGCCGAGCGCCGCCCGGCACCCGCGGCTGCGTGGCGTGGTACGCGCAAGCTCGAGCGGCTGGCCGCCAGCCCGGGGACCGCGGCCAAGCTGATGCGGATGAACGGCCAGGTCGACGTGCGGGCGGTGCTGCCGACGATCCAGGCGCCGACGCTCGTCCTGCACCGCGCCGGACGACCCGTTCATCGACATCCGCCACTCGCGGTACCTCGCCGAGCACATCCCGGGGGCGCAAGCTCGTGCTGCTGCCCGGCAGCGAGGCGCTGGCGTTCGCGGGCGGCGACGGGCGGCGAGCTCGACGAGGTCGAGGAGTTCCTCACCGGCGACGCGCCAGGCGCCGACCCCGAGCGGGTCCTGGCCACGGTGATGTTCGCCGACATCGTCGACTCCACCCGCCGGGCCGCCGAGCTCGGCGACCGCCGCTGGCGGGAGCTGCTCGAGGCGATCACCGCCGCCGTCGGCCGGGAGCTCGAGCGCTTCCGGGGCCGGGCGATCAAGACGATGGGCGACGGCCTGCTGGCCACGTTCGACGGCCCGGCGCGGGCGATCCGCTGCGCGGCGGTCGATCCGCGAGCTGGCGCGCGCGCGGTTCGGCCTCGAGGTCCGCACCGGCCTGCACACCGGCGAGATCGAGCTGATCGGCGCCGACGTGGGCGGCATCGCGGTGCACATCGGCGCGCGCGTGGCGGCGCAGGCGCGCGCGCCGGCGAGGTGCTCGTCTCCGGCACGGTGAAGGATCTCGTGGCCGGGTCGGGGATCGACGTTCGAGGACCGCGGCGAGCACGAGCTCAAGGGCGTGCCCGACCGCTGGCGGCTCTGGGCGGTCGCCGAGCCTGACGCGGCGCCGGCCCCCGCCGCTCCCGCGCGGCGAGGGCCGGATCGCCGGGCCGGAGCTCGACGTCCGCTAGGAGGCGGGCGTCAGCGTCGACGGTCGCCGGCGCGATGACGGTGACGCGTCACCGGGCGCCGAGACGGCGCCCAGGTTGATGCCGTCCGCCGAGGATCCGGGTGCGGAACACCTTGGTCCCGGGGTGCCGAACGTGTGGTTGAGCGAGTAGCGTGCCGTCGGCCTTGACGCGGCCGACGCCGACGTCGTGGAAGTCGCCGTCGGCGCCCTTGCGCTGCAGGAGCACGATCGCCCGGCCTTGTTCGGGGCGACGGTGCCGGTGAACGTGTCCGCCTGCCGACCGTGGTTCGGTCCGGTGACCGTCAGGGTGATCAGGTCCTGCACGCCGACGAACAGGTTCGACGTGCGGCGCCTCGGCGCCAGCACCGTCTTGCACCGAGTACCACTGGTTGCGCGTCGGGGTGACGGTGAAGCTGTAGCTGCCGTCGGTGCCGGTCGTGCCGGCCTGGTCGCAGGTCTCGGCCGACCGACGGTTGCCCGTGGCACAGCACGATCGCCGTGTTCGGCCCTCGGGCGTGGTCGTGGAGCCCTTGGCGTACAGCGTGCCGGTGATCGTGTCCGAGCTGCCGTAGCTGATCGTCGGCTTGGCCGCGTTGATCGTGAACGACGGGTTCTGCGGCCTGCTGGATCGTCACGTCGACGGTGTCGGAGTGACCGGCGAGGTTGCGCTTGTCACGCGGCAGCAGGCACGCGCACGACGTGCGCGCCGGGCGTGCGCCAGCGGTAGCGAGATCGAGTAGTTCGAGCCCGGGCCGAGGCGGCTCGGAGTTGATGTCGTCCAGTCGTCGCCGTTCGCCTGCTCCTGCAGGACACGCGCTCGCCGGCGTGGTCGGGCGTCACGTGACCGGTGAACGTCAGCGCGTGGCGGGTGGTGCCGTTGGCGAGCTGGCGTTGATGCTCACCAGCGCCTGCACCCGCTCGTACACGGTGCGGCTGTGCACGGCGGGGTCGCCGGCCAGCCGGGCGAACCACTGCGGTTGGTGTCGACGACGCCGTCGGCGCGGGTGAACTCGTAGAAGCCGATCGGCGTCGGTCTTCGTCCGCTGGACGACCGAGTAGCCGCGTGTGGGTGCCGTTGATGTGGTGGTAGAGGACGATCGTCTGGCCGACGATGTCGCGTGCCCTTCAGCTGGCCGTAGATCAGCACCGGTCACCGGCCTGGATCGGGTTGGGCGTGGCGTTGATCGTCAGGCCGTGGTTGTGCGACGGGGCCGCGCCGGCGAGGCCCGGGACCGCCAGCAGCGCGAAGGCGCCCAGGGCGGTGCAGAGCATGGCGAAGCGTAGGCGCATGGAATGCTCCTTTCCCTGCTGGTGATTGGTGGGGTCGGGCCTGCCGCGCGGTGTGTGATCTCCGGCTGCACCGCGCGGTGGCGTGACGTCGGCTAGAACAGGTGTCGCGCGCCAGAGTTGCGGTGCGGCGTGCCGCGCGGTTAGACTCGCCGCGTGGATCCGTTCGCGCATCGTGCTGCTCGGGGGGCTTGTCGCCGTCGGGCTGTGGGTGTGGCTGATCGGCCGCCACAACCCGGGCATCGGGCTTGGAGCAGTTCGGGCTGCGCAGCGCCCGGGAGATCACCGAGACGCGGAGGCGCTCGACGCCGAGGACCTGGAGCAGATGCTCGCGGCGCACAACGCCCGCCGCCGCGCGCGGGGCGAGCGCGAGCTGACGGCCGCCGACCTCGAGCAGCGGGTGGTGGACGACTGGCCGAGCAGCGCCGCCGCCGGCAGGCGCTGCCGGCCGACCGCGAGCTCGACGAGCTGCTGAGGCCACCAACGCCCGCCGCCGGGCCGCGGGCTGCCCGAGCGCACGCGCGAGCAGGCGCGCGCGGAGTTCGGTCCCGCCGCTGCGGACCGCGCAGCCGGCGACGGCTGAGCGCCGGTTGGCGCGCTGCCTGATCATCGGCTGCGGCTGCCACGGGCGGGCGCTGGCCGGCGAGCTGCGGGCAGCGCGGTCACGCCGTGCGCGGCACCACCCGCCGTCCGGAGCGCGGTGGCCGAGCTCGAGGCGGCCGGCGATCGAGCCCGTCCTGGCCGACCCCGACCGGGTGGCGACGCTCGTGCCGGCGCTCGAGCACGCGACCGTGGCGTTCATGCTGCTCGGCTCGGCGACGGGGCACGCCGGAGGCGGTGCGCGGCGCTGCACGGACCCGGCTGGAGATGCTGCTGACCAGGATGCTCGACACGACGATCCGGGGGATCGTCTACCAGGCCGCGGGCACGTCGATCGCCGAGGTGCTCGCCGCCGGCGCGGAGCGGGTCAGCGCGGTGACCTGCGAGGACTCGCGGATCCCGTACGCGCTGCTGCCGCCGCGACCGCGCGGCGGCGCGGGCTGGCTCGCAGGAGGCGCTCGCGGCTACGGCGACTGCGACGGCCATCCTGGCCAGCCACCGATTCGATCGAACAGGTCGGCGAGGATCCGCGCCGTCGCGCCCCAGATGAGGTGCTCGCCGACGCAGTAGGTGTCGGTGCGGATCGGCAGGCCGCGGCGGACCAGCCGCCGCCGGCCGTAGCCGGTCTGGCAGCGCGCGCAGCGGAAGCTCGAGCACCTCGGCCACCTCGCGCGCGCTCGGCGTCCACGCTCCGACCGGGCTCGATCAGCCCGACGAACGGGTACACGGCGTAGCCGGTGGCGATCGTCGGCGTCGGCTGCAGCGCGCCGACGATCTCGACCGCGTCCGGGCGGCAGGCCGATCTCCTCGTGGGCCTCGCGCAGGGCGGTGGCCTGGCAGGTCGCGCTCGCCCTCGTCCTGGCGGCCGCCCGGGAAACGAGATCTCGCCGGCGTGGCGGCGCAGGTCCTCGCGGCGCTTGGTGAACACGCAGTGCAGCTCGCCGCCGTCGACGTACAGCGGCACGAGCACGGCGGCCCGGGTCGCGGCCGCGTCACCTCCAGCGCGCTCGCCGCGCCGGGCGCCAGCAGCACGCGGCGCAGGCTCGGCGCGGACGGTCGTCGAGATCCAGCGTGCGGGTGACGCGGGGGAGCCGCGGCGGGCGGCTCGCGCGGCTCACGCCGGCTGCCGGCTCGACCAGCTCGACCCGGTCCTCGAACATGACCTCGCCCTCGAGCGTGCGGTGCACCGGGCACTTGGCGGCGATCACCTGCAGGCGCTCGACCTGCTCGGCGGTGCAGGCGCTCGGGCAGGCGCAGCGCGAGCCTGAACCGCGTCGGGCAGCCGCGCTCGGCCGGGGTGTAGTCGACCTGGACCTCGACCGGGCCGATGTCCCAGCCCTTGCGCTTGGCGTACATCTCCATCGTGATCGCCGTACACGACGCGAGGCTGGCCGCCGAGCAGCTCCTGCGGGCTCGGCCCCTCGTCCTCGCCGCCGTGCTCGGCGGGCTCGTCGGCGGTCAGCTGATGGGCGCGGATGTCGACCCGATGGGTGAAGGACTGGGTGGTGGTGCGGTGGGCGGTGGCCTTCATCGGCTGATCCTCGATTTTCGTGGTGATTGGTGCTCTGAGCTGATCGTAGCGCCGCCGGAGGCCGGCTCAGATCAGGCGGGTTGAACAGCAGGCCGGTCGGCACCTTGGGGAAGAAGTAGGTCGACTTCGGCGGCATGCTCTCGCCGGCCTCGGCGACCTCCTGGACGTGGCCGACCGGGGTCGGCGCCATGAAGAACGCGGCGTCGTAGTCGCCGGTGCGGACGAGCTCCAGCGCCTGGGCGTCGTCGCGGGCGTAGCCGAGCCCGTTCAGGTGGTCGATGTCCTCGTCGGTCATCCCGAGCGCGCCCTTGATCACCAGCGCCTCCAGCACCGCGGTGTCGAGCCGGCGGTACGGGCTCGGGCCGGTCCGGGAGCGCGCGGTCGGCGATCGCCTGGTCCTTCAGGGTGAGCCGGAACGGCCGCCGGAGTGCGGGCGTCGATGTAGCCGAGCTGGACGGGCTGGGCGCCGGGCGGCGGGGTCAGCTCCGCCGGGTCGGCGAGCTCCGTCGATCTCGAAGTCGCGTCCGGAGCGCCTGCGCCAGCGCCTCCTGCTGCTCGGCGTGAGTGTCCGCTGACCAGCCGGTGGGTGGGGAACACCGTCAGTCCCGGGTCCTCGAGCGCCACCAGGCACATCAGCACGTAGCGGTGCGGCCCCTCGCCACCGATCTCCTCGGCGTACACGCGGGCGGTCTCGTAGCGGTGGTGGCCGTCGGCGATCAGCAGCTCGGCCGGCGCGGCGCCTGCTGGACCCGGGCGATCGCCTGCGGGTCGGTGACCCGCCACAGCCGGTTGATCGGTGCCGTCGTCGTCCGCGGTGCTCGGCCCACGGCTGGCCGCGGGCCGCCTCGAGCGCCCTCCAGGCCCGGCCCGCCGGGATCCGAGAACAGGGAGAAGATGGGGGAGAGGTTGGCGCGCGTGGCCCGGGTCAGCCGCAGGCGGTCCTCCTTGGGGCCGGGGTGGGTCCGCTCGTGCGGGCCGGATCCGGCCGGGGCCGTAGTCCTCCACGCGCACGCGCGCGAGGAAGCCGCGCCGGGTGCGGGCGGCGCCGTCGGGTCCGATGTAGTCCTGCTCGAGCGGCCACAGCGCCGGCTCGTCGTCCTGGACGACGACGCCGTCCGCTCGCCAGGCGTCGAGCGTGCCGCGCGGCGTGCGCGTACGGGTCGCCGTCCGGGTCCTGCGGGAGGTCGATCTCGACGACGTTGTAGGGCGAGCGGCGCGACGAGCTCGGCCCGCTGCTCGGCGTCGATCACGTCGTAGGGCGGCGCGACGACGTCCTGCAGGCCGCCGGTCCGGTCGAGGTCGTAGTGGAGGGCGCGCAGGGGCTGGATCTCGGCCATGGCGGGGCGGGAGGGTAGTCGGTCGCCGCCGCGGCAGCCGCCCGGACCGGCGGCAGGGCGATGCCCGGGCGAGCCGTGTCCAGCTGCCTCCGCCCTCGGAGGAAAACGGACGCGGTTCGCTCAGCGCCGGCGCGGCTGCCCTAGACTCGCGCACTCCAGCGGGGCGTGGCGCAGCCTGGTAGCGCGCCGCCTTTGGGTGGCGGAGGTCCCCGGTTCAAATCCGGGCGCCCCGATGTTCGGTCCGCTACGCCGCGACCGCCGGCAGCCCGACCCCGATCACCTTCAGGCGCCGGGACAGCGCCGTGAAGGCGAACTCGTTCATCACCTGACCGGAGTAGCCGAGGTACTCGTAGTCGTCGCCGAGCTGGGCGCCGGGGGGGACGAGTACCCCGGCGGCCGCCGGCAGGGTCTGCACCAGCTTGTCCTGGATCCGCTGGGCCAGCTCCGGGTCACGGGCCTTCTGCTGCAGGAACCAGGTGCCGTAGGCGACGTGGCGGTGCTCGTCCTGCGAGATGAGGTTGAACGCGTGGAGGTGGCCGGGCAGGATCTGCTGCCGCTCGAGGTTCTGGGTCTGGAAGTTCTGCCCGGTGAGCGCCAGGGTCCCCTCGATCACCATGTGGTAGATCGTGACGAAGTCGACCTTGGCGCCGACGTCCGACGGGTCGGCGAGCAGCGCCTGGTGCGCCTGCACGAGGTACTCGTCGAACAGCTTGAAGTAGTCGGGGGTCAGATCGCGCCGCGCGCGCTCCAGGCGATCCTCGAAGCTGCCGTCGTAGCGGAAGACCTCGTCGTAGAGGCGGTTGAAGTGCTGGGCATGCCTGGCCTCGTCGACCTGCTGGGTGATGAGGAAGGCCTCCTCGTGCTTGTCCTCGGCGGCCAGCACGAGCCCGGAGAACTGATTGGTCACCCGC
Source organism: uncultured Solirubrobacterales bacterium (assembly GCA_963703065.1). Lineage (GTDB taxonomy): Bacteria > Actinomycetota > Thermoleophilia > Solirubrobacterales > Solirubrobacteraceae > Palsa-465. The sequence continues at coordinate 703,553 of OY969785.1, read as the reverse complement.
TCCTCGCCGACGAAGAACGCCGACAGGCCCCACAGCATCTCGTCCCGCAGGTCCTCCGGCAGCCCCTCCCAGTCCCGCCGATCCGGCTCGAGGTCGATCTGGTGGGAGACCCAGTTCTGGCGCTCCCACAGCCGGTAGAGCTCGAGCGGCGGCATCAGCTTCACCTGTGACAGCTTCGACTCGTCGGTGATGGTGGCGACATCGCCCTGGACGGTGAGGTCGAGCAGGCTGGACATGGCGGCTCCTGTGGTGCGAGGGGGCGAGCCAGTCTACGTCCGCCGGGCGCGCGGCGACAGCGATGTGCGTCGGCCGGTCAGCGCGCGGCGTGCACGGTCCACGCCGCAGCGACCGCACAGCCGGGAACCGCGAGGTTGCGGAACTGGAGCGTGCCGGTCGCGCTGCCCGGGGCCGCGAAGCGGCCCTCGAACGACAGCGCCGTCCGCACCGCCGCGGCGGGGGCCGCGACGACGAACCGGCCGCGCGGATCGACGGCGAACGGGCCGGGGAGGATCTCGGTGACCGAGCCGCAGGTTGGACTGCCGGTGAGGCGGGCCGTCACGTCGTGGAGTGCCTCGCCGTCGTGGCCGGCGGTGAACGAGAACGTTCCGGCCCGCGCGCCGCCCCGGCTGACGAGCGGTCCGCTGTAGCGCGCGCCGGGCGTCACCGGGTACAGCGGCGCACCGGTCGGGAAGCCGTGCAGCAGGCGGCTGAAGATGCCGCGCAGCGTCGCCTTGCCGTAGGCGTGCGAGCCGTCGTACATGGTGAGCACGGCGAGCGACACCCGCGCGCACCCGCGCGTGAGCAGCACCACCTGGTGGTCGAGCAGTCCGGTCCCGTAGCCCCACCCGCCCTTGAAGTAGAGCTGCCAGCCGTGCGGCGCGACCTCGCCGATGCCCCACCGCTGCGAGGGGGTGATCGACGCCAGCAGGTGCATCGCGTACGCCCGGTGGCGGGGGACCACGAACTCGTCGACGTGGAGGAAGAAGCGCGTCTGGTCGCGGGCGGTGATCTGCGTCTCGCCCCACGGGTCGGCGACCGGGGTGAAGTTCGTCATCCCGACGCGCCGGGCCAGCGCCGAGAGCCCGTTGTTGCCGACGATGCCGTCGACCGTCGTCGCCGCCGTGTTGTCCGAGTGGGTGATCATGGGGTAGAGCAGCGAGCCGTCGTCGGCGTTCAGCGGCCGGCCCGCCACCGACGGGCGGTCGAGGTAGGCCACGAGCAGCATCGCCTTGACGACGCTGGCCGACCACTCGATGTGGTCCGGCCGGTAGCCGGAGAAGCTGTGCGGCGGTGCGCACCGCGAACGCGATGTCGCCCGTCCGCCCGTCGCGCATACGCCTCGCCGCCGCCATGTCCGGGCGCCACACCGACTCGATCGGCAGGCGCGTGCCGGGAACGACGCAGGCCGCGCCGTACGCCGGATCGGCCCCGCTGAGAGCCGGGCGGCGGCGAGGCCGACGAGGGCCGCGGCGAGCAGGGCGAACCGGCGGCGCACGGCTCTACAGTCTGCCGCGTGCTGGGCCCCCGTAGCTCAGTGGACAGAGCGACGGCCTTCTAAGCCGTGGGTCGCAGGTTCGAGTCCTGCCGGGGGCGCTCGCAGTGTCCCCGCCGGCGGCGCTGGTAGATTGGGACGCGTACACGGTGGGCGTAGCTCAGCTGGTAGAGCTCCTGGTTGTGGTCCAGGCGGTCGGGGGTTCGAGTCCCCTCGCTCACCCTCAGCGGAGCACCTCGTTTACAGGGCTTTCGTCAGAATGGAACGGTTGGTACCGCAGCTGGTTCCATCCGTTGTACCACTTCGTTGTACCACTCTGGCCCAGGGATCGCGGCTTGAGGCGCGGAGCGAGCCGATAAGCCTGTGCATTCCGCGCGCGGGGCAGCGCCGCGACGGCGGGACGTTCGTCGTGCACGAAGGCAGTTGCAGACCGGGCGCCACGTCATGGTGTTGCGCGACCGCAAGATCGGGCCGACGCTTCCGCATTCGCCCGGCAAAGAAGCCGTCACCCGTCGGTCGGCGCCGCTTGCGCGTCTCGTCCTCTCCGGCTGCCTCAGACGTCATGGTGGCGAGCTCAGAGGCTGTCGCAACCGCTGCGAGCGGAAGCCCAGCAACGTGTTCCGCTTGCCCTGCGGCGATCGTTTGAGCCGGGGGCTCCTCGGCGACCCCGGTTTGGTCGTTGCGGCGTTTTGACGTGTGTGGTTGACGGCTTACAGTCTGAGCTGTGGCGGTCACGGATGGGCGCGAGGAGCTTCGTCTCGCTGAGCTGGTCGCGGCTTTGTCGCTGGCGGTCGACCTCGGTTTGGGGCAGCCGATGGAGCATCTGTTGCGCTCGTGCCTGATCGCGTTACGGCTCGCTGACCAGATCGGGCTCGATGAGCACGAACGGGCTGTTGTCTATTACGTGGCGCTGCTTGGCTGGGTGGGGTGCCATGCGGACGCGCATGAGCAGGCGATGTGGTTCGGGGATGACATCGCGTTGAAGGCGGACCGCTTCCCGGTGGACATGATCGGCGCGGCGAGGACGGGCTTCGTGCTGGGGCATGTCGGGAAGGGCGAAAGCCTCGCCAGCCGGGCGCGGTTGCTGGGCTCGCTCGCTGCGTCGAACCGGGAGCTGGCTGGCGCGTTGGAGATGACGCATTGCACGATCGCGGGTCAGGTCGCGGTCGGGCTCGGGCTTGGCAGCCCGGTCTCCGATGCGCTTCAGCAGGTGTTTGAGCGCTGGGACGGGGAGGGATCTCCCAGCGGGCTGCGCGGCGAGGGTATCGCGATCGCTTCGCGGCTGGTGCAGCTGGCACTGATTGCCGAGTACTACCGTCGTCTGGACGGCGCTCAGGCGGCGGTCGACGCCGTGGCGCGCCGTCGCGGCACGCAGTTTGATCCGGAGCTCGTGGATCGCCTGCGCGCGGGCGCGCCGCAGCTGCTGGCCGGGCTCGAGAACACCGGTGGTTGGGGTGAGGTGATCGACGCCGAACCGGCGCTGCGCCCGACCTTGTCGGGTCCGCAGCTGGACAGCGCGGTTGAAGGGGTGTCTGACCTGGCCGACCTGAAATCGCCGTTCATGACCGGCCATTCGCGGCGTGTGGCAGCGCTCGCTGGCACAGCGGCTCGGCGGTCGGGGTTCTCTGGCCGTCAGGTCGGTGAGCTTCGTCGGGCGGCGCTGTTGCACGACCTGGGCCGGTTGGGGGTGTCAAACGCGATCTGGGAGAAACCTGGGCCGCTGTCGGGCGCCGAGCTCGAGCGGGTGCGGATGCACCCCTATTACACGCTGCGCATGTTCTCGCGGATCCCCGCGCTCGCTGGCGTGGCCGAGCTCGCCTCAAAGCATGCCGAGCGGCTCGATGGATCGGGTTATCCCCGTGGGCTGAGCGCCGCGGCGCTGTCGCCGTCGGCGCGGCTGCTTGCAGTCGCCGACGTGTACGCGGCGCTGATCGAGCCGCGGGCGCACCGCCAAGCGCACGAGCCTGATAAGGCTGCTGACGTGCTGCAGGCTGAAGTCAGGGCCGGCAAGCTGGACGGGGAGGCCGTGCAAGCGGTGCTTGGCGCCGCCGGGCGGCCGGTCGCTCACCGGCGTGAATGGCCAGCCGGTCTGACGGCGCGCGAGGTCGAGGTGCTCTCGTTGCTGGCGCGGGGCAGCTCGAATAGGCAGATCGCGGCGCGACTGTGCATCTCGGCGAAGACAGCCGGCAATCACGTCGAGCACATCTACATGAAGATCGGTGCGTCGTCGCGGGCTCAGGCGAGCCTGTTCGCGATGCGGCACGGCCTCGTCTGAGGCTCTCCCCGCAGGCTGAAATGAGGCGAATGCCTCATGAACCGTCGCGCGCGGCGGTCTACCTTTGCGCCGTCAACAGCCGAGGAGGACATCGTGAGCACGACAGAGCAGCCGGTCGAGGTCGACGGCGAGAAGCTGATGCAGTTCGTTTTCCGTGCCGTGGACGAGGTCGGCGCGACCTTGAACGCGGCGCTGGTTGTGATGGGCGACAAGCTTGGCCTGTACCGCGCGCTCGCCGGCGCCGGCGGGCTGTCGCCGGCAGAGCTCGCGCAGCGGACCGGCACGGCGGAGCGGTACGTGCGGGAGTGGCTGAACGCGCAGGCGGCCGGCGGTTATGTCGAGTACGACCCTGACTCAGGGCGCTACGCGCTGGCGCCGGAGCAGGCGGTCGCGTTGACCGACGCCGACAGCCCGGCGTACCTGCCGGGGTTCTTTCAGATTGCGCTGGGGTCGGTGATCGACTCGCCGTTGATTACCGAAAAGGCCCGGACCGGCGAGGGCTTCGGCTGGCACGAGCACGTCCAAGACGTCCATGAAGGCTGCGAGCGGTTCTTCCGGCCCGGCTACAACGCCCATCTGATCGCCGAGTGGCTGCCGGCGCTCGACGGGGTCATCGAGAAGCTCGAGCGGGGCGCGCTCGTTGCCGATATCGGCTGCGGCCACGGAGCCTCGACGATCCTGATGGCGCAGGCGTTCCCGAACTCGACCTTCGTGGGCTCCGATTATCACGACGGCTCGATCGGGACCGCTCGCGAGCGGGCGCGAGAGGCCGGCGTGGCAGACCGGGTCAGCTTCGAGGCCTCGCCCGCTGCGGCGTCCGGCGGCTCCGGCTATGACCTGGTGACGATGTTCGACTGCCTGCACGACATGGGCGACCCGGTCGGGGCCGCCCGCCACGTGCGCTCGACGCTTAAGCCCGACGGTACGTGGATGATCGTCGAGCCGCACGCCGGAGACCGCGTCGAGGAGAACTTCACGCCAGTGGGGCGCGCGTACTATGCCTTCTCGACGCTCTTGTGCACGCCCGCCTCCCTGTCCCAGGAGGTCGGGCTCGCGCTCGGCGCCCAGGCGGGCGCGGCTCGAATCCGTGAAGTTACCGAGGCCGGCGGCTTCACCCGCTTTCGCCGGGCGGCGCAGACACCGTTCAACCTCGTGTTCGAGGCCCGTGCGTAAGGTTAGGGTGAGAGCGCATCTGTTCGGGATGAAGCACTCCCATCCCGTGCTCGGGGCCCGGATGGCGCTCGAGCTGACCGGGATCCCGTTCGCGGCGCACGACATCCTCCCCGGCCTGCACGGGATCGTCGTCCGGGCGAAGGGCTTTCCGGAGTGGACTGTCCCCGCGCTTCAGATCGACGGTCGCAGGATCCAGGGAACGCTGGCGATCGCCCGCGAGCTTCACCGGATAGCTCCCGACGCGGGCCTGTTTCCAAATGATCCGGATCGCCGCGGGCCTGTCGAGCAGGCCGAGCGGTTCGGCCACGACGAGCTCCAGCCGATCGCCCGCCGTGTGTTTCGCTGGGCCGGCGCGCGCGACAACGCCGTCCGCGCGTGGATGGCGCGCTACGTGATCGGCGCGCCAGCGCCGGCGCTCGCCGGCTACGCGTTCAAGCCCGTGATGATGTTCTTCGGCAGCATCGTCTCCAACGCCGACGACGCCCAGGTCAAAGAGGATCTCGCCCGCCTGCCCGGCCTGCTCGACCAGGTCGACGCGCTGCTCGACGAGGGCACGATCGGCGCCGATGCCCCGAACGCGGCCGATCTTCAGATCCTGACATCGATCCGCCTGCTGATGGCACACGAGGACCTGCAGTCGGCGATCGCGCCACGCCCCTGCGGCCAAGCGGCGCTGGACTTGATCCCCGACTACCCGCGACCCGGGTCCGACGCCCTCCCGTCTGTTCCAGCCGCTCTGCCGGTCGATTGGCTTCCTGTGGCCCCGCGCTCGTGGACGCCCGAGCGGGTGCCCTAGGGGGTTCATTCATGACCGGTCGACTGCATCGACGCTGGCGGGGACCGCGGGACTGGTTGCGAGCGCTCGCCGAGATCGGGCTGGCGCCGACCGACTCAGAAGAGCTTCGCCTTCGCAAGAAGGTCCTGGTCCTGTCTACGGCGCTGATCGCCTGCCTCGCGCTCGTGTGGACCGTCATGTTCGCGGTGCTCGGCTTCTGGCTCTCCGCCGCGATCCCGTTCGCATATCAGCTCGCCTCGATCCTGGGCGTTTATCGGTTCGCACGCACGCGCCGCTACCGGCTATTCCGCTCCAGCCAGCTATGCCTCCGCCTGCTGCTGCCGTTCGTGCTGCAGTGGAGCCTCGGCGGGTTCAGAAACTCCTCTGCGGTCTGCCTTTGGGCGTTCACGTCGCCGCTGGGCGCCGTGCTGTTCGTCGGGACGCGCGAGGCGATCCCGTGGTTCGTCGCATTCGCCGCTCTGGTCGGGGTCTCCGGTGCGATCGACCCCGCCGTCGCGACGAGCGCGCCGCACATTCCCGCTGCGATCGTGGTCACGTTCTTCGTGCTCAACGTCGCGGGCGTCACCGGCACCGCGTACGTGTTGCTGCAGTACTTCGTCGCCGCGCGGGAGCGCGAGCAGGCCAAGTCCGAGCGTCTGCTCCTCAACGTGCTGCCCGCGCCGGTGGCCGCCCGCCTGAAACAACATGGCGGGATCATCGCCGACGCGTTCGCTGAGGTGACCGTGCTGTTTGCCGACATCGTCGGGTTCACACCGCTGTCCGAGCGGCTCGCCGCCGACGAGCTGGTGGCGGTGCTTGACCAGGTGTTCGCCCGCTGGGATCGGCTCGCAGCAATGCACGGAGTGGAGAAGATCAAGACGATCGGCGACGCCTACATGGTCGCCAGCGGAGTGCCCGTTGCCCGCGAGGACCATGCCGAGGCGATCGCCGACATGGCACTGGACATGGGACCCGAGCTCGCGCGCGTCGCGGCCGAGACCGGCCTCCCGCTGCAAGTGCGAATCGGCATCGCCACGGGGCCGGTCGTCGCCGGGGTAATCGGCCGGGCAAGATTCATCTACGACCTTTGGGGTGACACCGTCAACACCGCCAGCCGGATGGAGTCTCACGCCGTACCGGGCACGATCCAGCTGACCGCTCAAACCCACGACCGCCTCCACGACCGGTACGAACTCAAGCCGCGCGGCAGGATCGAAGTCAAGGGCAAAGGCCGAATGAATCCCTACCTTCTAGTCGGATCGCGAGCACAGCCCCGGCGGCCGAAGGCGCGGGCCGAATCCGACGACGCCGCCCCTCCAGGCATGACGCCGAGCGCCGCACCGTCACGGGCCCAACGCGCGTCCCCAGATCGCAACGCAGCACTGTCCGTCCTCCGCCGGACACTTCTGGTATCGCCTGGCAAAGCGCGCGTCTAAGCCGAGTGTGCTGGTCCGGACGAGACGCGCAAGCAGCCCAGAGCCCAACCGTGGCCGCTGCATTCTGCGACTGGAGAAGTCGCGCGAACCGGAGGAGCGGGTTTCGTCGCGCGTCTGGGTCGCATCTGGCATTCACCAATTTCGCCGATCGGGTCCGCCGCGTGATCCTGACCGAGCGCAGCGAGGTCGATAGCAGGAGCCGGCGCCAGCCGGCGGTCTCTACCGTGCGGCTGCGACGACCGGCTCGGCGCGCGCCCTCGTGGCGGTCGTTTGGGCTCAAAGCCATGGACCCGCCTGAAAGCAGACGATGCCCGTCGGGGCGCTGCTCGCCGACACGCTCGGCCCCGTCGCCGTCAGCGGCGCCACCGGCGGGGGGGGCTTCGGGTCCTCGATGCCGAAGATCTCGCGGTAGGCCCGTAGGCGCTCAGCTGTGGCCTCGGGCGTCTCAACGTCCGCTGCCGGCGGCGGCTCGCGCGGTGCCACTCGCACTGGCTGCGGCGGTGCCGGCGCTGGGACGAGTGCGACCTGTGTCTCTTGGTCAGCCCCCGGCACGGATGCGGCTGCCGACCCCGGGTTGAAGGCCGGTTCATCATCGCGAAGGGTAGGGGAGAGGGCGGCGATCTCTTCTGGGGTCGTCTGGACGGTCGCCATGAACGCTGAGTCGGTGAGCCCGACCTTTCTGGCCAGGCGGTTGATCCAGTGCGCCACGGATGGGCTCGCGCAGTCGTATCGCACGGCGATGTAGCGGCCAGACCAGAGGGCGTCGCGCCAGCCTTCGAGGATCATCTTCTGGCGGTCCTCGCGCCGACCGCCGCTTTCGGCGATCACCGCCCCCGGTGCTTGTCGACTCGTTGAGCCAGACGGCGAGGTCGGGGAGCTGCTGGGTGTAGCCGCGCTCGCAGCGCATCGTGACCGCCCACCGCTCATGCTCCAGTGCGAGCTCGCGCGCCGATTTCCAGACCCGCCCGCGGTGCTCGACGCGCGCCGCTGACCAGCCAACCAGGACGCCGTGGGAGATCGTCGTCGCTCCCGGAGGCGTCTTGACGGGCCGCACGCCGCCGAGCCCGGCGGCCTCGATGCCGGCGCCGGTGAGCCAGACGACGGAGCCCTCGCCCCAGATCCACGGCTCCCGAGCCGGCCATCCCGCCGCCTCGAGCTTGGCGACATGCCGCCGAACCACACGCTGATCAAGATCCAGCCCGGCCTGCACTGCTGGTATCGACACGACTCCCAGCCTCCCGACGAACCGCCCCACCCGCAGGGTTCCTGGACCCAGAATGGTCTGTCCCCTCATCCTCAACCCAGTGCCTCAGTTGTCCTTGATCGACCGCCGTCCGCCCCGCCTATACCACTGACTGAACCCCGGTCTCGACTGGCAGCTGACTACCCGAACCCCACCCATTTGTGCTTGCACGTGGGGGGCGGGTAGTCAGCTGCCACAAAGAGCGCCGGGGCCGTGATTGATCCCAGTCGTGGCGGGGCGGACGGCGGTCGCTGATGGTCCGCAGGCCAGACCGGCCCGGTCCGCAAACTCCGGACCGCCTCGCGGACCGGCCCGAGCCCGCCTCCAGCGTTGGACCGCCCTCGCGCGCCGGCCGCGCGTCAGCGGAAGCCTGTGACGTGCAGTGCCCGGCACGGTCATGCGCTCTTGCGTCGCCGCCCGGGCTTGGCCTGGCCTTCGAGCGCGTCGGCGATCTCGTGCATCACGGTCGCGACCTCGGCGTAGCCGGCGGCGACGAGGCTCATCGTCATGCCCTCCTTGGCGATGCCAAGCAGTTGGACCGCCGAGTCAAACCGCTGCCACAGGCGAGCCGGCCCTGGACGGGTCGCCGCCGGGGCGCAGCTCGTAGGAGAGCACCATCTTGCGAGCGTCAGGCTCCGGGGTCCAGACCAAGCCCGGCACGTCCGCCGCGTCCTTCAGAGATCTAGCCTGTTGCTCGCACGCCTCCGCGAACGCCCGCACGCGCGAGCCGAACCCAGGATCCGGGGGAGGGTTGTCGCTGGCAGCCTGTGCCTCGTCCCAGACACGGTCGGCCTCCTGCAGCGCCCGTGCAGCGGCAAGAAGCTCCTCAGGATCGCCTTCCCGTGCGAACAGGCTGCTCGTCGACCAGCCACCCCTGATGGGCACGCCGGGGTCGTTCGCGCCGGCGTAACGCGGATGCTGCGGGCGACGGTAGGGCTGCGCCCCGCCTGCTGAGCTGTTCTCGGCCAGCAGCCGCATCACCTCCGAGCGCCTGACCAGCAGCTTCCGCTGCCCGGCCCGCGTGGCTGGAAGCAATCCCTTGGAGATCCAGAGCCTGATCGTCGCCGCGTTGACGCGAATCTCCTTGGCGATCTCGATCGGGGTCAGCCAAGGATCGTCCCAGTCAGGCCGATCATCTTCCGCCAAGCGGACCACCCCGGAAAGCGTCTAGTGCAAAGGGCACAATTGCATTATCATAGCTGGCAGGCCGCATGCTTGACCGCTGCGGAAACCCCAACGGATCGTCCCAGTTGCCGCCGATGCATCCTGATCTCGCTTCCTACTCCGCAGTGTCGGCGTGTTTGATGACTGCTGGACAGGTCGCCGAGCTGCTCGCGGTGCCAAAGACGCGGGTGTGGTCAATGAGTCGGCAAGGGGAGATCCCCACCGTGCGGATCGGACCGCGTGAGGTGCGGTACCGGCCCGAAGACGTCGAGGCGTGGATCGCTCGACGGACGACATCGCGGCCGCGGGGCACGCAGTCCTAGGGCCCGGTCGACGGCGTAGTCAGCCGCGCATCAGGGAACGGCAGCTGGGACAGCGTGGATCGGTCCTTCGACCACAGTTCCCTCTTCGTCGGAGATGAACAGTGCGATCTCGTCTGCCGCCTCGGGCTCGAGCTCGACGATGCGTTGGAGTGCGGCGCGGGCTTCTGCCGCGTCATCGAACGAGTCGATCATGTTGCCGGTGCTTGCGAACAGGGAGTAGTTCATCAGGGCGCTCCTACAGGCAGGATATCGGCCACGCAAGCGAGCCACTGCAGGGGACGACCCCAGACGGTGCGGTGAACCCGTGCTCCCCTCTCGGCGAAGTGAAAGCCGTGGCCTGGCTCGCAGGCGCAGGCGAGCGATGTGCGTTCCCAGCGCCGGCCATCTTGTCGCCCGGCCGGCCGCCGCGTCGGCTGTCACGAACATCGACAGGCCGAGATGGATCAGCACCGATTCGCGCTCGACGCCCCGCGGCGGAGCGTCACGCTCGTAGTTCGATCGCAGCGAATCGAGCACGGCCGGCGCGCCGCGGGTCGAGCCCTTCACGATGCGGAACAGGTCGACCGGTTCGGAGACGTGATGAGCGAGGAGATCGAGGTCGGCAGTGCTCATCTGGGCGCTGGCGCAATTGCGGGCGGCGCTACCGGGCGGAAGGCCTGCTCTACCCACTCGGCCTCGCGCTCGCTTGGCGCGTAGTCGGCGTAGATCAGCGTCGTCTTGAAGTCGCGGTGGCCCATCAGCTCCTGCAGCACCCGCATCGGCATTCCCTGCGCCGCCATTCGGGTTCCGAAGGTATGCCTGCAGGTCGTGGAACCGCACGGCGCGAACATCTGCCACGGCGCAGCGCGGCCTTGAAGCGCTTTAGCAGCTTCGAGCGGTCGATTGGCCTGCCGGTCTCCGGGTGCGCGAACACGAGGTCGTCGTCGCTCTTGTACTGCGAGTCCCGGGACAGCAGCTCGAGCTCGGTTGCGACGCGACTCGCCAGCGGCACGCTTCGTGACGAGCGCTTGGACTTGGGCGTGCCGAACTCGCCGCGGACGTAGTTGCGCCGCACGCGGATCCGTCGCGCGCTCCAGTCGACGTCGCGCCAGCGCAGGGCGAACAGCTCGCCCTGGCGCATTCCGGTCATCGCCGCGGTCAGTACATCACGCGTTCGACCCGGCCGAGCGGATCATCCGGGACGGCTCGCAGCAGCGCCTCTACTTCCTCGGTTTCCAGGAAGTGGACATCGGGGTCGGTCTCGGCGAGCGCCGGCTTCTCGACGCGCTTGACCGGGTTCTCGCCGACCATCCAGCCCTCGTCGATCGCGAACTCGATCAGCGAGTGGAGCGTCCCGAGCGCGTTCGCCCGGGACTTTGGCGCGAGCCCCTTGCGCTCCAGTGCCGCCGCGAAGCCACGGACGTCCTCGCGGCTGATCTCGCCGACCGGCATCGGACCGAAGTAGTCGACGATGTGGATCCGCAGCCAGTAGGAGTACGCCTCGATCGTCGAGGGCTTGCGCCCCGCGGCGCGCTTGGCGGCGATCAGCGCCTCGCCGACCTGGGCCAGCGGCCGGCGCCGCTCCTCCGCGCCCGTTTTGCCTCCGCCGCCCGTTCCTCGGCGCGCTCGACCGCCACCTGTTCGCGCAGCTTCCCGAGCGCCACCTCGGCCTCCGCACGGGTCAGCCCATCGGGGTGCCGCTTGCAGTGGACGAACCCGAGCCCGCGCTGGACCTGGCGGCCGCCGTCACGCCACTTCGCGATCCAGGTGTCGCCGTTGGGGCCGGCACGGCTGACGAGCGTTCCGCTGCCGTACCGGGCGCCGCGCTGAGTGCGCGCCACCGCTGTTCGTTTGCTTCTGAAGCCGCCATCTCGTTGTACCACTCGTTGTACCACTTCGGCCGGAAGTCGCGTCAACTCCGAGCAACTCGAAGCAACTCAGAAATGATGTTTTTACAGCGCAAATGCTGGCAAAACACGCCCCTTCTGAAAACACGCCTAGCGCCTATTTGTGGTCCAGGCGGTCGTGGGTTCGAGTCCCCTCGCTCACCCTCTGGAAGTAGCTGCAAAGCTACGTCTTCGGTTGAATCTGATGGAAATCCGTCCGGATTCCATCCATCATTTATCCATCAGTTTCGGCCGCGCCTTGATCACGTGTCCGGCTCAAGCCGGACACGTACGGTGATGCGGCTGCACAGCCTGCCTTCGTTCTGAGCTTCGGTGGTCGTCCGCAGTGGCGGATCGCCAGAGCGCGCGGGAAGAAACCCGGATCTGGCGGCGTCCTCTTGGAATAGCGGGCAATCAACTGAGCTCCCTAGCAAGGAGAGCTCAAACGAGAGGCGTGACATGAGAGCTCATATCAATCATCGGACTCGCGCCATCTCGCTGGTCAGCAGCGTTCTGGCGGTGGTCGTCGTCGCGGGATGTGGCAGCAGCTCTTCGAGCACCCCCGCCGAAAAACCTTCCGCGGTCGTGACCGCGTCCGTCGCGGCAAATCGTGGGCCGGCAGTTCGCCTGCGAATTGTCTCCCCACACGCAGGCGCCCATACCGGCCGAACGGTTGAGGTCGTCGTCGCGGCGACCGGCTCGGTCCGGCTCAGCGGCCGGTCGTTGCGGTACGTCCTGGACCGGAGAGCGGCCCACCTTGGTGGAAGGCACTTCGTACTTCGAAATCTCGGCCCCGGCCGACACCATCTCACCGTTCGGCTCTCGGATGACCCATCGGTGCGCGCCAGCACCAGTTTCGTGGTCCGCGTCCCGGCTCGGCACCCGGCGTCGACTGCTGCGCCAGTTCCGCCGGCGCAACCTCAGACCATCACGTCCACGACCGCGCAGACGTCTGCCACTGCCGCTCCATCCGCACCGACGACCACTGTCGCGCCGCCAAAGGTTCTGCCTCCACCCACACCGACTACCACCACGACGACGTCTGCGCCGCCTCCCTCAGGCGGTATCCCGCAAGGCAACGGCGGAGACGGAGACGCGGACAACAACGGCGGACCGACAGACGGCGACGGAAACATCTGAGCCGCAACCCTCGAAACGGAGACTCTATGACCACAGTGACACTCAGCCCGATGCGGAAGCTGTTGGCATCGTCCGCACTCGTCCTCGCGCTGCTCGTCGCCGGCTGCGGTGGCGGTACCTCGTCGTCGTCCTCATCCACAACCCCTGCCGGGTCCTCGGCCCCGTCGGCGCCCTCGACGTCGCCCCCGCCGTCAACCGGCGCCGCCGCCTCCAGCTCATCAGGAATCCCGCAGGGACCGACAGCCGGAGATCGCGACGCCGACAACAGCGGCGGCCCGAGCGACGGCGATGGCAATATCTAGGCTGGCGGCGCTCGGGATTGCTGCTCTTTCTCTTGGAGTTGGCGGTTGCGCTGCTGGGTCCAACTCGGCGCAATCGGTGCCCCCGGGTGGCCCGAGGCAGCTTTCGCCCTCCGGGTCACACGGTCGTGCCGTAACGGCCTTCAGCTGGCTCCGACCCGGGCCGCCCCCGTCGGGATGGTCGGTCGTGGGAATCCCCGGCGGAGGCAAGATGTCCTACCCGGGGCGGTGGACGCGGATCCGCAGTGATCCGGGCACCGCGAGCGCCGCCAGCTTCGATCAGGCTCACCGCTTCCTCGCGTACCTCAACATCACCCCCCAGCAGGGCAACGAGACCCTTGCGAACTGGCCCCGGTTTCGCGTTGACCACAATGCAGAAGATGAGGATCACGATGTCCACCTGATGGCGGTGGGCGACCGTTTGCGGTTCCGCAACGGGCCCGGAACGTGTGTCGAGGACCGCTACACGACCACGATCGGATCGCGATACGTCGAGCTCGCGTGCCTGGTCGCTGGAAAGCGGTCCGGCATCGTGATCGTCGCGGCGAGCCGATCAAGCACGTGGCATCGAACCGCGCCGCTTCTCGAGCGAGCGATCTCTGCGGTCGAGGCCTAGGAGCCTCGTCGGCCAGGCTCAGGGACAGGGCAGCTGCCGACTTCCGGAAGGTTTTCCTCGTACCGGGAAGGTTTCGGCGCTGACGAGGTCCTTGTCGTTGACCGGACCTTCGAATTGAGGAGTGGCAAGTGCAGAAAATCGGCGTGGTGTCCGCGGCGCTCGTCCTGATATCCGGGGCGATCGCCGGCTGCGGCGGTAGCAGTGGCAGTTCGAGCTCCACCGTCAAGGCAGCGTCCGCCACTTCGGCGGCGCCGGCGGCGACCGCCCCGGCCACGTCAATGCCGACGGCTCTGATCACCACGAAACACGCGAAGCTCGGTCCTGTCCTCGCGTACGGGAGCAAGCGACTGACCGTCTACCTCTTCGAGGCCGACAAGGGCTCGCACTCCACCTGCAGCGGGACCTGCGCGAAGTTATGGCCACCCGTCATCGGTCAGCCCAAGGCCACAGGCGGTGCCCATGGCGCCGACCTGGGCACGATCAAGCGAGCTGACGGAACGACGCAGGTGACCTACAAGGGCCACCCGCTCTACCTGTTCGCGAAGGACCAGGACGATGGGGACACCTACGGCCAGGGCCTCGAGAGCTTTGGCGCCGGCTGGTACTTCCTGAAGCCATCGGGATCCAAGATCGACGAATCCTGAGCATCGGGAATCGGATGGAAGCCGGTCGGGACCCTCGGCTGTCCAGGACGTTCCGACTGGCCGCGGTAGAGCGATACCCCTAGCGAATTCAAAACGAGGTGACCTGATGAGACGCAGCACAGTTCTGCTTGCGGCGCTGACCGCGATCGTCGTCCCGGCAGCCTTGGGTGCGACTCCGAGCGCGCGCTCGATGAGCGGCACGAAGGTGCAACTACGTCACACGAAGCTTGGGACGATCCTCGTGAACGCCCGAGGTTTCACGCTGTACAGCTTCGCGCTGGATTCCCGCAACCGGGACCGCTGCGTGGCCATCGCCGGATGTACAACGGTCTGGCCGGTGCTGAAGACCGCGGGTCGGCCGATCGCGGGCTCTGGGGCGATGAGGACGCTGCTCGGGACGATCAGGGTGCGGGGCGGAGTGCAGGTCACGTACGCCGGGCGACCGCTGTACACCTACATCGGCGACTCCGGACCGGGGGAGACGAGTTACGTGGGCTTTCGCCAATCCGGCGGGGCCTGGTATGCGATCAACGCTCGGGGCAAAGTCGTGAAGTAGCACGATGACACCCGCGGGAACCCCGAATCGGTGACCGGCACCGGCTCGGCGCGTAGCGCAGACCACGGTGAGCGTTTCGGGCAGCCGCCCGCAGCAAACTCGCGGAAGGAACGGGTCGCCACGACGTCATTGGGAGTAGGGGCCTCTCGGCCACTCACCTCCAAGGCTTGTAGGAGTCGATGTGCGTCAGTTGACGAAGTTCGTGCCCGCCGTAGCTGTGTCCTCGCTGCTGCTGGCGGCGTGCGGGAGTAGTTCTGGGGGGAGCAGCAGCTCTCCGTCTGCATCACAGAAGGGCAGCCCGGGCGCATCGGCGCTCGTGAAGACCTCTTCGGTGTCTTCCCTCGGCGCGCCGGTACTGGTCGACTCGCAGGGGCTGACGCTGTACCGCCTCTCCGGCGAACAGAACGGACGGTGGATCTGCACGAGCCCGACTTGCGTGAAGGCGTGGCACCCGCTCGCTGCATCCAGTGGCACCGCGGCGAGGGGCAGCGTCGGGTCGCTTGGGGCAGTCACGCGTCCAAGCGGTGCGACACAGGTCACGTACAAGGGAATGCCGCTCTACACGTTCGCCGGCGATACGAAAGCGGGCGAGACAAAGGGCCAGGGGATCAAGGACGTCGGCGTTTGGACGGCAGTCACCCCGCAGGGCACCACGACATCGAAGCCGGCGGCTGTCACCCCGGCTCCAGTTTCCTCCTCCGGCGGTGGAAGCTACGGCTACTGAACGCTGTGGCAGACGGGGGCGCACGGCGGACTGCTCTCCGGCGGCTAAGGGCCTTCCCGTGGATGTTCGTGCGCGTGGTTGTTCTGATCGCGCTTTGGGCGGCCGGGCTGGGTGGGTGCGCAGGGGCCACCCCATCCACGTCGGGCCCCGTTCGCCCCACGAGTGGCGATCAAGGCGTATCTGCGACAGCTGGAGCCGGTCAGACTTGCCGTCAACCGCCTGCTCGAGACGGCCGACCCGATCCTGGCCGCGTACCACGCACACGACGCTTCGCCGGCCCAGGCAGCGCGACGCATGGGCCGGGTTGAGCGGCGGTTCGCGGCGTACACGGTGGAGTCGCCGCGATCGAGCCAACCTCGTCACAGCTTCGCGTGCTGCAGGCTGCGTATGCCCATACATCTGTGCTGGAGGATGCGTACCTGAGCGCGCTCAGCGCAGGCCTGGCGGCTCACACATTGAGCCGCCCGCCGGACACTCAGGCGGCCCAGCGGGCCGCGATCGTTGGCTGGCGCACCGGCCTGAGCGTCCTGGCTGATCAGGCGAGGGTCGCCCTCCCGGGCGATCTGCAGCAGGCCAGGCGAGGCGAGATCGCTCCCTCGCCCGACGGCTGAGCACCGTACGCCTCCGCTGGCCCCGAAGCTCAGACACCCTGGCAATCGGTCCACGTTCAAGCGACTGACGCAGCTCGGCTGGCCGCAGCGCTTTCCGATCGTGCAGTTCCCGAACGCCCCGTTGATCCTCGCGTTCCTCGCCGGCGAAGTGGCTGCCCACGTACATGCTCACGGCGCCCACGCTGATGCCTTGGCGATCGCCTATCTGGCGATGACCGTGTGGGCATATGAAGAACTGATCCACGGCGTGAACTGGTTCCGGCACCTGCTCGGCCTCGCGTATGTGATCTCGACGGCCGCGCACCTGGCAGCGGCGCTGCACGGTTGAGGGTCGCGGCGGGGGCTCCTTCCCACCGCCCTCGGAAGGATTCCGCCGTCCACGGCGTCCTTCCAAGCAACCAACCCGAGGAGCCTGCATGCCTGGTACTGCTCAATCGAACGCCATCCCGCAGCGACCGCGCCACTTCAGGCCGCTGCGCATGCTGCTGGCCGCTGCAGCCATCGCCGCAGTGGGAACGTCCGGCCTGGCGCTGGCGTCCTCGGGTACGCCAACGCTGCGCGCTGCGCGGAACGCGCAGCTGGCGAAGGGGATCGTGGTGGATGCCAAGGGAGAGACGGTGTATGCCCTGAAACCGGAGACGGCCCATCACGTGCTGTGTCGGTCGAAGGCCTGTCTGCAGTTCTGGCCCCCGGTCACCACCACCTCCAAGGCGAAGCTCAAGGCCGGCACCGGGGTGCATGGCCGCCTCGGCGTGCTGCGGCGAAGCGCACACGTGCTCCAAGTGACCCTGGGCGGACTGCCTCTGTACCGCTTCGCGTTGGATCACGGCAAGGCGGGCAACGCCTCGGGACAAGGGATCCAGAGCTTCGGCGGCACCTGGCACGTAATCGCAGCTACAGCGCGTACGACGAGGATGACGCCGCCGGCGACGACGACATCAACAACGAGTGTGACGACGACCACGACCTCGTCGCACGTGATCCCCGGGTACTAGCACCCGGGAGTCAGGGGCACGCCGTCAACGACGGCGTGCCCCTCGATTGATGGCCATCGCGAGCACCGAGGTGCACCGTTGGATCGCGGGGATTCAACCGAGGCGTATCGTTCGCGACTCAGCGTCGCCCTGAGATGTTTCCGGCGACTCGGGAACGATCTCGACGCTGGAGGCGTCTCTCCTTATGAGAGGACCAGAAGATTCCTCGCTTCCATGGCGCGTTCTGACCCCGACACCTCCACCAACCTCGTCCCGAGTCGACGCGAGCTCGCCGAATTATCAGCGCTCGCCGACGGGACCCTCCCGGCCGGACGCCGGGCACAAGTGGAGGCCCGTATCTCGGCCTCGGCAGAGCTCAGTGCTCTGTACGAGCGTGAGCAACGTGTCACCAACCTGCTGAAGGCGGCGAACGCCGAAACCAGCGCGCCTGATTCCCTGAGGGCGCGCATCGAGCGCGCCCGGCCGCGGAAAGCTGTCCGAGTTCGCCAACGGGCCGTCTACGGCGCCGGCCTGACTGCAGCGCTGGCGGCGATCGCGCTAGCGCTCCTGCTCGTGCTACCTGGAGGGACTCCCGGAGGACCCTCGGTGAGCCAGGCATCGGCACTGGCGCTGCGTGGGCCGGCGGCCGCCGCGCCGGCGCCCGACCGTGCGGACCCACGCGCGCAGCTCGCGCGCGCCGTCGGCAGGACGTACTTTCCGAACTGGTCGCACAGCTTCGGATGGAGCGGGACCGGGCAGCGAGTCGACCGAATTGGAGGCCGACTCGCGATCACGGTCTTCTACGCGTCTAAGGGCACCGAGGTTGCGTACACGATCGTGTCCGGCTCACCGCTGGCGGAGCCGCCGGCGCAGATCACGGTCCGGAACGGAACGACGTTCCGATCGCTCGAGGTCAACCGGCGGCGTGTCGTCACCTGGCGTCGATCCGGGCATACGTGCATCCTCTCCGCGGGCCCGCAGATCCCCGCCGCGACGCTCGAGACGCTCGCGGCGTGGAAGGTGTCTCCGAACCGGGCCTAGGAAGCCGGCTTCTGCTCGGCAGTGAGGGCTGCTGCCACCCGCTGACGGGCGCGGTGAAGCCGGGTGGTGATCGTGGCCTCGCGAACGCGCAATGCCCGTGCGGCTTCGCGATACGACAAGCCCATCACGTCGATCGCCACCAGGGCATCGCGGAAGTCGTCGGGAAGCGCCGCGATCGTGGCGTAGAGGAAGCGGGTTTCGATCACGTCTTCAGGGTGGGACGCCGACCGATCCTCCATCACATCGAGATCATCAGGCAGCGGTGTGGTCTGTGGCCGGCGAGAGGCCGTCCTTCGCTGGCTGAAGAACGTATTGCGCAAGACCCGCAACAGGTATCCGAGGTCGTCCTCGGAGCGGAGCAGCCGAGGCTTGCGCAAGACACGCTCGAACGTCTCCTGCACCAGATCCTCGGCTTCGTCCCTTGAACCGCACAGTCCCCACGCGGCGCGGTAGAGACGGTCGATATGGTCGCCCAGCGCTGACGGATCAAGCTGACGGTCGCCGGGCATGCTGTCGAGATCCAGAATACGGGGGACGTGGGACCGGGCGTGACCCACGCCAGCTTGCGTCGCAGCGCTGCGGCCACCAGCTAGCCGCACCATCGACTTCGCCCCCTGCCGGTTCACGAATCAACAGGACCTTCGGGCACACCGTACGAGCTCGACCGCGGCCACGCCAACCGCCGTCCGGTGACGTGTGAGCGCTCCTTATCGCGGACATCGGCAGGCTCACAGCGGGTAGCAGCTAGATCAAGCGGTGCATTCCGCCACGAGGATCGCCCGACCGGGATTTCTCCAACACCGAAGTGCCTCCGATGAACGACGGCAATCGCACGAAGACCAAGACACGCCCAACCGTCGTGTCGATCGCGTCCAACAGCTGCCTGATTCTCGCGAAGGTGGCCGCGGGGATCTTGACCGGCTCGGTAGGCATTCTCAGCGATGCGATCCATTCGCTCATGGACCTGATCGCGTCGGTCATCGCATTCGCCTCGGTACGAAAAGCTGATGAACCTGCTGACGCGACGCATCGCTACGGGCACGAAAAGCTCGAGGATCTCGCGGCCAGCGCGCAGGCGCTTCTGCTTTTGCTGGGAGCGTCGTTCATCGCCTACGAAGCCATTCGCCGCCTGATCCGTGGCGCCAGCGTGGCGTCGGTCGACGCTGGCATCGCGGTGGCGGCGGCGGCCGCCGCGGTCAACCTGGTCGTCTCGACGTACTTGAGCCGCGCTGGACGAGCGACTGGTTCCGCCGCACTGGACGCCAACGCGGCCGATTTGCGAACCGACGCTTTCGTCTCGTTGGGCGTCTGCATCGCCCTCGTTCTGGTGGCCATCACGGGTGATGACTGGATCGACCCGCTGATGGGGTTGCTGGTCGCCGCGGCGATCAGCAGCACAGGAGTACGGATCCTGGCGAAAGCCAGCCGTCGGTTGGTCGACGAGGCCCTGCCCGAGGACGAACTGGCTGAGCTCAATGCGGTAATCGAGTCGTTTCTGGGTGGCGACGTGGTTGCCTATCACGATCTGCGCGCGCGACATGTTGGTAGCCGGCATGAGGTCGACCTGCACCTGCAGTTCGCGACCGGTACTTCGCTGGAGGAAGCGCATCGCATTTCGCACTGCCTTCAGGACGCGATCGACAAACGGCTGCCCGGCACGATTGCGCTCGTGCACCTGGAGCCCGAAGACCGGGTGCGTCCGGATCGTTTCGAGGAGGCCACCCGTTGAACGGGCTAATGAGACCTCGCCGGGATCCGCCCGTCCGAGCGTCCCCGGGTCAAGCGGCTGGGCGATCACCGATCGCCGCCTCCATCGGTGCCACCGCTGTGACCGCGACCCCCATGGCACTGATCTTTCGCGGCAGGTCGAGGTGAAGCCACCGCGACACGCGCGCGGGAAGCATCGAGACGATGACCTCGTCGAACCCGATGAGGTTGAGCGCATCTTGTACAGCCGCGAGCGGTTCGTGCCCGCCGATCATGCCGACCACCTCGGAACCGGCGGCACAGGACAGCGGCGGCAGCGCAGTGTTCAACCGCCTCTCCGCTTCGGCGGCGCCGTGATCCTCCGGATCTGTGACGCGATGGAGTCCTCGAGGCGAGGTCGGAACCAGCAACGTAAAGGCGCACGGTCCCGCGGCGGCTCGCCTAGCCACCGCCTCGATCAGCTGCTGACTGTCAGCCGTCTTGTGCGCCACAATCAATACGCGCGCTCGACCGATCTCGTGCATCGAGACCTCCTCAATAGATGGTGTTCTCGACACCTAATGACGCGCTTCAAGGACGATTCGTTCCCGCGGGCGACGTCCCAGGCGAGCTAATGCGGCGGGTGCCGTCCCAGGATCGTCGGGGCCGCCGTAAATTGCCAGGGCACCTGAACTCCGCCGACGACGCCAGCACGGCGGTGAGAGGCACGACGATCCTCAGATCGTCCCGGTCAGGACAAGCGCTCCGATCAGGACCAGCACGGCCGCAGTCATGGTGTTGCCCCACCGATCAAGCCACTGGCCCCGGATCTGGTAGCCGCCCCTGGCGGCGGTCAGCGTCAGCCCGACGATCGTTCCGATCGTCACCGCGGCGAAGACGACGACCGATCCGATCGCCGTTCCAACCCCGACGGTGGTAGCGGCCAGGAACACGGGGAGGATGGTCAGATCCGGCGACGCCGCCGCGCCGAACGGCACCATCACCGCAGCCAGGCGGCGCACCCCGCCCCGGGCATCTAGACCGTGGTCGTGGTCGTGGTCGTGGTCGTGGTCGTGGTCGTGGTGGTGATCGTGTCCGTGTCCGTGTCCGGTCAACTCAAACGCGGCGAAGCCAACGCCGGTCGCGATCAGCAGGCAGCCAATGATCGTGTCCTGAACGTCCTGAATGGCGGAGCGAAACTGCAACCCGATCGCGATGATCACCGCGCCGAGCACGATTGACAGCAGGACGTGTGCGACCCCTGCCAACCCGGAGAGGCGAGCGATCTTGGAGAGCGGATAGCGCCGCGACCGTCCTAGTACTGCGAGCGGCACCCAGTGATCGGGAAGGATCGCGTGCCCGAACCCAACTCCGGCGGCCGCCGCGAACAGGGCCGGTGTGGTGCCAGTCATGCTCGCAGCGCCTCAGCGCTGGGGCTCGCGGCCAGCCCCAGGCGCAGATGCTCGGTATGCGATACAGCTTCTCCGAGCAGCGCGCGGACGTGGTCGTCGTGCAACGCGTAGATGATCTGTCTTCCCGCGCGGTCCCCGACCACGAGCCCGAGATGCCGCAGCACCCGCAACTGCTGGGAGACCGCCGATTGCTCCATCCCGACAGCGGATGCGAGCTCGCTCACCGAGCATGCCCCGGCCCCGAGGCGGCTGAGGATCCGAACGCGACTCGGCGCCGCCAGAGCCTGCATCGTCTCGGCCACGGAGCGGGCCGTTGCCGCCGATAGAAAGCCCGACTTGGTACCGACACCGTGTCCCATGAACGCATTATCGCATGAATAGGCATGCGGGTTTACGTGGGGCTACCTGAAGTGGGAGGGCGGGAGGATGCCTCCTTGTGAGGCGTGTGCGTACTTGCTGTCGGGCTCTCCCAGGCGCTGCCAAGACACCCCACGCCGGACAGCCCACCCGCTGCCGCCACATTGATTGCCTAGGTCAGAGGCTTCCCGTCGATCGCGCCTCGAAGCTCGAGCCAAGCTGGACTTTTCACAGCCACCGCGACCTCCGCCGAGGTCGGCTTGCGTTCCGCCGCCTGAGTCGACCTGGCGCGAGTGGCGCGTCCTCCCAGCGGACGCCCCGCCGTACGTCCAACGGCTGGGGGGCGAAGCGATCGCTGAGACGCTGGGGGGTTGGCTTGCTCCTGGGTCCGGTGCGGGTTAGGGTTCCGACATTGAACGGGTTTCTGAAGCGAAGGGGTCGAGATGTCACGTGAGGATTTTCCGCTTGCTCGCTCTGAGGGCGTGATCGTCGAGGAGCTGGACCTCGAGCTGCTCGTTTATGACAGCGAGAGCCACCTGGCGCACGCGTTGCAGGGCGACGTGGCGGCGGTCTGGCGCGCCTGCGACGGGCGCAGCGACGTTCGGACGCTCGCGGCTCGGTGCGGCACGAGCGTGGAGGACGTGCAGGTCACGCTCGCGCGTCTGGCGGAGCTCGGGCTGCTGCAGGTCGCTGACCGCGACGCGCCCGGGGATACCCGCCGTGAGGCGCTACGCAAGCTCGCGCTCGGTGGCGTGGGGCTGGCTGCGGTGCCGACGATCAGCTCGATCCTCGTGCCCACCCCGGCGATGGCGCAGAGCGGGACCGGCTCCCCCGCGCTCGCCATCAGCCCCTACCTCTTCGTAGAGGACAATAACTACGCCTATCCTTTTTCGCCCGACAACGACACCCAGGTCTTCACCGTCAAGAACACGGGCACCGGCACTAGTGGCCCGCTGTCGGTCGACAGCAGCGAGGTCCCTGTAAATGTGTCGCTGACCGACGATACGTGCGACGGCGAGACCCTCGCGCCGAGCGAGACGTGTACGTTCACGCTCAGCGACCCGTACTGCGTTCCGGTCGGGACGATCGTAGTCAAGGTGACCGACACCGAATACAACGAATTCCTCCGCCTGCTCGTAACACCTTGCTGAGACCTACGTCGCGCTAAGCCGGCGAGCTCGGCAGCGAAGGATCAAGGCACCACGGTGAGTTCACCGACGGCTGCGGCGACCTGGATAAGGTCGCCCGTCAATAGGTAATGGCAACGAGCCGACGCTTGAGTTGTGCGAGCTCCTTACCGTAAGAGACGACGGCAGCGTCCCAATGTCCAGGCGGTCGTGGGTTCGAGTCCCATCGCTCACCCTCTTCCCTGGGTCAGGGCTCGATCCCGTGCCCGACGTGCGTCAGCCACACGGCGGCGACGAACAGCACGGCGATGAGCACGATGCTCACCCCGAATGGCGTGGTGGCACCCGTGCCGATGAGACGTGCGATCAGAGCCACGAGGACCGCGCCGAGCAGCCGTGTCGCCATGCGCAGGCGCTTCATCTGCCGCTCCCAGGCGGGCCGAGCGAGCCGGCGGGTTCCAATCCGGTGCCGGGCGGCGGAGCTCATTCGTCGAACTGGAACAGCGTCACGGTCTGGGTCAGCTCGAACACGCGCTGGACGGTTCGCGGTCCGCGTCGCAGCGAGAGCGCGTGACCGTTCGCGCGGGCGCGGCGGTTTGCCTCCAGGAGCACGTGGACGCCGCTGCAGTCCATGAAGTCCAGGTCGCCCAGATCGACCACCAGCCACGGCTCGCCGGCAGCCTCGCTCTCCACCAGCTCACGCTCCAGCCACGGGGCGGATGCCAGGTCGAGATCACCCCGCAGCGTGAGCACGCGCGCGTCTTCGTCGTGCCCGTGGCCGATCGCCAGCGGGGCGGAGCCGGCACACTCAGGCATCGACGGCAACTTGCTCCGATGGCCGCAGCCGGACGCTCAGTCCGCACCGCACGCAGTTCATATATCGCATCGCATCGCCTTTCGGTCCCTGTTCGAAAGCGCGATGGCCGGGCGGCTGGCCGAGGTTTCGACCAGAACACCTTTTCCACTCTTGGAGAAAGCCCCCGGAAGGCCCCTTGACGGAGCCCCGGGCGCAACCAAAAGTCTAGCAGCGCGCCGGAGCCACGAGTGCGGGTTCTCTGCGCGCTAGGCTCGGGGTACACGCGAGATTCTCCTCGGGCAGCCGCTGCCGTCGAACGTCGGAGAAGACGCGGTCCCCGAGGAACGGTTCTCACCGTCTCCATCCCTTCTCTTCCCCGGGCCGATCACTGGGAACGGAGGCACGAAGGGAGCCGGTATGACCGGAACCGATCAGGCCCCGGACGCCGGGCTCTCGCCCGCGGCGACCATCTCCAACCGCGTCGTACAGCTGCTCAGCGCCTACACCGGCCGCGGTCCCACCCGGGCGTGGACCTCGATCGACCAGGACCTGGTCAGCGTCGTGCTTCGTGAGACCCTGACAAAGGGCGAGCGCAGCCTGGTCGCCGACGGCCGCGGCGAGCTCGTGATCAGCATGCGCAAGGCCTACCAGAACACCATGGCGACGGATCTGGTCGAGGCGGTGGAGGGCTGCACCGGGCGCAAGGTGATCGCGTTCCTGTCCGACAACCACATCGATCCCGACATCGCGGTCGAGAGCTTCATCCTCGAGCCGGTCGACGGCCGTACCGGTTAGCTTGCCGCCGAGGCGGGCGGCCTCGGTCGACGCGTCGAACTTGGTGCGCCAGGGGAGCCCGGCGGAGCGACCGGGTCGGCCGGTGGTCGGACTCGGGTAGGATCGGAAGCGGTCGCACGATCGCCAGCGCGGGCGTGCCGGCTGTGAGCGTCGAGCAGGTGGACGCGGTGCCGTGATGAGCGGTGCCCGGACCCCGGACACGTACATCCGTCCCCGAGGTCCGCAGCCCGTGACCACCACGCCCTCAGAGTTCGTCTCGTGTCCGTCGCCCCCCGCGGGCGGCGGGGGGATGGCCCACCTCACGCGTGCCCCGGTCCACCTTCAGCCCGTCGCCTCGCGCGTGCAGTATGCGCGGCGAGCGCCCGTTCTCGATCCGGCCGGCCCTGCCGCCGGAGGCGAGACGCCGCCGGCCCGCCTCTCTCTCCCCGGGCCGGTGGAAGACCGGAGGGAACTCCAGTGACTCCCTCTCCTCCTCGGCGGGGCGCCGGCAACGGCGCCCCGCCGAACCCTTGCCTCGATCGACCCGCATCTCGCGTCCGGGTGGCGCGACGGCCATGACGGTCGAGCGCCTCCAGGTGCGGGTCAGCCTCGACGACCCGGAGCCCGCCCTGGCTCGAGCCGCCGAGGCCGCTCGGTCCGGGGACATCTCCTGGCAGCGCTGGCGGGCCGAGCACGGCCGCGGGGACGCGCTCGTCGTGCGCCTGGAGGTGCGGGCGTGGGCCAGCGACGGCGCTCGGCAGACTGAGGTGGCGATCGCCAACCACGGCGTGTTCGCCGAACGCGACGCCCATCCGCCGCAGTTCGAGCAGCAGATGGCCGAACTGGCGTTGAAGGACATGGAGCAGCTGGCCCGTGACCTCGTGGCGCAGGGGCATCCGGTGGATGCGGCGACGCTGGCCGAGATGTACATCCACGTCGAGCTCGAGCCGTCCCTGCGATCCGCGCTGTGTACGCCTGGCGAGCGCACGACCGGCCTGCCGGCTGCGGATGCCGGCATCGCCGAGCCGCACGCGGTGTAGGCGAGCCGGCCGAGGCCACGGACAGTGCCCCCACACATCTCCAGCCGGGCTTCGGCCGGTGGAACAGACCGCATGGGCGCAGAGCTGCGGTGAGCGAGATCGAGCCGCACTTCATCGCACTGCTCACTTTCGATCCCGACCTGGGCCGGGGCCTCGACCCCGATGAGCTGCGTCAGGCCCGCCGGCTGGTGGTCGGTGTTCGCTGTGAGCTGCCGGTCGGCCGCTGGGAACCCCGACACGGGTCCCACGCGGTGTCCGAATCGCCCTTCGGAGCCCTCGTCGTCGATGGACTGGTGACCTTCGAACGGAGCCTCGACCGGACGATCAACGCCGAGATCATCGGGCCGGGTGACATGATCCAGCCGTGGGCGGCTGAGCCGGGGCTGCTGCCGGCCGAGACGGTGTGGACGGTCGTGGAGCCGACGACGCTCGCGGTGCTCGACCGTCGCTTCCTGACCGCGGTTCGCCGGTGGCCGGTGCTGGCGCAGCGCCTGGTCGAGCGGATGACCGAGCAGAACGCCCGCCTGTCGGTCCACGCGACGATCAACGGCATCCGGCACGTCGAGCTGCGCATCCTCGCCATGCTCTGGCACCTGGCCGGGCTGTACGGCAAGGTCACCCCGGGCGGCGTCCTGCTCCCGCTGCGGCTCAGCCACGCGGCGATCGGGCGGTTGATCGGCGCCCGTCGCCCGACCGTGACCCTGGCCCTCCGCGTGCTCGGCGAGCAGGGCCACGTGCAGATCGATGGCGAACGCCGCTTCCTGCTCGCCGACGGCTCTCGTGCCCTGCTGGCCCCGCAGCTGGATGGCGCCGAGCGGCTGTCCGGGGGGGCGATCGCCGTCACGGAGCCCGTCCACGTCGCCCGCCGGCCCCGGACCCTTGGCGCCGTGCCGGACGAGACGCGCACTGTCGACCGCCTGCGCGGGGAGGTGGCGGTGCTCCGCAGCGCGGAGGGTGAGCTGCGGGCGCTGCTCGACCTCACCGGGGCGGGCGTCCTCCGGTTGGAGGCAGCCTCCGGCCGGCTGCTCGGGCTGAGCCCCCGGGCCGCCAGCATCCTCGGCGGCCGGATGCAGGAGCTCCTCCACACCAGCCTGTGGGACCTCGTCGACCCGGACGCTCGGGCGGCGAGTCGCGAGCGGCTGGCACCGCTCATCTCCGGTCGCGTCGCGCGGGTGGAGATCGAGGTGCCGATCCGCGGCCCCGACGGCGCGCGGAGGTGGGGGAGGACGACGTTCGCCCGGCTGGCGGCCCTCAACGGCGACCGCCCGCAGCTGATCGCGGTCATGCGGGACGTCACCGCGCCCCGCGCGCTCGACGTCGCGCGCCAGCCCGCACCGGTGTGATCGGGCGCACCGGCCCGCACTGGCGCCGGCGCCCCCCAGTCGAGGACCGTCAGCCGACCAGGGGGTCGCCCGCCTCGTACTCCGCGCGCAGCCGGCGGAGCGCACGCCGCAGCAGGCGGGAGACGTGCATCTGGGAGCAGCCGAGCTGCCCCGCGATCTCGCGCTGGGTGAGTTCCTGGTCGAAGCGGAGGGCGAGCAGTCGCTGATCGGCCGGGTCGAGCATCGCCGTGGCGGAGGCCAGCGAGGCTCGTACGACGGTGTCCTCGTAGCGCCCGTCGACCGCGCCCACCGTGTCGCCGAGCACGGCCGACCCGCCGTCGTCCACCGCGGCGAGCGGCGTGTCGAGCGACACCGGGAACGTGTTCGCCGCGACGTCGAGCGCCGTCGCCACCGTTTCCATGTCGAGCGAGAGCCAATCCGCCAGCTCCCGCACCGTCGGCGTCCGGCCGGTGCGTGCGGTCAGCTCCTCCACCGCCTGCTGGGTGCGCAGCGTCAGCTCCTGCTCGGAGCGGGGCACGTGGATCGACCAGCAGTGGTCGCGGAAGTGGCGCTTCAGCTCACCGAGGACGGTGGGGATGGCGAACGAGCTGAACGCCACGCCACGATCCGGATCGAATCGGTCCAGCGACTTGATGAGCCCGATGGCGGCCACCTGCACGAGGTCATCGAGCGGCTCGTGGGCGCGGATGTAGCGCAGGGCGAGCCGCCGGGCGAGCGGCATGAACTCGGCGACCAGCCGATCCCGATCCCGCGGGTCGCGGTGCTCGGCCCAGCGCCGGAGCAGCCGGTCTGTCGCCTGCCGGTCGACGGCCGAGGCCTGAGGGAAGCGGGACACGGTGACGGACACGGGTATGGACTAGCCGCGGGAACGGTCGCCCATGAGCCGGCGGCGGTTCCGGGGTTGGTTGCCAACCCCCTCTCCTCGCCGCCGGCCTTGACATAGTTGGGCGGCCGCCGATGCCCGATGCCGTCGACACCCTCGCCGAGCGCCTCCTCCACGGCGACAAGCGAGCCCTCGCCCGCTCGATCACCCTGGTCGAGAACGACGATCCGGCCGGCTGGGAGCTCGTGCGCGAGGTGTATCCCCGTACCGGCCGGGCGGCGATCGTCGGCTTCACCGGGCCGCCCGGCGTCGGGAAGTCGACGCTGCTCGGCGCCCTGACCCGGCTCGAGCGCGACCGCGACCGCAGCGTCGCGGTGCTGTCGATCGACCCGTCGTCCCCGTTCACCAAGGGTGCGCTGCTCGGCGACCGGATCCGGCTGGCCGACCACTTCCTCGATCCCGGGGTGTTCATTCGCTCGATGGCCAACCGGGGCGCGCTGGGCGGCCTGAGCGAGGCGGCCCTCCAGGCGGCGCTGTTGATGGACGCCTCCGGCCGCGACGTCGTGCTGCTGGAGACGGTCGGGGTCGGTCAGGCCGAGGTCGACATCATCGACCACGCCGACACGGTGGTCCTCGTGCTGATGCCGGGGTCCGGTGACTCGATCCAGGCCCTGAAAGCCGGTGTGATGGAGATCCCGGACATCATCGTCGTCAACAAGGCCGACCATCCGCTGACCGACACCATGGTGCGGGAGATCAAGGCGGTCCTGGCACTCGGGCCCAGGGAGGGCTGGCAGGTGCCGATCGTCCGCACCGAGGCGGTGGAGGGTGAAGGCGTGCCGGAGCTGCTGGACCGAATGGCCGAGCACCGCGAGTACATCAGCGCCGAGGGCACGCTGTCCGAGCGCCGGCGTCGCAACCTGATGAGCGAGGTCCTGGCGATCGCCACCGCGCGGCTGCGTCGCGAGCTCGAAGCCCGGATCCACCAGGACGAAGAGGTGGCCGAGCTGCTCGACCGGGTGGTGGCCCGGGAGCTCGATCCGGCCTCCGCCGCGGGGGCGATCCTGGAGCGCGACCGGGTGGGCTGAGCGGGTGGGCGCGGCGCTGACACCGCCTCTCGTCGTCGCCGCGCTGGTGGTCATCCTGGCGGGCGGGGCGAAGCTCCGGGCTCCGGCCGGCGCCGCGGCGGCCCTCGCCGTCCTGCGCCTACCGGGCGGCCGGACCGCGGTGCGCGCCCTGGCGGTGGGCGAGATCGGGCTCGGAGCGGCGGTGCTCGCCTCCGGTTCGCCGGTGCTCCGCCTCCTGCTCGGGGCGCTGTACCTTGCCTTCGCCCTCGTCGTACTGACGCTCCTGCGCCGGGAGGCGGAGTGTGGCTGCTTCGGCGAGGCGGGAACGACCGCGTCGGCGATCCACGTCATCCTCAACCTCGCCCTCGCCCTCGTCTGCGTGATCGGGGGCACGGTCCGGGCGGCGGGAACCAGCGCATTGTTCGCGCTGCCGGCCCGGGAGATGCCCGTGGCGCTGCTCGGGGTCGCCGCCGCCACGGCGGCTGCGGTCCTCGCCTACACGGAGCTTCCGGACGCCTGGCGGGCGTGGTCGGGCGATGCCGTCCGGGCGCTGAGGGGCGACGGATGACCCAGGGTCCGGAGCGTCTGGTTGGGCGGCTCGGCGATCTGCTGGCGGCCCGGATCTCCCGCCGGAGTGCGCTGCGCCGAGCGGCGGTGGCCGGCTCCGCGTTCGCCGTCGCACCGGTTCGCTACCTCGTCCGGCCGGAGACCGCCTGGGCGATCGTCGTGCCCGGCGACTGTGGCTCCGGGCTGTGCACCGACGGTTACTCCGCCTTCTGCTGTGAGATCGAGCACGGGCAGAACACCTGCCCGTCCGGGACGTATGTCGCGGGGTGGTGGAAGTGCACCGATTACCGCGGGGGTGGCCTGTGTCACGAGGAGGGCGTCCGCTACTACGTCGACTGCAACCGGATGCCGGGCCGCCGGTTTCCCGGTGGCTGCCAGTGCGCGCTCGGTGACTGCAACCGGCGCCGGGTCGACTGCAACGTCTTTCGCTACGGCCAGTGCAACGCCCAGGTGCACGGCACGACCGAGGTCGTCTGCCGGTTGGTCATCTGCCAGAACCCGGCGACCGTCGACGGCTTCAACTGCAACGCCACCGAGATGGTCGACGACAACACCTGCGACCACGAGGCGGGCTGCCTGGAGGGATTGGCGGTCCAGCCGCCGCATGCCGGGGGGGCGTGATGGCGATCCTCGTCTCGGTCGAGACGCTGCTCCTCCTCCTCGTGCTCGTACTCGTGACCGGGCTGCTGCGCAGCCACGCCGAGCTGCTGCGGCGCCTGGGTCCCGAGGCGGCCGGCGACCCCCGCGCCCCGGCCGGGCTCGGTCCGGAGCGGGCGGCGGTGCGCGGCCCGGAGACCGTCGCCCCCGCCCTGTCCGGCACCACGCTGTCCGGTGACCCGCTCCTGGTCGATCCGGCCGGGGGCGGCGCGGAGGGGGGCAACCCTCTCCTGCTCGCGTTCCTCAGCACGGGCTGTGCCGCCTGCCGGGAGTTCTTCGGCGCCCTCGGCGCGGCGCCGCTGCCCGGGGTCCAGACCGTGATCGTGGCCCGCGGCGCCGAGCGCGAGCAGCCGGCCCGGCTGCGGGAGCTGGCTCCCCCGGATGTGCCGCTCGTCGTCTCCTCTGCGGCGTGGACGGATTACGGTGTGCCGGGAGCGCCGTACTTCGTGCTCATCGACGGCGTGGTGCGCGGTGAGGGAGTGGCGAGCACCTGGACGGCGCTCAGCTCGCTGGTGCGCGATGCGCTGGCCGACGCCCGGACGCCCGAAGCGAGCAACGCGGCCGCGCCCGCCCGGGCCCGCCGGGTCGACGAGGTGCTGGCGGCGGCCGGCATCCGCCCTGGCGATCCGGTCCTCTACCCCGGCGATGCGCCGCAGGATCCCGCATGACCGGGCTCCTCGTGCTCGGCGGTTTGAGCGCGATGCTCGGTGCCGTGGCCGCCGCCTGGTCACCCTGAGGGGAGTCGATGCTCTCGAGCATCACCCCGCTCGGCGAGCGGGGCCGCCGGCAGCGTTGGGGAGTGACGGCCACCGCATTCGCGCTCGGGTCGGGCGCGGCGGGGGCGGCGACCGGCGGCGGACTGGGCACGCTCGGGGCGGCGCTGGGCCTGAGCACGAGTGATCCGGCCGCTCGCCTCGGAGCCCTGGCCATCGTGCTCGGTCTGGCCGCCGGCCTCGACCTGGCGCGCCGGGTGCCGGGCCCGCGACGACAGGTCGACGAGCGGTGGCTCGACGCGTTCCGCGGTTGGGTGTACGGGCTCGGCTTCGGAGCCCAGCTCGGTGTCGGGGTGGCCACGGTGATCACGAGCGCCGCCACGCTCTGCGCGCTCAGCGCGGCGCTGCTCACGGGATCGGCGGCGGCCGGAGCGGCGATCGGCGGGCTGTACGGCCTGATCCGGGGCGCCGGGCCGGCGCTGACGGTCGGGGTCCGCTCGCCGGGGGCGCTGTTCGCGCTGCACCGGGGGCTCGATCGCTGGCGCGAGCCGGTCCGGCGCGGGGTGGCCGGGGGATTGGCTCTCCTGGCGCTCGTCGCGGCAGCGGGGGCGGTGGGATGATCCTCGAGGCGCACGGGGTCCGGATCGAGCTGCCGCGGGGGTGGAGCGGCCGGCTGTACCGGCGGGAGAGCTCCACTACGCTGCACGCTGCCACGTATCCGCTCGCCCTCAACGATGGCGAGTTCGGCGATCGCTCGACCGCGGCGATCCCGGCCGCCGGCTGCTTCCTGGCCCTCACCGAGTACCGACCGGGCGGCGATCTGCGCCCGGGGGAGGGGCTGTTCGCCGCCGGCCGCCTCGACCTCCCGCTCGACCCGGTCGCGCTCTCCACCCGGAGCCTGGCCCATCCTCGCCCCGGACAGGCCGGCCTCCAGCAGTTCGCCACGCTGGCCGGCCGCCCCTTCTGCCTCTACGTCGTCGCCGCCGGGGACCGTGGGGCCCGCCGGCGGGCGATCCTGCACGCCGACCGGGTGCTGCGCACCCTCGAGGTCGCGTCCTGAGCCCGCTCCGGAGTCGGCGTGAGCTGCTCGGCGACTCGGGCCGGCTCCTCGCCGCCGGCCTGGCCGGGCCGCTCGTGGCGGCGCGTCCCCGCGTGGCGCGCGCCGCCATTCCGCCGCGGCGGCTCCGTTCCGCGGTGCGCGGCGAGATCTTCAGTCCCGGCCAGCCGGGCTACCTGACCGCCGCCCACGTCTACAACGAGCGCTTCGACTACCTGCGCCCCCGCGCCGTGGTGTGGCCGCTGGACAGCCGGGACGTCAGCGCCGCCGTCGCCTGGGCGGTGGCCTACGGGGTCCCCCTGCGCGCCCGCTCGGGCGGCCACAGCTACGCGGGGTACAGCACGCTGGACGACGGCCTGGTGATCGACCTGCGCCACCTGCGCGGGGTGCAGCTCGACCGGGCGACCGGGGTCGCGTACGTCGCCGCCGGAACCCCGCTGATCGACGTCTACGCCGGGCTCGCCGGAGCCGGCGTGACGGTGCCCGGCGGGTCCTGTCCGTCGGTCGGGATCGCCGGCGTGACGCTCGGGGGCGGCATGGGCCTCGCCGGCCGAGCCCTCGGGTTGACCTGCGACCGCCTGGAGTCGGCTGAGCTGGTCACCGCGGACGGCCGCATCCGGACCGTCACGAAGCGCAGCGACCCCGAGCTGCTGTGGGCACTGCGGGGTGGCGGCGGCGGGAACTTCGGCGTCGTGACCCGCTTCGGGTTCCGGGCGGCTCGGCTGCCGGCGCGCGCCAGCTCGTTCTTCGTCTCCTGGCCGTGGTCGCAGGCCGACGCGGCGATTGCCGCCTGGCAGGCCTGGGCGCCCCACGCCGGCGACGCGCTCACCTCGATCTTCCACCTCGACGCCGGAGGTGGCCTGCAGGTCACCGTGAGCGGCCAGTACCTCGGGCCGGCCGGCGATCTCGGCGGGCTGCTCGCCCCGCTGCGCGCGGTGGCCGGGGCCGGCGTGTCCACCGGCGAGGCCTCCTACCTCGACCTTCAGCGCCTGTTCGCCGGCTGCGCCCACATCTCGCTCGCCGCCTGCCACACGGCCGGCACCGCCCCCGGCGGAACGCTCGACCGCGCGCAGTTCACCGCCGGCTCGGACTACGTCGGCCGCCCGCTCGACGCCGCGGGACGCCGGGCGATCATCGGCGCCGTCGAGGCACGGGCGCGCCAGCCCGGATCCGGCGCCGCCCTGTTCGACGCCTACGGCGGCCAGATCAACCGGGTCCATCCCGACGCCACGGCGTTCGTCCACCGCGACCAGCTGTTCTGCATCCAGTACCTGAGCTATGACGGCGCTCCGGCGTGGGTCGCTCAGACGCGGGCGGCGCTCCGGGGCCACGTCTCGGGGCAGGCCTACCAGAACTACATCGACCGGTCGCTCACGCATTGGCAGCAGGCGTACTACGGCGCGGCCTACCCGCGGCTGCTCGACGTCCGCCGCCGCGTCGACCCCCACCACCACTTCAACTTCCCGCAGGCGATCGGGCGCTGAGGCGAGGCGCGCTTCAGGCGGTCAGGGTGCCGGTATAGCGAGCTCCGTCGTGGGCCGGCGCCAGGACGCACGGGGTCTCGTTGCGCCGGCCCGAGCTGACGTAGCTCGCTCGGATCTGGGTCGCCACCGGTCCGACGCCCGTCGTCCGCACCGCCTCGATCACGACGGTGATGGTGAAGGGGACGACCACCCCGCGCGCGTAGCGTCGGTCCCCGCAGGTGAGCGGGAGGGTGAACTCGGCGCGGCCGGTGTAGCGCCCGGTCCCCGAGTGGAGCAGCGTCAGGGCGTCCCCACCGCTCTGGCGCTGGCGGAGCAGCGTGACCGTGCGGCACGGGGTGTGCGGGCAGGCGCCGGCGAACACCCACGTCCGGCTGACCCGCTCGCCCGGGCGCTCACCGCGCACCCCCACGGCGCCGGTCACCGTGCCGCGCATGGCGAAGCGCCCGCTCAGCCGGGTGGCGTCGAGCTGCTCCCGCGACGGGCCGGCGGCCTGGGCCGGCGCTCCGCCGAGGGTCAGCGCCCCCGCCACCAGGACGGCGAGCTGGCGCGCGCGGCCGCTCACGCCCCCAGGGCGCGAGCGATCACCATCTGCTGCACCTCGTCGGTTCCCTCGCCGATGGTGAGGATCTTCGCGTCGCGGTAGAAGCGGCAGACCGGGTACTCCTCGATGTAGCCGTAGCCGCCGTGGATCTGCACCGCCTCCTCGGCCGCCCGCACCGCCAGCCGACCGCTCTTCAGCTTGGCCATCGCCGCAGTCAGGGTGAACGACTTGCCGGCGTCCTTCTCCCGCGCGGACTTGTACACCAGCAGCCGGCAGGCCTCGATCTCAGTGGCGATGTCGGCGAGCTTGGTCTGGATGGCCTGGAACTTGGCGATCGGCTGGCCGAACGCCCGGCGCTCGGTGGCGTAGGCCAAGGCCTCGTCGAGCGCCCCCTGGGCGAGGCCGACCCCCATCGCGGCGACGCCGATCCGGCCGATGTCGAGGATGTGGAGGAACTGGCGAAACCCGCGACCGCGCTCGCCGAGCAGGTTCTCCTCCGGCACGCGGCAGTCGTCGAAGGTCAGCGGCCGGGTATCGGATGCGTTCCAGCCCATCTTGCGATACGGCGCCCCCTGTCCATAGCCGGGCGTGCCGTTGGCCACCAGGAGGTTCGAGATCTCGTCATCGCCGGTCCGGGCGGTGATCGAGACCACGCCGCTGATGTCGGTGCCGGCGTTGGTGATGAACTGCTTGGCCCCGTTGATCACCCACTCGCCACCATCGAGCCGGGCTCGCGTGCGGGTGTTACCGGCGTCGCTGCCCGCCTCGGGCTCGGTCAGCCCGAACGCGCCGAGCCGCTCCCCGCGGCAGAGCCCCGGAAGCCACTCCTGCTTCTGCGCCTCGGTGCCGAACACGTAGATCGGCTGGGTGCCGAGCGAGGTGTGGGCGCACAGGGTGATGGCGACCGACGAGTCGACCCGCGCCAGCTCCTCCACGGCCAGCGCGTAGGCCAGCGAATCGCCGCCGCCGCCCCCGTAGGCCTCCGGGAACGGGATCCCCATGAGATCGAGCTCGCCGAGTCGCCGCACGATGTCGTACGGGAAGCGCTTCTCCCGGTCCAGGGCCTCGGCCACCGGGGCCACCTCGGCCCGGGCGAAGTCCCGCACCGTGTCGCGCAGCAGGCGGTGGTCGTCGCTCAGCTCGAAGTCCATGGGCCGCCATTGTCCCAGGCAGGCTCGCCCGCCATCCCGGATCTACGTCGCAGCCGGGCCGAGCGATCGGGCCAGCTCGACGAGCAACCGCACACCGAATCCGGTGGCGAGCTTCGGCGCCAGGTACGGGCGGCGGACGTCATGGGAGACCCCGGCGATGTCCAGGTGGGCCCACGGCACCTCGCCGGCGAAGTGGTGCAGGAGCTCCGCCGCGGTGATCGCCTGAGCCTCGGCCCGCTCGGCCAGGTTCGTCAGCTGGCCGTAGCGTCCCCGCACCATCTCGGCGTATTCCGGGTCCAGCGGCAGCCGCCACACCCGCTCGCCGGTGCGCGTGGCGGCGCGCTCGACCGCGGCGGCGAGCGCCGGATCCGAGGCGAACAGCCCGGCGTGCACCGACCCCAGGGCCGTCTTCACGGCGCCCGTCAGCGTGGCCAGGTCAACCAGCTGCTCGGCGCCCTGCGCCCGCGCATGGAGCAGGCAGTCGGCCAGGATGAGCCGCCCCTCGGCATCGGTGTTGTTCACCTCGATCGTCGTGCCGTCCATCGCGCGCACGATGTCCCCGGGCTTCACCGCCCGGCCGCCGGGCAGGTTCTCCGCGGCACCGAGCACCCCGAGCACGCGGACGGGCACCGCCAGCTCGGCCAGGGCGGCGATCGCCTCCAGCACCGCTGCGCCGCCCGCCATGTCGAACTTCAGGTCGAACATGGTCCGCGGCGGCTTGAGCGACAGGCCGCCGGAGTCGAAGGTCACCGCCTTGCCGACCAGGCCGAGCAGGGGCCCGGCCGCGCCCGCCGGGGCGTAGCGCAGCTCGATCAGCCGCGCGTCCTGCGCCGAGCCCTGGGCGACGGCGGCGAATGCGCCCATCCCCGCGGCACGGAGCGCCGCCTCGGGCAGGACGCGGACCTCGAGGGCATCGTGCTCGCCGGCCAGCTCCTGCGCATACTCGGCCAGCGCGGCGGGGGTGAGGTCGTTCGGCGCCGTGTTCGCCAGGTCGCGGGCCCGGTTCTGGGCCCGGGTGAGGATCGCCGCCTCGTGCACCGGGGAGGCCACGTCGTGGTGGGCGCTGAGCAGCAGCGTCCGGGGCAGCCGCTCTGCGTCGCGGGCCGGGCGGTAGCGGGTGAAGCGGTAGGCGCGCAGCAGCGTCCCCTCCACCAGCGCGCCGGCCACCGCGCCCTCGACGTGATGCGGGAGCTCCCAGCACAGCGTCGAGGTGCCGAGCTCGGCAGCGCGATCCAGGACCGCGGCCGCCGCGCCTCGGGCCGCCTCCGGATGCAGGCGATCCCGGTGTCCGAGGCCGACGAGGATGATGCGCCGTTCGCCGTGATGGGCGACGGCGAGATGGCGCGGCGAGCCCCGCGCCTCCCCGCGTGAGAGCAGGGCGCTCAGCGCCCCGTCCGGCAGGTCGTGGGCGACCGGCTCGCCCTCCACGACGCCGATCGCGATCGTGTCGGCACCGGTGGCGAGGGGAGCGTCGGTGGTGGCGGCGACCTGCACGGGCGGGCGACCCTACCAGCGGGCGCCCCCTACGATGGAGCGTGCCGATCCACCTGACTCCGGAGCCGCCGAACATGCCCAAGACCGTCATCCTGTCCGCTGCCCGCACCCCGATCGGGAAGCTCGGCGGCGCCCTGGCCGGCGTCGACGCCACCGAGCTCGGCGGCACCGCCATCCAGGCCGCGCTGGAGCGCGCCGACGTCGCGCCCGAGCAGGTCGAGCACGTGGTGATGGGGCAGGTCCTCCAGGCCGGACAGGGCCAGATCCCCTCCCGGCAGGCCCAGATCAAGGCCGGCATCCCCGTCGAGGTCTCCTCCGAGACGATCAACAAGGTGTGCGCATCGGGCATCCGGGCCGCCGGGATCCTCGACGCCGCGATCCGCTCCGGCGACATCGAGGTCGGGGTCGGCGGCGGGATGGAGTCGATGTCGCACGCGCCCTACCTGCTCCCGCAGGCGCGGTTCGGCTTTCGCATGGGCGACGCCAAGGCGATCGACGCGATGATCCACGACGGGCTCACCAATCCGTTCTCCGGCAAGCACATGGGGCAGGAGAACAGCGAGGTGTCGGCCGAGCTCGAGATCACGCGGCCCGACATGGACCGCTGGGCGCTGCGCTCCCACGAGCTGGCGATCAAGGCCACCGACGAGGGGCGCCTGCCGGAGGAGATCGTCCCGGTGACGATCAAGGGCCGCAAGGGCGAGACGGTCGTCGAGGTCGACGAGGCGCCGCGCCGGGACACCACGCTCGAGACGCTGGCCAAGCTGCCGCCAGTGTTCAGCCAGGATGGCGCCACGACGGCGGGCAACGCCCCCGGGGTCAACGACGGTGGCGGTGCGCTCGTCCTGGCCAGCGACGAATGGGCCAAGCGCAACGGCCGTTCCGCGCTGGCCACGATCCTCGCCCAGGCGCAGGTCGCCGACGACTTCCCCTACCTCGCCCGCACGCCCGCCAACGCGGCACGCAAGGCACTCGAGCGGGCGGGGCTGAGCGCGGACGAGATCGACCTGTGGGAGATCAACGAGGCGTTCGCCAGCGTCACCCTGAACTCGATGCGGATGCTCGGCATCGACGAGGCGAAGGTCAACGTCAACGGTGGCGCGGTGGCGCTCGGCCATCCCATCGGCGCCTCCGGGGCCCGGATCCTCGGCACCCTGGTCATGGAGCTCCGGCGCCGCGGCGGCGGGCTCGGCTGCGCGGCGATCTGCTCCGGGGGCGGGCAGGGCGACGCGGTGATCGTCGAGGTGAACGGGGGGTGAATCCGGAGGCGGAGGGACGACGCGCCGCCGCCTTCTTCGACCTCGATCGGACGCTGATGGAGGGCTCCTCGGCCTTCCAGTTCGGTCGTGCCGCCTACCGCCACGGGCTGATGTCCCGCCGCCAGCTCGTGGCCGACGGCGTGGCGAACGTCCGGTTTCGGCTGCGCGGATCGACGGATTCGGACACCCATGCGCTGCGCGACCGCATCTCGCACTCCCTGAGCGGCACCCGGGTGCGGGACCTGGAGCGGCTCGGCGCGGACGTGCTGGCCGGCGTGCTGCCCCGGCTCTATCCCCAGATGCGGCAGGTCGCCTACGACCACCAGGACGCCGGCCGGCGGGTCTACATCGTCACCGCCGCCGCCGGTGAGCTGGCCGAGATGCTGGCGCGCGTGCTGGCGTTCGACGGCGGGATCGGGTCGCAGTTCTCCGCGGTGCGCGACGGCGTCTACACCGGCGAGCCCGCCGGCTTGTTCGTCTACCGCAGCGAGAAGGCGCAGGCGATCCGTGAGCTGGCGGCGCGCGACGGGATCGATCTCGCCGCGAGCTATGCCTACTCCGACTCGGAGTCCGACCTGCCGATGCTCGAGGCCGTCGGTCATCCGGTCGTCGTCAACCCGGACCGCGATCTGCTGCGGATCGCCCGCCGCCGCGGCTGGGACGTCCTGCGCTTCGACCGGCTCGGGCGGCGGCTGAAGACGAGCCTCGCGCTGGCCGGCGCCGCGGCCGGGGGCGGTCTCGGCAGCACCCTGCTGGTCCGGCGGGCCCGGCCGCCGCGCCGCGGTCGCCCTCGGCCGCGGCGGCGCTGGGGATCGTTGGTCCCGGGTCGCTGAGGCATCGCCCGGCGCGGGGCTTAAACTGGTTCAGTGGCCGTCGACGATCGTTCCCGCACCGAGCGCGACGCGCTGTTCGAGACCATCTCCGGCGAGCCGGTCGAGCCGCTGTACACCCCGGCCGATCTGCCCGAGGACATCGAGGGGGCGCTCGGCCGGCCCGGCGAGTTCCCGTACACGCGCGGGGTGTACGAGTCGATGTACCGCGGCCGGCTGTGGACGATGCGCCAGTTCGCCGGCTTCGGCGACGCCGCCGAGACCAATCGCCGGTTCCACTACCTGCTCGACCACGGCCAGACCGGCCTGTCGACCGCGTTCGACATGCCCTCGCTGATGGGGCACGACTCCGATCATCCGCGCTCCCTCGGCGAGGTCGGGCGCGAGGGAGTGGCGGTGGACACCCTGGCCGACATGGAGACGCTGTTCGACGGGATCCCCCTCGACGAGGTCACCGTCTCGATGACGATCAACGCGCCGGCGGCGATCATGCTCGCCTTCTACGTCGTGGCCGCGGAGCACCACGGAGTCCCGCCCGACCGGCTCGGGGGCACGATCCAGACCGACATCCTCAAGGAGTACATCGCCCAGAAGGAGTGGTGCTTCCCGATCGACCCGGCGATGCGCCTGGTGGGGGACATGATCGAGTGGTGCAGCCGGGAGATGCCCCGCTGGCATCCGATCTCGATCTCCGGCTACCACATCCGGGAGGCGGGCTCGACCGCGGCCCAGGAGCTGGCGTTCACCCTCAAGGACGGCCTGACCTACGTCGAGCAGGCGGTGGCGCGGGGGCTCGACGTCGACGACTTCGCGCCCCGGCTGTCGTTCTTCTTCAACGCGCACATCGACTTCTTCGAGGAGATCGCCAAGTATCGGGCGGCGCGGCGGATCTGGGCCCGCGAGCTGCGGGACGCGTTCGGCGCCCGCGCCGAGCGGTCGCTGCTGATGCGCTTCCACACCCAGACGGCAGGCGTCTCGCTGACTGCTCAGCAGCCGCTGAACAACATCGTGCGCACGGCGATCGAGGCGCTGGCCGGCATCCTCGGCGGCACCCAGTCGCTGCACACCAACTCGTTCGACGAGGCGCTGGCGCTCCCCACCGAGCAGGCGGTGCGCGTCGCCCTGCGCACTCAGCAGATCCTCGCCGAGGAGACCGGGGTGGCGAGCACGACCGACCCGCTCGGCGGCTCCTACTTCGTGGAGGCGCTGACCGCCCGGCTCGAGGCGCAGGCCTACGACTACTTCGCCAAGATCGACGAGCTGGGCGGCATGGTCGAGGCGGTGAAACGGGGCTTTCCCCAGCGCGAGATCGCCGACGCCGCGTTCCGCTATCAGCAGGAGGTGGAGTCTGGCCAGCGCCGGGTGGTGGGCGTCAACGCCTTCACCGAGGGCAACGAGCTCGACGATCTGCCGCTCCTGCGGATCGACCCCGAGCTCGAGCCCCGCCAGATCGAGCGCGTGCGCGTCTACAAGGCCGCCCGGGACGCCGACGCCGTGCGGGATGCCCTGACTCGGCTGGAGAACGCCGCGCGCGACCCAGGGGCCAATCTGATGCCGGTGCTGCTCGACGCCGTGCGCGCCACGGCCACCGAGGGCGAGATGGTCCAGGCGCTCCAGTCGGTGTTCGGCACCTACCGCGAGGCGCCGGCCTTCTGAGCCCCGGCGGCGATCGCCGCCCGCTCCGCCCGGCCCGCGCGCGCCAGCCGGTGCCCAGTCGCCAGGCGAGGAACGCGAGCGGCCGGGCTGCCATCACCTGCGGCAGGCGGCCGATCACAGCAGGTGTGGCCGACGATCCCGGTCTCGTAGAATCGCGGGCCGCCATGGCCACCGCAGCCGACAGGAAGATCCGAGTCGTCGTCGCCAAGCCCGGCCTCGACGGCCACGACCGCGGCGCGAAGATCATCGCCCGCGCGTTGCGCGATGCCGGGATGGAGGTCATCTACACCGGCCTGCACCAGACGCCCGAGCAGATCGTCGAGACCGTCATCCAGGAGGACGCCGACGCCGTCGGCCTGTCGATCCTGTCCGGGGCACACATGACCCTCGTGCCCCGCGTGCTCGAGCTCCTGCACGAGCAGGAGGCGGAGGATGTCGTGGTCATGGTGGGGGGGACGGTCCCGGCCGACGACGTCGAGGAGCTGAAGCGCCTCGGCGTGGCCGGCGTGTTCACCCCGGGCGCCCCGATCTCGGAGGCGATCGACTTCATCCGCGGCGCCGTCCGCGCCTGACGCGCCCCCCCGCCCCGCCCCGCCCCGCCCCGCCCCGTCTGCCGCCGCCTCGCCTCGCCCGCCGCGCGCCGCCCGCCCCTCTGTGCGGTCGCTGGTTCAACCCCGCGGTCTGGCCGGAGGGGTTGAACCACGCGCTGCTCTATACGCCGTCAGTGGTTCAAGCCAGTTCGGCGGGGGTGCCGGTTGAACCGCGGGCTGTCGGTGTGGGGTGCGAAGCCG
Organism: uncultured Solirubrobacterales bacterium; assembly: GCA_963703065.1. Classification (GTDB taxonomy): domain Bacteria; phylum Actinomycetota; class Thermoleophilia; order Solirubrobacterales; family Solirubrobacteraceae; genus Palsa-465. Next base: position 662,577 of record OY969785.1, on the reverse strand, counting down.
GACAAGTGCGCGGTGCCGCGAGGTAGGAATGCAACCCCCTGTCACCGGCCGATTGACTCGTCAGTCAACGCGGTAACATGGCGCCGTGAGCGCCGCCGCTCGCCCGATTCCACAAGGAGGCCCCGAGTTGAAGATTTGCGTCCTGGTCAAAGAGGTGCCGGACGCCGCCGTCGAGAAGCGCATCGACTCCTCGACGGGGCGGATGGACCGCTCAGGTGAGAAGAACCTGAACCCCTACGACACCCATGCGATCGAGGCCGCAATGCAGATCCGCGAGGGCGGTTCGGTGCAGGTGGACGAGATCGTCGCGGTGACGATGGGGCCCGAGTCGGCGGTCCGGGCGCTGCACAAGGCGGTCTCGCTCGGCGCCGACCGCTCGGTCCACCTCACCGACGGGAGCCTCGCCGGCTCGGACGTCGCCGCCACCGGCTACGCCCTCTCCAAGGCGCTCGAGGCCGAGTCACCCGACCTCGTCCTGCTCGGCCAGCAGTCCGATGACGGCGAGTGCTACACGATTGGTGCCGTCGTGGCCGACCACCTCCGGATGCCCTCGCTGACCCAGGTCATCAAGCTGGACACCCAGGAGGGTGCGCTGCGCTGCGAGCGCCAGGCCGAGTACGGCTACGACACGGTCGAGGTGGCGCTGCCGGCGGTCATCTCCGTGGGCGACGCCATCAACGAGCCGCGCTACCCGTCGCTCAAGGCGATCATGGGTGCCAAGAAGAAGCCGCTGGACACCAAGGCGGCCGGCGACGTGGGGATCGACACCTCGCTGGTCGGCGAATCCGGCTCGCGCGTGCAGTGCGGGGACTTCCACGACCCGCCGGCCAAGTCGGCAGGTCAGATCATCGAGGACGAGGACACCGACGAGACGGTCGAGAAGATCGTGGGCTGGCTCGAAGAGAGGAAGCTGATCTAGCCATGGCAGATGTACTGACCTACGTGCTCCACTACGAGGGAGCGTTCAACAAGAACTCGCTCGGCGCCGTGTCCGAGGGCGCCGCCCGCGCGCAGGAGGTCGGTGGCGAGTGTCACGCCGTCGTCGTCGGCGGCGAGGACCTGACCGACGAGCTGTGCGGCACCCTCGGCCAGTACGGCGCAACCAAGGTGTTCCGGGGCAACGGTCCCGAAGGCCTGGCCCAGCCCGTGATCGACGTGATGGCGAAGGTCATCGACGACGGTGGCCACGCCTACGCGCTGTTCGGCGGCGGCCTGCTCGGCTTCGAGATCGGCGCCGGCCTCGCCGCGCGCAAGCAGGCCGGCGTGACGATGGAGGTCACCGCCGTCAAGGCTCAGGACGGCAAGCTGGTGGCCGAGCGCCCGATTCTCCAGGACTCCAAGATCTCCGTCTCCAAGTACCAGGGCGAGCTGGGGATCATCATTGGCCGGATCAACGCGTTCGAGATCCGCCAGGGCGGCGGGGGCAGCGCTGAGGTCCTCGACGTCGACGTCGACTACTCGGCGTGGTCCAACCAGGCGAAGATGGTCCAGCGCGGTGAGCAGCGGGGCGCCGACGTCGACATCGAGGGAGCCGACATCCTCGTCGCGGGCGGTCGCGGCCTGGGCAAGGCCGAAGGCTTCGAGCTGTGCGACGCGCTGGCCCACGCGTTCGGCGGCAACACCGCCGTGGCCGCAACCCGGGCGGTGGTCGACGCCGGCTGGTACCCGTACGCCGCCCAGATCGGACAGACCGGCAAGACGGTCTCGCCCAAGCTGTACCTGGCGGCCGGGATCTCGGGCGCCATCCAGCACAAGGTCGGGATGCAGTCCTCGGAGAACATCGTCGCCATCAACAAGGACGCCAACGCGCCGATCTTCGAGTTCTCCGACCTCGGGATCGTCGGCGACCTGAACAAGATCCTGCCGAAGCTGACCGACGCCGTCAAAGCGAAGAAGGGCTAGGCCCGGCATGGGCTCGCGCAACGGGCACGCCGCCCCGAGCCAGTTCCCGCCGCCGGTCGATCCGGTCAGGGAGTTCGTCAAGCACGGCCTGGACGGCGAGGACGAGCGGATCGACGTCGGGGTGGCGATCGTCGGCGGGGGAACGGCCGGTCTGGCGACGGCCAACCGGCTCCTGCAGCTGCTCGGGGATGACCCCGAGCTGATGGAGCGGCTCGGCGAGGTCCCGGTGGCGGTGATCGAGAAGGCGAAGACCTGCGGTGGGCACAACCTGAGCGGGGCCGTGATGCGGCCGGGGCCGCTGCAGGAGCTGTTCCCGGAGCTGTCCCGGGAGGACTGGCGCACGGAGCGCTTCGCCTTCGGCGAGGTCAAGAAGGACGGGGTGTACATGCTCCCCAGCGCCAAGGCCAAGCTCCGGATCCCGACGCCACCGAACTTCAAGAACCACGGCAACGAGGTGATCTCGGTGGCGGCGCTGGCCCGCTATCAGCAGCGCCAGGCGGAGGAGGGCGGCGCGTATGTCCTGACCGAGACCTCGGCGACGCAGCTGATCGTCGAGGACGGCCGGGTGGTCGGGGTGCGCTCCGGCGACAAGGGCCGCGGCAAGGAGGGTGAGGAGCTCGGCAACTTCGAGCCCGGCACGGACATCAAGGCCGAGGTCACGGTGCTGGCCGAGGGGTGCTGGGGCCACCTGACCGGCGCGGCGATCCGCGAGTTCGATCTGGCTCAGGGCCGCGAGCCGCAGGTGTGGGAACTCGGGGTCAAGGAGGTGTGGAAGGTCCCCAAGCCGCTCGACCGCGTGATCCACACGATCGGTCCGTGGCCGCTGAAGCTTCCGGCCAGGTACGGCCAGATCGGCGGCACCTGGATCTATCCGATGAAGGACGAGAAGACCGGCGACGACCTCGTGTCGATCGGCTTCGTCATCGACCTCGAATACCGGGACGCCACCACCTCGGCCCACGACCTGCTCCAGCTGTTCAAGACCCACCCGTTCGTGCGGGGCATCCTGGAGGGCGGCGAGCGCATCGGCTGGGGCGCGAAGGCCCTCCCCGGGGGCGGCTACTGGTCGATGCCGAAGCTCTCGATGCCGGGTGCGGTGCTCGTCGGCGACTCGGCCGGCATGGTCGACACCGTCGCGCTCAAGGGCGTGCACCATTGCATCAAGTCCGGGATCCTGGCGGCCGAGGCGATCTACGCCTCGCTCAAGGGAACGCAGCCGCTCTCCAGCTACGAGGACGCGGTGGAGAACTCCTCGATCGGCAAGGAGCTCTACCAGGTGCGAAACACGCGCCAGCCGTTCTCCAAGGGCTTCATCCAGGGCGCGCCGATGGTCAACCTGGCGATCGCGACGAAGGGGAAGCTGCCGCCGGGCCGGATGGAGTGGGACCGCAACGACGAGCAGCCGATGTTCGTCGGCAACTCCAAGGACCGGTACCCCAAGCCGGACGGCAAGTACATCTTCGACAAGCTGTCGAGCGTCTACATCTCGGGCAACGCGACCCGCGACGACGCCCCGAACCACATCCGCCTGCACAAGAACGTCCCGCGGGAGATCGCGGAGACGTGGGCCTGGATGTGCCCCGCCGGGGTGTACGAGATCCCGGATGACGCGGCGCAGTCCGGCCCGGTCGACGTGATCGTCAACTACACGAACTGCGTGCAGTGCGGTGCGATCACCGCCAAGGGCGGTCGCCTGACCCCGCCCGAGGGCGGAGATGGCCCGCTCTACCAGCTCACGTAGCGCAACGTTTGCCCTGCTCGTGGGTTGAAGCTGGTGTGAACCGGATCGCCCGCATCGTCGCGGCGGCGCTCGTCGCCTCGGCACTTCTGCTGGCCGGCACCGCCGGCGGCGCGCTCCCGCGTGCCCAGCTGCGGGGCTACGTGTGCCAGCGGGCGCTCGACCCCGCCTCGCGCGCGATCGCGGTCACGAGCGTGATGCGGCCGGTGAGCGGCACGCAGACGATGATGGTCCGCTTCGAGCTGTTCTCGCGGCCGAGCGGCACGGTCGGGTACTCCGCGGTGACCGGCACCGATCTCGGCCGCTGGCTGGGCCCGGCCGATCGGAGCCTCGGCAGCCGCCCGGGCGACGTGTGGATCCTGAACAAGCCGGTGGTCGACCTGCCGGCGCCCGCCGCCTACCGCTTCCGCGTCACCTTCCGCTGGCTCGGCGCCCACCGCCATGTTCTCGCCCAGGCAGTGCGGAGCTCACCGATCTGCCGCCAGCCCGAGCTCCGCCCCGACCTCGTCATCCGCCGGATCGGCCCCCTGGCGGCCAACAAGAAGGGCACCCTGGACCTCTATCCGATCACGATCGCCAACGCCGGAGCCACCGCGGCCGGGCCGTTCACGGTCGAGCTCGCGGCGCCGGGTAAGCCGGCCGTGACGACGGAGGTGGCGCGGCTCGGCGCGCACCAGACGACGCAGGTGACGCTGCGCGGCCCACTCTGCTCGAGCGCCACCCCGCCGGTGGTCACGGTCGACCCGTACGACCAGGTCGACGACTACGACCGCGCGAACAACGTGGCCAAGGTGTCGTGCACATCGGCCACGGCGCCGTCCCCCGCGGGCTGAGGCGCAACATCCGGGAGCGGTGCCCGTTCGGGCAGAAGTGACCCGAGACGTCCTGTTCGATCCGGTGGGCGAGGGACTGTTCGTGCTGCGGCGTGCCGCCGGGTCCGGCCCCGATCTACCGGTGGGACGTCCCGGTCTCGACGCTACACTTGGTGAAGCCATGAAGACAGAGATTCATCCCGAATACGTCGAGGCGCACGTCACCTGCACGTGCGGCAACGAGTTCATCACGCGCTCGACGAAGCCCGAGATCCACGTGGAGATCTGCGCGGCGTGCCACCCGTTCTACACGGGGCGCCAGAAGCTGGTCGACACCGGGGGTCGGGTGGAGCGCTTCCAGCGCCGTGTGGCCAGAGGCCGCCGGTCATCGGCGCGCAGCACCGCCGGCGCCTAGTCGTGCCGGCGCGCGGCCAGACCGACGGGCTGACCGCGAGCCGCGACGCCCCCGTCGGGGGCCAGGCGGTCCTGGAAGGAGTGATGATGCGCGGCGTCCGCCACTGGGCTGTGGCCGTGCGCACCCCGGAGGGCGAGCTCGACGTTCGGTCGTTCCCACTCGGTGCCTCGGCCGCGGCCCGCCACCGGTGGCTTCGGCTCCCGATCCTCCGCGGCGTGGTCGCGCTCGTCGAGTCGATGGCGATCGGCCTGCGGGCGCTCGGGATCTCGGCCAACGCGCAACTGCCCGAGGGGGAGCGGGAGGAGATCGGGGGCGGCGTGTGGGCCGGGACGGTCGTGGTGGCGCTCGTGTTCGCCATCGGCCTGTTCTTCGTCGTCCCGGTCGGGCTGACGAGCCTCGTCCGCCACCAGCTCCACTCCTCGTTCCTGTTCTGGCTCGTCGAGGGCTTGGTGCGAACCACCATCTTCCTCGGCTACCTCCTGCTGCTCGCCCGGATGCGAGACCTGCGCCGCGTGTTCGAGTACCACGGCGCCGAGCACCAGACGATCGCCTGCTACGAAGCGGGCGAGCCGCTGACTCCGGAGTCGGCGCAGCGCTTCAGCCGCCTGCACCCCCGCTGCGGGACGAGCTTCCTGCTCGTCGTGATGATCGTCGCCATCTTCGTGTTCGCCCCGCTGGGACTGCCCGCGTGGTGGCTGCTCGTCCTCACCCGGATCCTCGGGGTGCCGGTGATCGCGGGGGTGTCGTTCGAGATCATCAAGTGGGCGGGACGCAACCGCCGCCGGGGCTGGGTGCAGATGGTCATGTGGCCGGGGCTCCAGCTCCAGAAGCTCACCACCCGCGCCCCCGATCTCGAGGAGCTCGGGGTGGCGATCGCCGCGCTCGAAGCGGTCCTCGCGCGGGAGGCGCCCGGGGCGCTCCGGGCCGAGGACTTGCTCGGCGTGGAGGTCGTGGCGTAGCGTCTGCACCCATGCGGGTCGTCATCGTCGGCAGCGGGCTGGGCGGGGTCGCAGCGGCGATAGAGCTGCGCCGGCACGGCATCGACGACGTCACGCTGCTCGAGCGGGGTCCCGATCTCGGCGGCACGTGGCACTGGAACACCTACCCGGGCTGCGCGTGTGACGTGCCCAGCCACCTGTACTCGTACTCCTTCGCCCAGCGGCGGGACTGGAGCCGGCTCTGCTCGCCGCAGCCGGAGATCCGCGCCTATCTGCACGACGTGGCCGACCGGTTTGGGATCCGGCCGCTCATCCGCACCGGCGTCAACGTGGTCTCGTGCGATTTCTCCGACGCGGAGGCCCGCTGGACCCTCACCGGCGAGGACGGGCAGCGCTGGGAGGCCGACGCCGTCATCCTCGCCACCGGACAGCTCCACCAGCCGGCCGTGCCCCGGCTGCCCGGGGAGGAGCGATTCGCCGGCCACCGCTTCCACTCCGCCGCCTGGGATCATGCCTACGACCTGCGCGGCAAGCGGGTGGCGGTGATCGGGACCGGGGCGAGCGCGGTGCAGTTCGTGCCCGAGATCGTCTCCCAGGTCGCCAAGCTCCACGTCTTCCAGCGCAGCGGCAACTGGTTCATGGCCCGCCGCAACCGCCCCTACCCGGCGCCGTATCGCTGGCTGATCGAGCACGTTCCGGGCCTGCAGCCCCTGCGCCGGGGGTTCTGGGTGCGCTACTGCGAGTTCCTCACCCTGATGATCCGCCACCCCCGGACCTGGGGACAGATCGGTCGCCTCATGTCCACCTCGTTCATGCGACGTCAGCTGCGCGATCCGGAGCTCCGCCGCAGGGCGTGGCCCCACTACCAGTTCGGCTGCAAGCGGATCCTGTTCAGCTCCGAATACCTGCCGGCGCTCCAGGCGCCGAACGCCGAGCTCGTCACCGAGCCGATCCAGGAGCTGACCGAACACGGCATCCGCACCGCCGAGGGCACCGAGCGCGAGGTCGACTGCATCATCTACGGCACCGGGTTTGCCACGACGCAGTTCGTCCTCCCGATGGAGGTGAGCGGGAGGGACGGACGGACGCTCCGGGAGGCGTGGGCCGGCGGCGCGCACGCGCACCTCGGGATCGCCGTGCCGGGCTTTCCGTCGCTGTTCTTCATGTACGGGCCGAACACGAACACCTCCGGCGGCTCGATCATCTTCTACGAGGAGACCCAGGCCGCCTACATCCGCCAGGCGATCGAGCACGTGATGGCGCACCGGGCGGCGGCGATCGAGGTCCGGCCCGAGGTCGAGGTGGCGAGTGACCGGGCGCTCCAGGAGCGATTCGACGGGACGGCGTGGACGCAGTGCGACTCCTGGTATCGGACCGCCCAGGGGCGGATCGTCACCAACTGGCCGGGCTACATGTCCGAGTACGCCGACCGGCTGCGAGTGCTCGAGCCGGCGGAGTTCGCCCTGGTGCGCTCGCCCGATCGCGGCCCCGTCCCGGCCTAGACTCGGGGCCGACATGATCGACGACCTCGTGGCCCAGATCGAGGCGCGTTTCGCCGCGCTGCAGGCCGATCTCTCCGACCCGGAGGTGATCGGCGATCGCCGGCGGTTCACCGCGGCCAGCCGGGCCTACCGGGAGCTGGAGCGGCCGGCCGCCCTGGCCGCCGAGTACCGGCGGGCGGCCGACGACATCGAGGGGGCGCGCGAGCTGCTGGCCGAGGACGGCGCCGACCCGGAGCTGCGCTCGCTGCTCGACGCCTCCCGAACCCGGATCGGCGAGCTCGAGGAGGAGATCCGCCTGGCGATGGTCGAGCGCGACCCCAACGACGACAAGAACGTCATCGTCGAGATCCGCCCGGGAGCCGGCGGCGAGGAGGCGGGACTGTGGGCCGGCGACCTGTTCCGGATGCTCACCCGCTACGCCGAGCGGCGCGGGTTCGCCGTGGAGCCACTTGCGGTGGGGGAGGGGACCTACACCTTCGCGGTCAAGGGCGATGGCGCGTACTCCGTGTTCAAGTTCGAGGGCGGCACCCACCGTGTGCAGCGGGTGCCCGAGACCGAGTCCCAGGGCCGGATCCACACCTCGACGGCGACCGTGGCGGTGCTCCCGGAGGCCGACGACGTCGAGGTGGAGATCGACCCGAACGACCTCCAGATCGACGTCTACCGCAGCTCGGGGCCGGGCGGCCAGTCGGTCAACACGACCGACTCGGCGGTGCGGATCACCCACGGCCCGACCGGCATCGTCGTCTCCATGCAGGACGAGAAGAGCCAGCTGCAGAACCGCGAGCGGGCCATGCGCGTGCTCCGCGCGCGGCTGTACGAGCGCGCGCTCGCCGAGCAGCAGGCCGAGCTCGCCGCGTCGCGCTCAGCCCAGGTCGGCACCGGGGAGCGCGCCGAGAAGATCCGCACATACAACTTCCCGGAGAAGCGGGTCAAGGACCACCGGATCAACCTGCTCGTGCACAACCTGGACGACATCCTCATCGGAGAGCTGGACGAGCTGACCGCCGCGCTCCAGGACGACGAGAAGCGACGCGGGCTCGAGGAGCAGGCGGTTGCCTGAGGCGGTGGCGGCGCCGCTCGGGGTGGACGCGGCGCTGCGGGCGGCGGCCCGGCGGCTGGCGGAGGCCGGCTGCGAGACGCCGCGGCTGGATGCGGAGCTGCTGCTGGGGTGGGTGCTGGGATCCGACCGCGCGCGGCTCGTGCTCGACGCCGCGGAAGCCGCTGGCGCCGGATGCGGCGGGGCGGTTCGACGCACTGGTGACGCGACGCGTCGCCCGGGAGCCGGTCGCCTACATCCTCGGGCGACGGCCGTTTCGCCACATCGAGCTCGAGGTCGACCGGCGGGTGCTCATCCCCCGACCGGAGACCGAGCTGCTGGTGGAGGTCGCCCTGGATCTGCCGCCGGGAGCGATCGGTGCTCGACCTCGGCACCGGGTCGGGGGCGGTGGCGCTGGCGCTCGCCGACGAGCGGCCGGACCTGCGGGTGACGGGATCCGACGTCGATCCCGCGGCGCTCGACGTCGCCCGGGCGAACGCGCGGCGCCTCGGCCTGGGACACGTCGACTTCATCGCCGCCGATCTCCTCCCCCCGGGGTGCGCGCCGGGCGCGCTGCTCGCGAACCTTCCCTACGTCGCCGACCGGACGGAACTGCCGCCGGAGATCGCGCGCCACGAGCCGGCGGGGGCCCTGTTCGGTGGCGGCCCGGACGGCCTGGACCTGATCCGCCGCCTGGTCTCGATGCTCCCGGAGCGTCTGCGGTTGGTGGCGCTCGAGGTGGGTGAGGGGCAGGCCGCGGCGGTGGCCGCGCTGCTCGACGACTTCGACCGCGTCGAGCGCCGCCGAGACCTGACCGGGATCGACCGCGTCGTCCTCGCCCGGCGGTGAGCGGGCAGAAAACCCACGTCACAGGTGGGAAAACTGCCATCCCGGCCCAGTTCGACGCCTGCATCGCCGCCGGCGGCGTGGTCCTGTTCCCGTCGGACACCGTCTACGGCCTGGCCTGCGACCCCGCGAACCCGGAGGCCATCGCCAAGCTGTACGCCCTGAAGCGCCGGCCGCCCGAGCAGGCGGCGGCGGTCATGTACTTCGACCTCGCGGTGGCTCTGCAGTCGCTTCCCGCGCTGGGCCCGAGCACCACGCGGGCGCTGCGCCGACTCCTCCCCGGCGGCGTGACGCTGCTGCTCCCCAACCCGCGGGGGTCGGGCGCGCTCGGCCTGCGGGTGGTCGACATCCCGGCGCTGCGCGGCGCCTGCCGCGCCGTCCTCCAGTCGAGCGCCAACCGCCACGGCGACCCCGCTCCCCGCCGGCTCGCCGACGTCCCGGACGAGATCACGGCGGGCGTCGAGCTGAGCATCGACGGAGGTGAGCTGCCCGGCACCGCCTCGACGGTCGTCGACCTTCGCGCCTATGAGGAGACCGGCGGCTTCACCGTCGTCCGCCAGGGCGCGGTGAGCACCGAGGATCTGTCCGCCGCACTGGTATCCTCGAACTCCAGAGCGCGATGACCGAGCTTCCGCCCGACTTCTTCAACCGCCCGCTGGCCGAGGTCGACCCGGAGATCGCCGACGTCCTCCAGCGCCGAGCTCGACCGCCAGCAGCGGACGCTCGAGATGATCGCCTCGGAGAACTTCGTCCCCCGCGCGGTGCTCGAGTGCCAGGGCTCGGTCCTGACCAACAAGTACGCCGAGGGATATCCGGGCAAGCGGTACTACGGCGGCTGCGAGTTCGTCGACATCGCCGAGCAGCTGGCGATCGATCGGGCCAAGGAGCTGTTCGGCGCCGAGCACGCCAACGTCCAGCCCCATTCCGGCGCGCAGGCGAACGCGGCGGTCTACCACGCGCTGCTCAAGCCCGGCGACACGCTGATGGGGCTCGAGCTCGCCCACGGAGGCCATCTCACCCACGGGATGAAGCTCAATCTGTCCGGCCGGCTGTACGACATCGCGGCCTATCGGCGTCGAGCGGGAGACGAGCCGGATCGACATGGACCACGTCGCGGAGGTCGCCCGCGAGCGACGGCCGAGGATGATCCTGGCCGGGTGGTCGGCCTACCCGCGCCAGCTCGACTTCGCCGCCTTCCGCCAGATCGCCGACGAGGTCGGTGCCTACCTCATCGTCGACATGGCCCACTTCGCGGGGCTGGTGGCGGCCGGGCTGCACCCCAGCCCGGTGCCGTACGCCGATGTCGTCACCACGACCATCCACAAGACGATCGGCGGCGGGCGAGGCGGAATGATCCTCTGCACGCGCGGAGCACGCCAAGGCGATCAACTCGGCTGTGTTCCCCGGCCAGCAGGGCGGCCCGCTCGAGCACATCATCGCCGGCAAGGCGGTGGCGCTGAAGATCGCCGCCAGCGAGACGTTCCGCGAGCGCCAGGAGCGCACCGTGGCCGGCGCCCGCGCGGTGGCGGACGAGCTCCTGAACGCCGGCGGCGGGGTCAACGTCCTCACCGGGGGCACCGACGTGCACCTCGTCCTGTGCGACCTGCGCGAGTCAGAGCTCGACGGCCAGCAGGCCGAGGATCGCCTGCACGACATCGGGATCACGGTGAACCGCAACGCGGTCCCGTTCGATCCCCGCCCCCCGATGGTCACCTCGGGGCTGCGGATCGGCACCCCGGCGCTCGCCACCCGCGGGTTCGACATCGATGACTTCAGGGCGTCGGCCGGGTCATCGCCGAGGCGCTGAGCGCCGCTGACTTCGCCGCCGGTCAAGGGCGAGCTGGCCGAGCGGGCCACAGCGCTCGCCGAGCGCCATCCGCTGTACGCGGAGCTCGGCGCCGCCGCCCTCGCCTGACGCGTGCGAGCGGGCCGGGGCGCCGGCCGCGCCGGTCCGGTCCACACCGAGTGCCATGATCCGGCACGCCATGCGGTACTGGGACGCTGTCTTCGCGTTCGCCGCGGCGCTCGCCGTCTCGGCCCTGCTCACGCCGCTGGCGGGTCGCGTCGCGCGGCGCGTGGGCGCGCTGGCCATGCCGTCCGAACGCGGCCTGGCCACCCGCACCACGCCGCTGCTCGGCGGGCTGGCCATCCTCGCCGCCGTGCTGGTGGCCACGGCGATCTGGATGCCGGCCGACATCCGGCTCGCCCGCTCACCCCACGCCCGCGCGGGCTCGGCCGGTGACGTCCACACCTGGGCGATCCTCGCCGGAGCGGCACTGATCGCCCTCGTCGGCGCGGTCGACGACGCGCGGGACCTGAAGCCGATCGTCAAGCTCGCCGGGCAGATCGCCGCCGCGATCATCGCGGTGGAGGGCGGCGCGGTGGTCACCGACATCACGCTGCCGTTCGTCGGCGCGCTGCAGTTCCCGCACGCCGGTGGGGTCCTGAGCGCGATCTGGCTGGTTGGTCTGATGAACGTCGTCAACTTCTCCGACGGGGTCGACGGGCTCGCCGCCGGGGTGTGCACGATCGACGGCATCGCGTTCGCGATCATCGCCTTCGACCTCCAGGGCAGGGGCAGTGCCGCCGCCGTGCTGGCCGCGACTGACCGCCGGGGCGGCGCTCGGCTTCCTGTTCCACAACTTCCATCCGGCCTCGATCTTCATGGGCGACTCGGGGTCGAACCTGCTCGGCTACCTGCTCGGCGTGGCGGCGGTTCTCGGCAGCCTGAAGACGAACGCCATCGTCGCCCTCGTGGTGCCGCTCGTGATCCTGGCCGTGCCGTTCCTCGACACCGGCTTCGTGGTCGCCAAGCGGCTGAAGTACCGGCGCAAGCCCTGGAGCGCGGACGCCAATCACTTCCACCACCGGATGGCGCGGATCGGGTTCAGCCAACGGCGGACGGTCCTGTACCTGTACGGCTGGTCGCTGCTGCTCGCCGGCCTGGCGGTGGCGCTGCGGCTTGATCCCGTACTCCGACCACAACGGCCACTACCGGCTCGGCTGGGTGCTCGTGCTCGTCGTGCTCGCCGCTCGCCGCGCTGGCGGCCAGCGTCTACCTCGTCTACGTCCTGGAGATCCTCAAGTTCAGGACCCGCCGCACCCGCCAGCTGCGCGCGCAGGACCCCGACACCTCCGAGCACGAGATCATCCGCCAGGTGGAGCGGGACATCGAGACGGGCGAGTTCGAGCGCGTCGAACGGTGACCGGATTGCGCCGCTCCGAGCGGGCGATCCTCCCCGGGATCGCGCTGCTCGCCGTTCTGGCCGGGATAACCCGCTACGCCCACGGCGTCAGCCGGGTGCTGGCCTTCGCCGTGGCCACCCTGGCCCTGGCCGGCCAGGCCTGGATCGTCTCGTTCGCCACCGAGCAGGTGGGCGAGCGGTTCGGTCCCGCCATCACCGGCTTCCTGCAGTCGACGCTCGGCAACCTGCCCGAGTTCTTCGTCGTCATCTTCGCCCTGGACGCGGGCGAGAAGATCGTCGCCGAGACCGCGATCCTCGGCTCGATCCTGGTCAACGCGCTGCTCGTACTCGGGCTGGTGATCGTCGCCGGCGCCCGCCGCGAGCGGCGACGGCGTCATGCGCTTCAGCCCCCGGCTGCCGAACGACACCGCGACGCTGCTGCTGCATCGCGAGCTTCATCATCGTGCTGATCGGGCTGGCGGTCGGCTCGCACGACCCGGCGAGCCACCACACGAAGACGATCTCGATCGTCGGGGCCGGCGCGATCCTCGTCGTCTACGGCGTTTGGCTGCGTCAGTACCTCCGCTCGGATCCGCCCCGGCCGACGAGCGCGAGGCCACCCCGCATCGCCGATCGGCGTCAGCGTCGCGCTGCTGAGCGTGGGTGGCGTCGCCTCGGCGTTCGTCTCGGACTGGTTCGTGGACGCGCTGCAGCCGACGATCGCACACGCTGCACATCTCCCAGACGTTCGCCGGCCTGGTGATCGTGGCGATCGCCGGAAACGCGGTGGAGAACGTGGCCGGCATCGTGCTCGCGGCGAAGGGCAAGTCCGACCTGGCGATCTCGGTGGTCAAGAACTCGGTGGCCCAGATCGCCGCGTTCCTGTACCCGGTGCTCGTGCTCGTCTCGCTGCTCACGCCGACCCTGCTCACGTTCAGCCTGGCCCCGGTGTACATCGGAGCGCTGCTCGGCACAGCGATCATCGTCTGGCAGATCACCGGCGACGGTGAGGCGACGGCGTTCGAGGGGGTCGCCCTCATCGCCACGTTCGTCATCCTCGCCACTCTCGCGGCCTACGAGCGCTGATTCTCGTCGCCGCGCTGCTATCTTACGTTTACGTAAGCTTCTATGACCGCGACCCAGTCCCCCATCGCCCCCCCTCCCCGGCGCCGCATCGGCGTCGATGCCGAGCACGACCACTACAAGTGGTGGGCGCTGTCGTGCACGAGCCTCGGGATGCTGCTGGCGACGATCAACTCGGGCACGCTGATCATCGCGCTGCCCGATCTCGAGCGCAGCCTGCACACGAGCCTGCTCGAGCTCGTGTGGGTGATCCTCGTCTACATGATCGCCTCGACCGTGCTCGTGCTGAGCGCCGGGCGGCTGTCTGACCAGTTCGGCCGCAAGCAGGCGTACGTCGGCGGCTTTCTGGTGTTCGCCGCCGCCTCGCTTGGCGCGGGATTCTCGGGCAGCGGCACGGAGCTCATCCTGTGGCGGATCCTCCAGGGCATCGGCGGCGCGTTCCTGTTCGCCAACGCCGCCGCGATCGTCACCGACGCGTTCCCGCGCGAGCAGCTGGGCGTGGCGATGGGCACGAACACGATGGTCGCCGCGATCGGCCTGGTCATCGGGCCGGTGCTCGGCGGCGCGCTCGTCGACATCTCCTGGCACTGGGTGTTCTGGTTCAACGTCCCGTTCGGCCTGATCGGCTGCGCGTGGGCGGCGTCGGTCCTCCACGAGATCTCCGGCCGCTCCGAGGACCGGCGGTTCGACGTCATCGGGACGGTGACGTTCCTCGTCGGGCTGACCGGACTCGTGCTCGGCATCTCGAAGGGTGGGATCTCCGGCTGGAGCTCGCCCATCGTCATCGCCGGCCTCCTCGCCGCCGTGGTGCTGCTCCCCGCCTTCGTGCTCATCGAGCGACGGCATCCGGCCCCGATGCTCGACCTGAGCATCTTCCAGAGCCGTCTGTTCTCCGCCGCCTCGGCCGCGGCGTTCATCAACGGGCTGGCCCGGTTCGCCCTCATGTTCGTGTTCGTCTTCTACTTCCAGGGCGTCCAGGGCAACTCGCCGATCGCTCGCCGGGATCAAGCTCGCGCCGCTCGCCCTCGGGATGCTCCTCTCCTCGCCGCTGGCCGGCATCTGGGCCGATCGGCGCGGTTCGCGCGGGATGGCCGTGGCCGGGATGCTCGTCACCGCCCTCGGGCTGGCGCTGATGACCACGCTCGGGCGCAGCACGGGCTACGCGCCGAGTGGCGTCTACATGTTCGTCGTCGGCATCGGCAGCGGCATGTTCAACTCGCCGAACACCGCGGCGATGATGGGCACGGTGGCGGCCCACCGGCGCGGGATCGCGGCCGGCGCCCGGGTGCTGGTGCAGAACACCGGCGCGGTCATCTCGATCGCCTTCGTCCTCGCGGTCGTCACCGCATCGGTCCCCAAGCAAGTCCTGTTCAAGGTGTTCTCCGGCCTGGCCAACCACATCTCGACCTCACAGCTGACGCCGTTCCTGGCCAACATGCACACGGCACTCTGGTGTCTGGCAGCGACCTCGCTCCTGGGAGCGTTCGTGGCGGCCGCGCGGCCGAAGACGACGGTGGCCGCGCCGAGCCCCCAGGCGGCGCCGGCGGCCGCGACGCCATGAGCGCCACCGTCGCCCGGCCGCTGCGAATCGGCGAGCTGGCCGAGCTGACCGGGACGACGCCGCGTACGATCCGCTACTACGAGGAGCTGGGCCTGCTCAGCGCGGGCACCGACCGCGAACAGGGTAAGCACCGCGTGTACGGACCGGCTGAGGTCGAGCGGGTGCGGGAGATCCTCCGCCTGCGGGATCTGCTCGGTCTCTCGCTCGACGAGCTCGCCCAGCTGCTCGAGGCCGAGAGCGCCCGGGCTGAGATCCGCCGCGAGTATCAGGCCACCGAGGACCCCGGAACCCAGCGGCGGCTGCTCGAGCAGGCGCGCGGTCACCTCGACCGTCAGCTCCACCTGCTCGCCGCCCGGCGCGAGGAGATCGCCCAGCTCCAGGCCGAGCTGGCCCAGCGGCGCCGGCGGGTGGGCGACCGGCTGGCCGAGCTCGGATCGGCCTGATCGGCCTCCGAACGGGCAGGAACCCGGCCCCCGGCGGAGTAGTCCGTTCCCCGGGCACGCCGTAACCGGCCCCCCGCGCCCGACGTACCTGATGAGAGCGATGCTTCGGACCTCCCGCATCCTGCCGCGCGCCGCCGCGCTGGCCGCAGCCCTGGTCGGCGTGATCAACGTCGCGTCGACGCTGACGCCGAACGTCCGCTGGCGCGGGCGGCTGCTGCTCGACATCGAGCCCGTGCAGGCGGTCCGCCTGTTCCATGCGTTGGCGCTGCCCGCCGGGGCGGCGCTGCTCCTCGTCGCTCCGTACCTGTGGGGCGCTCGCCGGCGGGCGTGGCAGGTGGCAATCGCGCTCCTGCTGGCGCTCGGCGGGTTCGACCTGCTGAAGGGCCTCGACTTCGAGGAGATGGTGCTCACCTGGGCGCTGGCGGCGACGCTCCTCGCCGGGCGGGACGTGTTCACCGTCCGCCCCGAGCCGGTCACGCTGCGCTCGGCGGTCTGGCGGGCGCCGGCGCTTGGACTGGCCGGGCTGGTGCTGGCCGCCATCGCCACCTGGGTCTCGCAGGGGCATCCCTCGTTGCACTCTGTGCTGGCCGAGACCGGTGACCTGCTCCGCTGGCAGCCGGGGCCGATCCACTTCCGCCACACGATCCACGTCCACCACCATGCCTACGCCTGGATCCCGCTTGGCGTGCACGCGATCGAGATCACCACGCTGCTGGCGATCGCCTACGTCGTCTTCCGGCCCCTGGCCGCCCCGGCGGCGCTGCCCGACGCCGCCGCCCGCGCCGCCGCGGCTGCCCTGGTCCGCACCCACGGCCACGACACCCTGTCGTTCTTCAAGCTCAGAGCCGACCAGCACTATCTGTTCTCCGCCGACCGGCGCGCGTTCGTCGGCTATCGGGTGGAGGGAGGCGTCCTGCTGCTCTCCGGCGACCCGGTGGGCCCGCCGGGCCACGTCCCCGCGCTGCTGGCCGACGCCCGGCGCTTTGCCCACGAGCGGGGGCTCCGGCTCGGAGTGGTGGGAGCCAGCGAACGGCTGGTGGCCGCCTATCAGGCGCTCGGCCTGCGCACCCTCTACCTCGGCGACGAGGCGATCCTGGAGCTCGATCGGTTCAGCTTGGAGGGCCGGCCCATCCGCAAGGTCCGCCAGTCGGTGACGCGCCTGTCCAAGGCGGGCTTCACCGCCGAGCTGCTCGATGTCTCGACGCTCGACCCGGCCACGCTGCGCGAGATCGACGGAGTGCTGGAGCGGGGGCGCGAGGGGGCTCCGGAGCGGGGGTTCTCGATGGCGATGGATTCGATCGACTGCCGGCAGGGCCACGAGACGCTCGTCGTGCTCGCTCGCGACGACGCCGGGGAGATCCGCGGCGTGCTGCACTTCGTGCCGGTGTACGGTCGTCCCGCCGTATCCCTGTCGTTCATGCGGCGGGACCCGCAAACGCCGAACGGACTGACCGAGTTCCTCGTGGCGCGCGCGGCCGAGCTCCTGCGCGACCGGGGGCTGGAGGAGATGTCGCTCAACTTCGCGGCGTTCGCCAGGTGGCTCCACTCTCCGCGCAAGCGCCACGAGCGATGGTTGGGGCGGCTCATCTCGCTCGGCAACCGCTGGTTCCAGATCGAGAGCCTCTACCGCTTCAACGCGAAGTTCTTTCCTCGCTGGGAGCCGCGGTACCTCGTCTACGAGGGGGCGCTCGGGCTGGTGCGAGCGAGCGTGGCGGCGATGTGGGCCGAGGGGCAGCTCCCGAAGCCCTCACTGAGCCGCCGCGAGGCACCCGCCATCCCGGCCGTGAGCCCCGCCTCGAGCTGGGACTCCCGCCGCGCGGCGTGACGTCGCGGTGCGGGGTCTCCCGCTAACGTTGTAGATCCCGCCGCCGCCGATGCGGGACGGCGCTGCCGCCCCCCAGAGGGCGACGCCAGCGGCGCTCCGGCCGGTACCCTCCCGGCGGCCGCCGACCACGCCCGCCCACGCCTTGCCCCTCGCCACCGCCAACCGCGATCCCGGTACCGTGCCCTCGCTGCCGAGTCCCCTGCGCTACATGGACGTCGTGCTCGTCGTGCTCGCTGCCCCGCTCCTGCTGCTGATGGGGGTGTCGCCGAGCGGCTACGCGATCGGCGCCGGGGCGTGGATCGTGCTTCGCGTGGTCGGCGTGGCGGTGGAGAGCGCCGCCGGCGCCTCGGTCCAGCCGCAGCGGGAGTTCGGCCTGCGGATGGCATACCTGCTCGGCCGGCTGTTCCTGCTCGCGCTCGCTGTGATCCTTGCCCGCAACGGCGACGGCCGTGACGCCGGGCTGACCGCGCTGGTGGTGATCGTGTTCGCGTTCACCGTCGAGCTCGGGCTCTCCGCCGCGACCCGTCCCCGGCGCTCATGAGCAGCACGCGCAAGATCCTGCTGACGCTCGGCGGCATCTACGTCGGCGGCCTGATCCTGCTGATGGTGATCTTCGGCATCACCACGCACAAGAACAGCGAGTTCAAGCCCCAGAACGAGTTCAAGCTCATCAACTGGGTGCACCTCGGGGTGTTCAGCATCAACCGGGCAGTGCTCTACCTGCTGATCGCCGCCGTGCTGACCGTGGTGACGATGGTGTTCATCGCCCGTCGCATGCAGGCGCGTCCCAACAAGGTCCAGACCGCGGTCGAGACGCTGTACTCGCTGATGCGCGACAACATCACCCGCGGCAACATGGACCGCTCGATGGCGGCCAAGTGGTTCCCGTACATCGGGGCGCTGTTCCTGTTCATCTGGTACTGCAACCTGATCGGTTACCTCCCGCTGCCGACGAACTCGGGCGAGAAGGTGAACATCCTCGGGGCGCACATTCCGTCGTTCGCGCTGTACGCCGCTACGGCCAACGTCTCGGTGCCGCTGGTGCTGGCGCTCATCACCTTCGTGGCGTTCAACGTAGAGGGGATCCGCGCCCACGGCGTCGGCGGCTACTTCAAGAGCCTGATCCCCTCGGGAGTGGGTGGGCCGATCCTTCTGCTGATCGCGCCACTCGAGGTCATCTCGACGTTCATGCGGTTGATCTCGCTCACCGTCCGGCTGTTCGCCAACATCCTCGCCGGCCACATGATCATCCTGTTCATGGCCGGTGGCCTCGGGGTGATCATCGGCGCCAGCTGGATCGGCTGGTTCTCGCTGCCGGCCGGCATCGCGATCTACATCTTCGAGCTCGGCCTGGTCGCCTCCCTGCAGGCCTTCATCTTCGCCACGCTTGGTGCCATCTATCTCGGCGGCGCCGTCTCTCATCACTGACACCAAAGGAGTCACCACTGTGCTTGCACCCATCCTCCACCTCGCGGCCAGCGGCGGTCTGACCAACGGGCTCGCCATCGGCATCGGCGGCGGCCTTGGCGCGGTCGGAGCCGGCGTCGGCATCGGCATCATCTTCGGCAAGGTGATCGAGGCGGTCACCCGCCAGCCCGAGATGCGTGACGAGATCACCAGCATCCAGTGGCTCGGCTTCGCGCTCACCGAAGCCTGCTTCTTCTACGGACTCGTCGCCGGCCTACTCGGCTGGGTGCTCAAGTAGGGCTCAGCGCAGATGCTGCACACCGCATCCAGCGGCGGCTTCCTGATCACCCCGAACGTGGGGCTGATGGTCTGGACGCTGCTCCTGTTCGTCCTCTCCATGGCGTTCCTGGCGAAGTTCGCGTTCCCGCGCATCAGCGAGGCGCTCGACAGACGCCAGCACGCGATCGAGGAGTCGATCGACCATGCCGAGCGCGTGCGCCACGAGGCCGACGGACTGCTCGAGGAGTATCGCGAGCGGCTCCGCGAGGCACGTGAGCAGGCCGAGGAGATCCTCGACCGCGCTCGGAGGACGGCCGAGACCCACGAGCGCCGGGGCCAGGAGGAAGCCAAGGAGCAGCGCGAGCGGATGATGGAGCAGACTCGGCGGGACATCGAGTCCGAGACCCGGCGCGCGATCGATGAGATCCGTCGCGAGGTCGCGGAGCTGACGATCGCGGCGACCGAGAAGGTGACGCGCAAGGTGCTCACCGAGGCCGACCAGCGCCGGCTCGTCGAGGAGGCGCTCTCCGAGCTCGACTTCAGCGCGCTCAGCGCCGCGGGGGAGCACTAGGTGGAGGAGATCGCCGAGGTCTACGCGCGGTCGCTGTTCGAGGTCGCCACCGAGCATGACGTGCTCGATCCGGTGCGCGAGCAGCTGGGCCAGTTCGCCGACGCGCTCGGCGAGAACCGCCAGCTGGCGGTGTTCTTCTTCTCGCCGTACTTCTCCACCCAGGAGAAGCAGGATGGCCTGCGGCGGATGCTCTCCGGCGGCGAGGAGATCTTCATGAACTTCCTGGAGGCGCTGACCGAGCGCCACCGGATGCCGGCGATCTTCCGCATCCGCCAGCGCTACGACGCGATGTGGGAGGACGCGCACCGGCTGCTGCCGGTCCAGGTGACGAGCGCAACCCCGCTCGACGAGCAGACCGTTCGCTCGATCGCCGACCGCGTCGGCGAGCAGACCGGGCGCGAGGTCGAGCTCTCAAGCCGCGTCGACCCCGACATCCTCGGGGGGATCGTGCTGCGGGTGGGGAACTTCATCCTCGACGCCTCGATCCGGAACCGACTCGAACAACTTCGCAAGCAGGTCGCGCGGGCGTAGGCCGCGCGTCATCAAGGAGCCGACACATGCAGATCAAGCCCGACGAGATCACCTCCATCCTGAAGAACCGGATCGAAGGCCTCGACTCCGGCGGCGCGGACCTGACCGAGGTCGGGACCGTCCTGTCGGTGGCCGACGGCATCTGCCGCATCCACGGCCTGGAGAACTGCATGAGCTTCGAGATGCTCGAGCTCCCGCGCGACGTCACCGGGCTGGCGCTCAACCTGGAGTCCGACAACGTCGGCGCCGTGCTGTTCGGCGAGTGGGAGCACATCTCCGAGGGCGACACCGTGCGCCGCACCGGACGGCTGCTCGAGATCCCGGTCGGTGAGGAGCTCCTGGGCCGGATCGTCGACCCGCTCGGCAACCCGCTCGACGGCCAGGCGAGATCGGCACCAGCGCAACCCGGCCGGCGGAGTTCAAGGCGCCCGGGGTGGTGCAGCGCCAGCCGGTCAAGGAGCCGATGCTCACCGGGCTGAAGGCGATCGACTCCATGATCCCCATCGGGCGCGGCCAGCGCGAGCTGATCATCGGCGACCGCCAGACCGGCAAGACGGCGATCGCCATCGACACGATCATCAACAACCGAGACCGCGACCTCATCTGCGTCTACGTCGCGATCGGTCAGCGGAAGTCGACCGTGGTGGCGCTCGCCCAGACGCTCGAGGATGCCGGCGCGCTGGAGAACACGATCATCGTCATGGCGGCGGCGGACGAGTCGGCGCCGATCAAGTTCCTGGCGCCGTATGCCGGCTGCGCGATGGCCGAGCACTTCCTCTACGACGGCAAGGCGGCGCTCACCGTCTACGACGATCTGACCAAGCACGCCTACGCCTACCGGCAGATGTCGCTGCTGCTCCGCCGCCCCCCGGGCCGCGAAGCGTACCCCGGCGACGTCTTCTACCTGCACAGCCGCTTGCTCGAGCGGGCGGTCAAGCTGTCGGACGCCATGGGGGGCGGGTCGCTCACCTCGCTGCCGGTGATCGAGACCCAGGCGGGTGACGTGTCGGCCTACATCCCCACGAACGTCATCTCGATCACCGACGGTCAGATCTTCCTGGAGCCGAAGCTGTTCTACTCGGGCGTACGGCCGGCGATCAACGTCGGTATCTCGGTCTCCCGGGTCGGCGGCGCGGCGCAGATCACCCCGATGCGCAAGGTGGCCGGCCGGTTGAAGCTCGACCTCTCCCAGTACCGCGAGCTCGAGGCGTTCTCCCAGTTCGGCTCCGAGCTCGACGCCGACACCCAGCAGACGCTGGCGCGCGGGGAGCGACTGGTCAAGACGCTCAACCAGGCCGAGCGCCACCCGATGCCGGCCGAGGACCAGGTGGTGCAGATCTTCGCCGCCACGAACGGCTACCTCGACCGCATCAACGTCGACCGGGTGGAGAAGTTCCTCGGCGAGCTGACCGATTCGGTGCGCGGCAGCGACGCCGAGCTGCTGGAGACGATCGGCGGGGGAGACTGGAGCGACGAGGTGCAGTCCAGGGTCGAGGCGGTCGTCAAGCAGTTCGCCGAGGACTTCGGCTACGACCGAGACGAGGAGGGCCATCCGCTCGAGGACGATCAGGAGCCGCGGCGGCGGGAGAGCTCCGACGCCGGCGAGAACGGCTCCGGCCCGGCATCGGAGAGCGCCGGCGAGCAGCAGCAGGAGGCGGCGGGCGCGGCGGCCTGACCGCGGCGGCTCCCTCGGCGATGGCGACCTCTCAGCGCGACGTCCGCAACCGGATCGGTTCGGTCAAGAACATCCAGAAGATCACCCGGGCGATGGAGATGGTCGCCGCCGCCAGGCTGCGCCGTGCCGAGCAGCGGATCGAGCAACTGCGCCCGTACGCCGGGGCGATCCGGCGGATGACCCGCCAGGCCGCCGAGGCGGCGGGCACGCTGCCGCGGCTGCCGATCCTCGAGGAGCACGAGAACATCGACCACGTCGGGCTGCTGCTGGTGGCCGGTGACCGCGGGCTGGCCGGCGCGTTCAACTCGAACATCGTCCGGGCCGGCATCGCCGCCGGCCGCCGCCACGAGTCCGACGGGCGCCTCGGCGGTCTACTTCGCCTCGGGCCGGCGTCCCGCCTCCTCCCTCGCCTTTCGCGGGGTCGAGGTGCTCGACAGCTTCATCGGCTATACGGACCGGCCCGCCTACGCCGATGCCCGTCGGATCGCCGAGCGGGTGATCGCGGCCTACGTCGACGGCGACGTCGACCGGGTGGAGATCTTCTACAACGGCTACATCTCGGCCGTCTCCCAGGAGGTCCGGCGCGAGACGCTGCTCCCTCTCCAGCAGGCGACGCTGCTCGAGGAGTCAGAGGACGAGGACTCGGATTCGGATGCCGACGGGCCGCGGCCGCTCGTGGAGTACGAGCCCGACCCCGAGGAGATCCTCGGCCGGCTCGTGCCCGACTACGTCGAGGTGTCGATCTACCGGGCGCTGCTCGAGTCGACCGCGTCCGAGCACGGGGCGCGGATGACCGCGATGCGCAACGCGTCGGACAACGCCGGCACGCTGATCGACGACCTGACGCTGGAGATGAACCGCGCCCGGCAGGCCGAGATCACCCAGGAGATCATGGAGGTCGTGGCCGGCGCCGAGGGCCTGGCCTAATTCAGAGACGTACGACACGGAGAGCGACATGTCAGCCACCGCAGAATCCCAGGGCCACAGCGAGCAGCGCGACGAGAACGTCGGCCGGATCGAGGAGATCCAGGGCGTCGTGATCGAGGCGGTGTTCCCCGACAAGCTGCCGGAGATCAACCACGCCATCAGCGTCCGCCGGCCCGAGTCGGCCGCCGCGGAGGAGGAGGCCGAGCCGAGACCGGCGTCGACACAGAGTGGCTGATCTGCGAGGTCCAGCAGCATCTGGGCGACGACCGGGTGCGGGCGGTGGCGATGGACTCGACCGATGGACTGTCCCGCGGCACCGAGGTGTATCGACACCGGCGCACCGATCACGGTGCCGGTCGGCCGCGCGACGCTCGGGCGGATCTTCAACGTGCTCGGCGACCTGATCGACCAGGGCGACGAGCTCGAGGACGACGTCGAGCGGTGGCCGATCCACCGTGACGCACCGACCGTCGAAGCGCTCACCCCGACCACGGAGATGTTCGAAACCGGGATCAAGGTCGTTGATCTGCTCGCCCCGTACGCCAAGGGCGGCAAGGTCGGTCTGTTCGGTGGCGCGGGCGTCGGCAAAACGGTCATCATCCAGGAGCTCATCCACAACCTGGCCCAGGAGCACGGTGGGCTGTCGGCGTTCTGCGGGGTCGGTGAGCGCTCTCGCGAGGGCAACGACCTGTGGCTCGAGATGAAGGAGTCCGGAGTCCTCGACAAGACGATGCTCGTGTTCGGCCAGATGAACGAGCCGCCCGGCGCCCGCATGCGCGTAGCGCTGGCTGGCCTGACGATGGCGGAGTACTTCCGTGATCAGGAGGGTCAGGACGTGCTGCTGTTCATCGACAACATCTTCCGCTTCGTGCAGGCGGGCTCCGAGGTGAGCGCGCTCTTGGGGCGGATGCCCTCGCAGGTGGGCTACCAGCCGACGCTCGAGTCCGAGATGGGCCAGCTCCAGGAGCGGATCACCTCAACCCGGAAGGGCTCGGTGACCTCGATCCAGGCGATCTACGTCCCCGCGGATGACCTCACCGACCCGGCGCCGGCGTCGGCGTTCGCCCATCTGAACGCGACGACTACACTGTCGCGGTCGATCGCCGAGAAGGGCATCTATCCGGCGGTCGACCCGCTCGACTCGACCTCGACGATCCTCAAGCGGGAGATCCTCGGCGACGAGCACTTCGACGTGGCCAACCGGGTCAAGGAGGTCCTCCAGCGCTATCGGGAGCTCCAGGACATCATCGCCATCCTCGGCATCGACGAGCTCTCCGATGACGACCGGGTGACGGTCAACCGGGCGCGGCGGCTCGAGCGCTTCCTCAGCCAGCCGTTCCACGTCGCCGAGCAGTTCACCGGCACACCAGGCAAGTTCGTCCCGATCGGGGAGACGATCCGGGGCTTCAAGGAGATCCTCGAGGGCAAGCACGACGATCTGCCGGAGCGCGCCTTCTTCATGAAGGGGTCGATCGACGAGGTGGTCGAGGACGCCAAGGGATCCCGCGACGGGGCCGCGAAGTCCGACTCGGAGTCCGAAGACGACGAGCCGGAGTCCTAGCTCATGGCGCACGAGAAGTTCCCGGTCGAGGTCCTCACCCCGGAGGGGGAGGTGTTCAGCGACGAGGTGGAGATGGTCTCCACCCGTACCACGTCGGGGTCGATCGGGGTGCTCGCCCATCACGCGCCGGTGCTGGCCATCCTCGACCCGACGGAGCTGAAGCTGTACCGCAGCGACTCCGACGTCGTCTCCTTCGCCCAGGCCGAGGGATACCTCCAGGTCGGCGAGAACCGGGCGCTGCTGCTGGTCGAGGAGGCGCACGAGCCGGACGCACTCGACGCCGGCGACCTGCGGGAGCGGCTGGAGCGGGCCGAGCGCGAGCTCGAGGAGGCCGAGGAGGACTCCGAGCGCCGGCGGGTGGCCGAGCGTGACGTCCGCCGCCTCCGGCGGTTCCTGGAGATCGCGGACGGGTCCTAGCGCCTGCCGGCTCCGCCGGTCGCTCCTATCCTGGGACGCCGATGGACGACGAGCGGGTCCTCGCCGAACGACTGATCTCCTACGACACCTCGCGGCCCGAGGAGATCGTCGCCGCGGCCGGGTTCGTCAAGGGCTGGCTGGAGTCTCGTGACATCGCCGTCCGCCACGTCGATCATCATGGTCTGCCGGTGCTGGTGGCCGAGGCCGGAGCGAAGGACCCGGACGTACCGACGGTCGTCCTCCACGGCCATCTCGACGTCGTGCCGGGCCAGGCGGGGCAGTTCGAGCCTCGAATCGACGCCGACCGCCTGATCGGTCGCGGCGCCTACGACATGAAGGGGGCGCTGGCCGCGATGATGTGCGCGCTCAAGGACGTCGAGGGCCAGGACCGGGTCCGGGTGCGGCTCGTCTGCGTCCCCGACGAGGAGTCCGAGGACATCGAGGACCGCTCGACCGACGCGATCGTCGCCCGGGGCCTGGCCGGCGACTTCGCGATCACCGGCGAGCCGACCGACATGCACATCGGGATCGAGGCCAAGGGGGTGCTCGTCCTGCGGATCGACGTCCGCGGCCGCGCGGCACACTCCTCGACCCCGTGGCTGGGGGAGAACGCGGTGCTCAAGGCGACCGACGTGTTCCGCAGCATCGTCGCGCTGCCGTTCGCCCGCGAGTCGAGCGAGCTGTTCGACCGCCCGTCGATCAACCTGGGCAAGATCGTCGGTGGGCGGGCGCTCAACATGGTGCCCGACCACTGCACGATGTGGGTCGACGTGCGCTACCTGCCGGGCCAGGACCCGGCGGACATCCTCACCCAGGTGCGCACGATCGACGGGATCGAGGTTCAGCGGACGTTCATCCACCCGACGGTCTCGGTGCCCCGCACCGACCCCTACGTCCGGGCGCTGCGCGACGCCGTCGCGCGCACGATCCGGGGCGAGGTGTTGAGCGTCGGCCGTGATGGCGCGTCCGACGCCGCGGCGTTCATCCAGGCCGGGGTGCCGGCAGTCGAGTTCGGTCCGGCCGGCGCCGGGCACCACGGCCCGGAGGAGTGGGTCTCGCTCAGCTCGCTGGCCCGCTACCGGCGCGCGCTGGCTGACTTCGTCCGCGCCGTGCCGATCTGGGTCGCCGATGCCCCGGCCGAGGGCGGCCTGCGGGCGATCGAGGGTGGCCTGGCGTGAGCTGGCTGCTGCCCCGAGGGCGGCGTGGCGCGGCCGGGCGCTTCCTGCTCGCCGCAGTCATCGTCATCCTGTTCACCGCCGCCACGACCGCGGTCGCCGGCCTGCTCGATATCAAGCAGGCGGCCAGCGAGCTCAACCAGCAGGCCCCCCTCGACGTCAACGGCGTCACCATCCCCGCCTACGGGGCGCCGGAGACATTGCTGCTCGTCGGATCCGACCACCGCGCCGGTGAGCCGTACAGCGCGGCGAACACCGACACGATGATGCTCGTGCGGATCGACGGCAGCTCGCAGACGATCAACGTCCTGTCGATTCCGCGCGACCTCGAGGTGCAGAGCCCGAGGGGGGGGCCGATCAAGCTGAACGCGGCGTACTCGCTCGGCGGCACCGACCTGCTGCTGCGCACGCTCAAGGCCCAGGTGTTCCCCGGCCTGCAGGTCAACCACGTGATCGACGTCAACTTCCGCGCCTTCTCGGACCTGATCGACGCCATCGGCTGCGTGTACGCGGACGTCGATCATCGCTACTACAACGACACCGCGCTCACCGGCTACTCGAGCATCGACATCCAGCCCGGCTACCAGCTGATGTGCGGCCACAACCAGTCGACCCAGGGCGCGCTGGCGTTCGTGCGCTTCCGCCACACCGACTCCGACATCGTCCGCAATGCCCGCCAGCAGGACTTCCTGCGCTGGGCGAAGGACAACTACACCGGCGATGAGCTGTTCGCCAACCGCCACGAGCTGCTGCGCATCTTCGGCCGCAACGCCCAGACCGACGCCGGACTGCATCACTCCGACCAGATCGAGTCGCTCGTCGTCCTGCTGGCCAATGCCGCCGGGCACGAGATCAGGTCGATCCCGTTCCCGGCCCAGCTCCAGGTCTGCAACGGCCTCGGGCAGACACCGTGCTACGTCACCGCCCAGGCCGGCGCGGAGGCCGCGGCGTACCAGAAGTTCATGACGCCGACCACCGGCGCCGTCGCCGTCGCGCCGGCGCCGGCTCCCACCGGTCCGCCCGGACGCGGCTCGGGTCACCGTCGCGCCGCGCCGCCCGTCCCGACGGGGCTGACCGCCGATCCGTCCGATGGCATCGGCCAGGCACGGGCGCTCACCGGTGCCGGGCTGCCGATCTACTTCCCGAAGCTGATCGTGGCCGGGAGCGAGTACTGCTCGAGCCTGACCGGCAACTGCGACACGCCGGGGGAGCCGGTCAGCCAGTTCACCGGCTCCTATCCGCGGCAGTACGCGATCCACAAGATCGGCGGCGGTCTCGCTGCCTCCTACCGGATGACGATCGTCATCAACTCGGCCCTCGGTCTGTTCTACGGCGTGCAGGGAACGACCTGGGCCGATCCGCCGATCCTCGCCCACGGGGTGACGGTCGAGACGGTGAACGGGCGCAGCCTGCTCGAGTACTACAACGGCCGGGGCCATCTCTCGATCGTCGCCTGGCGCCACGCGGGAGCCGTGTACTGGGTCTCCAACACCCTCACCGACTCGATCCCGGCGGTCCAGATGAAGGCGATCGCCGCCTCGTTGACCCGCGGCTGACGCGCCCCGGCGGCCCTCGCTAGCCTCTCGCGCGCGCATGGCTGCTCGTGAACCCATCGCCGTCATCGGTACCGGCTACGTCGGTCTGGTGACCGCCGCCGGCTTCGCCCAGCTCGGCAACGAGGTGTGGTGCATCGACATCGACGAGGCCAAGATCGCCGGCCTGAACCGGGGTGAGATCCCGATCTACGAGCCCGGCCTGGCCGAATGCGTGGCCGCCAACCGCGAGCGCCTGCACTTCTCCACCCAGCTCGCGCCGGCGCTCGAGCACGCCCGGCTGCTGTTCGTGGCGGTCGGGACGCCACCCACGTACTCGGGCGATGCCGACCTCTCGGCGGTCCACGCGGTGGTCGCCGCCATGCCGGCCTCCGACCGCCACGCCCTGGTCATGAAGTCGACCGTGCCGGTCGGCACCGGTGCGGCGATCCGGCGCATCTTCGCCGCCCAGGGCAAGTCGGGCTTCGCCTACGTGTCCTGTCCCGAGTTCCTCAAGGAGGGCTCGGCGCTGCCCGACTTCCTCCATCCGGACCGGGTCGTCGTCGGCGACGTCGGCGACTGGGCGGGAGATGCCGTGGCCGAGCTGTACGCGCCCCTCGAGGCCCCGTTGGTACGCACCGACATCGCCAGTGCGGAGATGATCAAGCTGGCGGCGAACGCCTTTCTGGCCACGAAGATCTCGTTCATCAACGAGATCGCCAACGTCTGCGAGGAGACCGGCGCCGACGTGCTGGAGGTGGCCCGCGGCATGGGACTCGACCAGCGCATCGGCACCCACTTCCTGCGTCCGGGCATCGGCTTCGGCGGGAGCTGCTTCCCCAAGGACGTCTCGGCCCTGAAGCAGCTGGCCGGCAACTCTGGCTACCACTTCCAGCTGCTGACCGCCGTGATCGAGGTCAACGAGCTCCAGAAGCGGCGTGTGGTGGGCAAGCTCCAGAAGCATCTGGGGTCGCTGGTCGGCAAGCGGATCGCCCTGCTCGGCCTGGCCTTCAAGGCGAACACCGACGACATGCGCGAGGCCAGCTCCCTCGTGCTGGCGGCGCGGCTGCAGGCCGACGGGGCGCAGGTGACCGCGTATGACCCGGTGGCCGAGCAGGAGGCCCGCAACCTCATGGTCGGGGTGGATTTCGCCGACTCGGCGCTCGGTGCGCTGGACGGTGTCGATGCGGCGATCATCGTCACCGAGTGGCCGGAGTTCTCGCAGCTCGACTGGGACGAGGCGGCACGGCGGATGGCGGGGCGGCTGGTGATCGACGGGCGCAACTTCGCCGACCCCGAGGTGGTGCGAGCCGCCGGATTCGAGTACGAGGGGATCGGCCGGTAGCCGCCGGCCGCTCGGGCGAGGCGTGCAGGCGCTGATCCTGGTCGGCGGCGAGGGGACGCGGCTGCGGCCGCTCACCTCGACCCTTCCCAAGCCGGTCGTCCCGCTCGCGGGACGGCCGTTCATCGTGCACATGCTCACCTGGTTGCGGGGCCACGGCGTCGACGAGGTGATCCTCGCCTGCGGCTTTCTGCCCGACGCCCTGCGCGCGGTGCTCGGGGACGGCGAGTCTCTCGACCTGCGCCTGCACTATGTCGTCGAGCCCGAGCCGCTCGGCACCGGCGGCGCACTGAAGTACGCCGAGTCCCGGCTGGCGGACCGGTTCCTCATGCTGAACGGCGATGTGCTGACCGACATCGACCTGACCGATCAGCTCGCCCAGCACGAACGCACCGGCGCCCGCGCCACGCTCGCTCTGACCCCGGTCGACGATCCGTCGGCCTACGGCCTCGTGCGCCGCCACGCCGACGGCTCGGTGCGCGAATTCGTCGAGAAGCCCCGGCCCGAGCAGATCGACACGGATCTGATCAACGCCGGGGTGTACATCCTGGAGCGAAGCGTGCTCGAGGTGATCGCCGCCGGACGGCCGGTCTCGATCGAGCGTGAGGTGTTCCCGGCGCTCGTCGGCCGCGGCCTGTTCGGTTACGCCGCCGCGGGCTACTGGCTCGACATCGGGACGCCGGCGCGGTACCGCCAGGGCACGTTCGACCTGCTCGACGGGACGATGTCGAGCGACATCGGGGCGAAGCTGGCCGCCGCCGGCGGCACGCTGACCGCCGAGGCGGACGTGCGCGGCACCGTCAGCGGGCCGGCCATGCTCGGTTCCGGCGCGGTCGTCGAGGCGGGTGCTTCGGTGGGCCCCCAGGTGGTGCTCGGGGCACGGACCCGCGTCGGCGCCGGGTCACAGATCGAGCGCTCGGTGGTGCTCGACGACGTCGACGTGGGACCGGACGTGAGCGTCCGCGACTCGATCGTCGCCTCCGGGGTGCGCATCGGCGCGGGCTGCCGGGTCGAGGGCGGGGCGGTGATCGGCGCCGATGTCCGCCTGGGACCGGGCAACACCCTGAGCGCCGGCGCGCGTATCTTCCCCGGCGTGGAGCTGCCGGAGGGAGCGATCGCGTTTTGAGCGCCACCGCGGCCGCGCTCAGCGTCGAGGGGACCACCGCCGGGGATCCCACCGGGCAGCTGCAGGACGTGCTCGCCCTGCCTGATCACCTCCGCGACGCGCTCTGGCGGGTGCAGTCGGCCAACCTCGAGCGGCACGACTCGCCCGGTGGGCTGATCGTGGCGGGAATGGGAGGCTCGGCGATCGGCGGCGCGCTGGCTCGAGCGGCGCTCGGCGACCGGGCCTCACGCCCGATCTCGCTCATCCGGGGCTACGAGCTTCCCGCCTGGACGACGCCCGAGACGACGGTCCTGTGCGCCAGCTACTCGGGCAACACCGAGGAGACGCTGGCGCTGTTCGAGGCGGCCGGAGCCCTCGGCGCGCGCCGGATCGTCTGCACCACGGGCGGCCGGCTGGCCGCCGACGCGCGACGGGACGGGGTGCCGGTGATCCCGCTGCCGGGGGGCTTCCAGCCCCGGGCCGCGGTCGGCTATTCGCTCGTCGTCGCGCTCGAGGTGGCGGCGCTGTGCGGGGCGGGGGAGTCGCTGCACTCGGAGATCGACGTCGCGGCTGCGCACGCCGAGCGGCTGCTGGAGGGCTGGCGGCCCGACGCGGGGGAGGACACGCTGGCCAAGTCGCTGGCGCTCGGCCTGCACGGCACCTCGCCCCAGGTGTGCGGTGCCGGGCTGACCGCGCCCGTGGCGTATCGCTGGAAGAGCCAGATCAACGAGAACGCCAAGCTGCCGGCCTCGGCCGGGGAGCTCCCGGAGCTCGACCACAACGAGATCTGCGGCTGGGTCGGGGCGGCCGGCGTCGGCCGGTTCAGCGCCGTGTTCCTCGACGACTCCGATCTGCACCCCCGGATCCGCCAGCGGATCGAGCTGACCCGGGGGATCATCGCCGGCACCGGCGCCAGCACCTATCGGGTGGAGAGCATCGGCGAGAACCCGACCGAGCGGCTCGTCTCGCTCGTCGTGCTCGGAGACCTCGTCTCGGTGTACCTGGCGGTGCTGGCCGGCGTCGATCCGGCCGAGGTGGGTCCGATCGATCAGCTCAAGGAAGCGCTCGCTCGCGGCTGAGGCGGAGGGCCGCTCCGGTGGCGGCGGCGCTCGACACGGGGTCGAGGCGCCGGCAAACCTTGACACGACCGTGCTAACGTTTGTGCCGGATGCCCGCTCCCATCGGCCATCAGGCGACCGGACCGAAGGCGCTCACCATCCACGAGGCGGCCGAGACGACCGGCTGGTCGGCCCGGATGCTCCGCTACGTGGAGCGCACCGGGCTCGTCGTCCCCGGCCGCTCGGGCGCCGGCTACCGGCTGTACGGCGCGGCCGAGCTCCAGCGCCTGCGCACGCTCAAGGAGCTGCTCGACCGGTACACCCTCGGGCTCTCCGACGTGGCGTTCGCCACCCGGTTGGCCGGTGAGCCGAACCTGCGCGCGGCGGTGGACGGCTGGCTGGCCGCCCCGCCGGTCCGCCCGGAGGACGTCGCGCCGTCCGATTGGCTGCGGTTCGAGCAGGACAAGCACCAGAGGCTGCTCGCCGCGGCCTGACCCCGACTCCAGGAGGCACGATGAGCACCACGACCGAGACGACCGACTACAAGGTCGCCGACCTGAGCCTCGCCGCCTTCGGGCGCAAGGAGATCAGCCTGGCCGAGCACGAGATGCCGGGGTTGATGGCCACGCGCCGCGAGTACGCGGAGGCCCAGCCGCTGAAGGGCGCGCGCGTCACCGGCTCGCTGCACATGACGATCCAGACCGCGGTGCTGATCGAGACGCTCGTGGCGCTCGGGGCCGAGGTCCGCTGGGCGAGCTGCAACATCTTCTCGACTCAGGACCACGCGGCCGCTGCGGTCGTGGTCGGGCCGGAGGGGACTCCGGAGGACCCGCAGGGCGTGCCGGTGTACGCCTGGAAGGGCGAGACGCTCGAGCAGTACTGGTGGTGCACCGAGCAGGCGCTGCGCTGGCCCGACGGTGACGGGCCGAACATGATCCTCGACGACGGGGGCGACGCGACGCTGCTCGTCCACCAGGGTGTCGAGTACGAGGCGGCGGGCGCCGTTCCGGATCCCGCCGGCGCCGACAACGAGGAGTTCCGGATCATCCTGGAGACCCTGCGGCGCTCGCTGAGCGAGGATCCGCAGCGGTTCACTCGGGTCGCGGAGCAGATCCAGGGCGTCACCGAGGAGACCACCACCGGCGTGCACCGGCTGTACCAGTTCGCCGCCCAGGGCAGCCTGCTGTTCCCCGCGATCAACGTCAACGACTCGGTGACGAAGTCGAAGTTCGACAACAAGTACGGCTGCCGCCACTCGCTGATCGACGGCATCAACCGGGCCACCGATGTGCTGATCGGCGGCAAGGTGGCGGTGGTGTGCGGCTACGGCGACGTGGGCAAGGGGTGTGCCGAGTCGCTGCGCGGGCAGGGCGCCCGGGTGATCGTCACCGAGATCGACCCGATCTGTGCGCTGCAGGCGGCGATGGACGGCTATCAGGTGGCGCGCCTGGAGGACGTGGTGGACAGCGCCGACCTCTTCGTCACCGCCACCGGCAACAAGGACGTCATCACCGCGGAGCACATGGCGCAGATGAAGCACCAGGCGATCGTCGGCAACATCGGCCACTTCGACAACGAGATCGACATGGCCGGTCTGGGCACCCTTGACGGCGTCGAGCGGACGATCATCAAGCCCCAGGTAGACGAGTGGACGTTCCCCGACGGCCACTCCATCATCGTCCTGTCGGAGGGGCGGCTGCTCAACCTCGGCAACGCGACCGGCCATCCGAGCTTCGTGATGAGCAACTCGTTCACCAACCAGGTGATCGCCCAGATCGAGCTCTTCGGCCATCCCGAGCGCTACGAGAAGCAGGTGTACACCCTGCCCAAGCACCTCGACGAGAAGGTGGCCCGGCTCCACCTCGGCGCGCTCGGCGCGCGGCTCACCGTGCTGAGCGACGATCAGGCGGCCTACCTCGGTGTGTCCGCCGAGGGCCCGTTCAAGCCAGACCACTATCGCTACTAGCCGACCCCCGCACTCCGTCGCCGACCTCGGCCTGGCCGATGCGGGCACCGCCCGCATCGCCTGGGCCGAGGGCCAGATGCCGGTGCTGGCTCGCCTGCGGGAGCGGTTCGCCGCCGAGCGTCCGCTCGCCGGGGTCCGCGTCGCCGCCTGCCTGCACGTGACCGCGGAGACCGCGCACCTCGTCCGGGCGCTCGTCGGCGGCGGGGCGAGCGTCGCGTTGTGCGCCGCCAACCCGCTCTCCACCCATGACGACGTGGCGGCGGCGCTCGCCGTGGCCGACGGCATCGAGATCCGAGCCCGGCGGGGCGAGGACCTCGCCGCCTACGATGCCCACATCGCCGCCCTCGCCGACGGCCGGCCCCAGATCGTGCTCGACGACGGGGGGGAGCTGATCGAGGCCGCGGCGGGCCCTGCGCTGATCGGCGGCACCGAGGAGACGACGACCGGGCTCGTCCGCCTGCGCCGGCTCGAGCAGGCCGGCGCACTCGGCTGCCCGGTGCTGGCCATGAACGAGGCGCGTACCGAGCGGGCGCTCAACGATCGGCACGGAACGGGCCAGTCGGCGCTCGACGGCATCATCCGGGCGAGCAACGTCCTGCTCGCCGGGCACACCGTGGTGGTGATCGGCTATGGGTGGGCCGGACAGGGGATCGCCGAGCGCGCCCGCGGCGCCGGCGCCGCGGTGATCGTCTGTGAGGTCGACCCGCTCCGCGCGCTCGAGGCGCGGATGGCCGGCTACGAGGTGATGCCCGCGCTCCGGGCGGCCGAGCGCGGCGACATCTTCATCACGGTGACCGGCTCGACCCGCGTGCTTCGCCGGGAGCACTTCGAGCGGATGGGGGACGGCGCGTTGTTGGCCAACGCCGGCCACTTCGACGTCGAGCTCGACCTCCCGGAGCTGGCCGGGCTGGCCAGGGAGGTGCGGCAGGTGCGTCCGCTGGTCGAGCAGTACGAGCTGCCCGACGGGCGCCGCCTGCACCTCCTGGCCCAGGGGCGGGTGGTCAATCTGGCCGCGGCCGAGGGCCACCCGGCGGCGGTCATGGACGTCTCCTTCGCGCTCCAGGCCCTGTGTGCCGAGGAGCTCGTCCTGCGGGCCGGGGAGCTTCCGGCGGCCGTCCTGCCGGTGCCGGAGCGCATCGACCTCGAGGTCGGGCGGCTGAAGCTCGCCGCGCTCGGCGTCGAGATCGACGCCCAGACCGACGCGCAGGAGGCGTACCGCCGCGCCTGGAGCTGACGGGGGCTGCCGCCGGCGATGAATGGCGATTCACTCCCGCCCCGCGGGAGTGAATCGCCATTCATCCTGCGCGCGGGCATAGGATGCGCGCCAACATGGCGCCGGCGAAGCTGTACGGGGGGATCGACCTCGGCGGAACGAAGATCGAGGCGGCGGTGATCGCCGCGCCGGACAAGGTCCGCGGCAGCGCCCGGCACCCCACTCCCACCGAGGGCGGCCCGCAGGACGTCGCCGACGCCATGATCGGCGCACTGCGCGAGGCCTGCCAGCAGGCCGGCGTCGAGCCGAAGGAGCTGGGGGGGGCGGGCGTCGGCTCGCCCGGCATCGTCGATTCCGACAGTGGCGCGGTCTCCAGTGCGCGGAACCTCCCCGGGTGGACCGGCAGCTTCCCGCTCGGCAAGACGCTGGCGCACGCGCTGGGGACGACCGTGCGGATCGGCAACGACGTCCAGGTCGCCACCGACGGCGAGTTCCACCTCGGCGCCGGCCGGCCGTTCCGATCGCTGCTCGGCGTGTTCTGGGGCACCGGGGTCGGCGGCGGCATCGTGCTCGACGGCAAGCCGTGGCTCGGCCGCGGCGGGGCAGGGGAGATCGGCCACGTCGTCGTCAAGCTCGACGGCCGGCACTGCCCGTGTGGGCGCCGGGGCTGCATGGAGGCGTATGCCGGGCGGGCGGCGATGGAGGCGCGGGCGCGCAAGCGCCACGAGGAGGGCGAGAAGACCGACCTGTTCAAGCTGATGAAGCAGCGCGAGCGCACGCGGCTGACGAGCGGGATCTGGCAGCGAGCGCTCGAGCACGGCGACAAGCTGGCCGGCGAGATCGTCGACGAGGCGCTCCACGCGCTGGGGGCGGGCGTCGCCTCGGTCCTCAACGTCCTCGACGTCGAGGCGGTGATCCTCGGTGGCGGGCTCGGCGTCCGCTTCGGGCAGCCGTTCGCCGACCGGATCGGCCAGGCGATGGCGCCGCACCTGTTCAACGACAGCGAGCCGCCGCAGGTGGTGGTGGCGGCGCTCGGCGACCTCGGCGGGGCGATCGGCGCGAGTCTGCTCGTCCGCCCCCGGCGCCGCTGAGCCACTCCGGTTACGTCCCGCCCGCGATCTGCTGAACCGTCACGTCGAGGGCGGCGCGACGCTCGGGTGAGTTCGGGCCGAGCAGCCGCGCCAGGGAAGGGCCCAGCTGATCGCACGCGCGCCTGAGCGGGTCGCTCAATGCCTCCAGCTCCCTGGCCGGCAGCCGGTCGGGGGCGTTGGCCATGGCGATGGAGCCGAGGACCGAGCCGTCCGCGGGATCGAGCAGTGGGGCGGCGATGCCGTTCATCGAGACGTGGTTGGCGCTGAACGAGACCGCGTAGCCGTCAGCCCGGATGCGGTCCAGCTGCTCGGGGGTCGGCCGAGGCTCCCGGGGCGGCCGGGCCGCCATGACCGCCGCGGCGTCGGCGGGATCGAGATGGGCGAGGATCGCGGTACCGGCGCAACCCGAGGTCAGGGGCGCCCGTTCGCCGAGCGCGACCGGATCGATCTGCGGATCGGCCCGCACCACCACCTCGGCCACGATCACCCGGTGAGCGCCGCTGCGCAGCTGCAGGCTGGCGCCGCCGCGGCACAGGAGCGCCAGGCGCTCGAGGACCGGCCGCGTGCGCTGCACCAGCGCAGGACGGGAACCGATCACGGTGGCCAACGCCAGCGATCGGCTGCCGACGCGGTAGCCGCTGCGGCCGGCGTGATCGACGAAGCCGTGCTCCTCGAGCGCGCGCAGCGCGCGATAGGCCTTCGCCTTGCCGAGGCGAGTGCGGGCAGCGATCGCCGAGAGGCTCGCCGGCTGGGCCATCGCCGCCAGGCTCTCGAGCACGTTCAACGCGCGCAGCAGCACATCGTCACGCGCCGCGTCCATCCCAGGAATAGTTGCACCTGGTGCAACTTGGGTGGCAGGCAGGTCCGGGTTCGCCCGAGACTCCGGACATGTCATCCAACCGCTCGCGCCAGATGGCGCTCATCGCCTTTCTGCAGGCGCAGAACTGCTCGAACTACGTCGGATCGTGGCGCAACCCCAACTCGATGTCGGACTTCCTGTCGCCCGAGTACTTCCGCCGCATCGCGCGGACGCTCGAGGACGCGTGCTTCGACATGGCGTTCTTCGACGACCGGCTGGCGATGCCAGAGATCTACGGGCAGAGTGCCGACCTCGCGGTCGCCCACGGCATCCGGACGGTGAAGATGGACCCCATCGTCGTGCTGATGGCAATGGGCATGGCGACGACGCACCTCGGTCTCGGCGCCACGTGCTCCACCACGTACTACGAGCCGTTTCACGTCGCCCGCCAGTTCCAGACCCTCGACCAGATGACCGGCGGTCGTGTCGCGTGGAACATCGTGACCTCGCTCAACGACGCCGAGGCCGCCAACTTCGGCCGCAGCGAGCATCTCGGTCACGACGCGCGCTATGACCGGGCCGACGAGTTCCTGGAGGTCGTGAGCTCGATGTGGAACGCCTGGGAGCCCGGCGCGGTGAAGGTCGACAAGGCGTCGGGCGAGTTCGCTGATCCGAGCAAGGTCCATCGCACGGACTACGAGGGTGAGTACTTCCACGTGCACGGGACGTTCACCGTGCCCCGCTCGCCCCAGGGACACCCGGTCCTCCTCCAGGCCGGCCAGAGCGGACGCGGCATGACGTTCGCTGGACGCTGGGCCGAAGTGGTCTTCACCGTGTTCGCCAACCAGCAGGTCGGTGAGCAGAAGTACCAGGACATCAAGCGAGCGGTCAGCGACGCCGGCCGCGACCCGGACCGGGTCAGGATCACGCCCGCCGTCGGCGTGATCGTCGCCCCGACGGAGGAGATGGCGCGTGAGAAGGAGCAGCTCCTGCGCAGCCTGGCCCGCCCGGAGGACGGCCTGGCGCTGCTCTGCGAGACCCTGAACGTCGACTTCTCCGACCGCGACCTCGACGCCCCGTTCACCGATGAGGAGCTGGCCGCGATGTCGTGGCACGGGCTGCGTGACCGCGTGATCACCGTCAGCGGCAAGCCGAACCCGTCGGTCCGCGACTTCGTCACCTACTCGGGACGGGGCACGCTCGACGAGGGGCCGAGCTTCATCGGCACGCCGGAGCAGGTCGCCGATCAGATGGAGGAGTGGTTCGGCACCTGCGCGGACGGCTTCGTGCTCTCCGCCGGCGCGGTCCCCGGCAGCTACGAGGACTTCGCCCGCATGGTCGTGCCCGAGCTCCAGCGGCGGGGCCTGGTCAAGCGTCGCTACGCCGGCCGGACGTTGCGTGAGAATCTCGGGCTGCCGGTGCCGGCGGCCGCCGCCGACGTGGTGTCGTGACCCCGCTGACGACGATCCTCACGCCGTGCGGCATGCTCGGCTACTCCTACCCGGTCGACGACTTCTGGGCCACGGTGCAGCGCGGTGTCGATGCCATCGTGGTCGATGCCGGATCCACTGATCCCGGGCCGTATCAGCTCGCGCTCGGTGCCACGCTGGTCACCGAAGACGCGTACGCCCGGGACCTCCTGCCGCTCCTGCAGGCCGCCGACCGAGGCACGCCGGTACTGATCAGCTCGGCCGGTGGGGCCGGCACTCGCGAGCAGGTGGACGCCATGGTCGCGCTGATCGACCGCCTGTGCAGCGAGCAGGGGTTGACGCTCCGGGTCGGGGTGATCTACGCCGAGGTACCGAGGCCGATCGTCGCTGCGCGACTGGCCGACGGTCGGGTGGAGCCGAACGTGCGGGGAGAGCTGCCGAATCCGGCCGACATCGACGCCTCGCCGGCGGTCGTCGCGCAGATGGGTGCCGCACCGTTTCGCGAGCTGCTGGACCGTGAGGACCCGCCGCAGGCCATCGTCTCCGGGCGCGCGTACGACCCCGCACCGCACGCCGCCTGGGCGATGCGCTTCGGGGTCGATCCGGGGATCGCGTGGCACATGGGCAAGATCCTCGAGTGCGGCGGCGCGTGCGCCGAGCCGAAGGGGGGCGGCGTCCTCGCGCGCGTGTGGGCAGACGCCTTCGAGCTCGAGCCGATGAGCCCCGGCCAACGGTGCACGCCACTCTCCGTCGCCGCCCACACGCTCTACGAGAAGCGTCGTCCGGACCGGCTGCCCGGC
Source organism: uncultured Solirubrobacterales bacterium (assembly GCA_963703065.1). GTDB lineage: Bacteria > Actinomycetota > Thermoleophilia > Solirubrobacterales > Solirubrobacteraceae > Palsa-465. The sequence continues at coordinate 624,409 of OY969785.1, read as the reverse complement.
CCAGACGGGGTGCTCGACGTCAGCGCCAGCAGTTTCACGGCGGTTGACGAGCGGACGGTCCGGGTGGCAGGGAGCCGGCACCTGACGGCCGACCGGCCGACGTTGAAGCTCGAGGCGGGCGTCGTGCGCGGGCAGCGGGCGGTGTTCATCGGCGCGGTGCGCGATCCCATCCTGGTCGGCCAGATCGACCACTTCCTCGACCGGGTGCGGCAGACCGCCGGCGCGCTGCTGCCCGACATCGGCGGCGGCGAGGCGACGCTCAACTTCCACGTCTACGGCCGCGACGGGGCGATGGGACCGCTCGAGCCCTCGCCGGTGGCCGGTCACGAGATCGCCATCCTCGCCGAGGTCACCGCGCCGACGGCCGAGCGCGCCAAGGCGATCTGCACCATGGTCCGGGTCGGCGTGCTGCATCTCCCCTACGAGGGGCAGATCGCAACAGCCGGCAACCTCGCGCTTCCCCTGAGCCCGATGGAGAACGTGATCGGTCCGGCGTGCGCGTTCAGCCTCTATCACGTGATGGATGCCGCGGGGCTCGAGCTGTTCCCCACGGCGGTCGTCGCAGTCGGCACCAGCGAGCGAGTAGCAGCATGAGCTCCGTGCTGAGCGAGCTCGCCGCGGTCATCCGCTCGAAGAACGCGGGCCCCTACGAGATCACCTTCGACGTGATGTTCGACGATCCCGGCATCTACGCGCGAGTCCGCCAGAGTGGTGTCCTCAACCGTGAGCTCGTGCGCCGCCTGTATCGCGTGCCCGACGCGGACATCACCTACTGCGGCTGCTTCGACGCCGCGCAGGCGTTCAAGTTCACGCTGATCCGGCGGGGGGACCAGGGCGGGATCGGCGAGCGGGACACGTTCGGCGCCCAGCAGCACGCACCGCTGCTCGACGTGGAGGTTCCGGATGACCCACTCTGACGCCCCCTCCCTGTCACGCACCATCGCGGGCTGGGTGGATGGCCTGCGCCTGGCCGACGTGCCCGAACCGGTGCGCGAGACCGCCCGGGAGCACGCGCTGGACGCGATCGGCATCGCGATCGCCTCCAGCGGCATGGACTTCGGCGAGGCGATGCACCGCGCCGTTCGGGGCCTCGGCACCGGAGACGCGGCCCACGGGCTCGGCTTCGGCACTGCACTGCCGGCCGCCTCGGCCGCACTGGTCAACGGCACGCTGATGCACGGGCTCGACTTCGACGACACCCACATCGGTGCCATCTACCACGCCACCGGTCCGGCGCTCGCCGCCGCTCTGGCGGTGGGGGAGGAGCAGGGCGCGACCGGCGAGGCGGTGCTCACCGCGTTCATCGCCGGACTCGAGGTCGGCTGCCGCTTGGCGGCCGCCGGCGCCGGGCAGTTCCACGCCCGCGGGTTCCACCCGACCGGCATCGCGGGGACGTTCGCCGCCGCGTGCGTGGCCGTCAAGCTGCGCGGCGGCGGCGTCGACGCCATGACCCGCGCACTCGGGCTCGCGGGCAGCCAGGCCGCGGGCATCCTGGAGATCCACGGGTCGTGGCTGAAGCGAATGCATCCGGGCTGGGCGGCCCACGCCGGAGTGGTCGCCGCCGCGTTGGGGGAGGCGGGCTTTCGCGGACCCGAGTCGGTGTTCGAAGGATCGGGCGGCGTGTACCGAAGCCACCTCGAGATGATCCCCACGGCCGAGCAGCTCGGCTTGACGACCCTCGGCGAGCGCTGGATGACCGCCGAGATCGCGCTCAAGCCCTACCCCTGCTGCCACTTCACCCACGCGTTCGCCGACGCCGCCTTCGCCGGTCTGGACGAGCTCGGGGTGGAGCGGCTGGACGCGGAGGAGATAGCGTGGATCGAGGCGCCGACGTCGACTGCTCTGCACCCGATGGTGTGCGAGCCCGCGGCCCAGAAGACCGCTCCCGCCACCATCTACGACGCCCTGTTCAGCGTGCAGTACGTGGTGGCACGAGCGCTCAGCACCCGGCGGGTCGACCTCGCCGCGTTCTACGACGAGCCGCTCGACGACCCCGAGGTGCTCGCCGTCGCCGCCAAGGTGCGGATCACCGAGGACCCCGCCAGCGACTTCCCGACACACTTCCCCGGCGAGGTGGCGATCGGCCTGAACGACGGGCGCCAGGTACGTCATCGCATCCCGGCGAGCTTCGGCACGTCCGAATGGCCGATGCCGACACCCGCGGTGAGGGAGAAGTTCCGGGCCAACGCGGGGCGGCGGATCGACCCGGCGCAGGCCGATGCCCTGGCCGAGTTGATGGACCGGCTGGAGCAGCTCGATGACATCGCCGAGCTCATGGCCGCGACCGCAGCCGCCGCCAGCGCCCCCACCGGCGGCGTCAGCTGATGGCTTCGACCGCGCCCGCAGGCTCGCTCGATGCCGGTTTCTTCCGCCGCGTGCTCGGCCAATATCCGACCGGCGTCTCGGTCGTCACCGCGCTCCCGCACCACGCGACCGCGGTGGGAATGGCCGTCGGCTCGTTCACCTCGGTCTCCCTCGATCCTCCACTCGTGGCCTTCTTGCCGAGCCGGACATCGTCGAGCTGGGCGCGCATCCAGGGGGCGAGCACCTTCTGCGTCAACGTCCTGGCGGCTGACCAGGAGCACATCTGCCGGGCGTTCGCCGCGCGGGGCAGTGACAAGTTCGCGGGCCTGGAATGGCGGTTGTCGCCATCCGGCGCCCCGATCCTGGACGGAGTGGTGGCCTGGATCGAGTGCACGCTTCACGCCGTGCACGAGGCCGGGGACCACCACATCGTCGTCGGCCAGGTGCGCGAGCTCGACGTCGAGCGATCGACGCTGCCGTTGCTGTTCTTCCAGGGCGGCTACGGGGGATTCGCGCCGCAGTCGCTGATGGCCCGCGACGAGCGCTTCGGTCGTCAGCTGCTCGTCCTCGACCGGGCGCGCGGGTTGATGGAGGCCGCAGCCCGCGAGCTCGACGTCCAGGTGCTCGCCTGCCACTGCGACCGGCACGAGCTGACGCTGCTGGCCAGCGCCGGGGAGCCGAAGGCCGGGCGGCCGACCAGCGCGATCGGCCAGCGGGTCCCGGTCGTGCCGCCGATCGGGATCTGGTGGATGGCGAACGCGGACCCCGGCGCGGTCCAGGCGTGGCTCGAGCCGCTCGACCCGGCGACCCGCGAGGCATACCACCGCGCGCTGGCCGAGATCCGTTGCCACGGCTTCTGCCTCGGCCTCGGCCGCGTCCAGCACGAGGTGGGCGAGGTCATCACGGCGCGCCCGGCGACCGGCACCGACCCGACCGCCGACGAGCGGGAGCGTCTGCACGCGCTCGCTGCTGATCCGGCCGAGTTCGTGCCCGCCCCGGAGCGCCTCGTGGCACTCACCCCCGGCCAGGCCGACGTCGTCTCGGTGTGGGCGGTGGCCGGGGATCCGGAGCGTGACGGGCTCGGCGTGGGAATCCTGCTGCACGGCGGCGAGAGCGCCGACGCCTTCCGGGCGTGCGTCGAGCGCGTCCGGCAGCTCGGGCGTGCAGTAGCGGCGCTGACCGGCTGAAAGATCTGTCAGGATCCGCGACGCGAGAGGCAGGACGTAGGAGAGAGGAGCTCAGGAAATAACCGCCACCCAACCAGGCGCATATCCGGGCGTCGACTTCGAACCCGAGCGGCGGGTGCCGACGAGCCGGGCCGGCCGGGGCGCGGCTTTCGCCGCGCTGGTCCTGGCGATCGTGCTCGTCGCCTTCATCGTCACCCAGAGCGGCAGCTCGTACATCCTGCACGCGCGCTTTCAGGACGCCGGCGGCCTGGTGGCGGGCAACCAGGTGTTCATCGGCCCGGCGCCGGTCGGCACGGTCAACTCGATCACGCTCTCCCCCGACGGTGGGGCGAACGTGGCCATGAGCCTCGACTCGGATGCCGCGCCGGTCCGCCAGGGCACGGTCGCCCGGATCTACGAGAACTCGCTGTCAGGGGTGGCGAACAAGTACGTGGTGCTCGAACCGACCACCAATGTCGAGCCGCCGATCCCCAGCGGAGGGTGGATCCCGCCGCAGGACGCCTACTCGCCGGTCAATCTCGATGAGCTGTTCAACGCCCTCGACGCCCCGACGCGCGCCGGGCTCAAGGGCTTCATCCGGGGAGAGAGCGCCGGCATCCAGGGACGAGCCGCGCAGGCCAACCAGACACTCCAGTACTTCGCGCCCGCGCTGTCCAGCACCAGCCAGGTGACCGCGGAGCTCTCGCACGACGAGGCCGCCTTCGACGGGCTGCTCGTGCAGGGGGCGCAGGCGTTGCAGGGCCTGGCCACGCGCACCACCCAGCTGGGCAACCTGGTGGCCGACACCGCCACCACCACCGGAGCGATCGCCAGCCGCGCGACCCAGCTCGATCAGGCGCTGGTGCTCGCCCCTGGAGCGCTCACCCATTCGACGACCACGTTCGCCGGCCTGCGCCACACCCTCGACGAGCTCGACCCCTTCGTGGCCGAGTCGAAGGTCGCCTCGGTGCGCCTGCGGCCGTTCGCCGAGTCGCTGCTGCGCTTCACGAACACCTCGGTGCCGACGATCGGGCTGCTGGCCGCGCTCATCCACAACCCGTCGGGGCAGGGCGACCTCACGACGCTGCTGCGCTCGACCCCCGGGCTCGAGTCGACCGGCGCGCGGGCGTTCGGGGACATGATCCGCTCGATGAACTTCTCCGAGCCGCAGGTCGAGTACCTGCGGGAGTACGCGCCGGACCTCATCGCCGCGCTGACCAACCTGGGTCAGGCGAGCGCCAACTACGACGCCGACGGCCACTACGCGCGCACGCAGCCGTTCTTCGGCGCGTTCTCGGTCAACGGCGCGAATCAGCTCGTCCCCCGCACGGATCAGTCCCAGCGGTACTCCGGCCTCGAGTTCGTGACCAGCCGGTGCCCGGGCGGAGCGGTCCAGCCGCCGAGCGACGGCACCGCGCCGTGGCAGGTCAAGGGCTGCTCGCTCACCTCGACCCCTCCCGGCCCGTGACCTCACTGCTGGCCCGCATCTCGACGGTGGTGCTGATCGTCCTCGCGGTGGTGATCGTGCTGTCGGGCTCCGGCCACCGGGTGACCGGATACGAGGTGACCGGCATCTTCGACAACGCGGGGTTCGCCGTCCCGGGCGAGGACGTGCGAATCGCCGGAGCGCCCGTGGGCTCGATCCAGTCGCTCAGCGTCACCCGGTCCTACCGCGCGGCGGTGACGCTGCAGATCACCGATTCCCGGTTCACGCCGTGGCACGGGAATGCCACCTGCTCCATCCGGCCCCAGTCGCTGATCGGCGAGCGGTACGTCGACTGCGAGCCGGGCACCGCCGCCGCCCCGGCGCTGGGGCGGATCCGCAGCGGAGTCGGGCGGGGCACGTATCTGCTTCCGGTGAGCCGCACCAGCTCGCCGATCGACTCCGACATCGTGCAGGACATCTACCGCGAGCCGGTCCGCCAGCAGTTCTCCCTGATCATCGACGAGCTCGGGACCGGGCTGGCGGCGCGGGGCTCCGACCTGAACGCGGTCATCCACCGGGCCGACCCGGCGCTCGGCTACACCGACCAGGTGATCCAGGTCCTCGCCCGCCAGAACCGGCAGCTCGCGCAGCTCGCCTCCGATTCGGACACCGTGCTCGGGCCCCTGGCGCGGGTCCGGTCCCAGATCCAGGGGTTCATCCGCACGGCGAACACCACCTCGGCGGCGAGCGCGACCCGCGCCGCGGCCGAGCAGGCATCGATTCGCCTGTTCCCGTCGTTCCTCCAGCAGCTCCGCCCGCTGATGGTGCAGCTCCAGGGTCTGGCCACGCAGGGCACGCCCCTGATGGCATCGCTGGCCCAGAGCGCGTCGGCGATCGATCGCCAATTCCAGAACCTGACGCCGTTCGCCCAGGCGGCACGGCCGGCGCTGATCTCGCTCGGCGACTACTCACAGCGGTCGCAGCCGCAGCTGCTCGGGACGCTGGGGCTCGACGCGCGACTGCTGCGCGTCGGGCGGGAGTCGCTCGTCCCGGCGATGCTCCTCGACCGCCTGCTGGCCAGCCTGGACCAGACCGGCGGGATCGAGTCGCTCATGTCGTTCCTGTACTACGGCACGACGGCGTCGAACGGCTTCGACAGCCGCGGCCACTACCTCCGGGCCGAGCCGCAGACCCAGGGGTGTCCGTACACCATCGTGCCGCTCACCTCCTGCTCGGCCAACTTCCCCGGCGCGTCTTCGGCCTCGGTGGCGGGGGTCGCCCGCGCCGCCGTGGCTCGAGCCGGCGCCGGCGGGGGTGCCAGTGCCACCGGGGCGGCCGGCGCCACCAGGGCGGCCAGTGCCACCCGCCCCGTCGCCGCACGCACCGCGGGCTCCGCCGGGGGCACCCCGCCCACCGCGGCGCTGACGAACAGCTCGCTGGCGAGCCTGCTCCGCTACCTGACCGGTAATGGTGGCCCGTGAACCTGCGTCGGCGCAATCAGCGGAGCTTCCTGGCCAACCCGGTGCTCGTCGGGGCGCTCACCGTGCTGGCTCTGATCGTCGGCGTGACGTTGGCCTACCAGGCCAACAACGGCCTGCCGTTCGTCCCCCGTTACACGCTCCACGTCCAGATCGCCGACGCCAGCGAGCTCACCCACGGTGGCGAGGTGCACGAGGGTGGGGCGCTGGTGGGGACGGTCCAGACCATCACCGCGGCCCGCGACGCGGACGGGGTCCCGATCGCGATGCTGAACCTGAAGCTGAACAAGCAGGTCGAGCCGCTGCCGATCGACACGACGTTCGACGTGCGGCTCAAGGGATCGATCGGGCTCAAGTACCTGGCGATCACTCCCGGCCACTCCCGGCAGACGTGGCGGGACGGAGCGACGGTGCCGATCAGCCAGAGCAACTCCGAGGTCGATCTCGACCAGGTGCTCTCGATGTTCGACCCGCCGACCCGCCGGGCGGTGCAACAGGCCACGGCCGGCTTCGCCGAGGGGCTGGCGGGCCGCGGGCAGGACATCAACGACGCGCTCGGGGCGTTCGTGCCGCTCGTCACCGATCTCGGACCGGTGGCGAGCAACCTGGCTTCGCCGCGCACCGACCTCGGCGGGTTCTTCCGGGGCCTGGAGCGCTACACCGGCGCGCTGGTCCCGGTGGCGGGGGTCAACGGCGCCCTGTTCGGCAACCTCGACACGACGTTCAGCGCGCTGGCGCCGATCGCCTACCCGTACATCCAGAACTGGATCGCCGAGACGCCCCCGACGTTCCAGACCGTGATCACGGACAGTCCGTCGCTCCAGGCGTTCCTCGGCGACACGGCAGGCCTGTTCGGTCAGCTGCGGCCCGGCTTCGCCACGCTCAACCAGAGCGCGCCCGTGCTGGCCGATGCGTTCGCCGCCGGTGCCCGCAACCTCCCGGGCACCCCGGCGCTCAATCGCCAGACGCTGAGCCTGGCCACCCGGCTGAACGTCTACGGCCACACTCCGGCGGTCAACGCCGGCCTCGATCGGCTGGGGCTCACCCTCGACCGCCTGCGCAGCCCCCTCGCGTTCCTCACCCCCGCGCAGTCGACGTGCAACTACGTGACTCTGTTCCTGCGCAACACGGCCAGCGCGCTGTCGGAGAAGATCGGCAGCGGCACGGCGCTGCGGGTCCTCACCGTGGTGATCGACGACGTGGCGGGCGGCGAGGGCACACCGTCGAGCCGCCCGTACACCACCCCGGCCCCCAACTCCGTCGTCGAGCACGGACCGCTGCACTCCAACCCCTATCCGTACACCGCCTCGCCGGGGCAGCCCGCCGAGTGCGCGGCGGGCAACGAGCCCTATGCGAACACGTCGCTGATCGGCAATCCTTCCGGTTCCCTGCCCGACCACACCGAGACGACGAAGCGGAGTGTGCGGTGAGGCATCGCGGAATGAGCCTCGTGCAGGCCGGCCTGCTCGGTTGCGTCCTCGTGGCGTTCGCCTGCTACCTGGTGTTCGGGGGGCAGATCCCGTTCACCGCGCCGCCCGAGTTCACGCTGCATGCCATGTTCACGAGCGAGACCCAGCTGCACATCCCCTCGCCGGTTCGTATCGCGGGGGTCGACGTCGGGCAGATCACCGGCGTGCAGCGGCTGCCCGGAAACAGCCAGGCGGCGGACGTGACGATGGAGATCCTCCCGAGCGGGTTGCCCATCCACGCCGACGCGACGGTGCAGCTCCGCTCGCGGCTCTTCCTCGAGGGCAGCTTCTACGCCGACCTGCACCCGGGATCCCCCAGCGCGCCGGCGCTCCACTCCGGCGCCACGCTGCCGGCGCCCAACACCTCCGGGCCGGTGCAGCTCGACCGCGTCCTGTCGGCGCTCAACTCCAGTGCCCGGACCGACCTGCAGACGCTCCTCCAAGGTCTCGGCAGCTCCCTGAACCGCGCGCCGACGACGATCGACCCGACGCAGGACCCACTCACCCGCTCGCTCACCGGCGGCCAGGCGCTGAACCAGTCGCTGCGCTTCTCGGTGGATGCCTTCCGCTCCTCGGCCATCGTCAACCAGGCGCTGCTCGGCACCGCGCCGAACGATCTGACCAAGGTGGTGGAGGGCAACGAGCAGGTGGTCCGGTCGCTGGCCGACGCCGGCCCCCAGCTTCCGGAGCTGATCAGCACGTTCGACGCGACGATGGCCACGCTCGCCGGGCGGCAGGTCGAGCTGCAGCAGACGATCTCCGATCTGCCGCCGCTCCTGCGGCAGACCGACACCTCCGATACCGCGCTGGACCGCTCGTTCGGGCCGACGATCACCTTCTCGCAGGACATCCTGCCGGGCCTGCGCCAGCTCGATCCGACGATCGGCGCGGCCCTGCCGTGGCTGGCCCAGGCCACGGCGCTGGCGTCGCCCGCCGAACTGCGCGGGCTGCTCACCGATCTGACCCCCGCCGTGCAGAACACCGCTCGCTCGCTGGCGGCGACGCGCACGCTGCTCTCGGCGTCGGGTGCACTCGCCCGCTGCTTCACCCACAACATCCTCCCGGCTGGCTACCAGCGGATCTCCGACCCCCCCCTCACCACCGGGCTGCAGGTCTACCAGGAGTTCTTCCAGGGCGCGGTGGGCCTGGCCGGCGCCGCTGGGAACTTCGACGGCAACGGCCGCTACCTCCGGGCCGCCGCGGGGGGCGGCCCATACCGCGCGGCGACCCCGTCGATCCCCGGCAACGGGCCGCTGTACGGCAACTTCGTCAACCCGACGCTCGGGACGCGGCCCGCGTTCACCGGTGGCCCGCCGCCGCTGCGGCGAGGGGTTCCGTGCGACAGCAACGTGGTGCCCGACCTGAACGCCGTCCGCACCGGGGTCGGCCCATGAGACGGGCGATACGCGTCCACGAGCGGGACTTCGGGGCGATCGTCGTGCTGCTGCTGGCCGCCATCGCCACGGTGGCCTACATCCTCGCCCACCAGCCGTCGTTCACCTTCGGCCACAGCTACTACCAGGTCTACGCCCAGTTCCAGGAGGGCGCCGCGGTCACCTCGGGGCAGGGCCAGACCGTCGACGTGGCCGGCGTCCAGGTCGGGGACGTGGGTGGGGTCAAGCTCCAGAACGGCCGCGCGGTGGTGCTGATGAACATCGACAAGCGCTACGCGCCGATCTATCGCGATGCCACGGTCCTGCTGCGCCCGCGAACCCCGCTGAAGGACATGTACCTGGCGCTCGATCCGGGCACTCCGGCCGCCGGGACGATCCCGAACGGCGGGGAGGTGAGCGCGGGGGCCACGGATCCCGACGTCAACTTCGACGAGATCCTCTCCTCGCTGGACAGCGACACCCGCAACTACCTCCTGCTCCTGCTGGGCGGGGGGGCGCAGCTGTTCCGCGACGGGGGCGCCAGCGGCGAGGCCCCCAGCCCCCAGGCGGTGGCCGACCTGCGCGGCGTGTTCCAGCGCTTCGCTCCGCTGAACCGGGACACGAGCACGCTCACCCACCTGCTCGCCGATCGGCGGCAGAACATCGAACGCTCGATCCACAACCTCGGTGTGGTGACCGGCGCCATCGGCCAGGTCGGCGGACAGCTCACCTCGCTGATCCGCACCTCGGACACGAACTTCAAGGCGATCTCCTCGCAGGACGCCCAGCTCTCCCAGGCGCTGACGCTGCTGCCGCCGACCCTCGAGCAGACGACCTCGACGCTCGGATCCGCCACGGCGTTCTCGAACCAGAGCGCGATTGCGCTCCACGGGCTCGTGCCGTTCGCCCAGGAGCTGGCCCCGGCGCTGAGCGCCGCCCGCCCACTGTTCTCCCAGACCACGCCGGTGATCCGCGATCAGCTGCGCCCGTTCGCCCGGGCAGTGCAGCCGGTGGCCAAGATCCTCGCGCCGGCGTCGGCGACGCTCGCCGCCGCCACGCCGCCGCTGTCTCGGGCGGTCAAGGTGCTCGACACGCTGTTCGACGAGCTCGCCTACCAGCCGCGTGGCCAGCCGAGCTACCTGTACTGGGGCTCGTGGCTCAGCCACATCGTCAACTCGCTGACCAGCCTGCAGGACGCACACGGCCCGATCGTGCAGGGCGTCGTGATGGGCACCTGCTCACAGCTCCAGCTGTTCGAGGTCACCCTCGTCCGCGCCAACCCCGCCCTGGGCCCGATCATCCAGTTGCTCAACCCGCCGGACTGGACCAAGATCCAGTCCTCGTTCTGTCCCCCATCGTCAGGCTCGTTGTGAACAAGCAGGCCCCGAGCACCCGCCAGCTGCTGACCATGATCGCGTTCGCCGGCTCGTGCATCGGCCTGCTGCTCTTCCTGTGGCTGTCGTTCGGCGGGACGATCCCCCTCGCGTCCCGCGGCTATCGCCTGACCGCCGAGTTTGACTCGGCGTTCGAGCTCGGGACGCAATCGGACGTGCGGATCTCCGGCGTCAGCGTGGGCAAGGTCGTGTCCGTCTCGCTCGACACGCACACCGGCCTGACCAAGGCGGTGATGAACATCGACCACCAGTACGCGCCCCGGCCCGCGGACACCCGGGCGATCCTGCGCCAGAAGACGCTGCTCGGGGAGGCGTACATCCAGCTCTCACCCGGGACCCGGGGGACCCGGATGCTGCCGGACGGGGCGGCGCTGCCCCAGGCCCAGGTGGCGCCGAGCGTCCAGCTCGACCAGATCCTCTCGACGTTCGATCCCGCCACCCGACGCGCCTACCAGATCTGGCAGCAGCAGGATGCGATCGCGCTGACCAATCGTGGCATGGCGTTCAACGAGGCGATCGCCCAGCTGTACCCGTTCGCGACGAACGTCGACTCCGTACTCGCCGTGCTGCACCGCGACAGTGCCGCCACCACGACGCTGCTGCACGACGGGGGACAGGTGTTCTCCGCGCTGGCCCGCTCGCCGCAGGAGCTCGGGGCGTTCGTGCGCAACTCGAACGCGCTGTTCGCGGCCACCGCCGCGCAGGCGGACAACCTGGCGGCGACGATCCGGGCGTTCCCGGCCTTCTTGGTCGGCACCCGCCTGACCGTGGATCGGCTGCAGACGTTCGCCACCACCGCCAAGCCGCTGATCGATGAGCTGCGGCCGGCCGCCACGCCACTCAGCCAGTCGCTGATCGCCACGGTGCCGCTCGCCCCGGAGCTGCGCACCGTGCTGACCGACATCGGGCCGCTGACCCGGCTGGCGCAGACCGGCGTACCGGCGCTGAACCACTTCCTCGACCTCAGCGTGCCGTGGCTCACCCGCCTGAAGCCCTACCTCGGCCAGTACATCCCGGTGATCGACTACATCAACACCTTCCGCCGCGAGCTGGCGGCTTTCTTCGCCAACGGCGCGGCGAGTACCGAGGCCACGTCGCTCGACGTTACCAACACGTTCGCCCTGCACTACGCGCGGATCGCCAGTCCGGTCAGCCCGGACACCCTGAGCGGCTACGCCCACCGTCTCTCCTCCAACCGGGGTAATCCGTATTCCGTTCCGGGCTGGATGGAGGGGCTGGCCGGCGGTCTCTCGGTGTACGAGAGCAGCCTGTGCACGGGCAACCCACAGCCGTCGATCGGACCAGAGGTCGACCCGGCGACGGCGTCCATCTTGAAGAGCGCGTACTACACCGCCACCCCGGGCGGTCCGCCGTGCAAGGCACAGTCGCCGCTCGGAACCGCCACCGGTTGGCTAGGCTCTTACCCACATCTCCAACCACTGCGATGAGCACTGGCCGGCTCTGCTCGCAGATCAACCATCCCGTCCCAGATCCAAAGGAGGAGCATTGAGACGGACAGTCACGATCGCTGTAGCGATCACCATGCTGGTTACGGCAGCGGCCGCATACGCGGCGCTGAACACCTACACCGCCAGCTACGCGTTCTCGGGCAGGGCCGGCAGCCCCAAGGCGCCCGCGTCGGTCGGCTACAAGGTGAACTACACCGCCGCCAACGTGACATCGGGTTACCGGGCAGCACCACTGATCAAGATCGTCAGCAAGGTGTATGGCCTGTCGAACAACGGGCAGGACTTCCCGAAGTGCTCGATCGCCACGATCGACCGCAGCCCGAAGTTCAACGGCAACTGCCCGCGCGGGTCGCTGGTTGCATCCGGCCGGGTCGACTCCCTGCTCGGTGGGACCAACCTGAGCACGTCCACGGCTGCCGGGGGTTCCGCCGGGTCGCCGTGCCGGCCGTACCTCGACGTCTACAACGGTGGCAAGAACGTGCAGTACTTCTTCTTCTTCGTGAAGACGGGCACGGACTGCGCCGGGCTGAAGACGGGTGCCTCGGCACCGTGGACGGGCACGATCAGCCAGCAGGGCAAGTACTCGGTGGAGAGCATTCCGCTCCCGCCGGACATCTCGACCAAGGCCGGGAACCTCAACGGGGTGTTCGGTTCGCTCATCACCGAGAGCGTGACCTACGGCAACCTGACCAAGAGGGTCAGGGGCAAGACGGTCCCCTACAACGCGTCGATCGGCTGCCTGCACGGCAAGCGGCCGACCTCGACCACCTTCACCGCCACCAACGGTGCGGGGACGACCGAGTCGCGGACGGTCAACTACACGGCGAACTGCTGAGGCGCTAGCCACCTCGGCGGTTCATCCGGGCCCGGTGCTGCGCACGTCGCGCAGTGCCGGGCCCGGGCCGTTCCGGGCTCAGCCGACGCTCGGGGAGACCGTCGCCTGGCTCAGCCAGGTGGAGATGAGCCCGGCGATCTTGGCGTGGTTGCGCTCGAGCGCCATCAAGTGGCCGTTGCCGTGAATGCCATGCGCTTCGAGGCGGGCGTGGGTGAACTGCCTGGTGAGGTCGTGGACGTCCATGTACGGCGGACCCTCCGGCTCCCGGGCGACGATCAGTAGACGCCGGGAGCGAGCCGCCCAGGTCCTTTGGTGAGGGTCGCCTGGAGCGGCAGGCTCTGCGAGCTGTCGCCGACGTAGATCGTGTAGCGGCCAGGGGCGATGAGCCACGTGGCGGCGCGGTTGCTCCAGTAGGCGAACGACGCGGCGCCGAGCGGGATCGTCACGCGCCGGGATCGGCCCGGGCCCAGCGTGACGCGCGCGTCGCCCTTCAGCTGACGGGGTGGCTCGCCGCTGGCCGGCGGATCGTCGACGTAGACCTGGGCCACGTCGGCGCCGGCGCGGTGACCGGTGTTCGTCACGGTGAACGTCACCGAGGCCCCCCCGCGTGTGGCCTGGGCCGTCAGGCGGGAGAAGCGGAACGTGGTGTAGGAGAGGCCATACCCGAACGCGAACAGCGGCTTGATCCGCTTGGTCTCATACCAGCGATACCCCACGAGCAGTCGCTCCGAGTACACGGAGTGCGGCCCGATGCCGTCGCCCGGCTCGGTCACTCCCGGCCACTGGGCGCGGGAGCGGATCGGAAGGTCGCGCATCGCGGCCGGGAAGGTCTCGGTCAGGTGCCCCGAGGGGTCTACGTCGCCGAACAGCAGGGCGGCGATCGCGTTGCCGTCCTGCTGGCCGGGATACCAGGCCTCGAAGATCCCCCTGACCTGGTCGACCCAGGGCATCAGCACCGGGCCGCCGGTGCTCAGCACCACGATCGTGTTCGGATTGGCGGCCGCGACCTCGGCGATCAGCGCGTTCTGATCGATCGGCTGCGGCGTGCAGCCGGAGAACAGCGAGCACGTGCCGCCGGTCAGGCGGAGACCCGACCGGTCGATTCCCTCGGACTCGGAGTCTCCGGCGAACACGATGGCCACCGTCGCCGCCCGCGCCGCGGCGGCGCTCTGCGCGGAGTTCGTTCCGTCGGCGTAGACGATCCGGTCGTCCTGGGCCGCCGCCCGCCGTCTGATCGCCTCCAGGGGGCTGACGACCCCCGGGACGCTGCCAGCCAGCGGGACGTGGCCGCTGCCCTGGCCGTTGTACTCGTTCTCGGCTCCGGCCTGACCGGCGGCGGGGCCGATCACCGCGATCGTCCGGTCCCGGCCGAGGAGGGGCAGGACGTGATCCTCGTTCCTCAGGAGCACCGTGCCCTCCTCGGAGATCCGCCGCGCCAGCGCCAGGTGCGCGGCGCTCGACACGGTGGCCCGGGAGGCGGCGGGCTGTGACGCCGGGGGATGGTCGAAGACGCCCACGGTGAACATCGCGCGCAGGATCCTCTGCACCATGCCGTTCAGCAGGCGCATCGGAACTCGACCGTCCTTGACCGCGCCCTCGAGCGCCGGGCCGAAGTAGATCCCGGGCTGGACGCTCATCTCGACGTCGAGTCCCGCCCGGGCCGAGGCGAGGGTCGAATGTGTCGCGCCCCAGTCCGAGACGACGAACCCGGTGAAGCCGAACTGGTGCTCGAGCATTCCCAGCGTTCGCTGGTTCTGGCACGAGTAGACGCTGTTGATGCGGTTGTACGAGCACATCACGCCCATCGCCCCGCCCTGGCGGATCGCCATGTCGTACTGCGGTGCGTACATCTCCTCCAGCGTGCGCGAGTCGATGTCGGAGGAGTCCGTCTTGAACGTCGTCGCGTTGCTGATCGCGATGCCGCGGTCGGTCTCCTGGCTGTTGGTGATGAAGTGCTTGAGCGTGACGATCACGTGCTCGGACTGGATCCCGCGCACCTCGGCCGCGGCGCCCTGACCGGAGAGGAACGGGTCCTCGCTCATGTACTCCCAGTTGCGGCCGTTCATCGGCACCCGCTGGGTCTCGATGGCCGGGGTCAGCTGCACATCGATCCCCTTGCGGTGCGCCTCCTGCCCCAGCGCCTGACCGAACTCGTACTGCAGCTGCCGATCCCAGCTCGAAGCTTGAGCGATCGGGGCGGGGAACGCCGTCGTCCCCGTCTGCGTGTCGGCGACCCCTTGCCCGGCATCGTTGAACACCAGGTCGGGGAGGCACAGGCTCGCGACCCCCGGGATGTACCCGCCGGCGCCGTAGTGGGAGAGATCCGGGTAGCGCTGGTAGGTCATCGCGACCTTCTCCGACAGCGTCATCGCCCGCAGCAGCAGGTCCGCGCGCGTGCCGGCCGACAACGACGGGTTCATCCACGGGCACACAGCGACGGCCACCCCTGGGCCGCTGGCCGCGGGTGCGGTGGCCACCGACGCCCCCAGCAGCCACGAGACCGCGGCCAGGACGAGCCACCCGCGCCGAAGCGAAGCGCTCACCAGCGCGAGGACGCCGCTCACGGTCCCGCCTCGGCCAGCTCGAAGCGCTCCGCACGCTGCGCCTCGCGCTCGGACTCGTTCAGCATCCGCACGAACAGCCAGACGAGCGCTATCCCCATCACCACGGACTGCTCGAGCGCCATCACCAGGCCGGCCATGTTCTCATCCTCGCGGGGAGAGAGGCCCCAGTAGTGCGGGTGGTGGGCGTAGAACGGATAGATGGCCGTGGGGGCGAACGCCAGCACGATGCCGAGCACCCCGACGAGCAGCTTCGTCGTCACCATGTACAGCACCGGGCCCATTCCGCCGAGGCGCATCCTTCCGCGGATGGGCGAGAGCAGGTGCCACCAATAGAGGCCGCCGGCCAGGCCGAAGCAGACGTGCTCCAGGGCGTGGACGTTGGCGTCGTGCAGGGCGGCGTCGTACAGCGCGGGGATGTGCCACAGCCACATGAACCCGGCGTAGGCGACGACGGCGAACCACGGGTGGCCGACGAACCCCGCGCGACGCTCGATCGCCTGGAGCCGGCGCGTCGCCGGGCGCAGGAGGACCTTCGTCAGGCCGAGGATCATCAGGATCGGCGCGACGTCGAGCAGCAGCACGTGCTGGACCATGTGCATCACCATGAGCTGCGCGCCGAGCTCGTCGACCGGGGAGACGAGCGCCACCAGGATCGCCGCCAGCCCGCCGCCGAACAGGGCGAGCCGCCGGACGGACGGCGGATGGCGCTCCCCGGTTACGCGCGCGTCGCGCCACGCCCGCAGGTACAGCAGGCCGAGCGCGAGCACGGCGAGCAGCACACCGGGCTCGAGCGACCAGGCGATCCGGGGGGTGACGCTCGAACCGGCCGTCCCACCGGGGACCGAGAGGACAGCCGGTACGAATGGCCACGTGGGCAGGAGCGCCACGCTGGCCATTCTGGCAATCGACAAGCCGGCCCGGGAGGATTACGCTGATAAGTCCGTCGCACACCCGCGTCAAACAGAGGAGGCCGGCCGCATGCGAATCGAGGTCAAGGGCCGCAACCTGCAGGTCACCGACGCGCTCCGCGCCCACGTGGCGCGCCGCTTTGCCAAGGTGGATCGCCAGGTGTCGGAGCTCGCCGAGCTCGAGGTGGAGGTGTTCGAGGAGCGCAACCCCGCAATCGCCGCCTCGCAGGTGGCCGAGGTGACGCTGCACCTCAAGGGGGTGACGCTGCGGGCCCGGGACTCCTCGCCCGACATCCTGCACTCGGTCAACCTGTGTGCCGAGGAGCTGGCGGTGCAGGTCAAGCGCCACCGCGACAAGCGCCGCAAGCGGCGCGAATCCCGGGCCGCGGCGGCCTCGGTGGGCGGCGTGATATCGGCCGCCTGAGGCGCCCGTGAGGCCCGGGGGCCGCTGCTAGCCTGCGGCCTATGTCCATCCTGGACCGCGCGCTTCGCATGGGCGAGGCGAAGAAGTTCAAGTCCTACGAACAGCGCGTCGCCCGGATCGGAGCCTTCGAGGAGGAGCTGGAGCTCGATTCCGACGCCGAGCTCCGTGCTCGCGCCGACGCCCTCCGCGAGCGCGCGCGCGGCGGCGAGAGCCTCGACGAGCTGCTCTCCGAGTGCTTCGCGCTCGTCCGCGAGGCCGGCCGGCGGACGATGGGCATGCGCCACTTCGACGTTCAGCTGATCGGCGGGATGGTCCTGCACGACGGCGCCATCGCCGAGATGAAGACCGGTGAGGGCAAGACGCTGACCGCGACGACGGCCGTCGTGCTCAACTCGCTCGGCGGCCGCGGGGTACACCTGGTGACGGTCAACGACTACCTGGCCCGCCGCGACGCGATGTGGATGAAGCCGATCTATGACCTGCTCGGGGTCAGCATCGGGATCCTCCAGAACATGCAGCCCTACGAGGAGAAGCGCGCCGCCTACGCGGCCGACGTCACGTACGGGACGAACTCCGAGTTCGGCTTCGACTACCTGCGCGACAACATGGCCGGCTCGCTGGAGGAGAAGGTCCAGCACGGCGGGCGGCCCAAGCCCGAGTCCGGCGCCTCGCCGTACCACACGTTCGCCATCGTGGACGAGGTCGACAACATCCTGATCGACGAGGCCAGAACCCCGCTGATCATCTCCGGGGCACCGGAGCAGGCGGCTGACCTGTACCAGAAGTTCGCCCGCCTGGCCCCCCGGCT
Organism: uncultured Solirubrobacterales bacterium; assembly: GCA_963703065.1. Taxonomy (GTDB): domain Bacteria; phylum Actinomycetota; class Thermoleophilia; order Solirubrobacterales; family Solirubrobacteraceae; genus Palsa-465. The sequence continues at coordinate 606,791 of OY969785.1, read as the reverse complement.
CCAGCCGGGGAAGACGCCCGACGGGATGGACCCGCGCCAGAAGAAGGAGTTCATCGCCGAGTTCGACTACGAGTTCGACGAGAAGCACAAGACCGTCTCGGTCACCGAGCGCGGAGTGGCCAAGGCCGAGCGGTTCCTCGGCATCGACCACCTGTACCGGGCCGAGAACGGCCACCTGGTCAACCACCTGATCCAGTCGCTGCGCGCCGAGTCGCTGTACAAGCGCGACGACGACTACGCCGTGATCGACGGCGAGGTGAAGATCATCGACGAGTTCACCGGCCGCATCCTCGAGGGCCGTCGGTGGTCGGAGGGCCTCCACCAGGCGATCGAGGCCAAGGAGGGGGTGCGCGTCCAGGAGGAGAACCAGACGCTCGCCACGATCACCCTCCAGAACTACTTCCGGATGTACGACAAGCTCGCGGGGATGACCGGCACCGCCCTCACCGAGGCGACCGAGTTCATGAAGATCTACAAGCTGCCGGTGGTCCAGGTCCCGACCAATCGCCCGATGGTCCGCCACGACCGCAACGACCAGGTCTACAAGACCAAGGACGGCAAGTGGAGCGCGGTGGTCAACGAGATCGCCGCCCGCCACGAAGCCGGTCAGCCGGTGCTCGTGGGCACGATCTCGGTTGAGGTGTCCGAGCTTCTCTCCGAGCAGCTGGGCCGCCGCGCGATCAAGCACTCGGTGCTGAACGCCAAGCCCGAGCACGCCGAGCGGGAGGGCGAGACGATCGCCGAGGCGGGGGCTCCCGGCGCGGTGACGATCGCCACCAACATGGCCGGTCGCGGCGTCGACATCAAGCTCGGCGGCAACCCGGAGCACCTGGCCGCGCTCGAGCTCCGCCAGCTGGGGCTCGAGGCCGGGATGCCCGACTACGACGAGCACCTGGCGAAGGTGCTGCCGGCGATCGAGGAGCGGGTCGAGGCCCAGCGCGAGCAGGTGCTCGAGGCCGGCGGCCTGTTCATCCTCGGCACCGAGCGCCACGAGTCGCGCCGGATCGACAACCAGCTGCGCGGTCGCTCCGGGCGCCAGGGAGACCCGGGGGAGTCCCGCTTCTTCCTCAGCGCCCAGGACGACCTGGTGCGCCTGTTCGCCGGCGAGCGGATCTACAAGATCCTCGACCGCCTCGGGTCGGTGGACGAGGAGGGCAACGAGGAGCCGATCGAGGCCGGGATGCTCTCCAAGCAGATCGAGAAGGCGCAGAAGAAGGTCGAGGAGCAGCACTTCCTGATGCGCAAGCACACGCTGGAGTACGACGACGTGCTCAATCAGCAGCGGGAGGTCATCTACTCCTACCGCGACGAGATCCTCGAGGGCCGGGACATGTCCGGCGCCGCGCGCGATGAGGTGGCCAACCTGATCGAGCGGCTGGTCGAGGAGTACACCGCCGGGGACTTCGTCGAGGACTGGGACGTCGAGGGGTTGTTCCGCCGGATCCAGGAGGTGTTCGAGCCGAGCGCCGAGATGCTGGCCACCGATCCGCGCCAGGTCGACCGGGAGGAGCTGGTGGCCGAGCTCCAGGCGGAGGCCGCGGCGTCCTACGACGGTCGAGAGACCGAGCTCGGCGAGGAGCTGATGCGGGCCCTCGAACGATTCCTGCTGCTGCAGATCATCGACGAGCGCTGGCGCGAGCACCTCTACGACATGGACTACCTGCGAGAGGGAATCGGCCTGCGCGCCGCCGCTCAGATGGAACCGCTCGTCGCCTACAAGAACGAGGCCTACGAGCTGTTCCGCGACCTCATGCACACGATCTGGGCCGACTTCGCGCGGATGATCTACCACGTCGAGGTCACCGTCGCGCCGGAGGAGGGTGCCCCCGGGCCACTGCCCCAGCGGTCGGGCAGCTCCCGTGCCTCGTCGGCCACCGGCGGAGCCAGCCGGGTCAGCTACTCCGGTGGCGTCGCCGCTCAGGGCGCGGTGGCCATGGCCGCCGCGGCCGGCGATCCCGCCGCCGCCGCTGCCGCGGGCGAGCCCGAGCCGATGCCGCACGTCGAGCAGCGACGCGTCGAGGAGTCCGAGCAGATCGGTCGCAACGACCCATGCTGGTGCGGGAGCGGCAAGAAGTACAAGAAGTGCCACGGCGCCTGAGGTTGCGGTGCGCGCCTCCGACGTCGATCGTGATGCCGCTGCCGACGAGGTCCGGGAGCACTTCGCCGCCGGGCGGCTGACTCAGGAGGAGCTCGGCGAGCGGCTGAGCGCCGCGTACGCGGCGACGACGGTGGAGGAGCTGGATCGCCTGCGGGCCGATCTGCCCCGGCTGCCCGCCTCGCCGGCCCGGCAGCGTGCGGAGCTCGTCGCCCGACGCTCGCGACTCCAGCGCCAGCTGGTGCAGCAGGTCGGCGGGAGCCTCGGGGTGTTCGCGGTCTGCGTGGTGATCTGGCTGCTCTCCGGCGGGCACCACGGACACGACGCGTTCTGGCCGATCTGGGTGCTGATCTTCCCGGTCCTGACGCTGGCGCGAAACGGCTGGCGGCTGTACGGCCCGGCGCCCGAGCTCGACCGCGTGGAGGCCGAGCTCACGCGTCAACGTGACCGCCGGAGCGGCCGGCGTGAGCTGCGCCGCGGCCGCTAACCCTGCTTCTGGTGGCGCACCCGGGTGGGCGTGACCACGTACTTGATCCGCTGCTCTCCCGGCTGGCGGAACGGATACTCGTCCTGGCCGATGTACTTCTTCGCCAGCCGGTTGATGTGGGCGTCCGCGTCGTCGGTCGAGCCACGTGCGGTGCCCTCGATCTCGACGTAGTCGTACGGATTGTCGGCCGGGTAGACGAGGATCGTGATGTGGGGATCGCGCTCGAGGTTGGTCGGCCACCGGCGCCCGACCGCGCTGTTGACCGCCACCTCGCCGTCCTCCAGGCTGACCCAGACCACGGCCGAGAGGATCGATCCGTCGGCGTTGACCGTTGACACCACCGCGTAGTTCGGCGGCTCGAGCAGGTTGCGGACAGCCGCATCGTTCAGGGAGCTCATGCCATGACCATACCCGTGTTACGTTGTGGCTCACATGGCGACTGCCCCCTCAGAGCCGTTCGCGCAGCGGCTCGCGGCCATCCGCGAGCAGCTGAAGCTGCTGGCGGACTATCTTTGACCCAGCCGGTCTGAGCCGGCGCGCCGACGCGCTGGAAGCCGAGATGGGGGCACCGGGCTTCTGGGACGATCCGGAGCCGGCGGCGCGGGTCACCGCCGAGCACGCCCGGGCGAGCCGGCGGCTGCAGTCCTTCCGCGAGCTCGAATCCGACGTCGAGGACCTGGAGCCGCTGGCCGAGCTGGCCGATGAGGATCCGGACCTGGCCGGCGAGCTCGAGGAGCAGATCGGCAGCGTCCAGGCGCGCCTGGCGGCGCTCGAGGAGCAGCGGCTGTTCGCCGGTCGCTACGACGCCGGCGACGCGCTCGTGACGGTGAACGCCGGCGCCGGCGGCACGGATGCCCAGGATTGGGCGGAGATGGTCCTGCGGATGGAGATGCGCTGGGCCGAGCGGCGCGGCTTCTCGGTCGAGCTGCTCGAGGTGTCCCCCGGGGAGGAGGCGGGGATCAAGTCGGGGACGTTCCGCGTGGGCGGCGAGAACGCCTACGGCCTGTACGGCGCGGAGAAAGGCGTCCACCGCCTCGTCCGCCTGTCGCCGTTCGATGCCGCCCACCGCCGGCAGACGAGCTTCGCCGGGGTCGAGGTGGCCCCGGTGGTCGAGGCGGCCGGCGAGGTGGAGATCGACGAGGACGACCTCCAGGTCGATACCTACCGGGCCAGTGGCGCCGGAGGCCAGCACGTCAACAAGACCGACTCGGCGGTGCGGATCACCCACCGGCCGACCGGGATCGTCGTCCAGTGCCAGAACGAGCGCTCGCAGTCCTCGAACAAGGCCACCGCGCTGGCGATGCTGCGCTCGAAGCTCGTCGAGCTCCAGGAACGGCAGCGCCGAGAGGAGATCGCCCGGGAGCGAGGGCAAGCCCAGGACGTGAACTTCGGCTCCCAGATCCGCTCCTACGTCCTGCACCCGTACACGATGGTCAAGGATCACCGCACCGACTTCGAGATCGGAGACGCCAACCGGGTGCTCGACGGTGACCTCGACGGCTTCGCCGGCGCCTACCTGCACCAGGTGGCGGCGCGGGACGGCGGGGCCACCCGAACCTGAACCGATCGAGAGAGGCGCTACAGCAGGTTCTTCTGCCCGCGTGTACGGGCGGTGGCCAGCCGCCAGTTCTGGAGCACCTCGCCCTCCGGCAGCCAGTCGGGCAGTTCGAGTGCCAGCTGGCGGGCGATCGCCAGCGCGTTCGGCTCGTAGCCGTGGCGGAGCTGCTCCAGGTGCGACCGCGAGCCGTCGGTCTCCTCGACGTGCAGGCCGCTCCCCTCCAGGCGCCGGCGCAGCTCGTCGAGCATGTCCGCGGTCAGCCGCTCACGCTCCGCGGACGGGGCGTCGCGGATCGATCGTCGGCTGAACGCGTGGGCCAGGTCGGCAAGCGCGTGGCGGCCGATGCGAAAGGTCAGCTCGGCCGAGTCGATGGCCTCCTCGGGACCGTAGGCGATGGCGTACGCGCTGGCGTCGACGATCGTGGTCAGCGCCGCCAGCCAGTTCTGGTTCAGGTGCTGCGAGCGGAAGTAGCCGAGGATCGGGTACGACAGATGGGTCTCCATCAGCTCCGCGGTCCACGTCTCCCACTCGCGCAGGTAGGCATCGAGCTCCTTCCAGCCGCCCCGCTGGCCCGATCGTTCGAGCAGCGCGGCCGCCGAGGGTGGCGATCCGGCGCGAGGGTCCAGGCGCGACACGGCGGCCTCTCGGCGGGAGAACGCCTGGAACAGGGCGGGTAGATAGCCGATCGAGATGAACAGCACGCCGTAGCCGGTCGCCGCCTCGGCCACCTGGAGCAGCTCGCCGAGGCCGCCCCGCGGCTGAGCTGGGGTGTTGGCGCTGAAGAAGGTGGCCGCGCTGAAGTACAGCGCGTGGGGGAACCCGGCCACCCCGCCGCCGAGGCGCAGCCGGGCGGCCCACTGCATGCCGGCGTAGCCGAGGATGACCCCGGTGCCGAGCAGGCCGAGGATGGTGAGCAGCCCGAATGGGCCGTACACGCCGAGCATCGTGTCCGAGGCGACGTTCGGCAGGCGTCCGGCCAGCCGGCGCCAGGGGATCCACAGTCCTCGCAGCAGCCCGCGAGCGATGCGGGGATCCCGCTTGACCCGCCGGGGCAGAAGGAAGACGACGAAGAACTCGGTGAGCAGGACGGCGACCGCGAGGACGCAGAGGACGCCGACGAGGACGCGCACGCCCCCAGGGTGGCAGGTCGCAAACCGGGCGGGCCGGTGGGCGCCGAGCGCCCACCGGCCCGCGTACCGCCTAGAGCTTCGTCCGGTACACGTCGCCGGCGACGTCGCCGACGTACACGTAACCGCCGTGGATGCCGAGCGCGACGAGCGGGGCCGCGACGTCGGTGAGGACCGTCTTGGCCGAGCCCTTGCCGTTCTCCGCGATCGAGATCACGGTGTGGGTGGTCCCGGCGAAGCCGGTGACGACGTAGATCCGCCCGCCCGTGATGCCGATCCCCATCGGATCGGTGTGGGGGGTGAAGAAGCGGGCCGGCTTCGCGTAGCCCCGGCACGGCTTCGTCGTCACCCAGTTGCACTTGGGGAAGCCGTACGCCTGCCCCGGCTTGATCCGCAGCAGGAAGTCCGGCGCCTTGATGCCGTTCGGCTTGTCCTGGCCCAGCGCGGTGACGTACGGAGAGGACGACCCGGCGGGGAACGCCATCTGCCACGGCTGCCGGATCCCGGTGGCGACCACCTTGAGGTCGTTGCCGGCGCTGTTGAACGAGAGGATGTCGTAGCCGTACGGAGTCGTCGCCGGACCGTGATCGCCGTTGTCCGCCAGGCTGACGCCGACGTACAGGCGGCCGTTGGCCCCGAAGCCGATCCCGTTGAACCCGCTGAGCTTCTTCGGGGCGGTGTACAGGACCTTCCGGGAAGTGAACGACGTCCCGTTCCACCCCTTCCACGCCTGCAGCTGCCACATCGGCCCGCTGGAGGTCACCGTGCCACCGCTCACGTACAGGACGTTCGAGCGCCAGGCGAGGCCGGCGACGAAGTTCGGCGAGCCGGCGAGCTTCGTGCCCGTGCCGTTCTTCAGCACGAACACGCCGCCGTTCGGCGTGCCGGTCTGGTTGCTGCCTCCGTCCCCCTCGAACACCGCACCCCCGCCGAACGCGAGCGACGTGACGGTGCCGAGGCCGGTGGCGACGGTCTGCACCGCGGCGCCGGAGGCCGCGGTCGGGGGCGGGGGTCCGGCGGCGCCGGCTCCCGCGGCCGCGCCCGCAGCGAGCGAGAGCGTGGCACCGGCCGCGGCCAGCTTGACAATGCGTGACTTCATGGTTCCTCCTGTGGATGGAGTGCCGCCGACCCGGTCCCCGGCCGGGACCCACGGATGCACGATCTGCCCCTAGCGCGGCGGAACATATCAGGAGGGGGCGACGGCGGGGCCTACCATGCGGCCGTGGACGACATCGACGAGCTCCTGGACCGCGCGCTGGGCGAGGACGTCGGCCCCGGCGACGTCACGACCGCCGCCACCGTGCCCGTCGACGCCCGCACTCGGGCCACCATCCGGCAGAAGGCGCCCGGCGTGATCTACGGGCTCGACGTGGCCGGTGCCGCATTCCGCCGGCTCGACCCCACGGCCGAGGTCGAACCGCTCGTCGCCGAGGGGGTGTGGCGCGAGGACGGTGAGGTGCTGCGCGTCACCGGTCTGGCTCGCGGGATCCTTACCGCCGAGCGGACGGCGCTCAACCTCCTCGGCCGGCTGTCCGGCATCGCCACGCTCACCGCGCGCCACGTCGCGGCCCTCGACGGGACCGGCGCGCGGGTCCTCGACACCCGCAAGACGACCCCCGGCCTGCGCCGGCTGGAGAAGGCGGCGGTGACGGCCGGCGGAGGGACCAACCATCGCGCCGGGCTGTACGACGCCGTGCTGATCAAGGAGAACCACGCCCACCTGGCCGGCGGGGTGGGCGCCGCGGTTCGCCAGGCCCGCGCACGGGCCCCGGGGCTGACGATCGAGGTTGAGTGCCGCGACCGGGACGAGCTGGAGGAGGCCCTGGCCGCCGGGGCCACGATGATCCTGCTCGACAACATGTCGCCGGCCGACCTGCGCGCCGCGGTGGCGCTCGTCGACGGGCGGGCGACGCTCGAGGCCAGCGGCAACGTGACGCTCGAGACGATCGGGGAAGTCGGCCGTACCGGCGTACACTTCGTCTCGGTGGGGGCGCTGACGCACAGCGCTCCCGCACTCGATCTCAGTCTGCTCCTGGAGCCGCTGCCATGAACCTGCCGATGTCCGGGGCGCTCGATGCTCCGCTGATGCTGGAGAACATCCCGGCGCTCCAGGCCGAGGTCCGGGCGCTGGCGGCCGAGCGCGGCGCGGTCATCCTCGCCCACAACTACCAGCTGCCGGAGATCCAGGACGTGGCGGACTACGTCGGTGACTCGCTCGGACTCTCCCAGCAGGCCGCCCGGGCGGACGGCGAGACGATCGCGTTCTGCGGCGTGCACTTCATGGCCGAGACGGCCTCGATCCTCTGCCCGGACAAGCGGGTGCTGCTCCCCGACCTCGCCGCCGGCTGCTCGCTGGCCGACTCCATCGACGCCGCGCAGCTGCGCGACTGGAAGGCCCGTCATCCCGGGGCGATCGTCGTCATGTACGTGAACACGACCGCCGCGGTCAAGGCGGAGACCGACTACTGCTGCACGTCGGCCAACGCGGTCGCCGTGGTGGAGCACATCATCCGCGAGCACGGGCCGGAGACCGAGATCCTGTTCGGGCCCGACATGTTCCTCGGGGCCTACGTGGAGAAGACACTCGGCATCCACCTGCACGTGTGGGACGGCGAGTGCCACGTCCACGCCGGGATCCGACCCACCGACATCGGCGCGGTGCGGGCGGCCCACCCCGAGGCCGACTTCCTCATCCATCCCGAGTGCGGCTGCTCGACGAGCGTCATGGAGTACGTCGCGGCGGGCGATGTGGCCGGCGAGGGCATCCACATGCTCTCCACCGGCGGGATGCTCGCCTACGCCCGGGGGCGGGCGGCGGCCGGCGATCGCACGAGCGCCATCGTCGCGACCGAGACCGGGATGCTCCACCCGCTTCGCCGGGCGGCGCCGCAGGTCGACTTCATCGCCGCCAACGAGGCCGCCCACTGCCGGTACATGAAGCTGATCACGCTGCCGAAGCTCCGCGACGCGCTCCGCGCCGGCGAGCCCGAGGTGAAGGTGGAGCCGGCGCTGGCCGACCGTGCCCGGCTGCCGATCGAGCGGATGGTGGCGATCGGCTAGCCCGAGAGGGCGGCGATGTCGAGCCCCGCCTCGGCCGCCTCGCGCACCGCGGGCAGGCGCTCGCGCTTGCGCGCGAACTCCTTCGGCGTGTAGCAGTGGACGTCGGCCGGGGCACCCATCTCGTACGCGTCCCACAGTGCGGCGGCCTGGTAGACCCGCTCGAGCCACGGCATCCCCTCGTAGGCCGAGGACACGAGGACGACGATGTACTCCGGCCCACGCTCGCGTTGGGGGGGCGCCCCGCGCTCGTCGGCCACCCGGGCTCCGGCGAGCAGCGCCTGCTCCAGCGGCCAGCGATCCGACACGCGCGAGACGTAGCGGGCCAGCTCGCGCCGGTTGGCCTCCCAGACGAGCTCCACGGCTCGCGATTGTCTCCGCCCGGTGCGCGGGGCGCAAGGCGTCGGGATCTCAGCCCAGGCGGACCAGCTTCACGAGGAACCGGCCGATCACCACGAGGCCCTGAGCGTTCTCCGGTCCGTCGATGAACACGGCGAACGTCATGTCGTGGCCGCGGAGCGTCCGGCAGTAGCCGGCCAGGTTCGTGACGTCGTTCAGCGTCCCGGTCTTGGCGATGCAACGCCCGGCGGCGACCGTGCCCGCGGCGATCTGCTGCACGGTGCCGGTCCGCCCGACGACGGGCAGGGACCCGGTCAGCACCCGGCCGGCCGGGGTTTGCCACACCTCCCGCAGCAGCGTGACGATCTCGGCCGGCGAGGAGCGGTCCTGCCGCGACAGTCCGGAGCCGTCGACGATCCGCGGTCGCAGCCCGAGGGCGCGGGCCTCCCGGCCGATCACGCGCGCGCCGGCGGCGATCGTCCCCCGCCGCCCGTCGAACCGCACGCCGAGCTGCTTGGTCAGCATCTCGGCGAACAGGTCGTCGGACGGGACGTTCATCAGGTTGAGCAGCTGCCACAGCGGTGGCGAGCTGACGGCCGCCAGCCGCCGGGCCCGCCGAGGCGTCCGGGCGGTGCCCGGGGCCGGGCGGGCGAGGATGCCCTGGCTGCGCATCACGATCGTCAGCTCGCGGGCGGCGAATGCGCCGGGGGAGAGCAGACCGGACGTCGCGCCGTGGTCGTAGGTCAGCGCGCTGAGCTGGCCCCCGAAGTCGGGAATGTCGGCGGCCAGGGCGCTGGCCGGTCCGCCACGCCCGTTGTCGAAGAGCGATGCGTCGCCGATCACCTGGCCGGTGACGCGGTGGATCCCGTGCGTGACGAGCCCGTGGACCAGATCGGTGACCGAGGCGCCGAGGCCATGCTCGTACACGCGCTGGAAGGTCCCGTCGCCGAACGTGGGATCTCCGCCGCCCCGGAGATACAGGTCGCCGGCCCACGTCCCATCCCCACGGAGATGGCCGACGCCGAGGACCTGCGTCTCCAGGCGGGCATTGGCTCCGAGCAGGCGGAGGGTGGCGATCGTCGTGTACAGCTTCTCCACCGAGGCCGGCGGGCGTCCGGTTCCCGCCCGCAGGGTGAACACGGGCATGGGGGTTCGTCCCAGCGAGACCACCTCCGCCCCGACGTGCGGGCCACCCGGAGCCAGCATCTGCGCCAGGGCCCGGTCGAGCCGGCGCTCGCCCGCCGACGGCCGCCGGCCGCGGTGAGCCGAGGCTCGGACTCCGCCCGGTACCGCGTTCGCCGGTCTGCGGCCGTCCGCACCATGTGGCGACCCCGCGTCCGGACCGAAGCCGATCCCGGCGGCGAGCCCGACGAGCAGCACGAGCGGGAGGACGAGCAGCCCCCGGCGGCCGGCTCGCGACCGGGCCCGGCTCCGGCTCCGGCGACGGTGGCGAGCCCGTGAGGCCCCATCGAGGACGAGCACAGGCGGCGTGCGCCCGACGTGGCCCGGCCGCCGTCGGTCCCTTCCCCGGCGCCCTCGGCGACGCATCCGCTAAGCGAACTGATCCGCGGTGTGCGGTCCCACCACCGCCACGGCAAATTCCTCCGAGATCCCGGCCGCCACGGCGTCGACCTCGGCCTTCGTCACCCGGTCGAGGGCGTCGATCGCCCGGTCCGGATCGACCGGCTCCCGGTGCACGATCGCCTGCTGGGCGGCGTAGCGGGCGACGGCGCCGGTGTTCTCGAAAGCGATCGCCCGGGCACCGGCCGCGTACGCCCGTGCCCGCTCGACCTCCGCCTCGGTCGGGCCATCGCGCCGCAGCTCGTCGACGATCTCCCGCATCCGGGTGAACGCCTCGGCGCATTTGCCGCTCTCCAGGCCGGCCGACAGCTGGAGCACCGGCACGTCGGCGTAGGCGTGGGGGGCGGCGTGTACCGAGTAGGCGAGGCCGCGCTGCTCCCGGATCTCGTCGAACAGGCGGGATCCCATCGATCCGCCGAGCAGCGTGCCGAAGATGATCAGCGCGGCCCGCTGCCCGGGGTCGCCGACCTCGATCCCGGGCCGGTAGGACATCCGCAGATGCGACTGGTTCGAGTCACGCTCGGTGACGAGCCGGCGCGGCGCGAGCGGCGGAGCCGGGTCGAACCGATCGGGCTCGGAGGCGGGCGCGAAGCGGCTGAACAGGGCATCGGTGCCGTCGCCGGCGGGCAGGGCGCCGAGGTTGCCGACCAGGAAGGCTCCGCCGCCTTCCGGGGCCCAGCGGCGACCCCGGAAGGCGACGATGCCCTCGCGGGTGAACGTGTCGCGGACGTGTTCGGGCGGGCCGAGCACCGGGCGTCCGAGCGGGTGCTCGCCGAACACCGCCGCGTCGATCAGGTGCTCGGCCAGCGCCGCCGGCTGGTCGTGCGCCCGCGCGATCTCCTGGACGACGACGCCCCGCTCGCGGTCGAGCTCCTCGCCATCGATCCGGGCTCGGGCGACGAAGTCGGTGAGCAGGTCGGCGGCCTCGAGCGCCCGCTGGGCCCGCACCGTGATGTGGAAGGCGACGAGGTCGTGACTGGTGTACGCGTTGAGCACGGCGCCGATTCGCTCGGCGGCCTCGTTCACGTCGCGGTAGGTGGGATAGGACTCGCCGCCCTTGAACACGAGGTGCTCGAGGAAGTGCGCCATCCCGTTCTCCTCCGGCCGCTCGGTGCGCGCGCCGGCGTCGAACGCCACGAGCAGCGTCACCGCCCGGGTGCCCTCCACCTCGATGCGGTGCAGCGGGAGGCCGTTGGCCAGCTCGGTGCGGGTGATCTGCGGCATCCTGCGGCTACGGTAGCGCCCGTCCCGGCGCCCCATCGCGGTTGACGGCGGGACTCCTGCACACGCCTTGAACCCTGCAAAACGGGTTGCAAGCTGCCGTTTCGATCGGGACCTCCGACCCCGATCGCTACGCTGCGCCGACCCCATGGCCAGAGATCAAACCCTCCCGCAACGCACCCGCCGTCGTGCCGCAGCCGCCCCCGTGGCTCGGCCCGAGCCGCTGACCGAGCGCTCCGGCGGCCCGGCGGTGATCGAGTTCCGTGGCGTCTCCAAGCGCTACCCGAGCGGCGACATCGGCCTCGATCAGGCGACGTTCGCCGTCGACCGCGGCGACTTCGTGTTCCTCGTCGGCTCGACCGGATCCGGCAAGTCGACCGTGATGCGCCTGCTGATCAAGGAGCACGAGCCGACGGAGGGCGGGATCCGGGTGGCCGGCCACGACCTGAGCGAGATCTCGCGCAAGCGGGTCCCGTTCTTCCGCCGGAACGTCGGCGTCGTGTTCCAGGACTTCAAGCTGCTCCCGAACCGGACCGTGTACGACAACGTCGCCTACGCACTCCAGGTCACGGGTGGCAGCCGGAAGGAGATCCGGGGCAAGGTGCCGGACATCCTGGCCCTCACCGGCCTGTCGACGAAGCTCCACAACTATCCCGACCAGCTCTCCGGTGGCGAGCAGCAGCGCGTCTCCATCGCCCGCGCGTTCGTCAACCATCCGCCGCTCCTGCTGGCCGACGAGCCGACCGGCAACCTCGACCCGGAGACGAGCATCGACATCATGCGCCTGCTCTACCGGATCAACCGCACCGGCACCACCGTGCTCGTCGCCACCCACGACGCCGCCATGGTGAACAAGATGCGCCGGCGCGTGCTCGAGCTCAGCCGGGGTCGCATCGTCCGCGACGAGGCGACCGGGCTGTACGCGCGCGACGAATCGACCCGCGAGTTCGCCCAGCGCCTGCGGCAGCCTCCTCTCCGCCCGCCCGGGCTGTAGGCGATGCGGCTCGGGTTCTTCCTGCGCGAGTCGCTGCGCGCCATGCGCCGCAGCGCCGCCCCCAGCTTCGCCGCCCTGGCCACCGTCCTGGTGACGATGATCGTGCTCGGCGTGTTCATCCCCATCGTCCAGGCGACGAACGGCGCCGCCAACACCGTGCGCAGCCGGGTGCTGGTCGACGTCTACATGCGCTCGGGCGCCACCGCGGCCGACGATGCCCGGGTGCGAAGCGAGCTGCTCGGCGTCCCACACGTCAAGACGGTGCAGTTCGTCTCAAAGCAGCAGGCGCTGACCCAGCAGTCGAAGCTCGATCCGCAGGCCTACCAGCTCCTGTCGGCCAACCCGCTGCCGGACACGTTCCACGTCATTCCCGACAACCCGGCCAACGTCCTGGCCGTCCACAGCCGGCTGGCGGGCAGCGGCAACGGCAGCGGCAGCCCGCTCGACCCGATGATCCAGAGCGTGTCGAACAAGAAGAACGACACGCGCAAGATTCTCGAGGTGACGAACCTCGTCACCATCACCGCCGCGCTGCTCACCGTGCTGTTGACGATCGCCTCGATCCTGCTGATCGCGAACACGATCCGCCTCTCGCTGTACTCCCGGCGCCGCGAGGTGGAGGTGATGAAGCTGGTCGGCGCGACCGACTGGTTCATCCGCTGGCCGTTCGTGATCGAGGGCATAATCGTCGGCGCCGCCGGCGCGATCCTCGCCCTCGCCGTGCTCGGCGTGGCCAAGCTGGCGCTGCTGGACCCGCTGGCCGGCGACTGGTCGCTGATCGCCGCGCCTCGGACGATCGCCTTCCCGGCGCTGGTCGCCGTGCTGCTGGTGGCTGGCGTCGGCGTCTCGGCGCTCGGGTCCGGCCTGTCGCTGCGCCGCTTCCTGCGCGTCTGAACGAACGCCGGCCCCGGGCGCCGGCCCCGGCGCTCGGTTCGGGCACGGCTTCTACCCTGGAATCATGACCTCTGGCGGCTCGCGTCCGTTTCGGTTGGCCGGGCTCGTCACGGGTGCCGTCGCCGTGCTGCTGGTCGGGATCCTCCTCGGTGGTCATCCGAGCTGGCTGCCGGGGCCGATTCGCCGCGCGTTCGTCGCCGACGATGGCAGCGGCGTCGTCGGGCAGGCCCTCAACCTGCTCAGCCGCGACTACTACAAGCCGCTGTCGCCCTCGCAGCTCGCCTCGCAGAGCGTGGCCGGGGCGGTGGCCAGCCTGAACGACCCGTTCTCCCACTACTACGATCCCACCGACTACCGCGTGTTCTCGGAGCAGACCGATTCCCACCTGAGCGGTGTGGGCGTCCAGGTCGACCTGGTCAACCGGGGGCTGCGGATCGACGAGGTGTTTCCCGGCACCCCGGCGGCTCGAGCCGGGCTGCAGGCCGGTCAGGTGATCGTCGCGGTGGGTGGCCTGCGATTGGCCGGCCACGACGAGGACTTCGGCTCCCGGCTCATCCAGGGACCGGCCGGCACCACGGTTCGCCTGTCGATCCAGTCGGCCGGACACAGCCGGGTGATCGTGGTCCGCCGAGCCAACATCACCGTCCCCGTGGCCAGCGGGACGGTGTCGAGAGTGCACGGCACCCGCCTGGGGATCGTCGAACTGACGACGTTCAGCCAGGGCTCCGGAGATCAGGTCCGGGCCCAGGTTCGCCGCGTGCTCCGTCAGGGCGCGCGCGGGATCGTGCTCGACCTGCGCGAGAATGGCGGAGGGCTGCTGCTCGAGGCGGTGAACGTGGCGAGCATCTTCCTGTCCGACGGCACCGTCGTGTCAACCGATGGTCGCAGCCAGCCCCGCCAGGTGTACGTCGCCCGCGGCAACGCGATCGCGCCGCGAATCCCCCTGGTGGTCCTCGTCGACAACGGCACCGCGTCGGCGGCCGAGATCGTCACCGCCGCATTGCAGGATCGCGGGCGGGCGAAGGTGGTGGGGACGCGGACGTACGGCAAGGGCGTCTTCCAGCAGCTCCAGACCCTCTCCAACGGTGGCGCGCTGGAGATCGTCAGCGGGCGCTGGTTCACCCCCGGCGGGCGCAACGTCGGCGGTCCGGGCGTCACCCGGGGCATCGGCATCCGGCCCGACGTGACGGCCACGCTCGCCCCTCGCGGCGGGCAGGACCGTCCGCTCCAGGTGGCCGAGCGCGTGCTGCTCGGCGAGCTGTGACGGCGGTCCAGGCCCCGGCCGGCGGCGACCGGGTTGCGGTCGTGGAGCGGCGGGGGAAGTTCCTCGTCGCCGAACCGTTCTTCGGGCCCGGGCCGCGCCTGGCGCTCAGCCGCGACAAGCGCTTCGCGGTCGGCGATCTGGTCGTCCTGCGGGCCGGGGGCGAGCGGCACGGGCGGCGCGGCGGCCCAGGCCGCGTCAACGTCGCCCGCCGACTCGGTCGGCCGGACGTGGCGCGCGACGTGATCGAGGCGCTGATGATCGACCGCGGCCTCCGCCGGCGGTTCGATCCGGTGGCCGCGCGCGAGGCACGCTCGGCGGCCGAGCGCGAACCGGACCGCCGGCCCCGGAGGGACCTGCGTCATCTGCCGACCTTCACCATCGACCCGGAGAGCGCCCGTGACTTCGACGACGCCATCTCCGCCGAACCGCTGCCCGACGGCGACGGGTGGCGCGTGTGGGTGCACATCGCCGACGTGGCGGCCCATGTGCCGCCTCGCTCGGCGATCGACCGCGAGGCCTACCGGCGGGGGACGAGCGTGTACGTCCCCGGCGCGGTTGAGCCGATGCTTCCGCCCGAGCTGTCGAACGGTGCCTGCTCGCTCGTGCCGGGGGCGGACCGCCTGACGGTGACGGTGGAGATGGAGGTGGTCGGCCCGGCGGTGCGTCGCAGCGCGTTCACCCGTTCGGTGATCCGATCGGACGCCCGGCTGGAGTACGGCCAGGTCGACCGCATCTTCGCCGGACGTGAGGGGGCGGCCGAGCCGTGGGCCTCCGCGCTGGGTGCGGCGCGCTCGGCGGCGGCCGGACTCGGCCGAGTGCGGGCGGAGCGTGGCGCGCTCGTGCTCGACTCTTCCGAGCCGGTCTTCCGCTTCGACCGACAGGGCCACGTCGTCGGGGCCGGCGCCGAGGTGCAGACGGAGTCCCACCGCGTGATCGAGCACCTGATGATCGCCGCCAACGAGCAGGTGGCGGCGCAGCTCGAGCGGCGAGGCGCGCCGGCGCTCTACCGGGTGCACGAGCGGCCGGACGCCACGGCGGTGGCGCGGCTGATCGACCAGCTGGCGTCCCTCGGCGTGCCAACGCCGCCGGTGCCCGAGGGCCACCTCACCCCGCAGCAGGCGGCCGACCTGGTGGGGGAGGCGTCGGCGTCGGTCGCCGACTGGGTCAGGCGGACCGGCCACGGCCGGCGGGCGCTGACGAGCCTCGTCCTCCGCTCGCTCAAGCAGGCCTACTACGGCCCCCGGAACCTCGGGCATGCCGGACTCCGCTCGCCGCGCTACTGCCACTTCACCTCCCCGATCCGTCGCTACCCGGATCTCATCTGCCACCGGTCGCTGCTGTCGGGAATCGACGGCTCGGAGCCGCTGCCCGACAGCTCGTGGGTGGCCGCCGCCGGGCCGTGGACCTCGACCCGTGAACGTGAGGCGATGACGATCGAGCGCGATGCCGACGACGTCGCGGCGTGCTTCCTGCTCGAGCGTGAGCTCGCGGGGACGAGTCCCGAGCTCGAGGGCGAGGTGGTCGGCCTGATCGGGGCCGGTGCGTTCGTCGCCTTCGGCCCGGACCTGGCCTACCGGGGGATGCTGCCGGTGCGCCGCCTGGGCGGGGACTGGTGGGAGCTGAACGAAGCCGGGACGGTGCTGGTCGGGACCCGGAACGGCGGGTCGATCCGCCTCGGCGACCCGATCACGGTGCGGGTGGGTCGGATCGACGCCCCCCGGGGCCGAGTCGACCTGCGGCCCGCGTGGGAGGATGATCGCTGATGGCCAAGGCCCGCAAGCGCAAGGCGGCGGCCGGCGACGTGGCGAGCAACCGCCAGGCGGCCTATCGCTTCCACCTCGTCGAGCGCTTCGAGTGCGGGATCGTGCTGACGGGCACCGAGGTCAAGTCGCTGCGGGAGGGCAAGGCGCAGCTGAAGGACGCCTACGCCACGATACGCGACGGTGAGGTGTGGCTGGTCGGCGTGTACATCCCGCCCTACGGCCCGGCGGCCCGGACCAACCACGAGCCCGAGCGACCGCGGAAGCTGCTGCTGCACCGGACGGAGATCGAGCGGCTGATGGGGCGGGTGCAGGAGCGCGGGTTCACGCTGGTGCCCACCCGGATCTACTTCGCCGGTGAGCGCTCGCGGGCCAAGGTCGAGATCGCCCTGGCGCGGGGCAAGGACCTGTACGACAAGCGGCAGACGATCCAGAAGCGTGAGATGGCGCGCGACGTGCAGCGCGAGCTGCGCGAGGCCCAGCGTTGATTGGCCGCCGGCCGAGCGGGTAGCCTTGCCAACGTGCCCATTGGAGGTTCACTGACCCTGATCGCCGTCGGCGCCGTGCTGCGCTGGGCGGTCACGGCGCACGTCAACGGCTTCAACCTCCAGACCGCGGGGCTGGTGCTGCTGATCGTCGGGGTGATCGGCCTGCTGTTCGCCCTGCTCTACACGTTCGCCTGGTCCTCGCCGCGACGGGCCGAGTACGTCGACCCGGACGTACCGCCGGGCCGGCCGCCGACGTACTACCGCTGAGGCGTCAGCTCAGGAGATCGTGCGCGACAGCAGCGTCGCGTGCATGCCGGTGACGAGCAGCGCGACGAGCGCCACGTACACCGCTCCGACCATGATCCGGTCGCTCGGCTTGACGCGGTAGTAGGCGGCCGCCGTCTCGCCGCCGGCCCGCAGCGCCTGGTAGCGCCGCCACGAGTCGCTGGCGCCGATCAGCGCGAACACGAGCACGAAGGCGTTGTGCAGGGCCACGCCGGCCACCACCATCACCGCCAGGCCGATGAACCACAGCCGAGGCGACATCGCCGCCATCGCCCGCCCGCCGTCGAACGGCGAGAGCGGGATGAGGTTGAACAGGTTGAGGAAGAACCCGACGAACGCTAGGGCGCGGAACAGGTCGTTGCCCGTGGCGTGCCACAGGGGGATGCAGGCGACCGCGCCGATGCTGCCGAGGATCGGCCCGGCGAGTCCGACCTGCGCCTCGGCCAGCGCATCCTCGCCCAACGTCCGGGCGCTGATGACCGCGCCGAGGAACGGAATGAACATCGGCAGGCTCGCCTTGATCCCCTGGCGGCGGAGCTCGAGCGCGTGGCCGGTCTCGTGGACGAGCAGCAGGACGACGAAGCCGACTGCGAACGGGAAGCCCCAGATCGTGGCGTAGGCGGCGATCGAGACGAGCATCGTGCCCGCGGTGGCGAGCAGCTTCAGCTTCGGCAGCAGGATGAGGATCGCCTTCAGCTTGGCCAGGAGCGCGGCCAGCGCCGCTATCACCGGGCCGAGGCGGCGGCGGAGCCAGGACTCGGGCGGTGGCTGACGGGTCTGGGGGAGGGAGGTGCGGTCGAAGGGGTCAGGCGCCTCCGTCGGGGTGAGGCCGTGGACCGGCTCCGGCTCCGGCTCTGGCCGGGGTGCCGTAGCGATCGGCGCCTTGTAGCTGGGCGGGGGGATCGACGGCCGGAGCGGCTCGTATGCCATGGCGCTCAGTCTCGCAGCCGGGGGGGAGGCGAAGGACGGCTCTTCGGGTTCTCTTCGGCCGAGCGGGGCCGGCTTGACTCCGGCGCTAGCCGGACTCGGCACCGACCCCGACCGACACCGGCGGCGGCTCGGCAGCGCCGTCACGCTGGGCGAAGAACTCCGCGCCCTCGATGCTCACGCGCGGTACCAGGCGCTCGAGCATGCGGGGCATCCACCAGTTGCGATCGCCCATCAGCAGCATCAGCGCGGGCACGAGCAGGCAGCGGACCACCGTGGCGTCGAGCACCACCGCCACCGCGAGCCCGACCCCGAACTGCTTGATCGTCGGATCGCCGTTGAGTACGAAGCTGCCGAACACGAACACCATGATCGCCGCCGCGGCGGTGATCACGCGCGCGCTCGTCACCAGCCCGGAGATGACCGAGCTGCGGTTGTCCTCCCCGGCGTGGACGTGCTCCTCGATCTGGCTGACCAGGAACACCTCGTAGTCCATCGACAGCCCGAACAGGATGGCGAACATGAACAACGGCACGTAGGAGACGATCGGTACCGAGCCGCCCAAACCGATCACCCCGCTCAACCACCCATACTGGAAGATCGCGGTGAGCACCCCGTAGGAGGCGCCGATCGACAGCACGTTCATCACTGCGGCCTGCGGCGGGATCATCAGCGAGCGGAACGCCATGAGCAGCAGCAGGAAGCTGAGCGCTATCACCACCACGATCTGCAACGGCAGCTTGGACGAGATGCGCGACGCCAGATCGTCGTAGCCGGCCGTGCTCCCGCCGACGTCGGCGTGCAGGTCCGTTCCCTTCTCGGCGGCCGGAATGACGCTGGAGCGCAGGCGGTGGACGAGGTCCGTCGTCGCCGCGTCGGCCGGTCCGTGCTTGGAGATGGCGTTGAAGTAGGCCGTGGTCCCCGCCGGGTCGAGCTGCACCGGCGTCGCCCCGGCCACGCCGCTGGTGCCCGCCACGTCCTTCTGCAGCGTGGCCAGCCGCGGATCGCTCGCTGCCTGCGCGGGGGACCTCAGCGACGCCGCGATGAGCAGCGGCCCGTTCGCCCCGGGCCCGAAGTGCTTGGCCATCAGGTCGTACGCCCGACGCGCGGTGGTCGTCGTCGACAGGGCGGCGACGTCCTGCTGGCCGAGGGTCAACGACAGCAGCGGAATCGTCAGCGGGAGGAGGATGGCCAGCGCCGCGAGTCCCGCGATCAGCGGCCGCTTGGCGATGTCCCCCGCCCATCTCGCCCACAGGCCCTCCTTCGCCTCGCCTTCGGGACGCAGCTGCCGGACGCGGAGTGCTTCGATCCGCGGTCCGAGGATCGCCAGCTCCGCCGGGAGCAGCGTGAGCGCGGCGAGTACCGCGATGACGACCGAGATCCCCGCCATCAGGCCCATCGTCGTGACGAGCGGGATTCCGGCCACGGCAAGGGACACGAGTGCGATCGTCACCGTCCCGCCGGCGAAGAACACGGCGCCGCCCGAGGTCGCCGTCGCGCGGGCGATCGATTCGCCCATGTCCAGGCCGTCGTGCAATCCGCGGAAGTGCCGGGTCACGATGAACAGCGCGTAGTCGATCCCGACCCCCAGGCCGATCATCGTGGCCAGCGTCGGCGCGACGGTGGGGACCGTGGCCACGTGCTCCAGCAGCCGGATGATGGCGAGCGTCGAGAGCAGGGCGAAGATCGCCGTGATGATCGGCAGCAGCATCGCGCTCACCGTCCCGAACGTGAACGTCAGGATGATCATCGCGGCGACGATGCCGACCAGCTCGCTCGACTCGGTCGACGGCTTGGAGACCTTCTGTCCCAGCTGGCCTCCCGTCTCCACCTGCAGGCCGGCGGCCCGGGCCGGCTTGGCGGCCGCATCGATGATCGTCTGCGCGTCGCCCACCGATAGCGACCCGGGGCTGACCTTGAGCCCCACCGACAGGTAGCCGGTCGAACCGTCCTGGCTGAGCGCGGACGCGCCCTGCGGCGTGAGTGGGTTCACCACCGACCCCACGTTCGGTGCCTTGGCCACGTCCGCGGCGGCCGTGTCCACCGCGTCGGCGTACTTCGAGTCGGTCAGCTTGCCGCTCGGGGCGTGGAGCACGATCGGGCTGACCCCGTTCGCCTGGACCGGGAACGAGTGCCGCAGGCTGTCGGTCGCGCGCTGGCTGTCGGTACCGGGGAGCGAGAGGTTGTCGTTCGTGTTGTCGCCGAGGGTGTGCGACACCGCCACCAGAGCGACCGTCGCCACCAGCCACACGGCGACCACGATCAGCCGCCGTCGGACGCAGAACCCGGCAATCCCGTACAGAACCCCAGTCATCCGTTCGCCTCTCTGTGGCCCGCCTGAGCGGTGATGGAAACCCCGGCAGCGCGCTGAGCGCCCGCAGCGATGCTCCCATGCGGCCGCGGCCGCCGCAACTGAAAGCACCCAGATCCTCGCCCGCGCCGCAGCCCGTCGGCCTATACTCCAGGGCGCACAAACCCCCGGGGACGACAGGCTTCGACGTGGTCGGTTCGTGGGGGTGGTTGCGAGTCGAGGTTCCGGGTGGCCTCGTAAAACCCCCGGAAAAACATACGTGCGGACACGCACAATTTTGATCTCGGCCTCGCGGCTGCTTAGTCGCTAGACCCTAGATCTCTCGCCTCATCGCTCGCCTGCGGCGGTGGATGCGGGATCAATCAGCAGGCTCACCCGATGAGGCCTGCTCCAGCCGATTCGGGGACATGTGATGGAGCTGGCCCTCGACAACCCCGCCGGCGTGGCGAGTCGAGGGTGAGACCAGAGCGCCGGATACGCTCGTAGACGCCACTCTTCACGCGACTGCGGACGCGGGTTCGATTCCCGCCGTCTCCACCTCTGCAGAGCATGCGAACCGCCTTCCGCACCGGAGGGCGGTTCGTCTTTCGGGCTGGGAGGACCTGGGCCGGGGTACTGCCGCGCTGCTCTGACGAGCGTGAGCCGGCGGTGAGGGGCCGACCGCGCAGAACGAGCCGGGAGCGTCCGCTCCCGGCTCGTGTCACTGCCGGATTGGTTCTTCTGTCGTGTTCTAGTTGACCGCGATCCCCACCTGGTGGGCCCCGGCGGGGAGCAGCGTCGGTGAGGACCGCAGCTCGGCGAGCGTGCCGGCTCGGCTGATGCTCAGCGAGCTGACCACATCCCCGCCACCGTCGACCACATAGACGTTGCGGCCATCGGGGCTGAACGCGGTGTCCGTCGGGGTGAGGCCGGCGACGTTCCTGAGCTCGAGTGACCCGATCAGCCTCAGCGACCCGTTCCAGGTGATGGCGAACGACGAAACGCTCGAGCTCGCCGTGTTGACGGCGACCAGGTAGCGCCCGTCGGGCGACACCGCGACCCAGCACGGAGCGTTCTGCAGATCGCCGAACGGGGAGGACCCGATCGAGGCCAGGGTGCCGTCGCCGGCGACATCGAACGCCGACACGGTGCCCAGATCGCTCCCGCCGTTATGGGCGTTGGAGACGAACAGCTGGCTCGGGTTGGTGGGACGGAATGCGCTGCCGAACGGACCCAGGCCCTGCGCCGGGTAGGGCGAGCCACCCGCCGGCCTGAGCAGACCGTGACGGCCGACCGCGAAGCTGTCGATCAGCGAGGGGCCGACCTCGGTGCCGACGAGGTTGGTGCCGGTGGCGTTGATCAGCACGTCACCCGGATCGGCCGTATCCGACAGGGCGACGGTCGACCCGGGAATCGGCGACAGGATCCCGTGATGGAACGTGAAGCCCGTGTAGTTGGAGCCTCCGGCGCCCTTGTTGGCGACGTACACCAGGTGGTGGTACACGGCGATGCTGTCGGGCTCGACCCCGTCCGAGGAGACGAGACCACCGGGGATCTGAGCCAGCTCGCCATCAGGCCGGACGCCCAGGACTGAGATCTGGTTGCTGCCGGCGTCGACGGCGAGCAGGTAGCGACCGTTGCTCGACAGCTCCAGCGCTCCCTGCGACCCGGTCCCCGCCCCCAGCCCGGCGCCGCCCGCGGTGAATGGCGATTCCGGGAGGGCGGTGATGCTGCCATCGGCGTGGCGAGCGAACCCGGCGATCGTGTTGGTCGGCGCGGTGTTGTCGTTGACGTAGACGTGGCCGACCACCGGCGAG
Source organism: uncultured Solirubrobacterales bacterium (assembly GCA_963703065.1). Classification (GTDB taxonomy): domain Bacteria; phylum Actinomycetota; class Thermoleophilia; order Solirubrobacterales; family Solirubrobacteraceae; genus Palsa-465. The sequence goes on along the minus strand of OY969785.1, from coordinate 584,607 downwards.
GGGGGTGGCGCGGCTGCGGACACCGCGACGGGACCGGCGACGGCGAGCGTGAGCAGACCGGCGAATACGGACAGGCGTGTGAGAACACGCATGTGGTGCTCCTTTCGGGCGATGGGCCTCGTTGGTCGAGGCGGATGAGGACCCCGATCAGAGCCGAGTCGGACTGCCCCTACGGCTCTCGTTCACTGCATCCGGGGTGCAGCCATTGGAGCAATGCCCACGATGCCTGTCAAGACCGTGGGACCCACCGATAGGGATTGGTAAGCCGCCCGTTACACCTCGGTAAGGAGAGATGCCGGCACGGGCCGGTCCGTTCCTCCTTACAGCTGCGGAAACGAGCGCTGGGAGCGCGGCGGAAGGATGTAGTTGGCCCGTTTGAGCACGAACATGAACTCGTTGATCCCGTTGTTCACAGTGTCGGTGATGGCGGGGTTCTGGAGCTGCGCGGTGGGGGCGTTCATCGCGTTGCGGGTGGTGACGAAGTCGTCGATCGTGCGCTGAACCGACACGAAGTGAAGGCCGGCTTGCCCACCGTCGACGGTGTTGAAGTCCCGCCGGATGATGAGCGGCTTCCCGTGGCGCCGGGCGCGAGCGGAGGTCTGGGAGTGTCCGATGACGCCGTAGCGGTTGATCGCCTCGTCGAGCTCGTTCGGATCGCTCTCGGCATCGCTCGTCAACCGGCTGACCTGCGCCGGGGTGACCTGAGGGGCGTACATCCTCGCCACGCGCTCGCGCTCGCTGAGATCCCCGTACCAGCTCTCGAGCCGCAGACGCATGTAGCTCACCTGCATCGTCGTCCCGCCGGCGAACCGGCCATCCGAGATCGTCACGGAGTCTTCGGTGGCCTGGTTCTTTCGCAGGTTCGACTTGAACCCCATGAACAGCGGTGAGCCCTTGGCCACCGGATTGCCCGCCGGAATGCCGCCGACGTCCTGGTGCGCGGCCGGCAGGCCTTGCCCGACGAAGCCGGTCCGCGTCTCGCGCCAGGTGAGCGCACTGGAGAGCGCGATCGGCCCTTCCGCGCCCGGCAGCGCCTCTCCGTGGAGCAACGCCGCCTCCACCGCCGCCAGCCGCTGTTCGTCGTCGCAGGCGAAGTGCAGGCAGAGGTGGTAGTCGTCGATCGCCGGCACCTCGAAGTCCGACAGCCCCTTGGCGGCCGGGACCGGGGAGGAGACGCCGAGGACGTGCTCGAAGTAGTCCGGGCCCCAACCGGCCGTGAACAACAGGCCCTCGGGGCCCCACGGGTAGCGGCGCTCGAGGGTGCGCAGCGCGGCTTCGAGCAGACGCGCGTCGGCCGGGGTCGGCTTGTCCTTCACGTCGAAGAACAGCAGCCGGTTGAAGCGCGGCACGATCGGGTTGCCGTCCGCGTCGCGGCGCAGTGATGCCGTCCACGCGTGCTGGCGCTCCGGCAGGCCGGCGGGCTGCTCGCCGAGGGGCACCCACGGCGTCGCCGGGCGCGCCGTTCCGCTCAGGGCCTGGTCGATCCCCACGCCGGCGGCGGCGCCCCCCGCCGCCAGCGCGGCGCCGCCGAGCAGGAATTTCCTCCGGTTCAGCATCGAGGCGAGCCTCCTTTCGTCGGCGTGGCGCTCATGGCGTCGGCTTCCAGGGGAAGCTGACCGTGACCACGTGTGGCCTCAGCCAGACGTTCTCGTACTCGACGTGCCGCGCGGAGACCGGCGGGCTGATCAACAGGCTCAGCCGGTAGGTCCCGGCGCCCGGGAGGTCGACGTTGTTGCCGTAGTGCGGGCCCATGAAGGCGGACAACATCGGCCATTGGCGCTCGTCGTAGACGACCTTGCCGTTCTTGCTGATCGTCGCCCACACCGACGCGTAGGGGATGGGCACGTTCGTGTGCGCGTCGTTGAGCATCACCATGAGGTGAAAGCTCGTCTTCGGGCCCGGCTTGACCATCTGCTCGTGCGTGCCGTCGAAGATGAGGAACGGAGCGGCGGTCATCGTCCGCGCTTCGATCTTCATCCCCTGCCAGTTGGTCGTGGCCAGGAGCTGCGAGGGGATCGGCTTGATGCCGTTCACGACCGCGACCGGGGTCGTCCCCGAGCCTGCGCCCATGTTCATCCCGGCCATGCTGCCGCCCGAGCTGCTCGAGCCCCCGGAGGCGCCCGAAGACGCTGCCGATGTCTTGTTCGCGCTCGCGCAGCCGGCGAGGAGAACCCCGGCCGCGAGCAGCGTCACCGTGGGCCTTGCTCCTCGTCTGTACCAATTGGATCCCAGCATCAAGTGTCTCCTTCGACGTCGTTTGCCTTGGTCGGCGGGCCGGCTCGCTGACGGAGCACGCCCCCCGCGCATCTTGAAATGGCGACTCCCTGCGCTACGCGGTGCCGGCAACCTCCCGTCGCATGGGATCCGCCCGCGTGGGGCTCGTCAGCTTCTGTTCGAACGGGACCAGGCGGTACAGGGCACAGGCGAGCAGGACGAACAGCGGTCCCGCGTTCGGATCGGTCGCGCCGCCGTGCGGGATGCCACCGAGTCCCTGTCCGACGACCCAGTAGGTCAGGTTCAAGGCGACTGCCAGCGCCAGGAACTCCTTCGGCCGCCAGTTGACGGCGACGGCCAGTCCGACCGCCACCGACACCGCGGCCAGCACGATCGCGATCACGGTGCCGTTGCCCTTGGCGCCGCCCGCGAACCAGTCCTGCACGGTGCTCAGCCAGCTCATCCCCGACGGTGCGGCGTTGATGGCGTTCCTGATCCCGTTCGTGCCGCCGGCCGCGACCAGCCAGAGGAATGCCTCGACGAACCACAGGCCGGCCCACATCGCTCGCGCGCCGCGCACGCCGAGCAGGCCGCCCGGCCGCTCGTTCGGCCACACCACGAGGCCGATCAGGCCATACAGCAGTACGGCACCGGGGGCCCCGGTGAGCGCACTGGCCATGGGGGCGCCGCCCATCGGGGTTGTGGCCATGAACATCATTCCGAACGCCTCGCCGAACCACCAGACGACCAACACCCAGGCGAACGACGCGGCCAGCGCCGGTTTGACCGTGCGGCGGTGCAGCAGGCCGAATCCGATCGCAACCTGGGTCAGCGCGAACAGCGTGTTGTAGACCGTCAGGTTGTGTCCGGCCAGCCGTGCCCCCCAGTTGACGCTGCCGGCGACCCAGCCCGGCTGACCCGCTGTCAGTCCCATGATTTGGCTGGTGAAGCCCCTCGAGTACATGAACGACTGGAACTGGAGCCCGCCGTCGAGCAGCCAGATCAGTCCCAGCAGCGTCTGGATCGTGCGGGCGCCGTCGGAGGCGAAGTACGCCCGGGCGCGCGACAGCGGTGACCCGCGCAAGCCACGGGCGACCGTGCCGGCTGGCAGGTTCGCGGTACTCGTGCTCATCTCAAGTGCTCCAATCGGTCAGGGACGGCGTCCACCTCGAAGCGACGCGCGGCTAGCACCGACCGCGATCGATCGCTGGTGGACGAGCAAGATCGGCGCAGGTCCCCCGATCCGGCGGGACCACGCACGTCAGCTCACGCCGGCGGACCCCGACCCGACCAGCCCCCGACCAGCGGAGCCAGCCGCACCACTCCCACGTCGCGCGGACGCGGCGCGGACAGGATCGACCCGGCCCACGAAGCCGGGCGATGCGTCCGGCGGCGCGCGACCTCGCGCAGCACCCAGCGCGCGCCATGGAAGACCGTGGCGAGAACCAGACCGACACAGAGGGCAGCGGGTATCGCCCACCAGCCTCCGTAGCCGAGGATGCCCACCAAGCCGGCCGGATGACCCGTCGCGACCACGCCCTCCAGGAGCTCCTGGCAGACGAAGATCGCCAGCAGGCAGGCCGAGCAGACCATCCACAGCCCCGCGAGCGAGACGGTGTACCGCGGGATCGAGGTGTGGCCGGCCAACGAGCGGCCCAGGGACCGCAGGAATCCCCCGGTCGCCACCGCGATCAACAGCACGATCCACGGCACGAGCGAGTGCAGATAGGAATGGCCGGTGCGCTCGAGCTCGGCTCCGGCGTTCCCGCCGTACGCCAGCAAGTAGCGCAACTGGTGGACCGCGAACGCGGCGGGTGGCAGCAGCGCCACCTGCCCCAGCGCGCCGATCCACGACCTTCGTTCAGAGCGCAGCTGCATGAGCCCACCCAGGATACGCCACCCCCCGGGGAGAAGCCTCAGCTCACGAGGGCTGGCTCCGTGCCTCGTCGCCCGCGTGCCGGGCGATCAGGTCGTAGACAGCCGGCGGATCCTCCAGCTGCGGGTAGTGCCCGAGCCCGGGAAGGCGCGTGAGCGCCGCCTGCGGGCGCAACCGGAGGACCGCCTGGAGCACGTCCTCGGTGCAGATCGGGTCGAGCTCGGCCCAGCCGAGCTCCAGGTGGCCGGGCCAGTCGCGCAGCGCGCCGTGCCAACGCTCGGAGGTCGGGGGCGTGACGCGCTCGTGGTTGTAGTAGATGAGGCGCGCCAGCTGGCGGTGGCCGTCGCCCTGGGTCAGCAGCGACCACTGGTCGGCCGCCTCCTCGGCGCTCAGCGGATGCGCCGCGGAGAAGATGCCACCGAACTGGCGGCGGAATCCGAACTCGCTCGTCAGGCGTGCGGCGAGCGGCCCCAGCCGGCTCAGCAGGAGCCTCTGGCCCCACAGCAGGCTGGCCCGCTCCCGGACGAGGCTGGCGTTGAACAGCAGGGCGGAGCGCAGCGGGAACGAGAGCCGGCCGTCGAGGTCGCGGGCCAGGATCTCGGTGGCCACCGAGCTGCCCATGTCGTGGGACACCATGACCACCGGCTCGCCGGCGAAGCGCTGGGCCACCGCCTCGACGAGGTCGGCCTGGATCTGCAGCGAGTAGACCTCATCGCGCGGCTTGTCGGACAGTCCGTAGCCGAGGAAGTCGAACACGATCAGCCGGTGCCCGTCGAGGGCACCGAGCGCGTGCCGCCAGTCGTAGGAGCTCGAGGGGTAGCCGTGCAGGAAGAGGAGCGGTGGCTGGTCGGCATCGCCGGGACGCTCGCGCAGGAAGATCGAGCGCCCACCGACCTCGAGGAACGTGCCGGCGTCGCGCCACGCGGCGGTCCGTGCTGTGAGGTCTGCCACCGGTCGAGCCTATGTCACGTCCGGCGGGTCCTGCAAGGCGGGGGCGGCAGGCGGAGGTCGGGCGGTTTCACTACCCCGGTCCTCGGGAAGCCGCAGAGCAGACTCGACCTCCCGGAGGACGCGATGGACCGAACAGGACCGAACGGCGGTACCGACCTCTCCCAGGCTTCGGTCGCGGAGCTCGTCAGACAGCTCTCCGAGCAGACCGGCCGCCTCGCCCGCCAGGAGGTGGAGCTGGCCAAGCTCGAGCTCGTGGAGAAAGGCAAGCGGGCCGGCATCGGCGTCGGGATGTTCGGCGCCGCGGGCGTGTTCGCGTTCTGGGGTCTCGGCGCCCTGACCGCGACGGCGATCCTGGCCCTGGCGCTGGCGGTCACGTCCTGGCTGGCGGCTCTGATCGTCACCGTGGTGCTGTTTGCCGTGGCCGGCGTGGCGGCGCTGATGGGCCGCCGGAACGTGGCGGAGGCGACCCCGCCGATCCCTGAGCAGGCAACCGAGAGCGTGAAGGAGGATGTGCAATGGACGGCGAGTCGAGCCAAGGCGGGACGCGAATGAGCGCCGCCTCGGATCCGGACCAGCTCCCGGAGGATCCCCAGCAGCTCCGAGAGGAGATCGCGGCGACCCGGCAGGAGCTGGGCGACGTGGTCGAGGCGCTGGCCCACAAGACCGACGTCAAGGCGCAGGTCTCCGAGCAGATCGACCAGACCAAGGCCCAGGTCACCGAGCAGATCGAGCACACGCGGGAGGCCGTCAGCCACAAGGCCGACGAGTTCGTCGGCCGGGCGAAGGACGTCTCGCCCGACAGTGCCCTGAACGCGGCGTCGAGCGCCGCCCAGAAGGGGCGTGAGAACCCGGTACCGGTGGCGGCGGTGGCCGCGTTCGCGCTCGGCTTCCTCGCCGGGCGCCTGTCCTCGCGCTAGGGCGCGGGGTGCGGACGGCGCGGCCGGGGCCCGGCCGCGTCCGCGGTAGCCTGGATCGATGGACAGCATCACGATGACCGCCGCCGAGCTCGAAAGCGTCCGCCGCGAGCTGCACGAGCTCGAGAGCTCCGGCCGCACCGCGATCGCGGCGCGGATCCGCACCGCCCGGGAGTGGGGCGATCTCAAGGAGAACGGCGAATATCACGCCGCCAAGGAGGACCAGGCCCACCTGGAGACGCGTATCGCCCGCCTGCGCGAGCAGGTGCGCCACGCCATCCTCGTCGAGGCCCACACCACCTCCGACGCCGTCGCCCACGGATCGACCGTCACCTGGATCGACCGGAGCAGCGGGCGCGAGCAGACCTTCCGCATCGTCGCGCCGCACGAGGCCGACCCGGCCGACGGGACGCTGTCGGCCCTGTCGCCGATCGCCCGCGCGCTGATCGGGCAGCGGGCGGGCGACGTGGTCGAAGTGCAGACCCCCGCCGGTGCCCGGGAGCTCGAGATCCGCGCGATCGCCTGACCTGCGCCCGTGAGCACGGCTGATTCTCCCAGGACCCGTGCCCTGGCCGACGGCAGCCAGATGCCGCTGCTCGGCCTCGGGGTATGGCAGGTGCACGATCCCGCCGAGTGCGAACGGGCGGTGCGCGCCGCGCTCGAGCTCGGCTACCGCCACATCGACACCGCGCAGGCCTACGGCAACGAGGAGAGCGTCGGGCGGGCGCTGCGCGACAGCGGGGTGCCGCGCGAGGAGCTGTTCGTCACGACGAAGTTCTTCCCCCGCCACGACGACCCGGAGGCCGAGGCCGAGCGAAGCCTGCGCCGGCTCGGGCTCGACCACGTCGACCTGTACATCATCCACTGGCCTGAGGGCGGCCCGACTTGGGCGTGGCCGGGCATGGAGCGGGCGGCCGAGCGCGGGCTTGCCACCTCGATCGGGGTCTCGAACTTCAGCGCCGAGCAGCTCGCCGCCGTGTGTGCCGTCGCCGAGCGCCCACCGGTGGTCGACCAGGTGCAGTTCAGCCCGTTCGAGTACCGCGCCGGGCTGCTCGAGGCCTGCCGCGGCCGCGGGATGGCGCTCGTCGCCTACAGCCCGCTCGGCACCGGTGGCCACCTCGACGACCACGGGGTCCAGGAGGTCGCGCAGACCACCGGCCGGACCCCGGCCCAGGTGCTCCTGCGCTGGTGCCTGGAGCGCGACGCCCTCGTCATCCCGAAGTCGACCCATCGGGAGCGGATCGCCGAGAACGCGGCGATCTTCGACTTCGAGCTCACCCCGGAGCAGCTCGAGACACTCGACGCTCTGGATCGGACGGGGCGCACCGACCAAGCGCGCGAGAACACCTGGTGGTGATGGGGGCGGAGCGGCGAGCGCCGCCCCGCCCACCTGCCACTAGTCCGACTTTCGCTGGGCCTTGACCTTCGCGGCGGTCTCGCCGAGCCGCTCGGCCTCGTCCTGCGCGGTGAGCGCAGCCTCGCGCGCCTCGTGCGCCTCGGCCCGGGCCTCGAGGGCCTCCAGCCGCTCGGCCGGCGCCGCCTCGTCGATCTTCGCCTCGACCTGCTCCTCGACCTGACGGCTCTTCTGCACGCGCCGTTGGGTCGTCTGGCGCGCCTGGCGCTGCTGGCCCTCCTTGCGGGCCCGGGCCTGACGACGTCGCTGCCCGGCCTCGCTGTCGGCCCGCTGCTTACGCGTGCGCGCCTCCTCGTGGCGCTCCTCCTCGTCGGTCCTCGCCGCGGTGGTCCGCCGCTGGGCCTGCTCGCGCAGCCGCACCGCCTGGCCCCGCTCGCGGACCGCCTCGCGGCGGCGGCGCGCATCCTCACGTAGCGCCGGGTCGCGGAGCACCGCGCCCGCCACCGCCCGGGCGGTGGCATCGACCTGGTCGACCGCCAGCCGGGCGTTGGCGCCCGGCCCAGCACCGTTGCCGGGCAGCAGGCGTGTGGCCAGGTCGACGGGGGTGCGCGCCGCGCGCAGGTAGCTCGTCACCGCGGCGCGGGGGATGGTGCGCAGGTTCATCGTGCCTCCCCCCGCTCGATCGCCGCCGCCTTCTCCTCGGCCTCGCGGGCCTGGCGCTCGAGCGAGATCGACTCCCGCTCGGCCTGCAGCCGCTCGCGTTCGGCCTGCTCCTCCTGCACCTCGGCGACCGTGTGCTCCTGCTCGCGTCGCGCCTCGGCGGCCGCGGCCTGCTCACGCTCCGCCTGCTCGGCGCGCAGCTCGGCTTCCCGCTTGTCCTGCTCGGCCTGCGCCTCGCGCTGCTGGGCGGCGACCTCGTTCTGCAGTCGCCGGCGCTCGAGTTCGGTTTCCGTCCGGTCGTGCTCCAGCTCGGCCTCCTGCGCCTGACGGTCGGCCGCGGCGGCCTCGCGGCGCGCCTCGACCTCGCTGTCCGCCTGGGCGCCCTGCAGCCGGCCCTCGCGGGCCAGCTCGTCGTTCCCCGCCAACGATCCGGCGGCCTCCTTCACCTTGCCCAGCACCTTGCCGGCGACCCCGCCGGTGGTGCGTTCACCTGTTGACACGATGGTTCTCCTTGGGTTATCGAAAGCGTGTTGGACCTTCATCTCTTGGCTACCCGCTCCGGCGAGCCGCTATCGCCGATTCGCCGCCCCGGCCGTGGGTAGAGGAGCGCCGATGCTCCACCGCGACGACGCGCCCGGCGTCCACCGGATCGAGGACGCCCACACGAACTGGTACCTGGTCGAGGATGCCGGACGCTTGACCGTGGTCGACACCGGCCTGCCCCGTTCGTGGGCCTCGCTGGAGGCGGCGCTCGGCGAGCTCGGGCGCTCGGTCGGCGACATCGAGGCCGTCGTCCTCACCCATGCCCACTTCGACCACATGGGGTTCGCTCGGCGGTTGGTCGGAGAGCGGGGGGTTCCGCTGCTCGCACACGAGCGCGAGGTGGAGGTCGTCTCGCATCCGTGGCGGTATGACCACGAGCGCCCCCGCGCCCCTTACCTCGTGCGCTATCCGGCGTTCCGGCGCATCCTGACCGAGATGACCGTGATGGGCGCCCTCTGGGTGCGGGGTACCGCGATCTCGCGCACGTATGCCGCTGGGGAGACGCTCGACGTCCCCGGGCGCCCCATTGTGGTCCCCACTCCGGGCCACACGCACGGGCACTGCGCGCTGCACCTGCCGGATCGGGGGGCCGTCCTGGCGGGGGACGCGTTCGTGATGCTCGACCCGTACACCGGTCGGAGGGGGCCATGCGTGGTGGCCGGTGCGGCGACCGCCGACAGCGCCCAGGCCCTCGCCTCGCTCGACGCACTGGTCGATCTGGAGGCCGACGTCGCGCTGAGCGGGCACGGCCCGGCGTGGCGCGGCTCACTGGGCGAGGCCGTCGCCCGGGCGCGAGCGGCCGGACCCGCCTGAGCGGATCCCGGCCTCAGTGGCCGTCGGGGGCCGCCGCTTCAGCGGTCGGCGGCCAGCCCCGGACCGGCGCCGGGATCCTCGCCCGGGACGGCCGGATCCTCGACCACCTCGGTGACCGGCTCGCGGTCCGGATCTCCGTAGACGATGGTCGCGCGGTCAGCCTCCAGCTCCGGGGTGAACGCGTCTCGCTCGGGGTTGCCGCCCCCGTCACCGTGGGTGGCGTTCTCGATCAGGTCGGCCTCCGCAGCCTCCCACCCCTCCTGCTCGCCACCACCCGCCTGGTAGACCGGGTCCATCGCCGGGTCGTCGACGTCGTGGGGCACGATCCCGCCGATCGCGGCCGCCTCTGCGGCGGCCAGCGCCTCCTCCTGGGCGACGAGCGCATCGCCGGTCGCCGCATCGCGTCCGTCGGGCAGCGCAGCCTCGAGGCGCTCGCGCCGCTCGGCATCGGATGCCGGCTCGGCCGGCGGGGTCACGGACGGGCCGGGGGTCTCGAGTGGCGGGGGGGCGGCGGGAGGTGCGGCGGCAGCCGGCGCGGCGGCCGACGGGTAGGTGGCGGCTGACGGGGACGGCGCGCTCGCGGCGGCCCCGGGCGACGCTGCGCCGGCTGCGCCAGGGCCGGAGCGGGCCGGCTCCCGGGCCGTCATCCCGGCGGCGAGGATCTCGCCCGCCCCGATCAGCGTGTGGGGGAGCCAGTCCGGAGCCTTGACGCCGCGCTGGCCCCGCAGCGCCAGGCCACCGGCGATCAGCAGTCCGCCGGCCACCGCGTCGATCAGCAGGTGGACCGGCATCGGGATCCGCCGCCGGATCCCGAGCTCGTAGTCGGTGAACGCGCTGAGGGTCAGCGTGCTCGCGCCCGCCGCACCGGCCAGCGCCTGCGCGCGGCGATCGCGGATCGGCAGCAATCGGGGCGCGGCGAGGAGCAGAGCGCCGGTGGCGAGGTCGCCGGCGGCGTGGACGGTGGTCGGGATCCGAGGCATGGTGAGGGTGCTACCCCCGCCTGTCATCCTCGGAACCGATGACCCGTCGTGCCTGGATCGTATTCGCCGCCATCTCGCTCATCTGGGGCGTGCCCTACCTGTTCATCCGGATCGCCGTACGCGGCGGAATGCCGCCGTTCCCGCTCGCCTGGGGCCGGGTGACGCTCGGCGCCGCGGTGCTGCTCGTCCTGGCCTGGCGGGCTGGAACGCTCTCCGGGCTCCGCGGCCGGTGGCGCTGGCTGCTCGCCTACGCGGTGGCCGAGATCTCGATCCCGTTCCCGGCGATCGCCTTCGGCGAGCAGCGCGTCGCCTCCTCGCTGGCCGCCATCACCATCGCCTCGGTGCCGCTCATCCTCGCCCTGCTCGCGCTCCGCTTCGACCCAACGGAGCGGCCGACCCCGTCGCGAGCGATCGGCCTGCTCGTCGGCTTCGCCGGGGTGATCGCGCTCGTCGGCCTGGACGTGGCGGGCAGCGGCCGGGAGCTGCTCGGCACGGGCGCGATCCTGCTCGCCGCGCTCGGATACGCGATCGGGCCGATGGTGCTCAAGCTCCGGCTCGGGGGAATCGATCCGCGGGCCGCGATGGGCGCGAGCATGGGCCTCGCCTCGCTGCTCCTGCTCCCCGCCGCGCTCGCCGACCTGCCGCGGCGGGGGCCGACCGCGGGCGCGTGGGTCAGCGTCGTGCTGCTCGGCCTGCTCTGCACCGCCCTGGCGTTCGTGCTGTTCACCGTGCTCATCCGCGACGCCGGCACGAGCCGCGCTGCCGTCATCACCTACGTCAACCCGGTGGTGGCGGTCGCGCTCGGGGTCACGGTGCTCGGCGAGCAGCCGAACGCCGGTGACGTGGCCGGGCTGCTGCTCATCCTCGCGGGGTCGTGGCTGTCGACCGGCGGCCGGATGCCGCCGCTACGGCCGCGCCGGGCCCGGACGGCCCGCGTCCAGCCTGAAATCGCCCCGCCGCGTCACGGCCGCGCCGTCTGGAGCCGGTGGCGGCTGCGCTCGGACCACGGGAGATCTGCGAAGCGATCGCGGAGCGCGGCCACCGTCGCCGCCACGTCGTACTCCACCCGCCGCAGGTCGATCCGCCATCCATCACGGCCGAGCTCGAGCACGGCGTAGGCGGCCCGGGGGTCGCCGTCGAGCGGCAGGCCGACACTGCCGGGGTTGAGCAGTGTCGTCTCACCCTCGCCGGTCAGCGGGCGGCGGAACTGGAGGTGGGTGTGGCCGAACACCTGGAGCAGTTCGCCGTGCCCGTCGAGCAGCTTCGCCTCGTCGGCCGCCGGCTCGGGCCCGAACGACTCGAGATCCGAACGAGGGGAGGCGTGGCTGAAGCGAACCTCGGGCTCGACGTGGTCGGTCGGCAGCGTGCCGAGCCAGTCGGCGTCGGCGTCGCCGACCGCGCGCCGCGTGCCGGCGATCGCCTCGGCGAGCACGTCGTCCGGCGGGGCCGCGCCCGGGTCGGCCGTCCAGCGGTCGACGTTGCCGCGGATCCAGACGGCCGGCTCGGGCAGTGCCCGCAGGCGGGACAATGCCTCCGCCGGCTGCGGGCCGAACAGGGCGTAGTCGCCGCCGAGCACGAACCGCTCGGCCCCCGCCGCGCGCGCGTCGGCCAGCACGGCGTCGAGCGCGGCCAGGTTGCCGTGGATGTCGTACAGGACTGCGGTGCTCACCGTGCGCCGAGGGCCCTCGCCAGCGCTGCATCCCAGATCCGGGCCGGCAGCACCGTGCGCAGCACGAGCTGGGCCCGGGCGTCGGCGCCCACCAGGTACCGGGTACGGGGACGAACGGCGGTGAGCGCGTGCTGCACGGCGCTCGCCACCTTCTCCGGTGGCGCGGTCCGGGCCTGGATCCTCGACGTCATCTTGCGCAACGCCTTCATCTGCGCGCCGTAGAGCTCGCGGTGCGTCGGCGACATGGCCGCCTCCGTGCGGTCGTTGGTCTGCTGGGCGCCCCGCCACAGGTCGGTGTCGATGCTCCCGGGCTCGATCAGCGCCACCCGGATGCCCCACGGCCGCACCTCGACCCGCAGCGCGTCGACCAGGCCCTCCAGGGCGAACTTCGACGCCGCGTAGGCCCCCAGCTGCGGGGTCGAGACGCGACCGCTGACCGAGCCGATGAACGCGATCCGGCCGCGGGCGGCGCGGATCGCCGGCAGCAGCGCCTGGGTCACCGCCACCTGGCCGACGAGGTTGACCTCGAGCTGGTGGCGCAGCGCGCCGAGCTCGAGCGCCTCGACCGGGCCCCCGACGACGGTCCCCGCGTTGTTGACCAGGCCGTCGAGCCGGCGGCCGACCGCCTCCGGCAAGGCCGCCACCTGCTCGGCGTCGGTGACGTCGACCACCACCGGATGGAGCCCCGCCGCGCGCAGTACCTCGCCGTTGGCCTCGCTGCGCACGCCGGCGTACACCGTCCACCCCTGCTCGGCGAGCGCCCCGGCGACTACGCGGCCGATCCCGCGGGAGGCACCGGTGACGAGGGCCGTGGGCACGGGGTGGCGACGGTATCAGTCGCGCCGCCCCTCCCAGCTGAAGCCACGCACCGCCAACGCGGTCCCCAGCACGGCCCATGCCGCCACCACGCCGAGCGCGGAGACGTTGTGGCCGAGTCCGGAGTGAGCGTGGACCATGGCGCCCGACAGTCCGTCGATCAGGTGCTTGAGCGGGAGGGCCTGGGCGATGCCCCGCAGGAAGGCCGGGGCGTGGGCGGCGTCGTAGAACACGCCGGAGATGAAGATCACCGGCAGGAAGACGGCGTTGACATACGCCGGCGCGGAGTCGAAGTTGGGGATGACGTGGGAGAGCGCCACGCCGAGCGAGGCGAAGCAGATGACCCCCACCGCCACGAACACGAGCAGCTCGCCCCAGTCGCGCGGCCAGCCGGTGCCGAAGAAGAGCCGACCGGCCACGGTGATGATCGTCACCTGGAGCGCGGTGTTGGTGATGGCGTTGCCGGCGATGCCGAGCAGGTAGGAGAGCCCGGGCATCGGCGTGCCGCGGATCCGCTTCAGCACTCCCTGCTCCCGGAGGAAGGTCATGTTGAAGGCCAGCGCGGTGAACGTCGTCGACATGACGCTCATCCCGGCGATGCCCGGCACGATCACGTTCAGGTCGTGCTGGTTGCCGTGCAGGATCGCGCCGAAGAAGCCGAGGAACAGCAGCGGCAGCAGGAAGTTGAAGAACGCGGCGCTCGGGTTGCGCCAGAACAGGCGTCGCTCGAGCCGGTACTGCCGCCACGCCAGGGTCAGCCCGTCAGCCACCGACCGTCGCCTCCTGGCGCTCCGGCTCTGCGTCGTCGGCCGTCAGCTCGAGGTAGACGTCCTCCAGCGACGGGCGCGAGACGCTGAGCCCCTCGAGCCGCTCGCCGCGGGCCAGTGCCGCGCCGGTCAGCTCGTGCAGGAGCGCCGTCGGATCCTCGGTCTCGTGCTCGACCCGCCGCCCCGCCGGCCCGGCGTACGCGACCCGGTAGACCGTGGCCGAGCCGAGCTCACCGGGGCGTCCCTCGACGAGGATGCGGCCGTCCTTGATGATCGCCACCCGGTCGGCCAGGGCCTGCGCCTCGTCGAGGTAGTGCGTCGTCAGCAGCACGGTCTTGCCGAGCGCTCGCAGCGCCCGGATCGTGTCCCAGGCCGCCCGGCGCGCGGCCGGATCGAATCCCGTCGTCGGCTCGTCGAGGAAGATCAGCTCCGGATCTCCGACCAGTGCCAGCGCCAGGTCGAGCCGGCGGAGCTGGCCGCCGGACAGCGTTCGGCTCATCGCCTGCTCCTTGCCCTCCAGCCCGACGAGGGCGATCACCTCGTCGACGTCCCGCGGGTGCGGGTACATCCCGCCGAAGTGCGCCACCGCCTCGCGAACCCGGATGTGGCGGTACAGGCCGGTGCTCTGGAGCACGATGCCCACCCGCGAACGCAGCTCCCGAGACCGGTCGCCGGGGTCCATGCCGAGCACCCGGACCTCGCCGGCGCTGCGCGTCCGATACCCCTCGAGGATCTCGACCGTGGTCGTCTTGCCGGCCCCGTTCGGTCCGAGCAGACCGAACACCTCGCCGCGCGCCACCGTGAAATCGACGCCTCGTACCGCCTCGTGATCGCCGTAGGCCTTGCAGAGGCCGTGGACCTCGATGGCGGGTGGGCTCACCCCATCCATGATGTCAAGGGTTAAGGTCCGCCTCGGTGCGCAGGGTCCTGAAGCTTCCCCGTCCTCTACGGCGCCGAGGCCCTCCTGTTCGGGCTGCTCGCCTGGCTCGTGCACCGCTTCACGCTGTCCGGCGTGCTCTTCGTCGCCGCGCTCGACGGCGTCGTGGATCCTGCTCGGCGGGGCCTGACCGCACCGGCCGGTGCTCGGGTGGCCCTGGCGGTGGCGGCGGTGGGCGCGGCGCTGGTGACCGCGGCCGGCTGGCCCCTGTTGCGGACCGCGGTCGCCGGTCAGGCGGTAGCGTGAGTGCCCGTGACCGTGCGCCGCGCGTGCATCGACATCGGCTCGAACACGACCCGGCTGCTCGTCGCCGAGACGGCGCCCGGGCGCCTGCTCGAGGTCCATCAGGAGCGCGCGTTCACCCGGATCGGCGCCGAGCTCCACACCGGGGAGTCGATCGGCGCGGCGAAGATCGCCGAGGTGGCCCAGGTGGTGTGCGGCCAGCTCGAACAGGCACGCCGGATGGGGGTCGAGGAGGTGCACGCCGTGGCCACCGCCGCCATTCGCCGGGCACGCAACGGAGAGGCGCTCGCCGCGGCGATCCGCGCCGCGTGCGGGGTCGAGGTTCGCGTCCTGTCCGGTGACGAGGAGGCGCGGCTGGCATTCGCCGGTGCCCGTGGCACGCTCGGACACGCCCCGGCGGGGCTGCTCGGCGTGGTCGACGTCGGTGGCGGTTCGTCGGAGATCGTGGTCGGCGAGGCGGATGATCCGCAACCGCTGTTCGCCGTCTCGCTGCCGTTCGGCTCGGGCGACGTCGCCGATGCGTGCCTGGCGGGCGATCCGCCGTCGGCGGTCGAGCTCGCCGCCGCGCGGCAGGCGGTGGAGTCCGGGCTGGGCGACGTGACCGTCCCGCACCCGGCCGAGGCGGTGGCAGTCGGCGGGAGCGCCACCTCGTTGCGGCGGCTGGGCGGCGCGCTGCTCGACGAGCCCGCGTTCGAGCGGGCTCTGGCGCTGCTGGCCGCCGCGCCGGCGGCCGAGGTCTCCCGCCGTTTCGCGCTCGACCGCGAGCGGGTCCGCCTGCTCCCCGCCGGGCTGCTCATCCTCTGCGGCATCGCCCGCCGCCTCGCCGCGCCGCTCCAGGTGGGCCTCGGCGGCGTGCGGGAGGGCGTGCTGCTCGAGGCGGCCGGGTGAGCGAGGAGCCACCGGAGCCACTGCCCTCCGGCGGTGCGGAGCCGCCGCCGCTCGACCCGCCGCTCCCACCGCGCGAGGCGTTGGCGGAGATGCGGGTCCGGGCGCCGACCCGCGGCAACCGCCGGCTCGAGGCGCTGCTCGAGGCGGTGAACGCCGACCCGCAGGTCAAGGCGTGGTGGCACGTCTCGGCGGTGAACGCGACGCGGCGGCTCGGGATGTCCGATCACTCCTGGGTCCACATCCAGATCGTGCTGAACATCGCGCTGCGCCTCGCCCGCCTGCTGTTCCGCCGGGGCGTGGTGCCGAGCCTGGTGGCCGACTACGGTCTGCGGGAGCGCGATGCGGAGGTGGTGATCGCCGCCGGCTGCCTGCTCCACTGCGTAGGCATGTCGATCCACCGGGAGGATCATGAGCGCTTCAGCCTGTTCCTCACCGCGGACAAGCTCTGGGAGCTGCTGTCGGACGCCTACGAGGAGCCGGAGCGGACGATCGTCGCCTCCGAGGCGCTCCACGCGATCATCGGCCACCGTCGTCAGGGCGCCCCGTTCACGATCGAAGCGGGCATCGTGCGGGTGGCGGATGCGCTCGACATGGCCCGCGGCCGCTCTCGGGTGCCGTTCGAGCGTGGCCAGCTGAACATCCACTCGCTCTCGGCCTACGAGATCCAGGAGGTGACAATCGCCGCCGGAGAGGACCGCGCGGTCCGCGTGGAGATCGTCATGTCGGGCAGCGCCGGCATCTTCCAGGTCGACGAGCTGCTGGCCACCAAGCTCCGGGGATCCGGGCTGGAGTCGCACATCGAGGTGATCGCCCGGATCGACGCCGAGCGGGAGGAGCGGCTGATCCCGGTGTTCCGGATCTGACTAAAAGCGGATCTGGCGTTACCAGCCGCCGTGCCATTCCTGGCTGACGGCACGGGCCTTGGCGGCATCCATCCGGGCGTGCTTGCGCTTGTCGAGCCGCCACTGGATGAGCGAGAAGATCGTGATGACCGTCGGGAAGAACGCGATCACGATGAACATCGCGTCCGTGACCACCTTGTCGGAGGTCTCGCCGTACAGGCCCTGACCGCCTCCGTTTTCGCCGGCGCCCTGCGCCAACGCGAGCGGGGCCAGCACCATCAGCGTCAGGCAGGCCAGGCTGAGGGTGGTGAGCAGTCGCCGGGCGCGGGTCACGCGGCCAGGGTACCGGATGCCCGGGCCCCGGAGGCCCCCACCGGGCCCCCGCCCACCGCAGCGATGGCCTGCAGCAGGGCGGCGTTGAACTGCGCCGCCCGCTCGATCACCTGCATGTGGCTGATCTCGCACTCGACCACCGGGCCACCGGCCGCAGCGGCCAGCTCGCGTTGCTTGCGCGGCGCGACGAGCTCGTCGCGCGTCGTCAGCAGGACAGCCACCTCCGGGGCCACGCCGGGCAGCCATGGCCGGGAGTCGAACCGGCCGAGCTCCCGTCCCGCCTCGGCGATGTCCCGGGCCGAGTGGCGCAGGAGCTCAGATTGCACCCAGGCCGCCGCCGACTCGTTCTGGATGCCGTTCCGTCGCAGCCCCCACCCATACAGCTGTCGCGGGGCGAGCGACAGCGCCAGGCCGAGCATCCCGAGCGCCCGGAAGCGCCTCTGCGTCCGGCGGTCCTGCCAGTGCTGAGCCGTGCCACCGAGCACGACGCCGCGTGCCACCTCGGCGTGATCGCGCGCCATGAGCTGGGCCACCGCGCCGCCCATGGAGTAGCCAACGACGATCGCCGGACCCGTGTCCAACGCCTGCAGCACGCCGGCGGCGTCGGCGGCGCAGTCGGCGAGGCGGAACGGCTCGAGCGGCCGCAGGCCGCGCCCGTGCCCGCGGTGGTCGATCGCCAGCACCCGGTAGCCGGCGTCGGCCAGCGCGCCGTACGCCCCCGCCCAGTTGAGGTCGGCGGTCGCCATCCAGCCGTGGAGGAGCAGCACCGGAGGGCCCTCGCCACCCGTATCGCGCAGGAAGCACTCGCCGCGCCCGGGCACGGCAACCGTGCGGGCGGCCGGGAGGACGAGCGGGGGGACGGGCGGCGGGGTCCGCGTGGAGGCCACCGGGGCGGGCTACCCGCCGCGTAGCCTGCAGACGCATGGCGGCCCCCGCGGCACTCGGCGCGCATCCCGGCTGGCGCGCCGGGCCGGGGACTCTCGGTCGCCTCCTCCTCGGCCTGGCGCTGTTCGGCGGCGGAGAGGGGCTGCTCGTCGGCTCGCGACTCGGCAACTCCCCGTGGAGCGTCCTCGCCCAGGGGGTGGCCCGCCACACCCCCCTGTCGGTCGGCGCGGCGACGATCGTCCTGTCGTTCGTCGTGCTCCTCGCCTGGGGCCCACTCCGCCAGCGACCGGGCTTGGGCACGCTGTGCAACGCGGTGCTCGTCGGGACGTTCCTCGACCTGACGCTCGGCCTCCTGCCGGCGCGGACCGCGCTGGGGTGGCGGGCCGCGATGATCCCGGCGGGGATCCTGGCCGAGGCGGTGGGATCCGGCTTCTACCTGCGGACCGGGCTGGGCCCGGGCCCGCGCGATGGCCTGATGGCGGGGCTGCACCGCCGGACCGGCCGCTCGGTGCGGGTGGTGCGAGCGACGCTCGAGGTGAGCGTGGTGGGCATCGGCTGGCTGCTCGGCGGGACGGTCGGGGTCGGCACGCTCGCCTTCGCGCTGAGCATCGGTCCGGCCGTCCAGGCGGCGCTCTCCGTCACACCTACCATGGGCCGCCATGGCGGTTCTCATCGCATCCGACCTGGCCAAGGACGTGGCCGGCGAGCCGCTGCTGCGGGGGATCTCGTTCAAGCTCGAGCGCCGCGACCGGATGACCCTGTCCGGCCGGAACGGGGCGGGTAAGACGACCCTCCTGCGGATGCTCGCCGGCGAGGCGTCGAAGGACGGCGGCGAGCTCGTGTTCGGGAAGGGGATCCGCGTCGCCCTGCACGACCAGCGCCCCCCGCGCGAGCGCGCCGTTTCGCTGCGCCAGTACGTGCTCGAGGGGGCGCACGAACTCGTCGAGATCGAGGCCGAGCTCGAGCGCCTCGAGGGGGCGATGGCCAGCGGCGCTCACGACGAGGCGACGCTGAATCGCTACGCCGCCGCCCAGGCGCGGCTCGAGCAGGCCGGGGGCTACGGCTGGCGCGAACGGGCTCTGGCCACCCTGCATCGCCTCGGCTTCACCGACGACCGCGCGCTGGGCCGCCCGCTCGCGACCTTCTCGGGCGGTGAGCTGACCCGGGCGTCGCTCGCCCGCGCGCTGGCCGGTGAGCCCGACCTGCTGCTGCTCGATGAGCCGACCAACCACCTCGACATCGAGTCGCTGGAGTGGCTCGAGTCCCATCTCATCGGGCTCGACGCCGCGATCGTCCTCGTCGCGCACGACCGCTGGTTCCTGGAGGCGGTCGGCACGAGCGTGCTCGAGCTCGAAGGGGGCCGCGGCAAGTTCTTCCCCGGCACCTGGCACGCCTGGCGGCGGGAGAAGGCGGCCCGCGATCTGGCGCTCGGTCGGGCGATCGAGCGCCAGGAGGCGGAGATCGCCCGGCTCGAGCGGTTCGTCACCCGCTTCCGGGCCGGCACCCGGGCGAGGCAGGCCCAGTCCCGGGCCAAGCGGCTGGACAAGGTCGAGCGGCTGGAGCGGGATCCGCGTGACCGCGGTGGGCTGGCGTTCGCCTTCAAGCCGCCGGCGCGAAGCGGCCGGGTGGTGTTCGAGCTCCAGGCGGGCCAGGTGACGATCGGCGACAGGATGCTGCTGCAGGACGCCGAGCTGTGGCTCGAGCGCGGGGAGCACGTGTCACTCGTCGGGCCCAACGGCACCGGCAAGACGACCCTGATCGAGACGCTCGCCGGGCGACGCGAGCTCGACGGAGCTTCGAAGGACGGCGCGCCGGCCGTCCGCGGCAAGCTTCGCACCGGTCACAACGTGACGATCGGCTTCCTCTCCCAGCACGCCGAGGAGCTCTCGGCCGGGGGTGCGCGGACGGTCCTCGAGGCCTGCCAGCGGGTGACCGGGCTGACGCCGAACGCCGCCCGGGCGTTGCTGGGGCGCTTCCACTTCAGCGGCGAGGAGGCCGAGAAGCCGCTCGACGGCCTGTCGGGCGGCGAGCGCCGCCGGCTGTCGCTTGCCATCCTCGTTTCGGGCGGCGCGAACGTGCTCGTGCTCGACGAGCCGACCAACCATCTCGACCTCGACAGCCGGGAGGCGCTGGAGTCGGCGCTGTCGGAGTTCCAGGGCACGCTCCTGCTCGTCTCCCACGATCGGGCGCTGCTCGACGCGGTGGGCGCCCGCACCGTCGCGGTGGAGGATGGAACGCTGCGGAGCTACGTCGGCGGCTGGCCCGAGTATCTGCGGGCTCGGGAGGAGCGCGCCGCGGCCCCGCACCCGCCGGCGGGGCGACCGAAGCCCGAGGCGGCCCGCCCCGCGAGCCGCCGCCGCGGGAATCCAAGCTCCGAACGCGCGCTCGAGGCCGAGATCGAAGCAGCCGAGGCGGAGTTGCAGACGCTCGAGGGCGAGCTCGCCGATCCGGGTGCGTGGTCCTCGCCCGAACGCGCCGCGCAAGCGAATTCTCGCTACGAGCGGGCACGACGGCGGGTCGAGGAGCTGATGGAGCGCTGGGAGCGGGCGGCATCCGCCTGATCGCCTATCCTGCGAAATCGATGACTCGGAGCGACGTGGGCGCCGTCAGGGTTGCCCTCATCGACGACGACACCGGGCTGCTCACCGTGGTCGAGCGCCGGATGGAGGCACTCGACTGGCAGCGCTGGGTGCTGCCCTACGCGGCCAGGCCGTCCGAGCTGGCCGAGCTGCGGCTGCACGCGCTCGTGCTCAACCCGGCGGTCGGCGGCAGCGGGCACCTCGAAGCGGTCGCCGAGCAGCTGCCGAACCTCGCGGTGCTCATGGTCAGCTCGCCCGCTCCGGTCTCCGAACGGGTCCGCGCGCTGCGCGCGGGCGCCGACGACTGGATCACCAAGCCCTGCCATCCCGAGGAGCTGGTCGCTCGGATCCAGGCCGTGCTCCGCCGGCGCCGGGCGGCCGCCACGCCCGCCTGCGAGCCAGCGCTGGTGGCGGGCGAGATCGAGATCCGGGCCGACCGGTTCGATGCCTACGCCGGCGAACGGCCCGCCTCGTTCTCCCGGCGCGAGTTCGAGCTGCTGGCCGAGTTGGCCGGCGCCGAGGGCCGGGTGCTGGAGCGGGAGGAGATCTACAGCCGGGTGTGGGGCTACACGATGGCGCGCGGGGATCGCTCGGTGGACGTGTTCGTGCGCAAGGTGCGCCAGAAGCTCGACCGGATCTCCCCCGGATGGCGCTACGTCCACACCCACTTCGGGGTGGGGTATCGGTTCGCGGCCGAGCCGGCCGGCGTCGAGGGCGAGCCGGTGGCCGACGGCGACACGGTCGCCGCGCTGCGCTAGAACCTCCTGACGTGCGGAACCTCCGGAACGTCCTGATCGTCGCCGCGGCGGCGGCGCTGATCGTCGTCATCCCCGGTGGCGGCACCGGAGCGAGCGTCACCATCCAGGTCGTCTCGCTCGTGTTCCTGGCGTCGCTGGCCTGGGTGGCGATGCTCATGTACCGCGAGCACCGGGTGGCGCTCTACTCGCTGGGCGAGCGCCGGCGCGGCGCGGTCTATGGAGCCCTCGGCGTGGCGGCCCTGACGCTCACCGCCACCGGTCGGCTGTGGAACACCGCGGGTGGCAAGGTGGCGTGGTTCCTGCTGCTCATCGCCTGCGCGTACGCGGTGGCCGCGGTCGCCCTGTCGGCCCGGCGGTACTAGAGGTCGCCCGCCGTGATCCGGGTGGGCCGGGCGCTGCGGCTGGCCGGCGCCGGCGGCCTGGCGCTGGCGCTGTTCCTGCCCTGGAGCCACCAGTACGACGCCGGCTTCCTGGCGCGGGTGGGGGCGGCCAACCCGGTGCTGAGCGGCGTCCCGCGCAGTCCCGACGCGTGGCAGCTCTACACGTTCGCCGACGTCCTGCTGGCTCTGCTCGCCGCGGCGCTGGCGCTCTCCTCCGTGGTAGCGCTCCGGCTCCCGCGCGGCCGCGTGGCGTGGCTCGCCGGGCTGGCGATCGCCGCCGCCTTCGCCGTTCACGCCCTCGCCGTCCCGCCGACCAGCGGGGTCAACGTGTTCGACGCCGCCCGCGGGGACTACGTGTCGCCCGGAGCGAGCGCGGGCCCGGGGGAGTGGGTCGCGCTCGCCGGCCTCATCCTGGCCGCCGGGGGCCTCCTCGTCCCCCGCCCGCCCTCGGCGTGATCTGTCCGATTCCGTCCACCCCCCGGACGGAATCGGACACTCCGGCCCGCGCCTATCCTCGAACGAGCAGTGTCCGTCGTCTCCGCCGACCGACGTTTCGAGCTCCCCGACCAGCCCGGCGTCTACCTGTTCCGCAACGAGCGCGGGCGCGTGATCTACGTCGGCAAGGCGAAATCGATCAAGAAGCGGGTGCTCTCCCACTTCACGAACCCCAGCACCCGGGCGGGGCGCGATCTGGTTCCCATGATCGACCAGGTCGAGGCGCTCGTCGTCCACACCGAGGCCGAGGCCCTGCTCGCCGAGCAGAACTTCATCAAGCAGTACAAGCCGCGGTTCAACATCCGCCTGCGGGACGACAAGTCCTATCCGTACATCGCCATCAGCCTCGACGAGGACTTCCCGCGCGTCTACTTCACCCGGGAGCGCCATCGTCGCGACCGCGCCTACTTCGGCCCGTTCTCCAACGCCGGCCGGGTCCGCCAGACCCTCGATGTGCTCGGCAAGGTGTTCATGTTCCGCTCCTGCGAGGGTCCCACCCCCGGGCGGCGGAGCGGCTCGCCGTGCCTGGACTACTACATCAAGCGCTGCGAAGCGCCCTGCGTCGGCTACGTCAGCCGCGAGGATTATCGCGCTGGCATCGACGGCGTGATGGCCTTCCTGTCCGGCCGCTACCGACAGATCGAGCGAGAGTTGGAGTTCGCGATGAAGCTCGCGGCCGCCGAACAGCGCTTCGAGGACGCCGCCCGGGAGCGCAACCGCCTGCGGGCCGTCCGCTCGCTGCTCGAGCGCCAGCGCATCGCGTCCGAGACCGCCGGCACCCTCGATGCGATCGCGGTCGCCACCGGCGAGGGGGAGGCGAACGCGCAGGTGTTCCAGGTTCGCGACGGCGTGCTCGCCGACCGCCAGAGCTTCTACCTCGACAACTCGGCCGAGGGCGACGCCGCGGCGGTCGCCGAGGCGTTCATTCTCCAGTACTACGGCAGCGCGATGATGATTCCACCGCTCGTCGTCGTCGGCCACGACCTCGGCCCGGCGCTCGGCGAGGCTCTCGCGGCACGCCGCGGCGGCTCCGTCGAGGTGCGGCTGCCCGAGCGCGGGGACAAGCGGCGCATCCTCGAGCTGGCGCAGCGCAACGCCGCGCTCGCGCTCGATCAGGAGCGGCTTCGCTCCGAGCGCCGGCGCCAGCAGCGAGTGGAGGCGCTCGACGGCCTCCAGCGGGCACTCGGCCTCGACACGATCCCGCTGCGCATCGAGTGCTTCGACATCTCGACGCTGATGGGGACGAACACCGTCGCCTCGATGGTGGTGTTCGAGGGCGGGGCGCCGAAGAAGTCCGACTACCGGCGCTTCAAGGTGCTGGGCGACACGGCGGGGACCCCGGGGATGCCCGACGACTTCGCGGCGATGGAGGAGGTCCTGAGCCGCCGGCTGGCCCGTTGGGAGGCCCAGCGCGAGGTCTCCCCGCACGACAAGGAGTACGACGCCGGCTTCGCCGCCCTGCCGAACGTGATCGTGATCGACGGCGGCCGGGGCCAGCTGTCGGCCGGGCTGCGCGCCCTCGGCCCCTTCCGCGAGCGCGGTGTGCGCATTGTCTCGCTGGCCAAGCGGATCGAGGAGGTGTTCATCCCCGGCCGCGAGCAGTCGCTGCGCCTGGATCACGACACGCCCGAGCTCCAGCTCCTGCAGCGCCTGCGTGACGAGGCCCACCGCTTCGCCATCACCCACCACCGGATCCGCCGCGACCGCGCGATGACCGCGTCCATCCTCGACGACCTGCCCGGCGTCGGGCCCGCTCGCAAGCGCGCGCTGCTGGCGCACTTCGGGTCCCCGGATGCCATCCTCGCCGCTTCCCGTCAGGAGCTGGAGGCGGTGCCGGGGCTGCCGGGCAAGCTCGCGCGTGAGCTCCACCGCGAGCTGCACAAGAGCGGCGTCTAACCGGTGAGGAGCATGGCGCTGTACGGCGCCACCCGGACGTGGTAGCCGGCGCCAGCGGACGAGATCCTCGGCTCGGCCGGATGCCCGGCGAGCCGGCCGGTGGCCGTCGGCGCGGCGAAGCTCTGACCACCCAGGCTGACGCCGCCGGTGGCCGCCACGCCGGGAGCGCTCAGCACCTGGGCGGTGAGCGGTGCCGCCCCGCCGCGCGGCAGATCGAGCGAGACGGCGACCGGTGCGCCGGTCGGATTGACGAGCGTGACGCGGAGGGTGCCCCGCCGGTCGCGGGTGGCCCACGCCGACACCGGTCCGTCCGGGCTGGACACCGGGAGCGCCCGCGCCCCGGGCGGGAACGCGCGGGTGAAGGCGAGCGCCCCGTAGAACACGGGGTGGACGGTGGCCCGCCAGCCGGATCCGCGGTGGCGGAAGCTGAACGGCTGGTACGGGGCGCCGGGCAGCGTGTGCAGGTTGACCGCGTCGACCCCGTTCTCGGCGAGCGCGAACAGCGCGTTCAGGAGCCAGAGCGCCGAGGCGAACGTGTTGCTGACGCCGGCCCGCCCGAAGCACGAGACCGAGTTCAGCTCGTCGAGGCGGAACGTCTCCCCGTGCGCATGGGCCAGCGACACGTACGGCGCCAGCGTCAGGGCCAGCCCCACCGATGCGGCCGGGGAGAGGAGGTTGGCGATCGAGGGATACCCGGGCTGCGCGACGCTGGTGCCGCAGCCGTGCAGCGGGTAGCGGTGGAGCGTCAGCTCGCTCAGACCCGGCTCGGCGGCGAGGAAGCCCGGGAGGTTCGGTGCCCACGCCAGGGTGGCGAGTGCCGGGCCGGCCACGGGGACGCCCGCCGGCAGCAGGTGCCGCCAGCGCGTGAACTCGCGGGTGAGCTGGGGGAAGCCGTAGCCTCGACTGCGCGGGGTGATCGACTCGTGGGCGAAGCTCGACTCCGTGTAGAGGTCGGGTTCGTTGCCGATCTCGAATCCGGCGAGGTAGCGGCGGCCGATCCCGCGCAGGAGCGCGCGAGCCTCCAGCGCGGCCTCGCGCGGGCGGTCGGCCGCCAGGTTGATCCCCACCAGCAACCGCTCGCCGGTCTCCCGCGCCAGCGCCCGCGCCGCCCCCAGCCAGCCGCTGGTCAGACCGTAGTCGGCCCCCGGCGGGCGCCGCTCCGCGTGGACCGGCCACCACGTCTGATCGGTCGAGTCGCCGCCCACGCGGAGCACCGCGTGCCCGAGCGGATTGAGGGCCCGGAGCAGCGCGACGAGGACGGGGTTGACGGCGTGCGCGTCACGCCCGGTGTACTGCGCCAGCGCCGGGTACTCGAACGAGAAGGACAGGAATCCCGCCGGCAGGGGTCGGCCGCCCGGCGCGGCGGCGACCTGCACCGACTCCAAGACGGGATCGGCGCCGGCCGGCGGAGCGGCGGCCGGCCCGGCAGCGAGTGCGGCCGCCACCAGGCCGCAGATGATCACCTCGGCGCCCCGCACGATCAGATCGTGGCACAGCCCCGCGCCGGGTGCGGCGTCGATCCGGGCGAGCCGTCAACATGCAGTGCGGTGGCAGAGCAACCCGCAGCCAGCCTGCGGTCGGACGCGCCGGGCGGGGGCGGCGGAGCCGACGGCGAGGCGCCGGCGCTCACCGACCTGGTGATCATCACCGGGTTCAGCGGCGCGGGCAAGTCGACCGCGATGGCGGTGTTCGAGGACGAGGGGTACTTCTGCGTCGACAACCTGCCCTCGGAGATGATCCACACGCTCGTCGAGCTGTTCATGCACGCGGGCTCGAAGGTCGCGCGCGCGGCGGTCGTCTCCGACGTGCGGGGCGGCAGCTACTTCGACGGTCTGGCCCGGATGCTCGACGACCTGCGCGCGGCTGGCCTCAGCCACCGCGTCCTGTTCCTGGAGGCCGACGAGCAGACGCTGCTCACCCGCTACAAGGAGACTCGCCGCCGCCACCCGCTCGCCCCGACCGGGAGCGTGCTGGAGGGGGTCGGCCGGGAGGCGCGGCAGCTCGCCCCGCTGCGTGAGCGCGCCGACGTCGTGATCGACACCACGGGGCTGTCCGCCGCGATGCTCCGCCGCAAGCTGGCCGACGAGCTGCTCCCGACGCGCACGCCGGGGCGGCTGGCGATCACGTTCGAGAGCTTCGGCTTCAAGTACGGACCGCTGCGCGACCCGGACCTGATGCTCGACGTCCGCTTCCTGCCCAACCCGCACTACGAGCCGGACCTGCGGCCGCTGACCGGCAGCGATCCCGCGGTGCTCGCATTCATCAACCGGGATGGGGAGCTCGACGCCTTCCTCGAGCGCCTCCACCCGCTGCTCGACTACCTGCTGCCGCAGTACCGGGCCGAGGGCAAGGCGCACCTCGTCCTCGGGATCGGCTGCACCGGCGGCCGTCACCGGTCGGTGGCGATCGCCGAGCATCTCGCCACCCGGTACGGCGACGCCCGCGAGTACCTCGTCGAGGTCCTCCACCGAGACGTCCGCCAGGCCGGCTGACCGTGGCCGGGTGATCGACCACATCGGTCTCGAGGTCGCCGACCTCGCCCGCTCGGCTCGCTTCTACGACGCCGTCTGCTACGCGCTCGGGGTGCGGCGGATGGTCGCCTCCGAGCATGCCATCGCCTACGGGGTCAACGCGCCACAGCTGTGGATCGTCGTGCGCGGCCGCCCCCCCGGCCCGGGGTACGGCCACCTCGCCCTGCTCGCCAACGGCAAGGCCGCGGTGGACGCGGCCCACGCGGCCGGGCTGGCCCACGGCGGGAGCGACGACGGCGCGCCCGGGCCCCGTCCTCAGTACGGCCGACGGTATTACGCGGGGTACCTGCGCGACCCGGACGGGTTGCGGCTCGAGGTCGTCTCCCGGCGCTGAGCCCGGCGCGCCGGTAGATTCCGTTGCCCCCGTGGGGAGGCGGGCCCCGAGTCGGGTGCCCGGAGCACAACTTCGAGCAGCGGAGGTACTGAGAACGCATGGCGGTACGCGTGGCAATCAACGGCTTCGGACGGATCGGCCGCAACGTCTTCCGGGCCGCCTACGAGCGGGGCGCGGACATCGAGTGGCTGGCGCTGAACGATCTCGTCGATCCGAAGACGATCGCGCACCTGCTCCGCTACGACTCGAACTACGGGCCGTTCCCCGGCACGGTCGAGGCGACCGAGACCGGACTGCGGGTCGATGGGCGGGAGATCCGCGTGCTTGGCGAGCGCGACCCGGCGGCGCTGCCGTGGCACGAGCTGGGCGCCGACGTGGTGATCGAATCGACCGGTCTGTTCACCGACCGCGAGAACGCGGCCAAGCACCTCGATGCGGGGGCGAAGAAGGTCGTCATCTCGGCCCCCGCCACCAATCCGGACGTCACGGTGGCGCTCGGGGTCAACTTCGACGGCGCCTACGACCGGGAGTCGCACGACGTGATCTCCAACGCGTCGTGCACGACCAACTGCCTGGCGCCCGTGGCCAAGGTGCTCCAGGACACGATCGGTATCCGCCACGGCCTGATGACGACGATCCACGCCTACACCGCCGATCAGCGGCTCCAGGACATGCCGCACAAGGACCTTCGCCGAGCTCGGGCGGCCGCGGTCAACCTGATCCCGGCCTCGACCGGCGCGGCCAAGGCGATCGGTCTGGTGGTCCCCGAGCTGAACGGCAAGCTCCACGGCTTCGCCATCCGCGCGCCCGTCCCGACCGGCTCGGTGGTCGACCTGACCGTCGAGGCGGCGCGGGAGACGACGATCGACGAGGTCAACCGGGCGCTGCGCTCGGCGGCCGAGGGCCCGATGCAGGGCATCCTCGCCTACACCGAGGACCCGATCGTCTCCTCGGACATCGTCAAGAACCCGCACTCGTCGATCGTGGATTCGCAGCTCACGGCGGTGATGGACGGAACGATGGTCAAGGTCGTCGCCTGGTACGACAACGAATGGGGCTATTCCAACCGGGTCGCCGAAGTGGTGCAGCGGATCCTGTGAGGACGCTGGACGACCTCGGGGAGCTCCGGGGGCGGCGAGTGCTCGTTCGGGTCGACTTCAACGTGCCGCTGGCAGCGGGCACGGTGGCCGACGACACCCGCATCCGGGCCGCGCTGCCGACGCTGCGCGAGCTCCGCGACCGGGGGGCGGCACTCGTGCTGGCATCGCATCTCGGGCGGCCGCGGGACCGCGAGCCGGAGCTGTCGCTGCGCCCGGTCGGCGAGCGCCTGTCTGACCTGCTCCAGGCGCCGGTGGAGCTGGCCCCGGCGGTGGTCGGCGCGGAGGTGCTGGAGCGGGCGCAGCGGCTCGCGCCCGGGGAGGTGCTGCTGCTGGAGAACGTCCGCTACGAACCCGGGGAGACGAAGAACGACCCGGAGCTGGCGGCCGGTCTGGCCTCGCTGGCCGACGTCTACGTGGGCGATGCGTTCGGCGCCGCCCATCGCGCGCACGCCTCGACCGAGGGTGCCGCCCGTCTGATCGACGCTCGCGCCGCCGGCCGGCTCCTGGCTCGGGAGGTGCAGACGCTCAACGGGCTGTTGGGCGATCCCGCCCGACCGCTGGTGGCGGTGCTCGGCGGAGCCAAGGTGAGCGACAAGATCGCGGTGATCGAGCGCTTCCAGCAGGTCGCCGACGAGATCCTCATCGGCGGTGCGATGTGCTTTCCGTTCCTCCGGGCGCAGGGCCACGCGGTCGGAGGCTCGCTGTGCGCCCCCCAGGACGTCGACCTGGCCCGGACGGCGCTCGAGGCTGGCGGCGGTGCCGGAGCCGCGCTCCGGCTGCCGGTGGACCTCGTGGTCGCCGAGCGCCTCGCGGCCGACGCACCGGCCCGCCCGCTGGACGGAGTGGACGTGCCGGAGGGTTGGATGGGCCTCGACGTCGGGCCGCGGACCGCGGCGGCCTACGCCGACGCTATCGCCGGCGCGGGCACCGTGTTCTGGAACGGGCCGATGGGCGCGTTCGAGCTCGAACCGTTCGCCGCCGGCACCCGCGCGGTGGCCGAGGCGGTGGCCGCGGCCCGGGGGGTCACGGTGGTCGGCGGAGGCGATTCGGCGGCGGCACTGGCGCACTTCGGCCTCGCCGGGAGGGTGACCCACCTCTCGACGGGGGGCGGGGCGTCGCTCGAGCTGATCGAGGGGCGCACGCTGCCCGGCGTCGAGGTGCTGTCGTGAGCCGCACCCCGCTGATCGCCGGCAACTGGAAGATGCACAAGACGGTCGGGGAGGCCGAGGCGTTCATCCAGGCCCTCTTGCCGCGGGTGTCCGACGCCGACGGGGTCGACGTGGCAATCTGCCCCCCGTTCCTGGCGCTCGCCGCGATGGTCGACTCCACCCGAGGCTCCCGCGTCGAGGTGTATGCCCAGACGATGCACTGGGCGGACTCCGGCGCCTACACGGGCGAGGTGGCGGCGCCGATGCTGAGCGAGGTTGGCGTTCACGGCGTCGTCCTCGGCCATTCCGAGCGCCGCGAGCTGTTCGGCGAGACCGACAAGGCGCTCGCCCGCAAGGTGCCGGCGGCGCTGGACGCGGGGCTGGTGCCGATCCTGTGTGTCGGCGAGACCGAGGAGGAGCGTGAACGGGGCGACACCGAGCGCAAGCTCCGCCACCAGGTCCAGGAGGCACTGGTCCGGGTGCCGAACGAGCGGCTCGGCGACGTGGTCATCGCCTATGAGCCGATCTGGGCGATCGGCACCGGGCAGGTCGCCGCGCCGGAGCAGGCGCAGGACGCGATCGCCTTCGTCCGCGCGCTGGTCGGCGACCGCTCCGGCGCGGAGGCCTCCCGCACGCGGCTGCTGTACGGCGGCAGCGTCAAGCCGGAGAACGCGAGGGAGCTGCTGGCGCTGCCCGACGTCGACGGGGCGCTGGTCGGCGGCGCCAGCCTCGATCCCGCCTCGCTCGCCGCGATCGTCGCCGCCGCCGAGTGATGAGCGCCGCGGGGTCGCTGCCCGCGCACGGCGCTGCGCTCATCGTCCTCGACGGCTGGGGCCTGGCGCCGGCGGGTCCGGGGAACGCCGTCTCGCTGGCCCGGACGCCCGTGTTCGACGCGCTGTGGGCGAGCTGCCCGCACACCGAACTGGTCGCCTGCGGACGTGCCGTCGGGCTGCCCGCCGGCCAGATGGGCAACTCGGAGGTCGGTCACCTCAACCTGGGCGCCGGATCCGTCGTGCCTCAGGACCTGACCCGGATCGACGAGGCGGTGGCGTCCGGGTCGCTGGCCGGCAACGACGTGCTGCGCAGCGCGTTCGGTGCTGCCGAGCGGGTTCACCTCATCGGTCTGGTCTCCGACGGGGGCGTGCACTCGAGCCTCGAGCACCTGCAGGCGCTGATCTCGCTCGGGGCCGAGCTCGCCGTCCCTGACCTCGTCGTGCACGCGTTCAGCGACGGCCGGGACACGCTCCCGACGGCCGGCGCCGGCTACCTGGCTCGGGTCGATGGCTGGCTGCGGGAAGCCGGGAACGGCCGGATCGGCTCGGTCGTCGGGCGCTACTTCGCGATGGACCGCGACCGGCGCTGGGACCGGGTCCAGCGGGCATATGACCTCCTCGTCCACGGCCGGGCCGCGCACCGAGCGCCGACCGGGGAGGCGGCCATTCGCGCGGCGTACGGGCGCGAGGAGACCGACGAGTTCATCTCCCCGGTGGCGGTGGGGGAGGAGGCGCGGATCCGCTCCGGCGACTCGGTCGTGGGGTTCAACTTCCGCCCCGACCGGATGCGCGAGATCACGCGCGCCCTCGCCGACCCCGGGCTCGACTCGGTCGACCGTGGGGGCGCCGCTCCGGTGCAGCGGTTCGCCACGATGACCGAGTACGAGGAGGGCTGGCCCTACCCGGTGGCGTTCCCGCCGGCCCGGCCCGTGACGACGCTGCCGGGGGTGCTCGCCGCGGCGGGGGCCCGTCAGCTCCACGTTGCCGAGACGGAGAAGTACCCGCACGTGACGTACTTCTTCGGCGGTGGCGAGGAGGCGCCGCACCCCGGGGAGCGCCGGGAACTCGTCGACTCTCCCCGCGACGTCCCGACCTACGACCACAAGCCGCAGATGAGCGCGCGCCAGGCGGCCGCGGCGTTCGTGACGGCGTGGCGCGAGGACGAGCCGCGGTTCGGGATCATCAACTTCGCCAATCCGGACATGGTCGGCCACACCGGCGTCATCCCGGCGGCGGTGACGGCGATCGAGACCGTCGATGCCTGCCTGGGGCAGGTGCTGGACGCGGTTCGCGCGTCCGGCGGGGTGGCGCTCGTCACGGCCGACCACGGTAACGCTGACCACATGCTGGAGCCGGATGGCTCGCCGAACACCGCCCACTCGCTGAACCCGGTGCCGCTGGTGGTCACCGTGGCGGGGTGCTCCCTGCGCTCGGGCGGGGTCCTGGCCGATGTGGCGCCCACCGTGCTCGAGATCCTCGGCATCCCGCAGCCGGCCGAGATGACGGGGCGCTCGCTGCTCAAATAAAAGCTTGACAGCAACGGACTGAGATTTCTATACTGTGCGACATAGGGAAATCTTCAACCACGGAGGTCATTCGCAATGGCACTCATCCGCTGGGAGCCGGTCCGCGAACTGGGCACCATCCAGAACGAGATGAACCGGCTCTTCAACACGTTCTTCGAGGCTCCGGCTCCGGCCGGCGCGCACGGTTCCGCCCTGGGCCGGTGGATTCCGGCCATGGACCTGGTGGAGGCCGGGGACGACTTCGTCCTGCGGGCCGATCTGCCCGGCCTGACCGAGCAGGACGTCAACATCGAGCTGGAGGACAACGTCCTGACCATCTCCGGTGAGCGCAAGGCCGACCACGAGGAGCGCCAGGAGGGCTACTACCGCGTCGAGCGCTCGTGGGGGACGTTCAGCCGTTCGCTCACCCTGCCCGAGGGCGTCGAGCCGGCAGCCGTGTCGGCCCGCTTCGATCACGGCGTGCTCGAGGTCCGCATCCCGAAGCCCGAGCAGCGCAAGCCGCGCAAGGTCGCCATCGCCGTCGGCGGCGGGGCGCAGGAGCCGGCCACCGTCGAGGGCACGGAGGCTCAGAACGGCAGCACGCCGGATCTCGCCGGCAGCGCCGCGTAGCCCGGGGATAGGCTCGCCGGGTGACGTTCACGGTCACCCGGCGGGACGCCGGGACGCTCGCCCGCGCCGGGACGCTCCACCTCCCGCACGGTGAGGTGCGTACCCCGGCGTTCGTCCCCCTGGCGACCAAGGGCGCGGTGCGCACGCTCGAGCCACGCGACCTCGAGACGCTCGGCTACGAGCTGATCCTCGGGAACACCTTCCACCTGTACCTCGCCCCCGGCCACGCCCTGGTGGCCGAGCTCGGAGGGCTCCACGAGCTGATGCGCTGGCCGCGGCCGATCATCACCGACTCGGGCGGCTTTCAGGTGTTCTCCCTCGGACACGGCAACGTGGCGGACGAGATCAAGGGGCGGGGCCGGCCCCACTCCGGCGGCGGCGTGCGAATCGAGGAGGCGGGCGTCACCTTCCGCTCCCCGCTCGACGGCGGTGAGCACTTCCTCGCTCCCGAGACCGCGATGGAGATCCAGGCGGCGCTGGGATCCGACATCGCGCTCGTGTTCGACGAGTGCACGCCGTTCCACGTCACCCGCGACTACACGGCCCGCTCGACCGAGCGCACGCACCGATGGCTCGAGCGCTGTCTGGCCTGGCACAAACGCCACGGCCCGTCGGACCAGGTGGTGTACGGCATCGTCCAGGGTGGGGTCGAACCCGACCTGCGCCGAGGCTCGGCGGCGCTCGTCGCCGAATCGCGGGCGGGCGGCGTGGCGATCGGCGGGAGCCTCGGCCGCGACAAGTCGCAGATGCACGAGGTAGTCGGCTGGACCACCGCCGAGCTCGATCGCAGGGCGCCCCAGAAGCCGCGCCACCTGCTCGGGATCGGCGAGATCGACGACCTGGTGGCCGGCGTCCGCGCGGGCATCGACACCTTCGACTGCGCCGTTCCCACCCGGCTGGCCCGTCACGGGGTGGCGCTGGTGCCCGCCCCGGAGAACCGGTGGCGCCTGGACCTGACGAAGCCCCGCCACCGGTCCGACCGGGCGCCGATCCTCGACGGCTGCCGGTGTCCCGCCTGCGGGCCCGGCTTCTCGCGCGCCTACCTCCACCACCTGCTGCGCAGCGGCGAGCTCACCGCGCTGCGTCTCATCACGCTGCACAACCTGACCTTCGTCAAGGCGGTGATGGACGACTTGCGCGACGCGATCCAGCGGGACGAGCTCGATGCCGTCGGCGCGGCGATCCTCGCCGGCGGGGCTACTTCGTGTTCTCGCCGATCAGCTGCCGGAACTGGCTGACGACGCTGTTCAGGTCCCGGCCGGCGACCTGACGGAGGTGGATGACGGAGTGCGAGGTGTCGCTGGCCAGCACGATGACGAGCACCGCGACGACGAGCGCCAGGGCGAACAGCGCGGTCAGCACGCCGACCAGCCGGCGCATCCGGTGGACGCGCTGCGCCGGGCGACGTCGCTGCGGCGGTTCGTAGATCCGGCGGCTCGGGGGTGCCGTCCGCCCCCGGCCCCGGGGCGCCGGCGCCACCGGCACCGCGCGGGAGGTGGCGTGGCGGAGCTCCGGCGGCCGCTGGGCGATCCGGGTCGCCTCCGTATCGGCGTCGCCGGACAGCATCTGCGTGGCGGCCGTCGACCCCAGGTGTGCGGTGGCGGCGGTCGGGGCGGCGACGGGCCGGCCGGCGGCGCCGTCGCGCAGGGTGGCGCCGAACGCCAGTGCGTCGGCTGGGCGCTCGGCCGCCTCGATCGAGAGCGCCAGCGCCACCGCGTGAGCCAGGCCGGCCGGGATCCGGGGGTTGACCTCCGAGAGCGGCAGCGGCGCCTCCCGCTGCTGCTTGAGCGCCAGCTCCGACAGCGACGAGGCCTCGTAGGGCAGCCGTCCGGACAGGAGCTGGTAGGTGACGACGCCGAGGGAGTAGATGTCGGCGCGCGGTCCCGCCTCCTCGCCCCGGGCCTGCTCGGGCGCCAGGTAGGCCGCCGTGCCGAGCACCGAACCGACCTGGGTGATGCTCGACTGATCGGTCGCCCGGGCGATGCCGAAGTCGGCCAGCTTGACCACGTCGGCGTCGGACACGAGCAGGTTGCCGGGCTTGACGTCGCGGTGCACGACCCCATGGCGGTGGGCGTAGTCCAGCCCGGCGCACGCCTGGCCGACGATCTCCACGCCCGGTTCGATGTCCAGGTGGCCGCGGTCACGCAGCAGCTCGGCGCACGAGTGGCCGGAGACGTGCTCCATGACCAGGAAGTGCTGGTGGTGGCCCTCGTCGAAGCCGAAGTCGAACACCTGCACGATGTTCGGGTGCACGAGCCGGGCGGCGGACAGGGCCTCGCGCCGGAACCGGGAGACGAAGGTGGCGTCGTCCGCCAGGTGCTCGGCGAGCAGCTTCAGCGCCACGTAGCGCTCGAGGCGCTGGTCGAACGCCAGGTGGACCGTGGACATGCCACCGACCCCGAGGCGGCCCTCGATCCGGTACCGCCCGGCGATCGTCGTCGTGCCGGTCACGGTGATTGTCCGTTGCCGACGGCGCCCCCGCCGGTTCCCGTCCCCCCGGATCCCGCGCCGGAGCTCGGGAGGCCGGCCCCGCCGTTCGGTGGGGTCGAGGTGGCGGGGGCGCTCGAGCTCGTGGCCGTACTCGCCGTGCTCGTGGGAACGCTGCTCGACGAGCTGGCGGTGGTGCTGGAGCTCGTGGTCGGGGTGCTGGTCGTGGTGCTCGTCGTGGCGGTGCTGGTCGTCGTGGTCGTGGTCCTCGACGTGCACTGGCTGCCGGCGAGCGCGCTGACGGTCCTCGCCGCCTGCTCGAGGTCCTCGGTCAGCCGGGGGTTGACCCCACCGAGGTTGCTCACCGCGCCGGCCAGCCCGCCGGCGGCGCTCGAGGCGGCGCCGCACTGCCCGGCGCCGGCGTCGCCGGTCACCGAGGCGAGCTGCGAGCTGAGACTGGCGGCCTGATCGGACGAGAGCAGGCCAGAGCCGCCCCCGCACGCTGTGAGGAGCAGAGCAGGGAGGCAGAGGCCGCCGGCCAGGAGTGCGCGGAGTGGCTGGCGCATCCGGGAGATGAGCTTAGTGCGCCCCCTCACTGGCCGAAGAACAGCCGCTCGGCCAGCGAATCCGGCAGGTGGGCCGCGCGGATCGCCGCCGCGGCGGCGTCGATGTCGTAGTCGGTCCGGTGGTAGACGGCCGACCACGCATCGGTGTCCAGCTCCAGCCAGGCGGCGCGTGGATCCCCGTCCCGCGGCTGGCCGACGCTGCCCGGGTTGACCAGCCACTCGCCGGCGGCGAGGTCGAGTCGCTCTCCGCCGTCGCGGGTCTGGCCGGTCGCCGCCTCGCCCGGGCGGCGGCAGAACGACAACGCCACGTGGGAGTGGCCGATCAGCGCCACCCGTTCCGCCTGCGCATCGAGGCACAGCTCGGCCTGGAGGGGTGAGAGGACGTACTCCCACACCGGGTCGCGGGGGCTGGCGTGGTAGAGCCCGACCGCCTCGCCGTCCCGCCGAGGCTCGAGCGAGCGCAGGTACTGGAGCGTCTCCGGGGCGATCGTCTCCCGGGTCCAGCTCGCGGCCAGCGCCGCCCCCCGGGAGAACTCCTCCAGGTCGAGGACCCCGCAGACTCCGAGGTCGTGGTTGCCGGCCAGGCAGATGGCGGCGTGCTCGGCGACCAGGGCGACGCAGGCGTCGGGCTCGGCGCCGTAGCCGACGAGATCGCCCAGGCACCACAGCTCCTCGCTGTCCCCGGCACGGATCTCCGTCAGGACCGCCTCCAGCGCGTGTCGGTTGCCGTGGATGTCGGACACCACCGCGATCCGCATCCGCACAGTCTCCCCGGCACGCCGGACGCGCCCGGCACCGCACCGCTCGGAGGTGGATCAGCCCCCGGTCGGCTCGCCGCCGCCGATCTCCGGGAGGTTCTTGATCCCCTCCCGGGTCTGCCACTTGGAGTAGTTGTCCTCCATCGCATCGATCAGTTCGCGCATGAAGCGGGGGGAGAGGTTGATCCGGGAGACCACGACTCCCGGAATCTCCTGCTCCTCGACCTCGTGGTCGACGCGCGCGAAGGTGATCGTGAACTCGTAGTCGGAGTGACTGACGTTGGCGAAGTTGGCGTAGTGGCCCGCCATGATCTCCGGCGCGAAGTGGATGTTGATGTGCCGATCTGGGGGGTTCTGGTCGTCCATAGGTCTGCCAGTATCCCAGCAGTGCGGATCGTCGTCCTCGCCGTCGGCCGTCTGCGTCCGCCGTTCGCCGACGACGTCCAGCACTACCAGAAGCTGCTCGCCCGCCACACCCGGCTGGAGCTGGTCGAGGTGCGGGAGGACGAGGCGGTGGCTCGCCGCCTGCCCGCCCGGGCCTTTGTGTCCCTGCTGCACCGCGATGGCGAGCGGCTGGACTCCATGGCGTTCAGCCGCTTCCTGGAGGAGCGTCGGCAGGCCGGCGTCGACCTCTGCTTCGTGATCGGCGGGCCGTTCGGGCTCGAGCTGGATGCGGTCAGGCACCGCATCTCCCTCGGGCCGCTGACGCTGCCCCACCAGCTGGCGCGCGTCGTACTGCTGGAGCAGCTCTACCGGGCGCACAAGATCCTCGCCGGCGAGCCCTACCACTACTGATCGGCGGCAACCTCGGTGTCCGACCCCGCGCCGCTAGCGTAGGGCGGCGTGCCTGCGGACCCGATCGACGAGCTGCGCCGCACCGTCTGTGCGGTGGCCGGCGAGTTGCGTGGCGCCGACTCCGGGCTGGCGGTCGACCCTCGACTCGAGCGGCCCAAGCGGGCCGAGCTCGGCGACTTCTCGACCAATGCGGCGATGCTGCTGGCGCCGGGGCTCGACGCGGCGCCGCGGGTGATCGCCGAGCGGCTGGGGGCATCGCTCGCCGAACGGCTCGCCGATGCGCTGGGCGGTTGGGAGGTCGCCGGCCCGGGCTTTCTCAACCTGCGGCTGGCCGATGCGTGGTTCCACGCCGCGGTCGCCTCGGCCCTGGCGGCGGGTGAGCGCTTCGGGGGCGACGGAGCGGGTGAGCGGGCCGAGCGGGTGTTGATCGAGTTCGTCTCCGCCAATCCGACCGGACCGCTGGTCGCCGCCAGCGGACGTCACGCCGCCTACGGCGATTCGCTGGCGCGCATCCTCGCCCACCACGGCCATGCCGTGTGGCGTGAGTACTACTTCAACGACGCCGGCAACCAGATCCGCCTGCTGGGCGAGTCCGTCAGCGCGCGGGCACGCGGGGAGGCGATCCCTGAGGGCGGCTACCAGGGCGAGTACGTGGCCGGGCTGGCGGCGCAGATCCCCGACGCGGCGACGCGGGAACCCACGCATGTGGCCCAGGAGGCGGTCGAGATCCTGCTCGCCCGGATCACCACGACGCTCGAGCGCTACGGCGTCCGCTACGACCGGTTCTTCAGCGAGCGGACGCTCCACGAGGGAAGCCCGGGCCGGATCGAGCGGGTGCTCGACACGTTGCGGGACGCCGGGCACGTCTACCGCTCCGAGGGCGCCGACTGGCTGCGCACGACGTCATTCGGCGACGAGAAGGACCGGGTGGTGGTGCGCAGCGACGGAACGCCGACCTACCTGGCGGCCGACGTCGCCTACCTGCAGGAGAAGCTCGAGCGGGGATTCGACCGCCAGCTCCTGCCGGTCGGCTCCGATCATCACGCCTACGCGCGGGAGCTGAAGGCGGCGATGTCCACGCTCGGCGCCGATCCCGACCGGCTCGAGGTCCCGATCCTCCAGTTCGTCCACCTCGTCGACGGGTCCGAGCGGGCGGCCTTCTCCAAGCGGCGAGGGGCGTTCGTGACGCTGGACGAGCTGCTGGACGAGATCGGCGTCGACGCGACCCGCTTCTTCATGCTCCGCTCCTCGCACGATCGGACGCTCGACCTCGACCTCGACCTGGCGCGCTCGGAGTCGGCGGAGAACCCCGTCTACTACATCCAGTACGCCCACGCCCGGATCGCCTCGATGCTCGAGCGGGTGGGGGAGGCGAGGGTGCGGGCGGCGGTGGCCGACCCGGAGAACTGGGCCTCGCCGGACGGCCTGCACCCCTCCGAACGGGGCCTGATCCTGAAGCTCCTGACCTTCGGCGCCGAGGTGGCGGAGGCCGCCGAGCGGCGCGCCCCCCACCGGGTGGCGGCCTACGCGCTCGAGCTGGCGCAGGAGTTCACCGCGTTCTACCGCGACTGCCGGGTGGTGGGGGCGACGCCGGATGGGGTCGAACGCTTCCGCATCGCGGTGTCGGTCGCGGCGCGGCGCGCGATCGCCCTGTCCCTGGGGCTGCTCGGGGTGGGCGCGCCGGACTCGATGTAGGGCGGCGTGTCCGATTTCGTCCACCCCCCGGACGGAAACTGACAGATCAGCCGTCGAAGCGGGCGAGATCGGCCTCGAGCCGCGCTGCGTCGGCCGGAGCGAGGGGGTCCGGTCCGGCCGCCGGATCGCCCGCGGACCGCCGCGCCGCCGACCGCCGCCGCCAGCGCGGCAGGGCGTAGGCGAGGCCGAGCAGGCCGGCGAGCACCACGGCCGGCGGCACCACGTACACCGTGAGATCGAAGCCGCGAGCCGGCGGCTTGGCCAGCACCGCGGTGCCGTACTGGCCGACCAGCGCCTGGATGATCTGCGGCTTGGTCAGCCCCTGGGCGATGAGCCCGCGGACGTAGTCGCGCTCATCCTCGGCCTGGACCGATTGGGCCAGCGCGAGCGGCTCCCGGCAAGAGGGACACATGACCGAGTCCTCGACGTCCGGCAGCGAGGTCCGCGGGGTGGGCGCGGCGGCCGCCGCACCGGGCAGCAGGAGCGCCGCCAGGAGGACGGTGAGGAGCGGCCGTCTCACGCGCGTCCGGCGAGGATCGGCGGCAGCGTCTGGGCCAGCCACCGGGTGTCGATCTCGTACCGGCGCACCGCTTCGATGTGCCCGCTCCGATCGATGACGAACGTCTCCGGCACCGCGTCGGTCCCGTACGCGCGGACGAAGCTCCCGCTCACATCGCGGACCACGGGAAAGTCGAGGTGCTGCTGGCGCATGAAGCGCTCGGTGTCTCCGGCGATGTCGAGATAGGTGACGCCGAGCACCGTTCCGCCGTGGGCCCTGAGCTCCCGCTCGGCCTGCTGGAGCACCGACGACTCCCCCTTGCACGATTCGCACCAGGAGGCGAACACGTTGAGCAGCACGACCCGGCCCCGCAGGCCGGCGAGCGTCTGGGTCCCGGACTCGCCGAGGCGCGGGAGCGCCATCGCCGCCTCGGGAGCGAGCGGCGAGTGGCCGCGGGCGAGTTGCGCGTCCAGCGACGTGTTCTCGCCCTGGTGCGAGATCCCGAACGCCAGGAGGACGATCAGCGCTACGGCGGCAAGGGTGACGAGCGTGGGAAGGACGTAGCGGCGCATCGCTCTGCCCTCAGAGCGTAGTGACCGGCGAGCCGGCGAACGCTGGGGCACCGCGGGTATCGAGAAGGGGTGGCGAGCACCTCGATCGTGTCCGGGCACGCCGGCCGGTGAGCTCGCGGCGCAACTCCTCACCCACCACAGCGCATCGGGCACCCGCGGGAGCTTCGTCGGCGGGTCGAGTGGGCGCCGCGAATGCGCTGAGTCGCGGCTCGTTTCGCCCGCAACGCCGTTGGTACGCTCCGCCGCAGCGCGGACGTAGCTCAGTTGGTAGAGCGTCGGCTTCCCAAGCCGAAGGTCGCGGGTTCGAGGCCCGTCGTCCGCTTGGCAACACGTCGCCGCCCGGCAGCCGCCGGGAGCTCGAACGCGCTGGACGCTCGAACTCCCGGCCGGCGGGGCCGGGCCGAGCTCAGCGCAGACGCCGGCGCAGCGCGGCGGCGAACCGCGGGTTGCTGCGTGCCATCTGCGCCTCCTGGCGGCGCTCGGCTGCGGCGGCCGAGGCGGGCTGTCCCGCCGCGTCGGCCAGGTCGAGCACGTCGTAGGCGAAGTACACCGACTGATCGATCATGAGCGTGCCGTCGGTGGAGAACGGAACGTGGCCAGCCCCTTGGAGCGCCTCGAACACGACCAGGGCCCCGGTGTTGTACAGGTCACCCGCCGTCTGGACGCCGGCGGAGAACGGGACCGTCTGGTCCGCGGTCCCGTTGAACATCAGCACCGGACTGTCAGAGGGCTTGAAGAGGTCGGCGTCGGAGTGGGGCAGCTCGCCGGAGATCGCCATCGCCGCCTGGGCGTAGGAGGACTGATCGGGGGTGCCGTCGGTGCCCGGATCGGCCGAGTTCACCGCCACCGCCAGCGCGGTGACGGCGCCGGCCGACGCACCCTCGACCGCGATTCGGGAGGGATCGACGCCATACGTCGTCGCATTGGCGCGCAGCCAGCGGATCGCCGCCTGCGTGGCGTGCTGGGCGGCGTATGCCGCGTTGATGCAGGTCTGGGTCGGCGGGTTGTCCTTCGAGCAGATGTCGGTTCCGGCCAGCAGCGGATAGTTGATCGAGACCGCGACGTAGCCGCGATCGGCGAACGCGTTGGCCAGCTCCACCATCCCCGTGTCCTTGGAGTTGCCGCCCCGGAACCCGCCGCCGTGCACGAGCACGATCGCCGGTCGGCGCGTCTGGGTGTCGCCCGCCGGGGTGTACATGTCGAGCGTCAGGTTCTGCACCGTGCCGGACGCGTCGGGAGCGCTCCCGTACACCAGGCCGTCGTGCTGGGTGGCGCTGAACATCACATCGCGGTAGCGCAGCGGCGCGGCGCCGGGCGGAGCGGGCAGCGTGCAGCCGGCGAGCACCGCCCCGACGAGCAGTGCGGCGCCGGCGAGACGCCACCGTGCGCGGGTGGGGGAGGACGAAGGGACGCGGCGCGTGAGCGCGTTCATGTAGCGGCTCCTGGGGTCGTCGGCGGGCCCGCCGGGGAGGGTTACGGTC
Source organism: uncultured Solirubrobacterales bacterium (assembly GCA_963703065.1). Taxonomy (GTDB): domain Bacteria; phylum Actinomycetota; class Thermoleophilia; order Solirubrobacterales; family Solirubrobacteraceae; genus Palsa-465. Next base: position 544,000 of record OY969785.1, on the reverse strand, counting down.
AGGTTAACCCGGCTCACCGAGCGGAGTTGCGGCGCGGCGCGCCCACCCCTGCCGGAGCATCTCCAGCAGGAGCTCCGGCGGCTGCGCGCCGGTCACCCCGACCCGGCGGTCGACGATGAACGTCGGCACGCCCCGCACCCCGAGCGCGGTCGCCGCGGCCTCGTCGGCCCGCACCTCCGCGGCGAAGCGGGCACCGGCGAGCAGGTCCTCCACCTCGTCCGCCGGCAGTCCCGCCGCCGCGCCGGCGTCGCGCAGCGTGTCGGGGTCGGCGATCAGCCGGCCGCGGCTGAAGTAGGCGGCGAACAGGCCCGCTTTCACCCCGCCGGCCACATCGTGCGCCGCCCCGAGGTGGACGAGGCGATGGCCGTCGAACGTGCTCCCGCTGCGGGCCCGAGCGAACTCGAACGCGATGCCCTCCGCGGCACCCGTGGCCCTCAATGCCGCCTGCGACTCGCGCGCCTGCTCCGCCGACATGCCGTACTTCCGCGCCAGCTGCGCGGCGAGGTCGCCCGCGCGCTCGAGCGGCGCGCCCGGATCGAGCTCGAAGCTCCGCCAGACGACATCCACCTCGTCCGCGTGCTCGAACTCCCGCAGCGCCCTCGCCATCCGCCGCTGACCGACGTAGCACCACGGGCAGGCGATGTCCGACCAGATCTCGAGCTGCACGGCATCCAATCTAGGATCATCCGGCCGGTATGACCAGCGCCCGGGTCCTCGCCACCATCCTCGCCTGGTGGGAGGCGAACCGCCGCGATCTCCCGTGGCGGGCCACGCGTGACCCGTACGCCGTGTGGGTGGCCGAGGTGATGTGCGCTCAGACCCAGGTCGAGCGGGCCGCCGTTGCCTGGACGCGCTGGATCGCGCGCTGGCCGGGGCTCGAGGCGCTGGCGACGGCGACGCTCGCCGAGGTCCTCGGCCAGTGGCAGGGGCTCGGCTATCCCCGCCGGGCGCGGGACCTCCATCGCGCGGCCCGCATCGTCGCGGCGGAGGGCTGGCCGGAGGATCTGACCGTGTTACCCGGCGTCGGCGCTTACACCGCGGCGGCGATCCGCTGCTTCGCCCACGAGGAGGCGATCCTGCCGCGCGACGTCAACGTCTCCCGGGTGCTGGCGCGCCGATTCGCCGGTGGCGTCGACACGGGCCACGACCCGTGGCGCGCCGCGCAGGCGCTGATGGAGTTCGGGCAGCGGGTGTGCGCCGCCCAGCCGCGGTGCTCAGACTGTCCGGTGCGCGAGGGCTGCGCCGGGCCGGCGCCCACCCCGCCCCGGCGGGCCCCGTCCCGCCGGTTCGCCGGAAGCCTTCGCCAGCGACGCGGAACGCTGCTGCAGCACGTCCTCGTCGCCGGGCCGCTTCCGCTCGACGCCGTCGACCGCGAGGCGGCGGCCAGCCTGGCCGGCGATGGTCTCGTCGAGCTCCACGGCGCCATGGTGCGTCCGCCGGGCGCGGGACACTCCACCCCGTGGAACGCAACGTCCTCGGTGACCCGCTCGAACCGTGCAGCGACGACCCGCTGACCGGCTTCTTCCGTGACGGTTGCTGTCGCACCGGACCCGACGACGTGGGCCGGCACACGATCTGCGCCGTGGTCAGCAGCGAGTTCCTCGATCATCAGCAGAGCATCGGCAACGACCTGAGCACCCCGGTCCCGGCGTTTCACTTCCCCGGCCTGCGCCCCGGCGACCGCTGGTGCGTCACGGCGCTGAACTGGCTGCGGGCGCACCGCGACGGCGCCGCCGCCTACGTCGTGCTCGCCGCGACGCACGAGCGGACGCTCGACGTCGTCCCCCGTGAGGTCCTCGAGTCCTACGCTGTCGACGTCCCGACCGATCCCGGCGCGCTCGAGCCGTGAGTGTCGCCACCGCATCGCCCACCGCGCCGGCCGCCCCGGCTCGCCCGCGGGCCGAGCTCGTGCTCGGGATCCTGGCGATCCTGACCTTCGGGCTCGTTCCGGTCCACATCAACACGATCTACTCCGGGCTGCCCGCCCACCCGCTGTTCCTCCACGTGCCGGTGATCCTCATCCCGCTCGTGGCGATCGCGGCGCTCGCGCTGGCCGCCCGGCCTGGCTGGTTCGAGCGGCACGGGGTGTGGATCACATCGCTGACCGTGTTCACGCTCGCCGCCACGAACCTGACGATGGGAGCGGGCAGCGCGCTGCGCGCCGATCTCGGACTGGTGGACTCCTCGCTGATCGCCCGGCACGCCCACGCCGCGTCCATCCTCCGGCTGCTGGTCATCGCGTTCACCGCGGTGCTGTTGGTCGCGCTCGCCGCCCACCGGGCCGAGCGGCCGTGGACCGGCGTCTGGTCGTGGCTGAACGGCATCCTGCGCCCGCTCGCCACGGCGCCGACTCGCCTGGTGCTGCGGCTGGTCCTGGCCGTCCTCGCCGCGGGGTGCCTGTACTTCACCTTCCACACCGGCGACCTCGGCGCCAAGGCGGTCTGGCAGGGGCGTCTGTCGCACCATGGGACGCCGGGCGGCGGCGTCTTCCCCGGCGCTCCCCCGTTCCCGGGCGGCCAGTTGCCGCCGAGCGCGGGCTGAGCCGGACTCAGGGCTTGGGCGGGAGCGACCGGGCGAAGTCCAGCCCGACCGCCACCCAGCGGCGAAGCGCCGCGGCCTCCTCCACCGCCTCGGGCGCCACGCGGAGCCATCCGGTCATGGGCCGGCCGCGCATCTCGAAGCGGCTGACGCCCGCCTCCGCGAGCAGCGCCGGCTCTTCGTCCGGGGCGGCGCGGACGAGCAGGCCGCCGCGACCGCTGGCGCTCACCGCCAGGTGACCGCCGGCCAGGAACGCCACGCCGCCGAACATCCGCCGCTCGGTCACTCCCGGCTCCACCAGCACCAGCTCCCGGATGCGATCGGCCAGCTGCTCGTCGGGGGCCATGACGCACATCATCGCGCCGCGGGGCGATGTACGCGCGGAGGGGCGAACGCCGGCGGCTACGCCGGCGCGATGGCCGGCGGCCGGCGTCCGTGGCCCACCCGTGGCGCCTGCGCCCGGATCTCGGCCAGCAGCCGGGCGGTGAACGCGGCGGGGTCCTCACCCGGCTGCAGGCCCCCGCCGGCCGGCCGGAAGAAGCGCACCCGGAGCGCAGGCCGGCGGGGAAAGCGGATCACGTCGGTGGTCCCGATCACCGAGCAGAGCACGATCTCCGCCGCCGGCACCGCCTGGGCGATCCGGCCGAACCCGCTGCGGGCGCGCAGCTCCCGCCCCGCCGAGCGCGTGCCCTCGAGGAAGATGCCGATGCAGGCGCCGGCTCGGAGCTCCTCGATGGCCCGGGACAGGGCCCCGGCGTCGCCCGTGCCGCGCTCGATCGGGATCTGGCCCATGCCGTCGAGCACGCGCCCCACCGGCCGGTACTTCCACAGCGAGACCTTGGCCAGCGCGCGGATCTGGCGCTTCTCGACCGCCGCACTGCCGATCGTGATCGTGTCCCACCACGAGTCGTGGTTGCCGGCGAGCAGCACCGGGCCGTCCGCCGGAAGGTGCTCCAGCCCGGACACCTCGAGCCGGCCCCACCGCCGGACGATCGGCTCGCTGGCCGCCATCACCCGGCGGAAGGCGGGGGAGACCTCGGCGGCGGCGAGCATGGCCGGAACTGTGGCAGACAGCCGGGGGGTGGGGCAGACGGCCGGGGGGCGCGGCAAAATAGACCGATGTCTCTGATCGACCGTCTGCAGATCCCCATCTGGCGCGAGGGCCGGATGGCGCACGAGCGCGCCGCGCTCATGCGCGATCCGGTGCTGGAGGGGGACGGGCTGCCCCGCGGCCACGGGGAGCCGGTGCTGCTGATCGCCGGCTTCCTGGCCGGTGACCTGTCGCTCGGCGTGATGGCCCACTGGCTGCGCCGGCTGGGGTACCGGCCGGTGCGGGCCGGCATCCGCGCCAACGTCGACTGCACCGAGGAGACGCTCGGCCGCCTGGAGGCCGAGCTCGCGACCGCGGTGGGCCGCCGCGGTCAGCCGGCCTGGATCATCGGGCACAGCCGGGGCGGCACGATGGCCCGCGTGCTGGCGGTGCGACGGCCCGACCTGGTGCGCGGGATCGTCTGCCTCGGCACACCGCTGCTCGACCAGTACGACGTCCATCCGCTCGTCCGGGTCCAGGTGCGGACGGTGGCCACGCTCGGCTCACTCGGGGTGCCCGGGCTGTTCCGTCATCGCTGCCGCGAGGGCTGCTGCGCCGAGGCGCACGCGCAGCTCGCCGGCCCGTTTCCGCCGAACGTGGCGTACACGTCGATCTTCTCGCGCAGCGACGGGATCGTCGGGTGGCGGTCGTGTCTCGATCCGGCGGCCGACGCGGTCGAGGTCGAGGCCAGCCACTGCGGGATGGCGGTGAACCCCGAGGTGTACCGCGCGCTGGCGGCCGCCCTCGCGGCGGCTCCCCAGCCGGCGTCGGTGCCCGCCGCCGCGTGAGGCGGCGCCTGGCGCTCCTGCTGGCGCTCGGCGCATTCAGCGCCTGTCAGCCGGCCGGCGCCCGAGCCGGGGTGGCCAACGCCGGGATTGCCGGCGCGCCGCGCGGCAATCCGCTCGCCGGTCTGCCGTGGGGCAACTACAGCGGCCCGCTCGACGAGGTGTTTCCCGCCTATCGGGCCGCGATCGGGGTCGACCGGCAGCTGCTCGGCTACATCGCGCTCGCGCCGCGGATGCGGTGGTTCGGCCAGTGGTACGGTGATCCCGCGCGGGCGGCCATCGATTACCTCCGGAACGTGACCGGAGGCGATCCGCGGGTGTTGGCGCAGATGGCGGTGTTCGGTCTCGTGCCGTGGGAGGGCGCGGCCAGCCAGAGGCTTCCCACCGCCCCCGAGCAGGCGGCGTATCGATCCTGGATCGACGGCCTGGCGGCGGGCATCGGGTCAGCCCGGGTGGTGCTGGTGCTCCAGCCGGACCTCCCGCTCGCACTGGACGTCCCGCACCATTCGACACTCCCGCTCCGGCTGGTGGCCGACGCCGCGCGGCGCCTGGCGGCGTTACCGCACGCCACCGTGTACATCGACGCGGGAGCGAGCGACTGGGAGACGGTGAGCCAGGCAGTGTGGCTGCTGCGCACGGCCGGGGTCCGGCACACGCGCGGGTTCGCGCTCGGCGCCACGCACTACGCCACGACGAGCGACGAGGTGCGCTTCGGTGCGCAGGTCGTCTCGGCGCTGGCCCGCGCCGGTGTCCCCGGGATGCACTTCGTGCTCAACACGGCACAGAACGGGCGGGGCTTCACCTATCAGCAGTACGGACATCCGGCGAGCTACGACAACGCGCCGGCCTGCCGCACGCCCGGCCAGCAGCGGTGCGTGACGCTCGGCATCCCGCCGACCACCGACGTCGCCGCCCGCCGCTGGGGTCTGCCGGCCGACCTCCGAGCCCTGGCCGCCCGCCACGAGGACGCCGACCTCTGGATCGGGCGGCCGTGGCTCGAGAATCAGAGCGACCCGTTCGAGCTGGCGCGCTCCCTCGACCTGGCACGGACCTGGCCGTTCGCGCCCTGAGCCGGGGACCGCGCGCGCCGGCTCTGGCGCTGGTCGGCGGCGGGATCTGCTCGGTGCAGTTCGGCTCGGCGGTGGCCGCGCACCTGTTCGGCGCCGTCGGCTCCTCAGGCGCCGTGCTGCTGCGCCTGACCACCGCGAGCGTCGTATTGGCGGCGCTGTGGCGCCCCCGCGTGCGGGGCGTCGCGCCGCGGCGGCTCGCTCTGGCCGCCGTGTTCGGCCTCGTGCTCGCCGGGATGAACCTCAGCTTCTACGCCGCGCTGGCCCGCATTCCGCTCGGGGTGGCGGTCACGTTCGAGTTCATCGGGCCACTGACCGTTGCGCTGGCCGGTTCGCGGCGCGCGCGAGACGTGCTCTGGGTGGCGCTGGCCCTCGGCGGGATCCTGGCGCTGAGCCGCGGCGGCGGGCGCGGGCTCGACGGCGGTGGGGTCGCCCTCGCCCTGCTCGCCGGCACGTTCTGGGGTGCCTACATCCTGCTCTCGAGCCGGGTGGGGCGCGTGTTCGCCGGGGGCACCGGAGTGGCCATCGCCATGCCGGTGGCGGCGGTGGTGGCGCTGCCCCTCGGGCTGGCCGCGGGAGGGGGCCGGCTGCTGGAGCTGCGCTCGCTGGGGCTCGGCTGCGCGGTCGGCCTGCTCTCCTCGGCCATCCCCTATTCGCTCGAGGTGGAGGCGCTGCGCCGGCTCGCCGCGAGCGTGTTCGCGGTGCTGATGAGCCTCGAGCCGGCGGTGGCGGCGCTGGCCGGCCTGCTCGTCCTGGGTCAGGGGATGAGCGCGCGGGAGGTGGCGGGAATCGGGCTCGTCGTCGTCGCCTCGGCGGGAGCCGCGCTCGGCGCTCGCCACCGTCCGGTCGCCGCGCCCGCGCCCGCGCCCGAGGCCTGACGCCGCTGCGCTACGTTTCCGGGAGCCACCGCGAGAATCGCGCCACAGAGAGGAGCCGGATGCCTGACACCCCGCAGAACGGAACGCACCGGGAGACGATCACCACCCGTCAGGGCCACCCGGTCTACGACAACCAGAACCTGCGCACCGTCGGCGACCGGGGCCCGGCGACGCTCGAGAACTACCACTTCATCGAGAAGATCTCGCACTTCGACCGCGAGCGGATCCCCGAGCGGGTGGTGCACGCCCGCGGCACCACCGCGTTCGGCTACTTCGAGGCCACCGGCCAGGTGGGCGACGAGCCGATCGCCAAGTACACCCGCGCGAAGCTGTTCCAGGAGTCGGGCAAGCGGACCGACGTGGCGATCCGCTTCTCGACCGTGGCCGGCGGCCGTGACTCCTCCGAGGCCACGCGTGACCCCCGCGGCTTCGCGGTGAAGTTCTACACCGAGGACGGCAACTGGGACCTCGTCGGCAACAACCTGGCCGTGTTCTTCATCCGCGACGCGATGAAGTTCCCGGACTTCATCCACTCCCAGAAGCCGGACCCGGTGTCGTTCGAGGCGAACGTCGCCCAGCGGGCGTTCGACTTCTGGGCTCGCTCTCCCGAGGCGATGCACATGGTCGTCACGGTGTTCAGCCCGCGCGGGATCCCGGCCAGCTACCGGCACATGCAGGGGTTCGGGGTGAACACGTACAAGTGGGTCAACGCCGAGGACGAGACCGTCCTGGTCAAGTACCACTGGCACCCCCGGCAGGGCGTCAAGAGCTGGACAGCGGCCGACGCGACGGCGGTCCAGGCCCAGATCCTCGGCTGCCACACCAAGGACCTCTACGACGCGATCGAGCGCGGCGACCATCCCGAGTGGGACCTGCTCGTGCAGATCATGAGCGACGAGGAGCATCCCGAGCTCGACTTCGATCCGCTCGACGACACCAAGGTGTGGCCGGAGGAGCAGTTCCCGCTGCGTCACGTCGGCACGATGACGCTCGACCGCAACGCGAGAACTTCTTCACCGAGAACGAGCAGATCGCGTTCGGCACCGGTGTGCTGGTCGACGGCCTGGACTTCTCCGACGACAAGATGCTCGTCGGCCGGACGTTCTCCTACAGCGACACGCAGCGCTATCGCGTCGGCCCGAACTACCTCCAGCTGCCGGTCAACCAGGCCCGGCACGCGCGGGTGGCGACCAATCAGCGGGACGGGCTGATGGCCTATGGGGTCGACTCCAGCGGGAGCGATCCGCACGTCAACTACGAGCCCTCGCTGCTCGCCGGACTCGACGAGGCGCCGGGGCCGCCGAGCGCGGCGCGCGGCCCGGAGATCCGTGGCCGTCTCACTCGGGCGCGGATCGAGCGGACGAACGACTACCAGCAGGCGGGCGAGCGCTACCTGCTCTCCGAGCCGTGGGAGCGCGATGACTGCGTGGCCAACCTGGTCGGCGGGCTCGCGCAGTGCGACCGGCGCATCCAGGAGCGGATCCTGTGGCACCTGTTCATGTGCGAGGACGAGCTCGGCCACCGGGTGGCCGAGGGCCTGGGGATGAGCGTCGCCGATGTTCGGCACCTCTCGCCACTGGACACCCAGACGCTGAGCGAGGCCGAGCTCGAGCGGGTGCGCAACCTGGGGTCAAACGGCCCCCGCAATGTCGAGGGCCGGGTCATGACCCATTGCGTGCCCAACGAGCGCGTGGCGGTCGCCGAGGGCGACGCCGTCACGGTCTGAACCAACCGGGTTCGACGCCGGCGTTGCTCGAGGGCGCGACGCCGGCGCCGAAGTTCGGGTAGCAGGCACGCATGACCCAAATCGCCGATCTCGACGTCTTTCCCCTCTGCCTCGGCGGCAACGTGTTCGGCTGGACCGCCGATCGCGACGCCTCCTTCGCCGTGCTCGACGCCTACGTGGCGGCGGGCGGCAACTTCATCGACACGGCGGACGTCTACCCACCGGGGGGCACCGAAGGCGAGTCCGAGCGGATCATCGGACAGTGGCTCGCCGCCCGCGGCCGCCGCGACGACGTCGTGCTCGCCACCAAGGTCGGCAAGGGCCGCAGCCACCCGGGGCTGGCTCCCGACACCGTCCGCGCCGCGTGCGCGGCATCGCTCGAGCGTCTGGGCACCGATCACATCGACCTGTACTACGCCCACGCGGACGACAGCGACGTTCCGCTGGTCGAGGTCCTCGGCGCGTTCGACGAGCTCGTGCGGGACAGCCGGGTCCGTCACTTCGCGGTGTCCAACTTCGCCGCACCCCGGCTGGCCGAGCTCCTGCGCACCGCCGACGAGCACGGCCTGACCCGGCCGGTCGCCCTCCAGCCGCACTTCAACCTCGTCGAGCGCAGTGCGTTTGAGGGCGAACTCCAGGAGCTCTGCGCGCGCGAGCACGTGGCCTGCGTGCCGTACTTCGCACTGGCCATGGGCTTCCTGACCGGCAAGTACCGGCCCGACGGCCCCGCGGTCGACAGCCCCCGGGCGAACGGTGCCACCCGGTACCTCGAGCGACCGGGCGGCCGGCAGGTCCTCGAGGCGCTCGACGCCGTGGCCGGCGCACACGACGTCTCGCCGGCCGCCGTGGCCCTCGCCTGGCTGCGCGCCCAGCCGACCGTCGTCGCCCCGATCGCCAGCGCCCGCACGCCGGAGCAGCTCGCCGCGCTCGCGCCCATGGCCACGCTCGAGCTGAGCGACGAGGACCTGGCGCGGCTCGATGCCGCGAGCCGTCAGCCGGTGTAGACGCGCACGAGCTGCTCGGCGACGCACACCGGCTTCTCGCCGCCCTCGCGCTCGAAGGTCAGCTCGGTCATCAGCTGCGCTCCGCCGGCGACGTCGTCGACGCTGATGAGCTTGGCGCGCATCCTCATCTGGCCCCCGACGGGCATCGGCGAGACGAACCGCACCCGGTTCAGCCCGTAGTTGAGCGCGAACGCGAAGCCCTCGAACGTGTACAGCGCGTAGGAGAACCGCGGCGCCAGCGACAGCACGTAGAAGCCGTGGGCGATCGTGCCGCCGAACGGCGTCTCCCGCGCCCGCTCGGGATCGACGTGGATCCACTGGTGGTCTCCCGTCACCTCGGCGAAGGCGTCGATCTCAGCCTGGGTCACCTCGTACCACTCGCTGACGCCGAGCTCCCGCCCGGCGTGCGCCCTGACCTCGTCGAGTCCGGTGAGCGTCAGCATCTGGATTCCTCCTCTCGCGGTGTTGGGCGGCGAGCATACGGGTTAGACTCGACTCCAGGAGAGAGGCGAATGCGGCAGCTGACCGGACTCGACGCACAGTTCCTGGCCCTTGAAACCCCGCGGCAGGCGGGGCACGTCGGTGGGCTGGCCGTGCTCGACCCGTCGACCCGCCCCAACGGGCGCATGGAGCTCGCCGACCTCCAGCGGACGATCGAGCAGCGGCTCCCCGAGCTGCCGCCGTTCCGCTGGCGGCTGCGGACCGTCCCTTTCGGGCTCGACTACCCGTACTGGATCGACGATCCGCACTTCGACCTCGAGTACCACGTGCGCGAGCTGGCGCTGGCGCCGCCGCCGACCGACGCCAAGCTCGGCGAGCAGGTGGCGCGGATCTTCTCGCGCCCGCTCGACCGGGCCCGGCCGCTGTGGGAGGCCTACCTCATCCACGGCCTGCCCGATGGGCGCGTCGCGGTGCTGACGAAGATCCATCACGCGGTGATCGACGGCATCTCCGGCGCCGAGATCCTGGGCGTGCTGCTCGATCTCACGCCGGAGGGGCGCCCAGCGGCCGACGGCGGGCGGACCCGGGCCGATCGTGAGCCGACCGACCTCGAGATGCTGCTCCGCGGCGTGCTCGGCGCTCCGCGGTACGTCGAACGGGTGGCCCGAGCGCTGCCGAGCACGCTGCCCAACGTGGAGGACGTCCAGCTCTTCGCCCAGATCCCGGGCGTGCCCACCGTGGGCCGCGTCACCCGCCGGATGGCCCGGATGATCCGGGGCGGCGAGCGGCGGGTGCTCGAGCGATCCAACCTCGCCGCGCCGGCGACCTCGTTCAACGGCCGCGTCTCCCCGCACCGCCGCTTCGCGTTCGGTCAGCTGAGGCTCGACGCGGTCAAGCAGGTCAAGAACGAGCACGGCTGCACCGTGAACGACGTGGTGCTGTCGGTCTGCGCGGGGGCGGTGCGGTGGTGGCTGCTCGAGCACGACGAGCTGCCCGAGTCTCCACTGGTGGCCCAGGTTCCGGTGTCGGTTCGCTCCGAGGAGCAGTTCGGCACCTACGGCAACCGGATCGGAATGCTCAGTGCCCCGCTGTTCGTCGACGAGGCCGATCCGGTCCGGCGCCTCGAGCGGACCCACGAGGCGATGCGGGTGGCCAAGGAGCGCCACCAGGCGCTGCCGGCCCAGCTGCTCCAGGACGCCACCCAGTTCATCCCACCGGCGGTGTTCAGCCGCGCCTCCCGGATCACCTTCTCGCTGGCCGCCACCGGCCGGCCGATCTGGAACCTCGTCGTCTCGAACGTCCCCGGTCCGCAGTTCCCCCTGTACATGGCGGGCGCCCAGCTGGTGGCCAACTACCCGGTGTCGGTGATCACCGACGGGATGGGGCTGAACATCACCGTGATGAGCTACCGCGGCCACCTCGACGTCGGGATCGTGGCCGACCGGGATCAGATGCCCGACGTGTGGAAGCTGATCGGGTGGCTCGAGGACTCGCTGGCCGAGCTGCTCCCGCCCGGCGCGGAGGTCAGGCCGGCTCCGGCGCCCGTGTCCGAGGCCCTGGCGAACGGCTCAGAGCCCGCGCCGACACCCGCCGGCGCCTGAGCCGGGCTACCAGGCCTGGGTGCCGCCGCAGTGCGGGCAGTCGACCGTGGTCGAGACCGCCGCCCGGAACACGAAGCCGCAGCTGCAGGTGTAGAGCGCCTGGTCGTGCTGGACCCCGAGCTCCCGGCGCCGCGGCGGGGGAGTGGTGGTGGGTTCCGGCTCGACGCCCGGGGGGCGTCCGGCGGCGGGGCGCCGGCGGAGAGGAGTCGCTGCGCGTCGAGCGGAAGTCAGCACGGTCAAGGTAGATAACGGCCCCGGCGGGTAAAGGTTTCGCCGTCCGCCGCAAGATCCCTGCCAGTTCATCTCACCGCAACATTCGGCCCGCTTCGGATCGCCTTCGCCGGGGCGCCTGGCACCGGCCGGGGCGTGCGACAATCTGCGCGATGGACCCGGCCCGCAAGCGCACGATCCGGCTCGTCGTCGCTCTGAGCGCAGCGCTGCTCCTGGCCGGCGCACTCGTCTACACGAGCTTCAGCGCCGGCCGGGACGAGCTGACCGCCTCCCAGCTCCTGGCCCAGGCCCAGCCGGGCCGTTCCTACATCCTGGCCGGCACCGTGCTCGACGGCTCGGTGCAGCACCAGGGGGCGGCGCTCCTGTTCCGGGTCCGCGACCCGAAGCTCCGGGTCTCGGTTCCGGTGCGCTACACCGGCATCGTGCCCGATCCGTTCAAGGCGGGCCGCGGGGTCCTCGTCACCGTTCACGAGGGCGAGCCGAGCCCCCAGGGTCAGTTCGTCGGCGAATCGGACTCGCTGACCACGAAATGTCCGTCGAAGTACCAGGCGACCTCCTCCACGTACTGATGAGGACCCGGCCGGTGACCGTATGGCGCTGATCGGGCGCGCGCTGCTCATCCTCGGGCTCGGCTGCTGCCTGTACGGCATCGCGGCCTCGCTGTACGGAGCGCGCAGCGGCCAGCGCGCCTGGGTCGACTCGGGGCGGCGGGCGGTGTACGCGCTGGCCGGGCTGATGACGATCGCCTTCGGTCTGCTGGAGGTTGCGTTCCTGCGCGACGACTTCTCCTTCAACGTGGTCGCCGGTCACTCCTCGACGACCACCCCGACGTTCTACAAGCTGGCGGCCGCCTGGTCCTCGCAGGAGGGGTCACTGCTGCTGTGGGTGTTCCTGCTGGCGGTCTGGTCGAGCCTGGCGCTCTACCTGACGCGCCACCGGGTGCGGGAGATCGCGCCCTACGCCACCGCCGTGCTGCTCGGCTTCGCCGGCTTCTTCACCTCGCTGATGGTGTTCAGCGGGCTGTTCGACGCCAATCCGTTCGCCACCACCGCTCGCCCGCCGGTGGAGGGCTCCGGCCTCGATCCGCTGCTCCTGCACCCGACGATGATGATCCACCCCCCGATGCTGTACTCGGGCTACACGCTGCTCACGGTGCCGTTCGCGTTCGCCGTCGGTGCGCTCCTCACCCGGCGGCTGTCGGCGGACTGGATCAGCGTCACCCGCCGCTTCGCCCTGGCCGCCTGGCTGCTGCTCGGCATCGGGATCCTGCTCGGCGCCCGCTGGTCCTACACGGAGCTCGGCTGGGGCGGCTACTGGGCGTGGGACCCGGTGGAGAACGCGGCGCTGATGCCGTGGCTGGCCTGCACCGCTTTCATCCACTCGGTGATGATCCAGGAGAAACGCGGGATGCTGAAGGTGTGGAACGTGTCGCTCATCCTCACCAGCGGCACGTTGGCCATCCTCGGCACGTTCCTGGTGCGCAGCGGGGTGCTCGACTCGATCCACGCCTTCGGCCAGTCGACGCTCGGGGTGCCGTTCGTCGCGCTGCTCGGGGTGATGGTGATCGGTGGGATCGTGCTCGTCCTCTCCCGCCGTGAGGGCCTGCGCTCCGAGCACCGGCTCGATTCCCTGCTCTCCCGCGAAGCGGTGTTCATGCTCCAGAACCTGGTGCTGGTCGGGATGGTGTTCGTCATCTTCTGGGTGACGTTCTTCCCGCTCATCTCCGAGGCGCTGACCGGGACCAAGGTATCCGTCGGGCCCCCGGCGTTCCGCCCGTTCATCGTCCCGCTGGCCCTCGTGCTCGTGCTCCTGTCCGGCATCGGGCCGATCATCGCGTGGCGGCGGGTGACGGCGGCCAACCTGCGACGGAGCTTCGTGGGCCCGGCCGCAGTGGGCCTGCTGACGCTCGCCATCGTGGCCCTGAGCACCCGGGCGGCGCAGCGGCCGTTCGCGCTGGTCATGTTCGCGCTCGGCGCCTTCGTGCTCGCCACGGTGGCCCAGGAGCTCGGCCGCGGCGCCCTGGCTCGACGGCGGTTGACCGGCGATCCGTTGCCGCTCGCCCTCGGCCGGCTCGTGCGTCGCAACCGCCGCCGCTACGGCGGCTACGTCGCCCATGCCGGCATGGCCCTGCTGCTGATCGGCGTGGCCGCCTCCTCGAGCTTCCAGCGCTCCCACGACGTCGTGCTGCAGCCTGGGCAGGCGGCGAGCGTCAACGGCTACCGGATCACCTACGTGCGACCGACCGAGGGGGTCGACTTCAGCGCGGCGGGCGAGGTGGCGAAGATCAGCTTCGGCGCGGTGCTCGACGTCAGCCGGGGCGGGCGCCACGTGACCCGGCTGACCACCACCCGCGGCTTCTATCCGGACGTCGGGGACCCCACGGTGGGACCGATCTCCGTCGCCTTCGACGGCCAATCCGACTCGAACGTCGGGCTCCAGGCGGGCCTGACCCACGACATCTGGACGGTGGTCAACCCGAACGTCCAGCCGATCCAGTCCGAGATCAACCGGGGCGATGAGCTGTTCACCCGCCTGATGACGAGCCTGTCGCCGGCCCGGGCGCGCAACGCCGCGACGCTCGACGCGATCGCCATCTACCGGGCGCGCGCGATCGCCGGCCTGGCCCACCAGTACGTCACCCGGCCGTGGCCGGTCGACTTCCTGCTCATCGTCTCGCCGCTGGTCACCTGGATCTGGCTCGGCGCCATCGTCATCGCCGGCGGTGGCCTGATCGCCCTGTGGCCGTTCCCGGTCCGCCTGCGCCGCCGGGCCCCGGCGACGGCGAGGGCTCGGGTGACGGTGCCCGGCGCCGCCACGCCCGAGACCGTGTAGGGACTCGGTGGTCGCGTTCCTCGTCGTCCTGGCGATCCTGTTCGCGGTGGTGGCGCTCGTGTCCGCCCCGCTGCGCGAGATGCGCCGCCGGCCCGAGCCCCCGATCGAGCGCGCCGAGCTCGAGGCGGCCCGGGATGCGAAGTACCGCGAGATCCGCGACGCCGAACTCGACCGAGCGACCGGCAAGCTGTCCGAGCCCGACTTCCGGGCGATCGACGGCGAGCTGCGGGCCGATGCGGTGGCCATCCTCGACCGGCTGGAGCAGCTCGACGCTCCCGCCGACCCCGCCGCCGACGGCTAGACTTGCCGGCCGGTGTACACCCTGCTCGGCATCTTCCAGGTCTTCCTCTGTGTCGTGTTGATCTTCCTGATCCTCATGCACTCGGGCAAGGACGCCGGTCTGTCCGGCGCCTTCGGGGTCGGCAGCGGGGCGGGACCGTTCGGTGGCGGCTCGCTGGTCGAGCGCAACCTGAACCGCTGGACCATCGGGTTCGCGATCGCGTTCGCCATCAACACGATCCTGCTGATCAAGATCTCCTGATCGCGGAGGACCGTCCGCCGGCGGCTCAGTGGACCTGATCGCCGAGCCGGTCGACCAGCCGCAGCAGGTCGAGCGGGCTGAACGGCTTGGTCAGGAACAGATCGGCGCCGGCCGCCTCGGCCCGTCGCGCCACCCCGTCGCCGTGGGCGGCGGTGAGCATGACGATCGTCGCCTCGGCCGTGGTCGGGTCGGCGCGCAGCGCCCGGCAGGTCTCGATCCCGTCCCGCCGTGGCATGTCGACGTCGAGGAAGACGAGCGCCGGCGGCTGCCGGAGGGCGGCCTCGAGCGCCTCGACCCCGTCCGCCGCCTCGTGGAGCTCGAGTGCCGTGACGTCCTCCAGCGTGGTGACGATCAGCTTGCGGATGAACGGATCGTCGTCGACGATGAGGATCGCGCGTCCCGGCACGTTCATCGGATGGCCGCGGCAACGCCGTACAGCCGCTCGTCGGCGATGGCGTCGAACGCATCGACCACCGTCGGATCGAAGTGGCTGCCGGCACCGGCCACGATCATCCGCCGGGCCTCGGGCAGACCGGAGGCGCGCCGGTAGGGCCGGTCGGTGGTCAGCGCGTCGAGCACATCCGCCACGGCGAACACCCGCGCGGCGAGCGGGATCTCGTCCTCCCGCAGCCCATCGGGGTAGCCACTCCCATCCCAGCGCTCGTGGTGGTGGCGCACGACGGCCATCGATTCGGCCAGGAACTCGATCCGGGCGAGCATCTCGGCCCCGATCACCGGATGGCGGGCCATCAGTGCCCGCTCCTCGCCGCTCAGCCGGCCCGGCTTGAACAGGATCGCGTCGGGGATCGCCAGCTTGCCGATGTCGTGCAGCAGGAACCCAAACTCGGTCGCCGCCGAGCCGGCCAGGGCCGGGTGCACCACCTCGGCGATGAGCAGCCCGTAGGCGGTCACCCGCTCGGCGTGCTTGCCGGTGTAGGCATCACGCGCCTCGACGGCATTGGACAGCGCCCGCACGGTCTCCATGTACGAGCCCTGGAGCTCCTGGCGCCGAGCCCGCTCCTGCTTGAAGGTCTCGCGCAGATCGGCGGCGTAACGCTCGAGCTGGCGCTCCTTGAGCGCGGCCTCCTCGGTGCGCCGCTCCAGCTCGGAGCGAAGCCCGTTGATCTCCCGCTGCAGCTCGCCGTCGGTGCGCGCGACCATGCGCCGCAGAATCTACCGGCGTCCTCAGTCGGCTCGTTCGCCGCGCAGCGCGGCGAGCACCGCCCCGGCCGCCTGGTCGGCCGGCACCACCTCCATCCCCAGCCGATGGGCGCTCGACGCCAGCGGGGGCTCGCCGTCCGAGAACAGGACGACCGTCCGGCGCAGCCGGCGCCCGCGCAGGTCGAGCGCCTCGAGCACGGCCTGGGGGCGCCGGATGCCGACATCGATCAGCGCCACCTCGAAGCGCCGTTCCGCGCACACCCGTGCCGCCGCCGGACCGGAGGTCTGCCATTCGTGCTCGATGCCGAGGTCGTCGAGCGCCGGCTCGAGCCGCGGCTGGAGCGACTCACGCGCCACCACGAGCACGCGTGAGCGACCGGAGCTGATCGCCGCGATGAGCACCTCACGGAGCTCGTCGGCATCGATCGGCTTGGCCACCCGCCACTCTCCGGCCAGCGCCGGCCGCTCGGCCTGCACGGACACGAACACCACCGGCAGGCCGCGTAACGCGGGGTCCCGCCGGATCTCGTCGAGCAGCGACAGCCCGTCTCGTCCCGGCATGAGGATGTCGAGCGTCACCGCGTCGTAGCGCGTGCGGCGGAGCTGCTCGAGGGCGCGGGCGGAGTCGGTCGCGATCTCCGCCCGAACGTCGAGTGGGGCGAGCTGCCCGGCGATCAGCTCGGCCACCTCGCGCTCGTCGTCGATCACCAGCACCCGCCGGCCGCGCACCACGTCGAGCGCCCGGACGTTCCCCGGCAGCGGGGCGGCGGCCGGCAGCCGGACCCGGAACGTCGACCCTCGCCCGGGCAGGGAGGCGACGTCGATCTCCCCGTCGTGCATCTCCACCAGCGACCGGACGATCGACAGCCCGAGGCCGGTGCCGGCCGCCTCCCGCGCCCCGGCGGCGCGGTAGAAGCGCTCGAACACCCGCTGGCGCTCCTCCTCGGTCAGCCCGACCCCGGAGTCGGCCACCACGATCTGCACCCACGCCCGCTCACCCTCCACCCCGATGTGAATGCGGCCCTCCGGGGGGGTGTAGAGGTGGGCGTTGGTCAGCAGGTTGGCCACGATCTGGCGCACGCGGGTCGGATCGGCGTGCGCCAGCGGCAGCGTGGGGGCGATGTAGACGCCGAGCTGCTGGTGCTTGGCCGCCAACCGGGGTCCCATCAGCTCGACCACGTCGCGCACCGCCTCTCCGACATCGATCGGCCGCCGGTCGATGTCGACGCGGTCGGCCTCGATCCGCGCCACGTCGAGCAGGTCGCCGACGAGCTCGGCGAGCCGATCGGTGGAGCGCAGGATGATGTCGACGAACTCCCGCTGGCGGTCGGTCATGTTGTCCGCCGAGTGATGGAGCAGCTCGACGAACCCCTTGATCGACGTGAGAGGGCTGCGCAGCTCGTGCGAGGCCATGGCGACGAAGTCGCTCTTGGCCCGCTCGAGCCGGGCGCGCTCGCTCACGTCCCGCACCGTCCACACGACGCCCCCACCGGCGCCGAGCCGAGACGCGGTGACCGCCAGGGCGCGACCGTGGTGCTCCACCTCCACCTCGTGGGCCAGCGCGGTCTCGAGCGGGGGGAGCGGGCTGGTGTCCGCCGCCGGGTCGGCCCCGGCCGGCAGCTCGGGGACGAGCTCCCCGGCCCGCGGGTTCACCGCGTCGATCCGCCCGCTCCCGTCCGTGACCAGCAGCGCGTCGCCCAGGCTCTCGATCGTCTCGGCCAGCCGCTGGCGCTTGCCGACGAGCCCGCCGATCGACCCGATGGCGGCCAGCAGCGCCAGGATTCCGGCGCCGATCACCAACGCGAGCGCGACATCGGCATCGTGTCCCGCCGTCGCACGGGCCGTGCGCTGACGGGCTGACGCCCGTGCCTGGATGGCGGCGTCGAGCCCCCGGGCCTCGAGCAGCGGCCGTGCGATGGCCGCCACCGCGCCGGGTCCGCCGGTCGCCTGCCCGCTGCCGCTCCTCAAGGCGGCGATCTGGCGCGCGACGAGCGTGGCGCTGGCCGGATCCCCAGTCGCCAGGCGACGGGCGGTGGCGGCGGCGGCGGCGAAGTCAGCGGACGCGCCGGCGCGCAGCGCGCCGGTCGCCGGGCCGTGGAGCTCGGCGGTGACGGCGGCGTTCGAGATCCCGGCGGCCAGCAGGTTGGCGGCGGCGGTGGCGAGCGCGGCGCTCTGCGCCACGCGGTCCTCGTCGCGCTGGCGCGCGCGGTACAGGCTGCTCACCCCGATGGCGGCGATCAGGGCGAGGCCCAGGGTCAGTCCCATCAACGCCAGGCGCAGCGAGCGGGCGATCGGCAGATGCTGCATCGCGATCGGCAACGTACCGGTGGCTGCGGCGTTCCGCTGCAACTACCATGGCGCCGAATGGACGCGTGGCACCGAGCGCCGGTCCGGCGCGGCTGGAGGTTCGTGCGTCGAGTCGCGCCGATCGGCTGCGTCGGGCTGCTCGCCGCCTGCGGGCAGAGCGGCAGCGCGCCGCGCGCCGCCTCCTCCGTCCCGAGGTCGGCGACACATCCGCGCGCGTCCGCGTCGGCGCCGGCCAGGGTTCCGTCCGGCGATTGGCCGACGTTCGACTTCGACCCCCAGCGCTCCGGCGTCGGGCCGGCCGACACCGGGATCACCGCCCGGAACCTGGGCAGCCTCCAGGTGCGGCGGGTTCAGCTGGACGGCACGGTGGATGCCTCGCCGATCGAGCTGGCGGGGATCCGGGTGGACGGCCGGGCCCGCGACGTGATCGTCGTCACCACCAGCTACGGGCGGACGATCGCGCTGGACGCCGCCACCGGGCGGCGACTGTGGGAGTTCACGCCCGCGGGCATCCGCCGGCTCGAGGGCACCCCGCAGGTGACGACCTCCACGCCGGTCGCCGACCCCGACCGCCGATACGTGTACGCCGCCTCGCCGGACGGATATGTCCACAAGCTGAGCCTGGCCACCGGTGCCCAGGTGCGCTCGGGGGGTTGGCCCGTGCGGGTGACGCTCCTCCCCGGACGGGAGAAGCTCGGCACGGCACTCAACCTGAGCGGCCGCGAGGTGATCGTCACCACCGGCGGGTACATCGGCGACAACACCCCCTACCAGGGCCACGTGGTGACGATCGATCGATCGAGCGGGCGGATCAGCCACGTGTGGAACTCGCTGTGCGCCAACGAGCATCGCCTGATCGTGCCGGCGAGCTGCTCGGCGAGCGACTCGGCGATCTGGGGTCGATCCGGGGCGGTGGTCGAGCCCGGCAGCGGGCGGCTGCTCGTGACCACGGGCAACGCCAACTTCTTCAATGGTGCTCGGTCCCCGTTCGACGGTCGCCGCTTCTGGCCCGACAGCGTGCTCGAGCTGAGCCCCGATGCCGCCACGCTGCTGCACAACTGGACGCCGACCGACCAAGAGCGGCTGTCGGACACCGACACCGATCTCGGCAGCACCTCGCCCGCGCTGCTGGGGACCTACACCGGCCGGCGCCTGGCCGTGCAGGGCGGCAAGGACGCGATGCTCCACCTGCTCGACCTCGACCGGTTGGACGGGACGACGGGCGCGGCCGGCCCGCGGCTCGGTGGTGAGCTCCAGGACATCCCGACGCCCGGCAACGACCAGCTGCTCACGGCGCCCGCGGTGTGGGTCCACGACGGGATCATCCGGCTGTACGTGGCCGACAACTCCGCCACCGCGGAGTACGCGCTCGTGGGTGGAGCCAAGCCGCGGCTGCGGCTGCTGGCGAAGAACTCGACGCCCGGCACCTCGCCGATCGTCGCCGGCGGGCTGCTGTACGTGTACGACCCGGCCGACGGGGCGCTCGATGTGTATGACCCCGTCAGCCTGCAGCGGCTGGTCTCGCTGCCGGCCGCACCGGGCCATTGGAACAGCCCGATCGTCGTCGGCGGGCGAATCGTGGTGCCGGAGGGCAATTACCAGAAACAGCTGAGCACCGGCACCCTCGAGATCTTCCACCTCCCGGGGCGCTGAGCCCGGCCCTCCGTCACGCACGGCCCGCCGGAATCTCCAGCCAGAACTCGCTGCCGCCCTCCGGGCCGTCCGTCACCCACACCCGCCCGCCGTGGGCCTGGACGATCTCAGCGCAGATGGCCAGCCCCAGGCCGCTCCCGCCCGACTCCCGCGACCGGGATCCGTCGACCCGGAAGAAGCGCTCGAACACTCGCCGGCGGAGCGGCTCGGGAATGCCGGCTCCGGTGTCGGCCACCCGCACCCCGGCGGCACCGGGCGCTCGCCAGCTGCGCACCGCCACCCGGCCCCCGGCCGGCGTGTGGGTGACCGCGTTCTCGACCAGATTGCGAATCGCCAGCTCGAGGCCCTCGGCGTCGCCCCGCGCCACGGCCGGTGCGTTGTCCACGGTGAGCGTCACGCGGGCGGACACGGCCAGGGATCGCAGGCCTTCGGCGGCCCGGCCGGCCACCGCGCCCAGGTCGAGCTGGGCGGGCTTCAGCTCCAGGCGCCCGGCATCGGCTCGGGCCAGCGCCAGCAGGTTCGTCACCGTGCGGCTCATGCGGTCGACGTCCTCGCGCAGGCTGACCAGCGTCTCCCGCTCCTCGGAGGGGCGATCCGGGTCGCGCAGCGCCACGTCGAGCTCGGCCCGCATCGCCGCCAGCGGGGTGCGGAGCTCGTGCGAGGCGTCGGCCACGAGCCGGCGCTGGGCGCTGACGCCGTCGGCCAGCCGGCTGAGCATGGCGTTCAGGGTGGTGGCCAGCTGCCCGATCTCGTCGTGCACCGGCGGCTCGGGCAGCCGCGTGTCGAGCCGCGCGAGCTCGATCGTCTCCGCGCCCTGTCGCAGCCGGTCCACCGGCGCCAGCGCGCGCCCAACCAGGACCCACGCAGCCACCGCGGTGAGCGCCAGGCCGATCGGACCGGCGAGACCGAGCAGCACGAGCACGCTGCGCACCGCCTCCTGTTCGGAGCGCAGCGACTCGCCGACGAGCACGAGGCGCCCTGGCGTGGCGGCTTGGCTCAGGACGAGGTAGGGCAGGCCGCTGTCGCCGAGACGCACCGCCCAGATCCGCGGGGCGCTGCGCAGCGCGATCGCCGTCTGAGCGGCGGACAGCATCGGGTCCTGGGCCAGGTCACCGCCGCGGGAGGCGACCACGTTGCCGCGGGGATCGAGCACCTGGGCCGCGGAGCCGGTGCGGCGGACCGCGGCCCCGCCGGTGGCGGCGAAGCCGGCGAGTCCATCCTGGCGCAGGTCCGCCGCAATCGCCGCCGTGTTGCCGCGCAGGTCGTGCTCGATCGTCGTGCGCAGGTCGGCACGCAGGCGCAGGACGAGGAACGCTCCGAGTCCGACCAGGGTCAGGGCGGCGAACAGCGCGTAGGCGACGGTCAGCCGGGTGCGGATCGACAGGCGCCCGAAACGCTGGCGGTCCGCCGTCAGCTCAGCCGGCATCGAGCCTGAACCCCCGGCCGCGGATCGTGCGGATGACGCTCGCTCCGGCCGGGAGCTTGCGACGGAGGTATCCGATGTACACGTCGAGCACGTTGCTCGATCCGGCGAACTCGGCGGACCAGACGTGGCCCAGCAGGTCCTGTCGGCTCACCACGGCGCCCGGCCGGCGCATCAGCTCGGCGAGCAACGCGAACTCGCGGGGGGTGAGCTCGACCTCAGCCGCGTCCAGGCGGACCCGGCGGGTGAGGGGGTCGGCGGTCAGCCGCCCGGCCCGCAGCAGGCTGGGTCGCACGCCGGGTCCCCGGCGCACGAGCACCCGCAGCCGAGCCAGTAGCTCACCGAAGTCGAACGGCTTGACCAGGTAGTCGTCGGCGCCGGCGTCGAGGCCCTCGATGCGGTCCTCCACCTCCCCGAGGGCGGTGAGCATCAGCACCGGCACCCAGCATTCACGCGCGCGCAGCCGGCGGCACACCTCCCGTCCGTCGAGCCCGGGCAGCAGCCGGTCGAGCACGACGACGTCGTAGTCGCAGCCGACCATCTGCTCCAGGGCCACGTCGCCTCGGCCGACGGCCTCGGCCGCGTAGCCCTCCCGTCGCAGCCCGCGCTCGAGGGTGGAGGCGAGCCTCCGGTCGTCCTCGACGAGGAGCACGCGGGGCCCGGCAGGGGGGGCGATGACTTGCGCGCGAGCGGCGGGAGGCATATCCTGAGAGCCCTCTCAGGGAGGACGCATCCGGGGCAAATGTCGGACGAACCCAGTGTCGCATCGCAACGCGGTCCCGTGAGGCCGTCGGCGGCGGGGGTGAGCGGGCTGGCTCGCATATTGAATGCGGCGCTGCGATTCCGGCTGCTGCTCATGGCCGGGGCGATCGTCCTGCTCGTGATCGGCGGACTGACGCTGCGCCGCATGCCGACCGACCCGGTCGGCGAGGTCGGCTCCGGTCCGGTCCTGGAGGTGCAGACCGAGGCGCTCGGCCTCTCCAGCCAGGAGGTCGAGCAGTACATCACCGTTCCCCTGGAGAACAACCTGCTCGACGGCGTGATGGGGACCTGGGACGTCCGCTCGCAGTCGCTCCCGGGCCTCTCGGCGGTTGACCTGTACTTCGAGCCGGGCGTGACGACGCTCCACGCGCGTCAGCTCGTCGAGGAGCGGCTGACGAACGCGTTCTCGCTGCCGAACGTCTCCTCGCCGCCCCTCCTCGTGCAGCCGCTGGCGACCTCGGACCGCGCGATCATGATCGGCCTGAGCTCCCGCAGCATCGATCCGCTCGAGCTCTCCTACCTCGCCCGCTGGGTCGTCAAGCCGCGCCTGGAGGGGGTGAGCGGCGTGGCCAACGTCGTCATCTTCGGCCAGCGCGACCGCCAGCTCCAGGTGCTCGTCGATCCGACGCGGCTGGCCGCGGCCCACGTCACGCTGAGCCAGATCATCCAGACCGCGGGCAACGCCCAGCTCGTCTCCCCGCTCACCTACCTGGAGGGCGCCGCGCCGGGCACCGGTGGGTTCCTCGACGGACCGAACCAACGGCTGGAGATCCGGCCCGTGCTCCCGCTCGGCACACCACGTGATCTCGCCCAGGCACCGGTGTCCGGCGCTCCGGGCCGGCTGCCGCTCGGTCGGGTGGCGCAGGTGGTGGTCAGCAACCAGCCGCTGATCGGCGACGCGATCACGCGTCACGGTCCGGGACTCGTCCTGCTCGTCGAGCGGCTGCCCGGCGCCAGCGTCCGTGGGGTCGCCGGCGGCGTGCGCCGCGCGCTCGGTGTGCTGGCGCCGGCGCTGCGCGGGGTCCAGGTCGACACCGGCATCTCGACTCCGGCGCGCTATGCCGACAGCGCCCTGTCGAACGTCGGGCTGGCGGCGCTCATCGCGGCCGGCCTGGTGCTCCTGGCGCTCGGCGCCCTGCTGCTCGACCTCGGCGCGGTGGTGGTCGCCGCGGTGAGCCTGGCGACGGCGCTGGTCGTCGCCGCGCTCGTGCTCGACGGGCTCGGCTACGCGCTGAGTGCGACGGCGATCCTCGGGCTGCTGCTCGGCGGGCTGCTCGTGATCGACGAGGTGGTGGGCGCGGTGGTCGATCTGCGGAGGACCACGGCCGGCACGGCCGGCCGCCCCGCCCCGGCGGCCATCCGGGCCGCGCTCGTCCCCTCCCGGGCCCCGCTCGCCTACGCCACCGCGATCGGCCTGGTGACGCTCGTGCCGGTGTTCGTGGCCCATGGTCTGGCCGCCACGTTCGTTCACCCGCTCCTGCTCGCCCTCGGCCTGGCCGCCGTGGCCGGGATGGCGGTGACGCTGACGCTGACCCCCGCCCTGGCCTGGATCGTGCTCGGCCGCGGCCCCCGCCGACGGGCGCCGGGGCGGGGCGGCGCCCGCTACGTCGCGCTCGTCCGGCGCCTCGGCGTCCTGCCTCCGGCCGTGCCGTTCGCGCTCTGCGTGGCCGGCCTGGTGGCGATCGTCGTGCTCCCGTTCCTTCGCGAGCCGGGGACGCCGGCGTTCCGCGACCGCGACCTGATCGTCGAGCTGACCGGACCGGCCGGGATCTCGCTGCCCGAGATGGACCGCATCAGCGGCCGCACGCTGAGCGCCCTGCGCGCGCTGCCGGGGGTGGACGGCGCGTCGGCGACGATCGGCCGGGCCGTGGCCGGGGACCGACTGGTCGACACCGGGTCGGCGGAGCTGTACGTCGACGTGGGCGACGGGGCCGACCTGCCCGGAGTGGAGCGGGCGGTGCGGGCCGTGGTCGACACGGTGCCCGGGTTCGCGGCCACCGTGACCGACGCGGAGGCGCAGGCGCTCACCGGGGTCCTCTCGCCGGCCCATCCGAACGTCACCGTCCGGGTGTACGGTGAGGATCCGGGGATCGTGGCGGGGCTCGCCGCGAGGGTGGCGGGCCGGCTGTCGCACGTGTCCGGGCTGGGGCGGCCGCAGATCAGCCGCGCCGTGCAGGAGCCGAACATCGAGGTGCGGGTCAACGATACGGCGGCGCTGCGGGCCGGCGTGCTGCCGGGCGACGCCCGACGCCAGGTCTCCACGCTGGTGTCCGGGCTGACGGTCGGGAACTTCTTCCAGGATCAGGCCGTGTTCGACGTGGTGGTCCGCGGCACCCCCGCTGTTCGCTCGTCCGTCGCCGCCATCGGTGCCCTGCCGATCGACACCCAGGGCGGCAGCGTGCCCCTGTCACGGATCGCGTCGGTGTCGATCGCGCCCGATCCGATCGACATCCGCCACCAGGCGCTCAGCCGCTACGCCGACGTCATCGTCCCCCGCACCGGGCTCGGTACGGGAGCGGCGAGCGCTGCCGCGGAGCGGGCGATCAAGGCCCAGTCCTACCCGCTGGGCTACCGCGCCGAGGTGCTCGGCGGGACGCCGGAGGACTCGACCGGCCACGCCGCCCTGCTGAGCTACGTTCTCGCCGCCGCGATCGGGATCATCCTGCTCCTCCAGGCCGCGCTGCGCAGCTGGCAGCTGGCCGCCGTGGTCTTCCTGACGCTGCCGCTGTCGCTGATCGGCGGGTTGATCGTCGCGCTGGCCGCCGGGTGGCTGGCCTCGCTCGGCACCGCGGCCGGCCTACTGACGGTGTACCTGCTGGCCGCTCGACACGCCGTCGCGCTCACCGGCGAGGTTCGCCGCCGGCAGGCCGCCGACGGGGAGCCACTGGCCATTCACCACGTCCTCGGCGCCGCCCAGGCCCGCCTGGGCCCGGTGATCGGCTCGTGCCTCGTGCTGGCGGTGGCGCTCCTGCCGTTCCTCGTGCTCGGCGACCAGCCGGGGGGCGAGCTCCCGCACGTCGCCGCCGGCGTGGTCCTCGGCGGGTTGCTCAGCACGGCGCTCCTGGTGCTCATCGGCCTGCCGGCCGCCTGCCTGACGCTGCTGCGGGCCGAGCTGCCACCGGCAGCCGAGGAGCTGGTCGAGCCCGTCCCCGAGGCCGAGCCGGACCTGATCCTCGCCCAAACCTGACCCCTGGAGTGACCGTGCTCTCCCGCCACCGCCTCGTCCTGCTCCTCGGACTGGTGCCGCTGCTCGCCGGCTGTGGCAGCTCGAACCCGGTGCCGCCGCCCGCCGCCGCGCGCCTGGTGGCGCAGCGCGGAGTGCCGAACGGCGTGATCGTCCTCAGCGCGCTCGGTGCCCAGCGGATCGGCCTGACCACCACCGCCACCCGGCCGGCGCGGCGTGATGTCCTCGTGCCCGCCTCGGCGATCGTCTATGACCCCAGTGGCCGCCCGCTCACCTTCGTGCGCCGGGCGCCGCTGCAGTTCACCGAGCAGCCGGTCGTGGTCGACCGCTTCCTCGGCGGTGAGGTCCTGCTCAGGCGCGGTCCGGCCGCCGGCGCCCAGGTGGTGTCGGTGGGCGCGGAGGAGCTGTTCGGCGTGCAGAGCGGCGTGCTCGCCCAGACGTGAGATTCATCGTCTCCCGCAGCCTGCGCTTCCG
This sequence comes from uncultured Solirubrobacterales bacterium, assembly GCA_963703065.1. GTDB lineage: Bacteria > Actinomycetota > Thermoleophilia > Solirubrobacterales > Solirubrobacteraceae > Palsa-465. Next base: position 518,302 of record OY969785.1, on the reverse strand, counting down.
GGCGCTGGTGATCGGCGCCGCGGCGGTGCTCATGTTCTTCGGCGGCCAGAGCCTGGGACACCAGAAGGTCGACGTGTTCCCGGAGTTCGCGCCGGTGACGGTCGAGATCCAGACCGAGTGCCTCGGCCTGTCGCCCTCGGAGGTCGAGCAGCTCGTCACCGTGCCCCTGGAGAACGCGCTCCAGGGCGTGCCCGGGGTCTACGAGACCGACTCGCAATCGGTGCCCCAGCTGTCGGCGATCTTCCTCTACTTCAAGGGCGGCACCGATGTCCTCCAGGCCCGGCAACTGGTCCAGGAGCGCCTGAACACCGCCGCCTCGACGCTGCCGAGCTGGGCCTCGCCGCCCTCGCTCTACCCGATCGTCTCAGCGACCAGCCGCGTGATGCAGATCGGGATCACCTCGCGCGCGGTCAACCGGCTCGACCTATCGACGCTCGCGCAGTACACGATCCGGGCGCGGCTGCTCCACGTGCCCGGCGTGGCGAACGTCGCGATCTGGGGCGAGCAGCGCAAGGAGATCCAGGTCCAGGCCGAACCGGGGACGCTCGTGCGGACCGGGGTGCCGCTCGCCGATGTGGTCGACGCCGCCGACAACGCGGTCGATGCCGGGCTGCTCAGCTTCACCTCCGGCGCCGCGATCGGCACCGGTGGCTGGGTGGAGAACGCCAACCAGCGGCTCGGGGTGCGCAACGTCCAGGTGATCACCACGCCGCAGCAGCTGGCCGACGTCCCGGTCGCCCGCCGGGGAGGACGGACGCTGACCATCGGAGACCTCGCCCGCGTGCGCTTCGACCACCCGCCGCTGATCGGCGACGCGGTGGTCAACGGCGGCCCCGGGCTGATGCTCGTGGTGGAGAAGTTCCCCGGGGCCAACACGCTCGACGTCACCCACGGGATCGACCAGGCGCTGGCGGCCATGCAGCCCGGGCTGCCCGGCGTCCACATCGACTCCCACATCTTCCGCCAGGCGAGCTTCATCCACACGGCGATCCGGAACCTCGGCTCGTCGGTCGCCCTGGGCTGCGTGCTCGTCGTGTTCGTGCTGATCGCGTTCCTGTTCGAATGGCGGGCGGCCCTCGTCAGCCTGCTCGCCATCCCGCTGTCGCTGATCGCCGGCGCGGTGGTGCTGGATGCCACCGGCACGGCGATCAACACCATGGTGCTGGCCGGCTTCGGCGTCTCGGTCGGCGTGGTGGTCGACGACGCCATCATCGACATGGAGAACATCGTCCGCCGCCTGCGGACGTGGCGGGCGGGGGGCGGCCGCACGACGCCGCTCGGGCTGCTGCTCGCCGCCTCGCTCGAGGTGCGCACCGCCATTCTCTACGCCACGCTGATCAACGTCGTGGCCATCCTGCCCGTGGTGTTCGTGTCCGGGGTGACGGGGGCGTTCTTCCGGCCGCTGGCGCTCGCCTACGGACTGGCGGTGCTCGCCTCGATGCTCGTCGCCCTCACCGTCACTCCGGCGCTGGCCATGGTGCTGATGCCGAGCGCCCGCCTGCGGTCCGGCGACCCGCCGCTCGTCGGGTGGTGCAAGCGCCGCTACCGGGCCCTGCTCGACCCGGTGCTCGGGCGCGTCGGCTGGGCGATCGCGGTCGCGCTGGCCGCCGCCGCGGTGGCCGCCGTCGTCCTGCCGAACCTCGGCCAGGACCTGTTCCCGACGTTCAAGGAGCCCGACCTCCTGCTCCACTTCGACACTCGCCCCGGCACGTCGCTGCCCGAGATGACCCGGGTGGTCTCCCGGCTCCAGCAGGCGATCCTGCGGGTCCCGGGGGTGACCCACATCGGCTCGCACATCGGTCAGGCGCTGCTCGGCGAGGAGATCGCCGGCCCCGAGTTCTCCGAGCAGTGGATCACGCTCTCACCGAATGCCAACGTGGCCAGGGTCGAGCAACAGGTGCGGGCGATCGGCGACTCGTTCCCCGGCACGTTCATCGACGTCACCACCTACCTGCACGAGCGAATCGACGAGACGATCGCCTCGACCAGCGAGGACCTGGTGGCGCGCATCTCCGGCCCGGACTTCGCGACGCTCCAGCGGCTGGCCGCGACTGCCACCGGCCGCCTGCAGGGCACGCCGAACCTCGTCGACCTCCACCCCCAGTCGCAGGGTTTCATCCCGCAGATCGAGGAGACGGTGAACGCCCCGGTGGCCGCCCGCTACGGGCTGACCCCGGGCGAGGTCCGTCGCGCCGCGGCCACCTACCTGGGCAGCCAGGAGGTGGGGGAGATCGCCAACAACGGGATCGCCATCGGCGTGACCGGCTACAGCACCCCCGACTCCCGCCGCAACCTGACCGACGTGGCGGCGCTGCCGATCGACACCCCCGGCGGCGGGCACGTGCCCCTCGGGCGCGTGGCCCAGCTCGTCGTCGACCAGACGCCGAGCGACATCACCCGCGTCGACGGGACGAACAAGATCGATGTCACGGCGAACGTGACCGGGTCGAACCTCGGCGGGGTGACCGACGCGGTGCAGGGACGCCTGGCCGCGCTGCGGCTGCCGCTCGGGTACCACATCGAGCTGCTCGGCGAAGCGGCCGTGCGCCAGGCGGCGCAGAACCGGCTGCTGCTGCTGGGGCTCGCCGCGGTCGGCCTCATCCTCGTGCTGCTCCAGGCGGCATTCGCCAGCTTCCGACTGGCGCTGCTCATGTTCGTCACCCTGCCGGTGGCGCTCGTGGGCGCGGTGCTCGCCGCCTGGATCGCGGTGGGGACGATCTCGCTGGGGGCGCTCGTCGGCTGCTTCGCCGTGCTCGGCATCGCGGCACGCAACGGAATCCTGATGATCAGTCACCTCCAGCACCTGGAGCGGGTGGAGGGGGTGCCGTTCGACCGCGAGCTCGTGCTTCGCGGCGCCGGTGAGCGGCTGTCACCGATCCTGATGACGGCGCTCGCCACCGCGCTCGCCCTCCTGCCGCTCGTCGTGTTCGGCAGCCGGCCCGGACAGGAGATCGAGAACCCGATGGCGATCGTCATCCTCGGCGGCCTGGCCACCTCGTCGCTGATGAACCTGTTCGTGATCCCGGCCCTCTACCTCCGGTTCGGTTCCCCGAGCCGCGGCGGAGGCTGGCGGCTCGAGCTCGACCTGCTCGACCCAGCTGCAATCCTCCCTGCACAGGAACGAGAAACGGTCATCGCGTAGACGCTCGCTGGTACCGTGCGCTCCTCCTTCGCGCGTCCGGGACCGCCGGCAGCGCGCGCCACAGCCATGCCCGCCCGCACGCTCCTGCACGTCCTCGCCACGCTCGCGCTCTCCGGGGCGATCGCGGTGGCGAGCGCCGTGCCGAGCGCCGGCGATCTCTCCACCCGCTACCGGGCGGGACAGGCCCGGGCAGGCACCCTCCAGTCGCAGATCGCCGCCCGCACCCAGGAGATCCAGGGCTACGAAGGCTCCATCCAGTCGCTCCAGGGCCGGCTGGATCAGGTGCAGCAGGCGGTCTCGCTCCAGGAGCGGCTGCTGTTCGGCGTGCGAGTGCAGCAGACGCTGGCGCGCAACCGGCTGACCGCGCTGCAGGCGCAGTTCGCTCGCGGCCAGCGGGTGCTGGCCGATGAGCTGCGGGCGGAGTACGAATCCCCGCCCCCGACCCTCGTCGGCGTGATCGTCAGCGCCGGAGGGTTCGACGACCTGCTCAATCGCGTCTCGGACCTGCGCGCCATCGAGCGGGCGAACGCCCGGATGACCGCCCTGGTGCGGGGGGAGCGGACGGCCGTGGCCGCGCAGACCCGGGTGCTCGGCGCTGCCGAGAGCCGCCGAGCGCGGGCGACCGCCGCCGTCCTGGCCGAGCGCGACCAGATCGCCACCCTGAAGCTGTCGATCGTCGGCCGCGAGCTGGCGGCCAGTCAGTCGCGCGACGCCGCCCGGGCCCGCCTGACCCGCCTGCAGACCGTGCTCAGCCACGAGGCGGCGACCCTCGAGGCGCAGGCGGCGCTCGCCGCCGCGGCCGCGGGGAGCGGCGGAGTGGGCATCGCCCCCGCCGGCTGCGTGAACACGTCGTTCGTCGTCCACGGCGGCGAGTTCGGGTTCTTCCCGGCGCCGGGCACCGATTACACGGTGAACGAGGAGCCGGTGCTCGCCGCCCGTCTCGACGCCCTCGGCCGCGCGCTCCAGCTCCACCTCATCGGGATCAGCGGCTACCGCTCGCCGGCCCACTCGGTCGAGGTCGGCGGCTTCGCCGACGATCCGCACACCGAGGGACGGGCGTCCGATACGCCGGGGGTCGAGGGCGTGCCCGAGGCGACGCTCGAGCGGTTCTGCCTCACCCGGCCGTTCCCCGGCGCCCGCGAGGCCGACCACATCCAGGAGCTCGGCGGCTGAACGACCCGGACGGCCTCGCTACCCGAGCGCCCGGCCGATCAGGTTCAGGGTCAGGCGAACGAGCGCCGGGTCCGGGGCGGCCGGTGCCTCGGGGGAGGCGCTCGGCACCGGCTCGAGACCGAGCTCCCAGGACAGCGTGCCCGACCCGAACACGAACGCCCCCGACGGCGCGGTGTAGAGGGTGCTCGTCGCCTGACCGGGGCCGGACGGGGGCGTCGGCTCGCCCGGCTCGGTGCTCATGCAGTCGGCCGTTCCGTGGCCGACCGTGATGGTGCCGGCCGGTGTGCCGGCACCGGTCGTATCGAGCTCGTAGCCGACGATCCCGGGGATGGTGGAGCCGGCGGTCAGCCCGGTGCCGGCGAACAGCCAGCTCGGCTGGAGCCCCGGGGTCGGCTGCCAGTCGGCGAGGGCGTAGGTCGGCGGACCGGGCTGGGAGATCCGGGCCAGGATGCAGCCGAGGTACCGGCTGCCGGTGAGCGCCGCCGCCGCGGCTCCGAACGCGCCGGTGGGATCGGCGTGGCCGGGGTCGAGCGCCGCGTGCTCCTTGTAGCCGACGATCGTCGTGCCGACGTCGGTGTAGCGCACCCGCCACGCCATCGTGTCCGAGGAGAGGAACAGGAGGTTGACGCGGTGGTCGCGGGCGGCGGCGAACGCCTGGGCCTCCTGGGCCGACCAGTACTCCGAGTGGCCGAAGTCCATCACCGCCCGGGCGCCGAGCAGCTGGCCGGGGTCGGCCTGCACGCCCTCGGAGGTGGTGTAGGAGACCGGCACCCCCTCCCGCTCCAGGAAGCGCACCATGGCCACGTCGCGGGCGAAGAACTGGCCGGCCCCGGTGATGCTGTCGTACGGTCGCCGGTAGGACACCGCGACGCCCTGCGTCGTGCCCGTGAGGCCCACCGTGTCGGTTCCCCCCGGGTACAGGGAGTCGCCGCCCCACGCGTTGTACGCCTCGTAGGTCGAGGTGCCGAGCATGGCCAGGAGCGGCGCCGGGCGGGCGGCTTGCACCACGAACAGCACATCGCTCTGGCCATCGGCCGCGCTCAGCTTGGCGATGTAGACGCCGCTGGGCAGCGCGGCGGGGACCGGGACGGTGAGCGAGGGTCGCCAACTGCAGGTGGTCAGGCCGGTCCGGAAGTCGTGTGCGCAGGGCGGCTGGGGACCGACCGGGAGCGGCCGGCTGATGAGCACCTCGCGGCCGCCCGTCCCGCCGTACCAGCCCATGCGGAACAGCGCGATCCCCACCCGCCGAGCGCCTGGCGCGTCGACCGCGATCCGGAGCGTCTGCCCGGGCCGGACCGTCTCCGGAGACGCGTAGCCGCGGATCACCCCCTGGGCCAGCCCGCCGACATCGGCGGCCGGGCCGGGAAGCCGCCAGGCGCTCGTGCCCGGCGCCCGGTTCTCGCTCGGCACGCTCGGCGGAGCGCCCGTGGTGGGGACGAGCCAGCGATAGGGCAGCGCCGCCGCCGCGGGTCGCGCGTGACCGGTTGGCCGGGTGCGTTGGGCGGCGCCGTGGCCTCCGCCGCAGCCCGACGCACCCAGCACACCGATCGCGAGGGCGGCCGCCAGCCCACGCGGCACGACGGGCGAGGTCCTACGCCGCGCCGTCGGCCAGCCAGGCCCGGAGCTGCTCGTGGACCGCGGGATGGCAGAGCAGGTCGAAATGGGTCAGGCCGGTGAGCTCGAGGCCGCAGTCGATCTCGAACGGAATCCGCCGGCCGCGCCCGTTGCCGCGTCCCGACGCACTCGGCGAGCGCACCAGTAGGTCACCGAGCAGCCGTCCCACCGGAGCCGGGCTGAGCGCCGCCCCGACGAAGAAGTAGCGGGCGTGGGGGAGGAACGGCACCTCGCCGCAGCGGTCGCGCAGGAACTCGTCGGGATCCTGGTCGCGCCAGTCGGTCTCGGCACACGATCCGTACCGCAGGTCCTTGATCCCGGCGCTGCGCCAGTTGAGCGCCCGGGCCAGCGGGCGGGTCTCCGGCAGCTGTGCCAGCCCCCAGCTCGCCGCGTTGGTGCCCTTCTCCAGGTCGGCTCCCAGGTGGGGGGTGCCGAGGCAGAACACGTGGCTCACCGGCTCGGTCCAGCCGTGGCCGGCCTCCTGTGCCTGATGGCAGGCGCTGCGGGCGACGAGGCCACCCATCGAGTGGCCGACGAGCACGATCCGCTCCACGTCCACCGGCCAGTGGGCGACCAGCGTCTCCAGCATCGCCGCCAGGTCACGGCCGTTGTCGGAGATGTGGCGGCCGGTGTTGTAGCGGAGGTACAGCGGCGTCATCCCGAGCTCGGTGCGGAGCCGGTCGCCGTAGCTCTGCACCTGCGGTGGTGGGTCGGCGGCCGTCGCGGCTCGGACCCGCGTGCCGCGGGCGGGTAGCCACCACGCGCCCTCGGTCTCGCACAGGCCGTGGACGAAGATCGCCAGCGTTCCGCTCGCTGCCGGCACCGCGTCGGCCGGCTGCTCCGGGTCCAGCGGCTCACTCCCGCGTCCGGTGCGGAGCTCCATCCGCACCGCCAGCTCGCTCGCCTCGTAGTGGCTGCCGAACGCGCCGGCCAGGGCACCGAGGGCAAACGATCCGATCGGCCGCTCGGCGACCGACGGCGCATCGGGCGCGGCCGCGGCGGCGGCCAGGCGGCCCCCGGCCCGGGCCGCGGCGCGGAACCCGCCGGCGACCCCCGAGTACACGGCCTGGCTGATGCCGTCGTGGATGACGCGCACCGGTGCGGCGGGGGTGCCGAGCGCCCCAAACGGCCGTCCGGCGATCCCCGAGTGCAGCTCACCGAGCAACCCGACAGCGTTTCGCGCCGCCTGGCCGGCGAGCTCGCCGGCGGCTCTGGCTTCGGTTCCGCGCATCGTGGCTGGGTTATACCCCTCGCGGCCGACGGACGTTCCCGCTAGCGTGCGCGAGCCGATGCCCACCCCGTCGGAGGTCAGCCGCGAGCAGTTCGCCACCGTCCTGGCGATCCCCACCCGCTGGGCGGACAACGACGTCTACGGCCACGTCAACAACGTCGAGTACTTCGCGTTCTTCGACACGGTCATCAACCACTGGCTGATCCACCAGGGCGGCCTGGACATCCACCGCGGGGAGGTGATCGGGCTGTGTGCCGAGTCGCACTGCACCTACCACGCGGCCGTCGTCTTCCCGGACGTCGTCGACGCGGCGCTGCGGGTCGGCCACCTCGGGCGCACGAGCGTCCGCTACGAGCTGGCGCTGTTCCGGGCCGGTGCCGCCGAGACCGCCGCCACCGGGTGGTTCGTCCACGTGTTCGTCGACCGGGCGACCCGCCGTCCGGCCGAGATGCCACCGCAGCTGCGCGACGCGCTCGAGCGCCTGCGGGTCGAGGTGCGGGCGTGAGGGTGCGCGGCGCCGTTCTGCGCGAGATGGGCGTACCCGGCCCCTACGCGCAGTCGCGCCCGCTTCAGGTGACCGAGCTCGAACTCGATCCACCCGGCCCCGGCGAGGTGCTCGTCAAGGTCCGCGCGGCCGGGCTCTGCCACTCCGATCTCTCCGTGATCGACGGCTCGCGCCCCCGCGTGATGCCGATGGTCCTCGGCCACGAGGCGGCCGGCGAGGTGGTCGAGCTGGGGGAGGGGGTGGACACGCTGGCGCTCGGCGACCACGTCGTCTGCGCGTTCGTCCCGAGCTGCGGGCGCTGTGGACCCTGCCTGGACGGTCGTGCGGCGCTCTGTGAGCCGGGCGCGGCGGCGAACGCGGCCGGCACGCTGATCGGTGGCGGGCGACGGCTGCACGGCGCCGGAGGGGACTCCCTCCACCATCACCTCGGTGTGTCGGGGTTCGCCGAGGCCGCGGTCGTCTCGGTGCATTCGGCGGTCCGCGTCGATCCCGAGCTGCCGTGGGAGGTCGCCGCGGTGTTCGGCTGCGCCGTGCTGACCGGCGTCGGCGCGGCGCTGTACGGCGCGCAGATCACGCCCGGCCAGAGCGTCGCCGTGTTCGGGCTCGGCGGCGTCGGGCTGTCGGCGTTGCTCGGCGCGGTGCTCGCCGGCGCCGCCCAGATCGTCGCCGTGGACGTCGTCCCGAGCAAGCTCTCGCTGGCAGCCTCGCTCGGAGCCACCCATACCGTACGCGGCGGACCCGACGCCGTGGCCGAGGTCCGCGAGCTGACCGGCGGCGGCGCCGAGCGCGTGATCGAGACCGCAGGGCGGGCGGCCGTGCTCGCCCAGGCGTACGGCGCCACCCGGCGCGGCGGGGTCACCGTCACCGTGGGCCTGCCGGCGCCCGACCAGCAGCTCGAGATCCCCGCGGTCAGCCTGGTCGCCGAGGAGAAGACGCTGCGCGGCTCCTACCTCGGCTCGGCCGTCCCAGCCCGGGACATCCCGCGCTTCGTGGCGTTGCACCGCGCGGGCCGGCTGCCGGTCGACCGCCTGCTGACCGACCGGCTGGCGCTGGAGGAGGTCAACGCCGGGTTCGATCGCCTGGCGAGCGGCGAGGCGGTCCGCCAGGCGATCGTCCTGTAGCCGCCCGGCGGGTCGGGCACGCGGGCGGTCGGAAACCGCGAACTGTGTCCGCTTTCCTCCACCCCTCGGAGGAGGTTCGAGCGCGATGCGTCGGCCGGCCCCGGCAGAATGGCCACCATCCGCCGGTACGTCACCCTGTTCGTCGCGGTCGTGGCGTGCCTGGCCGCCGCGCCCGCCGCGCCCGCCGCCCCGCCGCCCGCCGCACCACCCGTCGGCGCGCCGCCCGCCGCCGCCCCGCTCGCGCCGGCGACCCAAACCCCGCTCCTGCGCCCCCGCCCGCTGCTCACCACGCCGTGGACCGCCGGGGTGTCGACGACGCTGCCGTGGCCCGAGTACCCCCGCCCGCAGCTCGAGCGGGCGCAGTGGGAGAACCTGAACGGCCAGTGGGGCTACGAGCCGTGCACGGTGCCCGGCTTCCCGCCGCTCGGCGGAAGCTGCACGCCCCCGTTCGACCGGACCCTGCCGCAGACGATCCTCGTCCCGTTCCCCATCTCCTCGGCGCTGTCGGGGATCGGCCGCCAGGACACCGCCGGGTGGTACCGCCGGACGTTCACCGTGCCGGTGAGCTGGCGCGGTCAGGACGTCGAGCTGAACTTCGGCGCTGTCGGCTGGGCGGCGACGGTGTACGTCAACCGCCGGCTGGTCGCCACCCACCAGGGCGACTACGACGCGTTCACCGCTGACATCACCGCGGCGCTGCACCCCGGGACGAACGAGCTCGTGGTCGGCTTTCAGGATCCGGTGGGGGCGGAGGGTGAGCCGGTGGGCAAGCAGGCGCTCGGCCTACCGTCCGGCATCACCCACACGCCGGCCACCGGGATCTGGCAGACGGTGTGGCTGGAGCCGGTCGCCCCGCGGCACCTCACCGATCTCGAGCTCGTCCCCGACCTGGCGCACACCAGGCTGCTCATCCTCCCGGCGGTGGCGGGGGGCGGGAGCGGGCTGACGCTGTCCGCCCGCGCGCTCGCCGGGCGCCGGAGCATCGCACTGGCCAGCGGTCCGGCCGATCGCGAGCTCGCCCTCCCGCTGGCCCACGCCCGCCTGTGGTGGCCGTGGCAGCCGTACCTCTACGGGCTGCGGGTGACGCTGCGGGCGGGGACGCACACGCTCGATGCCGCGAGCAGCTACTTCGGCATGCGCTCGGTGAGCCTCGGCCGGGTGGAGGGCGCCACCCGGATCCTCCTGAACGGCCGGTTCGTCTACCAGACCGGGGCGCTCGACCAGGGGTACTGGCCGGACGGCACGCTCACCGCCCCCAGTGACGCCGCCCTGCGCTTCGACGTCGCCACCGCGCGCAGCCTCGGCTACGACATGCTCCGTGAGCACGCCGACGTGCAACCGGATCGCTGGTACCTGTGGGCCGACCGGCTCGGCCTGCTCGTCTGGCAGGACATGCCCGGCCCGTCGCTGACGCTCTCGCACCCGCTGACGGCGGGCGAGCGCTCGGAGTTCCGCACCGAGATGAGCGCGATCGTCCGCCAGCGCCGCTCGCACCCATCGGTCGTCACCTGGGTCCCGTTCAACGAGGGATGGGGCCAGTTCGACCTCGACGGCGTCACCATCCAGCTCCGCCGGCTCGACCCGAACGCGCTGATCGACGCGCAGAGCGGCGCGGCGAACTGCTGTGACGCGCAGGAGTCGCCGCTGAGCGACATCCGTGACACGCACCTGTACACCGGGCCGTACGCGGTGACCCCCGACGCGCGCGCCTCGGTCGTCGGGGAGTACGGCGGCGCGCTCGCCGTGCCGCCGCCGGCCGACCGGTGGCCGTTCACGCTGTACAGCATCGGCTCGCCGATCGGCGCCCTGTGGCCGGAGAGCTACGTCATCGGCCTCCTGCGCCGGCAGTACGCGATGCTCGGGCAGGAGATGCAGGGCGGTGGCCTGTCGGGCTCGGTGTTCACCGAATACGACTCGCCCGAGCAGGAGCTCGGGGTCGTGAGCTACGACCGGCGGGCGTTCACCGTGACGCCGTCGGTGCTGCGCTCGCTCAACACGGCGCTGATCGACGCCTCGTTGCGCCTCGGCGGCCCGTCGAGCCCCGGGCCGGGGACGGTTCCGGCCGGCACGGCCGGCTTCTGGCCGCTGACCGGCGCGCAGGCCGGAGCGGCGCTGGACGCGAGCGGGAGCGGCCATCCGCTGGCGCTCGCGTCGTCGGCCCGCTTCACCACCGGCCCGCACGACCGGCCCGCGCTCGTGCTGCCGGGCAGCGGCGCGGTGGCGTTCAGCACCGCCCCGGTCGTGCCGACCGGCGGGTCGTTCACCGTCTCCGCCTGGCTGCGCAGCGACGGCTACGCGCAGTCGGCCACCGCGGTGACCGAGCTCGGAGCCTCCGGCTCGGCCTTCTCGCTCGGGGTGGAGACCGATCGCGGAGCTCAGGGGCAGGCGCAGGCGGGCACGTCCGCGTCGGGGATCGTGCCGCCGCAGGTTCGCACCTGGTGGACGTTCCTCGCCGCCGACGGGACCGGCTGCGCGATCGTGCACTGCGGCATCGAGGCGAACCTGCGCTACGACGATGGGCGCGACGGCGTGCGCACCGGGAGCTGGCACTACGTGACCGGCGTCGTGGACCGGGACACCATGACGATCTCGATCTACGTCGACGGCGCGCCGCAGGACGCCGAGCACCTCGATCCGACGCCGGCCGCGAACGGCCCCCTGGCGCTCGGCGGGGGGAGCGGTGTCTACGGGACGGGTGCCGACGGTTTCGCCGGGGCGATCAGCACGCTCCGGGTCTACGACCGGGCGCTCTCACCGGCCGAGATCTGGCAGCTCTACGGGGCCTCGCAGGACGCCGAGCCGTGATCCCCCACGGGTATACTGGCCGCCCGGAGCGCCTGTGGCGGAATTGGTAGACGCGCAAGGTTGAGGGCCTTGTGGACCGATTGGTCCGTGGAAGTTCGAGTCTTCTCGGGCGCATTACGAATAGCCCCGCTCTCCGGGCTATTTCTGGGAGCCGAAAGCGTCGAGGCGGGGGAGCTCGCCGCGAAGACGGTCAACAACGCGCTCGTGACGCTGGCCGTTTGCCTCAACGACGCCGTCGAGGACGGCCTGATCGTCGCCAATCCCGCGCTGCGGGTGCCCCGCCTCCCGCCGGCTCACATTGAGCGAGCCTACCTTCGCCTTCACGAGATCAGTGGCTACCTCGACGCCTGCTCACAGCTCTACCGTCCTCTGGCCGAACTCCTGATCGGGAGCGGGCTCCGGATCTCCGAAGCGCTTGCGCTCCGGGGGAGTGATCTCGAGCTCGAGGACACCGGTGGAACGATCACGGTCTACCGGTCACGCAAGATGGGCACCGTCGGCTCGACCAAGTCCGATCGCTTCCGATCGGTTGAGATCGGGCCCGGCCTCTGCAGGGTTCTGCGCGATCAGCGAGCGCGACGTGCCGAGATGCATGCCGGCGACGCGCCGACTGCGGTCCTGTTTGCGATGCCAGTGCGCACGGTCAAGCGCGGCGGCGGAAGGTGGGAGAGCGATGGCGTCGGACTCCCATTCGATTCGCACCACGGTCTCGCATGATTGGCACAAGCACGCGCTTCAGGATGCAGCCCTACGCGACATGCCGCTGCACGCGCTCCGCCACACCGCGGCTGCGGCGTGGCTTGCCGCCGGGAACTCACTGATGTACGTGCAGCGCCAGCTCGGCCACGCCGACATCGGCACTACCGAGCGCTACTACGGCCATCTTGAGCGTCACGTTCTCGCAGCCGGCGCGGTTGCCACCGAAGAAGCGATCGAGCGTGCCCGCGTGCAGCGTCCAGGTTGAGCGAGTCAACCGGCGCGCCGACCCGGGCGCCATTCAGCTCGCGCCTCCTCGAGCCACTCGTCGACGTCCGAGGCGATAAAGCGCATCTCAAACGATTGATCGCACCTGCTGTCAACGGGCTGTTGGAGCAAGCGGCCTGATCTGAAGGTGAACGAGCGGCGGCAGAGGCCATCCCAGCTACGCGAGTGCCGCCCCTGCCGCAGCCACGCCGCTGACGGGCGGCATGGCGCGCAAGAGCGAGACCGAGGGCGGCCGGTCTAGTTCCTTGGCGTTGGTCTTGACGGCGTAGGCTGCCTAGGCTATGGAATCTGATCGCGGCGGCTCGTCTGGGAATTTGTCTGCAAATCAGCGATCGGGTGTATCTCCGGACGTTGTACGCAGCTACCGCTATCAGTTGACGCCGGGCGAGGATGTGATCGACACCGCCACATGGGCGGGGTCGGTGCCGCAGGTCAACGGGATCGCTCCTCGCGTGCGGATCGGACGCAGCCGATGGTTCAACCTGTTGTGGCTGTTGCCGATCGGCTTCCTTTTGTTGATCGTCTTGGTGGCTGTCGCGAAGGGCCTGCGTGGTGACGCGTTTATGCAGCGCTTCATTCGGCGCTACCCGGGGACTGACGTGGCGTCGCCGCCGGGGACAGTCGGGTTCCCGGCCTGGGTGGATCTGCAGCACTTCTTCAACCTGTTCTTCATGATCTTCATCATCCGCGCGGGCGTGCAGATCCTGTCGGATCATCCGCGGCTGTACTGGACCCGTCACTCCACGCCGGGTCGGGACTGGTTTCGGATCCAGAGGCCGGTCCCGGATGATCCCTTGTGGACTGCTAAGCAGGATTCGATCAGCCTGCCCGGGCAGGTGGGGCTGCCCGGGTTGCGTCACTCGATCGGCCTGGCTCGTTGGTGGCACCTGAGCGTCGACGCGCTGTGGCTGCTCAACGGCGTGGTGTTCTACGTCTTGCTGTTCGCGACCGGCCGGTGGCAGCGGCTGGTGCCAACCAGTTGGGACGTGTTTCCAAACGCGCTGTCGACGCTGGTGCAGTACCTGTCGTTGAACTGGCCGGCCGACCGCGGCTGGGTGGCCTACAACGGCCTGCAGCTGCTCGCGTACTTCGTCACCGTGTTCATCGCTGCCCCGCTGGCTCTGATCACCGGCCTGGGCATGTCCCCGGCGCTGTCGACTCGTTTCAAGCGGATCAGCAAGGCCTTCAGCATCCAGACGGCACGGTCGGTGCACTTCCTGGTGCTGGTCTGGTTTCTCATCTTCATCGTGCTGCACGTGACCTTCGTGTTCACCACCGGGCTGCTGGTCAACCTCAACCACATCTACGCCGGGCGAACTGACGCCAGCTGGATCGGGCTTGGAGTGTTCGCCGCGTCGACGGCCGTCGCGATCGCCGCATGGGTGGCCGCAACGCCGTTCACGATTCGCCACCCCCGCGTGGTGCAGCGCGTCGGTCAGGCGATCGTCGGGCCAGTGCAGCACCTGTTCGAGCATGTCGACCCCAAACGCGGCGAGTACAGCGAGAGCGATATCTCGCCGTACTTCTGGCACAACGGTCAATACCCCGACTCCGACGAATACAAGGCGCTGTTTGATGGTGACTTCGTCGACTACCGGCTACGGATCAACGGACTGGTCGCCAACCCCGTCGAGCTCGACCTCGCGCAGCTGCGGGCCCTCCCGCACCACGAACAGATCACGCAACACTTCTGCATCCAGGGATGGTCGGGCGTCGCCAAGTGGGGCGGCGTCTCGATGCAGACGATCCTCGACATCGTCAAGCCCCGGCCAGAGGCCAAGTGGGTCGTCTTCTACTCGCTCGGCGAGGGAGCAGACAAGGGCGTGTACTACGACGCGCACCCGATCGAGCACATGAGCCACCACCTCACGATGCTCGCCTACGACATGAACGACCAGCCGCTGCCCTTCGGACACGGCGCACCGCTGCGCTTGCGGAACGAGATCGAGCTCGGGTTCAAGCAGGTCAAGTGGATCAAAGGGATCGAATTCGTCGCGCACTACTCAGAGATCGGCGGCGGCTACGGTGGATACAACGAAGACCACGAGTTCTTCGGCTACCGACAATCGATATGAGGCGGACCCCTTGAACAGCTGGATGATTACGAACCTCGATCTCAAGCCGCATTCGCCAGAAATCCTCGCCTCGACCGACGAGGCGCGGGCGATCGCCCTGATGATCCCGGCCGGTGAGAGCTTTGACGATCATCAGGTGCACGAAAGCGCGTGGGTCGTCGTGATCGACGGCGAGGTCGAGATCGCCACGAGCGGTGGAGAGGGCGTAACCGGCAGTACAGGCCTTGTAGTCGCCTTCGCGCCCAACGAACGTCACGCCGTGCACGCCCGCACCGACGCCCGCCTCCTGCTGCTGCTCACGCCATGGCCCGGGGTCGACCATCCCGGAGCGATGACCCTGGAGCAGAAGGCGAACGCCCGCCACGACGCCGCCCAACGCCGAACGAACGCCTAACCCAAAGACGAAGTACCGACCCTTCTCGAATGGCGCATTCTCCACTTCGGCGAGAGATGCGAATGCTATGCAGGGCCTGGGTGCAGTCGCCTGTTGCGCTCATGGCGACGAGCAGGGCGCCTCGAATAGCGCCGAGCGGGACCTGCTTTGCCTCCGCCACGGGTAGGCGTAAGAGGCTGCCCTCGCTCGAGAAGCAGCACCGAGAACGAGAATGCCCCCACGGCGACGAAGCGCCACTGTCGCGCTTGGAGTGGTATCTACGAGATGGGGTTGGTCACCAGTTCGGAGGACCGCGTCAGCCAACCACAGGGTCGAGTCACCTCCACCGACGGACGTCTGCTCGGCATCGAGCTTGAGCCCGATCGCAGCTCGCAGGCCGCTCACAATCTCGCGCGCGCCGTCCTGCAGGACCGGGTCGAGCTGCGAGTGGAGGACGCCGCGGAGATCCTGCGCCGATCATCGGACGCCGAGTGGGATCTGATCTTCCTCGACGCCGAGCGGCCCGCTTACCCCGGCTACTGGTCTGACCTGCGACGGACTCTTCGCCCGGGAGGTCTGCTGGTCGTCGACAACGTCATCTCTCACGCCGACCAGGTCCGCGACTTTCGTGCTCTCGTCGCTGAGACACCCGGCTCACGGAAGCGCTCGTTCCAACAGGCGCGGGCGCGCTTCTCATCGTCCGAGACCCCGCCGATTGAGCACTGCAGCAGGTCCGCTTTCACGCAAAGGTAGAAGTCTCACGCCACCTGCTGAGCGGCGATCAGGCTGATGCATTCCGCCGGATTCAGCAGCGACGGAAGGACCCGGTTCCGCTCGACGACGGAGCATTTCTTAGGGCGTGAGCAGCGTCCTGCTTGGCGCGGGTACGGGCCTCACAGACTGTTGGCGTGGTGGGGGCCAGTCCGGAGGTGGAGCGTGGCTGCCGGCCGCGTCAGCCGGTTCGCGGTTCCCAGCGGAAGAAGCGGATCGCGAAGAGGAGCCCGGCAAGCCCCCAGATGGCGACCGCCAGGACGTCGGACCAGTGGAACGGGCCGCCGAGAAACCCGGCCTGGATGCCGGCGAGAAAGTGCTTGAGCGGAAAGATCCGGCCGACCCAAACCATCCACGCGGGCGGGTTGTTCCCCAGCGGGATGAAGATTCCCGACAGGAAGAGCAGCGGCAGGATGACCGCGTTGACGATCGGCTGCGAGGCGTCAGCGTTCGGGATGACCGACGAGATCGCGAACCCGAGCGCGCAGAACGTGGCCGCGCCGACGGCGAGCATGACGAGCATCCGCAGAAGGGTGACCCCGCTGGGGATGACGGCGTTGTAGAAGACGCGGCCGAACGCTGCGGTGATTATCACGAGCAGTATTGACACGAGCACGGCGTGGAGTATCCGGGCGCCAAAGAACGATGCGCTGGGCAGGGGCGTCCCGTTGGTGCGCTTGAGCACCCCCGCGTCACGCTGGAACGTGATCGCGACAGCGACGTTGTTGAAGCAGACGGTGATCACCGCCAGTGCCGCCATGGCAGGCACGTAATAAGTGGCCTCGTTCACCGACTTCGCACCGAAATGAACCGTGGAGTTGCCGAAAATCGACGTGAAAATCACCAGGAACATGAGCGGGTACACGAAGGCGAAGAACGCAGACGCTGGATTGCGCCAGTAGGCCCTATTCACATAGCGCATCTGCGAGAAGGTCAGCGCGACCGCGTTCATTCCCCGCGTCCATCCCGCTTCCCGGCCGGAGCTGGCTGGCTGCTGCTGTCGCCGGATGGGGTGGCGGTGAGCGAGAGATAGATGTCCTCAAGCGACAGCCTCGTCACCTCTAGCCCGTCGAGGCTGGCTCCATGCTCGATGGCCCACCCGGTGAGCTGGTGCAGGGTCTGGACCACGTCATCGGGCGTGATCTCGGTGTAGCCATCCGGCCCCGGGGGGGCGCACAGCGCGCCCGGAGGAGTCGCGCCGCCCGGAGGCCGGTAACGGATCCGCGCCTTGGCCAGGTCGCGATCGCCGAGCGTGGCGGGCGGCCCCTCGGCGACGATCCGGCCAGCCACAATCACTGCGACACGGTCGGCGAGGAACTGCGCCTCGTCCATGTAGTGCGTGGTCAGCAATACCGTCATACCCAGCGTCGCCAGGTTCTTGATCACTTCCCACGCCTCGTGCCGGGCCGAAGGGTCAAAGCCCGTAGTCGGCTCGTCGAGGAACAGCAGTTCCGGATTGCCGACCAGCGCAATCGCCACGTCCAGCCGGCGCTGCTGGCCCCCAGAGAGCTTGAGTACCCGGGCCGAGCGCTTCTCTTCGAGACCGACCAGGTGGATCACCTCGTCCACCGGCCGCGGGTGAGGATAGAAGGTGGCATACATGGCGATCGTCTCGCGCACGGTGAGGTACCGGTCGATGCCCGGGGACTGCAGCACGATCCCGATCCGGCTCTTCAGCTTCGCGCGCTGACGGCCGGGATCCACCCCAAGAACGCTGACCTCGCCGTGGTCACGGGTCCGATAGCCCTCGAGAACCTCAACCGTAGTGGTCTTGCCCGCCCCGTTCGGCCCGAGCAGCGCAAAAACCTCGCCGTGGCGGATCGACAGATCGATGCCCCTGACAACCTGTGTGCCCGCGTAGGACTTCACTAGGCCCCGCACATCCACCGCGAGCGTGTCCGCTACGTTGCTCATTCCCGACTCGAGTGTGGCGATAACCATTCAGACCGCCAAGAGCCGCTCGAATCATCGCTGCAGCCGGGACTCTCGTAAACCTCATCGCCACCGCTGCCGAGCACGATTGGCTCTCCGCTCGTCGAATTTCCACGCCCCTCCCTTGATGGCTGCACGAGTACGTCGACATCCCCGGCGAGCGTCCGACCTCGCGCAGGATACGGAACCTGCTTGGACCGTTGACCGAGTGCAGCCCAACCCCGAGGAGGTGGCATGAACCTCGAGTTCCTATCGACCGTCGCCGTGATCGCGCCCGATCCGCCCACCAGTCGCAAGCTGTACGGCGACGAGCTTGGGCTGCCGCTGGAGAGCCCGGGCGGCGGGTATCACCACAGCGAGCAGATCGCCGGTTGCAAGTCTCTCGGTATCTGGCCGCTGGCCCAGGCCGCCGAGGGGTGCTCGGGACACCGCAGTGGCCGGCGAAACGGCCGGTGCCGCAGTTCAGCATCGAGTTCGACGTCGCAGCGGCCGCGGCGGTGGACCCGGCGCCACGAGAGCTCGAGCACGCTGGCTACGAGCTACTGCACCCACCGCGCGAGGAGCTGTGGGGTCAAACGGTCGCCAGGCCGCAGGGCGCGATGGTCGGGCGAGTCTCACTTTAGGAGCGCCGGCCTCCTGCGGGGCGAGCGGCGGCGGCCGCCTCGCCCGCTCACAAGAGCAGCCGCTCGTCTCGCCTGGTACGTCAGTTGCCGGTCGGCCTGCGATTCGTGCGAGCTCGATCGAGACGACCAAGAACCATGTGATCGATGAGACGTGATAGAGCCGCTCGACGAGCCCGAAGATGCGCTCGAGACGCGGGCCGACGATCGCGAGCCCCGTCGCAATTGCAGTTCCGGTGATTGCCCACGGCAACCAGCCGTCGACGAGTCCGTGTACGGCGTGCCATCTGGGTTGCTGTCCGAGGATCCGCCCGAGGCTCGACGCCGCCACGGCGATCGACGCGAAGATGACGACCGCCAGCACCATGTGGACGGTCCCCATCCGCGGGTCTGGAATCTGCTGCCGGTTTGATCGGTGGGAAACGCCGGGATCAGCAGACGCGCTGCAGCGGACAGCACCAGCATCGTGAGGGCGAGCGTTGGCTTCGCCGGATGTGATTCGGCGAGAGCGATCGCGAGAGCCAAGCCAGAGACTGCACCGGCAATGGCGATGCCCCGAAGCCGGCGCGGTAACGACCGATGCCATAGTCGTTGACAACATCACGAATCGGGTTGTAACCAGTCGGCAGCACATGCAGCAGGACGAGGGCGCCGGTCCCGACGGCCATCGCGGTCGCGGCGACGATGCTCAGAGTCTCAACCATGTCAGTACCTTTGCGATTTCGTTCACGCCGGACAGTCCTTCCCTCCTTGAGGAACGCGCGCCCCGCCCACGACGACCTACGTCGGGCTCCGGCGTAGGTCGTCGCACTCGCGAGGGCGGGCTTGTCGGTCGGTTCGGGTCAGACGGCGGGAACCGGGGCTGCCTTCGGAACCAATACCTGCTTTTCCGGCACGGTGCTGCGAGCGTGCTGGAAGCCGAGTCCGACGAGGAGCAGCATCATCGCGGCCAGCACGAAGGATGCGATCGCGCCCCACAACATCACCTGACCGATCTTCGAGAATGCGTAGGCCTCCAGCAGCAGGCCACGCAGCGTGGTGCCCTGGAACGAGGTCGTCTTGAGTGCTGCCAGCTTGGGGTTGGTCGGGCTGGCAATCGTTGCGGCACTGATCTTCGAGTAGACCCCGCCGTACGGCATCTCGGAGAGATGAACGGCGATGAAGTGGTCGGCATACGCCTCGGCCTGCGCGCCGGTGGTCAACGGCTGACCGGCGTATTGCGAGACCGACGGAATCATCGCGGAGGTGATCTCACTGCCCGCCTTCGGGTGAGCGAACGCGGCCTTGGCGGGGAACGAAATCTCCTGGCGGGCGAGCTGATCGCGGACGTTCGAATTCACGAAGCTGTGCCCCCAGGTCAAAAGACCCCCCGCGACCAGCAGAACGACAACGACAACGAGGCCGCCAGTACTGGTGAGGATGTCAAGAACTTTGCGAGACATGTTTCTCCTGTCGGTCTGAGATCAGATACGGAAGGTGCGAATGGACGGCGCGAGCGGCGCCTCGGTGGCGGGTCGAGGCTGCCCCGACCCTGCCTGCGGCCGGCCGAAGGGGCCCCGACCAGACGTGACTTTCAGATGTGCGGAACGCTGCTGGCCGGGATCGCCTGTTCGAGCATCCCTCAAGCTATGGACAGCGACCGGCGCCCACATTGGCAGGGCACCACATGCCTGATGCGGGTTTCCCGCGGCCGGGCTGGTGATCGGCGCGGACAGCGCTCGCGAGCCGTCACCGTAGCTTGGTGGCAGCCTGGAGTCATAGGAGACTGGGATGTATGAAAACGTGTTGGTTGGTGTCAACGGCCTGGCCGGTGATCAGGACGCAGTAGCGCTCGCCAAGTCGCTGGCGCTCGATCATCATCACTTGACCCTCGTCCACGTTCGTCAGATCGGCGGTTCGCGATCCCGCGGCTCGAGCAGCGCTTTCGACCTTGCGACAAGCGACCTGTCGAGGGAGTTGGTGACGCGCCGCGCCGCGCTCGCGCCGGACGCCGAGGTGGTCAGCGTCTCGGCGACGAGCGTCGGCGAGGGACTGCATCAGGTTGCCGAGAGCCGCCGTGCGGACCTGATCGTGGTAGGGAGTTGCCACCGGTCAGCCGCTGGCCGGATCCTTGCCGGTGTTGACGGCGGACGAGCCCGCCCGCTGCAGGTTGGGTGGCTACCGGACGGCAAGCCCGACCACGAGGCCGATCGTGTACGTGATCGTGGCGGCACCCAGACCGAACACCACCTGACGAAAGCCTGAGTACAGCGGCGAGCGTCCGGTCAGCCGAGATACGAGAGCCCCCAGCAGGAAGAGCGCGAGCGCGCTGGCGATCACGCTCATCACGGGCGCCTGGGGACCGCGCGCGACCGCAAACGGCAACAGGGGCACAACCGCGCCGAGGCAGAACAGTGATGCTGATGAGCCTGCCGCTCTAAACGGCGACAGCTGGCCGCTACCGATACCCAACTCCTACGAGCCATTACGCCAAGCGCCGTGACAGGGTCCTTCATGACGCTTTCGGCAAGGCTTCGCGCGCCCCCCGCAGGTAGGCCGCGCCGCTCATAGATACCCGTGAGTTCGTCGGTCTCCTCCAGCGGAAAGCGCTCGAGCTCCTCGGCGCTTCCAACGCGAGCTCTCGCGCGTGCATCTCGCGGGCAGTCTGAACCGAGATCCATTCGCCCATTGCCATCGCTCCCGCACCAGCGAACAGACCGGCGAGGCCAGTGATGAAAACGACGCGGCTGGTGAGCGCGGCCCCGGCCACCCCGGCGACGAGACTGAGGTTGGACACCAAACCATCGTTGGCGCCGAGTACACCCGCTCGGACCGTATTGCCCGCCAGCGAACGATGGCGGCGCTGCAACCCAGACCATGAAACCGGAGGTGCCTCCCCCTTCTGCGCACTCCAAACGCCGTTAGAGCCTTGTAACGACACCACCTCATCGTCAGTCGGGTGCACATCCAAGCTCCCCGTGGATGGCGGACCGGCATCGTCTTGCTTGCACGGTCGCCGGCGGTGCTCTGACTGCTCCATGACAGGCTTCCTTGGTGCTCGAACCTCGCGGCTTAGCGAACGCCGTTTGGTGGCCTGCGGACCTCTGAGAGTCCTGGCCGCGGGGCCAGCTCGCTATTCGAAGTTACTCCCAGCACGGCCCAAAGCCTGCGGCAAACCCGCAGATGTCATTCAAAGCGAGGCGTAACCTCGTTGGAAGAAGGCATCACGTGATGCCAGCCCCGCGCGGGCGGCACATGCCCTGACTTCTGGAGGTTCCATCAAACCGGAGGTCACCATGCCCCAAGCACGCCAGTCCCCATTTCGAGTCATGATCGCCGGCGGCGGCGTAGCAGCGCTCGAAGCGGCGCTCGCGTTGCGCGAGGTCGGCGGCGATCACATCTCGACGACGTTGATCGCGCCGAACTCCGACTTTAGGTATCGGCCGATGAGTGTCCGCGCACCGTTCGGTTTTGCCGGCGCGGCAAGCTATCCGCTGGAGGAGATCACCCGCGATATCGGGGTGGAACTGCTGGCCGACAAGCTCAGCTGGGTTGACCCAGCTACGCGGGTGGTGCACACCGACGGCGACGAGCAAATGCCCTACGACGCGCTGCTCCTGGCTCTCGGCGCACGCATGCACCCCCGTTTCAAGAACGCGATCACGGTCGATGACAGTCGTCTCGACGAACTGATGCACGGCCTAATTCAAGACGTCGAGGGTGGCTACGTCCACCGGCTCGCGTTCGTGATCCCCGGGGGGATGGGATGGCCGTTGCCGATGTATGAGCTGGCGCTGATGACCGCCGGCCGCGCATATGACATGAACATCGATCTGTCGGTAACGATCGTCACCCCTGAGGAGGCGCCGTTGGCCGTGTTCGGGCTCGGAGCCAACCAAGCCATTCAGCAACTACTCGCGGACAACCGCATCGACACGATCACCTCGGCCCACTGTGAGATTCCCGAGGCGGGTCGCGTCGTCATCCACCCAGGTTCCCGCGAGCTTCTCGCCGATCGGATCGTGGCGATGCCAGAGCTGTTCGGGCCCAGCGTGCGCGGGATTCCCGGAGGCTCGACGGGGGGCTTCATCCCTATTGACGCCCGCTCGAAGGTGCGAGGCGTGGAGTGCGTATTTGCCGCCGGGGACGCCACCGACTTCGCGATCAAGCATGGCGGCATCAGCGCCCAGCAGGCGGATGTCGCGGCCTGCGCAATCGGCGCGTTGGCGGGGCTGTGCGAAGCACCGCCTCCGTTGCATCCGATCATCCACGGCGTCTTGTTGACCGGGGACAAACCACGCTACCTCACCGCGCAGATCACCGGAGGCCACGGTTCACATTCGGGAATCACCGAAGTTCCGCCCTCGGGGCCGTTGGGCAAGATCGCTGCGCGGTACCTCGCGCCGTACCTCGAAGAACGCGACCGCCTAGCGGTGAACACCGCATGAAAACCGCGATCTGTGACCTCAACCGCCCCCTCGGCCTCGGGGTCGCCGGCCCGTGATCACGATGGGTGTTCTCGAACGTGATCGTGCCGAGGCTGAGCGCTTCGAAGCGAAGCGCGGCCCAACCCCCTCCTTGTCCCCTTCCGCGCGTGGGCCAGCCTCGCGGAATCCAGTCGCACCGGCCGAGACGCTTCAGCTGCGGGACGGGATGACCGTTTCGGTGAGACCGGTTACCACCGACGACGAGGCAGCGCTCTTCGCGTTCCTTAACGGCCTCAGTGACGGCTCCCGACGCCTGCGGTTCTTCACCGCAGCGGCGAACCTTCGTCGCGAGGCCCAACGTGGAGCGGCCGACGATGACGCAGAGCACCACGGCCTCGTGGCAACGGCCCCAGGACGAGGCGTAGTCGGCCACGCGACCTATGTGCGTGCCCCAAACCGGGACAGAGCCGAAGTTGGCGTGGAAGTCGCCGACGATCTTCACCACCTCGGCCTAGCGACGCTCCTGATAATCCGCTTGGCGCAGTTCGCTGACGCACAGCGGATCACGACCTTTCTTGCCGAGGTACTCCCCGAGAACCTCGCCATGCTCGCCGCGTTTCGTGACGGTTTTGCGGCCGAGAGCACCGCCGACTCGGGCGAGGTCGACATCAGGTTTCCCACCTCGAACTGGCGACGCGCCAAGGCGCGCTTTGAACCATGAGGGACGTTCAGCCGCAAGACGCGGTGTCAACGCTGATGCCTACCGCCCCCAGCTCAAACGGGGCGGCGGCCCCTGCTGCGAGCGAGCTACAGCTCCTTGATCGCTACTGGCGTGCGGCGAACTACCTGTCGGTAGGTCAGATCTACCTGCTGGATAACCCGCTCCTAGCTGACCCACTGACTCTGGAGCACATCAAGCCGCGTCTGCTCGGGCATTGGGGCACGACGCCGGGCCTGAACTTCATCTACGCGCACCTGAATCGGTTGATCAACGCGCGTGATCTCAGCGTGTTGTACGTGACTGGTCCGGGGCACGGAGGGCCGGGCCTGGTAGCCAACACGTATCTCGAGGGCACCTACAGCGAGATCTACCCACACATCGGACGCGACCGTGACGGATTGCGGCGCCTGTTTCGCCAGTTCTCCTTCCCGGGCGGGATCCCGAGTCATGTAGCGCCCGAGACCCCGGGCTCGATCCACGAGGGCGGAGAGCTCGGCTACTCGCTCCTCCACGCGTACGGGGCTGCCTTCGACAACCCCGACCTACTGGTGTGCTGCGTGATCGGCGACGGGGAGGCCGAGACGGGAGCGCTGGCTGCCAGCTGGCACTCGAACAAGTTCCTCAGCGCCGCCCGCGACGGCGCCGTGCTCCCGATTCTCCACCTCAACGGCTACAAGATCGCGAATCCCACGATCCTGGCTCGCATCCCCGAGCCAGAGCTGCGCTCCCTGCTCGAGGGCTATGGCTACGCGCCGCGGTTCGTCGAGGGCTCAGACCCAGCGGCGATGCACGCGCTGATGGCGCAGACTCTGGACGACATAGCCACGGAGATCGCGTCGATCCAACACGCCGCTCGTACGGGCTTGTCGGCCGGGCGCCCGCGCTGGCCGATGATCGTGTTGAGAACGCCGAAGGGCTGGACCGGCCCAAAGACCGTCGATGACCTGCCGGCTGAGGGATCGTTTCGCTCGCACCAGGTTCCACTGGCCAATCTCGCGAGCAACCCGGAGCACGTCGCCCAGCTCGAGGACTGGCTGCGCTCGTACCGGCCCGAGGAGCTCTTCGACGAGAACGGCACCCTGCGGCAGGAACTGTCCGACCTCGCGCCGCGCGGAGAGCGCCGGATGGGCGCCAACCCCAACGCCAACGGCGGGACGCTGCTGCGTGACCTGGAACTGCCGGACTTCCGGTCCTACGCCGCCGAGGTACCCGAGCCCGCGCGGACCACCAGTGAGCCCACACGGGTACTCGGAGCGCTGCTGCGAGACGTCTTCAAGCTCAATGACGAGCACAGGAACTTCCGTCTGTTCGGACCAGATGAGACGGCGTCGAACCGTCTCGGCACCGTGTTCGAGGTCACAGACCGCGCATGGGAGAGCCGGATCCAAGTCGACGACGATCATCTGGCGGTCGATGGTCGCGTCATGGAGGTCCTCTCAGAGCATCTCTGCGAGGGGTGGCTCGAGGGCTACCTGCTCACAGGCCGGCACGGTCTGTTCAACTGCTACGAGGCGTTCATCCACATCATCGACTCGATGTTCAACCAACACGCCAAGTGGTTGAAGGTCACGCGGGAGATACCGTGGCGAGCACCGATCGCCTCGCTGAACTACCTGCTCAGCTCACACGTCTGGCGCCAGGATCACAACGGCTTTTCCCACCAGGATCCGGGCTTCATCGATCACGTCGTCAACAAGCGAGCCGAAATCGTTCGCGTCTACCTGCCACCGGACGCCAACTGCCTGTTGTCAGTGGCCAACCACTGCCTGCGCAGTCGCGGCTACGTGAACGTCATCCTGGCCGGCAAGCAGCCGTCGCTCAACTACCTGACGATCGAGGAGGCGGTGGGGCATTGCACCCGCGGCCTGGGGATCTGGGAGTGGGCGGGCAATGACCAGGGGGCGGATCCCGACGTCGTGCTGGCCTGCGCCGGCGATATCCCCACGCTGGAGACAATCGCCGCGGCAGCGCTGCTGCGTGAACACCTTCCGGAGCTCCGGGTACGCGTGGTCAACGTCGTCGATCTCATGCGGCTCGAGCCCGACAGCGAGCATCCGCACGGGTTGCCCGACCTGGAATTCGATGCCCTGTTCACCACCGACAAACCGGTGATCTTTGCCTACCACGGCTATCCCTCACTGATCCACCGGCTGACGTATCGGCGACGTAACCACGATGGCATCCACGTACGCGGCTATAAGGAAGAGGGAACGACCACCACGCCGTTCGACATGTTGATGCTCAACGACATGGACCGCTTTCATCTCGTCATAGATGTCATCGACCGGGTCCCAGGGTTGGGCTCCCGCGCCTCCGGGCTGCGCCAGCAGATGGTCGACGAGCGCCTGCATCACCGGGCCTACACCCGCGCGGTCGGCGATGACCCTCCTGACGTGCGGGACTGGGCATGGCCGGCCTCATGATCCTGCTCTGCTACGACGGGTCCGAGGACGCTCGTGCGGCGATCGACCACGCCGGCCAGCTGCTGAGTGGCCAGGAGGCGACAGTGCTCACGGCGTGGGAACCGTTCATCGAGATGCTCAGTCGCACCTCGTACGGCTTCGGGATGAGCGGTTCCATGGTCAATCTCGACGAGATCGACGCTGCTAACCGGGCGGGAGCGCAGACGCTCGCTGAGGAGGGGGCAGCGCGGGCGCGCAGGGTCGGGCTCGACGCTCAACCCAGGGCATCCGCGCGCCTGACCACGGTTCCTGCCGCGATCCTCGAGACCGCGCGCGAGCTGGACGCCGATGCGATCGTCGTCGGTTCTCGCGGGTTGACCGGCATCAGGTCGCTGCTGCTCGGCAGTGTCTCGCACGGAGTGCTCCAGAACGCCGACCGCCCGGTGATCGTCGTCCCATCAGCGGCGGTTGCAAGCGCGCGAGGAACCCGCCACTTGTGACCTCGGCGATCATACGTCCGACCGGCGGGGCCGATCTCTCCCCGGATCCGTCAGCCGGGACCGACTCACTCGGCTTGGCGGCGGCGGCCGGCGAGCCGATCGCCCAGGTCTTCGAGCGCCTGGGAAGCAGTCCCGCGGGTCTCAGCGACGCCGAGGCGGCCGCGCGCCTTACGCGCTGGGGCCGGAACGCGTTGCCGAACCGACCCGTGACGGCCCTAGGCATCCTGATCGGACAGCTCCGCAACCCCCTGCTCGTGCTACTGATCGGCGCCGCGATCATCTCCGCATTCACCGGAGGACTCACCGACTCGGTGATCATCGGCGCGATCATGATCCTGAGCGTCGGACTCGGCTTCGTCAACGAATACCGGTCGGCGAAGGCGGTCGCCGCCCTCCACGGCGACATCCGCCACCAGACGGTGGTCTGGCGAGCGGGCCGCCAGCGCGAGCTCGACGTGGGCGAGCTGGTACCAGGCGACGTGGTCGCGCTGCAGGTCGGGGGCGTGGTACCGGCCGATCTGCGGATCCTCGAAGCCGACCAGCTCGAGTGCGACGAGGCGGTGCTCACCGGCGAGGCACTCGCCGCACCGAAGACAACCGCGCCCGTGGCAGCCACCGACTCAGCGGTCGACCTGCCGTCATGCGCATTTATGGGCACCGTCGTCCACCAGGGGGCCGGGCGCGGGGTCGTGGTGGCCACCGGCTCGGCCACGGCGTTCGGCGCAATCGCCGCAGGTCTCGGTGAACGGCAGGCCGAGACCGCGTTCCAGGTCGGTCTGCGGGATTTCTCGGGCTTCCTGGTTCGCGTGGCCGGGGTGCTGACGGTCTCGATCTTCATCATCAACGTGGCGCTCTCGCGGCCGCTGATCGACGCTTTCCTGTTCAGCCTCGCGATCGCGATCGGCATCACCCCGCAGCTGCTGCCGGCCATCGTGTCCGTTGGCCTGTCGGCCGGCTCGCGCTCGCTCGCGCGTAAACGGGTGCTGGTCAAGCGCCTGGTCACGATCGAGGACCTCGGCAACATCGAGGTGCTGTTCACCGACAAGACCGGGACGCTGACCGAGGGACAGATCACTTTTCACACGGCACTCGACCGCACCGGGATAGACGCGGCGAAGCCGCTGCTGCTCGGGCTCCTGTGCAACGAGGCAACGATGACCGCCGACGGCCCGGTGGGCGGCAACGCCCTCGACCAGGCGCTGCTGCAGGCATCAGGGGCCGAGGCGATGCTCCCAGACCTCGCCCGGTACACCCGACTGGGCGCACTGCCGTTCGATCACGAGCGCCAGCTCGCCTCAGTACTGGTCCGCTCGGCCGACGGCACGAGCACACTGATCACGAAGGGGGCGCCGGAGGCGGTCCTCGCGCGCTGCCACGAGGCCACGCGGCGGGACTCGGCGGTCCTCGACGCGCTCTTCGCCGATGGCGCACGGGTGGTGGCCATCGCCACCCGTGACGGGCGAGGGCTCAACGCCCTGGCCGTCCGCGACGAGCATGACCTGGAGCTGGCGGGGTTTCTGAGCTTCGTAGATCGGCCCAAAGCCGATGCCGGCCAGTCGATCGTCAAGCTGCACGATCTCGGGATCGCGGTGAAGGTCATCACCGGGGACAACGGCATCGTCGCCGGCAAGGTCTGCCGTGACATCGGACTGGTCGTCGACGGGATCCTCAGCGGCGCCGAGCTCGAACGCCTCGACGACGACGCGCTCGCCGAAGCGATCCCGCACACCACCGTATTCGCCCGCGTCAGCCCAAATCAGAAGTCACGCATCATCAAGCTGGCTCGGCGGGACGGCGCCGACGTCGCGTTCCTCGGCGACGGCGTCAACGACGCCGTCGCGCTGCACGCAGCTGACGTCGGGATCTCGGTGGAGTCCGCCACTGACGTCGCCCGAGACGCAGCGGACATCGTGCTGTTGGATAAGGACCTCGGCGTCCTCGCGAGCGGCGTGATGGAGGGGCGGCGGATCTTCGCCAACACGATGAAGTACGTGCTGATGGCAACCTCGTCGAACTTCGGGAACATGTTCAGCGCCGCCGGCGCATCGCTGTTTCTCTCGTTCCTTCCGATGCTCCCGTCGCAGATCCTTCTCAACAATCTGCTCTACAACGTCGGGCAGCTGGCGATCCCTACCGATCAAGTGGATGGCGAAGTCCTCGCCAGGCCCTCGGCGTGGGACATTGCCTTCGTCCGCCGCTTCATGGCCGTCTTCGGCCCTGTCAGCTCAATCTTCGACTTCGTGACCTTCTATGTGATGATCGTGATCCTGAGCGCCGGGCACAGCGAGTTCCGCACCGGCTGGTTCGTCGAATCAATCGCTACCCAGACGCTCGTCATCTTCGTCATCCGTACCCGCCGGGTGCCGTTCTGGCGCAGCCGGCCCAGCCGGGCGATGATCGCGCTGCCGCTCGGATGCGCAGCGATCGGTGCGGTGCTGCCGTTCACGCCGGCCGCTCACGTGCTCGGCTTCGCCTCGCTGCCGCTCGAGTTCTTCCTCATTCTCGTCGCGATGATCGCCGCCTACCTGGTGCTCGCGGAAGTCGTCAAGGCGCGCTTCTACAAGCTCCAAGCCCAGGCACAAGCACGACAACAAGAAGGCTCGACCGCGACGCAACGCCATCACCGTCGCATCCACCGACGCGCCGCTCGATTTCGGCACGGCGTCGTGAACGTCGCACGGCTGGGATGACCCGAGAGCCTCCCCAGCAGCTCCGAAACAACTAGCGCCAAACGGTGCGGGCGCACCACGCTGCCGCCCTTTGCACCCGTTCTGAGCACCGGAACCGCTCCTAGAGGAGCAGGTCCTGTACCTGACGAGCGATCTCGGAATCCTCACGTGCCTCGATCACGAACACCTGCACCGTCGACTCCAACGCACCGATCTCCGCGTCCGGAACCGCCCGGGCGTTATTCGCCCGATCCACGATGACGCCGAGAAAACCAAGCCCCTCTGCCGCCGCCTCACGAACTGGCGCTGCCCGTTCCCCCACCCCGCCCGTGAACGCCAGCACATCAAGCCCATCCATCGCTGCCGCCATCGACCCGACCGCCGCTCTCAAGTGATGCACGTAGACCGCCAACGCCGAGCGAGCCTGCTCGTCACGGCGAGTGAGCAACACCCGCATGTCCGCTGTCCCTGAGAGCCCCAGCAGTCCAGAGCGATGTTCGAGGCCGTCGGTCACGTCTTGAACGGAGATACCGCCCTCACCCATCAGCCACAGCAGCAGCCCAGGATCCACCGAGCCTGAGCGAGTGGCCATCACCAAGCCTTCCAACGGGGTGAACCCCATCGTCGTGTCTACCGATCGCCCATCGCAAATCGCGGCAAGCGAAGCACCAGCCCCCAGGTGGCAGGAGACCACCCGCAGACCAGATCGACCGCTCAGCTCCGCGACCCGGCGCGCGACATGGGCGTGCGAGAGTCCATGAAAGCCAAACCGGCGGAGGCCATGCCGCGCAACCCAATCCGCGGGTAGGGCATAAGCCGCCGCCGCGGCCGGCAACCTGGCATGAAAGGCAGTGTCGAAACAGGCGACTGCAGGCAGATCAGGATGGCTGGAGCGAACCGCGTGGATGCCAGCCAGCGCGCGGTCCTGATGCAACGGCGCGAGGGAGCGAAGCGCACCGATATGCGCTTCAACCTCGGCATCGATCCGCACCGGACCCGAGTACCACGATCCGCCGTGAACCACGCGGTGCCCGACGGCATCGGCCTCAGGCAGGCCAGCGAGCGCCTGCCTCACCGCACCCCGGTCAACCCGGCCATCCGGCACCTCCAGATCATGGCTCCCGAGAACCGCCAAGCCGCCATCGAGCACTCTCAGCCTCAGCGAACTCGACCCCGCATTCACGACCAGAACACGCAAACAAGCAACGATACGCGCCCTCACGCCGGTCCCAAACACGGGACATTCCCGCCAGGACCGCGGGGGATTCCGGATGGCGCAGGCGGCAACCGGTGGTTGGGTACCGAGCCAAACCAACCCGCCCGAGCAAGTTCCCATCGCAAAGAAGACATGACCATGGCAACGATTTCCATCCCGCAACTCGAAACGGCAGAGACTGCGCCCTCCACCTACCGCGCAGCAGTCGTTCACGAGTTCGGCAGCCCGCTGACCGTCGAGCAGGTCGCGATGCGAGAGCTGGCCTCCGGCCAGATCCGCGTCAAGGTCGAGGCGTGCGGGCTCTGCCACACTGCGACTACTGCGTCTCAGGTCGGGAACCCGACATCCATACCGCCGGCGGGGACTGGGATGAACGGCGGCGCCGGTTTGATCGGCCCCGGTCACGAAGGCGGTCGGCCGGGTGACACTTTGCCTCGCGCAGTGGTGCGGCGTCGAACGAGTCGAGCCCGTCGCGTTCGGCGAATACGCCGTGGCGTTCAGGCCGTCAAGGTCGCCGGTACGCGTTCCTCAGACTTCGTGGCCGTATTCGGGGTCGGTGGCTTGGGACACCTCGCGATCCAGTACGCGGCAATCGCCGGAGGGCGCGTCGTTGCCGTCGACGTGGTGGAGGAGAAGCTGGAGCTCGCACGGGAGCTGGGCGCCGAATTCACCATCAACGCCAGCCAACAAGATCCCGTTGAGGCGATTCAGCAGCTCCGCGGCGTCGATCAGGCGGTCGCGCTCGCCGTTTCCCACGGGAATTTGAGCAGGCCTATTCGTCGCTGCGCCGCGGCGGCACGCTTTGTTCGTCGCGCTGCCGGCAGACAACGAGGTCAAGCTGCCGATTTTCGAGACGGTGCTCAACGGCATCACAATCGTGGGCTCCATCGTCGGCACACGAAAGGATCGCGTGAGGTGTTCGAACTGCACGCCGCCGGCAAGACACGCGTCATCCGCGAGACACGACCCCTTCATCAAGTCAACCAGGCGATCGCTGACGTGACGGCCGGTCGAGTTGCCGCGCGAATCGTGCTCGAGCCATAGAGCCAGGCACGGCAACCGGGACTCATCGAGCCAGCTCACATCATGTGCGCCAAGGAGTAGCGGTGGCGGTCTATCTTCGCCACCCCACGTCGCTCGAGCCTGACCCGCGTGAGGACCTGGCCGGGCACCCTGACACCCCAGAGCGGATCCTCGCGATCGAGCATGCGATGGCGCTCCGCAACTGGGTCGGCTTCGATGTCCTTGACGCACCGGTCGTCCCCGACGGCGCGCTGACGCGCGTCCATGACGCGGCGCATGTCAACGCGATCCGTCAGCAAGCCCGAGCGGGTGGAGGGCCGGCCGATCACGACACGGTCATCGGCGAGGTCTCCTTCCGTGCCGCCCTACACGCCGCAGGCGGCGCCTGTCGGATGGTCGAGTTGCTGCTCGGTGGCCAGACGAACCTCGGCTTCAGTGGCCTACGACCTGCCGGACACCACGCCGAGAGCCGTCGCGCGTCGGGATTCTGTCTCTTCAACAACGTGGCAATCGCCGCCGCGGCTGCTATCGCGGAGCACGGCCTAGAGCGGGTGTTCATATTGGATTGGGACGTTCACCACGGCAACGGAACAGCCGAGATCTTTCGCCACCGGCGGGACGTGCTGTTCGCGAGCATCCACCAATCTGGGATCTATCCCGGCACCGGTTCGCTCACCGATCCAGGCTCCGGAGTCGGCGAGGGCTACACGCTCAACCTTCCCGTACCCGCGGGCTCAGACGGCGAGCTGTGGCTCTCGCTGCTCGAATGGGTCATTCTGCCCGCGGCACTTGACTTCAGGCCGCAACTCGTGCTCATCTCCGCCGGCTTCGATGCACACCGGCTCGACCCGCTCGGTGGCTGCTCGCTAGAGAGCGCCGACTTCGCGCAGATGGCCTGCCAGGTCCGCGACCTCGCGTTGACGGTCAGAGCACCCATCGGCGCGGTCCTGGAGGGCGGTTACGCTCCATCCGCGCTGGCTGACTGCGTGACCACGACCCTCACGGCACTGAGCGGCGTCGGAGAGGCCGAGTCGATCGCCCCCGACCCGATCCTTACCGGCCGAGCCGCCGCGCAGTTCGGGCGCTACTGGCAGCTGTAGTCGCACGCTGCAGATAACTACGCGACGGAATGCGGGTTTGCTCGGTCATCAACCGACTTGCGGGCGCGTAGCGTCCGTGAGGTGATCGCCCTCGGCCTAATCTCGGTGGCAGTCGCGCTCGTGCTGTTGCTGGCCGAGGCGCATCTCAGTACGGGTGGGCTCATTGCGAGTGGCGCGGTCCTTGCGCTGGTCTGCGGTGTCACGCTGCTGCTGATCGGGGCGGCGGCGGGCTTGCCGGCCGTGCTGGCGGTAGCCGCGGCTGCGAGCGTCGCCGGAGTGGGTGGAGTAGCGCTGCTTGGCCGCAGCATCGGCCCGGTAGGCCGATCGCGGCCACGCGCCGGTGTAGAGGCGATGGTCGGCCACCTCGGCGTCGTACGCGGCGGCCGCGGCGCGAAGGTCTTTGTCGACGGTGCCCTTTGGCGGGCGCAGCCGAGTGTGCTGGATGAAGGGAACACGTTGCACGACGGCGACCGTGTGGTCGTCGAGCGCATCAATGGTCTGACCTTGCACGTGCGCAAAGCAGACGAACTGGAGCTGAACCAATGATCTTCACCGTAATCCTGGTCGTCGTGGGTGCCCTCGTGCTCCTGAGCCTGTTGCTTGCCTCAGCTTCGGTACGGGTGCTGCGCGAATACGAACGCGGCGTCGTTTTCCGCCTCGGGCGGCTGACCAAGCAACGAGGACCGGGAGTGGTCCTGCTGATCCCGTTTCTGGAGCGACTGGAGCGTGTGAGCTTGCGCACCGTGACGCTCCAGGTGCCTCCGCAGGAAGTCATCACCCGGGACAACGTGCCCGCGCGCGTCACCGCCGTGGCGTACTTCCGGGTCGTCGATCCCAACAAGTCCGTCGTCGAGATCCAGGATGTGCTCGCCGCCACCTCGCAGATCGCACAGACGACCCTGCGCTCGGTGCTCGGCAAGGCCGAACTCGACACGCTGCTATCCGAGCGCGAGCAGCTCAACGGCGACTTGCAGCACATCATCGACGACCAGACCGAGCCGTGGGGTGTGAAAGTCACCACCGTCGAGATCAAGGATGTGGAGATCCCGGAGCGCATGCAGCACGCGATGGCACGCCAGGCCGAGGCCGAGCGTGAGCGACGGGCGAAGATCATCGACGCCGAAGGCGAATTCCAGGCCGCGGCGAAACTGCTGGACGCCGCCAACCTGATTAGCCGCAACCCCGTGACAATCCAGCTGCGCTATCTACAGACGCTGCGCGAGATCGGCGGCAACGAGAATTCCACCATCGTGTTTCCGTTTCCCCTGGACCTGCTCCACAAGCTGCAGGGCGCAGCGAGCGCGGAGACGAGCGCACCGACTGCGCTGCCAACCGTCACGACTCCGGTGCAGCCCAGCCGCGTGCCGAACGGAAGCGCGCTCACACCGGGGAACCCCAAGAGCAACTGAGGCCCTGGACACCAGTTGCCTGCCCTCGTCCTCATGATGCGGCCGACCGAAAACGGTTGGGCGGTGTATCTCACAAACGGACAGGAACTCGCTCGATATCGAGGGTACCTGTCAAAGCGGCTGGCCCAGCGTTACCTGTGGAGCTACGCCGGAAATAGCGGACGTTGCGCCGCCCGCCGAGAAGTGCTGGGTAAGACAGCGAGTTGATCGGCAGCCGTCGCGCACGGCATCGAGGTCAGCGCGACCGCAGCCCAAGCTGGCCGCGTCTGGGGGGCTGACAGGACCTCGGCGGGTTCGTATGCTCATGAGGGGCCCATGAGCGCAGCGAACGACGATGCCAATACTCGCCGCCTGCGGGATCTGGGCAGCGCGCTAATCAGTGCGCCTGACCCTCAGGCCGTCCTCGACCTCCACCTGACGAGCCGCCCCGCCGAAGATCCCCCGGCGGTGCCCGAGGGCTCCGCGCCGCGTCGCGGCGAGCTCGCGCGAGCCGTGCGTGGACTTGAGGCGGCTCGCGATATTGCGGTTGCGATCGGGACTGAGACGAGCATCGAGCGAGTCCTGGAGCTGATCGCCAACCACGGCCGGGCGCTGATCGATGCGCAGAGCATGCTGATCATGTTGCGTGACGACGGGGATCTCGTCGTTGCCGCAGCAGCGGGTAACGCGGCTGACGTCCACGGGTTGCGCCTCCCGGTGGCCGATTCGACGTCGGGGTACGTGCTGGAGCACGGCCGTCCCGAGCGGATCGCCGACGTCGCCTCGCGCCTGCGGATCTCAGCGGCCGAGCTGGGGGTGCCTGATGCCCACACCGGGCTGCTGGTGCCGATGCTTCACCGCGGCGAAGCACTGGGCGTGCTTGCCGCTTTTCACCTCGGAGCGGACAGCCCCGGCTTCACCGAAGACGATGAAGAGCTGATGGGTACGTTCGCTGCCACCGCTGCCACCGCTGTGGCCATGGCCCAGAGCGTGGAGGCTGAGCGGTTGCGAAGCGCCATTGCGGCTGCTGATGCTGAGCGGGGGCGCTGGGCGCGGGACCTGCATGACCAGACCCTTCAAACCCTCGGCGGCCTGCGCGTGTTGCTCGCATCAGCACTGCGACGGGGTGACGCTGGCGTCCGCGAGGACGCCATGCGGCAGGCCATTGAGGACATCGAAGGGGAGATCGGGAACCTCCGCGCGATCATCAGTGATCTGCGTCCTTCGATGCTCGACGACTTCGGGTTGCTGCCTGCCCTGCAAGCGCTGCTCGAGCGACGCCGGCAGGACGGCCTCGTGGTCGTGAGCAACCTCGAACTCGGGGACCCAGACCAGGGCGGGAGCGGGTTGGACCCGCAGGCGGAATCGACGGTCTACCGCCTGGTGCAGGAAGCGCTGACCAACGTGGCCAGGCACGCCAACGCTCGGTCGGTCCGGGTCGCGGTGGAGGCTGACGGCGCGACGGTGCGAATCGAGGTGCAGGACGACGGGGTCGGGTTCGACATCCAGGCGCGCAGGTCAGGCTTCGGCGTCGACGGAATGCGCGAACGGGTGTACCTGGCCGGCGGGGAGTTCACGATCGAGTCCGGCGAGCGCGGTACAACAGTGCGGGTGGAGCTTTCGGCAGCAGCCACGCTGAGCTCGGCCCGAGCGTCAGGTGCTCAATAGGGGACGACCGCCGGCCGCCCTGCGGCGCAGTGAGTCCAAGCCCGCCGCGACCCCCGGGCTGACAAATTCCTCGCCGCGGGCGGCGCTGCGGATCGCGTCGGGCAGTTCGCTGTCGGCCCGGTCCTTTAGCACGAATCCCACTGCTCCGGCATTGATCGCCTGCTGGGCGAAGACCGGACTCTCCTGCATGGTGAGGACCACGATCTCAGGCTCAGGGTTCTGCTGGCGCAGGTGACGGATCGTCTCAACGCTTGATCCGTTCTGCATCCCGAGATCGAGCACGAGCACCTGCGGGAGGTGACCCTGCACGTGACGCACGACAGTCGACAGGTTCTCCGCTTCGGCGATCACGTGAAAGCCCTCCTCACCATCGAGCAGCAGACGCAGGCTCCGCCGCATCGCGACGTGGTTGTCAGCCAGCACCACCCGGATCTGACGGCCAGGCACGAACGGCCCTCGAGACGGCGCGGCAGCTGGAGCGAGATGCAGATGGGCGGGCATACCATCCAGCTAATCGTTCCGCGGCCTCCGTGCCCTCGGGGCAAACTCGCATTCAATGGTGGCAAACCACGCAGATGTCCCGTTCAAAGGCGGGACGTCAGGTGGCGACGAGACCGTGATCAAGCGCGTAACGCACCAGCTCGGAGCGCGCACTCAGCCCCAGCTTCTGCTGGATGTGAGCGCGATGGGTCTCCACAGTGCGCACGGAAAGGAACAACGTCCTGGCGATCTCGGCGTTCGTATGGCCCAGCGCGATCATCCGGAGCACGTCGGCCTCCCGCTCAGAGAGCCCATCCGGGAGGCCGGAGGGTAACTCGCTCGCCACGCGCGCACCAAGGCGCGGATTCAAATAGCTCTTGCCGTCGGCAGCGCGCCGGACGGCCTCGACCAGCTCGGAGTCAGCCGCCTCCTTGAGCACATAGCCCAGCACGCCAGAGCGCATCGCGTGACGCGCGTAAACGGCCTCGTCCTGCATCGTCAACACGACGATCTGCGTATCGGGCGACTCGGTGCGGATCGTCGGGACCATTTCCAGGCTCGAGCCGCCCGGCATGTTGATGTCCAGCACCAACACGTCGGGATGATGCCCGTGCACATAGCGACGCGCCGACTCCGCGGTGTCGGCCTCGGCCACCACCTCGAAATCGGGCTCGCTGTCAAGCAGCATTCGCAAACCGCGCCGCACGATCGCGTGATCGTCGGCAATCACAATCCGAATCATCCTGGCGAGAGCTCTATCGATGCCGTTCCTTCGGGCGCTTCAGGGCGCAGGGCGCGGACCCAGACTTCACGGCGATCATTTCAGGCCACCGGCCGACGTGTGCTCGGCTGGGCGTCTGGCTTGAGCGGTCAGGCGCGATTCGCCTCCTCCCGATGCTCAGCGTCGGCGAGCGCCCACCCCACCCGCGCGACAAGTTGCTCCGCGTAGTACTCATTGGCGAACATCTCGGATGGAACGTGCTCGGTCAGCAGGACTTGACGTCCTGGGCCTTCAGATGTGACCTCAACTCTTGGCATCGCTTCTCCTCCGTGCGTTGTGCCGGGCCTGTGCAGGGCCCTGTTCAGTCGTGCGGTTGGCGCAGATACCCATATTGGGGATTGAGCCCTCGCCGGGGTCCTCGCGCCGCTTGGCCAGCGGACTGGGAGTCCAGGCGTCGTCGGGCATGAACCGCTCGAACGAGCCGACCCGCAGCGCGATCGCGAGCCGGTCCGCCAGGGGCCCGGGTCTCTTCTGTCTGGGGCATGGTTCTCGAACCCTTCCATCCCTCTACTCGGGTCGCGCGAAAAGACGAGGGCTAGACCCCTCGCGCGCTCAAACCGTAGAGACGAAGCCACCGGGCCGGTGGAGTAACGCCGATAGGGAACCCAGCACCGGCCCCGCAGTCAGAAGCAGTGACCCACGCCTCCCGCCTCGTGGCGCGGATCGCGCCGTAGGTGGCATTCGGGCCTGGGTCCAAATTCTGGCTACAGGGCCAGCCACGCACGACGTTACTCGGTTGCGGGGTGGTTGTGGGGCCACCAGTACGAACTCGCTCGCGAGTTGCCCACCGCGGCGCTCGTGAAGGGCGGATTCCGGCGCCCAGCCTAGATGGCGGGCTGACGCACTGGGACCTGGCTGCGCAAGACGCGTGACGGACAGCCAGGCGTCAGCTCGCGCCGTAGGCGTAGTGTCGGCGCCAGATCAGCTTGTAGATCGGGATGCGCCGAGGGAGATCGCGCACGCCGGGGATGAACGGAATCAGGATGAAGGCGAGGCTAAGGACGCCCATCACGGCCATCACCAGGATGTCCGCGTTGGCCGATGTCGAGAATGGCTTGATCTGGTACCAGAACGTGTACAACCAGAGCCACACCTGTCCGGGGTAGCTCCCGGTCTCGTTCATCATCCCCCACTGGGTGCCGAGCAGATGCTCGGCCTGGGCGCGGTTGGAGAGCACCCCGCCGTCGGCCATGAACAGCAGCGGCTTGGTGTAGTCGGTCTGGAAGAACTGCCGGCTTGTCAGCAGCGCCCCGTCGAGGCCTCCGGACTGCGCCAGGCCAAGCAGGCCGCCCATCATCGTCGGCAGCGGGCCGTAGGTTCCCGGCTTCACCGAGATTGACCCGTCCGGTTTGGCGCTCGCGTTGGCGAGTGCCTTCTCGTAGGCGCCCGTCCAGGCGGTCTGCGTCTGAGCCGGGGCGGACCGGTAGGTCGCGACCGCCTGCCGGAGCGCCGGCTGGCCGGTGATCGCGCCGAGTGGCGCCAGCACGAAGTCCTTGGCGGTGTCGATCGGGTGGCTCACCCCGAACCACCTCGCCGGGTGGATGAACGCGATGTGCTGACCGCTCGAGTTGTGGTTGTACGGCGGCCCGTAGCCGCCGGTGGCGCTCGAACCGTCGAGCTCGGTGGTGGCTGTGGTGACGAAGTCGACCGGATCGGTGCGCGACCACTGCTGGACCGTGCTCGGCGGATCATCGGGGGACGAGAACAGAATCGTCAGCCCGACCGTCAGCGCCAGCACCACCCCGAGGGCGATACTCGCCTCCCTGATCAGGTCGTAGGGCCGATAGCCGCCCTTCCACTCACGCGCGGCCTCATCCTCGCGCCGTCGCGACTCGCGGCTCACGCGAGCGGCACCGGTTCGGCTGTCCCGGCCGTCTCCGGATCCTCAGCTCCGGCCAGCGGGAACGGTGGCACGATCCCGTGCTTGCGCACCAGCAGGACGTGGGCGATGACCAAGCCGACCACGGCGAGCGGCAGCAGCAGCACGTGATAGCTGTACATCTGGCCGAAGTTCGTCAGGTTGAAGAACGCCCCGATCCCCACCGAGTTCATCGCGTCCTTGGCCTGCGTGGCAATCCACTGCGCGTCGAAGTTCTGCTGCGAGACGTATCCGGTGAGCGCACACGGCACCGCGACGACGAACGTGACCGCGCCGGTGACCCACACGCGTGCTCGCCCGCCGCGCCAGGCCGCCATCCAGTACTTGCCCCAAAGGTGGATGACCATGAAGAAGAAGAACAGCTCCACCGACCACAGGTGGATGCTGTTGAAGAAGTGACCGATGCCGGTGAAGTGCCACCACTGCGGCCCCTTCAGGCTCAGCACCATCCCGGACCCGATGATCACCGCCAGCGAGGTAAGCGACAGCACCCCAAAGATGTAGATCCACGAGGCCATGTAGCTCGGCTGGCGGTCAGGGAGCAGCTTCTCGGGTGGGAGGGCTCCCACCGCCCGCTCACGGGCGGCGACGGTCCAGGACCGCCGCGGGGTGGCGCTCATGGGCTGCCCTCCCCGTCCCCGCCGTGATGGGGAAACGGCGCGAGGATCGCCACGACGAACACGAGCAGCATCAGGACGATCACCACCACGTTCGACACCGACATCGAAAAGAAGTGCCAGTGCACGGTGTGCCCCGGGTGGTTGAGGTTGAAGATTGCAGCCATCGATGGACAACCTACGCACGCGGCAGGCACGATTCGTCCGGGATAGTTGCGCGCGATACTGCCGCGAACTACCGATGCCCCGGTCTTACCACCTCTCTGAACGCATCGCGCTGGCTCGACGATCTCGTCCACGAGCTCGCCGAAGCCGTGCCCTGCGTTCGCTCGCGACGAGGACCTGCCCTGGTGTCGTCAGCTCCGTCCCTTGCGCGGACACGAAAGCGCGCATGCGGTAGCTGACAGCTCTTCCCGTGGCGGCGGTGGCTCGGTTCGAATACGAGCCACCGTCAACCACATTGAAAGGGAGGATTCATGGAATCCGTGCTGCTGGACGCCGCTGGGCATCGCCGCTCACCGGCGACGATGCCCGGCTATCACCGAGGCCGCCCGCCGCGCAACAAGGGCGAGGAGTATCCGGCCGATCCGCCTACCGTTGAGGAGATCGTCGCCGTCATGCGCGCGGTCGGCGACCGCCCCGACGGTCACCGGCTTCGCGCGCTGATCGTCCTGCTGTGGCGCGCGCGGGGCTGCGGATCAGCGAAGCTCTCGCTCTCCAGGAGAGCGATCTTGACCACGGCCGCGGCGCGGTGCTCGTCCGGCGAGGGAAAGGCCGCAAGCGGCGCGAGGTTGGGATGGACCGCTGGGCATGGGAACAGCTTGGCCCATGGCTCAAGATCCGCCGCGAGCTCCCGATCGGAGCGCTGCTGTGCGTGATCCACGGGCCGACCGTCGGCCGGCGGTGGCAGGCCTCACGCCGCGCAAGCAGTTGCATCACGCCGCTGCTGGAGCTGGCGTTCGCCGGCGGTTCGCGCCGCACCAGCTACGGCACGCCCACGCGGTCGAGATGGCGCACGAGGGCGTACCGCTGGTCGTCATCCAGCGCCAGCTTGGGCACGCCAACCTCGGCATTACCAGCATCTACCTACAGGGCATCGATAGCAGCGAGATCATCAGCACTGTTCACGGACGGCCATCACCGACGATCTCCGCCACCGCCGGGCTGCAGCTGACGCGATAGAGGGACCGCGACCGGGTCGGTCGGCGTCTACCCGATCGACCCGACGGCCGCACCCCCGCCTGGCGAGATGCAGGTTCCGCAGCGGGCGCGGGCAGAGACCCGCTTTCCGGATTCGGCGCAACTCCGAACCTCGTCGGCGCCGCTGCTCGGTGCGTTCCCCGAGCGAGCCCCTGCGGTTGACCACTATTAGTCATTATGCTAAGACTCTAATCGTGGCCGGTCCAGATTCCTATAAGGCGCTCGCCGATCCCACCCGACGCCAGATCTTGAAGTTGCTTCGAGACGACGATCTGCCGGCCGGAGTAATCGCTGAGCAATTCGAGATCTCGTGGCCATCCGTTTCCCGGCACCTCGCCGTCCTCGCGGCCGCTGGTCT
Organism: uncultured Solirubrobacterales bacterium; assembly: GCA_963703065.1. GTDB lineage: Bacteria > Actinomycetota > Thermoleophilia > Solirubrobacterales > Solirubrobacteraceae > Palsa-465. The sequence goes on along the minus strand of OY969785.1, from coordinate 477,548 downwards.
GGTGCAGGGAACTCGTCGCGGTCAGCAGCTCGTCTACTCGCTGACGACGTCGGTCCTGATGGACATCGCGACCGAGCTTGCGGATATGGCTCAGATCAACCAGCCACGTCGAGATGCCAGCCGTACGCCGGCTCGGTCGGCGGCGCGGGTCCGACCGCAGGCGAGGAGCGCGTCGTCGTGAGTCCGGTCGCCGTGGCGGTGCTGATGATCGCCGTCAGCGTAGTTTCGGCCACGGCGGGATGGGTCCTTCGGGACGCGCGAGCACGTGGACTGCCGATGCGCAAAGCGCTCACCTGGGCCGTCATATCGACACAGGAGTGGCCGCTGCTGATGCTGCTATATCGCCGTATCCGTCCGCGTCGGGTACGAGGCGAGGAGCCCTCACGCGGCTCCGACGCAGGGTTGCCCGCGGGATCATGACCAAACGCCAGAAGTGGTTGCTGGCGGCGACTGCCCTCGTGGTCGAGGTCCCGCTCGCGGTGCGTGCATGGCAAGATCTCGACCGCCGCACTGACGAGCAGGTCCGGGGCAAGAAGTCGCTCTGGCGGGTGTTGGTAATCATCAACCCTGGAAACTCAGTGATCTACTGGCTAGCCGGGCGACGCTGAGCACTCGCATGACGTCGCCACGATCACGCCGCGTCCGGTCAGCTCCGCATCCATAACCGCCACCGCGCCGCTCCTGCTTTGGGCATCGCGACTGGCATCGACCCCGTCCCAATCGCGGTCTCGCAACGCGATGAAGCGGCAGCCCGAGGCGCCACTCCGACTCGGATTTGGATGGAGTCGGAGGTTGGCTGGTCGCTGAATAGGCCTAGGTTGTGGGCTTGACCTCGAAGTTCAACTCAAAGAACTCCATGGGCGGGAGCTCGGCTTCCGGCGGCAGCTTTGGCGCGAAGTGGTCCTCGGCGAACGCCTGGCAGTCCTCGCGGGAGTCCCACAGCTCGATTGCCCTGTAGCCGGAGCTGGCGGCGCCACTCCAGTGACCCCGGAACCCTTGGGCCGTCTGCAGCTCGTCGAGGACCCCGGCGTGGCGCATCCCTTCCGCGAACGCTGTGTCAGCGCCGGGAACTTCGACCATCATCAAGACTGGCATTTAAGCCTCCTGGTGTCTGCCGGCCGGGGCCGGCATTTTGCGATTACGGAGCTTTTGACACCGGAGCGTCCACAAAGGGGGCGCTGGGTAGATCGAACCTCTCCAGGTAGCCGGGGCCAAGGAACCAAGTCAGCTCACAGACCGCCGCGCCCGCGAGCGACAGCACCAACAGCCCGGACTGCTGGACCAACCCCGAGAGCGGGTCGATGTAATAGGTCCCGAACGCGGGCTCTCCGTTCGCACGGGTGGCGATCAGACGGCTCGACTGGCCCGAATGGCCCTCAGAAACTGCCGCGAGGAACGCGCCGATCAGCTCTGGGCCGCGGTACTCGTGCGGGGCAGGCGGCATGCGGAACCACGCGTTCTGCGTGACGAGAGCGACCATCCCGTCGATGTCGTCGGCGAGGAACGCCCGGGCGAACCGTTCCACCAGCTCCTGCTCCTCCACGGAGGCGGGGGGCGGCGGAGCGATCCGCTGGGTCCGATCGCCGAGCTCCTGCTCGATCGTCGCCCGGGCCCGCTTGAGCGCACTCTTGACACCGTCGACCGAGGTCTCGAGCATCGCTGCGGTCTCCGCAGCCTGGAAGCCCAGCACGTCGCGGAGCACCAGCACGGCGCGCTGGCGTCCAGGAAGTCGCTGCAATGCGCTGATGAACGCCAGCTCGATCGCCTCACGGCTCTCATACCGCGCGGCGGGCCCTGGCTGGCTGTCCGCCAGCCACCCGAGCCGGTCGTTCGGATACGGCTCCAGCCAGCGAGGATCGGACATCCTCGTCGGCGCCGGAATCTCAAATGTCAGCGGCGGTAGCGAGCGCGGACGGCGACCGCCGTCGCGCAGCACGTTCAGACAGCGGTTAGTCGCAATCCGGTATAGCCAGGTCCGAAAGCTCGACCGCCGCTCGAAATTTGCCAGCGCGCGCCAAGCGGCGAGCATCGTCTCCTGCAGCACGTCCTCGGCATCCTGCACCGAGCCGAGCATCCGGTAACAGTGAAACTCCAGTTCGCGCCGAAAGGGCTCCGTGAGCTCACGGAAGGCAAGCTCATCGCCAGCAGACGCCCGCTCGAGCACGGCTGTGGTCACGCTCCAGATCCTCCCAGGTTGAGCCATCTCTGGGCCGGTGACGCCGGCGGACGGCAAAGGAGGGGCGCTGCCGACAGACACTCGACCTCGACGTGGCTTCTCGGGAGCGGCCGAAGGGATGAGTTTGTGGCGACGCCGAGCCACTCCGGCGCCACGACTTAGCCCGACCGCCACGGCGATCAGCGGGGCTGGCATCCGCTCCGGGGTCGCGTCCTGCGTTCGTGGTGGCGGAGGCGTCCGGCTCGCTGCGTCTCCCGGGAGGCCCGCCGGGCCGTCGACCTGGGCGCACTATTCCTCGGCGCTGTCCAAATCGGCCGGCGTGTGGCGACGAAGGGGTAGTGGCTGCGTATCGTGCGGCCGTACCGATAGGAGGCGACCGTGCCGGAGTACATGTTGTTGCTTTATGGGTCGGAGTCTGCTGATGAGGCTGAGCGCGCGCAGCGCTGGGCGGAGATGCCGTTGTGGGATCAGGTGAACGCGAGTCTGCGGGACGCGGGTGTGCTGGTCGCGCACGCGCCGCTGCATTCGGTTGAGAGCGCTACGACGGTGCGTGTCCGGGGTGATGAGACGGAGTTGACCGATGGTCCGTTCGCGATGACCAAGGAGGTGCTGGCTGGCTACTACGTGCTCGATTGCGCCGATCTGGATGAAGCGATCACGCACGCTTCGAGGTTGCCGTGGGCGCGTTATGGGTCGGTCGAGGTGCGGCCGATCGTGGCCGGCGACGAGATCCCGCGGACCGATCGGAGCGCAAGCGCGTCTTGAGCTCTGGCGAGCCGCCACCCCGCGTCAGCCCGGATCCGGTATCCGCCGCGATCGCGGCGGCGTTCCGCATGGAGCGCGCGGCGGTGCTGGCGACGTTGATCCGACATGTGGGCGACTTTCAGCTGGCGGAGGATGCGGTGCAGGACGCGTTCGCTGACGCGGTCAGCGGGTGGCCGCGCGACGGCGTTCCGGCCCGCCCGGGCGCGTGGCTCATGGTCGCGGCGCGGCGGCGGGCGATCGATCGAATGCGCCGCAACCGGTCGGTGGCGGATCGAGCAGATCGGCTGGCTGAACTGATGCGGCTCGATCGCGAGGAGCAGCCCGACGAGGACGAGGACAGCGCGATCGTCGATGACCGCTTGCGGCTGATCTTCACGTGCTGCCATCCGGCGCTCGATATGCCGGCGCGGGTGGGGTTGACGCTGCGCGCGCTCGGCGGGCTCACGACCGGCGAGATCGCGCACGCGTTCCTGGTGGCGGAGCCGACGATGGGCAAGCGGATCGTCCGCGCCAAGCGCAAGATCGCCGACGCGCGGATCCCCTACCGGGTGCCTGAGGACGAGGAGCTGCCCGATCGGCTGCGCGGCGTTCTCCGGGTGCTGTATCTGATCTTCAACGAGGGCTACTCGGCGACCGAGGGCGAGCGACTGGTCCGGGCCGAGCTGTGCGGCGAGGCGATCCGCCTCGCACAGGTGTTGTGCGAGCTGATGCCTGACGAGCCCGAGGTCTGGGGGCTACTGGCGCTGATGCTTCTGCACGACGCTCGGCGCGACGCGCGTGTGACGCCTGACGGGCGTTACCTAGCGCTCGAGGAGCAGGACCGCACGCGGTGGGATCGCGAGCGGCTCGGCGACGGGCTGGAGGCCCTCGATCGGGCGATGCGGTTCCGGCACCCGGGCCAGTACCAGCTGCAAGCCGCGATCACCGCCGTGCACATCCGCGGGACGGACACGGGCACAACGGACTGGCAGCAGATCGCTGAGCTGTACCGCGCACTTGGCGAGATCGCGCCCTCGCCGGTTGTCGAGCTGAACCGTGCGGCGGCGGTCGGGTTCGCCTTCGGACCGCAGACCGGGCTCGAGCTTCTCGAGCCGCTGCTGGCCGACCCTGCACTCGGGCGTTACCAGCCGCTGCACGCCACACACGCCGACCTGCTCCGGCGAGCCGGCGACCCAGTGGCCGCCGCGCGCGCGTACGAGCGAGCGATCGCCCTCAGCGCCAACGAGGTCGAGCGGGCAGAGCTCCAGCGGCGCCGGTCGACGCTCGACGCCGACTGACGGACCGGCTCGCGGGCGGACCGTTCCCGGTTGCTGGCTGGGCTGTCCAAATCCTGCGCGGTGCTGCGACGTCCTGTGTGAAGCCGCCAAGCGGGCGGCGAAACCGACTGGAGGTCTGATGACGTCCCGAGCACCCCATATCAATCGCTGGCGGGCGTTCGCGCTGCTGGCGGTGGCGTACTTCATGACGATTATCGATCTGACGATCGTCAACGTCTCGCTGCCGACGATCGGCCGCGATCTGCATTTCTCTGCCACCAACCTGCAGTGGGTTGTGACCGCGTACGCGCTCACGTTCGGCGGTTTCTTGCTGCTCGGTGGTCGCGCGGCGGATCTGCTCGGCCGCCGCCGGATCCTGATGGTCGGGCTTTCGTTCTTTACGGCGGCGTCGCTGGGATGCGCGCTGTCCACCGGTGAGGTGTGGCTGATCGCAGCGAGGGCTATTCAGGGGCTCGGCGCCGCGATCATGCTGCCGGCCGCCCTGTCGATCGTGATGAACATGTTCCAAGAGGGCGCTGAGCGCAACAAGGCGCTCGGGATCTGGGGCGGGCTCGGTGCCGGCGGCGCGACCGTCGGCATGATCGCCGGCGGGCTTCTCACTCGCTATGCCGGGTGGCAGTACATCTTTTATCTGAACGTCCCAATCGGGGTCGCTGCGCTGGCGCTCGCGCCCAGGATCGTGCCCGACAGCCGGCTCGCCACCACGCGTCGGCGGTTTGATGCGTTCGGTGCGATCACCGGAACCGGCGGCCTTGTGGTGGTGGTCGACGCGATCTCCCAGGCACCGCAGTACGGGTGGGGCGCGACTAGGACGATCGTGCTGCTGGCCGCAGCTGTCGTCCTGCTCGGCGTGTTCCTGGTGATCGAGAGTCGGGTTGAGGCGCCGCTGCTGCCGTTGGGGATCTTCCGTCTGCGCACGCTGGCCGGCGCGAACGCGGCAGGACTGCTGTTGGGTGGCAGCTTCTTCGCGTTCATTTTCGTGGGGACCCTGTACATGCAGCAGGTGCTGCACTACAGCGCCCTGCAGACCGGTCTCGCGTGGCTGGCCGCGTCGCTGACTTCGGTCGCCTTCGCTGGCGTCTCGCAGGCGATGGTCACGCGTGGCGGCGCCAAGGTCGTGATGGCGATCGGGATGACGCTGATCGGCGCGGGCGTAATGTGGGCGACCCAGGTGCCTGTTCACGGGCACTTCCTGGCCAACCTCGCCGGCCCGTTCGTCGTTGCCGGCGCCGGGACCGCATTCGCGTTCATTCCGATCTCGATCGCCGCGCTCGCGGGTGTCTCGGAGCACCAGGCCGGGCTCGCGTCCGGCCTGTTGAACACCAGTCAGCAGCTCGGCGGAGCGATCGGGATTGCGATCGCCTCAAGCGTGGCCGTCAGCCACACCAGCGCGCTGGTTCACGCCGGCAGCTCCGCCCACGTGGCGCTCACTGGCGGCTTCCAGGAGGCGTTCTTGGTGCTCGGCGCGATTGCGCTGCTCGCTGTCCCGGCGATCTTCGCGCTCGTCCGCCGCGACGAGCTCACCGATGCGGTCGCCAAGGCCACGATCGGCGAGCCCCAGCCCGCGCTCGCCGGCGCGAACTAACCAACCACATCGCCCGAGAAAGGAGCAAGCCATGCGCAAGCTCATCGAATCCACCCTCGTCTCCCTCGACGGTGTCATCGGTTCCCCGGATAGCTGGTCGCCGTTCGACGAGGAATCCAGGCAATTGGCCAACGAGGAACTGGAAAAGTACGACGCCCTAATCCTGGGCCGGGTCACCTACGAGTTCTTCCGGGCGAACTGGGGTGCCCCCACCGGCGACCCCTACATCGACCGGATCAACGGGATACCCAAATACGTCGCCTCCCGGACGCTGAGCGAGGTGACGTGGAACGCCGCCCTGCTCGGATCCGACATCGTCGGCTCCATCGAGCAGCTCAAGGCCCAGCCTGGGAAGGACCTGTTCAAGATGGGCACCGGCCGTGTTGACGACGCGCTCCTGCGCGCGCGCCTCGTCGACGAGTTTCGCCTGTGGATCATGCCTGTCGTGGTCGGGACCGGCCAGCGCCTGTTCGAAGAGGTTGACACCTCGTCCGTGCAGCTCACGCTCACCGATGTCCGCAAGCTCGCCAACGGCTCGGTGATCCTCACCTACACCCCCAACTACAGAAGTGAGCCGCACGAAGAGACCGTGAGCGTCTGATGACTTCAGACGGCCGGACTAGCGCCGCCTCTTATCAGCCAACACAACAATCAACGAAGGAGACAACCATGAAGCGCGTAGTGATCCAATACAAGCTCAAGCCCGAGCACGCCGAGCGCAACATCGAGCTGCTCCATGCCGTCTACGACGAGCTCGAACGGACCCAACCGGAAGGTCTCGGGCACGCCGTCCTACAGCTCGCCGACGGCGTCACGTTCATCCACATCGCCGACGAGACCGAAGAGGCTGCCGGCGCCATCTTCCGGCTCGAAAGCTTCCAGCGCTTCGAGGCCGGGATCGGAGACCGATGCGAGATCCCGCCCGCCGTCCAGCCCGCCACCGAAGTCGGGTCATACCGGCTATTCGGGTCGTCAGTGCCTGCAGATGTGTCTTGACCAAGATCGCCAGTGCCCGGGTTTCGCAGCCCAGTTGCGGAGCCCGGGCAGCAGCGAAGACATCTGAAGCGATCGGCCCCAAGAGGATGACGAGCATTCAGACCTATTCCGGGGACCCAGAGGAGAAAATGAGCACATCAACGCCTGATAGTCAGGCACCACGGCCAGCCGCCGTCACGTTCGTGACGACCGAGCACTTCACTCTGCAAGGCGCGCGGGCAGCGACTATCGCCGAATCGACTGGCCGCGCGACGATGTTCCTCGGCGCCGTCTCCGGCGGACTGATCGCGCTCGGCCTCCTCGCCCAAGCCTCCCACCTCGGCACCGCCTTCTACACGTTCGGCCTGATCCTCCTGCCAACACTCGCGTTCGTCGGCCTCGTGACATTCCACCGCGCCTATCAAACCGGACGGGAGGACGCGGTCTACGCCGACCGGATCGCGAGGTTGCGCACCTTCTACTTCGACGCGGCCCCCGAGATCACCCCGTATCTGCTCAGCGTCCCCGTTGCGCAGCAGCTAGATATCCAAGGCCTTTCGACCTCCCGAGCGCAGAAGTTTCTGACAATTGCTGGCACCCTAGCGGTGATCACGAGCATCCTCACCGGCTCTGCGGCGGGACTTCTCGGCGCGGTCCTGTCAGATCGCTCACCAGCGGTCGCCTTCTCCACGGGCGGTGTGATCGCGGGCGCCACGCTCACTCTGCTGATGCACCATGTCTCCGCCGATATGGCACGCGGTCTGTACCCGCAGGAGGACTGAGCGATCGCAGCGCCGCAGTGAACCGGCGACGGCCTCGAACGCTCGGGGTTCGACACCAAGCGGGGGCCTCGCGACCCCGATTGCGGCCTCTCGGAGCACTCTCACCGTCTCGCGAGGCTGTCGATGACCCGATGCAGGCAGCTAACGCCGCGCCGCCGCCCCTGCTTCCGTTTCCAGGTGTGGATCTCGGAGCCCGCGGAGCCGGCCCTCGTTTGCGCGGAAAGCGGAAGTCGAACTCCTCGAGTGCAGAGTGCCGGAATGATCGAGCACCAGCAGCGCATCTAGCCCTTTGCGGCAGTCGGCGTGAGTTGACTTTGAGGCCGTCGGTCGGTTAGAAGGGTCGTGTGGCTGGAAACCACGAACGGGAGTTGATGGTGATGGCAATTTCCTCGGTGGGAGGATGCGGGCTGACGTCACGACGGGAGTTCGCCTCGTGGTAGCGGCACCCTCGAGACCGTGGGTGCGGTATGCCTGGGCGGCGGGCATCGTCTACGTCGTCGCGCTGGTTGCCGAGATTGTGGTCGCGTTCGGCGTCGGACTGACTGCGAACGACTCAGCCGGGAAGATCGCGCGCGGGCTCCACGAGCACCACACGCGGCTGTTGGTGATCACCTACCTCTCTGCCGTGTACGCCACCGCGTTTCTGATCTACCTCAGCAGCCTGTACAACCTGCTGCGTGGGGATACCGACCGACCGCGGATCCTCGGCTCGTTGGTGCTGGTCGGCGGAGTGCTGTTCATTACCCTGCACGCCGTCAGCGACATCGGCATCACGGGCTTGGTCGGCGCGAAGCTCGCCTCGTTCGGGTCGCAACACGATCCCGGCATCCCCTACACGCTGTATCTAATGACGTTTGCGCTGGAAAGCGTCGGAGACGTGTTCGGCAGTCTCTGTTTCTTCGCAGCAGGCTTACTCGTGCTGAGGAGCGGCGTCCTACCGCGCTGGCTTGGGCGCGTTTCGATCCTCGCCGGGATCCTGTTATTCCTTCAGGCCTTCGGCCTGGGCGGCGTGATCGCATCGTTCGGGCTAGTTCTCGACGGCATCGGGTTCGTGCTAGCCCTGATCTTCGTACTCGTGAGCAGCGTCATCTTGCTGAGACGTGAAGACACGGTCCCCAACCCCGCGTCGTCTCTCAACCGCTGACTGGACCGTCAGGCCGCTGGACCGAACTAGGAGAGCTGCTCCCGGGCGGCGGAGGGCAATCCCCGATTTCAGCTAGCCACCTACCGCTGTCGCTTTGATCGAGCTGCGGCAGCGCCGCCGGCGGGTCCGTATCACCCGCGGGGTCTCGCGTGTGCGGACTAGCGTTGCCAGAGTCCGTGTTCCACGCCGCCCTGGATCACGATGGCAAAGGTGCCGTGGTCACCCTGCCGGGTTGGAGCGTAGGCAATCATTGCGCCGGCAGCCTCGGCATCCGTCGTTGCCTGTTGGATGTCTTCGACCGCGAGGTACGTTCTCGTGATCGGGTGCTCATGCATCGCCAGCGGCTTCCTGATACCGATCAAAGTCCCCTCCTTCTGAGGAGCCACGCGGGCGTGCCCGAGGTCGGGCTCTGCAGCAGCGAACACCAGGCCGTGCACACGCTCGTAGAGCCCAATCAGACTGTCGACATCATCGGTGACGATCTCCAAGTAACGGACGATCAACTCGGCTTCCTCCCTTGGCGCGTGCTCGCGGACGGCCGTATGGAACCAGCAACACTGCCGCAACGATCGAGCTGCGGCAGCGCTCCTGGCCTGGAGCAGAAGCAAGAGGGCTTGGTGCAGCTCCGGCGGATTGGGTCTGCTTGGCGGTCGGATGGGGGTTCGCGTCCGTAGTCGTAGAACGGGGTGCAGCAGTGGTTCGGCTCGTGGGTGATGGCGTTGGGTGCGAGAGTCGCTTGGAGAGTTAGGTCAGGTGCGGCAGCAGGTACCAGACGACGCCCGCGACCACGGTCGTGAGAAGTGTGAGTCCGACGCCGCCGACGTGCAGAGCCGCTGCCGGGGAATCGGGCACCGCGAGCAGAGCTGCGAAGAGAGCCAGGATGCTGGCTGCGCCCAGGAGCAGAACCGCTCGGTACTGCCAGGCGCTTGTCAGGTGCTCGGTTTGGTTCCACGGTATGCGGCATTCCCGGCTGCGCAGCCCGCCGGCGACTGGGCCCCGCTCAGGGGCCGCTAGCTCCCGCCGGTGAAGCCTCGAAAGGTCCCGTTCACGAGGATTTGTGGCGTGACCCGTTCTTCGGCCCACAGGATGCAATAGCGGCCGTCGGACCCGGAGCGGAACCCTGCGACCGCCGGAAGTCCGTGGCGGGACGCAAACGCAACGCTGAAGGGCGTGTTAGGGGCAGGCCGTCCGCCGGGACCGAGCAGAACTCCTCGGTACACCCCTGTCTTGGCGGTACTGGATGCGCAGTAGGACGTGTCCCAACTACAGGACGTACCAGCCACCACGATGAGGGCACATACCCCCAGTGCCCACAGCAATGCGACACCGATGCTAGTTCGCTCACCCGGCCGCGCCGCCGCCTTACCTGCATGCCCACTAATCGACCCTTCACCGGACCGAGTTGATACTGCCGCTTGGATCGAGCTGCGGCAGCGATGCTGCTAGCCCGCAGCGGCCGCGGGACGTGACCGGCGCTTCTCGCGCAAGACTGTGATGGCCCGCACCGAGAACGGGAGGGTGTTGCTTATGAGCCGTGTGCGTTGCGGCCTGCCCCGAGTGAGCTGAAGAGGGTGGTGTACAGCTCTGGGTAGAGCTCGAGTGGTGCGTCTTCGGGGTCGACGTGGTGTTGGATGGCCAGGCCGATGTCCAGCGCGATGACTGCGGTTGCTATGGCTTTCGCGCGTGCGGCCTGGTCTGGAGCCTCGCGCTCGATGATCTCGGCGACGTGAGCCCGGTTGCTGCGCCAGAACCCGGCGGCGAGTTGGCGTAGGTTCTCGTCTCGTCCGGCTTGCGCTAGGCATTCGAGCCAGAGCCGGAACAACCACCGGTCTTGGGGTCGGGCTTGCATCTCCGCGAGCATTTCTCCGGTCTCGCGCAGCGTCGGGGTCCGTTCTGGGTCGATGAGCCCCCGCTCGACCATCGCGTTGTAGTGCGAGTAGATCCGTTCGCGGAGGAGCTCGACGAACAGTTGCTCCTTTGAGTCGAAGTTCGAGTAGAACGCACCGCGCGAATAACCGGCTTCCGCGCTGATCTCTTCGACCGAGGAGCCAAGCAAGCCGCGCTTGACGAACACGCGGGCAGCGGCGTCGAGCAGCGCTGCGCGTGTCTGTTGCTGGCGCTCGGCTCGAGTGAGCCGCTTGGCGGGTCTTGCCATGACGGTTAGTTGAGCACGGAGGTGGTGGCCGCTGCTTCGAGAGCGGGCGGCCTACTCGTTGACATGCACTGCTGCATCCAGATACGGTAATGCATGTGAAGGATGGAGTGGGTCCTCGCCGGCGTCTCCTCTCGCGGGTGTTGCTGGTCGCAGCGATGATCGTGGCGGCCGTGAACACATGGACCGGAGGGCCGCTCTTGGCGCTGTGGGTCGGCTCGAAAGTTCAGGGGCAGTACACGACGCTCAGCATGGCCGCCGTTGGAGCGACCGTCGTAACGCTCGCGGTCGTCTTGTTTCTGCTCGCCAAGCTGATCACCCGCCTCGACGCCCGCTACGGCGAGGTGGTCGGACGGCCAAAACGCACTCGCCAACCGTTGCCGTGGCTGCGGAGCCTGCGCGACCGCTACGGCGACCCACCGAAAGAAGTCGAGCCCCTGACCGCACTGGAATGGATCCTCGTCGGGATGGTTGTGTTCGTCTTTGCCTGCTTCGAGGTCTGGTTCTTCTTCTTCGCTGGCTCCTCGCTGCCGCACGGATAACCGAGCGCGATCAAGCGCCGACGATTCCCGCCTGCGGGGCTCACCACCCGCTGCCGCCTTCATCGAGCAGCAGTAGCGGCGCAACCGATCGCCCCGCACTTCGTCGAGTCGTGCACCGTTCCAGGGGCGCGGGTGCGCGTGTTCCCGGATGCGCTCATCGTGGCAACGGCATTGGACGCCTTGGGGAGGCGCAGCCGCACGCACCACTGGGATAAGCATGACCCCCGCTGATTTTCTCGTGGCGAACGAGGCGCTGCGTGGTCTCTCCGACCAGGACCTCGCCCTCCGGCGCCGCCGGTTCAGCGGCCGCCGGGTGGGCGTTCAGCTCGGACACCTGGATCGCGCTGGGTGCGGCGCGATCCGACGGTGCTCAGAGCAGCGGCCGGCGCTCGAACCACGGCCGCGCGGCCTCGAGCTGGGCGGCCAGCCGGACGAGCCCGCCCTCGCCGCCCAGCGGCCCGACGAACTGGACGCCGAGCGGCAGCCCACCGGAGGTCCAGTGCAGTGGGACGCTCATCGCCGGCCGGCCGGTGAGGTTCGCCAATTGGGTGAACGGCACCCAGCCCAGGTTGTCGTTGATCATCCGCTCCACGATGCCGACCCGGCGGAGCAGCGCGGCGGTTCGGGTGCGGAGCAGCAGCGATACGACCGGCTTCAGGGCAGCCGGCGTGTCGAGTGCCCCGATCTGCGGTGGGGGCGTGGCCAGCGTGGGGGTGAGGAGGAAGTCGTAGCGGGTGTGGAAGTCGGCCAGTGCCGCGATGTAGCGGTGGCGACGCTCGAGCGCCTGGCTGAGCTCCGGCCCGCTCGTCGCCCGGCCGAGGGCGGCCATGACGAGGGTGTCGGACTCGAAGCCGGTGTCGTCACTGCCGGTGAGCGCCTTGGCCTCGGCCACGTCGGCGGCGACGTGAGCGAACCAGATGGTCAGGAAGTCGTGGGCCAGGGCCGCGTCGTCGTGCGGCGGCGTCACCTCCTCCACGTCGTGCCCGAGCTCTTCGAGCAGCGTCGCGGCTCCGCGCACGGCGGCGACCGCCTCGGGATCCGGCGTCGGATTGATCGCCGACGTCTGGACGAAGGCGATCCGCAGTCGTCCGGGCGCCCGGCCGACCTCCTCGGCCAGCGGTCGCTCGAGGCCGGCCGGGGCGTACGGCGCCACCGCGTCCGGGCCGGCGAGCAGGTCGACCATCGCCGCGGTGTCACGGACGCTGCGGGAGACGACACCGCTCGTGGCCATGCCGTGCATCGGTTCGCTGTCCTGCGGACCGGCCGGGATGAGCCCCCGGCCGGGCTTCAGCCCGAACAAGCCACAGCAGGCCGCCGGGATGCGGATCGAGCCGCCGCCGTCGCTCGCCGCGGCCACCGGGAGGATCCCGGCTGCCACCGCCGCAGCCGCGCCGCCCGAGGACCCGCCGGGGGTGTGACGGAGATCCCAGGGGTTGCGCGTCGGGCCGTACAGCTCGGCCTCGCTGATCGCCTTGGCGCCGAATTCAGGCGTGCTCGTCTTGCCGAACACGACCAGTCCGGCGGCGAGCCAGCGCTCGGTGACCGTGGCATGCCGCTCGGCGGGACGGCCGGCCAGCGCCCGGCAGCCGCCGGCCGACGGCTCCCCGGCGTACTCCTGGTACAGGTCCTTGAGCAGGAACGGGACGCCGGCGAAGGGTCCCTGCAGATCCTCGGCGACCCGGGCATCGGCCAGATCATCCATCCGCCGGACGATCGCGTTGCACCGTGGGTTGACGGCGTCGGCGCGCTCCCGGGCGGCGGCGAGCAGCTCGGCCGCGCTCACCTCCCCGTGAGTGACGAGCTCGGCCAGCGCCAGGCCGTCCCGGGCGGCGTACTCCGCGAAGCGCATCGCGGGCGATCATCGCACAGGACCGCAGGACGTCTTCGCGCCGGCAGCGGTCCGATATCCGTCCAGCCTGCGTTCAGATGAGTCAACCACCGGTCGATACCTGAGACTGCATGGAGGACGTGCGCGATCGCGCGCCAGGTGGGGCGGAGGCCCCTCAAGCCGACGACGAGCAGGCCCTGGCGCGCCTGCCCCGGCTCGTCGCCCGCCTGCTGGGGACTCCGGTCGCCGGCGTCTCGTACGCCTTCGACGGCGAGCTGCGCGTGCTGGGCGTGGTCGGCGGCCAGGCGCGTGATTGGCCGGCCGACGTGACGCTGTGCGCCGAGGTCCTGCGAACCGGGGACCGGCTCGTCGTCCCGGACGCTCCCAAGGACCCGGCGTGGCGGGAGCATCCGGCGGTCCGCGACTACGGCCTGCGTGCCTACTGCGGCGTCCCGGTGCGGGACGAGGCCGGCCGGGTGGTCGGCGCCATCTGCGCCGTCGACGGCCGTGTGCGCGAGTGGTCGGAGGAGGATCAAGCCCTCCTTGCCGAGCTGGCCCTGTCGGCCGCCACCGAGCTACGCCTGCGCGCCGCGATCGAGGAGCTCGAGCGTGAGCGGCGCCATGCCCAGGCACTCGCCCGCGTGGTCGCCACGACCCGGGACCCGGTGGTCAGCGTCGATCGCGGCGGGTTGATCACCGGGTGGAACCGGGGAGCCGAGCTGCTCTACGGCTGGCGTGCCGACGAGATGCTCTGCCAGCCGATCGATCGCCTGAAGGTCCCGGATCTCCCCGATCCCGGAGAGGGGGCGCTGGCCCGGCTGCTGGCCGGTGAGCAGTTCCAGATCGCGGCGCGGCCCCGCCGGCGGCGCGACGGTGCGACCGTGCTGGTCGACGTCGATCTGACACCGTTGTGCGACGACCGCGGCGAGATCATCGGCGCGATGTCGATCGGTCGGGACGTCACCGAGCGAATGGCGCTCGAGGACCGGCTCAACCAATCCGAACGACGCCATCGGGCGCTGATCGCGAGCCTGCCGCAGACGATGGTCTGTCTGTACGACCCCGAGCTCCACTGCACCCTGCTCGAGGGGCCACTGGTCGCCGAGCTCGGCGTCGAGGTGACCGGCTACCTGGGCCGGACGATCGAGGAGTTCCTGTCGCCCGTCCAGGCGACCCGGCTCGCCTCCGTGCTCCGCCGAGCGCTGGGGGGCGAGGAGGTCCGCCTGGAGTACCCGAGCGAGGACGGCAACCACTACGAGGTCGACGTCGTGCCCTACCGAGAGGACGATGGGGCGGTCGCCGGCGTGTTCACCGTCTGGCGCGATGTCACCGAGCGCCGAGGCCGGGAACGCGAACGCCGACGGCTGGCCACGATCGTCGAGCAGAGCGGCGACGCCATCCTGGTCAAGGACCTGAGCGGCACGATCCTGGAATGGAACGCGGCCGCCGAGCGGATGTACGGCTACAGCGCGGCGGAGGCGGTGGGCCGGCCGGTGGCGATGCTCGTGCCGCCCGACCGCATGGGGGAGGACCAGCGGCTGATCGAGCGCGTGCGCGCCGGAGAGCCGGTGTCGGCGCTGCACACTCGCCGCCGGCGGCACGACGGCACGATCATCGACGTCTCGGTCACCGTCTCGCCCGTGCACGACGAGCACGGGGAGCTCGTGGCTGCGGCCGCCATCGCCCGTGACATCACCGAGCAGCAGGACATGCGCCGGGAGCTGGAGGCGGCCGGCGAGCAGCTGCGGGTCACCGTCGAGCACGCGCCGATCGGCATCGCGCTGGTCGGGCTGGGAGAGACCGACCGGGGACGCCTGCTGAGCGCCAACGCCGCCTTCGGCCAGCTCCTCGGCGATCCGGAACCGGTGACGAGCGGGCGGGCCCTGACCGCGGTCGTGCATCCCGACGACCTTCCCGCGCTCCACCGTGATCTGGCGCTGCTGGCGAGCTCACCGGAAGCCCGGATCGAGCTCGAGGTGCGCTGCCTGCACCCGGATGGACGGATC
Source organism: uncultured Solirubrobacterales bacterium (assembly GCA_963703065.1). Taxonomy (GTDB): domain Bacteria; phylum Actinomycetota; class Thermoleophilia; order Solirubrobacterales; family Solirubrobacteraceae; genus Palsa-465. The sequence goes on along the minus strand of OY969785.1, from coordinate 462,316 downwards.
GGCTGGCTGCTGCTGGCCGGGGCCGCGCTGCCCGGCGACGGCGGCTCACCGCGCGCGGTGATGCACGCGGTCGACATCGGCGAGCGCAAGCGCGCCGAGAGCCAGCTGCAGTACCTGGCCGACCACGACGCGCTCACCGGGCTGTACAACCGCCGGCGGCTCGAGTCCGAGCTCGACCGGGCGGTCGCCCACGCGAAGCGCTACCGGGAGGAGGCGAGCCTGCTCGTCATCGACCTGGACGGCTTCAAGTACGTCAACGACACGATGGGTCACACCCGCGGCGATGAGCTCGTCACCCGGGTCGCCGAGCTCCTCCATTCGGCCCTGCGGGAGAGCGACGTCGTCGCCCGGCTGGGCGGCGATGAATTTGCGGTGATCGCCACCCACACGGGGCCGCGCCAGGGCAGGGTGGTCGCCGAGAAGGTGCTCGAGACCCTGCGCCGGCAGGCGGTGGTGCTCAGCGAGAACCGTCACGCCCGGGTCACCGCGTCGATCGGCCTCACCACGTTCTCCGGCGACAGCCAGGTCAGTGCCGAGGAGCTTCTGGTCGAGGCTGACATCGCGATGTACGAGGCCAAGGAGGCGGGCAAGGATCAGGTGGCGGTCTACGAGCGCCCCGCGGATCACCGCCAGCGACTGTCGTTGCGCCACTCGTGGCTCGAGCGGCTCCGCTCGGCAGTCGACGAAGAGCGCTTCGAGCTCGCCGCCCAGCCGATCCGCGCGATCTGCGGCGAGCCGGGCGAGCGATACGAACTGCTGCTGCGCCTACCGTCGGCGTCCGGCGAGCTGATCACCCCTGGCACCTTCCTGTACAACGCGGAGCGCTTCGGGCTGATCGGGCAGATCGACCGTTGGGTGTTCGGCCAGGCGCTGGGCCTGCTGAGCGCGCACCACCAAGCCGGCCACGACCTCTCGCTGAGCATCAACATGAGCGGCAAGACGCTCGTCGAGCCGGACCTCCTGCGCGATCTGGAGGCGATGATCGAGGCCTGCCCGATCCCGCCCGACAAGCTGGTGGTCGAGGTCACCGAGACGGCGGCCATCGTCAACATCGAGACGGCCCGTCGGGTGGCGCGGACGCTGCGCTCGCTCGGCTGCCGCTTCGCGCTGGACGACTTCGGCGCCGGCTTCGCGTCCTTCTACTACCTCAAGCACCTCGAGTTCGACTACCTGAAGATCGACGGGGAGTTCGTCAAGACGCTGGCCGTCAACCGAACCGATGAGCTGGTGGTGAAGTCGGTGGTCGACATCGCCCGCGGGCTGGGCGCCTGGACCGTGGCCGAGTTCGTCGGCGACGACGCCACCCTGGCTCGCCTGGCCGCGCTCGGCGTCGACTACGGCCAGGGCTACCACCTGGGGCGACCGGCGCCGCTGCCGGAGCTGCTCCCGGCGGCGCGCTGAGGCGGGCTGCTACGGTCGAGGAGCGGTCGGTATCGCCGGCCGCGAGGCCGCTTGCTCGAAACGACGGGTCAGCCAGAGCCTCCCGACTCGTCCCGCGGCCCCGGCCGCACAGGAGCAAGACCACACATGTCACAGCAGTCCTTCGCCGATCTCGGCGTCTCTCCACCGGTGCTCGCTGCCCTGCGCGAGCAGTCGATCCACCAGCCCTTCGCCATTCAGCAGCGCGTCATCGGCGACGTGCTCGCGGGCCGCGACGTGCTCGCCCGCTCACCCACCGGATCGGGCAAGACGCTCGCCTTCGGGATCCCCCTCGTCGAGCGGACGGCCGCCGAGGCCCGTCGTCCCGCGGCGCTCGTCCTGGCGCCGACCCGCGAGCTGGCGAGCCAGATCGTCGAGGACCTTCGCGCCGTGGCTCACGCCCGGGCGCTGCGGGCCACCGCGGTCTACGGCGGCGTGGGCATCATCGCCCAGGCGAAGCGCGCTGCCGCCTCGCACATCCTCGTCGCCACACCGGGGCGCCTGGAGGATCTGCTGGCGCGGGGGGCCTTCCGGCTCGATCACGTGCGGACGCTCGTGCTCGACGAGGCCGACCGAATGCTCGACATGGGCTTTCGCCCCGCGGTCGATCGCATCGTGCGCGCCTGCCCGGCCGATCGCCAGACGTTGTTCTTCTCCGCCACGCTCGACGGCGAGGCGGGGGAGATCGCCGAGCGCTACACGCGCCAGCCGGTGCGCCGGGAGCACGGCCCGGCGGAGCGGCGCGCCAGCGACGACGTCGAGCACCGGTTCGTCTCGGTCGAGGCCGAGCATCGCCTGCACGCGCTGGTCGGCGAGCTGCGCGCCGAGCGCGACCTGGCGCTCGTGTTCGTGCGCACCAAGCACGGGGCCGATCGCCTGGTCAAGCGCCTGCGGTCCGAAGGCGTGGATGCCGTGGCCATGCACGGCAACAAGTCACAGCGCCAACGCGAGGCCGCGCTCGCCCGCTTCGAGTCCCAGGACGTTGACGTGCTCGTGGCCACCGACGTTGCCGCGCGAGGGATCGACGTGGCGGCGATCTCGCACGTCATCAACTTCGATCCCCCGGCCGACGGCGAGAGCTACGTGCACCGGATCGGTCGCACCGGGCGAGCCGGGCGATCCGGGATCGGAATCACCCTCGTGGCGCCGGCCGAGCTCGCCGACGTGCGACGGCTGGCCAGCGGCCTCGGCCTGGCGCACGGGCTCGGCGGCCACGATCGCTCCGCCGCGCCCCGGCCTCAGACCAGGTCCCGACGCCGTTCCGGCTCGCGTTCTCGGCGCTGATGTGAGACGGTGAGGGGGTGCCGGTGCTGATGGACACCCGCCCGCCCGCCGTGCAGGTCGTGCTCCTCGTGGTGCCGGCGTTCATATTCGGCATCGTGTGCGGGATCGCGATCGACCTGGCGGCGGGGGCGTACTACGCGCTGCTCCTGCTCGCCGTGCTGGGCGGGATCGGCGCCGGGCTGGAGCACGAGGGCGGGGGCTCCGGCGCGCAGCGCGGGATCACCGGGGGGCTGCTGTTCGGCACCGGCGTGATCATCGGCCACCACCTGCTGAGCCGCCGGGCGACGGTTGCGCTGCCGCACCCCGAGGCGCTCGAGCTGATCGTCGCAGCGGTGGGCGGCGCCATCTTCGGCGCCATCGGCGGCGCGCTCCGGGGTGCCCGTGAGGCGGTCCATCGCGACATCGAGCTCGACGCGCTCGAGCGCGGCTGAGCCGCGTTCTCGATCTCGCGGTGCTCGGCCCCACCGGATGCTCCTCAGGCCGTCAAGCGCCGGCCTCCTGACGCGCCGGGCGTCCCAGCCGCAGCTCGTGGGAGCGATCCGCCACCTGGCCGGCCAGCCGGCCGACCAGGCCGCGTCGGCGGCGCTCCCGCTCGATCGTGCGCAGGTAGGGGTGGAAGTCGACCTGGATCGTGTGGCGCTTGGAGGCGACGTAGCGCTCGCGCATCCGTGCCTCCTCCCGGGCGATCGTCTCCCGCATCCGGTCGGGGCTGGGCAGCTCGGAGCGTCCCTGCAGGACGTCGGCCACCCACTCGGCCTGCGCCTCGGCGAGCGGCATGACCGCGCCGAGCGGCTGGAGGAGCCCGATGAAGTACAGGCCCGGATGCTCGGGGTCGACCACCCGGCGGTACAGCGGGATGTGATTGTCCGGCGCACTGATCAGATCGGGCGCGAAGAACGGGAAGCTGATCTTGTAGCCGGTGCAGTAGACGACGAGGTCGATCGCCTCGCGGCTGCCGTCGGTGAACACCACCTCCCCGCCGTCGAGCCGATCGAGGTTCGGCTTGACCGTGATGTCCCCGTGGCCGATCCGCGGCAGCAGGTCGCTGGAGACGGTGGGATGGGCCTCGAGCAGCTGGTGGTCGGGCTTGGGCAGGCCGTAGTCGGTCATCCTGCCCTGTGAGGTCTTCAACATCGTGGCGAAGAACATGCGCTGCACCGACAGGGGCAGTCGGGCGAACCAGGCGCCGCTCGTCTCGTCGGTCGGCTTGCCGCCGATGAACTTCGGGATGACGTAGGCCCCGCGGCGCATGGCGAGGAACGTCTGCGCGGCGACCCGGCTCGCTTCGACCGCGATGTCACACGCCGAGTTGCCGATTCCGAGGACGAGCACTCGTTGGCCGGCGAAGACATCCGGCGTGTCGTAGCCGTGGGCGTGGATCTGCTCGCCGCTGAACGTGTCCGAGCCGGGATACGGCGGCTCTGGCCACCGCGGATCCCAATGGTGTCCGTTGGCCACGAGGACCGCTCCGTAGCGCCGGCTATCCGGCTGCTCGTCCCCGACCGGCCGGATCTGCACCATCCACTCGCCGTCGGCCGCCGGCTCCACGTGTGTGACCTCCGTGCGGAGCGCGATCTGCGTGCGGAAGCCGAAGTGATCGACGTAGGCGTCGAAGTAGTCCGCGATCTGGAAGTGGCTGGGATAGGGCGGGAGGTCGGACGGCATCGGGAACGTCCGGTAGGCCATCAGCCCCCGTGAGGTGTTGATGTGCAGCGAGCGGTACGCCGCACTCGCGCCGTTGTCGTTGCGGTAGCGCCAGTTGCCGCCGATCTGCGATCCCTTCTCGAAGCAGTCGAACGGAATGCCACGGGCGTGGAGGACCTGGCAGGCGGCGATCCCGGACGAGCCGGCGCCGATCACGCACACGCGCTGGGAGGGTGTGATGCTCATCGTTTCTCCTTCACGATTCACTCCAGTTCAGGTCTTCGACGAGGGCTCTGTTCCCGTCGCTCGCGGCTACGGCAGGTGGCTGCTCGCCGCGGCCGGGTCGGGATCGGCCAGCTCGAGGACGAGCGAGGACCAGGAGAAGTCCCGCGCGCCCATGCCGGCTCCGGTGTACGGGTCGTAGTACTCGCGCAGTCCCTCGCGCGCAACGGCTCCCGTGATCCGCCGGCCGAGCTCCGCGGCCTCATCCGCGTAGCCGAGGCGGACGAGGCCGAGCCACAGCATCCAGGCGGCGTTCACCCAGGTCGGTCCACGCCAGTAGCGCCGCAGGAACAGCAGCCGGTCGCTGCGGGAGAAGGCCGGATCGTCTGCCGCGACCGACGGCGGGGCGACCGGGAGCCAGAACGTCCGCGGGTCGAGCAGGTGCTCCTCGACGAGCCGGCGGCCGATCGCCTCCGGGAGGTCGGGCAGCGCGAGCGGCGCGAGCGCCGCCCAGGTGAGGGAGAGCCGGCGGCGCCGGCTGCGCGCCGCGGTCCGGCCCGGTCGGACGTCCTGACCGAAGAGGCCGGTTCGTTCGTCGTACAGTCGCTCGACGAGACGCGGGGTGATCGAGGGGCGCCCGAGGGCCAGGCGGGAGAGACCGTGGAGCACGTTGGTGATGGTGCCGCAGACGAGCGGCCCTCCCGCGTCCTCGATCCGCCGGGGATCGAAGTCGAGGCGGCGATTGCGCCGCACGAGCAGCGGGAATCCCGGTAGGCCGTCCGCGCGCCAGCCGTAGACCGCGTCGTACTGGGGCGATGCGTCGAGGCCCGACTCGTCGGGCTGGATGATCCAGATGAGCCCGTCGCCGTCGAGATCGCGATGGGCCTCGATCCAGTCGTGGTGGCGGACGATCGCCGGTTCGGCGGCCGGATCGCCGACCGCGATTCGCCACGCCCAGGCGAGCAGCGGGGGCTGGATCGTCGCGGTCGTGAAGTCGCGCCGCGAGCGCACGTTGTAGAACAGGCTGCGCACGCCGCGCAGGGGCTCGCCCCAGAAGATCGTGTGCCCGATGAACCCGTCGGGGGTCGCGGCCGCGAGCAGCGTCTCCAGCTCCTGGCGGGCGCGCGCCGGATCGAGCCGGCGCCAGGCGAGCGCGGCGAAGCAAGAGTCCCAGTACCACTGCCAGGGATACCGGCCGGTGCTCGGCGCGGTGTACCGGTAGGGGGTCCCGTCGTGCGTCCCGGTGCGCCAGTTGCGCTCGAGCGTCCGCCGGCACAGGGCGGCCAGCGACTGCGCGGCCGGATCGTGGGCTGCCGCGGCGGGCCGCGTCGGGTCGACCACGTCGTCGGGCACGCGGCCAGTGTCTACCGAAACGGCGGGCAGGACGCGGGGCCCCGGCCGCGTGGTCACACTCCCCGGGTGCCCCCGAAGGTCTCCCACCCGTCGCCCACCGCGCAGCGAGCTCGCCACCTCGGTGACTTCACCGTCACCCCGCGCGTGCTCGCGATCTGCGGGCTGGCGGTTCCGGTCGGCGCGCTCTCCGCGCTCCTCGCCTGGTGCCTGCTCAGGCTGATCGGGCTGTTCACGAATTGGTTCTTCCTGGGGCGGACGAGCACGGCGCTGGTCGCTCCGGGCAGCGGGCATCCCGCGTGGTGGCGGGTGCTGCTCTGCCCGGTGGCAGGGGGCATCGTGGTCGGCCTGATGGCCCGCTTCGGCTCCGAGCGAATCCGCGGACACGGGATGCCCGAGGCGATCGAGTCGATCCTCACCGGCGGCAGCCGGGTGCAGCCGCGGGTCGCGCTGCTCAAGCCGATCTCGGCCGCGATCTCGATCGGGTCGGGCGGACCGTTCGGCGCCGAGGGCCCGATCATCATGACGGGCGGGGCGGCGGGATCGATCCTGGCCCAGCTGCTGCGACTGTCGGCCGATGAGCGCAAGACGCTGCTCGTCGCCGGGGCGGCGGGCGGGATGGCAGCCACGTTCAATGCGCCGCTCGCGTCGGTGCTGCTGGCCGTCGAGTTGCTCCTCTTCGAGTGGCGTCCCCGCAGCCTGATCCCGGTTGGGGCCGCCGTGGCCACCGCCACGCTCGTCCGCGACCCGGTTCTCGGCGCCGGGCCGGTGTTCGGGCTCCCCGCCGGCGGGCCCCTGCACCTCACCGTCCTGCTGCTCGCCGGCTGCCTGGTGGCCGGGCTCGCCACCGGCCTGCTCGGCAGCCTGCTCACCGCGACCGTGTACGCGGCGGAGGACGCGTTCGCCAAGTTGCCGATCCACTGGATGTGGTGGCCGGCGATCGGCGGGCTGGTGATCGGTCTCGGCGGCCTGATCGAGCCGCGGGCGCTCGGTGTCGGCTACGACGTCATCCGCCAGCTGCTCCACGGCCAGGCTGGAACCTCGCTGATCGTCGGGATCCTCGTGGTCAAGTCGCTGATCTGGTCGCTGTCGCTCGGCTCGGGCACCTCCGGGGGCGTGCTGGCGCCGATGTTCATGATCGGCGCGGCCCTGGGCGCCGCCGGCAGTGGGGCGTTGCCGGCGGCGCCACCCGGGTTCTGGCCCCTCGTCTGCCTGGCCGGCGTGATCGGCGGGGTGATGCGCTCGCCGCTGACCGCGGTCGTCTTCTCACTCGAGCTGACGCACCGTTGGAACGCGATCGTCCCGTTGTTGGTCGCCGCCCTGACGGCGTTCCTGTTCACGGCGCTGACGCTCAAGCGCTCGGTGCTCACCGAGAAGGTCGCCCGTCGTGGCTTCCATCTCACCCGCGAGTACGACGTCGATCCGCTCGTCGTCCTGTTCGTGCGGGAGGTGATGGACACCGACGTGCTCGTCCACCGCTCGGATGAGCCGATGGCTCCGCTGCTCGAGGCGTTCCGCAGCGAGCACCGGAGCCGGGCGCCGCTCCACCGGCAGCGGATGTTCCCGGTGGTCGACGGCGATGGTGTGCTGCGCGGGCTCCTGACCCGGCGCGACCTGCTCGAGCTGAGCGTGGGGCTCGGAAACGGTGCGCCGCTGCCGAGGACGTTGGCCGACGCGATGACACACGAGGTGGTGGTGGCGCATCCCGATGACACCCTGCGCGACGTCGCCTACAAGATGGCGGAGACCGGTACCACCCGCCTGCCGGTGGTGGAGCGCGGCGGACGCCCGCGGCTGGTCGGCGTGGTGACGCTGCCCGCCCTGCTCGCCGGACGGCTGCGTGACCTCCAGGAGGAGCGGGAGCTCGAACGCCTCATCGCGATCGCGCCGCTCGGCGGTTCGACCGGATGGCTCCGCGGCCCCCTCCGGGGACGGATGCGCCGTCGAGGCGGTGTCCCGGTCCCGTCGGCCGACGGCGGAGGAGATGACTCCGGGGCGAGCTCGGAGGGTCCGGTTCGATCCGGAGGCTCCCTGGACTGAGGCTCGGTCCGAGCAGGGCTTTTCCGTCCGCGGCCGCGCTACAGTACCGAACACATGTTCGAAACGGTGGCCACGCTGATTCTCCCGAGGGAGGGGACCCGATGGATCTGACCAAGCGCCAGCAGGAGATCTTCGACTTCATCAAGCGGTACTCGGCCAAGTACGGCTATCCGCCGACCGTGCGGGACATCGGCAAGGCGGTGGGCCTGGCCTCATCCTCCACGGTGCACGCGCACCTGGCCAACCTCGAGCGGATCGGGCTGCTGCGGCGGGACCCGACGAAGCCGCGGGCGATCGAGCTGTTCGACCGGGCGGCGGCCGGGGTGCGGAGCCTGGTCAAGCCGGGCCTGCCGCTCGTCGGTCAGGTCGCGGCCGGGCAGCCGATCCTGGCCGAGGAGAACATCGAGGACTACGTCCAGGTGCCGGGGATGGCCGGCGGGGAGGATGGCGAGTACCTCCTGCGGGTGCGCGGCGAATCGATGCAGGACGCCGGCATCCTCGAGGGCGACATCGTCGTCGTGCGGCCGCAGGACGTCGCCCGGGACGGTGAGATCGTCGTGGCCCTCGTCGGCGAGGAGGCGACGGTGAAGCGGTTCTTCCAGGAGGCCGACCACGTCCGCCTCCAGCCGGAGAACGCGGCGATGGAGCCGATCCGCAGCCGTGACGTCCGCGTGCTCGGCAAGGTCGTCGGGCTGATGCGGAGCCTGGCGTGAGCCTGACGCTGGAGGCACCGCCCACCCTGTTCGAGGCTCGCGGTGCGCCACCGCAGGTGCGGACGGACGGAACGCCGACGCTCGAGGCTCACCTGGCCGAGATCTGGACCGGCATCGCCGCTCGGCGCACGGTTGCCTGCCCAGTGTGCAGCGAGAGGATGGAGCCGGTGTTCGGCGCTGGCGCGCTACCGATCGGCGGCCGCTGCCACGGGTGCGGGTCGCGCCTGGCCTGAGCTCTGCTGCCCGCAGAACCGCAGCGCGATGATCGCCACGTCGTCCTGCTGGCGACCGGGCGCGCGACGGGCGAGTTCGAGCAGCGCGTCGGCGAGCTGCTCGGCGCTCGTGCCGGGCTGGCAGCGGGAGAGGACGGCGGCCGGTGGCTCGCGGACATCGGGACCCTGGTCGGTGATGCCGTCGGTGTAGAGAACGATGCCGTCGCCGGGCTGGAGGGTGACCTCGGCTCCGCGGAGGCGGATGGTCGGCCAGACGCCGAGCAGGTCGCCGCTGGCCGCAATCGGCTCGGCCGGGCCGTCGTCGGCGGGCACGAGCACCGGCGCGGGATGGCCGGCGCAGGCGACGGTGATCCGAGCCTGGCCGGGGTCGACCGCCACCGACAGCAGGGCTACGGTGATGAACCGGGCCGCCAGGTCCTGGCGGAGCATGGCGTCGTTGAGGAAGCGCAGTGCAGCGCCCGGTGCGATCTCGGAGCCGGCCAGGCTGCGCAGCGTCCAGCGGGCCATCGCGGTGACGGCGGCCGCCTCGGCCCCCTTGCCGCACACGTCGCCCAGGACGATCGACCAGACGTCCGGCCGGTGGGCGAACACGTCGTAGAAGTCGCCGCCGACCAGATCGCCCGCGCCGGCGGGGGCGAAGCGGACGGCGAGCTCCAGCCCGGGCACCTCCGGCACGGCGGTCGGCAGGAGGCTCTGCTGGAGCGTGCGCGCGGTCGACTCCGATCGCTGGCGCGCCTGATCGCGCTGCACGGCCAGCCGGCCGAGGTAGCCGCCGAGCACCAGGGTCAGCGCGGTCAGCGCCACGAGCACCGCGATCGCCTCCGCCACCGCCTCGTCCGCCGAGTGGTGGGCGGCCCGCTCGCTGCCGGCGGTCTGCGCGGTCAGTGAGTGCTCGAGCGATGCCGTTCGGGCCCGGATCACGTCGACCTCGTGCTTGCCCTCGGCGGTGACCGAGACAGACCGGGCGACGGCGGGCCGGCGAATGACGAGCGGGAGGACGGCCGGCAGGTAGTCGGTGAAGTAGCGCTCGGTGGCGGCGATGAGCTGGGCGGCCAGCGTGCGATCGCCGGGCTCGAGCTGGGTCGTGGCCCGCACCGCCGCCACCGCCGCGACGAGCTCGGCCTGCGCGGTCCGGGTCGGCGCCAGGAACAGCGGGATCTGGGTGATCACGTAGCCGCGCAGCCCCGTCTCGGCGTCCACCGTCAGTCGTTCGAGGGCGATCACCGACACGAGGTCACGGTCGAGTCGCTGGTCCCGGGCGTTGCGGTTGCGCTGCGCGATCGTGTTGCCGAGCAGCAGCGAGACCCCGAACGCCACGACGAGCGCACCGGCGAGGACGACGCCGAAGATCCGGACGCGGAGTCGGGTCGTCGCGCGCACGGCGAGCATCATCTCAGGGCGCGCCCCGCCGGCGTCGGTTCTGGAGGCGTATCCTCCTCCCGGCAGGCTGAGCAGCCGCGGAGGTGACGTACCTTCGAGGAAAGTCCGGACATCACAGGGCGAGGTGGTCGATAACGCCGACCCGGGGAAACCCGCGGGAAAGTGCCACAGAAAAGACACCGCCTACGTCCCGAGCCGCTCGAGCGCTCGGGGCCGGTAAGGGTGAAATGGTGCGGTAAGAGCGCACCGGCGTCGCGGTGACGCGGCGGCCCGGCAAACCCCACCTGATGCTAGGCCAAGCAGGACCGCTTGCAGGTTGCCCGCCGAGGTCCGGGTAGGCCGCAGAGATGGATGGTTGCTCTCGACAGAATCCGGCTTACAGGCCTGCTACGGAAGCGCCCCGCCCTTGGGTGGGGCGCTTCTACGTTCGGGACCGTCCGGCCAGGGCGCGGAGCGCCTCGCCCTCCAGCCGGAAGTGCTCCCAGTCGCCGAGCATCTCGGCTCCCAGCCCGCGGTAGAAGTCGATCGCCGGCGTGTTCCAATCCAGCGCCGACCACTCCAGGCGGCCGTACCCGCGCGCCGCGGCGACCCCGGCGAGGTGGGTGAGCAGCGCGCCGCCGATCCCGCCGCGCCGCCGCTCGGGGGCCACGAACAGGTCCTCCAGCCACAGCCCGGGCAGGCACTGCCAGGTGGAGAACGTGGTGTAGAAGACCGCGAACCCGGCCGGCTCGCCGTCGGGTGTCTCCGCCAGCACCGCCTCGGCCACCGCGTGCGGGCCGAACAACGCCGCGTCGAGCAGCGCCTCGCTGCCGGTGACCCGCTCGGGCGCGCGCTCGTACTCGGCCAGCGCGCGGACGAGCGCGAACAGCAGCGGCACGTCGCCCCGGGTGGCGGCCCGGATCGCGGCCGCGCTCACTCCGCCGGCGGCTCGATCTCGCGCTTGAGGATCTTGCCCGTCGGGCCCTTGGGCAGGTCCTCGACGAACCAGATCCGGCGCGGGTACTTGTACGCCGCCACCTGCTCCTTGACGTAGTCGCGCAGGGCCTCGGGCGACACCTGCTCGCCGGACTTCAGCGCCACGGCCGCCGCGACCTCCTCGCCGTACTCCGGGTGCGGCACCCCCAGCACCGCCGCCTCGCGCACCGCCGGGTGCTCGTAGAGCACCTCCTCGATCTCCCGCGGGTACACGTTGTAGCCGCCGCGGATGATCATGTCCTTCTTGCGGTCGACGATGAAGAAGTAGCCGTCGGCGTCGAGGCGGGCCATGTCCCCGGTGTGCAGCCAGCCGTCGTGGATCGTCTCCTCGGTGGCGTCCGGCCGTCGCCAGTAGCCCTTCATCACGTTGTGGCCGCGGATGACGATCTCGCCCACCTCGCCCTGCGGCACCTGCGCACCATCGTCGTCGACCACCTGCATCTCCACCCCGGCGACCGGGGTGCCGATCGATCCCGGCTTGCGCTCGCGGTCGGGATGGTTGAACGAGGCGACCGGCGAGGTCTCCGACAGCCCATAGCCCTCCAGGATCTTGGCCCCGAACGCCGCCTCGAACCCCTTCAGCAGCTCGACCGGCAGCGCCGAGCCGCCGGACACGCACAGCCGCAGCGTGCCCAGGTCGGCCTGCTCGCGTCCCGGGTCGTGGAGCAGGGCCCCGTACATCGTCGGCACGCCCATGAACACGTTCACCCGGTCGCGGGCGATGATCTCCAGCGCCTTGCCGGGATCGAAGCGGGGGATGAGGGTCAGCGTGCCGCCCGCCCGCAGCGTGGCGTTCAGCGAGCAGGTCTGCCCGAAGGAGTGAAACAGGGGGAGCGCGCCCAGGGTGACCATCTCCCGGTCGGCACCGAACAGCTCGCACGCCACCTCCGCGTTGCGGCTCAGGTTGGCGTGGGTGAGCTCGGCGCCCTTCGGGGTGCCGGTGGTGCCCGACGTGTAGAGGATGACCGCGGTGTCGTGCTCATCGGCGTCGTGCACCTCGGCGAGCGGGTCGACCTCGCCGAGCCGGGACTCGAACTCGCCCGGCTCGACGAGCACGCACTCCACGCCCGCTTCCTCGGCGCCCGCCCGGGCGTCATCGGCGAAGCCGTGCCAGGCGAGCAGCAGCTTCGCCTCGGGGTCCCCCAGGTAGAACGCCACCTCGCGCCGCTTGAGCAGCACGTTCATCGGCACCACGACCGCCCCGGCGCGCAGGATCCCGTAGTAGCAGACCGGGAAGTACGGGACGTTCGGCAGCATGAGCCCGACGCGGTCGCCGGCCTGCACGCCGTGCCGGCGGAGCAGGCCGGCCATCCGGGCGCAGGCATCGTCGAGCTCGGCGTACGTGAGCTCGGCATCGTCGAGCTTGACCGCGACGTGGTCGCCGTCGCGCGCGGCGGAGTCGGTGAGCAGCCTCGCGAGGTTCATCGGCCGGAGCCTACCCCGGGTGCCCGGTTTGCCACGCCCCGTCCGCGCTGCGAGGATGTGTCGCACGATGCGCTGCCGGCTGGCACTCCTGGGGATGGTGCTGACGCTGGGAGCCGCCTCGGCGTTCGCCGCCACGACCGGGGGCAATCGGCGCGACGCGAAGCGCGACACCGCCCAGCTGCTCGGCCGGGTACGGCTGCCCCTCGGCAGCGCGGCCAGTGCACGTGAGCCCGCGGGCGATCGCGGCGCGCTGTCCCACGCGCCCTACTCCCTCGCCACGCCGGTACTCGTCACCCGCCACGCGTTCGCCGTCGTTGCGGAGCCGCCGTCGGTCACGCGGGCCTACGTCCTTACCCATCCCCCCGGCACGCACGACGTCTCGGGCCACAGCAGCACCGGCTGGGGCTTCGACGGCTTCGCCCTGCCCGCCCGCCGGGGCGTCCTCAGTCAGCGCGAGCTCATCGTCAGCTTCGCTCCGCTCCGCGGCGGCCGGACCGGCGTGCGGATCGACGCGCTCGACGTATACGTGGTCGTTCGTCCGCCCGCCGAGCGCGTTCCCGCCGCCGCGCGGGTGCTGACCGTGACGCGCACTCCGCCCGGCGGGGCCGCCCGACCTCAACCGCACGTTCACCGATCCGACCACCGTTCGCGCGTCGTCGGCCTGATCGACGGCCTGCCGCTGATGCAGCCGGGGACGACCGCGTGCCCGGCGATCGTCGACGTCCCGACCGTGGTGTTCACGTTCCGCGCCACCGTCATGGGCCCGGTGCTGGCGCAGGCCACCCTGCGCAACGACGCCGACACAGGCGGACCGTGCTTCGGTGGCGTCGCGTTCACCAGTGCCGGGCGCCCCGGCGCCGTGCTGGAGGACGACGACGACCTGCTGGCGCAGGCCGGTCGCTCGCTCGGGCTGGCGCTCGCCGCGCCTATCGACCGGTGAAATCGGCCGGGCGCTTCTGCACGAACGCCAGCACGCCCTCCCGGAAGTCCTGCGAGCGGGCGCGACCCTGCTGCTCGACCGCCTCGAGCTCGAGCAGCGCGTCGAACCCGTCGTACAGGCGGGCGTTCAGGGTGCGCTTGATCGCGCCGTAGGAGCCGGGAGGCCCCGCGGCCAGCCGCGCGGCGAGCTCGCCGGCCGCGGCCGGCAGCGCGTCGTCGGCCACCACCCGGTTGACCAGCCCCCAGTCCAGGGCCTGCGCCGCGCCCACCCGCTCACCGAGGAACGCCATCTCGAACGCCCGCGCGTGCCCGACTCGCGCGGCGAGGATCTGCGACGCCCCCCCGTCGAGCGTCAGCCCGATGTTGACGAACGCGAGCAGGAAGTACGCCGACTCGGCGGCCAGGGCCAGGTCGGCGGCGAGCGCCAGCGAGCACCCGATGCCCACCGCCGGCCCGTTCACCGCCGCTATCACCGGCTTGTCGACGGTGCGCATGCGGAGCAACAGCGGGTTGTAGACCTCCCGCAGCGGCGTCAGCACATCGGGATGGCCGTCCTCGGTCAGCTCGAAGCCGCCCTTGAGATCGGCCCCGGAGGAGAACGCCCGCCCCGCGCCGGTGAACACGATCGCGCGTACCTCGGGGTCGGCGGCGGCATGGTCGAGCGCCTGGAGCAGTTCGACCCCGAGCTGTGTCGTCCACGCGTTGAGCGCGTGAGGCCGGTTGAGCACGATCCACGCGACCCGGTCCGCGACCTTCAGCTCGACGGTCTGCAGCTCCTGGCTCAGCATGCGCGGGCTCCTCGTGGCGAGACGTTGTTGGCACTCGGACAGTAGCGGCCCACCACCGCTGCGAGCCGATCGGGCAAGATGGCGTTCGTGCCGGTGCTGCCCAGGACCCTCATCGCGCCCGTCGGGCGCCTCGGTGCCGCCGCGCAGAACGCGCTCGAGGTCGCCCGGTTCGGCGGTCTGACCACCCACGAGGAGCCGGCGCCCTACGACGTCGTCTCCGAGCAGCGCGTCTACCGCCTGCGCCGCTACTTCGCCGGGACGAAGCGCCCCGGCCCGCCGGTGCTGCTCGTGCCCCCGATGATGCTGGCGGCCGAGGTGTACGACGTCTCACCCCAGACCTCGGCGGTCACCATCCTGCGCGAGCACGGGATCGATCCCTGGGTGGTCGACTTCGGCGCGCCCGAGCGGGAGGAGGGGGGACTCGAGCGCACCTTGGCCGATCACGTGATCGCGGTCTCGGATGCCGTCGACCGTGTGCAGCGGGAGACCGGCCGGGACGTCAATCTGGGCGGCTACTCCCAAGGTGGGATGTTCTGCTACCAGACCGCGGCCTACCGGCGTAACGCGGGATTGGCGTCGCTCATCACGTTCGGCAGCCCGGTCGACACCGGTGCGGCGATGCCGCTCGGCCTCCCACGCCAGCTCGGCACCGGTCTCGCCGGCATGCTGGCCGACACTGTGTTCAGCGGGGCGATCTCCGTGCCGGCATGGGTCAGCCGAACCGGGTTTCGCCTCCTCGACCCCGTCAAGTCGATGCGGAGCCGGATCGACTTCATCCTCCGCCTGCACGACCGGGAGGCGCTGCTCCCGCGTGAGGGTCAGCGCCGGTTCCTCGAGGCCGAGGGCTGGGTGGCCTGGCCGGGCCCGGCGGTGGCCGACTTCCTGCGCCAGTTCATCGCCCACAACCGGATGCTCGAGGGCGGCTTCGTGATCGACGACCGGCTGCTGACGCTGGCTGACATCGCGCTGCCGATCATGTCGGTGGTCGGCACCGTGGACGAGATCGCCCCGGCGCCGGGGGTGCGGGCCATCCGCCAGGCCGCCCCCCGCGCCGAGGTCTACGAGCTGGCACTCGACGCCGGCCACTTCGGCCTGGTGGTCGGCTCCAAGGCCGTGCAGACCACGTGGCCGACCGTGGCGGCTTGGGCGCGGTGGCGGGCGGACGGGCGCCGGAGCCCGCCCCCGGAGCTGCGCGCCGTGCCCGACGAGGAGCCGAACGGGGCCGCCGAGCTCGTGCCCCACGTCCGCAACCGGATGACCTACGGGATCGAGCTGACCGGCGCGGTGGGCACTGGCATGGCCCGCTCGGTGCTCGGCGCGGCCGAGCGCACCACCCGCAGCGTGCGCGAGCTGGCCCGGGAGACGGCGGGCCAGCTACCGCGGCTGGCCCGGCTGGAGACGATCCAGCCGGGCACCCGGATCTCGCTCGGCTCGATGCTCGAGGAGCGACGGCGCCGGGCGGCCGACGAGGTCTTCTTCCTGTTCGAGGATCGGGCGTACACGGCCCGGGAGGTCAACGAGCGGATCGACAACGTGGTGCGGGGCCTGATCTCGATCGGCGTGCACCAGGGCGAGCACATCGGGGTGCTGATGGGACCGCGGCCCACCGCCCTGGCGCTCACCGCCGCGATCAGCCGTCTCGGCGCGGTGGCGGTCCTGCTCCGGCCCGACGGCGACGTCGCTCGCGAGGCACGGATGGCGCAGGTGCGGCGGATCATCGCCGACCCGGAGCGCGCCGAAGTGGCCGCCGACGTCGGCCGGGTCCACCGGTTCGTCCTCGGGGGCGGCGGTGGGCCGCGGGAGCTCGGCGTCCCCCTCACCACCGACATGGAGCAGATCGACCCCGATGTGGTCACGCTGCCGCGGTGGTACCGGCCGAACCCGCAACGGGCGAGCGACGTCGCGTTCATCCTGTTCACCGGCGAGGGCGACACGATGCGGATGAGCCGGATCACCAACCGTCGCTGGGCGTTGTCGGCGTTCGGCACCGCATCCGCCGCCGCCATGGGGGAGAGCGACACGGTCTACAACGTCACCCCGCTCTACCATGCCTCGGCGCTGCTCATGAGCGTGGGGGGCGCGGTGGCCGGGGGCGCCCGCCTGGCGCTCGGCACCCGGTTCGACCCGAGCACGTTCTGGGACGAGGCCCGCCGCTACGGCGTGACCGTCGCCACCTACACCTGGACCTCGCTGCACGAGCTGGTCGAGGCACCCGCGCAGCCCGGCGAGCGCCACCACGCGGTCCGGTTGTTCATCGGCGCCGGGATGCCGCGCGGCCTCTGGCGGCGGGTGCAGCGACGCTTCGCGCCGGCTCGGGTCCTGGAGTTCTACGCCGCCACCGAGGCGGGGGCGATCCTCATCAACGTCAGCGGCTCGAAGGTCGGCAGCATGGGCCGCCCGCTCCCGGGCAGCGCCGCGCTGCGGATCGCCGCCTACAGCCCGATCAAGCGGGAGCTCATCCTCCGCCCGGACGGCTACGTCCGCCAGTGCGAGGCCGACGAGGTGGGGATGCTGCTCGCCCGCAGCCGCCGGGACGCGCCGACGGGTGCCGCTCCGCTGCGCAGTGTGTTCGGCCGCGACGACGCCTGGGTGGCGACCGGCGACCTGTTCCGGCGCGACGCCGAGGGCGACTACTGGCGGATGGACAACGCGGCAGAGGTCATCGCGACCGCCGAGGGTCCGGCGTACACCGTCCCGATCCGCGACGCGCTCGCCGACCTCCCCGCCGTCGACCTGGCGGTCGCCTATGCGGTGCGTCCGGCTCGCGCCGAGCACGAGCTGGCCGTCGCGGCGGTGACGCTCCGGGCCGGCCACGAGCTCACCGCGCGGGACATCGGACGAGCGGTGGCCGGTCTCCAAGCGCACGCGCGGCCCGTCGTCGTCCAGGTCGTCGACGAGATCCCGGTCACCACCTGGTACCGCCCGATCACCGGTGTGCTGCGGGCGCGCGGCGTGCCCGAGGCGGAGCCGGACTGTCAGCGCTGGGCGCTGGACGAGGCGCGGGAGCGCTACCGCCCGCTGACCGCCACCGCCCGCCGCCGGCTCATCCGCTCAGCCGCATGAGGTAGGGTCCCGGGCGGACCGGGGGGATCGTCCGCACCTGGAGGAGGAGGAGACACCGCATGCGCAGGATCGTCGTCGCCCTGGCCCTGGCCCTTGCCGCGGCGCTCCCGGCCTCCGCCGTCGCGAGCACCGACTACGCGCTCATCGCCCGCGACATCGTTCCCTCCGGCGCGCAGGGGGGTCTTCCCGTGCCGGCGGACGCCGCCGTCGAGGCGAAGATGTACGACGGCCTGACGCCCCTGTTCAACCACGTCACCGCCGCCGACCTCGACACGTACTTCAAGCCGGAGACGCTCGGCGTCGCCACTCCCGGCCCGACGACGGTCGAGACGCCGAAGCTGGGGGTGACGATCACCTTCGACGCCTACCACGTCGCCCACATCCAGGGCGCGAACCGCGACGATCTGACCTGGGGCGCCGGCTGGGTGATCGCCGAGCAGCGCGGCCTGCTGCTCGAGGAGGCGCGCTACGACTCCCTGGTCGCGGCGATCGACGCCCCCGGCCTCGACGCGCTCAGCCTGGTCTCAAGCGAGAAGAGCTTCGTGCCGAGCGCCCAGACCGAGGCCGAGGTGGCCAAGCAGACAAACGCCCTGGAGGCCGCCGGCGCGCGGGGGCGTGACGTGCTGCACGACATCGACGTCTACCTCGACGGGATCAACGCGTACATCGCCGCCCACAACGGCATGCTCGGGATCCTGCCGGCCAAGCCGTTCACCCGCGTCGACATCTACGCGTTCAACGCGCTCAAGGACCAGTTCGTCGGCGAGGGCGGCGGTGATGAGGCGGTCCGCTCGGTGTTCCTCTCCGCGCTGCGGCAGCGCCTCGGCGCCCGGAAGGGGACCGCGGTGTGGAACGACCTGCGGGAGGCCAACGACCCCGAGACGCCGACCAGCGTCCCCGGAACCGTCCGCTTCCAGCCCCCGCCGAGCTCGACCAGCGGCAACGTGCTGCTCGACCCGAACAGCCTCGACACCGCGGCCGCCCAGGCGACCAGCGTGGCCCGGGTGGGGCGAGGCCACGCGTCCAACGCGCTGCTCGTCTCCGCCGCCCGCTCGGCGACCCACCATCCGATCATGGTCGCGGGGCCGCAGATCGGCTACTTCTACCCGGGCCTGACGCTCGAGGTCGACGAGTCGGCGCCCGGCATCAGCCAGCGCGGCGTCACCTCGGCCCCGTTCCCCGGCTACATCTTCATCGGCCGCAGTCAGGACATGGGCTTCTCGCTCACCTCGGCCGGTCTGGACCAGATCGACACGTACGTGGAGACGCTGTGCGGCGGGAGCACGCGCATGTATGAGTTCGATGGTCGCTGCCGGTCGATGGAGCGCTTCGACGCCGGCAGCCTCGGCGGCAAGGAGATCGTCTTCTATCGCACGGTGCACGGCCCGGTGATCGGCTACGCCCGCGTGCACGGGCGACTCGTGGCGCTGTCACGCAAGCGGGCGAGCTACGGCAAGGACGTGCTCGACCAGCTCTTCTACCACGACCTCTCGCACGGCGACGTGCACAACTTCCAGCAGTTCGCGCAGGCGGCGAGCCTGACGCCGCAGACGTTCAACTCGCTGTACGTCGACGACCGCCACATCGGCGTGTTCACCTCCGGCCTGCTCCCGATCCGGCCGCGCAACGTCGACCAGGACCTGCCGATCGACGGCCGCGGCGGGGAGGAGTGGCGCGGCTGGGTGCCGGCCCGGGACCACCCGCAGGGCGAGGATCCCCGCAGCGGCGAGATCGTCAACTGGAACAACCGCACGCAGGCGGGCTACGAGGCGCCGGACGACAACTGGTCGCTCGGTGCGGTGCAGCGGGTCTCGCTCCTGCTGCGCAACCTCGGCAGCGGCCGCAACGTCACCCCCCAGCACGTGGTGGGCGCGATGAACGAGGCGGCCACGCAGGACGTGCGCGAGGTGACACTCGAGCCGGTGCTCTCCAAGCTCCTGCACGGCGGACGCGCGCCGAGCGCGCGGACGGCCGAGGAGCTCTCGCTGCTCGACGCCTGGTACCGCCACGGCGCGAGCCGGCTCGACCGCACCGACCCCGACGGGATCGGCAACATCACCGACCCGGGTGCGGCGATCATGGACACCGCCTGGCCCCTGCTGGCCAAGGCCTGGGCGTCGAGCGTGCTCGGTCCGGCGCTGGCCGGCGAGCTGAACAGCTTCGACTCCAACTTCGACGCGCCGCCCGGCGGCCAGTACACCGGCTGGCACATCTACATGAACAAGGACCTGCGCACGCTGCTCGGAGAGCGCGTGCGGGGCAGGTTCGCCGTGCGCTATTGCGGCGCCGGCAGCCTGAGGCGCTGCCGGTCGCTGCTGTGGGGCGCGCTTCAGTCGGCGGGCCGGGCCCTGGCGGCCAAGCAGGGGCCGAACCCCAGCGCCTGGCGAGCGAGCGCCACCGCCGAGCGGATCACGTTCGTTCCCGGCCTGCTGAGCACGACCATGCGCTACACGAACCGGCCGAGCGGGATCCAGCAGGTCCTGAGCTTCGGCGGTCACTCGCCGTTCGACACGGGTCGCTGACCCGCTGGCCTGGGAGCTCGCCGACCGGCGGCGCTCAGGCCGGCAGCGACTGGCCCGAGTACAGCTTCAGCACCTTGACCGTTCCGGCGGGCGAGGCGTTGATGCACAGCTCGCACAGCACGCACTCGTCGAGGTTCTCCTCGACGATCCGCAGGGTTCCGTCCTCGTTCTCGGCGTAGATGTCGACCGGACACACCTCGGTCAGCTTGGCCGCCAGCTCGCGGTCGGCGGCGACCTCGTCGGCCACCTCGACGCCGATGAACGCCGCCCGTGACTCGAGGCTCATACCGTGGCTCCGATCCGCTCGCGGACGATCTCCGGGATCTGCGAGATCTCCTCGGCGACGACGATGCCCGCCTCGGCCAGACGGGCGATCTTCTCGCTCGCCGTGTCGGCCTTGCCCTCGACGATCGTCCCGGCGTGGCCGAAGCTCATCCCCGGCATCTCGTCCATGAACCGCCCGGCCATGAAGGCGACGATCGGCAGGCGCGAATCGTGTTCGGTGACGTAGCGCGCCAGCTCGGCTTCCATCCGGCCGCCGGGCTCGGTGTAGATGACGATCGCCTGCGTCTGCTCGTCGGCCTCGAACATCGGCATCAGCTCGGCGTACGTCGAGCCGATGATCGCGTCGCCGCCGATCGACACCGCCGTCGACTGGCCGAGGCCGGCGGCGGTCAGCGTGGAGGACATCTCGGTCGTCATGCCGCCGCTGCGTGAGATCACCCCCACCGGGCCGGGCGCGTAGGACTTGGCCGCGTCACGGGCCGGGCCGCCGATGCCGCCCATCTTGATCACCTCGGGCACGATGATGCCCAGGCAGTTCGGCCCGATGATCCGCGCGCCGAGCTCGTTCGCCCGCTCCACCATCTGGGCCACGTCGCCCCGCGGGATCCGCTCGGTCACGATGACCACGAGCTCGACCCCGTTCTCGATCGCCTCCAGCACCGCGTCCTTGGTGAACGCCGGGGGGACCGTCACCACGGAGCCCTTGATCGGCCCGCCGTGGTGCTCCACCGCCTGCGCGACGGTGTCGAACACCGGCACGCCGTGGACGTCACGGCCGAGCCGGCCCGGAGTGACCCCGCCGACGATCTTCGCGCCGGCGCCGTAGTCGAGGCACTCGCGCGTCAGGTTGACCGCCTCGCGGCCGGTGATGCCCTGGACGATGAACGTCGTATCGGCGTCGATGAGGATGCTCATGCGTCGGTCTCCGCGCCGATGTCGCCGGTCGACTGCCGGAAGGCGGGGGAGCCGTCGGCGGGGCTCGCATCGGCGACCGGGATCTTCTCGACCGCCCGCCGAGCCGCCTCGTGCAGCGAGACCGAACGGTCGGCGTACTCCACGCCATAGCGCTCGAGGATCTGGAAGCCCTCCTCCTCCCAGGCCCCCGGGATGCGGAAGATGGCGATCTTCTCCGCCGGGTCGTAGCCGAGCTCCAGGCAGGCCTTGATCACCCCGCGGGCGACGATGTCGACCCGGGTGTTGGAGACGATCGACATCATCACCGCGATCTTGTCCACGCCGGGCTTCTGGAGCACGAGCTTGGCCAGACCGCACGCCTTGCGCACCGACGGGTTGCCGCCGATCTCGCAGTAGTTGGCGGGGTGCCCGCCGTGGGCCCGGACGGCGTCGAACAGGGTCAGCGAGCCGCCGCCGGCTCCGATCACCAGGCCGAGGTTGCCGTCGAACTCCGTCACGTTGCCCGCCACGCCGCGGTGATCCTGCGCGTCGACCGCCTCGCCGGCCAGCTCGAACGGGGTCGCCTCGCGCGCCTGACGGGTCTCCTCGCCGCCGACGCCGAGCTCGGCCAGCAGCACGTTCTGGCGTGGCCGAGCCTCGTTCTCCATGTCCATGTGGGCATCCAGGGCGACGAACGAGCCGTCGGTCAGGCGGCCGAGCGGGTTGATCTCGGCCAGCGTCATGTCGTACTGGAGGAACAGGCGGGCGAGCCGGGTGAGGATGGGGGTGAGGCGATTCAGCGCCTGACCGGTCACGCCGACCTGCGCCACCACCTGCTTGGCCTGCCACTCCGAGAACGGCCGGAGCGTCGAGAAGTGGCCGCGAGCGACATGGTCGGGATGCTCCTCGGCCACCTGCTCGATGTCGATCCCGCCCATGTCGCTGAACAGCATCACCGGCTGCTTGCGAATGCCGTCCCACACCACGCCGGCGTAGTACTCGTGGGCGACGTCGGCCTTGGAGTCGACGAGCACCCCCCGCGGCATGTGGCCGCCGATCTCCAGGTTCAGCACATGCTCGGCGTGGCGCTCGGCCTCCTCCGGAGTGTCGGCGAACTGGACACCACCGGCCTTCATCCGCCCCCCGGTCAGCACCTGGGACTTGATGACGACGGGGCCGCCGATCTCCCCGGCGATCCGTCGCGCCTCGCCCGCGGTCCGGGCGAACCCGTGCTGGCTGACGGGGATGCCGGCCTTGGCGACGATCGCCCGCGACTCGTACTCGAAGAAGCGCATACGACGGCGCGGGAGCGTACCGGAGCGTCGTCCCGGGCGGCCGCTACCCTGACCGAGTCGTCTTCTCAACCAAGTCACTCGACTTTGTGCTACACCTCCGCGGGCGGAAAATATAATAAACCCGATCGACAATGAGATGATTTGATGCGGAGAACGATGATCGACAAATGCGAACTGCGCCGCTGGTCGACGCTGCCCGCTGCGGTGCTGGTCGTGGGCGCACTGGCCGGCTGCGGCGGATCGTCAGACGCCACGACCTCCTCGAGCGGAGCCTCGAGCGGCGGCGGCAGCACGACCCAGCTCGCCCTCGTCGGCTACTCGACGCCGAAGAAGGCGTTTGCGGCCCTGGCGTCGGCGTACGCGGCGACACCCGGTGGCAAGGGCGTGAGCTTCGCCACCTCGTTCGGCGCCTCGGGTGCGCAGAGCCGGGCGGTCGACACCGGGCAGCCGGCCGACATCGTGTCCTTCTCGACGACGCCCGACGTCACCCGGCTGGTCAAGGCCGGAATCGTCTCCTCGAGCTGGAACGCCAACCCGGAGAAGGGGTTCTCCAGTGACTCGGTCGTCGTGCTCGTCGTGCGCAAGGGGAACCCGAAGCACATCACCGGCTGGAGCGACCTGATCCGGCCGGGTGTCGAGGTCATCACCCCCAACCCGTCGACCTCGGGCAGCGCGCGCTGGAACATCCTGGCCGCCTACGGGGCCCAGCTCGAGCAGGGCCGCTCGCCGGCGCAGGCGCTGGCCTACGTACGGACGCTGCTGACCAAGAACGTCAGCGTGCAGGATGCGAGCGCCTCGGCCGCCCTGCAGACGTTCACCGGTGGCAAGGGCGATGTGCTGCTCGACTATGAGTCGGACGCGATCGCCGCCGAGAAGGCGGGCGACGCGGTCCAGTACATCGTCCCGCAGCAGACGATCCTCATCCAGACCCCCATCGCCGTCACCGTCAAGTCCTCCCACGCGGCCCAGGCCCGGGCCTTCCTCACCTGGCAGTGGTCGACCGTCGGGCAGACGATCTGGGCCGAGCAGGGCTACCGGCCGGTCGACCCGGCCGTCGCCAAGCAGTTCGCCGCAACGTTCCCGAAGCCGGCCGGGCTGTTCACGATGGAGTACCTCGGCGGCTGGAAGCAGGTCGATCAGCAGTTCTTCGCCCCCTCGAGTGGATCGATCACGAAGATCGAGCAGGCCGCGGGAGTGCCCACTGCCTCCAGCTGACGCAGCGGCTGGGCGACTGCCGGTCGCCCGTCGAGCGCCCTGGCGGGCGCGGGCGCCGCACGGCCTCGGGCTGGGACTGGCCACGCTCTACCTGAGCCTGCTCGTCCTCATCCCGCTGGCCGCGGTGGCGGCGCAGGCGCTCGGCGGCGGCCTCACGAGCTTCTGGAGCTCGGTCACCGGCGCGCTCGCGGTTCGCGCGCTCGTCACGACGCTGCTCATCTCGCTGCTGGTCGCCGCGATCGGAGCGGTGATGGGCACGCTCGTCGCCTGGGTGCTCGTGCGCGACCAGTTCCCCGGCCGGCGCGTGGTGAGCGCGCTGATCGACCTCCCGTTCGCCCTGCCGACGATCGTCGCCGGACTGACGCTGCTCGCGCTGTACGGACCCGACAGCCCGTTGGGCGTCCACCTGGCGTTCACCCGCGGGGCGGTGATCGTCGCGCTGCTGTTCGTCACCCTGCCGTTCGTCGTGCGCTCGGTGCAGCCGGTGCTGCTCGAGCTCGACCGCGAGGTCGAGGAGGCGGCGGCCTCGCTCGGCGCCTCCACGACGGTCACCTTCCGCCGGATCGTGCTGCCCGCGCTGCGGCCGGCCATCCTCTCCGGCGCGGCGCTGGCGTTCGCCCGCGCGGTCGGCGAGATCGGATCGCTCGTGCTCATCGCCGGCAAGGTCCAGATCGCGTCGATCGTCATCTACGCGGATGTGGAGAGCGACGCGCCACGGTCGGCGGCGGGGCTGTCGATCGTCCTGCTGGTGCTGTCGCTCGTCATCCTCGCCGCGCTGCGGCGCCTCGGCGGCCGGGTGGCCCACTGAGCCGATGACGATCAGCCGCCGCACCTCGCTGTCGCTGCGCGTCATAGCGCTCCTCTACCTGGCCCTGCTCCTCCTGTTGCCGCTCGGGGTCGTGTTCTGGCGCACGTTCGAACATGGGATCGGGACCGCCTGGGGATGGATGACGACGCCCGCCGCCATCAGCGCGCTGTGGCTCTCCCTGCTCGTCGCGGCGATCGCCGTGCCGCTGAACACGATCTTCGGCATCGGCAGCGCGCTGATCCTCGTTCGCGGCCGGGGCCGGGCCCGCGCGGTGCTCGACGCGCTCATCGATCTGCCGTTCGTCGTCTCGCCGGTCATCGTCGGGCTGGCGCTCATCCTCGTCTACGGCCAGACCGGCTGGTTCGGCCGGTGGTTCTCCGCTCACGGCATCCGCATCATCTACGCGACGCCGGGGATCGCGCTGGCCACTGTGTTCGTCTCCCTGCCGTTCGTCGTGCGGGAGGTCACACCGGTGCTGATCGAGATCGGCGACGAGCAGGAGCAGGCCGCGGCGACGCTCGGGGCCTCCGCGTGGCAGACGTTCTGGCGGATCACCCTGCCGGCGATCCGGTGGGGGGTGGCGTACGGCGTCGTGCTCAGTACGGCGCGGGCGCTCGGCGAGATCGGCGCGGTGCTCGTCGTCTCCTCGAACGTGCCGGGCTCGACGCTCACCCTGCCGCTGCTCGTCAACCAGCGGGCGTCCGATGTCGGCGCGGGCGCGCTGACCGGCGCCTATGCCGCGGCGACCGAACTGGCGCTCATCTCGCTCGTGGTGCTGATCATGATGACCATGCTCTCCCCCCGCAAGGAGACCGCCCGATGAGGATCGAGGTGCGCGCGGTGGGCAAGCGCTTCGGCGACTTCGCCGCACTGCACGACGTGTCGCTGGAGGTGCCGCGGGGATCACTGACCGCGCTGCTCGGACCGAGCGGCTCCGGGAAGTCGACCCTCCTGCGGATCATCGCCGGGCTGGAGCAGGCCGACTCCGGGGAGGTGTGGATCGACGAGCGCGAGGTCACCCGCGCCCGGCCCCAGGACCGCGCGATCGGGTTCGTGTTCCAGCACTACGCCCCGTTCGCGCACATGAGCGTCCGGGAGAACGTCGCGTTCGGTCTGCGGATCCGCAAACGGCCCAAGGCCGAGATCCGCGCCCGGGTCGACGAGCTGCTCGAGCTCGTCGGGCTGACCAAGTGGGGCGATCGACGCCCGCAGCAGCTCTCGGGCGGCCAGCGCCAGCGGATGGCCCTGGCCCGGGCGCTGGCGGTGCAGCCGCAGGTGCTCCTGCTCGACGAGCCGTTCGGGGCGCTCGACGCGACGGTCCGGGCCGAGCTGCGGGCCTGGCTGCGCCGGCTGCACGACGACTCGCACGTGACCACGGTGCTCGTCACCCATGACCAGGAGGAGGCGATGGAGGTCTCCGACCGGATCGCCGTGATGAACGAGGGCCGGATCGAGCAGGTCGGCTCCCCGCGGGAGATCTACGACCAGCCGGCCAGCGCGTTCGTCATGGGGTTCGTCGGCCCGGTCAGCCGGCTAGACGGCCGGCTCGTGCGCCCGCACGACGTGACGCTGAGCCTCGAGCAGGTTCCCGGTTCGGTGGAGGCGATGGTCTCCCGCGTGGTGTACCTCGGCTTCGAGGTGCGGATCGAGCTCGAGCTGCCGGGGGGTGAGCGGGCCAGAGCGCAGCTCACGCGCGCTCAGACCGAGGCGCTGGAGATCCAGGCCGGCGACATCGTCTACGCCCGCCCTCCGGCGGCCGGGACGGTGCCGGTCCGCGCCGCCTGAACGCCGGCCGGCAGCGTGAACCGGACCACCGCGCCGACCGGCTGCGGCTCGATCCAGATCCGGCCGCCGTGGGCCTCGACGATCGCCCGGGCGATCGCCAGGCCGAGCCCGGCGCCACCGTCGCGGCGCGCGCCGTCCTGCGCGCGGAAGAACGGCTCGAACACCTGCTCGGCGAGCGCCGCCGGGATGCCCGGCCCGGTGTCGCGGACCTCGACCTCGGCACGCGCCTGCGCGCCAGTCAGCCGCACGGTGACGCTGCCGTCGGCCGGGGTGTGACGGATCGCGTTCTGCACGAGGTTGAACAGGACCCGCTGGAGCCGCTCCGGGTCGGCGCGGGCGCGCAGCGTGGCGGCCGGCAGCTCCACGCGCAGCCGCACGCCCTTCGCGCCGGCCGCGGCGTCGAGCGCCTCGACGGCCTGCTGCACGACGGGCCCCAGCGCCACCTGCTCCAGCGACCAGGCCGTCTCACCGGCCTCGATCCGCGTCAGCTCGAACAGGTCGTCGACCAGTGCGCCGAGCGCGCGGATGTGCGTGTGCATCGTCTGGCGATAGCGCCGGCCGGTGGCGGCGTCGACCAGCCCGTCGTCGAGGGCATCGGCGATCAGGCTCAGGGCGGTGATCGGGGTGCGCAGGTCGTGCGAGGCGGCGGCGACCAGGTCGCGCCGGGCCCGCTCCGAGCGCGCCGCCCGCGCCTCCTCGCCGGCCAGCCGCTGCATCATGGCGTCTGCCTCGCCGGCCAGCACCGACAGCTCATCGCGGCCCGGCAGGTCCAGGCGGACGTCCCGCCGCCCGGCCCCGACGGCGGCGAGGCCGCCGCCGATCCGCTCGATGTCGCGCCCGACGTCGGCCGCCAGCAGGCCGGCGGCCCGCACCGCCAGGACGCCGGCGAACCCGGCGACCACCGACGCCATCACCGCGTCGTGCGCGGAGACGAACATCAGCAGCGCCCCGGCGATCGACGCCGCCAGGACGACACCGACCGAGACGAGCACCGCGAGCGCGAACTGGCGGCGCAGGGGCAGCTGGCGGCGGCGGGCGGTGATCGTGTGGGCGCCGCCGAGGGCGACTGCACCGCAGGCGGCGAGCAGGACCGCCGTCTCGATCCCGCCGCGCCCGCCGTACAGGATGGCGACGATCGCTCCGGAGACGGCAGCTGCCGCCACGGTGATCGCCACCGAGCGCCTCATCGGTCGAACCGGTAGCCGACGCCCCACACCGTCTGCACCCACCGCGGCGTCGCCGGGTCGGCCTCGATCTTCGCCCGCAGCCGGCGGACGTGCACCGTCACCGTGCTCGAGTCGGTCCAGAACGCGTACCCCCAGACGGAGTCCATCAGCTGGTCGCGGGTGAACACCTGCCCGGGATGGCGGGCCAGGAACAGCAGGAGGTCGAACTCGCGGACGGTGAGCTCGACCTCGGCCCCGTCGACGCTCACGCGGCGCCCGGTGGGATCGATCCGCAGGCCGGGGAACTCCAGCGCCGGGCCGGTGCCCGGCGGCGGCGCCGTCCGGCGCAGGATCGCGTCGACCCGCGCCACCAGCTCACCGGGGGAGAACGGCTTGACCACGTAATCGTCGGCTCCCGAGCGCAGGCCGGCGATGCGATCGGCCTCCTCGCCGCGCGCGGTGAGCAGCAGGACCGGCACCGCCGATCCGGCGCGCTCGTGCAGCCGCCGCATCACCTCGAGGCCGCCGAGCCCGGGGAGCATCAGGTCGAGCACGACGAGGTCCGGGCGCTGGGCGCTGGCCAGCGCCAGCGCCTCCGGGCCGTCGCCCGCCGTACGGGCCCGGTACCCCGCCCGTTCCAGGTAGCGGGCCACGATCTCGGCGATCGTCGGCTCGTCGTCGACGACCAGGATGTCGCTGGCCACGTCCACGAGTGTCTCACCCGAAGGTGAACGCATAGCCGGTCACTCCGGGCGGGACATCCAGGCTCAGCACGTGACGCGCCACCCCGGGGAGGCCGACGAGCGTGTACAGCCGCTCCGCCTCGACGGTGACCGTCCCCCCGTGGACGTCGCTTCCGGCGTCGGCGGCGGGGATCGGATGCCCGTCGAGCCGCACCGCGACCCGGCGCGGCCGGCCCGGCGAACCGAGCACCAGGTACACGTGCTGGGCCGCGAACGACAACGCCAGGCGGGCGCCGGCCCCCGCGGTCGCCTGCATGTCGGTGATCTGCCACGTGCCGCCGTAGGCGAGACCGTCGGCCGGCGGGGTCGGCAGCGCACCGTAGTCGTGCTCGCCGACCGTCACGGGGCCGTCGACGAACCGCTCGGCCCGCGACGCGCCGAGGTAGGACTCCGGGGTCGTGTCGCCGGCCGGGGCCGAGGTGGACACGTCGGTCTGGCTGCCGAGCTTCTGCGCTCCGGCCTCGGCGAGCAGCGAGCGGATCGCCCGCTCCTTGGCACCGTAGTCACCCTCGCCGAAGTCGACGTAGCGCAGGCGGCCGCGGGCGTCGATCAGGTACTCCGCCGGCCAGTACTGGTTGCCGTACGCGTTCCAGGTCGCGTAGTCGTTGTCCTGCGCCACCGGATAGTGGATGCCGTCCTGGCCGATCGCCGCCTGCACGTTCGAGGCGTCGTGCTCGAAGGCGAACTCGGGCGTGTGGATGCCGACGATCGTCAGCCCGGCGGCGCGATAGCGCGCGTCCCACGCCTTCAGGTAGGGGAGGGTGCGGATGCAGTTGATGCAGGAGTAGGTCCAGAAGTCGACCAGGACGACCCGGCCGCGCAGGCCGGCCAGGGTCAGCGGGCGATTGCCGGGGGTGTTGAACCAGCGACCGAGCCCGACGAACTCCGGGACGTGGTTGGCGATCACCGGCAGGCGCTCCCCGGCGTCCGCCTGCTGCTCCCCTCCGGCCGTCTGGACGGTGGTGCGAGCGCCGGCCAGGTGACCGCGGATCGCGGTGAGCTGGCCCCGGATGGAGTGGCTCGCCTCCAGGCCCTTCGTCGGATCGACCAGGAAGCTGGGGATGTCGGAGGCGATCGCGGTCTCGAACCGCGTGTCCAGGTTCTGCGCCATCGCGACGGCGACGAGCAGCATCACCGCACCCATCGCCATCTGGAGGCGCCCGGACCGGCGCGACAGCCGCGAGGTGAGCCGCCGCCCGCCCAGCCCGAGCAGGAGCAGCACCACGGCGGAGCCGAGCCCGTAGGCCAGGGCGACCGCCAGCCGCCCGGTGGTGAAGCTCTGGGACGCCGAGACGGTGATGACCCCGGCCAGGATCGGGCCGGCACAGGGGGCATACACCAGCCCCAGGCTGGCGCCGACCAGCAGGCCCGAGCCGAACCCGTCCCCCCGGGTCTGGGCGATGCCCAGGCGGCCGGAGAAGCGGCTGAGCAGCCCCTCGACGTAGGCCGCCGCGGGCGGCACCAGCAGCGCCAGGCCGAAGCCCGCCAGCACGATGATCGCCACCGTGCGGGGCAGGCCGCTCGGCAGCCCGAGCGCGCTGAGCACGTACACGAGTGCCACCGTGGCGAACGTGAACGACCCGGCGAGCCCGAGCACGATGCCCAGCGGCCGGCGCCGCCCGCCGGTCGCCGAGGCCGACAGGACGACCGGGAGGACCGGCAGGACACAGGGGGAGACCGCCGTGCCGGCCCCGGCGATGAAGCCGAACAAGATGAGCACGGCCATGGGTCAGGAGCGTCGCGCGCAGGTGTGACAGGTCGCTTAACGCTCGGGGTGTCACGCGTAGGGCTAGCGGGTGACCCAGGCCTCCGGGTCCTCCGCCAGCCGGTCCACGGCGGCCGGCAGCCGACCGGTGGCGAGGTCGGCCACCGTCACGTGCTCCACCACCTGGCGCAGGTTCGCCCGGACGGCGATCCACACCCGGGGAAGCGACTCGGCCGCCCCTCGGTAGTTCGCCTCCTCCGGCGGCGCACCGCGCACGGTGGCCAGCGGTCCCTCGACGGCGCGGATGACGTCGGCCACCGTGACCTCCCCGGCGGGGCGCGCGAGGCGGAAGCCTCCCTCGGCACCGCGCTGGCTGCGGACCAGGCCGGCGTGGCGGAGCTCGCCGAGGATGTTCTCCAGGAAGTTGAGCGGGATGTCCTGGGCGGTCGCGATGCGCTCGGCCTTGACCGGCCGGTCGTCGTCGGCGGCGGCGAGCTCCACCGCCGCCCGCACGGCGTAGTCGGCTTTGGCCGAGATCCGCACCGCTCGCGCGCGACGATCAGGCGGCCGCGCCGGCGCCGGCGAACCCGTATGCCTCGGCCAGCTCGGGGTCGCGCTGGGCGAGCAGCTCGGCCAGCTCCACCATCACCTTGCACTGCTTCCAGGTGGCGTCGTCCTGCATCTTGCCGTCGATCATGTGCACGCCCCGGCCGTCGGGGATCGCCTCCAGCACCTTGCGCGCGAACCGCACCTCGTCTGGGTCGGGCGAGAACACCCGCTTGGCGATGTCGATCTGGGCCGGGTGCAGCGACCAGGCGCCCACGCAGCCGAGCAGGAAGGCGGCCCGGAACTGCGTCTCGCACCCGACGGTGTCCTTGATGTCGCCGAACGGGCCGTAGAACGGCAGGATCCCGGCCGAGGTGCAGGCGTCGACCATCCGCGCGATCGAGTAATGCCACGGGTCCTGCTGGGCGCTCGGTCGCGGCGCGTCGGGGTCGCCGGCCGAGGGGTCCTCGATCACCCGGTAGCCCGGATGGCCGCCGCCGACCCGGGTCGTCTTCATCCGCCGGGAGGCGGCGAGGTCGGCGGGGCCGAAGCTCATCCCCTGCATCCGCGGAGAGGCGGTGGCGATCTCCTCCAGGTTGACCACGCCCTGCCCGGTCTCCAGGATCGCGTGCAGGAGGATCGGCCGCTCCAGCCCGGCCCGCGCCTCCAGCTGGGCGAGCAGCCGGTCGACGTAGTGGATGTCCCAGGCTCCCTCGACCTTCGGGATCATCATCACGTCGAGCTTGTGACCGATCTCCTCGACCAGCGTCGTGATGTCGTCGAGCACCCACGGCGACTCCAGGCTGTTGACCCGGGTCCAGAGCTGGGTCTCGCCGAGCTCCATCTCCCGCCCCACCGTGACCAGGCCGGCGCGGGCCGCCTCCTTGCGGTCCACCGGCACCGCGTCCTCCAGGTTGCCGAGCAGGATGTCCACCGTCGGCGCGATCTGGGGCACCTTGGCCACCATCTTCTCGTTGGAGAAGTCGAGGAAGTGGATCATCCGGCTGGGCCGGAAGGGGATCTCGCGGACCGGCTCGGGCGCACCGATGGCCAGGGGCTGGAGGAAGGCTCGGGGGTTTCGCATGCCCTGAACAGTACGGGCCTGGCATTCTCGTCGTCATGACCCTTCCCGAAACAGATCAAGCATCGCGTGAGGCCTCCGGCGCCCACCCGTACGGCCGGTACCTGGAGGAGTTCGAGGTCGGTGCGGTCTACAAGCACTGGCCGGCCAAGACCGTCACCGAGGGCGACGACCACCTGTTCTGCCTGCTGACCATGAACCACCACCCGTTGCACATCAACGACGTCTACGCCGGGCAGTCCCAGCAGGGGCGCAACGTCGTCGTCGGGCCGCTCGTCTACTCCCTGGCGCTGGGGATGAGCGTCTCGGACGTCAGCGGCAAGGCGATCGCCAACCTCGCCACCGAGGAGCTCAGCCATCCCGCCCCGGTGTTCCACGGCGACACGCTGTTCGTCGAATCCGAGGTGCTCGAGAAGAAGGACTCGAAGTCCAAGCCCGACCGCGGGACGGTCAGGGTCCACACCCGGGTGTTCAACCAGGACGGGGTGCTGGTGGCCGAGTTCAAGCGGCTCGTGCTGGTGCCCCGGAAGTCGCCGGGCGGGAGCGGGCCAGGGGGCTGATCGAATATCGCCGGCCCCGGCGGATCTCGGTCCCCCGCGGGCCCCGGATGCCTCGGAGCAGCGTTTTCCGGGTACCCTTCTCGACCCGACTCATAGCCCACAGCGCACGGTAGCGCGTCCGCTCAGCCGGACAGACATCAAGGAGTTTCGACACGTCATGGCCCACACCGCCCCGAGCAGCCAAGCCTCGACCCGACATGCCCGCCTGCGCGAATGGGTGGAGGAGATGGCGTCGCTGACCCAGCCCGACGACATCCACTGGTGCGACGGGTCCGCCGAGGAGTACGACCAGCTCGCTGCGACCCTGGTGGCGGCCGGCACGTTCCAGAAGCTGTCGGACGCCAAGCGGCCGAACTCCTACCTCGCCTGGTCGGACCCGGCGGACGTCGCGCGGGTGGAGGATCGGACCTTCATCTGCGCGCGGAGCGAATCCGAAGCCGGGCCGACGAACAACTGGCGCGACCCCCAGGAGATGCGCGAAACGCTGCGAGAGCTGTTCCGGGGCTCGATGCGGGGCCGGACGATGTACGTCGTGCCGTTCTCCATGGGACCGCTGGGATCGGACATCTCGCACATCGGCGTGCAGCTCACCGATTCGGCGTACGTGGCGTGCTCGATGCGGATCATGACCCGGATGGGGCAGCCGGCGCTCGACGTGCTCGGGCAGGCAGGGGAGTTCGTCCCCTGCCTGCACTCGGTCGGTGCTCCGCTGAGCGACGGTGCCGAGGACGTCCCCTGGCCCTGCAACGCCGACAACAAGTACATCGTCCACTTCCCGGAGACGCGGGAGATCTGGTCGTTCGGGTCGGGCTACGGCGGTAACGCGCTGCTCGGCAAGAAATGCTTCGCGCTGCGCATCGCCTCGGTGATGGCCCGCGACGAGGGCTGGATGGCCGAGCACATGCTCATCCTCAAGCTCACCTCCCCGGAGGGCGAGGTGAAGTACATCACCGGCGCCTTCCCCAGCGCGTGCGGCAAGACCAACCTGGCGATGCTGATCCCCACGCTGCCCGACTGGAAGGTGGAGACGATCGGCGACGACATCGCGTGGATGAAGTTCGGCGAGGACGGTCGGCTGTACGCGGTCAATCCGGAGGCCGGCTTCTTCGGCGTGGCGCCCGGCACCGGCGCGCTGACCAACCCGAACGCCATCGACACCCTCGACCGCAACTCCATCTTCACCAACTGCGCGCGGACGGACGACGGCGACGTGTGGTGGGAGGGGCTGACCGGCGAGCCGCCGGCGCACGCCGTCGACTGGCACGGCAACGCGTGGACGCCGGAGGCCGACCATCCGGCGGCCCATCCGAACGCCCGGTTCACCACGCCGGCCGCGCAGTGCCCGTCGATCGCTCCCGAGTGGGAGGACCCGCGGGGGGTGCCGATCGACGCCATGTTGTTCGGCGGGCGCCGCTCGACCGTCGTCCCGCTCGTGCTCGAGGCGACCGATTGGGAGCACGGGACGTTCCTCGGGGCGATCATGGCCTCGGAGAAGACCGCGGCGGCGACCGGCAACGTCGGTGAGCTCCGGTTCGATCCGATGGCGATGCTCCCGTTCTGCGGCTACCACATGGGCGATTACTTCGCGCACTGGCTGGCGCTCGGCCGGCGCGACGGCGCCAAGCTGCCGAAGATCTTCTTCGTCAACTGGTTCCGCCGCGACGAGTCGGGCAAGTTCCTGTGGCCCGGCTTCGGCGAGAACTCCCGGGTCCTGGCCTGGGTGTTCCGCCGGTGCGAGGACGCCGCCGAGTACGTGGAGACCCCGGTCGGGCGGCTTCCCGCGCCGGGCGCGATCGACACCGACGGTCTCGACATCGCGCCCGATGCGGTGGACAAGGTGCTCCACGTCGATCCCGCGGAGTGGCAGCAGCAGCTGCCGCAGGTGCACGAGCACTTCGCCCGGTTCGGCGGCCAGCTGCCGCAGGCGCTTCGCGCGCAGCTCGAGGCGCTCGAGTCGCGCCTCGAGTCGGCCCGGTAACGACGCTCGGCTTCGTCCCGTCCGACGCCGGCCTGCTCGCCCTGCAGGCCGGCGTCGTCGCCTGCCCACGGGCCCTCGCTCCGCCGGATTGGCTGGCGCGCCTGCGCAGCCGGTGGTGGGCGGCGGTCCCGGTGGCGTCGATCGTCGGGGTCATCTTCGCCATCCGCTACGGCTCGGACACCGCCACCGGGCTGACCTACCTGGCGCTGGTGGCGGTACCGCCGCTGGCCGGTGCCGCCCTCGGCTGGATCATGCACGGGGCGAGGCCGTGGCGGGCGCTCTGCACGCTGCCGCTGTTCGCCGTTGCCTGGGCGGACCGCACCGGCCTGGCCGGCGAGGCGGCCGCCGCCCTGCTCTCCGCGCTCAGCTGCGTGACCCTCGGCGCGCTGCTCGGCGCCGTCACGCCGGCGCGCTGGCTGATGGCGGGCATCCTGTTGATGAGCGCCGCCGACGTGTGGTTGGTGGCCAGCGACCTGCTCCAGGCCCCGAACGCCCACCTCATCGCCGCCCATCCGGCCGTCGGGCTGCCCCAGCTGCAGTCCGAGTTGTTCGGCACCGTGTCGCTCGGTTACGGGGATCTGTTCGTCGCGGGCCTGCTCGGGGCCGTGTTCGCCGCCGATCGCCGGCGGCAGAGCCGGGCCGCCGGGCTGACGCTCGTCCTGGCGGCGCTGTTCGACCTGCTGTTCCTGGCGGTGAACGAGCTGCCGGCCACGGTGCCGGTGGCCGCTGCGCTGCTCGTCGTCGGTCTCGCCGGGCGCCCGGGCGGCGGCGGGCGAGGGATCAGTGCGCGCCGTCGGCGTCAGAGGCCGGCGGCCGGGACTCCTCGGCCAGCGACGTGATGGCCAGCGTGCCGCGGGCGGCGTCCTCGAGCACGTCGGTCGCCTCCTCGGCCGAGCGGGCGTACAGCTCGACGAGCAGGTGAACGACGATTCGGTCCTCGTCGTGCTTGTGAAAGCGCACGTGGGTGAAGAACTCGCGGGTGCCGTGGTCGCCGAAGGCCGCGTAGGAGAGCGCGTCGCCCGCCTCGGGCCCCGAGCAGGTCTCGACGTCGTCGGCATCCACCGTGACGGTGCAGGAGGCAACCCAGGGGGTGCCCGCGATCATCCGCTCCCACCGGTCCTCGATCGGCTCGACGCGGCCGTTGTGGAAGCCGAGGTGGGGCTGGTCGTGCATGCACTCCAGGCACTGGACGACCGCCTCCTGCATCTCGTCGACCACCTCGCCCCGCTCGCCGGTGTCCGGCTCGATGCGGTGGATCCCCTCGTAGTGGACCTGAACCTCCAGGTTCTGCGACCAGCAGCGGTAGCAGCGCAGCCAGCTCTTGACCTCCGTCGAGCCCTCCATCCGAACTGATTCTATTCCGCCGCATGACGAGCCCCCGGGCGGCCGCCGAGCTCCCGATCGGCGTCGTGCTGGCCGGCGGAGCCGGCCGGCGCCTCGGCGGGCGCAAAGCGGTTGCCCGTCTCGCTGGGCGCCCGCTCCTCGCCTGGCCGCTCACCGCGCTCGGCGTCGTGCTGCCCCGGGTCGTGGTCCAGGCCAAGCCGGACAGCCTCCTGCCCGACCTGCCCGGGACCGAGGTGTGGCGGGAGCCCGCCGCTCCGCGCCATCCCGGGTTCGCCCTCGTCTGGGCCCTCGAGCGGGCGGCCGGCTCGGCGGTGCTCGTCTGCGCCGCCGACCTGCCGTTCGTCACCCCGAGCCTCGTCGGCCGGCTGCTCGACCGTTCCGGCGCAGCGGCGGCCGTGCTGGCCGCCGCACCGGCGCCCCAGCCGTTGCTCGGGCTCTACCGGCCCGCCGCCGCCGAGCCGCTGCGCCGCCGGCTGGCCGCCGAGCCGCAGATCAGCCTGCGACGCGCCGTCGACGCGCTGGCGCCGATCCTGGTGGCGGCGGCGCCGGACGAGCTGACCAACATCAACACACCGGAGGATCTGCGCCAGGCCGAGCGCCGGCTCAGCCGAACGTGAAGTCGTAGGCGGCGACCCCGGGCGGGACGAGCACGGTGATCACGTGGCGCTCGGCGGCCCGCCAGCTCGCCAGCGAGTACAGGCGCTGCGCCTGCACGGTCACGGTGCCGGCGGACCGGCCGTCGACCTCCACCCCCACGGTGTGCGGACGCTCGCCGGCCGAGGTCATCACGAGGTAGACGTTGGCCGCCTGGACCCGGGCTTCGATCGCCGCCCCCGCGCCGGCCGGGGTGATCGACTCGCCGCCGGTCCTCCACGGGCCGCGCAGGGCGAACTCGTTCAGCGCCAGCTGCCTCGCGCCGGGGTACCGGTAGCTCCCGCGCCGC
This sequence comes from uncultured Solirubrobacterales bacterium, assembly GCA_963703065.1. Lineage (GTDB taxonomy): Bacteria > Actinomycetota > Thermoleophilia > Solirubrobacterales > Solirubrobacteraceae > Palsa-465. The sequence continues at coordinate 425,971 of OY969785.1, read as the reverse complement.
AGCGGGATGGCGAAGCCCTGGGCTCGCTGCGGGTCGAGATACGTCTCGGGAGTGGCGAGCTGCGCGCTGGGCACCACCGCGCGGGCGCTCGACGGCGGCGGGAGCCGGCGCACGCCCGCCGCCTGCAGGAGTGTCCGCACCGCCTGCTCGCTGCCGGCGTAGTCGCCCTCGCCGAACTGCACGTGCCGTACCTCTCCGCTGGCGTCGATCAGGTACTCGGCCGGCCAGAACTGGTTGCCGTAGGCGTTCCAGGTGCCGTACTGGTTGTCCTGGACCACCGGATAGCGCAGCCCGTCGGCGCGGATCGCCTGCGCGACGTTGCCGGCGTCCTGCTCGAAGGTGAACTCCGGCGTCTCCACCCCGATGATCTCCAGCCCGTAGGGGTGATAGGTGGCGTACAGCCCCTTCAGGAACGGCAGCGTGCGCAGGCAGTTGATGCAGGTGTAGGTCCAGAAGTCGACCAGCACGACGTGGCCGCGGAGTCCGTGGAGCGTGAGCGGGCGGCCACCCGGGGTGTTGAACCAGCGCTCGGTGTCGGTGAACTCCGGGGCGGCGCCGAGGCGGGGGAGCCGAGCCGCGCCGCCGGTTGCGCCCCCGGCGGCACCGGCCGCCGCTTGGCGCTCGCCGAACCGTGATGCCGGGCGCAGGGAGGCCAGCCGGCTCTGGACGGCATGCGAGTTCTCCAGCGACCGGGTCGGGTCCACCAGGAACGACGGCAGGCTGGTGTCGCGGGCGAGGGCCTCCTCGAAGCGCACATCGAGGTTGGCCGCCATCGCCACCCCGGTGAGCAGCAGGACGACCGCCAGCCCCCGCTCGACCACGGCGCCGCGGGCCCGCCGCCGGATGTGGTCGAGCACGGCTCGCCCCCCGAGCCCGTACAGGAGCAGCATCGCGCTCAGCCCGCAGGCATAGGCCAGCGCCACCGCCACCACCCGCGCAGACGCGCCGCTGGACGCGCTGACCGAGGTGACGGCGGCGAGGATCGGCCCGGCGCACGGAGCGCACACGAAGCCGAGCGCGGCACCCACCCCCAGACCCGACCAGAACCCCTCGCCGCGGCGCCGCGGCCCGAACCGGGCCAGCCGGGAGAGCGGCGCCTGCACGCGCTCGGCCAGGCCGGGCACGAGCAGCACGACTCCGGTGCCGATGAGCATCACGATGGCCAGCCACCGAGCCGCCCCGCCGGCCAGCCCCACTCCCCGCACGAGCTGGGCCAGGGCGACGATCGCCACCGTGAACGCGACGGCCAGCCCGAGCACGATGCCCAGGGGCCGCCGGCGGCCCCCCAGGGCGCTGGCCGAGAGCAGCGCGGGCAGCACTGGCAGCACGCAGGGGGTGATGGCGGTCCCGGCGCCGGCGATCAACGCGAACAGGAGGAGGAGCACCATCGGCGCTATCGACGCCGGCCCGCCCGGGCCGGCTCAGCCGCCGATCGCGGACATCGAGCGATCCGGCTGGATGAACCCCGGATCGCCCACCCGGTGCTTGAGCTCCTTGCGCCACACCGCGCGCCGGATGATGTCCTCGAGCTCGGCGTCGTCGGCGCCGGCGCGCAGCGGAGCGCGCAGGTCCGTCTCGTGCAGGGAGAACAGGCAGGTCCGGAGCCGCCCGTCGGCGGTGAGGCGGAGCCGGTTGCAGTCGGCGCAGAACGGCTCGGAGACGGGATCGATGAAGCCGATGCGTCCGGGGGCGTCGGCGAAGCGGTACACCCGGGCGGTGGCGTGCGGTTCGCGGGGCTCGGGCTCCAGAGGGTGCACGGCGGCGATGGCGGCCCGGATCTCGGCGCCGGGGAGCACGGCCTCCGGCGTCCACGCCCGATCGGCGTCCAGCGGCATCCACTCGATGAAGCGGACCTCGTACCCGGTGCGCCGGGCGAACTCCGCGAACGGCAGCACCTCGAGCTCGGTGAAGCCGCGAATCGCCACCGCGTTGACCTTGATCCGGCCGCCCGGAACGCACCGCGCCAGCTCGTCGAGGCCCCGGAGGACCTGGGGCAGGGCGTCGCGCCGGGTGAGCGCGTAGAAGCGGTCGCGCTGGAGCGAATCGACCGATACGTTGAACCGCCGCGCACCGGCGGCCACGAGCGCCGCCGCGTCTCGCTCCAGCCGGAAGCCGTTCGTGGTCAGGGAGAGGTCCGCGACCGCCTCGAGCTCGCTGAGCATCCGGACCAGGCGGGGGAGCTCACGGCGCACGAGCGGCTCGCCTCCGGTCAGGCGGACGTCGTGCACGCCCATCGCGGCGAGCAGCCCGACCACCCGCGTGATCTCCTCGTAGGAGAGGATCTCCGTCCGCTCCAGCCATGGGAGTCCCTCGGCCGGCATGCAGTACTGGCAGCGGAAGTTGCAGCGATCGGTGACGGACACCCGGACATCGCCGATCCGCCGCCCGTGCCCGTCGATCAGGGGGTCGAGCACCATCGAACCAGAGGCTACTCTGGCGCCCGATGCGCCTCGCCGCACCGCTCCTGGCCCTCGCCGCCGTGCTCGGCGCTGCCGGCTGCGGGAGCGTCCCGGCCGATCCGGTGCGGACCAAGGTGGAGCAGTTCGCCGCCGATGCCCGCCACCACGACTACGCGGCGATCTGCGACGGCGTGCTCGCCACGGAACTGCTGGAACGGCTGGCCGCCGCGGGGATCAGCTGTCCCGGTGCGCTGGCGCAGGTCCTGAGCGGCGTCCGCCAGCCCGTGCTGAGCATCGGCCGGGTGCGGGTGCGGGGCGCTCGTGCCGCGGTGCTGACCCTGAGTGCGGCTGCGGGACAGCGGGCGTCCCTGGCCGAGCTCGACCTGGTTCGGGAGGCCGGCGGGTGGCGGATCAGCTCGCTCGGATCAGCCAGCGGGCTGCTCTAGCGGACCCGGCCCTCGCCCGGGCCCTCGCCGCAGAGCCGCCCGTAGCAAACCATGTCGAGCTGCTCGGCCTTGCCGTGCCAGTACCGCCGGAGCACCGCCTCCCGGGTGAAGCCGGCCCGCTCGGCCACGCGCTGGGAGGCCGGATTGACCGTCGCCGCCAGCAGCTGGACCCGCTCGAGCCCGAGCGCGTCGAAGCCCCAGGCGACCATCCCGCGCACGGCGCCGACGGCGTGGCCCCGTCCGCGGGCGTCCGGGGCGATCCAGTAGCCGATCTCCGCCCGGCGGTCCCGCGCCGCGAACGCGAACAGCGAGACCGATCCCAGCAGCCGTTCCGGGTCCTGGGCAGCGGCGACGGCCAGCGAGGCCGCCGTGCCCTCCCCGGCGGCGAGCTCGCGACTGCGGACGTACTCCCGGGCGTCGCGCTCGTCATAGCCGGTCGGAACGCGGGTGAAGCGGATGATCCCCGGGTCCTGGCAGGCCTCTACGAGCTGCGTGACGTCCGCCTCCCGCCAGGGTCGCAGCACCCGTTCGCCGGCCTCCAGGGCGGGCGGCAGCCGCAGCCCGGCCGGGGGACGGCGCCACCGCCTCACGGGCGGCGGAGCATCACGGTGACCGCGGCCAGCGCGAAGGCGATCTGACCGAACGCCAGCGCGGTGCCGAGATTGACCGCCCCGAGCAGGCCGGCGAGCAGGCTGGCCAGCACGAACGCGCCGAGCATGATCGCGAGGTCCACGAGCATCAGCCCGATTGTGCCCGGTCGCCCGCCGCCCGCGCGAGCACGCCGACCAGCCCCGGGACGTCGCAGCCGTCCGGCTGGGTGGCGAGCAGCCGCTCCGCGGCGCGCCGGCCACCGAGCGCCCGCAGGCCGGACTGGCCGTGCTCGGCGACGTAGTCGGCCAGCGCGTGGAGCCGGCGCGCCCGCCGGCGCCGCGCGGCGACGTCGAGCGTCGCCCGGTGGGCGTCGAGCGCGTCCAGGAACGCCCCGATCCCGTGCGGCGGCGGCACCGAGGAGACCGCCACCACCGGCGTGTCGCCCGCGCCGAGCGCCCGGAGGGCGGCGCGGAGATCGGCCAGCGCGCGGGTGGCCACCCGGCCGAGGTCGGCCTTGGTCACCACGAGGACGTCCGGCACCTCCATGATCCCGGCCTTGAGGAACTGGAGGACGTCGCCGGAGCCCGGCTGGACGACGACCGCCACCGTGTCGGCGAGCTCGGCCACATCGGTCTCCGACTGCCCCACGCCGACCGTCTCGACCACCACGACGTCGAACGCCGCGGCCAGCGCGGCGGCCGCCGCGCGGGTGGCCGGAGCCAGGCCTCCGAGCTGCTCGCCGGCCGCCGTCGAGCGAACGAAGGTCCGCGGGTCACGGGGATCGACCTCGATCCGGGCCCGGTCGCCGAGCAGCGCGCCGCCCGACCGGCGGGAGCTGGGGTCGACCGCCAGCACCGCCACCGAGCGGTCCCGGTCCCGCCACCCCGCCACCAGGCGGCTGAGCAGCGTCGACTTGCCCACCCCGGGCGGCCCGGTCAGGCCCACGATGTGGGCCCGGGCCTCGCCGCCGAGGGCGGCGGGGGAGAGGTGGTGCAGCAGGTCGGCCGCCGCGCGGCGAGCGGCCGGCGCCTGGGTCTCGACGAGGTTCAGCACGGCCGGCGCCGCGCTCAGGTCCCCCGCCCGGAGCCGCTGCGCGAGCTGCGCGGGGTCGGCCGCCGTCAAGCCGGGGCGGCCGCGTCGTGGCGACTCGCCACCAACCCGATGATGTCCCGCATCATCTGGTTGAGGTCCCAGTCCTTCGGCGAGTAGACCGCGGCCACGCCCACCTCGCGCAGCCAGCTTGCGTCGGCCTCGGGGATGATCCCGCCGACGACCACCGGCACGTCGGTCAGCCCGGCCGTCCGCAGCTCCTCGAGCACGCTGGGGATGAGCTCGCGGTGGGAGCCGGAGAGGATCGACAGCCCGACGACGTGGACGCCCTCCTGGGCGGCGGAGTTGGCGATCTGGGCCGGGGTGAGGCGGATCCCCTCGTACACCACGTCCATCCCCGCGTCCCGCGCGCGCACGGCGATCTGCTCCGCACCGTTGGAGTGCCCGTCGAGCCCGGGCTTGCCGACCAGGAACTTCAACCGGCGACCGAGCGCCTCGCTCACCCGCTCCACCTCGTCGCGCAGTTCCTCCAGGGACTCCGAGGTTGCCAAGGTGGCCTCGCCGACACCGGTCGGCGCCCGGTACTCGCCGAACACCTCGCGCAGCGTCTGCGCCCATTCCCCGGTGGTCACCCCGGCGCGGGCGGCGGCGATCGTGGCCGGCATGATGTTCTCCGACTCGTCGCGGGCGGCGGCGGCGAGTCGCTCGAGCGCATCTCGTGCTCCGGCCTCGTCGCGCTCGGACCGCCACTGCGCCACCGCGGCCCGGCGATCGGCCTCCACCTGCGGGTCGACGACGAGGATGCCCCCGTCCTCGGCGGCGGTGAGCGGCGAGGGCTCGGTGCTGGTGAAGCGGTTCATCCCCACCGCCGTCAGCTCCCCGGACTCGATCCGCTGCCAGCGCGCGCGGTGCGAATCGACCAGCGCCGCCTTCATGTAGTCGACCGCGTCGACCGCGCCGCCCATCTCCGACACGCGCGCCATCTCGGCCCGGGCCCCGTCGATCAGCTCGGTCACCAGGCCCTCCATCACCTTCGAGCCCTCGAAGATGTCCGGGTACTCCAGCAGGTCGGTCTCGTAGGCGAGGATCTGCTGCAGGCGCAGCGACCACTGCTGATCCCACGGGCGGGGCAGGCCGAGCGCCTCGTTCCACGCCGGCAGCTGGATCGCCCGGGCGCGAACCCCGCGGCCCAGCGTCACGGCGAGCGCCTCGAGCGTGATCCGGTACACGTTGTTCTCCGGCTGGGCCTCGGTGAGCCCGAGCGAGTTCACCTGCACGCCGTAGCGAAACCGCCGGTGCTTGGCATCCTCGACGCCGTAGCGCGCGCGGCCGAGCTCGTCCCACAGCTCGGCCATCGCGCGGAGCTTCGCGTGTTCCTCGACGAACCGCACCCCGGCGTTGACGAAGAACGAGATCCGCCCGAACACGCTGCTCATGCGCTCCTGCGGCACCCGATCGCGGACCGCGTCGAGCACCGCGGTGGCGTTGCTCATCGCGTAGGCGATCTCCTGCACCGGCGTCGCGCCGGCCTCCTGCAGGTGGTAGGAGCAGATGTTGATCGGGTTCCACTTCGGAACGCGCTCGACGGTGTAGGCGATCGTGTCGGCGATCAACCGCATCGACGGGCCGGGCGGGAACGCGTACGTGCCGCGGCTCAGGTACTCCTTGAGGATGTCGTTCTGGGTCGTGCCCTGCAGGCCCGACTCCTCGACCCCCTGCTCCTCGGCGGCGACGATGTACAGGGCCAGCAGCCAGGCGGCGGTGGCGTTGATCGTCATCGACGTGTTCATCGCATCGAGCGGGATGCCGTCCATCAGCGTCCGCATGTCGCCCAGGTGGGACACGGAGACGCCGACCTTGCCGACCTCGCCCCGGGCGAGCTCGTGGTCGGGGTCGTAGCCGGTCTGGGTCGGCAGGTCGAACGCCACCGACAGGCCGGTCTGGCCCTTCTCCAGGTTGCGCCGGTACAGCTCGTTGGAGCGCTGGGCGTCGGAGTGCCCGGCGTAGGTGCGCATCAGCCAGGGTCGATCACGCTCGGGCAGGCGGGGAGAGTCGTGCGGCGCCATCCCCGGCATTCTACGGGCGTCTCAGCCCCGCCTCACGCCCCGCGCCGGCGCGTGAGCTAACGTCGAGACCATGCCCGAGGAGAGCCGCGCCGCCGAGGAGCACGCGCTGATGGCGGAGGTGGGCGAGCCGCACCAGCGCCTGGCGGCCGAGCCGCCGTCGCTCTCCGCCGAGCCGGAGTTCCCGGTGGTGCTGCGCGGCTACGACCGCCTGGCGGTCGATGCCTACGTGCGCCGGATGACCGAGCTGGTCGCCGATCTCCAGGGCCGCCACTCGCCGGACGCGGCCGTCCGCCGCGCGCTCGAGCGGGTGGGCGAGGAGGTCTCGGGAATCCTCCAGCGGGCGCACGACACCGCGGCCGCGCTGACCGTCGACTCCCGCCGCGAGGCCGAGGACCGGCTCGAGACGGCCCGCCGCGAGGCCGAGGAGCTCTCCCGCAGCGCCGCTCAGGAGGCCGAGGCCGCACGGGCGGACGCCCGCCGCGAGGCGGCCGCCGAGATCGCCGGCGCGCGCCAGGAGGCGGAGCGGATCGTGGCCGACGCCCGCGACCGGCTGGTCGAGCTCGACGCCGACGCCGACCGGGTGTGGGGCGAGCGCGAGCGGATCGTGGACGACGTGCGCTCGCTCGCCCAGGAGCTGGCCGGGATCGCCGAGGCGGCGGCCAGCCGGTTCCCGCCGGCGGCTCCGGCCGCGGCGGCGGCGACCGAGCCCGGCGCCGACGCGACGGTGGCGTTCGACTCCGCCGACACCGTCGTGGCCGCGCCGTTCGACGCCGAGGCGGCCAACCAGTCGGTCGGGGCGGAGGATCCCGACGCCACCCGGCCGCTGCCGCCCGCCACCGGCGACGCGTGAGGACGATCGACCTCCGCCACCTGGGCCGCGAGCGGGTGATCGCGGCCCACCTGATCGACGACGTCATCGTCGACCCTGGCCCCGGCTCCTGCCTGGACACGCTGCTGGCCGCGCTCGGAGGCCTGCGCCCCCGTGCCCTGCTCCTCACCCACATCCACCTCGACCACGCCGGGGCGACCGGCTCCCTCGTCCGCCGCTTCCCGGAGCTCGAGGTGTACGTCCACGAGCGCGGAGCGCCGCATCTCGTCCATCCCGAGCGGCTGCTGGAGAGCGCGCATCGCCTGTACGGGACGGACATGGATCGCCTGTGGGGCGAGTTCCTGCCGGTGCCGGAGGAGCGCCTGCGCGTGCTGCGAGGAGGTGAGCAACTGCTCGACGGCCGCTGCGCGGTCGCCTACACCCCCGGTCACGCCTCCCACCACGTGAGCTACCTGCACGACGGCACCGCGTACGTCGGCGATGTGGGTGGCGTGCGCATCATCGACACGACGATGACCATCCCGCCCACGCCCCCGCCGGACATCGACCTCGAGGCCTGGCAGGACTCGCTGGACACCGTGCGGCGTTGGCGGCCGTCGCGGTTGGCGATGACGCATTTCGGCGTGACCGAGGACGTGGAGGCCCAGCTCGACGAGCTCGGCCGCCGGCTGGGGGAGTGGGGCGGCTATGCGCGGGAGCACACGGCGGAGGAGTTCATCGCCATGGTCCGGGGCGAGGTCGAGGCCGACGCCGGGCCCGACCTGGCGGCGGCCTACGTGCAGGCTGCGCCGCCGGACCAGCTGTACGCCGGATATGCACGGTATTGGCGCCGGCGCGCCGAGCGCGCAGGCGTATCCTGAGCCTCGGGCATGTCACAGACGATCGAGCTGCCGCGCGTATCGGACCCCGGCGGCGGGGTCGGCGGGCTGTGGCGCGTCGTGGTGCTCAACGACGACTTCAACACGTTCGACCACGTCGCCGAGACGCTCGCCCGGGTCGTGCCGGGCGTGACGCTCGCCGAGGGCTACCGGCTGGCCGACCGCATCCACCACGAAGGACTGGCGATCGTGTGGAGCGGCCCGCGGGAGGAGGCCGAGGGCTATTGGCAGGCCCTCGACGGGGCGGGGCTGTCGCTGGCCCCGCTCGAGTGCAGCTGATCAGGCGTGGCCGGGCAGCGACTTGGCCGCCTGGCGCTCGGGGCTGACCCGGACGACGTTCCACACGACGCCGAGCTTCTCGAGCAGGGCGATGAGCAGGCCGGTCGGGTCGGCGATGCGCTCCCACAGCCGGAGGCCATGAAAGGCGGAGGTGGGGAACGCGTGGTGGTTGTGGTGCCAGCTCTCGCCGAGTGACAGCGGCGCCAGCCAGAACACGTTGCGGCTCTCGTCCTCGATGTCGAACCGTTTGCGCCCGAAGAAGTGGCACACGGAGTTGATCGACCACGTCACGTGGTGCAGCAGGAACACGCGGACGAAGCCACCCCACAACAGGGCGGTCAGCGCGGTGCCGATCCCGCCGCCGACGATCCAGCCGAGCGCGAACGGCACCGCGAAGCCGAGCACGACCCAAACCCAGAACAGCTTGTCGACCACCCGTAGCACGTGGTCGCGGACCAGATCAGGGGCGAATCGCTCGCGCTCGGCAGCGCCGACGGTCTCGAACAGCCATCCGATGTGGGCGTGCCAGAGCCCCTTCACCCCGCCCCAGAAGCCGGGCCCGCTGAGGTGCGGCGAGTGGGGATCGCCCTCCTGGTCGGTGAACGCATGGTGCTTGCGGTGATCGGCCACCCAGGTGATGACCGAGCCTTCGACCGCCATCGACCCGAGCACCGCGATGAGGGCCCGGAACCAGCGCGAGGACTCGAACGCCCGGTGGGTGAACATGCGGTGATAGCCGAGCGTCACGCCGAGGCAGGTGATCAGGTACATGCCGATCAGCAGCCCGAGCTCCAGCGGTCCGATCGCCCGGTTCCACAGCAGCGCGATGGCGACCAGGAGGCCGACGAACGGCGCCGGGACGCCGATCAGGTTGACGATCTTGTGTGCGCGGCTCACCGAGTAAAGGCTACCCGCTCGACGATGGGGCGAAGTCGTCGGCTTGGCCACTCCGAAACGGCGAAATTTGTAGCTTTCCCACAAATGAACCGCCAACCGTGGCATGAACTACCCGCCGAAATCGTGCCGGTGCTACGGCCCGTTCTGCCGGCAGCGGCTGACGAGATGATCGAAGCAGTGCGCGCGGTGCCGGCGTACCGCAGGCCGGTCGAGGGTGATTTCGGGCGCGCACTCCGGTTCGGCGTGGAGGCGGCATTGCGCCACTTCCTGGCCGAGATCGAAGCGGGCGGCCCGGTGTCGCGCTCGGACGCCTACCTCCAGCTCGGTCGCGGCGAGATGCGGGCCGGCCGGAGCCTCGACGCCCTGCTGTCCGCGTACCGGGCGGGGGCGCGCGTCGCCTGGCGGCGCTTCGCGCAGGCCGGCGCCCGCGCGGGACTGGCGCCCGAGACGATGTACCGGCTGGCCGAATCGATCTTCGCCTACATCGACGTGCTGTCCGCCGAGTCGGCTGAGGGGCATGCCCTCGAGCAGTCGGCGGCCGCCGGCCAGGCGGAGCTCCGGCGCCGGCAACTCGTGCGCCTGCTCGTCCGTGATCCGCCGGCCGATGACGAGCTCGTCCGGGCCGCGGCCGCCGCGGCCGGGTTCTCGCTTCCCCGCCGGCTCGCGGTGATCGTTCTGGCGGGACAGGGACGGGAGGCGGCGGCCGCGCACCTGCCGCCGGACACGATCGCGGAGGGGATCGGCGAGCTCGTCTGCGTGATCGTGCCCGACCCGGACGGTCCGGGCCGCCCGGAGCAGATCGAGCGTGCCATCGCCGCGGCCGGGGCCCGGGCCGGGTTGGGCACCACGGTCGCCTGGCCGGAGGCGGGCCTCAGCTTCGTCCGCGCCCGGGGGGCGCTCGAGCTCCAGGGAGAGACGACGGGGCTGACCGCGGCGGCGGGCCGGGCCGGAGCGTTGCTCCTGGCCGCCGACCCCCGCCTGACGGCCGAGCTCGTCGCCGAGCGCCTCGCCCCGCTCGCCGAGCTGGCGCCCGGGCCGCGCGAGCGGCTGGCGCACACGCTGGGGGTCTGGCTCGAGGAGCAGGGCCGGATCGGTGTCGTCGCCGCCCGTCTCGAGGTCCATCCGCAGACCGTCCGCTACCGCCTCGATCAGCTGCGCGCGCGGTTCGGCCCCGCGCTCGAGGATCCGGACGCCCGGCTGTGGCTGGCGCTGGCCCTCCGGGCGCGTGCGGCTCAGGCCGCCGCTTCGGGCTGAGGCTCGGGGTCCGGCTCGCGCTCGGCGCTCGTCGGCACCTCGGGCCCCAGTCCGCCGGCGGCCAGCTCGTCGTGCCAGATGTACTGGATCGGGATCTGGAACTTGCCGACGTTCCGGCGGCGGAACTCGATCATCTCCGGGCCCTCCCAGAAGCGGTACCAGTCGCGCTTGGTCTCGAACCACATGATCTGGAGGATCTTGTAGCGGTCGTCGAGCGATCGGTGGACCTGAAACTGCGTCACCCCGTAGCGGAGGCAGATCGGGGCCACGGCGGCGACCTCGGCGGCGAACAGGTCCTTGCGTCCGATCGTCGCGTACCACTGGATGTGGACCACGCCGGCGGCCACCGCTACGCCCCCACCTCGGCGTGGATCGCCCCGGGACCGTCCTCGGTCCGGCCCTGCCCGGTCTCGGTGGCGCCGACGAGGATCGCGATCTTGCCCAGGTGCCGGTTGTCCTTCATCAACTGGTGGGCCTCCGGGACGCCCTCGAAGCCCATCGTCCGCCACAGGACCGGCCGGATCTTCCCCTGCTCGATCAGCTCGTTGGCCTTCATGCACTCGTACGCGTTGGCGAAGTGCGACCCGATGATCTGCTTCTGGCGCATCCACAGGTAGCGGACGTCGAAGTCGAGGTTGTAGCCCGTGGTCCCGGCGCAGATGACGACCTTGCCGAACGGCTTGACGGCCAGCACCGAGGTGGGGAACGTGGCCTTGCCGACGTGCTCGAACACGATGTCCGGCGGGGCGCCGAGGATGTCGGCGACCGCCCGGGAGAAGCGGCGGGATTCCCGGAAGCGCGCCTTCTCCTGCGCGGGATCCTCGCCCCCGCGCCGCATCATCCCGGCGAACTCCGCCCGGTCGATGGCGGCGACTGCGCCGAGCTGCTTGACCAGCTCGCCCTTCTCCGGGCTCGACACGACGCCGACGCACTCCGCTCCGGCGGCCGCGCAGAGCTGGACCGCGAACACACCGAGGCCCCCCGCCGCGCCCCACACCAGGACCCGGTGGCCGGCCTGGATCGCGCACTGCGTGACGAGCATCCGGTACGCGGTGAAGTAGACCAGCCCGTACGAGGCGGCCTCCTCCCAGGTCAGGTTCTGCGGCCGGGGAAGCAGCTGCTGGGCCTGGACCTTGGTGAACTGGGCGAACGAGCCCCAGGTCGTCTCGTAGCCCCAGATCCGCTGGCTGGGCGCGGCGAGCGGGTCGAGGCCGTGGACCTCGGGGTCCTCGTAGGAAGCCTGGTTGCAGTGGACGATCACCTCGTCCCCGGGCTTCCAGCGCGTGACGCCCTCCCCGACCTTCCACACCACGCCGGAGGCGTCCGAGCCGCCGATGTGGTGGCCGTACTCCGGGTGGTCGCCGTAGCCGAACACGGACACCGGCTCGCCGAGCGCCGCCCACACGTTGTTGTAGTTGACGCCCGCCGCCATCACCCGCACGATGACCTCGAACGCCCCGGGCTCCGGGACCTCGATCTCCTCGAGCTGGAAGGCGTCCGTCGGCTCGCCCTCCCGCTCCTGGCGGATCACCCAGGCCGCCATGGTGTCGGGCAGCTCGCCCGGCTCGGCGTCGACATGGGCTACTTGGCTGAGTGAGGCGGCCACGTGCAGTGCATCTCCTGGTCGGGTCCTGGCGGGACGGCGAACTGTAGGGGAACGCGCGCCCTGCCGTCCGCGGATCGAGACGGCGCGCGGGGCCGCGCAGGCCGGCCGGCTACGGCTGGAGCAGCGCGTTCGACGCGCTGGCCCGCTGGCTGCCGATGTGCAGGGCGGCGGCCCGGATCGAGGCCGGCGCGTCCTGCTGGGCGAGCGTCCCGGACTTGCCGGTGGCGACTTGATAGTCGCCTGGCGTGCGGAAGTCGACGGTCACCTGCGCGGTCGTCTGCGGGTTGATCGGGCCCGTGCTGCCCAGCGTCTGGGACCCGTCGGCCGACTGGATGCTCAATGACTCGGTCTGCCGCGCCGCGTTGGTGACGATGAACTCCACGGGCCCGGCCCCGACCGAGGAGGGGGAGACCGAGACGCGGGCGTCGTTGATGTAGACGCTGAGGTTCACCGGGATCGGCGGCCGCGGTCGGTTCTGAAAGCTGCCGGTGCTGCCCCCGCAGGCGACGAGGAGGAGGGCGCTCGCCGCGCACATGCCGACCGTCCATCTGCGCATCGTCGTTCTCTGTCTCTCCTCGAAAGAGCTGTGGGCACCAACTGCCCGTCTGCCGCTGCGAACCCTAACCGACCGAAACACGGAGCGCGGGCACGACGTTGTACGCGCTCCGCGCTCAAACGGATGCCGCAGCACCGGCCTCCACCGTCCGGCGCCGCCGCGTCACACGCCGAAGCTCCCGCTGGAGCTCCTGCCAGCACTCGTCCTCGACCTGGTCGTAGGCGTCGCCCGACAGGTCGCGCAGCCGGTCCCGGTAGCTCGTCCAGGCGCTGCGCTCCTGCTCGTCCAGCTCCTGCAGCTGCTGCGTCTCATCCGCGATCAGGTTCACCCGGCGACTCCTCTCCTTGACGGTCGGGATGGCGGCGATCCTACCCCTGCGACCGGTCAGGTAGCCACCCTGGGCGCACGCGGCCGTGCATGCCGTCCGGCGGCCCGCGTATCACCGCGTCGATGACGCTGCTCGACGAGCCGCTGGCGGGTGCCGAGTTCCTCGCGGTCGACACCGAGACCAACGGCCTCGGGGGCGATGCCTGCGAGCTCACCGAGGTGGGGGCGGTGATCGTCGGGGGTGGTGAGCTCCACGACCGCTGGTCATCGCTCGTCGCCGTCAACCTGCCGCTGCGCCGCGGGATCCAGCGCTTCACCGGGATCACCCAGGCGATGCTCGACGGAGCCCCGCCGCCCGACGGGGTGCTCCCGGAGCTGATCGCCCGGCTGAACGGTCGGGTGATGGTCGCCCACAACGCTCCGTTCGACCGGCGGGTGCTCCGCACCGCCTGCGAGCGGATCGGCCTCGAGTGGCCCGCGCCGCCGGTCATCTGCACCGCGGCAGTTGCGCGGACGCTGCTGCCGCTCCAGCGCGAGCGCCGGCTCGGACGACTGGCCGACGCGCTCGGCATCGACGTGGCGCTCGCCCACCGCGCGCTGGCCGACGCGGAGACGTGCGGGCGCGTGCTCTGCGCGCTGCTCCCGCGGCTGTGCGCGCACGCCGGCACGGTCGGCGAGGCGCTCGCCCTGCTGAAGCCCCGCCGCGCCCGGCGGCGAGCGGCGGCCCCCCGCGACGCGCGGCCACTCGGACGCGGCGCGGCCCGGAACCGGGCCCACGGCGGGCCGCGGAGCGATCCCGTCGCGGCGCTCGACTTCGCTGCGCTGCCGCGGGATCCCGGTGTCTATCTGTTCCGCGATGCCGGTGGTCGCACGCTGTACGTCGGCAAGTCGACCTCGATTCGCAGCCGCGCCCGAGCGCACTTCGCGCCCAGCGCGCCACGGGCCGCGTGGCGCGAGCAGGCGACGATCGTCGACTACCGCGCCACGGCCTCGGAGCTCGGCGCCCTGGTGCTGGAGAACCGCCTGATCAAGGAGCTCAGGCCGCCGGGGAACACGCGGCTGAACGGACGGGCGGACGACCGCCTGCTCTACATCCGCTGTCGGCTCGACATCGCCTACCCCATCCTCGAGGTGGCGACGGCCCCGGCCGCCGGTCACGCGGTGACGATCGGGCCGCTGCGCGGGCGGCGGCTCGTCACCGAGCTCGTCGAGCAGCTCGAGTCGCTGTTCGGCCTGCGCCACTGCGGGCGAGTGCTCCCGCGGCGCACCCACCCGTCGGCCTACGGGCAGATGGGGCGCTGTCTCTCCCCGTGCCTGGGCGACCTCGACCCGAACCTCTACCGGCGCCGGCTCGATGCCGCGCTGTCGGCCTTCTTGGAGCCCGACGGCGCCGCCGCGGCGCGCCTGATCGAGCACGTCGAGCGCCAGATGCGCGCGGCCGCCGGCAGCCAGCGCTACGAGCGGGCGAGCGGACTGCGTCGCCGCGCCCGCCGGCTGCGGGTCATCTTCGAGCGCCTGGAAGGGGTGGCGCAGGCCACCCACGTCCGCCCGCGGCTCGTTCTCGCCGCTCATCCGGAGGGGGTCGGCGGGGATGCGTTCTGGCTCGTCGGCGGGCGGCTCGTCGACTGGGGTCCGTTGGACGAGGACCCGGAGGCGCTCGTGGCGCGGACCGAGCGGGCGCTCCGCTACGCCGCCCGGGCCGGGGACGTGGGGGCCCACGTCCCACCGGACGAGGTCGACGAGGTGCGGATCCTCGGCACCTACCTGCTCTCCCACCCGGAGCTGCGGCAGCTGGCATTGCCGGCGCCCGAGCCGGCGCTCCGCGCGCTGGTTCAGGCGAACGGCAGCTCGACCACGTTCGCCCGCACGGCGGCCTGACCCACCCGCAGCTCGCTGCCGGGTTCCGCCTCGCGGCGGACGAGCGCGAGGCCGATCGGTCCCAGGCGGGGCGAGAGGGTGGCGCTCCCCACCCGGCCGACCTCCCGCTCGCCGAGCCACAGCGGATCGCCCGGTTGCACCGCCGCCGAGCAGCGCAGGCCGTGCAGGCGGCGGTTCGGCTTGCCGCGGTAGAACAGCCGGGCCACCGTTTCCTGGCCGACGTAGCACCCCTTGGTGAACGACACCGCCCGGTCGTTCAGGCCCGCCTCCTGCGGGATCACCGAGTCGTCGAGCTCGACGCCGTACCGCGGCCGGCCGCTCTCGATCCGCACCGTCTCGGCCACCGCGCTACCGACGCGCCGGGCGCCCCGCCGCCGGAGGGCGGCGGCCAGCGCGTCGGTGTCCGCCGCCCGGCACAGCAGGTCGATGCCCAGGTCGGTGCGGATCGCGCGGGCGGCGATCCCGTGCAGCTCGATCATCCGGTGGGCGTGCTCGCCCTCCGGCAGCTCACCGGCGTCCACGCAGGCCGCCGACTCCGGCCCGAGCAGCGACAGGAGCCCTCGCTCCAGGGTCCGCTTGTGTAACTCGAGCTCGAAGCCGATGCGGAAGCGGTGGATCGTGTTGAACAGCTCCTGGAGCGCGACACGCTCGGTGTCGAGCAGGAGCTCGTCTCCGGCGTCGAGCACCCGGAGGTCGCCGAGCATCTTGCCCTTCGGACTGAGCAGCGTGGCGTAGCAGCCTCGGCCGGGGGTCAGGCCTTCGACGTCGTTGCTGATCTGGCCCTGGAGGAACTCCTTGGCCTGGGCGCCGGTGAGCGCGAGCTTCCCCCGCTCGGAGCGGTCGACGAGCGCGGCGCCGGAGGCGGCCGCCTCGTATTCATCGAGTGGCACCTCGAGGACAGCCATCCTCCTCACGATACGCGGACCGCCGGTTTAGACATGCCATAATCTCGGTTGTGCCAACCTTGGAAACGACCGCTGCCGTCGAGGACTACGCCAAGGCGATCTACGCCCTGGAGCTCCGGCAGGCATCACCGGTGACCACGAACGCCGTGGCCGATCGGCTCGGCGTCACGCCGGCTTCGGCCTCGGCGATGGTCAAGCGGCTGGGGGAGCTCGGCCTGGCTCGCCATCAGCCCTACCGCGGCGTGGCCCTCACCGAGGAGGGACGGCGGGTGGCGCTCGAGGTGATCCGCCACCACCGGCTCCTCGAGCTCTACCTCGTGCAGCGGCTCGGCGTGCCGTGGGATCGGGTGCACGAGGAGGCCGAGGTGCTGGAGCACGTCCTCTCCGAGGCGCTCGAGGAGCGGATCTCGGAGTCGCTCGGCCACCCCACCCACGACCCGCACGGCGACCCAATCCCCACCCGCGAGCTCGAGATCGACGAGGGGCCGCGCACCTCGCTCCAGGCGCTCGAGCCCGGCGATCGGGCGTGGCTGGCCCGCGTCTCGGACTCCGATCCCGACATGCTCCGCTTCCTGGCCGAGCGCGGGATTGCGCCGGGCGTGGAGCTGGAGGTGATCGACAAGCATCCGTTCGGCGGGCCACTGTTCGTGCAGGTCGGTGGCGCCGTGCACGTGCTCGGCGGTCGGCTCGCGCAGGCGATGCGGGTGCAGCCGCAGTGAGCGACGTGATCGCTCCCGCCCCGGCCGCCCCGCTGCCGAGGCCGCTGAGCGGCGAGGACGCGATCCGGTCCCGGGATCGGGCGCGCGTCCTCGCGGCACGGCACAGCGGACGGCGCGGCTGGCTCCTGTGGCTGCTCGCCGGCCCCGGGATCCTGTCGATGCTCGGCGAGAACGACGGCCCCAGCATGATCTCCTACGCCGCCGACGGAGCCGGCTACGGGCTGGGCTTCTTCCTGCCGTTCACGGTCGTGCTGTTCGCGCTGGCGTTCGTCTGCCAGGAGATGTGCATGCGGATCGGTGCGGTGACCCATCGTGGCTACGGCGAGCTCGTGCTTCACCGCTACGGCCGCGTCTGGGGCTGGTTCGCCGCCGGGGACCTGGTGCTGACCAATCTCGTGACGCTCGTCGCCGAGTTCGTCGCGATCCGGGTCGGGCTGGCGTACTTCGGGCTCGGCTCCGGGGTCGCGGTGGCGCTCGGCCTGGGACTCGTGAGCTTGACGCTGGCCGGTGGCCGCTATTGGCGCTGGGAGCGGATCGTGCTCGGCCTCGCCGCCTTCAACGCCCTGTTCGTGCTGAGTGCGGTCCTCGTCAAGCCGCACGCCGGCGGCATCGCGCACGCGTTCGCCACCTGGGGTCCATTGCCGGGCGGACCGTTCAACACGCTGCTGCTGCTGATCGCCTCGACGATCGGGGCGACGGTCACGCCGTGGATGATCTTCTTCCAGCAAAGCGCCTCGGCGGACAAGGGGATGACCCCGCACGACCTCTCCTACGGGCGGCTGGACACCGGTCTCGGCGCGCTGCTGGCCGCGCTGTTCGGCTGCGGCGCGCTCGTGGCCGGGGCGGCGCTCCTGACCCACGGCGGCGGCAACATCCAGGGGCTCGCCGGGGCCGGCTTCCCGCACGCGCTGAAGCACGCCGGCCATCCACTGGCGGCGACGATGTTCGCGCTCGGCCTGATCGAGGCCGGCGCGGTGGCGATCCTCACCATCTCGGCGAGCACGGCGTACGCCGCCGGTGAGTGCGTCGGTGCCACCCACACCTTCAACAGCTCGTTCCGCACCTCGTCGCTGTTCCACCTGACGAACGTCGGGGTCGCCGCCGTCGCGGCGACGATCATCCTGATCCCCGGGGCGCCGCTGCTCTCGATCGCGCTGAACGCGAACGTCCTCGCGACGGTGCTCGCGCCGGTGGCACTCGTGTTCATGGTCATGCTGGCGAACGACCGCCAGCTGATGGGGCGCTTCGCGAACCGACGCGCGACGAACGCGGTCGGCGGGCTGGTGATCGGGTTCGTGACCGTGTGTGGCGCGGCGTACGGAATCGACTCGTTCCTGCAGACGGTGCACGTGCTGTGAGCCAGATCGACTGGCCCGCGGAGTACGAGGAGGCCGCGCTGATCGACTGCCTGGAGCCCGACCAGCTGGCGGCCCGCGCCGCCCGGCCGGTGCCACGGGCGGAGCTCACCGGCCGGACCCGCATGGCGCTGTGGGCACTGCGGCTCTTCGCCGTGCTGCTCAGCGCGATGGTGATCTACACGTTCGTCTACCAGACGATCCACCCCGCCGGCTGACGGGTACCCTCGGCTCCCATGTCGTTCACCGAGAGCTTCGACGCCGTGCTGGGATCGCTGCCCGACGACTGGACCGATCTCGAGCTCGAGCTGCGGATCTTCGACGAGCGGCGCTACGTGGACGCCGCGGTGCTCCTCGTCACCTGCAACGCCCAACCGAACTCCAAGAGCGCCTGGCACTGGCGGCTGCTCATCGCCCACCGGTTCGGTCACGCGGCCTCGGCGCCGGCGGCGCATGCGGCGCTGCGGCTGCTCGACGAGGCGGGAATCGCGGGGGAGCTGGCGGTCCGCGAGGTTCGCACCGGACGGACCGAGGTGACCGAGATGTGGGGGCGCACCGAGTCGGTGCGGCGGGACTTCAAGCGCCTGCGCGCCCAGTAGGCCCGACGACCTCCTACTGACCGATGAGCGACGCGGTCCCGGCCAGGAACTCCGGGTCGAACATCCGCGTCACGTCGATCGGTCGGCGCACGATCCCCTCCCGGAGTTCCCACGCGGCCCACGCCCGCAGCGCCGGCAGCGACAGCTGGCCGAAGTTCGACGCGCTGCCGAGGAACGCCGGCTCCTCGGCGTTCAGCTCCGCGGTGGCCAGCCCCGAGTCCAGTCCGGGCACCTCGGACACCAGGTCGGCGAGGCTCCCGCTCGGGTCGGTCAGGGTCACGCCGTAGCCGCGCACGAGCGCCCGGACCACGGCGCGAGCCGCCGCGGCGTCCTGCGTGATCGTCTGCCGGGTGGCGCACAGCACGAGCTCCGGGTAGGCCGGCGCGCCGTAGTCCTCGACGCGGAAGACGTGGAAGCCAGGTCGCCGGAGGGCGAGCGTCACCCCCTCGTCGTTCCAGAACGCCGTGGCCGCCGCCACGCGGTGGGCCAGGAGCGCCGACACGGCGTCGAAGCCGATCGTGACCGTTCGCACCCGGCTGGGTTCGCCGCCGGCGCCGGCCACGATCGACCGCAGCACCGCGGTGTCGCTCGGCACGCCGGTGATCCCGACGGTCCGGCCCTCGAGCTGCTTGGGCGATCGGATCCCGGGCTGGGCGATGACCGCGGCGAGCGGGCGCTCGACGATCGCCATGATCCCGACCAGGTCGATGCCGCGCTCGCGTGCCAGGGCCAGGTCGTGGATGTCGAGGACGGCGAAATCGGCCTGCCCGGTTTCCAGGAGCTTGACCCCGTCGGTGGTGGCTGACGGGGCCTGCACGTGGAGGGTGACCCCCTCGCCGGTGTCGAAGCCGCGGGCCACTGCCGAGTAGATGCCGGCATGGATCGCGTTCGGCGTGTAGTCGAGCACGAGCGTCTCGTCCTGACCCTGCGGGGCCGAGCTGTCGCCGAAGCCGCAGCCGGCCAACCCGAGGGCGAGCGACACCATCAGGCAGACGAGCAGGTGGTGGCGCATCGCTGCTCCCAGGGTAGGCCGCGGTCCCGGCGCCGTAGAATCGCCCTGCCTTGCGCCGCCGGGTCACGTTCAGCCGCAATTTCACGCTGTCGCTCTCCCGGACCTGTCGCTGCTATTGCAAGTACTGCGCGTTCGCCACCCACCGGCCGCATCTGCACGACCCCGAGGCGGTGCTGTCGATGCTCGATCGCGCGGTCCGGCGCAACCGGGCCAAGGAGCTGCTCGTGCTCACCGGCGAGCGACCCGAGGCGCATCCCGGCGTGGCCGACCGCCTGTCCGCGCTCGGGTTCGCGGACTTCGTCGGCTACGTCGTCTGGGTGTGCGAGCAGGCGCTCGAGCGCGGGCTGTTGCCGCACACGAACCTCGGCGTGCTCGATGCGACGGACCTGGCGCGGCTGCGCCAGGTGACCGCCTCGCAGGGGTTGATGCTCGAGTCCGTCAATCCCGATCTCGCCGTCCACCAGGGCTCACCGACAAAGCATCCGGCCCGCCGGCTGGCCACCATCGAGGCGGCGGGGGCGCTGCGGATCCCGTTCACCAGCGGGATCCTGGTCGGGATCGGCGAGACCGAGGACGAGCGCATCATGGCGCTCGACGCGCTGGCCGAGGTTCACGGGCGTCACGGCCATCTCCAGGAGGTGATCCTCCAGAACTTCGTCCCCCACGAGCGCTACTACGGGCGCGAGCCGGCGGACATCGCCGCGGCTGCCGCCCGGGCGTACTGGCGCACCGGCGTCGGGGCCCCCCCGCAGCACGCCGCGCCGCCGTGGGCCAGTCCGGTGAGCGTCGCGGACCTGCGGCGGCTCGTCGCCGAGGCGCGCCGGCGGCTGCCCGGGGTGGGGATTCAGGTGCCGCCGAACCTGAGCGACTGGTGGGTCGAGCTCGTGCGTGCCGGCGCCACCGACCTCGGCGGCCTGTCGGCCAACGGGGACCACATCTCACCCGAGCACCCGTTTCCCTCGCCGGCCCAGGTCCGCCGGGAGCTCCAGGCGCACGGAACAGCACTCAGCGAACGGCTCTGCGTCTACCCGGAGTACATCGAGCCGGAGTGGCTCGCCCCCGCGGTGCTCGACGTCATCAAGGCGCGGTACTGGTCGTTCATCCCCCGGCGCGGGTCCGGCCGCCGGGCGGAGGTGGCGGTGGCCGACGCAACCGCACCTCGGGCGGTGGACCGGGCTCTGGCCGGCCAGGCGCTGACGGCGCAGGAGCTGACCGCGCTCTTCGCCGAGCAGCGCCCGGAGGTGATCGAGCACCTGCGCGCCGCCGCTGACGCGCTTCGCGCCGAGCTGGCCGGCGAGACCGTGACGTATGTCGTCAACCGCAACATCAACGTCTCCAACGTTTGCGTCGTCGGCTGCGCGTTCTGCGGCTTCGGCCAGTCGCGCCGCTCACCGGACGCCTACGAGCACTCCGAAGTGGATTTCGCCCATCGGGTGGAGGAGGCGGTGGGCGCCGGCGCCACCGAGCTCTGCATCCAGTCGGGCATCCATCCGGACTGGGGCCTGCCCGACTACGAGCGGTGGCTGCGGCTGGCCAAGCGAATCGCCCCCGCGCTCCACCTCCACGCGTACTCGCCGATGGAGGTGGCGCACATGTGCGACGTCAGCGGTCTGCCGCCGCGCGCGGTGTTCGAGCGCCTCCGGGAGGCCGGGCTCGGCTCGACGCCCGGCACCGCCGCCGAGGTCCTTCACGACGGAGTCCGCGAGCGGATCTCGCCGAACAAGCTCCCGGTCGCTCGCTGGGTGGAGGTCATCGAGGCCTCGCACGCGGCCGGTCTGCGCTCGACGGCGACCGTCATGTTCGGGCACATCGAGGAGCCGTGGGAGCTCGCCGAGCACATGCGGGTGGTGCGCGAGCTCCAGGAGCGGACCGGCGGCTTCACCGAGTTCGTGCCGCTCTCGTTCATCCCGTTCCACACCCTGCTCGGCCGCACCCACGGGGTGGCCGAGATCAGCCGGGAGGAGAATCTCAAGCACACGGCCGTGTTCCGCCTCGCGCTGGGGCGGACGGTGCGCTCGCTTCAGGCGAGCTGGGTGAAGATGGGGCTCGACGCGGCCACCGAGGCGCTGCGCTGGGGGGTCAACGACCTCGGCGGTACGCTCATGGAGGAGTCGATCAGCCGGATGGCCGGCAGCTACCACGGCGTGCGGTTGGAGCCGGCGCAGCTCGTGGCCGCCGCGCACGCCGCCGGGCGACCGGCGGCCGAGCGCACGACGCTGTACGAGCTCCGGCGCCGCCACCCACTGCCGGAGCCGGCGGCGGCGTGAGCCTCGGCGCCCGCGCCGACGATCGGCCGCGGGCGCTGTTCGCCGGGGTCGAGCCGCTCGAGGTGTTCGCCGAGCTGCTCGGCGACGTCGACGCCGGGGGCGGGCCGGACTTCTACGACCGGATCTGCGAGGCGATCTGCCGGCTGACCACGATGCGCCGGGCGGCGATCTTCATGGCCGACGCCGCCGGCCGCCGGGTGCGCGCCGTCGGCGCCCACGGCACGCCGCTGGACCAGCTCGCCGCGCTCCACCCGACCCTCGGCGCCACCCCGATCGCCCAGGCGGCGCTGGAGTCCGACCAGGTGGTCGTCGTCTCGGAGGAGATCGAGCGGTGGGTCCAGCCGGAGTACGCCCGGGTGCTCGGTATCACCACGCTCGTGTGTACCCCGCTGAGCGCCGCCGGCCGCGGCTACGGCGTCGTCTGCGCCGACCGCGGGGGCGGGCGGTTCGAGCTCTCCGACGGCGAGCGCCATCTGCTGTGGACGCTCGGCAAGACGGCGGCGCTCGTCACGACCGCTCGCCACGCCACCCGCCAACAGGAGCGCAGCCGTCATCTCGCCGAACGACTCGGCCTGGCCCGCGAGATCCACGAACGCGTCCTCCAGCGGTTGTTCGGTGTCTCGCTCGCCCTCGGCACCGCTCAGGCGCCGTCGGCCGGCGAGCGGGAGCGGTGCCGGACCGAGCTCCAGGAGGCGGTGGGGGAGCTCCGTCGCGCGCTCGAGCGGCCGCTCGCCCCGGTGCCCCGCGAGACGGCGAGCACGCTGACCGAGGAGGTCGAGCGGCTGCAGGCGAGCCTCGGCGAGGTCCCGGTGCGCATGCACTGGCCGGCCGGGGTGACGGTGCCACCCGGGCTCGAGCCCCTCGCCCAGTCGGTGCTCGGCGAGGCGCTGCGCAACGTGGCCAAGCATGCTCGGGCGAGCGCCGTCGAGGTGGGGGTGGAGCGCGACGCCGACACATTCGTGCTCGAGGTGGTCAACGACGGCGCCCCGGCGCGCCCGGTCGACCCCGGCGGCGGGATGGGACTGCGGCTGGCGGCATTCGAGGCACTCGGCCGGGGTGGGATGGTGGAGTTCGGCCCCCTGGACGCAGGCCGCTGGCGGGTGCGGCTCGTCGTGCCGGTGGAGGACGGAGGATGACCGTCGCGACCCGGCAGCTGCGGATCCTGATCGTCGACGACCACGACGTGGTGCACTGGGGCTTTCGCATGCTGCTCGGCGAGCAGCCGTGGGTCGCTCGGTGCCTGGGGGCCCGAACCGTCGCCGAGGCGGTCGAGCTGGCCCGGCGCCACGCCCCCGACGTCGCGCTCGTCGACCTGTTCCTGGCCGGCGAATCCGGCGCCGACGCCTGCGAGTCGATCCGCGGCGCCTGTCCGCGAACCCGGGTGCTCCTCATCTCGGGCGCCGGGCGCATGTCGC
Source organism: uncultured Solirubrobacterales bacterium (assembly GCA_963703065.1). GTDB lineage: Bacteria > Actinomycetota > Thermoleophilia > Solirubrobacterales > Solirubrobacteraceae > Palsa-465. The sequence goes on along the minus strand of OY969785.1, from coordinate 402,643 downwards.
CGGCCGCGGCGCGAGCGGCCGGCGCGTCGGGTTTCGTCTCCAAGGACGCGGGCGCCGCGGAGCTCATCCGGGCGGTACGGCGGGTGGCGGCCGGAGGGTCGGCGTTCGCCGCTCCCGACCGCTCGGCGGTCGCGCCGCCGGTGACCGACCGCGAGCGGGAGGTCTTGAGCCTGATCGCGGACGGCGCCACGAACCGCGAGATCGCCGGGCGGCTCCACCTCTCGCCGCACACGGTCAAGGAGCACACGAGCACGCTGTACCGCAAGCTGACGGCGCGCAACCGGGCCGAGGCGGTGCAGCGGGCGCAGCGGCTCGGCCTGCTCGGCTGAGCCGCCGGAGCCGCGCTCGCCGCCGGCGCTGACGGTCGCTCCTGTCTAGCCGGCCAGCCAAACGGGCAAAACGTCCGCAAACCTCGGTATTGTTGTCGATACCACGCTGGCACGATGCCGGCGAGAAAGGAGCGGACAACATGCCGTCCCACGCAGGGTCACCATCCCGCCGCGAGCGGTTGTGAATCCCCTCTCCACCGCCCGGACCGCCCTGGAGAGCGTCCTGCTCCTCCTGCCCCCCGGTCGGCCGCCCAACTCGGACGCCGGCTTCTATGAGCCGCCGGACGATCTCGAGCGGTACCGGCCCGGTGAGCTGATCCGCGCCGAGCCGATGCACGCCTACCTGGCGCCTGGCCTGCGGCTGCGGGCCGCGGCGACTCGCGTGCTGTACCGCTCCACCGGCGCCGTCGGAGAGCCGACCGCGGTGTCGGGCACGGTGCTCCTGCCCCGCCGCCGTGTCTCCGCGCCGCGGCCACTGGTGGCCTATGCCATCGGCACCCACGGGATCGGCGACCGGGCCGCGCCGTCGCGCCTGCTCGCCCGCGGGCTCGACTGGGAGGCGGGGCTGATGGCGCTGATCCTCGCCCGCGGCTGGGCGTTGACGATCACCGACTACCAGGGCCTGGGGACGCCCGGCGACCACGCGTACATGGTCGGCCGGGCGCTCGGCCCGAACGTGCTCGACTCGCTGCGCGCGGCCCGGGAGCTGTGTCCCGACGAGCTGCCCGCCGATGGCCCGGCCGCGGTCATCGGGTACTCCGAGGGCGGAGCGGCCGCCGGCTGGGCGGCCGAGCTCCAGCCGAGCTATGCGCCGGAGGTGGAGCTGCGCGCGGTGGCGGCGGGTGCCGCCGCGGCGGACGTCGAGCGCGCCGGACCGAGCCTCGACGGGACGTTCTTCTCCTTCTTCATGGCCTATGGCGGGATCGGCTTCGCGGCCGCGTACCCGGAGCTGGAGCTCGACCCGTACCTCACTCCGCTCGCGCGCTCGCGCATCGAGATGCTGCGGCGCTCGACGGTCGTCGAGGCGGCGGTGCTGGCGCCGCGCAACATGCACGCCGGGGATCTGACCTCCCCGAACGTCCTGGAGATGCCCGACTGGCAGGCCCGTCTGCGCGAGAATCGTCTCGGGACGGCGGCTCCCGCGGCGCCGGTCCTGCTCCACCACGCGCGCCGCGACCAGATCGTCTCCTACGAGCAGAGCCTCCGGCTCCGCGACGACTGGGAGCGGCGGGGAGCGGACGTCCGGCTGTACGTCACTCGGGGGGGTGTCGATCACCTGAGCGGCGCCGTCGCGGGAACGCCGGTCGCCCTCGACTGGCTGGCCCGCCGCCTCGGCCGCGCGCGCGAGCAGCCGCCGGTGGCGACGGTGGTGGAGGACGCAGCGGAAGCCGCCTCCGACGTCCGAGCGGCCTGACCGCTACCCGCCGCCGTCCCACCCGTCCCGCAGCCCGGTCCGCACGAGCTCGCGCCACGGCGCCGTGGCGCCGACCCGCGCGATGAGCGCGAACAGCTGACCGAGCCCGCGGGCCGGCCACAGGTCCTGCGGCTCGAGCCGGCCGGCGACGAGCAGCCGCACGGCCGGGCCGGGTCGGGCGATCAGCCGGTCGCGCATCGCCAGCACGGCGCCGGAGTCGAGCCGGACCGGCTCGACTCCGGCGAACGGCCCGAGCACTTCGCGGACGAACTCCAGCAGCTCACCGGCCCGGGCCGCCGGGAGCCAGCCGAGCGCCTCCAGGTGCTCGGCGGCGGCCACGGGATCGTCGGTCACGAACGCCTCGACCAGTCCGGCCACGGCGTCCAGGCGTCCGGGGTCGACCGGGGCGCTGGCGCCGACGTCGGCCACGGCCAGGCGCCCGTCGGGGCAGACGAACACCTCCTCGCGCCGGAGGTCGGCGTGCGCCGTGCCCCAGCGGGCGGCGCCGAGCGCGAAGACGACGAGGTCAGCCGCCGCACGGTCGCGCGCAGCCGACGGGGCGTCGGCCAGCGGCGTGCCGTCGACCCACTCGCGGACGAGCACCGTGTCGTCGCAGAGCTCGGCGACCGGCGCCGGGACCACGAACCGCGGATGGTCGCGCAGGGCGCGGTGGAAGCGGCGCAGCGCCCGCGCCTGGGCATCGAGGTCGAGGTCGTCGCGCACGCGCTCGCGCACCTCGCGCAGGAGCGCCCCGACATCGAGGGCGGGAAACGCCCCGACCAGCGGGGCCGCGAGCAGCTCGAGCAGCGCCAGGTCCTGGCGGACGAGAGCCGGCAGCCCCGGCCGGATCACCTTGACCGCCACCATCCGGCCGCCGTGCTCGGCGCGGTGGGTCTGAGCGGTCGCGGTGATGAGCACCGGTTCGGGGTCGAGCCGGTCGAGCACCCGCTCCGGTGGCTCGTCCCACGCCTCGCGGAGGACGCGCTCCACCCGGTCGGGGCCCAGCGGCTCCGTCGCCTGGGCGTGGGCGGCGCGGAGCTCGGAGGTCAGCTCCCGGCCCCTCGGCTGGGGGATCCAATCGAGATCGATGACGTCCGCCAGCTGCCCCAGCGCCGTCCGTCCGCTCGGCGCGCTGCGAGCCAGGCGCAGACCGAGCGCGAGCAGCGCGTCGAGCCGGCGAAGTTCGTCGTCGGCCGCCATTCCGGCAGGCGTTACCCGCAGGGGGTAGGGTCCTATGCGTGACCACGCAGCTCACCGGCCGGCGGGTGCTCATCACCGGCGCCGCTCGCGGGATCGGCGCTGCGCTCGCCGAGTCGCTCGCCGCCCGCGGCGCCCGGCTGGCGCTGCTCGACCTGGAGGCCGACCGGCTGCAGGCGACTGCCGAGCGCTGCGGGCCGGGCACGTTCACCCACCGGTGCGACGTGTCCGACGCCGACGCGGTGAGCGCCGCCATCGACGCCGCGGCCGCCGCGCTCGCCGGGCTCGACGTCGTGGTGGCGAACGCGGGCATCGCCACCGCCGGCCCCCTCCGCCTCCAGGACCGCCGCAGCTGGGAGCGGGTGATCGAGATCAACCTGCTCGGCGTGATGTACACCGACCGGGCGGCGCTGCCCCATCTGGAGACCAGCCGCGGCTACCTGCTGAACATCGCCTCATCCGCCGCCGTGCTCCGAGGCGCGGGGTTGAGCGCCTACTGCGCCGCCAAGGCGGGAGTCGAGGCGCTGAGCGACACCCTGCGGATCGAGATGCGCCCGCACGGCGTCGACGTGGGAGTGGCGTACTTCCTGTTCCTCGACACCGACATGGTCCGCGAGGCGGAACGGGAGTTACCGGCGGGCGACCAGATCAAGAACGACGCGCCAGGTCCGTTCGCCAAGACCTACCCCCTGCCGCCGGCGGTCGACCAGCTCGTGGCGGCGATCGAGCGCCGGCGGCGCCGGGTCGCCTACCCCACCTGGTTCCTGCGCCTCCTGCCGCTCCGCCAGCTGTTCGCCTCGGCGTGGCTCGAGCGGATGGCGGCGGCCCGCTCGGGGCCGGCCATGGAGGCATACGAGCGGGCGGTGGCCGAGCGGGGCGCCGAGGCGGCGGCCTCCGCCCGCACGCGGGAGATCGCCGGGCTGTAGTCGCAGGTCGGAGCGCAGTCGCGCTCAGCCGTCGCGGCGGCCCATCATCCAGGCGATCGCCGGCAGCTTGACCGCGTGGGGGAGCAGGCGCGACGCCTCCATCGCGGCGCGCATCGGCAGGCCGGGGACGACGACGCGGCGCCCCGCCTCGACGCCCTCGACCGCGGCGCGCGCCGCGTGCTCGGCGGTGATCATCGCCGGGCGGCCGACGGTGTCCTCGAACCGCCCGCCTCCCGCCGTCTCCCAGCCGGCGATGTCCCAGAACTCGGTCCGCACCGGTCCGGGGGCCAGCGCGGTGACGGTGATGCCACGGGGTCGCAGCTCGTAGTGGAGCGCCTCGGAGAACGCCAGCACGTAGGCCTTGGCCGCCGAGTAGCCGGCCGAGAAGGGCATGGGCTGCATCCCGGCGGTGGAGGCGATGTTCAGGATCGCGCCCGCCCGGCGCTGCACCATTCCCGGGACGAACGTCGAGGTAAGGGCGAGGACCGCCTCCACGAGCACTCGCACCTGCTCGAGCTCCCGCTCGGGGTCGGAGTCGTGGAACGGCCCCCCGGTGGCGAAGCCCGCGTTGTTGACCAGCACCGAAACGTCGAGGCCGAGCCGGGTGATCTGGCCCTGCAGGCGGGCCCGCGAGGCCGGCTTGGCCAGGTCGCAGGCGATCGTCGCGGCGCGGATCCCGTGACGCTCGGCCAGCTCGGCCGCCAGCTCCTCGAGCTTCGGCTTGCGCCGGGCGACGAGCACCACGTTGTGGGAGCGCTCGGCCAGCTGGCGGGCGATCTGCGCTCCGATCCCGGCCGACGCGCCCGTGACCAGCGCGGCCTGCGACGGCGAGGGCTCCGGGAGCGACACGGCGCGCATCGTACCGGCCGCCCCCCGATCGGGGGGAAACCATCCCGGGCGCTGTACCGGGGCCCGAGTGCTGGCGTAGGTTTGCCGAGATGGCCCGCACCGCGCTCCTGTTCCCCGGCCAGGGCAGCCAGACGCCGGACATGCGCCAGACGGTGGCGCGGCAGCGGCCTGATCTGCTTCACGCCGTCGTGGCGACTGTCGGCGAGGACCCGTTTGCGCGCGTCGAGGAGGGCACCCGGTTCGCCCAACCCGCGATCTTCTGCGCCAGCCTGGCCGGGTGGCGCGGGCTCGGTGAGCCGCCCGCCGACCTGCTCGCCGGCCACTCCCTGGGGGAGCTGGCCGCCCTCGTGGCGGCCGGGGCACTGGCCGAGGCCGACGGGTTGCGGCTCGTCGCGCTGCGCGGCGCGCTGATGCAGCGGGCGGGGGAGACGGCGGGGGCCGGGGGGATGCTCGCGCTGCTCGGCTCCGGGGCGGCCGAGCGGGCCGCCGAGCTGGCCGCCGCCCATGGGCTGGCGGTGGCCAACGACAACTCGCCGGGTCAGGTGGTGCTCTCCGGCGCCCGGGACGGCCTCCCCGGTGCGGCCGCCGCCGCCGAGGCGATCGGCCTGCGGGCGATGGCGGTCCCGGTCACCGGCGCGTTCCACTCGCCGCTCATGGCCTCGGCGGTGCCCGAGTTCGCCGCCGCGCTGGCCGAGGTCGAGTTCCGCCCGGCCCGCGCCACCGTGCTCAGCGCCGTCACGGCGGCGCCGTTCACCGACCCTCGGGCTGAGCTGGCCGCCGCGCTGACCCATGCCGTGCGCTGGCGCGAGACGATGCTCGCGCTCCGCGCGCTCGGCGCCGAGCGGTTCGTCGAGGTGGGGCCGGGGCGGGTGCTGACCGGTCTCGCCCGGCGCACGGTGCGCGACGTGGAGCTCGTCCATGCTTGACTCGCCGCCCACCCCGCTCGCCGCCCGCTGGCTGACCCGGCCGCGGTTCGCGGGTGCCCGGATCGAGGCGGTGGCCGGCGCGCTGCCCGCGGGTCGGCTGACCACCGACGAGCTGGCGGAGGAGCTGGGGATCGACCCGGCGTGGATCCTCACCCGCACCGGTATCCGGGAGCGGCGCCGGGCGGCGCCCGGGGAACGACTCTCCGAGCTGGCCGCGCGGGCCGGCGCGAGGGCGCTGGAGACGGCGGGGGTGCCGGCGGCACGGCTCGACCTGGTCATCGTGGCCACGATGACCGCCGACGAGCTGACGCCGAACGCCGCACCACTCGTCGCCCACGCGCTCGGTGCAGACCACGCCGGGGCGTTCGACGTCGGCGCCGCCTGCACCGCGTTCCTGACCGGTCTGGCAGCGGCGGCCGGCCAGATCGAGAGCGGCCGCGCCGAGCACGTCCTGCTCGTCGGCGCCGACTTCATCACCCGCATCACGGACTATCGCGACCGGCGCACGGCGCCTCTGTTCGCCGATGGCAGCGGAGCGGTGGTGCTGGGGCCGGCGACGCCCGACGCGGCCGGCTGCATAGGGCCCGTGCTGCTCGACAGCGATGGGGCTCACGGCGCGGCGATCACCGCCTCGCATACCGAGCGGATGCTGCGGATGGACGGGCCGGAGGTCTTCCGCCACGCGGTGTCCCGGATGGCCGAGGCGACCGTCGCGGCGGCGGCGTCGGCCGGCCTCAGCCTGGACGAAATCGACCTGTTCGTCCCCCACCAGGCGAACGCCCGCATCACCCGGGCGCTCGGCGAGCGGCTCGGCCTCGATCCGGACCGCGTGGTCGACTGCATCGCCGAGCTCGGCAACGCGTCCGCCGCCACGCTGCCGGTGGCCCTCGCCGGCGCCCAGGCCGCGGGCCGCCTGCACCCGGGCGCCAAGGTGATGCTCAGCACGTTCGGCGCCGGCTTCACCTGGGGTGCCGGGGTGGTGGAGTGGGCCGGTGGCTGAGCTCGCCACCCGAGGCTGTGCGCTCGTCACCGGGGGATCGCGGGGGATCGGCGCGGCGACCGCGCGCGGCCTGGCCGCCGACGGCTGGCGGGTGGGCGTGGGGTACCGCGCCGACGCCGACGGGGCGGCGGCGGTGGTGGGCGAGATCGACGCTGCCGGTGGTCAGGCGGTCGCCCTGGCCGGCGACGTCGCCGATCCGGCAGCTCCCGAGGTGCTCGTCGGCGCGCTCGAGCGGTCGTTCGGCGTGCCGGTTCTGGCGCTCGTCAACAACGCCGGGATCAGTCGCGACGACCTGGTGCCGACGCTCGGCGACGCCGAATGGGACGCGGTGCTGGCCACCAACCTGTCGGGGGCATTCCGACTGACCCGTCGCGTCCTGCGCCCGATGCTGCGGGCGCGGGCGGGACGGATCGTCAACGTCGCCTCGGTGGTGGGGCTGCGGGCCAACCCCGGTCAGGCGAACTACGCCGCGGCGAAGGCGGGGCTGATCGCGCTGACCCGCACGACGGCGGTGGAGGTGGCCCGCCGCGGGATCACCGTCAACGCGGTGGCCCCCGGCTGGATCGATACCGCCATGACCGCCGGCGTCGACCCGGCGCTGCTGGCCGCGGTTCCGGCCCGCCGGGCGGGCACTCCGGACGAGGTGGCCGCCTGCGTACGCTTCCTCGTGTCCCCGGCGGCCGGCTACGTCACCGGCGCGGTGCTGAGCGTCGACGGCGGACTCGGTGCCTGAACGCAGTTCGATTCCAAAGGAGGCCCCATGGCCACAGTGACAACCGAGCAGGTCCAGGCCCGCGTCGTCGAGACGCTCGCCAGCTTCGGGCCCGACGAGAGCCAGATCACTCCCACCGCGACGTTCGAGGAGCTCGACATCGACTCGCTCGACCTCGTCGAGCTGGCCCAGATCGTCGAGGACGAGTACGGCGTCGTGCTCAAGGGCGAGGACATGAAGGAGCTGAAGACGGTGGGCGACGCCGTCGAGCTGATCGTCGCCCGCGCCTCCCTGCAGTGAGGCGCCGGGTCCTCATCACCGGCGTCGGGGCGGTGACTCCGCTCGGGGTCGGCGCCGAGCCGCTCCACGCCCGGTGGGCGGCGGGGGAGTGCGGCATCGCGGACCGGGCCGGGGCGTGCCGGGACTTCGCTCCCGCCGACCACCTGACGGTCAAGGAGGTCCGCCGGCTCGACCGCTTCTCCCAGCTGGCCCTGGTGGCGGCCGACGAGGCGGTCGCTCAGGCCGGGTGGAGCGCCGGCCCACCGGTCGACCCGCTGCGTGCCGGGTGCGTGGTGGCCACCGGGATCGGAGGCATCTACACCGTCGAGTCCCAGCACGACGTGATGCGCGATCGCGGGCCGGCCCGCATCTCGCCGCTCGGCATCCCCCAATACATGCCGAACGCGGCCGCTGCCGCGGTATCGATGCGCCACGGCCTCCAGGGCCAGACGTTCGGCGTCGTCTCCGCCTGCTCGAGCGGCGGCCACGCGCTCGGGCTGGGGATGCGGATGATCCAGTACGGCGATGCCGACGCCGTGGTGGCCGGCGGATCCGAGGCGGCGCTCACCGAGTTCGGCTTCGCCTGCTTCGAGGCGATGCAGGCGCTCTCCCCGGGCGGGATCTCACGACCGTTCGATGCTCGCCGCGACGGGTTCGTGATGGGGGAGGGGGCGGCGATGCTCGTGCTCGAGGAGGCGTCGGCCGCCCGGGCCCGCGGCGCGACCGTCCTGGCCGAGCTCGCCGGCTACGGCTCGACCGCCGACGCCCACCATCTCACCGCGCCCGATCCGACCGGCGTCCCCGCCGCCCGCGCCATCACCCTGGCGCTCGAAGACGCCGGGATCACGCCGGACGAGCTCGACTACGTCAACGCCCACGGCACCTCGACGCAGCTGAACGATGCCGCGGAGACGGTGGCGCTGAAGCGGGCGCTCGGCGAGGCGCGCGCCCATGCGGTGCCGATCTCCTCGACGAAGTCCGCCATCGGCCACCTGCTCGGGGCGGCCGGCGCGGTCGAGGCGGTGGCGACGATCGCCACGCTGCGCAGCGGCACGATCGCGCCGACGCTCGGGCTCGAGGTGCCCGACCCCGAGCTCGACCTCGACTACGTCCCCGGCACCGCGCGTGCCCTGGCCGCACCCGGTGACCGCCCGGCTGCGGCACTGTCGAACTCGTTCGCGTTCGGCGGCCACAACGTCGCGCTGGTGCTCAAGGCGCCCTCGGACCGATGAGCGCCACCGCGCTCCGGCCGGTGCCGCCGGCGCGGCTCTCTCCGCGGGAGCGTCTGGACGCGCTGTGTGACCCCGGCAGCCTCCAACTGCTCCGCTCCCGTGTCCTGCCCCGCCGAGCCGAGCCGCGCGCCGGCGCCGGCGACGGCGTGCTAGCCGGAACCGGGAGCGTCGGCGGACGGCCGATCGCCTGCTACGCCCAGGACGGGGCGGTGCTCGGCGGCTCAATCGGCGAACAGCACGCCGAGACGATCGTTCGCCTCCTCGCCATCGCCGCCCGGGGCGGGCTGCCGGTCGTCGGCTTCGTCGAATCCGGCGGTGCCCGCATCGGTGAGGGGACGGCGGCCCTGGCCGGGTACGGGCGCATCTTCGCCGCCACCGTCGGCCTATCGGCGCGCGTGCCGCAGATTGCGGTCGTCAGCGGCGCGTCGGCCGGCGGAGGGGCGTACTCCCCGGCGCTGACCGATCTCGTCGTGATGACCGCCGACGCCGCGATGTTCCTCACCGGCCCCGGAGTGGTCCGTGAGGCGCTCGGCGAGACGGTCGACGCGGCCGCACTGGGCGGTCCGGGCGTTCACGAGGGCAACGGTGTGTGTGCCCTGGTGGCACCCGATGTCGGCACGGCGGCTCGCACCGTCCGGGACCTGCTCGGCTACCTGCCCTCGATCCTCGGCCGGCCGGCTCCCGTCTGTGACGGCTGGCGTCCTCCCGACGCGGGGGATCCGAGCGCGACGGTGCCGGCCGAGCCTCGGCGGATCTACGACGTCCGGTCGGTGGTGGGGGCGATCTGCGATGCCGCCTCGGTGCGCGAGCTCCATCCCCGGTGGGCGCGCAACGTGGTGAGTGCCCTCGGCCGGCTCGAGGGACGGCCGGTGGCCCTCGTGGCCAACCAGCCGCGCCACCTCGGCGGCGTGCTGGACGCCGCGGCGTCGGAGAAGGCGGCGCGGTTCGTGGCGTGGGCGGATCGGATCGGCCTGCCGGTGATCGCGTTCGTCGACACCCCGGGGTTCATGCCCGGCTCGCGCCAGGAGCAGGCGGGGATCATCCGCCACGGGGCCGACCTGGTTCGAGCGTTCGCCGCCGCCCGGGTGCCGAAGCTGACCCTCGTCCTGCGCAAAGCCTATGGTGGCGCGTACATCACGATGAACTCCCGAGATCTCGGATCCGACCTCGTGCTCGCCTGGCCCGGCTCGGAGCTCGGCATCATGAGCGCCCGCGCCGCGGTGGGGATCACGGAGCGGCGGCGGCTGCGCGTCGCGGAAGACCCCGATTCCGAGCGCGAGCGGCTGGCCGCGGCATACGCACAGGAGCACCTGCGTGTCGAGGCGGCGGCCGCGGGCGGATTCGTCGACGAGATCGTGGCGCCCGCCGACACTCGCCTGCGCCTCGCGGGGGCGCTGCGCGCGCTCTGCCCGACGGCTTGATGCTCACCGGCAAGCATCTGGTGATCACCGGCGTGATCACCCGGGACTCGATCGCGTTCCACGTCGCGCGGCGCGCCCAGGAGCTCGGCGCCGAGGTCGTGCTGACGAGCTTCGGCCGGGTGCGGCGGCTGACCGAGCGGGCGGCTCGCCGGTTGCCGGCACCCCCGGACGTGCTGGAGCTCGACGTGAACTCGGCCGAGGACCTGGCGGCGCTGCCGGATTCGCTGGCCCGGCGCTGGGACCGGGTGGACGGCGTGCTCCACGCGGTGGCCTTCGCACCCGAGGACGCGCTCGGCGGCCGGTTCCTCACCGCGCCGGCCGACAGCGCGGTCGAGGCGTTTCGCACCAGTGCGTTCTCGCTCAAGGCGCTCGCCGTGGCGCTGGCCCCGCTGATGACGGCCGGTGGGAGCATCGTGGCGCTCGACTTCGACGCGTCGGTGGCGTGGCCGATCTACGACTGGATGGGGGTGGCGAAGGCGGCGCTCGAGTCGGTCAGCCGCTATCTGGCCCGTGACCTCGGGGACCGCGGGATCCGCGCCAACCTGATCGCCGCCGGTCCACTCGGCACGCTGGCCGCCCGGTCGATCCCCGGCTTCGAGGCGTTGGCCGACCTGTGGCGCCTACAGGCGCCGCTTGGCTGGGACGTGGCCGATCCCGGTCCGGTGGCCGACGCCGTCTGCTTCCTGCTCAGCGACTTCGCCCGCGGGATCACCGGCGAGATCCTCCACGTCGATGGCGGCTTCCACGCCGTCGGAGCGCCGTCCGGTTCGATCCCGCTCGGCCCCTGAGGTCTCGCTGCCCGGTCGCCTGCTCACCGGCGAGCGGTCGGTGCGCGTCTGCGCGCTGCTCGGAGCGGTGGCGATCGCCTTCTCCAGCATCCTCGTCCGCCTGAGTCACGCCTCGCCCTCCACGGCGGCCATCTTCCGCTGCGCCTACGCCCTCCCGGCGCTCTTCCTGCTGGCCCGCTGGGAGGATCGCCGGTTCGGCCGCCGGCCGAGGCGAAGCCGCCGCCTGGCCGCGGCCTCCGGCGTCTTCTTCGCCGCCGACCTGCTGATGTGGCACCGCTCGATCGAGGATGTGGGGGCGGGGCTGGCCACCGTCCTGGCCAACGTCCAGGTCGTACTCGTGCCGCTGGTCGCCTGGCTCGTGCTCGGCGAGCGGCCGCGCCGGGCGATCCTCGTCGCGCTGCCGGTGGCGGGCGTCGGCGTGGTGCTCATCTCCGGTGCGCTGCAGTCCGGTGCCTACGGCCGCAACTCCGGGGCCGGCACCCTGCTCGGCCTCGGTGCCGGGGTGGCGTACGTTGGCTTCCTGCTCCTGCTCCGGGCGGGTGGCGCCGATCTGCGCCGGCCGGCGGGGCCGCTGCTCGACGCCACGGCGGTCGCCACCGTGCTCTGCGTTCTCGGCGGCCTGGTGCTCGGCGACGCCCACCTCGTCCCGCGCTGGCCGAGCGCCGGCTGGCTGATCGTGCTCGCCCTGACCTCCCAGGTGATCGGCTGGCTGCTCATCACGATCTCGCTGCCGCGGCTGCCGGCCGCCGTCGCCTCGCTGCTGCTCACCGTTCAGCCGGTCGGCTCGATGGCGCTCGGGGCGCTCATCTTCGGCGAGTCGCCGAGCGGTGCGCAGCTCGCGGGAGTCGGGTTGGTCCTCGCCGCGCTGCTCGGCGTCGGGCGGATACGGCCGGGGCCCGCCCCGGCGCTCGAGGCGGCGTAGCGACCGGCGGGTGCTAGGAGCGGAAGAGATCCTGCTCGGCCGGTCGCACCAGGGCTGCGGCGCCCGGACCCGCCTCGGCGGTGACCGCGGCGCCCGCGCCGCGGATGAGCACTACCGGCTGGGCGGCATCCTTGCGCCGGGCGGCGTCGGCCGCGGCGGCGAGCTCGTCGGCGGTGGCGATCCAGGTCGCGCTCAGCCGGCGGCCATGCGCGTCACGCCGGCCCCGCCAGTCGGCCAGCGGATCCAGGCCGGCCGCTCCGATCGCCACGTCGCACTGACCATGGCGCCAGGCGCGACCGAACGAGTCGCTGATCAGTACCCCCGGGCGGGCTCCGGTCAGCGCGTGCAGCCGGGTCCGGAGCGACCGCGCCGACTCGTCGGGATCGTGGGGCAACAGCACCACCGCGTCTTCGCCGGGGACGTTCGAGGCGTCCACCCCGGCGTTGGCGCATACGAAGCCATGGCGCGTGACGCAGATGAGCACGCCGCGCTCGGCGCGCAGCAGCTCGCGCGCCTCGTCGAGCACGATCTGGACGTGGCGCGGGTCCTTCTCGCCGGCGGTGGCGAGCTCTCGCGCCCGCGGCCCGGGCTCCACGTGTGAGAGCCACCGCACCCGGCCCTCGGCCTTCGACACCACCTTGTGCGCAACCGCCAGGACGTCGTCGGGCCGCAGCGGCGCCCGGTCCGCTCGCTCGAGTCCGGCCACGATCAACCCGGCCAGATCGTCCCCCGGCGCGATCTCCGGCAGCCCGGGCAGCGGCGTGAGCTCGATCACCCTCGAGCGCCGCTTCGCACGAGCTGGGCGAGCATCCCCCGGGTGTGGGCCGCGCCGCCGTGGCGGACCGCCAGCTCCCCGCGCAGCGCCTCCAGGTCCTCCGGCGTGTCGACGTCGAGCGCCAGCGACGGGACCTGGCGGACCTCGAAGAGGGCGCCCCCCTCGACCGCCGCAACGGCGTGGCGCTCCCGGCTGTTCGGGCCGAACGCTGGTTCCAGCGCCGCCGGCAGGGTGAGGCCGAGCGCGTTCGTGCCGGTGCCGTGGCGATCCGGCACGATGATCGCCGCACCCCGGCCATCGGCCGCGCGGCCCAGCTCCACCAACCGCCCAGCGAGGCCGTCGAGCTCAGCGGGATCGAGCAGCGGGCAGTCGCCGGGCACGAGGAGCGCCCGCTCTCCGCCCGCCGCGGCCAGCTCGGCCAATCCCCGCGCCGCCGCCTCGCTGTGACCGGCCGTCCCGTCCGCGCCGAGGGTGGCGCCGTAGCCGGCGGCGAGCTGCTCGGCGCGCCGATCGTCGGTCACCACGTGGATCCGCTCAATGGCGCGGCAGCGACCGAGCGCGAGGAGCACGTCGGAGTACATCGCCATCACGAGCGCCATCCGGTCCCCGGGCGACAACGCACCACCCAGGCGCTGCTTGGCCCGGGCGAAGGGCTTGATCGGGAGGATGGCGACCGTGCTCACGATGTGAGCTCCAGGGCGAAGTCCAGGGTCCGCTCGGCCACGTCTCGCCGTGCGTCCGGGGTGTCGAGCCGCACGTCGGTCTGGAGGCTCGGCAGCCCCGCTGCCGGTTCATCGGCCACCAGACCGTCGATCAGACCGTCGTACAGCCCGGCGATCCCGTCGCTGTCCCGGCTCGCCCCGGCGTAGTCGAGGAACGTCGCGGTGGGCCCCTTGACCACCTCGCCCCCGACGAGCGGGCTGACGGCGACGACCGGTGCCGGTGTCTCGATGATCGCCTGCCGCAATCCGGGCACGGCGAGGATCGGGCCGATCGAGATGATCGGGTTCGACGGCCCGATGACGATCGCGCGCGCGGCGCCTAACGCGTCCAGCACCTCGAGGGTGGGCCGGCAGTCGGCGGCGCCCCGGAACTCGACGTCATCCACCGGCCCCTGCCCCCGGTGGCGGATCATGAATTCCTGGAACGGCCAGGGGCGGCCGCCCGCTCGGATCCAGGTTCGCAGGGGGCCGTCGGTCGCTGGAAGCACCGCGGCGGGCACCCCGAGTGCGCGGCCCAGCGTCCGCAGCGCGGCAGTCGGGCCCTCACCGGCCCGCAGCCGTCGTGCCCGCTCGAGGCCGAGCGCCAGATCGCGGTCGCCGAGGTTGAACCACACCTCGACGCCGAGCTCGCGCAGGCCGTCCATGACGGCGAAGGTGTCGTGCGCCAAGCCCCAGCCTCGCTCGTCGATCCCGTCGGCCAGCCAGAAGCTCACCAGGTCGGGGTCCGGCGAGACATAGGCGCCGTGGATCTCGATGTCGTCACCCGGGTTGGCGAGCACCGCCAGCCCGTCGCCCCCCACGACGTCGAGCATGCCGCGGGCCAGCTTTGCGCCGCCGGTCCCGCCGGCCAGCACCACGACCGGGCCGTCGGCGGGACTCAAAGGCCCGTGATCCGGATCCCGGCGCGCGTCTTGTGGCGGACGTTGATCGAGATGATCAGCGGTGTCAGCCCCTCGACGATTCGCGCCAGCTCGAGCGGGCCGCAGTCGACCGGGCGCAGGCCTTCGACGCGCTCGATCAGCTCCGCCACCCGCGCCTTGTCACTGCGGCTCGCGCCGCACATGAGCACGTCCTCGTCGAGCGGGTGGTCCAGGTCGGCGAGCAGGCCGGCGCTGACGGTGTGGAAGGCGGAGACGACCTGGACGCCGTCGGGCGCCATCTCCTGTGCCTGCTCGGCCGCTGACCCCTGCCACACCCCGAGCAGCCGCGTCGCCTTGCCGGACACCGCGGCGGCGAGGGGAACGGTGGCATCGACGAGCACCTGCCCGGAGCGGAGCGCGCCCTTCAGGTTGGTCAGGGTCTCGGACTGGTTACGGAACGGAACGGCCAGGATGACGATCTCCGCCGACCCGACCGCCTCCGCGTTGCCGGCGCCGGTGAAGCTGCCCTCCGGGACCCGTTCCGCGGCCCGCGCGGCGGCCTCCAGCGCACGCTCCGGGTCTCGGGAGCCGATCACCACCGGGGTCCCCGCCCGCCCGAGGCGCAGGGCCAGTCCGAAGCCGAGCGCACCGGTTCCGCCGACGATGCTGATGGGTGCGCTCATCGAGCGCCGGAGTGTAGGTGGCGGCTGAGGTAGCCTGCCGGAGTCGTGGGCGAGGCGGTGTGGTGAGAGGGCGGCTGAGATGGCTGGCGGTGGTCCTGGGGACGGTGTGGGTGCTCGGTGGCGCGCTCGCTGCCGGCGGAGCCCCTGTGCGCCCACTGCGCATTCACGGGGCAAGCCTCGTCCAGGACGGGCAGCAGCTCGTGTTCGCGGTGCGGTTCGACAGCCCGGTCGACCCCGTCCGGCTCCTCGGCGAGCACCGGGGGGTGTGCCTGCTCCGCGAGCGGGAGCATTCCGGACGCCTGGCCGGGCGACTCTGCCTGGCCGGATCGGGCGCGACCTACACCCCGTCGCGCGGCCGGGCACGGCCGGTCCGAGTCACGGTCCTCCGCTCGGGCCCCCGGGAGCTCGTGGTTCGTTTCCGGCCGGCGGCGATCGATGCGCCCTACGTGTCGCTTCGCTGGCAGGCGAGCTCGAGCCTCACCACGGGCGGCTGCGCCACCGAGTCCACGCCGGCCTGTCGGCAGCTGTTCCCCGGCCGGCCGGCGTTCGTCCCCCTGCACGTCCCGCGTCTGGTCGGATGCGCGCCGAGTGGGCCGCCGTACGTGACCAACGGCCCGCGCAGTCGCCACGTCGTCGCCTTCACGTTCGACGACGGCCCGTGGCCCGACACCCCGCAGTTCCTCGCCTTGCTCCAGCGCGAGCACGTGCCCGCCACCTTCTTCCAGATCGGCGAGCAGGTGCCGGTGTACGGGTCGATCGACCGCCAGATCCTCGCCGACGGTGACCTCATCGGCGACCACACCTGGAACCATGCCGACGTGGCCGGCGGCGGGGCCTACGCCGCCGGTGAGATCGCTCAGGCCCGCGACGCGATCGTGCGCCGGACCGGGTTCACGCCCTGCCTGTTCCGCGCCCCCGGGGGTGCGGTCAGCTCGGGGCTCATCTCGCTGGCGCGCTCCATGGGGTTCATCACCATCGAGTGGGACGTCGACACCCGGGACTGGTCTCTGCCGGGGGAGGGAGCGATCCTCGGCGCCGTCCTCGGCGAGACGCGAAACGGTTCGATCATCCTCCAGCACGACGGCGGCGGCAATCGGTCCGAGACGCTCGCTGCGCTGCCGCAGGAGATCTCCGCGCTGCGCCGCCGCGGCTACGGCTTCGTCACCATCCCGGAGCTGCTCGGCTTGCGGCTCATCTATAAGTAGGCCATGAGCGACGGCGTTCCCGCCCGGGTGAGGATCCGTGAGGTCGGCCCCCGGGACGGCTTCCAGAACGAGCCCGAGGTGATCCCCACGGCCGACAAGGTGCGGCTGATCGAGCGGCTGGCGGCGAGTGGCCTGCGCCGGCTCGAGGTGACGAGCTTCGTGCGCCCGGACGTCATCCCGCAGCTGGCCGACGCCGAGGCCGTCCTGGCGCAGGTCCGGCTTCCCGCGGCCGTGTCCGTCAGCGTGCTCGTCCCGAACCTGCGCGGGCTGGAGCGGGCGCTGCCCCTGCGCGCGCAGTTTGGGGAGGTCAACGGATTCCTGTCGGCGTCCGAGACCCACAACCAGCGCAACGTCGGGCGCAGCGTGGCCGAGTCGCTCGCCGGGTTACGGACGATGTTCGCCCGTGCGCGTTCGGAGGGGCTGCGCTGCGAGGGCGTCATCTCCACTTCGTTCGGCTGCCCGTACGAGGGGCGCGTCCCGGTCGAGCGGGTGCTGGAGCTGGCGGCGGAGCTGGCCCAGGCCGGCTGCGCCGAGATCGGCTTCGGCGACACCACCGGCATGGCCAACCCGCTGGGCGTACGGCGATTCTTCGCCCTGGCGCGGGAGCGGCTGGCCGACCGGGTCGAGCTCACCGCCCATTTCCACAACACCCGGGGTCAGGGGCTGGCCAACGCGCTGGCGGCGCTCGAGTGCGGGATCGACAGCTTCGAGTCGAGCTTCGGCGAGCTCGGCGGCTGCCCGGTGCCGCCGGGCGCCACCGGCAACGTCGCCACCGAGGACCTCGTCTCCATGCTCCACGAGATGGGAATCGACACCGGGATCGATCTCGGCGCGGTAGTCGATGCGGCACGGGCCGCCCAGGCCGTGCTCGGGCGGCCACTCGGCAGCCACGTCCTCACCGCGGGACCGGTGGCGTGGAACGCGTAGGCGAGCACGACCCGGCCTCCGCGCTCGCCGCCGCCGTCGAGCGTTCGCAGGCCGGGGGCCCGGAGCGTCATCGGGCGAAGGCGGGCGAGCAGGGCAAGCTGCCGGTCCGCGAGCGCGTCGCGCGCCTGCTCGATCCCCGCTCGTTCGCCGAAGAGGGGCTGCTCGCCGGCGTGGAGGCGGACGGACTGGGAGCGGAGGGGGTGGTGACCGGCCTCGGCACGATCGACGGCCGCCGGGTCGCGGTGATGGCCAACGACCCGACGGTCAAGGCGGGCTCCTGGGCGCCGCGCACAGTGGAGAAGATCGTCCGCATCCAGGAGCGCGCGCTCGGCCTGCGGATCCCGCTCGTCTACCTCGTCGACTCGGCGGGCGCCCGGATCGATCAGCAGGTGCAGATGTTCCCCGGGCGGCGGGGGGCGGGACGGATCTTCTTCAACCAGGTCCGCCTGTCCGGCGTGGTGCCCCAGGTGTGCGTCCTGTTCGGGCCGAGCGCGGCCGGGGGCGCGTACATCCCGGCGTTCTGCGACGTGGTGATCATGCGGGAGGGCAACGCGTCGATGTACCTGGGCTCGCCGCGGATGGCCGAGATGGTGATCGGCGAGACGGTGACGCTCGAGGAGATGGGCGGCGCCCGGATGCACACGTCGAAGTCCGGATGCGGCCACGCGCTCGTGGCCACCGACGAGGACGGGATCGACTTCGCGCGTCGTTACCTGGCGCTGTTCCCGTCCTCGTGCGATCTCCCGCCGCCGGCGCTGCCACCGGCCCCCCCGGCCTGCGAGGAGCCGATCGGCGAGCTCATCCCGGCCGATGAGAACAAGCCGTTCGACATGCGCGCGCTCCTGGATCGCCTGGTCGACGCGGAGTCGCTGTTGGAGATCCACGCCCGGTGGGCGCGGGAGCTGATCGTGGCCTATGCCCGGCTCGACGGGCAGGTGGTCGGCATCGTGGCCAACCAGCCGAAGGTGAAGGGCGGCGTGCTGTTCGTCGACTCCTCGGACAAGGCGGCGCGCTTCATCCAGACCTGCAACGCGTTCAACATCCCGCTGCTGTTCCTGGCCGACGTCCCCGGATTCATGATCGGCACCCAGGTCGAGCGCGAGGGGATCATCCGCCACGGGGCGAAGATGATCAGCGCGGTCTCGGAGGCGACCGTGCCGAAGCTGTCGGTGATCGTCCGCAAGGCCTACGGCGCCGGGTTGTACGCGATGGCCGGCCCGGCGTTCGACCCCGACGCCTGCCTGGCGCTGCCGAGCGCCTCGATCGCAGTGATGGGACCGCAGGCGGCGGTCAATGCCGTCTACTACAACCAGCTCCAGGCGATCGAGGATCCCGATGCGCGGGCCGCGCGAGTGGCCGAGCTGCGTGATGCGTACGCCGCCGACATCGACATCCTCCACCTGGCCTCCGAGCTGGTGGTGGACGCCGTGATCCAGCCCCAGGACCTCCGGGCCGAGCTCATCCGCCGCTTCGCGCTCGCCGCGGGCAAGCGGCGCGAGTGGCCGGCCAAGCACAACCCGGTGACGCCGGTCTAGCTTCGGCCGGCGGTGCGGCGCGCGGCGATCTCCGCGTCGACGGCGTCGATGAGCGCCAGCCCGGCGCGGACGATGGCCGGCGGTGGAGCGTCCCCCAGGGTGAGCGCCGGGATGCGCCGCACGAGCGCGGGATAGGCGGGACTCGTCCCGCGGCCGGCGAACGGACGCAGCCCGGGTTGGCGGGCGGCGAGCCGTCGCATCGAGCCCAGCGGGCGGAGCGGGACGAGCGGACCGTCGCTGCTCCACCACCGGACGGGCTCGGTCTCACCGCCGGTGATGCCGAGCACGACCGCGCTCGACGGCCGAAGCGTCCGGCGGCGGCGTCGCAGGTGGTGGCGCAGGCCGAGTGCACCGGTCCCCGCCGCGCCCTGGATGACCAGCTCCACCCGAGCGGTGGCCGGCGGGGCGGCGGCGAGCGCCCGGGCGAGGGTGACGGCGCCGGCCACCCCGGCGGCGTCCGTGAGCGCCGGTCCACCGGGACCGGCCGTCGCCTGCTCGAGCAGGAGCGCCAGAGCCAGCACCAGGGCGACGGTCGGCCCGAGCTGGACGATCCCGACCCCCGCGCCGTGATCGCCACCGGCGCGCGCGATGGCGGTGGCGAGCACGGCCACCAGGGCCAGGACGAGCCATCCGGCCCAGCCGGGGGTCCAGGCGCCGGCGATGGCCCGCAGGCGAGCCGCGGCGCGAAGCGCGGCCGGGCGATGGAGGATGCCGCCGCGTGGGGTGTCGAGCCCGGCGGTGAGGATCAGGGTCACCGGCGGAGGCGGGTCGGCATGGGGCAGACGCCAGATGACGTTCTGGCTCGCCCGCAGCGGCGTCAGCCAACGCCCGGGGGAGACGCCGGTGAGCACGTCGGCGATCGTGGCGAGGATGGCGGCGAGCAGGAGGGCACCCCCCACCCGGGGGGAGCCGACGGACACGAGGCTCCCGGCCAGGCCGAGCGCCACGTGCCAGGCCGCGGCGAGTGCCCAGTCCGGCCGGCACCAGAACGTCTCGATGCGGACCTGCCCGCGCCCACCCGCCCCGCGCCGCAGCTCCTCGGCCAGCCAGAGCGCCGCGCGCCGCTCGCCGTCGCTGCCGCCGGTTCGGGAGGGGCGGGCGCGCAGGCCGGTGAGGATGTCGTCCGCCGCCATCGCGCGCGCATGATCGCAACCGCCGCCGGCCGGTCGCCGGTCGCCCGCCCCGCGTCCCCGCCCTGCGCCCCCCGTTCGCCCCCGCCCCCCCCGCGTCCGCCCCCCCGCGCCCGCCCCCCGCGCCCGCCCCCCGCGCCCGCCCCCCGCTCAAAACTCGACTTGCCGCGCCGATTGACGGTGGCCAGGCGAATCTTGGTCGTGGGGCTAGCGATATTCGACTCGCGCCCCCGCCGGGCCGTCGCAAGTCGAATTTTGCCAGCGGGCGCCGGGTGTGGGGCGCCGTGGTGGCGCAGGGCGGGGCGCAACCGGGCGGGGGCGGCCCGCCACCGGACGGGTGACCGGGGCCGAGGCCGGCGCCGACGAGCTGACACAGTTCGCCGCCGATGCCCGACGAACCGGAGCTGCTGGAGATCGCCGCCGAGGCGGCCGACGCCGCCGCCGCCGAGCTGCTGGAGCGCTTTCGGGGCCGGGCGACGGGCGTGCGGGCGAAGTCGACGCCGACCGATCTCGTGTCGGAGGCCGACGTGAGCGCGGAGCGGGCGATCCGCCAGGTCCTCGCCCGCCACCGCCCGGAGGACGCCATCCTTGGCGAGGAGGGCGGCTCGAGCGGGGAGGGCACTCTGCGCTGGGTGGTCGATCCGCTCGACGGCACGATCAACTTCCTCTACGGCCTGCCGGCGTTCGCGGTCAGCGTCGCCGTGGAGGACGGGGACGGGGCACTGGCCGGCGTCGTCCTCGACCCGGTGCATGGCGAGCGCTTCGCGGCCACCCGCTCCGGGCCGCCGACGCTGGATGGCGAGCCGATCGCCCCCTCCCGGGTGACCTCGCTCGACGCCGCGCTCGTCGCCACCGGCTTCGCCTACGACGCCGCGGTGCGCCGGCGCCAGGCGGCGGTGGTGGCGCGGCTGCTGCCCCGCACGCGTGACATCCGCCGCGCCGGGGCCGCCGCGCTCGACCTCTGCTGGTGCGCGGCCGGACGGGTGGATGCCTACTTCGAGCGCGGCCTGCAGCCGTGGGATCGGGCCGCCGGCGCCCTGATCGCGGCGCGGGCGGGTCTCGAGCTGCGTGAGCTGCCGGAGCGCGAGGGCTGGCCGGCCGGGCTGCTCGTCGCCCCGGCGGCGATCGTCGACGCGCTCCACGCGCTCGTCGAGGGCGGGGTGGACGCGTAGACTCGGCGCCGCGCGGCGGTGGCGGAACGGCAGACGCGGCGGACTCAAAATCCGCTGTCCGAGAGGACGTGGGGGTTCGAATCCCCCCCGCCGTATGCGGGACCCTCAGGCCGGCGCAGGTGCCGTCGCGGACGAGCCGCCCGCGTCGCCGCGGCGCCGTCGGGCCTCGGCCTCCGGCACCTCCTGCTCGACGTTCCAGCCCTGGGCGAAGCCCTGCATGGCGAAGAAGATGAGCAGCACCTGGACGGGGGCGATGAGCAGCGTGACGAGGCCGGCGGTGTTCGATCCGAGCCCCGCGCCGCCGAACATCGTGTGCGGCCCCGCGTAGCCGACGTGATTGCGGTCGAACCAGCTCGTCCCCGACACCCCGAGGCCGGCGATGACGGCGAGGATGAGCATCAGGATGGCCAGCGCCGCCGCGATCGGCAGGAGGCCCCGGGTCCAGCGGAAGACATAGAACGCGATCAGCACGTACAGCAGCGCCCAGATGATGTTGACCGGCTTCATGCCCTGGAGCTTGCTCCAGGCCCCGATGGTGACGATGAGGATGAGCGCGGCCGAGATCAGCAGCAGCACGGTGACCACGAGCTTGACCAGCTTGCTCCCGGCCTTGTCGCGGTTCGGATAGATGACCGTGTAGCCGGGCCGCAGGTTCCGCACCGGGGGCATGTGGCGGACCATACAATCTGCCGCGGCCGCGTGCAGCAGGTTCCGGGCGGCGGCCACCGCTGCGGGCGTGGCGGAACTGGTCTACGCGCCGGCTTTAGGTGCCGGTGGGCGCAAGCCCGTGGGGGTTCGAGTCCCTCCGCCCGCACCTCGGATCAGGCCGGACGGAAGCACCGAGCGACGCTACAGTTCGCCCTCCTCAGGGGAGTAAGCTAGTGGTCCACGCGCGCGGTCTCCAAAACCGTGAACCCGGGTTCGAATCCCGGCTCCCCTGCTGGCCGGCAGCCGGCTGGCTCGCCGTTCGGATCCGCCCCCGGACTGACCGAGGTACCCCAGGCGGCGGGTGGGGGCTAGGTCGCCGGATACCATCGCCGCCACCCGCGGGCGAAGTGTTGTGGTTGCACAGGAGCCTTCCAAGCTCTTAGGGCGGGTTCGATTCCCGTCGCCCGCTCCTTCGGACGCTCGCCACCCGCTCCAGCCACTCGGCCACGGCGCCCCGCACGCCATCCAGGTCGCGCTTCAGCCCGTGGTCGCCCTCGAGCACGACGACCGCGCGGCCGGGCGCCGGTTCCGGCACGCCGAACCGATCGTTGCGGCCCTGGACCACGAGGACCGGTGTCCCGGCCACCGCCGCGAGCTCGCCGAGCCGTGACGAGCGACCGCCCGGCGGCTCGAGCGGAAACGCCAGGCAGAGCACCCCGTCGGCGCCCACGGCGGATGCCGTCCGGCACGCGACCCTGGCCCCGGAGGACCGGCCGCCGCTCACCAGCCGCAGGCCGGGCTCACGGAGCGCCTGCACCGCCGCCACCCACGCCACGTCGAGCCGGGCCGCCGGCGGCGGCGAGCGGCGACCCGCGACCCGGTAGGGCTGCTCCACCCGGGCCACCGACCAGCCGCCGGCCACCGCTGCATCGCGCGCCGCCAGCAGGTCCGGCGCGTCGATCCCGCCGCCCGCGCCGTGACCGAGCACGAGCCGGCCCCGCACCGCGCCGCTCGGTGTCTCGACCGCCGCCCGCGCCGGCCCGACCCCGGTGTCGAGCTCGACCGTGCGGGTCACCGGCGCTGGCGCGCCCACTCCTGCTTGTGTGCCCGCTTGGCCGCCTGGTAGTCCTCGAGCGCCTGCCCCGAGTCGACGTCCCCGAGGGTCGGGTGGGGCGGCACCAGCGACTCGGCGGCGGACACGCCGAAACGCTTGTAGAGCACCGCGCCGAGCGCCTTGACCTTCATCTCGCCGAACCCCGGCAGCGCGGCCAGGCGCCGGCGGAGGTCCGCGCCGTCGGCGGCGTCCCGCCACACGGCCGCGGCGTCGCCGCCGTACTCGTCGCGGATGTGACTCGCCAGCGCATGGACCCGCCCGGCCATCGAGCCCGGGAAGCGGTGGATCGCGGGCCGCTCCCGGAACACCGGCTCGAGGTCGGCGCCCGCCAACGCCGCCGGCTCGAGCGTCCCGAGTCGCTCGCGGAGCACCAGCGGCCCGGCGAACGCCTGCTGCACCGTGACCTGCTGATCGAGCGCGAACCCGACGAGGAGCGCCATCGGGTCCTCGGCGATCAGCCGGTTGGCGGCGTCCGACTCAGTGAAGTGGAGCTGGGCGGGCATCGGCGGGCAGATCCTCGCACGCGCGCCGCGCGCCGCGGCCACCTCCTCGCGCACCACCGGAGCCACCTCGGTGCCGAACCGCTCGATCGAGCGCATGACATCGCGATGCTCGACTGCGCCGACGCTCATCTGGCCGACGTAGCGGTCGTGGCCGAACAGCTCGTGCGCGAACAGGATCTTCTCCGCCACCGCGCCCGGTTCCCCGGCGGCCAGCGCGCCCCGCGGCGAGCGGAGCGCCTCGTACTCGGGCCGCCCGGACGGTGGCCAGCCGCGCTCGCGCCCGATCCGGTTCATCATCGCCAGATAGGGAGCGGCGAACGCGGCGTCGGCCTCGGCAGTGGAGGCGGCCACGAACGCGTGCGTGTTGATCGCCACCCGGAGTGTCCGCGGATCATGACCGGCCTGTGCCCCCGCCCGCCGGTAGAGCTCGACCAGCGGCGTGAACCCCTCGAACCGGCCGCCGATGATCGCGATCGTCAACGGCAACCCGAGCCTGCCCGCCCGCACCACCGACGCGGGTGTCCCGCCGACGGCGATCCACAGCGGCAGCGGGTCCTGGAGCGGCCGGGGCCAGACGCCGGCGTCGACGAGCGGCGGCCGATGGCGCCCGGACCACGTCACCCGCTCGGCGGCGCGGATGGCGAGCAGCAGGTCGAGCTTCTCGGCGAACAGCTCGTCGTAGTCGTCGAGGTCGTAGCCGAACAGGGGGAAGGACTCGATGAACGACCCCCGACCGGCCATGATCTCCGCCCGCCCATCCGACAGCAGGTCGAGCTCGGCGAACTGCTGGAAGACCCGCACCGGATCCTCCGAGCTCAAGACGGTCACCGCGCTCGACAGCCGCACCCGGGAAGTGCGGGCGGCGATCGCCGCCAGGGCGACGGCGGGGGAGGACACGACGAAGTCCGGACGGTGGTGCTCACCGACCGCGAACACGTCGAGGCCGAGCTGGTCGGCGAGCTCGGCCTCCTCGAGCAGCTCGTGCATCCGCCGCCGCGGCGTGACGCCGGGCGGCAGGTCGACGAAGGTGGCGAGGCCGAGCTCCATGGCTTCAGCCTAGCAGGTGATTGCGTCCACAACTAAGTGGTGCACGAATCGCTACCGGGCCGGGTAGAACGGGCGCGTGCACGAGGTGCTCATCCTGGCGATCAAGGGACTGGCCGGCGGTGGGCTGGTCGTTACGTTCGCGCTGCTCTCAGAGGGCCTGTCGCCCAAGCGCTTCGCCGGCCTGTTCAGCGCCGCTCCGGCGGTGGCGCTCGCCGGACTGATCGTCGTGCTCGCCGACAAGGGAGCGCACGATGCGCGGCAGAATGCGCTCGGCATGCTCGCCGGCGCCGCCGGCATGCTCGCCTATGCCGGGCTCGCGATCCCGCTGCTGCGCCGCCACTCCGCCGGCTCGGCGGCGCTGATGGCGCTCGGCGGCTGGCTGGCGGTGGCGGCGCTGGTGGCGATCCCCATCCTCGCCACATGACCGCCGCCGCCTCCAGCCACGAGGCGACCATCGGCGAGCGGCTCTCCGAGTCGCCCGAGTTCAGCCTCGGCGAGCTCCGGGAGGTGCGAGGGCGGGATCTGGCGCTGCGGTTCGCGGCCGGCGCGCTCACCTCGGTGATCGCCGGGATCGTCACGCTGGTGTGGGGCGCGAAGGTGGGGGGCATCCTGCTCGCGTTTCCCGCCATCCTCGCCGCCAGCCTGACCCTCATCGAAGAGGAACAGGACGCGGCCGACGCCCGCGAGGATTCGCGGGGGGCGATGGTCGGCGCGCTGGCCCTCGCCGCCTTCGCCGCGGTCGGAGCGCTCACGTTCACCCGCTGGAGCGCGGGGATCGTGCTGCTGGCCGCGACCGGAGTATGGGCCCTCGTCGCGCTCGGCGGATACGGGCTCGCCTGGTACGGCCGCCGCCCTTGAATCGACGCTGTCAATCGTTTGTCGGCGGACCCGCGGGGTAGACCGTGAGCAGTCCGTTCCCAAGAGGACAGGAGGAGAGATGGCCTTTGCCCTGAGGCAACCGACGGCTCGCCGGCGCGGGTCGCGCGGGGCGGTCGCCGATGACGCCGCCGCCCCGGAGACCGCCGCGCCCCGGCGGGCCGGCCGGGGGCGCGTGGCAGCCGCGCGCGGCGCCTGGGCGGTCGGCTCGGGCATGACGCTCGTGGCGCGCATCGTGCGGGCGATCGCCAGCCTGATCGCGCTGCTGATCGTGGCTGCGATCGTGCTCCGCGTGCTCGGCGCCAACGCCGGCAACACCGTGGTCAAGGACGTCCACGACGCGGCGAAGTTCTTCGTCGGACCGTTCAACGGCATGTTCTCGATCCACAACGCCAAGGCGGCGATCGCGGTCAACTGGGGCATCGCGGCGATCGTGTACTTCGTCATCGGCGCGATCATCGCGGGGCTGATCATGCGGCTGGCACCGTCCGGGGTACCGCCGAGCGAGCCGGTCGTCTGATCTGACGTTCAGTGGCGCGCGCCGTGCACAGCGGCGGCGCGCGCCGGAGGCGCCGCCGAGCCGGACATCCCCACCGAGGAGATGACGAACGCGGCCACGAACAGCGTGATCGTCGCCGCTCGCAGTCGCTGCGGCGTGAGCCACGAGAGGCGGTGGGCGGCGAGCCAGGAGCGCACGCCCGAGGCGCCTGCCGCCGCGACCATGACACAACCGGCGCACATCGCCCTCCCGAGGATACCGCAGGGGGGCGTAGCCTCAGCGGAGTCATGCGTGCCGCCTCCGCGCTCGCCTCGCTCGGCCGCGGCCGGCCGTCGCTCCGACTCGGCCTGCTGACGGCGAGCACCGCCGTCGCCCTCGCCACCGCGGCCGTCTACCCACTGCGGGCGATCGCGCCGGTCGTCTCCCTGGGCGTCGTCTATCTCCCCGCCGTGCTGCTCGTCTCGGCGGTATGGGGGCTGCGGCTCGGGCTGCTCACGTCGTTGGCCAGCGCCACGGCGTACAACTACTTCCACCTCCCGCCGGTCGGCCGCTTCACGATCGCCGACGGGCGCAACTGGGTGGCGCTAGCCGCGTTCGGCCTCGTCGCCGTGGTGGTGAGCACGATGGCCGACGTCGCCCGCACCCGGGCGCTCGATGCCGAGCGCCGGCGAGCGGAGGCGGACCTCGCCGCCGCGCTGGCCCGTGAGCTGCTGTCCGGCCACCGCACCGAGGCGGCGCTCGGGGCCGCGGCACGGCGGATCGCCCAGGCGCTGCCCGCCGGCTCGGCGGCGATCGAGCTGCGGGCGCCGGGGCCCGAGACGATGCGCCAGCTCTCGCTGCCGCTCCACGGACCGGACGGGCAGCCGCTGGCCACCCTGACGCTGCCCCGCGGGCTCCCGGCCGCGACGCTCGAGCGGCTGCGCAGCCGCATCCTCCCGACGCTCGAGGCGCTCATCGCGGTCGCCCTGGAGCGCGACGCGGTGCAGGCCGAGGCGGTGGAGAGCGCCGCCCTGCGACGCAGCGATGAGCTGAAGACGGCGCTGCTCCGGGCGGTGTCGCACGACCTGCGCACGCCGGTGACAGCGATCGTCACCGCGGGCCACGCGCTCGGCTCGGGCTCGCTGAGCGACGAGGAGCGGGCGGCGCTGAGCGCCGCGGTCGTCGAGGAGGGCGAGCGGCTGTCGGCGCTGATCGACAAGCTCCTTGACCTCTCTCGCCTCCAGGCCGGCCGGGCCGAACCCCGCCGCGACTGGGTGTCGCTGGAGGACGTGCTGATCGCCGCCCAGGAGGGGCTCGGTGACCGCGGCGACCCGATCCGCCTGCGCGCCGCGAGCGATGTGCCGCTGCTGCTCGCCGACGCAGCCCAGCTCGAGCGGGTGTTCGCCAACCTGCTGGAGAACGCGCTGCGGTACTCCGGCGGCGCCTCGGTGACGGTCCACGTGCGGCGAGCCGGCACGCGAGTGCTCATCCGCGTGACCGACCAGGGACCGGGCATCTCCGCTCCCGAGCAGGAGCGGATCTTCGAGCCGTTCTATCGTGGCGGCGCCGGGTCGGGCCCGGGCGCCGGGTTGGGGCTGGCCATCGCACGCGGGTTCGCCGAGGCCAACGGCGGGACGATCGACGTCGAGTCGCTGCCGGGGCAGGGGACGAGCTTCATCGTCGGCCTGCCGGTGCCGGAGCCGGTGGAGGTCGCCCAGCCGTGAGCGGCGGGCCCCGCGTGCTGATCGTCGACGATGAGCCGCAGATCCTCCGGGCGCTGCGGGTCATCCTGCGAGACGCCGGCTATGACCCCGTCCCCGCCGGGTCGGCCGAGGAGGCGCTCGACCTGGCGGCGCTGCGCACCCCGGATGCGGCGATCGTCGATCTCGTGCTGCCCGACCGTGACGGCGTCGCGGTGACCCGCGCCCTGCGCGAGTGGAGCCAGCTGCCGATCATCGTCTTGTCCGCGGTCGGCGAGGAGGAGGCGAAGGTGCGCGCGCTCGCCGCCGGGGCCGACGACTACGTGACCAAGCCGTTCGGCCCGCGGGAGCTGATCGCCCGCCTGGAGGCGGCACTGCGCCGCGTGCGGGCCGATCCCGACGAACCGGTGATCCGCGCCGAGGGGCTCGAGGTCGACCTGGCCGCGCGGATCGTCCGGCGGGACGGAGTGCCCGTCCACCTGACGCCCACCGAGTTCGACCTCCTGCGGGCGCTCGTGCGCAACCGGGGGCGCCTGGTCACCCACCGGGAGCTGCTCTCGCTCGTTTGGGGGCCGGCATACGGCGAGGACACCCAGGTGCTCCGGGCCCACGTGGCGAACCTGCGGCGCAAGATCGAGCCGCCGGAGGGACCGCGCTACGTGAAGACCGACCCGCGCGTCGGGTATCGCTTCGCCGGCTGAACGGCTCTCTTCACAGAACCTGCACGGCGGGACGGGCGATCTGCACGGGAGCTTGACGGCGCGGGGCGCACGATGCTCGGCATGGATCTCCTCGCCGTCATCCTCGGCATCCTCGCCTTCGCCGTCCTGCTCGCCCTGATCGAGGGGATCGAGCGGGTATGAGCGCGAGCGACCTGCTCGGGCTGATCGTCTCGATTCTCGTCTGCGCCTACCTGGTGTACGCGCTGCTCCGCGGAGAGCGCCTGTAGATGACGTTCCTCGGCTGGTTGACGATCGTCCTGTTCGCGGCCGTGCTGACCGTGCTGGCGCTGGGGCTCGGGCGCTACATGGCCGCCGTCTACACCGGCCAGCGGACCGTGCTCGACCCGCTCCTGCGCGGTCCGGAGCGGCTGCTGTACCGCGTGATGCGGGTCGATCCGACGCGCGGCCAGGACTGGAAGGCGTACGCCCGGAGCCTGGTCATCTTCTCGCTCGCCGGGTGGCTGCTGCTGTACCTCATCCTGCGCACGCAGACGCTGTGGAACTGGACGGGACTCAACCCGCAGCACTTCCACTCCGGTACGTGGGACGTCACGTTCAACACCACCTCGTCGTTCCTGACCAACACGAACTGGCAGTACTACGGCGGCGAGACGACGCTCAGCTACTTCAGCCAGATGGCCGGGCTGACGGTGGAGAACTTCCTCTCCGCCGGAGTCGGCATCGTCGTCGCCGTCGCGTTCATCCGGGGGATCGTCTCCCGCTCGGGCCGGAGCCTGGGCAACTTCTGGCAGGACCTGGTGCGCACCGTGCTGTGGGTGCTGACCCCGCTCTCGCTGCTCGTCGCGCTCGTGCTCGTCGTCCAGGGGTCGATCGAGAACGTCGGCCACTACGTGACGCTGCACGGCCTGACCGGGCATGCCGGGCAGATCGCGATGGGACCAGTCGCCTCGCAGGAGGCGATCAAGCTCATCGGGACGAACGGGGGCGGGTTCTTCAACGTCAACTCGGCCCATCCGTTCGAGAACCCCACCGGCTTCACGAACTTCGTCGAGATGCTCTCGGTGCTCGTCGTCCCGGCGGGGCTCATCTTCACCTACGGCCGGATGGTCGGCAATCGCCGCCAGGGCTACACGATCTATGCCGTCGTCATGCTCATGTTCCTCTCGGCGTGCGCGGTGGCGTACGTCGCCGAGGCCCACGGCAGCCCGGCCCAGCACGCCGCGGGTCTGCACACCGCGGTCATGCCCGGCTCGACCGGCGGCAACCTTGAGGGCAAGGAGCAGCGCTTTGGCATCGCCGGGTCGGCCCTGTTCGACGTCGTCACCACCGTCACGTCGTGCGGCGCCGTCAACTCGGCGATCGAGTCGTTCACCGGCATCGGGGGGGCGGTGCCGTTCGCCAACCTGTCGGCCAGCGAGACGATCTTCGGCGGCGTCGGGACCGGGCTCTACTCGCTGCTGCTCTACGTCATCCTCGCCGTGTTCCTCGGTGGGCTGATGGTGGGCCGCACCCCCGAGTTCCTCGGCAAGAAGATCGAGAGCCGGGAGATCAAGCTCGTCGCCGTCGGGTTGCTCGTGACGCCGCTGATGGCGCTGTTCGCCACCGCGTGGGCGACGGCCAGCCGCAGCGGCCGCGCGTCGATCTCGAGCGCCGCCACCGGCCCGCAGGGCTTCTCCGAGACGTTCTACGCCTACCTGTCGCAGGCGAACAACAACGGCTCGGCCTTCGCCGGCTACGGGGGGTACGTCCAGCCGAACGCCGGCAACCTGGGAGCACACGGGATCAGGCTCGCGGACCTGCTCGGGGGGTTCGTCATGCTGCTCGCCCGCTACGCGCCGATCCTGTTCACGCTCGCGGTGGCCGGCGCGCTGGCCGGTAAGCGGATCAGCCCGGTCGGGCTGGGGACGATGCGCACCGACAACGGGACGTTCGGCGTGCTGCTGGTGGGCGTGATCGTGCTCGTCGGCGCGCTGACGTTCTTCCCCGCGCTCCTGCTCGGCCCCGTCGTCCAGGGCCTCACCGGCCACCTGTACTGACCATGCGCCGGGACATCCTCACCTCCGCCATCGGGATTCTCGTGCTGACGCTCGTGTTCGGCCTGGCCTACCCGCTGCTCGTCACCGGGATCAGCCAGGTCGCCTTCCCGGGCAACGCCAATGGCCAGCTCGTGCATCGCGGCGGGCGGATCGTCGGGTCGAAGATCATCGGGCAGGCGTTCACCGACGCGAAGGGGAACGCGATCCCCCGCTACTTCCAGACCCGCCCGTCGGCGACGACGCCGGCCGACAACGCGGCGGCCACCACGTTCTCGAACCTGGGGCCGAACGGCAGAGCCACCGAACGGGCGCTGGCCCGGAACCTGGCCGCCTACCTGGCGCTCGAGCGGCCGTACGTCCCGTCGCTGACCGCCGCCCGGGTGCCGGTCGATGCGGTCGACACCTCGGCCTCGGGGATCGACCCTGACATCTCGCCGGCGAACGCCGGCATCCAGGCCCATCGGGTGGCCGCGGTGCGCCACCTGCCGCTGCGCACCGTCACCGCACTGGTGGACCGCTACACCCACGGGCGCGGGCTCGGCTTCTCCGGGGAGCCGGGCGTGAACGTCCTGCAGCTCAACCTGGCGCTCGACCGCCTGGCCCCCGGAGCCACGGCATGACGGCGACCCTGCCCGAGACGGCTCGGCCCGCCGCCCCGGCCGAGCGCCGCGCGATCTCGCTGTTCCGGCGCGACATCGTCCAGCGGGCCCTGTTGGACAGCGTGCGCAAGCTCGACCCGCGCGTGCAGGTCCGCAACCCGGTCATGTTCGTCGTCGAGATCGGAGCCGTCATCACGAGCACCACCTGGCTCATCCAGGTCCTGGGCGGACGACCGCTGGGCGGCGGTCACGAGCCGGCCTGGTACACGCTGACGATCTCGGTGTGGCTGTGGCTGACCGTCGTGTTCGCCAACCTGGCCGAGGCGTTCGCCGAGGGCCGGGGACGGGCGCAGGCCGACACGCTGCGCACGATGCGCCGGGAGACGGTGGCCCGGCTCGAGGACGGCGGGGAGAAGCCGGCCTCGGAGCTCGTCAAGGGCGATGTCGTGGTGGTCGAGGCCGGGGAGCTGATCCCGGGTGACGGCACGGTGATCGAGGGCATCGCCTCGGTCGACGAGTCGGCGATCACCGGGGAGTCGGCGCCGGTCATCCGCGAGTCGGGCGGCGACCGCAGCGCGGTGACCGGCGGCACCCGGGTGCTGTCGGACCGGATCGTCGTCGAGATCACCCAGGAGCCCGGCCAGTCGTTCCTGGACCGGATGATCGCGCTCGTCGAAGGCGCCGCCCGGCGCAAGACGCCGAACGAGATCGCGCTCGGCATCCTGCTCGCCGGCCTCACCCTCATCTTCATGATCGTCGTCGTCACGCTGCGCCCGTTCGGCCTGTTCGCCGGCACCCGGATCTCCGAGACGACGCTCATCTCGCTGCTCGTGGCGCTCATCCCGACGACGATCGGAGCGCTCCTGTCGGCGATCGGCATCGCCGGCATGGACCGCCTCGTCCGCCGCAACGTGCTTGCGCTGTCCGGCCGCGCGGTCGAGGCCTCGGGCGACGTCGACGTCCTGCTGCTCGACAAGACCGGCACGATCACGATCGGCAACCGGCTGGCCGCCGAGTTCATCCCCATGCCGGGCGTGGGGGAGGCCGAGCTCGCCGAGGTGGCGCAGCTGGCCTCGCTGGCCGACGAGACTCCGGAGGGGCGCTCGATCGTCGTGCTGGCCAAGCAGTACGGGCTGCGCGAGCACGACATGGGCGCGCTCGGCGCGTCGTTCGTCCCGTTCACCGCGCAGACCCGGATGAGCGGCGTCGACCTCGACGGGCGGATGCTCCGCAAGGGCGCGGGCGACGCGGTCATCGCGTTCGCGCGGGGGCAGGGGGGTCGGCCGCCGGGCGAGCTCGGACCGACGCTCGAGCGGATCGGCCGGGAGGGGGGGACCCCGCTGGCCGTCGCCCGCGACGCACAGGTCGTGGGGGTCGTCTACCTGAAGGACACGATCAAGGACGGCATGCGCGAACGCTTCGACCAGCTGCGCCAGATGGGGATCCGCACGATCATGATCACCGGCGACAACCGACTCACCGCGGCGAAGATCGCCGAGGAGTCGGGCGTCGACGACTTCCTCGCCGAGGCGACCCCGGAAGCCAAGCTCCAGCTCATCCGCGAGCAGCAGGCCGACGGCCGGATGGTCGCGATGACCGGCGACGGGACCAACGATGCCCCGGCGCTGGCCCAGGCCGACGTCGGGGTGGCGATGAACACCGGCACGCAGGCGGCGCGGGAGGCCGGGAACATGGTCGACCTCGACTCCAACCCGACGAAGCTGATCGAGATCGTCGAGGTGGGCAAGCAGCTGCTCATCACCCGGGGGGCGCTGACGACGTTCTCCATCGCCAACGACGTGGCGAAGTACTTCGCCATCCTGCCCGCCGTGTTCGTCTCCACCTGGGCGACCACGCGGGGCGGCACGGGCCCGCTGCACGTGCTGAACATCATGGGACTCGGCTCGCCGCGGTCGGCCGTCATCTCGGCGATCATCTTCAACGCCCTGGTCATCCCGGCCCTGATCCCGATCGCGTTGCGTGGCGTGAGCTACCGGCCGATCGGCGCCAGCGCGCTGCTGCGGCGCAACCTGTGGATCTACGGTCTCGGCGGGATCGTCGTGCCCTTCATCGGGATCAAGCTGATCGACCTGATCGTGCACAACCTGCTGGGGGCGTGAACGAGCCCGCCCGAGGACACCTGCGTGTGTTCCTCGGGATGGCGGCCGGCGTGGGCAAGACGTACCGGATGCTGCTCGAGGGGCACGCCGAGCTCGAGGCGGGACGGGACGTCGTGATCGGCCTGCTTGAATCCCATCGCCGCGTCGACACCGCGGCCATTGCCGACGGACTGCCGGTCGTGCCCCGGCGGCGGGTCCGCTACCGGGAGTCCGGGCTCGAGGAGATGGACCTGCCGGGAATCCTCGCCCGCGTGCCGGAGCTCTGCCTGATCGACGAGCTCGCGCACGCCAATGTCCCCGGCACCGAGCACGAGAAGCGCTACGAGGACGTCGAGGACGTGCTGGCGGCCGGCATCGACGTCCTCTCCACGGTCAACGTCCAGCACCTGGACTCGCTGAACGACCAGATCGCCGAGCTGTCGGGGATCCGCGTGCGGGAGACGATCCCCGACGCGGTGCTCGGGCGGGCCGATCAGATCGTGCTCGTGGACCTGACCCCGGAGGCGCTGCTGGACCGGTTGCGGGCCGGCAAGGTCTACCCACCCGAACGGATCGATGCCGCGCTCAACGGGTTCTTCCGCATCGAGAACCTCAGCGCCCTGCGCGAGGTGGCGCTCCGCCAGGTGGCCGAGGAGGTGGGACACAAGCGGCTCGAGCTCGCCGAGCCGATCCATCGCCGGGAGGAGATGGTGGCCGCCGACGCCCCGCAGGCGGTGAGCGAGCGCCTGCTCGCGCTGGTCGAGCCGTACCCGGGCGCCCAGCGACTCGTCCGCCGGGCCTGGCGCTCGGCCCAGCGGCTTGGCACCGAGGTCGACCTGTTGTGGGTCAAGCCGCCCGGCGCCGTGCCGGACGCCGAGCAGGAGCGGGCACTCGCCAGCCTGCGCCAGCTCGCCTCGCTGCTCGGCGCGACGCTGCTCGTCGAGGAGTCAGACGCCGTCGCCGAGGCGGTGGCCGACGTCGCCCGCCGCCGCCGGGCGACGTACATCCTGCTGGGGCGCAGCCGCCCGGCTCGTGGCCTGGCCCGGCTGCGCACGCCGCTGCCGCAACGGTTGATGGAGCTGCTGCCGGGGGTCGACGTGCGGATCGTCGCCGATCGGAGCGGGAGGACGACGTGATCGTGGTGCTCGCCATCGCCGTGGCGCTCCTGGCCGGGCTGGCCCTCGGCTGGTGGCTGCCGCCGCACGGCCGCCGCCCGAGCGGCCAGCGGGCGCCCACCGTTCGCCGGATCCTGCTGCCGTTCACCGGTCAGGCGATCTCCCGCCGTGCGTTCGAGGCGGCGGTTCGCCTCGCTCGGGCCGAGGACGCGACGCTGATGCCGGCGTTCCTCGCCCGGGTGCCGCGCCACCTGCCGATCGATGCGCCACTGCCGGTCCAGTGCGGCGCCGCGATGCCGCTGATCGAGGCGATCGAGCAGCAGGCGAGCGTCCGGGGGGTGGCCGTGGACCCCCGGATCGGCCGCGGCCGGACGTACCGTGACTCGCTGCGCCGCCTGATCGAGGGCGAGGAGTTCGACCGGGTGATCGTGTCGGCCGAGGACGGGCTGAGCGGCGACGACCTCCAGTGGCTGCTCGACCGGGTGCCGGCCGAGATCCTCATCCTCCGCCCCGCCCCCGACGACACCCGGCGGATCTCGGCCGGTTCGCTCGTCGGCCACTTCTGAACCCTCCATACTGAGGAGGAGATGATCGAACGCGCCGCTGAGATCGCCGAGCGGGCCGAGCGGGAGCTCGACGCGCTCGTCGGGGTGTCGAGCCCGTCGGGCGACGTCCCCGGGGCCGAGGAGGCGGTCGCGCTGTGCGCCGCGTTCCTGCCGCCGGAGTTCGAGCTCGAGCGGGTGCCCTGTTCGACGCCGGGCAATGCGGCCGATCTGGTGGCCCGAGTCCGTGGCAGTGGCCGCCGCCGGGTCCTGCTGCTCGGCCACCTCGACACGGTGATCACCCACGCGGCGCACGTCCCGCTGCGCCGCGACGGCGAGCGGCTGTACGGCCCGGGCACGGTCGACATGAAGGGCGGCGTGGTGCTCGCCATCGGCGCCGTCCGCCTGCTCGCCGAGCACCCGGAGCGATTCGCCGAGCTCACGCTGCTGCTCGTCACCGACGAGGAGTGGCGCACGTCGGACTTCGCTCACGTCCCGCGGTTCGCCGGCTACGACGCCTGCCTGTGCTTCGAGGCGGGGGAGGTCGCCCCCGACGGAGCGGAGGGCGTCGTGGTGCGACGGAAGGCGGCGGGCACGGTCCGGATCGCCGCCCGGGGACGGGCGGCCCACTCCGGCAGCGCGCCCGACCACGGCCGCAGCGCCCTGCTGGCGCTCGCCCGCACCGCCGTCGAGCTCGCCGCCCGGCACGATCCCCACGGCCCCGACCGCCTGAGCGTCGTGCCGACGATCGTGCGCAGCGGCGAGGCGCTGAACGTCGTACCGGACGCCGGCGAGCTGGTGCTCGACCTGCGGGCCGACCGGTTGGAGGCGTTCGAGCCGGTGCTGAAGGCGGTCCCGCCGGAGCGCGACGGGGTGGAGCTGCAGCCGGTGGTGGAGCGGCGGTGGCCGGGAATGGACTCTCGCGGCCAGGTCGACGGCGTGCTCGCCGAGGCCTCCGAGCGGCTCGGCCGGCCGGTGGTCGCCGCCGGCCGGGGGGGCGCCAGCGACGCCAGCCACTTCGCCGCCGCCATTCCGCTGACCATCGACGGGCTCGGCCCACGCGGGGGCGGCGCGCACACGGCTGACGAGTTCCTCCTGCGCGATTCCCTGCACACTCGGGCGGAGGTGGCGCTGGCGGTGGCCGAGACGGTGCTCAGGGACGCGGCATGAAGGCACGAGCGGGAGCGGCTCGCGAGGGGCTGGCGCTGCTGGCCGGCATCGTCGCGGTCATGTGGGTGGTGGAGATCGTCAACTCGCTCGACAGCTACGCGCTGGACCGCGACGGCATCTATCCGCGCAACCTGGGACGGCTGTGGGGAATCCTCACCGCACCGTTCCTGCACGCCAGCTTCGTCCACCTGCTCGGCAACACGGTGCCGCTGGCCTTCATGGGCGCGATCATCGCGCTGCGGGGCGCCGCCCGCCTGGCCAGGGTCACGGCGATCATCATCGTCCTCGGCGGCGTCGGCACCTGGCTGGTCGCGCCCGGCGGCACGGTGACCGTGGGGGCCAGCGGCATCGTGTTTGGCTACGCCGCCTACCTGCTGGCCCGCGGCGTGTTCGACCGCAACCTGCTCGAGTGCCTGGTCGGTGCGCTCGTCGGCGTGATCTGGGGCGGCGCGCTGCTCGGGAGCGTCATTCCCCAGCCCCACATCTCCTGGCAGGGCCACGTGTGCGGGGCGGCAGCCGGAGTCGTGGCGGCGTGGCTGCTGTCCGGGCGCCCGACGCGGCCCCCGCGGCCGGCGGCCGCCGGGGCGCGCCCGATACCGTGACGGCCGCCGTGCCGCGCATCTTCTCCGGAATCCAGCCGACCGGACGCAAGCACCTCGGCAACTACATCGGAGCGATCACGCAGTACGTGGCCGGGCAGGACCGGGGCGATGCGCTGTTCTGCATCGTCGACCTCCACGCCCTCACCGTCCCCTACGAGCCCGCCGGCCTACGCGAGGCGGTGCTCGACACGGCGACCACGCTGCTCGCCGCCGGGCTCGACCCCGACCGCTGCATCTTCTTTCGCCAGAGCGACGTCCCCGAGCACACCGAGCTGACCTGGCTGCTCTCCAGCGTCTGCTCGTTCGGCGATCTGAACCGGATGCACCAGTTCAAGGAGAAGTCGGGCGGACAGCGGGACCTGCAGTCGGCCGGGCTGTTCGCCTATCCGGTGCTGATGGCCGCCGACGTCCTCGCCTACCGGGCCGAGGAGGTGCCGGTGGGCGACGATCAGCGCCAGCACATCGAGCTGATGCGGGACATCGCCGAGCGCTTCAACCGCCGCTTCGGCGAGCAGCTCGTCGTGCCCGACGGCATCTACCCCACGGTCGGCGCGCGGATCATGGATCTCCAGACGCCGGAGCGGAAGATGTCGACCACCGGCGGCACCGAGGCCGGCACGGTGTACGTGCTCGACGAGCCGGGCGCTATCACCAAGAAGATCAAGAGCGCGGTCACCGACTCGGGCGGCGATGTGCGCCGCGCGCCGGACAAGCCTGGGATCAGCAACCTGATCGAGATCCTTGCCGCCGTGCGCGGCGAGCGCCCGGAGGCGATCGAGGCCGAGTTCACCGGTCGGGGGTATGGAGACTTCAAGGCGGCCGTGGCCGAAGCCGTGGTCGACTTCCTGGCCCCGGTCCGCGAGCGTTACGGAGCGCTGCGGGGCGAGGAGAGCGAGCTCGAACGGGTCTTCGCCGCCGGAGCCGAGCGTGCCCGCGCGATCGCCGTCGAGACCGTGGCCGACGTGCGGGAGGCGATGGGCTTCGGCGCGGTCCGAGCCGCTCGTTAGCGTTCACGGCGACCGTGCGCCTGATCGACCTTGAGCTCGACCTCGACGTCTTCGCCGGGCCGTTCGACCTGCTGCTGACCCTCGTGCTGCGCGAGGAGGTCGACCTGCTCGAGGTCGACCTGGCCGAGGTCGTCGTCTCCTACGTTGACCACCTCGAAGCGCGGGGGGAGCTCGACCTGGAGGCGGCGACCGAGTTCCTCGTGCTGATCGCCGCCCTGCTCGAGCTGAAGAGCCGGCTGATGCTGCCGGGCGAGGAGGTCGAAACCGTCGCACTCGACCCGGGCGAGGCGGCCGAGGAGCTCCTGGCGCGCCTGCTCGACGCCCATCGCTTCCGCGCCGCGGCCGATCACCTCGGCGAGCGGCTGGCGGCCGAGTCGGGCCACCGGTTCCGCCAGGCGCCACCACCGCCGTTCCTCCGCCGGGCGACGCTCGAGGACGCCCGGGCGGTCTACGACCCCCGCCGCCTGGCCGCGGCCCTCGGCGGCCTGCTCGAGCTGCCGCGGCCCGTCGACCTCAGCCACGTCACCGTGGCCAAGGTGACGGTGGCCGAGCGGCTCGCCCATCTGCGGGCGCTCCTGGGCCGTGGGTGCTTCGACTTCGACGAGGCGGTGGCGCGGGCCGACCGGGTGACGATCGCCGTCACCGTGTTCGCGCTGCTCGAGCTGTACAAGGCCGGGGAGGCGACGTGGCGTCAGGACGAGCCGTTCGGCGCGGTGACGGTCGAACGCGCCGGGAGCAGCCACCTCGCCGCCCCGCCTGCGCAGTCCGCCCCCGCGCGGATCGGGGCCGTCGCGTGAGCCTGCCGCTCGAGTCCCGGCTCGAGGCGCTGCTGTTCCTCAGCCCGGACCCCGTCACCCCGGAGGCGCTGGCCGAGGCGGCCGAGGCCGAGCTCCACGAGGTGGTGACCGGGCTCGAGCGCCTGCGCGAGCAGCTCGACTACGACCGGCGCGGGCTCGTGCTACGGCGGGTCGGCGGCGGCTGGGCGCTGTCCAGCCATCCGGAAGCCGAGGACGACGCCCGGCGGCTGCTCGCTCGCCCCCGCACGCCTCCGCTCACCCCCGCCCAGGCTGAGACCCTGGCCATCGTCGCCTACCTCCAGCCGGTCTCCCGGCCGGAGGTCGGGCGCATCCGCGGGGTGAACGCCGAGTCGGCCGCGGGGACGCTGCTCGAGCGGGGGCTGATCGAGGAGAGCGGTCGCTCGGAGTTCGGCGCCGTGCTCTACCGGACGACGGACATGTTCCTGCGGCTGTTCGGGCTGGACCGTCTGGAGGAGCTGGCGCCGCTGGCCGAGTTCGATCCCGCGCCGGAGCTCGAGGCCGAGCTGCGCGAGCGGCTGCTGCGGGCCGGCGAGGCACGCGCGGGCAGCGTCGCGGATTAGTCGCGCGCGCCGGAGAGGAGCCCGGCCACCGCGGCCGCGCCCATCGCCATCCCGCCGAACGCGGCCGCCCCGACGAGCAGGCGCCCGCGCAGCGGAACCCCCTCGCGCGCGCCGAGGGTGGCGAGGAGGTCGGTCGTGTCGGCGGCCAGCGCCGCGACCAGCCAGCCGACCAGGGCGTCGTCCGTGGCGCTGATCGCCCCGGCCCCGAGCACGAGGTCGCGAGCCCCCAGCGCGCGGCCGAGCACCTGGGCAGCGGGCCGGGCGCCGTCGCCGCCGATCCACGGCTCGAGCAGCGGCTGGGGATCGGCGAGCAGGACGGCGCCGAAGCCGATCCGGCCGGCGGCGACGAGCATGGCGAGCTGGCGGGGTCCCATCAGGCGCCGAGGATCATACGGCGCCCGCGAGCGCCCGGGCCGCCAGCTGGCCGCAGGCGGCGTCGATGTCACGACCGCGCGTCAGCCGCACCGTCGCCTCGACGCCGTGGCGGCCGAGCTCGGCCCGAAAGGCCTCGATCGCCTTCGGGCTCGAACCGGCATACCGCGACTCGGTCGGGTTGTACGGGATCAGGTTGACCTTGAACACGCGCGGATCGAGGAGCTCCGCCAGCGCAGCCGCCTGGCCGAAACCGTCGTTGACCCCGGCGAGCATCACGTACTCGACGAACACCTTGCGGCGCTTGGCGGCGTAGAAGCGCCGGCAGGCGGCGAGCACGTCGTCCAGCGGGTAGCGCGCGTTGACCGGCATCAGCTGCGTGCGCAGGGCGGCCTCGGGGGCATGGAGCGACAGGGCGAGCCGAATCGGCATCTCCTGCGCGGCCAGTCGGTCGATCCCCGGAATCCACCCGACGGTCGAGATCGCCGTGCGCCGGTGGGTGATGCCGATCTCGGGCAGCCGCCGGCACGCATCGAGCACCGCGTCGAGGTTCATCAGCGGCTCGCCCATGCCCATGAACACGGCATGATCGACCGCCGTCCGGCGGCGGAAGTGCAGCGCCTGGTCGAGGATCTCCCCCTGCGACAGGTTGCGCCCGAAGCGCATCTGGCCGGTGGCGCAGAACGTGCAGGTGAGCGGGCAGCCGGACTGTGAGGAGAGGCAGAGCGACCGTCGCCCGTCGCCGTAGCGCATGAGCACTGCCTCGACCGGGTGGCCGTCGTGCGTGCGGAACAGGGCCTTGACGGTGCCGTCATGGGCCTGCGCCTCGGACTCCACCGCCAGGGTGGAGAACGGCACTTCGGCGGCGAGCCGAAGGCGCAGGGCCTGCGGCAGGTCGGTCATGGCGGCGAAGTCCGCCGCCCCCTGCGCCACCCAGCGCCACACCTGACGGGCCCGGTAGGCGGGCTCCCCGGCATCGGCCACCGCGCGCTCCAGCTGCTCGAGGTCCATGCCCATAAGCTTGGCAGGGCCGTGCGGATCGCCAAGTTCCTCGCCGACGCCGGCGTGGCCTCCCGGCGCGCCGCCGAGGAGCTCGTGCGGGGTGGCCGGGTGGCCCTCGACGGGGAGCTGCTGACCGACGTGGCCACCGACGTCGATCCGGACGCCCGGGTGACGCTCGACGGCGTGCCGGTGGCACCGGTCCTCGAGCGGGTGGTGGTGGCGCTGCACAAGCCGCTCGGCGTCGTGTCCACGGCCGCCGACCCGCAGGGGCGGCCGACCGTGGTGGAGCTCGTCGCCTCGCCGCTGCGGCTCTACCCCGTGGGCCGGCTCGACATCGACACCAGCGGACTCATCCTGCTGACGAACGACGGCTCGCTCGCCCACCGCCTCACCCATCCGAGCTTCGAGGTGGGAAAGACCTATCGGGCGGTCGTCCGCCGACCGCCGGTCCGCGAGCCGGCCATCCGATCGCTCCGCCGCGGGGTGACGCTCGATGACGGCGCCACCGCTCCGGCCGGCGTCCGGCGCCTGGCGCCCGACACGCTGGAGATCACCATCCACGAGGGCCGCCACCGCCAGGTGCGGCGGATGTGCGAGGCGGTGGGCCATCCGGTGGCCGCCCTGGAGCGGGTGGCGATCGGGCGACTGGCGCTCGGCCGCCTGGCGACCGGGGCTCACCGCCGCCTGTCGAGCGCCGAGGTGGCGGCGCTCAATGCGCCAGCAGCAGCTCGTCCGAGCGGGCGTGGGTCGTCCGCAAGGCGCGGGCGACGATCGTCAGGTTGATCGCCACCGGCCGCGGGCTCTCGAGCCGCACGACGGTGAACTGGAGGACGTGGCGGCGCCACACCTGGCGCAGCCCCGGCACGGCGTACCGCCGCTGGGCTCGGCTGCCGGTCAGGTTGCACGCCGCGCCGTACCAGCAGAGGGAGGCCCGCGGCGCGGTGAAGCTGATCACGTCGAGCTCCCGCACCCGCACCGTCCGCCCGCCGCCGACGGCGCCCGCCCGCGCGCCGGGCCAGAAGTGGAGGTCATCGACGTAGAGCGACAGCGGGAGCAGGACCGACAGGTGCTGGACGAGCACGGCGCGGGGGCCGATCCCCGGCGCGCTGCGCGGGCCGATCAGCCGCGCCACCACCCGCCAGTCCGGCCGCTGCCACCTGCGCTCCACCGCCACCCCGATCGCCGTCGCGGTCCCCGCCGCGCACACCGCCACCACCGCGGCGCTCCCGGCCAGCCGCACCACCCACCTCCGTGTGGGCAGCTCGGCCAGGCCGGCGGCGACCACGACGGCGCCCGGCACCCACAGCGCGAGCAGATTGCGCGTCAGCAGGTCGTCCGCCCCCGCGGCCACGAGGACGAGCTCGAGCGCGACGCCGGCCGCCAGCAACCGGGCGCAGCGCACCGCGCCGCGCGGGGCGCGGCTCGGCGCCCAGGCGGCGAGGGCGACGACGCCGAGCGCCGCAGTCACCGCCACCACCCGGACGAGCGTGTCGTACGCCGGCCCCTGGAAGCCGAGCAGGAACGTCGGCAGCAGCTGGGTCAGCCGGGCGTTGAGTGGGATGGCGTGGATCCAGCTCGTGAGGTTGGTGCGCTCCTGGAGGACAGCCAGCGGCAGCAGCGCCAGCCCCACCACCGCCACGCCGGCCACCGCCGGCACTGCCGTCCGGCGACGGCGCCAGAGCAGGAGCAGCGCCTGCGGGACGACGACGAGCACCGCGTAGTAGTGGGTGGCCAGGGCGACGGCCGCCAGCACGCCCCAGATCGTCAGCGGACGGCGGCCCGGTGTCGCCAGCGCGCCGCCCAGCGCGGCGAGCGTGGCGGCGCTCAGCAGGATGAGCATGGAGTACGCCCGCGCCTCCTGCGAGTACCAGATGAGCAGCGGGTTGGTCGCCACCAGCGCCGCGGCCGCCACCCCGGTCCGGCGCGACACGAGCCGGCTGCCGGCCAGGTGGATGGCGGGCACGGTCAGGGTGCCGGCCAGCGCCGACAGGGAGCGCAGCCCGTATTCGTCGCGGCCGAACACGCGGACCCAGATCCAGGCCAGGCAGTAGTAGAGCGGCGGGGTCGATTCGGAGTGGCGGAGCAGGCGGAGCATCTCTCCCGCCGGCTGGCGGACGAGCAGCGCCGTGTTGCCCTCGTCGAACCAGAACCCCTGGTGGCCGAGGCGGGTGAACCGCAGGATCGCGGCCAATGCGGTGAGCGCGGCCACGGCCGCCACCACCGGGTCCCTTAACCTGATCGCAACTGCTCTCAAACGGGTGACCATTCTGCGCCGGGCAGTATGTTCGAAGCGACCGATGGCTCAGGATCCGACACCTGCGGACGGGACCGTCGCGCTCGCGGCGCCGCCCGCCACGGTCCCCGCGCCACGGGGTGACGGGACGCTCGCCGCTCGCCTCGGTGCGGTGCCGCTGCGCATCCGCCTCCCGCGCGCCCGCGCGCTGAGCCGAGCCCGCGCCGGCTATCTGGCTCTGGGGCTGATCGTCGTCGCGGTGGCCGGCATCGTCGTCTGCGCCACGGCGGGCAGCGGCCCGCTGGTGCCGGGCAGCGACCGCGGCTTCCCCGCCTGGGAGGCGGGGCCGCTCCACCTCCTCTTCCACTTCCGGGTCGGCTATCAAACGCTGAACATCGCGTTCAGCGTCGTCCTCGTGCTCATGCTCGTCCTGTACGGGGTGGTGCTCGGAGCCGTACGGGTGATCTCGCTGAGAGCGCTCGGCCTGGCCGTCGTCGGACTCCACCTCGTCCTTCTGCTGAGCGCCCCGATGCAGCTCAACGACGTCTTCAACTACCTCGGCTACGCCCGGCTGGGGGCGCTCCACGGACTCAACCCGTACGCCCACGGGATCGCCACGATCCTGTACGACCCGGTGTTCCGCTTCAGCTCCTGGCACCACCTGCAGAGCCCGTACGGCTGGCTGTTCACCGCCGTGACGTACCCGCTCGCCTGGCTGCCGATCCCGGTCGCCTACTGGGCGCTGAAGGCGATCGTCGTGACACTCGCGCTCACGTTCGTCTGGCTCGTGGCG
Source organism: uncultured Solirubrobacterales bacterium (assembly GCA_963703065.1). Taxonomy (GTDB): domain Bacteria; phylum Actinomycetota; class Thermoleophilia; order Solirubrobacterales; family Solirubrobacteraceae; genus Palsa-465. Next base: position 359,642 of record OY969785.1, on the reverse strand, counting down.
CGGTGTGCGCGCGCGCTTGGGCGCGATCCGCGGTACGCGGTCGCCCTCGTCGCGCTCAACCCCATCTACCTCGTCTACGCCGTCGGGGGCTTCCACAACGACTTCTTCATGCTCGTGCCGACGCTGGCCGCGGTCGTGTTCATGCTCGAGCGCCGGGATCGGGCGGCCGGCGCGATGGTCGCGCTCGCCGTGGCGGTGAAGTTCACCGCCGTGCTCGTGCTCCCGTTTCTGCTGCTCGGCGCGCGGCCGGCCCGGCGGCGGGTGCGGCTGCTGACGGGAGCGGCGCTCGCCGCGCTGCCGGTGGCGGCGCTGACCCTCGCGCTGTTCGGCGCACACCTGCCGAACCTCCAGGACCAGAGCACGCTCCTGACGCCGTTCAGCGTGCCGAACGTCGTCGGCCTGCTGATCGGGGCGGGCGGTGGGGCGCCGTGGCTGCTGCGGGTGGCCAACGCGCTGGTCGTGCTCGCCGTGGCCTGGCTGCTGCGGCGCCGCGGTGACTGGCTGACCGGCGCGGGCTGGGCGACCGTGGCGCTCATCGCCAGCCTGGCCTGGCTGATGCCTTGGTACGTCGTCTGGCTGCTGCCGCTCGCCGCGGTGGCGAACAGCGTGCGGCTGCGCCGGGTGGCGCTGGCGCTGACGGTCTACCTCGTCCTCACGTTCGTCCCCGCCACCGAGATGTTCATGCGCGCCCATCACATCAACCTGATGAGCAGCCCGGTCGGCCAGGCCTCGACGAACCTGCAGATCCGCCTCGCCGGCTAGCCTCGGCCCCGCTGTTACGTTGCGGGACCGCATGGCCGGACCGCCCGCATCGCCCGCCGCGCCGACCCGGCGGTTCGACCGGGTCGAGCTCGCGCTGCTTGGCGCGTTTGGCCTGCTGTCGCTGTGGGTGGTGGTGCTCGACCTGCTCCAGGTGTGGGTCCACCACCGGGTGTGGACCGGTACTGACGGCGTCTACATCGTCGACCAGATGCAGTACCTGTCGTGGATCCGCAGCGCCTCGCACCACGTGCTGTCGGCCAACCTGTTCGTCCTGCGCCCCACGCCGGCCGACTACTTCATGCCCGTGGTCACCGTGTCGGCGGGGCTGGCGGCGCTCGGGGTGCCGCTCGCCGTGGCGCTGCTGGTGTGGAAGCCGGTCGCGGTGCTGGCGATCTTCCTCGCCGTGCGCGCGCTCGTCCACCGCACGGTGGACGGAGTCGGACCGCGACGCGCGGCCCTGGTCCTGGCGCTGTTCTTCGCCGGGGCCACCGTCGCCTACGGGTCCTTCACCGTGCTCGGCGACCTGTATCCGGTCTTTCTCTCCTGGGGATACACGCCCGCGCTGCTGTCGATGGCGGCGATGCTCGGAGCGCTGATGATCTACGCGCGGGACCGGGCGTGCGGCCGGCTCACCCCGTGGCCGGCGGCGCTCGGAGGGATCTCGACGGTCATCCACCCGTGGCACGGCGAGCTGCTGGCGATCGTGCTCGTGCTCACCGAGGCCGAGCGGTGGTGGCGACGGGATCGACCTGCGTGGCGACTGCCCGTGACCGCGCTGGCGGGTGTCGCGGCCGGGCTCCTGTACTACTGGCTGTTGGGGCAGACCGATCGCTCCTGGGAGCTCGCCCGGGGGGCGAGCAAGCACGCGTTCGCGCTGTGGCCGCTCCTGATCTACGTCGCGCCGCTCGCCCTCCCCGCGTTGCTCGGGCTGCGCCGGCCGATTCGCAGCTGGCTCGACGTCGCGCTGCGGACCTGGCTGCTGGCGACCCTGGTCGAGTACGTGCTCTCCTCCTCGGTGCTCGGTGCGACCCCGCTCCACGCCTTCCAGGGGGTCACGTTCCCGCTCGCGATCCTCGCTGTCCAGGGGGTGGCCGGGCTGCCCCCCGTGATGCGCGGCGGCCCGTGGCTGCGCCCGGCGGTGCTGGTCGTCCTCGCCGTCCTCACCGTTCCCGGCGGCTGGCTCCAGCTCCGCTCCGAGCGCCGGCTCGCCGCGCCGTACCCGGACAACGCCAACTTCATCACGCCGAGCGAGCGCGACGCCGTCGCCTACCTGGCGCGGGACACCGTGCCGGGCGGCGTGCTCACCCGCAGCTACCTCGGGGCGTACATCCCGGAGCGGACCGGCCGGCGCGTGCTCGTCGGCGACTGCCTGTGGTCACAGCCCGGCTGCCTGACCCGGACGTCGCTGGCCCTGCAGCTCTTCAGCGGCGAGATGACGCCCACCCAGGGTCTGGACCTCGTCCGGCGGAGCGGCGCGCGGTTCCTGCTCGCCGACTGCCGCTGGAATGCCGACCTGCGCCCGACGCTCGCCCCGGTACTGGTTCGGGTGCGCCGGTTCGGCTGCGCCACCGTGTACGAGGTCCGGCCGGTGGAGCCGCCGGGCGCGCCTCTGACAGACTCGGGTCCCGATGCGGCTGTTCGCGCTGCGCGGAGCACATAGCGTCGAGCGCAACGACGCCGAGCAGATCCTCGGTGCGACCGATGAGCTGATGCGCGAGCTGATGGCGCGCAACGACCTCGCCGCCGAGGCGATGGTCAGCTGCATCTTCACCCTGACCGACGACCTCGACGCCGAGTTCCCGGCCGTCGCCGCCCGGGCGCTCGGGCTCGACACGGTGCCCCTGCTCTGCGCCCGGGAGATCCCGGTGCCCCGCGCCATGCCCCGCGTGATCCGGGTGCTCGTGCACTACTACGCCGCGGAGGAACACGAGCCGCGCCACGTCTACCTCGGCCGCGCGCGAGAGCTGCGGGGCGACCTGCACGCGGCACAATAGGCCGCGTGCCACCTGAGTTCGCGCAGCGGATCCGGCGGATCCCGGTCTACCCCGTGGCCGCCGGCTACGACCTCGGCGGCGAGATGGCGATGCTCGCCTCCAACGAGTCGTGCTTCGGCCCGCTGCCCGAGGTGGTGCAGGCCGCCAGCCGGACGCTGGCCGGCGCCAACCGCTACCCGGACCCGGCGTACGCGCCGCTGCGCCGCGCGCTGGCCGACCGCTACGGGATCCCGCCGGCGCGGATCGCGCTCGGCAACGGCTCCTGTGACCTGCTGCTGGCGGTCGGCGAGGCGCTGCTCGAGCCGGGCGCCGAAATCGTCTACGCCTGGCCGGCGTTCAGCGTCTACCCGCACCTGGCCGCCGCCTCGGGGGCCCGCGCGATCGAGGTGCCACTCGACGAGGAGGAGCGTCACGACCTCGACGCGATGGCGATCGAGGTCACCGCCGCGACCCGCCTGGTGCTCGTCTGCAACCCGAACAACCCCACCTCGACCTGCCTGCCGCTCGATGAGGTCGAGGCGTTCCTGCGGCGGATCCCCCGCCACGTGTGCGTCGTGCTCGACGAGGCGTATGTCGAGTTCGCGCTGACGCTCGGCGACACGCAGGCGTCGGTCGAGCTCCTGGCCCGCCACCCGAACCTCGTCCTGCTGCGCACCTTCTCCAAGGTCTACGGCCTGGCCGGGCTGCGCGCCGGCTATGCCCTGTGCGGCGCACCGGAGCTGGCGGTGGCGCTCGACCAGGTCCGCCAGCCGTTCTACCTGAACGTCGCCGCCCAGGCCGCCGCCGTCGCCGCGCTGGCGCGCCAGGACGAGGTGGAGCGCCGGGTGGCGGCCACGCTGGCCGCGCGCATCGACCTCGTGGAGGGCGTGCGCGATCTCGGCCCGTGGGTGGCCGAATCGGACGCCAACTTCATCTGGGTGCGCCTGCCCGAGCCCGAGCGGGAGGCGGCCGTGCTCGACGGCCTGCGCGAGCGCGGAGTGCTCGTGCGCGCGGGGGCCTCACTCGGTCGCGTCGGCGCGCTTCGGGTCACCGTCGGCACGCCGGCCGAGAACGACCGCTTCGTGTCTTCGCTCGCCGACGTGCTCCCCGCGCGATGAATGGCGATTCACTCCCGCCTGGGGGGAGTGAATCGCCGAAGTTCCGAGGTTCGCTCGACGTCCGCCCGGGCGTCTGTCACAATCGAGCCCGTCATGACCGCCCGCGCCGCATGCACGTACGAGGTCTCCCGCGGCGCGCGCGTCTTCTGGCGATTTAGCTAGGCGCTCGGTCGACCGTCCCCGGAGGCGCCATGCGGCCGGCGCTCCGGCCCGCCGAGTGCCCCGCCCCCGCCGTTCGCCGCGCGCCCTCGCGTACGCTTTTCAAGGAGACCGTCATGACCCCCGCAGAGCCCCTCCAGATCGAGATCGCCGGCCACCGACTCGGTGGCGAGCGGTTCACCCTCATCGCCGGACCGTGCACGGTCGAGAGCCGCGAGCAGACGCTCGAGACGGCGGCTGCCGTCCGCGCCGCCGGTGGGACGATGTTCCGCGGCGGGGCGTACAAGCCGCGCAGCTCGCCGCGCTCGTTCCAGGGTCTCGGCCGAGCGGGGCTCCGCCTGCTGGCCGAGGCCAAGGCCGCGACCGGGCTGCCGATCGTCACCGAGTGCGTCGATGTCCGCGACCTCGACCAGGTGCTGGAGGTGGCCGACCTCGTGCAGGTCGGCGCGCGGAACATGCAGAACTACGCGCTGCTCACCGAGCTCGGCCGGGCCGGCGCGCCGGTGCTCCTCAAGCGCGGGCTCTCGGCCACGCTCGACGAGCTGCTCCAGGCCGCCGAGTACGTGCTCGCCGAGGGCAACGAGCGGGTCGTGCTCTGCGAGCGGGGCATCCGCACGTTCGAGACCGCCTACCGGTTCACGCTCGATCTGGCGGCCATCCCGGTGCTCAAGGAGCGCACGTCGCTGCCGGTGATCGTCGACCCGAGCCACGCGGCCGGGCGCCGGGAGCTCGTCGACGCCGCTGTCGGTGGCCGCGGCCGCGGTGGGGGCGGACGGGATCATCGTCGAGGTCCATCCCGACCCGGACGCCGCCATCTGCGATGGCCGGCAGTCGCTGCCGACCGCCGACCTGGTGAGCTACGCCGCTCGGGTCAGGGCCGCCGCCGAGCTGGCCGGCAAGCGTCTGGACCCGCTTCCGGTCCTGGCGGAGGCGGCGTAGCGGTGTCCGCCGCTGCGCCGCACCACCGCCAGGCGGTCCGCGACCAGCGGATCGAGCGCCTGGAGCCGCTCGTCTCCCCCGGCGAGCTGCTCTCCGAGCTGCCGCTGTCCGACGGCTGCGCCGAGACGGTGCTCGGCGGTCGCGCGCAGGTCCACGCCGTGCTCGACGGCGAGGATGACCGCCTGCTGGTCGTCGTCGGCCCGTGCAGCGTGCACGACGTCGACGCCACGCTCGACTACGCCCGCCGCCTGGCCGCCCTGATCCCGTCGCTCAGCGACGACCTGCTGATCGTGATGCGCGTCTACTTCGAGAAGCCGCGGACGACGACGGGATGGAAGGGGCTGATCAACGATCCGCATCTCGACGGCTCGGGCGACGTCAATGCCGGCCTGCGCCTGGCTCGTCGGCTGCTGCTCGACGTGCTCGCCGCCGGGGTGCCGATCGGCTGCGAGTTCCTCGACCCCATCACCCCGCAGTACATCTCCGATGCCGTCTGCTGGGGGGCGATCGGCGCGCGGACCACCGAGAGCCAGATCCACCGCCAGCTCGGCTCCGGGTTGTCGATGCCGGTCGGGTTCAAGAACGGCACCGATGGGGGCGTCCAGGTCGCCGTCGACGCGGTGCGGGCCGCGGCGGTGCCCCACGCGTTCGCCGGGATCGACCTGCACGGCCGCTCGGCGATCGTCCACACCCGCGGCAACCGCGACTGCCACGTCATCCTCCGCGGGGGGCGGGCGGCGCCGAACCACGCCGCCTCGGACGTCGCCGCCGCGCTCACCCTGCTCCGGGCGGCCCGGCTGCCCGAGCGGGTGATGATCGACCTCTCCCACGACAATTCGCGCAAGCAGCCCGAGCGCCAGCCCACCGTGGCCGCCGACCTGGCGGCGCAGCTCGCGACCGGCCAGCGGGCGATCGTCGGCACGATGCTCGAGTCCTTCCTGGTCGGCGGCCGCCAGGAGCTGCGCGACCCCGCCGCGCTCGTCCGAGGCCAGTCGATCACCGATGGCTGCCTCGGCTGGGAGGAGACGGTCGCGGTGCTCGAGCGCCTGGCCGCCGCGGCCGCCGCCCGACGCCGGGCGTGACCCCGCCGCCGGATGCGGCCGCCGGGGCACCCCGGGTCGGCATCATCGGGGTCGGGCTGATCGGCGGCTCGATCGGACTGGCGGTTCGTGAGCGGCTGGGCGGCCACGTCACCGGGTGGGGCCGCTCGGCCTCGACCCTCGCCGAGGCGGCGCGCCGCGGCGCCATCGACGCGGTGGCCGCCGATCCGGCGGGGGCCGCGCGTGATGCCGACGTGGTGTTCGTCTGCGTGCCGGTCGGGGCGCTGCGCGCCACCGTCCAGGCCGCGCTCGACGCCGCGCCGCCCGGCTGCGTCGTCAGTGACGTCGGGTCGGTCAAGCGAGTGCTCGCCGACGGTCGCCGATCCCCGGTTCGTCGGCGGCCACCCGCTCGCCGGTGCCGAGACGGCGGGAGTGGCGCACGCCCGGGCGGACCTGTTCGACGGGGCGCGGTGGTACCTGACCCCCACCGCGGCCACCAGTGGCGTGCTCTACGAGCGCCTGCACCGGATGCTGACGGGGATCGGCGCCCAGCCGTGCGCCATCGAGGCGGCGGAGCACGACCGGCGCCTGGCGGCGGTCTCGCACCTCCCGCACGTGCTGGCCAACCTCCTGGTCGACCGGGCCTCGGCGGCCGGGAAGGAGCTGCCCCCGGCGACCGGGCCGAGCTTCCGCGACGCCACCCGCGTGGCCGGCGCGCCGACCGCGGTGTGGGCCGACATCTACCTGGGCAACGCCGACGCCCTCACCGCCGAGCTCGACGCCGCCGTCGCGCACCTGCGGACCATTCGGCAGGCGCTGGGCGACGGCGATCGGAAGGCCGTGGTGGCCTGGAACGAGCGGGCCGCGACGCAGCGGCGGCGGCTGCTCCAGGCGGGCCCGGGTGGCGAGCCGCCGGCCGAGCTGCGCGTGGCGGTGCCGAACCGGCCGGGGGTCATCGCCGAGCTGGCCCTGGAGCTCGGGCGCGCGGGTGTCAACATCAGCGACATGGCGCTCTACCCTGCCCCGGACATGAGTGAAGGCGTCGTCGCCCTGTGGATCGGCGGGACGGCGGCCGCCGAGCGGGCCGGGTCGCTGATCGCCGAGCTCGGCTACCCCGTCGTCCGGCCGTGAACGCCCGGTTCGACCCCTCGCCCCCCTTGCGGGGCAGGCTCCGGGTGGCCGGGGACAAGTCGATCTCCCACCGGGCGGCGATCCTCGGCGCCATGGCCTCCGAGCCGGTGCGGATCCGCGGCTACCTGGATGCCGCCGACACCCGGTCGACGCTCGACGTGCTCCGTGCACTCGGCATCATCGTCCAGGAGCGACCGGAGGAGGTGGTGGTCCGGGGGGCGGGGCTGCGCAACGCGCAGGTCCCCGACGCGACGCTCGACGTCGGCAACTCGGGGACGCTGATGCGGCTGCTCCCCGGCTGGCTGGCCTTCCAGCCCGAGGGGCGGTTCACGCTCGACGGGGACGCCTCGATCCGGCGCCGGCCGGTCGACCGGATCGTCGAGCCGTTGCGCCGGATGGGCGCTCGCCTGGAGGCACGCCAGGACCGCTACCCGCCGCTGCAGGTGCACGGTCGTCCGCTCGGCGGGATCGAGTACGAGCTTCCGGTGGCCAGCGCGCAGGTGAAGTCGTGCCTGCTCATCGCCGGGATCGTCACCGAGCGAACCCGGGTGCGCGAGCCGGTGGCCACTCGTGATCACACCGAGCGGATGCTGCTGCGGGGCGGTGCCCCGATCGAGCGGGTGGGCGATCCGCACGGCGGGTACGTGACGACGGTCGGCAACGCGGACGAGCTGGAGCTGGAGCTGGTCGAGGTACCCGGTGACCTCAGCTCGGCGGCGTTCATGATCACCGCCGGGATCCTCGTGTCCGGCTCTCGGCTGCTGCTCGAGGGGGTGGGAGTCAACTGGACGCGGGCGGGATTCCTGCGCGTGCTCGAGCGCATGGGCGCGATCGTGCTCGGGGAGATCGAGGCGCCGGGGGCGTTCGGCCCCGGCGAGCCGGTGGCGGACCTCGACATCCGCAGCGCGCCGATCGAGGGCACGGTGGTCGAGCCGCACGAGGTGCCCCTGGCGATCGACGAGCTGCCCCTGGTCGCGCTGCTCGGCTGCTTCGCCGAGGGTGAGACGGTCGTCCACGGCGCGGGCGAGCTGCGTGTCAAGGAGTCCGACCGCATCGCCACCGTGGTGGAAGGGCTCCGCGGCCTCGGGGCCGAGATCGAGGCGACGGGGGACGGGTTCGCCGTGACCGGAACCGGTGGCCTGCGCGGCGGCGTTCTGCACAGCCACGGTGACCACCGGCTGGCGCTGCTCGGCGCCGTGGCCGGGCTCGCCTCGGAGGAGGGGGTGGAGGTGGTGGGAATGGATGCCGCGGCCGTCTCCTACCCTGGCTTCTCCTCCGACGTCGCCCGTCTGGCGGCGTAGCCGTGGTCGTCGCGATCGATGGTCCGGCCGGCTCCGGGAAGTCGACCGTTGCCCGCCGCCTCGCGACACGGCTCGGGGCCACGCTGCTCGACTCGGGCGCGATGTACCGCTGTGTGGCGCTCGCCAGCCTGCGCGACCCCGCCGCTGACCCCGGATCCGTTGCCGAGCGGGTTCGCATCGAGCTCGAGCCGCGGGTCCGGCTCGACGGCGAAGACGTGAGCGAGGAGATCCGCCGCCCCGAGGTCTCGGCTGCCGCCTCTCGCGTCGCCGCGCTCCCGGCCGTCCGCCGGGCGCTCGTCGCCGAGCAGCGCCGGCTGCTGGCCACCGGCGACTGGGTGGCCGAGGGGCGGGACATCGGCACCGTGGTCGCGCCTGACGCCGCGGTCAAGGTGTTCCTCACCGCCAGCCCGGAGGCGCGCGCCCGGCGGCGGGCGCGTGAGCTCGGCCTCGATCCGGAGTCGGTGCTGAGCGATCAGCGGGAGCGCGACGCGCGGGACACCGGACGGGCCCAGTCGCCGCTCCGCGCCGCGTCCGGGGCGACGCAGCTCGACACGACCGAGCTGTCGATCGACGAGGTGGTCGACCGCATCGCCGCACTGGCCGCTGGGACCGCGGGATGAAGGTCGCCGTCGTCGGCTATCCGAACGTCGGCAAGTCCTCGCTCGTCAACCGTCTCACCGGCCGCCGCGAGGCGGTCGTCCACGAGACACCCGGCGTCACCCGGGATCGCAAGGAGCTCGACACCGACTGGAACGGCCGGCGGATCACCCTGATCGACACGGGCGGCGTCGACCTGAGCGATCCGGATGGCCTGGCCCGGGAGATCCAGGCGCAGGCCCGCGCCGCACTGGCCGACGCCGCGGCCGCCGTACTCGTCGTCGACGCGCGGGGCGGGGCCCGGCCCGGCGACCTCGAGCTCGCCGACCTGCTCCGCCGCAGCCCGCTGCCCGTCGTGGTGGCGGCCAACAAGATCGACACCGCCGCCGAGCTGCCGCTGGCCGCCGAGTTCCACGCCCTCGGGCTGGGGGAGCCGGTGCCCGTCTCGGCGGCGCAGGGACTGGGAACCGGTGACCTCCTGGACCGGATCGTCGCGTTGGCACCGGAGGCCGGCGAGGCGCCGGAGCCGGCTGACGAGGCGGTCCGCCTGGCGCTCGTCGGGCGGCCGAACGTCGGCAAGTCCTCCCTGGTGAACCGCCTGCTCGGTGAGGAGCGGGTGATCGTCTCCCCGCAGGCCGGGACCACCCGGGATGCGATCGATCTGCCACTGGACTTCGACGGCCATCGCCTGATCCTCATCGACACCGCCGGCCTGCGCCGGGCGGCCAAGGTGGATGAGTCGCTCGAGTACTACACCGCGTTGCGCTCGCGCCGAGCGGCGGAGCGCGCCGACGTCGCGCTCGTCGTGTGCGATGCTGCCGACGGAGTGACCACCCAGGACCTACGGGTGGCCGAGCTGGCGATGCAAAGCGGCTGCGCGACCGCGCTCGTCCTGAACAAGTGGGACCTGGCCGACGGACTCGACCTCGAGCACGAGCGGGCCAAGGTGGCTCAGAAGCTCCGCCTGCGCCCGCGGGTGCTCACCGCCAGCGCGCAGACCGGCCGTCATGTCACTCGGCTGCTCGTCGAGGCGGTGGCGCTCGGCGACCGGAGCCGGAACCGGATCCCCACGCCGCAGCTGAACCGCTTCCTGTCCGAGCTGACGGCCGCCCGCCAGCCGCCGGCCGCTCGCGGGCGGCGGCCCGGCAGCGGGGGCCGCTTGAAGCTGCTGTTCATGACCCAGACGGCGGAGCGCCCGCCGCGGTTCTCCATCCAGGTCAACTCGCGGGTGCTCGTCACCCGGGACTACGCGTACTTCCTGGAGAACCGGCTGCGGGATCGCTACCGGATGCAGGGGATCCCACTCATCATCGACTTCGTCGAGCGCGGGGAGCGGCGCGGCGGCTGACGCAAAGGGCGAGGCACGAGGAGGTTTGGTGCCCTGGAAGCTCCACTCTTTGGCGTGGCCCTCTCAAGGTCGCCGTGTGGGGCGGGATTCTCGCCCTCGGGATCAGGAGCAACTCGGGAGGTTGCAAACGATGCAGGGTTTGAAGCGGGTGCGCCCTTGGATGGGCGCGATGGGGCTCGTCGCCGTATTGGCGGCGGGTGCAGCGCCGGCGGCGGCGGATGCCGCCACCGGGAACTGGGAGTGCGGGGCCAGCGCGGTCCGTGCCTCGGTGTTCGGCAACGCGCCGATTGAGCCATTGATCGCGAATCAGGGTCAGTCGGTGTGCCGGACGAACTCGGTTGGAGTGGCGAACCTCGGGCCATCGGTCGATTACCTGATCGACGCCGACGCGGTGAACGCGAAGACGACGATCGACACGACGCAGGCGCCGGCGGATCAGACGCCGACGGCGTACGCGACGGTGGCCAACATCTCGGTCACTGGACAGGGGACGCCGATCATCCAGCTGCCGGGCACGATCAGCTCGCGGGTGATGGCGAGCTGCGTGAACGGCGCGCCGCAGTTCAACGCGACGAGCACGACGGTGCCGCTGAAGATCGGTGGGACCACGATCCCGACCGATCAGGCGGTCACCGAGACGCTGACCGGACTCGGGCAGCTGACCGGGGCGGTCCTGTCGATCCAGCCGGGTCAGGAGGTGCGAACCGCGACCTCACTCGTCAAGCAGGGTCTGCACGTGAGGCTGACGCTCGGGGGGATGACGATCGTCGATCTCGTGGCCGCCGAGTCGTCGGTCAGCGTGTCGGGCGACGCGTGTCACGACACGAACCCCGCCGATGGTGGCGGCAGCGGCTCGGGTGGCAGCGGCTCGGGTGGTGGCAGCGGCTCGGGTGGCGGCAACGGCTCGGGCGGCGGCAACGGCTCGGGCGGCGGCAGCGGCTCGGGTGGCGGCAGCGGTTCGGGCGGCGGCAGCGGCAGCGGCTCCGGCGGGTCCACCACCGTGGACCAGTACATCGTCGATGAGATCGAGGCCGGCTACGACGTGTTCGGCATGCGCGTCGACGCGACGCGAAGCGTCGTGCACGGCAAGTACCTGCGCGTGGGCATCCGCTGCTGGAGTCACCACAAGGGTGACTGCGTGGCCACGTTCACCGCGGTCAAGCTGGTGCGCTACCGCACGGCCACGGTGATCGGACATCGGCGGATCCGTCTCCGGCCGGGACAGCGCGTGATCCGCGCGATTCGCGTCCACATCATCAAGGGTTACCCGATCTTGGTCACGGTCGGGTCCTGAGGGAGCGACACCGCCGGGGCACGGACGCCCCGGCGGTGTCGGTCCCTCACCTCTGAAAAACAGATCCGTCTCGAACCGGCACGCCGCTCCTGTGGGTGGCACGCAAAGCCACGGGACTCGAGTGCGCTCGAGTCGGCCGGGTTGCCGAAGGACCGTCCCCGATGACACGGGAGGACAGGGATGGCACCTGTGCGTTGCCGCGTCGCTGCCCTGGCAGCGGCACTCGGATTGGTGGGTGGGCTCGCCGTACCGGGGAGCGCGGCGGCGAATTCCCACCACGATTTCAGCGATCACGCCGCCTCGACATCTGTCGTCGGCGCCTCGGCTTGGACCACTGCGTCGATTCCCCGCCGGGTTTCCAGCGCGTTGCCGGGGGTGCCGGTGGGGGCGAAGTTTGTGTCGCCGTCGGGGTCGGATGGCAATCCGGGGACGCAGTCGGCGCCGTGGCAGTCGTTGGCTAAGGCGGTGAGTGCGGCGCAGCCGGGGGATACGGTGGTGTTGGAGGCGGGGACGTATGGGGCGCGTGGGGTTCGCACGGGGTGGAGTGCGTCGGGGACCGCTGCGGCGCCGATCACGTTCATGGGCGCGCCGGGTACCCGTCCGATGGTGCTGGGTTACAACGTGGTGTCCGGCTCGCATGTGCGGATCTGGAACCTGTTGTTCGACGGTCCGACCGGCATGGTCCATGCGCCGACGAGCGCCGATCCGAAGGGTGAGGATGTGCTGCTGTGGCTCGACGCGCCTGACGTGCAGCTGTTCGACAGCGAGGTCACCGGCGACTTGTGGCACGCGGGGGTCTATGTGACCGGCGCGGACGGCGACGAGATCGTCGGCAACTACATCCATGGCAATGGCGATAGCTCAGACCCGACGCAGGCCAATGAGGATCAGGGGATCTACTGGGGCGACGGGAGTGGGTTGGTCGCCGGGAACCTGATCACCGACAACGTGTCGTTCGGGGTGCAGCTGTATCCGGGGGCGAGCGGGGTGCGGGTGCAGTGGAACACGATCGCGGCCAACGACAAGGCGGGCGTGGTGGTGGGCGACACGGCCTCGCAGAACACGATCGCGAACAACATCGTGGCCGACAACCAGGAGAACGGCATCCGCAGCTCCGGGCTGACCGGGACGGGCAACCTGGTGCAGAGCAACGACGTGTGGGGCAACGGCAGCGGCAACCTGGGCCAGGAGGCCGACGGCCTGACCCTGCAGAACAACCAGCAGCTAAACCCCCAGTTCCAGTCCGGCAGCTACGCCCCCAGCCAGAACAGCCCAATCATCCGCCGAGCCGGCTTCGAGGCCGTCGTCGAGTTCCCCGCCGGTCGCCGACACCACCCCTGGCGTCCGCCACCTCGTCGGCCGTCCCACCGCTGACCCGAGGGCGCGGGACGTGACGAGAGCGCGGCTGCGCCGGCGGATCGCGCAGGCACCAGCCTCCCGCAGCTCGGCGCCTTGTGGCGGGCGGTATCCATCCGGCGCGGACCCCGCGCCGCTGAGGGGCCATCGAGGGAGGCGCTGACGCGGTTTCAGAGGCGCCGGCGCCGCTTCACCCACGCGGTGCCGGCGCCGAGCGCTCGCTACGCTGCCGCGGGCAGATCACCGACCGCGGAGCCGACCACCCATGTCCGACAACGAGTTCCTGTTTACGTCCGAGTCCGTCACCGAGGGCCATCCGGACAAGATCGCCGACCAGATCTCCGATGGGGTCCTCGACGCCGTGCTCCGGGACGATCCGACCGGTCGCGTCGCCTGCGAGACGCTCGTCAACACCGGCCTGGTCGTCGTCTCGGGCGAGATCACCACCGAGACGTACGTCGACATCCAGGACATCGCCCGCAGCACGATCCGCAAGATCGGCTACACGAACGCCGAGTTCGGCTTCGACTGCCACACCTGCGCGGTGATCAACGCAATCGACAAGCAGTCGCCGGACATCGCCCAGGGGGTCGACACCGCCTTCGAGGCGCGCACCGACCCGGGGGACGACGACGAGCTCGACATCGCCGGCGCGGGGGACCAGGGCATGATGTTCGGCTACGCGACGAACGAGACCGAGGAGCTGATGCCGCTCCCGATCTCGCTCGCTCACAAGCTGGCCAAGCGGCTGGCCGACGTCCGCAAGGCCGAGATGGTGCCCTACCTGCGGCCGGACGGCAAGACCCAGGTGTCGGTCCGCTACGTCGACGGCCGGCCGGTGTCGATCGAGAAGCTGCTCATCTCCACCCAGCACAAGGAGGGGGCGGAGTCGCTGATCAAGGACGACCTCTGGGAGCACGTGATCGAGCCCGTCCTGCCGTCCGAGCTCTACGACGAGCGCGCCCTGCACAAGAACCTCCTCGTCAACCCGACCGGCCGGTTCGTGATCGGCGGCCCGATGGGCGACTGCGGCCTCACCGGGCGCAAGATCATCGTCGACACCTACGGCGGCATGGCCCGTCACGGCGGCGGGGCGTTCAGCGGCAAGGACCCCTCGAAGGTCGATCGCTCGGCGGCCTACGCCGCGCGCTACGTGGCCAAGAACGTGGTCGCCGCCGGCCTCGCCGACCGGGCCGAGGTCCAGGTCGCCTACGCGATCGGGGTCGCGCACCCGGTCTCGGTGATGATCGAGACGTTCGGCACCGAGAAGATCGGCCGGACGAAGATCCTCGAGCTCATCTCCGAGCACTTCGACCTGCGCCCGGGCGCGTTCCGGGAGTATCTGAAGCTCCACCGCCCGATCTACCAGAAGACCGCCGCCTACGGCCATTTCGGCCGCGAGGACCACGACTTCACCTGGGAGCGGACCGACAAGGCCGCCGCCCTGCGCGAGGCCGCCGGGCTCGGCAGCACCGTCGGCGCCTAGGCCCGCGGTTCAGCCGGCCGCCGAGCCGGCCGATATCGAGGGGGTGGCCGATCAGACACCGGCGATGCTGCGGACGGCTCGGCCGCCTCGGGTGCTGTGGCCGGCGGTGGGCGCCGTGGCGCTCGCCGGGGCGTTCCTGACCGCCTGGTACGGCGGCACCTGGCAGGCCTGGGGGGTGACTATCCGGGCTACTTCGCGCGGTCGATGGACGCCCTGCTCGCCGGCCACGTCCAGACGTTCTTCGCCAGCGTGCCGGGCAACGGCTCCGGCGGCTCGATCCTCATGCGCGCGCCGTTCACCGAGCTGAGCCGGCTGGCCGGCGGCAGCTCACTCGCCGTCTACCGGTTCGACTCGCTGTTCTGCCTGCTCGTCCTGGCCGGCACCGGCATCGCGCTGGCCGCCGCCGCACGCCGGCGGGGGGTGTCGGAGATCGTCTGCCTCGGCGTGGTCATCCTGTTCGCCTGCTCCCCGTCCCTGCTCGAGCCGATCTTTCTCGGTCATCCCGAGGAGGTGCTCGGCGCCGCGCTGGCCGTGGGCGCCGTGAGCTGCGCCGGCGCGGGCCGATCCGGCGCGAGCGGGCTGCTCCTGGGGGCGGCGCTGATCAACAAGCCGTGGGGGGTGTTCCTCATCGGGCCGGTCCTGCTCTGTGCGCCGGGCCGCCGGCGGGCGGCCGCGGGGGCGGCGGCCGTGGTCGGGGGGTGGGCGCTTGTCAGCCTCGCCGCCGCGCCCTCCGCGCTGCTGCGGACGTTCACCGCCGCCGGCCAGGCCGTCTCGGCGCACCCACAGGACCTGTGGTGGCCGCTGGCTCGCCCGCATGGCGGGACGTTCCTGGCGCCGGCGCTGGTGGCCGGCCATGCCCGCGAGCTCGCGATCGTGGCTGCGCTCGGTGCCGCCGGCTGGCTCGCGGTCCGGCGCCCGTCCCTGTCCGCGTCGGCGGCGCTGGCGTTGCTCGCCTTCGGGTTCGCCCTGCGCAACCTGCTCGAGCCCTCCGCTCACGACTACTACCAGTTGCCGCTCCTGTGCGCCGTCACCGCGTGGGAGCTGCGGGCCCATGGCCGGGTGACGGGTTCGCTCGGCCTGGCGATCGGGCTTGCGGTCGCCTTCGACCAGGTGGCGACCGTGCCCGCCACCCTCGCCTGGCTGCTCTACCTGGCGTGCACGCTGCCGCTGCTCGGCCTCCTCGGCGCGGCGGCATTCGCCGGCCCGGCACCGTCCCCGGCCCGGCCTACCCTGGGCCGATGCCGCCGCCGATCGCCCGCGTGGAGCCGCTGACCACGGCACGGGCGCTGGCCGGGCCGTTCGACTACCGCCTGCCGGACGGCCACGACGTGGCCGTCGGCAGCCTGCTGCGGGTGCCGTTCGCCGGCCGCCGGCTGTCCGCCGTCGTGCTCGAGCTCGCCACCACCACGGAGGTGGCCGATGACCGGCTGGCCGAGCCCCAGGGAGTGCTCGACCTCCGCCTGCCCCCCGATCTCGTCGCGCTGGCCGACTGGCTCGCCGGCGAGTACTGCTCGACGCGCTCGCGCGCGCTGGCGCTCCTCCTGCCGCCGGGCGCCGCCACCGGCGGCGGGCCGAAGCTCGCCCTGACCGCCGAGCTGACGCCGGCCGGCCATGTCGCCCTCGCAGGTGCCGCCGCCCCGGCTGAGCCCCGCCGCAGCGAGGCCTCCTCGCCGGGCTGCCAAGCCGGCCCGCGGGTGGCCGCCGAGCTCGGGACGCCCGCCCTGCGGCGACTCGCGGCGCGGGGGCTGGTGGCGCTCGCGCCCCGGCCGCAACGGCGCCGGCCCGCTCGGCACGCCGTCGGCTCGGCGCCCGCACACCGCCCCGGCGCTGACGCCGGCGCAGCGGGCGGCGCTGGCCGAGATCCTGCCCGCGATCGATCGTGCGCGCCTCGACCGGGCGCCAGAGTCGTTCCTGCTGCACGGTGTCACCGGGTCGGGCAAGACCGAGGTCTACCTCCAGGCGGTGGAGCGGACGCTCGCCCGCGGCCGCAGCGCGATCGTGCTCGTCCCGGAGATCGCCCTGACCCCGCAGGCGCTCGCCCGGTTCACCGCCCGGTTCGGCGACGTCGTCGCCGTGATCCACTCCGGTCTGTCCGACGGCGAGCGGCGCGACGAGTGGCGACGCGCTGGCCGCCGGACAGGCGCGCGTCTGCGTCGGGCCCCGCTCGGCCGTGTTCGCGCCGCTCGCCGACATCGGCCTGATCGTGGTCGACGAGGAGCACGAGGGCTCCTACAAGCACGAGGGCGACCCCCGCTACGACGCCCGTGCGGTCGCCGCGCGGCGGGCGGTCGAACACGGCGCCGTGCTGCTGGCCGGCAGCGCCACCCCGCGGCCCGGAGGCGGTGCACGCGCTGCGGCGCCTGCGCCTGCCGCGCCGGGTCGACGGTGCCGAGCTGCCCGCCGTCGAGCTGCTCGACATGCGCGGCCAGCACCATCCGCTCCACCCGGAGACCCGGATGGCGCTCGCCGACCTGCGCCACGCCGGCGGCAAGGGGATCCTGCTGCTCAACCGGCGCGGCTGGTCGAACTTCCTCTCCTGCCGCGCGCTGCGGACGGGTCTGGAACTGCCCGAACTGCGACGTGGCGCTCGTGCTGCACCGCACCGCCGGCCACGTCGCCTGCCATCACTGCGGCCACCGCGAGCCGGTGCCCGACCGCTGCCCGACCTGCGCCTCGGTGGCGATCGCCCGTCACGGCGCCGGCACCGAGCGGGTCGAGCGCGAGCTCGCCGCCGCGCTCGGCACCGAGCGCTTCCCGGTGCTCCGCCTCGACGCCGACGCCGGCGCGGCGATCCGCCGTGCGACGGCGCTCGAGCGCTTCGCCGCCGCGCCCGCCGGGCTGCTCGTCGGCACCCAGATGGTGGCCAAGGGCCACGACTTCCCCGACGTCTCGCTCGGGATCGTGCTCGACGCCGACGCCACGCTGCGCTTCCCGGACTTCCGCGCCGAGGAGCGGACGTTCGCGCTCGTCACCCAGCTCGCCGGCCGGGCCGGGCGCGGCGGGGGCGGCGGCCGGGTGCTCGTCCAGACCCGCACCCCGGATGCTCGGTCGCTCCGCTTCGCGGCCGGCCACGACGCCGACGGCTTCCTGGCCGAGGAGCTCACCCGGCGGCGAGCTGCTTCGCTACCCGCCGTTCTCGACGCTGATCCGGATCGTGCTGCGCCGCCGCCGGAGCCCGACCCGCCGGGCGAGCTCGCCGCCACCCTCGCCGCCGCCCTGCCGCTCGCCGCCGGGGAGCGTCCTCGGGCCGGCGCCGCTGTTCCGCCTGCGCGGCCGCCACCGCCTGCAGCTGCTGATCAAGGCGGCCGACCGCGCAGTGGCGGTGCGCGCGGTGGGGGACGCGGTCGAGCGGCTGGCCCGAGAGGCCGCGCGCCGGGGCGTGAGCCTCAGCGTCGACGTCGATCCGGTCTAGACCGGTGTAGACCCGGCCTAGACTTCCGCGGTCGATGGCCGGACACCGTTCAGGCCACCGAACTGGCCGAGCCCGAGGACGTCCGAGCCGAGCCCCAGCTCGACCCCGAGCTCGCGGCGCGCCGCGCCGCTGCGCTGGCCCACGTGCGGCAAGTTCGGGGACCCGGTGCTGCGCACCCGGGCGCGGCCGGTGGAGCGGATCGACGACACGCTGCGCGACGAGATCGCGCGGATGGGCGAGCTGATGGACGGGGCCCTCGGCGTCGGCCTGGCGGCGACGCAGGTCGGCGTGCTGCACCGCGTGCTCGTCTACCGCGTCGGACCGGACGCACCGCTCGTCGGCCTGGTCAACCCCGAGATCGCAGTGGCGCGGCGAGGAGCTCGAGACCGCGGAGGAGGGATGCCTCAGCCTGCCCGGCGGTGCACGTCGACGTGGAGCGGCCACTGCACGTGCGGGTGGCGGCGCTGGACGAGGCGGGGGACCCGATCACGATCGAGGCGGCCGGGCTCGAGGCCCGGGTGCTCCAGCACGAGATCGACCACCTCGACGGGGTGCTGATCCTCGACCGAACGAGTCGCGAGCAGCGCAAGGAGGCGATGCGGGCGCTGCGCGAGGCGATGGCCGAGCCGGCCTAGCCACGCCGCCGGGTGCGCACCGTCTTCCTCGGCACGTCCGACTTCGCCGTCACCGTGCTCGCGCGGCTGGCCCAGTCGCCCCACCGCCCGGCACTCGTCGTCACCCGGCCCGATCGGCCTCGGGGTCGCGGGCGGCGGCTGGCCGCTCCGCCGGTGGCCGACGCCGCCCGGGCGATCGGGTTGCCGGTCGCCCAGCCCGAGCGGGTGAACGAGATCGACGCAAGCGTCGAGATCGCCGCGGCCCGCCCCGCGGCGGTCGTCGTCTGCGCGTTCGGCGCGCTCATCCGAGCTCCGCTGCTCCATGCCCACCGATTCGTCAACGTGCACCCCTCGCTGCTCCCCCGCTGGCGTGGCGCAGCGCCGATCGAGCGGGCGATCATGGCCGGTGACGCGCCGCACCGGGGTGGCGATCATGGCGCTCACCGCGGGGCTGGACAGCGGCCCGGTCTACGACCAGCGCTCCGAGCCGATCGCGCCCGGGGACACCTACGGGACGCTCGCTCCGCGGCTGGCCGAGCTCGGTGCCGAGCTGCTGATCGCCGTGCTCGACGCGCTGGCCGGCGCCGGCGCAGCCCCAGCCCGAGGCCGGCGTGACGTATGCCGAGAAGATCGAGGCCGCCGAGGACCGCCGCCTCGACCCACGCCGCCCCGCGGTCGAGCTCGAGCGGGTCCTCCGGGCCCTGACCCCGCACATCGGGGCCTTCCTCGAGCTGCGGGGAGACCGAGCGAGTGGGCGTCCTCGCGGCGCGCGTGGTCGACCGGGGTCCGGCGCACGGCGGGCTGGGGGCCGGCGCCGATGGGACGCCGGTGCTCGGTACGGTCGAGGGCGGCCTCGAGCTGCTCACCGTCCAGCCGGCCGGGCGGCGCGCGATGCCGGGCGCGGACTGGCTGCGCGGCCGGCGATGAGCCCGGTCGCCCCGGCTCGGGCCGCCGCCTTCCGCACCATCCGGCGGGTGTTCGAGTCCGGCGCCTACGCCGATCGCGCGCTGCAGTCCGAGCTGCCGGCGCTCGACCTCGCGGGATCGCGCCCTGGCCACCCGCCTGGCGTTCGGCACGGTGCAGCGCCGCGCGACGCTCGACCACGTCATCGCCGCCGCCAGCACGCGGCCTCCGGGCCGGCTCGATCCACCGGTGCTCGCCGCGCTGCGGCTCGGGACCTACGGCCTGCTGTACCTCGACCGGGCGCCCGCCCACGCCACGGTCAACGACAGCGTGACGCTCGCCGGCCGGGCGGGGGCGAGCTTCGTCAACGCCGTTCTGCGCCGGGTGGCGCGGGAGGGGCGGACGATCGTCGAGCGGCTGGGCGACGCCACACCGGCCGAGGCGGCGATCCGGCACTCGGTGCCCGTGTGGCTGGCCGAGCTCTGGTGGGACGAGCTGGGTGCCCCGGACGCGCGTGCCCTGCTCGCGGCGCTGAATGCGCCGGCCGAGGCGGCGATCCGGGTCAACACGCTGCGCGCCGATCCCGAGGCGGTGCGGGCCGAGCTGCCGGTGGCCAACCGTCCGGCGGCCGGCCTGCCGGAGGGCCTCGTCCTCCAGGCGCCGTTCGATGTGCACGGCTCGGAGCTGTTCGCCGCGCGGCGCGATCATGCCCCAGTCCCGCGCCTCGATGCTCGTGGCACGGGTGCTCGGCCCTGGCGAGCCGGCGAGCGGGTGCTCGACCTGTGCGCGGCGCCGGGCGGCAAGACGACGCACCTGGCGGCGCTGGCCGGCGACACCGGCGAGGTCGTGGCGGTCGAGCGCCACCCGGGGCGAGCGGCGGCGCTCGAGCGGACCTGCGAACGGCTCGGCGCCGGCTCGGTGCGGGTGCGTGGTGGGCGACGCGGCCGACCCGGCGCTGCTCGGCGCTGCCGCCCCGTTCGCGCGCGTGCTCGTCGACCCGCCCGTGCAGCGGCCTGGGCACCCTGCGCTCACGGCCCGACCTCCGCTGGCGGACGAGCCCGGAGCGGATCGCGGAGCTCGACCGGGCTCCAGGCGCGGATCCTCGACGCCGCAGCATCCCGCACCGCGCCCGGGCGGGACGCTCGTCTACTCGGTGTGCACCATCTCGCGCGCCGAGGGCCCCGAGCAGGTGAAGGCGTTTCTCGCTCGCCAGCCGGAATTCCGCCCCGACGGACCTTGCCGCCGAGCACCCGGACGCCGGCGATCCCGCGGCCGCCCCGCACCTCCAGCTGCGCCCGGACCTCGACGGCACCGACGGCTTCTTCATCGCTCGCCTGCGCCGGAGCGGCCCTCGGTGCGACGGGTAGTCTGAGCGCACCGTGGCCGACGATCCCATCAAGCTCGGCCCCGAGTGCCCCGGGTGCGGTCGAGCCGTGGCTGCGCCCGACCGCGGTGCCGGGTCGCTACCGCTGCGTGTACTGCATGCAGCGCTACGAGCTCGTCTCGGTCTGCCCCAACTGCGGCGAGCACTCGACGATGGTTCGCATGTCGAGCACCGCGATCGTCGCCTGCAACCACTGCCAGGGCAGCATGCTCCGCGCGGTATGACCGAGCGCGCTGCCTCCAGGAGCGCCACGTCGCGCCGTCGATCCTGTCGGCCGACTTCGGACGCCTGCGGGCCCAGGTCCAGGAGGTGCTCGACGCCGGCGCCCGCGTCATCCACGTCGACGTGATGGACGGCCACTTCGTCCCACCGATCAGCTTCGGCCCGGTGGGGGTCTCGGCGATCGCCGATGCCGTCCACGACGCCGGCGGGCTGATCGACGTCCACCTGATGATCGAGTCGCCCGACCGGCAGGTCGAGGAGTTCGCCCGTGCGGGCGCCGATTCGATCACCGTCCACGTCGAGGCGGTGGTCCACCTGCACCGGGTGCTCCAGTCGATCCGGGAGGCCGGCTGCACCGCCGGCGCGGCGATCTGCCCCGGGACCCCGGCCGGCGCACTCGATGCCGTGGCGGCGGCGGGCGCGCTCGACCTGGCGCTGTGCATGAGCGTCAATCCGGGGTGGGGGGGCCAGGAGCTCATCCCCGCCTCGCTCGGCAAGCTCGAGGCGATGCGGCGGGCGCTGCCGGCGACCGTGGCGCTCGAGGTCGACGGCGGTGTGCACGCCGAGACCGCGGCGGATGTCGCCCGGGCCGGGGCCAACCTGCTCGTCACCGGCTCGGCGGTGTTCGGTGCCGAGGAGCCGGCTGCCGCGTACCGCGGAGATCGTCGGCGCGGCCGGCTGGGCGTAGATAAGCGCCGGTTAAGCGACGTCGTCGCTTTCCGCTACGGTCCGCCGCCATGCTCTCCAGACGAAGGACGATCAACCATCGGCGGCCTGCTCGTCGCCGCCCTGATGCTCGGTGCCTGCGGCTCCTCGGGGTCCGGCCAGGTCAGCGCCGGCGCATACGTCAAGTCGGTCTGCCAGGCCGTCGGGCCGTTCGAGAAGGACGTGCAGAGCCGCTCGAGTGCGCTCGACCTCAGTTCGATCACGAGCCCCCAGCGGGCAAGACCGCGCTCCAGGGCTTCCTGAACGCGGTGGCGGTCGACACCGACAAGGCGGTCACCCAGCTGAAGTCGGCGGGGACGCCGAACGTCAAGAACGGCAAGCAGATCTCAAACGCCGATCGTCGGCGCGTTCACCCAGCTGCGGGGCGCGCTCTCGCAGGCTGTCACCTCGGCCAACGGGCTGCCGACGAGCAGCCCCGCGGCGTTCAAGTCGGCGGCGGTGAACCTCGGCAACACGGTCAAGACCTCGATGAGCAACATCGGGTCGGGCCTGAACGGGCTGTCGAGCCCGGCGCTCGAGAGTGCCGCGAAGCAGCAGCCGGCCTGCCAGGCGCTCGCCGGCTGACCGGCGTCGGGGCTCAGGCGGCGCGTGCGGCTCCGGCGGGCTCACGCGCCGCCGGAGCTGCCTCGCGCGCCGCCGGGCCGAGGCGGTAGATCGCCAGGAGCAGTACACACAGCAGGGCCGTCGCGCCGCAGTAGCCCACCTCCACCCGGGTGACCTGCGCCGATATCGTGTGGGCGGCGACGAACGCGACGAACGCCCCGGCCGAGACGAGCCAGGCGAGCGCGGACAGGTGGGCGCGGCCGCGCGCCAGCGCCGCCTGGTTGAGCGTGCCGGAGACGAGGTGCAGGCCCATGCCGACCGCCACCACCGCGAGCCCGAGCCGGGCGTAGTGGAAGCCCTTGTTGCCGAGCAGGGCGGTCATCACCGCCGGCCCCACGGCCAGCAGGCCGATCGCCACCGCGCCGGCGAAGGCGAGGATACCAGGATGGTGAGGCGGATCGCCCGGTGGAACTCGTCCGGTGACTCGCGCGCCTCCAGCCCGGCCAGGTGGGGGAGGATCGAGGTCTGGATCGCCTGGAAGAGCTGGAGGGGCGCGCGGACGATCAACAGCACGTTGAACACGAAGCCGGCCAGCGCCCGCCCGGAGTTGCCATTGACGATCAGCACCGCCGCGTTCATCAGCGTCTGCTCGGCGAGCATGATCCCCACCACGGAGACCGCGAACCGCGTCCCGTGCCCGAACGAGAGCGAGTCCCCCTCCACCTCGGCCGCCTCGATCCCGGCGTGCGCCGGCCCCTCCGCGGCCGCGTCGACCACCGCCACGTCCGGCCCGGCCCGATGCCGCACCCGTCCGAAGGCGAACGGGATGACCGACAGCGAGACGAACGGTGCCACCGCCATCCCGAGGGCGACGATGCCCTGACCGGTGCCGATTCCCACCGCCACCGCCAGCGGAAACAGGAAGCGGCTCGTCGACTCCAGGAAGACGAGGCCCCCGTACAGGGCGAACCGCTGGTTACCGGCCAGCCAGCCGCGGGCGAAGTAGCTGGCGGCGTACGCGATCACGCCAACGACGAGGATCCAGTACAGCGTCGAGGAGCCGTCGAACAGGTGGCGCTCGATGCGGTGGCGGAACACCAGCGCGGCGAGCACGAACAGCGTGGCGAAGCTGGCCTGGATGAGCGCCGGGACCCGCAGTGAGTTGGCGGACAGCCCGCGGGCGTGTCGGTCGGCGATCGTGCGGCTGAGCAGCTGCTCGACCGGACGGTAGATCACCGACAGGATCACGAACATGACCGCCCAGCACAGCGAGACGCGGCCGTAGGCCTTGGCGCCCAGGTCGTGGCTGGCCAGCGCCAGGTAGGCGAAGGTGAAGATGCCGGTCGAGGCGATGCCGATCGACAGCACCCGGGCCCCGGAGGCGTAATCGCCCGACGGGGAGGTTGCGGTGGGCTCCGGTGCCGTCTCGGTGCTCATCGGGCGACGTGGACGAGCACCATCGTCCACGGGAACGGCGAGCGGGCCTGGAGCACCTCGCCATGCCGGGCGAGCATCCGCACGAACGCCCGCCTGGACCAGTGGTTGACGTGGCCAGGTGTGTTGCCGAGCCGCCCGACGTACGCCCCCCGGGCGACGTTCAGCATCCGCCACAGCGGCTCCCGGGGAACCGAGACGAGCAGATGGGAGCCGGCCACCCGCGCCATCTCCGCCACCGTGCGCTCGGGGTCCGGGATGTGCTCGAGCGCCTCGATCGCGGCCACCAGGTCGAATTCGCCGTCGGCGAACGGCAGCGCCTGGGCGTCGACCGTGCGGAACTCCAGGTTCGTCCGCCGCCGCCTGACCCACTCGGCCCGCAGCTTCGGGTCCTCGAGGTCCACGCCGACCACGCGCCCGTCCTCCAGGCTCCCGGCCCACTGCTCGGTGAGGACGCCCTCGCCGCAGCCGACGTCGAGCACCGAGCCGGGGGACGGCGGCGCTGAACAGCTCGGCCAGCGTCGCCTCGAACCCGGCCATCAGCCGCCGGACGAGCGGGTTGCCCGAGCCGTATTTGTCGTACGTGTTGCCGGTCGGAACCTCGGCGGGCGCGGGCGGGCGCGGCTCGGCCGCCGGGGCCGGCGTCATACCTCGAGGGCCTGGTGCTCGGCACGCTCCGACGCCGCGGCGCGCGAAGGGTTCGGTTCGTAGTGGGAGGGCTCGACTCCGACCTGGAGCTCGATCCGTCGCACCCGTTCGAGGGTCCGCTGCGAAAGGGTCCGCTGGGCGGCCAGCAGGTCGCCGATCACCCCGAGCGCGCCGAGCAGCATGGCGGTGATGAACAGGACCGCGCCGAGGATGAGCGACTGGACGTGGCCGCGGCCGTTGCCCTCGGCGAACAGGACGAGGAAGCGGATGAAGGCGGCCAGCGCGCCCAGCCCCAGCAGGGCGCCGCCCGCCCAGAACACCCGCAGCGGCTCGTATTGGGAGTAGATGCGGAAGATCGACAGGGCGTTGCGCCGCACGTAGCTGGCCATCGACGGGAACAGCCGGGACTCCCGCGTCTTCGGGTTGGTCCGGATCGGCACGTGATCGATCGCCACGAGCAGCTTGCCCGCCTGGATGATCGTCTCCAGCGTGTAGGTGAACTTCGAGACGGCCTGCATCTGGAGTGCGGCGTCGCGGTTGTAGGCCCGGAAGCCCGAGGTGGTGTCGGGCACCACGGTGTCGGAGGCCTGGCGGACGACCCATGAGCCGATTCGCTGCAGGAGCTTCTTCTGGGCCGAGAAGTGGGCGATGGTCGACACCTGCCGGTCGCCGATCACCATGTCGGCGCGGCCGGCGACGATCGGCGCGACCAGCTTGGGGATGTCGCTCGCCCTCGTACTGGTTGTCGGCGTCGGTGTTGACGATCACGTCAGCGCCGAGCTTCAGCCCCGCGTCCAGGCCGGCCTGGAAGCCCGCCGCCAGTCCCTTGTGGTTGGTCAGGCGGACGATGTGGTCGACGCCATGCGCGCGCGCCACCTCGACCGTGTGGTCGGTCGATCCGTCGTCGATGACCAGCCATTCCACGACCCCGAAGCCGGCGACCTGGCGGGGGAGCCGGCTGAGCGTGAGCGGGAGCTGCGTCTCCTCGTTGAAGCAGGGAATCTGGATGATGAGCTTCATGGGCCCGACGGCCTTACGGTAGCGGGATACTCGGCCGCGAGATGGCGACGGCAGCCCCCACCAGCTCCCCTGCGCCGCCCCCGCTGACGGGGATTCCCGGCCGGCGCGGACGGGCGGCGGGACGGGCGCCGCGGGGAGCTCGGCCGCAGATCCCGGCGGCGCACGGCGCGGCGGTGGCCCTGGTGCTGGCCGGCTCCCTCGCGCTCCGGCTGTGGGGGGTGCGCCAGGGGCTGCCGTACTCGTACAACGTCGACGAGGCGACGCACTTCGTTCCCCGTGCGGTCTCGTTCTTCAGCCAGGGCCTCAACCCCCACTACTTCCTCAACCCGCCCGCCTACTCGTACCTGCTGGGGATCGTGTTCGAGCTGTGGTTCGGCAGCGCCGACGCCGTGGCCCGCACATACGCCGCCGACCCGAGCGCGCTGTACGTCCTCGCCCGCGTCGTGGCCGCCCTGCTCGGCACCGCCGCGGTGGGCCTGACCTACCTGACCGGCCGGCGGCTCTGGAGCCGTGAGGTGGGCCTGCTCGCCGCGGCGATCCTCGGCCTCGCCTTCTTGCCGATCTTCTACAGCCACCTGGCGCTGAACGACGTGCCGACGCTCGCCCCGGTGGCGCTCAGTCTGTGGGGGGTGGCCGGGGTGGTGCGCTTCGGTCGCCGGCGGGACTACCTGCTCGCCGGGCTCGGCATCGGCCTGGCCGCGGCGACGAAGTACACCGGCGGGATCGGGGCCGTGTGCCTGCTCGGGGCGGCGGCGGCAGACGGGGACCGGTCCGATGCCGGGCGCCGGGCGCGCCGGCTGGCCGGCGGCCTGGCGGTGGCGCTCGTCGCGTTCGTGCTGGCCAATCCGTACGCGGTGCTCGATCCCGGGTCGTTCACCGCCGGGGTCTCCCAGCAGGCCTCGCAGGCCGCCGGGCAGGACCCGGTGAAGCTCGGGACCGACTCGGGGAGCGGGATCGCGTACTACCTGTGGAGCTTCACCTGGGGGCTCGGCTGGGGGCCGAGCCTGGCCGCCGTGGGCGGGGCGGTCCTGCTGCTCGTCCGCCGCCGGCTGAGGCTCGCGCTCGTGCTCCTCCCGGCTCCGGTGGCGTTCATCGTGTTCATGGGCCTCCAGCAGCGCTTCTTCGGCCGCTGGGTGATGCCGCTGTTCCCGCTGGCCGCGCTGCTCGCGGCCTGGGCGGTGGTCGAGCTCGGCCGCTGGCTCATCGCCAGGGCCCGGCTGCCCCGCTCGCTGGTGATCGGACTGCTCGGCGTGCTGCTGCTCGCCCAGAGCCTCGTCTGGGCGGTGCACGACGACACGGTGCTCGCGCGTCCGGACACCCGCAACCTGGTCCGGGCGTGGATGGTCGACCACGTCCCGGCAGGCGCGAAGATCGTCATCGAGCCGGTGGTGCCCGGCAACTGGGCGACCGACGTTGGGGTCTCGTTGCCGTGGACCGGCTCGGGTGATCGCTGGTACCGCTTCCCCACCCAGCTGACCGACGTCGACGCCTCCGGCCGGCGGCTGCCGGACGGCCACCGGCGGTTCGTGTCGGTCGACCAGTACGAGCGAACCCTCCGTCCGGCCCTGCTCGACGAATACGTGGATCAGGGCTACTGCTGGCTCATCACCGGTTCGTTGCAGGCGGGCCGGGCGCTCTCCGAGCCCCGGGACGCGCCCCGTGCGGTCGCCTACTACGCGGCGCTCGCTCGCCGCGGCCGGCTGGTGCTCCGCGTCTCGCCGTACGCCCCCGGCGCGCGGCCCGTCCCGTTCAACTTCGACTGGTCGATCGACTACTTCCCCCGCCAGTACGCCCGGCCCGGCCCCGACATGCGCGTGTACCGGCTGCGCGGGGGGTTGTGCGGGAACGGCTGATCCGAACGGCGTCGCGGGTGCACGTTCTGTGTCGCACCATGGATCAGCCGCAGGCCGGCCCTATCCTGCGGGCAGGCCGACATGCCCCTCCAGACCGACACCGACCGCCGTTTGCTCGCCCGTGCGGTCGAGTTGGCCGAAGGGGGGCGGGGCCGCGTCAGCCCGAACCCGCTCGTCGGGGCGGTGCTGGCCCGGGGGGACGACGTGCTGGGGGAGGGGTTCCACGCCGAGCTCGGTGGTCCGCACGCCGAGGTGAACGCCATCCGTGACGCCGGCGACGCGCTCGACGGGGCGACGCTGTACGTCTCGCTCGAGCCCTGCTGCCATCACGGCCGCACGCCACCGTGCACCGACGCCATCCGCGATGCGGGCATCGGCCGGGTGGTGGTGGCCTCCGATGACCCCTCCACGCACGCCGCGGGCCGCGGCCTCGGGATCCTCCGCGACGACGGGATCGAGGTGGTGCTGGCGGGGGGCGAGATCGCCGCCGAGGCTCGCCTGCTCAACCAGCCGTTCCGCAAGCACGCTCGCACCGGGCGCCCGTGGGTGCTGTTCAAGTCGGCCATGTCGCTCGACGGCAAGGTCGCCACCCAGTCGGGCGACTCGAAGTGGATCTCCTGCGAGGCCAGCCGCCGCCTGGCCCACCGCTGGCGAGCCGAGTGCGATGCGGTGGCGGTGGGGATAGGGACCGCGCTGGCCGACGACCCGCAGCTCACCGCGCGCATCTCCGGCGTGGCCCGCCAGCCCCACCGGGTCGTGTTCGACTCGCTGGCGCGGCTCCCGCTCGACGGGCAGCTCGTGCGCGACGCCCGCGGCGTCCCGCTCACCGTCGTCGTCTCCCGCGCCGCGCCCCGGGTGGCGATCGACGCGCTCGAGCTCCACGGGGTCGAGGTCATCGTGGCCACCGGAGAGCACGAGCCGGCGCGGATCCGCTCCGCGCTCGATCAGCTCGGCGCCTCCGGGATCACCTCGGTCCTGCTCGAGGGAGGGCCGCACCTCGCCGGCTCGTTCCTCGACGCCGGAGAGGTCGACGAGGTGCGGCTGTTCCTCGCTCCGCTCATCCTCGGGGGCCGCGCCGCGCGCGACCCGCTCGAGGGGGAGGGGGTGGAGGCGATCGCCGACGCCGTGGGCGCGCTCACCCTCGGGTGTGAGCGCCATGGCGAGGACCTCCTCGTCTCGGCCCGGATCAGGGACTGGTGATCGCACGTTCACCGGGCTCGTAGCCGACCTCGGCGAGGTCCTCGACGCCGAGCGCGCAAACGGCGGCGTGCGGCTGCGCATCCGCACCGCACTGGCGCCTGAGATCGACGCGGGCGACTCGGTGGCGGTCAACGGGGTGTGTCTCACCGCGGTCGACATCGCGCCGGACACGTTCACCGCCGAGGTGATGCACGAGACGCTGCGCCGCAGCTCCCTGGACGGGATCGCTGCCGGTCGCCAGGTCAACCTCGAGCTGGCGCTCCGGGCGGCCGACCGGCTCGGCGGCCACGTCGTCCAGGGCCACGTCGATGGCACCGGGACGATCGCCGAGATCGCCCCGGACGGGTTCGCTCGCCGAGTGCGGATCACCGCTTCCTCCGGACTGCTCCGCTACGTGGTCGAGCACGGCTCGGTGACCGTCGACGGGGTGTCGCTCACCGTGGCCGAGCTGGACGAGGCATCGTTTACCGTTTCCCTGATTCCCGAGACGCTGCAGCGAACCACCCTCGGCGCCGCGGCGGCCGGGGATCGAGTCAACCTGGAGGTCGATGTGCTGGCCAAGTACGTGGAGAAGCTGGTGAGCCGATGACCCGCACGACGTCGCCCTTCGCCACCATCGAGGCCGCCCTGGAGGACGTCCGCCAGGGGAAGATGGTCGTCGTCTGCGACGACGAGAACCGCGAGAACGAGGGCGACCTCGTCCTGGCGGGCCAGTTCTGCACCCCCGAGGCGGTCAACTTCATGGCCAAGGAGGGGCGGGGGCTCGATCTGCCTGGCCCTGGCGCCGGAGCGGTGCGACGAGCTCGGCCTCGACCTGATGGCGGCCAAGAACGAGGACCCGTTGAAGACCGCGTTCACGGTGTCGATCGACGCTCGCCACGGCGTCACCACCGGGATCTCCCCGGCCGAGCGCGCGCACACGATCCAGCTGGCGATCAGCCCGGACAGCCGTCCGGAGGACTTCACCCACGGCGGCCACGTGTTCCCGCTCAAGGCCAAGGCGGGCGGTGTGCTGGAGCGGGTCGGCCACACCGAGGCCGCCGTCGACCTCGCCCAGCTGGCCGGTCTGAACCCGTCCGGCGTCATCTGCGAGATCGTGGCCGACGACGGCCACATGGCGCGGGTGTCCGATCTCGTCGGGTACTGCGAGCGCCACAGCCTGAAGATGATCACGATCGCGGACCTGGTCGCCTACCGCCGGCGCCACGACAAGCTGATCGAGCGGGTGGTGGCGACCCGCCTGCCGACCGCGTTCGGGGAGTTCGTCGCCGTGGGCTACCGCTCGCTGATCGACAACAAGCACCACGTGGCGCTCGTCAAGGGTGAGGTGGCGGGGGAGGAGAGCGTGCTCGTCCGCGTCCACTCCGAGTGCCTGACCGGCGACGTGTTCCATTCGCTGCGCTGCGACTGCGGGCAGCAGCTGGAGTCCGCACTGTCGATGATCGAGCAGGAGGGCCGTGGGGTCATGCTCTACCTCAGCCAGGAGGGGCGTGGCATCGGCCTGCTGAACAAGCTGCGGGCGTACAAGCTCCAGGAGGAGGGGCTGGACACCGTCGACGCCAATCTCCGCCTGGGGCTGCCGGCCGACCTGCGGGACTACGGGATCGGGGCGCAGATCCTCGCCGACCTCGGTCTGACGAGCATCCGCATCCTGACCAACAACCCGAAGAAGATCTCCGGTCTGGCCGGCTACGGGCTGTCGGTCGTCGACCAGGTCCCGATCGAGCACGTGCCCAACCCGCACAACGAGGCCTACCTGCGGGCCAAGGCGGAGCGGATGGGCCACATCCTCCACCACCAGGGGCTGGCCCTCGACGAGGAGATGCTCCACGAGGAGGGGGAGGCCGAGCATGGCCGATGAGCGTCGGGTGGCGCTGTGCGTCGCCACGTTCTACACCGAGCTCGCCGAGCAAGCTCGAGGCCGGGGCGCGGGCGGCGCTCGAGGCGGCCGGGATCGAGGCGGTCGAGCGCTTCACGGTGCCCGGAGCGTTCGAGCTGCCGCTCGCCGCGCGCTACACCGCCGAATCCGGCCGGTTCGCCGCCGTCGTCTGCCTCGGTGCCGTGATCCGGGGGGAGACCGACCACTACGACTACGTGTGCGCCGAGGCGGCGCGCGGCATCTCCCAGGTCCAGCTGCTCTCCGGCGTGCCCTGCGGCTTCGGGGTGCTCACCGTCGACTCGATGGAGCAGGCGCTGGCCCGGGTCCAGGGTGGCGGCAAGCGCGACACCGGTGCCCATGCCGTCGAGGCGGTGCTCGCCTCGCTGGAGATCAAGGCGGCGCTCCGCGACCGCCCCCGCCGCGCCGGGTTCAGCGTCTGAGCCGCCCGACTCGCCGCGCCCGCAGCAGTGCCCGCGCCGCCGCATCCCCCGGCACGCCGTGCACCGCTCCGCCGGGGAACGTGGCGGCGCTCCCCAGGTAGAGGCCCCGCAGCGGGGTGGCGTACGGCGTGAGCCGCGGGGCAGGGCGAAAGACGGCCTGGCGCAGCCGGTAGCTCCCGGCGCCCACATCACCCGCGGCCAGGTTCGGGTTGCGGGCCTCCATGTCCTGCGGTCCGAGCACGTGGCGGGCGAGGATCCGGTCGCGAAATCCGGGCGCGTAGCGCTCGACCTGCACCTCCATCGCCGCCACCCGATCTGGTCCAGACAGCTCGCCGGCTCGCTGCCGCGGGCCGTGGGTGTATGCCCAGGCGGTGTGCTGCCCGGTGGGAGCCCGGGTCGGATCGGCGAGGCTCTGCTGGCCGAGCAGGAGGAACGGCGCGTCGGGCAGCCCGCTGTGCGCCCCCTCCAGCGAGCGGAGCAGCTCCGGTTCGTCGCCCCCGACGTGGACCGTTCCCGCCCGGCGCGCCTCCGGCGCCAGCCACGGGATCGGTCCGTCGAGGGCCCAGTCGAGCTTCACCGTGGCCGGCCCGAGCCGGTAGCGGGCGATCACGTCCCGATACCAGCCGCCGAGCGCCGGTCCCGTCATGCGCAGCAGCGCACCGGGAAGCACGTCGGCCACCACGGCGGCCGCCACCACCTCCTCGCCGCCTGCGACGCCGACGCCGGAGACCCGCCCGCCCTGCGTGAGGATCCGCTCCACCCGGGCTCCCGTACGCAGCTCGCCGCCGAGCGAGCGCAGGTGTGCCACGAGCGCGTCGGTGATCCGCTCCGCACCGCCCCGCGGGCTCGGCCAGCCGACGGCGTGGCCGAGCAGCTGCAGGTAGAACCCGGCGATCGCCGAGCCGGCGCCGCTCGGGAGGACGTCGCCGTGCATCGCCGCGCCGTACAGCCACGCTCGCGCGGCCGACCCGGCGAACAGCCGGCGCCCGAGGCCGGCCGCCGACCCGGGCAGCAGGCGCAGGAAGCGCCCGCTGGCCGCCGGGCCGACCCCGGCCAGCAGCCGCAGCACTCCGGGGAGGGGCGGAAAGCCGGCGAGCATCGTCGCCCGGACCGCGGCGAAGCCGTCGAGGTACGGACCGACGAACTGCGCCCAGCGCTCGCCGTCCCCGAGCCGCTGCGCCTCGAGCGAGGCGACGGTGAGCGCGAGGTCGCGGTGGAGCGCCACGGCGCGCTCGCCCCCGAGGACGTGGGCCATGCACACCTCGGGATGGATCCAGTCCAGGCCGTGGCGGGCGAGCGGCAGCCGGGCGAACACCGGCGAGGCGACCCCCGCCGGGTACACGGCGGAGAACACGTCGTGGCGAAAGCCGGGAAGCGTCAGCTCCTCGGTCCTCGCCGCTCCCCCCGGCCGATCGGCCGCCTCGAGCACGGTCACCGCCAGCCCGGCCTCGGCGAGCCGGATCGCCGCCGCCAGCCCGTTCGGGCCGGCGCCGATGACGACTGCCGTGTCCGCCGATCGACTCACTCCGCCAGGTGGAGGGCGAGCTGGTGGAGCATGCTCTGGGCGACGTGACCCCCCTGCCCCCAAAAGGCGTGCTGCGCGGTCCGGCCGGCCACCTTGTACGTCTGGGCGATGTGCCACGGCATCGGGTCCCAGGTCCCGGCCGCCCGCAGCCAGGCGCCGTGCTCGTCGGTGTAGAGCAGCAGCCGATTGTGGCCGGCACCCATGAAGTGACCGGCGTGGGTGGTCAGGTCGAAGCCGACGAGGGGTTCGGCGCCCTCCGGCACCGCCCGCGGCTCCTCCGCCCCGTACCGCGCCAGCCCCGTCTCGAGCTCTTCGAACCAGCGGCGCTGGGCCTCCGGGTGCTCGGAGGTGACGAGCTCGGTGATCGTCACGTAGCCGCGGGTGAACACCGGGAGCACGGCCCCAGTGCCGGCGGCGACCTCGATCTCGAACGTCTGACCGGCCAGTCCGCCGCGCCGCA
Organism: uncultured Solirubrobacterales bacterium; assembly: GCA_963703065.1. Classification (GTDB taxonomy): domain Bacteria; phylum Actinomycetota; class Thermoleophilia; order Solirubrobacterales; family Solirubrobacteraceae; genus Palsa-465. Next base: position 326,875 of record OY969785.1, on the reverse strand, counting down.
GCGGGGTGAAGCGGCCGATCTCGCTGGCGAAGTCCGGCCACGTCTCGGGGGCCGTGAGCGCGGCGATCGCGCCCTCGGCGCTCGGCACCGCGACCGGCGGATAGGTGTGCCAGGTCTGGGCCTCGGGCGGGGCACTTCCCGGGGTCAGCGCCCCGAGGTGGGCCAGCCGCAGGCGGACCTCGGGGTCGTAGGTCCCACGCTCCTCCGCGGTGGGGAACACGATGCCCCACCCCCGGCGACCCGCGTCACCGTATGCGTCGCCGAACCACTCCCCGAGCAGCCGCGCGGCGCCGTCGAGCAGCTGGACCGGGCTGAGGGTCCCGCGCCGCGACCCGACGGTGTCGAATCGATCGCCCCCGAACGCGCGGTGGAACGGCCCGAGGTCGGTGGAGCGGAGCCGCGGGTGCCCCACCATGCGCCACCAGAAGGTGGTGAGCACGCTGAACGCCAGTCGCAGGTCGTCGACCTGCCGGTCGCCCACGGGCCGGCGGAAGTAGGCGGCGTTCAGGAAGTCGGTGATCCACGGCGCCGCATCGCGGCCGGCGATCGACGAGCCGGCCATGCGGGCGAAGCGCACCAGCCCCCATCGTTCCCGGACCGGCGGTTCGCCGGCCGCCGTATCGTCGTCGCGGTGGTCCGGGAGCTCGGCGAGCTGGGGATCTGGATCCGGCTCAGCCACCGTTGCCTCCGGCGCCCCGGAGGCTTCCGCGGCCGTGGCCGAGGCCGTGGCCGGGGACGCTCGCCGGAGGGCCGGGCTCCGCGCGGGCGGCACCGGACTCCTCCAGTGCCAGCGCGAGCTCCTGGCGCACGACGCCGGTCTGGTTGGGGATCTGCAGGCGCTGCTCCAGGACCGGCACCGCGGCCGCCGGCTGCCCGTCGAGGCGGAGCGCCCGGCCCAGGTCGTAGAGCGCGTAGGCGTACGTCAGGCTGCCGGGGGTGCCCCGCCGATCGCCTGGCGGAGCACCGGCAGCGCCGCGGCGGGATCGCCGCCGGCCAGCAGCGCGTGGCCCCGGGCCTCCAGCGCATCGGCGGAGCCGGCCGCCGGCGCGGTCCCCGCAATCGTCGTGGTCCCCGCCACCGTCGTGGTTCCCGTCACCGTCGGCGGCGCCGGACGCGCGACGGCGGGTGCGGGCCTCGCTGTCCGCCGGGAGGTCGGGCGCCGCGGCGGAGGTGCGTGCGCCGCGGCCACGGTCGCCGGGTGCCGCGCGGAGCGCGGTCCGCTGGTCAGGACCACGGCGAGGGCGAGCAGCAGGGCGGCGAGCAGCGCGGCGCCGGCCACCAGTCGCCGTGCCCGGGGGCGGCCCGGGCCGGCTCCCGGACGCCCATGGCTGACCGCGGCCGCGTGCGGGACCGTCGGCGGCCCGGCGGCGAGCGCCGGCTCGCCGGCCGCGCGCCGCAGCGCGAGGGCGAACGCGCCCGCGCTCGGCCACCGCTCCGCCGGCCGGCGCGCCAACCCACGGTCCAGCACCGGATCGATGGCGCGCGGCAGGCCCGGGGCGACCGCCGAGGCGGACGGGGGCATGGCGTCGAGCCGCGCCCTCGCCTGGGCGGCGAACCCCTCGCCGGCGAACGGGCGGCGGCCCGTCAGCAGCTCGTAGGCCATCACGGCCAGCGCATAGCGGTCGCTGGCCGGAGAGGCGGGGATGCCTGCCACCTGCTCGGGGGCCAGGTAGGCCGCGGTGCCGCACAGCTCCTGGCTGCCGGTGATCGTCGCCTCGTCGCTCAGCCGGGCGATGCCGAAGTCGGCGACCGCCAGCCGGCCGTCCGCGTCCAGCAGGAGGTTGGCGGGTTTGACGTCCCGGTGGATCACCCCCAGGGCGTGAGCGGCGTCGAGCGCGGCGGCGGCCTGCTCGACCCAGTCGAGCGCCCGCTCGCGGGGCACCGGGCCCGCGGCCAGCGCCTGGGCCACCGTCCCGCCCGGGAGGTACGCCATGACGATGTACGGCTGGCGGTGGAGGTCCTCCGTCTCGCCGACGTCGAAGATCCGCACGACGTGCGGGTGGGCGGAGAGCGCGGCCACCGTCCGGGCCTCGCGGGCGAAGCGCTCCTGCGCCGTCGCGTCCTCGATCAGCGCGCCGGACAGCAGCTTGATCGCCACCTGGCGCTCGAGCCGGGTGTCCTCGGCGCACCACACGGTGGCCATCCCGCCGCGCGCGATGCGGCGAATCGGTACGTAGCGTGGCGGGAGGCCGAGGCCCCGCGCGGGACGCCCCCGGGCTGTCGACGCTCCGGGCATTGCGTCCCGAGTACCCGGCGGGCTCCGTCTATACTCGCGCCGCCATGTCCAAGGTCTGCCACGTCTGCGCCAAGGGCCCGTCGTTCGGGCACAGCCGCAGCCACTCGATGGTGGCGACCAAGCGACGGTTCGACCCGAACCTCCAGCGCGTGCGCATCGACGACGGCGGCACCCCGCGCCGCGTCTACGTCTGCACGCGCTGCCTGAAGGCGGGCAAGGTCACCAAGGCCCGCTGAGCGTGCACCGGACCGCGCGCCGGTGAGCGATCCCAGCCTCGTCCGCTTCCGCACGATCGTGCAGGCCGGCCTCGCCGCCCTGGAGGCGCGACGTCAGGAGGTCAACGACCTGAACGTGTTCCCGGTCGCCGACGGCGACACCGGCGACAACATGGTGCTGACGCTGCGCGCCGTCCTCCAGGAGCTCGACCGCCTGGCCGAGGCCGACGACGCCCGGCCGATCGAGCAGATCGACCGCGGCGAGATCGTCGCATCGGTGGCCCGAGCGGCGCTGCTCGGCGCGCGCGGGAACTCGGGCGTGATCCTCTCCCAGCTGATCCGCGGTGCCGCGGAGGAGCTCGCCAGCCGGCCCGGGGAGCTCGTCGACCCGGTGCTGATCAGCGCCGCGCTGGCCCGGGCCTCCGACCAGGCGTACGGCTCGGTGCGCGATCCGGCCGAGGGCACGATCCTCACCGTGGTGCGGGAGATGGCCTCCCGCGTGGCCTCGGAGATCGCCCACATGCGGGACGCCCGGCTGGGCAGCGAGGCCGGCGCCGAGGAGCAGAACGCGGTGATCGCCGAGGTGATCGAGCGCGCCCTGGCCGCGGGGGAGGAGTCGGTCAAGCGGGGACCGGACCTGCTGCCGGTCCTCCGCGAGGCGGGCGTGGTCGACGCCGGCGGCTACGCGCTGACGGTGCTGTTCGCCGGGATCATCGGCGCGCTCCGGGGCAGCGAGCCCCCGGAGCTCGAGCGCCATGCCGCTGCACGGGTCACCCACCCGCAGCACATCTCCAGCACCTACCGCTACTGCACGAACTTCGCCGTCACCGGCTCAGGACTGGAGTCGGGCCGCTTCATCGCCTCGCTCGAGGCGATCGGCGACTCGGTGCTCGTGGTCGGGGACCCGAGCACGCTCAAGGTGCACGTCCACACCGATGATCCCGACGCGGCCACCGGCGTGTTCGCCGGGGCCGGCACCGTCTCGCACCTCGACGTGGCCGACATGCACGAGCAGGTCCAGCAGCGGGAGCAGCGCCTCTCCACCTCGCCCGTCGAGGCGATGTGCGGCGCGGTGGCGGTGTCGACCGGCGCGGGGATGCGGGAGCTGTTCACCGGCCTCGGCGTGACGGTGCTCGACGGCGGCCCGACGCTCAATCCCTCGACCTACGACCTGCTGGCCGCGATTCACGCCCTGCCCAACGAGGACGTCGTCGTGCTGCCGAACAGCCCCAACGTGATCATGGCCGCCGAGCGGGCAGCCGAGCTGTCGGACCGGTCGGTGTGCGTGGTCCCCTCGCGCTCGCTCCAGTCCGGGCTGGCCGCCGCCGTCAGCCTCGATCCGGCGCGTCCGGCGGCGGAGAACGCGCAGGCGATGACGCGGACGCTCGAGTCGCTGCGCACCGGTGCGGTCGCGCCCGCCGCCCGGGACGACGGACAGGGCCGGTTCTCCTCCGGCGACGCCGTCGGCTTCGTCGACGAGACGATCGTCGCCTGGGGGGACCCGCGCGAGACGCTGCGCCGGGTGCTGGCCCAGCTCGCCGAGGGCGCCGAGCTGATCACCTGCCTGCGCGGGGCCGACGCCGCCGCTCGACGACCGGGCGGTGGCGAGCCTGCTCGACGGCGAGGTCGAGCTCGAGCAGTCGGTCGGCGGGCAGCCGAGCTACTGGTGGCTGCTCAGCGCGGAGTGAGCGCCACGACCGCGTGGGAGGTCATGATCCGCCCGTGCCGCCGACGCGCTTCGCCAGCGCCGAGCCGCTGAGCCCGGAGGAGCTCGGGGCCGGGCCGCTGCACGCGCCGCGGCCGTCGCGGCTGGCCGCGCCACTGCCGATCCGCGGCCCGAAGGCTCAGGAGGCGGCGCGGATGCTCGGCCTGCTCACGGTCGGCGACCTGCTCGAGCACCTTCCGCGGGACAGCCGCGAGGCGCGAGCGGTAGCGGAGCTCGTGCCGGGCGAGACCGCGACGGTGCTCGCGGAGGTGCGGTCGATCGCCTCGCGCGCGGTCCGTCGGCGCGGCATGCGAGCCGCTCGTCGAGGCGACGGTGGCCGACGGGACCGGCGCCATGCGGGCGACCTTCTTCAACCAGCCGTGGCTGGCCGATCGCTACCCGCCCGGAACCCGGCTGCGTGCTCCACGGCAAGTTCGAGGCCCGCAACCGGTTCCGCGTCTCGACGCACGCGCCGACCCGGGAGGCGGCGGCCACCGGCGCCGCCGTGGCGCACTACCCGGCGACCGACGGGCTCTCCTCGACCCAGATCCTCGCCCTGGTGCGCGAGCACGAGGCGGCGTTCGCCGACGTGACCGAGCCTCTGCCGGCGGGATTGCGCCGCCGCGAGCGCCTGGCCGAGCGCCCGGCTGCGCTGCACGCCGCCCACTTCCCGGGCGGATCGGATGAGGGCGAGGCCGCCCGGCGGCGGCTGGCGTTCGAGGAGCTGCTGCTCGCCCAGCTGACGCTCCTGCGCCGCCGGGCGCGCCGCCAGGATGCCACGCGCGCACCGGCGCTCGCCGGACCCCGGGAGCTCACCGCGCGCTGGCTGGCGACGGGGCTGCCGTTCGCCCTGACCGACGGACCAGGAGCGAGCGCTCGCCGCAGTGGACGACGATCTCGGCCGGGCCCACGCGATGCAGCGGCTGCTGATGGGAGAGGTCGGCTCGGGCAAGACGGTGGTCGCGCTGTACGCGATGCTCCGCGCCGCCGAGCACGGGCTCCAGGCGGCGCTGATGGCGCCGACCGAGACGCTGGCCGAGCAGCACTTCGCCACCGTGCAGGCGCTGACCGGCGGCGAGCTCCTGCCGGTCGGCCTGCTCACCGGCTCGACCCCGGCCCGTCGGCGCAGCGAGCTGCTGGCCCGCCTGGCCAGTGGCGAGCTCTCGCTCGTGGTCGGCACCCATGCGCTGATCGAGGAGGCGGTGCGCTTCGCCCGTCTGGCGGTGGCCGTGGTCGATGAGCAGCACCGCTTCGGCGTGCGCCAGCGGGCGGCGCTCGACGCCAAGGGAGGGGAGGCGGAGGTCCCGCACGTCCTGCACATGACCGCGACGCCGATCCCGCGCACGCTGGCCCTCGCCGGGTACGGCGATCTGGACGTGACCGCGTTGCGCGAGCTTCCCCGCGGCCGCCGGCCGATCCGCACGTTCGTCTGCTCCAGCGCCGCCGAGCGAGCCCGGGCCTACGAGCGCCTGCGCGAGGAGCTGCGCGCCGGGCGGCAGGCGTTCGTCGTCTGTCCGCTGGTCGAGGAGTCGGAGCTGCTCGAGGCCCGGGCCGCCACCGCGGAGTTCGAGCGGCTGCGCGCCGGCGAGCTGCGTGACTTCCGCGTCGTGCTGATGCACGGGCAGATGCGCCCGGCCGACAAGGCCGCGGCGATGGCGGCGTTCGCCGGCGGTGAGGCCGACGTGCTGGTCGCCACCTCGGTGATCGAGGTCGGGATCGACGTCCCGAACGCCAGCGTGATGCTGGTGGAGAACGCCGAGCGCTACGGCATCTCCCAGCTCCACCAGCTCCGTGGCCGGATCGGACGCGGGGAGCACGCGTCGCTCTGCCTGCTGTTCGGTCCCAAGGATTCGACGCGCCTGCGGGCGGTGGCCGAGCAAGCGGATGGCTTCGCGCTGGCCGAGGTCGACCTGGAGCTGCGGGGCGAGGGCGAGCTCGTCGGGGTTCGGCAGAGCGGGCTCGGCCAGTACCGGGTGGCGGAGCTGCCGCGCGACGCCGAGCTCCTCGAGCGGGCGCGGTGGCACGCGGAGTCGCTGCTGGCCGGCGACCCAGAGCTCGGTCGACCGGAGCACGTGCTGCTCGCCGAGGTGCTGGCCCGCGCCTACGGCGCCGAGGCCGTGGCTCCGATCCGGGCGTGAGGATCGTCGGCGGCGCGCTGCGCGGTCGAACGCTCCGCGCGCCCCGCGGGACCGCCACCCGGCCGACGGGCGACCGGGTGCGAGAGGCGGTGTTCTCCATCCTCGGCCCCCTCGACGGCCTGGCGGTGCTCGACCTGTTCGCCGGCTCGGGGGCGCTGGGCCTGGAGGCGCTGTCGCGGGGGGCCGCCTCGGTGACCTTCGTGGACCGTGCCGAGCCGGCGATCGCCTCCATCCGGCGCAACCTGGCGGACCTCGATCTGGCGGCCGAGGTGCGGCGAATGGATGGGCTGGCGTTCCTCGAGCGCTCGCCGAAGGCCGCGCGGCAATACGATCTGGTCTTCCTCGATCCCCCATACCGCCGTGCGGAGGCCCTCGCCCCCCGTCTCTCCGCCGCCCTGCCCGCCGTCCTCCGACCCGGCGCCCGGGTGGTGGCCGAGAGCGAGGCGCGGACCCCGCTCGAGCTCGACCTCGGCCTGCGCGACGAGCGCCGCTACGGCCAGACCCTGATCCGCATCTATGACTCCTGACAACCGCATCGCCGTCTGTCCCGGCTCCTACGACCCGGTGACCAACGGCCACCTCGACGTCATCACCCGTGCCGCGGCGATGTTCGACCGCGTGATCGTCGCCGTGGTCAACCTGCCGATCCGCAAGGGCAACACGCTGTTCAGCACCGACGAGCGGGTGGGGTTCGTGCGGAACGCCACCGCACATCTCGGCAACGTCGACGTCGAGCCGTTCGCCACCCTGGTGGTCGACTTCGCCCGCGAGCGCGGCGCCAAGGCCGATCGTCAAGGGCCTGCGCGCGATCTCCGACTTCGAGTACGAGCTGGAGATGAACCAGCTCAACCGCATGCAGGCGCCCGACGTCGAGTCCGTGTACCTGATGGCCTCGGCCAAGTACAGTTTCGTAGGTCCAGCGGGGTCAAGGAGCTGGCCACCTTCGGCGGCAACATCGCCGAGATGGTCCCCGACGAGGTTGCCGCCGCCTTGCAGGAACGACTCGGCCGCTGACGAACTGAAGGGCACGCCATGGACGTCCTGGTACTCATCGACAAGCTCGACGATCTGGTCCACAACGCCAAGCCGGTCCCGCTGACCGATCAGGTTCGCGTCGACAAGGAGGAGATCTACGACATCCTCGATCAGATGCGGGCGACGATCCCGGAGGAGATCAAGCAGGCCCGGTGGATCGTCAAGGAGCGCCAGGAGATGCTCGCCGAGGCCAAGCGAGAGGCCGAGCGGATCGTCAAGGAGGCCCGCGAGCGCCAGGAGCGGCTGATCTCCGAGGAGGAGATCACCAAGCAGGCCGAGCGCGCGCGCCGAGGACATCATCGAGGATGCGCGGGCCCGCGAGCGGGAGATTCGCCTCGGCGCCGAGGACTACGCCGACGAGATCCTGAACACGCTCGAGGTCAACCTCTCGAAGTTCATCGCCGCGGTCCAGCGCGGACGCGATCGCCTGGCCGGCAAGGACGAGCCGGCCGAAGTCGGTTGACCTCGCTCGAGGTCGCTCGATCTCCGCCGGCGCAGCGCGGGATGGAAACCGACGCCCGGCGTGATCTCTGCACCACGCGATCGAACGTGAGCGGCGGTTGGTGCTGCGGCCACGTCGCAGCCCTCACGTAGGCCCTTGGTCGCTCACTGCACGAGATCGTGCACGCCGTCCGGCTGGCGCGCGAGGCTCGAACGGTGAGCGCGCTGTGGCTGCTGATCGGGATGCTGCTCGGCGCCGGCCTGGCCGCCGCCCTCCTCGCCCCGTGGCGGCGGGCCCCGGCACCGGTGGCCGATGCCGAGCGGCTGCTGGCGCCGGTCCACGAGCGGCCTCGGTCGTCTCGACGCGGGGCTGCGGGCGCTCGAGCGGGATCGACATCTCGCCGGGAGCCGGCTCGAGGTCCAGCTGGCCCAGCTGTTCGACGTCGGGGAGGCGCTGCGGGCGCAGACCGGTGAGCTGGCCGGCGCGCTGCGCCGCCCGAACGCCCGCGGCCAGTGGGGCCAGGTGCAGCTGCGGCGGGTCGTCGAGCTGGCCGGCATGGTCGCCCACTGCGACTTCGCCGAGCAGGCGACGCTGCGCCTCCGGCCTGCGCCCCGACCTGATCGTCACGCTGCCCGGCGGCAGCGGGTGGTGGTCGACGCCAAGGCCCCGCTCGACGGCGTGCTCGATGCCGAGATGGCGTCGGATGCCGCGGCTCGCCGGGCGCACCTCGCCGCTCACGCGTCGGGCGCTCCGCGGCCACGTCACCGAGCTGGCCCGACGCGCGTACGCGGCCGAGCTGCCCGACGCACCCGAGCTCGTCGTGCTGTTCCTGCCCGGCGAGCACCTGTACGGGCGGCACTCGAGGCCGACCCGGCGCTCCTGGAGGACGCCATGGCCCGCCGCGTGCTGATCGCCACGCCGACGACGCTGCTGGCGATCCTGCGGGCGATCGCCCACGGCTTCGCCGAGCAGCAGGTGGCCGACTCGGCGCGCGCGGTGAGCCGAGCTGGGCGGGAGCTCCACCGCCGGCTGGAGCGGCTGAGCGGCCTGCTGGGGATCTTGGGTAGCCGGCTGAACGGGACCGTCCGGGCGTACAACGAGGCCGTCGGCTCCTACGAGGCCCGGGTCGTGCCGGCGGCGCGGCGCCTGGGCGAGCACGGCGCGGCGGGAGGTGGCGAGGTGCTCGCTCCGGACGGGCTGTCGCTGGCCGCGCGCATGCCAGCGAGCCCCGGCGGCCCCGCGGTGGCCGACGACGGCACGCTCTACGCGGTGTCCGACTGAGCTCGCGCCGCGCGCGTCTCCAGCCAGGCGCGCAGGTCCGCCCGCTGGTGTGGGCAGCGGATCGGCCGAGGGCTTGCGGCTCTGCACCAACGCCAGCGCCTCCTCGGCCGGCAGGCCCTGGTGCACCGCCAGCACCCCGGCGGCGACCACCGCCGAGCGCTGCCAGCCGGCGCGGCAGTGGACGTAGACCTTCGTCGGCCGTCTGCGATCCACTCGCGCACCTCCTCGACCGCGCGCACCGAGTGCGTCGCCGCGCCAGGTTGCCGAAGTCGACGAATTCCAGCCGGTACTCCTCGATGCCCGGCCGGCATGTAGGCCGCCGTACCACGGCCGCTCGCTCGCCCGAGCCGTACTCGCGGTCCTCGACCAGGTTGAGCACCCGCTGGATCCCCATCCACTGCAGCATCGCCACGTCCTCGGCGTCGCGCGGGAGGGCGCCGATCACCAGCTCAGGCAGGATCTCGGCGAAGCCGTAGGTGCGAAACCAGGTGGACACCGGTGCGGGATGATCGTGCCAGGCTCGGCGGGGCTCTCGCGAGCGCGAACGTGTCGCCGTTGCGCCGCTACGCTCGCCGCCGATGGCCCCGATCACCGATTCGTTCGATCTCGGAGCGCTTGCGACTGAGCTCCGGCGAGGGTCGCCGGCTGGAGCTGACGGTCGCGCCTCGAGCCCTTCGAGCTCGGCGGGCGAGCGCTACCGCGGTCGACCCGGCGCCCGTGCCCGTGCGGCTCGACGTCTCCCGCACCACCGGCGCGGGCTACGCGCTGCGGCTGCGCTTCGCCGCCGCGTCTGCGCGGGCCGTGCATGCGCTGCCTCGAGCCCGCGGCGCCCGAGTTCGAGGTCGACGCCCGCGAGATCTCCCAGCCGGGGGAGGGGGAGGAGCTGCGACTCGCCATACGTCCGCGACGGCGTGCTCGATCTCGCGGCCTGGGCGCGCGACGCGCTGGCCCTCGCCCTGCCGGCGGCCGTCCTCTGCCGACCGGATTGCGCCGGCCTCTGCGCCGTGTGCGGGACGACCTGAACGCCGCCGGCCCCGACACGCGCCACGAGCGCGGCCCGGACCCGCGCTGGGCCAAGCTCTCCGAGCTGCGTTTCGACTGACGCGTCGGAGCCGGGCCGGCGCCCCTGCTAGCCTCCGGCCCGCCATGGCCGTCCCCAAGCAGAAGCAGTCCCACTCCCGCACCACCAAGCGCCGCTCCCAGCACAAGCTGGCGCACGCCCGGCTACAACGACTGCCCGACCTGCCACAGCCCGCGGCTGCCGCACCGCGTCTGCCCGACCTGCGGCTGCTACAAGGGCCGCGAGGTCGTCGACACGACGGCGCCCCGGCCGGCTGACGCCGCCGCTGATGGTCACGGTTGCCGTCGACGCCGGCGGGGCCGACCTGGGCCCCGCCGAGGTGGCGGCCGGCGCCGGCCGCCGCAGCCGGTGCCGAGCTCCGCGTGCTGCTGTTCGGCGATGCCGAGCAGATCGGCCCGGCTGCCCGACGGCGTGGAGGTCGTGCACGCCCCGGTCTCGATCGCCAAGGCGGCCGACCCCGCGTTCGCCGTCCGCTCGACGCCCGAGGCCTCGATCGTCCAGGCCGCGCGCGCGGTGGCCGAGGGCCGCGCGCAGGCGCTGGTGTCCGGCGGCTCGACCGGCGTCGGCGCTGGCCGCCGGGCCTGTTCAACCTCAAGCGCGACCGCGGCATCTACCGGCCGGCGCTCGCGCTGCCGATCCCGATGCCGGGGGCTCGACCGGTGCTCCTGCTCGACGTCGGCGCCAACGTCAGCTGCCGGCCGGAGCACCTCGTCCAGTTCGCCCACATGGGCTCGGCCTTCGCCTCAGGCGGTGATGGGGATCGCTGCGCCGCGGGTGGCGCTGCTGTCCAACGGCGAGGAGCCGACCAAGGGCACGCCGGAGCTGCTCGCGGTGCACGGAGATGCTGTCCGGCGAGGCGGGACGCGGGCTGCACTTCATCGGCAACATCGAGGGCACCCAGGTGACCGACGGCGCCGCCGACGTCGTGGTGATGGACGGCTTCACCGGCAACATCACGCTGAAGCTGATCGAGGGGGTGTCCGGCCGCACGCTGCGGGCCATTCGTGACGCCGCGATCAGCTCGCCGCGGGCCAAGCTCGGTGGGCTGCTGCTGGCTCCGGCGGTGCGCCGGCTGCGGGCGGAGATCGATCCCGAAGGGCCGGGCGGGGCGTACATGCTCGGCCTGCGCCGAGTCGGGGTGGTGGCCCATGGCCGCTTCACCCGGCACGGCTTCCAGCGCGCCGTCGAGGTCGCCGCCCGGGGCGTTCGGGAGGACGTCGATCGGGCGCACCCGCGCTGCGCTCGAGGCGGCCGGCGCGCCGCGCCGCGGCCCGCGGCGACGTCCGGCGCGGCGGCTAGCTTCTCCGACTGACATGAACCGCGAGCAGGTCTTCTCCCTCATCCGTGGCCACCTGGCCGACGAGCTGGAGGTCGAACCGGACACCATCACCGAGGCCACCCGCTTCCGGGAGGACCTCGAGGCCGATTCGCTCGACCTCTACACGCTGGTGCAGGAGCTCGAGGACTCCTACGGCGTGCAGATCTCCGACGAGCAGGCGGCGAAGATCCTCACCGTCGGGCAGGCGGTGGAGTTCGTGCTCGCGAGTGGGGCGGGTGGCACGCCGGCGCCGTCCGCGAGCCCGGGCGCCGACCCTGAGTGAGCGTGGTCCAGGCCGCAGTCGGGGAGGCGGGGCTCCGGGCACTGCTCGACCGACTCCCCGAGCCGGTGGCCGGGCAGGTGTTCACCCACGCCTCGTGGACGGCTCACCGGGCCGGACTCCTACGAGCGGCTGGCCTTCCTCGGCGACAGCGTGCTCGGCCTGGCGATCACCACGCACCTGTATCCGCGACTGGAGGCCGAGGCCTACGGCGCCGGACGGCTGACGAAGATCCGCGCCCAGGCGGTCTCGGGCCGCTCCTGCCGGGCGGTCGCCGAGCGGCTCGGCGTCCCCGAGCGGCTGCGCGCGGCGGCGCCCGAGTCGGGGCGCCCCGGCGGTCGAAGGCGCTGATCGCCACCGAACGGGTGCTGGCATCGGTGATCGAGGCGGTGATCGGCGCCTGCTACCTGGAGTTCGGCTACGAGGCGACGGCCGAGGCGGTGGTGAGTGCGTTCGCCCCCGAGGTGGAGGAGGCGCTCGAGCATCCCGTCGACTTCAAGTGCGCGCTCCAGGAGCAGCTCGCCCGGCGCGGGGAGCTCGTCACCTATGACGTCATCGACGAGACCGGGCCCCCGCACGACCGGACGTTCGCGGTCGCCGCGCAGGTCGAGGATCGGGAGATCGGCCGGGGCAGCGGGCGGAGCAAGAAGGACGCCGAGCAGGAGGCCGCGCAGGCCGCCCTCGACGCGCTGGAGGGGAGCTGATGCCCGTGTACCTGAAGTCGATCACGCTCAAGGGCTTCAAATCGTTCCCCGACCGCACGCGACTGGAGTTCGGGCCCGGCGTCAGCGTGATCGTCGGGCCGAACGGTTCGGGCAAGTCGAACGTCACCGACGCGGTCCTGTGGGCGCTCGGTGAGCAGTCGCCGCTCGCCGTGCGCGGGCAGTCGATGCAGGACGTCATCTTCGGCGGCGCTCCCGGGCGCCAGGCGGCCCGCGGCGCCGAGGTCGAGCTCGTGCTCGACGACTCGGCGGGGCGGCTCGGCCTCGGCACGCCCGAGGTGTCGATCGTCCGCCGGCTCGATCGCGGCGGTGAGGGCGAGTACCGGCTGGCCGGCGCCCGCTGCCGGCTGGTCGACGTGCTCGAGGTGCTCTCGGACACCGGCCTGGGCAAGGAGATGCACTCGGTGATCTCCCAGGGGCGCGTCGAGGCGATCGTCACCTCCAAGCCACGCGACCGGCGCATGCTGATCGAGGAGGCGGCCGGGCTCGGCAAGCACCGCAAGCGGCGCCGGCGCGCCCAGCTCAAGCTCGAGCGCACGCAGGACAACCTCGACCGATCGCTCGATGTCGAGCGCGAGGCTCGTTCCCGGCTGCGACCGCTCAAGCGGCAGGCCGAGGCGGCCGAGCTCCACGCCCGGCTGGAGCGCCAGACGCTGGAGGTGCGGTGGGAGCTGGCGCGGGACCGGCTGCGCACCGAGCTGGCGGCACTCGGCGATGCCGAGGCGGAGGTGGCCGGCGGTCGTCGGCGGCGAGCCGAGCTGGAGGCGGCGCTGGGCTCCGTGGCCGCCGAACGCGAGGCCGCCGAGGAGGCGCTGGCCGCCCGCAGCGCCCGGCGCGAGGAGCTCTCCCGCCGCGCGTTCGCGGCGGCCGGCACCACCGAGCGGATCGAGCTACCGGAGGATCCGGGTGCAGGACGCGCGGCGCACGGTCGCCGCCCGGCTCGAGCGCACCCGAGCCCACCTCGTCGCCCTCGAGGCCGAGCAGGCGACGGACCGCCCCGACCCCTCGGTGGCGGTTCGGATCGCCGAGCTCGAGCGGCGACAAGCGGCACTGGAGCGCGACCGCCGGGCCGAGCTGGAGCGCGAGCTCGCGGGACTGAGCGCGGAGCTCGACGCCGCGCGCGGCGCCCGGGCCGAGCGTGAGGCGACCGCGGCGGCGGCGAGCGCCGCGCGCACGGCGGCCGAGGCTGCGGCCGCCGAGGCTCGTCAGGCGACGCGCGAGCACGAGCGGGCGGTCGAGGCCGCCCGGCGAGAGGCCGCGCGGATCGGCGGCGAGCTCGCCGCGGTCAACCAGTTCCTGCGCGCGCAGTCCGCGCCCGTCTCCGAGGCCACCTCGCTGGCCGACGACCTGGTGGTCGACCCGGGCTACGAGCTGGCGCTCGCCGCCGCCCTGGATGGACGTCTGGGTGCGGCGGTGGTGGCCGATCTGGCTGCCGGGGGAACGCTGCTCGACCGGCGCGGGGCCGACGGAGGCCGGGCGCTGGTGGCCGGCGAGGCGCCCCGCGCCGCGCGCGGACCGGCGCCCGCGCCGGATGCCGAGCCGTTGCTCGACCACGTGCGGGGAGGACCGGGCGCGCGCGAGCTGGCCGCTCGGCTGATCGGCGAGGTCTGGGTGGTGGAGGACCTCGGCGCGCTGCCGCAGGGCTTCGCCGGCGTCGCCGTCACGCGCGGCGGGCGCGTGTGGTCGGCGCTCACGCGCGAGCTTCGCCAGGCCGCCGCGCACGGCGAGGAACGGGTGCTCGAGGAGCGCAACCGGCGCGAGGAGCTGATCGCCGCCACCGAGATGGCGGCCGGTGCCGAGCACGCCGCGCGGGCGGCGCTGACCGAGGCGATCGAGGCCGCCGCCGCGCGCGAGGAGGCGGCCGAGGTGGCGATCGCCACTGACCGCGCCGCCGTCCGCGAACGTGACGAGGCGGTCGAGCTCGAGCGGCGGCTGGCCGCCCGGATCGAGCGGCGCCGCGCCGCTCCGGACGATGGCCCGGCGGCCGCCGAGCGGGCGGGGCTGGCCGCCGAGCTCCGCGCCGAGCGGGCGGGGCAGGAGCGAACCGAGCGGGAGCGTGCCGGGCGAACGGTCCGGATCGAGCGGCTGCCGCGCGGCGGCGGCCCAGGATGGGGCGCTCGAGCCGCTGATCGACGCGGTGCACGACGTCCTCGGCGCGGCGGCGGACGCGGTGGCCGATCAGCGCCGGCGATTCGACGCCGAGCTGGCCGAGGACCGGCAGGCGGGGGAGTCGGTGGCGGCGCGGCTACGCGCCTGCGCCGCGCAGGAGGCCGAGCTGCAGGCCGGACTGGGGCGGGCGCACGATGGCCTGACCCGTGCCGAGGTGGTCGCCCAGCGGGTGCGCGACGCCGCCGCGGAGGCGCGCGGCGGAGCTGAGCGATCTGGCCGCCGCACTCGAGCTCCCCGCCGAGCCGGCCGATGCGCCGCTCGACGCCGAACAGCGCTCTGGGCTGGAGTCGCGGCTCGAACGACTGCTCCGTCGCCGCGAGCAGCTCGGCCCGGTCAACCCGCTCGCCCAGGACGAGTACGCCGAGGCGGTGGCACACGTCGAGGAGCTCGAGCGGCAGCGGGGGGATCTGGAGGCGGCGTTGCGAGAGCTCCAGGGACTGATCGCCGACACCGACCGGCAGATCCGGGAGACGTTCGAGACCACGTTCGCCGCCGCAGCGGCGAACTTCGAGGCGCTGGCGGGCCAGCTGTTCCCCGGCGGCCGGGGCCGGCTGCGACTCGTCTCCGAGCGCGATGGTCCGGTGCGGACCCTGGGGGACGAGCCGGTGGACGGCGGGGAAGCGGCTGCCGCGGACGGAACGGAGCCGGAGGGCGTCGCGGGGGGCAGCGACGAGGAGGACCTGCTGGGGGTGGAGATCGAGATCACGCCGGCGGGCAAGGCGATGAAGCGGCTCAGCCTGCTCTCCGGCGGCGAGAAGTCGATGACAGCGCTCGCGTTCCTGTTCGCCGTGTTCCTGGCCAAGCCGTGCCCGTTCTACATCCTCGACGAGGTCGAGGCGGCGCTCGACGATCGGAACATCGACCGCTTCCTCGCCCTGCTCGCCGAGTACGCCGAGCGGGCGCAGTTCATCGTCGTCACCCATCAGAAGCGCACGATGGAGGCGGCCGACTCGCTGTACGGGGTGTCGATGGGAGGCGACGGGATCTCGAAGGTCATCTCGCGCCGCCTGCCGCGGGAACCGGCGGCGGCCGCCGCGGCCTGAGCTCGGCCAGAGCAGGCTCGCCCGTTGCTACCGTCGGCGCCGCCGATGGCGCGCGAGTGGCGAGAGCTCTTCATCCTCCCCGAAGGCGCCACGGCGGCGGACGGCGAGGCAGCCCAGGAGGCGTCCGAGCGCCAGAGGGGGCGCTTCCGCCGCCTGCGCGAGAGCCTGCGCAAGACCCGGCAGGCGCTCACCTCCGAGATCCAGGCGACGCTGTTTGAGGACCTGAGCGAGGAAACCTGGGAGCGCCTGGAGGAGGCGCTCATCTTCGCTGACGTCGGCGCGCGGACGACGGCCGAGGTCGTCGGACGGCTGGAGGCCGAGGCGACCGGTGGCGAGATCAGCGGCGGCGAGGCGCTGTCGGGCCGCCTGGTCGAGCTGCTGGCCGGGATCGCCCGGACCGGCGAGGCGCGGATCGACCTCAGCGCCCGGCCGGCGGTGATCCTCGTCGCCGGGGTCAACGGCACCGGCAAGACGACGACGGTGGGCAAGCTCGCCTGGCACCTGCGCCGGGAGCTCGGTCTGCGGGTCGTGCTCGGCGCGGCCGACACGTTCCGCGCCGCCGCCGTCGAGCAGCTCGAGCTGTGGGCACAGCGGGCCGAGGTGGAGTTCGTCCGGGGGCCGCACGGGTCTGACCCGGGTTCGGTCGCCTACGAGACCGTGGCCTGTGCCCTGCGCGGCGGGGCGGAGGTGGCGATCGTCGACACCGCCGGGCGCCTGCACACCCAGGACGACCTGATGGGCGAGCTGGCCAAGATCCGCCGCGTGATCGCCAAGCAGATCCCCGACGCCCCGCACGAGACGCTGCTGACGGTCGACGCCACCACGGGCCAGAACGGCCTGCGCCAGGCCCAGCTGTTCTCCGACGCGATCGAGGTCGACGGCCTCGTGCTGACCAAGCTCGACGGCACCGCGAAGGGCGGGATCGCGCTGGCCATTGCGCACGAGCTGGGGATCCCGGTGAAGCTGATCGGCGTCGGGGAGCAGCTGGAGGACCTGCGGCCGTTCGACCCCGACGAATTCGCTCGGGCGCTCGTCACCGGCTGACGGCGTTCACGCCGAGATTGGACAGAACGTCGCGGAAACCACGACGCTCGCGCCAAGCCTCGCCGGCTACTCGACTGGCGGCGCCCGCAGGTGCGCGTTGATCCGGTCGGCCAGCGCTTCCGCCGCCGCGCGGTCGGCTGCCTGCCGCTCGGCCTCGTCGGCCGCGCGGAGCGCCTCGAGCTCCCGCCCGCCGGCCGCCACCGCCCACGCCTCCCGCGCCCGCTCGGTCTCGGCCGCCGCCGCGGCGCGGAGGGCCTCCGCCCGGCCGGCGATCGCCGCCGCCGGCTCGTCCGGCCCGTGGCGCTCGATCGCCACCTCACGGCGGCGGAAGGTGAACGTCGTCGGGCCCGCCCGCAGCGGCTCGTGACGCACGGTGATGAGCTCGAGCGAACCGTCGGCTGCCGCCCGGGTGGTGATCGTCGTGCGGGCGTAGGGCTCGATCCCGCCCAGCCACCGCTCTCGGCGCTCGACGATCGGACGGTGCTCCCGGCGCTCGAGCCGCTGGGAGAGCAGTTCGGCCACGTGGACCCACCCCCAGTGGGTGCCGACCAGCAGTCCGCCGATGAGCAGGACCGCCACCCCCGCCACCCCCGAGCCGGTGGCCACCAGGGCTGCCCCGAGCACGAGCAGGCCGCCGCCGAGCAGGAGCGTCGTCCCGGTGAGCGTCGCGCCGAGCGCCACCATCTGCCGCCCCGTGCGGCTCGGCGGCAGCACCACCGGTCGCCCGAGCGCCTCCGGCAGCGCGCCGGCATCGTCTGCCAGCAACCTCGGATCCGGATCGAGCCCGGCCAGGTCGGCGGTCGGGTCCGCGTCCTGGGGCATGCCGTCAAGGTACCCTGGAGACACCCGTCCAAGAGCGAACCCGGGGGTGGCCGCAGATGCCTCTCTTCTTCTTCACCGTCGAGCAACAGGAGCGCGCGATCGTCGAGCGCTTCGGCAAGTTCGTGCGCGTCGGCGGCCCGGGCCTGCAGACCAAGACGCCGTTCGTCGAGCGGGTGGCCGGGCGGATCAGCCTCCAGGTCGAGCAGCTGAACTCCGAGATCGAGACCAAGACCAAGGACAACGTGTTCGTCGTCATCAAGCTCGCGGTCCAGTACCGGGCGGGCGCGACCGAGCAGCAGGTGCAGGACGCCTACTACAAGCTCGATGACCCCGAGGTGCAGATGCAGTCCTACGCCTTCGATGTCGTGCGCTCGCACATCCCGAGCATGGACCTCGACGAGGCGTACGCCGACGCCGACACGATCGCGATGCACATCCAGGACACGCTGCACCGCAACATGGCCGAGTACGGCTACGAGATCGTCAAGGCGCTGGTGACGAACATCGAGCCCGACCAGCGGGTCAAGGACGCGATGAACAACATCAACGCCTCGCAGCGCAACCAGATCGCCGCCGCCGCCCAGGGCGACGCCCAGAAGACGCTGGCGGTCAAGAAGGCCGAGGGCGAGCGGGAGACGATGCGCCTGCAGGGCGAGGGCGTGGCCGCTGAGCGCAAGGCGATCGCCGAGGGCCTCCACGAGTCGCTGGAGATCATCGCCCAGCACGGCCTCGACCCCAAGGAGGCGATGGCGCTCGTCGCGCTCACCCAGTACACGGACATGATCCGTGCGCTCGGCGAGGGGTCGAAGACGAACACCATCCTCCTCCCGCACTCGCCAAGCGGGGTCGGCGACCTGATGGCGCAGATCCGCGACGGCATCCTCATCGCCGACCAGGCGGCGGAGTCGGCGAGGTCGCGGACGCTCGGTCCGGGCAACAGCAGCGGCGGCGGCGCCCCCCGGGTCCAGCAGTAGCCTCGAGCGTTCGATGTTCGACTCCCTGGCGGAGAAGCTCCAGGCGACGCTGTCCGATGTCCGCGGCCGCGGCACCCTGACCGAGGCCGACATCACCGCAGCGCTGCGGGAGATCCGTCTGGCCCTGCTCGAGGCGGACGTCAACTTCAAGGTCGTCAAGCGCTTCACCGAGGCGGTCCGGGAGCGGGCCCTCGGTGCCGACGTCGTCGGCCAGCTCAACCCCGGCCAGCAGGTGGTGAAGATCGTCTCCGACGAGCTGACCGGCCTGATGGGCGGTGCCGCCCGGGAGCTGACCTTCTCGCCGCGGCCGCCCACCGTGGTGCTGATGGCCGGGCTGCAGGGCTCCGGCAAGACCACGGCGACCGGCAAGCTGGCGCGCTACCTGCGCGAGCACCACGGAAGCTCGGTGGCCGTGGCGGCCTGCGACGTCTACCGGCCGGCGGCGGTCGACCAGCTGATCAAGGTCGGCGCACAGGCGGGGGCCGACGTCTATGAGCAGGGGACCGACCGCGACCCGGTGAAGATCGCCGCCTGGGCACGCGACCGGGCGGTGAGCGAGGGCAAGGACGTCCTCATCATCGACACCAGCGGCCGCCTGCACGTCGACCAGGAGCTGATGCAGGAGCTGGCGAACATCAAGCGGGCCACTACGCCGCACAACATCCTGCTCGTCGTCGATGCGATGACCGGGCAGGACGCGGTGAACGTCGCCGAGCAGTTCGCCGAGGTCGTCCAGTTCGACGGCGTCGTCATGTCGAAGCTCGACGGGGACGCACGGGGCGGGGCGGCGCTGTCGGTCAAGGCGGTGACCGGCAAGCCGATCGTGTTCGCCTCCACCGGCGAGAAGCTCGACCAGTTCGAGCGCTTCCACCCCGACCGGATGGCGCAGCGGATCCTCGGCATGGGCGACGTGATGAGCCTGATCGAGAAGGCCCAGGCGCAGTACGACGATGATCAGGCGGCCGAGCTCGAGCGCAAGCTCCGGCGGGCCGAGTTCGACCTCGACGACTTCCTCGACCAGCTGCGCCAGGTCCGCCGGCTCGGACCGCTCCAGTCGCTGCTCGGGATGATCCCCGGGATGGGCAAGGAGCTGCGCGGCGTGAAGATCGACGAGCGCGAGTTCGATCGCATCCAGGCGATCATCCTCTCCATGACCCCCCAGGAGCGCCATCACCCGGAGCTGATCAAGGGCGGCCGGCGGCTGCGGATCGCCCGGGGATCGGGGACCAACGTGCAGGCGGTCAAGCAGCTGATCAAGCAGTTCGAGCAGATGCGCAAGGTGATGCGCCAGGTGGCGCAGGGGCGGATGCCCGACCTGGGGGCGCTCATGCGCCAGGCGCGGTAACCCGGCGACGCGCTACCCTCGACGCCCGTCATGGCAGTCCGGATGAGACTCGACCCGCATCGGCGGGCGCAAGAACCCGATCTGGCGGGTCGTCGTGGCCGACGGGCGGGCCAAGCGCGACGGGCGGGTGATCGAGACCGTCGGCCACTACAACGCGCAAACCAACCCGTCGACGATCGTGCTCGACGAGCCGCGGGTCCGGGACTGGCTGGCGCGTGGCGCGCAGCCGAGCGACACCGTGCGCAAGCTGCTGCGTATCCAGGGCATCGCCTAGGTCACGCCGCGCGCCGGTGAAGGAGCTGCTCGAGTATCTGGCCCGCGGGCTCGTCGAGCGCCCGGAGGCGGTGCGGGTCGAGGAGGTGCCGGAGGACGAGGAGACCCTGGTGCTGGAGCTGTCGGTCGATCCCGAGGACTACGGCAACGTCATCGGCCGGGGCGGCCGGACCGCCTCGGCGCTGCGCACGATCGTCAAGACCGCAGGCGCCCGGACCGGGCGCCGCGTGTTCGTCGACATCGTCGACTGATCCGGGGCGCCGGTGGCGGACGAGGGCTGGTTGCGGGCCGGCATCGTCGGGCGGCCGCACGGCCTCGACGGCAGCATCCACGTCGAGGCGGCACGCCCCGACCTGCTCCGCGCGGGCTCCGTGGTCTTCCTCGACGGTCAGCCGCGGGAGATCGTGCGGCGCGCCGGCACCGACGAGCGCCCGCTCGTCCGCCTGGCCGGCTGCGAGCATCGCGCCGCCGCCCAGGCCCTCCGGGGCCGGGAGCTGCTCAGCGCGCGGGCCGACGCCCCGCCGCTGGAGCCCGACGAGTGGTGGGCCGAGGACCTCGAGGGCTGCGAGGTGCTCGACGCCGGACGGCGCCTGGGCGTCGTCCGCCGATTGCTCGCGCTGCCCTCCTGCGAGGTGCTGGAGGTGGAGCGCGAGGAGGGCGAGCCGCTGCTCGTTCCGCTGGTCTCCGACGCCGTGCGCAGCGTCGACGTCGACGCCGGGCGGATCGAGGTCGACCTGGCGTTCCTGGGGGAGGGCTGATGGAGATCGACGTCCTCACGCTGTTCCCCGACGCGTTCGCCTGGTTCGAGCGCCAGCGCCACGTGGCCAACGCGCTCGCCGCCGGAAGCCGCCTGAGGCTACGTCGATCCTCGCCGCGCACACCCCGCTGGGCGCCGGTCAGGTCGACGACACGCCGTTCGGCGGCGGGGCGGGGATGGTGCTGCGCGTCGACGTGATCGAGGCCGCGCTGCGGGCCGCTACGGGATCGACCCGGTCGAGCTGCCGCGGCGCCGGCGGGTGATCGCGCTGACTCCGGCCGGGCGCCTGCTCGACGACGCCCTGGTCGACGAGCTGGCCGACGAGCCGGCCCTGACGCTGCTCTGTGGTCGCTACGAGGGGTTCGACCAGCGGGTCCTCGACCACTTCGTCACCGAGGAGATCTCGATCGGGCGCTACGTGCTGGCCGGCGGCGAGCTGGCCGCGATGGTGCTCTGCGACGCGGTGCTGCGCAAGCTGCCGGGGTCGCTCGGCCACGAGCACTCGGCGCTCGAGGAGTCCTTCTCGCCGGCGCTCGAGGGCGCGCCCGAATACCCCCACTACACCCGGCCCGCGGAGTTGCGCGGCTGGCGGGTTCCGGAGGTGCTGCTCTCCGGCCATCACGCACGAATCGCGCGGTGGCGGCGCGAGCCAGAGCCGCCGACGGGCGTGCCACAGACGACTCGCTACCATAGGCCGCCGCCGCGCCCTGAGCCGGGCAGCGCGGTCGTTTCCGGCGGGCGATCTCTTCTCATCCGTCCACCGCCCGTCACCATGAGCACCGTCATCGACAGCCTCGAGCGCGCCCAGCTGCGGCGCGTGCCGCAGTTCGACGCCGGCGACCGCCTGCGCGTCCACTTCCAGGTCATCGAGGGAACCCGCCGGCGCACCCAGGTGTTCGAGGGCGTGGTGATCAAGCGCCAGGGCCATGGCGCACGGGAGACGTTCACCGTCCGCAAGCAGTCCTTCGGCGTCGGTGTCGAGCGGACGTTCCCGCTGCACTCGCCGAAGATCGAGCGGATCGAGGTGGCGGCCCGCGGCGATGTGCGGCGGGCGAAGCTGTACTACCTGCGCGGCCGGGTCGGCAAGCGGGCCCGCGTGCGCGAGCGCCGGTACAGCCAGCCGGAGGTGCTGGTCGAGCGGGAGCTGCTCTACGGGCCGGAGGATGCGCCGCCAGTTGACACCGTGCCCGATCCGGAGACGGTGGCCGAGACGGAGCCGGAGGCGGTCGACACACCGGAGGCGGTCGACAGCCCCCGCCGAGGGCGGGCCGGAGCCGGCGGCCCAGGCCGACGTCCCGTCCCAGGATGCGGCAGCCGGCGACGCATCGGAGTGAGCGGCCGCTCACTCGCTGGTTCCCCGCTGGAGCTGGCGGCGATCGTCGCCGCGGCGTTGGGGCTGGCGCTGCTCATCCAGGCGTTCGTGATCAACCCGTACAGGATCCCCAGCGGTGTTCCACCCGCCCCAGGATGAGTCGATCTGCGCCGATCCCGGCGCGGGACCGGCGGCGGCCGGAGCCGCGGGGCGACCTATTTCTCATGGGCGACAACCGGCCGGATTCCCAGGACAGCCGCTTCTGGGGTCCGGTGCCGGAAGCCTGGATCATCGGCACCGCGTTCTTCACCCACTTGGCCGCCCGACCGGATCGGATCGCTCTGATGGCCATGGCGCCCGCCAACCGCGGTCCCGCTCGGTGGTGAAGTCGCTGCGTGGAGCTCGTCGTCACCGTGGCGGTGGCGGTGGGGCTCGCGCTGCTGATCCAGGCGTTCGTCGTCAAGCCGTACCGGATCCCGAGCGGCTCGATGATCCCGACGCTGAAGATCGGCCAGCGGGTGCTCACCAACCGGCTGATCAACCACCCGAGCGTCGGCGACATCGTCGTCTTCCACCCGCCGCAGGGGGCCGATCTACGGCAACGGCGTGTGTGGGAACCCCAACCAGGGCGCCGGGCCACGCCGCGCCATGCGACGCCCCGACCGCCGCAGGAGTCCTCCCAGACGTTCATCAAGCGCGTCGTCGGCGGCCCGGGCGACCGCATCTCGATCCTCGACGGCCACGTCATCCGCAACGGCGTGCGCGAGAAGGACGGCTACATCGCCGACTGCGGCGGCGGAGAAGACTGCACGTTCCGGCAAACCATCACGGTTCCGCCCGGCGACTACTTCATGATGGGCGACAACCGTGGCTTCTCCGACGACAGCCGCTTCTGGGGCCCCGTCCCCGACAAATGGATCATCGGCGTGGCCTTCTTCACCTACTGGCCACCCGATCGCATCGGCGTGCCTCTGAGCCGACCGGCGCGACCGCGGCCGACCCGGGCGCTCGCCGCCGCCCGCGCCGCCGCAGCACCGCCTCGCGCCTGTTCGCCTTCGACCGCTCGCTCGGCCACCGCTTCGTCGCCGGCGCCGACGAGGCGGGACGCGGCTGCCTGGCCGGTCCGCTCGTCGCCGCCGCGGTCCTGTTCGACCTCGACCGCCTGCGGCCGGCCGACGTGCGGCCGCTCTCGGGCGCTGAACGACTCCAAGCAGCACAACTCCGCCAGCCGCGCCGCGCTGTATCCGGTGATCGTCCGCCTCGCGGTGCGCGTCGCGGTCGTCTCCCGCTGCGCGCCCGGCATCGACTCCCGCGGCCTGCACGTGACGAACCTCCAGGCGCTCGCCGATGCGCTGCGGCGGGTCGCCTGCCCGGGCTGCCTGTGCCTGAGCGACGGCTTCCCGGTCGCCGCGCTCGGTCACGCCCAGCGACCGGTCATCGGCGGGCGACGCGCAAGAGCGCAGCGATCGCCGCCGCCTCGGTGCTGGCCAAGGAGACCCGGGATCGGTACATGCGCCGGGCCGATGTGCTGCACCCCGGCTGGCAGTTCGCCTCACCATGTCGGCTACGCCACCCCGGAGCACCGGCAGGCGATCGAGCGCCAGGGCATCTCGCCGCTGCACCGCCTGTCGTTCCAGTCGGCGGCCTACCAGCAGCTCGCGCTGCTCGGGCGGCTGACTCTCGCGGACGTCAGGCCCGACCACTCAGAACGCCCCCTCGAGGTGCTCGAGGCTGACCAGCGGCGCCCGTCCGGTCGAACGTCACTCCGATCGCGTCGAACCGGATCGCCGGCAGGTACGGCCGGGCGACCGCCGTCGCCAGCCAGCCGCGCGCCATCCGCCGGACCTGGGCCCGCTTGGCCGGATGCACCGACTCGAACGGACTGCGGCCGGGCGGCACGCCGCGGCGCGCCTTGACCTCGCAGAAGACGAGCGTGCGGCCGTCCCGCGCGACGATGTCGAGCTCGCCCCACCGGGTGCGGAAGTTCCGCTCCAGGATGTCGTAGCCGAGACGCATGAGGTGCTCGGCGGCGAGCTGCTCGCCGCGGGCT
This sequence comes from uncultured Solirubrobacterales bacterium, assembly GCA_963703065.1. Lineage (GTDB taxonomy): Bacteria > Actinomycetota > Thermoleophilia > Solirubrobacterales > Solirubrobacteraceae > Palsa-465. The sequence goes on along the minus strand of OY969785.1, from coordinate 302,633 downwards.
CCGGTGGCGCGGCGGGGGTCAGACGACATGCCGGCGACGCTAAGCCGTCCGGCGGCGTCAAACCCCGGAAAGGCCTGGAATCGGCACAGAATTGGCACACTGCATGACACATCCGTGCCAGTTGGCGGCGTAGCGTCGCCGGTGTGCTCAGCCGTGTGGTCACGTTCGCCATCGACGGCGTCGAGCCACGGCAGGTGTGGGTCGAGGTCGACATCCGGCCGGGACTGCCGTCGTTCACCATCGTCGGGCTCGGTGACGCGGCGGTGCGGGAGTCCCGCGAGCGGGTGCGAGCGGCGATCCAGAACTCCGGCTTCAAGTTCCCCGACCAGCGGATCACCGCGAACCTCGCTCCCGCGTTCCTGCGCAAGGTCGGCCCCGGCTTCGATGTCGCGCTGGCCCTGGGGGTGCTGGCGGCCAGCGGTCAGGTGCCGGTCGACGGCGTGGCTCGGTGGGCGATCTTCGGCGAGCTCTCGCTGTCCGGCGAGCTGCGTGATTCGCCCGGCGCACTGGCCGTGGCCGAAGGGACCCGCCGGGCCGAGCTCGGCCGCCTGCTCGTCCCCCGACAGCGCGGCCGTGAGGCGGCACTCGTCTCCGGGCTCACCGTCGCGGCGGTGGGGGACCTGCGCACCGCCGCCGAGGTCGTCGCCGAGCGCCGGCCGGTGCCTCCGCTGCCGGGCGGCGAGCCCGCGCCGGTGGCCGTGGCGCGTCCGGATCTCGAAGACGTCCGCGGCCAGCGCACACCGCTCCTGGCACTCGAGATCGCGGCCGCCGGCGGCCACAACCTCCTGCTCGAGGGCCCGCCGGGCACCGGCAAGACGATGCTCGCCCGGCGGCTGCCCTCGATCCTGCCCCCGATGGGCCGCGAGGAGGCGGTCGAGGTCACCCGCATCCACAGCGTCGCCGGGCTGCACGCCGACGGGCTGATCGAGCAGCGACCGTTCCGCGCCCCGCACCACACGATCTCCTCCGCCGGCCTGGTGGGGGGTGGCAGCCCGCCCCGTCCCGGGGAGGCAACCCTCGCCCACCATGGCGTCCTGTTCCTCGACGAGCTCTCGGAGTTCGCGCGCCCGGCGCTCGACTCCCTCCGCCAGCCGCTCGAGGACGGGGCGGTGACGATCGTCCGCGGCCAGCGGGCGTTGCGTTTCCCGACGGCGTTCCAGTTCCTGGCCGCGACGAACCCCTGCCCGTGCGGGTTCGCCGGCGTCGGCGACCGATGTGCGTGCGGCGAAGCCGACCTGCGACGGCACCGCCGCCGGCTGAGCGGCCCCCTGCTCGACCGCCTCGACCTGCTCGTCACGGTGGGCCGGCCGACCGAGCCGGAGCTCCGCTCGCCCGCGGTGACGAGCTCGGCGGCCGCTGCCGCCCGGGTGGCCGAGGCCCGCGCCCGCCAGGCGCGGCGCCTGCGCGACAGCGGGACCGGCTGCAATGGCGAGATGGACAGCCGGACGGTGCGACGGCACGTCCGCCTCACTCCACCGGCCCAGGAGACGCTGGAGCGGGGCTACGCCGTCGGCGCGCTCAGCGCGCGTGGGCGCCACCGCGTCCTGCGCGTGGCGCGGACGGTCGCCGACCTGCACGGCCACGAGCGAGTGGAGGAGACCGACCTGCTGCTGGCGCTCGGGCTGCGGCAGCACGGCGAGACGGGCGAGGGGGCGCGCGCGGCGTGAGCGCCTGCGACGGCTGCCTGCGCCGGGCGTGGCTCCTGGCTCGGCTCGGCGGTCACCTGGAGCCGGTGCGCCACCGCGTGCTCGCCCTGCTCGAGCTGGGCGATGACGCGCTCATCGCGGCGGTCGGCGGCGGCCGGACGGCCGAACTGGTGGCCGAGCACGGAGGCTTCGATCCCGCGCCGCTGCGTGCCCGCCTGGCCGGCCGCGACATCGAGGTCGTCTGCCGTCACGAGGCGATCTACCCGGGGGCGCTCCGCGAGCTCGCTGCGCCGCCGGCGGCGCTCTTCCTGCGCGGCGAAGTCCCGCTCTGGACGACGACGGGCGTCGCGCTCGTCGGCGCTCGCCGCGCCACGTCGTATGGCTCCGAGCTGGCCCGCACGCTGGCCGGTCGCCTGGCCACTGCGGGGGTGCCGATCCTCAGCGGTCTCGCGCTCGGCATCGATGCCGCGGCGCACGCCGGGGCGCTCCGCGCCGGCGGCGCGACCATCGCCGTGCTCCCGGCCGGCCCCGAGCGTGCCTACCCGGCCCACCACCGCCGACTTCATCGCCGGATCGTCGAATCCGGCCTGACCGTCTCCGAGCTGCCGCCCGGCAGCGAGGTGTGGCGCTGGGCGTTCCCGGCCCGCAACCGGCTCATCGCCGCGCTCGCCGCGGCCACCGTCGTCGTCGAGGCCGGTGCCCGGTCCGGCGCGCTCCTGACGGCCCGGCTGGCGGCGGAGCTCGGTCGGGCCGTCGGCGCGGTGCCGGGCCGACCGGGCCAGGCCGGCGCGGCCGGTCCGCACCACCTCATCCGTCACGGCGCGACGCTCGTGACCAGCGCTGAGCAGATCCTGGAGCTCATCCACCTCCCGGCCCGTCCGCCGGTCCTCCACCGCCCAGCGCTCGCCGGCGACCTGGCGGCCGTCCTGCGCCAGGTGGCGTCCGGCCGCGACACGCCGGCCGCGCTCGAGGCCGCCGGCGTGGGCCCGGAGCAGGGCCTCGCCGCCCTCGCGGCCCTCGAGCTGGCCGGTTATCTGCTCCGCGAGCCGGGAGGCCGCTACGCCCTCGCCCCGTAGGCGCCCGTACGCTCCGCGACGTGACCCCGCGCATCCCGCGCCTGTTGACGATCGCCGGATCGGACTCCGGGGGCGGGGCCGGCATCCAGGCCGACCTCAAGGCGTTCGCGGCCTGCGGCGCGCACGGGATGACCGCCATCACGGCGCTGACCGCGCAGAACACGCAAGGGGTCAGCGCGGTCCACCCGGTGCCCGGCGCGATGATCCGGGCCCAGGTCCACGCGGTGGCGAGCGACATCGGGGTCGATGCGGTGAAGATCGGAATGGTCGGCGACGCCGCGGTGATCGCCGCCGTGGCGCAGGCGCTCGACGAGCTGCCCCGTGGCACCCCGGTGGTGCTCGACCCGGTGATGGTCGCCGAGTCCGGTGCCACCCTGCTGGCGCCCGAGGCCCGTCGCGCGCTCGTTGCCGAGCTCCTCCCGCGGGCCACGGTGATCACCCCGAACGTGCCGGAGGCGCGAGCGCTGGCCGGGGCGCCGGAGCTGCCGGTCGAGGCCCTGCCGGCGCTGCTGCGAGCGCTCGGACCGCCCGCCGTCCTCGTCACCGGCGGCCACCGGACCCGCGCCGTCGATCTGCTCCACGACGGCCGCCGGCTCCACGAGATCGACGGCCCGACGTACCCGGGGGGTGCCGCTCATGGCTCTGGTTGCACCCATTCGTCCGTGCTGGCTGCGAGGCTGGCGTACGGGGACGATCTGTGCACCGCGGCAAGAGCGGCCAAGGCGCTCGCCGCCCGGGCGGTGCGCGACGGCCTGGCGGAGATCGGTCACGGCCCCGGACCGGTGAACGTCCTCGGTGGCCTGGTGGGTGACGTGGCGGAGGATCCCCCTTTGACATAATCGCCTGCGTGCGGTTCCTGAGGATGAAGCCCGGCCACGGTGAGGTGCTCATCGCACAGGGGGATCCGGCCGTGCCGGAGGAGGAGGAGCATCTCGTCCGCCAGTTTCGCGCTCAGCTCGATGCCGGCATGTGGGCTGCCGTCCCGGTGGAGGAGCACGCCGGGCAACGCCAGGCGCGCTTGGTGCGGGATTTCGCCGACGTGCCGCGCGATGCCGAGCGCGTCATCTTCTTCCCGCGGGCCGCGGGCGGACGGTAGGGCGGCCGGCCGATGGTCCTGGCGCTGGCGGCGACCGCGCTCGTGGCGCTGGCACTGCTCAGCGACCTGATCGTCCCGCGGATCGAGACGCGCCTGGCCGAGCACCGCGCCCGGCGTCGCCGTCTCCCGGCCACGCCGTACGACCCCGGTCGGGAGCGGCGGGCCGAGCAGCGCGCGCGTGAGCTGCTGCGCTCCTGCGTCGGCGAGGAGGAGTGGGCGATGTATCGCGACCTCGGATTCGTGCGGGTGTGGGGCTCGCGGGCCGAGACCCCGGCCGGCGGCGCGGACGGGGTGCCGTACGCCTACCTGGTCTACCCCCACAAGCCACTCATCGCCTATCTGCCCCAGACCAACCGGCTGCTGGCGGAGTACTGCGTCCAGTTCCCCGACGAGACCCGGCCCTACGGCAGCGCCAGGCTGCCCGATTCCGACGACGTCCTCGCCAAGTGGATGGCCCTGACCGGCGACGAGCGGCGTCTGATCTCGACCGCCAACATGCACCTGCCCGGCCGCCAGCACGACCCGCGCCGGGTGGCCCGCGACCTGTGGCGACTGGCGCAGTGGGAGCGGGCGCGGCTGCGCGGTAGCGCTCCCTCTGCGTCCTCGCCGATCGACGCCGCCGGCTGAACCACGGTTCCGGCGAACCGGCCGCGCGCTGTCAGAATCGCCCCGATGCCCGACCCGACGGCGGGCGCCGACGAGGCGCTCCAAGCTCAGCCCACGACCGAGCTCCGCGCGGTGTCCGACCGGCGGCTGCCGGTGCCCCGCGCCGAACTGCGTGACGAGCTGCCCGGTCTGGAGCCCGACCGGCGGATCACCGACTGGGGACGTTCGGAGCGGGTGGAGCAGATCGTCGACCGGCTGCTCGTGCATCCGCTCTATCACTACTGGCTGCGGGCGGAGGTCGAGGGCATCGAGCACGTCCCGCTCGACGGCGGCGGCCTGCTGATCGCCAATCACGCCGGCACGCTGCCGCTCGACGCGCTGATGGTGGCCAAGGCGATGCGCCACGAACATCCACGCCGCCGCCCGCTCCACCTGAGCGCCGGGCCGCGCCTGGCTGCCCTGCCGGGGATCGGCATGACGCTGAGCAAGCTCGGCGGCGTGGCCGCCCATCCGGCGAACCTCCACCGGCTGCTCTACGACGAGGGCGAGCTGGTGCTCGCCTTCCCCGAGGGTCGCGCGGGACCGGGCAAGCCTCTCGGGCGCCGGTACCTGCTCCGCCGTTTCGATCCGGGCGTCGTCGCCGTCGCCGCCCGGGCCGAAGTGCCGATCGTGCCGATCGCGGTGCTCGGTGCCGAGGAGTCCTCGCCCGTCCTCGGGCGGCTGCCGGGTCGGCGGCTCGGACCCCTCACCGGCCTGCCGCTGGCGCTGCCGCTGCCGGCCAAGTTCCGCCTGCGATTCCTCGAGCCGGTCACGGTGGCGCCCGACGAACGGGACCCGGGCTCGCTGGCCGCCCTGGCCACCGAGCTGCGGGGTCTGATCCAGGAGAACCTGCTCGAGATGGTCGGCGCCCGCCGCAGCGTGTGGCTGGGGTGAGCACCGGCGCCGTGCCCCCGCAGCCGAGTCCACGGCGGATCCTCATCACCGGCGTCTCCTCGCCGTGGGGCGGTCGCCTGGCTCAGCGCCTCGAGCGTGAGGCAGCCGTCGAGGCGATCGTCGGGATCGATACCGATGAGCCGCGGCACGAGCTCCACCGCACCGAGTTCGTCCGCCTGGAGATCGACCCCGCGCTGCTTCGGCGGATCCTGGCCGCCGCGGAGATCGACACGGTGATCGACACCCGGCTGGTGGCCGATTCGCTGCTGATGCCGCTGCCCCGCGCCCGGGAGATCAACGTCGCCGCCACGCGGCGCCTGCTCAGTGCCTGCGCCGCCCCCGGCTCGCCGGTGCGCCGGGTCGTGTTCAAGAGCTCCGCCCACTGGTACGGCGCGGACTCGCGCGACCCGCTGTTCCTCACCGAGACGTCCGAGCGCTCCTCGCCGCCGCGGACCGCGCTCGAGCGCGACGTCGTCGACGCCGAGGCGGTCCTCGCCGAGTTCGCCGCCGCCCGCCCGCGGGTGGCGGTGGCCACGGTGCGCTTCGCCGAGATCGTCGGGGCCGAGCTCCGCTCGTCGCTCCAGACATTGCTCGGGCTGCCGGTGGTGCCCGGAATCCTCGGGTTCGACCCGCGCTGCCAGCTCATCCACCACGACGACGCCGTGGCCGTCCTGGCCCACGTCGCCCTGGGCGATCTCGACGGCGTCGTGAACGCCGCGGCCGACGGGGTCCTGGCCCTGTCGGAGGTGGCCTCGCTGCTCGGCAAGCCGCTGCTTCCCGTCCTCCCGCCGTGGGGCACGGTGTTCACCGCCGCGTCGCTGCGGCGCCTCGGCGTCGGGGTCCCGCTCGAGCTCGTCCGGCTGCTCCGCACCGGACGCGGCCTCGACAACCGGCGTCTGAAGGCGAGCGGATTCGCGCTGCGCTACACCACCCGCGAGGCGGTGCTGAAGCTGCGCGCCCACCAGCGCCTGCGGCCGCTGCTCGGCAGCGGCGACGGGGGCTACCGGTACGAGCGCGAGGTCGAGGAGTTCCTGCGGCGCAGCCCAGCCGTGCGGCAGACCGGCCCGGCCGCCGTCGCGGGCGACCCCGGTCCGGCCGGTGCCGGCTTCGCCGACGTGCCGGCGGCCGAGCTGATCGACCTCATCGCCTCGCTCGAGCGCCCGGCGCTCGAACGGCTCGAGGCGATCGAGCGGACCCACGCCCGGCGCCCGGACGTGCTGGCGGCGCTCGAGCGCGCACTCGCCCGTGGCTCGGCGGCTGCGCCCCCCGGATGAACGATGCGTTGCAGCGACCGCCTCGGCACCGCGAACCGAAGGAGCCAGTGCCGTCAGGCGCTAGCATCGCCCGGGCAGGAGCAATCTAGGTGGCGCGCGTCTCATACCTTCGTCCCCCGGTGTCCCCCGACCGGGCCCGCCCGCGCGCCTCGCGTCCGCGGATCGCCGGCGCGGGCCGGCGGCTGCACCGGTTCGGGCGCGGGCCGTTGATCGCGGCCGGCCTGCTCCTCATCGCGGTCGTCGCGTTCGCCGCCGCTGCCCTCGTCCTCGAGACCTCGCACGCCACGATCGAGCCCGACGGCTTCGGCCTGGCCCGGATCGCCCTTCCCACCGGCGGGGGCCGGATCATCTCGGTCACCGTCACCACCGGGCCGCACAGCCGGCCCGTGCCGGCCGAGCTGCGCGGGCAGACGGTGTGGCCGCGGCAACGGATCGGCGTCCACCAGTTCGTCACGGTCGAGGCCGTCGTGCGCCGCCCCGGCTGGATCGCCTGGCTGTCGGGACGAGACGAGCACGTGCGCCTGCGGCTGCTCACGCCGTCCGCCCACCTGGTGAGCCACTACCTGACGCTGCACGCCGGGGCACCGATCACGCTGCACTTCCGCGAGCCGATCCAGGCCATCGCCTACGGCCCTGCCGGCCAGATCGTGCATCGCGATCTCGTCTCGCCGCTGAGCGTCATCCACCTGAACCGCACCGCCGTCGCGGGCACCCTGTCGGTGGCGGCAATGCCGCGGACGTGGGAGTCCGCTCCCGCGGCCGTGGTGAGCTGGTTCCCGGCCGGAACTGCGACGGGTGCGGTTGCCAGCCCGGCGCCCGGGAGCCGGATCGGTCCGCACACCCGCCTCACCCTCACCTTCTCCAAGCCGTGGGCCCAGGCGCTGGGGCACTCGCTGCCGCCGGTCACCCCGGCCGGTGCCGGCACCTGGCAGCCGATCAACTCGCACACGATCGCCTTCGTGCCCACCGGCTTCGGCTACGGCCTGGGGACCAAGGTGGGGATCGGGCTCCCGGCTGGGGTCCAGCTCGTCGGCGGAGCCCCGAGCTGGACGGTTCCCGGCGGGACGACCTTGCGCCTCCAGCAGCTGCTGGCGGACCTCGGCTACCTGCCGCTGCGGTTCACGGCGCACGCGTCGGTGGCCGGCGACCCTGCAGCGCAGGAGCAGGCGGCGATCCACCCGCCGGCCGGTGACTTCACCTGGCGGTACGCGAACATCCCGGCCGCCCTGCGGGGCTTCTGGTCGCCCGGCAGCGCCGGAGTCATGACCCAGGGCGCGCTGATGGCGTTCGAGAACGACCACGGCCTGACCACGGACGGCGTCGCCGGTCCCTCGGTGTGGAAGGCGCTGCTGGGCGCCGCGGTGCATCCGACGCCCTCGAGCTTCGGGTACACCTTCGTCCAGGTGAGCCTGAGCGACCAGTCGCTCGACCTGTGGCACAACGGGCAGACCGTCCTGACGACGGCGGTGAACACCGGGATCGCCTCGCAGCCCACCAACCCGGGGACGTTCGCGGTCTACGAGCACCTGCGCGTGACGACGATGAGCGGCACCAATCCCGACGGCTCGACCTACAACGACCCGGGGATCCAGTTCGTCTCCTACTTCAACGGCGGCGACGCCCTGCACGCCTTCACCCGCGCGCAGTACGGCTTCCCGCAGAGCCTCGGCTGCGTCGAGATGCCGCTCGGCCCCGCGGGCCAGGTGTGGCCGTACACCCCGATCGGCACGCTCGTCCACGTCGCCTGAAGCCCCGATGGGGCGAAAGGAGCGGCGTCCGCGCCGCCGAACCTGTATCCGGATGATCGAACCCAGCTTCAGCCCGGCATGGGAGCGGGCACTCACGCAGTTCGACGCCGACCTCGTCCGTCGCGCCGTTGCGGCGAAGACACGCACCGCCTACGGCCTGGATGCCCGCGGCCTGGCCGGTTGGGCGAGCGCTCGCGGGGACGATCCCGCGCGGATCGACGTCCGCACGCTGCGCCGGTACGCCGCCGCGCTCTCCGCCGGGGGCCTGTCTCCGGCGTCCGTCGCCCGGAAGCTCGCCTCGCTGCGGGCGCTATTCCGGGTCCTGGTCGAGCAGCGGGAGCGCGCGGACAACCCCGCTGATCTGCTGAGCGCCCCGAAGCGTCCGCGCCGGCTCCCGCACGTGCTCCGCCCCGCGGAGGTGGCGTCGCTGCTCGACCGCATCCCGGCCACGACACCGCTCGAGCTGCGCGATCGCGCGCTGTTCGAGCTCGCGTATGCCTCCGGCCTGCGCGCCGAGGAGCTCGTGACGCTCGGCGTCGGCAGCCTCGATTTCGATGCCGAGGCGGTGCGCGTGGAGGGGAAGGGGGGCAAGACGCGGATCGTCCCGGTCGGCGAGCCGGCGATGGCCGCGCTCGAGCGCTACCTGGCCCGCGGCCGTCCCGCGCTCCGGCGGCGGGTCCGGACCCCGGTCGGCTGTTCCTCTCGAAGTCCGGACGAGGGCTTGGTACCTCCGACGTGCGCCGGCGATTGCGAACCTGGGCGCGGCAGGCGGCGACACGGGTCCCGGCGCTGGCCGGCGCCCACCCGCACGCCCTGCGCCACTCGTTCGCCACCCACCTGCTCGAGGGTGGAGCCGATCTCCGGGCGATCCAGGAGCTCCTCGGCCACCAGGCCATCTCCACGACGCAGGTCTACACTCGGGTAGAGTCCGCCCGCCTTCGCTCCGCCTACGCCAGCGCCCACCCGCGCGCCTAGGAGAGAACCCCTGGAAACCAACGTGAAAGCGATCGAGCTGCGGGACCTGTGGCGGCGCTACAAGGACACCGCCGACGAGCGCGCGCGGGAGCGTCTGGTCGTGGCGTACTCGCCACTGGTCAAGTACGTCGCCGGGCGGATGGGCTCCGGCCTGCCCGCTCACGTCGAGGAGTCCGACCTCATCTCCTACGGTCTCGGAGGCTTGATCTCCGCCATCGAGCGCTTCGATCTCAGTCGGGAGATCAAGTTCGAGACGTACGCCATCACCCGCATCCGCGGGGCGATCATCGACGAGCTGCGCACCCTCGACTGGGTGCCGCGCTCGGTGCGCGCCCGGGCCCGGGAGATCGAGCGGGTGAACATGAAGCTCGAGGCCAAGCTCCAGCGGGCGCCCGACCGACGACGAGCTGGCCACCGAGCTCGGGATGAGCCTGTCGGACTTCCAGGACGCGCTGCTGCAGATCTCGAACTCGACGATCGTCGCGCTCGACGAGCTGTGGAACGTGTCGGATTCCGGAGGCGACCAGGTGTCGCTGCTCGACACGCTGCCCGACCGCGACGCGCCCGACCCGCAGGCGCTCGTCGACCAGGCCGAGCTGCGTGACCGGATCGCCGATGCGATCGCCGCGCTGCCCGAGCGGGAGAAGCTCGTGATCGCCCTGTACTACTACGAGAACCTCACCCTCCGGGAGATCGGGGAGGTGCTCGGCGTCACCGAGTCGCGCGTCTCACAGCTGCACACCAAGGCGGTGCTGCGGCTGCGGTCGAAGCTCGGCGGCGAGCTCGACTAGCCGGAGTTCCCGAGCGCGCGGGCGATGTCGTCGGCCACCGAGCTCCGGCGTCATCTCGAGCTGGTCCTCGGTGTAGCGCAGGGTGGCGAAGCCTGCAGCTCGCAGTTCGAGGTCGCGCCGGTGGTCGCGGCGGAGCTGGGCGCGGCTGCGGTGGTTGCCGTAGCCGTCGACCTCCACCACCACCCGGGCCTCGGGCCACACCGCGTCGACCAGGTGGCCGTGGAGCGGAGTGTTGATCCGGGGCAGGGGGAGGCCGTGCGCCCGGCAGAGGTGCAGCAGCGCGCGCTCCGCGCGGCTGCGGGTCTCGGCCAGCTCCGGCAGGTGGGCGGCGAGGGCACGCCCGAGACCCGCGCTGCCGGCGACGCCGCGCCCGGTCAGCCGCCGGATCTCATCGACGTCGAGCCGCTGGGCGTAATCGGCGTTGGCCAGCACGAACTGGAGGCGTCGGCGGGTGACGTGGCCGGCGGCGAGGTCGAGGATCGCCTGCGCTGGGGTGACGGTCGGGAGCGTGCGGTGCCGGATCCGATGTGGCGATCGCCGGCCGAGGACCCGGAGGCCGGGAAGCGAGCGCACGCGCCGCGGGGTGGTGACCTCGATCGGCTCCGGCTGCGGCCCGGGGAGGAGCCGAGCCACCACAGGGTGGTCGCCCCGGCCAGCGCGGCGCCCGGACCGGCGTACAGGAGGGCCGCGGCGAGGTCCGACTCGACGCTCCGGCCCGGGTGGCCGACGGCGTAGACCCGGGGGAGGACCGTGTGGAGGTAGCCGTCGCGGACCCATCGTCCGACGGTCCTGCCACTGACCCCCGCGGCAATGAGCTGATCCCAGCGGATGCGTCCGAACTGCCGTGCCGCAACCGTCCCCAACGCGAGCTTTGGCGCCCCGCGCGCACCCCGCGCCAGTGAATCGCCATTCATCGCAACGGGGGGCGGTCGAGCGGCACGAGCAGCCGCAGCATCGACCGCCGCGCTGTCACGAAACAAGGCGCTTGTGCAACAACTCCGTGCCAAATACGGTCAGCGGACCGGACCCAGAGAGAGGAGACTCGGCATGCACAAGCCCGCGGACCGCATCCGCAACGTGGCGCTCGTCGGCCACCGCGGTAGTGGCAAGACCTCGCTGAACGAGGCGCTGCTCTACCAGGCCGGCGCGATCAACCGGCTGGGCACCGGCGTCGACGGCACGACGGTCTCCGACGCCGACCCGGACGAGAAGCAGCGCGGGATGTCGATCTCCGCCGCCCTGGCGTGCTTCGAGTGGCAGGAGCGGAAGGTCAACCTGCTCGACACCCCCGGTGACTCCAGCTTCGTGGCGGACGCGCTCGGCGCGCTGCGGGTCTGCGAGTCCGCGGTGTTCGTCGTCAACGCCGTGATGGGCGTCGAGGTGCACACGACGCGGCTGTGGCAGCGCGCCGCCGAGCTCGATCTCGCCCGCCTCATCTTCGTCAACATGCTCGATCGCGAGCGGGCCGACTTCTTCCGGGCGCTCGACTCCCTCAAGCTGGCGTTCGGTCCCCACGTCGTGGCCACCGAGATCCCGATTGGTGCCGAGCACGAGGTCCGCGGCGTGGTCGACCTCGTCGACATGCAGGCCTACGAGTACGTCGACGCCAGCCGGGAGAACTGCCGCCAGATCTCGATCCCCGACGACCTCGCCGACCGGGCCCAGGAGTACCGCGAGAAGCTGATGGACGAGGTCGCCGAGGCCTCGGACGAGCTGATGGAGCGCTACCTGGAGGGCGAGGAGATCTCCCACGAGGAGATCGTCACGGCGCTGAAGAACGGCACCAACCACGGCGCCATGTTCCCGGTCACCTGCGGCATCGCCACCCGCAACCTGGCCACCAACCGGCTGCTCGACGCGATCGTGGAGGACCTGCCCAGCCCGGTCAAGCACGGTGGCCTCGACGTCGGGGAGCTGACGCTCGAGCCCGACGAGGCCAAGCCCCTCTATGCCTACGTGTTCAAGACGCGGGCCGACCCGTTCGCCGGGCGGATCAACTTGTTCCGCGTCTACCAGGGGACCATGGAGCAGGACACGCAGCTGCTGAACACCCGCACCCATTCCAAGGAGCGAATCGGGCAGCTCGTCACCTTCGAGGGTGGGCGGACCGGTCACACCACCGAGTACGGGCCGGGCGACATCGGCGCCGTGGCCAAGCTCAAGGAGACCAAGGCCGGTGACTGGCTGGCGGCGCGCGACGAGCCGATCCAGATGCCGAGCATCAAGCTGCCGGCCCCGGTCATGGCGTTCGCCGTCGCCCCGGCGGCCAAGGGCGATGAGGAGAAGGTGTTCTCCGCCCTGCGCCGCCTCCAGGAGGAGGACCCGACGATCGACCTCCACCGCGACCCGCAGACCGGGGAGCAGATCGTCGCCGGGCTGTCGCAGGTTCACGTCGAGGTCATCGTCGAGCGCCTCCGGGCTCGGTTTGGCGCCGAGGTGACGCTCAAGCCGCCCCGGGTGCCCTACCAGGAGACGATCCGCCAGCCGGCCAAGGCGCACGGGCGCCACAAGAAGCAGACCGGTGGCCGAGGCCAGTTCGGCGACTGCCACATCGAGATCGAGCCGCTCCCCTCCGGCACCGGGTTCGAATTCGTCGACGCCATCAAGGGCGGGGTCATCCCCTCCGGCTTCATCCCGGCGGTGCAGAAGGGGGTGCTCGAGGCGATGGAGCAGGGGACGGTGGCCGGCTACCCGGTCAAGGACGTGCGCGTTCGCCTCTACGACGGCTCCTACCACACCGTCGACTCGAGCGAGATGGCGTTCAAGGTGGCGGGATCGCTGGCCATGAAGCAGGCGCTGGAGCAGGCGCGGTCGGTCCTGCTCGAGCCGATCATGCAGGTGACCATCACCGTGCCGGAGGACGCGGTGGGGGACGTGATTGGCGACCTGAACTCCCGTCGCGGCCACCCACTCGGCATGGAGCCGGCGGGGGCCGGGTTGACCGAGATCAAGGCCGAGGTGCCGATGGCCGAGATGCTCGTCTACGCCCCTGACCTGCGGTCGATCACCGGGGGCCAGGGGGAATACGCGATGGAGTTCCTCCGCTACGAAGAAGTGCCCGGCCATCTGGCCGGCAAGGTGATCGGCCAGGCGCAGGCCGACCGGGAGGCGGTGCGGGCCTGAGCTCGGCCGTCGCCTGACAGCGCCCTCCCGGTGGGCGGAAACCCGCTGGTAGGCTGGATGATCGTGGCCCCGCGTGACATCCGTCCCTCCGGCCAGGACACCGTGTGCGACGTCTGCGGACGCACGCTCTTGCGCGGTGAGCACGCCGACGCGTACGTCGACGGAACCGCTCGCCACCAGGTGTGCGAGCTGTGCAAGGAGCGGGCGCTGCAGGAGGGCTGGGTCCGGGAGGGAACCGTCGCCGCCTACGCGGACGGGGGCGAGGCGCCCGAGCGGCGCCGCTCGTGGTTCGCGCGCCTGCGCTCGCGCCGGGACGGTGGATCGGTGATCGCCCTGCAGGCGCCGACGCTGCGCGACGACCTCGACGGGAACGCCTGGTCGGCCAACGGCGTCGTCGCACCGAGCCGTGAGCCGCGGCACGTGCGGGCGGTGCCGGCGAGCATGGAGCAGAAGATGGCCAGTGCGGCGGAGCTGTTCAACGGCTCCGAGCACCCGCGCACCGTGGCCGGCGTGGCCCGCTCGCTCGGCGCACCGGGTGTCAGCCTCCGGCCGTCGACGACTAGCCCGAGCCTGGTCACGGTCACGGTGTGGTGGGAGCTCTGCTGGTATCGCTACGAGGTCGATCTTTCCGATTCGGTGCCGTCGGTCCGCCAGGTGGCGCAGGGCTACGAGCTCAGCGAGCTGGCCGCCGACGAGCAGCAGGCCAATGCCGTGAGCGACGAGCGGGGCACGCTGCAGCTGACCGCCTGACCGGTGCGCCGGATAGGATCCCCGCGTGATCTACTGCGTGGTGCCCGAGGCGCTCGAGACCGAGCTGCTCGACAAGCTGACCGCCTACTACGCCGAGGACCCCAACGTCACCGTCATCGTCGACCGCCGGCGCGGCGATCGGCGGCGGGACACGTCGGCCGGGGGCCTGCGCGAGCGGCGGGATCGCCGGCGGCCGCGCGTGCCCGGCGAGCTGCCGGACCTGGCCGCCGAGTGACGGCGGACACGCTCGTGGTCCACGTCGACGGCGGTGCCCGGGGTAATCCTGGCCCGGCGGCGATCGGGATCGTCATCTCTCGGCCCGACGGCGAGCTGGTGGAGGAGATCGCCGAGCCGATCGGCCCCGCCACGAACAACGTCGCCGAGTACCGCGCCCTGCTCCGGGGGATCCGGCGGGCGGCCGAACGAGGTGCCCGTCAGGTGGAGGTGATCAACGACTCCGAGCTCGTCGCGCGCCAGCTCAACGGGGTCTACCGGGTCAAGCACCCGGCGATGCGGCCGCTGTTCCAGGAGGCGCTCGAGGCGCTGCGGGCCTTCGAGCGCTGGTCGGTGCAGAGCGTGCCGCGGGCCGAGAACGCGCGGGCCGACGCGCTGGTCAACGCCGCGCTCGACGGCGGCGGATCAGGGGCTTGACTCGCACGATCGCCCGCAGCGTGGCGGCGGGCGATCGTTTGTCGCCTCCGGCGCCGGGTAGACGGCGAGGATGAGCGCCACGCAGGCCGCCCGACGGCTCGTCGGCGTGCAGACCGCTCACCCCGTGGTGAGCTGCTATCTCGACCTGGACCCGGAGCGCTTCGCCACCCCACCGGCTCGGGCCACCCAAATCCGCTCGCTGCTCGACGAGGCGCGGCGCGAGGTGGAGCAGGGGCCCGGGCGCAGTCACCAGGACCTGCAGGCCCTGCGCGCCGATCTGGAGCGGATCGAGAATTACCTCCAGAGCGACGAGGCGGCGTTCCGGGGCGCCCGGGCGCTCGCCATCTTCTGCTCCGTGCGCGACGACCTGTTCGACGTCGTGGTCCTGGCGCGCGGAGTCGAGTCGCGGGTCGTGGTTGAGCGGACCGCGTACGTCGAGCCCCTCGTCCGTACCGGGCACGACCGC
Organism: uncultured Solirubrobacterales bacterium; assembly: GCA_963703065.1. Taxonomy (GTDB): domain Bacteria; phylum Actinomycetota; class Thermoleophilia; order Solirubrobacterales; family Solirubrobacteraceae; genus Palsa-465. The sequence goes on along the minus strand of OY969785.1, from coordinate 287,498 downwards.
CGCTGGTGCGTGGCGCTGGTCAGCCGCCGCTCGGCCCGCGTGCTGAGCGGCCCGGCCGACCGGCTGGAGGAGCGCCAGCGCGTGGAGGACAACGTCCACTCCCAGCACGATCAGGGGGGCTGGTCGCAGGCCCGCTACGAGCGCAGCGTCGACAAGGAGGCCGACGACCACCTGCGGCGGGTGGCGGAGATGCTCTACCGGCGCTGGCGCCGGGAGCGCTACGACCGCCTGGCCCTCGGCGGTCCGCCTGACGCGGTGAGCCGGCTGGAGGAGTTCCTCCACGGCGACGTCCGGCCGCTGCTCGCCGAACGGCGGGTGGACGTCGACGTGGCGAACAGCAGCGAGGACACCATCCGGGCCGCGGTCGCCACGCTGGCCGAGGAGGACGAGCGCGAGCACGAGCGTGCCGCGCTCGACCGGCTGGCCGCCGGTGCCGGGGCCGCGCAGGCCGAGGCGCCGGCCACGCCGGCGCGCGCCGCGGCCGGGGTGCACGCCGCGCTTGCTGCCCTGGCCGAGCGCCGGGTGCAGACGCTGCTGCTGGCGCCCGACTTCGATCCGTCGGGCGGCCGCTGCCCGGCCTGCGGTCTGCTGGGCCTGCAGGCCGGTCCCGCCTGCCCGGCCGACGGCAGCGCGCTCGAGCCGGTCGAGCACCTGCGGGAAGCGATGATCGAGGCTGCCCTGACCCAGGACGCCGAGGTGCTGGGGGTGCGCCACTATCCCGATCTCGGCCCATTCGGCGGCGTCGGCGCGCTGCTGCGTTTCTGAGGCGGCCGCTACGCTGTCTGCCGTGAGCGACGCCCTCGCCGAGCTGACCGAGCGGCTGCGGGAGGCCGCTGAGCGCCTGCGCACCGGAGAGCTGGACGCCGAGGCGGCGCTGGCGCTGGTCGAGGAGTGCGCCCGTCTGGCCTCCGAGGCGAGTGCGCAGGTCGACGAGCGCGTCCGGGCCGCCCTGGAGCCGCTGCCGGACCTTCCGGGCCAGCTGCCGCTGCCCGCGGCCTGAACGTGGGCCCTGCGCTCAGCGCGCCGGCCTACCCCGACCACCTCCGCGCGCGGATCGATGCCTACCTGGCCGGTCTGCGCTTCACCACCGACGCGTCGGCCGCCGGCCTCCAGGACGCGATGCGCTACTCGCTGCTGGCCGGCGGCAAGCGGATCCGGCCGGTGCTCGCGCTGGCCACCGCGGCGGCGATCGGGACCGATCCCGAGACGATCCTCCCGCTCGCAGCGGCACTCGAGCTGATCCACACCTACTCGCTGATCCACGACGACCTCCCGGCGATGGACGACGACGACCTGCGCCGGGGTCGTCCCACCTGCCACCGGGCGTTCGGCGAGGATGTGGCGATCCTGGCCGGCGACGGGCTGTACGCCGAAGCGTTCCGCCTGCTGCTCACCGAGCAGGCGGGGGAGCCGGCGGCGGTCCTGGCGGCGGCGCGGGAGCTCGCCGCCGCCACCGGAGCGGAGGGAATGGTCGGCGGGCAGTACCTCGACGTGGCGGCCACCGCGCCCCCGGGGCCGGACGGCCTGCGCCGGCTGCACGAGCTGAAGACCGGGCGCCTGATCGCGGCCAGCATCCACTGCCCGCTCCTGCTGGGCCGGGAGATCGAACCTGCCACAATGGTCGCGTTGCAGTCCTTTGCCGGCGAGCTGGGAGTTCTGTTCCAGATCGTGGACGACATCCTCGACGTCAGCGGTTCGGAAGTGGAGCTCGGCAAGCGGCAGGGGAGCGACGAGCGACTCGGCAAGCGCACCTACGCCTCGGAGTTCGGCGTGCCGCGGGCGCGAGAGCTGGCCCGCGAGTCGCACGAGCGCACCCGGGCGGCGCTGGCCCGGGCGCCGGGGCCCGCCGGCGGAGCCGCTCAACTCGAGCAGATCACCGACTTCATCGCCACCCGCACCTTCTGAATGTCCACGTTGCTCTCCCGCATCGACTCACCGCAGGACCTCCACGCGCTCTCCGAGGAGGACCTGGCCCGGTTGGCCCAGGAGGTCCGCGAGCACATCATCGACACGGTGGGGGAGATCGGCGGCCACTTCGGGGCCAACCTCGGCACCTGCGAGATCGCCGTCGCCCTGCACTCGCTGCTCGACTCGCCGCGGGACAAGATCCTGTGGGACGTCGGCCACCAGGCCTATCCCCACAAGGTGCTGACCGGCCGCCGCGACCAGCTGTCCACGATCCGCGCCTACGGCGGACTGGCCCCGTTCTGCGCCGTCCACGAGTCCGAGCACGACATCATGGGCGCCGGCCACGCCTCGACCGCGATCGGCTACGCGGTCGGCATCAAGGAGGGCATGCTCCGCGGTCACGGCGAGGACGGCCGGGTGGTGGCGGTGGTGGGGGACGGCGCCATGACCGGTGGGGTGGCGTTCGAGGCCGTCCACCAGGCGGGGGGTCTCGGCACCCCGATCGTGGTGGTCCTCAACGACAACGGCATGTCGATCGCCCCGAACGTCGGAGCGCTGTCGCGCTCCTTCAACCGGGTCCGCCTGAACCCGAAGCTGTGGCACGCACGCGAGGAGGTCGAGGGCGGCCTGACGAAGCTGCCGGCCGGCATCGGCGCCGCGTTCGAGCGGCTCGGCCCCCACGTCAAGGAGTCGCTCAAGGCGTTCTGGGCCCCCGGCATGTGGTGGGAGGAGCTCGACTTCGCCTACATGGGCGTGATCGACGGGCACGACGTGCGGGCGCTCCGCCGGGCGCTGCGTGAGGCGCTGGCCGCCGGACGGCCCGTCGTCATCCACTGCGCCACCGTCAAGGGCAAGGGCTTCGCCCCGGCCGAGGAGGGCGGGCTGGAGGGAATGGAGGCGTGGCACGCCGCCAAGCCGAAGTCGATCGCCGGCCGCATGCCGGCGGTCAAGCCGGCCAACGGCGCCGGCAGCCCAGGTGCTCCGGCGCGTCCGCAGTACACCGAGGTGTTCGGCCGCGCTCTGATCCGCGAGTGCCAGCGCGACGACCGCGTCCTCGGCATCACCGCGGCGATGAACTCCGGAACCGGGCTCAGCCTGCTCCAGAAGGCGATGCCCGACCGCTACTTCGATGTCGGGATCGCCGAGCAGCAGGCGGTGCTGATGGCCAGCGGCCTGGCCCTCCAGGGCGCCAAGCCGGTGGCGGCCATCTACTCCACCTTCCTCCAGCGCGCCTACGACCAGATCGTGCACGACGTCTGCCTCCAGCGCCTGAACGTGGTGTTCGCGATGGACCGGGCCGGCCTGGTCGGCGACGACGGGCCGACACACCACGGGGCGTTCGACATCGCCTACCTGCGCTGCCTGCCGAACCTGGTCCTCATGGCGCCCCGCGACGAGGCGATGCTCGTCCACCTGCTCCACACCGCCCTGCGCTACGACGACGGGCCGGTGGCGATTCGCTACCCACGGGGGGAGGGGACCGGGGTGCGGCTGCCCGATCAGCCGGTGCCGGTCGCCATCGGGACCGGTGAGATCCTGCGCGAGGGGGAGCGCGTGGCGCTGCTCGGCTACGGCGCCGGGGTGGGCAAGGCGCTCGAGGCGGCCGAGCTGCTCGGCGAGCACGGCATCTCCCCGACGGTCGCCGATGCCCGCTTCGCCAAGCCGATCGACGCCGGGCTCGTCGCTCAGCTGGCCGCCGAGCACGATCTGCTCGTGACCGTCGAGGAGGGGGTGCTGCCCGGGGGCTTCGGCTCGGCGGTGTGGGAGACGCTGTCCGACGCGGGCCTGGCGGCACGGATCCTCCGGGTCGGCCTGCCCGACCGCTACGTCACCCATGGAGCGCCTCGCCTGCTGCACGAGGAGGTCGGCTTCACCGGTGAGCGGATCGCCGAGCGGGTGCGGGCGGCGGTCCAGGAACCCAGCCAGATCACCCGGTAGCGAGCCACCCGCTGGGTTTAAGCGGGAACGGCCTACGCAAGCGCAGGCCGTTCCCAGGAGGAGAGAGGTAAGCCGAGGATGCCCGCGTCCGCCGGGGGCGTGTGTGAGCTTCATCACTGAGAGCACCCTGGCGGCCTACGCTGTCCGCGATGGCGCGGGTGCGGATCGACAGCTTGCTCGTCGAGCGGGGTCTGTTCGACTCGCGCTCACGGGCGGCCGCGGCGGTGCTGGCCGGCGACGTGCGGCTCGAGCCGGCCGGCGAACCGGCGCGCAAGCCGGGCCAGCTCGTCGCTCCCGACGCCGAACTGGCGCTCACGGCACCGCCGCCCTACGTCTCCCGGGGCGGGATCAAGCTGGCCAACGCCCTCGACGGCCTCGCCGTCCCGGTCGCCGGCCGCCCCGCGCTCGACGTCGGCGCCTCGACCGGCGGCTTCACCGATTGCCTGCTCCAGCGGGGCGCGGCGCACGTCGTCGCGCTCGACGTCGCCTACGGCGAGCTCAGCTATGGGCTGCGCGGCGATGCGCGGGTCACCGTCCTCGAGCGGCGCAACGCGCGCTCCCTGTCCCCCGACGAGCTTCCGTACCGTCCCGAGCTGATCGTGATCGACGTCTCCTTCATCTCCCTGACCAAGGTGCTTCCGGCGGTCCTCGCCTGCGCCGCACCGGCCTACGACTGCCTGGCCATGGTCAAGCCGCAGTTCGAGGTAGGCCGAGACCGGGTGGGCCGCGGCGGCGTCGTGCGCGAGTCCGCGCTGCGCCGCGCCGCGCTCGTCGCGGTGGGTCGGGCGGCGATCGGCCTCGGGGCCACCGTGCACGGCTACGCCTCGAGCCGGCTTCCCGGCCCGAAGGGCAACCGGGAGACGTTCGTCTGGCTGGCCGAGGCCCGGCGGCCGGGGCAGTGCCGCGACCTCGAGGCCGCCGCCCGGGAGGTCGAGCCCGGGTGACGGTGGCCACCGTGTTCACCCACCGCCGACCGGCGGAGACCGCGCCGGCCATCCGGGAGCTCGTTGGCTGCGCCGTGGCCGCAGGGGCGACCCTCCGCTTCTCGCCCGAGGAGACGCGCAAGCACGCGCTGCGGCCGGGCCCCGGGTTGGAGCTCGACGCCCCGGTCGACCGCATCGTCGATCTGTGCTTCGCCCTTGGCGGTGACGGGACGATCCTCACCGCGCTGCGCACCTACGCCGGCAGCCGCGTGCCGGTGTTCGCCGCCAACTTCGGCGAGATCGGGTTCCTGGCCACGGTCGATCGCGACGGCGACGGGGAGGGCAGCGGGTTCGCGCGCGCGTTCGCCGGCCGGTTCGACGTCCTGGCGCTGCCCGCCATCGAGCTGGCCGACGGGACAAGCCGGTGGCTGGCGATCAACGACGTCTCGCTCCACCGCCAGCCGGGCCGGCGCGTGGCCGACCTCGCCTACCGCGTGGGCGGCGACGAGGTGGGCCGCGTCCGCTGCGACGGGCTGGTCGTCGCCACTCCGGCCGGCTCCACGGGCTACAACCTGGCCAACGGCGGCCCGGTGATGGCGTGGGGCGTGGCGGGATGCGCCGTGTCGTTCATCGCGCCCCACTCGCTGACCGCTCGTGCGCTCGTCGTCGCCCCCGACGACGCGTTGGTCATCGCCAACCGCTCGCGCGAGGAGGCGGTCGACCTGTCGGTGGACGGACGGCCGATCGGCACGCTGGCTCCGGGCGCCGAGGTCACGGCCGTGTTCCAGGCTGACCAGGCGCATCTGGCGCAGGTCGCCGGCGCGACCTTCTACGCCCGGCTACGGGAGAAGTTCGGCCGGCTGGCCTCAGGCGGGTGACGGTCGGCGAGCGCCGTCCGGGCTTCAGGCCGCGGCTCGAGTGGTCGATACACCCGGGTGGACCGCGTCCGACCCTCGAGGCGGCGTCCCGCTGCCGGTGGCCCGGACGCTGCCGGCGCTCCAGGCGACATGACCGCGGCGCCCGCACGCTCGACCCTGCCGCTGACCGCGGTGGCGCTCGCCGCTGCCGTCGTCGCCGCCCACCTCGAGGCCGCCATCCAGGCGCTGCCGGTGAGCCTGCCCCTCGGGCTGTTCCTGCTCGGGGTGGCCGCCACGGTGGCCGGCTGGGCGACGTGGAGCTGGCGGCGGGCGGCGGGGCCGCCGTGGGTCGGGGTGCCGGTGTTCGCCGGGCTGGCGGCGCTGTGGCTCCTCTCGCGGACCGTCGGGCTGCCGTTTGCCGGGGGGCTGCGGGCGCCGGTCGGCCCGCTCGACGCCGCCACGGCGCTCAACGAGCTGCTCCTCGTCGCGGTCTGCATCTGGTGGGCCGCCGGCCGGGACGGCGGGACCCGGATGGCGGGCGCCGGATACCTGGCGCTCTGCGCCTCGGTCACGATGATCAGCATGGGCTGCACCGTCGGGGTGGCCAGCGGCGCCGACCGGGCGTGGGCCGCCGTGCACGGCACGCCGCTGTTCTGCCACCTCATCTAGTCGCCCGGACGGCTTCCGTCGGCGCCCGGTGGTAGACCGTTGCCGCGATGCTCCACGAGCTCCGCATCGAGAACCTGCTCCTGCTCGAGCGTGCCGAGCTCCGGCTGTCCGCCGGGCTGAACGTCCTCACCGGCGAGACCGGCGCAGGCAAGACCCTGCTCGCCCAATCGCTCGACCTGCTGCTCGGCGGCCGCGCGCGGAGCGGGCTCGTTCGCCGGGGAGCCGCCGAGGCGTACGTGGAGGGGGTGTTCACCCGGCCACCGGAGCTGCCGCCCGAGATCGCCGCGCGGTTGCCGGACGATGCCGAGGAGATCGTGCTCGCCCGGCGCGTCGGTCCCGACGGCCGCACCCGGGCGTACGTGTGCGGGCGTACGGCCAACCTCGCTGACCTGCGGGAGCTCGGCGGCCGCCTGCTGGCGTTCTACGGGCAGCACGAGCACCGACGGCTGATGGTCGGCGCCGCCCAGCTCGAGATCCTCGACGCCCTGGGCGGTCGGGGGCTGCTGAAGCAGCGGGGGATCGTGGCCGAGCTGTACGCATCCGTGCGCGCGTTGCGCGAGCGCGCGCAGGCGCTCGGCGAGCTGGCGGGGACGCGCGAGCGGGAGCTCGACCTGCTCACCTTCGAGCTGGGCGAGATCGAGGCGATCGACCCGAGCCCGGAGGAGGAGGCCGAGCTGGCCACCGAGCGCGAGCGGCTGCGCCACGCCGAGCTCCTGCGCGCCGCGGCGGCGGGAGCCGCCCACGCGCTGCGCCCGGCCGACGGGACGGGCGCGGTCGAGCTGCTCGCCGGAGCGGCCGCCGAGCTCGAGCGGGCGGGCGCGTTCGATCCGGCCCTGGGAGCGCTGGCCGAGCGGCTGGCGGCGCTGGGCTACGAGGCGGAGGACCTGGTCGGCGAGCTGCGCGGCGCGGTGGAGCGAACCGAGGCGGCGCCGGGGCGGCTGGAGGCGGTCGAGGAGCGGCTCGGGGAGTTCGCCCGCCTGGGCCGCAAGCACGGCGGCGGGATCGCGGCGGTGCTGACGCATGCCGCCGCGTGCCGCGTCCGCTGCGCCGAGCTCGGTTCGGCCGAGGCGGATGGCTCCGCTGTGGCAGCGGAGCTGTCCGACGCCGAGGCGAGCCTGCACGCGGAGGCGGCCGAGCTGAGCGAGCTGCGCCGAGGAGCGGCCCGGCGGCTGGAGGCGGCGATGGTCGAGCGGCTGGCCGAGCTGGCGATGGCGGACGCCCGGTTCGCGGTCGGGATCGAGGCCCGGGAGCCGGGGCCCCGCGGTGCGGACGTGGTCGAGTTCACGCTGGCGGCGAACGCCGGCCTGCCGCCCGGCCCGCTGCGGGAGGTCGCCTCCGGCGGGGAGCTCTCGCGGGTGATGCTCGCGCTGCTCGGCGTCGCCCACGGCCAGGCGCCGGAGGCGGGGGACGCCGCCGCCCGGCCGCTGCTCGTGTTCGACGAGATCGATGCCGGGATCGGCGGCCGCACCGCCCGGGCGGTGGGAACGCAGCTCCAGGCGCTGGCGGCGGGGCGACAGATCCTCTGCATCACCCACCTCCCGCAGGTCGCCGCGCTCGGTGCCCGCCACTTCACGATCGCCAAGGAGGGGGCGATGCAAACCGCGCGGACCACGGTCCGGACGATCGAGGGGGACGGAGTCGTCGGCGAGCTGGTGCGCATGCTCGGTGCGGGCGAGGGGGACCGGGCGGCCAGCCAGCACGCCCGGCAGCTGCTGCGAGCCGCCTGAGCGGCCGGGGTCCCGTCCGCTCCCGGCGCTACCGTGGAGCCGTACCCTAGGACTCGAGGTTCGACCGATGGCCCCAGACCCGCGCCGCACCGCCCACCCCGACGGGGAGACCCGGTTCATCTTCATCACCGGCGGGGTCGTCTCCTCGCTCGGCAAGGGGATCGCGGCGGCGTCGATCGGGCGGCTGCTCGTGGCCCGGGGGTTCAGCGTCCAGCTCCAGAAGTTCGATCCGTACATCAACGTCGACCCGGGGACGATGTCCCCCTATCAGCACGGCGAGGTGTTCGTCACCGAGGACGGCGCCGAGACCGACCTCGACCTCGGGCACTACGAGCGGTTCACCGACGCGAACACGAGCCGGGCGTCGAACGTGACCGCGGGTGGCATCTACAACGCGGTGATCCGCCGCGAGCGCCGCGGCGACTACCTCGGCGCCACGGTCCAGGTCGTGCCGCACATCACCGACGAGATCAAGCAGCGGATCCGCCTGATGGCCGACTCCAGCGACGTCGACTTCATCGTCACCGAGATCGGCGGGACGGTCGGCGACATCGAGTCGCTGCCCTTCCTCGAGGCGATTCGCCAGTTCCCGGTCGACGTGGGCCGGCGGCGCTGCATGTTCATCCACCTGACGCTCGTGCCCTACATCGGACACGCCGGGGAGCTGAAGACCAAGCCGACCCAGCATTCGGTCAACGAGCTGCGACGGATCGGCATCGCGCCCGACATGGTCGTTCTGCCGCTCGGAGGCCCGGTTGTCGACCGAGATCCGGCGCAAGATCGCCCTGTTCGCCTCCCTGCCCACCGAGGCGATCGTCTCGGCGTTCGACGTCCCCGACATCTACCGGGTTCCCCTCGCGTTCCGCACCGAGGGCGTGGACGACTACATCCTCGGTGAGCACTTCGGCCTGTCGGCGCCGGAGCCCGACCTGAGCGGTTGGGAGCAGATCACCGAGCGCTTCTCCCAAGCCACCGGACAGGTGCGGATCGCGCTCGTCGGCAAGTACGTGCAGCTCGAGGACGCCTACCTCTCGGTCGTCGAGGCGCTCAAGCACGCCGGGGTGCATCACGGTGCCCGCGTCGAGATCGACTGGGTCGACTCGGAGGCGGTCGGCGAGCCGGTGGTGGCCGAGCGGCTGGCCACGGCGGACGGCATCCTCATCCCCGGCGGCTTCGGCGGCCGCGGCTTCGAGGGCAAGATCCGCGCGGCGCAGATCGCGCGGGAACGGCGGATCCCATACCTCGGGATCTGCCTCGGCATGCACGTGGCGGTGAGCGAGTTCGCCCGCCACGGGGCCGGGATGGACGGCGCAAACTCCACCGAGATGGACCCCGAGACCCCGTTTCCGGTCATCGATCTGCTGCCCGAGCAGAAAGAGATCGCCGACATGGGCGGCACGATGCGACTCGGCGCCGACCCGGTGAAGCTCCACGACGAGACGGTGGTGCGGGAGTTGTACGCCGAGCCGGTGGTGTACGAGCGCCACCGTCACCGCTATGAGGTCAACAACCACCTTCGCCGTCGCCTGGAGGCCGCCGGGCTCGTGTGCTCCGGCACCTCGCCCGACGAGCGGCTGGTCGAGGTGATCGAGCTGCCGCGGACCGCCCATCCGTTCTTCGTCGCCTCGCAGTACCACCCCGAGTTCAAGTCCCGGCCCGAGCGCCCGGCGCCGCTGTTCCGGGAGTTCGTCGGGGCCGCGCTGGCCGGGTCTCCTCCGGCGCCCGGCGCGAGCGAGCGTGTGTCGGTCGAGGCGGCCGGAGCCGAGCGCCCGGCGAACGGCACCGGGCCCGGTGGCGCGGTGGTGCCCGGCGGCGTCGCCGCGCCGTGAGGCAGGCCGGCGAGGCCGAGCGCGACCGCCTGCACCGCACCTTCGAGGCCCTCTGCCGGATCGAGAGCCCCACGGGGCGCGAGCGTCGCTGTGCCGACTGGGTCATCGCCGCGCTGAGCGCGATGGGCCTCGAGGTCGAGGAGGACGATGCCGGCCCCGCCGCCGGATCGGACGCCGGCAACCTGCTGGCGCGGATCGACGGCGGCGGCCGTCCGAGCCTGCTCCTGTGTGCGCATCTCGACACGGTCCCGCCGACGGCGCCGATCGAGCCGGTGCGGGACGGTGGCGGGTGGCAGAACCGCCATCCGGGCATCCTCGGCGCGGACAACAAGGCCGCGGTGGCGGCCCTGATCGAGCTCGCGCGCCGGCTGACGCGCGACGGGGATCCGCCGGCGGCTGGGGTCGAGCTCCTGTTCACCGTCGCCGAGGAGACGGGTCTGCGGGGGGCGACGGGCTTCGACGTCGGGCGTCTGCACAGCGGCTTCGGCTATGTGTTCGATCACGCCTCGCCACTCGGGGAGATCGTGCTCGCCGCCCCGACCCATCAGCGCTTCTCGGCCGAGCTGCACGGTCGCGCGGCGCACGCCGGGATCCGTCCGGAGGACGGCCGCAGCGCCATCGCCGCCGCCGCCCGGGCGATCGCCGCCCTGCCGGTCGGCCGGCTCGACGCGGCGACCACCTGCAACGTCGGGCTGATCGGCGGTGGGACGGCGACGAACGTGGTGCCCGAGCGGTGCGCGGTCCAGGGGGAGGTCCGCGGCCACGACGACACGCGCGTGGAGGCGGTGCTGACCGAGGTCATCGACGCCTTCCAGGACGCCGCCGACGCGGCCGAGTGCGACCTCGACATCACGGTCGAGCGCCTGTTCCGCGGCTACGCCGTCTCGCCGCGGGAGCCGGCGGTGGCGCTCGCCGAGCAGGCGCTGCGGACCTGCGGCTACCCGCCGCGTCCGATCACCACCGGAGGCGGTGCGGACGCCAACGCGTTCCGCGCGGCCGGATTTCCCTGCGTCAACCTGGCCGATGGCTCCGAGCGCAACCACCAGCCCGACGAGCGGATCAGCGTCGAGGCGCTGGAGGGGCTGTTCGAGCTGGTGATCGCGCTGGTGAGCGGTCTGCCGCGGATGGGTATGCAGGCGGTGTGAGCGCCGCCCGGTTCGAGGCCATCGGCAGCGAGATCGGCTTCCGGGGCGGCATCATCCGAGCCGGGACCGAGCGGTTCCGCCACGCCGACGGCGCCGTGGTCATCCGCGACAAGGTGTGGCATCCGGGCGCCGTCGGGATCCTCGCCATCGACGCGGACCACGTGTGGCTGACCCGCCAGCCCCGCGAGGCGGCGGAGATGGCGGACTCCCTGGAGGTGCCGGCCGGCAAGCTCGACGTGCCGGGTGAGGCGCCGGAGGCGACCGCCCGCCGGGAGCTGGCGGAGGAGATCGGCAAGGTCGCTGTCCGCTGGGCTGAGCTGATGTGGTTCTACACCAGCCCTGGCTTCACCGATGAGCGGGTGTGGCTGTACCTGGCCGAGGAGCTGGCCGACACCGAGGGGCCGGCCGAGGCCGAGGAGGACGAGCGGATCGAGATCGTGCCCTGGCCGCGCGACGAGTTGCCGGCCGCTCTCGCCGCGTGCCGGGACTCGAAGTCGCTGATCGCGCTCCTCTGGCTGACGGCCCACCCGGACGCCGGCCGGTAGCCAGGCCGGGACCGGGCGGGCGGCGCGGCAAGGCGCCATGCACCCGGCAGGGCGATGAGCGGCCGGGGCGAACTCCTCGGCGATGCCCGCGAGTGCTCCGCCCGCCACCCCGGCCCGCCAGCTGGCCGAGCTCGCGCTGGACTTCCTCGCCTATCTCGAGCTGGAGCGCGGCCTGTCCCGCAACACGCTCGAGGCCTATCGCTCCGATCTCCAGCAGCTCGGCCAGTTCCTGGACCCTCGCGGGGTCGGACCGCTCGCCACCACCGGCCCGCTGCTCGCGGAGTTCGTCGACGAGCTGGCCGGCCGGGGGGAGGGAGGTCGGCCGGTGGCGCCCGCCACCCTGTCGCGGAAGATCGCCTGCCTGCGCTCGTTCTACCGCTACCTGCGCCGTGAGGCGATCCTCGATGCCGACCCCACTTCCGAGCTCCGCCCGCCGCGGCCGCGGGTTCGGCTGCCCAAGGTCCTCAGCCGCGACCAGGTGATCCGCCTGCTCGCCCAGCCGCAGGGGCGCACACCGGCCGCCCTGCGCGACCGCGCGCTGCTGGAGACGATGTATGCCTGCGGGCTGCGGGCCAGCGAGGCGACGGGGCTGGAGCTCCGGCAGCTCGACCTCGAGGCGGGCCTGCTGCGCGCCCACGGGAAGGGTGCCAAGGAGCGCCTGGTGCCGGTCGGCACCCAGGCGACCCGGGCGCTGCGCGAGTACCTCGAGCGAGGACGGCCCCGGCTCGTCGGGCTCCGGGACGAGCCGCGGGTGTTCGTCAACCTGCGCGGCGGCGGGCTGACCCGGCAGGGCCTGTACAAGATCGTCCAGCGCCATGCGCGGAGCGCCGGGCTGGAGTCGCAGATGAGCCCCCACACGCTCCGCCACACGTTCGCCACCCACCTGCTGGCCGGCGGCTGCGACCTGCGCTCGCTCCAGGAGATGCTCGGCCACGCCGACATCGGCACCACCCAGATGTACACCCACCTGAGTGCCGAACGGCTGCGCGACGTGTACTTCGATGCCCATCCGCGGGCCCAGGCGAGCCGTGGCTGACGGACTGACCCACTTCGACGAGGCGCCGAGCCGCCAGTTCGACCTCGGCCACCTGCGCTCCCGCTGGACCTTCCTCGGGGAGGCGGCCGGCTCGGTGGGCGTCGGCCTGCGGCGGATGGAGGTGGCGCCCGGCGGCTGGACGACGCCGGTCCACGATCACGGCCGCGGCGAGGAGATCTTCTACGTGCTGTCCGGGGAGGGACTGTCGTGGCAGCGAGGACGGACCGCGTCCGTGCGGGCCGGGGACTGCATCGTCTACCACCCTCGGCGGGGCGAGCACGCGCTTCAGGCCGGCGAGGCCGGGCTCGATCTGCTCGCGTTCGGCCCGCGGATGTACGACGAGGCGCTCCGGCTGCCCCGCCTCGATGCCTCGCTGGTGAACGGCCGGGCGATCGCCTCCACGCCGGGGACGATCGACGGCCTGCCGTTCCAGTTCGTGCGCGAGGCTGCACTCGGACCGCCCGAGGTACCCGCCTCGCCCGAGGCACGGCCGCCCACGATCGTCAACCTGGCGGACGTCGAGGCGCAGCGGGTGGAGCACGGGCGGGTGGCCCGGGTCCGCCGTCGGTTGTCGGCCGCCGCCGGCTCGCAGGCCACGGGGCTCCAGCACGTCGTGGTCGACCCGGGCTGTGAGTCGACCGCGATGCACTGCCATTCGCTGGAGGAGGAGCTGTTCGTCGTGCTCGAGGGCGAGGGCGTCCTCGGTCTCGGCACGGCCGAGTACCCGGTGCGGGCGGGCAGCGTCGTCAGCCGTCCGGCGGCCACCGGCGTGGCGCACGTCCTGCGCGCGGGCGAGTCCGCCCTCACCCTCCTCGCCTACGGGCCCCGCGAGGCGAACGACATCTGCTGGTACCCGCGGTCGGCCAAGGTCGCCCTGCGCGGCGTCGGCGTGATGTTCCGCGTCGAGCCGATCGGCGACTACTGGGACGGCGAGGACTGACCGCGCGCGGCCGCCGCGGCCGCCGCGGCAATCGCGGCCATCGCGGCCGCCGGGGCCACCGCGGCCGCCTCGCGGTCGGCGCCGGCCGGCCCGGCGCGATGAATGGCGATTCACTCCCACCTGTCGCCACTGAATCGCCATTCATCGGCGCGATTGGGCGGGCGCCCGGCCCTGCGAGAATCGCCCGCTTGCGCCGCGCCGCTCGCCTCGCCGCCACCGCTTTCGTCACCGCCCTCGCCGCCGCGCTCGTGGCCGGCGCGGCCGGGTGCGGGAACTCCCGCACCCCGGTCCCGCCGCTCGGCGCGCCCTCGGCCCCGGACGGGCTGCGCACGCTGTTCCTGACCACCGCGCGGATCATCGTGGACGTGCCCCGCACCTGGATGGTCGTCACGTCACCCGGGCCGCTCCTGGCCACCGTGAGCTCCGGGTCGGCGGTCGTGGCGCTCTGGGCCTACCCGCGCGCGGCAGCGCCACCGACCACGGCCCGGGCCCGCCGCGCGACCGAGGCTGCCCTGCTCGCGGCGGTGCGCGCGCGCGATCCCAGCCTCCAGCCGATCCGGGTCGCCACGATCACCCTGAACGGCCAACCCGCAGTCGAGCTCGACGCCCTGGAGCACGTCGCCGGCCAACTGCGGCGAGTCCGCTCGGTTCACGTGTACGCCCCCGGCCGCGAGGTGGTGCTCGACGCCTACGCGCCGCCCGCCACGTTCCACCCCGTCGACCACGCGGTGTTCTCGCCGGTGGGGCGATCGCTGCGGCTGCTCGGTCCGGCGTGAGCTCGCGCCGCGCCTTCGTCGTGGTGATCGACGCCTGCGGCGCCGGCGCGCTGCCCGACGCCGCCGCGTACGGCGACGCGGGAGCCAACACGCTCGGGCACCTGGCCGAGCTGGTCGACGGCCTGAGGCTGCCGGTCCTCGGCGCGCTCGGGCTCGGCCGCGTACTCCCGCTGCGGGGCGTTGCACCCTCGCCCGCGCCGGTCCTCCATGGCCGGCTCGCCGCCCAGGGCGCGGGCAAGGACTCGACCGCCGGCCATTGGGAGCTGATGGGCGTGGTCTCGCCTCAGGCACCGCCGACCTACCCGGCCGGCTTCCCGCCCGCCGTCACCGATCTCATCCGGCGGCTGGCCGGCCGCGAGGTCATCTGCAACCGCCCGTACAACGGAATCGAGGCGATCGACGACTTCGGTCCCGCCCACCTGAAGACCGGTTGGCCGATCCTCTACACGAGCCAGGACTCCGTGCTCCAGATCGCGGCCCACGAGGACCGGATGCCGGTGGCCGAGCTGCACGCGCTCTGCCGGGCACTGCGGGCCGCGCTGCCCCTGGAGCACGCGGTGGGCCGGGTCATCGCGCGGCCGTTCGCCGGCGCACCGGCCGATTTCCGCCGTTTGCCCGCCCGGCTCGACCTCGTCCTCACGCCCCCGAGCCGCAGCTACCTGGAGGAGCTGCGGCACGCCGGGGTGCCGGTGCACGCGGTCGGCAAGGTGGGGCAGCTGTTCGCCGGAGTGGGGATCGACGTCGAGCACCCCGCCGCGACGAACCCGCCGGCGCTGGCCGTGACCCGCCGGCTGCTCGGCGAGCTCGAGTCCGGCTGCGTCCTGGTCAATCTCATCGATACCGACCAGGTCTACGGCCACCGGCACGACGCGCACGGATTCCACCGCGCCCTCCAGGCGATCGACCGGGAGCTGGGGGAGTGGGAGGGGCTCCGGCGGCCGGGCGACCTCCTTGTGCTCACCGCCGACCACGGCTGTGACCTCGCTGCGCCGCACACCGATCACACCCGGGAGTACGCGCCGCTCCTGGCCAGCTTCGCCGGTCACGGTGCCCGCCGCCACGACGGTGTGCTGGCCGATGTCGGCGCGAGCGTCCTGCGCTGGCTCACCGGCCGGGAGAGCGACCTGCCGGGAAGCCCGTTCCTCCCCGCCGGCGTGCCGAGAACGCCGCTCCCCGACCGGATCGATGCCTGAGCTGCCGGAGGTCGAGACCATCCGCCGCGGCCTGGCTCCGGCGCTCACCGGCGCGCGGATCGTCACGGCCGAGCTGCTCGATCCTCGCTTCAGCCGTCCTGCGGATCCCAGGGCGGTGGCCCGCGCGCTCGCCGGCCGGCGGATCGAAGCGGTCCGGCGAGCTGGCAAGTACCTCATCTGGAGCCTGGAGGGAGACAGCCACCTGCTCGTCCACCTGCGGATGACCGGGACGCTCCGGCTCGATCCACCGTCCGACCCGCCGCACACCCGCGCGCGCTTCCGCCTCGCCGGCGGGCATCGCGTCGTCTACGTGGACCCTCGCCGCTTCGGCACCGCTCACCTGCTCGACGGCCGGGAGGCGCTCGAGGCCTACCTCGGAGCGAGGCTGGGGCCCGAGCCGTTCACCGCCGGGTTCACCGCGGAGGGTCTGCGCCAGGCGGGACGGGGGCGAACCGCGCCGATCAAGGCGTTCCTGCTCGATCAGCGGCGGATCGCCGGGGTCGGCAACATCTACGCGGATGAGGCGCTGTTCCGGGCGGGGATCCACCCGCTGCGCCAAGCGGGCCGGCTGGATCGCCGCCAGTGGATCGAGTTGCACGCGGCGGTCGAGGCGGCGCTCCGTGCCGGGATCGAGGCCAAGGGAGCGAGCATCGATGACTTCCGCCACGTCGACGGCGCCCGGGGCGCGTTCCAGGACCGCTGCCTCGTCCACCGGCGAGCCGGCGAGCCGTGTCTCCGCTGCGGCGCCATCGTTCGCAAGCTCGTTATCGGCGGCCGGGGAACCTACGTCTGCGAGCGCTGCCAGCCGCGCCCGCGCTCGCCGGTGCGGCGAGGCCGCTAGGCCGCCGGCAGCTCGCTGAGCTGCCCGCTGCGATCGAGCGCGACGAGCTCGTCGAACCCCCCGATCGAGGTCCCGTCGATCACGATCTGCGGGAAGGTGAAGCGGCCGGTGATCCGCTCGAGTGTCCCGCGGCCATCCGGGTCGTGTGCCAGATTGATCTCGGTGTAGTCGATGCCGCGCTTGTTCAGCAGCGCCTTGGCGCCGGTGCACTTCGAACAGAAGTCAGTGGTGTACATCGTCACGTCTCTCATGCTTCAGAAAGTATAGCGCCACGCGGTGGCGGGCAGCGTCAAGACCGAGGGGATCGTGCTGCGCTCCCTGCGCTATGGGGAGGCCGATCGAATCCTCCACCTGTACACCCCGGGCCGGGGACGGGTGAGCGCCATCGCCAAGGGGGTGCGGCGAGCCCGGAGTCGGTTCGGCGCCCGGCTCGAGCCGTTCTTCCACGTTCGGACCGTCCTGCACGAGGGGCGCAGCGAGTTGCTCACCGTGACGGCGGCGGACACCGTGGCCGCCCACCCCGGCCTGCGTGAGCACGCGGCGACGCTCGACGCCGCCGCCCGCGCCTGCGATGCCGTCGCCCGGCTGTTCGAGACCCCCGACCCCCATCCCGCGGTGTTCAACCTGCTGGCCGGCGAGCTCGGCCTGCTGGACGGCGACCCGGCCCAGGCCCGGCCGGAGAACGGCCTGGCGTTCCGCCTGAAGCTCCTGCTGGCGGCCGGCATCGTCCCCCAGCTGGCCTCGTGCGTCGCCTGCGGCGAGGCCGACCACCTGGGCAGCTTCTCACCCGCCGCCGGCGGTGTGGTCTGCAGCTCGTGTGAGGCGTCGGCCTTCCCCCTGGGCCAGGAGGCCTACGCGTTCCTCATCGCGGCACTCAGCCGGCCCCTCGCCGACGCGCCCGCGGCCTCCGCACCCGCGCTGCGCCAGGCCGAGCGGGCGATCGGCGAGACGGCCGAGCACCACGCGCACGTCCATCTGCGTCCGCTGCTCCACGCCGCCTGAACGCCCCCTGAACGCCGGCGGGACGCCGGCGGGAAGCCGGCGAGACCATACGCCGGGGCACCGCCCGCCGGAGCGGGTGGCAGAATCCCGCTGTGAGCCACCTCGCCCTGCACGAGCATCCCTCTGGCCCGGTGGCCGACGCCTTCGCCGCGCGGGTGCAATCGCGCGAGGCCCGTGAGCTCTCGCCGCTCGCCGTGCGCTCCTATCCGCCGCGCCGCCGCAGCCCGGAGCCCGATTGCGGCCTGCGGACCCCGTTCCAGCGCGACCGGGACCGGATCGTGCACGGCAAGTCGTTCCGCCGGCTGAAGCACAAGACGCAGGTCTTCGTCTCCCCGCTCGGCGATCACTACCGCACCCGCCTCACCCACACGCTCGAGGTCACGCAGGTCTCACGCACGGTCGCTCGTGCGCTCCGGCTCAACGAGGACCTCGTGGAGGCGATCGGCCTCGGCCACGACCTCGGCCACCCGCCGTTTGGCCACATCGGCGAGGACGCGCTCGACGCCTGCCTGCGCGACCGCTTCGGCCAGGCATTTCGCCACAACGAGCACTCGCTGCGGGTGGTCGAGGTGCTCGAGCGCGACGGCCGGGGCCTGAACCTCACCGAGCCGGTGCGGGACGGCATCCTCGGCCACTCGGGCCGGGCGGCTGAGCCGTTCACGCTCGAGGGACGGATCGTCCGGCTCGTCGATCGGATCGCCTACATCAACCACGACATCGACGATGCGGTGCGGGCCGGTGCGCTCGATCCGGGGGAGCTGCCGTCGCGGCCGCTGGAGATCCTCGGCCCGACCGGGCCACGGCGGATCGACGCGCTCGTGCACGACCTCGTCGAGCACTCCGAGCGGGCGGGGGAGATCGCGCAGGGCGAGGTGGTGGGCGGGGCGATGGCCGAGCTGCGGCGATTCATGTTCGAGCGCGTGTATCTCGGGCCGGTGGCTCAGCGCGAAGCCGAGCGGATCCGCTTCGTCATCCGCACGCTCTTCGATCGCCTGTGTGCCCATCCGGAGGAGATCCCGGCCTCCATACCGGACGGCGAGCTGCCCCGGCGCGTGACCGACTACCTGGCGGGGATGACCGACCGCTACTGCCTGCGGGCGTTCGAGGCGGTCGAGCATCCCGAGCGCGTTCGCGCCGTGATCCGGCGCGGCGAGCCGTGACCCGGTACACCGACGACTCCCGCGACCGGGTGCGCGACGCGGTCGACATGCTGGCGCTCGTCGGCTCCCGGACTCGAGCTGCGCCGCGCCGGCGTCGACAGCTACTTCGGCCTCTGCCCGTTCCACGACGAGCGGACGGGCTCGTTTCACGTCCGCCCGGACGAGAAGCACTATCACTGCTTCGGCTGCCAGGCCTCCGGCGATCCGTTCACGTTCGTGATGGAGACCGAGGGTCTCGACTTCGTTGGCTGCGCTCGAGTCGCTCGCCGACCGGTTCGGGGTGCGACTGGAGACCGAGGCGGAGGATCCGGCCGCCGCCGAGCGCCGGACCCGGCACGAGCGGCTCTACGCGCTGCTGGACCGCGCCGCCGCGTTCTACTCCCGCTATCTGTGGGAGGCGCGTGAGGCGGACTCCGCGCGGGAGTACCTGCTCGGCCGGGGGCTGAGCGAGGAGACGCTCCGGGAGTTCCGTGTCGGCTACGCGCCGGCCGCTGGGACAAGATGCTCAGCGCATCTCGATCCGCAGGGTTCTCCGAGGACGAGCTCCTGGCCGTCGGGCTCATCTCCCGAGCGAAGACCGGGCGGGTGTTCGACCGTTTCCGTGAACGGGTGCTGTTCCCGTCGGCCGACGCCCGAGGCCGGGTCCGCGGCTTCGGCGCGCGCGCGCTGCGGGCCGACCAGCCGCCGAAGTACCTGAACACCTCCGATGGCGAGCTCTACCACAAGCGGGCCCAGCTGTTCGGGATCGATCTGGCCCGCGCGCCGGCCGCCCGAGCGGGACAGATGATCCTCGTCGAGGGGTACACCGACGTGCTGGCCCTCCACCAGGCCGGACTGCGGAACACCGTGGCGATCATGGGCACCTCGCTGACCGACGAGCAGGTGCGGATCCTCGAGCGCACGGTGAGCACGCTCCTGCTCTGCCTGGACGCCGACCGGGCGGGGCAGGACGCGATGCTCCGCGCCTCCCAGCTCGCGACGGGACGCTCGCTCGAGCTCCGGGTGGTGCCGCTGCCCGCGGGTGCCGACCCGGCGGACATCGCGGAGCGGGATGGTCCGCGGGCGCTCGGCAGGCTCGTCGAGCACACCCTCCCGTTCGTCGCGTTCCACGTCGAGCGGATCCTCGAGCGGGCCGAGCTCTCCTCCGCCGAGGACAAGGACCGGGCCCTCACCGAGCTCCGCCCGGCACTCGCCGAAGTGCCGGTGAGCGTCCTGCGCGACGAGCTCCTGCGCCGGGTGGCCGGCGCCCTGGAGCTGACCGAGGCGCGTCTGGCGACGCTGTTGACCAGCGACGGTGGTCGGGCGGCACGCCTGCCGCCGGCTGCTCCCGCAGCGGGGTCGCCGCCGCCCGCCCCGCCCCGCCGCACCGAGGTCCACCGCAACGAGGAGTCGTTTCTCGCCCTCTGCCTCGCCCTGCCTCAAACCGGAGAGCCGCTCCTGGCGTCGATCGACCCGGCGGAGCTGTTCAGCGTCGGCACGCTGCGCCGCGCCGCCCGCCACCTGACCGGCCGGTTGGCCAGTCCCCTGACCGACCTGCCCGACGAGGACGAGCTGGCGCGCACGGTAGCCGGCCTCGTCGCGCTGGCCGGCCGGGGACGGGACCCCGGACCCGATCGCCTGGAGCATGCGCATCTCGTGCTCGAGCTGGCGCGACTCGACCGAGCGCTCGCCCGGCGCCGGGCGGAGGGCGGGACCGGTGTCATGAACCTCGCCCGCGAACGCGACGAGGTCCACGACCGCGTCCTCGCAGTCGGGACGCGGCTTCAGCAGCCGATCTGAACGCTCTGCCATCCGGCTCGGTAACCTTCGGGCACCGGTCCGGGGTAGCTCAACTGGCAGATGCGCTCGGCTGTTAACCGAGAGGTTGTGGGTTCGAGTCCCACCCCCGGAGCTCCCAACCACTCCTCGAGCAAGGCGGCCGCATCACGATGAAGCTGTATGTCTGCTATGGCACCTGGAAGCCGGCGCCCCGCCCGGGGGGTCATCCGTGCGGCACCGCCTATCACGCGCTCCGGGACGCGGGCCACGACCCCGAGGTGATCAAGACGCAGGGGCTGGGGATGCTGCCCGAGATGTTCAACCGCACCCCGGGCCGTCGTGAGGTCAAGCGGCTGACCGGCAACCGGTGGGTCCCGGTTCTCGTCGACGACGACGGCGCGGTGGTGCAGGGATCGCGGGAGATCGCCGACTGGGCCCGCGCGCATCCGGCGGGCGCGCAGCCGACGGCGCCCGCCGTCGGGTGAGCGGGGCGCTGACGCTCGCCGATCTGCGCCGGTGGGAGGCGCACGGTGCCACCTGGCGCGCGGTGGAGATCGCTGATGCGCGCGTGGTGGTGCAGCTCTGCACCTGCACCGGCGAGCCCGAGGAGCTCGCCCAGGGCGACGAGCCCGCGCTGATCGACTACGTCCGGCGCACACGCGCCGCCGGCGCCTGAGCTCCTCACCGCCGTCCAGCCGCCATCGCCTCGACCAGCTCCGCCGCCCGCTCCGTCCCATCGCGCGCGGCCGCCCAGGCGGCGAATTCGCGCGCCCGCTCCGCGTAGCGGCGGTCGGCCAGCAGGCGGCCGAGCGCCCACCGCAGCGACGCCGGCCCCAGCAGCCGCCACGGAACGCGCACGCCCGCGCCGGCCCAGTCCACCCGGGCCGCGTTCTCGCCCATGTCCCCCGAATGGGGCACGCAGAGCAGCGGCGCACCGGAGGCGAGGGCGCGCACCACTGTGCCATGGCCGGCGTGGCTGATCACCGCCGCGCATCTCGGCATCGTCCGGGCGTACGACAGCCAGTCGACGAGCCGAGCGTTGTCCGGCACCGCCACCGGCCGGCGCAGCGGCCGCCGGTTCGTCGCCGCCAGCACCCGCACCGGCTCGCCCGCCAGCCCGCGCAGCGCGGCGCGGAGCAACGCGTGGTCGGGATCCTGGGCGGTCGAGGGCGCCACCAGCACGGCGGGGTCCTCGCCGGACGGGAGCTCGACCGGCTCGGCCGGGAGCTCCCAGAGCAGCGGTCCCACCACCTCGGTCGATGCCGGCCACTGCCGCGGGTACTCGAGCCCGGGAAACGTGGCCACCAGCACCAGGCGCTCGGACAGGCCGCCGAACACGCGGCACAGCGGCGCCAGCCCGAGCCGCGCTCGCGTCACGTTCAGTTCGTCGCGCCCTCGCTCCAGCCCCGCCGCCACCGGACGCTCCATCCCCCGCCACAGCGCGCGCCCGATCGTCGTGCGCGGCGGGCGGGCCCCCATCGCGTACGGCGGGCAGCCGGGGGCGCTCGTGGGGTGGACGTGGGGGATCAGGGTGGCCCACGGCACCCCCTCGAGCTCCGCCCCAAGCGCCGGCGCGAGCGTCAGGATGTCGTGCACGACGACGTCCGGCGCCGCCTCCCGGATCGCCGCGCGGGTCACCGGCACGGCGAGCGCCACCGCCTCGTAGGGCTGCAGCGGTTGCTCGCGCGTGGGGAACACCGGATACTCGGGCGCCGGCACGAACCGCATCCCAGCCCGCTCGGCCGGTTCGCGCCACCGCTGCCAGGTCTCGATCGTCACGCCGTGCCCGCGCGCGACCAGCCGCTCACCCAGGGCGAGCATCGGGAACGCGTGTCCGGCGTCGCCGAACGCGCCGAGGAACGCGTGCAGCCGCTACTCCGCCAGCTCGGCGATCGCTCGCAGCTGGGCCACCCGGTCCTCAGTGCTGAACGCCATCGGCGTGACCATGAGCGTTCCGACCCCGGCGTCCCGGAACGCCGCCAGCCGCTCGCGCACCACGTCGCTCGGGCCGCACAGCGAGACCAGGTCGATCAGCTCGTCGGGGATGGCCTGACCCGCCTCCTCCTTGCGACCCGACAGGTAGAGATCCTGGATCTCGGCGGCCGCCGCCTCGAAGCCGTAGCGCTGGACGAGGTTGTTGTAGAAGTTCTGCTCCCGGGAGCCCATCCCGCCGATGTACAGGGCGAGCACCGGGCGCATCAGGTTGCGAGCCAGCGCGCGGTCGTCGGAGACGTAGGCGTTGACGGTGGGTGCGATGTCGAAGTCCTCCAGTGAGCTCCCGGCGCGGTCGGCGCCCTCCTGGAGCAGGGCACGGAAGTCCGAGACGTGCTCCGGTGAGAAGAAGGTGGGGATCCAGCCGTCGGCGATCTCGCCGGCCAGCGCGGTGTTCTTCGGACCGATCGCCGCCAGGTAGATAGGGACGCGCTCCTGCCGCGGGGCGATCGTCAGCTTGAGCGCCTTGCCCGGGCCGTCGGGGAGCGGCAGGTCGATCGTCTCGCCGTGGAACTCGACCCGCTCCCGGGCCAGCGCCATCCTCACCACGGCGACGTACTCCCGGGTGCGCAGCAGCTGGCGGCCGAACCGGACGCCGTGCCAGCCCTCGGAGACCTGCGGGCCCGACGTGCCGATGCCGAGGATCATCCGCCCGCCGGACAGCTCGTCGATCGTCGCCGCGGTCATCGCGGTCATCCCCGCGCTGCGACCGGGGATCTGGAAGATCGCCGATCCGAGCCGGATCCGGCTCGTGCCGGCGGCGAGCCACGCCAGCACCGTCGCGGCGTCAGAGCCGTAGGCCTCCGCCGCCCACACCGAGTCGTAGCCGAGCCGCTCGGCCTCCTGGACCACCTCGAGCTGGTCCTGGGGTCCCATCCCGAGGCCCCAGTAGCCGATGTGCACTCCGAGCTTCATGTGCAAGGTTCCTTTCGTGGCCAGGAGATCGCCGGTCCGAGCCGACGGACCGGTTACGCTGGCCGGCGCCGCTCGCGAGGCGGTGAACCCTATGCGACAGCGGCCGCGCGCGACAATCACCGAGCTCCGCCAGGCGATCGAAAGCCTGCCGCGCCCGACTCGCCTCGCCATGCTCGAGGGCGTCGGCGCCCACGACATCGTCGTCGGCGCCTACACCCACGAAGGGGGGATCTGCCCGATGCTCGCCGCCCACCGTCATGGCGGCCGCACGTCGGTGGCCGCGTTTGCCCGCGCCTGGGACCGGCTCGCGTTCCGGGATGGTCGCCGGCGCCACCGCCGGGCGCGTCGGGCCACCGAGCGCGAGCTCCTCATCCTGCGCACCCTGCTCGAGGCGAGCCTGCTCGAGGACGACGGGCCGGCGCCCGACCTGAGCGCCGCCATTCGCGAACACCAGTCCTCCCGCGAGTACGCCCGCGTGCGGCCCGGCGACCCGGACCGCAGCCGCGAGCTGGGAAGCCGCGCCGGCTGGGGCTGGCTGCGCGTGGTACGCCGGCTCGATGACTACGAGCACGCGCTGGCGCTCCTCGAGCAGGCCGAGCGCGAGTCCGAGCTCAGCGTCGTCTGAGCCCGGCCGCCGCCGGCCTGCGAGGATCCGCACCCGATGCCGGCCGCCCTGGAGATCCACGGCACCGTGGACGCCGTCGCCGAGGAGGTTCTCACCGCCGACGCCCTCGACTTCGTGGCGGCGCTGTCCGGCGAGTTCGGGCCGCGGCGGGACGCGCTCCTGCGCGCGCGGGCCGAGCGTCGCGGCCGCCTTCGCTCGGGCGAGGAGGTACTCGGCTTCCGCCCCGAGACCGAGGAGATCCGCCGCAGCGACTGGAGCGTCGCCCCGGCACCGGCCGACCTGCGCCGGCGGTGGATCGAGATCACCGGGCCGACCGACCGCAAGCTCGTCATCAACGCGCTCAACTCCGGGGCCGACGGCTTCATGGCCGACTTCGAGGACGCCAACGCGCCGACCTGGCGCAACCTCGTCGCCGGCCAGCTCAACCTGCGCGACGCGGTCGACGGCACGATCGCCTACGACGGCTCGGACGGACGCCACTACGCGTTGTCGGAGAGGATCGCCACCCTGCTCGTCCGCCCGCGGGGGTGGCACCTCCCGGAGCGCGGGCTGACGCTCGGTGGCGAGGCGATCTCCGGCGCCCTGGTGGACTTCGGCCTGTACGCCTTCCACTGCGCCGCCCGCCTGCTCGCCGCCGGCTCGGGCCCCTACTTCTACCTGCCGAAGCTCGAGTCCCACCGCGAGGCGGAGCTGTGGAACGACGTGTTCGTCTTCGCCACCGAGGCACTCGGCCTCCCGCCCGGGACGATCAAGGCGACCGTCCTGATCGAGACCCTGCCGGCGGCATTCGAGATGGAGGAGATCCTGTTCGCCCTGCGCGAGCACTCCGCCGGGCTGAACGCGGGACGTTGGGACTACATCTTCTCGGCCATCAAGTGCTTTCCCGACCGCCGGGAGATGGTGCTGCCCGACCGGTCCGCGGTGACGATGACGGTGCCGTTCATGCGCGCGTACACCGAGCAGCTGGTGGCCGTCTGCCATCGGCGCGGCGCCCACGCCATGGGCGGGATGTCCGCGCTGATCCCGAGCCGGGCCGACGAGGCGGCCAACGTCCAGGCGCTCGACGGGGTCCGGGCCGACAAGGAACGGGAGGCGAGCCAGGGATACGACGGCAGCTGGGTCGCCCACCCCGACCTCGTGCCGGTGGCGCGCGAGGTGTTCGAGCGGGTCCTCGCCGGGCGCCCGAACCAGCTGGGTCGCCGGCGTGAGGACGTCTCCGTGACCGCCGAGCAGCTGCTCGATCTGGGCGCCACGCCGGGCGAGGTGACCGAGTCGGGACTGCGCACGAACGTCAGCGTCGGGTTTCAGTACCTGTCGTTCTGGCTCGGGGGCCGGGGGGCGGCGGCGATCAACTCGCTGATGGAGGACGCCGCCACGGCCGAGATCTCCCGCACCCAGATCTGGCAGTGGGTCCACCACGCTGTGACGCTGTCCGACGGCCGACCGGTGACCCCCGAGCTCGTGCGCCGGATCCTCGACGAGGAGACCGCGAGGATCCGTGAGTTGGTGGGGGAGGAGACGTGGCGCACCGGCCGGCCCGCCGAAACCCGGCAGCTGTTCGAGCACGTGGCCCTGTCCGAGCCGCTGATCGAGTTCCTCACCCTCCCCGCGCTCGATCTGCTCGAGCCGCGGGGCGCCTAGCGTCCGACAGCGTTTTGGGCTTCTACCCGGTGTGGCCGGCGGCTACAGCCGGGCCGGCAGCCCGAACTGCTCGAAGGCGATGTGCATCCAGTCGGGATCGGGCGGGCGATCGGGCCACCGCGCGTAGCTGGCGCGGGCCGGGAGATCGGTGGCCCGGGCGACGAACGCCACGACGTCGCACACCAGCTCGCCGCGGAAGCTCAGCACGTTGAGCGCAAACGGCTCGTGGTGAGCGAGCTCCGGGTTGAAGGCGTAGAAGCCGATCGCCGGCTGGCCGTTGGCCCACGTCCGGACCGTCTTCCACCGCCACTGGCCCGACAGCGGCCACAGCGTCAGGAAGCGGGCGAACTCCTCGCGGCTGCCGCCGAACCAGGTCCGCAGCGGCGGCATCGAGATCGTGGCGTCCTCGGTGAGCAGCGCCACGACCGCGTCGACGTCGTCGCGCTCCCACGCCGCGACGTAGCGATCGACGATCGCCTCCAGCGCCGCGTCCCCCAGCGCCCGCAGGGTCTGCTGCTGGGTCTGCTCCGGCGCGCGCTCGTCAACCGCCCGGCGGGCGCGCTGGAGCGCGCTGTTGACCGCCGGCACCGTCATGTCCAGTGCGTGGGCGACCTCCCGGGCGCTGTAGCCGAGTACCTCACGGAGGATGAGCACCGCGCGCTGGGTCGCCGGCAGGTGCTGGAGCGCCGCCACGAACGCCAGCTCGATCGACTCCCGCAGGTCGTAGCGCGCCTCCGGCGAGGCGCGACCGACCTCCGCGCCGAGCCGCTCATCGGCGAACGGCTCCACCCACACCGATTCGCTGAGCGGCGCCCCCGGCCCGGCCTCGGGATTGGCTCGCGGGCCGAAATCGGTCGGCAGGACGCGGGCCGGCCGCCGGGCGATCAGGTTGAGCGAGGTGTTCGTGGCGATCGTGTACAGCCAGGAGCGCAGGGAGCTGCGCCGCTCGAAGCGGGGCAGGGCCCGCCAGCTGCGCAGCAGCGTCTCCTGGAGCGCGTCCTCGGCGTCGTGCACCGATCCGAGCATCCGGTAGCAGTGGGCGTGCAGCTCCCCGCGGTATGGCGCCACGAGGAGGCCGAACGCCGCTTCGTCGCCGCTCTGGGCGGCGGCCAGCCGCTCCGTCTGCACCCGGGTCGCCTCCGGCATGCCGCTCAGCGTACGCTCCGCCGCGCCCCCACCGACAGGAGCCGACGTGGACTTCGAGATCACCCCCCGCGCGCACGAGTTCCGCGAGCGCCTGCTCGCGTTCATGGACGAGCACGTCCTGCCGGCCGAGCCGGTGTGGCGCCAGCAGGTCCGCTCGGCGGACA
This sequence comes from uncultured Solirubrobacterales bacterium, assembly GCA_963703065.1. Classification (GTDB taxonomy): domain Bacteria; phylum Actinomycetota; class Thermoleophilia; order Solirubrobacterales; family Solirubrobacteraceae; genus Palsa-465. The sequence goes on along the minus strand of OY969785.1, from coordinate 260,768 downwards.
CGCCGCACGTTCACGCCCCGGTCATCGAGGAGCTGAAGGCCGAGGCCAAGCGGCGCGGGCTGTGGAACCTGTTCCTCCCCGACGAGGAGCACGGTGCGGGTCTGTCCAACTGCGACTACGCGCCGCTGGCCGAGATCATGGGCCGGACGAAGATCGCCTCCGAGGCGTGCAACTGCTCGGCTCCGGACACCGGGAACATGGAGGTGCTCCACCAGTTCGGCAGCTCGGAGCAGCAGGAGCGGTGGCTCATGCCGCTCCTGGAGGGCGAGATCCGCAGCGCGTTCGCCATGACCGAGCCGGCGGTCGCCTCCAGCGATGCCACGAACATCGCGCTGCGGATCGAGCGTGACGGGGACGAGTACGTGCTGAACGGCCGCAAATGGTGGACGACGAACGCCATGCACCCGAACCTGCGGATCCTCATCGTGATGGGGAAGACCGATCCGCAGGCACCGACGTACGCCCAGCAGTCCATGGTGCTCGTGCCGGTGGACACGCCGGGGGTGCAGATCGAGCGGAGCCTGCCGGTGTTCGGCTACCACGACACCGAGGGCCACGGCGAGGTCTCGTTCACCGACGTCCGGGTGCCGGTGGAGAACATCATCGCCGGCGAGGGACAGGGATTCATGATCGCTCAGGCCCGCCTGGGGCCGGGCCGCATCCACCACTGCATGCGGGCGATCGGAGCGGCCGAGCGGGCGCTCGAGCTGATGTGCGAGCGGGCCGATGCGCGGGAGACGTTCGGCCGGCCGGTGGCCCAGAACGCGAACGTCCGCGACTGGATCGCCGAAGCGCGAATCGAGCTGGAGATGGCGCGGCTGCTGGTGATGAAGACGGCGTGGCTGATGGACACGGTCGGCAACCGCCACGCCCGGATCGAGATCTCGGGCATCAAGTTCGCGGTGCCCAACATCTGCCTGACGATCGTGGACCGCGCGATCCAGGTCCACGGCGGCGGCGGCGTGTCCGACGACTTCCCGCTCGCCGCGATGTGGGCCGGCCTGCGGACGCTGCGCCTGGCCGACGGACCCGACGAGGTGCACAAGCTCTCGCTCGCCCGCCAGGAGCTCCGCCGCCAGCGGGAGCGGCGGGGAGCCGTTGCATGAGTCCGACGATCGGCGTCAGCGTTCATCCGGCGCGCGACATCGAGGATCCGCTCGGAACCCTTCGCCGTTGGACCGAACGCCGCGACCGCGCCCTCGTCCAGGTGGGGGAGGGGCCCCAGCAGGAGGTCGCTCCGGGCGGGCGGGCCGAGGACTGCGAGCTCGTGGTGACGATCGGCGGCGACGGGACCGCGCTCGCCGGGGTACGCGCGGCCGCGCCGGCCCGCACTCCGGTGCTGGGGGTCGCCTTCGGCTCGCTCGGCGCGCTCACCACCGTGCCGGCGGCCGGCCTGGGCGAGGCGCTCGACCGCTTCGTCATCGGCGACTGGCACGAGATCGCCCGTCCGGCGCTCGTCGCGAAGCGCGGGGACGAGACGCTCCTGGCCTACAACGATCTCGCCGTCGTGCGCTGCGGAGAGGGACAGGTGCGCACCCGGGTCACGCTCGACGGTGAGCTGTACGCCCGCCTGGCGGGCGACGGGGCGATCGTCTCCACCCCGGTCGGTTCGGCGGCCTACACGCTCGCCTCCGGCGGTCCGCTGCTGGCGCCGGGCGCCGAGGCCTTCGCCTTCACGCCGCTGCCCACCCATGGCGGCTCGATCCCGCCGCTCGTGGCCGGCGGGCGCTCGACCCTCCGGCTCGACGTGGAGGGCGGCTACGGGGGGGCACGCCTCGAGCTCGACGGCCGCGCGATCGGCGATCACGATGGCCGGCTCGAGGTGACCCTCCGTGCGCAGGCGGCGATCCTCGTCGGCCTCGGGGCTGGCGAGCCGTTCATCACCGGCCTGCGGGAGCGCGGGCTGATCGCCGACAGTCCGAGGATCCTGGCCGAGGAGGCGGCCCGGGGGTGAGCGCGGAGCGTCCCCGGGAGCTCACGCGTGCCGCGCGTTCAGGACGGAGGTGACGGCGCCGGCTCGAGCGGCCGCTCGTACACCCGGTAGCGCATCCCGATCTGGCCGCCCATCGCCTCGAGGGCCCGGTTCATGGGCGTGTTCGTCTCGAGGATCCACCCCGCGACGCCGCTGTTGCGCGGAGTCCGCTCGGCCACGTCGAAGTGCTCCATGTACAGCGCGGCGGCGACGCCGGTGTGCTGGAACTCCGGGAATACGCCGAGGAAGCCGACCCGGACACGATCGATGATCCGCCCGCGGTTGAGGAAGTGCCACCAGCCGAGCGGCAGCAGCCGCCCGCGCATCTTCGCCAGTACCTGGTTGAAGTCCGGGATCGTGATGGCGATCGCCACCGTCTGGCCGTCGATCTCGGCGACCATGAACCACTCGCGGTCGAACACGAGCTGGAAGTTGAGCGCCTCGGAGTCGAGGTCCTCCTTGGTGTAGGGCACGAAGTCCCAGTTCTTCGCCCAGGCCGCGTTGTAGACCTTGGCGAACTCGTCGAGGTCCCGCCGCAGGCTCCGGCGGGACATGCGGCGGATCGTCACGCCGTGCTCGGTCCGGGACTTCTCGGCGATCTCCGGCAGGAACCGCAGCAACCCGTTGTAGCGGTTCTCGAAGTGGAGATCCCACATGTACAGATCCATCGCCTTGGTCAACCCGGTCTCCTCCAGCCGGCGCTGGTAGTACGGGGGGTGCCAGGGCTGACGCAGCGCGGGTGACTGGTCGAAGCGGTCGATCAGGATCCCGGCCTCGTCGTTCATGGTGAAGTCCATCGGGCCGAGCAGGCGGTCCATGCCCCACTCGCGCACCCAGCCGGCGGCGGCGTCGATCAGCGCCTGGGCCACCTCGGGGTCGTCCTCGAACTCGATCAGGCCGAAGTTCCCGGTCCGGCTCTCGTGCTGGCGGTTGTAGTTCTGGTTGATCTGGGCGCTGATCCGCCCGACGATCCGGCCCTCGCGGTGGGCGAGGAACAGCTGCGCCTCGCCATGGGTGAAGAACGGGTTCATCCGCCGGTTGAGGAACAGGTAGCGCTCGAGGCGCAGCGGCGGCACCCACGGTGTGCCGGCGTGCAGGCGGTACGGCAGCGCGATGAACCGCCGCAGGTCGCCGAAGCCGCGAACCGGGATGACCTGGATGCTCATCTCGGGAAGAGGCCGGGCGCGGTTCGTCCGGCGCCGGTCGGCCCGGCGGGCCCCACCGGCCTCAGAGGCCGCGCTCGGCGTGCTCCTGGTTCTGCCGGCGCTCGGCGAACACCTGGGCGACGATGTACACGACCAGGAGGTTGACGATCACCCCGATTCCGAGGAACGTCGCCAGCAGGGCGAGCGTCTGGCCGAGGGCTTGGTCCGCGCCGATCAGCATCGTCCCCGGAGGCTACCGGAATCGGAACGACGGCCACGGCGGCGGCGACCCGCCCGCCTCCGCTGGGGAGGAACGGCATTTCCGCCGGCAGCCCGGGTGGTAGCGTCGCACGGCGGCCCGGTAGCTCAGGTGGTCAGAGCAGCGGACTCATAATCCGTCGCGCGCAGGTTCGAGTCCTGCCCGGGCCATGGTGATCGGGTCCCTCGGTCACGTCTTCTTCCACGCCTTCTGGTGGCGTCGAACGGTGGAGTGCACCCTCGGATGGCGAGGGCGACGTCGAACGCTCGGCCTGAGGAGACCGTTTCCCTGCGGCCCGCCGCGACTGCTCGAGGGCTTCGAGCGCGACGCGGATAGTCGAGGCCAGGCAGGCCCGCGTTCCGGCCTGCGTCACAATTCGACGACGTCCATCGTCGTGCCCCCAACCCCCGGCGCTCCGACCCCCCGCAAGCGCCACGCGCTCGCCCTCTTCAACGGTCTGCCCCGCCAGTACGACCGAGTGGGAGCGGTCATGAGCTTCGGCCAGGATCCACGCTGGCGGCGTGCGCTCGTCGACGGCATCGGTCCGCAGCCCGGCGAGCGGATCCTCGACGTTGCGACCGGCACGGGGATGGTCGCCACTGCCCTGGCCCGGCGTGCGGACTGCGCGATCGTCGGCCTCGATCAAAGCGACGCGATGCTCTCCGAGGCGAGGGCACGACTGGAGGGCGACCCTGCGCTCAGCCCGCGGATCACGCTCGTGCGAGGCGAGGCCGAGCACCTGCCGTTCGCGGACGACGAATTCGACGCCCTCACCTTCACCTACCTGTTGCGCTACGTCGATGACCGGCTCGCCACCTTGCGTGAGCTTGTCCGCGTCGTCCGACCCGGCGGGCGGGTCGGGATGCTCGAGTTCGGGGTCCCGGAGTCACCGCCGTTGCGCGCGCTGTGGCGCATCCACACCCGCGCCGGCCTGCCGCTCATCGGTCGGGTGGTCTCTCAGGCCTGGTATGAGGTGGGCCGCTTCCTTGGCCCGAACATCGAGGAGCTCCACGCGCGGGAGCCAGATCTGCCGGCCCTATGGCGAGAGGCTGGGCTCGACGCGGTGCGGGTACGCCGGATGAGCTTCGGCGCCGCCGTCCTCATGCATGGGGTCCGCCGTGGCAGCCGGCCGGCGTAGCCTCGACCGCCCAGCGTTCTATGCGCTCGCGGCCGGTGGCTGGCGGGACCTCGTCACTCTCCTGCACCCGCCCTACACGGCCTGGCATCTCAGCTACGTCGCGATCGGAGCTGCGGCTGCGCCGACCCTGCACCGGGGCCGGCTCGCCGCCGCGCTGGGCGCCTTCCTGCTCGCCGTCGGGTTCAGCGCCCATGCGTTCGACGAGCTCCACGGGCGGCCGCTCGCGACGATCCTCAGCCGACGTGCGCTCTGGGCCATCGCCGGCGTCAGCTTGGCGGGGGCGGCTGCGATCGGCGTCGTCGGCGTGGTCGTCGTCTCGCCGCTGCTCGCGCCGCTCGTCGCGCTCGGGACGTTCCTCGTGGTCGCGTATAACCTGGAGATTGCGGGCGGCCGCTTTCACAACGACTTGTGGTTCTCCCTGGCGTGGGGCGGCTTCCCAGCGTTCACCGGCTACTTCGCGCAGACGCTCTCGGTCCGACCGTCGGGCCTGCTCGTCGCGGCTGGCTGCTGCCTCCTGAGCGTCGCGCAGCGGCAGCTCAGCACGCCGACCCGCGAGCTGCGCCGGCGGACGCTTACGGTGACGGGCGAGCAGCAGTTGACCGACGGCACGACGGTCTCGTTGACCCGGTCGCGCCTAGTGGCCCCGCTCGAGGCGGCCCTGACGGCGTCGTCACTCGCCCTTGCCTTGCTCGCGACTGGGCTCGTCGTCGCCCGGCTGTAGCCACCGCGGCTGGGTTCACAAACGGGCGGCCCCCGGTGACGATGATCGTCTCGCTCCATGTTCTGCGCGCTCCATCGGAATGACGAGCGGAGGTGCCTGCGCCGACGCCCCTGGGTGCAGGGGAAACTATGCGTTTCACGCGGCCGCCAAGGTCGTTCTTGCACTCGCCCCCCCGAGCTGCAGAATCCGCCGGAGCATGCCCGTGGCCCGGTAGCCTGCCCTCTCCGACTCGAAAGGCTCTCATGACGTCTCCCGGCGCGGCTCCCACTCGCGGTCGCAGTCTGCGATCCACCATCTCCTCCAGCGGCGAGTTGCGGCTGGAACTGGCCGAGTGCGACGTTCCCGAGCCCGACGGCAGTCAGGTGGTCGTAGCCGTCGAAGCTTCGCCGATCAACCCCTCGGATCTCGGCGTGCTGCTGGGTGCGGTCGCGCCTGGCACGCTGCGGCCCGACGGGCAGGATCTCGCGGGCACCGTCCCGGAGGCGGCGTTGCCGCTGTATCGCGACCGGCTGGACGAGCCGCTGCCCGTCGGCAACGAGGGCGCCGGCACCGTCATCGCGGCGGGTCCGGAAGCGGCCCGGCTGATCGGCCGCCGCGTCGCGCTGTTCGGTGGGTCGATGTGGGCCGACTACCGCGTGGCCGACGCAGCCGCCGTCGTCGAACTACCCGACGACGTGACCACCGCCGAGGGCGCCGCGCTGTTCATCAACCCACTCACCGCGCTGTCGATGGTCGAGACGATGCGCACCGAAGGCCACAGCGCCCTGGTCCACACCGCCGCTGCCTCCAACCTCGGGCAGATGCTCGTGCGGATCTGTGCCGCCGATGGCATCGGCCTGGTGAACATCGTGCGCCGTGCCGAGCAGGCCCAGCTGCTGCTCGACGCCGGCGCGGGCCACGTCGTGGACTCCTCACAGTCGGACTTCGCCGATCGGCTCACCGACGCGATCCGCGATACCGGCGCAACCTTGGCCTTCGACGCCATCGGCGGCGGTTCACTGGCCGGCGACATCCTCACCGCGATGGAACGCGCACAGCCGCCGCTCGCGTTGTACACGCCCTACGGAACCACCGTGCACAAGCAGGTCTATATCTATGGCTCGCTCGATTTCTCTCCAACCGTCATCGATCGCAGGTTCGGACTGACCTGGGGCGTCGGCGGATACCTCCTGACCAACGCGCTGGCTCGCCTGGGCGGCGAGGCGATCGGTCGGATGCGGGCCCGCGTCGTGGCCGAGGCCAAGACGACGTTCGCCTCGAGCTACGCGCAGACCATCGGGCTGCGCGAGGTCCTGCAGCCTGAAGTCCTCGCCGTCTTCGCTCGGCGCGGCACCGGGACGAAGTACCTCATCGACCCATCGAGCGACCGTCCCACCTGACCCACCGCCGACCGTCGCCAGGACAGGGATGAGCGCGGGGCTGCGGGAGGCTGGTGGTCGACATCGTCTCGGTACATCTCATCGGCAGGCTCGGCACGCAGCTCTTCCGGGGCGCGAACCCGACGGCACCCATCGGAGGTTGACCAGCCAGTCCCCGGCGCTCTCGATCTCACCACCCGATCAGTCGAAGTGCGTGAGGTGGGGCCAGAGCGCCGACCATGGGCCGGCGGTTCGGCAGAGCATGATCGGGAGGCCCTGCTCTTGATTGTTCAGGCCGACCCCGTCGTTGACGGTGGCGAGCGTGCGGCAATCGTCGAACTGGGGTGCGGCGTCTGCGGCGTCGTTGAAGCCGACGAGGAGGGCTCGGGTGTCGGAGGACGGTGGCTCTCCCCACTCGCTGAATCCGTTGTGGCCGCTGTAGCTGCGCGGGAGGTGGAGCGCGGGGCCGAGGACGTCGATCGCCCCGGCCTCGCCGTAGTTGGCGGTGAAGATCGCGGTGTGGCGACGGCCGTCGGCTGGGACCCGCTGCCACGCAGCCGACACGGTGCGCACGAACCGAGGCCAGCCGACCGTCTCGCCCTGCGCGGGGTTGATCGCCATCACGATGCTCCCCTGGAGGGCGCGCTCGGGCAGCAGGGGCAACGCGATGATGGCGCTGATCGCGGCACTGAGCGCCACCCCCGTGGTCAGGAGCGGCGTGCGCTTCGAGGCGCGCAGCGTCCACTCTGCCGTGGGCAGCGCACCGAGCCCGAGTAGAACCGGGTAGAGGCTTGCCAGGTAGTACGCGTGGCCGTTGCCGGCGAAGTACAGGACGGCCATCACCGCGAACGTGATGGGGATGAAGCGCAGCGCTCGCCATCCGGCGCGACGAAACGGCGCGCGCAGCCCGGCGACCCAGACCGGCACGAGCAACGGGCTGACCATGACGAGCTGGAAGGGGAAGAAGCCCGCCCGGCCGCCCTCCTGCGAGCCGGCGATGTTGCCGGCCACGGTCAGCTGGGGCCAGCCGTGCCGCTGCTGCCAAATCAGGTACGGAGCGGCCAGCGCGACGGCGGCGATCGCCCCGCCGACGGCCCGCCGTGACCACAACAGAGAGCGCGGACCGATGCCGATCAGCGCCGCGGCCATCACGACGGCGACCAGGCCCACCTGCGGTTTGGCCTCCACGCCGATCCCCACGATCACGCCGGCGGCGAGAACCGACGCGCCGCTGCGCCGGACCACCGCCCGGATCGCCAGCCACCCCAGGACGGTCGTGCTGAGCAGGTCGAAGGTCGTCGTGCTCACCAGATGGGCGACCGCCAGCGCGAAGCCTGAGCAGGCCGTGCACGCCGCCGCGGTGATCTGCGCGCGGGGCCCGCCGCCGACCTCCCGGGCGATCAGCGCCGCCAGGATCGTCGTTGCGGCGGCGGCGCACGCCGAAGGAGCTCGCAACAGCAGCAGCGACGGGACGACTGCGTGCATCGCCCAGGACAGCAATGGGACGAGCGGAGGCTGGTCGGGATAGCCGAACGCGGGGTGGGAGCCCGCAACGATGAAATACAGCTCGTCGCGGTGGTATCCGTAGCGCATGCTCGCCGCGAGCAGGACGCCGGCCTGAACTGCGGCGATCAGGCCGACCCAACCCGTCGGACGGGTCAGCGCCGGGCGCGGGGCGCAGGCGGACCTCCGTGCGACGAGCTGACGGTCAGCCGTCTGCCCCCGGGGCAGAGCCATGCGCGCGCGCTTCAACGCTCGATCGAAGTCGACCCACGGCGACTGCACACGGCCCACAGTTTGAATGGCCCGGGGCCCGGGCCGCTCGGCCGCGGGTGTGTCGCCACGGGCGGCCCCCGGAATTTCCGCCCCGGTGGACCCCGCCCGGCTCCCGCGTCCGTCAGGCCGCGGTGGCCCCGGCCTCGGCGACCTCGTGTCTGCCCTCGGCGAACTCCTCGACGAGCTTGGCGCAGAACGCGGGCAGATCGTCGGGATTGCGCGAGGTGACGAGGCCCTGGTCGACCACGACCTCCTCGTCCACCACTTCTCCACCGGCGTTGCGCAGGTCGGTGCGGATGCTGGGGTAGGAGGTGAGCTTCCGGCCGGCCACCAGGTCCGCCTCGGCCAGGAGCCACGGCCCATGGCAGATGGCGCCGGCCGGCTTGCCGGTCTTGAAGTAGGCCTGGACGAACTTCACCGCGTCCTCGTCGATCCGGAGCTTGTCGGGGTTGACGGTGCCGCCCGGCAGGATCAGGCCGTCGTAGTCACCGGGCGACGCGTCGGCCACCTTCTTGTCGACCGGGATCTTCGACGCCGGCTCCAGGTCGTGGTTCATGGCCTGGATCTCGCCCGCCTGGAGTGACAGGGTCTCGGTCTCGGCCCCGGCCGCCTCGACCGCCTCCTTGGACTTCCGGTACTCGATCTCCTCGACGCCGTCCGCGGCGAGGATCGCGATCTTCTTGCCCTTCAGCTCATCGGCCATGACGTTCTCCTTGTCATCGGGTGTCCGACACCGGCTACCCGCGCGTTCGGCCCCGATACCCCATAGAGTTGCCGGGGTGAGGAGAGGGATCCTGGTGGTGCTGGCCGTCGGGCTGGCGATTGCCACCTCGACCGCCGGCGCGGCGACCCCCGCGTTCTCCGCCCACGGCAGCGTCGAGCAGGTGTACGTCACCGGCCTGCCGGCCGGCGGGCAGGCGATGCTGCTCGATGCGCACGGCCACCGGGTGCAGAGCGGTCGAGCCGACAGCCTCGGCGGGCTGCTGTTCCGCACCGTGCGGCCGGGATCGGGCTACCGGGTTTCCGCCGGTGGCGCCCAGTCCGCGCCACTCACCGTGCTGACGCCGGCCGACGCGCCCCCGAGCACGAGCATCTACGACCAGACCCTGCCGACGAGCGGCTACGGCTACCTCACCGCCCGGGACGGGACGAAGCTGGCGATCGACGTCCATCTGCCGACCGGCGCCAGCAGTGGGCCCGCCCAGTACCCGACCCTGATCGAGTACTCCGGCTACGGCTACGCCGACCCGGCCGGGCCCCAGAACGGCATCGCCACGCTGGCCAACCTGATGGGCTTCGCCGTGGTCGACGTGAACATGCGGGGCACGGGGTGCTCGGGCGGGGCGTACGACTACTTCGAGCCCCTGCAGAACCTCGACGGCTACGACATCATCGAGACGGTCGCCCGCCAGCCGTGGGTGCTCCACCACAAGGTGGGGATGATGGGCATCTCCTACGGGGCGATCAGCCAGCTGTTCGTCGCGCAGACCGATCCGCCGGACCTGGCCGCCATCTCGCCGCTGTCCACGATCGACAACACGCAGACGACGCTGTACCCCGGCGGCATCCTCAACACAGGGTTCGCCGTGCCGTGGGCCGAGCAGCGGGGGCATGACGCGCTGCCTGCCTCATCGACCGGCGGCCAGGCCTGGGCCCTGCAGCAGATCCAGCAGGGGGACACGGTCTGCAAGGACAACCAGGTGCTCCACGGCGAGGCGGTCGACCTGCTGGCCAAGGTCCGCGCCAACAGCCACTACGTGCCGTCGGTGGCCGACCCGCTCGCGCCGATCACGTTCGTGAACAAGATCCACGTCCCGGTGTTCATGGCCTGCCAGTTCACTGACGAGCAGACCGGCGGCCACTGCCCGGACCTCGCCGAGCACATGACCGGAACCCAGCGCAAGTGGTTCACGTTCACCAACGGGGCCCACATCGACTCGCTCGATCCGGACACGCTCAACCGGTGGTACGACTTCCTGAAGCTCTACGTCGCCCAGCAGGCGCCGCTGGGGAGCGCGGCGACGATCCACGTCACCGCGAGCGTCATCTACCAGATGGCGATGGGCATCACCGGCGTGTCCCTGCCGAGCGACCCGATCCAGCAGGAGCCCACCTTCCAGACCGCGCTCGCCGCCTACCAGCGGCTTCCCGAGGTCCGCATCCTGTTCGACAACGGCGCCGGGGGCCGGCCCTTCTATCCGTATCCCGGCTTCGAGCAGTCGTTCTCGCGCTTCCCGATCCCCGGCACGCTCGCCCGGGCCTGGTACCTGGCGCCTCGTGGTGCGCTCGCCACTCGGGCGCCCGCCCGCCGCACGATCAACGGCTTCACGTGGAACGCCCACGCGCGCCCGTTGAACGACTTCAGCGGCGACACCGGCTCGGGGACGAACGGCCTGTGGACCGCGACGCCGCAGTTTCACTGGCTGCCGGACCCCGCCGGCACCGCCGTGTCGTACCTCACGCCACGGCTGAGCGCCAACACGGTGGTGATCGGCGCCGGCGCCGTCCGCCTGTGGATCCGCTCCAGCACGCCGAATGTCGACCTCCAGGCGACGATCAGTGAGGTGCGGCCGGACGGCAAGGAGACGTTCGTGCAGAACGGCTGGTTGCGGGCCGACGAGCGCAAGCTCGATCCGGCCAAGAGCACCCTGCTCGAACCGGTCCTCAGCCTCCGGGCCTCCGACGTGCGGCCGCTGCCCCGCAACCGATTCGTCGAGGTCACGATCCCGCTGTACTACGAGGGCCATGCCTACCGGGCCGGCTCGCGGATCCGGGTGACGATCGACGCCCCGAACGGCTCCCAGCCGATCTGGGCGTTCAGTCAGACGAGCCCGGCCGGCCATGCCCAGGTGGCGGTCGAGCTCTCCCGGTCGACTCCGTCGAGCCTCATCCTCCCGGTCGTACCGGGCGTTGCGGTGCCCACCGGCCTGCCGGCCTGCCCCGGCCTGCGCGGAGAGCCCTGCCGCGCGTACGCCCCGCTGACCAACCGCACCCTGGCCCGCTAGGCCGGCGCCTTTCGGCTCGGAGCGCTCAGGCGCCGAGCCCCGCCCGCTCGGCCTCGGTCAGTCCTCGCTTGCCGCGCGTGACGGGGTCCCAGCCGACCAGCACGGTCGAGCCGGTCGCGGCCACCGTCCCGTCGGGCAGTCGCAGATCGTGCTCCAGGCGCAGGCTCGAGGTGCCGACGTGGGCCACCCGCACCGTGATCTCGACCGTCTCGTGGTCCTTGCGTACCTCCACCCGGTGATCGAGCTCGACCCGGGCGAGCACGAACGTGCCGTGGACCTGCTCGGGCCCGACCCGCCGCACGAGCTCGGTGATCAGCCCGGCCCGCGCCTCCTCGAGCAGCTCGTGGTACACCGATTGGTTCAGGTGGCCGAGCATGTCCATGTCACGCCAGCGCAGCGGGACGCGGACGGTCCACTGCAGCGGTCCGGTCACGCCTGGGCCCGGTGCTGGAGGGCGAATTCCCTGGCCCGGCCGGCGAGCGACAGGAGCAGGCCGAGGAACTGGTCGAGCGTCTCGCCATCCAGGGCGGACAGCGGAAGCTCGCCGCACACGAACACCTCACCGGCCGCGTTCTGCGCGAAGCAGACCAGTGGCGCCTGACGATTCCAGTACAGGAGCTGGCGCGGGTCGATCACTCCCGCCGGCAGCACGGCGGCCTGAGCCCGGACGAACAGTCCCCGGACGGCCACCCCCAGATCGAGTCGGAAGCCCCCGGCCTCCAGCGCCAGGCCCCACTCGCCGGGCGCCACCTCGCGCACCTCGGCGTCGAGCGCCGTCATGAACGCGGCCAGGCGGTCGACAGCGGCTGGATCGGGCGCGGGCACGCCCGCGCAGGATACGGTGCCCCCGCCGGAGGGAAGCCTCGGGTCATGACCCGATCAGAGCGCAGCGAACAGGACCTGCTCGGCGGCGAGCCCGCCGACGCTCCGGACCCCGGAGCCGAGGACGAGCGGGCCGCCCAGGGAGAGGACCCGACCGCGCCGGACCGCGGGTTCGACGACGTCGAGCATCCCGACTCCGAGCCGGAGGAGGGCTAGGCCCGCGGGCGAGGCATCGCGCCGTCCCGCTGGGGTTGCGGAAGGAACGGCGGCGGCAGGCGTCGAAACAGACGCCTGCCGATGAACAAGACGCACGCCTCCCTCGCCGCCCCCGAAGCTCCGCACGGTCATCAGGCGCTCTCCACCTACATCCGTGCCCGGTTCGACGACTTCTCGCGGTCGCAGAAGGACGTGGCCCAGTACATCGTGGACCACCTCGACGAGGCCGCCTTCCAGACCGCCGAGGAGCTCGCCCGGCGGGCGAACACGTCCTCGAGCACGGTCGTGCGCTTCAGCCAGGCCCTCGGCTTCGAAGGGTTCCCCGAGCTCCAGCAGGCGGCGCGGGACGAGTACCGCCGCCGCCCGGCCGGCTCGAACGACCCGCTGTCCGGCGCCACCCCGCTGTTCTCGCTCGACCACACGGAGTTCGAGGCCTCGCTGGCCGCGGACCACGTCAACGTCGAGGACACCGCGCACAAGCTCTCGCGCTCGGACGTGGAGGCGGCGATCGACGCGATCGTCAGCGCCGAGAAGGTGCTCATCGCCGGCACCGACCAGATGGCGTTCTTCGCCAGCTATCTGCGCCACCTGTTGATGCTGCTCGACCTCCGCGCCGAGATCGTCGCCAGTCCGAGCCAGGAGGCGCTCGGCCGCCTCTCGCGCATCGACGAGAGCACGCTCGTGATCGGCCTGTCGGCCGGCCGGCCGCACCCGCTCATCACCCGGACCATGAAGCTCGCGCGACACCGCAAGGCCCCGACGCTGGCGATCACCGACGCCACCCTGTCCGAGGTGGCGAAGCTGGCGCGGATTCGCCTCTACTACTCCTCGAACACCCCGGCGTTCGTTCGCTCGCACACCGCGCTGCTGTCACTCATCCAGGCCCTGGCCTACGGCGTCTACTCGCGTGACGCCCAGCAGTACGACGTGCGGATCAAGGCGTTCCGCCTGAAGTAGCGCGGGGCGCCACCAGCAGCGACTGGATGGCGCGTCCGACACGTCCCGTGCGGTCGAACAGGACGGCTTCGCTGCACCCGACGCCGCCGTCCGCAATCGTCGTCCGGGCGTCGAGCCCGATCCACTCGCCGCGCGGCGGGCGCTCGACGTAGACCGTCAGGTCCGGGTTGATGAACACGTAGTCGTCCCAGCTGACTGGGGCGCTGATCCCGTTCGGGAAGTCCGCCGCGGCTACCAGCCGCTGGAGCGCGGAAGTCGCCTCGCCCGCCACCACCGGCACCCGCAGACGAAACCAGGCGATGGCCGGTCCCCGCGCGCTGAACTCGCCGGCCACGAACCGGATCTCCATCGCGTCCGGTGCGAACATGGGGGAGAACCGCGGCGGCATATCGTTGGGGTTGCCGCCGCCGGGTGGCGGTGGTGGGGGAGCCGGCGCGCTCGCGGGGGCCCTGGCCACGGCCACCCGAACCGCTCGGGCCCGCACGAGCTCCACGCCGTCGAGCGTCGTCAGCGTCGCCTCGATCAGCTGCACCCGCCGACCCGGTCGCACCACGTCGGCCGCTACGCGCAGGGTGCCGAGCGGCACCGGGCGCAGCAGCTCGAAGGTCATCCGGGCGAGCTGGAGGCCGTCCGGCGCGGGGAGCGCCTCCAGCGCGCCGACGAGCAGCGCGGCCGGCGCCCCGCCATGTTGCGCGTTCGGATCCCAGGGCCCGCGCGCCATCGCGGAGGCGATCACGACGCCGGGTTCCTCACCCCGGGCAAAGATGGCCTGTGGCACGCGGCGGCACGGTACACCCCGGGTACACTCGAAGTGCGATGAGCGAACGGAACGGCAGCGAGCGCAGCGAGGCGACGTTCACCGTCAAGGCCGGGCTGGCCGAGATGCTGAAGGGCGGCGTGATCATGGACGTCGTCACGCCGGAGCAGGCGAAGATCGCCGAGGCGGCCGGCGCCGCCGCCGTGATGGCGCTGGAGCGGGTCCCGGCCGACATCCGGCGTGACGGTGGCGTGGCTCGGATGTCCGATCCCGAGATGATCCGCGGCATCCAGGAGGCGGTGAGCGTCCCGGTGATGGCCAAGGCGCGGATCGGCCACTTCGCCGAGGCGCAGGTGCTCCAGGCGCTCGACGTCGACTACATCGACGAGTCGGAGGTCCTGACGCCGGCCGACGAGGCCCACCACATCGACAAGGGGGGCTTCGCCGTCCCGTTCGTGTGCGGCGCGACGAACCTCGGCGAGGCGCTGCGACGGATCGGCGAGGGGGCGGCGATGATTCGCTCCAAGGGCGAGGCCGGCACCGGCGACATCGTCGAGGCGGTCCGTCACCTGCGCCGGATCGGTGGCGAGATCCGCCGGCTGACAACGCTCGATGCCGCCGAGCTGGCCACCGCGGCCAAGGAGCTGGCGGCGCCGTTGCCGCTCGTGCGCCAGGTGGCGCAGGACGGCCACCTGCCGGTCGTGCTGTTCTGCGCCGGCGGAATCGCCACGCCGGCGGATGCCGCGCTCGTCATGCAGCTCGGCGCCGAGGGCGTGTTCGTCGGCAGCGGGATCTTCAAGTCCTCCGACCCCGAGCGCCGCGCTCGGGCGATCGTCGAGGCGACCACCCACTTCCGTGATGCAGCCCGCGTCGCCGCCGCCTCCACCGGCCTGGGCGCCGCGATGGCCAGCCTCGAGACCGCCAAGCTGGAGTCCGAGCAGCTGCTGGCCGGCCGCGGCTGGTAGTGGCGACGAACGGATCCGCGCTCCCCCTCGTCGGCATCCTCGCGCTCCAGGGCGGCTTCGAGGCCCACGCGGCGATCCTCGAGCGGCTCGGGGCGAGGGCCCGCGAGGTTCGTACTCCGGAGGAGCTCACCGGACTCGACGGCCTCATCCTCCCCGGGGGCGAGTCGACCGTGATGACGCTCGGAATCGAGCGTGAGGGCCTCGCCGACCCGCTGCGCGCGGTCATCTCCGCCGGCACTCCGACACTCGGCACCTGTGCCGGCATGATCATGCTCGACCGCCGGCACCTCGGGATCCTCGACGTCGAGGCCCGGCGCAACGCGTTCGGGCGTCAGGCACGCTCGTTCGAGTCGGAGATCGAGCTGGCCGGAGTCGGTCCGCTGCGTGCGGTGTTCATCCGGGCCCCGTGGATTGAGGCGTGCGGCGAGGGCGTCGAGGTGCTCGCCGAGGTCGATGGCCATCCCGTCGCCGTGCGCCGGGGGGACGTGATCGCCGTGGCGTTCCATCCCGAGCTGGCCGGCGAGGACCGGTTGCACCAACTGCTGCTCGACGCCGTGCGAGCCCGGGCTCAGCGCATGCCGGCCGGCGAGCGCGAGGCCTCGTAGGCCCGCAGATCGGCCTCGAATCGGGCCCAGTCGACTTCGGGCAGGCCGTCGGGCTCCGGCGGCGGGCGCTCGTCGACCGGCTCCTCGCCCCCCGGCGGATCCTCCGACTCGCCGCGGGACAGCCACGAGGCGAGGGCACAGATCCCGATGCCGGCGGAGTAGAGCAACGCGGCGAGCAGTGGGTGGCCGGTCAGCGAGCCGCTGAGCCCGATGGCGTACAGGCCGAGGGCGCAGGCGACGAGGCGCCGCACCTCGCCAGGAGCGGCCGGACGGGCCGGGGCACGGGCGAGCTGGCTGCCGACGATTGCCCCAAGCAGCGCGGAGGCGAGCACGAGCTTCCAGGCCATCGACGGCGACACGAGCATGGTCTACCCAGATGATCGGCAGCCCGAGCCGCCGCGTCAAGCCATCCGGCGCTAGACGACGAGCCCGTGGCGCATCGTGTTCTCGGTGAGGACCCGCGGCTCGACGAACCCGAGCAGGTAACCCGGTCCCCCCGCCTGGGTCCCGGTGCCCGACAGGCGGTTGCCTCCGAACGGCTGACGGCCGACCATCGCACCGGTCGTGCCGCGGTTGACGTACAGATTGCCGACCGGGCTGCGGGCCGCCACCTCGCGCACCGTCTCCGGGTTGCGGCTGAACAGTCCGCCGGTGAGCGCGACGGGGAGCGCGTCGACGCGGTCGCAGGCCTCCGCCATCCCACTGACCCGCTCGAGAGCGAGCAGCGGCCCGAAGATCTCCTCACCGAGCACCTCGGACTCGGCCGGCAGGTCGGCGACGAGCAGCGGCGGGCAGAACCAGCCGGCTCTCGGCACCGGACCGCCCTCGGCAGCGATCGTGCCGGTGCGACGGGCCAATGCCGCGTACCGGCCCACCCGCTCGGCGGCTGCCGCCTCGATCACCGGCGGCACGTCGATCCCGAGCTGCTCGGCCTGTCCGACGGCGAGCGTACGGACGGCACCAGCCAGGCGATCGAGCAGGACATCGGCGATTGCCTCGTGAGCCAGCACGCGGGCGGCCGCCGAGCACTTCTGCCCGGCGTAGACGAACGCCGACGCGACGATCGCCGGCACCGCCTCGTCGAGGTCGGCGTCGGCATCGACGATCACGCAGTTCTTGCCGCCGAGCTCGGCCACCACCCGCTTGAGGTGACGCTGACCGTCGACAACCTGCGCCGCGGCGGCCACGATGTCGAGGCCGACCGGCAGCGACCCGGTGAACGCGATCGTGTGCACCCCGGGGTGGCGGACGAGCGCCCCGCCCGTCTCGCCCCCGCCGGGCAGCAGCGAGACCGCTCCCGGCGGGACTCCGCCGGCGTGGAGCGCCTCGACGACCCGCAGCGCGCAGCCCGGCGACTGCTCGGCGGGCTTCAGAACGACGGCGTTGCCGGTGGCGAGCGCCGCCGCGGTCATCCCGCAGGCGATGGCGAGCGGGAAGTTCCACGGTGAGATGACCGCCGCCACCCCGCGCGCGACGTAGCGGAGCTCGTTGTGCTCCCCGGCCACCTGGAGCAGCGGTGGACCCGCGTCGAGCGCGATCGCACCCCGTGCGTAGTACTCCAGGAAGTCGATCGCCTCGCACACGTCGCCATCCGCCTCCGGCCACGGTTTGGCGCACTCCCGGACCTCGAGCGCCGCCAGCTCGAGCCGTCGCTCGCGCAGCCAGGCCGCCGCCGCGCGGAGCGCCCGAGCTCGCGCGGCGGCTCCTGCTGCCTGCCAGTCGGCTGCCGCCCGGCCGGCGGCAGCCACCGCCGCGTCCACCGCCTGCGGACCGGCCACCGAGGCGATGGCCACCTCCCGCTCCGGGTCCCCGGGATCGGTGGAGACGATCTCCGACTCGCCGCCGGTCGACTCGCCGCCGATCTGCAGCGGCACCTGGAGCGGCAGCGCGGAGTCGAGGCCGGCCAGGGCGTCGCTCAAGCCGGCGCGCACCGCCGGACGGCGGAGCTCCAGAACCGGCTCGTTGGCGAAGTCGTCCACCGGGGGAGCGTACGGCCCGCCGCTGCACCCGTCACGGAGCGGCCAGGAGCTCCTGCAGTGGCGCGCCACGCGCCTGCGCGGCGAGAAACGACTCGTTGGCGGTGTTCTCCAGCAGCCGCCGCACGAGGTAGGCCATCCCCGCCACGAGGTCGCCGACCGGGCAGTAGGCCCGCACCCGCCGCCCACCGGCGGCGAGCGCCTCGGCCAGCTCGTCACCCAGCCCCCGCAGGACCTGGAGCTCGAGGTCCGTCCCCTCGCCCGCGGCCGCGATGGCGTGGGCGAGCGAGCGGAGGTTGTGAGAGGCGATCGCCACCCGGACGTGGGGGCGAGCATCCACCAGCCGGCGGGTGAGCAGCTCGAAGTTGCGGTCACATTCCGCCTTGACCTCGAACACCGGCGGGCGCCACCCATGCTGCGCGGCCTCGACGAGCTCGTGATCCCAGTAGGCGCCCTTCACCAGCCGCACGGTCAGCGGCGGCCGGCGATCGGTGGCGCGGACCCAGGCGAGCAGCTCGTCGAGCTGGTCGATCGAATCGCGCAGGTAGGCCTGGAGGACGACGCCGGTCGACGGCCCGCGACGGAACTCGGGCTCGGCGAGCAGCAGCAGCACGAGCTCGGTGACCGCCTCGCGGGAGTCCAGCGATTCCATGTCGACGTGGATGTGGGCCCCGAGGTCGCGGGCGCGGCGCAGCAGCGCCCGCAGCCGTCCGGCGGCGTCGTCGCGGCCGCGCGCCGGAGCGTCCGGTCGGAGCAGCGGCGTCAGCGCCGAGATCTTGACTGAAACGTTGGCGCGCGGCAACGGACCGCTGCTGTCGGACTCGAGCCCTGGCCGCTGCGGCCAGTCGTGGGCGGCCGCGGCGATTCGCTCCAGGGCGTCGCGACAGCGCCCGGCGTAGCGGTCGCCCTCCTCGGCGGTGACCGTCGCCTCGCCGAGCAGGTCGACCGAGCTGGTGATTCCCCCCCGCCACAGGTCGCCGAGCACGGGCAGCGCCCGCTCGGGGTCGGCACCGACGATGAAGCGGTGCGCCATGTGCCTGACCCCGCCGGCCGCGATGAGACCGAGCGCGGCCCGACCCGGACGGCTCCCCGCCGCCCGCCGGGCCAGCCCGACCGGCGCGGGCGCGGCGGGCGCCTCGGCCAGGAACGCGCCCAGGTGCCGGGCCACGTCGTCGACCGAGCGGCAGGCCGGCACGACGTCGACGAAGCGGAAGAGGGCGGCGCGCAGCTCCCGGTCGCGGGCGGCGAGCTCCATGGCACGGGTGTCGACCGTCCGGATCGGGTGGGCGGCCGCACCCGGGAGCGCGGCGTGCAGCTCGGTGCCGATCCGGTGGATCTCCGCTTCGAGATCGGTCATCCGCCCGGGCGTCGCATCAGGAGGATGTTCACCGCCCGCGCCACGACCAGACCGACGGTCAGCAGCGCGGAGAGCGCCTGCAGGCTCATCAGGAGCTTCGCCCCCTGGGTCAGCGGCATCGTGTCGGTCGGACTGAACGCGGTCGCGTTGGTGAACGAGACGTACAGGTAGTCGATCAGGCCGGGGCTCCAGTCCTCCGGTCCCCACCGCGGCTCGGTCATCTGCGGGAACAGGAAGTCGATCTGGGCCGGCTCCGATCGCGCGCGGGCGATCGGACCGCCGCGGTCGAGCTGCCAGAACCACAGGCCGAACAGGAGCACGTTGTTCACCCACAGCACGACGCCCGACAGGATGAGCTCCCGGCCGTTCTCCCGGCCGCCCTGCAGCAGGTAGTGGCACAGGAGCACGAGCGAGACCGTGTTCGCCGCGCTGACCAGAGCGGTCAGCCCGATCGCGGTGTGGCGGCGGTAGGGCGAGTGCCGCATCCGCGGCCGGGGCGAAACGGCGAGGAGCCCGACGAGGAGCAGGCCCTCGAGCGCCGGCAGCAGCCACGTCGGGCCGATCGTCAGGCGGTCGGGCAGCACGAGATCGAGGGCGAGGGCACCACCGACGACGAGCTGCGGAGCCAGGAACGGATCCAGTCCGCGATCGCCCGCATCAGCCGCACCCCGGCATGGTGGCAGGAGGTCCGGGCGGGAGAGCGAACCTCGAACGGGTGAAGGCACGCCCGTTCCTCCTCCTGCTGCTCGCCGCCGCCACGATCACCGGCTGCGGCTCGACGACGACCGTGGTCACCGATCACACTGCGCCGGACGCCGCTCCGCCGGGCGCCACGGCCGCCAGGACCGCCCCGCCGCCCACCGCGGCAGTCAGCACCACGACGACGCCGGCCACCTCGTCCGCTGCCCTCGCGGGCCGCTGCACCGCCGCCACGCTGGCACTCGCGTTCCTCGGCCAGCAGGGGGCCACCGGCCACGGCGAGCTCGGATTCGCCCTGCGCAACGACGGGGCGCGCCCCTGCCACACGTTCGGCTTCCCCGGCGTCCTCTTCCTGACCGGCGACGGCGCTGCGCTGCCCACCGCCAGCCAGCGGACGACGCGGGACTTCTTCGGCGTCGCCCCCGCGACCGGCCTCGATCTCGCACCGGGGCAAACGGCGTCGTTCCGCCTCGGCGTCGAGCACGGCCTCGCCTCGAGCGCCGGCTGCACCACGGCGGCCGCCCTTCAGGTGATCCCGCCCGACGACACCCACGCGCTGCGGGTCGCGATCCCGGGCGGGGCCTACGAGTGCGGTGGGGCGACGGTCTCCCCGCTGCAGCCCGGCACGAGCGCGTTCAGCTGACCGGCCGCGCCCTGAATCGGGTCACGGTCTCGCCCGGCTCGGCTCGCACCCGGCCGTCGCGCAGCAGTAGCCCGAGGTGCCCGAGCACCTCCGAGATGGTGAGGAACGCCTGCGTGACCGCGACGTTGCCCCACATGGCCCCCGCGATCTCGAACGCCGTTCGCGGCTCGTCGCCGAGCAGCCCCAGCACCTTCCGCGCCCGCCGCTCGTGCATGCGCAGCCGCTCGTCGATCAGCGCGGCGTGGTCCTCGATCGGATCACCGTGGCCGGGGAGCACGACGTCCACCGGAAGCTCGCGCGTGGCCCGCATCGACTCGATGTAGCCGAGCAGCGCGCCGCAGGGATCGGGTGGCGCACCGTCGAGCGGTCGCGACACCAGCGGGTTGGATGAGATGTGCGCCAGCAGGTGGTCCCCGCCGAGCAGCAGCCGCCGCTCGGCATCCCAGAACACGGTGTCGGTGGGGCTGTGTCCGGGCCGGTGGAGCACCTCGAGGCTCCGGGCGCCGAGCTCGATCGTCTCGCCCGGGTGGAGCGGCCGGGTGACCGTTCCCGCCGAGCCAAACGCGCGAAACGCGGCACCGACGGCGGCCAGCGCGGTGGCGAGATCCTCCGGGACGCCGTGGCGCAGCATGACCTCCGTGGCGTACTCGTCGTCCGCGGCGGCGCTCTCGCGCCAGCGTGCCAGGTACGGGGTGAGCGGGGCCAGCGCGGCCACCTCGGCCCCCGATCGCCGCGCGAGGATCTCCAGCAGCCCGAGGTGGTCGATGTGCTGGTGGGTGATGACGATCAGCTCGAGGTCCTCCACGGCATGGCCCAGGCCGGCCAGGGCCCGCTCGAGCTCGTCCAGCGTCTTGCCGGAGTTCGGTCCGGTGTCGACGAGGGTCAGCGGCTCGCCGTCGATCAGGTAGCAGTTGACCCGTCCGACCAGGAACGGGGTGGGAAGCGAGAGCCGGTGGATCCCAGCCGCCGGGTCGGCGGCCCTCACGAGCGAATGAGGGACAGCACCTCGTCCCGCCGGCGCTCCATGTCCGGCGGGGAGACGAGCGACTCCAGGCACAGCCGGAGCAGCGGCTCGGTGTTCGACGGCCGTACGTTGAAGTGCCAGTCCGGGTAGTCGATCGAGACGCCGTCGAGCTCGTCGAGCTCGGCGTCGGCGTAGCGCGAGCGGATCTCGTCGAGCTTGGCCTGCTGGTCGGCGACCTCGGAGTTGATCTCGCCCGAGATGAAGTAGCGGCTGCGCAGCGGCTCGAGCAGCTCGGACAGCCGACGGCCGCTGCGGCCGAGGAGCTCGAGGATGAGCAGCGCCGGCAGCGTCCCCGAGTCCGCGCAGTAGAAGTCCCGGAAGTAGTAGTGGCCGCTCACCTCGCCGCCGAACGCGGCACCCTCGTCGCGCATCCGGGTCTTGAAGAAGGCATGGCCCACCCGGTTGCGCAGCGCAGTGCCACCCCGCCGCTCGACCGTCTCGGGGACGGCGCGGCTGGCCCGGACGTCGTACAGGATCGTCGCCCCCGGCTGCTTGTCGAGCATCGACTCGGCGAGCAGCGCGGTGAGGAAGTCACCGTCGACGAACGTCCCGGTGTCGTCGATGAAGAAGCAGCGATCGCCGTCGCCGTCCCAGGCGATCCCCAGATCGGCTCCGCGCTCCGTCACCTGGGCGACGATGAACTCGCGGTTCTCGGGCAGCAGCGGATTGGGCTCGTGGTCGGGAAAATTGCCGTCGGGAACCCAGTAGGCGGTGTGCAGGCCGAGCCCCAGCCGCTCGAGCAGCGGACCGACCATCGGGCCGGCCATCCCGTTGCCGCCGTCGACCACCACCTCGAGCGGTCGGATCGCCGCGGTGTCGATGAAGCCCAGTGCGGCCGCCTGGAACTCCTCGTACAGGTCGACCCCCTCCGCGTGGCCGCCCCCCGGAGCCTCGCCCAGCCCGTCCGCGATGCGGTCTCGCACCTCGGCGATCCCCGCGTCGCCGGACAGCGCGATCGCCCCGCGTCCGACCAGCTTGGCTCCCGTGTACTGCTTCGGGTTGTGGGAGGCGGTGCACATCAGCCCGCCGTCGAGCTCTCGCGAGCCGACGAGGTAGTAGAGCATCTCGGTGCCGACCTCCCCGGCGTCGATCACCCGGGCGCCCTCGGCGCACATCCCGGCCCGGTAGGCGGCGGCCATGTCGGGCGCGGTCAGGCGCATGTCGCGCCCCAGCCCGAGTCGCAGCTCGGCGGCCGGCGTGCCCTCCTGGGCGGCGATCGTCTGCGCAAAGGCCCGGCCGATCAGCTCGGCCGTGCCGGGATCCATCTGGTCGCCGTGGATCCCGCGGATGTCGTAGGCCTTGAAGATCGCGGCATCGACATCGCTCACTGACTCACCACGATCGTCCCCTTCATGAAGGGATGGATGGTGCAGATGTAGGTGTACGTGCCGGGTTTGCTGAGCTTCAGCGTGAACGAGCCGCCCTGGCTGAAGGTGGGCGAAGCGGTGAATCCCGGTCCGCTCGTCCCGGTGACGTTGTGCCCGACGTTGTCCTCGTTGACCCAGTGGATCGACTGGCCGACGTGGACGTGGATGACCTTCGGCGTGAACGCGTAGTTCTGCATCTTCGCCTGAATCGTCCCCCCGGTGGCCGGCGGAGCGGCGGCGGCGGCGCTCGAAGCGGCGGATCCGCTCGACGCGGTGCTGGAGCTCGCGGTGGACGAGGAGGAGGAGCTCGACCCGCAGCCGGCGAGGGCGAGCGTCACGGTGGCCAGGGCGATGGGCAGTGGGAGTCTCATGCGCCGCAGCGTACCTCCGGGAGGCCCTCGTAGACTCTGCGACGTGTCCGGTCACTCCAAGTGGCACTCGATCAAGCACAAGAAGGCGGTCGTGGACGCCCGTCGCGGTCAGCACTTCACCAAGCTCGCCCGGGCGATCACCGTCGCCGCCCGCGAGGGCGGCGGTGACCCGGAGGGCAACCCATCGCTCGCGCTGGCCATCCAGAAGGCGCGGGACGCATCGATGCCGAAGGACAACATCGAGCGCGCGATCGCCAAGGGAACCGGCGAGGGAGTCGACGCCGATCAGATCGAGGCGGTGCTCTACGAGGGCTACGGCCCGGGCGGGGTCGCGCTGCTCATCGAGGCGCTGACCGACAACCGCAACCGGACCGGAGCGGACGTTCGCCATCTCCTCGGCAAGCATGGCGGCAGCCTCGGGGAGCCGGGCTCGGTGTCATACCTGTTCGACAAGCGTGGGGTGGTCGTCGTCGACGCCGACCGCTACGGAGAGGACGACCTGATCCCGGCGATCGACGCCGGCGCCCTGGACATCCTGCGCGACGACGACGTGTTCGAGGTGGTGACCGAGCCGGGCGATCTGGTCCCGGCGCGGGACGCGCTGCGCGCGGCCGACATCGAGATCGAGTCCGCCGATCTGGCGCAGCGACCGAAGGTCCGGGTCCCGGTGGAGGAGGCCGACGGGGTCCGGCTGCTGAAGCTGATCGACGCGCTGGAGGAGAACGACGACGTCGGCGCGGTGCACGCCAACTTCGATCTCGACGCCGCGGTGCTCGAGCGGATCGCCGGCTGACCGCTACCCTCCCGCCGCGATGAACCGCACGCACCCCCTCTCCGCCGTCCTGCTCACCGCCGGGCTGTGCCTGGTCCTGTCCGCCTGTGGCGGCTCCACCGCCCCGGGCGTCCAACTCGCGCCCTCCGGCGGGCGCACCGCGGCCGCGGCCAGTTCCTCCGCCAGCGCCACGACCACCGGTACCGAGTCGACGTCCAGCGCCACCTCCACCCCGAGCACCCCGACCTCCGGTCCGCTCTCCAAGCAGCCGACCGTCACGCCCCCGAGTGGCCCAGCGCCCACCAAGCTCGTGGTCAAGGACGTGATCAAGGGCACCGGCGCGGTGGCCGCGGCGGGCAAGACGCTCACCGTCAACTACGTCGGTGTGCTGTACAAGGGGGGCAAGGAGTTCGATGCCTCCTGGAAGCGCAACGCCCCGTTCAGCTTCCCCCTCGGGCAGGGTCAGGTCATCCCGGGCTGGGATCAGGGCCTGGTCGGGATGCGGGTCGGCGGCCGCCGGGAGCTGATCATCCCGGCCGCCCTCGCCTACGGCAGCGCGGGGAGCAACGGCATCCCGGCGAACTCGCCGCTGGTGTTCGTGGTCGACCTGCTCGGCGTCTCCTAGGCGCTCGAGTCGTCCTGCGCCGTGCGGCTGCGCGCGCGGTGGAGCGCCTGAGGCTCCTTGATGCCCTTGAGCCGGTGCTTTCCGGCGAACGACCACACGAAGCTCTCGGGGGCGGTGTCGCGCACCTCCTGGGTGCAGACGACGCTTCCGGGACGCGCGATGCCGGTCACCCGGCTGGCCAGGTTGACCGGGTGGCCGAACACGTCACCCGCCCGCTGAACCGCCGGGCCGTACGCCACGCCGGCCCGCAGCGGCGGCAGGTCGGCCGCCTCCACCCGCTCGACCAGCGACAGTGCCACTGCGACGAGCGCGCCGGGGTCGGGGCTGACGAACATCGCGGCGTCGCCGATCGTCTTGATCAGCCGCACCGGATCCTCGGTGACCTCGGAGGCGAGCTCGGCCAGCGTTCCCGCCAGCTGACCCAGCTCCTCGACCTCGACCTGTGAGCCGAGCCGGGTGAAGCCCACCACGTCGGCGAAGCACACGGCGAGCGTCTCGGTGTCCGGCGCGCCCGTCTCCAGCCGGGTGCGCGAGATCATCCCGCGACGCACCGCCTCGCGCAGGTGGGCGTTGAACGCCGCCACGAGCACCGGCTCGAGCGCGGGGGTCAGCTGCTCGGCCAGGGCGGCGAACCGCTCGGCCACCTCGGACTCGCCGTCGCCCGGTTGCAGAAAGGCCTCGACGAAGTGCCCGCCGACCGTCGCCGCCACCCGGGCCATCGCCTCGCCGAGCACGCGCGTCATCTCGGTGATCGACTGCTCCTGCAGGCCGGCGTCGAGGAACAGCTGCGTCGAGCGCGCCACCTCCAGGTCCTCCTCACCGAACACCCGGCTCTCGGCACCGGCCTCCGGCAGGCCGCTCAACCGCCGGATCCGCAGCAGCAGGGCCCCGGGGACCCCCGTGCGCTCCTCGACCTCGGCCGCCGTGAAGCGGCCGCCGAGCAGGCGCTCGAGCGGGAGCAGCACCAGGCGGTCCTCCTCGACGGCGCGGCGGAGCTCACCGTCGCTGAAGCCGTCTTCGCTGAGCCGGCGGAGCAGCGACTCGCGGCTGGTCCGAGCGGATCCGGTCAGACCGTCGAGCAGTTCGTCGGCCGTGAAGTCCACCGCGGCATGGTCGCTCATCGGACGGTTCGCTACATTCCCGCCGCCGACGAACGTCCGTTCCGACCGGCGCTCAGGACCGACGATGCTCTCCATCCTCATGCCCGTCTACAACGAGCGCGAACGCGTCGAGCGCGCGGTCGCCGAGGTGCTCGCCACCGAGCTGCCCTCCGATTTCGAGCTCATCATCGTCGACGACGGCTCCACCGACGGCACCCGGGAGATCCTCCGCCAGGCCGACTGGGGGGAGCGCGTGCGCCGGTTCGAGCACCCCCACAACCAGGGCAAGGGCGCCGCGGTGCAGACGGCGCTGCGAGAGGCGCGGGGGGATCTGTCGGCCATCTTCGACGCCGACCTGGAGTACGACCCGGCCGACCTGGCGCAGCTGATGCCGCCGCTGCTCGACGGGCGGTCGAACGCCTGCTTCGGCGTGCGGGCGTTCGACGGCTACACGAGCCACTCGTTCTTGTTCGTCCTGGGCAACAAGGGCGTGACGCTCGCCTGCAACGTGCTGTTCAACGTGTACCTGCGGGACATCATGACCTGCCACAAGATGATGCGGACCGAGCTGTTCCGCAGCCTGCCGCTCCGCTCGGCCGGGTTCGCCATCGAACCGGAGATCGCCGCCCGGCTCGTGCAGCGCGGGGAGCGGATCTACGAGGTCCCGGTGCACTACCGCGCCCGCGGCAGCAACGAGGGCAAGAAGCTGACTGCGATGGACGGGGTACGGGTCGTCCGGACCCTGCTGCGCTGCCGGCTCGACGGCGGTGCCCAGCACCAGCTCGTGGCGCCCCAGCAGCCTGATCCGCGCTAGCCGCGATCGCCCGGGGCGCAGCGCGGGGTGAGCGCCACCCGCCCGCCCGTCACCTCGAGCACCCGCCACCCACCGGTCCGCGCCACCACCCGAACGTGACGAGCCGCCCGGTGGCGGATGGCGGGCGGCGAGCCCGCCGGCTCGACCTTGGCGTGCACGAACACGAACCCGGTGCCGCGCAGCACGCCGTTGCTCCGGGTGAGCGGGAGCTCGAGCTTCCAGGCGAGCGCACTCGCCATCGTGTGGTTGACGGCCACGCTGCTGTGGCGGCAGGGAACCAGGGCGCGTCGCCCCCCGGCGCGGTCCACCGAGGTGAACAGCCCGTGCTCCAGGTGTCCGGCGAGATTCGCCTCGCGCACCTGCTCGGCCAGCGCGCCGCTGCGCGGGATCGTCCAGGGCAGGGTGAGCACGATCAGCCCGGCCCCCACCGCGATCGCCAGCCAGCGGCCCCGCCCGGCCGCCGCCAGGTCCGCCAGCCGCACCACGGCCACGCCCGCCACGACGCAGCCGACGGCCGCACCCGGCAGGAGGTAGCGCATCTCCCCGAATGACAGCTCGGTCTCGATCGCAGTCAGGATCGCCCAGGCCACGGCGACGACGGCGAGCGCGAGCAGCGTCCGATCCCGGCGCCAGGCGGCCAGTGCGGCGCCCACCGCCGCCAGCACGAGCACCGGCAGCGTCATCAGTCGGTGGCTCATGGCGAGCAGCACCAAGCCGTTCTTCGCCCCGCCCTGACCGCCGAGCGCGGCCGAGTTGGCCTGGAACGCGTTGCCGGTGTTGATCCACGGCGGGACGAGCCAGCCGAACGGGATGAGCACCAACCCGGCCACGGCGAGCGGGCGGCTGCCGGGCACGCGCAGCCACAGGTACACGGCGTACAGGCCGGCGAACGCCGTCAGCTCCGGGCGGTTGAGCGCTCCGAGCACCACGAGCACGTAGGCCCAGCGGGGCCGCTCGGCGAGGTGCGCCTCGATCGCCCACAGGACTGCGGCGACGACGATCGGCTCCGAGGTCCCGCGCGCCATGTAGCGCAGGTAGTCCGAGGTGAGCAGCAGCGCGATCGCCGCGATGACGCCGGCCGGGGGTCCGCCGAGCCGGTGGCCGACCCGGAAGGCCCCGTACAGCCCCAGGAGTCCGATCGTGCGGACCATCACCAGCCAGAGACCCGGCTGCGCACCGCCGAACAGCCCGAAGATCGTGGTGAAGAAGACGGGGAACGGCTTCCACGAGGGTCCGCCGTTCAGGCTGAGCACCACGTGCGGGTTGGTCACCTCCTGTCCCCAGGAGATCCAGGCGAACGGGTCCGAGCTGGGGGGCCAGGAGAGGAGCAGGACGCTGGCCACCGCGACCGCGAGGCAACCGATGACGATGCCCCGGGCAGGCGTCCCTCTGAGCATGAGGGCGGTGATAGTACACTCGGCGTGCCGGCTCTCCGGCTGCCGCCCGGGCGCACATCGGCCTCGACTCCTGCGGGCCCGTCCGGGTCTCGCGCGATCCTCTCCTCGAGCGATGAACGCCTTCACCGAGAACAGACCGGCGACGCGCCCGGCCGCTCGCAGCGAGTCGGAAGCCTGCCGCGTGTCGATCGTCATCCCGTGCCTGAACGAGGCCGAATCGCTGCCCGCCTGCCTGGAGATGGCCCGCACGGCGATCGAGGCGATCGGCGGCAACGGCGAGATCGTGGTGGCCGACAACGGCAGCACCGACGGCTCGCAGCAGATCGCGGAGCGGGCCGGGGCTCGGGTGGCCCACGTGGACGAGAAGGGGTACGGCAGCGCGCTGCGGGGCGGATTCGCCGCGGCTCGCGGCCAGTACATCCTGATGGGGGATGCCGACGGCTCCTACGACTTCACCCACCTGCCGCGCTTCCTGGCCAAGCTCGACGCGGGAGCCGATCTCGTGATGGGCAACCGGTTCGCCGGTGGCATCGCGCCGGGAGCTATGCCCCCGCTGCACCGCTACTTCGGCAACCCGGGGCTGAGCTGGCTCGGCCGGCTGTTCTTCCGCAGCCGCGTCGGCGACTTCTACTGCGGGCTGCGCGCCTTCCGCCGCGACGCGCTGCCGCGGCTGCTGCTCCAGAGCCCGGGCATGGAGCTCGGCGTCGAGATGGTGGCCAAGGCGGCGCTGTTCGACCTGAACGTCGACGAGGTGCCGACCACCCTCTCCCCGGACCTGCGCAATCGCGCGCCGCACCTGCGCACCTGGCGCGACGGCTGGCGGACCCTGCGGTTCTTCCTGCTGTTCAGCCCGCGGTGGCTGTTCTTCTATCCCGGCCTGGCGCTCATCCTGATCGGTCTCGTGCTCTCGGCGATCGTGCTGCCGGGCGCGGTCGACGTGTTCGGGGCCCGGCTGGACGTCCACACGCTGCTCTACGCGGGCGCCGCGATCGTCATCGGCTTCCAGGCGGTGGTGTTCGCCGGGCTGGCCCGGGTGTACGCGGCGGCGGAGGGGTTCCTGCCCGACAGCGCCCTCGTCCGACGTGTTCGCGCGATCTCGCTCGAGGCCGGCCTGCTCTTCGGCGTGGGCCTCATCATCGCCGCGATCGTGCTGTCGGTCATCGCGTTCGTGCGGTGGGACAACTCGTCCTTCCGCCACCTGAACTACCCGGCGACCCTCCGTCTCGCCATCCCGGCGGTGGTGGCGCTGATGCTCGGCGTCCAGGCCATCCTCTCGAGTTTCTTCCTCGGCGTGCTCGGGATCAAGTCGCCGCCGGGCGACTGGTGAGGCGCTGAGGCCTCAGATGGCCGACAGGCCGGCCTGACGCCGGCCGTACAGGTGGCCGATCAGCGCCTCGGTGACCTGGGGGTCGAACT
Organism: uncultured Solirubrobacterales bacterium; assembly: GCA_963703065.1. Taxonomy (GTDB): domain Bacteria; phylum Actinomycetota; class Thermoleophilia; order Solirubrobacterales; family Solirubrobacteraceae; genus Palsa-465. The sequence goes on along the minus strand of OY969785.1, from coordinate 231,511 downwards.
GGCTGCCCGCGCAGCGGGTCAGCTCCTGGACCGCGTCGAGGTGCGAGCGGGCGGCTCGGTAGGGGCGATCGGAGGTGATGGCGTGGTACGTGTCCGCGGCGATGATGATCCGGCTGCCGAGCGGGATCTGGCCCGCGGTGAGACCGTCCGGATAGCCACCGCCATCCCAGCGCTCGTGCTCGTGGCGGACGATCCGGGCCACCGAGCCGAGGCCGGGCAGCACCCGGAGGATCCGCTCGCCGATCACCGGGTGCTCGCGCATCAGGACCCACTCGGCGTCGTCCAGCGGGCCGGGCTTGTGGAGGATCTCGTCGGGGATCGCCACCTTGCCGATGTCGTGCAGCAGTGCCGCTGAGCGCACCCGCTGGACCTCGACCTCGCTGCAGCCGAGGGTGCGGGCCACCGAGCCCGACATCTCGATCACCGCCTCGGAGTGCTCGCCGGTGTAGCGGTCGCGTTCGAGCAGGGCCACCGCCAGGGCCTCCACCGCATCCTGTTGGGGCGCGCTCGAGTCATCGCCGCCGGCCTCGCCGGTCGCCTCGCCGGCCCGCGCCGTCCGGCCGCCGCCCTGGGCCTGGGCCTGCGAGCAGGCGCCCCGGGCCTCGGCCATCAGGATCTCGGCGCTCATCCCACGCTTCAGGCCGGCGATCCCGATCGACACGCCGACCGCGCGGTCACCGAGCGTCTCGAGCTCCACCACCAGCCGGTCGAGGGTCGCCTGGGCCGCCTCGGGAGCGGTCTCGGGGAGGACGACCACGAGCTCGTCCGGCCCCGTCCGCCCCACCGTGTCGCTGGTTCGGGTGGCGGCGCCGAGCCGCTGCGCCGCGTCGGCCAGCAGCTCGTCGGCCGCCTTGAAGCCCTGGCTGCGCTCGAAGGACTCGAAGTCGTCGACCGTGACCACCGCCAGCGAGAGCGGCTTGGCGTACCGGCTGCCGCGGCTGACCTCCTCGATCAGGCGGCCGCGGAGGGCTCGCCCGGTCAGGGCGCCGGTCGCGCTGTCCAGGCGACCGGCATTCGCGTTGGCCGCCTCCAGCTCCGCGATCCGCTGGCGCAGGCGACCGATCTCGCCCACCATGTCCTCGCGCTCGCCCCGGTTGAACATCTCGTGTGCGTATCGGCGGGTGTGCGAGCCGCCTTGAGGCGGTGGCCGGCAGGCGTCCGGCGCTGAGCGGAGAATCTGCGTCTGGAGATGATCGTCCTCGGCATCGACCCCGGCACCGCCAGCACCGGCTACGGCATCGTGGAGGCCGCCGGCCCGCGGTTGCGCGCGCTCGCCCACGGGGTGATCGGAACCCGACCCGGCGTTCCGCTCGAGCGCCGGCTGGCCGACATCCACCTCCGGGTCGGCGAGCTGCTCGACGATCACCACCCGGACGCGCTGGCGATCGAGGAGCTGTACTTCGGGGCGAACGTCCGCACCGCGTTCGCCGTCGGCCAGGCCCGCGGCGTGGTGCTGCTGGCCGCGGGGCAGCGCGGGGTGACCGCCCGCGCCTACACCCCGCAGCAGGTGAAGGGCGCGGTGTGCGGCTCGGGCCGCGCGGCCAAGGACCAGGTCGGCCGGATGGTGGCCCGGCTGCTCGGCCTGGCCGCCGTGCCCTCGCCCGATCACGCGGCGGACGCGCTGGCCGTGGCGATCTGCGAGTGCAACCGGGCACCGCTCGCCCGGGCGGTGGGGGCGGCCGCCGGATGATCGCCCTCGTGTCCGGCGAGGTCGCCGTCCGTCGCGCCGATCACGTGGTCCTGGACTGCGGCGGTGTCGGCTATCGGCTCGCCGTCTCAGGCGAGACGCTGCGCCGGGTCCCGGCGCTCGGCGGGAGGTGCACGCTCCACGCCCACCTCGTGGTCCGCGATGACGCGCTGGCGCTCTACGGCTTCGCCACCGAGGAGGAGCGCGAGCTCTTCCTCATGCTCCTCGGCGTCCAGTCGGTGGGGCCGAAGGTGGCCCTCGCCGTCCTCTCCGGAGGGCCCCCGCGCGAGCTGCTCGCCGCCCTGGCCGCCGGGGACGGCGCTCGCCTGCAGGCCGTGCCGGGGGTCGGCAAGCGGACGGCCGAGCGGATCATCGTCGAGCTGCGCGAGAAGGTCGGCGCGACCCTGCCCGAGGATGCCATCCGCCTCGCCCGGGGGGATGACCCGCACGCCCTCGCCCGCGAGGGACTGGTCGGCCTCGGCTACAGCCCGGCGGAGGCCGACGAGCTGCTCGACGGAGCGACCGGCGAGGGGCCGGAGGCGCTCATCGCCGACGCGTTGCGGGCGGCGGCCCGGTGAGCACCCGCGTGCTCGACGCCGACCCGGTGCCGGAGGACGAGCTCGAGCGCTCGCTGCGTCCGCGCCACCTCGAGGACTTCGTCGGCCAGGCGGCACTGAAGGCCCAGCTGTCGGTGTCGATCGCGGCCGCCCGCTCCCGCGGGGAGGCGCTCGACCACGTGCTGCTCGCCGGGCCGCCCGGCCTGGGCAAGACCTCGCTGGCCCAGATCGTCGCCGCCGAGCTCGAGGTCCCGTTCGTGCCCACCGCCGGGCCCGCGCTCGAGCGCAAGGGTGACATCGCCGCCTTCCTCACCGCCCTCGAACCCCGTGCGGTGTTCTTCGTGGACGAGATCCACCGATTGCCCCGGGCGCTCGAGGAGACGTTCTATCCGGCGATGGAGGATCGCTGCCTGCCGATCACCGTCGGCCAGGGCGCCGGCGCCCGGGTGGTGACGCTTGACCTCCCCGAGTTCACCCTGATCGGGGCCACCACCCGAACCGGGCTGCTCACCACCCCGCTGCGCGATCGGTTCGGGATCCAGCATCGGCTCGAGCACTACGACCCAGCGGACCTCGGCCGCATCGTCACCCGGTCGGCCGGGCTGCTCGGCGTGGCCATCCAACCGGGCGGGGCGCGAGCGATCGCCGAGCGCAGCCGGGGCACCCCACGGGTGGCAAATCGGTTGCTCCGCCGGGTGCGCGATTACGCCGAGGTCCGCGGCGCGGGCGTCGTCACCGCGGAGATCGCCGACGCCGCGCTCGACCTGCTCGAGGTGGACGGCGCCGGCCTCGACCGGCTCGACCGGGACATCCTCCGCGCGATCTGCCAGAAGTTCGGTGGCGGGCCGGTCGGCCTGTCGACGCTCGCGGTGGCGGTGGGGGAGGAGGCGGACACAATCGAGGACGTCTACGAGCCGTACCTGCTCCAGTCGGGGCTGATCGAGCGGACCCCGCGGGGACGCATGGCGACTCGAGCCGCGTTCACCCATCTCGGTCTGCCGGCGGCCACCCCGGCGACTCAGCCCAGCCTGCTCTGAGCGCCAGGCGGCCTTCTATCCTCGGGGACCGCGATGACTCGGGAGCGCTATTTCATCTGCCCCCACTGCGGCAACCGCTCGATGGGCACCGACCGCAACGCCGGGTTTCGGCGCGAGGCGCGCGGCTGCGAGAAGTGCGGCTTCGCCTATCTGTTCGAGCTGCTCGACGACTACTACCCGTCACCGATGGCCGCGTTCTTCGCCTGCGACAAGGAGGGGCGGATCGTCGACTGCGGACGGGGATCGTTCGAGCTGACCGGCCTGAAGACCGAACAGGTCATGGGCCGGGCGGTGCGCGAGGTGCTGGGGCTGCGCTTCGAGGACGGCACCGACCACGTCGGCACCGCCCTGGAATGGGAGGTCCGGGTGCAGAACAAGCCGGTGCAGGTGAACGCGGAGGGCGATCTGCCCGCCCACGCGGTGGCCGACATCTTCCCCGCCTACGACGATGACGAGGGCGGCCTGCTGCTCGTGCTGACGCCGGCCGGCGCCCGCGCGTAGCATCCCCCGTTCGGCCAGATGAGCGATCGCCGGCGCAACATACTCATCCTGGCGCTCGTCGTGATGATGCTGCTGGCGTCCGCGGTCGTGCTGGCGAGCCAGAAGACGGTGCTCGGCCTCGACCTCAAGGGCGGCGTCGAGCTCGTCTACCAGGGCCAGCCGACGCCGCAGACCCCGAAGGTCACCCAGGACGCGCTCGACCGGGCGGTCGACATCATGCGCCAGCGGGTCGACCAGCTCGGCGTCACCGAGCCGTCGATCCAGACGACGGGTGGCAACCAGATCACGGTCGGCCTCCCGAACGTCTCCAACACCGCCCGAGCCGAGAAGCTCGTCGGCGCCACCGCCCGGCTGTACTTCTACGACTGGGAGGCCGACGCGCTGACGTCGAACGGCAAGACGGTGGCCAACCAGCTCCAGACCCAGGACCCGACTGCGCTGACGATCAGCCAGGGCGGCGGGACCGGGCCGGGCGCCCCGGGCGCCGGGAGCATGTCGCTCTACCAGGCCGTGAAGCTGGCCAGCCAGCAGGCGGTCCGGGCATCCTCCGACAACTCGCGGATCGGGTCGCAGTTCTACCTGTTCGGGACGCCGGGTGGGGCGGCCTGCGCCACGGCGGCTCGGGACGCCGGCAAGGTTCCGGTGGCCGGCGTGCATTGCCTGCTCTCCGGTCCCGACGACACGATCCAGGACCTCGACTCCGGCCTGCCGTCCGGCGTGTCGGCCACCGCCCCGGGCGTGCAGCAGCTCACCGTCCCGCGGGGCACGGTGGTGCTGGAGGCCACACCATCGAACTTCTCCAAGCCGACGCCGATCGGCGATTCCACCGCGCAGTTCTACGTCCTGCGCGACCACGTCGCGCTGCTCGGCTCGGACATCACCAACCCCGAGCAGTCGACCGACCAGTCCGGCTCGCCGGACGTCTCGTTCGGCTTCACCTCGAAGGGCAAGAACGAGTTCCAGGACGTGACGGCCGCGATCGCCAGGCGCGGCGATCTGGTCTCCGGGCTCGGCCAGGCGCTCGACCAGCACTTTGCCGTCGCACTCGATCAGCAGCTGATCACCGTCCCGTCGATCGACTTCAAGACCTACCCCGACGGCATCCCGGGCGACTCCGGTGCCGACATCACCGGCGGCTTCACGATCCAGTCCGCGCAGGACCTCGCCACCCAGCTCCGGCTCGGCGCCCTGCCGATCAACCTGAAGCTCATCTCCGAGTCGCAGGTGTCGGCCACGCTCGGCAAGCAGGCGCTCCACCAGGGCCTGATCGCCGGCCTCGCCGGGCTGATCGTGGTGGCGCTGTTCCTCCTCGCCTTCTACCGCGTGCTCGGTTTGATCGCGGTCGCCGGGCTCGTCATCTACTCCGTCTACTTCTACGCGCTGATCAAGCTCATCCCCATCACCCTGACGCTGCCGGGGATCGCCGGTCTGATCCTGACCATCGGCGTGGCGGCCGACGCCAACATCGTCATCTTCGAGCGGGTCAAGGAGGAGATCAAGGGCGGCCGGACGATCCGGCAGGGGATCGTCAACGGCTACCGCAAGGGGCTGACGGCGATCATCGACGCCAACGTGGTGACGATCATGACCGCGTTCATCCTGTTCGTGCTCGCCACCGCCGACGTCAAGGGGTTCGCGTTCACGCTCGGCATCGGCACGTTCGCGTCGCTGTTCACCGCCGTGATGGCGACCCAGGCGATCCTCGGCACGATGAGCTCAAGCCGGGCGATCTCCCAGCCGAGCGCGCTCGGCGCAGGCGGCCCGGCCCGCGTCTGGCGGTTCGACTTCATGGGGGCGTCGCGGTACTTCTTCTCGATGTCCGGGCTGATCCTGCTCATCGGCGCGCTGGCCATCGGCGGCCGGGGGCTGAACCTCGGCATCGACTTCACCTCCGGCACCCGGATCACCACCTCGCTGAGCGCGGCGCCGAGCGCCGCGGCGGTGAGCGGCACGGTCCAGTCGGCGGGGGCGAAGGGTCCGGTGGTGCAGAAGGTCTCCAACCGCGCGCTCGGCGCCCACGTGTTCCAGATCTCGGCCAAGGAGCTCCAGCCGGCCGGGGTGGCGAGGGTGCGCAGCACGCTCGAGTCCAAGTACGGAGTCCGCACCTTCGACTCGACCTCGGTCGGCCCGACCTTCGGCCGCACGATCGCCAACTCAGCGCTGATCGCGATCATCGCCTCCCTGCTCGTCATCTCGGTCTACGTCGCGCTGCGCTTCGAGTGGAAGTTCGCGGTGCCCGTGCTGATCGCCCTGATGCACGACCTGCTGATCACCAGCGGCGTGTACTCGCTGACCGGCCGGGAGGTGACGACCGCGACTGTGGCCGCGCTGCTGACGATTCTCGGCTACTCGCTCTACGACACGATCATCGTGTTCGACCGGGTGCGGGAGAACGTCCCGCGGATGCCCCGCGCCGCGTTCTCGCAGATCGTCAACCGCTCGATGTCCGAGGTGCTGACCCGTTCGCTGGCCACCACCTCCTGCACGCTGCTGCCGATCGTCGCACTGCTCCTGTTCGGCGGCTCCACCCTGAAGGACTTCGCCTTCGCGCTGCTGATCGGCGTCGCCTCCGGCGCCTATTCCTCCATCTTCATCGCCTCGCCGGTGCTCACCCACTGGAAGGAGCGCGAGACGGTGTACCGGGCGCGCCGGGAGCGGATCATCGCCGAACACGGCGCGGTGCCGGCGTACGCCGGGGGCACGGCCGACGTCGAGCCGTCGACCCGTCAGGCACGACGCACCGGCCGGCTCACCGCGCCCGAGCCGGACTCGGTGTCGACGGCCGAGTTCGAGCAGATGAAGCGCGACCTGGAGATCGAGCCGCCGGCATCGGGCCAGCGGACCTCGACGCTCACCGAGCGGCTCTCGCACACCCGGGAGTCGCCGGCGCCGACGGCGTCCCCGCAGGCCCCCCCGGCGCCGCAGACCCCGCGCACGCCGCAGACCCCGCGGGCGCCGCAGACCCCGCGGGCGCCCCAGACCCCGCGGGCTCCGGCGGGCACGGTCGATGCCCCGGAGGTCGAACCACCGATCGCCGACGGTCCCCCGGCGCCGGCGCCCGACATCGCGGAGAACGAGGGCGTCGCGCCGGTGCAGAAGCCACGCGGGGCGAGCAAGTCCCGGGCGCGCAACCGGCGCCACGGGAGGCGTCGCTGATGGCGCCGCTCGTCGTCCGCGGACCCCGGAGGGCCGGCTGATGGGCATGCTCGCCTGGGTGATGATGGGTCTCGCTCTCTGGCACTTCACGATCTGGCTGCCCGACCGCTCCTGGGGCGGGATCGTCGGTGCGTTCGTCGGCGCCCTGATCGGCGCGGCGATCTTCGGGCTGGCGGTCAACGGCTTCGTCATCCCCGGCCGGCACGCCACCCACTTCGGGACCGCGCTGGAGGCGATCCCCGGCGCCCTGATCGGTTTGGCGCTCGTGTACGCCGAGGGCGTGCGGCGCGAGCGCAGCGCGGCCGCCTGAACGCGGCGCGCCCAGAGCCGCCGCCGGGGCGGCGGTCCCGGCGCCGGAGGATTGGACGAAACGTCGCGGAATCCGCGACGTTGCTGCCATCCCTGGTGGCGCGAGCAGTTCTGTCGGGCGCGCCACCTAGGCTGCCCGCATCGTGGAAGCTGCCAGCCTGCCGACCCCCAATCCGCCGCCCGGCCCGCCCCTGCGCCTCGTCGAACCGGCGGGCGCGACGGTCCCGCCGCCCGGGCCCTCGGAGCGCCGGCTCGACCTTCCGCCCGCCGACCTGAGCGCGGTCCTCCACCTCCAGGGCGAGCTCGGCATCGGCCGCGTGCTCGCCACGGTCCTCGTCCGCCGTGGCCTGGCCGACCCCGCCCTCGCCCGCGCCTTCTTGGCGCCGAGCGACCACCATCCGCCGAGCGCCTTCGGACCCGCCATGGCCGCCGCCGTCGCGACCATCCGCGGCCATCTCGCTCGTGGCACGCCGATCGTGGTGCACGGCGACTACGACGTCGACGGCGTCTGCGCGACCGCGGTGCTCGTCCGGGCGCTGCGGGCGCTCGGCGGCGAGGTCGGGTGGTTCCTCCCCAGCCGGACCGAGGATGGCTACGGCGTGTCGGCGGCCACGGTGTCCCGCCTGGCCAATCGCGGGACCGGGCTGCTGATCACGGTCGACTGCGGCATCACGGCGGTCGACGAGGTCGCGGCCGCGCATGCGGCCGGGCTCGAGGTCGTCGTCACCGACCACCACGCGCCGCGCGCCGACGGCCGCCTGCCGGCCGGATGCCCGGTCGTCCACCCCGGGCTCGGCGGCTACCCGTGCCCCGAATTGTGCGGCACCGCGGTGGCGCACAAGCTGGCCGAGGCGCTCCAGGCACCCGGTACCGAGGCCGACCTCGAGCTCGTCGCGCTGGCCACCGTCGCCGATCTGATGCCGCTGCAGGGCGAGAACCGGCGTCTGGTCCGCGACGGGCTCCGCACGATGGCGAACACCACTCGGCCGGGCCTGCGCGCCCTGATGGCGGTCAGCCGAACCGACCCGTCGGCGCTCGACGCCTCCGCGCTCGGATTCCGGCTGGCACCGCGGATCAATGCCGCCGGCCGGCTGCGACGAGCGGACGCCGGACTGGAGCTGCTGCTAAGCGCCGAACCTGAGCGAGCCCGGGAGATCGCCGCCGAGCTCGACGCGGTGAACGCCGAGCGGCGCGGGGTCGAGCAGCGAATCCTGTGGGAGGCCGAGGGTCAGGTGGCCGAGCTCGGCCCGAGGCCGGGCTACGTGCTGGCCGGCGAGGGCTGGCATCCGGGTGTCGTCGGGATCGTGGCCAGCCGGATCGTCGAGCGCCACCACCGGCCGGCGCTCCTCGTGGCGCTCGACGGGGCCGGCGCGGGACAGGGCTCCGGCCGGAGCATCCCCGGCTTCGACCTGCTGGGGGCGCTCCACGCCTGCTCCGAGCACCTCGGGCGCTACGGCGGCCATCGGGCGGCGGCCGGCCTGAGCGTCGCCGAGGCTGACCTCAGCGCGCTGCGGGCCGGTTTCGAGGCGCACGCGGCGGCGCACCTCACGCCGGAGCTGCTGGTGGCGCGAGAGCGGGTGGACGCGGTGGTGTGCGGCTCCGAGCTCGGACTGGACCTCGCCGAGGAGCTCGAGCGGATCGAGCCCTGCGGGATGGGCAACCCCGGCGTGCGGCTGCTTGTGGCCGGCGCCCGGTTCGGCGACGTGCGCACGATGGGCGAGGGGCGCCACGTCCGCTTCGCGGTCAGTTCGGGTGGCGCCCGCGCGCGGGCCGTCGCGTTCGGCTGCGACGGTCGCGTGCCGGGCGGCGAGGACCGGCCGCTCGACGCCACGTTCACGCTCGAGCGCAACGTGTGGAACGGCGCGGTCGAGCCCCGGCTCGTCCTCCGCCACGCGGTCCGGTGCGCGCCACCACCGGTCGAGGTGGTGCCGGCGCCCGGCGGCTACCTAGCCGCGGTGTGGCACGAGCTCGATCGCGATCTCGAGGCGCCGCCCGGCGCACCGTCGCCTGCCGCCGGACCCCGAGCCGTGCTCGACGCCCGCGGGCGCAGCCCGCTCGCCCTCCTGCGCGAGCTCACCGCCGCCGGCGAACCGGTCCTGGCGCTGTGCGCCGATGTCGAGCGCCGCCTGCCCGGCCTCGCCGCTCGCTGCGGCGGCTTTCGCCTCGGGACCTACGCGACGCTCGAGGATGCTCCGGAGCTGGGCAGTCCGGTCCCGCACCTGGTCGCGCTCGACCCGCCGCTCGATCCGGTGCAACGGGCGATCCTCTCGGCGGGCCCCGGGTATACCCACCTGGCCTGGGGAGAGCCTGAGCTACGCTTCGCTGAGCAGATGTACGCCTTCGAGCACGACCTCCGCGAGCCGCTCATCGCGCTGTTCCGCGGCCTGCGCGCTCGCCGGGAGGTGAGCGGCGAGGAGCTCGTCGAGCTGCTCTCGGGTCGCTCGCCCGGCGCCCCTCCGGCCCCGGCGCGGTCGCCTCGCATGGCCGGCCGGCTCGTCCGCGTCCTCTGCGAGCTGGGGCTGGCGCGCGCCGAGCCGGAGCGCGCGGCGCTGGTGCTCGACCGCGTCGAGCCGACGGCGCTCGAGCGCTCCCCGGCCTATCGCTGCTACGCCCGCCGTCTCGAGGAGGTGCTCCGATCGCCGAGCCTGGCAAGCCGAGCGGCAAGCTGATCCCGGCGACGCGCCCGGCCATCGACCGGCAGGGCTCCGGCCAGACCGTGCCGGTGCTCCGTCCCGAGCTGACCGAGACCGAGCGGCGGCTGCTGTCGGACCTGTTCGCGATCATCGAGGAGCACGCCGACCAGGCGGCCGTCGCCGTCGACCGGGATCGAGTGGAGGAGGCGTTCGTCTACGCCTGTGCCCACCACGCCGATCAGCGGCGACGCTCCGGCGAGGACTTCATCATCCACCCGGTCGGGGTGGCGAAGATCTGCGCCGGCATGCGGCTCGACACCGAGACGTTGTGCGCCGCGCTCCTGCACGACACGGTCGAGGACACCAGCGCCTCGCTCGACGACGTCCGTGAGGTGTTCGGCGAGGAGATCGCCGGCCTGGTCGACGGGGTGACCAAGCTCACCGGGCTGACGTTCCAGTCCCGCGACGAGGCGCAGGCCGAGAACTACCGCAAGATGATGGTCGCGATGGCCTCGGACATCCGGGTCATCCTGATCAAGCTCGCTGATCGTCTGCACAACATGCGCACGATCAGCGCGATGCCGAAGCAGAAGCAGATCGAGAAGTCCCGCGAGACGCTCGACATCTACGCGCCGATCGCCCATCGCCTCGGCATCCACGCCATCAAGTGGGAGCTCGAGGATCTCGCCTTCCAGACCCTCCACCCGCGCAAGTACAACGAGATCAAGGGCCTGGTGGCCCAGCAGCGAACCGAACGCGAGCGCTACGTGGAACTGGCCGGGTCCTACCTGGCCCAGGAGCTCGAGGAGCTCGGGATCGAGTCCGAGATCTCCGGCCGCGCGAAGCACTTCTACTCCATCTACTCGAAGATGACCAAGAAGGGGCGGGAGTTCAACGAGATCTACGACCTCACGGCGATGCGGGTGATCGTCTCCTCGGTCAAGGACTGCTACGGGGCGGTCGGCGTCATCCACTCCCTGTGGAAGCCGCTGCCCGGCCGGTTCAAGGACTTCGTCGCGATGCCGAAGTTCAACATGTACCAGTCGCTGCACACGACGGTGATCGGACCCGAGGGACGGCCGCTGGAGATCCAGATCCGCACCCGTGAGATGCACGACCTGGCCGAGTTCGGGATCGCGGCGCACTGGATGTACAAGGAGTCCGGCGGCCGCGGGCGTCGGGCTGCCGGCGAGCTCGACCCGGACGACGGGAAGCTGAAGTGGCTGCGCTCGCTGCTCGACTGGCAGCAGGACCTCTCCGATCCTCGGGAGTTCATGGACACCCTGAAGGTCGACCTGTTCGAGGACGAGGTGTTCGTGTTCACCCCCAAGGGGGAGGTGAAGTCGCTGGCGGCCGGCGCCACGCCGCTCGACTTTGCCTACGAGATCCACACCGACGTCGGCCACCGCTGCGTCGGGGCGAAGGTCAACGGCAAGATGGTCCCGCTCTCCTACGGGCTGCGGTCGGGCGACATCGTCGAGGTGCTCACCTCCAAGCGCGAGCGTGGGCCCTCGCGGGACTGGCTGGCCCTGGTCAAGACGACGCGGGCGCGGAACAAGATCAAGGCCTGGTTCAAGGCCGAATCGCGCCGGGATACCGAGCACACCGGCCGTGAGCTGCTCCAGGAACACCTGAAGAAGCAGGGGCTGCCGGCCCAGAAGCTGGTCGGCTCTCCGCTGCTGGCCGACGTCATCCGGGAGATGGGCTTCCGCAAGGCGGAGGACTTCTACATCGCCCTCGGCGGAGCGAAGATCTCGGCCAAGGTCGTCGTCAACAAGGTGATGCAGCGCCTCAAGCAGGGTGAGGCGGCCGAGTCCGAGCCGACGGCGGCCGATGACCTGCTCCAGACTCGACGGCGCCGTTCGCGGCCGACCACCTCCTCGTCGCGGTTCGGGATCGCGGTGGACGGGATCGATGAGGTCATGCTGCGGCTGGCCAAGTGCTGCCGCCCGGTGCCCGGCGATCCGATCGTCGGCTACATCTCGCTCGGCCGGGGGATCACCATCCACCGTGAGGACTGCCCGAACGTCGCCGTGCTGCGCAAGGACCCCGAGCGTTTCACCGCCGTCAGCTGGGATGGCGACGCCGAGACGTCGTTCCGGGTCGAGATCGAGGTCGACGGCTGGGACCGCCACCGGCTGCTGGAGGACATGTCGCGGACGTTCGCCGAGGCGGGGATCAACATCCTCGAGGCCCGCTGCACGGTCACCCACCCGATGGTGAAGAACCGGTTCGTGGTCGAGGTGGGGGACACCCGCACGCTCGACCAGGCGATCAACCGGCTGCGGAACATCGACGCGGTGTTCGACGCCTACCGGGTGACGCCCGGCGCGGCCTGACCCTCGCTCCCGCGGCCCGGTCCCGAGCGCCCCGCGGACGGTGCCCCGGGGGCCGGATCCACCCGCACGATCCGCACCTCGCTGCGCGGCACCCGAGTGATGAGCAGCGCCTCTCCGGTCCGCAACGCGGCGATCCGGTCGGGGTGGACGAGCGGCTGCTCGACGAGCCGCCGGGTGCCGCGGTACTGACCGCTCGCCAGCGGCGTCCCGCCGACCCGCCGTGTCTCCTCCCACACCTGCGTCGAGCCGGCGAGCTGGGCCGCCTCGCGGGCTGACGCGGGCACCTCCTGGCGGTGGATGAGCTTGACCGCCGTGTTGCCCTCCACCTGCTGGCGAAACCCCGGAGCAGCCCGATCGAGATCGGCGAACTCCTGGGTGGCGAGCAGCACGCTGATCGCGCTCTCGCGCCCCCGGGCGAGCAGCGCCAGCACCTGATCGCCGCGCAGGGCCGAGAACTCGTCGATCGCCACGGTGGCCAGGGGCGGGGCCCCGCCGACCCCGCGCAGCCGCTCGCCGCTGGCCGCCACGAGATCCTGGACGGCGAGCGTGCCGAGCTGGGCGGCCAGGGTCCCGAGCGAGCTCGAGTTGAGGCTGAACAGCACGACTGCGCCGCCCTCTAGGGCCCGGCGCAGGTCGATCCCCTCCGAGCCGAGGAACCGTCCGGCGTGCGATTCGGCGAGCAGCGCCAGCCGCGTCCCCATTCCCCGCGCCGCGCTCGTGCCGTCGGGACCGAGCCGCGCGACGTAGTCGGCGATCTGCGCCGCGTGGCCGGCCGGCAGCTCGGCGGCCAGGCGGGCGAGCCGCCGCGGCTCGCAGGTGTCGACCACGTCCGCGAGCGTCGGACGGCGTCCCGGCGCTCGAGCCAGGAGGACTCCGAGCGCCAGCTGGAGGTAGCGCTCGGCTTGCCGCTGATAGTGCGGCTCGGAGAAGCGCTCGGCACCGATGAGCTTGTCCTTGAGCTCCGTCGCGTTGCCGTGGGCGAGCGGGTTCCAGTGCTCCGGACCATCCGGCCGCCACACTCGCAGCGGGCGGCCGGCGCCGGCGCAGCTCTGGCGCAGCGCCCGCTCGAACGCGGGGGAGCCCTTCAGGTCGATCGCCACCACGGGACGCCCCGCCCGGATCTGCTCGCTGAGGATCCGCAGCAGCGAGGTCGTCTTGCCCGCCCCGGTGGCGCCGAGCACGAGCCCGTGAGCGGCGAGCTGGCGCTCGCTGAGTACGACGGGCGCTCCGGCCTCGCGGCCCGCGCCGCTCGTCGGCGTCCGGCCGTGGCCGAGGGTCACCGCGCCGGGCTCGCCGGCCACGAGCACCGCTCGCCGGGACCGCACCAGCGCCCGCCAGCCTCGGGCGCCTGCGACGAGCGCGAACACCGCCCCGGCCACGAGCAGCCCCGTCTGCCCCGGAAGCGCCAGCAGGACGAGCAGGGCCGGGATCGTCCAGTACGGTCGACGGCGGGGCGGAGGTGGCGGGGCCCCGCTCATCGCGCCGGCGCTGCGCGCTCCCCGCCGCGCGTCCGGCCGGCCGCGCGCCCAGCGCCGCGGGCCGAGGCGTGGCCGAGCTGACCGGCCAGGCCCTCCATCGCCGGGGCGAAGGTGAAGTGGCGCACGAACAGCTTGCGGCTCGCGCCCGCCCGGGCGGCCGCCGTGCGGATCCGGGCCTCCAGCCGCCTGTCGCCCACGACGTAGATGACGGCGTCGATCCGGGGATCGGCCGCATAGGCCTCGAGAATGCCCTCCAACCGCCGCGGCGCCTTGGTGGTGAGCTCGAGCTCCAGGGCCACCCGCTGCCCGGCCGCCGTCCGCAGCACGAGGTCGGGATAGTGCAGGCACTCGCGGCCTCCCGGCCCGAGGTCGAACAGGCGCACGCCGAGCCGCTCGCTGTGCTCCGGACCGGCGTCCGGGCCGCGCGGCAGGCCGTCGCGCGAGCGGAGCCGGCGCTCACTGTGGATCTCGCTCAGGGCGCCGAACGCCCCATCACGGGCGGCGAGCCACAGCCAGCCGGCGCCGAGGTCGTGCAGGTATGCCTGGAGGTTCAGCCGGGGGAGGGGGAGCGGGCTGCCGAGCGTGCGCAGCCCGCGACGGGTGATGAGGTAGGCCGGCGGTTGGCGGTGGAGGACCCGTCGCTCGGCGATCAGCCCTGCAGCCGCCAGCGCCCGCAGGCGCCGGCGCACGCCGGCGTCGCTGCGCCCGGTGAGCGTGGCGAGCTGGTCGACGAGCGCCACCCGGTGCTCGGCCAGGAAGGCCAGCAGCTCGCCATCGACCTCGCTGAGGGGCTCCACATGAGTTAAGAGCCGCTAGCGGGCGAGATTGTCCCCCCGCCCGCCCCAAAAAGCTCCGCCTCCCAGATGGCAAAACTCGACTTGACGGCAGCTCTGGCCGACGCGAGTCGAATATCGCTAGCCCCACCACCAAAACTCGACTCGCCGGCTCATCCGGCCGTGGCGAGTCGACTTTTGGCCGTGCGGGCCGGGCGGACTTCGCCGCCGAGGGCGGGGCGGAGTTCGCCGCCAGGGCCTGGCGGATGGCTTACGCACCGGGATGCGGCAGCGAGCTCGTGTCGACCGCCTCGAAGTCCCGGCCGCTCAGCCGGTCGAGCGCGTGGAGCTCGTCATCGCTCCAGCGGGGGTCCGGGGCCCCCGAGATGAACCACGGCGAGCCGTTGTCGGCCACGATCAGGCCGTAGCGCTGGAGCGCCAGCGCGACGATCCGGGCCTGGCGGGGCAGCCCGGCGATCCGCACGGACGCCTTCAGTCGCAGCCGGAGCCCCATCGGCGGGCAGCCAGGCCGGCCGTCGGTGGTGAAGTGGCGGGCCGGGTACACGTACCGAGCCGAGGTACACGGCACGGTGACCCGCAGCGCATGGCGGATCGCACCACCGGCGACCTCGTCATAGCGGGCGAGGCCCGGGAGGATCGGCAGCCCGGCGGCATCGGCCGAGGTCCAGCCGGCCGGGCGCAGCCGGTCGGAGCCGAGGTGGAAGATGGCCCCCGAGCCGGCGGTCCACGAGCGGCCGTGGTCGCGGGGCACGGCGTCGAACAGCTCATAGTCGGTGCACGTGTCGCGGTCGACGACGATGACGTGGCGATCGCCGGTGGACCGCGGGCCGCCCTCGATCGGGACGTTCGGCGGGAGGGGATAGCCGCCGTGATCCGATTCGGAGGCGTAGGTGAAGCTGACCGGCACCCGCCGGGTGCGGCGGGAGACCACGGCGAACGGAATCCCGTTCGGAGCTCCGGCATACACCGTGCCGAAGTCGGGGTGGACGGGCGCGCTCAGGCCGATCGCCGCCACCCAGCCGGCCGACCCCCGGGCCACCGGGAGGCGGTCGACCCGCTGGTTCCAGGGGTTGTCGGGCGGGAAGACCGCGCAGCGGGTACCGGCGAGGACCGGCGAGCCGCCGCCCGCCGTGGCGCCGGCAGCTGTCGTCCCGGTCAGGCCGGCGAGCGCGGCGAGGAGCGCCAGCCGTCGCATCGCCCCGAGGCTAGTCACGACCGCCGGAACCGCACCGCCGCTCGGCGGATGTTCGAGCTAGGCGACGAGCGTGATCCCGGCCGGCTGCACCCGGAACGCCACCTCGGAGGCTGTTCCGATGTAATCGCCGTCGACCTGGATCGGCAGCGGCCGGTCGTCCAGCGACCGGACGCTCAGCCCGGTGAGCCCGGAGAAGCCCCGGACCTGCCGGTGACGGGTCAACCGGGGGCGACCGGACAGTGCGCGCCAGATGATCGTCGGGATGTCGATTGGGCTGGCCCGGGTGAGCACGACGCCGGCCAGATCGCCGCTGTCGAGGCGCGCGCCCTCGCCCATCTCCACCGCCCGCGGGCCGAAGTACGTGTATGGGGCGGCATTCTGGACGATCGTCGTCACGCCGCGGACCGCCTCGTCCCCCAGCACCGCCTCCATCCGTGGGGGGCGGACGAGGTAGCGGCGGTTGAACGTCGTGATCCCGGTCCACGTGTAGTACCACTCGCCGACCCGGGCCTTCAGCCGCGGGTGGGCGTCGACGCGTTCGACGACGCTCGCATCGAGTCCCACCCCGGCGGCGAACGTGAACGCCCGCTCGCCCGCCCAGCCGAGGTCGCAGCGCCGCGGGCGGAAGTTGTCGGCCATTCGCAGGAGGTGCTCGGTGGCGTCGACGACATCGATGGGGATGCCGAGGATCCGGCAGAGCACGTTCGTCCTCCCGCCGGGCAGGCAGGTGAGCGGCACCGCCGAGCCGGCCAAGCCGTTGGCCGCCTCGTTGACGGTCCCGTCGCCGCCGAAGGCGACCACGACGTCGTATCCCTCGCGGGCCGCTTCGCGGCATAACTCGGTGGCGTGATCGCGGGCCTCCGTGTCGACCGCATCCACTTCGTAGCGGCCGCGCAGCGCGTACACCACGAGGTTCTTCAACCGGTCCGAGACGGTCGTCGCGTACGGATTGACGATGATCAGCATCCGCCGCGTGGGGGCGGAGCTCGTGGGGCCGAGCGCCGACTCCAGTCGCTCGAGGGGGTCGCTGGTGGTCGTGCCCATCCGCGGCTTTCAGAACACCACCTCCCCGCTCGCGTTACGCCGGCCGGGCCGCGGCTGGACCCGTTTGCCAGGTGTGCCTATACTCCGCGCCACATAGCAGTACGCATCCAGAGGGGTGAAGGGATATGGCCCTACGAAGCCCCGGCAACCTCCCGCAAGGGAACGGTGCCAATTCCATCAGGCTCCAACGATCAGCCTGGGAGATGTGGATAGGGCGGTTTCCCCTCGTGAAGACCTCCGACCACAGACCCCGGCGGAGGTTTTTCACATATGCCGCCAGAGTCTCTGACCTGCAAGGAATGCCAGACCGCGTACCCGCTCGACGCGCGGTACGTCTGCGAGCGGTGCTTCGGTCCGCTCGAAGTCACCTATGCCAGCCGGGCGGACGCCGACCCCGACGAGCTGCGCCGGCGCATCCAGGCCGGCCCTCACTCGATCTGGCGCTACGGCGACTTCCTCCCGGTTCAGACCCCGCCTAAGGGCACCCTGCCGGCCGGGTGGACGCCGCTGCTCCGGGCCGACCGGCTCGCCGAGGCGCTCGGCCTGCGCGAGGTGTGGATCAAGAACGACGCCGCCAACCCGACCCACTCGTTCAAGGACCGGGTGGTGTCGGTGGCCATGGCACGGGCGCGGGAGCTCGGCTACACCACCGTCGCCTGTGCCTCGACCGGCAATCTGGCCAACGCCGTAGCGGCTCACGCCTCGGCGGCCGGCCTGGAGTCCTACGTGTTCATCCCCGCCGACCTCGAGGAGCAGAAGGTCATCGCCACCGGCGTCTACGGGACGAACCTCGTGGCGGTGAGGGGCAACTACGACGACGTCAACCGGCTGTGCACCGAGATCTCCGGCGAGCACGACTGGGCGTTCGTCAACATCAACATGCGGCCCTACTACGCCGAGGGGTCCAAGACCCTCGCGTACGAGACCGCTGAGCAGCTCGGCTGGGAGCTGCCCGACCGGGTGGTGGCTCCGATCGCCTCCGGCTCCCTGTTCACGAAGATCGCCCGCGGCTTCCAGGAGTGGCTCGATCTGGGGCTGATCGACGGTACGTTGCCGACCTTCCACGGCGCCCAGGCCGACGGCTGCTCGCCGGTGGCCACCGCCTACCGGGACGGCCGCGACGTGTGCCGGCCGGTCAAGCCGGACACCATCGCCAAGTCGCTCGCCATCGGCAATCCGGCCGATGGACCGTACGCGCTCGATCTCGCCCGCCGCACCGACGGCACCGTCGAGTCGGTGTCCGACGCGGAGATCCGCGAGGGAATCCGGCTGCTCGCCCGGACGACCGGCATCTTCACCGAGACGGCCGGCGGAGTGACGACGGCGGTGCTCGCCCAGCTCGCCCGCCGGCGCGCGATCGACCCCGACGAGCGGGTCGTGGCGTACATCACCGGCGAGGGGCTGAAGACGCTCGACTGCGCCCGCGGGACGTTCGAGACGATCGAGATCGAACCGAGCTTCGACGCGTTCGAGGTGGCCAGGGAGCGGTCGGTCGTCGCCGCTTGAGAGAATCTCGCCGCCCCATGGCAGTCACCGTCAAGATCCCAACCCAACTGCGGGCCGCCACCGGCGGCGATCCGACCGCCAACGTCGACGGCGACACCGTCGGCGAGGTGCTCGACGCGCTGTACGACCGCTACCACGAGCTGCGCAGCCGGATCGCGGAGGATGGCGGGCTGCGCCGGTTCGTCAACGTGTACGTCGGCGGCGAGGACATCCGCTTCCTCGACGGGCTGCAGACCGTCGTCAGCGACGGTGACGAGGTGACGATCCTCCCCGCCGTCGCGGGAGGCTGAGCCCGGCCGCGCCGGCGCCCTGCCACCGTGGGGAACCGACCCGCAGATTCCGGTCAGACGCGGCTTCGTGATGATCCATCGAGCAGGTCACCCCGGTCCAGCCAGGATTGACCGCCCCGTGCGGCGGGCGTAGGATCGGCAGCGGCATACGAGGAGAGGTGGTGGCATGTTCCAGAGACATCCCCTCGCTCGCTCCGAGGGGTTGCTCATCGAGGCGCTGGAGGACCAGCTGCTCGTGTATGACGGCGAGAGCAACATGGCGCACGCCCTCGACGCAGAGGCGGCGGCCGTGTGGCGGGCGTGCGACGGGCGTTCCGACATCGACGTCCTCGCGGCGCGCTGCCAGGCCAGCGCGGAGCAGGTCCGCGACACTCTGGCTCGGCTCGGCGAACTGGGGCTGCTGGCGGGTGTGCAGGCCGACCCCGACGGCGTCACGCGCCGGGCTGCGCTGCGCAAGCTCACGATCGCGGGTGTCGGCGTCGCCTCGGCCTCCGCGATCAGTTCGATCCTCGTGCCCAGCGCAGCAGCGGCAGGCTCATGCGTGCAGCCCGGATCCTGCGTCCTGCCGGGTCAGACATGCTGCGCCGGTCACCCCATCTATGGCTTCGGTGAGTGCAGCTTCGAGTCGGGCAACCAGCTGTGCTGCCATCCGCCGGGAACCTGCGCGACGGCGAGTCGCGACCTGCTACCGCCCGTGACCTGCTGCAGCGGCACCGGGATCGCTGACGGCCGCTGTCCTTCCGGGATTATCTGCACGTAGACCGGCCCGCTCGCTCGCCGGGACCGATCGCCGAGTGGCGATCCTGCCGCCGTGGCGGAGCGGATGGCCGGCAGTCAGCCGCCCCGGCCGATCTGGTTGGCGGCCGGGTTCAGGAACCACATCGCCCCGTCGGGGCCGGCGACCGGCGATTGGTGTGCCGCGACGAAGCTGACATTGGTCTGACTGTCGAAGAAGGAGAGCTGCCCGGAGACGGTGACGCGGCCGAGGCTGCTGTCGGAGGGCCGGCAACCGAGCCCCTCCGCCTGGAACCAGAGCGCGCCGTCCGGTCCGGTCGCGACGTGAGACGTGAAGTTCTCGAGCCCGCCGGACGCCGTGAACGGGGTGAACGCTCCGTTCGTCGTGACCCGCCAGATCCTGATTGGCCCTCCGAAGCCGCTGTCGGCGAATCACAGGGCGCCGTCGGGCCCGCTCGTGATCCCGTTCGGATTGCAGGTGGGGGACGTGGTCCCGCTGGGGTTGCACTCCTGTGCGGGCATGGGGTACTCGGTGACCGATCCGTTCGTGGCGATCCGGCCGATCTTGGCGACGCTGGACTCGGTGAACCACAGGGCGCCGTCCGGCCCGGCGGTGATCCCCGACAGCCCGGCGTTCGGCGTGGGCACGGGGTAGTCGGTCACCGCGCCGGCGGTGGTGATCCGGCCGATCCGGTTCGCGTTCGTCTCGGTGAACCACAGCGCCCCGTCGGACCCGAGGGTGATGTCGGCGGGACCGGCGTTCGCCGTCGGCAGCGGGAATTCCGTCACTTGGCCGCGAGCGGTGATCCGGCCGATCTTGTCGGCGGTCTGCTCGGTGAACCACAAGGGGCGCCGGGGGCCGGCCACGATCCCGGACACCCCGGCGTTCGCGGTCGGGACCGGATATTCCGTCACCTGTCCGCCGGTGGTGATCCGGCCGATCTGGTTCGCGCCGTTCTCGGTGAACCACAGCGCGCCGTCGCGGCCCGTGGTGAGCGTGGTCAGCCCGGCGTTCGCCGTCGGTACCGGGAAAGTGGTGATCGTCGGCGAGTCGGCGGTGGTGAGGCTCTGGACGTTGGAGCACGCATCAACCTGGCTGTCCTGGCCGCACACGCGGAAGTAATAGGTGGTCGACGGGCTCAACCCGCCGACGGCCTGGCCGAACGGTGCGTTCCCGCCACCGGCCGGCGTGTTCGGCGGCACCGGGCCACGGGTCGGGGTCTGGTGACCGGACGGGGTGCCGAGCGCCGAGGGATCGAGCGCGTACTGGAACCAGAAGGTGGCCGGCGAGCTGTCGGTGTGGCCGTGGGCGTCCAGCGTCGCGGTCAGCGCCCCGACGTCCGTCGCCGGGTCGGTGCCCGCCCCGCACCCCGCGACCAGCGCGCTCGCCGCCCCCGCCACCAGCCACATCGCGATGCGTCGCACGACCACCTCCACACCCGAGCGGACCCTCTCCGCGCCCATCCTAATGCCGGGCCATCAGCCCCGCGACCGCCCCGCTCGACCGCCCGATCAGCTCGACCGCGGCGGCGCGGCGGCCCCCAGGCCGACCGGACAGCTCACGCCGGTGCCGCCGAGCCCGCAGTACCCCCACGGGTTCTTGTGCAGGTACTGCTGGTGGTACTCCTCGGCGTAGAAGAACGAGCCCAGAGGAGCGACCTCGGTGGTGATCTCGCCGTAGCCGGCGGTCCGCAGGCGGGGCGCGAAGACGTCGCGGGACGCCTGTGCGGCGCGCAGCTGCTCATCGGAGGCGGTGAGGATCGCCGAGCGGTACTGGGTGCCGATGTCGTTGCCCTGGCGCATCCCCTGGGTCGGGTCGTGGTTCTCCCAGAACAGTTGGAGCATCGCCTCGAGCGAGGTCCGCGCGGCCTCCCACACGACGAGCACCGCCTCGGTGTGCCCGGTCGAGCCGCTGCACACCTCCTCGTAGGTGGGATTCGGTGTGTAGCCACCGGCGTAGCCGACCGCGGTGGTGTACACGCCGGGCGCGGTCCAGAACACGCGCTCGGCTCCCCAGAAGCAGCCCATGCCCACCACGAGCGACTCGGTCCCGGGCGGGAACGGGGGGCGCAGGGGGGTGCCGAGGACGGCGTGGGCTCCGGACAGCGGCATCTCCGCCTCGCGCCCGCGCAGCGCGCGCTCGGCATCGATCTGCTTGGTCTTGTCGCGGAATCCGAGCATCCCGTTCAACCATAGCCATCTCGGCCGCGGATAATGCGGGGCCGCCCGTGCCGTCCCGACCGGAGATGAAGCTCGTCGCTCGGCGGCTCGTCCGCCGCACCGCCCGGCGCGCGGGACTCGACGTCGTCCCGGCGGACTTCTACAGCCCGATCGTCGATCCGCGCACCCTCCCATCCGACGCCTTTGAGCGGGCGGCGCCGATGCCGGGGCTCGCGCTCGATCTCGACGGGCAGCTGGAGTGGATCGAGGCTGAGCTGCTGCCGCTCATCCTCGCGCTCGACGTCCCGCTGCAGTCGAGGGCCGACCCCCACGCGATCCACCTCGACAACGGGTGGTACGGGCCGCTCGACGCCCACATCCTGTACGCCGGCCTGCGCCGCTGGCGCCCGCGGCGGGTGCTCGAGCTCGGCTCGGGATTCTCCTCCCTGTTCATCGACCGCGCCCTGGCCGACGCCGGCGGCGGCGAGCACGAGATCGTCGACCCGTTCCCCTCTCCGGTGCTCGACCGGCTCACCCGCCCGGCCGTGGTGCAGGCGCGCTCGGCCGCGGAGCTCGCCGGCGACCGGTTCGCCCGCCTGCAGGCCGGCGACGTGCTGTTCGTCGACACCAGCCACACGGTGAAGCCCGGAGGGGAGGTGGTCCGCCTCGTGCTCGAGGTGCTCGGCGAGCTAGCGCCCGGCGTCCTCGTCCACTTCCACGACATCTACCGGCCGTTCGCCTACCCCCGCGTGTTCTACGAGCAGTTCAACGTGCACTGGCAGGAGCAGTACCTGCTCCAGGCGCTCCTCGTCGACAACCCGCGCTTCACGGTGGTGTGCGCCAACCATGCGCTGTGGCGCCTGCGCCGGGAGCGCGTCACGCCGTGGTTCCGAGGCCTGCGCGAGGGAATGGAGCCGAGCGGCTTCTGGTTTCGTCGCACCGACGCGGCCTGACGCGAGCCGCCGGGCCTCAGGACCGTCGGGCCACGAGCGCCCGCAGCTCGCGCTCCAGCCCGGCGTGGAACGCCTGCGCCGGATAGCGGGCCGCCGTCGTTCGCCCGGCGGCCACGAGCCGCGCGCGCAGCTCGGGATCGGCCGCCAGCCGGCGCACCGCTGCAGCCAGCCCACCCGCGTCGCCGGGCTCGACGAGCAGGCAGTTGACGCCGTCGCGCAGGTACTCCGCCGCTCCGCCGCCGGATCGGGTGGCGACCAGCGGACGCCCGACGGCCATCGCCTCGAGCGGGACGAGGCCCCATGGCTCCTCCCATTCGACGGGAAACAGCACGACGTCGCTCTGTCCGAGGACGTGGGGGACCGCCCCGGGCGGGCTCAGGGCCAGCTCGATCCGCTCGGCCACCCCGGTCGCCGAGGCCACGCGCTCGAGCTCGGCCCGCACCGACGGTTCCCCGCTGCCGTCGATCCGCAGTCGGGCATCGGGCAGCTCGGCCAGCGCCCGCACCGCGCTCAGCACGCCCTTGCGGCGGTCGAGCCGGCCCAGGTACAGGAGCCGCGCGCGCCACGGGCCGGGCGGCACGGCGGGGAAGCGCGCCGGGTCGACGCCGGGGGAGAGCACGGCGCTGTCGGACACGTCCCACCGCTGCGCGCGCGCCTGATCCCGGAGATGCTCGGAGATGAACAGCCACCGCGCGGTCTGGTCCAGTGGCGCCGGAGCCGGGATGCCGAGGACCCGCCCGGCCACCACGCCCGCGGGGCGCCGGAACCCCGGCCAGCGCCCGAGCCAGCCGTCGACCCGCGGCCCGTAGTCCATCCACGCATCGCCCACCACCCCGGCCGCCGGCACCCCGGCCCGTCGCACGCGCTCGAGCAGCGACAGCGACATCCCTCCCATCGCCCACCACACGACGGCGTCCGGTCGGAGCTCGTGCAGATGGCGCTCCAGCGACCCGCGCGTTGTGACGCTCGAGCGCGACCGTGTCGCGCAGCGAGCGCGGCGGGAACTCGTGCGCGCGCCAGTACCACCGGAGTTCGCGATGGACCTCGGCGGACTCGGATGCCGGATCCCCCGGCAGGTCGGAGGGATCAGGGCGGGTGGTGAGGACGCGGACGGTGTGCCCGCCCGAGCGCAGCGCCGCCACCGCATCGGCCCACAGGTTCTCGTAGCCCCCGAGTGACCACGGCGGATAGCGGTTGCCGACCGTCAGCAGGCGCACGGCTGCGTTCAGCTACACCGCGGACGTCGGGCGGCGCTCCAGCTGTCCGAGCGCCTCGCGCAGCACCGTCGACTCCGCCCACCAGGTGCAGGCGATCGTCACGATGATGAACAGCCCGAGCTCCGCCAGGGCCATGCCGACCGTCCGCTGGCCGCGTTCGAGCGCGCGCACCACGAGCACCGCGGCGGCGGCCGGCGCCGTCGGCAGGAACGCCCGCAGCGCGTGGCGCAGGAAGTCGAAGCCGGGGAACAACCGCTGGAGCCACCACGCGCGCATCACCACCGCCGCCAGACCCTGCGCCGCGATGCCGAGCGCGAATCCCTTCAGCCCCAGGATGAGCAGCAGCGGGATACCGGTGAGCAGGAAGACGAGGGTGGCCGCCACCGATTCGGTGGCGATCGGCCACGTGCGACCGAGCGCGCGGAAGTAGGCCGTCCAGTTGAAGCCGATGTGGTTGACCGCCGCGGCCACCCCGTAGACCTGGAGGACCACCACGGCCGGCCGCCAGCGTTGGCCGATCGCGAAGTGAACGAGGTCGGGAGCGAACAGCGTCAGCGCGATCCCGAACGGGACCGCCCACAGCAGCGCCAGCCGGTTGGACTTGACCAGCGACTCGTACAGCAGGTCCCGCCGGTCGACCACCGAGCAGATCGCGGGATACAGCGCCCCGGTCAGCAGGTCGTCGACCCGCTCGCTGAAGCTCGCCAGGTTGTCGGCCAGGGCGATGACTCCAACCGCGGCCACGCCGAGAGCGAGCTTGGCGGTGAGCATCGCGCTCCATGTCATGACGAAGATCGATCCCCCAGAAACGAGGAGCGGCGCCGAGAATGACCACATGCCGCGCATCGCCGCGCCATCCCACCGCCAGCGCAGGGGGTAGGGGGTGGCGAACACCGCCACCGATGAGGCGGCGCAGATCCCCGCCAGCAGCCCGCCGACGAACGCCCAGTAGCCGGCGCCGAGCGCCGCGAGCCCGATCGAGACGACGAAGCCGACGACCGGGTCGATGGCCGCCAGGGTGCGCTGGCGGCCGAACTCCATGCGCCGGTAGAAGACCCAGAGTGGCGCCTGAAACACCGAGATGAGCAGCGCCAGCGCCACCACGATCCCCGGCAGCACGAGCTGGGGCAGCCCGTAGATGAGGACGAGCACCGGGAGCGCGACGCCGATCAGCGCCACACAGGCGAGCGTCAGCACCAGGTCGAGCGTGAACGCGCGCTGGAACGCGGCCTCCTGGTCGAGCTCGGCCTGTTGGACGAATCGGTCGCCCACGCCGGCCTGCTTGAACCACACGAGCGTCGAGAGCGAGGCGACGAGGATGCCCCAGACGCCGTAGTCCGACCGGGACAGGAAACCGGCGAGGATGAACGCCTTGAGCAGGTTGAGGACCCCACTGCCGACGCTGAACGCCGCATTGACCAGCATTCCCCGCGCGGCGCGGGAGCGCAGCGACCCGGAGAACGCGAACCGTTCCTCAGCCATGGCGCAGCGACCAGTCGTACGGGATCCGGTCGGAGAACGGGTCGAGCCGCTCGATCTCGTCCGGGTCGTGGGGGATGGTCGCGCAATTGGCGAGGAGCGCGGGTGTCACCCCCTCGGCCTTGAAGCCGTTCCACACGTGTGGCGGCACGGTGACGAGTGCGTAGTCGAGCTCCCCCACGTGGAGCTCCTGGAGCGTCCCGCGGGTGGGCGATCCCTCTCGGTCGTCGTAGAGGACGAGCTTCACCATCCCCACCGGCACGGCGTAGTTGAGCACCATCCGCCGGTGCACGTGCCAGCCCTTGACGACCCCCGGATAGACGAGCGAGAAGTAGATCTCGCCGAACGCCTCGAACCCGGGGTCGTCGGCCCGCAGCATGTGCAGCACGGCGCCGCGCTCGTCGGCGATCCGGCGCAGCGGGGTGACGCGGACATCGTGGATCTGGCTCAGCGGACGAGCTCCTCTCTGTGCTCCAGGCAGAAGCGGACGGTTTCCGCCAGCGCCTCGTCGAGCGGATCGCCGAGCTCCAGTCCGTGCGAACGGGCGCGATCCACCCGTACACGGTACGGCCCCGGGGGCTGGGGCTCGGGATCAGGCGCCTCGAGGGGCGGTCGCCGGCCGGTCCGCGAAGTGAACTGCTCGGCGATCATCTCCGCCAGGTCGCGGACCCGCAGTGGCGCGCCCGAGCCGATGTTGTACGTCCCGGGGGGAAGCCGGTCGGACCGGGCGGCGGCCACGATCGCCCGGCAGACTGCGCCGAGCGCCACGAAGTCCCGCCACTGCACGCCTGAGGTCCGCAACACCAGCCGGCCGCTCAGCGCCCCCTGCCGGCAGAGGTCGTTGGCCACCAGCGACCACCGGTCGACGCTTGGGTCGTCCGGCGCTCCGACGGAGTTCGTCAGGCGCAGCACGACGAGGTCCGGCACAGAGCGCCGCCGCCACGTGCTCGGAGGCCAGACGGGAGATGGCGTAGGCGGACCGCGGCTCGACCCGCAGGTCCTCCGCCAGCTCGGCGCCCGGCGTCATCCGCGCTCCGTAGACGTGGACGGTCGACAGGTACACGAGCCGGACGCGGCCCGCCGCCGCGCACGCCTCGGCCACCCGCTCGGTCGCCACCACCGTCGAGGCCAGCGCCGCAGCCGGTTGCTCGGAGGCCAGCACCTCGTTCTCGCCCGCGAGGTGGATCACCGCATCGACCCCCTCGATCGCCGCCGCCAGCCGATCGGGCGCGTCGGGTCCGGCCAGGTCGCACACCGTCTGGGGCACGCCAAGCCGCGGGGCTGCCTCGCGTCCGAGGCCCCGGACATCGGCGCCGGCGGCCCGGAGCGCCGGGACGAGCCTGCCGCCGATGTAGCCGCCGGCCCCGGTGACGAGCACCCGGCGGCTCACGGCCGCCCGTCGCGGTACAGCCGCTCGCACAGCGGGGCGAGCGCCCGGTCCCAGTCGAAGTGCTCCGCCGTGCGCCGGCAGGCGCCGACCGTCGGCGCCCCGCGCCGGACGAGGGCGAAGCCGCGCAGGAGCGCGGCGGCCAGGCTCTCCGGATCGCGCGGCGGGCACAGCTCGCCGGTGCGGCCGGGATCGACGAGCTCCTGGGGTGCCCCGTCGGTGGTGACGACGAGCGGGGTGCCGCAGGCCAGCGACTCGATCAGCGCCATGCCGAACGAGTCGTGCACCGAGGGCAGGCAGGTCACCCACGCCCGGCCGTAGCGCTCGTGCTGGCGCTCGGCAGCGCCCAGGCCCAGCACGTGGACGCGGCGGCGGGTCTCCGGCGGCACCTGGGCCAGGAACCGCTCCGCCGTGCCCGGTCCGCTCAGCCACACCTCCACCTCCGGCTCGAGTGCCGCCACGCGGGACAGCGCGGCCAGCAGCACCGGCACGCCCTTGCGCTCCTCGTCGATCGCCCCGGAGAACAGGATCGTCGGGTGCGTCGTGCGCTCCGGCGCCGGCCGGAACCGGCCCAGGTCGACGCCGCCCGGCACCACGACGCCGTCGCTGCGGCCGTAGCTGCGAGCCAGCGCGTCCACCGCCATCTGCGACATGCAGCTGTACACGTCGATGCTCCGCACCACCCGCGCGGCGGCGGCCGCCTCACGGCGACCCTGGCCGCGCCACCATTCTCGATCGGGGATGCCGAGGTCGGTGATCACGGTGCGCCGACCGTCCGCCCGCAGCCACGCGGCCCGGATCGAGGCGACCGCGTCGTGACGCCCGAGTGAATGGACGGCGTCGAGGCGCCGGCGGGTGAGCTCGCCGAGCAGCCGCCGCCCGAAGTCGGCCTCGTGGGCATAGTCCCCGCTGCGGCGCCGCGGGAGCTTGACCGTGCGCACCCCACCGGCCTCCTCCACGCCCGGCTCCCAGGCCGCGCTGAGGTGGAGTACCTCGTGGCCGCGGCGGGCGAGCGCCCGGCCGAGCATCGGCACGAAGCGCTCGGCCCCGCGGCGAACCTCCGGCCAGCAGAACGCGTGGGTGAGGGCGATCCGCACGGTCGCGCAGCGTAGTCATACAGTCCGCCGATGCGCCCGGTCAGCCCGATCGCCGTGGTCGTGCCGGTGCGCGATGCGGCGGACACGCTGGCCCGCACCCTCGCCGCGCTGCAGGCCCAGACGAGCGGCGCCGATCCCTACGAGATCGTGGTGATCGACGACGGCTCGCGCGATGGTTCGGCGGCCATCGCCCGCGGCTTTGCGGCCAGCGCCGCGCCGGCGCGGCCGATCACCGTGCGCCACCAGCCGCCCGCCGGGCCCGGCGAGGCGCGGAACGCCGGGGTGGCGAGCACGGCCGCGCCCCTCCTGGCCTTCTGCGACGCCGACGTCGTGCCCGCGCTCGACTGGCTCGCCGCCGGCCGCCGGGCGCTCGGTGGCGCCGAGCTCGTGCAGGGGCGGGTGCTGCCCGACCTCGGCACCCCGTGCGGCCCGTTCGATCGCACGATCTGGGTGCTGTACGAGGCGGGGCTCTACGAGACGGCGAACCTGTTCGTCACCCGCGAGCTGTTCACGCGGGTCGGGGGGTTCGAGCAGTGGCTGCGCCCGCGGTGGGGCAAGGCGCTCGGCGAGGACGTGTGGTTCGGCGAACGGTGCCGGCGGGCGGGAGCGCGAACGGCGTTCTGCGCCGGCGCCTTCGCCCGCCACGCGGTGTTTCCGCGCGGCGTGGTGGGCTACGTCGCGGAGCGAGCCCGGCTGCGCTACTTCCCGGCCATGGTGCGCCGGATGCCGGAGCTCCGGCGGCGCTTCCTGCACCGCCGGGTGTTCCTCAACCCGCGGACGGCGCGGCTCGATCTGGCGCTCGTGGCGCTGGTGACCGCCCGGCAGGTGCGCCATCCCGCGCCGGCGCTCGCGGCTCTGCCATATCTGCGCGCGCTCCACCGCCACGCGGCGGCGCGTGCGGGAGCCCGCTGGCCCCCGGTGGCGGCGATCGACCTGGCGGCCGATCTGCTCGGCGCCGGCGCGTTGCTCACCGGCTCGGTGCTGGAGCGCTCGCCGGTGCTCTGAACCGGCCTGGGGGCTCTAGGCTGCCGCGCCGTGGCGCAGCAGATCGTCGTCGACCTGGTGGCCGAGCTCGTGCGGACGATCGAGCTCCGCGACCCGGTGGTCGAGTTCGGTGCCCTCCAGGTCGAACCGGGGCAGCCGAACGACCTGCGCCCGCTGTTCGCCGGGCGGAGGTTCCTGGGGACCGACCTTCGCAGGGGGCCGGGCGTCGACCGCGTGGAGGACCTGCGCGGGCTGACGTTCGCCGACGGGGAGGTGGGAACCGCTCTGTGCCTCGACACGCTCGAGCACTGCGCCGATCCGCTGAGCGCGTGCCGCGAGCTCCACCGGGTGCTCGCCCCGGGCGGCGTGTGCGTCATCTCCTCGGTGATGCTGTTCCCCATCCACGGCTACCCCGAGGATTACTGGCGCTTCACGCCCGAGGGGTTTCGGGTCCTGCTCGAGCCGTTCGCCGAGACCTGGGTCGGCGGGGTCGGCCATCCCGAGCTGCCGATGCAGGTGCTGGGGATCGGGATCAAGGCGGGCGGTACCGGGGCCGAGCTCTCCGGCCGCCACTTCGCCGCGGTGCAGCGAGCCCAAGCGGCGTGGGAGCGGCCGGCGGGTCGGGTGCGCGTCGGCATGGTGTCCGTCGCCGCCCGGGAATACGCGGCCGCCGCCGTCCGGGACCTCCCGCGCGTGGTCTGGGAGCGGGTGCGTCAGCGTCGGGGCTGAGCCGAGGTGCGGACGGCCGCCAGGACGTACTGGAAGGTGACGATCGGCTCCAGCGGACCGGCGGCCAGCGCGCGGAGCACGAGCGGCCGTCCCCGCCAGTCGTATGGCCGCAGGCGGTGGAGCGGACGGACCGCCGACACCTCAAGGCCGGCCGACTCGAGCAGCCGGCGGGCGTCGCTCAGGGTGAACCAGCGCAGATGGGTGCGGTCGAAGATGCCGAAGTCCCGCCGCGGCCAGGTGCCGTAGCGGCCGAGCACCCAGAACACCTCCCAGAAGCGGACGTTCGGCAGCGAGACGACGCACGTCCCTTCGGGTCTCAGACGGCCGGCGAAGCGGGCGAGCACCGTCCAGGGGTCGCGCAGGTGCTCGAGCACGTCGGCGGCGATCAGGCAGTCGAACGTCCCCAGATCCGCCGGCGGCTCGGCCGCCAGCGCCTCCAGGTCCCCCTCCACCACCCGGTCGAGCCGGGCCCGGGCGGCGGCGGCGAGGCCCGGGTCGAGCTCGATCCCCACCACCTCGCAGCCCTGCCGGGCCCGGAGCGCTGCCCCGAGCCGACCGGACGAGCAGCCGAGGTCGAGCACCCGGCGGGCGCCGCGGGGCACGAGCGCCTGCACCTCCGGGCGTGGGTTCTCGTAGGCGGCCGCCCGGGCGCGCCGCAGGGCCGGCCGGCGGTCGTCCATGCCGCCGATCATCGCATGGGTACGCTTCGCCGATGCTCCATCGAGCGTCCTGGCGCGCGATGAGCGGGCGGCGCCGGCACGTCCGGCCGCCGTGGCCCGCCCGCCGCTCCGCGCGGCGCTTCGTCGCGTGGTGCAACCGCGAGAGCGGTGCCGACCGATTTGCCCGCCTGGGCGCTGGGAGCGTCGTCTATCCGCCCGCGCTCGTCATCGGTCCCGGGCGCATCGCGGTGGGGGAGGGAGTGGTCCTCCACCCGGGGGCGTTCCTGTCCGTCGTCGGTCCGGAGCAGGGACCCGGCTGCGACGGGCGCCTGGTCATCGGTGACGGCGTGCAGATCGGCCACGCCCTGGTCGTCGCCTGTGCCGGGCGGGTCGAGATCGGCCCGCGGGTGCTCGTCTCCGACCGCGTGTTCATCGGCGACACGTACCACGAGTACCGCGACCCCGGGCGCCCGGTCCTCGACCAGGGCCTCCGCGACCCGCGCCCGGTGAGAATCGGCTCCGGGGCGTTCCTGGGGATCGGGGCGATCGTCCTGCCGGGGGTCAGCGTGGGGGAGAACGCCTACGTCGGGGCGGGCGCCGTCGTCACCTCCGACGTGCCGGCCCGGGCCGTGGCCGTCGGCAACCCGGCGCGGGTGGTCCGGCAGTGGGACGGCTCGGCATGGCGCGAGGCCGGGGCGCCCGCGGCCGCGCCCGCGGCGTGAGCGCCGTTCGGCCGTCCGCCGCCACCCCGGTCACCGTGGCGGTCGTGTCGTGGAACACCCGGGCGCTCCTGCTCCGCTGCCTCGACTCGCTGGCGGCGGACGTGGCGGCGGGACGGGCGGCGGTGTGGGTGGTCGACAACGACTCGTCCGACGGCTCGGCGGCGGCCGCCCGGGAGCGAGCACCGTGGGCCGAGGTGCTCGCCCTGGAGGAGAACATCGGCTTCGGACGCGCGGTCAACCTCGTCGCGCAGCGAACGGATGGCGAATGGCTGGCCTGCGCCAACGCCGACGTGGCGCTCGATCCGGGCACGCTCGACCGGCTGTTGGCGGCGGGCGAGGAGCCGCGGACCGGCTGCCTGGCCCCGCGGCTCGTGCTCGACGGCGGCGCGACCCAGCACTCGTGCTATCCGCTCCCCACGCTGGGCTTCACCGTCGCGTTCAACCTCGGGCTGCCGGGACTGGTTCCCGGGCTGGGGAATCGCATGTGCCTCGAGGGGCGCTGGGATCCCGACCGCGAGCGTCCCGTCCCCTGGGCGATCGCCGCCTTCCTGCTGCTGCGGCGGAGCGCGTTCACGGCCGTCGGGGGCTTCGACCCCGCCCAGTGGATGTACGCCGAGGACCTCGATCTGGGCTGGCGGCTGAGCCGCGCCGGCTGGCGGACCGTCTACGTGCCCGGCGCCCGGGTGCGCCACGCCGACGGTGCCTCGACGCGCCAGGCCTTCGGGAGGGGGCGGCGGGAGCGGTTCACCACCGCCACCTACCGAGTGATCGCGCGCCGGGCGGGAGTCCGGTACGCCCGCGCCGCCGCAGTGGTCAACCTGGCGGGTGCCGCTGCCCGGCTGGCCGTGCTCGGGCCGGCGGCGCTGCTCAGCGCTCGCCGCCGCCCCGTCGTCCGCGAGCTGGCCGCCTGGCTGCGCGCCCACGCTCACGGGCTGCGGGCGCTCGGCGGACCGGAGGCCGGGGAGTGAGCACCACCGCCCCGCCCGAGCCGGGGCTGTCCGGCACCGTCGCGCGCGACCCGGCCGGCCACCCGGTGCGGGGTCGCCTGGAGAACCTCGATGCCCTCCGGGCGATCTTCGCCCTCGCTGTCCTCGCCGTCCACGCCTACGCCCTCGGGGGCCGCGCGGCGCCGCTCAAGGCGGTGCACCCCTACGACGTTGCACTGCTCGCGCTGCCCACCGGGGTGTGGGGGTTCTTCGCCATCAGCGGATACGTGATCTCCGCGCCGTTCGTGGACGCCCTGCTCGGCATCCGGTCGCCGCCGGGCTGGGGCCGCTACGCGATCCGCCGGGCCGCACGCATCCTGCCGCTGTACTGGGTCGTGCTGGCCGTGTACATCGCCGTCGACGGGAGCGCCGGCACGCGCGCCTGGCAGCTGCCGATCCACTTCCTGCTCCTGCACAACCTGGTGCCCGGCCGCCAGGAGGCGCTGTTCTCGCCGGCGTGGACGCTCACCGTCGAGCTGCTGTTCTACGTCCTGGTCCCGCTGCTCGCGGCGCTCGCCGCCCGCACCGCCGGCCGCCGGCCGCTGAGCGCCGAGCGGCTGGCCGGCTGGCTGCTCGCCTCCTGGGCGGCGAGCATCGCATTCACCGCCGCGGCCGATCTCGCCGGGGACGGCCGAATCGGCCTGTGGCTGCGCGGCCTCGTGCCGGCGATGTGGCAGATGTTCTGTCCGGGGATCCTCCTCGCCATCGCCCCCCACCTGTCCGGCCGCTGGCGCGAACGGATCGCGACGCTCCCCCGGCGGCCGGGGGTCATCGGCGCGGGTGCGGTGATCTGGCTCGTCGGCCTGCTCCTCCAGGCCGACGCGCCGCTGCGGTTCGGCATCGTGCCCTACCAGCTCATGGTCGACGCCGGCCGGCCCTGCATGGCCATCGGCTACGGCCTGTTGCTCGCCGCGGCGATCGATCGGCGGGCGTGGCGGGGCCGACCGCTCGTCGGGCTCGGCGTCATCTCCTATGGGATCTACCTCATCCACCCCGTGATCGAGGCGATCCTGCTGAAAGCCGGTCTCGTGCCGCTGCACCGCGACACGCTGCCGGCGTTCATCGTCCACGTCGGGGTGCTCGCCGGCCTGACGATCCCGGTCGCCGCGCTGAGCTGGCGGTGGTTCGAGCGCCCGCTGATCGACCTGGCCAAGCGCGCGTGAGGCGACTGGCGAGCTTCCGCTGGGCGCTGGCGGCGATCGTCGTCCTGGCGCTCGTGGTGCGGATCATCGTCGTGCTCGCCTCGCCCGATTTCCGCCCGGAGACCGACGCCGCCGATTACGACCGGGAGGGTTTCTCGCTCGCCGAGCACGGCCGGTTTCCAGCCTCCCTGCTCGTGCCCACCGGTGGTCCCACCGCGTTCCGCCCCCCGCTGTTCCCGCTCGCCCTCGCCGCGACGTACCGCCTGACCGGCCCGCCCGCCTCGCCTCGCGCTCGCTGGCGAACGGGCCGGCTGATGCAGGCCGGGCTCGGGGCGGCCGCCGTGCTCCTGCTCGCCCTGATCGCGCTGCGCCTGTGGGGCGAGGCGGTGGCGCTCGGCCTCGGTGGCCTGGCCGCGGTCTACCCACCGCTGCTGCTCGCCGGCAGCTCGCTGATGTCCGAGTCGCTGTTCATCCCCCTGACGCTGGCCGCGGTGCTGGCGGCCCTGCACACCCGGGGCTCCCCCCGGCCGCTGCGGTGGGCGCCGCTCGCCGGCGTGCTCACCGGGTGCGCTGCGCTCACCCGCAGCAACGGCGTCGTCCTGGTGCTCCCCGTCGCCCTGCTCGTGTGGACGGTGCCGCGCCGCCGTGGACCGGCGCTGCTCGCACCCGCCGTCGTGGTGGCCGCCACCGCCCTGACACTCGTGCCCTGGACGATCCGCAACCTCGACGTGTTCGGCCAGTTCATCCCGATCAGCACCGAGAGCGGCTATGCGATCGCCGGGACGTACAACCCGGTGGCCCAGGACGATCCGGGGACGCCCGCCATGTGGGTGCCACCGGTCAACGACATCGCCCCCATCCTGCGCGCCCATCGCAGCTTGAACGAGGCGGAGCTGTCCGACCGGCTGGTGGCGACCGGCGTCCGCTACGCGCTTGACCACCCCGGCTCGCTGCCCCGCACCGTGTACTGGAGCGGCCTGCGCCTGCTCGACCTCACCGGGACGGGCATCGAGCAGTACGCCGCTCGGTACGAGTCCTACCCCCGGTGGCTCGCGGAGACCAGCGTGTACGCGTTCTGGCTGCTCCTGGTGGGGCTGGTCGCCGCGCTCCTGGCCGGCGGGCTGCGGCGTGCCCCCTGGGCCCTCTGGCTGTGTCCGGCGATGCTGCTGCTGTCCGTGCTCCCGTGGAGCGGCCTCACCCGCTACCGCGTGCCGGCCGACCCGTTCCTCCTCCTGCTCGTGACCGCCGGGGTCGTGGCGCATGGCACCGGACACGGCGCGCTCCGGCCGGGCCGTCGGCGTGCCGGGCACGCCCGGAACGAGGTCGAGATGTCCGGGGGAGTGCCGGCCGCGTGAGCCACCGCAGCTGGCTGGTGCTCGGCGCGATCGTGCTGCTGGCGCTGGTCCTGCGCCTCGCCGTCGTCGCCGCCACCTCCGGTTTCGTGCCTCGGACGGACGCCGCCGACTACGACCGAGAGGCGGTCACGCTCAGCAGCGCCGGGCACCTGCCGGGCTCGCTGCTGGCGCCTGGCGGCCCGAGCGCCTTCCCTCCGCCGGCATTTCCGATCGCGCTGGCCCTCGCCTACCGGGTGGCCGGGACCACCGACCCCCACGCCCGCTGGCGCGCAGGCCGGATCCTCGAGGCGGGCCTCGGAGCGTTGAGCTGCGGCCTGACCGGCTTGATCGCCCTCGAGCTGTTCGGGTCCGGGACGGCCCTCCTGGCCGCCGGGCTGAGCGCCGTCTACCCGCCGCTCGCGCTCTCCGGCAGCTCGTTGATGTCCGAGACGCTGTTCGTCCCGGCGGTGCTGGCGGGCATGCTGTGCGCGCTGTGGGCTCGGCGGCGCCACGCGCGCGCCGCCGCCGGCTGGAGCCTGGTCGCCGGCCTGTGCATCGGTGTTGCCGCCCTGACCCGGAGCAACGGGTTGGCGCTTGCCCTCCCGGTCGTCCTCCTCGTGTGGCATCGCCGGCCGTGGCGCAGCCGGAAGTCGCTGGCGCTGCCCGCCCTCAGCGTGCTCGGGCTCCTGCTCGTGCTCACGCCCTGGACGGTGCGGAACGCCGCGCAATTCGGCGAGCTCGTTCCGGCTTCGACCGAGAGTGGGTTCGCCCTGGCCGGCACGTACAACGCCGTCGCCCAGGCGCGGCGGGACTTCCCCGCACTGTGGGTGCCGCCGGTCCAGCAGCTCGCCGCGGAGCTCCGCCGCCACCCCGGCGTCAACGAGGCGGCGCTGTCCGACGCCCTCGATCGTGACGGGCTGCGCTACATCGTCGACCATCCCGTCTCGTTGCTGCGGACGATGGGTTGGAACACCCTGCGCATGCTCGACCTCACCGGGACGCGGTACGAGCGCTGGGCGGGCCAGTACGTCGACTATTCCCCCTGGCTGGTCGATGCGAGCGTCTACGCGACGTGGGCGCTGATCCTGGCGGTGGCGCTCCTGGTCACGCTGGCCGCACGCCGGGCGACGCTGCGGCCGGTCCTCCGCCGCGTGCCGGGGCCGATGTGGCTGTGGCCGGTGCTCGTCGTGCTCACCGGGATCCCGTTCATCGGCGCAACCCGGTACCGCGTTCCGGCCGATCCGTTCGTGCTCGCGCTGCTCGGCGCGCTGCTGGCGTCGGTGCTCCCGGCCACCCGAGGTGGCCATGTGATCCAGGGGGACCCCTCGCTACCATCGGCGCCCGCATGAGCCGGCACGTGGTGGTTCTGGGGGGTGGCCTGGCTGGGCTGTCCTGCGCCTACGAGCTCGCTCGGGCCGGCGTCGAGGTCACGGTGATCGAGCGCGAGCCGCAGGTCGGGGGGATGGCCGCCTCGTTCAGCTTCGAGGCCGACGGAGAGCGCTGGTCCTACGACTTCGGCCCGCACCGCTTCCACACCCACGATCCGGACCTCCAGGTCCACGTGCGCGAGGTGCTCGGCGAGAACCACCTGATGGCCCGGCGGCTGTCGCGCATCCTCCTGTTCGGGCGGTTCTTCGACTATCCGCTGCGGACCTCCAACGTGCTGCGCAACCTGCCACCGCTCGTCCTCATCCGATCGTTCCTCGACTACTTCTGGGTCCGCTTCACCGAGCGAACCGGCCTGTCGGCCCACAGCGACGAGAACTTCGAGGGGTGGGTGGTCAAGCGGTTCGGCCGGACCCTGTACGAGCTGTTCTTCGGTCGCTACACCGGCAAGACGTGGAAGATGGCGCCGCGCGAGATCTCCGGCGACTGGGCCAGCCAGCGGATCTCGCAGCTCAGCCTCGGCGACACCGTGCGCAAGACGCTCCTGCGCCCGAAGCACGCCCCCCGCGGCCTGGTCACCGAGTTCATCTACCCGCGGGAGGGCGGGATCGGGGAGATCGCTCGCGGCTACGCGCGGGAGATCGAGGCGCACGGTGGGACGGTCCTGTGCGGCGCCCCGGTGACGCGAGTGCTGACCGAGGACCATCGGGTGTGCGGCGTGCGGTACGGCGGCCCGCGACCCGGCACGGTGTCCGGCGAGCACTACATCTCGACCATCCCGGTGACGGTGCTCGCCCGCATGGTGCGGCCCGCCGCTCCCCCGGAGGTGGCGACCGGGCTGGCCGGCCTGCGCCACGTGTCGATCGTGTTCATCTACCTCCGGCTCGCCACCCCGCAGGTCTCGCCCGACAACTGGGTGTACCTGCCCGACCGCGACCTGACTATCCACCGGATCTCGGAGTTCAAGAACTTCAGCCCGGCCTGTGCGCCACCGGACAAGACGCTCGTCTGCGCCGAGATCACCTGCCGGCTGGGTGACGAGCACTGGCGGTCCAGCGACGAGGAGCTGCTCGCCACTGCGGCCGGTGACCTCGAGCGGATCGGGTTGATCGAGTCTGGGCAGGTGCTCGGTGGCTTCGTGCGCAAGCTGCCGCACGCCTACCCGGTGTACGACCTGCGCTACAAGGAGCACCTGGCGCCGATCCTGGAGTTCGTCCACCGCCTGGAGAACCTGGAGACGGGCGGCCGGCAGGGGCTGTTCCGCTACAACAACATGGATCAGTCGGTCGAGATGGGCCGGCGGATGGCGACCGGCATCCTCGAGCAGCGGGACGCCGGCCACGAGGTGGTGGCCACCGAGGCCGAGTACTTCGGCTGATGGCGGCCGCGCTCCCCGAGCCGAGCGTGGCCGTGCCGCGCTGCCCGGTCTGCGGCGCCGAGCGGTACCGGACCGCGTTCACCGAGCCCCCATACGAGGTGCGGCGCTGCGCCGAGTGCGGCGCGGGCTGGGTCACTCCCCGCCGTGACGAGGCCGGCCTGCGGGCGATCTACGCCGGCGATGGATATTGGCGCTCGGCCGAGCCCAAGGCGATGGGCTACACCGACTACCGCGCCGAAGAGCCCCGGTACCTGCGCACGTTCCGCCTGCGCCTGGACCACGTCCTGCGCGACGGTCCGGCCGGTGGCCGGGCGCTCGACGTCGGCAGCGCGGCCGGCTTCTGCCTGGCGGTCCTGCGCGAGCGCGGCTTTCAGGCGCACGGCGTCGAGCCGTCGGCCGACATCGCCGCGCACGCCGGCGAGCGCTTCGGGTTCGACGCGATCCACGTGGGAACGCTCGACACCGCGCCGTTCTCGGACGGGAGCTTCGACCTGGTCACGATGTGGGACGTCCTGGAGCACGTCGTCGACCCGCTCGCGCTCCTGGGCACCGCGCGGCGCAAGCTCGCCCCGGGCGGCCTGCTGGTGATCGAGACCCAGGACATCGATAGCCGCTTCGCCCGGCTGCTCGGGCCGCGTTGGCAGCACTACAAGCACCCCGAGCACATCCTCCACTTCACCCCGCGCAGCCTGGAGCGGCTGCTGGCCCAGGCCGGGTTCCGCCTCCAGCGGCTGACGCATCGCTACGGCGGGAAGTACGTCTCGCTCGGCTTCGTGGCCGAGCGAGCGGGGCGGCTGCACCCGGGACTCAGCCGGGCGCTCGCCCCGTTGGGCCGCTGGGGCGACGTCAGCCTCTACCTCAACCCGCGCGACGAGATGATCGCCCTGGCGCGCCCGGCCTGATGGAGGCGGAGGCCAACCGCCAGTTCGTCGAGCTCGAGGCGGACCACTTTTGGTTCGTCGGCCGGCGGCGGATCTTCGCCGCCGTACTCGAGCGCGAGCTCGGCGGCCGCTCTGGCCTGCGGCTGCTCGACGTGGGCTGCGGGGCGGGCGGGATGCTCGAGCTGCTCTCGCGCTTCGGCGCCGTGGAGGGCATCGACAGCTCGCCGGAGCTCGTCGCCCACTGCCACGCGCGCGGCTTCCCCGCGGTGTGGCTCGGTGCGGCGTATGCCCTCCCGGCCGACGCCGAGCGGTACGACGCCGCGTGCGCCTTCGACGTGATCGAGCACATCCCGGACGACGTGCGGGCGCTCACCGAGATGCGCCGGGTGCTCGTGCCCGGTGGCCGGGCGTTCGTCTCCGTGCCGGCCTACCAGTTCCTGTACGCCAACAACGACCGGGTGGCCCATCACGAGCGCCGCTACACCCCGCGCGGCCTGCGCCGGGCGCTGTTGGCTGCCGGCTTGGAGCCGGTGCAGGTCACCCCGTTCAACGCGCTGCTGTTCGGAGCCATCCTGCCCGCGGTGCTCGCCGGCAAGATGCTCGAGCGGATCCGGCCCCCGGGCGAGCGGACCAACCTGTCGGTGGCGCTGCCCCGGCCGCTCAACACGGCCCTGGCGGGGCTCATGGGCGCCGAGCGACACGTCGTGCGACGGGCCAACTGGCCGGTCGGCCACTCGATCCTGGCCGTGGCCCGCAAGCCGGCTGTCTGAGCCGGCGCTTCGTCCCGGTACCGTCTGGGGGCGGTGAGCCACCTGCACTTCACGGGCCGGCACCTGGCGCGCGGGCGGCGGCTTCCGATGGCGGTCCGCTGCCTGCCCGCGGTCCTCCCGCTCGTACCGATCCTCGTCGGCCTGTCGGTCGGCGCCGGCGGTGGGGCCGCGGCGGCGGCCGGCGCGCAGTCGGCGCTGCGCCCACTGAGCGCCACGGCGCCGAATGGGCTGGGATCGGCCGATACCGGTGTGCCCGGGGGAACGGGCACGCTCGCCGCCTTCGTGACGCGGCCCGTCGCGCTCCGCGTCGCACCGGGTGGCGGGCGGGCGCTGGGGCGCATCGGGTCGCGGACGTCGTTCGGCGGCCCCCAGGTCCTGTGGGTGCGCACGGTCCGCGCCGGCTGGCTCGCCGTGGTCAGCCCGGCGGCGGGCAACGGGCACCTCGGCTGGATCCCGCAGGCCGACGCCAGCCTCAGCCGCGTCGACTACGAGATCCGCGTCTCGCTCGCCGCGCGCCGGCTCACCGTGCTCCACGTCGGTCACGTAGTGGCGCGCTACACGGTGGCGGTCGGCCGGCCGGACGCGCCGACGCCCACCGGAGCATTCGCCGTGACCGACCTGTTGCGGACCACCGACGCCAGCGGGCCGTACGGCTGCTGCATCCTCGCGCTCTCGGCCCGCGCGCCGCACGCCATCCAGGGCTGGGGCGGCGGCGACCGGATCGCCATCCACTCGACGCCGGAGACGGACACGATCGGCCAGCCGGTGAGCCACGGCTGCGTGCGCCTGACGCTCCCCGAGGGGCGATGGCTGCTCGATCACATCCCGCTCGCCACCCCGGTTCTCATATCCTCGGCGTGAACTCGGGTATCCGACCGGCGGTGAGCCAGGAGGTCAGCCATGCCACCCCGCGGCGTGAAGCCGGGCACCAAGCGCGCCCGGCAGTACGAGCACATCAAGCAGAGCGAGCAGGACCAGGGTCGCAGCGAGCCGCGGGCTGAGGAGATAGCGGCGCGCACGGTCAACAAGGAGCGGGCGCGCGCGGGTGAG
Source organism: uncultured Solirubrobacterales bacterium (assembly GCA_963703065.1). Lineage (GTDB taxonomy): Bacteria > Actinomycetota > Thermoleophilia > Solirubrobacterales > Solirubrobacteraceae > Palsa-465. Next base: position 191,936 of record OY969785.1, on the reverse strand, counting down.
TCGCGCAGCGCCTCGCGCAGCTCGACGCAGGACATGTCGTCCTCCCGCCGAGGGGGCCAGCGCTCCGGCACGAACCGGCCCAAGGGTCGCACGCGCGAGCAGCTGTACAACGAGGCCAAGCAGCTCGGCATCGACGGTCGGAGCCGGATGAACAAGGCCCAGCTGCAGCGCGCGGTCGACCGCCGCAAGAACCGGTAGGCCCGGTCGGCGCCGACCCCGCCTCAACCGAGCACGGGGAACCGCCGGCGGCGGGCCAGCCGGTCCATCCCGGTCTGGATCGCCCCCTGCACCCGCTCGTAGCCCCGGCGGACGTACGCCTCGTCGTCGGCCAGCTCCGGGTCCGAGCCGAGCTCGATCGCCTCGCCGAACGCGGTGCGGATCTTGGCCGGCAGCGGCAGCTCCGGCAGCAGCGCGGGGGAGACACCCCACGGCAGCTGGAACGCGATGGGAAACATCTTCAGCCGCGCCACCCGGTCGAGCTGGAGCCAGCTCGCCAGCCGGCGGCCGGAGGCGAGCACCGGCATCGAATCGGGGCCGCCGACCGTCGAGACCGGCACGATCGGCACCGCGCAGCGGATGGCCAGGCGCACGAACCCCATCCGCCCGGCGAGGATCGCCTCGTCACGCTGGGTCCACGGCCGCAGCGAGTCCCGCTCTCCACCCGGCCACAGCGCCACGTCGTGGCCGGCGGCCAGTGCGGTGGAGATGGAGTCCGCTCGCGCCGGCAGCACACCCATCCGCCGGAAGTAGGCGCCGACCCCGGGTAGGGCCATCAGCGCGTCGTGGGCCGTGCCGTGCAGCGGCCGCTGCTCGCCGAAGTGGCGCCACCACTGCACGCCGACCGTCCAGGCATCCCACACGAACGGCGCGCCGGCATGGATGCCGATCAGCAGCGCCGGCGGGGGCGGCAACCGGTCGAAGCCCTCGATCTCCATGCGGAACCACAGGTCCATCAGCGGGTTCCACAGGTACTTCTGGCGCTCCATGAACTCGAGGTCGGGACCGGCGAGCTCCCAGCGACCCGCGCGCTCGGCCACCCAGCCGGCGGCGCCCGTCTGCCGCGCGCGCTGCGCCTCGGCCTTCTCCCGCGCATGCTCGGCGTGCTGCTCGGCCTGACGGCGGCGGGGCCGCGCGCGTACCCCGAGGTCGTCGTTCGTGCGGGCCCGGCGGGCACCCAGCTCGTCCATCTCTCCTCCTCGGTCGTTCCCCGTCTCGATACCCGGCCGAGTCGATCCGAACCGCGAACTGATTGAGCCGGCGGCCGCGCGGGCATACACCGCCCGCGATGAAGATCGGCTACTTCCTGTCCTGCGAGGAGTGGGCGCCGAGCGACCTGATCGCGCAGGCGGTCAAGGCGCAGGAGGCCGGGTTCCAGGACCTGTGGATCTCCGACCACTTCCATCCCTGGAACGACGCCCAGGGCCACAGCCCGTTCGTGTGGTCGCTGATCGGCGCCATCAGCCAGGCGGCGCCCCGGATGGGCATCACGACGGCGGTCACCTGCCCGACCGTCCGCATCCACCCGGCGGTGATCGCGCAGGCCGCGGCGACGAGCGCGGTGATGCTCGACGGGCGCTTCCGCCTCGGGGTCGGAAGCGGCGAGGCGCTCAACGAGCACATCCTCGGCGACCGCTGGCCCGAGGCCGACGTCCGCCTGGAGATGCTCGAGGAGGCGGTCGAGGTGATCCGCCGGCTGTGGTCGGGCGAGGTGGAGAGCCACCACGGCCGCCACTACACCGTCGAGCACGCCCGGATCTACGACCGGCCCGAGCGCCCGCCGGAGATCATCGTCTCCGGCTTCGGCCCCAAGGCGGTGGAGCTGGCGGCCCGGATCGGGGATGGCTATTGCACCGTCGGGCCCGACGCCAACTCGGTCGAGCGATTCCGCCGCGGCGCAAAGCGGGAGAACCCGGTCGTCCAGGGTGGGCTGAAGGTGTGCTACGGCCACGACGAGCGCCAGTGCGTGCACACCGTCCATGAGCTGTGGGCCAACGAGGGGCTGCCCGGCGAGCTGGCGCAGATCCTCCCGACACCGGCCCACTTCGAGCAGGCCTCCGAGCTCGTGACCGAGGACATGATCGCCGAGTCGACGCCGTGCGGCCCGGACATCGATCGTCACGTCGAGGCGATCCGGGAATACGAGCAGGCCGGCTTCGACGAGCTGTACGTCAACCAGATCGGTCCCGGACAGGACGCCTTCTTCGCCGCCTACGAGAGCGAGGTGCTGCCGCGCCTCTAGGGTGCGGCCGGCCCCGATTTGCCGTCCGGCGCCTGCCGGATACTGCCGGGCATGAAGCGGGCGCTCGCGGTGCTGTTGGGACTGGTGCTGCGGAGCCTGGTGTTCTTCGCGTTTTGGTTCCTGCTCGTCGACGACCCTGATCAGCCGGATCTGCTGACCGGCATCGCCACCGCGGTGGGGGCGGCGCTGTTCGCCGAGCTCGTCACCGCCGCCCGCGGCACGTCGCTGCGCATCACCCCGGGGATGCTGCGGCGTGGGTATCGCCCGTTCCTGCTGCTCGTCACCGACACCTCGCGCCTGACGGTCGCCCTGGTTCGGGCCCTGCTCGGACGGCCACCGCAGGGCCGGGTGCGGGTGGCGCCCTACGCGGCCGTCTCCCTGGAGGATCCCGAGGCGTTCGCTCGGCGGCTGCTCACCCAGTGGGGAGCCTCGCTGGGCGCCAACCGCTATGTGCTGGGCATCGACAACGAGCGCGCGCAGCTGATCGTCCACGAGCTCGTCCCGTCCGACGGACCGCTGGACCCGATGGAGCTCGGATGAGCACCTGGCTGCTGGCCTCGATCGTCCTCTGCGCCGGCATGCTCGCATGCCTGATCGCGGCCGTCCTCGGCGACGAAGCCGACGGGCTGCCGGCTCTCAGCCTGGCCGGCGTGGTGACCATCGTCCTGCTCATCACGCTGACCGAGGCCTTCCACCGCCAGCCGTTCATCGACCTGGCGGTGGTGCTGGCCGTGCTCTCGCCGGCGGGCGCGCTGGCCTTCATCCGCTTCATGACCCGCCGCGGATGAGCGCACGGCACATCCTGGCCGACGTCTTCCTGTGGCTCGGCGTGGTGCTCATCCTCCTCGCCTGCCTCGGCGTGGTGGTGCTGCGCAGCGCCTATGACCGCCTGCACTTCTCCAGCCCCGCCACGCTCGGCGTGGTCGCGGTGGCGGTGAGCATCCTCATCCAGGAATCGTTCTCGCTCATTGCCGACAAGGCGCTCCTGATCGCGGCGCTGGTCCTCCTCGGCTCACCGCTGCTCACGCAGGCCACCGGCCGGGCCACGCGGGTGCGGGAGCGGGGCGACTGGCGACTGGGAGCGGACGAGCGTCGCGAGGCGGCGGAGCGATGAACGCGCTGTTGGCCGTGGTGCTCACGCTGGTCGCCGCCTCCGGCACAGCGGCGGTGCTGGTCCGCGAGCCGGTGCGTCAGGCGATCGTCCTCGGAGTGATGGGCCTCCTGCTCGCGGTGCTGTTCTACGCCCTCCAGGCTCCCGACGTCGCGCTGTCGGAGCTGGTGGTGGGTTCCGCGGCCATCCCGGTGATGCTCACGCTGGCCATCGCCAAGCTCCGGGCCCAGGACGCCGTCCGCGAGCGTGAGGCGGCCGACGGCGACGGCGACGGCGACCGGCAGTGATCCGGCCGCGGTACCTCGTCGGGGGCGTGGGGATCCTGCTCGTGGTCGCGGCCCTGGTGGTGGCCGGGACGCAGCTGCCCGCGTTCGGCCACTACTCGCACGCCTACGGCAGGGTCGTGTCCGAGCGGGCCAAGGCGGACCGCAGCGCCACCAACGCGGTGGTCGTCACCGCCTTCGACTACCGGGGCTTCGACACCCTCGGAGAGGAGTTCATCCTGTTCATCTCGGTCGTCGGCGTGGTCGTGCTCCTACGCCGGATGCGACACGAGGACGACGACGGCACGGAGCGCGAGACGGAGGCCGAGGACGAGGACGCGCGCGCCAGCACCGCCGAGCGCTGGCTGGGGGCGGCGGCGGTCGGACCGGTGGCCGTTCTGGCGGTGTACATCATCGTCCACGGTCAGCTGACCCCCGGCGGCGGGTTCCAGGGCGGAGTGGTGCTCATGGCGGCCGCGCTGTTCGTGGCGCTGGGGGGGGAGTCCGCACTGCTGCTGCGCCTGCGCCGCTCCTCGACCCCGCTGGAGATGACCGAGGCCGCCGGCGCCGGCGCGTTCGCGGTGGCCGGGTTCGGAGGTCTCCTGGCTGGCGGGGTGTTCTTCCTCAACTTCATCGACAAGGGCTCGAGCGGCCTGCTCACCGGCGGAGCGATTCCGCTCGAGAACATCGCGGTCGGGGCCGAGGTGGCGGGCGGCCTGCTGATGGTCACCTCCGAGCTGTTCGACCAGCGCCTGCGACGGGGCGGCAGCGAGGAGTGAGCGTCTACCCGTACATCGTCGTCGCCTGGCTGTTCGGCAGCGGCATGGTGGGGGTGATCCGCAGCCGCAACTACGTGCAGCTGATCATCTGCCTGACGGTGATCCAGGCGGCGACGTACGTGCTGCTGCTCAGCGTCGGGTACGTCGTCGGCGGCAAGGCGCCGATCTTCGCCGACATCCCGACCACCTCCCGCACGGTGGACCCGATCGTCCAGGCCCTGACCCTGACCGACGTGGTGGTCGAAGCGACGGTCGTGGCGCTCCTGCTGGCATTGGTGATCCAGGCCGACAAGCGCTACGGCACGGTCGACCCGGATGAGATGACGCGGATGCGCGGATGAGGCAGCTCGCGCCGTTGGCGGTGGCGGTGCCGCTGCTCACCGCGGCGATCATGGTGTTCGTCCACGCCGTCCTCGGCCGTGTGCTCAGCGATCTGGTGGGCGTGGCCGCGGCCGTCGCCGCCACTGTGATGTGCCTGCTGCTGCTCATCCACGTCGGCAGCGGGCTCGAGGTCTACTGGTTCGGCGGCTGGCACCCGCGGGGCAACCTCGCCATCGGCATCGACTTCGCCGTGGACGGCCTCGGCGCCGGTCTGGCGACGTTCGTCAGCCTGCTGATGGTGCTGGCGCTGATCTACAGCGCGCGTCATCTGGAGGTCGAGCATCCCTACTACCAGGTGCTGATGCTCGTGTTCATGGCGGGGATGGTGGGGTTCTCGCTCTCCGGTGACCTGTTCAACATGTTCGTGATGTTCGAGGTCATGAGCGTGGCCGCGGTCGCGCTGGTGGCCTACAAGGTGCACGAGCGAGCCGCCCTGGAGGGCGGGCTGAACTTCGCCGTCATCAACACCATCGGTGCGTTCGCCTTTCTGCTGGGGATCGGCCTCATCTATTCGCGCACCGGCGCGCTCAACCTCGCGCAGATCGGCCACTACCTGCAGCATTCCGGCAACGACGTGGTCGTGGTGGCGGCGTTCGCGCTCATCGCCGCGGCGCTGCTGATCAAGGCTGCGGTGGTCCCGTTCCACTTCTGGCTGGCCGATGCCTACGCGGTCGCTCTGGCGCCCGTGTGCCTCCTGCTGGCCGGCGCCATGAGCGAGATGGGGATCTACGGCCTGGGGCGGATCTACTTCAGCGCCTTCGCCCCCGGGTTCGCCGGATCGGTGGCCACGCTGCGCGTGATCCTCGTCGTCGCGGGCCTCGTCACGGCGCTGTGGGGGGCGGTGATGGCGCTGGGCGAGGACCACCTGAAGCGGATGCTGGCGTTCGTCACCATCGCGTTCGTCGGGATCTTCCTCACCGGCCTGGGGTTGCTCACCGCCGACGCCGTCGCCGGCGTGGCGGTGTACGTCGTGGCGGACGGGTTCGGCAAGGCCCTGCTGTTCGCCTGCGCCGGCATCCTCCAGCATCGCCTCGGTCACCTCAGCCAGCGCCGGCTGCACGGCCGCGGACGGCATCTGCGGGTGACCGCGGCGCTGTTCGTGGCCGGAGGCCTGCTCATCGCCAGCCTGCCGCCGTTCGGCCCCTTCCTCGGCAAGTCGATGATCGAGGATGCCGCCAACCAGGTCGGCTACGGGTTCGTGCCCCCGCTGATCGCGCTCGTGTCCGGGCTGGCCGGCGCGGCGGTGCTCCGCGCGGCCGGTCGCATCTTCTGGGGATGGGGCGACGTGGCGGAGGAGGGCGAGGGAGACGACGCCGATGCCGAGACCGAGCCGGAGAGCCAGGGGAGCGACCGCACGCCACCGCTCATGGTGCTGGCCTCTCTCGCGCTGCTGGTCGGCGCCGTGGCCACCGGGGTGTGGTTCGGCCTGGCCGACGTGGCCACCACCGCAGCCCACCGGCTGACCGACTTCGCGCAATACCATCACGCGGTCTACGGCGGCTCCCTGCCGGCGCTGTCGGCTCACTCCTCCGCCCCGGAATGGTACGACTACGCGTACTGCGGCGGAGCGAGCCTGCTCGCCGTCGGCCTGGCCGCGCTGTCGCTCTGGGGTCGGCGTCTCACCGGCGCCTGGGAAACCATCGAGCGCGCCGCGGGCGCCGCGCTGCGGCCGATCAAGCGGACGCACACCGGGCGGATCGGGGACTACACGGCGAGCCTCGCCCTGGGTATCGGGCTGCTCGCCGCGCTCACCATGCTGACGCTGCGCTGAGCATCGCCCACCGCGCGGCTACATCGCCGGGCGGACCATTGCCATCCGGCGCTGCCGCGGGTCGGCTCGCTCGGCCAGCACGTTCAGGTGCTCCTCCACCGTCCCATGGAGGTGCAGGTCGCCGGCGCCGCCACTGACCAGACCGCAGCGGTCCAGGCGGCGCAGCGCGTGGGATATCGAGGGCCGCTCCGCGCCCACCAGCTGGCCGAGCAGCCGGTGGGTGAGCGGCAGCGTCAGCCGGATCCCGCTCGGCTCCACCCGGCCCCAGCGCGACCCCAGGTGCCAGAGCAGGAGCACGAGGCGGACCTCCAGGCGCGGGTGGCAGCTGATCGCCCGCAGCGCATCGACCTCGCTGACCCGCTGGGAGACGCGGCGCATGAGCGCCCGGGTGAGCGACGGCCAGGCCCGCACCCGCTCCAGGAAGCTCTCGTCGAGCACGGCGACCCGCACCGGGGCGAGGACCCGCCACACGTCGTTGTGGCGCACCATCTCCTCCATCCGGCAGTGGGGCACCATCAGCAGGTCGCCGGCCCCGAGCAGCTCGGTGGCCGTCCGCCCGCCGAGGTGGACCTCCAGGGCGAGCAGGCCCTCCAGCACCATCAGCCCCGGCCCGTCCCCGGCGCCCGCGAACCAGTCGCGCAGGTCGCACTGGCCGGTCTCGGCCCGGAGCACCCGCACGCTGGTCGAGCGCCGCGCGTGCGCGAGCGTCCGGTCGTCGACGATCGCCGCCAGGTCGTCGTCCTCGTCGAGCAGGTAGGTGTGCGGAGGCGCGGCCTCGGCGGGCCGAAGCCGCACGTGCGGCCAGTCTGCCGTGCTCGTTCGCTCGCCGTCTGCTCGTTCGCTTGCGATGCGCTGTTCCTCTCGACCGGCGAGGAGGCTGCTGCCCGGCGGCGCTGTACTCCGCCGCGGACAGCCTCTCCCAGCGATCGAGTCTAACCAGCCACGGCGGCGTTTTCAGCTGGTAACGGGCATTACTGCCCGACCACGTAACCCGCGTTACCAAGCTCCTCGCGCCGCGCTCGGCCAGGTGTAGAACGGGTCGATGTGCTTGGCGATCCCTGGTCAGGTGGTGTCGGTCGTCGACGAGGAGCGCCGCCTGGCCAAGGTGGAGGTCGCCGGTGTCCGGCGCAGCGTGAACATCGGCCTGCTCGACGGAGAACAGGGGGGAGTGGGTCCCGGCGACTGGGTGCTGATCCACGTCGGATTCGCCATCTCGCAGATCGACGAGGCGGAGGCGCACGCCACCCGCGAGCTCCTGGAGCAGATGGGTGCCGAGTACGAGCAGGAGCTCGAGGAGCTCAAGGCGAGCGTGATCGAGTGAGCTGCCGGGACGAGCGCTGCATCACCTGCGGTGACGTCGGCGACCTCCTGACCGTCATCGCAGTGGACGACGCCCGCGCGTTGGCGCTCTGCGAGTCCGACGACGGGCGTCGCCAGACGGTCGAGATCGCGCTCGTCGCCCCGGTGGGGCCGACCGACCGACTGCTGGTCCACGCCGGCACGGCGATCGCGCTCGGGGGAGCAGTCGGTTGAGGTTCGTCGACGAGTACCGCGATCCCGAGCTCGGCCAGGCGCTGGCCGCCGAGATCCTCTCGCGCGTGGCGCCGGGGCGCCACTACAAGTTCATGGAGGTGTGCGGGGGCCATACCCACTCGATCTACAAGTACGGCGTCGACGACCTGCTGCCGGCCAACGTCGAGCTCGTCCACGGACCCGGATGCCCCGTGTGCGTGATCCCGATGGGCCGCGTGGACGACGGGATCGCGCTGGCCCACGAGCCCGGCGTGATCTTCACCTGCTTCGGGGACATGATGCGGGTGCCGGGGTCGACCGGCAGCCTGCTCGAGGCCAAGGCCCGGGGGGCCGACATCCGCATGGTCTACTCGCCGCTCGACGCGCTGCGGATCGCCAAGCAGAACCCCGACCGCGAGGTGGTGTTCTTCGCCATCGGCTTCGAGACGACCGCGCCGTCCACCGCGCTGACGCTCAAGCGCGCCCGGGCCGAAGGGGTGCGGAACTTCTCCTGCATGTGTTCGCACGTGACGATCGTGCCGCCGCTGCGGGCGCTGCTCGAGTCCCCCGACCTGCGCCTGGACGGGTTCATCGGGCCGGGGCACGTCTCGACGGTGGTCGGAGCCCGGCCGTTCCGGTTCATCCCGGCCGACTACGGCAAGCCGGTGGTGATCGCCGGCTTCGAGCCGCTGGACATCCTGCAGGCGATCGTGATGATCCTGCGCCAGCTGGACGCCGGCCGCTGCGAGGTCGAGAACCAGTACACGCGGGTGGTTGCCGACGAGGGCAACCTCCGCGCGCTGGAGGTGATGGCCGAGGTGTTCGAGCTGCGCCCGCACTTCGAGTGGCGGGGGCTCGGCTTCATCTCGCACAGCGGTCTGCGCCTGTCCGATGCCTACGCCGAGCTCGATGCGGAGCGTCGCTTCGCGGTCCCCGGGATCCGGATCGCCGACCCCAAGGCGTGCCAGTGCGGCGAGGTGCTCAAAGGGGTGATCAAGCCGTGGGAGTGCAAGGTGTTCGGCACCGCCTGCACGCCCGAGCGTCCGATCGGCACCTGCATGGTCTCCTCGGAGGGAGCCTGCGCGGCGTACTACAACTTTGGACGCTTCGCCCGGGAGCGCGAGGTCGTCTGATGGCCGATCCGGCCACGATCCCGGGCCGGGAGGAGCGGATCCTGGGGATCATCGAGACCGCTCGGGGCAAACGCGCGAAGTTCCGCGACGAGCAGATCACGATGGCCCACGGAGCCGGCGGCAAGGCGACGCAGGGACTGATCGAGGGACTGCTGGTGCCGACGCTCGGCGGGACGGCGCTCGAGGAGATGGCCGATGCGGGGTCCTTCGCCGCCGGCCGGGCGGCGCTGGCGATGACGACCGACGCCTACGTCGTGCGCCCGCTGCGCTTCCCGGGCGGATCGATCGGCGAGCTGGCGGTCAACGGCACGGTCAACGACCTGGCGGTGGCGGGAGCGCGGCCGCTGGCGCTGACCCTGTCGCTGGTGCTGGAGGAGGGGCTCGGGGCCGACGTCCTGCGATCCGAGGTGGAGGCGGTGGCGCGGGCGGCGGCGGGGGCGGGAGTCGAGATCGTGGCCGGGGACACCAAGGTGGTGGAGCGCGGGCACGCGGACGGCATGTACGTGTGCACCAGCGGGGTGGGGGAGCGCGACCCGCGGGCGCGGTTCTCGCCGCGGTCGCTTCGCCCCGGGGACCGGATCATCCTGTCGGGCACGATCGGCGACCACGGCACGGCGATCATGCTGGCGCGCAACGAGTTCGACCTCGACGCGGACATCGAGTCCGATACCCAGCCCCTGTGGAACGCCGTCGATGCCCTGCTGGGGGCGGTCGGTCCGCAGCTGCGCTGCCTGCGTGACGCCACGCGGGGGGGCGTGGCGTCGGTGCTCAACGAGCTGGCCCGCGCCTCGTCGGTGGCGATGCTCGTGCGGGAGGGCGACATCCCGGTGCTGCCGGCTGTGGCCGGGGCGGCGGAGATCCTCGGCATCGATCCCATGTACGTGGCCAACGAGGGCAAGCTGGTGGCGTTCGTCTCGCCCGATGCGGTGGGAGCGGCACTCGACGCACTGCGGATGGTGCCGGGCTGCGAAGCGGCGGTCGAGATCGGCGAGGTGCGTGCCGAGCCGCCGGGCATGGTGCTCGTCCAGACCGGCTTCGGCGGCCGGCGGGTGATGGACCAGCTGGTCGGCGATCCGCTGCCGAGGATCTGCTGAGGCCCGCCGTGCACGAGCTCTCGATAGCGGAGGCGGTCGTCGAGGTGGCGTTGCGACACGCGCGCGGGCGAGCGGTGGCCCGCGTCGAGCTCCAGGTCGGGCACCTGCGACAGGTGGTGCCCGATGCCCTGGAGTTCGCCTTCGAGCTCCTGGCCACCGGCACCGCGCTCCAGGGGGCCGAGCTGGTGGTGCACGAGATCCCCGCCCGCGGCATCTGCCGGGCGTGCGGGGTGCAGAGCACGATGACGGAGTTCCCACTGCAGTGCGCGGGCTGCGGGAGCCTGGACCTCGAGCTGCTGACGGGTGAGGAGCTGCTCGTCGACGCTCTCGAGCTGGAGGCAGAGATCACGACCGAAGGGATCTGGCATGGCGGTTGAACCGAAGGCATCAGGCGTGGACGAAGTGCACATCCTGTGGATCTCCGAGGGGATGAGCTGCGACGGCGACTCGGTGTCGATCACCGCCGCCGGGCAGCCGGGGATCGAGGACGTGCTGCTGGGGGCGATCCCCGGCCTCCCGAAGGTGAACCTGCACAACAAGGTGCTCTCACCCACCCTCGGCGGCGAGGAGTTCCTGCTGCCGTTCCGTCAGGCCGCTCGCGGGGAGCTCGACAAGCCGTTCGTGCTGGTGATCGAGGGCTCGATCCCCAACGAGAAGATCAACGGCGAGGGGTACTGGACGTCGTTCGGCAACGACGAGGCCACCGGGGAGCCGCTGACCCTGAACTGGTGGCTGGATCAGCTGGCGCCCAAGGCCTGGGGGGTGGTGGCGATCGGCACCTGCGCCACGTATGGCGGGATCCACGCGATGGCCGGCAATCCCACCGGCTGCATGGGTCTGGCCGACTACCTGGGCTGGGACTTCCGCTCGGCGGGCGGTCTGCCGATCGTCAACGTCCCGGGCTGTCCGGTGCAGCCGGAGAACTTCATGGAGACGCTGGTGTGGCTGCTCTACCAGGCGGCCGGGCTGGCACCGACGATTCCGCTGGACGAGGCACTGCGTCCGCAGTGGATCTTCGGCAAGACCGTCCACGAGGGGTGCGACCGCGCGGGCTACTACGAGCAGGGTGACTTCGCCAAGGACTACAACTCGCCCAAGTGCCAGGTGAAGATCGGCTGCTGGGGCCCGGTCGTCAACTGCAACGTGCCCAAGCGCGGGTGGATGGCCGGGATCGGGGGCTGCCCGAACGTGGGCGGGATCTGCATCGGCTGCACGATGCCCGGCTTCCCCGACAAGTTCATGCCGTTCATGGACGCCCCGCCCGGCGGCGGGGTCTCCACCGCGATCACCGGCGCCTACGGCCCGGTGATCCGCAAGCTCCGCGGGATCACCAACCGCACCATGAACCAAGAGACGAAGTGGCGTCACAACCGGCCAGAGCTCACCACCGGCTACAAGCCGCGCTGGGGCAACTGACTCTCGAAACGAAAGGCTCGACCATGGCAACGACCCAGGAGAAGATCAGGCCCGAGGCAGGCAAGCTCGTGGACATGGCGTGGGACCCGATCACGCGGATCGTCGGCAACCTCGGGATCTACACCAAGATCGACTTCGACAACCGCGAGGTCGTCTCGTGCAAGAGCACCTCGTCGCTGTTCCGCGGCTACAGCGTGTTCATGAAGGGCAAGGACCCACGCGACGCCCACTTCATCACCAGCCGCATCTGCGGGATCTGCGGCGACAACCACGCCGTCTGCTCCTGCTACGCGCAGCAGATGGCCTACGGCGTCAAGCCGCCCCCGCTCGGCGAGTGGATCGTCAACCTCGGCGAGGCGGCCGAGTACATCTTCGACCACATCATCTTCCAGGACAACCTGGTGTTCGTGGACTTCTGCGAGCAGATGGTCAGGGAGACCAACCCGAGCGTCTGGGCCAAGGCGGAGAGCGCCGAGGCTCGTGGAGCGGAGATCCACGGATACCGCACGATCGGCGACATCATGCGCTCCTACAACCCGTTCACGGGTGAGACGTACAAGGAAGCGCTGCTGATGAGCCGCATCGGGCGGGAGATGATCTGCCTGATGGAGGGCCGCCACGTCCACCCGTCCACCATCTATCCCGGTGGTGTGGGCACGATGCCGACCCCGACGCTGTTCACCGACTACCTCAGTCGGTTGCTGCGCTGCCTGGACTTCATCAAGAAGGCCGTGGCGATGAACGACGACGTGTTCGACTTCTTCTACGAGGCGATGCCCGGGTACGAGGAGGTCGGCCGGCGGCGGATCCTCCTCGGGTGCTGGGGGGCGTTCAACAACCCCGAGCACGTCGACTACGACTACAAGAACATGAACCACTGGGGCAACGAGATGTTCGTCACCCCGGGCGTGGTGGTCGACGGCGAGCTCGTCACCACCGACCTGGTTGAGATCAACCTGGGGATCCGGATCCTGCTCGGCTCCTCCTACTACCAGGACTGGGTGGGCGAGGAGACGTTCGTCGGCCACGACCCGCTCGGCAATCCCGTCGACCAGCGCCACCCGTGGAACCAGACGACGATCCCGAAGCCCCAGAAGCGCGAGCTCGATGGCGGCAACTACTCGTGGGTGATGAGCCCGCGGTGGTTCGATAAGCGCACGGGAGACAACCTGGCGCTCGACACCGGGGGAGGGGCCCTGGCGCGGCTGTGGGCCACTGCGCTGGCCGGCAAGGTCGACACGCCGTTCGTCAAGTCCACCGGACACAGCGTCCTCATCAACCTCCCCCAGACGCCGAACACCCCGGAGCAGACGCTCGAGTGGAAGATCCCCCAGTGGTCGAACGCCATCGAGCGCGACCGGGCGCGGATCTACTTCGTCGCCTACTCGGCGGCGATGGCGCTGCACTTCGTCGATCAGGCGATGAACGAGGTGCGGGCGGGGCGGACCAAGGTGTTCGAGGACTTCGACGTGCCCGACGAGGCGATCGGGTGCGGCTTCCACGAGGCCGTCCGCGGGGTGCTCAGCCACCACCTGGTGATCCGCGAGGGCAAGATCGCCAACTACCACCCGTACCCGCCGACCCCCTGGAACGGCAGCCCCACCGACTCCTACGGGACTCCGGGACCGTACGAGGACGCGGTGATGGGGATGCCGATCTTCGAGGAGAACGATCAGGACCACTTCCGCGGGATCGACATCATGCGGGCGGTCCGATCATTCGATCCCTGCCTGCCGTGCGGCGTGCACATGTACCTGGGCCGGGGCAAGACGGTCCGCACCGTCCATCAGCCGATGTTCGGCGAGCACAGCTGACGATGACGACCACGGTCGCGCGCGATCTCGTCGCGGATGTGGAGCGGCTGCTCGCGGAGGTCGAGCAGCTCTCCGACCCGGTCGCACGCCAGACGAGCACCGAGCTGACGCAGGCGCTGCTCGAGCTCTACGGGGCGGGACTCGAGCGGATCGTCGACGCGCTCGCCGACCGCGACGACGGTGAGCTGGCGCGGGCGCTGAGCAGCGATGAGCTGGTGGCCCACCTGCTGCTGCTGCACGGCCTGCACCCGGTGGCACTCGAGTCGCGGGTCCACCAGGCGCTTGATGAGGTGCGGCCCTACCTGGAGTCCCACGGCGGCAACGTGGAGCTGCTGGAGATCGACGGCGCCGCGGTGCACCTGCGTCTGCAGGGCAGCTGCAGCGGCTGCCCGTCGTCGGCCATGACGCTCAAGCTGGCGATCGAGAACGCGATCCACAAGGCGGCGCCGGAGATCGAGGACGTCATCGCCGTCGACGCCGCCCCGCCGGATGCTTCGCCGCTGCTGCAGATCGAGCTCCTGCCGCCGCGCGCGGCGCCGGAAGCCGAGCCGGCGGGGGAGTGGATGATGGCCGGCGGGCTGCCGGAGCTCTCCGGGGGCGGGATGGCGCTGCGGACGGTCGCCGGTCAGCCGGTGCTGTTCCTGAAGCTCACCGGCAGCCTCTACGCCTACCGCCCGCAGTGCCCGGGCTGTGCGGCGTCGATGGCCGACGCGCGCCTGGTGGCGGCGGAGCTGACCTGCTCCGGCTGCGGGAGGCGCTATGACGCGCTGCGCGCGGGACGTTGCCTCGACGCACCGCAGCTGCACCTCGAGCCCATCCCGCTGCTGAGCGGCGAGGACGGACTGGTCAAGGTGGCGCTGAGCGTCGCCGTGTAGGTCATGCCCCGCCGCGCCACCACCCTCGCCTCGCCGCGGCTGAGCCGCCTGGCCCAGCGCGAGGTCCCGGCGGCCGCCGCTGGACCGGAGCCGGAACGCTGCGAGCTCTGCGGCCTGCCGGTGCCCGCCGAGCATCGTCACGTGGTGGACGTGCAGACGCGGCGGCTCCTGTGCGCCTGCCGGGCGTGCTCGGTGCTGCTCGACCGGCGCGCCGCCGGCGGCGGGCACTTCCGGCTGGTCCCGGACCGCCGGCTGGCCCTGACGGACTTCGAGCTCTCGGAGCTCACCTGGGAGCAGTTGCGGATCCCGGTGGAGATGGCGTTCTTCTTCGCCAGCTCGGTCGCCGGAGGCGTGATGGCCTTCTATCCCAGCCCGATGGGCGCGACGGAATCCCGGCTCGAGCTGCACACCTGGCAGGAGGTGGAGCGCGCCAACCCGGTGCTGAGCGAGATGGAGCCCGACGTGGAGGCGCTGCTCGTCAACCGGGCCCACGGCGAGCGTCGCCACTGGCTGGTCCCGGTCGAGGACTGCTACCGGCTGGTGGCGCTCATCCGCACGCGCTGGCGCGGCTTCACCGGAGGCCAGGAGGTGTGGTCGGAGCTCGAGCGCTTCTTCGCCGATCTCGACCGGCGCGCCCGTCCCTTCACCCAGCAATCCACTCCGGAAAGGAGCGAGCGATGGCAACCATCAAGCGTGGCCGCCAGGAGGTGACCGCCGATCTTCCGGCGCATACGCCCGGGATCCAGCAGGGCAATGCCAAGGGCAGCTACGAGAAGATGGTCGGGCACGAGCCCGACGGCACCTCGACCGCGGCGCGCTCGACCGGCATCAATCCCAAGCATCACGAGCCGATCGACCCGAGCATGCCGAACCTCTCGCCGGCCTAGGCGCGGACGGGGAAGCCAGTGTCAGCACTCCACCGCGCCGGCTGCGCCGTTCCGGAGGCGATCCCCGAGCTGCGCTTCGCCGTGGAGGGGGCGGCCGCGGTGCCGTACGCGGCGGTTCCCACCCTGGCGTTCGCGCTGCGGATCGAGGCGCCCGGCGGACATTCGATTCGTTCGGTGCTGCTCGACGTGCAGATCCAGATCGCGGCACGCCAGCGCGGCTACGAACCGGAGGTCCAGGAGCGGCTGCTCGAGCTGTTCGGACTGCCGGAGCGCTGGGGGAGCACACTGCGCACGCTGCCTTGGCTGCGGACCACGGCGGTCGTTCCACCGTTCACCGGGGAGTCGGTGGTGAGCCTGGAGGTGCCCTGCACCTACGACCTCGAGATCACCGCTGCGCGCTACTTCGCCGCCCTGCGTGACGGGCTCATCCCGCTGGAGTTCCTGTTCAGCGGGACGGTCTTCTACCTGGCTGCCGACGGCGCGCTGCAGACCTCGCGCATCGCCTGGGAGAACGAGGTCGACCACCGGCTGCCGGTCGCGGTCTGGAAGCAGACGCTGGAGCGGCACTTCCGTGACGTCGCCTGGCTGCGCCTCCAGGCGAACACCTTCGACCGCCTGTGCCGGTACAAGGCGCGCCACGCCTTCGAGAGCTGGGAGGCGGCGGTCGAGGCGCTGCTCGGCGACGGGGACTCGGCATGAGGCCTGACCCGGTCCGCGCCATCGCCGACGCCGTGCTGTACGAGGGGTTCATCCTGTGGCCCTATCGGCGCTCGGCGCTAAAGAACCAGCGACGCTTCACCTGGGGCGGCGTTTACCCGCCGGAGCACAGCCGGCTCCATCCCGACGACCGCGACGTGATGCAGACCGAGGTGCTGGTGCAGGGCCCCGCGGCCACCGAGGTCGGGGTGAGCGTGCGCTTCCTGCACGTGGTGCATCGCGACGTGGCGCGCCGGCGCGGTGGCGGGCTGGAGCCCGTCGACGAGCTGGTGGTGGACGGGGAGCGCCATCTGGCCTGGGACGAGGCGGCCGAGCGGGAGATCGCCACGGCGCCGTTGCGCCTCGAGCAACTGGAGGCCCCGATGCAGCTCCCCATCGCCATCGCCGCCGGCCGCCGGCAGGAGCACCTCGCAGGTCCCACCGGCGCCTGCGAGGGAGCGCTGATCCGCTCGTGGGCGGAGCTCCGCGGCGAGCTCGACGTGAGGGCGCAGCAGCTGGGGCCGGAGCTCTGGCTCCTGCGCGTGCGCGTGCGCAACTCCACGCCCTTCGGGCCCGGGACCCGTCAGCAGGCGCTGGCCCACACGCTCTGCTCCACCCACGCGATGCTGCGCGCCACCGGCGGCGAGTTCGTCTCGGCCACCGACCCGCCGGCGGACCTCGCCGGGCCGGCCGAGGCGTGCCAGAACCTCGGCAGCTGGCCGGTGCTGGTCGGTGAGCCGCCGGACCGCAGCACGGTCCTCGCCTCGCCGATCATCCTCGAGGATCACCCGCGGATCGCTCCCGAGAGCCCGGGGGACTGGTTCGACGGGGGGGAGATCGACCAGCTCCTGGTGCTGAACGTCCTCAGCCTGACCGACGTGGAGAAGGCGGAGATGGCGGCCACCGACCCGCGAGCGCGGGAGATCCTCGAGCGGACCGAAGCGCTCACCCCGGAGCAGCTGATGGCGCTCCACGGCACCGTGCGCGAGTTCGGGATGGCTCGCCCGTGAGCGGCTACTGGGAGGAGCTCGCGCGGGCCGCCCCTGACAGCGTGACGGTGCCGGGCAGCGAGCTGCGGGCCGGCAGCCGGGTGCGACTGCATCCCCGGCCCGGAGGCGACGTGTTCGACCTGGTGCTCGACGGTCGCACCGCGGTGATCGAGTCGATCGAGCAGGACCTGGAGGGAGAGTTCACGCTGGCGGTGGTGGTGGAGGACGACCCGGGGCGCGATCTCGGCTTCGCCCGCCAGCCCGGCCATCGCTTCTTCTTCTCGCTCGCCGAGGTGGAGCCGCTTCCCGGCGCTGCCGAGGCACCGGAGGCGGAGACGAAGCGGATCCTGGTGGCTGGCATCGGCAACGTGTTCCTGGGTGACGACGGGTTCGGGGTGGCGCTGGCCGACCGCCTGGGGCGACGCGAGGTGCCGCCCGGGGTGGAGGTGGTCGACTTCGGCATCCGCGGCATGGACCTCGCTTTCGCCATGCAGGATGGCTACGACGCAGTGGTGCTGCTCGACGCCACGCCGCGCGGCCGAGCTCCGGGAACGCTGTACGTGATCGAGGTCGATCCCGACGAGGAGTCCGAGGTCACCGTCGATGGCCACGGGATGGATCCGGTCAGCGTGATCGGGTTGGTTCGCACCTTCGGCGGCACGCCCCCGCCGACCTTCGTCGTCGGCTGTGAGCCGCAGACGCGGCTGAGCGCCGCCGAGGAGAACGTCGTGGCAGAGCTCTCGCCCGCGGTGCTGGCAGCCCTGGACCCCGCGCTCGAGCTCACCGAGGAGCTGCTCGCCGACATCCACGGCCAAACCCCAGCCCAGGAGGTATTCGGACCATGAAGGAGATCCGCATCAGTCCCACTGCCCAGATGGTCGCGCTGCTCGGCCTCGCCGCAGCGCTCGCCGCCGCCGTGGCCGCCCAGCTGCCGGAGCTCCGGCGCTACATGAAGATCGAAGGGATGTGATCGACGATGGACGAGAACCGCCAGGAGTCACAGCAGCAGCCGGTGGACCAGCCACCTCACGTGGACTCGCCGACCGAGGGCGAGCACCTGAGCTCGCCCGAGCCGGGCCACCCGGTGGATGAGACCGCGCCGGCCGGAGGCGTTCCCCCCCGGGCCCACGAGCACCCGGAGGACATCGGCGAGACCACGCCCGACAAGCAGTCGAGCCCCTAGGCGGGAGGAGGATCGTGCACCGAACCAGAGTCAGGGTCGTGGAGGATGCCCTCGACGCCAACAACACGATCGCGCGGGCCAACCGCGAGGACTTCGACCGCCACGACGTGCGCGTGGTGAACCTGATGAGCGCTCCGGGGGCAGGTAAGACGATGCTGCTGGAGGCGGCGCTCGGGGACGGGCTCGGTGTGCGGGCGGGGGTGCTGGAGGGCGATGTGCAGGGATCCTTCGACGCCGATCGGCTGGCCGGCCTGCACGTGCCGGTCACCCAGCTGAACACCGGCTCGGGCTTCGGCGGCGAATGCCACCTCGACGCGAACATGGTCCGCTCGGCGCTGCCGGCACTGCCGCTCGAGGACATCGACCTGCTCGTGATCGAGAACGTCGGCAACCTCGTGTGCCCCGCCGAGTTCTGCGTCGGCGAGGATGTGCGCGCGATGGTCTGCTCGGTGACCGAGGGGGAGGACAAGCCACTGAAGTACCCCCTGATGTTCCGCGCCTGCGAGCTGGTGGTGGTCAACAAGATCGACCTGCTGCCCCACCTCGACTTCGACCTGGACAAGTTCCTGTACCACGTGGAGCAGGTCAATCCGCGGGCGGCGCGCCTGCTGGTCAGCGCTCGGACCGGCGAGGGCGTGGAGGAGTGGCGAGGCTGGCTGCAGGGGGTGGCCGGGCGCCAGCGAGCGGTGGCGTGAGCCTCGCCGCCGTCTCGGACGCCATCCGGACCGAGGTGGCGAGATGCGCCGAGCGGCGGCTGGCGGTGGGCGTGCCGTTCTTCGTGGCAGAGGCGGGCCGGCTGGCGTCGCTCTGCCACCTGATGGCTGAGCGCTTCGCGCGCGGGGGGCGGTTGGTGGCCCTCGGCGCGACGCCGGCCGCGCGCTCGGATGCCCGCCACGTGGCGGTGGAGTTCGTGCACCCGGTGATCGTCGGCAAGCGCGCGCTGCCGGCGCTCGCGCTCACCGGTGAGGGCGGATCGCTCGGCGGCCAGGTGTCGCTGCTCGTCCGCGGCGAGGATATTGCGGTCGCGTTCGGGATCGACCGGGACGGTGGCGAGGCCGCGGCGGCGGTCCGGGCGGCGCGGGACCGGGGAGCGCTCACGATCGCGTTCGGGGCGGGCGGCGCCGAATGGGAGTTCTCGCCGCCGGGCGGCGACGATGACATCCGGCAGGAGGTCGTCGAGACCCTCTACCACCTCCTGTGGGAGCTGGTGCATGTGTTCTTCGAGCACCGCGGACTGCTGCGGGGGCGCAACGAGCGTCGCCGCCACGATGCCGGTGCCTCGAGCTTCCTCTACCCGTTCCTGGATGAGGACGAGGACGACCTGGACGCGGTGCTGGCCGACGTCGCCGGTTCGGTGCGGCTCAAGGCGCAGGAGATCAGCGCGCTGCGCACCGAGACCCTGAACGAGAACGCGGCGACGCTGGCCGCGGCGGCGGCGCAGCTGGCAGCGAGCCTGCGCGCCGGCGGCCAGCTGCTCGCCCTCGGCAACGGTGGGTCGGCCACGGACGCCATGGACGTCGTCGCCGACTTCCGCGCCGGCCGGGGCTCGGGAGGCGGCTGGCCCGCGGTCGACCTGACCGAAGATGCCGGGATCCTCACCGCGATCGCCAACGACATCGGGCCCGAGGCGATCTTCTCCCGCCAGGTGATCGCCTACGGGCAGCCGGGGGACGTGCTCCTGGCGCTATCGACCTCCGGCAATTCGGCCAACGTGATAGCGGCGCTGGGGCAGGCCCGCGAGCGGGGGCTGGGGAGCGTCGCCCTGGTCGGCTACGACGGTGGCCAGGTGGCGGGAAACCGGCTGGCTGATCACGTGATCATCACCCGCTCGGAGCACATCCCGCGCATCCAGGAGGCGCAGGCCAGCGCCTACCACGTCCTGCGGGAGCTCGTGGGATGAGCGCCGCGGCGCCCGAGCGGGTCCGTCGGCGCCTGCGCGTCCGCGTCCGGGGCACGGTCCAGGGTGTCGGCTTCCGCCCCCACGCCTACCGGGTCGCCCGTCAGCTGGGCCTCGGCGGCTACGTGCTCAACGACGCGTACGGAGTGCTGCTGGAGGTGGAGGGTTCAGCGGCGGTGCTCGATGAGTTCCTGCATCGCCTGGAGCACGAGGCGCCCCCCTTGGCGATCCTCGAGGGGATCGATCCGCAGCCGGTTCCGGTGCTCGCCGAGGTGGATTTCCACATCGCTCCCAGCCCCCAGGGACAGGACGCTGATGCCCCGGTCGGCGCCGACAGCGCCACCTGTGCGGACTGCCTGCGGGAGCTGCGGGACCCGGCCGACCGCCGCTTCCGCTACCCGTTCATCAACTGCACGAACTGCGGCCCGCGGTTCACGATCGTCCGCGCCGTCCCGTACGACCGCCCGCTCACCACGATGGCCGGTTTCCCGATGTGCCCTGGCTGCCGCCGCGAGTACGACGATCCGGCGAACCGGCGCTTTCACGCCCAGCCAAACGCGTGCCCGGAGTGCGGTCCCGCCGTCTCGCTGCTCGACCGCTTTGGCCGCGGAGTCGAACCTGCGCCGGCGACCGACCTCGTGCGCCGGGCGGGCCTCGCCCTGCGCGATGGCTTGATCCTGGCGGTCAAGGGCATCGGCGGC
Source organism: uncultured Solirubrobacterales bacterium (assembly GCA_963703065.1). Lineage (GTDB taxonomy): Bacteria > Actinomycetota > Thermoleophilia > Solirubrobacterales > Solirubrobacteraceae > Palsa-465. The sequence continues at coordinate 171,195 of OY969785.1, read as the reverse complement.
TACCACCTGGCGTGCCGCGCCGACGACGAACGGGTGGTCCGGCGCCTGCGCGCGCGTAAGCACCGAGAGGACAAGCCCTTCGCGCTGATGGCCCCCGACGTGACCGCGGCCGAGGGGCTGGTGGAGCTTGAGGCGGCGGCCCGGGAGCTGCTGCTCAGCCCTCGGCGGCCGATCGTGCTCGCCCCGCGGCGGGCTGGCGAGCTCGTGGCACGCGCGGTCGCGCCCGGCAGCCCGGAGCTGGGGGTGATGCTTCCCTACTCGCCACTGCATCACCTGCTGCTGGCCGATGCCGGGACGACGCTCGTCTTCACCAGCGGCAACGTGTCCGACGAGCCGATCGCCTTTCGGGACGAGGACGCGATTCGGCGCCTGGGCGACATCGCCGATCTGTTCCTCGTCCACGACCGGCCGATCCACACCCGCACCGACGATTCGGTTCTGCGCGTCGTCGGGCCGGCCGGATCACGGCGGCCGGTGTTCCTGCGGCGCTCGCGCGGCTACGTGCCGGAGAGCCTGTGCCTGCCCGATTCATGCGCGCCACGGCCGCTGCTGGCCTGCGGCGCGGAGCTGAAGAGCACGTTCTGCGTGGCCAAGGGCGGCCGCGCCTGGGTCAGCCATCACATCGGCGACCTGCAGAACCTGGAGACGCTGCGTTCGTTCACCGAGGGCATCGAGCATTTCCAGGGGCTGTTCGCCGTCGCCCCCGAACTGGTGGCCCACGATCTGCATCCCGACTACCTCTCCACTCGCTACGCCCTCGAGCGCGAGGGTGTCGAGCCGATCGGCGTGCAGCATCACCATGCGCACATGGCTGCGGTGCTGGCCGAGCACGGTGAGCTCGGTCGGTCGGTGGGCGCGGTCTTCGACGGCAGCGGCTACGGGCTCGACGGCACGGTGTGGGGCGGCGAGCTGCTGGTCGGCGACATCGGCGGCGTGCAGCGGGTGGGGGCGCTGCACCCGGTGAGGCTGCCCGGCGGCGAGCAGGCTGTCCGCCAGCCGTGGCGGATGGCCTGCGCCTGGCTGCAGGAGGCGGCGCAGCCGCCGGGGGTGCCGGGTGCTCTCGCCGGCCAGGTCGATGCCGAGCGGTGGGACACGGTGGCACGGCTGGCCCGCCACGGGCTGGCCTCGCCGGCGACGACGAGCGTCGGGCGGCTGTTCGATGCCGTCTCCGCGCTGTGCGGTCTGCGGGCCGAGATCACCTACGAGGGGCAGGCGGCGATCGAGCTCGAGGCCCTGTGCGACCGGCGGGAGCCCGGGGCCTTTTCGCTGCCCCTGTACCGCACGGCGGGAATGCTCCGGCTCGACGCGCGCGAGACGGTCGCCGCGGTGGCCGCCGCGCTGCGCCGCGGCGACGGTGCCGCCCGGGTCGCCGCCCGGTTTCACGCCGGCCTCGCCGATGGGGTGGTCCGCGCCTGCGCGCAGCTGGCCGCCGAGCACGACACCGAAACCGTGGTCCTGGCCGGCGGGGTGTTCGCCAACCGCCGCCTGCTCGAGGCGACGAGCGCCGGACTGGACGCCCGTGGCCTGCGGGTCCTGGCGCCGCAGCGGCTACCGGCTGGCGACGGCGGGGTCTCCTACGGCCAGGCGGCGGTGGCGGCCTGGTCCGCGCGATCCTGAGCGGCGGCGCACGCCCGCTGCCGCCGACCGCCTGACCGAGACTCGCCCGGTGCTCCGCTCCAGCGCTCCTCGAAATTGCCGAAGTGCCAGACCGAGAGGGCGAGGACCCACGTGGCCACGAACATCCCGACGATCAGGAAGCCCAGGGAGTTGATGTCGATGTTCTCGAACCACGTCCAGAACGCACCCGAGAGGTTGAGGTGCTGGGCGAGGAGGCCGCCGAGCTCGATCGTCCCGATCACCAGTGCCACGACGATCGACAGCCCGGTGATCGTGAGGTTGTAGAAGATCTTGCGGACCGGCCTGGAGAACGCCCATCCGTAGGCGAAGTTCATGAACGATCCGTCGATGGAGTCCAGTAGCGACATTCCGGCGGCGAACAGCACCGGCAGGCAGAGGATCGCGTACCACGGCAGGCCCGCCGCCCCGGCCCCGCCGGCGATCACCAGCAGGGCGACCTCGGTCGCGGTGTCGAACCCCAACCCGAACAGCACTCCGATCGGGTACATCTGCTGCGGGCGGCTGATCTTCGTGGTCAGCCGCCCGAAGAACCGGTTCATCAGCCCCCGGCGGTCGAGCTGGGCCTCCAGCCCGGCCTCGTCGAAGCTACCGGTCCGCAGGTCCCGGAACACCCTGAGCATGCCGACCAGGATCACGAGGTTCAGCGCGGCGATCAGGTACAGGAACGTTCCGGACACGCCGGTACCGATCCAGCCGGTCACCTGGTGCAGGCTCGACTCGTGGTGGCGGACCGGACCGCCGAGCGAGTGCACGCCGAGCGAGATCAGCAGCGAGAGACCGAACACGATCGTCGAGTGCCCGAGCGAGAACCAGAACCCGACGCTGAGCGGCCGCCTGCCCTCGCCCATCAGCTTGCGCGTGGTGTTGTCGATGGCCGAGATGTGGTCGGCGTCGAACGCATGACGCATGCCGAGCGTGTAGGCCGTGATCCCGATGCCGAACGTGAACGTCCCCGCAGTGCCGAGGTGGTAGCGGTCGGGCACCACCAGCGCGAGCAGCGCGCCGAACCCCAGGACGTGCAGCCCGCCGACGACCGCCGCCATCATCGTCATCGTGCGACGCTGTGCCGCGTCCAGCGAGCGCCAGAACGCGCGGGGGCTCGGCCGGCGCCTGACCCCGATCGTCGCTGACTCCACCTCGCGTCTCCCTGGCCGGGATCCTCGGCCCGCCCCGCGGGCCGCCGGGCACCCAAGCTATGCCGCGCGCAGCCTCAATGCAAGCGGTCCGAGTTCCGGTGTGCTCCGGATTACGGCCGCACCGGTGGCTCAGGCCAGCGGCGTGTCGTCGACGCCGTTGCGCAGGTCGGCGATGGACTCGAACACGGCGATCGCCCCGGACTCCTGCAGCTCGTCGATCGAGAAGCCGCCGGTCAGCACGGCGATCGTCCCCACGCCCGCCCTGCGCGCCGCATGGATGTCCCACGGGGTGTCGCCGATCATCGTCGCTTCGTCGGCCTGGGCCCCTGCCTTGCCCAATGCCGCGTGCACCAGATCAGGCTCGGGCTTGGTCGCCTCGACGTCGGCCGACGTGGTCCAGTCGTCGACGATCTCGCGCGCGTCGAGCAGGTCGAGGTAGTGGTCGACCTCGTCCGCCTTGGCCGAGCTGGCCAGCACCACGGTGTGCCCGCGCCGCTTCAGCTCCAGCATGAGCTCCCGGGCATCCCGCATCACCGACACCTCGCCGATCAGCTCGGAGTAGTGCTCGCTCTCGGAGTCCCGGATGTCGTCGCCCTGCTCGCGTTCGGTCCGCTCGTCGGTGAGCGCCTCCACCACCTGGTCGCCGCCCATCCCGATGTGACGGTGGATCCGCCACACCGCCACGTCGATCCCGTGATCCCGGAACGCCCGGTACCAGGCGATCGCGTGCTGGTAGTTGGTGTCGACCAGCGTGCCGTCGATGTCGAGGATCGCGAGGCCCATGGCCGACACCACTACCCGCCCGGCGTGTGCCCGACGCCGGCAGCGGGTAGGCGGCGGGCATGGCCTCCGAGGATCACGAGCCGCTGGTCGAGGAACTGGAGTCGCAGGCCGACCGCCTCGAGCAGCAGGGCCGGGAGGTGCAGGACCGGATCGACGAGACGCGCCAGGAGTGGGAGCGCAAGCGTGCGGACGACGGCGTGCCGGGGGCCAACCCGCCGCCGCGGCAGTCGCCGCCGGGCGAGGAGTCGCCGAGCCCGGGGACGGGTCAGGGCGGGCCGGCGGGTGTCGGGGAGCCGGGGTCCTCGGGCGAGGATCCGGCCGGTCGCTCCTAGGGGGCGGCCCTCAGCCCCAGATCTTCAGCTTCGTCAGCCCCTTGCGCAGCTTGCTCTGCGGGCCGGGCACCGGGATCGCGGTGTCCGAGCGCTCGGCGGTCTCGTTCTGACGCTCGGTGATCCACTCACCGCTCGGCGTGCGCCGGATGGCCCCGATCCGGCGTCCGGCATCGTCGTGCACGCCCCCGCCGTCATCGACGGTGAGGTGGGGTTCGCCCCCGAGGGCGCCGGTGACGATCTCCTGCGCGCGGCCGCGGTCCCACTCCTCGAGTCCCTGGTCGTTCAGCGTCGCCGTGATGGCGTTCAGCGCGCGCTCGATCTCGACATCACTGGTGGGCATGCGGCCCGCATACCCCGACGCTTCAACTGGCAATCAGATTCGTCGGCGTGACGGATGTTCGTGCGGTGACGAACCCGATCCGCTGGCGGGCTCGTCCCGGAGCGGTGGGCCGGGGAGCGCGAAGACCGGTGGGCTCCCTTCGCGCGGGAACTTCCCGCCGACACCACCTGCCAGGCTCCACGTGACGATTCCTCGCCCGGAGGTCCGCGCCTCCGAGCGGCTGATCTGGCATCAGCGCTCAGGCGAAAGGGCGCCGGTGTGCCGTCCAATTGGCGAACGCACTCGTCAACAGCAGGCCGGCGGACATGGCCGCGGGGACGAGTCCGATCGCCACCAGAACCCAACCGAGGTCGTAGGCCCAACCACCGGTGAGGACGATGAGGAGGATTCCGGGAACTGCCGGCACCAGGCCACCGAGTAGAAACCAGCCTCCGGCGATCCCGAAGCGATGGCTCTGGCGCGCCAGCTCCGGCTCCACGCCGCCACCGGCCGACCGCGGGGCTGGCTGATGGTGCTGAGTGCTCATACGCTGTTCCTGCCCGCCGGCGACGCAGTTCGTTCAGCCGCAGCCGAAGGTTGTTCGCCTCCTGACCGTCTCGGCCCTCGGCGGCGGACGCGTTCAGTCCTCGTGCTCGGCGGCGACGAACGACACGCTCTCCGGCTCTCCGAGCCGGCGGACGGCGAGGTTCGTGAGCAGCCAGCGGTCCCGTCGCTCACGCCTCAGCAGCTCGGCATCGTCCAGCCGGGCAAGCGCGAGCGTCACCGGTGGCCGCCGCGCGCCGACGAGCATGCCGAGCAGCTCGTGGGTCAGGGGAAGCCTGATCTGCACGCCGTCGCGGGTGACCTTGCCCCAGCGCTCGGCCAGCAGCCAGAACAGGATCAGCAGCCGAGCCGAGACCCGCGGGAGATGGGTCACGGCCTGGGTCAGCGCGAGGTAACGCGCCCGCTCGGCCACTCGCCCGACGATCCGGCTGTTGATGCTCGGCCACCGCGCTACGCGGAGCGTGAATGCCGCATCGAGTGCGGCCATCCGGCTGGGCTGGAGGATCTCCCACTCGACGGAGATGGGAAGGGAAGCGTACTCGCCGTCAGTGTCCCACGGGCGGATCAGATCGCCGCTGCCGAACAGCTCGCAGCTAGCACGGTTCCCCACGCTGGTCGACGCCCAGTGGCGGCAGCGCCCGGCCGTGAAGTGGCCAGGGAATGAGTCGGCGGCATGCCGGCGCTACGGCTTGGTGACTGGTTCATACACGAACCCCCGGCGTTCGCAGGATGACCGTTGTGGCGTCATCGCCCGGCACCCGGGTTAACCACGCCGCAAGCGTCAGAAAGGAACACATCATGCGGTTCAGCAGCGGTCCACGTTGGCCGGCGCGCGCCGAGACCGGACGAGACGCTGTTCGTGAGGTGACAGACCGTGATGCGCCCGGAGCACCATGGGTAGGGAGCGCTCGGAATATCGATCGACGCCGAAGAGAGGTGACCATGGCCCGCACACACACGGCATCTGATCAGTTAGTCGAACGGCTGATCGAGTGGGGTATCGACGTCTGCTTCGGCCTGCCGGGGGATGGCATCAATGGCGTGATGGAGTCGTTACGCACCCATTCGGAGCAGATCCGCTTCATCCACGTGCGCCATGAGGAGACCGCTGCGCTAGCCGCCTGCGCCTACGGGAAGTTCACCGGCCGACCGGCGGCGTGTCTCTCGACGGCGGCGCCCGGTGCCGTGCACCTGATGAACGGGCTCTACGACGCGCGCATCGATCAGTCGCCCGTGATCGCAATCACCGGGATGACCTATCACGACGTGATCGGCACCCACTACCTGCAGGACATCAACCACGATGCGGTGCACCGAGACCCGTGCGTGTACAGCCAACGGATCATGGGCGAGGCGCACGTGCTGCCGGTAGTCGACATGGCGGTGCGCTCGGCGATCGGCCAGCGTGGCCCTGCGGCCCTTGCGATCCCGATCGACATCCAATCCGGAGATGCCGTCACCGGTGATCGATCGATCAAGAACATCGAGGGCCACTCCGCAGTGGCGGCCCTCGATGGGCGCCGCCTCCCACCGCGCGAACGTCTGGAGCAGGCTGCCCAGGCCCTCGGTCGTGGCTCCCGGACCGTGATCTTCATCGGGGCAGGCGCCCGCGGGGCGGGGGCCGAGGTGGAACAAGTGGCCGAGAAGCTGGGGGCGCCGATCGTCAAGGCGATGCTCGGCAAGGATGCGGTGCCCGACGACAGCCCGTACTGCCTGGGCGGTTATGCCATGGTCGGGACGCGCCCGGCCCAGAACGCGCTCACCGGGTGCGACTCGATTCTGATCGTCGGGAGCTCGAGCCCGTACATCGAGTTCCTGCCGGAGCCGGGATCGGCCATTGGCGTGCAGATCGACGATCTTCCGGAGCGGATCGGGCTGCGCTATCCGGTCGAGGTCGGGCTGGCGGGCGACGCAAAGTTGACGCTGGCGGAGTTGCTGCCGCTGCTCGAGCCGCGCAGCGACCGCTCGTTCCTGGCGCAGGCGCAGGCCGAGATGCGGGACTGGCGGGAGCTGCAGGCGCAGCGCGCCGAGCCCCGTGAGGCCCCGATGGCTCCAGACGCCGTCCCGTTTCACCTCGGCCGCACGATGCCCGACCGTGCGATCCTGTGCGGTGACTCCGGCACGGTCACGACGTGGGCGGCGCGGACCGAGCTGCGCCGCGGCCAGCTGTTCTCGTTCAGCGGCACGATGTGCTCGATGATGGCTGCCCTGCCGTATGCCATCGGGGCGCAGGTGGCCTATCCCGATCGCCCGGTCGTCGCGCTCACTGGAGATGGGTCGCTGACGATGATGCTGGGCGAGCTGGCGACGCTCGCTCAGTACAACCTGCCAGTCAAGGTGGTCGTGATGCGCAACGACGTCCTGGGGCTCATCAAGTGGGAGCAGATGGCGTTCTTGGGCAATCCGCAGTACGGGACTGCCCTGGCCCCGGTGGACTTTGTCAAGGTGGCCGAAGCGTGCGGGATCAGGGGAGTGCGAATCGATGATCCCGCGCGGGCCGGTGAGCAGTTCGAGGATGCCATGCAGTTCGACGGTCCGGCGGTGATCGAGGCTGTCGTCGACCCCGACGTCATGCCGATGACCCCGACGATCAACACCGAGCACGCCAAGGGCGTCGCGTGGGCGTTGGCGCAGGGAGAGCCCAATCGGGAACGGATCGCGCTGACGATGTCCAGGGTGCTCGCCCGCGAGATGAGCTACGAGACGAGCCCCGCCGGGGTGCTCGAGCGGGCTCGGGAGGCGATCGTGGAGAAGCTCCCCGGTGGCGACGGTCAGTGACATGAGCGTCCTCACGCGCCCGGTCACGGGCGAACCGGCCGACTCCGGCGGCGCCGGGGCGCGCGTCCTGGCCCGCGAGATGGCATCCCAGCTGCGCGGGGAGGTGCGCTTCTCGTCCGGCTCACGGGCGCTGTATGCCAACGACGCGTCGGTCTACCGGCAGGTGCCCCTCGGCGTGGTTATTCCGCGCGACGCCGCCGACGTCGTAACGGCGGTGGACATCTGTCGCCGCCACGGGGTGCCGATCGGAGCCCGTGGGTGCGGTACGGGGCTGGCTGGCCAGACGGTCAACGAGGTCGTGATGTTCGACTTCTCCAAGTACATGAAGGAGATCCTCGAGCTCGATCACGAGCGGCGATTCGCCCGGGTGCAGCCAGGCCTCGTCCTCGACCGTCTGCGCGAGCGAGCCGAGGAGCACGAGCTGACCTTCGGCCCGGACCCGGCCACCCACAGCCGCTGCACGCTCGGCGGGATGATCGGCAACAACTCGTGCGGGACGCACTCTATTCTGGCCGGCGTCACGGCCGACAACATCGAGGCACTCGATGTCCTGCTCTACGACGGGACCCGCCTGACGCTGCCGTGCTCGGTGAGCGAGGCGGAGCTCGAAGCCACGATCGCGCAGGGCGGCCGGATCGGGGAGATCTACCGGGCGCTGCGCGATCTGCGCGAGCGCTACGGGGACACCATCCGGCAGCGCTTCCCGCAGATCCCTCGTCGGATCTCCGGCTTCAACCTCGACCGACTGCTGCCCGAGCACGGCTGCAACCTCGCCGCCGCGATCGTCGGGACCGAGGGGACCTGCGCGCTGGTGCTGGAGGCGCGGTGCAAGCTGATCGACAGCCCGCAGTCCCGCTCGCTGGTCCTGGCGGGCTACGACGGCTGCCCCACGGCGGCCGACCAGGTGCCGGCAGTGATGGAATTCGATCCGATCGGTCTGGAGACGTTCGATCGCCGCCTGCTCGACAACGAGTTGCGCAAGGGCTTCAAGCGCAACTCTGATCTGCTGCCGGACGGCGACGGCTGGCTGCTCGTCGAGTTCGGCGCCGACTCCGCCGACGAGGCCAACGAACAGGCCGAGCAATTTGCCGACGCTGTACGCGGCGGGAAGATCGGCTCGCCCCTCGGAGTGAAGGTCTTCGAGGATCCGGACGAGATCGCGCAGGTCTGGGAGATCCGTGAAGGTGGCGTCGGCCACAGCAAGGTGCCGGGTGAGCACCCCGGCTGGCCGTCCTGGGAGGACGCCGCGGTGGCGCCCGCGCAGATCGGCGACTACCTGCGCGACCTCGAGCGGTTGTGCGACAAGCACGGTCGCCGTATCTCGTGCATGTTCGGTCACATCGGCCACGGGTGTGTGCACACCCGGATGGACTGGAACTTCCTCACCGCCGAGGGGGTGCGCAACTACCGGGCGTTCATGGAGGACGCGGGCGACCTGATCGCCGGTTACGGCGGCTCGCTGTCCGGTGAGCACGGTGATGGCCAGGCGCGCGCGGAGCTGCTGCCGAAGATGTTCGGCGATGAGCTGGTGCAGGCGTTCCGGGAGTTCAAGGCGATCTGGGATCCCGACGGGAAGCTGAACCCCGGCAAGGTCGTCGACCCGTACCCCCTGGATACGAACCTGCAGATGGACCCGTCCTACCACACGCGCGAGGTGAGCACGGAGTTTCGCTTTCCCGGCGAACAGGGCAGCTTCGCGGCCGCCACCGAGCTCTGCTTCGGGGTGGGCGCCTGCCGGGAGCAGGAGGGCGTGATGTGCCCGAGCTACCAGGTGACGATGGAGGAGCAGCATTCCACCCGCGGCCGCGCCCGGCTGCTGTTCGAGATGATGCGACAGGGCTCGCCGCTGAAGGGCGGCTGGCGAAATGAGGCGGTCAAGGAGGCGCTCGATCTGTGTTTGGCCTGCAAGGGCTGCCTGCACGAGTGCCCGGTCCGCGTCGACATGGCGACCTACAAGGCGGAGTTCCTCTCCCACTACTTCAAGGGTCGGCTGCGGCCCCGCCAGGCCTATGCGCTCGGCCTGATCCGCTGGGAAGCGCAGGTGGCCGCGCGTGCGCCACGGCTGGCCAACCTGCTGACCCAGCGCCAACCGTTCGCCGCGATCGGCAAACGGCTCGCCGGCATCGCACCGCAGCGGTCGATGCCCGCATTCGCACCGATGACCTTCCAGCAGTGGTTCGCCCAGCGGCCGGCGGTGGGCAAACGCCAGCCAGGTCAGCGCGTCGTGCTGTGGCCGGACACGTTCAACGACCACTTCCATCCTGAGGTGGCGATCGCCGCCACTGAGGTGCTCGAGGCGGGAGGCTTCGAGGTCGTGCTGCCCGCCGGATCGCTGTGCTGCGGACGGCCGCTCTACGACTACGGGATGCTGAAGCTCGCCCGGCACCTGCTGCACCGCGTCCTCGAAGGGCTACGCGAGGAGATCCGCGCGGGCACTCCGGTGATAGCGCTGGAGCCGAGCTGCGGCGCGGTCTTCCGCAACGAGCTGACCAACATGCTGCCGCACGACGAGGACGCCCAACGCCTGGCCCGCCAGACGTTCACCCTCGGCGAGTTCGTTAGCCAGCACGCCGCCGACTGGGACCTGCCACAGCTGCAGCGCAAGGCCCTCGTGCACTTCCACTGCCATCAACGGGCTACCAGCGACACCGACTGCGACCGGTCGGTCCTCGATCGCCTGGGCCTGCAGTACGAGGTGCTCGACACCGGTTGCTGCGGCATGGCCGGATCGTTCGGCTACGAGGCCGGCGAGCGCTACGCGGTGTCGATCCAAGCCGGAGAGCAGGTGCTCATGCCCGCGGTGCGTGCTGCCTCACCGCACACGCTGCTGCTCACCGACGGCTTCAGCTGCCGTTCCCAGATCTCGCAGGGCAGCGACCGCGGAGCGCTGCACCTCGCGCAGGCGATGCAGATGGCGCTGCGGGACGGGCCGAATGGGCCCGCCGTCGAACACCCGGAGGACCACTACTCCGAGCCGCCCCACCCGACGACCAACGGGACGGGCCGCGCGGCGCTGGGCGCCGGAACAGCAGGTGTCCTCGTCGCTGGACTCACATTGGCGAGGATCCGGCGGGGACGGAGCAGGACCAACTAGCGACAGGCTCAGCAGGGGTACACGCGACAGCCTTCACGATGCCCATCAGCGCTGCCCGTGCGCCGTGAGCCAGGCCGGCGCTGCCATTTAGCTATCGCTGGCGTCGCGCCGTCGATCAGCGGCAACGATGCAGGAGCGCTTCCGGCTCGGCCCGGGTCGGCGAGGGCCTCATCCAGCTCGGAACGCCCGAGTTCGGATCAGCGATCGGCGGCTTGGACCGTGTGCATGTTCATCCGTTCAAGCAAAGCGAGATGAGATGCGTCACCCCGCCTTGTTCCGACGCCCCGTTGAGTTGGCCGGCGCGCGACCGATGAGCTCCAGCGTGCTCGGCCCCGAAACGGGCGCCGCCGTAGAGGTCTTTGCCATTGCCGGCCAGGTCGATTCGACGACGATCGCCCGGTCGCAACAACGCCTGCGTGACCTGAGCGCGCACGGTCGAAGCGGGGCGGTGATCGACCTGCTCGACGCCAGTCCCCTGGGCGCTCGAGCCCTGCTCGACCTGTGCGCCGCCCTTCACACCGCGACCTCGACCCATGACCCGGAGAACGTCCGTCGGGGCACGCAGTAACCGGGGTGACATCGCTGGTGTTCCGCGCACGAGTGGTGGGGAAACGGAGGCGGGCCCGTCCAGAATGCCGCCTCGTTCGAGCGGGCGGCGCGACAGGAGATGACGTGATGCGAAACCAGCGTGAGGTCCCGGTGCAGGAGATCAGCCATCAGACCGTCAAGCTCGATCGAGGACGGCATCCCTCGCCCCGTCACGGTGCGTGCGTGGTGGAGTTGGCATCGATGCTGGCCGGTGAGGCGTTCAGCGACCATCCAGCCTCCGTACCAATCTGGGCTCGTGCCTCAGACGTTCGAGCGCCACGACGCCTCGCTTCGTTCCTTTGCCGTCAAGTGAGGTCTGCGAGATGACACACGGAGTGCTGCACAGCGGGTTCGACGTCAGGACCCACTCCGGATCGACCACAACCGTCTCGATCACGGGAGCGCTGGACGGCACCATCACGCCGATCCTTGACCGCACGCTGCAGGATCTCGACTTGGAGAACGTCGCGCGGCTGCAGCTCGACCTGCGGCAACTGGAGACGGTAGATGCAGAGGGGCTGCGTCTGATCCAGGCGCTGATTGACCGCTGCCGTCGGGTTGGTCGGCAGCTGCACATCACACCCGAGCAGCCGGCGATCGCATGGATCGATCACCAAGTGGATCGGGATGAGCCCGAGGATTCAGTTGACAGGATCGAAACGTGGTGAGGCCGTGATCGTCAGCGGCCGTTCTGAACTGGCGATCGGGCCTCGCATCTGCCGGCAGCGTCGCTCGGCGGGTGGAGCAGCAGGGACTCTCTCTCCTCCCTCAGCCCGGCGGGACCGCGGTTCCCGCTGTCCCGTCGGGGCTCCTCCTCGTCGCTTGCGTGCGCCTGGGCTACGGTCTGCCAGGCGCTCACGAACGACTGCTCGAGCTCGTGTATCCGCCGGAAGGCAATCCCCCGACGCGCCTCGCCGGGCGAGGTCCGGTGAGCGACGCGGTTCCAGCGAGCTGATACGCGACTCCCGAACCTCCGGGTCGAGGCGCCGCCCCGACGTCGCCCGGCGAACCATCCGGGTTGACCGGGAACCCGTCCGGGTATAGAAGCCGCCGTCGATGCCGGACCCGCGCCGCCTCGCCCCCCCGTTCCTGCGCCAGCTCGGCTCGGACCGTCTCGGCCTCGGCCGAGCAGCGCAGTCGGTCCGCTCCGAGCAGCTCGTGGCCCGGACCAAGACGGCGGACCGCGTCGTGCAGTCGATCTGCCCGTACTGCGCGGTGGGCTGCGGCCAGAAGGTGTACGTCAAGGACGAGAAGGTCATCCAGATCGAGGGCGACCCGGATTCGCCGATCTCGCGGGGGCGGCTGTGCCCGAAGGGCGCCGCGTCGGAGAAGCTCGTCAACTCGCCCACACGCGTGACGAAGGTCAAGTACCGCCGCCCCGGCGGGACCGAATGGGAATGGCTGAGCCTCGAACAGGCGACGGACATGATCGCCGAGCGGATCCTGGCCACGCGCGAGGAGACGTGGGAGGAGGAGAACGAGGACGGCCAGCCGCTGAAGCGCACCCTCGGCATTCACTTCCTCGGCGGCGCGACGCTCGACACCGAGGAGAACTACCTGATCAAGAAGTTCTTCACCGCCGCCGGCGCAGTGTCGATCGAGAACCAGGCCCGCATATGACACAGCTCCACGGTCCCCGGTCTGGGGACCTCGTTCGGGCGCGGCGGCGCCACCACGTTCCAGCAGGACCTGCAGAACTCCGACTGCATCCTGATCATGGGCTCGAACATGGCCGAGCAGCACCCGGTCGGCTTCCAGTGGGTGATGGAGGCCAAGGAGCGCGGCGCGAAGGTGATCCACGTCGATCCCCGCTTCACGCGCACGAGCGCCGTGGCCGACTACCACGTGCCGATCCGGGCCGGCACCGACATCGCCTTCCTCGGCGGCGTGATCAACTACATCTTCCGCCACGACGCCTGGTTCAGGGAGTACGTCGAGCACTACACCAACGGCCCGGTGATCCTGAAAGCGGATTTCAAGGACACCGAGGAGACGAGCGGCTTCTTCTCCGGCTGGGATCCCGGAGACAGCGCCTACCACATCGATTCCTGGGGCTACAACCGCTCGACCGGCGAGGCAGCCGCCGGTAAGTCCGAGCAGACCGCCGATGTCTCAGGTGATCAGTCCCACGGCGCCCACGGCATGCGGCTCTCCGGTGGCGAGCCGCCCGACTACGACGACTCGATGGAGGACGAGCGCTGCATCCTGCGGGTGATGGAGCGCCACTACGCGCGCTACACGCCGGAGATGGTCGCCGACATCTGCGGCTGCGCGCCGGAGGACGTCGAGCGTGTCGCGCAGGCGCTCTGCGAGAACTCCGGCCGCGAGCGCACCTCGGCGGTGGTGTACTCCGTCGGCTGGACGCACCACACCGTCGGGGTGCAGAACATCCGCGCGGCGTCGATCGTGCAGCTGCTGCTGGGCAACATCGGCCGGCCCGGCGGCGGGATCCTGGCGCTGCGCGGCCACGCGAACATCCAGGGCTCGACCGACATTCCGACGCTGTTCGACATCCTGCCTGGCTACATCCCGATGCCGCACCCACAGGCGCACCCGGACCTCGACGAGTTCGTGCGCCTGAACGGCCCCAGTACCGGGGCGTGGGGCAACCTTGACCACTACATGATCAGCCTGCTCAAGGCGTGGTGGGGCGGCGCAGCCGGCGAGGGCAACGACTTCGCCTTCCACTACCTCCCGCGCATCGACGGGGATCACTCGCACTACGCGATGATGCTGAAGATGCTCGACGGCGGCGTGCCGGGGATGCTCTGCGTCGGACAGAATCCGGCCGTGGGCTCGGCGAACTCCGGCCTGATCCGCGCCGCCCTGCGCCAGGCGAAGTGGCTCGTCGTGCGGGACTTCCAGCCCAACGAGACCTCGAACTTCTGGCTCGACTCCCCCGAGCACGAGACCGGAGAGGTGCGCGCCGAGGACATCGACACCGAGGTGTTCTTCCTGCCGGCCGCCGCCCACACCGAGAAGGACGGCACGTTCACCAACACCCAGCGGCTGCTGCAATGGCACTGGAAGGCGGTTGAGCCGCCGGATGACTGCCGCTCAGAGCTCCACTGGATCTACCACCTCGGGAAGACGATCCGGGAGAAGCTCGCCGGTTCCGAGGATCCCAAGGACCGGCCGATCCTGGACCTGACCTGGGACTATCCGCTCCAGGGACCGCAGAACGAGCCCGATGCCGAACACGTGCTCCAGGAGATCTCCGGCCGGGCGGACGACGGGTCGTTCTTGGACAGCTACGACGATCTGAAGGGCGACGGCTCCACCACCGCCGGGTCCTGGATCCACTGCGGGATCTACAAGGACGGCGTCAACCAGGCGGCCCGGCGCAAGCCCCACGCTGATCAGAACTGGATCGCCCACCAGTGGGGGTGGGCGTGGCCGAAGGACACGCGGATCATCTACAACCGCTGCTCGGCCGACCCCGCGGGCAAGCCGTGGTCCGAGCGCAAGAAGTACGTGTGGTGGGACGAGGCCGACGAGCAGTGGACGAGCCTCGGCGACTCCCCGGACTTCCCGCCGGACAAGGCGCCGGACTACGAGCCGAGTCGCCGGGCCAAGGGGATGGACGGGATCGCCGGCAACAAGCCGTTCATCCTGCACCCCGACGGCCGCGGCTGGCTGTACGCCCCCACAGGGCTGGTCGACGGCCCGCTGCCGGCGCACTACGAGCCGCAGGAGTCTCCCTTCCGCAACCCGCTGTACGCCCAACAGCAGAACCCCACCCGCCAGCTGTTCCACCGCGAGCTGAACGCGTACAACCCGGGGAGCGGAGAGCAGGGCTCGGAGGTGTTCCCGTTCGTGCTCAGCACCTACCGGCTGACCGAGCACCACACGGCCGGCGGCATGTCGCGGACGGTCGAGTACCTGGCCGAGCTCCAGCCGGAGTTCTTCGTCGAGGTCTCGCCGGCGTTGGCCCGCGAACGGGGGCTCACCCACGGCGACTGGGCCACCATCGTCACCGCGCGCAACTGCATCGAGGGGCGGGTGATGGTCACCGAGCGGATCAAGCCACTGAAGGTCCAGGGCCGGGACATGCACCTCGTCGGCGCCCCGTACCACTGGGGCGGCGTCGGCATCGTCACCGGCGATTCGGCCAACGAGCTGCTCCCGCTCGCCCTCGACAACAACGTTCACATCGCCGAGTACAAGGTCGCCACCTGCGACATCCAGCCCGGGCGCCGTCCGCGCGGACCGGCCCGGCGGCGCTACGTGCAGGAGTACCGCGAGCGGGCCGGGGTCAAATCGTGAAGCTCGAGACGCACGCATGGCCGGCGACATACGGTGAGCAGGCCAAGCCGCGGGTTGGCTTCTTCACCGACACCTCTGTGTGCATCGGCTGCAAGGCGTGTGAGGTGGCCTGTAAGGAGTGGAACCAGGTGCCGATGTCGATGCAGGGCTTCACCGGCAAGTCCTACGACAACACGGTCGACCTCGGGGCCGACACCTGGCGCCACGTCGCGTTCATCGAGCAGACGATTCCGGCCGACGCCGCCGAGGGCGGGAACCTCGTCCAGGCGGCGGCTCGGATGAACGCGCTCGAGGAGGGGGGTCTGGCCACCTACCAGGAGCCGGGCGGCGAGGCGGTGCGCTGGCTGATGGCCTCCGACGTGTGCAAGCACTGCACCCACGCCGCCTGCCTGGAGGTCTGCCCGACCGGCTCGTTGTTCCGCACCGAGTTCGGCACCGTGGTCGTGCAGGAGGACATCTGCAACGGGTGCGGCTACTGCGTCCCGGCCTGTCCGTTCGGCGTCCTCGACAAGCGGGAGGGAGACGGACGGGTGTGGAAGTGCACCCTGTGCTACGACCGCCTCAAGGACGACAAGGAGCCGGCGTGCGCGCAGACCTGCCCGACGAACTCGATCCAGTTCGGCGAGCTGACCGAGCTGCGGGAGCGTGCGGAGCACCGCCTCGCCCAGCTGCAGCAGGCCGGCCAGCACGACGCCCGCCTCTACCTGGCCGACGAGGCGGACGGCGTCGGCGGCGGCGGCTCGATCTTCCTGCTGCTCGACGAGCCGGAGGTGTACGGCCTGCCGCCCGATCCGGTCGACACCGTTCACGACATCGGCTCGATCTGGGGTGCCACCGCTGCGGCAGCGGCCGCGTTGGGGGTCGGGCTCGCCGCCGCGGTGTTCGGGGGCCGACGATGACGCAGACGGTCACGAGCTGGCCCACCGGTGGCGCCGCAACCTCCGAGCCCCAGAGCTCCTATCACGGCCAGCCCGTGATCAAGGCACCCGTGTGGACTCCGGAGATCCCGCTGTACTTCTTCACCGGCGGCATGGCCGGGGCGTCGGCCGGCCTGGCCACCCTCGCCGGGCTGCGGGGCAACGACGTCCTCGGCCGCCGGGCGTGGGCGGTGGCGCTGGCGAATGTCCTCC
Organism: uncultured Solirubrobacterales bacterium; assembly: GCA_963703065.1. Lineage (GTDB taxonomy): Bacteria > Actinomycetota > Thermoleophilia > Solirubrobacterales > Solirubrobacteraceae > Palsa-465. The sequence goes on along the minus strand of OY969785.1, from coordinate 154,567 downwards.
TCAGCCCGGCGCTCCTCATCTCCGACCTCGGGCGCCCGCAGCGCTTCCTGAACATGCTCCGGATGTTCAAGGTCACCTCGCCGATGAGCGTCGGCTCGTGGATCCTGTCCGGCAGCGGCGCCACCACCGCGCTCGCCGCACTCGGCGCCTTTTCGCCGCTGTTCCCGCGCACCACCCGGGCGGCCCGCGCGGGCGCGGCGCTCCTTGGCCTGCCGCTCTCCACCTACACCGCCGCGCTGATCGCCAACACCGCGGTGCCGGTGTGGCACGAGGCCAGGCGCGAGCTGCCGTTCGTGTTCGGCGCGGGGGCGGCGCTGTCCGCGGGCGCGGGGGCGCTGATCATCACCCCGCTCGAGCACGCGGCGCCGGCTCGGCGCCTCGCGCTGGCCGGGGCGGTGGCCGAGCTGGCCGGCGAGGAGCTGATGGAGCGGCGCCTGGGCCCGCCATTCCAGGACGTCTACGAGGAGGGCGCTCCGCACCGCTACAAGCGGATCAGCCAGGCCGCGATCAGCACCGGGGCCGCGCTCGTGGCCTGGCGCGGCTCTCGCCACCGCGCCGCAGCGGCGGTCGGCGGGGCGCTCATGTGCGCCGGCGCCCTGGCCACCCGCTGGAGCATCTTCACCGCCGGCCACGCCAGCGCCATGGACCCGCACCACACGGTCGGTCCGCAGCGCGCCCGCATCGATCGAGGAGAGCGAACCGGCGCGGCCCGGCGCGAGCCGCGGGTGAGCGGGCCCGACCGCCGACTCGGCTCACCGGCCACCTCCGAGGCGCCGGCCAGCGCGGGGTAGCGGGGGTGCGATCCGCCGGCCTCGTCCTCGCACTCGTCGATACCCGCCACGAGTACGGGCACCTGTTCTCCATCTACGTCCCGATCGCCATCGGGGTGTTCGCGGTGGTCGCCTGTGCGGTGGGGTTTGCGGTCATCCGCTACCGCAACCGCCCGCCGGAACGCGCGGCACGGTTCCACGAGAACAATCCGCTGGAGGGGGCCTATGCCGGCGGGCTCACCCTGATCGTCGCCTTTCTGCTCTACCTGACGTTCACCGCCGAGCACCGCGTCGACACGGTGGCCAACCGGCAGACCCCGGCGGTGACGATCGACGTCATGGGCGCCAAGTGGGAGTGGACGTTCAGCTACCCGGCGTACGGGATCACCCGGCACAGCGGCACGGTGGGCCGCCAGGCGCTCGTGGTCCCCACCGGTGAGCCGGTGCGGATCGATCTCAGTTCGGCCGACGTCATCCACGCGTTCTGGATCCCGTACACGCGCTACAAGCACGATGCGTTCCCCGGCTCCGTGCAGGTGTTCACGCTCGCGTTCGGAACCGCCGGCGTGTTCCAGGGCGAGTGCGCCGAGTTCTGCGGCCTGCGGCACGCCGACATGCTGTTCAGCGTCCACGCCGTGGCCCCCCGCGCGTTCGCCGCCTGGGCCCGAGGTGGCGGGCGGGGGCCGACGCCGTGAGCGCCACCGCTGTCCCGCCGCCGCCCGCCGTGCCGCGCACCACGCCGGGCTGGTTCGGCCAGCTGACGAGCACCGATCACAAGCGGATCGGCCTCAACCTGATCGTCGCCTCGTTCGGCTTCTTCCTCGTTGGCGGGGTGTTCGCGCTGCTCATGCGCACCCAGCTGGCCCAGCCGAACCTGAGCTTCGTCTCCGACGACACCTATAGCGCGCTGTTCACGATGCACGGCTCGACGATGATCTACCTGTTCGTCACGCCGATGGCGATCGCGCTCGGGCTGTACCTCGTGCCGCTCCAGATCGGCGCCAGCCGCCTGGCCGGCCCGCGGATCGCCCTGTGCGGCTTCTGGACCTGGCTCTTCGGCGGCCTGGTCATGCAGTCCGGCTGGCTGACCGGGCAGCCGGGGCGCGACGGGTGGTTCTCCTACCCGCCGCTCTCCAACGGGACGAACACCCCGGGTGTGGGGCAGGACGTGTGGGTGATCGGGGTCATCCTCGCCGCCGCCGGGATGACGCTGATGGCCGGCAGCGTGCTGGCGACGATCGGCCGCCGCCGCGCGCCGGGAATGGCGCTGCTGCGCATGCCCGTGTTCACCTGGACGGCGCTGGTCACCGTGCTCATGGTCGTCGCCGCCTTCCCGGTCCTCATCCTCGTGATGGTGCTGCTGTACGCCGACCGGCACGGGGCGCACATCTTCGACAGCTACCACGGCGCCATCGACTACCAGGATCTGTTCTGGTTCTTCGGCCACCCGGTGGTGTACGTCATGTTCTTCCCGTACCTGGGGGCCGCCTCCGAGGCGATCGCCACCTCCTCGCACCGCCGGTGGTTCGGCTACACGGCGTTCGTCGTGTCGGTGATGACGTTCGCCGCGCTGTCGATGGCGGTCTGGTCGCATCACATGTTCACCACCGGAGGGGTGACCAACCAGTACTTCGCGTTCACCTCGACGCTGCTCGCGGTACCGGCGGGAATCGAGTACTTCGACATGGTCGGCACCCTGATCGGCGGTTCCCTCGTGTTCCGCTGCTCGATGCTGTTCGGGCTGGCGTTCTTCCTCCAGTTCCTCATCGGCGGGCTATCGGGGATCTTCGTCGCCTCGCCGGTGCTCGACTACCACGTCAACGACTCGTACTTCATCGTCGCCCACTTCCACTACACGCTGTTCGCCGGCAGCGTGTTCGGGTTCTTCGCCGGCGTCTACCACTGGTTCCCCAAGGTGACCGGTGCCATGCTGCGGGAGCGGATCGGCAAGCTCCATCTCGTCCTGCTGCTGATCGGCACGAACATGACCTTCTTCCCGATGTTCATCCTCGGCGAGCAGGGCATGGTGCGCCGGATCTCCCGCTACCCGAGCCACCCGGGATGGGGAACGGCGAACCTGATCGAGTCGATCGGGGCCGGCATCATCGCCGTCGGCGTCCTCACCTTCCTGGTCAACGTCGTCGTCTCGCTGCGCCACCGCGTGCCGGCGGGCGACGATCCGTGGCAGGGGCAGACCCTCGAGTGGGCGACCAGCTCGCCGCCCCCCGCGCTCAACTTCACCGGGCCCCTGCCGCCGATCCGCTCCTACGCACCGCTGCTCGACCTCCGGCAGGAGCGCCAGGACGCGGAGGCCGCATCGTGAGGGGGGGCGCCCTCCCACTGCTCGGCTGGGCCGCGCTGCTGTTCGTGCTCGCGGTCGGGGATGCCGTGTGGGACCAGAAGCTCGTGAACGCGGCGACCGCCTTCTTCGCCGTGCTTGCCGTCCTAGCCGCGGCCGCCGCGCTCGTCCGCGCCGGCGGCCGCAGCGCGCTCCGTCGCGGGGCGCCCGAACCGGTCACCGCGCCCGAGCCGGTGCCGCAGGGAAGCCTCGGAGCGGTGCTCGTCGCGCTGTCGGTGGCGATGATCCTGTTCGGTCTCGCCTGGGCACGGTTCCTGGTCTACTTCGGCGTGTTTTGCCTGCTCGTCTCGCTCGTCCGGGTGCAGCTCGAGGTCCGGGCGGAGCGGCGAACGCTGCGGCGCAGCGGAGGTGGCGCGCGTTGAGCCTGCCCTCGCTGCTCGTCCGCGACTGGCAGCTCGCGCCCGGGCTCGACGCGGCCGCGCTCCTCTACGCCGGTCTGTACCTCGGGGCGAGCACCCGGATCCCGGGCTGGCCCCGGCGCCGGACGGCCGCGTTCCTGGCCGGCGTGGCCGTCGTGCTGACTGCGCTGCAGTCCGGCTACGACGGCTGGGATGAGCGGTTGCTCTCGGCCCACATGGTCCAGCACATGCTCCTGCTCATCCTCGCCCCGGCACTGCTGCTGGCCGGCCGCCCCGCGCTCCTGCTCCTGCGCGCGCTGCCGCCCGGCCGCCGTCCCCGGGCCGCACGGACGCTGGCCGCGCTGCGCCCGGCGAGCGCGCCGCTCGGCTGTCTGGCGCTCTTCTCCGCAATCGTCCTGGGGACCCACCTGCCCGGCTTCTACGACGCCACGCTCCGGCACCCGGTCCTCCACGACGCCGAACACCTGCTCTACCTGGTGGCCGGCACCGCCCTGTGGTGGCCGATCCTCGGTGATGACCCTCTGCCCTCGCGCCGCCTCGGCGGCCTGGGGATGCTCCTCTACCTGCTCGTCGCGATGGCGCCGATGGCGCTCGTCGGCGCGTATCTCAACCGCGCAGCCTCGCTCGTCTACGCGCCGTACGCCGCTCCCGCCCACGCGCTGGGCATCTCGGCCCTGACCGACCAGGCGCAGGCGGGGGCGATCATGTGGGTCGGCGGCGACGTGGTCATGATCGCCGTCGGCCTATGGGCGATCCTCGCCGCGATGCTCGCCGAGGAGCAGCAGCTCGCCGCGCGGGAGGCGCGGCTCGGCTCCCTCGGGGGTGCACGGTGATCGGCCGCTGGCTGCGCCGCCCCTCGCGGGTGCCCCGTCCGCTGCGGGCCGCGGCGGCGCTCGTACTGGCGACGCTCTGGCTCGTCGGTCTCGCCGCGCCGGGCTCGGCCGGCACCCCGTCGGCCGCCGCCCCGTCGGCCTCCGCCGCTCCGGGGGCCGCGCCGGCCAAGCTCCCGGCCGCGCCGGCCCCGGGGGACCCGACCCACACGTACCCCACGAGCCCGGCGCTCCTCAGCGAGGGCGCCAGCCTGTATGCGTCGGGCTGCTCCTCCTGCCACGGCCTGGCGCTGCGGGGCCGGCCGGGCGTCGCCCCAGCCCTCATCGGCGTCGGCGCCGGACCGGTTGACTTCTACCTCAGGACCGGGCGGATGCCGCTCGAGCAGCCGCGAGAGGAGCCGATGCGGGCCCGGCCGCTGTATGACTCCACGCAGATCGACGCACTGATCGCCTACGTCAGCCACTTCGGCGGCCCGCCCGCGCCCACCGCCGACCCGGCGCAGGGCAGCCTCGCCCTCGGGTTCCACGAGTTCACCCTGCACTGCGCGGGCTGCCACCAATCGGTGGCCCGCGGCGGGCTGACCCTCGGTGCGCAGGTCCCGGCGCTCCAGCCGGCCACCGCGCAGGAGATCGCCGAGGCGGTCCGGATGGGGCCGTACGTCATGCCCCGGTTCACCCCGAACGAGATCGACCAGCACCAGCTCGACTCGCTCGTGCGGTATGTCCTGTGGACCCGCCACCCGAGCAATGACGGGGGCTGGGGGATCTACAACCTGGGGCCCATCCCGGAGGGGATGGTCGCCTGGTTCATGGGCCTGCTGGCGATGGTCATCGTGGCTCGCCTGATCGGCGAGCGCCTGGACGAGGGGACCGGCCGCACGTGAGCGGCGAGCCTCCGATCCGCCGGGTGGGTCGTGCCGCGGCGCTGGTCATGGCGCTGCGCGCGGCGCTCGGCCGCCGCCGGGGGGGTTCGGCCCCGGGCACCAATGGCGCTGGCGCGCACCTGCAGGACCGCTCCGGCCGTCCGCTCCCATCACCGCCGCCCGGGGTGGACTTCGACCCCGCGGAGCGCACCGTGCCGTCCAACCGGCGGGCGGAGGGGCTCGTGGCCGGGCTCCTGTTCGCCGCGGCGGTGTGCGGCTTCGGATTCACCGCCCTGTACGCCACCGACGGGCACAACACGCAGCTGCTCGGCCTGGCGTTCGGCGGGGCGCTTGCCCTGCTCGCCGCGGCGGCGATCGTGGCCGGCAAGGCGGTCGTGCCGCAGGAGATCTCGGTCGAGCCACGCGAGCCGCTGCTCGAGGAGGACGAGGCCGAGGAGGTGGTCGAGATGGTCGAGCAGGGGGGGAGGGGATCTCGCGCCGCGGGCTGCTGGCGGGCACCGGACTGCTCGCCGGGGCCGGGCTGGCCACCGCCGCCGCCACGCCGCTCGCCTCGCTGGGCCCGACGCTGAACGGGATCCACGCCACCGACTGGAAGACGGGGACCCGGTTGGTGGACGACACGGGGCGGCCGTACCTGGCCGATGAGATCGCCGTCGGCAGCTTCTACACCGCACTGCCCGAGCACGGCGATCCGGAGCACTTCTCCTCCGGGCTGCTCGTGGTCAAGCTCCCGCCCGAGTTCCTCCACCTCCCGGCGGCGCGCCGGGAGTGGGCGCCGGACGGGATCGTCGCCTACTCGAAGATCTGCCCCCACGCCGGCTGCGCCATCTCGCTCTACCGCTATCCGACCTACCCGCCCACCAGCCAGCCACCGGCGTTCACCTGCCCCTGCCATTACTCCACGTTCCTTCCCGGCGAGGGGGGGCGACTGGTGTTCGGGCCGGCGGGCCGCGCGCTGCCCCAACTGCCGCTGACGGTCGACGCCCAGGGGTACCTGCGGGCCGCCGGGCCATTCCACGAGGATGTCGGCCCCTCCTGGTGGAACGTCCACCGCAGTGAATCGTGAGTCTGCCCGGGCGCATCCTCCACCGCCGCCTGGAGCGTGCCGTGCGCTGGAACGAGCAGCGGGTCGGGGCGGCGAAGGGGATCAAGGCCGCGATGCGCTACGTGTTCCCCGACCACTGGTCGTTCCTGATCGGCGAGATCGCCCTCTACTCGTTCATCGTGCTGGTCGCCACGGGGACCTTCCTGGCCCTCTACTACTCCCCGGGCGACTCGCAGGTCATCTACCACGGTCCGTACACCCTGCTCCAGGGCGAGCAGATGAGCGAGGCCTACCGGTCGGTGCTCGACCTGTCGTTCAGCGTGCCCGCCGGGCTGCTGTTCCGCCAGGTCCACCACTGGGCGGCCGACGTGTTCATCGCGGCGATCGTCCTGCACCTGGCGCGGATCTTCTTCACCGGCGCCTACCGCAAGCCACGCGACCTCAACTACTACATCGGGCTGACCATGCTGATGCTCGCCATCCTGGAGGGGTTCGCCGGCTACTCGCTGATCGACGACCTGCTGAGCGGCATGGGGCTGGTCATCGCCTACTCGGTGGCGTTCGCCATCCCCGGGATCGGCGCCCAGCTCGCCTACCTCGTGTGGGGCGGCCCGTTCCCGGGGTCGAGCAGCTTCCTGCCCCGGCTCGAGATCATCCACGTGTTCCTGCTCCCGCTGACACTGATGGGGCTGATCGGCGTCCACCTGGCGATGATCATGCGCCAGCACCACTCCCAGTTCCCCGGCCCGGGACGGCGGGAGCGCAACGTCATCGGCACCCCGATGTGGCCGGCCTACGCGCTGCGGTCGGTCGGCCTGCTGTTCGCGGTCGCCGCGATCCTCTTCCTGCTCGGCGGTCTGGTGCAGATCAACCCGATCTGGCAGTGGGGGCCGTTCCACCCCTACCTGAGCGAGAACGGCGCGCAGCCCGACTGGTACATCGGCTGGCTGATCGGCGCCCTGCGGTTGATGCCGAACTTCGAGCCGTCATTCGGCGGCTACACGCCGATCCCGAATCCGTTCTGGGGTGGCGCGGCGTTCCCGCTGCTCGTGTTCGGGGTGCTGTTCGCCTGGCCGTGGCTCGAGCGGAGGGTGACCGGCGACCAGCGCCGTCACGACCTGCTCGACCGCCCGCGGGATCACCCGACCCGCACCGCGATCGGCACCGCCTTCCTCTCCTGGGTGGTGATCATCTTCGCCGTCGGCTCCACCGACCGGCTGTTCTACCGGTTCGGCATCTCGTACACCGGGCAGATCCACTTCTGGCGGATCGGCGTGTTCGTCGCCCCGCTGGCCATCTTCTTCCTCACCCGCAGCGTCTGCCGCTCGCTGCAGCGCAGCGGCAGCCATCCGCTGCGCGACTGGCAGGGGGACGTGGTGCGCCGCCGGGCGGACGGTGCACTGGAGGTCGTGGCGCACAGTGGCGACGGCGTGGAGGCGCCGATCACCGAGCCGGCGGCCGGCACGGTGCCGGGACACGCCGACTACCCGACCGACCCGTAGCCGCCCCGGGCCCCGGCCCGCCGCGGCCCGCCAGCCCGCCCGCTTCCCCGGCTGCCAAAACTCGACTTGCTGCCCGCCTCGAAGCCGGCGAGTCGAGGAATGGTTCTCCGGCCAACGAAAATCGACGCGCGTCGGTGATCGGTCGCGGCGTGTCGACTTTTGCGCGCCGTCGACCGGCGAGGATCGTCAGGTGGTCTTGCGCTCGAGGTCGGCGACCTCGTCGGCCTTCCGATCGGCCCGCGCCTCGGCGGCGTCAGCCCGGTCCTGCTCGCGGGCCAGCTCGTCCTTGGCCTCGCCCTTGCGCTCCTCCTGGCGGCCCTCGCGGCGCAGCGAGGCGTCGTCGGTGAGGTCGCCGGCGGCCTTCTTCAGGCGGCCCGTGATCTTGTCGGTCAGGCCCATGGTCGTTCCTCCTGGGGTCGAATGCCTGCTCAGGAGGCTACCCGCCCGGATCGGCGCCGAACGGCCGACTACTGCTGGGCGCGGCGGGCGTCGACCAGGTCGTCCGGGGTAGCCGTCACCCGGGCGGGGTCGTTGGGCGAGCTGGTCGGCAGCGGCGGTGGATCGGCAGCGACCGGGTTGCCGCCGCCGGCGGCGTGGCCCATCCCCCGGTAGGCGACCCCGGCGACCAGGACGATCGCCGCGATCGGCAGCAGCACGATGGTGAAGATGCCCCCGCCGGCGATTCCGCCGACGATGCCGAAGCCGAGCAGAGCCACGACGACGAGGTAGATCCACATGTCCTCAGGCGCTACCCGCCGCGGGCGGGGGTAAACCGGGCAGATCGGGTAGCCCGCACGCCGTGCCGCCCACCGACCGCTACCGGCCGATCGGCGACTACGCCCTGATCGGCGACTGTCACAGCGCCGCACTCGTCTCTCGCGGGCTGTCGATCGACTGGTGCTGCATGCCCCGTTTCGACTCGGGGTCGACCTTCGGGCGGCTGCTCGACCCCGAGCGCGGAGGCCACTGCACGATCCGCCCGCTGGGGCGCGGCCGCTGGAGCATCGCCCGCGAGTACCTCGAGGACACGCTCGTCCTCTGCACCCGGCTGCAGGGCGCGGGAGGTGAGGCGAGCGTGACCGACCTGCTCGTCGCCCCGTACGACGACGCGCCGCGCTGGCGGCGGCGCCTGCTGCGACGGATCGCCGTGAGCCGCGGGACGATCGGCTTCGAGCTCCGCGTGCAGCCCCGCTTCGACTACGGGGACGTCAGGCCGTGGATCCGCCGGCACGGCCACCACGTGCACAGCGCCACCGGTGGTGACGACGGGCTCGTGATCGTCACCCAGGCCGAGCTCGAGGAGTCCCCGGTCCACGAGCTCTCCGGTCGGATCGAGCTGAGCGCCGGTCAGCGCGCCCACCTGTGCCTCGACTACCTGCCTCCCGAGCTGATCGGCGACGATCCGCCGGCCCCCGACCCCGACGCGCTCGACGGCGAGCTGGAGCGCACGGCGCAGTGGTGGCGGGAGTGGTGTCAGACGCTCTCGCTCAGCGAGCCGCACCAGCGTGGCGCTCGCCGCTCGGCGATCACGCTCAAGGGACTCACGTACCGCCCGACGGGCGCGATCGTCGCCGCGCCGACCACCTCGCTGCCCGAGGTGGCCGGAGGCGTGCGCAACTGGGACTACCGCTATGCCTGGATCCGGGACTCGAGCTTCTCCTCGCGGGCGTTCGCCGAGGTGGGGTGCGAGCACGAGGCGGATTCGTTCCGCGCGTTCGTGCTGCGCTCCTCGGCCGGCCACGTCGAGGACCTCCAGATCATGTACGGGATCGGCGGCGAGCGCCGCCTCGGCGTGCAGGAGCTCGAACTGGCCGGCTACCGCGCCGCACGGCCGGTGCGCGTCGGCAACTCGGCGGCCGGGCAGCGCCAGCTCGACTCCCTCGGCGAGCTGGTCAACCTGTCCTACCGCTGGCACGAGCGCGGGCATTCACCCGACGACGACGAGTGGCGGTTTCTCGTCTCGCTGGTGGACCGGGCGGCCGAGGCCTGGCAGCTGCCCGACCAGGGGCTGTGGGAGTGGCCGGGCAAGCCCGACCACTTCGTCCACTCCAAGGCGCTCTGCTGGGCGGCCCTGGAGCGCGGGCTGCTGCTCGCCGAGCAGTGCATGCGCCAGGCGCCGGTCCGCCGCTGGCGCCGCGCCCGGGACGCCTGCCGGGCGGCGATCGAGCGCCAGGGGGTCGACCACCGGCGCGGCTGCTTCGTGCAGGCGTTCGGCCGTCGCCAGATGGATGCCGGGCTGCTGCTGTTGCCGACGGTCAACTTCGTCGACTGGCGCGACGAGCGGATGATCGCCACCGTTCAGGCGGTGCGGGACGAGCTCGGCGCCGGCGACGGGCTGCTGTACCGCTATCGGCGCAAGGACGGCCTGCCCGGTCAGGAGGGTGCCTTTCTCTGCACGTCGTTCTGGCTCGTCGAGTGCCTGGCCCGCCAGGGCGAGCTCGACGACGCGCGCACGGTGTACGACGCGGCCGTGGCCTGCGGCAACGACCTCGGCCTGTTCTCCGAGGAGGTCGATCCGCGGGACCGGGCGCTGCTGGGCAACTACCCCCAGGGGCTCACCCACCTGGCGCACATCTCGGCCACCGTCGCGCTCGACGAGGCGCAGGAGCGCGTGTTCACACCGTGACCAACCGTCGTTTAGCCGATCGAACCCCGGGGGTAGGCGCCCTTCTGACCCGCGGAACCCAAAGGAGTCGGCATGAGTGACACGGTCGGTGACTTCCTGCTCGCGCGCCTCCACACCTGGGGGATCGGGCGCATCTACGGCTATCCCGGCGACGGGATCAACGGCATCCTGGCCGCCTACAGCCGCGCTGATCCGGAGTCGGTGCCGGACTTCGTCCAGGTCCGCCACGAGGAGATGGCGGCGTTCATGGCCTGTGCCCACGCCAAGTTCACCGGGGAGGTCGGGGTCTGCCTGGCCACCTCGGGCCCCGGGGCCGTCCACCTGCTGAACGGGCTCTACGACGCCAAGCTCGACCACCAGCCGGTCGTGGCCATCGTCGGCCAGCAGGCGCGGGCCGGACTCGGCGGCCACTACCAGCAGGAGATCGATCTCGACAGCCTGTTCAAGGATGTGGCCAGCGAGTACGTGCAGGTCGCGATGGCCCCGGCACAGCTCCGCCATCTCGTCGACCGGGCGATCCGCATCGCGCTCGCCGCGCGCACGGTCACCGCGATCATCATCCCCAACGACGTGCAGGAGGCCGACGCGGTCACCCAGCCGCCGCACGTCCACGGCACGGTCCATTCGGGCCCCGGCTACTCGCGGCCGCGGATCGTGCCGGCCGAGCGCGACCTCGACCGAGCGGCCGAGGTGCTCAATGCCGGCTCCAAGGTGGCGATGCTGGTCGGTCAGGGGGCGCTCCATGCCGCCGCCGAGGTGACCGAGACGGCCGAGGTGCTCGGCGCCGGGGTGGCCAAGGCGCTGCTCGGCAAGGCCGCGCTGCCCGACGACCTGCCGTGGGTGACCGGCTCGATCGGACTGCTCGGCACCAAGCCGAGCTGGACACTGATGATGGAGTGCGACACGCTGCTGATGGTCGGGTCGAGCTTCCCCTACTCGGAGTTCCTGCCCGAGGAGGGCCAGGCCCGCGGGGTGCAGATCGACATCGACGGCAAGATGCTGGGGATGCGCTACCCGATGGAGGTCAACCTCGTGGGGGACAGCGCTGAGACCTTGCGCGTGCTGTTGCCCCGCCTCGAGCGCAAGGCCGATCGCGGCTGGCGCGAGCAGATCGAGGGCGAGGTGGCGGAGTGGTGGCGGCTGATGGACGACCGCGCGCAGATGAGCGCCGAGCCGGTGAACCCGCAGCTCTTCTTCCACGAGCTCTCCGCGCGCCTGCCCGACGGAGCGATCATCTGCTCGGACTCGGGCTCATCGGCGAACTGGTTCGCCCGTGACGTGAAGCTACGCGCGGGCATGATGGCCTCGCTGTCGGGCACGCTGGCCACGATGGGCCCGGGCGTGCCGTACGCCATCGGCGCCAAGTTCGCCCACCCGGACCGGCCGGTGTTCGCGCTGGTCGGTGACGGCGCGATGCAGATGAACGGGATCAACGAGCTGATCACGATCGCCAAGTACCGCCACCAGTGGGCCGACCAGCGGCTCGTCATCCTCGTGCTGAACAACCGCGACCTCAACCAGGTGACCTGGGAGCAGCGGGCGATGGAGGGGAGCGCGAAGTTCACCGGCTCCCAGGACCTCCCGGACTTCCCATACGCGCGCTACGCCGAGCTCGTCGGGCTGAAGGGGATCCGGGTCGACTCGCCGGAGGGGGTGGGGCCTGCCTGGGACGCGGCGCTCGCCGCCGACCGACCGGTTCTCATCGAGGCGGTCACCGACCCCGAGGTCCCGCCGCTCCCTCCGCACATCACGGTCGAGCAGGCCAAGGCCTTCGCGTCCGCGATCGCCGCCGGCGACCCCGACTCGGGCCGGATCATCCGGCAGTCGATGAAGCAGAAGTTGCAGGAGTTCCTGCCCGGCCGATGAGGTTCCGGCGTCGAAACGCTCCCGAGCGGGCGGCCGAGGGATGGTGGACGAACTTCCGCGCCGGTCGGATGCAGCGGACGCTCGCCGCCGCCACCGCCGCCAGCGCCCTGCCGCTCGGGCTCGAGATCTACTTCGAGCACTTCCGTGGCTCGTTCGGCGACAAGTGGATGTGGACGCCGATCGCGCTCTCGCCGGCGCTCAGTGCCGCCGGGGTGGCCGGCGTGCGCTCCGAGCGCGCGGCGCGGACGGTCCTGCCCGCCGTCTCTGCGCTGTACTGCCTGGACGGCCTGATCGGCGTCGTCACCCACGTGCGCGGAGTCGCCCGGAAGCCCGGCGGGTTCTCCGAACCGATGTTCAACATCGTGATGGGACCGCCGCTGCTCGCCCCCGGCTCGCTTGCCCTCGTCGGCGGGATGGGCCTCGCCGCCGCCGTGCTGGGCCGCGAGCGGTGAGCCCTCGGGACTTCAGCCGCCCCGACCACCTGCCCAACCAGCGGCCGGACGGGCAGCCCGCGGCGCCCGGGGAGCTCCCACGCCAGCGCAACGGGGTGACGCCGCAGCTGCACGGCCGCTACCCCGACTACAACGTCCTCGACGAGGCGGATAACTGGGACGAGGTGACCCGGCGCGTGGTGCTGGAGCGCCTCGAGTCGGTGCCGGAGATCCGCTTCTTCACCCACCAGGAGGCCGTGGCGCTCGGCGCGTTCTGCGACGGGGTGATGGCCCAGGACGCCGAGCCGAGGATCCCGGTGCTCAACTTCGTCGATGCCAAGCTCTACGCCGGCCAGCTCGACGGCTTCCGCCACCAGGACCTGCCCGACGACCGCGAGACCTGGCGGCGCGTCGCCCGCGGCCTCGACGCCGCCGCGCGCCAGCACGGCGCCATCGGGTTCGCCGCCGCCCCGCCCGACGTCCAGCACGCCGTGATCCAGGCGTTCTCCGACGGCACGCTGCACGGCGAGGTGTGGGACGAGCTCCCACCGGCCAAGGCGTGGAGCGTCGTCATGCGATCGGTGCTCTCGGCGTTCTACTCGCACCCCTGGGCCTGGAACGAGATCGGCTTCGGCGGCCCGGCGTACCCGCGAGGATACGCCCGCCTCGGCGTCGGTCAGCGGGAGGCGTGGGAGGGGGCGCCGGCGTTCGAGCGCGACGCGATGAAGGACACGCGCCAGCGCCACGTGGAGGGCACGTGATCGAACGTGGGCGCCACGCTGCCCGGGTGGCCGCGCGGGGCGCGCTGCGCCCGCCGGAGAACGACTCCGCCTTCCTGCTCGACCCCCACCGCCGCGCCGTTCCCACCGAGCGGATGGCCCGCTACGCCGACGACTACCCGGTCGACCTGGTCATCGTCGGCGCGGGGGCCGGCGGCGGCACGCTCGCCCAGCGCCTGGCCCGCCGGGGCTGGAAGGTGGTCGTGCTGGAGTCGGGGCCGTTCTGGGACCCCGACCGCGACTGGGTGTCCGACGAGGCCGGCTCGCACCACATCTACTGGACGGCCCCCCGGGTGATCGGCGGGACCGATCCGGTCGAGCTCGGCAAGAACAACTCGGGTCACGGCGTCGGCGGCTCGATGGTCCACTACGCCGGCTACTGCCCGCGCTTTCACCCCAGCGACTTCGAGGTCCGCACGCGAGACGGCGTGGGGGAGGACTGGCCGATCGACTACCGGGACCTGAAGTCCCACTACGAGCGGGTCGAGCTCGAGCTGCCGGTGGCCGGCCAGTGGTGGCCCTGGGGCGATCCGCACGGCTACCCCCACACCGCCCACCCGATCGCCGGCGGGGCCGAGGCGGCATGGGCCGGCGCGCGGAAGCTCGGCATCGAGATCCGCGTCGGGCCGGTGGGGATCACCAACGGCGCCTTCGGCAACCGGCCGCACTGCATCTACCGGGGCTTCTGCCTGCAGGGCTGCAAGGTGAACGCCAAGGCCTCGCCGCTCGTGACGCACGTTCCGGATGCCATCGCCCACGGCGCCGAGATCCGCGCCGACTGCATGGTCAGCCGGGTCGAGCTCGACGAGACCGGCCGCCGCGCCACCGGCGTGCGCTACTTCGCCGCCGATGGCAGCGAGCACGTCCAGCGCGCCGAGGCGGTGGCGGTGGCGGGCTACTCGATCGAGACGCCGCGCCTGCTGCTCAACTCGACCTCGAAGCACTTCCCGCACGGACTGGCGAACGGCAACGACCAGGTGGGCCGCTGCGTCATGGTGCAGGGCGCCCCGCAGGTGGCGGGCCGGTTTCCGCAGGAGATGCGGATGTACAAGGCGCCGCCCCCGGAGATCTGCTCCGAGCAGTTCTACGAGACCGACCCCACCCGCGGGTTCGCCCGCGGGTTCTCGATCCAGACCGTCGGGCCGCTGCCGATCGAGTGGGCCCAGCACGTCATGGCCGACGGCCACTGGGGCCAGGCGCTGCGCGAGTACATGCGTGACTACAACCACTGGTACACGCTCGGCGTGCTCTGCGAGCTGCTCCCGCACCCGGACAACCGGGTCACCGTGGCTGACGAGACCGACCGGTTCGGGCTACCGGTGGCCCGCATGGACTACGGCCAGAGCGAGAACGACCGCAAGAACATCGCCTACGCCAAGGACACGCTGCACCGGATCTTCGATGCCGCCGAGGCCCAGGACGTGCTGGTCATCGACCGCTACGCCCACCTCGTCGGCGGCTGCCGGATGGGCTCCGATCCGGACCGCTCGGTGGTCGACGCCGACCAGCGCGCGTGGGAGGTCGAGAACCTGCTGGTCGCCGACGGCAGCGTGATGCCGACGCAGGGCTCGGCAAATCCCGCGCTCACCATCATGGCGCTCGCCTCGCGGCTGGCCGAGCGGCTCGATCTCAAGCGCCGGGACGCAGGCGCAGCAGAGCGCCGGCCGCGCCGGCGGCGAGGGCGCCGCCGGCCAGGCCGAGCGGGAGCCGCTGCCGGCTGAGCGCCGCCTGGACGCTCCGGCGCTTCGCGCCGGCGTCGAAGATGCCGTGGGCGCCCTCGTCCCGGTCCTCGTCGGTGGGGGCGAACAGGTTGACCGTCGCGGCGCCGTCGAACGGATCGTCGTCCTGCTGGCCGGCGACCGCCTTGGCCGCCAGGTAGCGCTCGGCGAGCCACGGGGCGAGCTTGTTGCCGACGATCGTGTAGACGGTGGGGAACCCGACGTAGTACTCCCGGCGACGGTGGTGGGCGGCCCAGTGGATCGCCCGGGCGGCCACCTCGGGCTGGAAGATCGGCTTGACCGGCTGCGGGTGGCGCGGCATCCGGGAGAGGCAGTGATCGAATTGCGGGGTGTTCAGCCCCGGCAGCTGGACCATGGTCACGTGGATCTTCGACCCGTCATGGCGCAGCTCGCAGCGCAGCGACTCAAATGCCCCCTTGATCGCGTGCTTGGCGCCGCAGTAGGCCGACTGGAGCGGGATGCCGCGGTAGGCCAGCGCCGAGCCGACGATCACGATCGTCCCCCGGTCGCGCGGGCGCATCCGCGCCAGGGCGGCGCGCACGCCCCACATCATCCCCAGGTACGTGACCCGCGTGGCGCGCTCGAACTCCTCGGGCGTCACCTCGCTGAACGGGGCAAACACCGTCGTCATCGCGTTGCCGATCCAGATGTCGATGGGACCGAGCTCGGCCTCGATCCGGCTCGCGGCGGCCTCGACCGCCTCGGCGTCGGCCACGTCGGCCGGGGCGACGCAGGCGATCCCGCCGAGCTCCCGCACCTCCTGCGCGGCGGCTTCCAGCCCGGCGTGGCCGCGGGCGATCAGCCCGACCGCGGCGCCGCGCCGGGCGAACTCGCGCACCACCGCACGGCCGATCCCGCCCGACGCGCCGGTGACGACGACTACCTGGCGCTCAGCCATCCGGCGACCGCTCGGAGATCGGCGACGAATTGGCCCATCGCCGCCTCACGCTGATCCTCGGCCCGTAGGATCGATGAGGGATGGGCGGTGATGCTGACGTGCGGTGCGAGATCGGAGTCCAGTTCGTGCCCGCGGTCGCGCCCGATGCGCACGCTCGAGCCGAGCAGGGCGCGCGCCGCCGTCGCCCCCAGGCAGAGCAGCGCCTCGGGCTGCACGAGCGCGAGCTCGGTGCGCAGCCAGGGCAGGCAGGCGCTGACGTGCACCGCCTCCGGCGTCTGGTGGATCCGCCGCTTTCCGCGCAGCTTGTAGCGGAAGTGCTTGACGACATTCGTGATGTACACCTCGTCGCGGGCGATCCCCGCCTCGCCGAGGCCGGCGTCGAGCACCGCGCCGGCCGGGCCCACGAACGGGTGCCCCTGGCGATCCTCACGGTCGCCCGGCTGCTCGCCGACGAGCATCAGCCGGGCCGGCACTGCGCCCTCGCCCATCACCGCCTGGGTCGTGCCCTCCCACAGCTCGCACGCCCGGCACTCCTGCACCGCGGCCCGCAGCGCGGGTGGGTCGGGTCGCTCCGGGATGGGCGGCGGGGGCGGAGCGTCGGGGGCGGGAAACAGCGTCTCCATCGGGCCACGCCGGTCCTACCCCCGCGGTGAGACCGGTACGCGTCGGCTGCAGCGGCTGGATGTACGACAGCTGGCGTGGTCAGCTGTACCCGGCCGGGGCGCCGAAGCGCCGCTGGCTCGAGCTGTACGCCGGGCACTTCGACACGGTCGAGGTCAACTCCACGTTCTACCGGCTCGCCCGCCGCGAGGCGGTGGCCACCTGGGTCGCTCAGACACCCGACCGGTTCACGTTCGCGGTCAAGGCGAGCCGCTACCTGACGCACGTTCGGCGCCTGCGCGACATCGCGGTGGGGACTGAGCGCTTCCTCGAGCCGCTCGAGCCGCTCGTCGAGGGCGGACGACTCGGGCCGATCCTGTGGCAGCTGCCGGAGAACTTCCATCGCGACGACGCCCGGCTGCACGAGTGGCTCGACGGGCTGCCCGCCGGGCCGGCCGAGCGACCGTTCCGGCACACGATCGAGTTCCGTCACCCGAGCTGGTTCTGTCCGGCCGTGCTCGGCGCCCTCCGGGCGCGGGAGGTGGCGCTGACCATCGGCGATCATCCGAGCCGCCGCTTCCAGCCACAGCTCGCGACCGCGGATTGGATGTTCATCCGCTTCCACTGGGGCGCTCGAGGCCGGCGCGGCAACTACTCGGCGACCGAGCTGCGCGACTGGGCGGCGCGGATCGCCGCCTGGCGCGCGGAGCACGAGGTGTGGGCGTACTTCAACAACGATTGGGAGGGCTTCGCACCCCGCAACGCGACGCGGCTCGTGGGCTCCCTGGCCACCGAGCGTGTCCAGCGGCCGAGGGGCGGATAACCCGCGCCCGGCCGGGGTGGCTCGCCGAGCGCATTTTCGCCCTGGGTCCCGGATGGGGTCAGCTCGCGAACCGCCCCCCCGCGGGAGCTGTCATCGCGCGGACGGAAATCGCGCGGCCGTGCGCCGGGGTGGGGAGTACCTCGAGTGGGACCGGCCAATCCTCGTTGACAGGAGGTTTTCGATGAGCACTGGCACCCAGCCCACCGCCCACGGGCTCACGAACGGCGCGGCGGGCGAGTTCCGGGCCTGGCAGGACCACGCCCGGGTATTCCTGCAGCCGATCGCCGCCCCGTCGATCCTCGGCCTGTTCGGCTTCGCCGCCGCCACGTTCATCGTGACGGCCAATCTCGCCGGCTGGTACGGCAGCGCGGCTTCTCCGCTCCTGCTGTTCCCATTCGCCACCGCCGCGGGCGGTATCGCCCAGGGCGTGGCGGCGATCTGGGCCTACAAGGCGCGCGACGGCCTGGCCACGGCCATCCACGGCATCTGGGCCGCGTTCTGGCTCGGCTACGGGTTCCTGAACCTGATGGTCGCCCTGAAGCTCGTTCCCGCGCCGGTGCCGGGCCACGCGGTGGCGGAGCTCGGATACTGGTTCTTCGCCCTGGCGGCGATCACGACGGTCGGCGCGGTCGCGTCACTCGGCGAAAGCCTCGCGCTGTCGGCGGTGCTGTTCCCGCTCTGCGTCGGGACCGCGCTGCTCGGCGTGTTCTACACCGTAGGGGGAACCGGCTGGGAGCGGGTCGGCGCGTACGTCACGATGGCCTCGGCGTTCACGGCCTTCTACGGCGCGAGCGCGATGATGCTGGCCGGCACGTTCGGACGGGTCGTCCTGCCGCTCGGCAAGTACCGCCAGGAGGCGAATGAACCGGGCGGCCGCCCGATGTACCCGATCCAGTTCGCCCTCGGCGAGCCGGGGGTCAAGCAGGGGCAGTAGACGCGACTCCCCGGCGGTCCCGAATCACCGGCGCGGACGGGGTTTGGACCGAACAGCACGAAATCCGTGTCGTTCTGTCCAAACCCCTCGCGCTGCCGCGATCGCCACCGCCGTGACCCCGAGCAGGACCACCGTCGGCAGGATGATGGCCGCTGCCCCGGCGTGGATCTCGATCAGCGCTCCGGCGAGCGCGCCGGCGCCGTACAGCGCCCACACCGCCCCGGACAGCTCGCCACGGCGGACGTCATCCCGGCCGGTCCGGCGACCGAAGGTGGCGAGGGCGTTGGTCAGCGTCCCGGTGATGTACGTGGTGGCCACGCCCTCGACGTGTGCGGCGCGGGTGGTGACGCTCTGCAGCCCCATCGCGCCGCCGGCCACGGTGAGCAGCGCCATGCGCAAACCGGAGCCGTGGCGCGCGGTCAGCCACCAGACGACCAGGATCCCGGCCAGTGTCGCCGTCTGGAGCGCGAGGGCGCGTGGGGCCCCCGCGGGCCACGGGCGGTCCGGCCGCTCGAGCCTCACACCGACCAGCACGCCGGCGGCGAACCCCGCCAGGGCCAGCGCCGAGCGCGCGGCGTCGCTCGTGCTGCCCCGGGCGATGGCGATCACCAGCAGCACCGTGTTGCCGGTCATGTTCGCCGGGAACGCGTGCCCGAGCCCCAGATACGCCGCCGCGTCGACGCTCCCCGCCGCCATTCCCAGCGCCACCAGGATGCGGTTCCGGCCCGGCGCCGAGAAGTCGTCCGTGTCGGACCTGGCGGAGCGGGGCCGGTCAGCCATCGAACCCGCACCCTGCCCGACGTGGCGGGCCTTCAAGCGGTGTGGGATGGTCCGCGCGATGACAAGCTGGCTCGAGCAGCAGGACACCGTCGCCCTGCTCGACGAGGACAGCGACCTGGCGGCGGACATCCCCGCGGATGAGGTGTCGCTCGCCCGCGAACGGGCGGTCGCGCGGACGCTCCGCATCGAGCCCCGGAGCTGGGACCCCAGCGAGCTGTGCGCGCAGGCGGAGCCTGGATGGCTCGGCGTGCTACTGCTCGACGGCCTCCTGCTCCGTCGCGTGCGGGTGGGGCGGCGGTCGGCCTGCGAGCTGTTCGGCCCCGGCGACCTCACCCGGCCGTGGGACAGCGACGGCGAGTACGACCCGCTCCCGATCACCGTCGACTGGATCGTGCTGCGCCCGACCCGGCTCGCCCTGCTCGACACCGGGTTCGTGCTGCGCACGGCTCGCTGGCCGACGATCACCAGCCAGATCGTCGGCAGGGTGGCGCAGCGGGCGCGCTACCTGGCGCTGACGCAGGCTGTGACCCACCTACCCCGCGTCCACGCCCGCCTGCTCATCCTGTTCTGGCTGCTCGCCGAACGGTGGGGCCGGGTCACGCCGAGCGGCGTCTACGTCACCCTGCCGGTGACCCACGAGGTCCTGGCCATGCTCGTCGGCGCCCAGCGCCCGACCGTCACCATCGCGCTCGGCCGCCTCACCCGGGCCGGCTTCCTCGTCCGCGAGCGCCCGGAGCGCTGGCTGCTCACCGACCGGGCGATGGAGATGCTCGAGCGGCCCGAGAGCCTGGAGCTGATCGACGGCCTCCCGGCTTGAAGGTGGCTAGTCGAGCTCGACGCGCTCGACCGGCACGTCGAAGCGTTCCCGCAGGGCATCGGGATCGACATCCTCCCGGTAGCGCTCCTCCCCACCGGTCCGCACGAACACGACGATGCGATCGGCCGGAAAGGTCTGGAGCGCATCCTCGATCGCCGCCTCCGAATCGCCCTCGCCGGTGTCGCCGGATACCGAGGCGCCGCCCTCGCGCAGCGCCTGGACCGTCTCGGCCTGCACCCGTTCAGCCTCCGCGATCGCGTCGTCGGCGTCCGACACCCAGAAGCGGAAGGGGCTCGTGTGCAGCGCGGGCGCCACGACCATGACCTCGCCCTGCGCCGGATCCGCGTCGGGCGGCAGCGCCTCGCGCAGCTGTGCGGCGGTGATGGGCTCGCCGGTCAGCACGAGGAGCTTCATGTCTCGCGCGTCCTACCCGCGCGCGGTGCCCGGTAACACCCGCACCCGGGCCCGCGCCGCGGTCCCGGGCGCCTCTCCGGCCCCTGTGGGCCGGGCCGGCGCGACGCCGAGCTCCCGCACCAGGGTGAAGAAGGCGCGCGCGTAGGGGGACTGCGCAGTCCGCGCCTCGAGCGAGCGCCAATCGACCTGCTCCCGCAGGGCTCGGGCGATGCCGAGCAGCGAGGTGAAGTCGAGCGCGTGCTCGCCCAGGGCGCACAGCTTCGTCACCAGCACGTCGTCGATCGCCATCACCGGCGTGCTCACCGCCATCACCGGCAGGAGATCCGCCCGCTCGAACGTCGCGTCGTCCAGCTCGACGCCGGCGGGACAGAAGATGAGATCGATCAGCACCGGCCCACACCACGCCTTGAGCAGCCACTCCTCGGGCGGGCGCTCCGGGCGCATCCCGGCCGCCGCGAGCGCGTCGAGCGCCCGCTCGGCGTCGGCCGGGCGAACCATCAGGTCGAGGTCCTTGCGGGGCGGCGGCCCCCCGCGAGCCCAGGCGGCGAAGCTCCCGCCGAGCAGGAACGGAATCTCGGCCTCGCGCAGGGTCGCCACCGCGCTCCGCAGCGCATCGAGCATCCCATCGAGCTCGGAGGCGGGCATGTGATCGAGTTACCCGCTGACGGGTAGTCCGTCCCACGTGAGCGCTGAGACGCCCAGCGGCTGCCTGCGCATCGCCGCCGCCGGCGACGTCCACTGCTCGCAGTCCAACCGCGAGTGGATCCGTCGCGCAGTGGCCAAGCTCGATCCGGCGGCCGACCTGCTCCTCCTGGCCGGTGACCTGACCACCCACGGCGAGCCCGACCAGGGTCGGGTGCTGGCCGACGCCTGCCGAGAGCTGGAGATACCGGTGGTGGCCGTGCTCGGCAACCACGACTGGCACGCCGACCGGGCGCCGGAGCTCGTCGCCGTGCTCGAGGACGCGGGGATCCGGGTGCTCGACCGTTCCTGGACCGTCTTCGAGGCGGGTGGGGTGGAGGTCGGCGTCGTCGGCGTGAAAGGGTTCGTCGGCGGCTTTCCGGGCTCCCACTTGCCGGACTTCGGCGAGCCGCTGCTGCGCACGGTGTATGCCGAGACGACCGCCGAGGTGCAGGCACTCGATCATGGGCTGCGCCAGGTCGCGCTCTGCCCGGTGCGCATCGCGCTCATGCACTACGCCCCGCTGGCGGCCACCATCGCCGGGGAACCTGAGGGGATCTGGGCGTTCCTCGGCTCGGACCGCCTGGCCGCGCCGCTCGCCGAGCACGAGCCGGACCTCGTCCTCCACGGCCATGCCCACGCCGGAACGTTCGCCGGCGAGCTCGGCGGCGTCCCGGTCTACAACGTGTCGGTCCCCGTCATGGGCCGGGACTTCTGGCTGTTCGAACTCGACCTCAGCCACCGGCCTCGAGTTCCGCTCCACTAGATAAACCGAGTTCACTTCTCGTTCTTCGAAAGGAGCCCAAACCGTGTGTTACCCGCGCCTCAATCTCGTCGCCTGCGCCCCCACGCTGCCGGATCGCGTCGCTGCCGTTCCGGCCGGTGAGCGCGGCCGATCCGCGGGAGGATCCTGATGCGCTTCGCCCTCTACGGACTGATTTTCGCGGTCGTGTTGTTCGTGATCAGCGGCGGTCACCTGTTGTTCCTGCCCTTGTTCTTTCTGCTGCCACTCGGCGGGATGTTCGGCCATCATCAGCGCCATGGTCATTTCTGGTATCGAGGCAGGAGGCGGTACTGAATCCCTCGATCACCGAGGACGATCAGGGTCAGCGAGTGGGCCGGGAACGTGTGCGTGAAGGTCGACCCGCTGAGGCGCTCCGTCGTCCGGATGACCCGGACGACGTGCGGGTGGCGCAGTGAGTTGTAAGCGGTGGCGCTCGGACCGTCGAGCGTGGAGAGCGATGCCACCGATCCATGGCTCAGGCCGGGAGCGCCGAGCTGCGCCGTCGCCGGGTGGTTGAGGCTCTGGTTGACCACCACGACGTCGAGCTGGTCCCGTGCGGCGTCCCGGGTGGCCTGCACGACGAGCGTGGGGGACGACGTTCCGTTCTGCAGCGCGATCATCGGGTTGCCCTCGACCCGGCTGTGGATCGGCGTCTGTCCCGCCAGCTCCGACAGCAGCCCCATCGCTTCACCGTCCGGGGTGAGGACGAAGTCGGGCCCGCCTCCGTCGCCGCCGATGAGGACGTTGTCCGCTGCCTGTGGCGGGTTGACGTAGTGCGGAGGTCCGCCGGGCCGGAACGTCTCGTAGTTGAGCTGGTACCGGTCGGCGACCGGGATGCCGAGCGCGATCCACTGCTCCAACTGCTCGGCTTCGACCAGGCCGTCGAGCAGCGAGAGGTGAAGGTCGGGCAGGTCGGCAGGCTGGTTGCCGGCGGCGTGCCCGTAGGCGCTCGGCAGCACCGGCACCCGCCGCCGGGCGTAGCGATCGACGAGCCGTTGCTCGACGCGCTCGGCGGCTGCCTGGACCAGCGGCGCGCCGACCTCCTGCTCCATGAACGCGTCGTCGCTGAGGCTCGGAGATGGATACCCCACGAGCAGCGCCGCGTGCCAGGAGACGCAGTCGTAGGGGTACGTCGTGCCCATGGTGGCGAAGAACGCCGCGTTCTCGGCGTCGGCACAGATCCTGATCCGAGGATTCATGGCTTTCATCGCCGCGTAGTACTGGACGAAGCCGTCGTGCGGACCCGACCGGTAGCTGAGGGTGATCTGGCTCCCGGCTGGGGGCACGGCCCCGTGGATTCCCGTCCCGAAGCTGATCTCACCGGTCGTGTCGTCGAGGTGGTAGGCCGCGTCGCGCGGTCCCGCCTCTGCGAGCCGGCCGACCGCGTGCCACGGGATGCCGCCCACGGAGAGCGTCTGGCTGCCCGGCACGACCGGAGGCGCCGCGGCGTAGACGTTCTGGCCCGCCCTTCCCGTGCCGAGGCTCGCCTCTGCCGACAGGTCGGACGGCCCGACCACCGGCTGCGCGGTGAACGCTGTCGTCCCGCCGAAGGCATAGAGGCAGTCGATCGTGTCGCTGCAGTGCGTCCGGTGGCGGCCGATCGCGACCGCCACCCCGGTGATCCAGCCGGACGGATCGAGGTCCTCCTCGTTGCCGACGTCCCAGCGGGGGATCCGGTAGGGCGCCCGGTGGCCGTTTCTAGCGCGACGGGCCGCCCAGTAGCTTGCCTGGACAGGGCTCGCCGAGGCATGCGAGCGGACCGGAGTCGTCATGTAGGCAACCCAAGCGGCGGCATCCCGCGCTGACTGACGGTCGAAGTTCGTGATCGCCATCCCGTCCGCATGCACCTCGTCGATCAACGAGCCGAACTCGTCCGGGCCGACGTCGGATGCCGACCCCGGAAGTCCATCGAGCACCATGCCCGGTCGCCGGCCGGTCGGCGGCCCGATGGCGCGCTGCCACTCGAAACAGCAGCGCGCCGAGTTCCCGTCGACGAATCGGATCGACTTCACCCCCGCCCGCGACAGCAGCCTGACAAAGGCTGGGTAGAACCTGCGCGTCCGGGCGTCGTAGGCCCCGAGCGCATCGTTGGGCCAGTCCATGATCGCCCCGAAGACGTCGGGGCTGACCGGGGGCGCGCTCGCCGAGAGGCTCAGGACGATCCGCGCCGCGGATCGGTGGGCCACCGTGCCGAGGGCCTGGCCGGCGAGCAGTCCAGCGGCGAGCGCGATCATCCCCGACCCGACGGCGATCCCTCCCCGCCGGCGATGGGGTGAGCTGAGCCCCGGCGTCGGCTTCGCCGAGGAGCTCACAGGACGAAGTGATCGAAGGCGAAGCCGTTCCACAGCGCCCGCTCGTCGTCGGCGGGAGCATCCGCGATGCGCGGTGCGGTGCTCCACAACATCGTCGGGCGGGACCTCGCGTCGTAGGCGGGCCACACCGGCACGCCGGCGCTGCGCCCCCGGTTCGGGTCTCCGGTGCGGATGAACGACAACCAGGCGGCCATCATCTCCTCGGAGAGCCGGCGTCGGCGAGCGCGCTGGATCGCGGTTGCGCCGGTGCCGTGCGGGATCCAGCCAAAGCGCAGCGTTCCGAACACGAACGGCAGCTCCAGCGTGTGCATCGCGCCCAGGTTGGTGTCGACCGGTGCCGACGGATCGTCGGGCAGGTGCCAGTCGAAGCGGTACATGAACACGTGTCCGGGATCGACTGCCGCCTGCGCCTGGGCCATGCGGATCGCCGGCAGGCGAAACAGCTGGTCGGTGATCATCGCGTAGGGAACCCCTCCGTAGTGGGGGACGGTCCTGTCCTGAGGTCGGTCACGGCTGTAGAGCGCGATCATCCGCGGCTCGCGGCTGCGCAGCGCGACGGGGAAGATCGGGTTGTCGATGGCCGGGAAGGAGAACGGCAGCGAGGAGCCCAGGGTGAAGAACGTCGCTTCGTTCTCGTTGGTGCCCAGGAGCAGGGGGATACCGCGTGCGCTCCCCTCCGCCAGACGTCGCATCGGAGATGCGGGGATCACGTCGCCATCGACTTCAGGGGCGAACGCCTCGCTGGAGGTGATGGGCTGCGCCCTCAGGTATGCATCCTGGACTCGGAGCAGCGCGCTCACCGGCATCTGCTCGAGCTGCTGGGCGGTGTGGATGCCTCCGAGGGCCAGGAACTGATCCGCGGCCTGTCGATCCTGGGCGGCGGTGCGGATGAGGTATCCGCTGCCGCTCTCGAGAATCGCCCGGCGGAACAGGCGGCCGGGGTCGCGGCCGGCGAGCAGCCCGGAGATCGAGATGGCGCCGGCCGACTGCCCCATCACGGTGATGTTCGACGGATCGCCCCCGAACGCCCGCGCGTTCCGATGCACCCAGCGCAGCGCCGCGATCTGATCGCGGAGACCGTCGTCGCCCGAGCCCTGCAGAGCCCGGCTGAGGCCACCGAGCTCGAGGAACCCGAAGACGCCGAGCCGGTAGTTGATCGTGATGACGATCACATGCCCCATGCGAGCCAGCGGGGCTCCATCGAAATCCGTTTGGAACCCCGATCCCGAGCGAAACGCACCGCCGTGCAGGTAGACGACGATCGGGAGATCGTCCCCGGCGACCGGGGCCGTGACGTTCAGCCGCAGGCAATCCAGATCCTGCGAGCTCGGTTGCTGGCCGGCGTAGGACTCGGTCACGTTGCCCGCCACCCGCGGGCAGACGACGTTCGTGTGGGGATCGGTCTGCAGGACCCCCCGCCAGCCGGGCGGTGGCGTGGGAGGGAGGAACCGCAGGCGGCCCACCGGGGCTGCCGCGTAGCGGACGGCGCGGAAGACGCAGACCGAACCGTCCGGTGTCCCCTGCAGGACTCCCTGGCGCACGCGCGTCCGGCACCTCGCGCCCGACGCGGCGCTCGCCCGACCCGGGTCGGCTCGGCCGGCCGCAGCCTTGGTTCCGGTCGCCGCCACCAGGACGATCGACGCGATCAGGCACGGGAGCACCCCGGCACACCGGAGCCACCTCACGACGCCGCCTCGGCCTGCGCCCGCCGCCCCGCCAGGACGCGGAGGACCTGAGCGCCCCAGCTCAGGTTCTCCCGCTCGAAGGAGCGGCCGCGCAGGAGGGTCAGGTACGGCCCGATGCGCTCGGCGACCCGCGCGTATTCCGCTTCGGAGCGACCGTCGAGCAACCGGTCGCGGAGCTCGTCGTACAGGGCGAGCTTCGCCCGCGTGTGCTCCAGCCGCTCCACCAGGTCGGACATGACGGCCTCCACATCACCGACGTCCACCGCGTGGAGCTTGACCAGGAAGTCGTCGCGGATCGCCGTCGGCCGTCCAGGCTGCGCGCTGAACGCGTACAGCTCCGCACGGCCCGCCGGAGTGATGGCGAAGACGCGCTTGTTCGGCCGGCGCTCCTGTTCGACGCGGTGCGCCACGGCGAGACCGTCGGACGCGACCCGGTCCAGCTCTCGATACAGCTGCTGCGGCGTGGCCGACCAGAAGTTCGCGGTCGAGACGTCGAACCGCTTGGAGAGCTCGTATCCGGACGCCTCTCCCTCGAGCAGCGCAGCCAGTACGGCATGTCGCAGAGCCATTGGCACCCCCGTCGAAGCGGTGTAATCGACACCTATTCAACTAGTTGAGCATCTCGTGGTCAAGCCGGCGCCATACCGGCCGGCGGCGGGCGCCGCTAGCATCGGGAATCCAGTGTGCCGCAGGATCACACTTGCGCTGCTGGTCGCGTTGGTGGGCGGGTTCGGCGTGGGGACGCCGCCGTCGCGCGCCGCTTCGCGTCCCGTCCGCACGGTCCGCTACCTCGGGCTGTCGCTGAGCGTGCCCGCAGCCTGGCCCATCATCGTCCTGGCGCGACGTCCGGGCGCCTGTGTTCGCTTCGACCGCCACGCGGTGTACCTCGGGCGGCCCGGAGGCACCGAATCGTGCCCCGCGACGGCGATCGGCCGCACCGAGGCGCTGCTCCTCCAGCCCGCGACCGGCGCGCGGAGTCTCGGGCCCGGGATCAGCCTGCAGCGGGGGCGCGTGCTCATCACCGCCACCTGGCGCAGCGATCCCCGGACGGTCCGGCTCGCCCTCGGGCTCCGGCGGTTGCCGGTGCCCGTCGCGCGCGCCGCCGCCGCGGCTCCGGACCTCGGACGGATCGCTCACACCGCCGCCGGCACTCCCGGCCTCGGGTTCGATGCCTGCGCCACGCCGAGCGAGGCGACCCTCCGCGCGTGGTCGGCCTCGCCCTACCGCACCACCGGGATCTACCTCGGCGGGGCGAACATGGCCTGCTCGCAACCGAACCTGACGCAGCGGTGGGTCACCGACGAGACGGCGGCCGGCTGGCACTTCATCCCCACGTACGTCGGCCTGCAGGCGCCCGGCACCTCGTGCGGCTGCTCGACGATCAATCCCAAGAGCGCGGTCGGTGAGGCTCAGGCGGCCGCAGCCGACGCGGTCGCCCGCGCGCGCTCGGTCGGCCTCGGCCGCGGCAACCCGATCTACTACGACATGGAGGCGTACACCCCCGGCCTCAGCGCGACGCGAACCGTGCTCACCTTCCTCTCGGCATGGACGACGGCGCTCCACGCCGCCGGCTATGTGTCTGGGGTCTACAGCAGCGCCGCGTCCGGCATCAGCGACCTCGGCCGGGCACTCGGCGACCGGCAATACGACCTGCCCGACGACCTCTGGATCGCCGACTGGAATGGGCGCCGGACGACGAGCGACCCGTACCTGCCGAGCGCCGACTGGGCCACTCACCAGCGCATCCACCAATACGACGGCGGTGAGAACGAGACGTACGGCCGGGTGACGCTGAACGTCGACGGCGACTACATCGATGGCGCGACGGCCCAGGGCGGTGCGATCCTCCAGAGCGCCACGACGATCCCGGACGGCGCGTTCGTCTCGACCACCGGCGGGGCACTCGCCTACCGGGTGGTGGGGGGCGCGCCGCTGCCGGTGACGAACTGGACGCCGTTCGGCGGCCCGCAGCCGGTGAGGCCGCTCACCGCGGCGCAGTTCGCCACGCTCAATCCGGTGCCGACGAACGGGACGTACGTCGCCACGCCATCGGGATCGCTGTACCGCGTGGCCGGTGGTGCCCTGCTCCCGATTCTCGATCAGAACCTGCTCGGTGGCGCACCGCCCGCACTGACCATCGACCCGGCCGACGTCTCGCTGGCCGGCAGCGCCGGGTCGCATCTGAACGCCATCCCGGCCGTTGGCACCGTGGTCCAGGGGCTGCCTTCGGGCCGGCTGTGGACGTTCACCCGCACCGGCCGCTACGCCACTGCGGCCTCCGCGGCGGCGGCCGCCATCCCGGTCCAGGACGCCTCGCTGGCCGCCTATCCGGTGGTACCGGCGCCGGTCCTCTGCATCGTCCCGCAGCTCCACCGGCTCTCGCTCGCCGCCGCCCGAACTGCCCTGGCCCGCGCCCACTGCACGGTCGGCGTCATCCACCGCCCCACCTCCGTGCTCGGCGGGCACCTCCTCCGGGTTCACGCCCAGCGTCCGTCGGCCGGGTCGCAGCGGTCGGCCGGCCACACCGTGAACCTCGCGCTGCTGTAGCACGCCCGGCAGGATTCGAACCTGCGACCTCTGCCTCCGGAGGGCAGCGCTCTATCCACTGAGCTACGGGCGCGAGGAGGAGGCTAAGCCTAGACCACGAGCTCGCCGCCTCGCGCGGCCCGGGTGCCACCATCGCGGCGTGGAGCTGGCGATCATCTCCGACACCCATCTGCCGAAGGGGGAGCGGCGGCTCCCTCCGGCCTGCCTGGCGCGGCTGCGCCGCGCCGACCTCATCGTCCACGCCGGTGACCTGATCACCCTCGACGTCCTCCGCGATCTGCAGGCCATCGGGCCGGTCGCGGCCGTCCATGGCAACGTCGACGACGCGGCCGTGTGCGCGGCGCTGCCGGGCACCCACATGATCGACGCCGGGGGCGCCCGGATCGCCGTCGTCCACGACGCCGGGCCGCGCGGCGGGCGGCTTGCCCGCCTGCGCCGCCGGTTCCCGGAGGCCGACGCCGTCGTGTTCGGCCACTCCCACCTGCCGCTCCACGAGACCGCCGCCGACGGGTTCCAGATCTTCAATCCCGGCAGCCCGACCGAGCGCCGCCGGGCGCCCATCCACACCATGGGCCTCGCCCGCATCCTCCCGGGACGGATCGCCTTCCGGCTCGTCGAGCTCGGCTGACAGACTCACCCCGATGGACCTGAGCGTGTTCTTCGCCGGGACCGCCGGCTCGGTTCCCACGGCCCGCCGCGGGCTGCCGGCGGTGCTCGTCCGCCGGGGCGGCGAGCGGCTCCTGTTCGACTGCGGCGAGGGAACGCAGCGCCAGCTCCTGCGCTCGGTCGGCCTGCTCGACCTCGACGCCGTGTTCCTCACCCACTTCCACGCCGATCACTGGCTCGGGCTGCCGGGGATGCTGAAGACATTCGACCTGCGCGGCCGGGACCGTCCGCTCACCGTGCACGGCCCGCCCGGCCTGAACGAGCTGCTGGTCGCCGCGTTGCGCCTGGCCGGCCGGGTCGGCTACCCGCTCGAGCTGCGCGAGCTCGAGCCGGGGGAGGTGCTCGAGCGCGACGGCTACGCCGTGGCCGCGGTGGCCGTGGAGCACCGCACCACGGCGTTCGCCTACGTCCTGTTCGAGCCCGCGCGGCCGGGCGCGTTCGATCCTGACCGCGCGCACGCGCTCGGCGTGACGCCCGGGCCCGACTTCGGCCGCCTGCAGCGCGGCGAGACGATCGGCCGGGTCACTCCTGGGCAGGTCATGGGCCCTCCTCGCGCCGGGCGGAAGGTCGTCCTGTCGGGCGACACGGCGCCGTGCGAGCCGCTGGGCCTGGCGGCGCACGGCGCCGATCTCCTCGTCCACGAGGCGACGTTCGCCTCCGAGGAGGCCGACCGCGCCGCCGAGACCCGCCACTCGACCGCCGCTGCCGCCGCCGCCCTGGCCCGCGATGCCGAGGTCCGGCTGCTGGCGCTGACGCACCTCTCGACCCGGCACCCGGTCCACCAGCTCCGCGACGAGGCGCGAGAGGTGTTCGCGGCGACCGTCGTCCCGCGCGACTTCGACGCGATCGAGATCCCGTTCCCCGAACGCGGTGCGCCGACCCTCGTCCGGTGGGAGGAGCGGGTGGCCGAGCCGGCGTGATCGCCGCCCCGGCGCGGCTCGAGACCGAACGGTTGATCCTCGAGCGCATCTCCGCCGAGCACGAGGCCGTCCTCACCCCGATCCTCCGCGATCCCCGGGTGGCCGCCTGGCTGACCGATGACGGCCGGCCTCCGGGTGTCGAGGCGGCCCGGCGTCGGCACGCCGAGAAGCTGGCGCACTGGAAGCGATACGGCTTCGGGCTCTGGCTCGCCCGCGAGCGCGCCACGGGAACCGCCGTCGGCCGAGGTGGCCTCCAGCACCCGCCGGCCGCTGAGATCGACGAGGTCGAGCTCGCCTGGGCGCTCGCGCCGGCGTACTGGGGGCGAGGACTGGCCACGGAGCTGGCTCGGGCGGCGGTCGGCACCGCGTTCGGCACGCTCGAGCTCGACCGCGTCGTGGCCCTGACGACGCCGGAGAACGCGGCATCGAAGCGGGTGATGGTGAAGCTCGGCATGCGTTTCGATCGCACCCTGCGGCATCTCCGGCCACCACTCGTCGTCTATGTCCTGGAGCGTTGCTAGGCTGCGAGGTGCAGCCCCCAGACCGCACCTTTAACCCGGTCCCGCGAGACCAGGAAGGAGCCACACAGCCGTGCCCCCCGATCCGCCGGTCGTCCTCGGCCGCGACGACATGCGCCGCACGCTCGTGCGGATGGCGCACGAGATCGTGGAGAAGAACCCGGATGGGAACGTGGCGCTCGTCGGGATCCAGCGGCGCGGGGCGCCCCTCGCCCGCCGTCTGCAGGCCCTGACCGGCGAGCTCGTCGCCCGCCGGGTGCCGCTCGGCTCGCTCGACATCTCCTTCTACCGCGACGATCTGGCGCTCCGGGCAGGCGGGATGGCATCGCCGGTGGTTCACGCCACCGCCCTGGAGTTCGCGGTCGACGGGCGGACGATCGTGATCGTCGACGACGTCCTGTACACCGGGCGCACCGTGCGAGCGGCGATCGACGAGGTGTTCGACTTCGGCCGGCCGGCCCGGGTCCAGCTCGCGGTGCTCGTCGACCGCGGTCACCGTGAGCTGCCGATCCGGCCCGACTACGTCGGCAAGAACCTTCCGACGTCCCGCGGTCAGCGGGTGAGTGTCCGGGTGGAGGAGGTCGACGGACGCGACGAGGTCGTCGTCGGCCCCGCCCCGCCCGAGCCATCCCGCGAGGTGCGCGCGGCGTGACGCTCGACCGCCACCTCATCTCGATCGACGACCTCGACCGCGCCGGGATCGAGCGGATCCTCGACCGCGCGGAGAGCTTCGCCGAGGTGTCGGGCCGGGAGATCAAGAAGGTCCCGGCCCTCCGCGGGCGCACGGTGGTCAACCTGTTCTACGAGTCGTCCACCCGCACCAGCTCGAGCTTCGAGCTGGCGGCCAAGCGGCTGTCGGCCGACGTGGTGAGCGTCCGCTCGCAGGGCTCGAGCGTCGAGAAGGGCGAGTCCCTCAAGGACACCGTCCAGACGCTCTCGGCCTACGACCCGGCGGCGATCGTCATCCGCAGCCCGCACGCCGGAGCGGCATCACTCATCGCCGGCTGGACGCCGGCCAGCGTCATCAACGCCGGGGACGGCAAGCACGAGCACCCGACCCAGGCGCTGCTCGACGTGTTCACGCTCCGCCGTGCCATCGGGTCGCTCGACGGGGTGCGGATCTGGATCGTCGGAGACGTCCTGCACTCCCGGGTCGCCCGCTCGGACATCCTCGCGTTCACCCGGATGGGTGCGGAGGTGACGGTCGCCGGACCCCCGACGCTGCTCCCGCGCGGGATCGAGGCGCTCGGCTGCCGTGCCACGCCCCGGCTCGACGGACTGGGGGAGGCCGACGTCGTCTACGTCCTGCGCCTGCAGCACGAGCGGATGCGCCAGTCCTTCGTTCCGTCGCTGCGTGAGTACGCGGCCAACTATCAGATCGACGCTGGCGACCTGCACGCGGGCCAACGGCTGATGCATCCCGGCCCGGTGAACCGTGGAGTCGAGCTCTCCGGCGAGGCGATCGATTCACCCCAGGCGCTGATCGGAGCCCAGGTCAAGGCCGGGGTGGCGGTGCGCATGGCGGTGCTCTACGAGCTGCTGGCGGGCTCGCCGATCCTGGCGGCGGTGGCATGAGCGACCTCACCGCCCGCCGCCTGTTCGCCGCGCCGGCACGGCCGGCCGAGCTGCTCATCTCCGGTGGCCACGCGCTCGATCCCCGGGCTGGGCTCGACGGCCCGGCCGACATCCTCGTCCGCGACGGGCGGATCGCCGAGCTCGGCGCGCCGGGCACGCTGCCCGAGCCACCGGACGGCGAGCGCGTCGACGCCGAGGGACAGCACGTCCTTCCCGGGTTCGTCGATCCGCACGTCCACCTGCGCACCCCGGGCCAGGAGCACAAGGAGACGATCGCCTCGGGGACGGCGGCCGCCGCGGCCGGCGGGTTCGTCACCGTGATCGCCATGCCGAACACCGATCCGGTGATCGACGACCCGTCGCTGCTGCTCTCGGTCATCGAGCGCGCCCGCGCCGAGGCCCGTGTCCCGATCGGGCTCCTCGCCGCGATCACTCGCGGCCTGCGGGGCGAGGAGCTGACCGAGATGGCCGAGCTGCGCGACCGAGGGGCGCTCGGCTTCACCGACGACGGCCGCCCCGTCACCTCGGCCGGAATCCTGCGCAAGGCCCTGGCCTACCAGCGCCTGTGCGGCGGCGTGATCGCGCTCCACGAGGAGGACCCGGCGCTCTCCGGCGACGGCGTCATGCACGAGGGCGCGGTGTCGGCCCGGCTCGGGCTGGCCGGGATCCCCTCCATCTCGGAGTCGACGATGGTGGCGCGGGACGCCGCCATCGCCCGGTACGAGGACGCGCGGGTCCACTTCCAGCACCTCTCCTGCGTCGAGTCGGTGCAGGCGCTGGCGGCCGCGCGGGACGCGGGGGCCGAGGTGAGCGGCGAGGTCACGCCCCACCACCTGACGCTGACCGACGATGCGGTGCGCACGCTCGACAGCCGGTGCAAGATGAACCCGCCGTTGCGCAGCGAGCCCGATCGCCGCGCGCTGATCGCCGCGCTGCGCGACGGCACGATCGGCTGCGTGGCCACCGACCACGCGCCGCACGCCGCGCACGAGAAGGAGGTGCCGTTCGAGCCGGCGCCGATGGGGACCACCGGGCTGGAGACGGCGTTCCCCGTCCTGTACTCGGAGCTCGTGCGAGGCGGCGAGCTGGAGCTGGCCACGCTCGTCGAGCGGATGAGCGCCGGTGGCATCCCGTACGGGCTTCCGGCACCGTCGCTGACACCCGGCGCGCCGGCGGACCTCTGCCTGGTCGACCTCGAGGCGGAATGGGAGATCGGCGCCGCCGGCTACGTCAGCCGGTCGGCGAACTGCTGCTTTCACGGTCGGCGGGTCCACGCCCGGATCGTGCTCACGGTGGCCGCCGGTGCCGTCGCCCACCGTACGCGGCGGCCGGTCGAGGCGGTGCGGGTGTGAGCGGCGCATACGTGCTGCTCGCCGACGGCACCCGGTTCGACGGGATCGCCTGCGGCGCCGACGTCGCGGCGGTGGGGGAGGTCGTGTTCACCACCGCCATGACCGGCTATCAGGAGGCGGTGAGCGACCCCAGCTACGCCGGGCAGCTCCTCACCTTCACGTATCCCCAGATCGGCAACTACGGGGTGAGCGCGGAGGCGATGGAGTCAGACCGGATCCACGCTCGCGCCGTGATCATGCGACAGGCGGTCGACCACGAGCTGGCGGCGAGCGCCGAAGCCGGCTGGTGCCGATGGCTCACCGACTGCGGCGTGCCCGCCATCAGCGACATCGACACCCGCGCGCTCGTCCGCCACATCCGCGACGCCGGCGCGATGCCGGGCGGCGTCTTCCCGGCCAACACCCCGGAGGACGCAGCCCGGGCGCGGATCGCCGCCGAGCCGCCGATGACCGGACGCGACCTGGCCCGTGAGGTGACGCCGGACGCCCGCCAGACGCTCGCGCCGACCGGCGGCGAGCCGGGGGCGGGGGGAATCCGCATCGCGATGCTCGACACCGGGGTGAAGCTCTCGATCGTCCGCCACCTCCGCGAGCGCGGGGTGACGCTCGACCTTCACCCGTGCACCGCCTCCGCCGAGGAGCTCCTCGCCGACCGGCCCGACGCCGTCTTCCTGGCCAACGGCCCCGGCGATCCCGCCGCCCTCGACTACGTCGTGCACACGATCCGCGGCGTCGTCGGACGGCTCCCGGTGTACGGGATCTGCCTCGGCCACCAGCTCCTGTGCCGGGCGATCGGCCTGGAGACCTACAAGCTGCCGTTCGGACACCATGGCGCCAACCACCCGGTCAAGGACCTGTCGACCGGCGTCACCGAGATCACGAGCCAGAACCACGGCTTCGCCGTGCTCGGGCCGGGCGGCGAGCGACGGATCGAGGCCGACGAGCCGGTCCGCTGGGAGACCGACTTCGGTGCCGCCGAGTTGACCCACATCAACCTGTACGACCGGACCGTCGAGGGGCTGACCCTGCGGGAGGTCCCGGGCGCCACCGTCCAGTACCACCCGGAGGCCGGGCCCGGCCCCCACGACTCGCTGCACCTGTTCGACCGGTTCGTCGAGGAGATCGATGCCGCGGCGTGAGGACATCCACAAGATCCTGCTCATCGGGTCGGGGCCGATCGTCATCGGCCAGGCGGCGGAGTTCGACTACTCGGGCACCCAGGCCTGCCGCGTGCTCAGGCAGGAGGGGTACGAGGTCGTGCTCGTCAACTCGAACCCGGCGACGATCATGACCGACCCGGAGCTCGCCACGGCGACGTACATCGAGCCGCTCCTGCCGCGCACGGTCGCCCAGGTGATCGAGCGCGAGCAGCCCGACGCGCTGCTGCCGACGCTCGGCGGCCAAACGGCCCTGAACCTGGCCAAGGCGCTCCACGAGGACGGCACCCTGGCCGCCCACGGCGTCGAGCTGATCGGCGCCGACTACGAGGCGATCGACCGGGCCGAGGATCGCGAGCGCTTCCGCCGGACGATGACCGACGCCGGGCTGCGGGTGCCGCGCAGCGCCATCGCCCACAGCCTCGCCGAGGCGCGTGACGCCGTGGCCGAGATCGGGCTGCCGTGCATCGTCCGCCCCGCGTTCACGCTCGGCGGCCGGGGCGGGGGCGTCGTGCGCCGCGCCGCCGACATCGAGCGCGTCGTCGGCCGGGGGATCGAGGCCTCGCCGATCAACCAGGTGCTGATCGAGGAGTCGGTGCTCGGGTGGGGCGAGTTCGAGCTCGAGGTGATGCGCGACCACACCGACAACGTGGTGATCGTCTGCTCGATCGAGAACCTCGACCCGATGGGGGTGCACACCGGCGACAGCGTCTGCGTGGCCCCCCAGCAGACCCTGACCGACCGGCAGTACCAGGCGCTGCGCGATCAGGCGATCGCCGTCATCCGCGCGGTCGGGGTGGCGACCGGCGGCTCGAACGTGCAGTTCGCCGTCAACCGCGAGACCGACGAGATCGTCGTCATCGAGATGAATCCCCGCGTGTCACGGTCGAGCGCGCTGGCCTCGAAGGCCACCGGTTTCCCGATCGCCAAGATCGCCGCCCGCCTGGCCGTCGGCTACACCCTCCAGGAGATCCCGAACGACATCACCCGCGCCACGCCGGCGAGCTTCGAGCCGGCGATCGATTACTGCGTGGTGAAATGGCCGCGGTTCGCGTTCGAGAAGTTCCCCGGCGCCGAGGCGGGTTTGACGACGCACATGAAGTCGGTGGGCGAGGCGATGGCGATCGGGCGTACGTTCCGTCAGGCGTTCGGCAAGGCGCTCCGGTCGCGCGAGCTCGACGCCCGCTCGACTGAGCCGGACGACGCCGAGGAGCTGCTCAGCCTGGTCGGCGAGCCGGGCGCCGACCGGTTCGACCACCTGCTGGAGGCACTCCGGCGCGGGATCGGCGTCGAGGTCCTCCACGCCCGCACGAGCATCGATCCCTGGTTCCTGCACGAGCTCGCCGCTCTGGTGGCCGAACCGGAGGCGGCATTCGCCGGAGAGCGGACGTTCAAATCGGTTGACACCTGTGCCGCCGAGTTCTCCGCCCGGACGCCGTACTTCTACTCCGGATGGGAGCGGCCGGGGCCGGCCGGGCCACGCCACGAGATCGAGCGCGACGAGCGCCCGAGCGTCGTGATCCTCGGCAGCGGACCGAATCGGATCGGCCAGGGGATCGAGTTCGACTACTGCTGCGTGCACGCCGCGCAGACGGTCCGCGAATCCGGGCGCGCGGCGGTGATGATCAACTGCAACCCGGAGACGGTCTCCACCGACTACGACACCTCCGACCGGCTGTACTTCGAGCCGCTGACGCTCGAGGACGTGATCGGGGTCTGCCAGGTCGAGGCTCCCGAAGGGGTGATCGTCCAGTTCGGCGGTCAGACGCCGCTGAAGCTCGCCGCGGGTCTCGCCGCGGCCGGGTTCCCGATTCTCGGCACCGGCATCGATGACATCGACCTCGCCGAGGACCGCTCCCGGTTCGGTCCCCTGCTCGACCGCCTCGGCCTGAAGGCGCCGGCGTACGCCGTGGCGGCCTCGCCCAAGGAGGCGCTCGAGCGAGCCGCGGATGTGGGATTCCCGCTGCTCGTCCGTCCGAGCTACGTCCTCGGAGGCCGGGCCATGGAGATCGTCTACGACCGACCCGCCCTGGCCGATTACCTCGAGCGGACGGGCACCGCTGCCGGGAGTCGGATCTATCTCGACCGTTTCCTGGAGGACGCGATCGAGGTCGATGTCGACGCGCTGTGCGACGGAACCGACGTGTGGATCGCGGGGATCATGCAGCACGTCGAGGAGGCCGGCATCCACTCCGGCGATTCCGCCTGCGTGCTGCCCCCGCACTCGCTCGGTGAGGAGATGCTCGGCCAGATCGCCGAGCAGACCACCGCGATCGCCGCCGCCCTGCAGGTGGTGGGGCTGCTGAACGTCCAGTTCGCGATCCATGCCGACGAGGGGCTGCACGTCATCGAGGCGAACCCGCGAGCGTCGCGCACGGTCCCGTTCGTCTCCAAGGCGATCGGGCTCCCGCTGGCCAAGCTCGCCTGCCGGCTGGTGCTCGGCGAGCGGCTGTCCGACCTCGAACTGCCAGGGCCTGGCCCGTCCGAGCACGTCTGCGTCAAGGAGGTCGTGCTCCCGTTCGACCGGTTTGCCGGCACCGATTCGCTGCTCGGCCCCGAGATGCGCTCCACCGGCGAGGTCATGGGCATCGCGCGGGACTTCCCGACCGCGTTCGCCAAGGCGCAGGCGGCCGCCGGCGCACGCCTGCCCCAGCACGGCACCGTCTTCCTCACCGTCGCCGACTCCGACAAGGCGGGGGCGACCGGCATCGCCACCTCGTTGCACGACCTCGGGTTCGAGATCGTCGCCACCCGCGGGACCGCCCGCGCCCTGCAGCGGATGGGCATCCCCGCCCGGGCGATCAACAAGATCGGTGAGGGGTCACCCCACGTGGTCGACTGCATCGAGCGCGGAGAGGTGGGCCTCGTCATCAACACGCCCGTCGGTACCGGTGCCCGGGCGGACGGATACGAGATCCGTTCGGCGGCGGTCGCCCACGGCATCCCGTGCATCACCACGATCGCCGGCGGGATGGCCGCCGCCCGGGCGATCGCCGCCGCGCGGCGGGGCGAGGCGGACGTGGTCTCGCTCCAGGAGATCCACGGCACGCACCGCGCATCGGTGCCGTGATCCGCCGGCGGGTGCAGGCGCCGTTCTCTCGCCGCCCCACGCCGGTCACCGCGGTCGAGCGCCACGGCGCCTACACGGTGCTGCACTGCCTCGACGCCGACGGCCCACTGCCCGCCGCCGGCCAGTTCTACATGCTGAGCACGGAACGGGGCTGGGGGGGAGGAGACGACGAGCGCCCGTTCCTGCCGCGGGCGTTCAGCGTCCTGCGGGCCCCTCCCGGCGGCCACGAGCTCCACTTCCTGCTCGAGGCGGTCGGGCCGGGAACCGCCCGGCTGTGCGAGCTGGCGCCCGGCGAGGCGCTCGGCATCGTCGGGCCGCTCGGCAACGGCTTCGCGCCGCCCGGCGACGGACGCCGAGCGCTGCTCGTCGGCGGCGGGGTGGGGATGGCGCCGCTCGCCATCCTCCAGGATGAGCTTCCCTCCCCGGTTCGCCCGCTGCTCGGCTTCCGGGACGCCCACCACGCGGCCGCCGCAGCCCTGCTCGCCGATCCGCGGCTCGCCACCGACGACGGGAGCGTCGGCCACGGCGGCCTGGTCACCGAGCTCCTGGTCGATGAGCTCGATGCCGGCCCCGCCGCGGAGGTGTACGCCTGCGGCCCGCCGGCGATGCTCGAGGCGGTGCGAGCGCTGTGCGCCAGCCGGGACGTCCCCGCCCAGCTGGCGCTGGAGTCGGGGATGGCCTGCGGGTTCGGCGCCTGCTTCGGCTGCGTCGTACCCACCCGAGCCGGCCTGATCCGGCTGTGCGTCGACGGGCCGGTGCTGCGAGCGGCGGAGCTGGAGCCCGCGGAGGCACCGTGACCAGCTTCTGCGGGCTCACCCTCGCGCATCCGATCATCAACGCGTCGGGTACGTTCGACGCCATCGCCGCGCGCCGCGCGTTCGGTGACGCGCTGCTTGACCCCGGGTTCCCGTTCGCCGCCTTCGTCTCCAAGACGGTGACCGTCGCACCCCGGCAGGGCAACCCACCGCCCCGGCTGTGGGAGCTCCCATCCGGGATGCTCAACTCGATCGGATTGCCCAACCGGGGACTGGCCGGGTACCTGGAGCACGACCTCACGGAGCTGGCCCGCCTCCCGGTGCCCCTGATCGTCAACGTCATGGGCTTCCGCGTCAGTGAGGTCGCCGAGCTCGTCACCGCGTTCGCTGCGCGCGACGCGGTGGCTGCGCTCGAGCTGAACGTGTCCTGCCCGAACGTGGAGACCGGCTTGATCATGGGCGCTGATCCGGCCGAACTGACCCGCCTGCTGGCCGAGGTCCGGCCGCTCACCACCAAGCCGCTGATCGTCAAGCTCACCCCAAACGTGAGCGATGTGGCCGAGGTGGCACGCGCCGCCGAGGCGGCCGGCGCCGACGCGCTGTCGCTGATCAACACGCTGCGGGGCATGGCGCTCCATCCGCGGACCGGTGCCCCGTGGCTCGGCGGGCGAACTGGCGGCGTGTCCGGTCCGGCGGTGCGCGCGGTCGCGCTCGCGCAGACCAGCGTCGTGGCCGCCGCCGTCCGCCTGCCGATCGTCGCCATGGGCGGTGTGGCGCAGGGCCGGGACGCGGCGGCACTGCTCGACGTCGGGGCGAGGCTCGTGGCGGTCGGCACCGAGAGCTTCCGAGACCCTGCGGCGGGCCGCCGGATCGCCTGTGAGCTGGCGCAGATCCTCGTCGCGCGGCCGTCGTCTCGTGGCTCGACGGACCGCGCGAGAGAGCGGTCGAGGGTCGGCGCTATACCACAGAAAACGGCTGCAAAATGAGGTTCTTGTCGCAACCTTCCTCGACAATGCTCGACCTCAGGTCGAGCTTGATTCGAATTGGCCGAATCGGCGTTGACCGGCCGGGAGCAAGATGTATAGTCGCCGCCCATGCCGCCGGTCACCGAACAGCTTCCCAAGCCCGTTGCTGCGCCGGAGCGCTCCCTTGTGCAGCGCATGGAGGCGCTGCAGCGCGCCAACGACATCCGCAGTCGCCGGGCCCAGCTCAAGCGTGACC
Organism: uncultured Solirubrobacterales bacterium; assembly: GCA_963703065.1. Taxonomy (GTDB): domain Bacteria; phylum Actinomycetota; class Thermoleophilia; order Solirubrobacterales; family Solirubrobacteraceae; genus Palsa-465. Next base: position 114,868 of record OY969785.1, on the reverse strand, counting down.
TCAAGGCCGGCCGCCAGCCGATCCACGAGCTCCTGCTGCAGCCCCCCGAGTACCTTGAGACGGCGAAGGTCTTCGACCTGATGCTCGCCGTGCCGAAGTACGGTCGCGTCAAGGTGAACAAGATCCTCACGCAGTGCCGGATCTCGCCGAGCAAGACGATCGGAGGCCTGTCGCAGCGACAGCGGACCGAGCTGGTCGCCTTGATGCGCCGCCGCTAGTCCGCGGCAGGGATCGACGTTCCCCCCACCCCGGACGTGGCCAATGCGTTCGTCATCACCGGTCCCTCGGGGGTCGGGAAGGGAACGCTGATCCGTGGCCTGCTCGAGCGCGTCCCGGCGCTCGAGCTCTCGGTATCGGCGACCACCCGCGCCCCCCGCCCCGGCGAGCTCGACGGTCGCGACTACCACTTCCTGAGCGCCGCCGAGTTCGCGCGCCGGGTGGCGGCCGGCGAGTTCGTCGAGCACGCGACGTACTCCGGTCAGCGCTACGGGACGCTCCGCTCCGAGCTCGAGGGGCGGGTCGCGGCCGGCGTGCCGGTGGTGCTGGAGATCGAGGTGCAGGGGGCGCGCCAGGTCCGCGAGGCCATGCCCCAGGCGATCCAGGTGTTCATCGCGCCGCCCTCGCTCGACGCGCTTCGTGCGCGGCTGGTCGGCCGCGGGACCGACGACCCGACCCAGGTGGAGGACCGGCTGCGCACCGCCCGCGTGGAGCTCGCCGCGCAGCCCGAGTTCGGCCACGTTGTCGTCAACGACCGGCTGGAGCAGGCGACCGCCGTCCTGGTCGGCATCGTCCGCGCCGCGCTCGGCTACCCTGAAGACCTCCTCCACCGCTCGGCAAAGGACGACCCCCGGTGATCTCACCCCGCATCGACAAGCTCCTCGACCACGTCGACTCCGACTATGCGAGCGTGGTCGTCGCGGCCAAGCGCGCCCGGCAGATCAACTCGTACTACCACAACCTCGGCGAGGGAACGTTCGACGAGTTCCCCCCGCCGATGGTGCAGACGCGATCGAAGAACTATCTGACGATCGCCCTGGAGGAAGTCGCCCAGGGCAAGCTGAAGTACCACTACCGGTAGCCCCGAGCGCGGGCGGGCGCAGAACGGCATCTCGATGGCCCGACTGCTCCTCGGCGTGAGCGGCGGCATCGCCGCCTACAAGGCGGTGGAGGCGGGCCGGTTGGCGATCCGCGCCGGCCACAGCGTCCGCGTCATCACGACGCCCACCGCGGAGCGGTTCGTCGGCCGCGCCACGTTCGCCGCCATCACCGGCGCACCGGTGCTGAGCGACGAGTTCGAGGCCGACCCGGCGCGCGGCAGCTATCCCGGGGAGCCGTCGCCCGAGCGGGCTCCGATCAGCCATTTGGCGCTCGTCGAGCGGGCCCAGGCGTACCTCATCGCGCCAGCGAGCGCGAACACGATCGCCAAGCTCGCCACCGGCCTGGCCGACAACCTGGTGGCGACCGCCGCCCTCGCTGCGGCCTGTCCGGTCGCGGTGGCGCCGGCGATGAACCACCGCATGTACCTGCACCCGGCGACGCAGGCCCACCTCCGGACCCTGCGCGAGCGCGGCATCCGGGTGGTCGATCCGGGAGAGGGGGAGCTCGCCTCCCACGGCGAGCACGGCATCGGACGCCTGGCCGAGCCGCCGGCGCTGCTCGCCGCCTGGGAGGCGGCGCTCCGGGCGCCGACCCTGCACGGAGTCCGCGTGCTCGTGACCGCCGGCGGGACCCGGGAGCCGATCGACTCCGTCCGCTTCCTCGGCAACCGCTCCTCAGGCCGGATGGGATTGGCGCTGGCGGCCGAAGCCGTGGCTCGGGGGGCGCAGGTGACGCTGGTGGCGGCGAACGTCGCGCTGCCGGCGCCACCCGGCGTCCAGCTCGTGCCGGTGCAGACCGCCGGCGAGCTGATGGTGGCCTGCCGGCAGGCGTTCTCGGGCGCCGACCTGCTGCTGATGGCCGCCGCGGTGGCCGACTTCCGCCTCAGCGCGCCGGCCGCCACCAAGTTGAAGAAGGACCAGGGCGTCCCGCGCCTGGAGCTCGAGCCGACCGACGATGTGCTCGCCGGACTGGCCGCCGCCCGGCGTCCCGATCAACTCGTGGTGGGGTTCGCCGCCGAGCACGGCGCCGGCGCCCATGCCAACGCGCGCGGCAAGCTCGAGCGAAAGGGGCTCGACGCGATCGTCGTCAACGACATCTCGGAGCCCGGCATCGGGTTCGACGCGGCCGACAACGCGGTGACGATCCTCGCCGCCGACGGCGCGGAGCGCGAGGTCGCGCGGGCGAGCAAGGCCGACGTGGCCCGTGCCGTGCTCGACGAGGCCGAGCGGCTGCGGACGGCCAGCGGGAGGGGAGCGGATGAGCGAACGGGCAGCCCTGCCGGCGCCTGAGGCGGCCGCCGCACCGCTGCAGCGCGTCGCGGCGAACGTCGCGGGTGTCGTCAAGCTGGCCCCGGAGACGCTCCACGCGGTGCTCGTCGCGCTGCTGGCCGAGGGCCACGTCCTCATCGAGGATCTCCCCGGGGTTGGCAAGACGGCGCTCGCCCGCGCGCTCGCCCGCTCGATCGACTGCCAGTTCGCTCGTGTCCAGGGCACCGCCGACCTGCTGCCGGGCGACCTCGTCGGCACGAACGTCTACGACCAGCGCGAGGGGCGCTTCGAGTTCCGTCCCGGGCCGGTGTTCGCCAACGTCGTGCTGTTCGACGAGATCAACCGCGCGTCGCCCAAGACCCAGTCCGGGCTGCTGGAGTGCATGGGCGAGCGTCGCGTGACCGTCGACGGTCAGACGCACGAGCTCGCCCGGCCGTTCGTCGTCCTCGCCACCCAGAACCCGCTGGAGTACGAGGGGACCTATCCGCTCCCCGAGGCCCAGGTGGATCGATTCATGATCCGGGTCTCGCTCGGCTACCCGGAGCGCACGGCCGAGGCGGCGATGTTGTCCGAGCACGGCACCGGCGACCGGGTGCAGGCGCTCGAGCCGGTGGCCGGCGCGGGCGAGGTGCGCGCGGCCCAGGACGCCGCGGCCTCGGTCACCGCCGGAGCTGCGCTGCGCGATTACATCGTTCGCCTGTTGTGGCACACCCGGGAGGACCCGCGCCTCGAGCTGGGCGCCAGTCCCCGGGCCGGGCTGCAGCTGCTGCGGGCGGCGAAGGCGCGGGCGCTGCTCGATGGTCGCGACCACGCGTTGCCCGACGACGTCCAGGCGCTCGCCGGCCCTGTGCTCGCCCACCGCCTCGTGCTCGCCCCGGGCGAGCCGCTCGATTCGGCGACTACGGCGATCGCGGACGCCTGCGCGACGGTGTTCGCCCTGTGAGCGGAGCGAGCCACCATCAGGATTCCCCTCTGCTGCAGCGAGCCGAAGGCGAGCTGCGCAGATGAGGACGCGCCCGGCGGCGGGCGCTTGGGCGACCGGGGGGTCGGGCGCCGGCCTGGCGCTGGTGGCGCTGGCGATCGGCGCTCCGCCGCTGCTCGTCGCGGGAATCGGCCTGCTCCTGCTGGCGCTGGCCGCCCCGGCGACCGCGTGGCCAGCCGCCGGCCAGGTGACCGTGACCCGCCGGCTCGTCCGCCGGCGCGTCGAGGAGGGGGAGCCGATCGTGGCGGGACTGCGGATCACCCGCGGGCGCGGGGCGCGGGTCGAGGTCCACGAGCCCCTGGCCGGGCCGCGGCCGCTCGTCGTCCCGCCGGGCCGCGCGGTGGAACTGAGCCTCGCCGGTCCGCCTCGCCCACGCGGGCGTCACCGGCTGGCCGCGCCGACCGCGCTGGTCAGCGATCCGCTCGGCCTCTGCCGTTTCTCCCGGGGCGGCGAGGCGCCGGACACCGACGTGCTCGTGCTGCCGCGGATCGAGCCCGTGCGCTGGCTGCGGGGCGGCCCCGGAACCGGCGAGCCGGCGGCCGAGGCGACTGCCCGCCGGGGAGCCGGCGGTCTGGGCACCGGCGACTTCGACACGCTACGGCCGTACCAGCACGGCACGCCGCCGGCGCGCATCCACTGGGCCTCACTCGCCCGCGGAGCCGGGCTGCAGGAGCGACGGCTGCGTCCGGCCGGGGAGGGATGGCCGCTGCTCGTGCTCGACCCGCGGGGCGCGCCGGACTCCGTCACGCTCGACGCGGTCGTGCGAGCCGCCGCGTCCCTGGCCGCCGAGCTCGCCCGGCGCGGCGGAGTGCGCCTGGTGCTGCCCGGGGAGCGCCGTCCGCGCACGATCGGCCGGGATCTCGCGGGGTGGCCCGCCGCCCACGCCCGGCTTGCCCTGCTCGATGGCGAGGCCGGCCCGCCCCCGCTGCCCGGCGGCCTCGGCCAGGTCGTGTTTGTCGCGGTGCTCCCGCCGGCGGGCCTGCCCACGGCGCATGAGACGGTCCTCGTCCTCCCCGGCGGGGCTGCGGCGCCGCGCGGACGACCGGTGCTCGCCGTCGGCGCCTGTCGCGGCTACGAGCTAGCTCACGCCCGGCCCCGACGGGTGGCGGTGGGGGCGTGAGATCCTCGCTCGTCGCCTACCTCGTCCTGGCCGTCCTCGCCGCGGTCCGTTGGGGGGCGCTGCTCGCTCACCCGCCGGCCGGTCGGCTGCTCGGTCCGGTGCTGCTCGGCGGCCTGGCCGCGGTCGGGCTCGGCCGCCTGCGCCGCCGGTCGGCGCGCGGAGCCGGGGTCGCGGTTGCGCTCCTGCTCACCCTGCCGATCGCCGGGGTGCCGATCAGCTGGCTGACCGAGCTGCGCCTCGCGCGCCTGGTCCGCCTGATCGGCCACGGGCTCGGCACCATTCCGGGCGGGCTCGTGCCCGTGCTCGATGATGGCCCGCTGCGCTTCGTGATCCTGCTCGGCGGCGGTCTGCTCGTGGTCCTCGGCGGCGGCCTCGCGGCCGGCGCGGAGCGGGGCGGTCCCTGGCGGCGGGCCGTGCCCGCACTGCCGCTGCTCGTCCTGATCGCGATCCCGGACACCCTCGTCCCATCCGGGCTTCCCTACCTCGAAGGGGCGGCGGTCCTGGCCCTGCTGGCGAGCATGGCGTGGGGGCCCCGGCTGGTTCGGATCCCGGCCATCGGACTGCTCGCCCTCGCCGCCGTGCTCGCCGCGGTGCTCGCGCCCGCGCTCGGATCCTCCCGCCCATGGTTCGACGTCCGCCATCTCGCCGGAAGCCTGGGCGGGAATGCCGTCGAGCAGTTCGACTTCCGCCAGACGTTCGGCTCGCTCGACTGGCCGCGGACCGGCCGGCGGCTGTTCACCGTGCAGGCCGCCCAGCCCGAGTACTGGAAGGTCGAGGACCTCGACACCTTCGACGGCCGCGGCTTCGTCCCCAGCCCGCAGTCCGCCGGCCGGCTCCCGGGCCCGGATCCGGTGGCGTCCGCCGCCGGAGTGCTCGAGTTCACCGTCGACGATGCGGCACTCCTCTCACCGCAGCTCGTGGTCGCGGGCTACGGACTGCGCGTGGTCGGCTCGTTCGCCGCCACTGGCGGCGACGCGCCCGGGACGTTCGCCGTCTCTCCGCCCCTGGAGCCGGGCACCGTGTATGCCGTGCAGGCGTACGTGCCCCATCCCTCCGCCGCCGCCCTGGCCCTCGCCGGCGTGGCGGAGGACCCGTCACTCGCGCCCTACCGGACGATCGACCTGCCCCAGGGGCCGGCGGTTCGCTTCGCACCGTTCCACGCCGCCCCCGGGTCGGCCGCCTACGTGCTCCAGGGCAGCCCCTACGCGCGCGTGTATGCACTTGCCCGGCGACTCGCCGTCGCCGCGCCGACGCCGTACGCGTTCGTCCGGTCGGTGATGTCCGATCTGGCGCAGGGCTACGCCTACGACGAGCACCCGCCACCGGCCCGGCTGCCGCTCGTCTCGTTCCTGTTCTCGGCTCGGCGCGGCTACTGCCAGCAGTTCGCGGGCGCGATGGCGCTGCTGCTCCGCATGGGCGGCGTGCCGGCCCGCGTGGTCGGCGGCTTCACCCCCGGCACGCGCGACGCCGTGCATCACGCGTGGATGGTCACCGACCAGGACGCCCACGACTGGGTCGAGGCGTGGTTCCCCGGCTGGGGCTGGGTGACCTTCGACCCCACGCCGGGGGTCGACCCCGCCCTGGCCGGGAGCGTCCCGGTGCCGGGCACCACGCCGCCCGTACCACTCTCCACTCGCTCACGGACCGCGCCGGTCCACCGGTCGGCGACCGCTCCCCTGCGCCGACACGAGCTCCGCAGCGCCTCGGCGCCGGCGTCTCGCCCGCGCGCCCGGAGCCGCACCGCTTCCGCTCGCGACGCCGGTCTGCCGCTGGCGCTGGCGGCGCTCGGCCTCCTGCTCGCCGCGTTGGCGTTCGTGGGCTGGCGCCGGGCCGGGTGCGTGCGGTCGACCGACGCGCTGGTGTCCGAGCTCGAGCGGGCGCTTCGCCGCTGTGGGCGGGCGCCGGTGGGCGGCACGACGCTGGCTGAGCTCGAGCGGCGGTTCGGCGGCTACGCGGGCGCCGCTCGCTACCTGCGAGCGCTCCGCGAGGCGCGGTACGCCGGCCACCTGGCGCTCCCGCGGCCGGAGGATCGCCGGGCACTTCGAGCCGCGCTCGGCGGCGGCCTGGGAGCGGGCGGCCGCCTGCGGGCCTGGTGGGCGCTCCCCCCGCGACCCGCCGCTCGCCCGCGCCTACACTCCGGGTGAGACGGATGGACGACGCGTACGAGCTGTTTCGCCGCGGAACCGAGCTGCTCGAGGCCGGGCACCATCACCAGGCGGCGATCCCGCTGCGCCGGGCGCGGGATCTGGCCCCGGACAAGACGTCGGTGCGCGAGGCGCTCGGCCGAGCGCTGTTCCACACCCAGCAGTACGAGGAGGCGGCCGGGGAGTTCCGGGCCGTGATCGAGCGGGCGCCGACCAACGACTACGCGCTGTTCTGCCTCGGGCGCTCGCTGCAGATGCTCGGCCGTCACGCCGAGGCGCGTCCGCCCCTGGCGCAGGCCGCGGCGCTCGCACCGGCCCGCCGTGACTACCGTCGCTACCGCGACCGGGCGGCACGCGCCGCGACCCGCGGGAAGCCCCCCGCGCCCGGGGCCTGAGGCCCTAAGCGAGTGCTACGCTGAGGGTCGAAGCTGGTGCGCCGGGCCGACCCGGCGGATGTCCTGGATGTTTCCCGAAGTGGGCGCTGGCCCGCTTTTTTTATGGTCCTATCGGTGAAATGACGGAGGAGAACGTGAGTGCACTGCAGAGCGACATCGAGGCGCGGCTGTCGGCCAGCGACCCCGATGTCGAGGTGCTGCTCGCGGAGGTCGTCGGTGGGGGGACGCTCCGGCTGTTCATCGACCACCCGGACGGCGTGACGCTCGAGCTCTGCGAGCGGGTGTCCGGACGGCTTGCCGACCTCCGGGACCGCTACGCGCTCGAGGTCTCCTCGCCGGGCCAGGACCGGCCGCTGACCAAACCCCAGCACTTCAACCGCTTCCTCGGCCGTCAGGCGCGAGTCCGCCTGCGGGACGCGGCCGAGGGTCATCGCAGCGTCACCGGCGAGCTCGTCGGGGTGTCCGACAGTGACGTGACGATCGCCTCCTCGGGTGGGGTGGTCACGATCCCCTTCGAGCGGATCGCCCGCTCCAACCTCGTCTCGGGAGAGTAGAGATGTCACGGGAAATCGTTGAGGCCGTTCGCGGGCTCGCCGCGGAGAAGAACATCTCCCAGGAAAAGCTGATGGAGGCGCTGGAGGATGCGCTGCTGTCGGCGTACAAGAAGACGCCGGGCGCCGCCCGCTTCGCGCGCGTCGAGATGGATCGCGACAGCGGCGACTTCCGCGTCTGGGAGCTGAAGATCCCACCGGAGATCGAGGAGCACCTGCTGGTCGAGCTCCCCGAGGAGCAGCAGTCGCTGGTCGATCCCGAGACCGGTGAGATGCGCGAGCCGCCCGAGCCGGAGCTCGACTTCGAGAAGCTCAAGGAGTACGAGGACCAGATCGAGACCGAGGACGTCACCCCGGACGACTTCGGGCGTATCGCCGCCCAGACCGCCAAGCAGGTGATCCTCCAGCGGATCCGCGAGGCCGAGCGGGACATGATGTTCGAGGAGTACCGCGACCGTGTCGGCGAGCTGATCACCGGCATCGTCCAGCAGTCCGACTCCCGGTACACGCTCGTCCAGCTCCGCGAGCGGGTGGAGGCGCTGCTGCCGAAGTCCGAGCAGGTCGACGGCGAGCGCTACGACCACTCGCAGCGGATCAAGGCCGTGATCAAGGACGTCTCGAACTCCGGCAAGGGCCCGTCGATCATCGTCTCGCGGCGCGACCCGGAGCTGATCAAGTCGCTGTTCGAGCTCGAGGTGCCGGAGATCGCCGACGGACTGGTGGAGATCACGGGGGTGGCCCGCGAGCCGGGGTACCGCTCGAAGATCGCCGTCGTGTCGCACGTCGACGGCGTCGACCCCGTCGGCGCCTGCGTCGGTCCTCGCGGCTCCCGCGTGCGCATGGTGGTGAGCGAGCTGCGGGGCGAGAAGATCGACATCATCCCCTACAACGACGAGCCCGCCAGGTTCGTGGCCAAGGCCCTCTCGCCCGCGCGCGTGCGTGAGGTCCTGGTGGACGACGCGGGCAAGCAGGCGACGGTGATCGTCCCCGACGACCAGCTCTCGCTGGCCATCGGGCGAGAGGGACAGAACGCCCGCCTGGCCGCACGGCTGACCGGGTGGCGGATCGACATCCGCTCCGAGACCGAGTTCGCCGCCGAGGAGGCCGAGCATGGCTATGAGGAGGAGGATGCGCAGGGCCGCTGCGCCGCCATCCTCTCCAACGGCCGGCGCTGCCCGAACGCCGCGTTGCCCGGCTCGCGATACTGCGGGCTAGAGCCCCACCAGGCACTCGAGCACCAGGTCGGCGACCAGGTCCAGGCCGGTGGCCAGCCCGAGGCGGCGGCCTAAACTTGCTCACTCGATGACCAAACGGGTCCACGAGATCGCCAAGGAGCGCGGGCTCCAGCCCAAGGAGCTGGTCGACCGCCTGCGAGCCGGCGGCCTGAACGTCAAGTCCTCCCAGGCGAGCGTCGACGAAGCCGTCGTCGCTCGCGTGCTGGCGGGCAACGGCGGCGGCGCGTCCTCCGCCGTGGCGGCGGCCAAGGCGAAGGCGGCGGCCACCTCGGCCACCCAGCCGGCGCGCGATCCGCGCCGGGCGCCCGGCGATGGCCAGGCGCCCCCGTCGGCACGCACCGCGCCCCCGCGTGACCCCCGCCGCGCCACCCCGGCCGCACGCCCGGGCGGGACCCCGTCCACGTCCGCCGGCCGCGGTGCGGCCGCCGGGCGCTCGGCCACCGACCCGCGGTCGGCAACGTCCCGCGCCGCGGCCGGCGAGGGCAAGGGACCGGCCACCGGAAGCCGGACCCCGCAGCGGCCGGCCGCCACCACCCGCTCCGCCGAGCCGCCACCGGCGGCGAGCGACGGCCAGAGCCAGTCCGCGCCGGACCGTCCGGCCGGCGACGGGCCTCCGAAGCAGCGGCCGACCCGTGATTCCCTGCAGGGCGAGCGCGCCCCCGGATCGGCCCATGGGCGCCGCCGGGTCGTGATCGATTCCCAGGCCTCCCGGCGGGCTCCCGGTGGAGGGCCGCCGGCCAACCAGCCGCCACGCCGCCAGCGCCGCGGCCGCCGGCGCCGGGGCGTCTACGACGAAGAGGCCGAATCGCGTCCCACGGTCCGTGAGTCGACTGAGCCGGATGTCATCCGCATCAACTCGGGGTCGACCGTCAAGGACGTCGCCGAGTACCTCGACGTCTCGGTCCCGGAGATCATGAAGCAGCTGATGGTGCTCGGCGAGATGAAGACGCTCACCCAGACGTTGTCCGACGAGGCGGTCGGCGTGCTCGCCTCCGAGCTCGGCAAGCAGGTGGAGATCGTCCACTCCGAGGACGAGACGTTCGCCGAGCCGGAATACGACGACCCGGACGAGGCGCTCCTCGACCGTCCCCCGGTGGTGACGATCATGGGGCACGTCGACCACGGCAAGACCTCGCTGCTCGACGCCGTGCGGGAGACCGAGGTGGCCGCCGGCGAGGCGGGCGGCATCACCCAGCACATCGGCGCCTACCAGGTCCACCACGCCGATCACACGATCACGTTCCTGGACACGCCGGGCCACGAGGCGTTCACCGCCATGCGGGCCCGCGGCGCCAAGGTCACCGACCTGGCGGTGATCGTCGTCGCCGCCGATGACGGCGTCAAGCCCCAGACCCAGGAGGCGATCGACCACGCCAAGGAGGCGGGCGTGCCGATGCTGGTGGCGATCAACAAGATCGACAAGGAGGGCGCCGACCCCAACCGCGTGCGCAGCGAGATGGCGACCATCGGCCTGCAGCCGGTCGAATGGGGTGGCGACACCGAGTTCGTCGACGTCTCCGCCCGCACCAAGCAGGGTCTCGACGATCTGCTGGAGACGATTGACACGATGGCCGAGCTGCTCGAGCTGCGCTCCAATCCGGATGCGCCCGCCTCCGGCACGGTGATCGAGTCCAAGCTCGACCCGGGCCGCGGGCCGGTGGTGACGATCCTCATCGGACGCGGCACGCTCGAGGTGGGCGACGCGCTCGTCGCCGGTGCGCATTGGGGCCGGGTGCGGGCGATGCATGACTTCCTGGGCACCCGCGTCAGCGAGGCCAAGCCCGGCGAGCCGGTCGAGGTCCTCGGCTTCGACGGCGTACCCGAGGCCGGCGAGCGGGTCCGCGTCGTCGAGCACGAGCGTCGTGCGCGCCAGCTCGCCTCCGAGCGCTCGGTCCGCCTGAAGACGGAGTCGCTGGCCCGGCAGAGCAACAAGCGCGTGTCGCTGGAGAACTTCTTCGGCTCCGACGTCAAGGAGCTCAACCTCGTTCTGAAGTCCGACGTCGCCGGATCGCTCGAGGCGATCGAGGACGAGATCGCCAAGCTCCCGCAGGAGGAGGTCACGGTGGGCGTCATCCGCCGGGCGGTCGGCGCGGTGACCGAGTCCGACGTGATGCTCGCCGCCGCCTCGGACGCCGTCATCCTGGCCTTCAACGTCCGCCCCGTGGGGGACGCCCGGGCGGTGGCCGAGCGGGAGGGCGTGGAGATCCGTCACTACTCGGTCATCTACCGGGCGATCGAGGAGCTGCGCGACGCCATGCAGGGCCTGCTCGCACCCGAGGAGGTCGAGGACACGGTGGGCAGCGCCGAGGTCCGGCAGACGTTCCGCGCCTCCCGCGTCGGCACCATCGCCGGATCCCACGTCACCGAGGGGCGGATCTCCCGCGGGTCACGGGTCCGGCTGGTCCGCGACGGCACCGTCGTCTACGACGGCGAGATCGCCTCCCTGCGCCGGTTCAACGACGACGCCCGCGAGGTCGCGGCCGGCTTCGACTGCGGCGTCGTCCTGCGTGACTACGCCGACATCAAGGAAGGCGACGTGCTCGAGGCGTACACCACCCGTCAGGTGGAGCGCGAGCTCGCCTAGCGAGGGTGGGCCGGGCGCACAGCGGCCACGTGGCCGTCCTCGTGGTCGACCTCCACTTCCCGCTCGCCGGGGACCTGAAGGCCAAGCGCAAGGAGCTCAGCTCGCTGAAGGCCCAGCTCGCCGGCCGGCTCGGCGTCGCCGTGTCCGAGACCGGCTTTCAGGACTTGTGGCAGCGGGCGGAGCTGACGCTCGCGCTGACCGCCGGATCGGGTCGCGCCGCCGCCGACGGTGCCGCCCGCATCGAGGACTGGCTGCTCGCGCGGGTGCCGGGGGGCGTCTCGGTCCAGCGCGCCCTCGTCTCCACGCGGGATCTCCTAGGATGACCGGCGGCCGCATGCGCCGCGTGGACGAGGCGGTGCGCGCGGTCCTGAGCGACGCGATCGTCCGCCTGCAGGACCCGCGTGTCGGATTCGTCACCGTGACCTCCGTGCAGACCAGCCCCGACCTCCGCCACGCTCGCGTCTACGTCAGCGTGCTCGGCGATGCCGAGGTCCGGGAGGCGTCACTGGCCGGCCTGCGCTCGGCGCACGGGTTCCTCCAGCGTGCCATCGGCCGAGAGCTGACGCTGAAGCGGACCCCGGCCCTGACGTTCCACTACGACGCCTCGGTCGACCACGGGATGCGGATCACGGAGCTGCTGGACGGCGATGCCTGAGGCTACGCTGACCGATCGCGAGGCCGTGCTCGACGAGCTGCGCGCCGCAGCGAAGCTGATCGTGGTCTCGCACGAGAACCCGGACGGCGACGCGCTCGGTTCGCTCATCGCCATGCAGCAGGTCCTCCGCGGGCTCGGCAAGGACTGCGCGATGTTCGTCGCCGCCGACGAGTTCCCGCTGCCCTACGAGTACCGCTTCCTGCCGCTCGACGGCCTCGTCACCGAGCCGCCGCCCGACCTCGCCGAGCGGACGATCGTGTTCCTCGATTGCGGCAACCTCGAGCGCAACCCGGCCACTGCCTTCCAGCAGCCGGAGGCGTACATCCTGAACATCGACCACCACCACGACAACACACGGTTCGGGACGGTCAACCTGGTCGACTCCGACGCGGCCTGCACCGCGGAGATCGTGTGGGATCTCATGCGCGGCCTCGACGTCGCGCCGAGCGTCACGGTCGCCGAGGCGCTGTACGTGGGGCTGATCACCGACACCGGCCGCTTCATGTACGAGAACACCTCGCCGCGCGCCCACCGCATGGCGGCCGAGCTGATCGAGGCGGGCGTCGACGCCCACGAGATCTACCACCGGATCTACGAGGGCGTCCCGTACGGGAAGCTCGCGCTGCTCGCCCGCGGGCTCTCGAAGATCGAGCGCTACGACGACGGACGGCTGACGCTGACCGCGCTCAGCTCGGAGGACTACAGCGAGTCGGGTGCGGAGGAGAGCTACTCCGAGGGCGTCGTCGACCACCTCCGCGCGCTCCAGGGCACCGCGATGGCGGGACTCGTCCGCGACCGGGTGCCGCCCGAGCTCGATCCGGCCGATGGGCGGCGGGTGCGCAAGGTCTCGCTCCGGTCGGCCGACGAGCGCGTCGACGTGTCGGCCATCGCCCGCGCCCTGGGCGGCGGCGGCCACCGGCAGGCCGCCGGGTTCACCACCGCGCTGCCGTGGGCCGAGCTCGTGGCGTTCCTGCGCGCGGAGCTCGGCCGCCAGCTTCCGTGAGCCCCGGCGAAGCCGGCGTCGTCCTGCTCGACAAGCCGGCCGGGCGCACCTCGCACGACGCGGTGGCGGCGCTGCGGCGCCGGCTGGGACGGGGGATCCGGGTGGGCCACGCCGGGACGCTCGACCCGTTCGCCACCGGACTGCTCGTGCTGCTCGTCGGGCGCGCCAGTCGACTCCAGCGCTGGTTCATGGCGCTGCCGAAGACCTATCGCTGCATCGCCCGGTTCGGCTGGGTGTCGGAGACCGGCGACGTCGACGGCGCGCGGACGTACACCGGCCAGGTCCCGGCGGGGGAGCTGGCGCTGCCCACCGGCGCGCTTCGCCAGCGCCCGCCCACCTACTCCGCGGTCAAGGTCGGAGGCCGGCGGGCGTATGCGCTGGCCCGGGCGGGCGAGACGGTCACGGTGCCCGAGCGGACGGTCGTCGTGCACCGGTTCGTCGAGCGGTGGCGCTCCGGCGAGCGCCGGGCGTTCGAGATCGAGTGCGGGTCGGGCACGTATGTCCGCTCGCTGGTGGGGGACCTCGGCGATGCCTACTGCGAGGCGCTCCGGCGCGTCCGGATCGGCCCCTTTGCGGTCGAGGAGACAGCGGCCGACCGCGTCCTCCCGCTCGACGCCGCGCTCGCGCGGTTCCTGCCCGCGGTGGCGCTCGATGAGGCGGAGGCCAAGGCGGTTGCCCACGGGCGCGACGTGTCTCGGGAGGCCGATGCCGCGGCTGTGCGGCTGCTCGGGCCGGACGGCGAGCTGCTGGCGATCGGCGAGCCGCGCGAGGGCGGTCTGGTCCACCCGAGCGTCGGACTGTGCCAATAGCGTCACATTCCTCGACAGCCACGGCGGGCGCTGCCACGGTGGATCGATGGACGAAAAGGGGCAACCGGTGCCCAAAATCGACCTCGCGGGGCTCGCGAGGCACGGTGCGATCACGCGAACCCGGCTCCTCGATGCCGGGTCTTCCGACCAGATCCGCCACGCGCTTCGCCTCGGTCGCCTGAAGCTCGACTCCGAGGAGTGGCACCTCGATCCCCGGGCGTTTCGATCCGACCGCGAGCTTGACTTCCACCACGGCCCCCTCGGGCTCCTCACCCTCCGCCTGATCTGGGAGCACGTCGGGCGCCGTCCGGACACGACCGCGGTCCGGCTGCACGCCATCCTGGCCGCCCGCCGCCTCACCGCCGCCTGAGTACCCTTCGGCGGCGCCCATGGTGCTCACCTGGCTTCCCGACGCTCGTCCGCGGCCGCGCCGGATCGCCATCGGCGAGTTCGACGGCGTGCACCTCGGCCACCGCCAGGTGATCGCCGGCAACGACACCGTCCTCACCTTCGAGCCCCACCCGCTGCAGGTGGTCCGGCCCGCGGCGGCGCCGAGGCTCCTGACCAGCCTGGAGGTCAAGGCCGAGCTGATCGCCGGGCTGGGCGTCGAAGAGCTCGTGGTCATCCCGTTCGATGAGCGCTTCGCCCACCAGAGCCCGCAGGAGTTCGTCGAGCACGTCCTGGTCGACGTGCTGAGCGCCGGCCACGTCAGCGTGGGGGAGAACTTCCGTTTCGGCCGCGGGGCGGCCGGCGACGCCGCCCTGCTCCACGCCGACGGCCGCTTCACGACTGCCGTCGTCCCGCTCGTCGAGCACGAGGGCGAGATCGTCTCCAGCAGTCGCATTCGCGCGCTGGTCGCGGCCGGTGAGGTCGAGCACGCCGCGCGCCTGCTCGGGGCCCCGTTCCAGCTGCGGGGCGAGGTGGTGGGCGGCGAGCGCCGCGGGCGCACGCTCGGCTATCCGACCGCCAACCTCGTGCCCGACGAGGCACTCGTCTGTCCTGGCCACGCGGTGTACGCAGCGACCGCCGACGGCCGGCCGGCCGCGGTCAACGTCGGTGTCCGGCCGACGTTCGGCACCGGCCGCGCCGTCCTCGTCGAGGCGTACCTGCTCGACGTCGACGAGGACCTGTACGGAAGCACCCTGAAGCTCGACTTCGTGGCCCGTCTGCGGGGTGAGCGGCGGTTCGACACCGCCGAGGCGCTCGTGGCCCAGATGGCCGACGACGTCCGGCGTACCCGTGAGCTGCTGCTAGCCTGACGCGCCGCGATGCCGCTGACCAGCGAACGCAAGCAGGAGCTCATCGACCGCTTCGGCGCGGGTCCGGCCGACACCGGCAAGACCGAGGTCCAGGTCGCCATGCTCACCGAGCGGATCAACGAGCTGACCGACCACCTTCGTACACACCGCAAGGACCATCACTCCCGACGCGGGCTGCTGATGCTCGTCGGGCGCCGCCGGCGGTTCCTCACCTACCTCCAGCGCACGGACCTCGAGCGCTACCGCACGCTGATCCGCGAGCTCGGCCTGCGGCGGTGAGCGACGGGCCCGTCGCGGCGGGCAGCCCGGCACCCGAGTTCACGCTGCGCCGCCAGGACGGCACCGCCTTCACCCGCGCAGGACCTGCTCGGCCACCGCACCGTCCTGGTCTTCTATCCGTTCGCGTTCAGCCCCGTCTGCACCGATCAGCTCAGCCTGTACAACGAGCTGCTCGCGGACTTCCGCGCTCAGGAGGCGACGCTCTACGGCGTCTCGTGCGACGCCGGTCCGAGCCAGGCGGCGTTCCGCGAGCAACTGAACGTCGAGATCGAACAGCTGTCGGACTTCGAGCCCAAGGGGGAGACCTGCCGGGCGTTCGGGGTGCTGCATCCCGGCGGCTTTCCGCAGCGCGCGCTCGTGCTCGTCGAGCCGGACGGCGTGATCTCCTGGAGCTACCAGGCGCCGTCGCCGGGCGAGCTCCCGGGTGCCAACCTCATCTTCGACGCCCTGATCGCCTGAGCGACCTCGGCTCAGCCCCGGTCCCGGCGCCGAGCCCGCGCGATCACGTTCGCGGTCCCGCCGGCGCGCCGCCGCTGATCGTCTACGCCGACTTCGAGTGTCCGTTCTGCGCACAGCTCGCGGCGCAGCTGCACGACCTGACCGACCGGCGCCACGTGTTCCGGCACTTCCCGGTCCGCAGCGCCCATCCGCGCGCCTGGCCCGCCGCCTGCGCGGCCGAGGCGGCGGGCGCCCAGGGCGCCTTCTGGGCCATGCACGACCTGCTGTTCGCCGATCCGGCCCGGCTGGAGGACCCGCACCTGTGGGCGCGGGCCGAAGCGCTCGGCCTCGATCTCGCCCGGTTCGAGGCCGACCGGCGCAGCGACCTGGTCGCCGAACGAGTGAGTCACGACTTCCGCGGCGGCGTGCGCACCGGGGTCGTCACGACTCCGACGGTCTTCCTCGCCGGTCGGGCCCACGCCGGCCGTGAGGCGCTGTCTGACCTGACGCTACTATCGGGTCGTTCGGAACCTGAGAGAATCGAAGATGCACTCCGCCGACCGAAGGGCGGAGCGGAAGGGAATTGAATATGTCTGACGCCGTCAGCCGTGTGTCCGTGGAGATCGCGGGAACCGAGATCTCATTCGAGACCGGCAAGTTGGCCAAGCAGGCCTCCGGCGCCGTCGTCGTCCGCTCGGGCGACACCATGGTGCTCTGCACCGCCACCGCGGGAAACCTCCGCGATGTCGACTTCCTGCCCCTCACGGTCGACGTGGAGGAGCGGATGTACGCCGCGGGCAAGATCCCCGGCTCGTTCTTCAAGCGCGAGGGCCGGGCGGGCGAGAAGGCGACGCTCACCGCTCGCCTGATCGACCGGCCGATCCGACCGCTGTTCCCCAAGGGGTGGCGGCACGAGACGCAGCTCGTCGCGCTGCCGATGTCGGTCGACCACGAGCACCCGTACGACATGCTGGCCATGAACGGCGCGTCCGCCGCGCTGATGATCTCGCCGGTGCCGTTCCCCGCCCCCGTGGGCGCGGTGCGGATCGGGAAGATCGACGGGAACTTCGTGATCAACCCGCACGAGGAGGAACTGCTCGAGGGGACCGACCTGGACCTGATCGTGGCCGGGACCGACGAGGCGATCCTGATGGTCGAGGCGGGGGCCAACGAGATCCCCGAGGCCGAGATCCTCGACGCGCTCGACATCGCGCACGACGCGATCAAGCGGATCTGCGCCGCACAGCGCGAGCTGGCCGAGAAGGCCGGCAAGCCCAAGCTCGAGGTCGAGGTACCGCAGGTCGCGCCCGAGCTGCTCGAGCAGATCAAGGCCTCGCACGGCGAGGCGCTGTCGTCCGCCACCCAGGTGGAGGACAAGCTCGAGCGCCAGGACGCCACCCAGGCCGTCGAGGAGCAGGTGCTCACCCAGTACGCCGGCGACCCGGACTCCGAGACCTACGCGGAGTACCGCGCCAACGCCCAGCGAGCGTTCGACAAGCTCGAGAAGTCGATCATCCGCGAGCGGATCGCGGTCGCCAAGAAGCGCCCCGACGGTCGCAGCGCAGAGCAGATCCGCCCGATCTCGATCGAGGTCGGGATCTCGCCCCGCACGCACGGCTCGGCGCTCTTCACCCGCGGCCAGACGCAGGCGTTCAGCGTCGCGGCGCTCGGCACCACGCGCGAGGAGATGCGTCTGGACACGCTGGGGCTCGAGACGACCAAGCGCTACTTCCATCACTACAACTTCCCGCCGTTCTCGGTGGGCGAGGCCGGCTTCATGCGCGGCCCCAAGCGCCGCGACATCGGTCACGGGGCGCTCGCCGAGCGGGCGCTGGTGCCGATGATCCCCAGCCAGGAGGACTTCCCGTACACGATCCGGGTGGTCTCGGACATCTTCGAGTCCAACGGCTCGTCGCTCCATGGCGTGCGTCTGCGGCTCGACGCTCTCGCTGATGGACGCCGGCGTGCCGATCAAGGCGCCGGTGGCGGGGATCGCCATGGGCCTGATCAAGGAGGGTGATGACTACATCATCCTCACCGACATCGCCGGCGTCGAGGATCACCTCGGCGACATGGACTTCAAGGTCGCCGGCACCAGGGACGGGATCACCGCCCTGCAGATGGACATCAAGATCACAGGCGTCACGTTCGAGATCATGCGCGACGCGCTGGCCCAGGCCAAGGTCGCCCGGGAGTTCATCCTCAAGGAGATGAACGGAGTGATCGAGGCGCCGCGCGGCGAGCTCTCCAAGTACGCCCCCGGGATCTCCTCGGTCAAGATCGACCCGGAGAAGATCGGCCTGCTGATCGGCAAGGGCGGCGAGACGATCCGCGCGCTCCAGGACGAGTTCGAGTCGCAGATCGACGTCAACGACGAGGGCCAGGTGCTCGTCTACGCCTCCAACCGCGAGCTCGGCGACGCGCTCGTGGAGCGGATCCGCTCCATGACCAAGGAGGTCGAGGTCGGCGACGAGTTCACCGGCAAGGTGGTCAAGACGACGACGTTCGGCGCCTTCGTGGAGCTGGCCAAGGGCACCGACGGCCTGCTGCACATCTCCAACGTGGCACCGGGTCGGCGGATCGACACCGTCGAGGAGGTCCTGAACAAGGGCGACGAGATCGCGGTCCGCGTGGTCGAGGTCGACCGCGAGCGGGGCCGAATCGGCCTGCGCCTGGCCGAGGATCCCGAGGTGGCCGGCAAGTCGGTCGAGGAGCTGGCGTCGGTCGGCTCGGGCGACGGCGGCCCGCGCGGGCGCGGCGGCGACCGGGGCGGCCGGGATCGCGATCGAGGCCGGGGCGGCCGCGACCGCGACCGGGGGCCGCGCGACCGAGACCGCGGCGGCGATGGCGGCGGCCGGGTGCGCGATCGCGACCCCGAGCGCCCGCGCGCCTAGCGCGTCCGGCCCGCCTCCGTGGCCACCGAGCACCGGCTGAGCACGCTGCCCGGCGGCGTGCGCGTCGTCACCGAGACGATGCCGGCCGTCCGCTCGGTGTCGCTCGGCATCTGGATCGGCACGGGCTCCCGCTACGAGCGGGAGCCCGAGGCCGGCCTCTCGCACCTGCTCGAGCACCTGCTGTTCAAGGGAAGCGCCAAGTACGCCTCACTCCAGATCGACCAGATCTTCGACGCCATGGGCGCGGAGATCAACGCCGGCACCGGCAAGGAGACGACCTCGGTGTACGCCCGGGTGATCGATCAGCACGTCCCGGAGGCGCTCGACGTGATGGCCGACATGGTGTTTCGCCCCGCCCTGGTGGAGATCGACGCCGAGCGGGCGGTGATCCTGGAGGAGATCGCCATGTACGAGGACGATCCCCAGGAGAAGGTGTTCGACCTGCTCGGCGAGGCGGTGTTCGCCGGCCATCCCCTCGGCCGGGCGATCATCGGCCGGGCGGAGGTCATCGCCGAAACCCCGGCGGAGCGGATCGCCGCCTTCCACACCGCCCGCTACGTGCCGGAGCGAATCGTCGTCGCCGCCGCCGGAGCGGTCGATCACGAGGCGTTCGTCGCCGAGATCGCCGCCCGTGCCCCGCAGGCCTCCGCGGCGCCCGCCCAGCCGGTCGCCGAGTCACCCGCGCCCGCTGCGCCGGACCGGCGCTTCGAGGCCAAGGACACCGAGCAGTACCACTTCTGCCTCGGAGGCCCGGGGCTCTCGCGCCACGACGAGCGGCGGTTCGCCCTGCGAGTGCTCGACACCATCTTCGGCGGCACATCGTCCTCCCGGCTGTTCCAGGAGGTGCGCGAGCAGCGCGGCCTGGCCTACGCCGTCTTCTCGTTCACCGCCGCCTACGGCGACAGCGGCCAGGTCGGGCTGTACGTCGGCACGCGCCCGGACAACCTGGAGAGCGCGGTGGAGGTGGTCGCCGGCGAGCTCGAGCGGCTGCGGCGCGAGCCCGTCACGCCCGAGGAGCTGAGCCGAGCCAAGGAGAACCTCAAGGGACGGATCGTGCTGGCGCTCGAGTCGACCGGTGCGCGCATGAACCGCCTGGGGTCCGAGGTGCTGGCCGAGGCGCCGCTCCTGTCGCTGGACGAGGTGACGGCCCGGATCGACGCCGTCACGCGCCAGGACCTGGCGGCGCTGGCCGACGAGCTGTGGGACCCGGCGCGCCTGTCCGCGGCCGCCATCGGCCCCGACGCCGGCGCGTTCGAGCGGGCGCTCGACCACCTCCAGGGGGTGCCGACCGGGTGATCCGCGTGGCGGTGGCCGGCGCCGCCGGTCGCATGGGGGCGACCGTCTGCCGCGCGGTCGAGGGAGCGAGCGACCTGGAGCTGACCGGGCGGGCCGACCCGGCGCTGCACACCCCGCTGGCCGACGTGCTGCCCGAGGCCGACGTCCTGGTCGACTTCACGGTCCCCGACCAGGCGCTCGGAAATGCCCGTCTGGCGACCGCCGGCGGTGTCCACGTCGTCATCGGGACCACCGGGTTCGATCTCAACGCGCTGCGGGAGCTCCGCGGCGCGAACGTGTTCGTCGCGCCGAACTTCGCCATCGGCGCGGTGCTGATGATGCAGTTCGCGGCACAGGCGGCCCGCCACATGGCCCGGGCCGAGATCATCGAGCTCCACCACGAGCGCAAGCTCGACGCCCCGAGCGGCACCGCGGCCCGCACCGCGGAGCTGATGGCCGCCGCCCGGGCCGCCAGCGAGGGACCGCACGCCGAGGCCGACGTGCCGATCCACTCGGTCCGCCTACCCGGCCTCGTCGCCCACCAGGAGGTCATCCTCGGCGACGTGGGGCAGACGCTGACCATCCGCCACGACTCGATCGACCGGGAGTCGTTCATGCCCGGCGTGCTGCTCGCCGTCCGCCGGGTGGCAACGCTGGAGGACAGCCCGGTGGTCGGGCTCGAGCACCTGCTGTAGGCGTGGAGACGCTCGTCTACGTCAGCCGGGCGGTCGGGGAGGTGACGGACGCCGGGCTGCGGGAGCTCCTGGCCGAGGCCCGGGCGCACAACCTCGCGACCGGCCTCACCGGCATGCTCCTGTACGCCGCGGGTAGCTTCATGCAGCAGCTCGAGGGCGAGGCGGAGGCGCTGGAGAGGACGTTCGCCCGCATCGAGTGCGATCACCGCCACGCCGAGGTTCGGGTGCTGAGCCGCCGCCCGGTGGCGGCCCGGCGCTTCGCCGACTGGTCGATGGGCTTCGAGCGGCCACGGGCCCAGACGCTGCGGGCGCACCTCCCCGGCTACCGGGAGTCGTTGAGCGCCCCGCTGATCGACGCCGAGCTGGTGCGCGACTCGAGCATGGCCGAGTCGCTGCTCTGGCTGTACGCCCGCAGCCCGTAGGCGCGCAACTTCCTCGTGCGCTCGGGGTTGGGAGGGCCATGCCCTCCCTCCGCCGCCGCGCCGTTCTCCCCGCGGTCCTCGTCCCGCTCGCCGTCGGGCTCGGCCTGGCCGGACCGGCCCGTGCCGCTGCGGTCAAGCCGCAGTTCACCGGTCTGCTCGACAAGAGCTCCCAGACGCCGTACGACCTGCGCCAACCGTTCCCGACGGTCGACGTCGCCGAGGTGGCAGGCGATGCCGCTGCCTTCTCCGGCATCGTGGTCAACGAGACCTGGGCTGAGCTCGAGCCGGGCCAGGGCCACTACACGCTGGCCCCGCTACTCCAGTCGCTCGCCGCGGTGCAGGCCTACAACCGCGCGCATCCGGGCCATCCGCTGCGGGTCAAGCTCCGCCTCTGGGGAGGCTTCACCGCGCCCGACTGGGCCAAGACGCTCGGTGCCACGACGCCGGTGACGTTCGACACCCCGACCGCGACGGGGACCACCGGCCGGTGGTGGACCGCCGCGTACCGCACCGCCTGGTCGGCCTTCCAGCACCGGCTGGCGGGCCAGTTCGACACCGACCCCCTGATCGGTTCGGTGGCGGTCTCCTCGTGCGCCACCCTGACCGCCGAACCGTTTGTCCAGTCACCCGACCTCGCCCTGCACGACGAGCTGTTCGCCGACGGCTGGTCCTCGGCCGCCCAGCAGGCGTGCCTGAACGGCGTCTTCTCCGACTACTCGGGCTGGAACCACACGCCGATCGACTTCGCGTTCAACCCGTTCGTCGACTACAGCCCCGGGAAGGTGGCGGGAACGCCCGACATGGGGTTCACCGACGCGCAGATGACCCGCTGCGCCGAGCTCCAGCGAACGGTCGGACGCTCCTGCATCCTGAGCAATCACGATCTCGTGGGTGGCGTCTCCAGCACCCGGAGCGCCCCCGTCTACACGGAGATCGACGCCCTGTACACGCACCCCGGGATTCCGGTCGACCTCCAGACCGGGCCGCCGGACGGCTTCGGCGGGTGCGATGCCATCGACGTGGCGGTCGCGTATCACGCGCAGTCGGTCGAGCTGTGGCCGCACGCGGCCGCGGCGAACGGCTTCAAGGGGTTCAGCGCGTTCCCGAAGTCCGAGCTCTCGAGCTGGGCGCATGCCTTGCGCTCCGGACGACCGCTGGCCTGCTGAGGCCGGTCCGCGAGGCGATCGCGCCCACCGTCGCCTGGACGATCGTCGCGTACCACTCGGCGACCTCCGCCCGGGGAACCTCCGGCCGCTCCAGCCACCAGTTGGCCAGTGACTCGCCGCTGCCGACGATGGCGTGCGCCGCGGCGTCGGCCGCCGCCGGAGTCAGGCGATCCGCCCCTGGTCCGGCGAGGATGAGCCGCCGGACGGTCGCGGTGATCTGCGCGCGCAGCTGTGCCGTCTCGGCGGCCACCGGCCGGTTGGCGTTCGCCTCACCCCACAACACCCGCCAGCCGTCACGGTGCTCCTCGACGAAGGTGAGGAACGCCTCAACCCGGGAGCGCAGCCGCACCGCGGTGGGATCGTCGACGGCGAACACCCGCTCCAGCCGCTCGATCAATTCGTGGCCGGCCCGAGCGATGTAGGCGAGGTACAGCCGCTCCTTGGAGCCGAAGTAGCTGTACAGCATCGGCTTGGACACCTCGGCGCCGGCGGCGATCTCGTCCATCGACGCGCCGTAGTAGCCGTCCCGGGCGAACACGGCGCCGGCCACCTCGAGCAGGAGCGCCTCGCGCTGCGCCCGGGGCATCCCGCGCGTGCCCGAGCGCCGCATCGAGGCGGCGGATCGGGCGACGGGAACGGACGGGCTCTCCACGGGCTTGGTACGAACCTCTCCGATCCGATATTACTTATGAGTAGATGCCCGAGAGAGGCGCCCCGCCAAATGTGCACCCCGTCCAGCGGCGGATCCTGAAGGTCCTGAGCGCCTTCAGCTCCCCGCTGCTGGTCGACGACTACCTCGAGCTGGTCAACCCGCTGTGGTCCACGCGCGAGCTGCGCGGTCGGATCGAGGAGATCCGGTCCGAGACACCGAACGCCGCCACCGTGCTCATCAAGCCGGGGTACCGCTGGTCGGGTCACCGTCCGGGGCAATACCTCCGCATCGGTCTCGACATCGAGGGCATCCGCCACTGGCGGGCCTACTCGCTCACCTCCGACCCGTGGCGGGAGGATGGCCTCATCTCGATCACGGTCAAGAACGTGGACGAGGGCAAGGTCTCGCCGTACCTCGTGCGCCGGGGCCGCCCGGGGACGATCGTCTCGCTCGGGGGTGTCGAAGGCGACTTCACCCTGCCCGACGACCTGCCGCCCAAGCTCCTGTTCGTCTCGGCCGGCAGCGGGATCACGCCGATCATGAGCATGCTCCGCCACCTCGATCACGCCGATGACATGGACGACGTCGTGCTGCTGCACTCCGCGCGGCACACCGACGACGTCATCTTCGGCAATGAGCTGCGGGAGCTCGCCCGCCGGCACGACGGGTTCACCCTGCACGAGCAGCTCACCCGCGAGCACGGCCGGATTGGCCCCGCGGACCTCGATCGGCTGTGTCCCGACTGGCGCGAGCGGGTGACCTACGTGTCCGGCCCGACCGACATGCTCGACGCGTTCACCGAATACTTCGAGACCCACGGCGACATCGGGAAGCTCCTCATGGAGCGCTTCCAGCCGAAGCTCGGGCTCGGGGGGGGCGAGACGGGCGACGGGGGCACGATCAAATTCGTCAACTCCGGCCGCGAGGTCGAGTGCGACGGGAAGACCCCGATCCTCGTGGCCGGCGAGGACGCGGGGCTGGAGCTGCCGTACGGCTGCCGGGAGGGCATCTGCCACACGTGCGTCGGCGAGCTTCGCTCCGGGCGAGTGCGCGACCTTCGCCGCGGCGAGGTCTACGGGCAGGAGGGCGAGATGATCCGGACGTGCATCAGCGCGCCCGAGGGACCGGTCGAGATCGAGCTGTAGATAACTCAAGGTATCCAGAGGGGACACGACACATGGCCACCGCCACACAGAACGGTCACCTCGCCGACGTGCAGACGCCGGGCGAGGCGCCGAGCAATCCGCTGCACCGGCTGACCGCGGAGCAGATCGAGCAGATCGGCAAGGACTTCGACGAGCTCCACGAGGCGGTGAAGGCCGACCTCGGCGATCGCGACGCCGTCTACATCCGCTCCATGATCGCCTTCCAGCGCCGACTCGCCCTCATCGGTCGGCTCGAGCTGATGGCCTCCCGTTGGCGGATCCCGTGGCTCCTCGGGGCGAGCACCCTGGGAATGGCGAAGATCCTCGAGAACATGGAGATCGGCCACAACGTCCTGCACGGCCAATGGGACTGGATGAACGATCCGGTGATCAACTCACGGGCCTGGGATTGGGACACCGCCTCGACGGCCGAGTCCTGGCGCCACTCCCACAACTACATCCACCACACCTACACGAACATCCTCGGCAAGGACAAGGACCTCGGCTACGAGATCATGCGGATCGATCCGCGCCAGAAGTGGCATCCGGTCTACCTGCTGCAGCCCGTCTACAACCTCGTCCTCGCCTGGCTGTTCGAGTGGGGGGTGGCGGTGCACGACCTCGACCTCGAGGCGATCCGGACCGGCGAGAAGAGCCAGAAGCAGCTCCTGGAGGACCTCAAGGGGATCGGCGGCAAGGCGCGGGCCCAGATCCAGAAGGACTACATCGCCTGGCCGGTGCTGAGCGGGTTGGTGGCGACGATCAACGAGTTCATCTGGTTCTCGCTCAAGCAGCGGACCGAGGAGCCCGACTCCTCCCCGGCGGCCACCGCGCGACGGGCTACGCGCTCGCTCCGGCGCCGGCGTCGCAGCCTCGGTCGCGGGGTCGTCGGCCAGCTCGTCGAGCGCAAGTCGTTCCGCGAGCCGTTCCGGCGCACGATCACCGCCAACATCGTGGCGAACCTCATCCGCAACGTCTGGTCCTACGCGATCATCTTCTGCGGCCACTTCCCCGACCAGACCTACGTCTTCACCCAGCAGGAGACCGAGAACGAGACCCGCGGCGGCTGGTATGTCCGCCAGCTCGTGGGGGCGGCGAACATCGACGGCGGCCCGCTGTTCCACGTGATCAGCGGCAACCTCGGCTACCAGGTCGAACACCACCTGTTCCCCGACATGCCGAGCACCCGGTACGGGGAGATCGCACCGAAGGTGCGGGAGATCTGCGATCGCTACGGACTGCCCTACAACACGGGCCCGTTCCACAAGCAACTCGGATCAGTCCAGCGATCGATCCTCCGCCTGGCCTTCCCGGGCGGGAAGACGCGGCCGAAGCCGGGGCCGTACAAGATCCCGCCGAACCCGAAGGTGCGCGGCAGCGGCGAGCGCGAGGACGCGCTGCCGGCGAGCTGACGTACGCGGTAACCTCGACCGCCGATGGCCCTCGGTCTCGGCGCGATCCTCACCGCGATGGTGACCCCGTTCGACGGGCGGGGCGCGCTCGACGAGGACGCGGCGGTGCGGCTCATGCACCACCTCGTGGAGCACGGCTCCGACGGGCTGGTCGTCTGTGGCACCACCGGTGAGGCGGCGACCCTGGACGACGAGGAGCACCTGCGGGTGATCGAGCTGGCGGTGAGCGAGATGCGCGGCCGGGCCAGTGTCGTCGCCGGGGTGGGATCCAACGACACGCGGCACGCCGTCCGGCTGACCGAGCGCGCCACCGAGCTCGGCGCCGACGCGCTGCTGTCGGTCAACCCGTACTACAACCGGCCCGGCCGGCGCGGCCTGCTCGCCCACTATCGCGAGGTGGCGCAGGCCACCGACCGGCCGATCCTCCTCTACAACGTCCCGGCCCGCACCGGCGAGGACATGGCCAACGACCTGCTGGCCGAGCTGGCGCAGCTCGACCACGTGGCCGGGGTCAAGCAGGCCAACCCGGCCAACCTGGCCAGGATCGACGGCCTGGAGATCTACGCCGGCGACGACGAGACCCTCGTCGACGTGCTGGAGATGGGCGAGCCCGGCGGGATCCTCACCGGCAGCCACGTGTTCGGCCCCCAGATGCGGCGGATGGTCGACGAGCCCGAGCGCCGCCGGGAGATCGACGCGTCGCTGCGCGACACCTACCGCGACCTGGGCATCGGCCCGCGCGCCGTGACCTGCAAGGCGGCACTCGAGCTGATCGGGTTGCCGGTCGGCCGGCCGCGGCTGCCCTACGTCCCGCTCGACGAGGCCGAGACCGAGGTGATCCGGTCGCTGCTCGAGCGTCACGGATTGCTGGCGGCCGCCGCCTAGTGGCCCCGCGGCTCCGCGTCCTGCCGCTCGGTGGCCTGGGCGAGATCGGCAAGAACATGACGGTGGTGGAGTACGACGAGCGGATCGTCGTCGTCGACACGGGCCTGCGCTTCCCGACCGCCGACATGCTCGGCATCGACCTCGTCCTACCCGACTTCAGCCTCCTGCGGGAGCGGGCGGCGGACATCGAGGCGATCGTCATCACGCACGGCCACGAGGACCACCTCGGGGCGCTCCCGTGGGTGATCCGCGAGCTCGGCGCCGATGCGCCTCCGGTGTACGGCGGGCGGCTGACGACGGCGATGGCCCGCTCCAAGCTCGACGAGCACAACCTGCGCGACGTCGAGCTGCACGACCTGCCGACCGGCGAGGAGCTCGACGCCGGCCCGTTCGGAATCGAGCTCGTGCACATGACCCACTCGATCCCGGACGCCAGCGCCGTCGCTCTCCACACCGAGCTCGGGGTCGTGCTCGTCACCGGCGACTACAAGTTCGACCAGACTCCGGTCGACGGCGAGCCGGCCGACGTGTCGCGGCTGGCCGAGCTCGGGCGCGACGGCGTCCTGCTGCTGGCCGGCGACTCGACGAACGCCGACCGGCCGGGCTTCTCGCCCTCGGAGCGGGGAGTGGGGCCGCACCTCGAGGCGGTGTTCGCGCGGGCCGAGGGGCGAATCGTCGTCACCAGCTTCGCATCGAACATCCACCGCGTCCAACAGGTGGTCGACGCGGCGGCGGCCCTGGGGCGCAAGGTCGCGCTGGTCGGACGCTCGATGCGCAAGAACGTCAACATCGGCCGATCCCTCGGCCACATCGAGCTGCCGGAGGGAATCCTCATCCAGCCCCAGGAGGTCGAGGACTGGCCGGACCACAAGGTCGTCGTCATCTCGACCGGGTCCCAGGGCGAGCCGCTGTCCGCGCTGCGCCGGATGGCGCACAACGACCACCGGATGATCTCGCTCCACGCCGGGGACACCGTCGTCTTCTCCGCCACCCCGATCCCGGGCAACGAGCGGGCGGTCAACGAGACGATCGACCGCCTGTTCCACATCGGCTGCTCGGTCGTCACCCCGCGCGAGGCGCCGATCCACGCCTCGGGCCACGGCTACGTCGAGGAGCTGAAGCTGATGCTCAACCTGGTCAAGCCGCGCTATGTGCTCCCGGTGCACGGCGACCACAAGCGGATCGGGCTGCACGCCGGGCTGGCCGATGCGGTGGGCATCGAGCCCGAGCGGGTGTTCCGGGGTGAGAACGGGCTGCCGCTCGACTTCGACTCGCGCGGCCGGGCGCGGTTCGGCGACCCCGAGCCGAGCGGCATGATCTTCGTCGACGGTGTCGACATCGGCGATCCCGCGGACGTCGCACTGCGCGACCGGCGGATGCTGTCGGCCGACGGGATCTTCATCGTGGTGGCCACGGTGTCCGAGCAGACCGGTGCGCCGGTGGCCGACACCGAGGTGATCTTCCGCGGCGTCCCGTTCATCGAGCAGGCCGACGAGCTGGTGGCCGACATCCGCGAGCAGGTCGTCCACACGCTCGAGCGGGCGGCATCCGATGGGACGCGGGAGATCGACCTGCTCGGCCAGGAGCTGCACGACGACCTCGCCTCGTTCGTCTACGACCGCCTGAAGCGCCGCCCGATGGTGCTCCCGGTCGTCGTCCAGGTCTAGCGCCTCGAGGCTCCGCCGCCCGCCCACCGTGCGGACCGCGGACGTACCCCCGCGCCCGCAACCGGGTATAGAAGAGGGTTCACACCTGATTCCGAAGGAGTCGCCCAACCCATGGCCACCATCACCGAGAAACAGGCCCGCGAGGTCGCCGAGGCCGCCCGCGAGGCCGACTGGAAGCTGCCGAGCTTCGGCAAGGAGCTGTTCCTCGGCAACTTCCGTCCCGAGCTCATCCACCCCCAGCCGAAGCTCGATCCCGCCGCGGTCGAGAAGGGCGAGCGATTCCTCGCCACCCTGCGTGAGTTCCTGGAGCGTGAGGTGGACCCACTCCAGATCGAGCGTGAGGCGAAGATCCCGCAGGAAGTGATCGACGGCCTGGGCCGGATCGGCGCCCTCGGCATGAAGGTGGCCGAGGAGTACGGCGGCCTCGGCCTCTCCCAGATCTACTACAACCGGGCCCTGGCGCTGGCCGGCGTGTGGCACGCGTCGATCTCCACGCTGCTCTCCGCCCACCAGTCGATCGGCGTCGCCGAGCCGCTGCGGATGTTCGGCACCGAGGAGCAGAAGCGCGAGTGGCTGCCCAAGGTGGCCACCGACCACATCAGCGCCTTTCTGCTCACTGAGCCGGACGTCGGCTCCGATCCGGCCCGCGTGGCCACCCAGGCCACGCCGGTGGAGGGTGGATACCGCCTGAACGGCCGCAAGCTGTGGGCGACGAACGGCGCCATCGCCGACGTCGTCGTGGTCATGGCCCAGGTCCCGAAGTCCGAGGGCCACCGCGGCGGGATCAGCGCGTTCATCCTCCCCTACGACGCCGAGGGCGTGACGGTCGAGCACCGCAACGCGTTCATGGGCCTGCGCGGGATCGAGAACTCGGTGACGCGCCTCCAGGACGTGTTCGTCCCCCAGGAGCACCTGATCGGACGGGAGGGACAGGGACTGAAGATCGCGCTCTCCACGCTGAACACCGGGCGCCTGGCGCTGCCGGCGATCTGTGTCGGAGCCGCCAAGTGGGCCACGAAGATCGCCCGGGAGTGGGGGAACGAGCGCGTGCAGTGGGGCCGGCCGGTCGGCCAGCACGACGCGGTGGCGCAGAAGATCGCGTTCATCGCCGGCAGCGCGTTCGGCTTGGAGGCGATGCTCGATGTCGCCAGCCGCCTGGCCGACGACAAGTCCAACGACATCCGGATCGAGGCGGCGATCGCCAAGCTCTACGGCTCCGAGCTGGGCTGGAGGGTGCTCGACGAGCTCATCCAGGTTCGGGGTGGGCGAGGCTACGAGACCGCGGAGTCGCTCCGCGCCCGCGGCGAGAAGCCGGTCCCGGTCGAGCAGGCCCTGCGGGACATGCGGATCAACCGCATCTTCGAGGGCTCGACCGAGATCATGCACCTGCTCATCGCTCGTGAGGCGGTCGATCAGCACCTCCAGGTGGCCGGCGACATCCTCGAGCCGGGCACGGAGCTCGGCGTCAAGGCACGGGCCGCCGTGCAGGCGGGCAGGTTCTATTCCCGCTGGCTGCCCCAGCTCGTCACCGGTGAGGGCCAGAAGCCGGGCGCCTACGCGCAGTTCGGTCCGCTGGCGAGCTACGCCCGTTACGTCGAGCGCTCGTCGCGCAAGCTCGCACGCTCGACGTTCTATGGCATGACCCGCTGGCAGGCGGCGCTCGAGTATCGCCAGACGTTCCTCGGGCGGATCGTCGACATCGGCGCCGAGCTGTTCGCCATCGCCTCGGCGGTCGTCTACGCCGACACGATCGGGCGCGAGCAGCCGGAGCGCCAAACGGAGGCGCGGGAGCTCGCCGAGCTGTTCTGTGCCCAGGCCAAGCGGCGCGCCGAGGGACTGTTCGATGCCCTGTGGGCCAACGACGACGACCTCGGCCGCGAGCGAGCCAAGGGGATCCTCGAGGGCCGCTACCGCTGGCTCGAGGAGGGCGTTGCCGATCCCTCCGGCGAGGGGCCGATGATCCCCTCCGAGGTGAGCGCAGGCGCCGCCGGCTGAGCCGGCAGCCGCACGACGAACCGCACGCCGTGGCCGTGGGGCGGCTGCTCCAGGGCCACGGCGCCGCCGTGCGTCTGCACGACGGCCTGGACGATGGCCAGCCCGAGCCCGGACCCTCGCCCGCCGTCTCCGCCCCCGCGGACGAATCGCTCGAAGATCCGCGCCCGCAGCGCGCGCGGGATCCCCGGCCCGTCGTCCTCCACCACCAGCTCGACGCTGCCATCGCCCTGGATCGAGGTGCTCGCGCGGATGTGGGTGCCGGGCGGCGTGTGGCGTACCGCGTTCTCCAGCAGGTTGAGCACCAGCCGGTGGAGGTCGTCGACCACTCCCAGGACCGGCGCGGGCGCGGCGTAGACCGTCATCTCATGGCCGTTTGCCACCGGCTCGAGCTCGGCCACCGCCTCGGTCACCACCCGCCCCAGGTCGACCGGGTGGCGCCGTAGCTCGCGCCGCGCGTCGGCCCGGGCCAGCAGCAGCAGATCTCCGACCAGGCGGCGCATCCGCCGCGTGGAGCGCAGTGCCGCCTCGGCGGTCTCGGCCTGTTCCCCGGCGAGCTCCTCGGTGAGCAGCTCGAGGTTGGCCAGCACGCTGGTCAGGGGGGTGCGCAGCTCGTGGGACGCGTCGGCCACGAACTCGCGCTGGCGGTCGAGCATCGCCTCCGTGTCGGCGCGCGCCGAGTCCAGCGCGGCGAGCATGTTCTCCAGCGTGGCCGCCAGCTCGGCCACCTCGTCGTCGGCCTCGGGCCGGGGCAGCCGCCGGCTGGGATCGCGCGTGCGCTCCACCTCACGGGCGGCATCGGTCAGCGCGGCGATCGGGCGGATCGCCCGCTGCGCCGTCGCCAGGCCGGCGAGCAACGCGAGCACGGTTCCCCCCAGCACCCCCATGAGCAGGAAGACGCGCACCCGGGCCAGCGTGTGATCGAGGTCGGACAGCGGCCGGGCGTAGAGCACCCGCACTTCGCCGATCGGCTGCACCGCGTGCTCGCGCAAGACGATCCGGTACCCGTCCTCCTGGTAGGTGCCGGGCCGGACCGGCGCGCGGAACGGCGGGGTGGCGCTCGACGGCCGGGCGCCCCGCACGGTGACCTGGTTCTGGTTGCACAGCTCTTCGCCGTCGTCGTCGTAGATCCGGATCTGGGCCTGCTCGGCGCTGGCGTAATCGCTCAGGTGGAGCGTCGTGTGGCTGCAGTCGAGCTGGCCGCGGGACACCCGCAGGTGGAGCTCGCGGGAGAGCTGACCGGCGGCCGTCCCGACCTCGGCGTTGAACTGGCTGCGCACCTGGCGCGTGGTCAGCACGCCGACGATCGCCGCGAAGCAGGCGAGGATGACGAACGTCAGCGCGGCCGAGCCGCCGGCCAGCCGCCAGCGGATCGGCAGGCTCCTATACGCGGAGAACGTAGCCCGCGCCGCGGATCGTATGGAGGAGACGAGGCTCCCCATCGGCTTCCAGCTTTCGTCGGAGGTTGGACACGAACACCTCGATCGTGTTCGTCATCGAGAACGGGTCATAGCCCCACACTTCGTCGAGCAGGCGCTGGCGCGAGACGACGATCCGCTCGTTGCGCATGAGGTACTCGAGCAGCTCGAACTCCCGCTGCGTGAGCTCGATCGTCCGGCCGTCCCGGATCACCTCGTGGGTGTCGGGGTTGAGCACCAGGTCCCCGACGCTCAGCTTCGCCTGGCCGCGGGGTGGCCGCCGGCGCAGGAGCGCGCGGAGCCGGGCGAGCAGCTCCTGGCGCTCGAACGGCTTGACCAGGTAGTCGTCGGCGCCGGCGTCGAGCCCCTCGACCCGCGACTCCACCGCGTCGCGCGCCGTGAGCACCAGGATCGGCACGTCGTCGTCCCGGCGCAGCGTCCTGGCCACCTCGATCCCGTCGAGCCGAGGCAGGCCGAGGTCGAGGATGACGAGGTCGGGCAGGAACGCCTGGGCGGAGTCGAGCGCGCTGATGCCGTCGCCGGCCACCCGCACCTCGTAGCCCTCCAGCCGCAGCGAGCGCTGGAGGACCTGCGCGATCGCGTCGTCGTCCTCCACCACGAGGACCCGGGGTGCGCGGTCGTAGTCGGTCATTCGCCTTGGCGCATCGTAGGTCGGGGCGCCTATGCGCAGGATAAGCCGCCCCGGTGTCGAAGCCCCGTGGTTGCCATGGCCGCCGCCCGTTCACGTCGTCGCCCCGCCCGGTCGCGCCGCGCCGCAGCTCGGCGGCGGAGCTGGCACGACGTGGTGCCGGTCCTCCAGCTCGAGGACCACCACCTCGACATCCTCGGGCTCGGCCTGATCGCCGTCGGCATCCTCCTGTCCGGGGTGGCGTACCTGCACTGGGCGGGCGGCACGCTCGGCAACGGCGCGATGCGGGGCCTGCGGCTGCTGTTCGGCGTCCTCGGCTACGCCGGTCCCGCGGTGCTGGTCACCGGCGGCGCCGCCGTGCTGGCCCGCGAGTGGCGCCCCCCGGCCCCGCCGATGCGGACCGGGGCGATCGTGCTCCTGTGCGCCGCGGCGCTCGCCCTCGCCGCGGGCACGCTCGGGATCGGCCCGGGTGCTCCGGCGGCCGGCGCCTTCTGGCACGCCGGCACCCTCCGCGCCCGGGGGGCGTCCTCGGAGGGGCGGAGTTCTGGGTGGCGGGTCACCTCCTGTCGACGGCGGGCGCCGACATCCTCGCCGTCTTCCTGTTCCTCGCCGGCGGGATCCTCGTGTCCGGTGCCACCCTGGCCGGCATCGTGCGGGCGGCGGGCGGCGGGGTGGCCAACACGACCCAGGTCCTCCGGCGGACCGGGCCCGGCCGGCAGCCGGGGTCGCGCACCGACGCCGGGCCCCCGGGGGGCGCCGAGCCGGAGCCGCTGCAGCCCCCCGAGCCGGACACCTCCGAGCTCGTCGTCCGCGCGACGCACGTGGAGGCGCCGCCGATCACCGAGGAGATCGCCGCGCTCGCACCCGAGCCGGAGGAGCTCGATCCCGACCCCGAGGCCGACATCCCCGACTCCGAGGCGCCCGACGGCTACGGACCCGGGCGGGACATCGACGCCGACGAGCTGACGCCCCGTGGCCGCTATCGGGCGTCGGTGACCGACGATCCCGACTTCGTCTGGCGGGTGCCGAGCGCCCGCGCGCTCACCCGCTCGACGGGGGAGGCCGCCCGCCCGGACACCGAGGGACAGGAGCAGGTGGCGCGTGCGTTGACCGAGACCCTCGGCCACTTCGGGATCGAGGCCCGGGTGATCGGCCGGGTCACCGGCCCGCACATCACCCGCTACGAGCTCCGGCTCGCACCCGGCATCAAGGTCGGCAAGGTGGCCCAGCTCAAGGACGACCTCGCCTACGCCCTGGCCGCCACCGACATCCGCATCCTGGCTCCGATCCCCGGGAAGCAGGCGGTGGGGGTGGAGGTGCCGAACGCCCGGCGGCGGATCGTGCACCTCGGCGACGTGTTCCAGGAGCCGCCGGAGGACTGGTCACCGCTCACCGTGTGGCTCGGCAAGGACATCTCCGGCCGGGCGATCGGCGCCGACCTGGCGAAGATGCCCCACCTGCTCGTCGCCGGCACCACCGGGGCCGGCAAGTCGGCCTGCGTCAACGCGATGCTCGCCTCGATCCTCCTGCGCGCCACGCCCCACGAGGCCCGCCTCGTGCTCGTCGATCCCAAGCAGGTGGAGCTCAACCACTACGAATCGATCCCACACCTGCTCACCCCGGTGATCACCAGCCCCCGGATGGCGGCCAATGCGCTCCAGAACCTGGTCCGGGAGATGGAGGAGCGCTACGGGACGATGTCGCTGGCCCGCACGCGCAGCCTCCCGGAGCTCAACCGGGTGCGGGAGGAGCGCGGCGAGCCACCGCTGCCGTACATCCTGTGCGTGATCGACGAGCTGGCCGACCTGATGATGGTGGCCCCGGCCGACGTCGAGGACTCGATCATCCGGCTGGCCCAGAAGGCCCGGGCGGTCGGCATCCACCTCGTGCTGGCCACGCAGTCGCCCCGGGTCGACGTGATCACCGGCATGATCAAGGCCAACGTCCCCTCACGGATCGCCTTCGCCGTCTCCTCCCAGACGGACTCCCGGGTGATCCTCGACCACAACGGCGCCGAGTCGCTGCTCGGCCAGGGCGACATGCTGTTCTCCCCGGTCGGCTCCTCGAAGCTCCAGCGGATCCAGGGGGCGTACATCGACGAGCCGCAGATCGCCGAGCTGACCGACGCGTGGCGCAGCCAGGGCGAACCCGAGTTCCGCGCGGAGCTGCTCGAGGAGGTGGATACCGGCGAGGAGGACGGAGCGTCCGAGGAGGGCGAGTTCAGCCCCGACGAGGACCCGCTGCTCGAGTCGGCGATCGGACTCGTGGCCCAGATGGGCACCGCCTCGACGTCGATGCTCCAGCGCCGCCTGCGCCTCGGCTACACCCGCGCCGGCCGGCTGATCGACATGCTCGAGCGGCGGGGCATCATCTCCGGCTACGAAGGCTCCAAGCCCCGCCAGGTGCTGATCGGCGAGGCCGACGTGCCGCGCATCCTCATGCACCTCGCCGAGGGCTCACCGGGTGCGGCGCCCCCGGCGGTGCCGGTGCCCGACGGCGGTCCGGAGGAGTAGCTCCGCGCCGGTAGCCTCTCCGGGCGATGGCAGAGATCGGCTCGACGCTCCGGGAGGCGCGGATGCGCGCCCGGATCGACATCAGCGAGGTCGAGACGCGGACCAAGATCCGCGCCAAGTACCTGCGGGCGATCGAGAACGAGGAGTGGGACCTGCTGCCGGGTCCGGTGTACGTCAAGAGCTTCCTGCGCACGTACGGGGACTACCTCGGGCTCGACAGCCGCCTGCTGATCGATGACTACAAGCGCCGCTACGAGCGGCCGTCGGACGGCGAGCTGCGACCGGTGTCGAGTCTCCACCGCGAGCGGGAACGAGCGGCCCGCGGGCCACTGCTGCCCTCGTGGGCGGTGATCGGCGGCGTGCTGCTGCTCGTCGTCGCCGCGCTGTTCGTCATCGGGGAGCTGAGCGGCGGCAAGCCGACCCCGTCCAACACCACCGTGGCGCGGCCCGCCGTGCGCCACCGGGGAGTGCGCCGCCACCGGGCCCGGGCTCGCCCCGTGCCGCCGGCGCTGGCCAGCGTGCGGCTGGCGCCCACCGGCACGGTCTACGTCTGCCTGGTCGACGGCACCGGACGCAAGCTGATCAACCAGCAGACGTTCTCCGCCGGTCAGAGCGTGCCGGTGCAGCGGGCGCCCAAGCTGCTGCTGACCCTCGGCAACAACTCGCTCGTGCTGCGCGCGGATGGACGCCCGGTGCCGATCACCGCGTCGGCCACCGCCATCCGCCTGCTGATCACGCCCACCGGAACCCGGCCGATCCCGCTCGGCGCTCCGCCCACGTGCCCGTGAGCAGCGCCGTGGCCCATGCCCCGGCCGGCCCGCGCGCCGGGATCCTCATCACCGGCACCGAGGTGCTGACCGGGATCATCGCCGACCGCAACGGCCCGTGGCTGTCCGAGCGACTGCGGGAGATCGGGGTCGACGCCGCGATGATCCAGATCGTCGGCGACCGTCCGGAGGACCTGTTGGCCAGCCTGCGCTGGATGGCCGCCGAGGGGATGGCGCTCATCGTCACCAGCGGCGGCCTCGGTCCCACCGCCGACGACCTGACAGCCGAGGTCGTCGGGCGCTTCAGCGGCCGTGACATGGTGCTCGACGCCTCGCTCGAGTCACGCATCTGGTCGATCCTCGAGCCGATGCTGCAGCGGTGGCCGAACCTCGACGTCGAAGCGCTGAGGTCCTCGAACCGCAAGCAGGCGGTGATCCCGGAGGGGGCGACGATCCTCGAACCGATGGGGACCGCGCCGGGGCTCGTCGTCCCGCCGGCATCCGCATCGGGCCCCACCATCGTCGTTTTGCCGGGCCCCCCGCGTGAGCTTCAGCCGATGTGGCGGGCGGCGAGCGCGACCGACGCGTTCCGCGCCGCGGTGCGGGACGCCCCGGAGTACCGGCGGGAGATCGTGCGGCTGTTCGGCATCCCGGAGTCAGAGATCGCGGGCACGCTGCGGGCGGCGGAGCAGGCCGGCCTGCCGCTCGAGTCGCTCGAGATCACCACCTGCCTGCGCCGCGGCGAGATCGAGATCGCCACTCGCTACCAGCCGGCGGCGCAGGATGTCTACGAACGGTTCCTCGAGTTCGTCGCCGCGCGGCACGCCGACACGCTGTTCTCCCGGGATGGCGCGACGGTCGACGAGCAGGTGGTGGCGCTGCTCGCCGCCCAGGGCCGGCTCGTGGCGGTCGCCGAGTCATGCACGGGCGGGTTGATGGCGGCGCGGCTGACCGACCGCGCCGGCTCCTCGGAGTACTTCGCGGGGGGCGTGGTGGCGTATTCGAATGCGGCGAAGGCGGCGCTGACAGGGGTCGATCCGGCGCTCCTCGAACGAGTTGGCGCGGTGTCGGTCGAGGTGGCCGACGCGCTGGCCGACGGTGCGCGGTCCCGCTTCGGTGCCGCGGTCGGGATCGGGATCACCGGGATCGCCGGCCCCGGCGGCGGCACGGAGGAGAAGCCGGTGGGGACGGTCTGCATCTCGGTGGCCGGCCCGGACTCGCGGATCACCCGCCGCCTGCAGCTGCCCGGGGGACGGGCGGACGTGCGCGACCGGACGACGACCGTCACCCTCCACCTGCTGCGCCGGCTGCTGCTCGGCGCTGCGCCGGGCGCACCGGCACCCGAACGCGCGGCCCGCTCCGAGTGAGGCTGTTCGTCGCGCTCGAGCTGCCGGCGGCGATTCGCCTCGCGCTCGCCGCCTGGACGGCGGCGCTCGAACGCCCGCAGCTCCGTCCGGTGGCCGCCGAGTCGCTGCACGTGACGCTCTGCTTCCTCGGCGAGCGGGCGGATCCGGCGCCGATCGCCGCCGCCGTCGGTGCCGTGTCGACGGCCTGGCCGCCGCTCGGCGAGGTCGAGGTCGCGGGGGCCAGGTGGCTGCCCCGCCGTCACCCGCGCGTCCTGGCGGCGGAGCTGACCGATCCGGACGGCCGGCTCGCCGCCCTGGCCAGGAGCGTGCACCGAGCGCTCGATCGCAACCCCGAACCTGCCCGCTTCCTGCCCCACGTGACCGTGG
Organism: uncultured Solirubrobacterales bacterium; assembly: GCA_963703065.1. Lineage (GTDB taxonomy): Bacteria > Actinomycetota > Thermoleophilia > Solirubrobacterales > Solirubrobacteraceae > Palsa-465. Next base: position 77,763 of record OY969785.1, on the reverse strand, counting down.
CGCGGGTCCGCGAGCGCGGCCTCCGGCCGCCGGGGCTCGCGGCAGCGGCGATCCCGCCATTCGAGCTCGGTCCGGCGGCACTGATGCGCTCCCACCTCGGGCGCGGCCCGGCACGCTACGAGCGCCTGGCGGTCTGGCCGATCCGGTAGCCTCGCCCGCCGCCGCCGACGAAGGAGGACACGTGAAGCTGGTGATCGGCATCGTCCGGCCCGAACGGGCCAACGACGTGCTCGAGGCGCTGTACCGCGCGGACGTGCGCGGACTGTCCATGACCCGCGTGCAGGGCCACGGCGGGGAGCTCGATCGCGTCGAGACGTATCGCGGCACCACGGTCAAGATGGAGCTCTCGGAGAAGGTCCGGTTCGAGATCGCGGTGTCCGAGGAGTTCGTCCAGCCGACAATCGACGCGCTGTGCGCCGGCGCCCGCACCGGCGAGGTGGGGGACGGGAAGATCTTCGTCGTCTCACTCGACCGCGTGGTGCGGATCCGGACGGGGGAGACCGACACCTCGGCCGTCACCCCGGTCGGCGGCTGACCCCATGGCCAGCGCCTCATCTGCCGCGCTCGCCGCCGTCCTGCCCGGCCGGATCGACACCGGCGACACGGCCTGGATGCTCATCGCCACCGCCCTCGTGCTGATGATGACGCCGGCCCTGGGGCTGTTCTACGCCGGCCTCGTGCGCTCCAAGAACACGCTGAACACGTTCATGATGAGCGTGGGCGCGATCGGCGTGGTGACCGTCACCTGGGCGCTCGTCGGCTACTCGCTCGCCTTCTCGTCCGGCAACGGCTTCATCGGCGGGTTCGGCTACCTCGCCCTGCACGGGGTGACGTTCACCCCCCGGGCCGGCACGGCGATCCCGCACCTCCTGTTCATGACCTTCGAGGCCACGTTCTGCATCATCACCGCGGCGCTGGTGAGCGGGGCGGTGGTGGAGCGGATGCGGTTCGGGCCCTTCCTCGTGTTCATGGTGCTGTGGTCGGTGCTCGTCTACCCGGTGCTGGCCCACTGGGTGTGGGGCGGCGGCTGGCTCGAGCACCACGGCACGCTGGACTTCGCCGGAGGCGTGCCGGTCGAGATGGCCTCCGGGTTCTCCGCGTTCGCCGCCGCGATCGCGGTCGGGCCGCGCAAGGACTACGGCCGTCAGGCGCTGCTGCCGCACAACGCGGTGTACGCGCTGCTCGGTGCCGGGCTGCTGTGGTTCGGCTGGTTCGGCTTCAACGGCGGCAGCGGCTACAGCACCGGCCATCCGAGCGTCCTCGCGTTCACCAACACGCTGCTCTGCCCCGCCTGCACGCTCGTGGTGTGGATGGTGCTCGACGTCGTGCGCGACGGGCGGGTGACGGCAATCGGCGCCGCCACCGCCATCATCGTCGGCTGCGTGGGGATCACGCCTGCCGCCGGCTACATCAGCCCCGGCTGGGCGATGGTGCTGGGTGCCGTGGCGGCGGGCCCCTCCTACGCGGCGATCGTCGTGCGTCCCCGCACGCGGCTCGACGAGACGCTCGACGTCCTCGCCGCCCACGGCCTGGCCGGCCTCACCGGCATCCTGTTCATCGGCTTCTTCGCCCAGCGCTCGTGGAACGGAGCCGGGAACGCGCTGCTCTACGGGGACGCCGGGCGGCTCGGCTGGCAGGCGCTCGCCGCGCTCGCCGGTCCGGCGTATGCGTTCGGGATGACCTTCGCGATCCTCCGGGTGATGCGGCTCGTCGTGCCGCTGCGGGTGACCGCGCGCCAGGAGGCGCTCGGCATGGACGTCGTCCAGCACGGGGAGGAGGCCTACAACTCGGGCGAGGGCGCGATCCTCGTCGCGTCGGAGGGCGAGCTCGACACGGTCGGGGTGCCGGTGGCGCAGCCGTAGGGGACAGGTCGGGGGCCGGTGGCGCGGCCGGAGGGGCAGGTCGGGGGCGGGTGGCGTGGCCGGAGGCCGTGGCCCAGGAGGCCCATCGCCCATGCGGGCCTTCCGGGGCGCCGCCCTGGACGTCGTCTCCGCGTCAACGGCCGCCCTCCGCCCGCCTACTGCTCGGTAATGAACCCATGGCGTCGCCTGTGCGTCAGCTGCCGGCCGAATGGGCTCAGGTGTCCGCAGATGGACCTCGCCGTCACAAGCGCCGAGGTTTTGCACTCTCGTCACCAACGTGTCTTGTTCGGTCACACGCGTCGACCTAGCGTGCGGGTTTCCGTCCGCCCTGGTCCCTACGGTGGGCCTCCACAGCGTGAAGAGGAGCCACAGACGATGAGCGAGAACGTGAAGAACGGCAACGGGAACGGCGTCGTGCGCCGATCCCAAAGCCGACGCCAAGCGCCAGGCCGCCCTCCAGGGGGCGCTGACCCAGATCGAGCGGCAGTTCGGCAAGGGAACGGTGATGCGGATGGGCGATCCCGGCGCGCGCGTGGCGGTTGACGCCATCCCGACCGGCGCCCTCTCGCTCGACATCGCGCTCGGCATCGGCGGCGTTCCGCGGGGGCGGATCATCGAGATCTACGGCCCGGAGTCCTCCGGCAAGACGACGCTCGTCTACCACGTCCTCGCCGAGGCCCAGAAGCTCGGCGGGGTGTGTGCGTTCGTCGACGCCGAGCACGCGATGGACCCGCTGTACGCCCAGCAGATCGGCGTCAACATCGACGAGCTGCTCGTCTCCCAGCCCGACTACGGTGAGCAGGCGCTCGAGATCGTCGACATGCTGATCCGCTCCGGCGCGGTCGACGTGATCGCTGTGGACTCGGTGGCGGCCCTCACCCCCCGGGCCGAGCTCGAGGGCCAGATGGGCGACCAGACGGTCGGCGTTCAGGCGCGGATGATGTCCCAGGCGATGCGCAAGCTGGCCGGCAACCTCAACCGCACCCAGACGCTGTGCGTGTTCACCAACCAGATCCGGGAGAAGGTCGGCGTCATGTTCGGCTCACCGGAGACGCAGCCCGGCGGCCGGGCGCTGAAGTTCTACGCCTCCCAGCGGCTCGACATCCGCCGGATCGAGACGCTGAAGGACGGCACCGAGGCGGTCGGCAACCGGGTCCGGGTCAAGGTGGTGAAGAACAAGGTCGCCGCTCCGTTCAAGCAGGCCGAGTTCGATATCGAGTTCGGGCGGGGCATCTCGACCTCGGGGTGCCTGATCGACTACGGGATCGAGCACAACATCATCGCCAAGTCGGGGTCGTTCTTCTCCTACGGCGAGGAGCGGATCGGTCAGGGCCGCGGCAACGCCAAGGCGTTCCTCGACGAGCACGCGGATATGGCCAAGGAGATCGAAGCGAAGGTCTATGCGGCGCTCGACATCAAGCGTGACCTGGTCAAGCCGATCGACCACGCCGAAGCTCCGGCTGACCTGGCGACCGAGCCGGGACTGGCCGTGGCGGACGCGGCCTGAGCCCGCCGGAGCCGACGCGCGATGAGCGTCGAACGCCACGAGCGCCTGCGGGGGATCGCGCTGCACTACCTCGGCCGACGCGAGCGAACGAGCGCCGAGGTGCGCGAGCGACTGGTGCGGGAGGACGCCGGACCAGAGCAGGTCGACGCGGTGATCGCCGATCTGGCGGACGATGGCCTGCTCAACGACGAGCGCTACGCCCGCCTGTTCGTCCAGGACCGCCGGTCGCTCGACGGCTGGGGACGCGAGCGCATCGAGCGGGCGCTGCGGGACCGCGGCATCGAACGCGAGATCGTTGCCGCCGCGATCGCGGGCGAGGACGACGGCGCCACCGAGCTCGATCGGGCGCTCGCCCTCCTGCGCCGGCGATTCCCCCGGCCGCCGGCCAATCGCCGCGAGAGCGAACGTGCGCTCGGCGTCATGGTCCGCAAGGGCTTCGAGACCGACGTGGCACTCGACGCGCTGCTCGCCTACGGCCACGCCTGACCGATTCTGCGCCGTGGGCGCGGGTTTGCGCCGCCGGGCGTGCAGAGGTACGATGAAGCTCGCTACCGAACGGCCCGTGGGCCGCGAAACTCCAGCAAACTGCGAAGCTCCTGATTTCAGCAGCGTTCACATGACGGCCTTTCCACTCCACCGGGCAATGACGCCCCCGACACCGCTCAGTCCTCCCGCTAGCTAGCCGCCCGGAGCTCTCTGGTTTCAGTCCCTCGTGCGGTACGCACGGTCGCTCGGTCGCTTCTCAGAACTGCAGACGTAGTGTTCGGCCCCCACGGGGTCGTGAGGAGAGGAACCGATCATGGAGATCATCGTCGCCGCCGCCCTGATCGCGGTCGGCATCGTCGTCGCCGCCGTTGCATACGGGCGAGCGATCGCCGCCGCGCCGGCCACGGAAGGGCGTCCCCGCGGCGCCGGCGCGGCGCCGGGCAGCCCACCGCCCTCCGCGTCCGACCCACTCGACGGACCGGCGACCCGCCGCGCGCCCGCTTCAACCGCGACCTCGCTCGCCGCGCAGCCCACCACCACGCTTGCGCCCACCGCGGCGGCGACGCCCCTGGCCCACGCCGGCAACGGAAACGGCGGACCGCCGTCGCCTGCGGTCGTGGCCGCCGGCGCCGAACTCACCGACCGCGCCGCCGCGCTCGCCCGGCGAGAGGAGGCCGTCGCGGGCCGGGAGGCCGAGCTCCTGCACCAGCGCGAGACACTCACCGGCGAGCGTCAGCAGCTCGTCCGCGAGCTCGAGCGCGTGTCCGGGCTCACCGCGGCTCGGGCCCGGCAGCTCCTGCTCAAGGAGATCGAGGATCAGGCCCGGCACGACGCCGCCCGCCGGCTGCGCCAGATCGAGGAGGAGACCAAGCGTGAGGCCGAACGCCGCGTGCGCAACATCCTCTCGGTCTGCATGCAGCGCCTGGCCGCCGGTCATGCGGCCGAGACAACGGTCTCGGTGGTCCAGCTCTCCAGCGATGACATGAAGGGCCGGATCATCGGCCGCGAGGGGCGGAACATCCGCGCGCTCGAGAACCTCACGGGGGTGGACTTCATCATCGACGACACACCGGGGGCCGTCGTGCTCTCCGGCTTCGACGGCGTCCGGCGCGAGATCGCGCGGCTCACCCTGGAGAAGCTCCTGTCCGACGGCCGAATCCATCCGGCCCGGATCGAGGAGACCTTCTACCAGGCGAAGTCCGAGCTGGAGGCGCACATCGTCGAGCTGGGGGAGCAGGGGGTGTTCGACGCCGGCGTCCAGGGGGTGCACCCCGAGCTCACGCGGGTCCTCGGCCGACTGCGCTTTCGCACCAGCTACGGCCAGAACGTCCTCGCCCACTCGGTCGAGGTGGCCCAACTGGCCGCGATGATGGCCCATGAGCTCGGGGCGAGCGCCACCACAGCGCGGCGAGCCGCGCTGCTGCATGACATCGGCAAAGCGGTCACCCACGAGATCGAGGGCCCACACGCCCTGGTCGGCGGCGAGCTGGCCCGCAAGCACGGCGAGACGGAGGCGGTGGCGCATGCGATGGAGGCCCACCACAACGAGGTCGAGCCGCAGACGATCGAGGCGGTCATCGTCCAGGCGGCCGACGCGTTGTCCGGTGCCCGCCCGGGCGCCCGCGGCGAATCGCTCGAGTCCTACGTCAAGCGGTTGCGTGACCTGGAGCAGATCGCCGCTCGTCACCCGGGTGTCGACAAGGTCTACGCCATGCAGGCCGGCCGTGAGATCCGGGTCATGGTGGCGCCGGGCGCGATCGATGACGACGAGGCGACGATCCTCTCCCACGAGATCGCGCGGGAGATCGAGCAGGAGCTGGAGTATCCCGGCCAGATCAAGGTGACGGTGATCCGGGAGTCGCGCGCGGTCGAGTACGCCCGCTGAGCCGGCCGGGCAGCCCGGTCTACCCTTGCCGACGATGCGCCGGTATCACCTCACGACGTTCGGTTGTCAGATGAACGAGCACGACTCCGAGCGGATGAAGGGGATGCTCGAGTCACTCGGGTACGCCGAAGCGAACGATCGGGACGACGCCGACCTGATCCTGTTCAACACCTGCTCGATCCGGGAGAAGGCCGACGACCGGTTCGTCGCCCACCTGGGGCACGCCAAGCGCCTCAAGGCCGAGCACCCGGAGCGCGTGGTGGGGGTCGGCGGTTGCTGGGCCCAGTCGGTCAAGGAGGAGGTGTTCGCGCGGTTCCCGTTCGTGGATGTCGCGTTCGGCCCCGGGCAGGTGCACAAGCTGGCGGAGTTCCTGGTTGGTGACTCGCTCACCGCTCAGGGCTACTTCGAGTTCGAGGGCTTCACCGGCCACCTGCCGGCCAAGCGGGCCCGGGAGTTCCAGGGGTGGGTGCAGATCAGCGTCGGCTGCAACTGCGTCTGCTCCTACTGCATCGTTCCCTCCACTCGCGGGCGAGAGGTCAGCCGGCCGGCGGAGGAGCTGGTGGCCGAGGTGGCGGCGCTGGCCGCCGACGGCGTTCGAGAGGTGACGCTGCTCGGTCAGAACGTCAACTCCTATGGGCGCGACCTTCCGGCCGCGGCGCGGCTGAGCTTCGCCGGGCTTCTGCGCCGGCTCGACTCGATCGACGGGATCGACCGCATCCGCTACACCAGCCCGCATCCAAAGGACATGCGCGAGGACGTCATCCGAGCCCATGCGGAGGTGCGGTCGCTGTGCGAGCACATCCACCTGCCGCTCCAGTCGGGCGCCACGCCGGTGCTGAAGCGGATGCGCCGCACGTACACGCGGGAGCGCTACCTTGATCGGGTGGCGCTCATCCGCGAGCACGTGCCGGACTGCGCGCTGACCACCGACATCATCGTCGGCTTTCCGGGCGAGAGCGAGGCCGACTTCGAGCAGACGCTGTCGCTGGTCGATGAGGTCGCCTACGACGGAGCGTTCACGTTCATCTACTCGCCGCGCCGCGGCACCGCGGCGGCCACGCTGCCCGACCAGGTGCCGAACCAGATCAAGGTCGAGCGGCTCGAGCGGCTCGTCACGGTGGTGCAGCGGCGCGCCGCCGAGCGAGCGCGGCGGTTCATCGGGCGCCCGCTCGAGGTGCTCGTCGAAGGGCCATCGCGCACCGACGCAACGCGCCTGCGCGGACGCACGCGGCACAACAAGGTGGTCAACTTCGACGGCGTCGCCGAGCCGGGAGCGCTCGTCGAGGTGGAGATCACCGGCGCAACGAGCCAGACGCTGAGCGGCACGCAGTCGCTCGTCGCGCTGCCGCGCTGAGCCCGAGCGGGGAGGTCCGTCCGGCATCCGTGCGAACATGTGTTCGTGCGCTGGCAGCAGCAGACCCTGGAGGCGGAGGAGCGCAGTCGTCTGCCCGGCTACCGGGACGAGGCCACGGTCCGGCACTTCGAGGCGCCCGGCTCGGTTCCGACCCGGTTCTACGAGGTGCGGGCGAAATCGGTGCTCAACCGGGTGCCGGAGTCCTCGGCAGTGCCGTTCCGCTGGACGATCAACCCGTACCGGGGCTGCAGCCACGCGTGCTCGTACTGCATCCGCGGTGAGACGCCGGTGCTCATGGCCGACGGCCGACATCGGCCAATCGAGCTGTTGTCCATCGGCGATCGGATCGTCGGAACCCAATACAGCGGGAGGGACCGGCGATACGTCGAAACCGAGGTTCTCGACCAGTGGATGACGATGGAGCCCGCGTACCGGTTGACCCTGGCGGACGGCACCGAGCTCGTCACCAGCGGGGATCACCGCTTCCTCAGCAATCGCGGCTGGAAGCACGTGAGCGCCGGAGGGGATGGGCAGCGCCCGCATCTCACGAGGAACGACTGCCTCATCGGCGTGGGCTGCTTCGCCGAGCAGCCGATGCACGACGAGGACTACCGGCGCGGCTATCTGTGCGGGATGATCCGCGGCGACGGAACCGTCGGTCACTACGCGTACGAGAGCGGACGCGTGTCCCTGTTCCGGCTGGCCCTCGCGGACCTCGAGCCGCTCGCTCGGACGCAGCGTTTCCTGGATCACGACACGATTGCGGTGCGCGAGCGGATCTTCTCGGCGGCCACGCAGCATCACCGCGAGGTACGGGCTATCGCCAGCGGCCGGCGCGCCGACGTTCAACGGGTCGGAGAGCTGACGCGATGGCCCATCCTGCCGCGTCTCAACTGGTGCCGTGGCTTCCTCGCAGGGATCTTTGACGCCGAAGGATCCCGCAGCGGATCGGCGCTTCGGATCTCGAACACCGACCCTGAAACTCTGACCTGGATCGAGACGTGTGCCCGGCGACTCGATTTCGACACGGTCCTCGAACGGGGACGTGGGCGCTGTCCCACCATCCGAATCCGCGGTGGTCTGCGTGAGCACCTGCGCTTCTTTCACCTCACGGATCCGGCAATGACCCGGAAGCGATCGATCACCGGCGAGATGGTGAAGACGTTCTCCGATCTGCGGGTCGTGTCGATCGAACCGCTCGGATGCCAGCTGCCGCTGTACGACATCACCTCTGGCACCGGCGATTTCATCGCGGACGGGGTGATCAGCCACAACTGCTTCGCCCGCCCAACGCACAAGTACCTGGAATTCGATGCCGGCCGGGACTTCGAGCGGGAGATCGTCGTCAAGGTGAACGCGCCGGAGGTCCTACGCACCGAGCTGGCGAGGCCGAGGTGGCAGGGGGAGCACGTCGCGCTCGGCACGAACACCGACCCGTACCAGTGGGTCGAGGGCCGGTATCGACTGATGCGGGGGATCTGGGCGGCGCTGCGCGACGCGGCGAACCCGTGCTCGATCCTGACCAAGTCGCCGCTCCTGCTCCGGGACCTCGATCTGATGCGTGAGATCGATACCCGGACCGACTTCTCCGCGGCGCTGTCGGTGCCGACGATCGATGAGCGCGCCTGGCGGGCCACCGAGCCGCACACGCCGAACCCCCGGGCTCGGCTGGAGGCGATCCGCGCGCTGACGCAGGCGGGGATCCGGACGGGGGTGCTCATCGCCCCGCTGATGCCCGGCATCAACGATGATCCGGCGCAGGTGGAGGAGATTCTCCGCCTGGCCACTGAAGCCGGCGCGTCGTACGTCAGCGGGATAGCGCTTCATCTGCGCGGCGAGGTGCGCCAGGTGTTCTTCGCCTGGCTGGCCGATCACCGGCCAGACCTCCTGCCGCGCTACCGGGAGCTGTATCGGCGCGGCGCGTACGCCCCGGTCGAGGAGCGCCGGCGCCTGGCGCGGCTGGTCCGTGGCCCCGACCTGCGACCGAGCGAGCGAACGCGACCCGCGGGCGCGGATCCCGGATGGCGCCAGAGCTTTCCGCAGCCGGAGGGATCTGGCCGCGGCCCCGGCGCCACGCCGGCCCCGGCCGCCCGCGAACCGGCGCACGGCCTGCAACGGAAGCTGTTTTGACACCGGTCGGTAACGCCGGCGAGGGTCCGGGGATACCTTGGTAGGCGACATGCCACGACTTCCCACGAACAAGCGCGATCTTCACCTCGAGCGGATGTTCGAGACCCGCAGCGAGGCCTGGGAGAAGGTCGGGCTGGCGGTGAACGTCAGCCAGCGGGCGGTGCAGCGCGCGCGGCGCGAGGCAGCGGTGCTGCTGCCGCTGCTCATCGCGGTGCTCGTGGCCTATGAGCTCCGCAACTCGCTGCTCGGGCGGCACTTCGTCCGCGAGTACATCACGTGGATCCGGCTGGCCACGGTGCTGCTGCTGCTCGTGCTCGGGTGGGCGGTGGCGCGCGACGTCGGGCGAGCAGCCGCGCCGACGTTCTTCCGGCGCATGGATCCGGCCACTGCGGGCACCGTCGGCTTCGTCATCCGGCTGGGGGCGATCGCGATCACGCTGATCATCGCCTTGAGCGTCTCGGGGCTGAATCCGACGACGCTCGTGGCCGGCAGCGCGTTCACCGCGGTGGTGCTCGGGCTCGCCGCTCAGCAGACGCTCGGGAACCTGATCGCGGGCTTGGTGCTGCTGAGCGCGCGGCCGTTCCGCGTCGGCGAGCGGATCCGCCTGCAGGCGGGCGCGGTCGGCGGCTCGACCGAGGGGGTCGTCAGCTCGCTCGGGCTGCTCTACACGACGCTGGCGCGAGGCGAGGACCGCATCCTGATTCCCAACAACGTCGTGCTGGCGGCGGCGATCGTCCCGCTCAAGGAGCCCGAGTCGGTCGACGTCAAGGTGCGGCTGCGCTCCGGGGTGCGCCCCAGCCACGTGCAGGCGCTGCTCGACGATCAGATCCAGACGCCCACCCGCTCGCCGGCCAGCGTGCTGCTCGAGGAGATCGACGGTGAGGACGTCGTCGTCCGGGTCCAGGCGACGCCGGACCGGGCGCTCGACGGGGCGAAGCTGGCCGACGAGGTGATCGCCACGCTGGCCAGCGTCACCGGCGAGCACCAGGTGGAGCAGGCCGAGGCGTAGCGGAACGTCGCCGCCAGAGCCGCCCGCTGCGGGGTCCGTGGCCGCCGAACCAGCGCCCGGCCCGCCCCGTCAGCGGCGCTTGGGCGCCCGCCCTCCGGCCTCAGCTGCGCTTGTGCGCCTGTCCCGCCGCGAGCTCGGTGGCGATCCGGTCACTGCCCAGCCGGCGGCTGACCGCCGCCGCCATCCCCGGTGCCACGGCCGCCAGGGCGGCCCCCAGCCGCAGGCCGACCGGGGCCACGTCGACCTCCGCCCGGTCGCGCTCGATCGCCCGGATCACCCCGGCCGCCACCTGCTCGGGGCTTCGGGTGCCGACGCCCGACGGCAGGTCGATGCCCGCCTCGGCGAACATCCCGGCGCCGCTGATGAACCCCGGCAGGACGACCGAGACGCCGACGCCCTGCGACGCCAGGTCGGTCCGCAGGGCGAGGCCGAAGCCGCGCAGGCCGAACTTCGTCGCCGAGTAGAGCGAGGAGGCGGGGGAGGTCGCCTTGCCGGCCAGCGAGGAGATGAACACCAGGTGGCCGCGCCCGCGCTCCACCATCCCCGGGACGAGAGCCCGGGACAGCGCGACCGGCGCTCGGAGGTTCACCTCGAGCATCCGGTCGATCTCGTCCTGGTCCAGCTCGCTCAGCACTCCGCTGGCCGGCAGGGCGGCGTTCGCCACCAGCACATCGACCGCTCCCAGCTGCGCGGCGAGCGCCCGCACCGCCGCGCGGTCCGCAAGATCGCACGGCATCGGGCGGGCGCCGGTCTCGGCGGCCAGTGGCTCCAGCACCTCTCGCCGGCGGCCGCTGATGAGCAGATCGGCGCCCCGGGCGGCGAACGCGCGGGCGATGGCGTGGCCGATCCCCCCGGTCGCCCCGGTGAGCAGTACCCGTCCGGACGTCAGGCCCATGGGCGGCGGCAGTCTACTCACGGCGGCGATACTCCCGCCGTGGCGCCGGCCGAGGTCATCGCCCTGTTCGGCCCCACCGGCGTCGGCAAGACGGCGGTGGCCATCGAGCTGGCCGATCGGCTGCGGGCGGCGGGCGAGGATCCGGTGGCGGTGTCCGCCGATGCGCTCCAGGTCTACCAGGGCCTCGAGATCCTGACCGGCGCCGCCACGGCCGCCGAGCGGACGCGGCTGGAGCATCGGCTCATCTCGTTCCTGCCGATCGACGCCACGTTCAGCGCCGGCCAGTTCGCCGAGCTGGCCCACGCCGAGATCGACGAGCTGCTCGCCGCGGGCCGGCGGCCGATCGTGGTCGGGGGCACCGGCCTCTACCTGCGCGCCGCGCTGGCCGAGCTGAGCCTCCGCCCGCCGCCACCCGATGGGGTGCGCGAGCAGTGGCTGGCCGAGCTGGCGAAGCGCGGACCGCAGGCGCTCCACGCCGAGCTGGCCCGCCGGGCACCCTGGGCGGCGGCGGAGATCCAGCCGACCGACCGCCAGCGGGTCGTCCGCGCCCTCGAGCTGCACGAGGCGGGCGAGCTCGAGCCGCCACCCGAGGCCTCGGAGCTGTGGATCGCCGCCACCCGGCGACCGACCCTGCTCGCCGGCCTGACCATGGAGCGTGAGCGGCTGTACGCCCGGATCGAGCAGCGGATCGACGCCATGCTCGCCGCCGGCGCCCGGCAGGAGGTCCGCGCCGCCGCCGCGGCCGGCGCCTCGCTCACCGCGCGGCGGGCCCTCGGCTTCGACGAGCTGCTGCGCGACGACGTCGAGGCGATGCGGCGACGGACCCGCAACCTGGCTCGCCGGCAGCTGACCTGGATGCGCAAGCTGCCGGCGGTCCTGCCGATCGACCTGACCGACATCAGCGCGTCGACCGCCGCCGCTCGCATCATGGAGGAGCTCGGGCGCTAGCGTCTGTCCCCGCTCGTGACGCGAACGACGATCGATCAGCTCCTGGCGGAGGCCCGCTGCTCTCTGGAGCGGCTCGACCCGCTGGGCGCCGAGCACGCGATCCAGGACGGCGCGCTCATGATCGACATCCGGTCCGAATCGCAGATCGCCGCAGACGGCGTCGTCCCCCAAGCCCTCGTCATCCCGCGAAACGTCCTGGAGTGGCGGCTGGACCCCGCGAGCCAGCACCGCCACCCGGGTGCCCCGGGCCTGGACGATCGGGTCATCCTCATGTGCAACGAGGGCTACCAGTCGAGCCTGGCGGCGGCCACCCTCCAGCGGCTCGGCTTCACGCGCGCCACCGACCTCGCCGGCGGCTTCCAGGCGTGGCGGACCGCCGGGCTCCCGACGCAGCCGCCGGGCGACGCCTGAGGATCAGCGGGTGAACTTCGAGAAGTGGCAGGCGCTCGGCAACGACTACGTCATCGTCGAGTCCGAGGCACTGGCCGGCCTGGAGCTGACGCCGTCCCGCATCCGTGCGCTCTGCGCGCCGCACACCGGGATCGGCGCCGATGGGATCCTCCTCCTGTCCGATCCGCCGTCCGGGCGAGATGCCGCCGCGCACCTGCGGATCTTCAACCCCGACGGCTCGGAGGCCGAGCTGTCGGGCAACGGCGCCCGTCAGGCCATCCTCTACCTGAGCGCCCACGGCCGGGCGGCGGCCGAGACCGCCATCACCACCGCCGCCGGCACGGTGCGGGCGCAGATCACCGGGCCGAGCACCTGCACGATGGACCTCGGGACGGTCCGCACCGCCAGCCCCGATTTCCCCGGCGGCGATCCGGACGGGCGAACCACGCTGACCGCCGGCGGCCACACCTGGCAGATCCAGCACGTCGCGGTCGGCAACCCGCAGTGTGCGATCGCGGTAGAGGATTCCGAGACCCTCACGGCGCTCGACCTGGGAGAGCTCGGACCGCCGATCGAGCACCATCCCGACTTTCCCCAGCGGACGAACGTCTCGTGGTTCACCGAGCTGGCGCCGGGACGGATCCGGGCGCGGATCTTCGAGCGCGGGGTGGGGGAGACGTCGGCCAGCGGGACCGGTGCCACCGGGGCCGCCGTCGCCTACGTGCTCGGCGGAGGGGACTCCCCGGTCACGGTGGTGCTCGACGGGGGCGAGCTCGAGGTCACCGTCGCGCCCGATCTCGGTGTCCATCTCAGCGGCTGGACGGTGCCGGTGTACGCCGGCCGGCTTTCCGAGCCGTTCCTGGAGGAGCTGCATGCAACCGAGTAGTCGCCTCGCGCAGATCCCGCCCTACCTGTTCGCCGAGCTCGAACGGAAGATCGCCGCCAAGCGCGCCGCCGGCGTCGACGTGATCAGCCTGGGCATCGGGGACCCGGACACGCCGACCTTCCCGCCGATCGTCGAGGCGGCGCAGCGGGCGGTGGCCGACCCGGCCACCCACCAGTACCCGTCCAACCGCGGGCGGCCGGACTTCCGCGCCGCGGTGGCCGGCTTCTACGCGCGCCGGTTCGGGGTCGAGCTCGACCCGGAGACCGAGGTCATGCCGGCGATCGGGGCCAAGGAGTGCATCTTCAACCTCAACCTGGCCTTCCTCGATCCGGGCGACGTCGCGCTGGCGGCCGATCCCGGCTACCCGGTGTACACCGGCGGACCGCTGCTCGCCGGCGCCGAGGCGTACCCGATGCCGCTGCTCCCGGACCGAGGCTTCGCGCCCGACCTCGACGCTATCCCCGGCGAGGTCCTCGACCGCGCGCGGATCATGTTCTTCAACTACCCGAACAACCCGACCGGCGCCGTCGTGCCCGACGGGTTCTTCGCCCGTGTCGTCGAGCTCGCCCGCCGCCACTCGATCCTCGCCGTGCACGACAACGCCTACAGCGAGACGACCTACGACGGGTACGTCGCCCCGTCCTTCCTGGCCACCCCCGGGGCGCGGGAGGTGGGCGTGGAGGTGTTCTCCCTGTCTAAGGGCTACAACATGACCGGCTGGCGCTGCGCGGCGATCGTCGGCAACGCCGAGGCGATCGGCCATTACTGGCGGCTGAAGTCGAACGTCGACTCCGGGCTGTTCGAGGCGATCCAGCTCGCCGGGATCGAGGCGCTCGCGCCGCGCAACGACGCCCAGGTCCGGGCCATGAACCAGGCGTACGCCCGCCGGCGGGACCTGGTGTGCGATGCGCTGGCGCAGGCGGGCGTGGCGGTGACACCGCCGAAGGGCACGATCTACGTGTGGGCCCCCGTCCCGCCCGGGTTCGAGTCGGCCGCCGCGTACTGTGAGCACGTGCTCGAGCAGGCCGCCGTCGTCATCTCCCCAGGCGGCGCCTACGGTGCGGCGGGAGAGGGTTTCTTCCGCATCTCGCTCACCACGCCCGAGGACCGGCTGCGGGAGGCCGTAGAGCGGATCCGGCAGCTCGGATAGCGCCCTACCATCGACCGGGTGAGCACACGTAACGGACACGCTGGGCCCCGTTCGGAATCCGCCGGCCGGGCCCGCCAGCGGGCGCTGATGGTTGCCGCGCTCCCCGACAGCACCCCGGGCGAGCTCGACGAGCTGCGCGAGCTCCTGCGCACCGCCGGCGTCGCGGCGGTCGGCGAGCTCGTCCAGCGGCTCGAGCATCCTCACCCGAACACGTATCTCGGGGCGGGCAAGCTCGAGGAGCTGAAGGCGGCCGTCGCCGCCGCCGACGCAAACCTCGTGGCGTGCGACGACGAGCTCTCGCCACGTCAGGAGCGCAACCTGGAGGCGGCGCTGGGGATCCCGGTGATCGACCGCACCGCGATCATCCTCGACATCTTCGCCGACCACGCGCACAGCGCCGAGGGCAAGCTCCAGGTCGAGCTCGCCCAGCTCGAGTACAACCTCGCTCGCATGCGGGGGCTGTGGACCCACCTCGAGCGGCTCGGCGGCGGCATCGGAACCCGCGGGCCCGGCGAGACGCAGATCGAAACCGATCGCCGGCTGGCGCGCAACCGGATCTCGGCGCTGAAGCGGCGGCTCGATCACGTCCGGGGCACGCGTCAGGTCATGCGCGCCGAGCGTGAGCGGGCGGAGCTCCCGACAGTGGCGCTCGCCGGGTATACGAACGCCGGCAAGTCGACGCTGCTGAACGCGCTCACCGGGGCCGAGGTCGGGGTGCGCGATCGCCTGTTCCACACCCTCGACCCGACGACCCGCATCCTCCACACAGGCGGGCGTGACGTGCTCCTCACCGACACCGTCGGGTTCATCCGCAAGCTGCCCCATCAGCTCGTCGAGGCGTTCGCCGCGACGCTCGAGGAGACGCGCCGGGCCGACCTGCTGCTCCACGTCGTCGACGCCTCGGCGGCCGAGGAGGACCGTGCGGAGATGATGCGCGCGGTCGACGACCTGCTCCACGAGATCGGCGCCGAGGAGGCGCCCCGGCTGCTCGTGCTGAGCAAGGTCGACCTGCTCGACCCCGAACCGCGACACGAGCTCCGCCACCGCCACCCCGATGCCGTCGCCGTCTCGGCCGTGACCGGCGAGGGGCTGGCGCAGCTCGTCGAGCGGATCGAGGACGAGTTCCGGCGGCGGCTGCAGTGGGTCGAGCTCGTCATCCCGTACGCCGAGGGCGGGCGCCTGGCCGAGCTGCACGGCCTGGCCGGCGAGCTCGAGCGCACCGAGCAGGGCGACGGCGTCCACGTCCGCGCGCTGGTGCCCGCCACGGTGGCCGCCCGCTTCGGGCGCTACGCCGTCGCTCCCGCCGGATGAGCCCCCGCACGCTCCGGGTGCGCCGCCTCGACCCGCGAGCGCTCCTGCCGGTCCGCGCCCACCCGGACGATGCGGGCCTGGACCTGCACGCGCTGGACACGCTCGAGCTGGGGCCCGGAGAGCGCGGCACGGCCCGCACCGGCCTGGCGGTCGAGATCCCGGACGGCCATGCCGGCCTCGTGCTGCCCCGCTCCGGCCTGGCCCGGCGCCACGGGGTGGCGCTGGTCAACGCTCCCGGGCTGATCGACGCCGGCTACCGCGGCGAGCTCCAGGTGCTGCTGCTGAACACCGATCGACGAACGCCGGTGGCGATCGCGCCCGGGGACCGGATCGCCCAGCTCGTGCTCGTGGCGGTCGCCGCGCCGGCCGTCGAGGAGGTGGCGGAGCTCGGCGACAGCGCCCGGGGAGCGGGCGGGTTCGGCTCCAGCGGGCGCTGACCGGGTGCGGGCTCAGCCGCCCGCCGGCGGCAACAGCCCGTGGGTGAGCAGGAACGCCTGGGCCACGGCGGCCGGCGCCTGACCCTGGAGGTCGACCGCGGCGTTCAGCGCCCGGATCGCCGGCAGCGTGAGCAGGCCGTCGACCCGCTCGAGCGTGCGGGCGAACGCCGGGCCTTCGGCGGCGAGCGCCGGCGCCGAGACGACCGGCACGACGTTGCCGAAGCCGAACAGCCGGCCGGGGTCGCCGAGCAGTTCGAAGTCCGGCTCGGTGAGCTGGCCATCGGTCGTGTTCACCTGGGCCACCTGCACCTTGCCGCTGATCAGCGCGGGGTACTGCGCGCCGACCTCCAGCGACGTGAAGGTGCCGGGGACGAAGTCGTAGGCCGACTGCAGGCGGGGGAGACCCTGCGGATCGGTCTGGAACTGGGGCGGGGCGCCGAACACCGCCGACCCGGAGACCCGGCGCAGGTCGGCCAGCCGCCCCAGCCGGTGCGCCGTGGCGTAGACGGGGGTGACGGCCACGCCCGATGTGTCGGAGAACGGAGTGGGGGGGAGGAGGCGCAGGCCGTGGGCCCGGGCGTAGGCGGATCCGGCGGCCCAGGCCGCGTCCAGGCTGTGAAAGTGCCGGTGCAGCCCGGCCACCGTGTCGTTCCACGTCATCAGGTACTCCGGGTACATCGCGATCCGCCCGCTCTGGAGGGCCGGGAGCGTCACCTCGGTGGGACCGATGTCCGGGTTGAGCGTCACGTCGAAGCCCTCCGCTCGGAGGGCCTGCTGGTAGAGCTGGCCGAGCACGAATTGCTCGGTGAAGTTCTTGTCGCCGATCACGATCGCCCGCCGGCCCTGCCCGGGCAGCACGACCGTGGAGCTCGTGCTCGTCGTGCTGGTCGAGCCGGTCGACGCCGTGCTGGGTACCGAGCTCGGCGCCTGACCACCCCCGCCGCCACCGCAGCCTGCGAGTCCGACGGCTGCGGCGAGCGCAGCGGCCCACCGGCGCCGGCGCATCACAGCCCGGCCGCCCGGGTGGCGTCGGCGTGCGCGGCGCGTTCGAGCTCGTCGTCGAGTGGAGCCAGCCCCCTCACGTCGCGCCCGAGTGCGGTGGCGATCAGCCAGTCGGCAAACCAGGCGTTCTTCGGGAGCAGCGGGCCGTGGAGGTACGTCCCGACCACGTTGCCCTGCCGCACCCCCTCCAGACCATCGCGGCCGTTGTTGCCGTGACCGCGGAGCACCCGTCCGAGCGCCGCCACCCCGGCGCCCAGATGGGTCCGCCCGCCGTGATTCTCGAAGCCCGCCAGAACCCGGCGCTCGCCCGGCTCGAGCTCGACTTCGATCGCCACGCTGCCGATCAGGCGCGGCCCGGCCTCCCGCACCGTGTGCAGGTCGACCAGGCCGGCACCGGGCAGCGTCTCGGCGCCGAGCTGATAGGAGTGACCGAGCAGCTGGTAGCCGCCGCACACGGCGAGGATCGCCCGGCCGGCCGCGGCCGCCGCGTGCAGCGCGTCGCGCTTGACCTCGGCCAGGTCGACGGCGCACAGCCGCTGGTCTCGGTCCTGCCCGCCTCCGATGTAGAACAGGTCGTCCGCCTCCGGGTCGAGCGGCTGCCCGAGGTCGCTGCGGTGCAGCACGAAGTCGATCCCCCGCCAGCGGCACCGCCGCTCGAGCAGCAACAGGTTCCCGCGGTCGGCATAGATGTTCATCAGGTCGGGGTACAGCACACACACCCGCAGCTTCCGGTCAGGCACCGAGGATCACCACCGTGCTGCCGACGTAGTCGACCGTGGCCGGGATCCCGCGCCGGGCGCGCGGGCGCAGACCGGCCCGCTCGGCCTCACGCTCGAGCTCGCCGGCCCGGAGCGCGGCGAGCTCGGTGCGGTCCTCCGCCGTGCGGTGGGCGCCATCGAGCTCGACGATCTCCCGCCGGCGCTCGAGCACGAACGCATTCGCCCGCGCCCGGATCGCCGTCGGCTGGCTGCTGTAGACGACGCCCTCGAGCTCGCGCTGGTCGGGTAGCGGGAGCCGGACGCCGGGACCCGGGTGAAACGGCTCCAGCGCCTCGGAGATGGCGAGCGCGGCCAGGCCGCCGGCCCGCAGGTGGGCCCGGACGCAGCGCAGGCAGCGCAGCCGCTCGGTCGGGCCGCCGAGCAGTTGGACGGTCTGCATCGGCATCAGGCAGAGGGCGAACCGCCTGGTCAGGACGAAGTCACGGGCATCGGCCTGGACCGTCTGCACCGGCAGCGTCTCGGCGCGAGAGCGCAGCGCGGCGAGCAGGCGGGCGTCGGAGTCGAGACGCGAGCACCTCGTGCCCGGCGCGCGCGAGATCGATCGCCACCCGCCCCGTGCCCGCGCCGATGTCGAGGATGGGTCCACCGCAGCGGTCGGCCAGCTCGCGCCACACCGGCAGGTCGACGTCGTAGGCGCCGCACTCCAGGTCGTGCCAGATGACCGCCAGGTCCCTCATCGCCCCGCCCAGAAGCGCGGGACCTGGCCGCGGTCGGCCAGCAGCTCCCGCAACTCGAGCAGCGCCGTGTAGGTCGGGAGCGCGAACAGGCGCGGGCCGGCCCGGCTGGACGCAGCGTCGAGCGCCGCCGATAGATCGCCCTCCACGGCGAGACGCTCCTCCGTGACCCCCGCGTACTTCAGGCGGAGCGCCAGTTCGGCCGCCCGGGTGCCGGCGCAGGTGACGTGGGCCACCCGCTCGGCGAGCAGCTCGAAGTCAGCGTCCCACACCCACGACACGTCGCGGCCATCGGCCGTGCGATCGTTGAGAATGGCGAGCAGGTGGAGCGCGGCGTCCTCCAGCGCGAGCGTGCGAAGCACCTCGTTGGCCCCGGCCGGGTTCTTGACCAGCAGGATCGTCAGCTCTCGGTTCCCCACGCGGACCGTCTCGGCGCGGCCGAACGCAGCTCCGGTGGCCTCGAGACCGGCCACCACGGCCTCGAGCGGCACGTCGAGCTCCAGCGCCAGCGCCGCCGCCGCCAGCGCGTTGTAGACGTTGTACACCCCGGGCAGCGGCAGCGCGACCCGCGCCTCGCCCTCCGGCGCGGTGAGCGTGAACGTCGCCGAGCGCGTGCCCGCCAGGGCGACCTCGGTGGCCCGCACCGCCGGGTCGGGTCGACGCTGGCCGCACCGCGGGCAGGCGTAGTGGCCGAGATGGCCGAGGAGGACCGCTCCGTAGGCGTACGGCGCCCCGCAGCGGCGGCAGTGCTTGGAGTCCGCGGCGTGCTGGAGCTCGGGCAGCGCCAGGGCGGTGTCCTCGATGCCGAAGTAGCGCGTGGCCGGACGCTCCCGGCCGAGGTCGGCGATCAGCGGATCGTCGGCGTTCAGCACCAGGCTGGTGGCCGCGGGCAACCCGCGCACGGTCTCCGCCCAGCGGTCGGCGATCGTCTCCAGCTCGCCGTAGCGATCGAGCTGGTCGCGGAACAGGTTGGCCAGCAGCAGGCCGCGGGGGGACAGCTCGGCCACCAGGCGCCCGAGCCAGAATTCGTCGACCTCGAACAGGCCGAGCTGCCCGGCAATCGTGCCATCCCGCCGGGCAGCGGTGAGCAGTGTCGAGGCGATGCCGCCGGCCATGTTGGCCCCCGCCCGGTTGTGCACCACCGCGGTGCCGGCCTGCTCGAGGATCGAGGCGATCATCGCCGCGGTGGTCGTCTTGCCGTTGGTCGCCGAGAGGACGACCGAGCCCTGGGGCAGCCGGCCGGCGAGCTCGGTGATGGCGTCCGGCTCGAGCCGCATCAGCATCTTGCCCGGGAGGCTGGTGCCGCCGCCCCGACCAGCTCGGCGGGCGAGCTGCCCCACCGCCCGGGCCGCGGCGATCTTCAGCGGCAGCGTCGCGCTCACGACGCGGGGAGCAGGACGCGGACGGCGCGGGGGAGGGCGCGCAGGGTCGCCGGCAGCTCGCACAACGGGTCCCCATCGGCGTAGACGGTGAACGGGCGATCGGCGGCGATGGTGACGCTCCGTCCGCGGAGCACGATGACCTCCGGCTGGCGGACGTGCTCGCCGCGGAACACGGTCGGGAGCAACCGCAGGAAGCGCAGCTTGCTCACCTGGCCGGTGATGACGACGTCGAGCCGGCCGTCGTCGAGCGCGGCATCCGGCGCCATCAGCATCCCGCCGCCGTACGCCTTCGAGTTCGCCGCCGCGACGCTGTAGCCGGTGAGCTGGCGGGGTGGAGCATCGTCCACCGTCACCTCGAACCGCGCCGGCCGCCAACCGGCGAGCGCCCGTAGCGCACCATAGGCGTAGACCAGGTTGCCCCGCACCAGCCGCGTCTGGTTGGCGATGCGGTTGGCCTCGGAGTCGAACCCGCAGCTCGCGATTCCGATGAACGTGCGCTCGCCGGCCGCGCCGAGGTCGATCTCGACCGAGACGGCGTTCAGCAGCGCCCGTGCCGCGGCCGTCGGGTCCTTCGGGATCCCGAGCACGCGGGCGAGATCGTTGCCCCGGCCGCCGGGGAGGATCCCGAGGGTTCCCGGACCACCGTACAGCGCGCCGGCCACC
This sequence comes from uncultured Solirubrobacterales bacterium, assembly GCA_963703065.1. Lineage (GTDB taxonomy): Bacteria > Actinomycetota > Thermoleophilia > Solirubrobacterales > Solirubrobacteraceae > Palsa-465. The sequence continues at coordinate 57,013 of OY969785.1, read as the reverse complement.
GCGCCGATCAGGCCGTCGCCGCCGAACGCCACCGCGACGTGGCCCCCCGCGGCGGCCTCACGCGCCAGCCGGCGGGCATGGTCGAGGCTGGTGGTCAGGGTGGTGGTGTGTGCCGCTCCACCGGCGTCGAGCGCCGCCTGGACCGCGGCCAGGTGCCGCTGGGCGCGCCCGCCCCCGGCGTGGGGGTTGACGATCAGGGACAGCGTGCGGATCACGCGGCGCCGAGCACCAGACCGTGGAGGGTGGGCGCGACGGCCACCGGCGCGGGGTCCTCGGCGGCCGTCGCCTCGGCCTCGCTCGTCACCCCGCTGAGGACGATCGCGCCGTCGAGCCCGGCCGCCGCGGCGCCGCGCAGATCGCTGTCCAGGCGATCACCGACGACGAGCGTGCGCCCCGGGCCGAGGCGGTCGAGCGCGGTGAGGAACAGCTGAGCCTCGGGCTTGCCGACGCTGTGCGCGCGGCGGCCGGTGGCGTATTCGAGCGCTGCCACCAGGGCGCCGGTGCCGGGGCTCGGCCCGTCGGATTCGGGGAACGTCGCGTCCCGGCCGGCAGCGAGCATCTCGGCACCGGCGAGCACCGCCCGGGTGGCGGTACGCAGCTCGGCGAACCGGAGCTCGTCATGACCCGCCAGCACGACGAGATCGACGCTCGTCTCCTCCGGCGTGCCGTTGACGATGCGCTGACCCGCGTCGGCCACGTGGCGGAACACCGCCGCCGAACCGATGACGTAGGTGCGGCCCGGCAGCCGCTCGGCGAGAACGTGCTGGAGGGCGGCGCCGACCGTGACCACCTCGCCCACCGATGCCTGGATCCCCAGGCGCCACAGCTTGCGCACGTACTCCTCGGGTGCCCGGCGGGCGTCGTTGGTGACGAACGCGATCCCCATCCCGTGCTCGCGCAGCGCAGCCACCGCCGCATCGGCGCCGGGGATGAGCTCGTCGCCGAGGTAGACGCAGCCATCGAGGTCGAGGATGACGTGGTCGTAGCCCGCCAGGCGGGGGGAGAGGCGCACGCCGCGATTATCGCGGGCGACCCCGCGGGTCAGTTCGGTGGCGCGTGGAGCGCGGAGCCATCCCCGCCCGCGACGCGGCTTGCGCCGTCGCCGCCGGCCGGCCCGTCGCCTGATGCGCCGCGGGCTCCGAATGCGCCGCTGGTGGGCCGGCCGCCCCCAGAGGGAGCGCTGGCGCGGCCGGGGCTAGAACAACGCGGTCTGAGCGTCCGGCTCGGGCGCAGCGAGACAGTCCGCGAGGTCGTGCCGGGCGTCGTTCACCACGCTCGACACCGGCTGGAGCACCGTCAGCCCGTCCGGTAGGCCGCCCAGCAGTCCGCGCAGGACGGCGGGTGGGGTGGCCGGGTCCAGCCAGGCGGGTTCCGCCTCCGGGGCGAGGACGGCCGGCATCCGGTCGTGGAGCGCGGCCACCGCGGCGCCGGCCGGCAGGGTGATGATCGTGCAGCTGCGCAGGACCGCGTCGTGTGGACCGTGCCAGATCGACCACAGCCCCGCGAAGGCGAACAGGGCCCCGTCCGCCCGGTGGATCCAGAACGGCTGCTTGCGTGACCGATCGCCGGGGCCCGGCCGGCGCCACTCGTAGAACCCGTCGGCCGGGATCAGGCAGCGGAACCGCTCGAAGGCACCGCGATAGGCGGGTCGCTCGGCCACCGTCTCCACCCGGGCGTTGATCATCTTCAACCCCGTGGCCGGGGAGTCGGACCAGGGCGGGACCAGGCCCCAGCGAAGCGCCTCACCGCGGGGCCGGCCCTCCCGGTCGGTGGTGATCGCCAGCACGTCGTCTCCGGGTGCGACGTTGTAGCGCCGAGCCACGGCGACCGACTCGGCCAGCCCGAACCGGGCCCGCACCTCGGCCGGGTTGGACGCCGCGAGCGTGTAGCGGCCGCACATCGCCCGCGCTCGGGGTCAGCGCCGCAGAGCGGCTGTCTGCTCGGCGCGGGTGGCCTCGGCCCGTCGCTGCCGCCGGCGGCCGAACAACGCGAGCCCCCCGAAGGCGAGGAGCACGAGGACGATCGTCCAGAAGATCCGCAGGTCGAGCCCCAGGCCGCCGAAGACGAGCGAGACGAGGCTGACGATGCCCAAGGCGATGAGCAGGACGGCGACGACCAGCGCGAGGACGATCAGGATTCCCCGGGCCCGGGCCAGCCGCCCGGCGCTCGACGGCGGCGCCACCAACCCGAGCAGCCGCATGCCCCGCAGCTGCCAGGGGCTGATCGGCGGCGCCCCGGCCCGGTCGGCGGCGCGCTTGAAGTCGTCGGCCCGACGGTCGGCGTGCGCCAGCGCCATGTCCATCATCCGCCGCAGGGCCTGGCGCTCCTGGGGGGTGGCGGCGGCCATCGCCCGCTGGAAGTGCGCGCGGGCCGCCTTGGCTTCGAACTTCTGGGCTCGCCGGGCGCCGAGTACCGCCTGGGCGGCCAGCTTGTACTTCGTCTCGGCCTCCAGCTCGGCGTCGCTGCGGGACTCGAACTCCGGGATCAGCTGGAGCTGGCTGCGCTGCTCCATCCGCATCGTCCGCTGCTGCTTGGGCATCGCTGCCGAGTCTAGTCGGAGGGCCTGATCACGTAGATGCGCTGGTTGACCAGGTGCTGGCCGCCGTCGGCCGGGCTCGCCGGGGGACGGCGGTAGACATCGACGTGGCGGCCCACGATCCCTCCGCCGGTGTCCTGCGCGACGAACCAGCCGCCGTATCCGTCGCTCCGGTAGGTCGGGATGTAGACCCGGCTGCCGAGCGGGATGACCCGCGGGTCGACGGCGACCGACTGCAGGAACTTCAGCGGCAGCGACGGCCCCGTGGCGAAGCTGACGCCGCGCATCGGCACGTACGTCCGCCCGGTCCCGTTCGACCACCCGCCGGCGGAGAGTGGGAAGGTCACCGCGCCGCGTCCGTTGCGCCAGTACGCGCCGGCCCGCCAGTACGGGGGGCCCGCCGCCCAGCCGGTGAGCGGATCGGTGGGCTGCCCGGCGGCCGTCACCCAGCCCCCGTCGCCGGGAGCATCGAGGTGGATGAGCTGGCCGCTCAGGGAGATGCCCTCGCCCTGCATCGAAACCCCGGTGGCCGAGTACAGCCAGTCGATCCGGTGCTCGCCGGGGAGGCCCGGTGCACTGATCAGGCGGCCGGTGAACCACCTCTCGGGCGCCGGCCAGTACTCGGTGACCGTCACCGTCGAGAGCCAGCTGCCATGACTCTGGCGGCTCGGCGGTGCGGGGACCGGAGCCGGCACGGCGGGCGTCGGGCTGATCGCAGCGAAGCCGACTCCCCCGGAGGGCAGGGCGCGCGCGGCCGGTGCCACACCGAACGCGATCGCGGCGCCCAACAGGGCGCTCAGCGCCCGCGCCGGCGTCAACCGGGGAGAGGACATGCCGAACATGTTTCAACTCTTCGGCAGCCCGGCCCGACCTCTTCAACGCTGGGGATCGGGCACCAGCGCGCGCTCAGCCGTGGCCGGCGTTCGCGCCGAGGCTGTTCAGCCACGCCCGCATCGACCGGCCGGCCGGGGTCACCTGGCCCTCCTCGTAGCCGGAGGTCGCCATCGCGAGCGTGATGCCGTTCAGCGTCGACCACCCGTATTCGATTCCGCTCCCGCTGGCCGCGAAGCGGGCGACCGGCTGGCCGCGGGCAAGGATGCTGCCGGCCGGCGCGATGTCCGTGATCTGCTCGGCGACGTACTGCACCCGGCCGGCGTCGGGACCGTCGAGGAGCTCGAAGTAGACGAGCGGCTGGCCGGCGTACCAGCCGGGCTCGATCGCCAGCACCTTGACCCGGCCCGGCGCCAGGATCGGCGCCCCGACCGGCATCAGCGCATCGACGCCCTGATCGGTGCGCTCCCACACCGAGACGTACTGCAGCGGATCGATGTACGTCGCGTCGGTGGTGCGCACCGCCACGACCTCGAGCCGGAGCTCGCCCTCGACCTCGGAGAGCGGCGGGGCGTGCGCGTTCACGTCGCCGACGGGATCGGCCGAGCCCACCGTCCCGGACGGGACGGCGACGACGCCCGCGGCCGGCTCGACCGCCTGCGGGTGGGCGTGGGGCACCGCCGGACGCTCGCCGCCGGAGGGGCCGTTCACCGGGTGGATCGTCGATGAGCCGCACCCGGCGAGCGCCAGCCCGCCGAGCGCCAGGGCCAACCAGCCGCGCATGGCGGGGATCATGGGCCGCCGGCGGCCGTCGCGCTGCCGTTGCGCAGCGTGAGGAGCGGTGGTCGCTCCTGTATCGCCACGCTGACCGGCGGCCCGTCGTGCCACGGCTGCCGGAGGCGGCCGTCGATCGGGCGTCGTGGGCCGAGCCGCCCCTCGACCGCGGCGAGCACCGCGTAGGCCATGACCCCGAGATCGCGCAGCGACTGGTGGGGGTTGTGTCGCTCGCCGACGGAGGTCTCCGCCAGCGCTTCGAGCCCGCAGCGGCCGAGCGCGTCGATCAGGATCGCGATCTCGGCGCCGTAGCCCACCGGGAACGACAGCGTCTCGAGCAGTTCCCGGGTGGCGGCGAACTCGCCGGCCAGCGGCTGGGCGAACCCGGCGAGCAGGGGGTGGTGGAGGTTGATCAGCGGCCGGGCCATCAGCTCGGTCACCCGTCCGCCCTCGTGGGGCAGCTCGAGCGTTCCGGAGCGGAACGGACGCGTGAACGCCGCCTTGACGAGCGCCACGGACGGATCGACGAGCAGCGGCCCGATCAGTCCCTGCAGGTGCCCGGGATCCGGGTCGAGGGTGTCGCCGTCCAGGAAGCAGACGATCTCGCCCGTGGTGGCGGACAGCGCGCGCCACATCGCGTCCCCCTTGCCTCCGGCGGGTCCGTGCTCGGCCCGCAACGCGTCCTGCTGGAGCACGCGGGCGCCGGTGGCGGCGGCGCGCCCGGCGGTGCCGTCGCGTGAGCCGGCGTCGACGACGATGACCTCCGCGAGCAGGCCGGCGGCCACGGCAGGGGCGACCGTGCGCTCGAGCACCGGCCCGATCGTCGCCGCGCACTCGCGGGTGGGGATGATCACCGTGATGCTCCGCCGCGGCCGAGCCGAGCTGAGCAGCTCGAGCGGGAACTCATCGGCGCGGTATCGGCGGTGCTCGAGCCAGGCTGCGAGGACGCGATCGGCCGTGGCGGATCCGATCCGGGGCGGGGGCATACCGGCCATTCTCGACGACGGGCGCCGACACCCCGGGTCACGATGCGTCGTTCAACGCTCGATAATGTGCGTTATGTGAAGTGACCAACGAATCGGCGGCACACGACAGCGCGGCTCAGCGGGTTCCGCTTCGACGATCCGAGCCTCCTCACCCGGTCCTGCGCCCGCAACTCCGGGCAGGCGTGGGGTATCTAGACGACAGATTCGGGAACCAGAGGAGGTTCGATGATGATGAGACGTACGCTGCTGCCGAGCTTGATCGCCTGTGCGCTCGCGCTCCTCGCCGCGAGCCCTGCACTGGCGGCGTCGCCCACGATCACCGTCGACTCGCCGAGCGGGGTCAGCACCTCCACGTTCACCGTCCACGCCACCATCACCCCCGGTGGCACGGCCACGTACTACAAGGTCGACTGGGGTCTGACGAGCTCCTACACGAACTCCAGCCAGTTCCACGAGCTGACGAGCACGAAGAGCACGCGGACGGTCTCGCTCACGCTGTCCGGACTGCTGCCGGGCAGCGTCTACCACTACCGATTCGACGCCCTGAACAAATACGGGGGCTCGGTCAGCGCCGACCACAGCGTCAGGACACAGGGCAATCCCCCGGCCGATGTCGCCACCGGCGGCGCGGTCGTGACGGGCGACTACGTGACCGTGACCGGAATCATCAATCCGCACGGCCAGACGACGTACTACTACTTCCAGTACGCCCCGATGGGCGTTCTGGCGTTCACCAACACCGCGCAGCAGATACTGCCCGGGACGAGCACGCCGCAGGTCGTGTCCTTCCCGTTGTTCGGTCTGGCGCCCGCAACGACGTTCGCGTTCCGCCTGGTGGCGATCCACACCGGCTCGAGCGGGAACGCGACGACGCCGGGCGCGTTTGGGACGTTCCTCACCTTTCCGTCGGTGCGTCGCACGCCGGGCGTCAGCGCCGGCACGCGGCCCCGTCGCGCCCTGCGCCGCCCCTTCATCCTGACCACCGCCGGCCAGCTGCGGCCCCCGAGCGGGATCCCGGCGGCCGATGCCTGCCCGCAGTCCGCCCGTCTGACGATCGTCTACGGGCGCCACCGCCTGGTCGATGAGCTCGTGGAGGTCGGCGCGGACTGCACCTTCCACGCCACGGAGACGATCGGCTCCCTGCCCCGCTCCCGCCACCATCCGGCGATTGTGCGGGTCTACATCCACTTCCCCGGCAACGGCTACGTGGCACCCACCGCGACTCGGGCGGTCCGGATCCAGCTCGGCCGATAAGCAATACCGATGAATCGCCTCGGATATTGCTATTGGACTTCTAGATGACCCTGGGGGAACATGAGTTCCCCCTCTCTCCCCGCTCGCGCCCCGCAGCCCGGCCCGCAGTCCCCGGTCAGGCTCCGGGGCGCGGCGCTTTAACCGGTCACCATCGGGCCTGCCGTGCGACCCGGGCGATGACCGCCGAGACCTGGCTCCCCTGCCACGCCACCGGTGAGCGGCCGGGGGCGTCGGTCACGAGCTCGGCCTCGAGCGCCCGCGCGTAGGCCTCCCCGACCGACCGCGGATGGCCGGGATCGGCCTCGTCGTCCGAGGTGATCACCGCGGCGGGAATGCCGCGCAGGGCGGCGAGCTCGCCGATCGCCCCGAACGGACGCGAGCGCGGAACCACGCGCAGTGCGTCCGCCACGGCCGCGGGGTGGGCGTGGAGCGCCAGCCGCTGGCCGATCACCCGCAGCACGGTGTCCCGCCAGGCCGGCGGGACCTCCGGCTCCCCGTAGGCGGCGAGGAACCCCGCCGCACCGCCCTGCCGCAGCCCAGCGGCAAGGGCGTCCCAGCGGGCCAGCCGCTCGGGCGCCTCGAACCCCGCTCCGCCGTAGGCCGGTGTGATGACGACGATGCCCGCCACCCGATCGGGCAGGCGCAGGGCGAGGGCCAGCAGCGTGTGCGCCCCCATCGAGGCGCCGGCCAGCACGGCCCGCGCCATCCCCGCGGCGTCGAGCACCGCCTCGAGGTCCCGGCCCAGCCGCTCGTAGCCGTAGTCATCGGGCGTCGCCGCCGGCGCCGAGTCGCCATGCCCGCGGGCGTCGTAGGCGAGGACCCGGTGCCCGGTCCGTTCCAGCGCGCGCGACCCCATGACGACGTAGCGTCGCGTGGCGGTCAGCCCGTGGAGCAGCACCACCGGTGGGCCGTCGCCCGATGCCTCGCCGGCCAGGCGCACGCCTTCCGCGTCGAGGACCAGCTCGGTCACCGCCGCTTTCTACCATTCGACGCGTGGAGGTCACCGAACAGAGCTTCGCCACCGCGGTCCTCGAGCGCTCGCGTCAGCTGCCGGTCGTCGTCGACTTCTGGGCCGAGTGGTGCGGTCCGTGCCGTCAGCTCGGACCGGTGCTCGAGCGCGCCGCCGCCGCCCGGACGGGGCGCCTCGAGCTGGCCAAGGTCGACGTCGACGCCAACCCGGATCTGGCCCGCAGCTACCGCATCCAGGGCATCCCGGCGGTGAAGGCGTTCCGGGACGGCGCGGTGGCCAGCGAGTTCACCGGCGTCCTCCCCCCGGCGGAGGTCGATCGCTTCCTGGACGCCCTGCTCCCCTCACCGGCCGATGCCCTGATCGCCGCCGGTGACGAGGCGTCACTGCGCCGGGCGGTGGAGCTCGAGCCCAGTCGGGCGGAGGCGGCGGTGCCACTGGCCCGGATCGAGCTCGGGCGAGGCGATCGCCCGGCGGCCGCGGCGCTTCTGCGCCAAGTGCCCGGCAGCTTCCGCGCCGACGGGCTGCTGGCGCGAATCGAGCTCGCGGACTCCGCTCCGGATCTCGTGCCGGCGTTCGCCGCATGGGACGGCGGAGACCCGGAGGCGGCGCTCGACCTGCTGCTCACCGCGCTGCCGAATGCCGACGGCACCCGCGACGCCATCCGCCGGGTCATCGTCGGGCTGCTCGACGAGCTCGGGGTCGAGCATCCCGTGGCCCGCGCCGGGCGGCGACGCCTCGCCGCCGCGCTGTACTGAGCGGCTCACAGTGCGAGCGTCAGCTGTCGGCCCGCGGTCACCGCGATCGGCTCCAGCCCGGCCACCCGCACGCCGAGCAACCGCACCGGCCGCGGCGGGGCGAACCGGCGCAGCAGGTCGAGGGCGACCGGGCCGACCCGATCGAGCTCCGCCACCGCGTCGGGCAGGGTCCGGGCCCGCGTGTGCGTGGAGAAGTCGTCCAGGCGCACCTTGATCCCCACCGTTCGCCCCGCCCGGCGCTGATCCTCCAGCGTGCTGCACAGCCGGTCGGCCAGCGCCAGCAGGACCGGCTCGAGCGCCGCCGGATCGGCGATGTCGCGATCGAAGGTCGTCTCCCGCGACTCCGAGATCACCTTGCGCTCCTGGCTGACCGGCGAGTCGTCGCGAAATTCGGCTCGCCGCGCGAGCTCTGCGGCCGCGCGCGGCCCGAACCGCCGCCGCAGCGCCTCCGGCTCGGCCCGGCGAAGGCCGCCGAGCGTCGTGATGCCGAGCTCGCGCAGGCGCTCGACCGTCCTCGGCCCGATGCCCGGCACCAGCCCGCAGGACGCCCCGGCGAACCGCTCGCACGCCTCCCGCCGCGTCAGGGTCACGAACCCACGCGGCTTCTCGGCATCGGAGGCGACCTTGGCCACGAGCTTGCTCGGCCCGATCCCCACCGAGGCCGCCAGCCCGGTCTCCCGCGCGATCTCCTCCACCACCACCCGCATCGTTCTGACCGGGTCCTCCTGGCCGGTCAACTCGAGGTAGGTCTCGTCGAGGCCGACGGTCTCCAGCCGGGTCTCGTGGCGGCGGACGACCGCCATCACCTCGGCCGAAGCAGCACGGTAGTAGGGGAAGTCCGGCGCCAGGAAGACCCCATCGGGACACAGCCGCCGCGCCCGGGCGGCCGGAAGCGCCGACCCGACCCCGTGGCGCCGCGCCTCGTAGGAGGCGGTGGTGACGACCGCGCGAGGTCCGGTCCCGGCCACGATCACCGGATGGCCGCGCAGCTCGGGGCGGCGGCGCAGCTCGACCGACACGTAGAACGCGTCCATGTCGAGGTGCGCCACGCAGCGCCGCGCCATCCTGCCGAGGGTATGGGCCCCGGCGGACGGTGCGTGCGCGGTGGTCCTCGGGAGTTCTAAAGGGAGACCCAGACGGTGCCGACCCCGCCGAACCCCAGCGCCGCGGCGGTGTTCTGGTTCAGGTCCCAGTTGCGCCCGCCCACGAACGGGCCGCGATCGTCGACCGTCGCCCTGACGCTGCGCCCGCCGACGGTGAACGTGACCTGCGTCCCGCAGGGCAGCGTCCGGTTGGCCACGCCGTACTGCGCGTGGAAGCCGCAGGCGGTCGCCCCGCCATCGTCGTACCAGGACGCGACGTCGGCGACTGCCACGGTGATCGTGCCCGCCGGTGCGCGGGTGCCGGCGTTCAACGCATCGCCGGCGAAGCGCACCTGCAGCCGGCGGTGAGCGCCGGCCGGGGCGCCGAGCCTGGTGGTGAACCCGCCGTGCGGGCCGGTGCGAGCCGCCGCCACCGGCTGCCAGCGCCCGCCGCTCCAGGCCAGGACCACGACACGGCGCCCGGCCACGGCCGGCAGCAGCCGACCGCCCAGCACGGCGCGGCCGCCACCGAGCACGGTCAGGGTCCGCGGCGCGAGCTGAAAGCGCGAGCCGACGGTGAGGTCCTGCGGCGCGCTCGGCCCGAGCCCGCCGGCGGTCGAGCCGGCCTCGGCGTCTCGGACGACGGCGGCCGGCACCACGCGCAGCTGGCCGGAGTGCCCGGCGCGGAGGGCGAACCGGAACGTGCCGGTGCGTGAGGCAACACCCTGGGCGACGTCCCGCCAACTCGACCCGCCGGCGGGCCGGAACTGGAGCGAGAGCCGCTCGCCGCCGGCGGCCGACAGCGGGCCGCCGGACACGGTGACGGTGTGGCCATACGCCGCCCGCGAGGCGGACAGCGTGGCTCCGATCGTGCTCTGGGCAGCGGCCCGCGGGCCCGCGGCGAGCGCGACGGCGGAAGCGGGGATGGCGAGCAACGCGACGCCCGCGCCCACGTGGGCGGGGCGCACAGCGCGCAGCATCGGTCTGGACCTCATGGGAGGACCTCCTGTGACTCGTCGGCCGGCGCCTACGGGGTGAGCTGACGGGCTCGCAACCGCCGGACGGGGCTGATCGGCGCTCGGCGCCGGACCTCGTCGGTCAGTCGCTACAACCGCGGCCGGCGCTGGGCGCCGGGCGGTCGATTCGCCCCGGCCGGACGCGCTGAAGGCGCGAAATGTCCGGCGAGTGGGTCCCCCGCTCGCTCCCGCACCGGGCAGGGGCGACTCGGCAAGGCCGTGGAAACGACGACCCCATGCTGCCCCGAGCCGGGGGTGGCCTGTGTGAGGGTGCTCACAATCGGGACGCCTGCGAGAATCCTGTCGTGGCCAACCCGAATCGGTTGACCGGGCTCGACAGCTCGTTCCTGCACCTCGAGCGCGCGGCGGTGCACATGCACGTCGCGGCATGTGCGGTGTTCGCCGGGGACCCGCCGGGTTACGACGAGCTGCTGGCGGCGATCGAGACCCGCCTGCACCTCCTTCCGCGCTACCGGCAGCGGCTGGCCTTCGTGCCGTTCGACCAGGGCCGCCCGGTGTGGGTCGACGACCCGCACTTCAACATCGGCTTCCACGTCCGCCACACCGCGCTGCCCCGGCCGGGCGACGAGGCGGCGCTGCAGCGGCTGGCCGGTCGCGTGTTCAGCCAGGCGCTCGACCGGGCGCGACCGCTGTGGGAGCTGTGGCTCGTCGAGGGTCTGGCCGGGGGGCGGTTCGCTCTCCTGTCGAAGACCCACCACGCGCTGGTCGACGGCGTCTCGGGCGTCGACATCGCCACCGTCCTGTTCGACGCTTCGGCGGATCCGCTCCCCGTCGCGCCCCCGGAGCACGACTGGCAGCCGCAGCCGCTGCCGAGCCCGGCCCAGCTCCTCGGCGAGGCGCTGATCGAGCGCGCCACGGTGCCGGCTGAGCTCACGCGGGGGGTCCGGGCGGTCCTGCGGGGTCCGCGAGGGGTGGCCCGCCGGGCGGTCGGCGCCGCGGCGGCGGCCGGACGGTTCGGGATCGTCGGCCTGCAGCCGGCGCCGCCCAGCCGCTTCAACACGAAGATCGGGCCGCACCGCCGGTTCACCTGGGTGCGGGGCGACCTCGAGGCGTTCAAGCAGGTGAAGAACACGCTCGGCGGCACGGTGAACGACGTCGTGCTCGCCGCCGTGGCCGGCGGCCTAGGTCGCTACCTGCGACTGCACGGCGAGGAGACCGACGGGGTCGAGCTGCGCGCCATGGTCCCCGTCTCGGTCCGGGCCGACATCGAGCGGGGGGCCCTGGGCAACCGCGTTGCCGCCATGTGGGCCCCGCTGCCGGTCGGGGTGCGCGATCCCGCCCAGCGCCTGCAGGCGATCGGCGGCGCGATGACCGGGATCAAGGAGTCCGGGCAGGCGGTCGGCGCGCAGGTGCTCACCCAGCTCTCGGGCTTCGCGCCGCCGACGATCGTCGCGCAGGCGGCGCGCCTGTCGGCCCGCCAGCGGTTCTTCAACCTCGTGGTGACCAACGTCCCCGGGCCACAGTTCCCGCTCTACGTCCAGGGTCGGGAGCTCGAGGCGCTGTATCCGATGGTGCCGCTGGCCGAGAACACGACGCTGGGAATCGCGATCATGAGCTACCACGGGCAGCTGAACTTCGGGCTGGTCGCCGACCGGGACGCGCTGCCCGACCTGGAGGTCCTGGCCGAGGAGCTGCGCCGGTCGATCGCCGAGCTCGCGGCGGCGGCCGGAGCCGATCAGCGGTCCGCGCGCGGCCGGCCGGGGCGGCGGCCGGCCGGCACCGTGCGATGACCCCGGCCACCACCCCGCTCGAGCGGGTGGCGATCGGCGTGGTCGCCCTCCTGCTCTCCGCGGGACTGATCGCGCTGCTGTCCGGTTTCTTCGCCGGACGGGACTCGGCCGGCGTATCCGCCAGCGGGTCCGTGCCGCCGGGGATCCGTTTCCGCAGCCAGGGCGACACGCACCTCGCCCCGGGCGAGCTCCACCCCGGCTACGACTCCGATCCTCCGACCAGCGGGCCCCATGTGCCGGTCGCGATCCGGCGGTCTCCGTCGGCGCTGAGCGACGACCAGCTGCTCGAGGCGCTCGAGCTGGGGGACGTGGTGATCGCGTTCGGCAGCCACCATCCCCCACCCGGGCTCACCGCCCTCGCCCACGACGTCGCCGGACCGTTCAGCCCGCAGCTGGCGGCGGCGGGCCAGGCCGTGATCCTCGACGCTCGCCCCGGCACCCGCGGCCTCCTCGCCCTCGCCTGGACCCGCATGCTCCGGGCCGGAGCGCCGGACGACTCGTCCCTGAAGGCGTTCGCCGCCGGCTGGCTCGGACGGGGCGCCCCGGGCGGCTGAGGCCGGCCTCGCCGCTCAGGCGTGCGGGGCGCGCACGGCGATCGTCATCCGGGTCGCGGCGCACAGCCGCCCGGAATCGTCGGTGATCTCGACGTCCCACACCCATGTCGTGCGGCCGCGGTGGCGCCGGATCGCCCGGGCGTGGATCGTGCCCTCGAGGATCGGACGCAGGAAGCTCGTCTGGTTGGAGAGCCCCTGCGCCGTCTGTCCGTCTGACGACACGCCGATGGCGGTGGCAAGCGACGCCAGCGATTCGGCGATGGCGGCGTACACCCCGCCGTGGACGAGCCCCATCGGCTGCTTGAGCTCGTCGCGCACCGGCACGCGGGCGGCCACCCAGTCCTCGCCCGCCTCGGTGAGCTCGAGTCCGAGCAGGGCGTCGAGGCCGCTCGTCGGCTGGTGCGGGAGGGACAACGACATGGCGCGGGAACCTTAGAGCCCGGCGTCCTGCCGCGGTCTGACTGCGGCCTTCTCTACCCTCTGCGAGCCATGGCAGGACACGACTCGCTTCCGCCCGACCAGCGCGCCGTGCTCCAGCTCGTGCTCGGCCGCGGGCAGAGCTACGACGAGATCGCCGCCATGCTGTCGATCGATCGCGCCGGCGTGCGGAGCCGTGCCCTGGACGCGTTGGACGCCCTCGGTCCGGAGTCGGCCGTCGATTCCGTCCGCCGCGGGCTGATCACCGACTACCTGCTCGGCCAGCTGCCGGCTCCGGTGGCCGACGAGGTGCGCCGCCGGCTCGCCGCCCAGCCCGGCGAGCGCGCATGGGCACGGGTGGTGGCCGGTGAGCTGATGCCGCTCGCCGGCGACCGGCTCCCGGAGATCCCGTCTGCCGTCGCCGCCCCGGTCGATGACTCAGCACCGGGCGAGGCCGAACGACCGAAACCGGCGCGCGGCGCCTCCCAGCTGACCGACGCCGAGATGTCCGCCGTGGACCGTCGGATCGCCCAGCGGCGGCGGGAGAGCCGCACGGTCGACTTCGAGGATCGGCGTCGCGGGACCGACCGCCGGGGCGATCCGATCTCCCCCCCGCCGGCTCCCGTCTCGGCGGGGCGATCCTGCTCGGCGGCGGCCTCCTCGTCGTGGTCGCCGTCGTCCTCGTCATCGTGCTGACCAGCGGCGGCAAGTCCAAGCCGCATGCCGCCCCCACGTCGATCGCCTCGGCGACCACGACGGCCACCAGCTCGTCCGCCACCGCGAGCGCGCGGCCGATCGCGCAGGTCAACCTCACCTCGCCGAGCGGCGGCAAGTCGCCGGTCGGCGCCGCGGTGGTGGTGCGCCAGGGCAGTCAGACCGGCCTCGTCATCCGGGCGCAGGGATTGGCCGCGAACACGGCACACGATGCGTACGCCGTCTGGCTCTCGAACCCGGGCGGCAGCCCCAGCCAGATCCTCGGCTTCGTCAACCCCGGCGTGGGCAAGACCGGCGTGCTCCAGACCGCCGGTGCGCTGCCGGCCGGCGCGTCTCGCTTCAAGGAGCTGCTCGTCACCCTGGAGACGCAGGCCAAGCCCAAGGCGCCGGGACAGATCGTGCTCCAGGGCGCGCTCAGCGTCGGCGGCTGAGGCCCGAGCTGCGCGGCCGGCGGCCCGCGCCGCGGCAGCCCGTCATGGCGCAGTGATGCGCTCGAGCCCTTCGAGCGCCTCGTCGAGCCGCGTGCCGGTCGCGCGGCGGAGCAGGAACCCGCCCGTCCGCGAGTAGCCCCGCAGCTGCTGGCGGAGCTCGATCGTCACCTCGGTGCCGGCGTCCACCGGTTCGAGCGTGATCTCCGTCACCGACTCGCCGAGCACTCGCTCGAATGGCGTGCCGGCGACCTCCTGCTGCCACACCCGCCGCCACGGCGGCTCGGACTCGAGCACCGTGAAGTCGATGCGCACCGAACGTCCCTTCTTGGTCAGGTGGACCTGCGTGAACGTGTCGTCGGTCACCCCCTCCACCCGCCGGACCCCCGGCCACCAGCGCGGCTGGTGGTGGGCGTCGGCGATCAGCTCCCAGATCGGCTGCGGCGCCGCTGCGATCGTCCGCGTGCGCCGGGTGCGGGTCACGGCTGCGCGTAGTCGACGAGCGCATGCACCGGGTGCGGAGCGAGCCGTTCCCGCCCTCCGAGGAAGCTCAGCTCGACGAGGAACGCACAGGCGACGATGTCCGCCCCGCGACCCGCCGCCAGCTCGCAGAGGGCGGCGGCGGTGCCGCCGGTGGCCAGCAGGTCGTCGTGGATGAGCACCCGCGGCCCACCGGCCAGCGCGTCGGCATGGACCTCGAGGGCGTCGAGGCCGTACTCCAGCGCGTACTCCGCGCTGACCGTCTCCGCCGGCAGCCTGCCCGGCTTGCGCGCCGGGACGAACCCGGCGCCGAGCGCTCGGGCCAGCGCCCCACCGAGGATGAAGCCCCGGGCCTCGGCGGCCACCACGAGCTCGATGTCCAGCTCACGCGTGGCGCGAGCCAGCCGGACCACCGCCGCATCGAGTGCCTCGGGGTGGAGCAGCAGCGGCGTGATGTCCTTGAACACGATCCCCGGCCGCGGAAAGTCGGGGATGTCGCGCACGTAGGCGCGCAGATCCACCGCGCGAGCCTCCTAGGTGGCGATCTGACGCAGGTCGCGGATCAGCAGCAGGTGCTTGAGATGGGTGGTGACCGAGGCGAGGTTCTCGAGTGCCTCGACCGCCTCCTTGCGCCGCTCCGGATTGCGCGAGCGCAGCGCCGGGGCGAGGATGCTCTGGAGCAGCTGCGCCTCCCGGTCGGCGCTGGAGCGGAACACGCGCAGGTTGCGCCCGCCGACGCCGTAGCGAGCGAGCTCGGACACCGCGCGCACGATCTCGCGCTCGGTCTCGTCGTAGTAGCGCACGCCGCTGCGGTTCTCGCCCTTGATGACGCCGAACTCCTCGAGCTCCTTGACCAGCCTGGACTCCGCTCCGGTCTCCTCGACGACGTCCTGGAGCGAGTACATGGCGCCGGGCTCGCGCGAGACGCTGGCGCGGCGCAGCGTGCGCGCTTCGCCGGCCGGGTGAGCGGGGTTCACGTCCCGCTCGGCCCGCCCACCGGCCAGCTCCTGGCGGATCACCCGGAGCGGCAGGAATTCATCGCGCTGGAGGCGGAGGATCGTCCTCAGGCGCTGGATATCGCTCTGGGTGTACAGCCGATAGCCGCCCTGGGTTCGGCGCGGCGAGAGCAGCTTCTGGTCCTCCAGGTAGCGGATCTTCGAGATGGAGATATCCGGGAACTCCTGGCGCAGCGCCTTGGTCACCGCCCCGATCGTCACCGACTTCTGGCGCGGGGCGGGGGCGCCGTCCTGCGGCAGCTCGATCGGCGGTGCGTGGGAGTCGGAGACGCTCATCCGCGTTGCAGGAACGCGAGCTTGTACTTGCCGACCTGGAGCTCGTCGCCATCGGACAGCCGGTGGGACTCGATCCGGCGCCGGTTGACGTAGGTGCCGTTCAGCGAGCCGCAGTCGTCGAGGAAGTAGTCGGCACCGCGGCGCACGAGCACGGCGTGATCCCGGGAGACGGTCACGTCGTCGAGGAAGATGTCGCAGTCCGGCCGGCGGCCGACGCTGAGCCGGTCCCCGTCGAGCGCAAAGCTCTCCCCCGCCCGGCCGCCGCCCGCTCGGATGACGAGCGCCGCGCCCCGCGCGACCACGTCGCCCAGCTCAACCGCCTCGATCTCACCGGTCTCGCCGAGGCGGTACGTGGCGGTCGTCGCGCCCGGCGGCGGCTCGGCGCCGCCCAGGAACGCGCCGCAGCGCTGGCAGTAGTTGGCTCCCTCCGGATTGGCGAAGCCGCACTCCTGACAATGCAGAGCCACCCGCTGTCCTCGCGAGTCACTCGCCGTCCGTGGCGGAGACGCGACCCGACAGGATGTCGGTGAGCTGCTGCACGTCGGCCCCGGAGATGACGAGCTCGCCGCTCTCGTCCTTCTTGCGCAACCGGTTGACGAGCTCCGCCCGCAGGATGTCGATCTTGCCGTGCAGGATCCGGCGGGCGTAGGAGACCTCCATCTCCTCGTCGGTCAGCTGCTTGATGAGCTCCTTGAGCTCCTGATCGCTCAGGGCACCGAGATCGGGAAACGTGTCCATACGCGCTTGAGAACCCCCGTCCTGCTCCTCGTGGTTGACCGGCCGCGAGCAGTATACCGGTGGCCGGCCAGAGGGTCAATCTGAGCTTGAGGCTTCTCTCGGTCGGGCGGCGGAGGTCGGTGCGCGAGCTCTCGCCCGCCCGTCGCGGACGTACAGCGCGGTGGCACTCAGCGCAAGGACCAGCCCGACGTACAGGAGCACGAGCGCCAGCCAGTGCACCCCGGCCATGGCGAAGAACGGGGCTCCCATCGTCGGCGCCACCCCCAGGCGGCCGAGCCAGTTGATCGTGATCTCCAGCCCGCGGGACAGAGCCAGGCGGCTGAGGGCCAGCATCGCCACCTCGCGAGCGAGCACGATGGCGATCGCCCACCGGGGCAGCAGGTCGAAGTGCCAGCAGACGACCATCGCCGCGATGATCAGCAGCCGGTCGACGATCGGGTCGAGCAGCGCCCCGAGACGGCTGTACTGACCGGTCAGCCGGGCGGTGAAGCCGTCGAGGTAGTCGGCCCAGCCGATGACGGCGAACAGCACCACCGCCAGCGCGTCGTGACCGTCCCGGGAGCCGAGCGCCACGACGAGGAACACCGGAACGGCGGCCAACCGCAGGTAGCCGATGGCGTTCGGGATCGTCCACGGCCGCAACGGCTGATGGGCCTGTGTGCTCTCCGGCGGCGGTCCGGAGCGGTCGAGCCCGAACAGCCGCCGCTTGGTGAGCCGCCGAGGGCCGCGCCCGGTCGACCCGCCCGGGCTCAGGGGAGCTCCCCCCAGAGAGCGGCGATCGCCTCCGCCGCACCCTGGAGCGGCACGGTCCGCGCCTCCATCCCCCGCCGCACCTGCACCTCGAGCTCGCCGGCGGCCAGGGTCCGCCGGCCGATCGTCACCCGGGCCGGGCACCCCAGCAACTCGGCGTCGGCGAACTTCTCCCCCGGTCCCGCCTCCCGATCGTCGAGCAGGACCTCGAGCCCCAGCTCGCGCAGGGAGCCGTACAGCCGCTCGCCGAGCGCTCGCTCCTCGGAGCCCGCACGTCCCAGCACCACGACCTCGACGTCGAACGGGGCCATCGCCCGTGGCCACGAGATGCCCGAAGCGTCGGCGAACTGCTCGACCGCGGCGGCCGCGGCGCGCGCCGGGCCGAAGCCATAGGACCCCATCCACACCAGCTGCGACTGCCCGGACTCGTCGAGGTAGCGCGCGCCGAGCGGCTCGGAGTACCGCGTGCCGAGCTTGAAGATATTCCCCACCTCGATCGCCGGCTCCACGCGGACCCGGCGCCCGTCGATCGTGTCGCCGCTCATCACGCTCCGGGCGTCGATCTCGGCGAAGGAGAAGTCCCGCCCCGGCACGACCCCCCGCAGGTGCGCGTCGAGCCGGTTGGCGCCGGTGACCCAGCCGGCCTCCGAGCCCGCGGCGGCGAGCACCGCGTGGTCGAGCAGCACCGGCACCTCGGCGCCGACCGGGCCGATGAACCCCGGCGGCCCGATCCGCGAGTCGATCTCCGCCTCGCGAGCCCAGCGAAACGGCTCCCCGAGCGCGTTGGCCAGCTTGATCTCGTTGACCCGGTGATCCCCGCGGAGGAGCAGCAGCCGAAGCTCGTCACCCACGACGAGCGGCAGCGCCTTGAGCAGCGCCCCCTCCGGCACACCGAGCGCTCCCGCCACCTCGGCGATCGTCGTCAGCCCCGGCGTGTCGACCCGCTCCGGCCCGTCACCCGCCGGGGGGAGCGCCACCGGCTGCGGGTCGGCGCTCGCCACCTCCACGTTCGCCGCGTAGCCATCGGCCAGCGCCACCTCGTTCTCGCCCGCCGCGCACGGCGCCATGTACTCGTGGGCGCCCAGGCCGCCCATCATCCCCACGTCCGCCTCGACCGCGTACCACTCCAGGCCCAGCCGGTCGAAGGACCGATCGTAGGCGGTGACGTGCTTGGCATACGACGCGTCGAGGCCCTCGCCGTCGCGGTCGAACGAATACGAGTCCTTCATGATGAACTCGCGGGTGCGCAGCACGCCGGCCCGCGGCCGCGGCTCGTCGCGTTCCTTGACCTGGAAGTGGTAGAGGATCATCGGCAGGTCCCGGTAGGAGCGGATGGCGGCGGCCGCGTGGCCGGTGACGATCTCCTCGTGCGTCATGGCGAGCACCATCTCCGCCTCGCGCCGGTCCCGGAGCTTGAACAGCTCCTGGATGTCGTAGCGGCCGCTGCGCTTCCACGGCTCGGCCGGGTGGAGCACCGGCATCAGCATCTCCTGGCCGCCGATGGCGTCCATCTCCTGGCGGACGATCTGCACGATCCGCTGGTGGACCCGCCAGCCGGCGGGCAGCCAGGACCACAGGCCCGATCCGACCTGGCGCACGAGCCCGGCCCGGACCATCAACTGGTGGGAGAGTGCCTCGGCGTCGGCCGGCGGCTCGCGCTCGGTGGGCAGGAAGTACTCCGACAGGCGAGCCATGGGGCCGCACAGCGTAGTGGGCGAGCTCGCGGCGATCCGGCCCCCTGGTGGCCGGGTATGTTCTCAACCGACACGACGAAAAGGAGACTCAGGATGGCCTACTCAGTCCCACCGCTCCCCTACGACTACAGCGCGCTCGAGCCGCACATCGACGAGGCGACGATGCGCGTGCACCACGACAAGCATCACCAGGCGTACGTCGACAAGGTCAACGCGGCGCTCGAGGGCACCGACTGGGAGGACAAGCCGATCGCCGAGGTGATCACCGATCTGAGCTCCGTGCCGGAGGACAAGCGCACCGTGGTGCGCAACAACGGCGGCGGCCACCTCAACCACTCGCTGTTCTGGGAGTGGCTGGCGCCCGGCGGCGGCGGCGCGCCGGCCGGCGAGCTCGCCTCGGCGATCGACTCGGCGTTCGGCGGCTTCGACGAGTTCAAGGCGAAATTCAAGGAGGCGGGCGTGGGCCAGTTCGGCTCCGGCTGGGCGTGGCTGGTCTACGACGGCTCGGGGCTGGCGGTCGTGTCCACGCCCAATCAGGACAACCCGCTGACCGCGGGGCAGACGCCGCTGCTCGGCGTCGACGTGTGGGAGCACGCCTACTACCTGAAGTACCAGAACAAGCGGCCCGACTACATCGACGCGTTCTGGAACGTCGTCAACTGGCCGAAGGTGGCCGAGGCCTTCGAGCAGGCCCGGTAGTCCCCCGCCCGAAGCCTACGCGCGGGTGAACCGCCGCCCGGCGACCGGCGAGAGCTCCTCGTCCAGCCGGGCGGCGCCATCCGCCTCGAGCCGGGCCGCGGCAGCTTCCATCGCCGCCAGCCGCTCCGGGGTGACGGCGGTGGCGTCCTCGTTCTCGGCCAGCCACGCGCGCGCGGCGCTCGCCTCGGCCTCGTCGCGCACCACCTGCTGGCCGGCGGCGTAGTAGCGATCGATCTCGGCGAACAGCTCGTCGACCAGCCGCTCGGTGGGCACCTTCTTCAGCGGCTCGCCGCGCGAGTAGATCATCCCCATGTCCTTGGCGCCGGTGATCCCGAAGTCGGCATGCCGCGCCTCGCCGATCCCGTTCACGGCGCAGCCGAGGATCGAGACCTCGATCGGGTCGGGATACGCCTCCAGGCGGCGCTCGACCTCCGCCACCACGCTGTCCATGTCGAACTGGAGCCGCCCGCAGGTCGGACAGGCGATGAGCACCGGGCCGCGCTCGCGGAGCTTCAGCGCCTTGAGGATCTCCCAGGCCACCTTCACCTCCTCCTCGGCATGGAAGGTGGAGAGCGAGATGCGGATCGTGTCGCCGATCCCGTCGGCCAGCAACGTGCCCAGGCCGACCGCCGACTTCAGCGAGCCCGACCACTTCGTGCCCGCCTCCGTCACGCCGAGGTGGAGCGGGTAGGGGATCTTCTCGGCCAGCAGCCGGTTCGAGGCGATCGTGTTCGGCACGCTCGTCGACTTCATCGACACCTTGAAGTTCGTGAACTCGAGCGACTCCATCAGCTCGACGAAGCCGAGCGCGGCAGCAACCAGCGCCTCGACCGGGTTCGTGTACTCGAGCTCGCGCAGATGAGCGGGCAGCGAGCCCGAGTTGACGCCGATCCGCAGCGGGGTGCCGAGCTGGCGCGCCCGGGCGGCCACCTCCGCCACCTTGTCCGGCCCGCCGATGTTCCCCGGGTTGAGCCGGACGCAGTGGGCACCGGCGTCGAGCGCCTTGAGCGCGAGCGTGTGGTTGAAGTGGATGTCGGCGATCACCGGGATCGGCGACTGGGCGACGATCTCCCGCAGCGCTTCGGCGTCCTTCTCGCGCGGGACCGCGACCCGGACGACGTCGGCCCCGGCGTCGGCGACCCGGCGGATCTGGGCCAGCGTGGCATCGAGGTCGGCCGTCTCGGTCTTGGTCATCGTCTGGACGGCGACGGGCGCGCCGCCGCCGATCGGCACCGATCCGACGTGGATCTGCCGCTCCGAGGCCATGCCAGCGAGTGTAGAGCGGCCTATCCGGGTCGAGCCGGCGGCGGGGCGTCGCCACCGGGTGGCGGTGGGTCGAGGCCGGTCCGGCGGCGGAGCTGGAGCGCGCCGTAGCCGGCACCACCGAGCAGGATGACGATGAGCACGATGATCACCGGCAGGGGCAGGAATGAGCCGCCGCCGCCCGAGGCGCCCCCGCCCGAGACGTGCAGGCCGGCGAGCTCGTCGTCGAGCGCCCGCTGGAGGATGTCCGAGCAGCTCGTGTACTCCTTGATCTCGGCCGGCATCGTGGCCAGCGCCGTGCGGAGCTCGGCCACCGTGTAGTGCTTGGTCAAGCCGTTGTGCACCGTGCAGTCGAGCACCGCGGGAGCGGTGGCGCCGAGCGCCGGTGCGGTGAGAACCGCACCGAGCAGCAGCCCGCACAGGAGCGCGCCGAGCCGGGGGGGCATCCGCCTCATGTCGGGAGAGGTTAGGCCGTCGCCCCTCGTCCGGCCGGGGCGGCCGCCGGCGGCTGGATGAGCACCGCGGGGTCCGATGGCCCGGGTGCGACGAGCGTCACCGCCCGCTGCCCGAAGCCGGCCGGCGTGTCGGTGAGCGGCTCGCCCAGCGCCAGGCGGGTGACGACGAAGGCGCCGACGGTGCGCCGGGCGATCAGGCGGACGTTCGGCGGCAGGTGGACGGCGAGCGCATCGGGGCCGGCCACGACGTCGAGCTCGTCCACCCGCACCGGCCCCGGCGGTTGATGCCAGGCGACGCCAGGCAGGTAGAGGGCAAGCGGATCCGTGGCCAGGCTGCCGTCGTAGGCGACGATCGCGCGCGCCACTCGGGAGGAGCCGAGCGCCCGGGCGGCACCCCGCCAGTCCGGCCGCTCCAGGTCGCTCGTGCCGAGGATGCGGACCTGGGCGAAGGCGAAGCCGGCAAACGTCAGGAGCGCCAGGCCGGCGCCGGCGGCGCGCAGCCGCCGCGGTGCGCACGCCGCGGCGAGCGCCACCGCCAGCGGGACCCACGCCGGGCTGAGCGCCCGGACGATGTAGTAGTCGTGACCGGCGAGGGCGATGGCGAGAGGCGCGAGGAGGACGACCGCCCCCAGGCCCGCGGCCAGCCCGGCCCCCCGCAGCTCGCGCGGTCCCGCGCCTCCGATGAGCAGCACCATGGCCGCGGCGAGCACCAGCGCGGTGCCCGGCAGCGCCCAGTTGATGGCGCTGGTGCGATCGAGCGTGTTCAGCGCGAAGGCGACCGGCACCTGCTCGACCCGGGTCGAGAGCGGGATCGACTTGAGCCAGCCGAGCGGATGGCGCCCGTCCGAGATGGCCAGGGGCAGGAGCGCGAGCTCGACCCCCAGCCCCACCGCACTCGCCACGATGGCGGCGCGGGAGCGCAGCCGCCAGAGCAGCAGGAGCGCCTCCGGCACGACGAGGAAGCCGGCCAGGAAGTGGGTGAGCAGCGCCAGGGCCGAGCCGGTGGCCCAGAGTGCGAGGTCGCGGCGGGCTCCGCCCCGGTTCCAGGCCCGGGCGAACCCCCACAGCGAGAGGGCGCTCGCCGCGATCAGGAGCATGTACTCCCGCGCCTCCTGCGAGTACCAGATGAGAAACGGCGATCCGGCGACGAAGGCGGCGCACAGCAGTCCGGCGCTCCGCGAGACGAGCTCGCGGCCGGCGAGGTAGGCGAGCGGGATCGTCGCGATCCCGAGCAGGGCCGACAGGGAGCGGAGCCCGACCGCGCCGGTGCCGAACAGCCTCGCCCAGCCCCAGGCGAGCACGAAGTACAGCGGGGGGCTGGTCTCCTGCGCCCCGAACGTGTGCCACAGCCCGGAGAACGGGAGCGCCGCCTCGTGGGCGAGCTGTGCCTCGTCGAACCAGAGGCTCTGTGTGCCGAGGGTCACCAGCCGCAGCGCCGCCCCGGCGACGACGATCGCCGCCAGGATGACCAGGGGTCGCCGGGGGCGGGTCACGCCGCTATCTTGCCGGGCTTGCCGTCCCGCCGTCGACCGTCCCTGGCCGGGCTGCTCGCCTCCGCGCTTGTCGCCCTGGGCACCGTCGGATGCGGCGGCGGCGGGACCGGGACGACCTCGACCGCGGTCACCGCGCCGGCGCTCGTCGGGCGCCTGCCGCCGGCTCGCACGACCCCCCTGCGCTCGGTCTTCGAGGCCGACGTGCCCCTGCACGAGGATCCCGCCGGGACGCTCGACGCACTCCGCTCCCTCGGGGCCGACACGGTTCGCGTGTTCATGCCGTGGGGCGCCCTGGGGGCGCTTGGATCGGTCGCGCCGGACTCGGGCTCGCCGCGCCCGCCCCCGGGCTTCGACGGCGCGAACCCGGCGGCGTATCCCCCATCGGGCTGGGCGATCTACGACACGATCATCCGCGACGCGCGCGCCCGCGGCATGGAGGTCGATCTCACCCTCGGCCCACCGCCGCCGCTGTGGGCGCGGGGGCCGGGCGACCCCGGGCATCCGATCCACACCCAGTGGCGCCCGAACCTGGTCCAGTTCGGTCGCTGGGTACGGGCGGTGGCCACCCGCTACAGCGGCCAGTTCCGCGGCCCGGGCGGCGAGCTGCTCCCGCGGGTCGACATCTGGGCGATCTGGAACGAGCCGAACTTCGGGCCGATGATCGCTCCGCAGACCGACCGGTCCGGGATCGACGTCTCCCCCGTCGTTTATCGCGGAATGGTCGATGCCGCCTGGGGCGCGCTCCAGGCGACCGGCCACGGCAGCGACACGGTCCTCATCGGCGAGCTCGCCCCGTACGGCGAGGCGCTGGGACGGGGGCCCGGCGCGTTCGGCTACATGGTGCCGCTGCGGTTCCTGCGCACGCTGTACTGCGTCGGCCCGAGGCTGCGCCCGCTCACCGGGATGACGGCGGCCGCGGTCGACTGCCCGACTGGCGGCCACCCGAACGCGTTTCGCTCCGCGCATCCCGGGCTGTTCGGAGCCGGCGCGCTGTCGCTGCATCCGTACGCTCAGGGGCCGCCGGCCGTCTCGACGCCCGGCGAGCCGGACTACGCGAACCTGCCCGGGCTTCCCCACGTCGAGGCGACGATCGACGCGATCTTCCGGGTGTACGGATCCGACCGCCGGATCCCGCTCTGGAACACGGAGTTCGGCATCCACACCAACCCGCCGGAGACGGTGTACGCCGCCTCCCCGGCGCAGGCGGCGGTCTACCTCAACCAGGCCGAGTACCTGAGCTGGCGCGACCCCCGGGTGCGTTCGTTCGATCAGTACCTGCTGGCCGACGGGCCGACCGGGGTGTTCGCCACCGGGCTCGAGTTCTTCGGTGGTCGCCCGAAGCCGGGCTTCGCCGCCTACCGGATGCCGCTGTACCTCCCGATCGAGCGCCGGGCGGGCAGCACCCCGCTCGAAGTGTGGGGAGCGGTGCGCCCGGCGCGATACGCTTCCGGCGTCCAGCAGGTGGCGATCCAGTTCCGGCCGTCTGGTGGGAAGGCCTTCCGATCCGTACGGATCGTGTCGCTGACGATGGGGTCGGTGTACTTCGACGTGCTGCAGCGATTCGACCGCGCCGGCTCGGTCCGCACGGCGTGGCGGGCGCCGGACGGCCGCATGCTCTACAGCCGCACCGCACAGATCAGCTGACGAAACGACACGGGAGCTCGACATCGCCATGAGGCAGCTCAGCCAGATCCGCGACCGTGCGTCTGCACCGGGGGGCGGCGAAACTTCCCCTCGCGCCACGGGTTCCGGACACATGCGCTTGATCCGCCGCCTCGGTGCCCTCGCCGTGCTCGCCCTCGCCGCCGCGCTGCTCCCGGTGGCCTCGGCTCAGGCCTCCCACAGCCAGATCGCGCTGTTCGAGGACGACGGGGGGCTCGGGCTGAACGCCACCGGGACGATGGCGCAGCTGCGACTGCTCGGGGTGCAGGAGGTGCGGCTCTACATCGAGTGGTCGGCCGTCACGGCGAACCCGCTCAGCTTCACCAAGCCGGCGAGCTTCGACTCCGCCAGCCCGTCTCCGGCCAGCTCGGACTCGGCCATCAACGGCTATCACTGGGGCCGCATCGACACGATCGTGGCCGCCGCCAGGCAGGACCACATCAAGCTCGACTTCGTGCTCAGCGGGGGCGCCCCCTACTGGGCGATCGGCCCGCATCCGGCGAAGGGGTCGGTCTACGTGCACTACGCGTGGAAGCCCTCAGCGGTGGAGTACGGCAACTTCGTCCACGCCACCGTCCTCCGCTACGGGTCCGCCGTCCGCGCCTGGGAGATCTACAACGAGCCGAACTTCGGCGAGGACCTCGCTCCCCAGACGACGAACGGCGCGGACAACGCGGCGGCGATGTACCGCACCCTCGTCGATATGGCCTGGCAGGCATTTGCCTCCACGCATCACACGCACGATCAGATCACGATCGGGCAGCTCGCCGCGCGGGGGGTGTCGCGCGCCAACAACATCTTCGACCAGACCAAGCCGCTGATCTTTATCCGCGACCTGTACTGCGTCGGCACGAACTTCAAGGTTCTGACCGGCCGCGCCGCCACCAATGCGGGCTGCCCAACCACCCGCGCCGGGCAGCACGACTTCGCCTCCGCCCATCCCGGTCTGTTCAGCAATTCCGGCTTTGGCATCCACCCGTATCCCCAGGGCCTGCCGCCGACCCAAGACAGCTCGCGGGATCCGAACTACGTCACGTTCAACGACATCCCGCGCCTGGAGTCGGCGCTCGACAGCGTCGACCGGACCTACCACCGCCGCGGGGGGACCGGCATCTACAACAACGAGTACGGGTACGTGACCCGACCGCCGTCGACCAACCGCGCCCTCACCAGTCCGGCGAACGCCGCGGTGTACATCAACCAGGCGGAGT
This sequence comes from uncultured Solirubrobacterales bacterium, assembly GCA_963703065.1. Classification (GTDB taxonomy): domain Bacteria; phylum Actinomycetota; class Thermoleophilia; order Solirubrobacterales; family Solirubrobacteraceae; genus Palsa-465. The sequence goes on along the minus strand of OY969785.1, from coordinate 31,208 downwards.
ACCTCTCGTGGCGCGATCCGCGGATCCGGACGACGATGCAGTACCTGCTCGTCGATCCGCCGGCAAAGGGGCCGAGCCAGTTCTTCAGCGGCCTGTACAACTCGAGCATGACCCCGAAGCCGAGCCTGGCTGCCTACCGGATGCCGATCTGGCTGCCGAGCTCGACGGGCCGCCGCGGACAGAGCACCGAGGTGTGGGGCGCGATCCGGCCGGCCGCGCTCCTCGGCGGGCCGAGGGCGGCGATCGAGTGGCGCTCGAGCTCCCGGGCGAGCTTCAAGGTGATCGCCCACGTCACGGCCGGGCGCGGCAACGGGTACTTCGACGTCAAGGTCAAGTTCCCGGGCAGTGGGCAGGTCGAGACGGTGTGGAGCGAGCCGGGCCTCGGCACCGTGACCAGCCGCCTCGCCGGCGTGACGCTGCGCTGAGGTCGGTCGGGGCGTGCTTCGCCGCCTCGCGCTCGGCGCGCTGATCCTCGTCGGCGCGCTCGGGGCGGTCAGCGCCCCCGCGCTCGCCGCACACGCTCAGGTGGCGATGATCGAGGACCTGCGGGTGATGAGCGATCCGACGGCGACGGTGGCCCAGTACGAGCGGCTCGGCGTCGGGGCGGTGCGCCTGTTCGTGCTCTGGCAGCAGATCGCCCCCCAGCCGTACGCGCCGCACCCACCGGCCCACTTCCAGGGCTCGGACCCCGCGGCGTACGCCGATTCCGCCTGGGCCCCGTACGACGCCGCGGTGCGGGCGATCCAGGCCGGGGGCATGACGGTCGACCTCGACGTGAGCGGCGACGAGCCGCTGTGGGCCGCCGGCCGGGGGATGCCGAGCGACCAGCTGCACCTCAGCTGGGAGCCGAACGCGGCCGAGTTCGGAGCCTTCTACCACGCGGTCGCCGAGCGCTACGGCGGCGACTATGACCCGCTGAGCCACCGCATCGACCCAGGCGACCCGGCCGACCTCCCGCGGGTCGGCTTCTGGTCGATCTGGAACGAGCCGAACTACGGGCCGAGCCTCGCCCCCCAGGGCGTGCCGAGCCATCTGGCCACCGATCACGCCCCCGAGATGTATCGACAGCTCATCGACGCCGGCTGGCAGGCCCTGCAGGCCACCGGCCACGCCCACGACACGATCCTGTTCGGCGAGCTCGCCCCCCGCGGCTATCCGGGGACCGGCCGCGTGGTGTGGGGTGTGTTCAGCGGCATGAAGCCGCTGCCCTTCCTGCGCTCGCTGTACTGCGTCGACGACCGCTATCGCCCGCTGCGCGGTTCGGCGGCCACCGTCCGCGGCTGCCCGACGAGCGCCGCCGGCACCCGCGGCTTTCCCGCCGCCCACCCCGCGCTGTTCGGGGCCGGCGGCTTCGCCATCCACCCGTACTCACGATGGCACCCCCCGAACCTCGAGACGCCCAACGACCCGGACTACGCCTCCCTGGCCGACATCGGGCAGCTGACGGGGGCGCTCGACCGCCTCCAGCGGGTGTACGGCTCCCACCGCCAATTCCCCATCTGGAACACCGAGTACGGCTACCTGACCGACCCGCCCAAGCACACGAGCGCGCGGATCCCGTACATCTCGCCGACCACGGCGGCCGCGTTCCTCAACCAGGCCGAGTACATCTCGTGGAGCAACCCGCGCGTCCGCTCGTTCATGCAGTACCTGCTCTACGACGACCCGGCGCAGCCGAGCGCGGCCAACGACTGGGGCGGCTTCGCCAGCGGTCTGATCGCCTGGAACGGACAGCCGAAGCCGACCTACGATGCCTGGCGGCTGCCGCTCTGGCTGCCGGTGAGCGCCGCCGCCCGGGGAACCCGCCTCGAGGTGTGGGGCTGCGCCCGCCCGGCCGCGGCCGCCCTGCGCGAGGCACTCGATGCCCCCGAGAGCGTGGCCATCCGCTTCCGGACGACGGGCGGGCACGGCTTCACGACGATCGCCACCGTGCCCATCACCGACCCCCACGGTTACTTCGACGTCCGGGTGGCCTTCCCCGGCAGCGGAACGGTCCACCTCGCCTGGACCTACCCGCCCCATGACCCGGCGCTCCCGGCCGGCACGACCGTCAGCAGCCGCAGCGTCACGGTGACGCTGTACTGAGCCGGCCTGCCGCGTGATACTCCGGTCTCGGCGCATGAGAGAGAGGACCCTCGAGTCGGAGCTGGCGGCGATCTGCGGGGCCGAGCACGTGCTCAGCCACCCGGACGAGCTCGCCACGTACCGCTCCGATGGGCTCAAGCACCTGGAGGGCACGCCGCTGCTCACGGTGCTGCCCGGTTCGGCCGCCGAGGTCCAGGCGGTCCTCGCCGCCTGCCACGCCGCCGGGGTGCCATGGGTCGCCCGCGGGGCCGGCACCGGCCTGTCCGGCGGCGCGATCCCGGTCGCCGAGGGGGTCCTCGTCGTCGTGTCGCGGATGCGGCGCGTCCTCGAGGTGTCGCTCGAGGACGCCCGGGTGGTCGTCGAGCCCGGGGTGAGCAACCTCGCGATCTCACGGGCCGTGGCGCCGACGCACTTCTACCCGCCCGACCCGTCGAGTCAGATCGTCTGCTCGATCGGCGGCAACGTGGCCGAGAACGCCGGCGGCGCCCACTGCTTCAAGTACGGCTTCACGACCAACTACGTGATCGGGCTCGACGTCGTGCTGCCGGACGGCGAGCTCGTCACCCTGCGCCGGGACGACCCCGGCTATGACCTGCTCGGCGCGTTCGTCGGCTCGGAGGGGACGCTCGGGATCGCCACGCGGATCGAGCTTCGGGTGGTGCCGGCACCCGAGGCGGTGCGTACGCTCGTCGCGTTCTTCGCCGGCACGGGGCAGGCGGGTGAGGCGGTGAGCGAGGTGGTGGGCGCCGGGATCATCCCGGGTGCGATCGAGATGATGGACCCGCTGTCGATCCGCGCCGCCGAGGCGGCCACCGCCGCGGGGTACCGGCTCGATGCCGGCGCAGCGCTGCTCGTCGAGCTCGATGGGCCGCGGGAGGAGTGCGCGAGCCGGATGGCCGAGCTGCTCGAGCTGCTCGTCGCGGCGGGCGCGCTCGACGTGCGCGTGGCGTTGAGCCCGGACGAGCGCGAGCAGATCTGGCGTGCGCGCCGGGCCGCGTTCGCCGCCATGGGTCGCATCGCCCCGGCCTACTACGTGCAGGACGGGGTCATCCCCCGCACCCGGCTGGCCGAGGTGCTGCGGGAGATCGACCGGCTGGCCGCCGAGGCGGGGCTCGAGGTGGCGAACGTGTTCCACGCCGGGGACGGCAACCTCCACCCGCTCGTCCTGTACGACGCGGGACGGCCCGGCGAGCCGGAGCGGGCCGAGGCCCTGGCCGGGGACATCGTCCGGGCGTGTGTGGAGGCCGGCGGCTCAATCACCGGTGAGCACGGCGTCGGGCTGGACAAGAAGCGCTACATGCCGGCGATGTTCTCCCCGGAGGACCTCGACACGTTCCAGCGCCTGCGCTGTGCGTTCGATCCGCTGGGCCGGGCCAACCCGGGCAAGGTGATGCCCACTCCGCGGCTGTGCGGCGAGGTTCCCGGCCCCTACCGCGCTCACCCGCTCGAGCGGGCCGGGGTGGCGGAGCGGTTCTGAGCCCGATGCTCCTCCCGGAGACGATCGAGTCGGCCGCTGCCGAGCTCGCCGCCGCCGGTGCCGCCGGTGAGACCCTGCGGCTGCGTGGCGGCGGGACGAAGCTCGGCTGGGGGATCCCGGCCCCGGCCGAGCGCGAGCTCTCGACCGAGCGACTCGACGGGCTGCTCGAGCACAACACGGGCGACCTCACCGCCATCGTCCAGGCGGGGATGCCGCTCGACCGGCTCGCCCGCGAGCTCGCTGATGCCGGGCAGATGCTGGCCCTCGACCCCCCGGTGGAGCACGACGGCGGCCGGGCGACACTCGGTGGGGTCCTCGCCACCGCTGACAGCGGACCGCTGGCTCACCGCTACGGGCGCCCGCGCGACCTCGTCCTCGGCCTCACCGTCGCGCTGGCCGACGGCACGATCGCCCGGGCCGGCGGCAAGGTGATCAAGAACGTCGCCGGCTACGACCTCGGCAAGCTGTTCTGCGGCTCGTTCGGCACGCTCGGGCTGATCCTGGACGTCTCGGTGCGGTTGCACCCCCGGCCCGCCCGCCGGGCCACTGCGGTCGGCGCGGCGAGCGACCCCGACACGCTCGGGCGAGCGGCCCGGCGACTGGCCGCCTCGCCGCTCGAGCTCGAGGCGCTCGACGTCGCCTGGCGGGGCGGGCGCGGCGGCGTGCTCGCCGCCTGTGCCGGAGCTGACCCTCGGCGGCGAGCGACGCGGGCGGCGGAGCTCCTCCGAGCGGAGGGAATGGAGGCTGTTGACGTGGTCGAGGACGACCGTGCCCTGTGGGCCCGCCAGCGGGCCGGCCAGCGCTCTGCCAAGGCGGCGATCGCCCGGGTGGCCACCACCCCCAGCGCCCTTCCGGCGGTGCTGCGGGCGACCGACGAGGCTGGTGGGACGCTCGTCGGGCGGGCGACGCTCGGCCTGAGCTGGATCGAGCTCGAGCCTGAGGGCGTGGCCCGGCTGCGGGGATCAGTCGCCGCCACCCTGCCGGAGGCGGCGGTCGTGCTGCTCGACGCGCCGGCCGAGCTGCGCGGCGAGGCGTGGGGGCCGCCGGGGGGCTCCCTGGCCCTGATGCGGGCGATCAAGGCGCGATTCGACCCGGCCCGAACGTGCAATCCGGGCGTGTTCGTCGGCGGCATCTGATGAGCGGGTTCGACGCCCACCGGCCGCCGTCCCAGGCGATCCTCGACGACTGCGTCCACTGCGGCTTCTGCCTCGACGCGTGCCCGACGTACGCGCTGTGGGGCGAGGAGCCCGACTCTCCGCGGGGCCGGATCGTCCTGATCGACGAGGCGCTCAACCGGTCCGACACGCTGAGTGAGGCGGTCGTCACCCACCTCGACCGCTGCCTCGGCTGCATGGCCTGCGTGCCCGCCTGCCCGTCCGGCGTGCGCTACGACCGCCTGCTCGAACGGGTGCGGCCACAGATCGAGCGCAACCACGAGCGCTCGGCGGCGGAATCCGCACTCCGGCTCCTGCTGTTCGAGACCCTCCCCCACCCCCGCCGGCTCCGCGCGCTCCTGCCGGCGCTTGCCGGCGCCCGCCGGACGGGTGCCGGGCGCCTGCCGGGAGGGCTCGGCCGGCTCACCCGCATCGCGCCCGCGCCCCCGCCACGCGCGACGCGGCGCCTGCCCATCCCGGCGCTCACACCAGCGGCCGGCAAGCCACGGGGTCGCGTGGCACTGCTGCTCGGCTGCGTACAGCGCGTCTTTTACCCGGACGTCCACCGGGCGACGATCGGGGTGCTCGCCGCCGAGGGCTGGGAGGTGCTGGCACCCGCCGCACCGGACTGCTGCGGCGCGCTCGAGCTCCATGCCGGAGAGGAGGAGGCCGGGATCGCCCGCGCGCAGGCGACGATCGCCGCGTTCGCCGAGCTCGGCCGGATCGATCACGTGGTGGTCAACGCCGCCGGCTGCGGGGCCGCGATGAAGGAGTACGGAGAGATCATCGGCACGCCCGTGGCGCAGGAGTTCGCCGCCCGGGTCCGTGACGTCCACGAGGTGCTCAGCCTCGCGCCGTCGCGGGGGGCGCGGGGCCCGGTACCGCTTCGGGTGGCCTACCACGATGCCTGCCACCTCGCCCACGCGCAGGGCGTGCGATCCGAGCCCCGTGCGCTCCTGAGCGGGATCCCGGAGCTCGACCTGGTGGAGGTCGAGCGGGAGCCCGGGATGTGCTGCGGCTCGGCCGGGATCTACAACATCGTCCAGCCGGCGGCCGGGGCGGAGCTCGGCGCTCGCAAGGCGACGGCGCTGCTCGAGCTCGGCGCCGACGTGGTGGCCGCCGGCAACCCGGGATGCGCGGCGCAGATCGAGCGCCACCTGCGGGAGGCCGGTCAGCCGCTCGAGGTGCTCCACCCGGTGCAGCTGCTGTGGCGCTCTTTGCAGGCCGCGCGCTGAGCCGCGGCACCTACGATCTCGGCCGACGGATGTTCGCCCGCGTCACGATCCGCGCCATGAGCCCCGCGGTCTCGCAGCCGTTCTACCGGACGGTCCTCGGAGCGCTCGGCCTGGAACCGAGCCACTGTGCCGCCGATGCGCTCGAGTGGGACGACCTCGCGATCCTGTCCGCCGATGCAGGTCATCCACCGACCCGCCGGTTGCACGTCGCAGTCGTGGCCACCTCACGCGAGGCGGTCGACGGGTTCTGGCGTGCGGGCACCGACGCTGGGTACCGGGACGATGGCGCCCCCGGGGAGCGACCGCAATATCGACCGGACTACTACGGGGCATTCCTGCACGATCCCGCCGGCAACAGCGTCGAGGCCGTCCACCACGGCGACTGCCGCCGCGGCGGCCACGTCGACCACCTGTGGATCCGGGTGGCCGACCTAGAGGCAACCTCAGCGTGGTACCGGCGCCTGGCCCGCCACCTCGGTCTGCGCGGGGGCCGGGAGTGGGACCACGGGCGGCAGTTCCGCGGTGCCTGGGCGACGTTCTCCCTGGTCGGGGATGGGCAGCCGCTGACCGGAGGGCTGCAGATGAGCTTCCCCGCTCCCGACCGCGAGACGGTGGACGAGTTTCACCGCGCAGCGATTGCGGCCGGCTCCCGGACGCTGGCTCCTCCCGCCGCCATGCCGCCGGACGCCCGGGCAGGACGCTACGCGGCCGCCGTGCTTGATCCGGCAGGCACCATCGTCGAGTCGGTGCTCCTGCGCTGACCGCGCCTCTGCTCCGAGGTGGAGCGGGGCGTGACAGTCCGGCTACGAGGCGTACATCGCCTCTATCTCAGCCTCGTACTTGGCTCCGATCGGCTTGCGCTTGAGCTTCATCGTCGGGGTCAGCTCGTCGCCGCCGGGCATCCAGTCGCCGCGGACGATGGTGAACTTCTTGATCTGCTCCACGCGGGCGAGGTGCGCGTTCGCCTCGTCGATGCCGGCTTGGACCGCCTCGCGCACGGCCGGCTCGTCGGCCAGCGCCTCCAGCGAGGATTCCGGCAGCTCGTGGGCGGCCGCCCACTGCGGCGCGTAGTCGGCGTCGAGCACGACGAGGGCCGTGTTGAACGGGCGCCGGTCGCCGATGCAGCACGCCTGGCCGATCAACGGACTCCCCGTCTTGATCGCCGCCTCGATGTTGGCCGGCGACATGTTCTTGCCGGCGGCGTTGATGATCAGCTCCTTCTTACGGTCGACGATCTTCACGTAGCCGTCGGCGTCGATCTCGGCGATGTCCCCGGTGTGGAACCATCCGCCCTCCGAGGTCGACTCGGCCGTCTTCTCCGGCTGGTTGCGGTAGCCGAGCATCATGAACTCGCCGCGGATCAGCAGCTCTCCGTCCTCCGCCAGCTTCAGCTCGGCGCCGGGAGAGGCGGGGCCGACAGTGCCGATCCTCACCTCGCCCGGCCGGTTGCAGGTCCCGAAGCCGCAGGTCTCCGACATTCCCCACAGCTCCGCCAGCTCAATCCCGATGGCGTGGAAGAACTCCAGCACCTCCACCGGGGTCGGCGCCGCGCCGACGTTGACCGAGAGCACCTCGTCGAGACCCAGCATCTTGCGCAGGCCGGAGAACATCTGTTCATCCGCCTGCCGCCAGGCGGCCTCCATCTCCTCGGGCACCGGCTCGCCCCGTTGCCGCCGCCGCGTGCGCTCGATCGAGTTCCGGAGTGCCTGCTCCACCGGCGCCCGCTGCTCGGCCGGCTGGCCGGCGAGCATCGCCTCGAGACCGGCCTTCAGCTTCTCCCAGATCCGGGGCACCGCGAAGAACCAGTTCGGGCGGACCTGGGGCAGGAACGAGACGACCTCGCGGGGGTTGGGACAGGTGGTCACCTGGCCGGCGTAGATGACGGGGATGTAGTGGTGGGCCATGCGCTCGGCGATGTGCGCCGCCGGAAGCCAGGAGATGAGGCGGCTGCCGGCCTCCAGCGCGATGATCTGCTCGATCGCCGAGGCGGAGACCATCACGTTGTGGTGGGAGAGCTGAACGCCCTTCGGCGGCCCGGTGGTGCCGCTCGTGTAGATGAGCGTCAGCACGTCGTCCGGCCCGACCTCGGCCGCGGCCGCCGCCACGTCGAAGTCCGGGTCCGATCCCTCGACCTCGGCGAGCGACACGACGCCGTCCGGCGCCGACTCGCCGTCGACCACGATCACGTGCTCGAGCGCCGGGAGCTCCCGCCGCGCCTCGAGCACGACATCGAGGAACTGTGGCTCGACGATCGCCACCTTCGTCTCGGCGTCGGTGCACAGGTAGCGGATCTCACCGGCGGGGTACGTCGTGTAGATGGAGAACGGCGTGGCGCCGAGCATCGCCGCGGCGAGGTCGACGAGGTGGAACTCCGGCCGGTTGGCGAGCATGATCGCCACTGTGTCGCCGCGCCCGACCCCGAGTCGCGCGAGACCGCCGGCGATGGCGTCGACCCGCTCCAGGACCCGCGACCAGGTGAGCGAGACAGCGTCGTCCGGCGTGCGCACGGCGACGAGGTCGGGATGCGCCGCGGCGGTGCGCCGGAGCGCCTCGACGACGGTCGGAGCGTCGACCGCGCGCCCGGCCGCCGGGGTGATGGTGCTGCTCTCCATGCTCGCCTCCGCTGTTCAGACTCCAGGGACCGACGGTGGCAACGCTACCTCAAGCGGCGATCTCAGCGGACGTTGAACCCGGGACCGGAGAGCGTCGAGATGTCGTTGGACAGCCCGATCACGAACAGCATCAGGATGATGGCGAAGCCCACGACCCCGGCCCGCTCCATCACCTCGAACGGGATCCGGCGCCCCCGCACCTTCTCGGCCAGCGCCCAGAACACGTGGCCGCCGTCGAGCGGCAGGAACGGAAACAGGTTGATGATGGCCAGCGCGAGCGAGATGACGGCCAGGAAGCTGAACGCGTCGGTTGAGGAGTGGGCGAACGTCTGCTGGGTGGCCTTGTAGATCCCCACGATCGAATGGAGCTGCTTGCGCTCCCGCGGCTCGAAGATGCGAGCGAACGTGGAGACGCTCTGGGCCGTCACCCGCCACAGCCCGCTCACCGTCAGCGACGTGGCACGCAATGGCCCCACCGACGTCTGGCGCGTCTGCGGGCCGTACTCGAAGCCGAGCAGCGGACGCCCCGCGGCGGCGCTGTAGTGGGGCCGCAGCGCGAGGGTCACCAGATGGCCCTGCCGTCGGACGGTCAGGCGCACGGGTGTGGCGGCGAGACAGCCGTTGACCTGTGGGCCGGCGCAGCGATGGCGGCCGACCGCCGTCTGCAGCGCGCGCTCGGTGACCGCGGCCCCGTCGGCGGCCACGAGCTCATCGCCGGGCCGCAGCGCCTGCGCGGCCACGCTGCCCGGCTGCACGGAGATGACCGCCAGCTGCCGGGAGGCGACGGTCTGCCCGTCGGCCAGCAACAACACCCACACGATGACGAACGCCAGCGCCAGGTTGACCGCCGGCCCGGCCAGGATCACGACGATCCGCTTCCACACCGGCTGGTTGTAGTAGGCCCGGGGCGCCACGTCCTCCGGTATGTCCTCCCGCGGGTTCATCCCGGTGATCTTCACGTAGCCCCCGAGCGGGATCGGACCGATCCCGTACTCGGTCTCCCCCCGGCGGGTCTTCACCAGCAGCGGCCCGAAGAACAGCGAGAACCGCTCCACCCGCATGCCCACGGCCTTGGCCGCGGCGAAGTGCCCGGCCTCGTGGAGGATGATGAGCACGGCGAAGCCGAGGAAGGCCAGGACGTAGGACATCGTCCCCAGTGTGGCAACCGCAGATGTGCTTCAGCGAAGAGCGCGATCGCGCGCGTGCTCGGTGGCCACGGCCCGCGCGCGGCTGTCGGCCTCGCCGAGCGCCTCGAACGAGTGCACGCCGGCCGGCGGCAATGCCTCGAGCGTCGCCTCGATCACGTCGGGGATGGCGGTGAACGCCAGCTCCCCTCCCAGGAAGGCGTGGACCGCGATCTCGTTGGCCGCGTTCAGCGTGCACGGTGCGGTGCCGCCGGCCCGAGCCGCCCCCCGGGCCAGGGTCAGGCAGCGGAACGTCTCGGCATCGACCGGCTCGAAGCTGAGAGCACTGACGGCGAGCAGGTCGAGCGGAGCCACCGGGACGTCGACCCGCTCGGGATGGTGCAGCGCGTAGGCGATCGGCACCCGCATGTCGGGATAGCCGAGATGGGCCAATGTCGCGCCGTCGCAGAGGGAGATGAGGCTGTGCACGATCGACTGCGGGTGGACGATCACCTCGATCTGTTCGTACGGCGTGCCGAACAGGTGGTGGGCTTCGATCACCTCGAGTCCCTTGTTCATCAGCGTCGCGGAGTCGATCGTGATCTTGCCGCCCATCGCCCACGTCGGATGGGCCAGCGCCTGCGCCACGGTGACCTCACGCAGGTCCTCGGCGCTCCAGCCGCGAAACGGTCCGCCGGAGGCGGTGAGGACGAGCCGCTCCACCGTGCCGGGCCCCTCGCCGGCCAGCAGCTGGTGGAGCGCCGAGTGCTCGGAATCGACGGGCAGGATGGCGGCGCCGGTCGCCTCGGCCAGGGTCATCACAAGCTCGCCACCGACGACGAGCGACTCCTTGTTGGCCAGCGCCAGGTCGATTCCCTCACCAAGTGCGGCGACCGTGGGCACGAGCCCGGCCGAGCCGACGATCGCGTTGAGCACCAGGTCGCATCCGGACCCGGTCACGAGCTCGACGAGCCCGTCGGGGCCGGCGAGCACCTCCCCCTCGGTCCACGCCTCGCTCGCCCGGGCGGCGGCGTCGCGGTCGGCCACGGCGATCCGTCCCACCCGGTGCTCGGACGCCTGGCGGATGAGCGCCTCCCAGTCCCGCGCCGCGGACAGCGCCACCACGTCGAACACCTCCGGGTCGGCCCGGGCCACGACGTCGAGTGCCTGGACGCCGATCGAGCCCGTGGAGCCGAGGATCGCGAGGCGGCGCGGCACCGGGCGATTGTAGGTCTGGGCCGGCGGGCGTCCCGGCTCAGGCCGGTGGGTCGAGCCGCCAGGCCACGATCATGGACGCATGACCCAGACGGGACCCCAGCCGGCTGGTGGCGAAGCGGTCCAGGCGGATGAGTCTGGCATGCACGCGGGGCGGCAGGCGGCGCCAGGCATACGTGACCGCCGACACGCGAGGGGCGAAGCCGGCCGTCCGCAGCTCGGCCAGCAACCGTCGCGGCGAGAGGGGGATGTCGTCCGGAGTGCCGTGCACGAGCGGGCCGAGACGCAGCCGGTTGGCGAGCTGGAGCCCGAGGCCGACCGGGTGCCACAGGTTCGGCTCGATCATGACGAGTGCCCCGCCGGGCACGAGCAGCCGGTGGGCCTCGGCCAGGATCGGCGCCAGCGGCCCCTGGAAGGCGAGGTGGTGCAGGACCTCGCGGTAGAGCACCACGTCGAAGCTGCCGGCGGGCAGCTCGAGCCGGCCGGCGTAGCCGACGATCCCGCGGTCCGCCGTGCCGGCCGCGAGCACGTGGTCCACGCGCTCGGGCACCGGGTCGACGGCGAGGAGCTCGAACTCCGGGCGCGGGAACAGGTGCCGCCCCGGGTGCCACCCCGAGCCGACCGCCAGCACGCGCCCCCCACGCAGGGGCAGCTGGCCGGCGAGCAGTGAGCGCTCGCGCGCCTCGACGTACCGGTAATGCCGCTCGAGCCGTTCCGGCGGAGTCAGGCGATCGAGCAGGTTGTCCGGCTCGTACGAGGCCGAGCCGCCGGGCACGGAGGCGGGTGAGGTCCCGGAGCCCGTCGGTCTCAGTGGCCGACGATCGCCCACACGTAGTAGCCGGCGGTGATGGTGAAGATGACCGCATCGAGCCGGTCGAGCGCACCACCGTGGGGGCCGAACAGCGATCCGGCGTCCTTGGCGTCGGCGTCGCGCTTGATCGTCGATTCGAACAAGTCGCCGATCGGCCCCAGGATCGCCACGGTGATCCCGAGCAGCAGGGCGTCGCCCTGGGTCAGCCAGTCCTGGTACAGCCCCGCGAAGAACACGGCGAGGATCGCCACCAGCATCCCGCAGGCGAGGCCCTCGACCGTCTTGTGCGGGGAGATGTGGGGGGCGAGCGGGCGCCGCCCGAACAGCCGGCCGCCGATGTAGGCACCGGTGTCGCCCAGGAACGTGCCGACGAGCACGTCGATCACCACTCCGTTGCCGTGGTGGAGCTGCCGCAACAGGACGGCGTGGGCGAACGGCAGCCCGATCCACACCATGCCGAGCACGGTGGAGGCGATCGCCGCGGTCGGGCGGCCGTGGCCGCCGCGGGCCATCACGGCCAGGAAGACGACCGGAAGCGTCGCGACCGCCACCTCGAGCACCGTCCGCAGGCTTCCGTAGCGGGCCGCCAGGACGAGTCCCGCCAGCGACGCGAACCCCACGAGTCCGACCGGCCGCCAGCGGGCGAGCAGCCCGAACAGCTCGTGCAGGCAGAGGACCCCCGCCAGGACCATGAACAGGGCGAACGGAAGACCCCCGAGGTCGACGAACACGATCGCCACGAATGCGGCCGGCACCGCGACCCCGATGCGGGCGAGCAGGTCCGAGCCCGACCCGCGTGGCGTCCGCTCGGGTCGCCGGGTTGGCCTGGCCCGTCCTGGCTGGGCCACGCTCACCGCCCCCCGAATCGCCGGCGGCGCCGCACGTACTCCTCGAGGCTCGCCTCGAACGCGGCCCGGGAGAAGTCGGGCCACAGCTCGTCGCGGAACACGAGCTCGGCGTACGCCCCCTGCCAGAGCAGGTAGTTGGAGATGCGCTGCTCACCGCTGGTGCGGATGATGAGGTCGGGGTCGTGCATGTCGGGCGCGTAGAGGTGGGCGCGGAACTCAGCCTCGCTGGTTCCGGTGAAGCTTCGCGCGGCATCGACGATCTCCGCCCGCCCGCCGTAGTTGAAGGCGACGAACAAGGTAATCCGCCGGTTCTCCGCGGTCACCCCCTCGGCCCACTCCATGCGGTCCACCAGGTCGCGGGCGACCGGCGCGCTCCGCCGGCCGATGAACCGCATCCGCACTCCCTCGGCGTGGAGCTCGGGCGTCTCGGCAGCGATCCGCCGAGAGAACATCTCCATCAGTGCCGCCACCTCGGCGGGTGAACGGCTCCAGTTCTCAGTGGAGAACGAGTACACCGTCAGCTCCTCGATCCCCAGCTCGACCGCGTCGCGCAGTCGGGCCTTGACTGCGTCAGCCCCCGCCTCGTGTCCGGCGACGACCGGCAGCCCATGATCAGCCGCCCAGCGGCCGTTGCCGTCGGTGATGATCGCCACGTAGCGCGGCCGCCCGTCCCGGCCGGCCGGCTCCCGCCCCACGGCGGCGGGCGGAGAGGCCACGCCTAGACCTCCAGGATCTCGGCCTCTTTGAGGCGGAGCAGCTCGTCGAGCTCCGCAACCCGCGCGTCGGTCAGCTTCTGCAGCTCGCCCTCGGCGCGGTGCTCGTCGTCCGAGCCCGTGTCGCCGGCGTCGCGCAGCTCGCGCAGATCGTGCATGACGTCACGGCGGATGTTGCGGATCGCCACCCGCCCCTCCTCACCGATGCCGCGCGCCACCTTGACGAGCTGGCGGCGGCGCTCCTCGGTCAGCTCGGGGACGCTGAGCCGGATGACGTTGCCGTCGTTGCCCGGCGTCAGGCCGACGTCGGACTCCAGGATCGCCCGCTCGATCGCCTTGATCGAGCTCTTGTCGTACGGCTGGACGGTGAGCAGCCGGGTCTCGGGAGCGTTCACCTGCGCCAGTTGCTTGAGCGGCGTCGGCGTGCCGTAGTAGTCGACGCTCACGCGGTCGAGCAGCGCGGGGGTCGCCCGCCCGGCTCGCACGGTTCCGAACTCGTGGCGCACCGCCTCGACCGTCTTCGCCATCCGCTCGCCGGCGTCGGCGATCAGCTCGTCGGTGATCTCGCTCATTTCGTCCGCACCAGCGTTCCGACCTGCTCGCCGCACACTATCCGGTCGATGTTGCGCTCGTCGGTCATGTTGAACACGACGATCGGCAGCTGGTTGTCCATGCACAGCGCGAACGCCGTGGAGTCCATCACCTGGAGGCCGCGGGTCAGTGCGTCCTTGTGGGTGATCTCGGGGATGAACTCGGCCTGCGGGTCGTGCGCGGGGTCGGCCGAGTAGACGCCCTGGACCCCGTTCTTGGCCATCAGCACTACCTCGGCGTGCAACTCCGCGGCTCGCAGCGCCGCGGCGGTGTCGGTGGTGAAGAACGGGTTGCCGGTGCCGGCGGCGAAGATGACGATCCGGCCCTTCTCCAGGTGGCGGATCGCGCGCCGGCGGATGTACGGCTCGGCCACCTCGGAGATGGTGATCGCCGACTGGACGCGGGTGGCGATCCCCTGCTTCTCCAGCGCATCCTGCAGCGCCAGGGCGTTCAGCACCGTGGCGAGCATGCCCATGTAGTCGCCGGTCGCGCGGTCCATTCCGGCCGCCGCGGCGGCCAGTCCGCGGTAGATGTTGCCGCCGCCCACGACGATGGCCACTTCGACGCCGCGCCGCTGCACGGCGGCCACCTCGGCGGCGATCGCCGCCACTCGCGCGCGGTCGGTGCCGTACTCCAGCGAGCCCATCAGCGCCTCGCCGGAGAGCTTCAACAGCACCCGGCGGTAGGCGGGCGCGGAATCGGCGGCGCCGGTGAGCACCGGCCTACCCCCCGACCGCGAACCGCGAGAAGCGGCGGATGACGACGTTCTCCCGAGTCTCGGCCGACAGCGCGGCGCGAAGCTCCTCGATCGTCTGGCCGCCGTGCTTGTCCTCGTTGACGTGCCTCTGGCGGAGCAGCACGACCTCGTCGAGCCACTTGTCGAGCTTGCCCTGGACGACCCGCTCCCGAACGTTCTCCGGGCGGTCGGCGGCCTGCTCGGTGGCAATCCGCGCCTCCCGCTCGCGGTCCTCGGCCGGCACCTCGTCCTCGGTGATGGCCAGCGGCGCGCTGGCCGCCACGTGGAGCGCGACCTCGCGGGCGAAATCGACGAACTTCTCGTTGCGAGCCACGAAGTCGGTCTGGCAGTCGACCTCGACGATCGCGCCGATCTTGTTGCCGGCGTGGATGTAGCTCTGGACGACTCCCTCGCGGGCCTCGGCCCCGGCGCGCTTAGCCGCCTGCGCCTCGCCGCGGGCCCGCAGGAGCTCGACCGCCTGCTCCAGATCACCGCCCGCCTCGGCGAGTGCC
Source organism: uncultured Solirubrobacterales bacterium (assembly GCA_963703065.1). Taxonomy (GTDB): domain Bacteria; phylum Actinomycetota; class Thermoleophilia; order Solirubrobacterales; family Solirubrobacteraceae; genus Palsa-465. The sequence goes on along the minus strand of OY969785.1, from coordinate 16,095 downwards.
TCGCGACAGGCCAGGACGCCGGCGCCCGTCCGGTCGCGCAGCGTCTTGACGTCCCTGGCGCTGATGTCCGTCATGCACTCTCCGTTTCGCTGTCTGTCGTCGTCTCCTCGCTCGCCGGCTCAGCCGGTGAGGCGGCCGGCGCCGGGTCCTCGGCAGCGGCGGGAGCCGGCGTCGGGGTCGGCGGCGGCGGCGGCGCGGGAGCCTCGGCTGGCGGCGCCGGCGCGGAAGCCTCGGCCGGGGCCGCCGGGGCTGGAGTCTCGGCCGGTGGGGCCGGTGGGGCCGGCGCGGATTCGCCGGCGGCGGCGGCAGCCTCAGCCTGGGCCTGAGCCTCCGCGGCCTCTCGCCGTGCCTGCTCCTCGGCCTCCCGTCGTGCCCGTTCCTCCGCCTCGCGGCGCGCCTGCTCCTCGGCCTCTCGACGCGCCCGCTCCTCCTCGGCGCGGAACTGTCCGTGGCCGTCGCGCACAACGTCGCCCAGTGCCTCGGTGACCGCGACGCAGGAGCGGATGGCGTCGTCGTTGCCCGGGATGACGAAGTCGATGCCGTCCGGATCGCAGTTCGTATCGACCAGGCCGATGATCGGGATGCGCAAGCGCTGGGCCTCCTTGATCGCGATCGCCTCCGTCTTCAGGTCGATGACGAACACGGCGTCGGGCGTGCGCTGCATGTCCTTCACCCCGCCGAGGTTGGCGCGGAGCTTCGCCAGGTCGGCCTGGGCGGCCATCCGCTCGCGAGTCGGCAGCAGCTGGAGCTGGCCCTCGGTCTCGTAGCGCTCGAGGTCGTGCAGCCGCTTGATCCGCAGCGAGATCGTCTGGAAGTTCGTCAACAGGCCACCGAGCCAGCGGTGGTTGACGTACGGCATGCCGGCCGTCTCCGCGGTCTGGCGGATCGTGTCGCGGGCCTGCTTCTTCGTGCCGACGAACAGCACGACCCCGCCGCGCCGCGAGAGCTCGCCGGCGAACTGCCGCGCCTGCTCCAGCAGCTGCTGGGTCTGCAGCAAATCGATGATGTAGTTGCCGTCGCGTTCGCCGAAGATGAAGCGACGCATCTTCGGATTCCACCGGCGGGTCTGATGGCCGAAGTGCACGCCGGCCTCCAGCAGCTCCCTGATGCCTACCTGGGGCACTGTCCTGCTCCTTGAAGTTGTCGTGTGGGTTATCCGGCCGGCGGACGGCGCGACCTCCGGGCCCGCTCGGGCGGCGGAGGCAGGACCGCGACGCCGATCGACCGGGTCGGGGGTCAATCGGAACGGGTCGGGAGTTTACTCGGGGGCTCCGGATCGGTACCGTTGCGCCTACAGCGGGCGTCGCCCTTCCCCTACCTCCGGCGATGCCCGTTCGCGCGGGCCGAACCTCCCTTCCCCTACCTCCGGTGGTCCGGTTCGCACCTGTCGGCGGGGCGGCTGTGGACGGGCCGCCCCGCCGGCGCCTCTTCCCCGCGCGGGGAGGACGAGCGCTACGGCGCCGCCCGGCGCCGCGCCGCCTGGAGAGCCGCGGCCAGATCGGCCGGGAGCGGTGAGCGCAGGTCGAGCGCCTCACGCGTCACTGGGTGCTCGAACCTCAGCCGGCCGGCGTGCAGGAACTGGCGCGCCAGGCCGTACCGGCTCGGGCCCCCGTACGCCGCGTCCCCCAGGAGCGGGTGGCCGATCGCCGCCAGGTGAACGCGGATCTGGTGCGTGCGCCCGGTGTCGAGCACGACCCGGAGGAGCGCCTCGCCGCCCAGCAGCTCGACGATCTCGAAGTGGGTGCGCGCCTCGCGGGGCGCCACGCCGCCGACGGCCATCCGCGTGCGGTCGGCGGCGTCGCGCCCGATCGGCGCCTCGATCGTGCCCGTCCGCGCCTCCGGCGCCCCGTCGGCCAGCGCCAGGTACTCGCGGTGCAGCCGCCGGGCCGCGAGCTCAGCCTTGAGCGCTCGGTGCACCGCCTCGCTGCGCGCGACGACGATCAGCCCCGAGGTGTCGCGGTCCAACCGGTGGACGATCCCCGGGCGCGCGGGATCCTCGCCGCCGGCCGCGCGGCCGGCCAGCGCCTGGGACAGCGTCCCCGCCCGGTGGCCCCGCGCCGGGTGCACGACGAGTCCGGCCGGCTTGTCGACGACCAGGATGTGGGGATCCTCGTGCACGACCGCGAACGGGACGTCGGGTGGCCCGCCCTCCGGCGCCTCGGGCCCCGCCGGGCGCCGCACCTCGACGACCTCTCCCGGCCGCACGACGTGACCCTTGCGGCGCGGCCGGCCGTCGACCCGCACCCCACCGGCGTCGATCGCCGTCTGGGCCTGGGCGCGGGAGCCGAGCCGGTCGGCCAGGAAGTGGTCGAGCCGCCGGCCCTCGGCGGTGCTCGGCACCCTGAGCACGACCGGATCCGAGTCACCCTCGGTCACGGCCGACTCCCTCGAGCACCCAAAGCAGCGCCAGCACCCCGATCGTGATCGCCGAGTCGGCGAGGTTGAACGCCGGCCACAGCGGCAGCTTGATGAAGTCGGTCACCGACCCGCGGGCGATCCGGTCGATCAGGTTGCCAAGCGCTCCGCCGAGCAGGAGCCCGGTGGGCAGCCACAGCCACGGCCGCTGGGGCCGCAGCACGAAGTAGACGAGCAGCGCACCGAGCGCCAGCGCGGTCACCGCCAGCACGGGCACGCCGCCGCCGGAGAGGAAGCCGAACGCCACACCGCGGTTGCGCACCGCGACGAGCCGCACGCCGAGGAACACGCTGCGTCCCTCCCGCGCCGCGTTCGAGGTCGCGATCGTGTGCTTGGTCAGCTGGTCGAGCCCGACGACGAGCACCGCCAGCGCCCCGGCGCGGGCATAGACACGGGTGCGCACGGCCTCAGCCGGAGATGGCGTTCACCACGATCGTGCGCACGATGATGAGCACGAAGATGGCGATCATCGGGGTGAAGTCGATCATCCCCACCGGCGGGATGAACCGGCGGAACAGCCGCAGGTACGGCTCGCTGACGTCGCGCAGGAAGTTCAGCAGCGTGTCGCTGGCCCGCGAGAACGGCAGGCGCACCCCGAACGAGAACAGGAGGTTGAGCAGGACGTAGACGAGGATGAGCAGGATGTAGACCTCGAACAGCGCGTCGACGTAGTTCGCCACGTCGCCCCGGGTCAGCGCGAACGCGATCACCGCCCGGTCTCCCAGGCGGCCAGGGCGTCGAGCGCGTCCTGGAACGCGCCGCGGACGCCTGCGCGCTCGAGCGCGGCCAGACCGCGGGCGGTCGCCCCGCCGGGAGAGGTCACCTCGCGGCGGACGACGAGCGTGTCGTAGCCCCGGGCGGCGAGCAACGCCGCCGTGCCCGCCTTGGTCTCGGCGACCAGGCGCCCGGCCAGTTCCGGTGGCAATCCATAGCGCACGGCCGCGTCGACCTGCGCCTCGGCGAGCAGCGCCTCGTAGGCCGGTCCGACGCCGGTGATCGCGGTGGCCACCGCGAGCTGGAGCTCCGGCAGCTCGACGATCGTGCCCAGGCGGCTGAACCGGCTGACCACCTCCTGGCGCAGCGCATCCTCCACCCCGTCGCCGAACGCGATGCAGGTCACCCCCTGGCGCACCTCGACCGGGGTGTTCGGCATCAGCCGCACGACCGGCAGGCCAGGGTACGCGGCGCTCAGCGCCTCCAGCGAGACGCCGCCGAGCACCGAGAGCACCGGCCGGCCGGCGCCGCGCACGGCGCCCGCCACCGCCTCGAGCCCGTAGGGCTTGTGCGCCAGGAGCACCGCATCCGCGGCGGCGGCGACCTCCGCTGGGCCGGCGAGCGCCTCGCCCCCGAGCTCGGCGGCGAGTTCCGCCGCCCGCCCGGAGCCGGCGTCGCAGCACACCACCGGCTCGCCCCAGCCGCGGGCGATGGCGCGCGCCATGTTGCCCGCTCCGATCAGCCCGATTCGCATCCCGGGCTGACGGTACTAGGACTGGTTGAAGAAACCCTTCTCCACCAGCCGTGCCCGTTCCTCGGCGGAAACCTCGACGTTGCGCGGCGTGAGCAGGAACACCTTGTCGGCGATCCGCTGCATGCCGCCGTCGAGCGCGTAGGTCAGGCCGCTGGAGAAGTCGATCAGCCGCTTGCTCAGGTCGGTGTCGGTTCCCTGGAGGTTGATGATGACGGGGATCGCGTCCTTGAACTTGTCGGCCACGTCCTGCACGTCGTTGAAGCTCTTGGGCGCGACGAAGTGCACGCGGACGTCTCCGGCGCCTCGCCCGTTGCCGCCGCGGGCCGCCCCGCCGACCGGGCGCAGCGTCGGTCGCCGCTCGGCGGTCTCGTCCTCGGCGAAGATGTCGTCGAACTCGTCCCGACGGCGGCGCGCACTCAACCGCTGGACGTTCGGCCGCTCCCGGTAGGAGTTCTGCAGTTCGGCCTCGGGTTCCTCGTAGCCCTCGAGCTCCTCGTCGTAGGCCTCGTCCTCGGCCAGGCCGAAGTAGACGAGCGTGCGGTGCCAGGTGTCGCGGAAGGCCATGGTCGGTGGGAAGGTTCGCGCCCGGTCGGCGATTCCCTGCCGTGATTATGACGCGCCGGGCAGCAGAATTCCGCTGCCCAGGCGGATGATCGTCGCGCCCTCTTGGACGGCGACGGTCCAGTCCTGGGTGGTGCCCATCGACAGCTCGCGCAGGCCGTGGTGGGTGGCCAGCTCCCGCAGGGCCGCGAAGTGCCGCCGGCTGTCCTCCGGCTGGGTGGCCTGTGGCGGCATCGTCATCAGCCCGGCGGGTGGCTCGGGGCAGCGCTCCAGGAACGCCGGCAGCTCGCCCGCCGCGATGCCGCCCTTGCCCGCCTCGCCGGCTACGTTGACCTCGACGAGGAACCGGGTGCCGGCGGGCTCGTGGCGGGCGAGCTGGCCCAGCGCGCTGTGGCTGGCGACGGAGTGGATGAGCCGCACGCGCCCGAGCAGCGAGGGCACCTTGCGGCTCTGGAGCGAGCCGATGAAATCCCAGGTGAAGAGCTCCCCGTGTGCCGCCTGCTTGGCGTCGAGCGCCTGCGCACGGTTCTCGCCGACGAGCCGCACGCCCCCCGCCGCCAGCGCCGGAAGCAGGTCGACCGGCAGGTACTTGACCGCCACCAGCACCTCGACCGGACGCGCCCCGATCTCGCTTCGCACCCGGGCCAGGTTCGCGCGGACCGTCGCGGGATCGAGGCGCTCGATCAGCGCCGCCACGCGACACCGGCCTGACGCCCGGTCGTGCCCTCGTCGCGCCGATGGGAGAACAGGAGCTCCGCCGGCGCGCAGATGGTGCACAGGCCGCAGTCGTGGATCTCGGCAACCCCGGCGGCCTCGAGCTGCGCTCGAGCGGCCGCTTTGAGGTCGAGGTTGCGCCCGCGGCGCGCCTCGGCCGGGAAGCGGACGCGCACCTCGTCGGAGACCGTGTAGCAGCACGGCCCGGCCCCCGGACCGATTGCCGCGGCCACGGACGCATCGGGCGGTGCCAGCGCTCGCAGCGCGGACACCCCCTGCGGGACGATCCCGCCGGCCAGCCCCCGCCACCCGCCGTGCAGCATCCCGACCGCGCCGCCGCCGGCCAGGGCAATCGGGAGGCAGTCGGCGACGAGCACCATCGGCGCCACGCCGGCCACCGCGGTGAGCACCCCGTCGTGCTCGGCCGGCGCGCCGGTTGGGACCCCGACACTGGCCACCTCGGTGCCGTGCACCTGACGACCGAACGCGAACCGCGCTCCGGCCAGCGCCTGCACCCGCTCGCGGTTCTCCGCCACGGCCGCCGGATCGTCCGGCGTCCACCGTCCGAGGTTGAGGCTCTCGTATGGGCCGCTCGACACGCCACCGCGCCGGGTGGTGAACAGGACGTGCGCGCCCGGGAGGTCGATCCGCAGGTGCTCGGCCTGCCAGCGGAACGGGCTCGGCAGCATCGCCGGCCGAGGCTACCCGCCCTGCGACGCCGCCCGGAGCGCTTCGGCCAGCTCAGCCTCCCGCCCGGACAGCCGGCCGTCGAGGACGCCGTCGCGCGCGGCCCGCAGCCCGGCTCCCACGGCCGGGCCGGCGGGCACCCCCGCGGCGACCAGGTCGGCGCCGGTGATCTGGAGGGTGACGTGGCGGAGCTGGCCCAGCCACCGCGCCGCCGCCGCCTCGGGCGCACCGCCGCCCGCGCCGGCGGCGGCCACCACCTCGAGCGGCGCCTCGCCGACCGCCGCCGCGATCTCCGACGGGCGGCCGGCCGCCGCCAGCGCCGGCGCGAGATCGTCGGCCGCCCGCGTCACCGCGGCGGCCCGCCCAGCGTCGGACCCGGACAGCAGCGTCGCCCCGTGGGCCAGCCCCAGCACGAGCCAGTCGGGCCGACCGTGGCCGTCGAGCAGTGTCAGCGCGCGGCGGAGCCGAGTCGGATCGTCGATGCCGAACCCCGGCGCGATCGCCACATCGATCCCGAGCTCCCGCAGGACGGCGAACGCGGCGGCCGGGTCGTCCTCGGCGGCGAGCAGCCGCAGCTCGGCCACCAGCCGCTCGGCACTCACCGTGGCCGGTGCGCCGGCGGCGGCCGCCGCGGTGGCCAGTGCTGCCGTCCGCGGTTCGACGGCGAACCCGAGCCGCCCGGCGTAGCGAGCGAGGCGGATCAACCGGGTCGGATCATCGTGGAAGCTCCGCTCGTGGAGGACCCGCAGCCGGCCCACCCCGAGGTCGTCGAGCGCGTCCGGCACGGCGCGCAGGGCCCCCGCGCGCTCCCCGTTGAGCGCAACGGCCAGGGCGTTGACCGTGAAATCCCGCCGCGCCAGGTCCTCCGCGATCGTCGCCGGCTCGATCTCCGGAAGCGCACCGGGGCTGGCGTAGCGCTCGCGACGCGTGGCCGCCAGATCGATCGTCCGCTCGCCGCGCCGGACCGTCGCCGTCCCGAACCGGGGATACGTCCGCACGTCGCCGCCCAGGACCCGCGCCACGGCGAGCGCATCGCCCTCGACCGCCAGATCGAGCTCGCGCGGCTCGCGCCCGGAGAGCAGGTCCCGCACCGCCCCGCCGACCAGGTGGACCGGCGGCTCGGCGGGCAGCCGTCCGCGCAGCGGAGCGAACGCCCCGAGCGCCGCGACCCGCCTCTGCAGCTCGGCGGGCGGCGGGACCTCGACCTTCGCGCTCACGGTCCTCGCGCTACCGCACCCGAGCGATCGCCGCCTGCTGCTCGGCGTCGAGCACCCGTGGCGACCCGAGCGCCGAGGCGTGCCAGTAGAGCTCGGCGGCCCACTCCAGCAGCCGAGCCCGGGAGACGGCGGTCTGGAGCTCGCCGGCGATCGTGACGGCCCCGTGGTTGGCCATGAGCGCTGCCGTCCGACCGTCGAGCGCGTCCAGCGTGACGTCCGCCAGCTCCGGGGTGCCGAAGGTCCGGTACGGCGCCACCCGCACCGCGCCGCCGAGGGCCAGCATCGCGTAGTGCACGCACGGCAGCTCGTCGCGGGCGCAGGCTACGGCGGTGGCGAAGGGGCTGTGGGTGTGCACCACCGCTCCCGCGCCGTACCGGTCGTAGACCCCGAGGTGCAGCGCCAGCTCCGAGGTGGGGGCGAGGTCCCCCTCCACCACCTCACCATGGGGGCTGACGACGCTCACCGCCATCGGCTCGAGCGACTCGAGCCGCGCTCCGGTCGGCGTCACCACCACGAGGCCCCCGGCACGCGCCGAGACGTTGCCCGCCGTGCCGAGCACCAGCCCCGCCCGCCCGAGCTCCCGAGCCGCCGCCGCCACCGCCTCCCGCGCCGCTGACACCGCACGTGAGCTCCCCATCGAGCACATCTAACCCGATCGGACGGCGTCACTACGATGGCGTGCCATGCCGCTTCCCGGTCCGCGCCTGCGACGCTGGGGCATCGCGGTCGCCGTGGTGGCCCTGCTGGCGGGGGCAGCAGTGGCGTTCGTCGTGCTCCACAGCCCCGGGAACGTCTCGCACCCCGGCCTGTCGTTCACCGCGCCGACCCGGACCACCGCACCGGCACGAGCGCCGACCCACCGGGCTCCGCCGGCCGAGTGGCTGCGCTACGGCTTCGACGCCGGGCGCACCCGGCTGTTCACCGGCTCGCGCGCGCTGGCTCCGCCGCTCCGCGTGGGCTGGCGGTACAACGACGGTGCCCTGCTCGAGTTTCCGCCCGTCCTGTTTGGCGACACGTTGTTCGTGCTCGACGACGACGGGTCGGCGAAGGCGATCGACAAGCGCACGGGCCATCAGATCTGGGCGCGCAAGGTCGGCACCCTCGCCGCCGCGTCGCCCGCCGTCGGCGTCCGTGAGCACCTGGTGTACATGCCGCTCCTCTCCACGAACCCGGACGCCGGCCAGAACCCGGGCAACGGGCGGTTCGTGGCCCTGTCGATGGGCGGCGGCCACGTCGTCTGGTCGCGCCCCCTCCCGGCCGGCAGCGAGTCCTCGCCGCTCGTGTGGGGCACCACCGTGTACTTCGGGGACCAGAGCGGCACCGTCTACGCCCTCGATGCCGCGGACGGCCACGTCCTGTGGAGCTACCACGCCTCCGGGGCGGTGAAGGGCGGCCCGGCGCTGGTCGACGGGATCCTGTACTTCGGCGATTACGCCGGTCGGGCGTACGCGCTGGACGCCCGGACCGGCCGGGAGATCTGGGCGGTGACCACCGAGGGCGCCCACTTCGGCTTCGGCAGCGGGAACTTCTACGCCACCCCGGCCGTCGCGTTCGGACGCGTGTACCTGGGCAACACCGACGGTCGGGTGTACTCGTTCGCCGCCCGTACCGGTCAGCTGGCGTGGGCGACCGGGACGAGCGCCTACGTCTACGCATCGGCCGCGGTGGCCGACCCGCCGGGCCTCGGCCCCACCGTCTACGTCGGGTCCTACGACGGGAACATGTACGCGTTCGATGCCCGCTCAGGCGCGGTCCGCTGGACGCACGACGCCGGCGGAAAGATCTCCGGGGCCGGCACCGTGGTGGGCGACGTGCTGTACTTCTCCGACCTGGCCGACCGCACCACCCAGGGCCTGGACATCCGCACCGGTCAGGTCATGTTCCGGTTCCCCGATGGCGCCTTCAACCCGGTCATCGCCGATGCCGGGGCGATCTACCTCGACGGCTACGGCGCCATCTATCAGCTGCTCCCGGACCGCCGGGGTTGATCTCGACGCCTGCGCTACACTTAGGGGTCTATGCGCTGTCGTAGTGGAAGTCACTGTCAGGAGCCGGCCCTCGCGGGTCGACGGTTCTGCGCGGATCACGCTGCCGAGCTCGATCGCATGCGCGAGGAGCTCAAGGACGCAGCGGCGGCCCGCATCGGTCGCGGCCGGCCCAAGCGGTCCTCGACCTGCTGCCGTCCCGGCTGCTACGAGCCTCGCGTCCCGCCCGCCGCGTACTGCGATACGTGTTCGGCGGCGGGGTACGTGGAAGAGGCCGCCTAGCGCGGCATCGGCCACCACCGCCCGGCACACATCGTCAACTGAATAACCTGGCCGCCTGCGGGCCAGCCTGAGTCGACTCAGCGGACCGCCACGCCGGACCGCGCCAGCTCCGCCTTCGCCTCGGCCACCGTGTGGTGGCCGTAGTGGAAGATCGAGGCACACAGCACCGCGTCGGCCCCGGCGGCGATCGCCTGCGGCAGGTGGGACAGCTCACCCGCCCCGCCCGAGGCGATCACCGGCACCCCCACCGCACCGGCGACCGCGGCGGTGAGCCCCAGGTCGTAGCCGGCGTTGGTCCCGTCGCGGTCCATGCTCGTCAGCAGGATCTCCCCCGCCCCCCGCTCGGCCGCTTCGCTCGCCCAGGCGACCGCGTCGCGGCCCGCCGGGCGCCGTCCACCGGCCGCGTAGGCCTCCCAGCCGCCCCCGTCCGGCCGGGCCAGGGCATCGATCGCCACGACGACGCACTGGACGCCGAAGTTCCGCGCCAGCTCGTCGATCAGCTCGGGTCGGGCGAGCGCGGCGGAGTTGACCGAGACCTTGTCGGCTCCGGCGTCGAGCACGCCCTGCGCGTCGGCCACCGAGCGGATCCCGCCGCCGATGGTGAACGGGATGAACACCTCGTCCGCCGCCCGCCGGGCCAGGGCGACGACCGTGTCGCGCTCGTCCGAGGTGGCGGTGATGTCGAGGAACACCAGCTCGTCAGCGCCGGCGGCGTCGTAGCGCGCAGCGAGCTCCACCGGGTCGCCGGCGTCGCGCAGATCGACGAAGCCGACGCCCTTGACCACCCGGCCGCCGGCCACGTCGAGGCAGGGGATGACCCGCTTGAGGTGCATCGACCCCTACCGGACCCCGCGCGGCCCGCCGGCGTCGAGCACGGCCTGCGCCTCGCCGATCGAGAAGCGAGCCTCGTACAGCGCCGTGCCGACGATCACCCCGCTCAGGTTGACCTGGCGCAGTGCGGCCAGCGCCTGGAGGTCCTCCAGTGAGGCGATCCCGCCGGAGTACACGAAGCTCCCGCGGACCGCACCGCCGATCTGGCGGATGGCGTCGAGGTCGGGCCCGCTGAGCATCCCGTCGCGCTCGATCGCCGAGAAGACGAAGCGGCGGACCCCGCGCGCGCCGAGCCGCTCTATCACCGCCACCGCCGGTATCTCCGTCTGCTCGGTCCAGCCGGCGGTGGCCAGACGCCCGCCCCGGGCGTCGACCGACACGACGATCCGCCGGCCGTAGCGGTCGAGCGCCTCGTCGAGCAGGTCGACGTCGCGCAGCGCCGCCGTGCCCAGCACGACACGCGCGACGCCGGTGTCGAGCGCCGCCTGCACCGCGTCGATCGTTCGCAGGCCGCCACCCACCTGGACCGGCACGCCGGCGGCGGATGCGATCCGCTCGACCGCCTCCAGGTTGACCGGGCGGCCGTCGCGTGCCCCGTCGAGGTCGACGACGTGGAGCATCCGAGCGCCGCCGCGCGTCCAGCGCTCGGCGGCGGCCAGCGGATCGGAGTCGTACACCGTCCGCTGATCGAACTCCCCGCGCGCCAGGCGCACCGCCTGCCCTCCGAGGATGTCGATCGCCGGAAGGAGGATCATGCCCGGGCGCCGGCGGTCACCCGCTCGCGCACCACGGTGACGAAGTTCTCCAGCAGCCGCAGCCCATCGGCCGAGGACTTCTCGGGATGGAACTGCACCCCGCGGACCGCCCCGCGGCCGACGATCGTGGCAAACCGCTCGCCGTACTCCGTGTAGCCGAGCACGATCTCCGGGTCGTCCGGGCGCGCGGCGTAGGAGTGGACGTGGTAGAAGGGCGCGGCCCCGGCGGGCAGCCCGGCGAGCAGCGGATCCGCGCGCTCGAAGTGGACCGCGTTCCAGCCGATGTGGGGCACGCGTAACCCCCCGGTGCGCAGCGCGCTCACCTCCCCGGCCAGCAGCCCCAGGCCCTCCGCGCCGCCGAGCTCCTCCGAGCGGTCGAACAGCAGCTGCATCCCCAGGCACACGCCGAGCAGCGGCACCCCCTCGCCCACCAGCTCGACGATCAGTCCATCGAGCCCGCGCTCACGGAGGTTCGCCATCGCCTGGGCGAACGCCCCGACGCCGGGCAGCACGAGCCCGTCCGCCGACCGCAGGGCATCCGGGTCGTGCGTGATCGGGACCTCGCTGCCGGTGCGCTCGAGCGCCTTCTGCACCGAGCGGCGGTTGCCCATGCCGAAGTCGATCACCGCGATCCTCACAGCACACCCTTCGTGCTGGGAATCCCGCTCTGGCCTGGGTCGATGGCGGTCGCAGCCCGAAGTGCCCGGGCGCACGCCTTGAACGCCGCCTCGATCATGTGGTGGACGTTCGTGCCGGCCTCGATCCGCAGGTGAAGGGTCAGCCGGGCGTTGGCGGCCAGCGCGCGGAGGAACTCCTCGGTCAGCTCGTGGTCGTAGTTGCCGATCGCGCCCGGCGGCAGCTCGCCCTCGAAGACGGTGAACCCGCGGCCGGAGACGTCGATCGCGCAGGTGGCCCGCGCCTCGTCCATCGGCACGATCGCCTGGCCGTAGCGGACGATCCCCGACCGGTCACCAAGCGCACGATCGAGCGCCTGGCCGATGCAGATGCCGACGTCCTCCACGGTGTGGTGGGCGCCGGTCTCGAGGTCGCCGCGGGCCGCGACATCGAGGTCGAGGCCCCCGTGGCGCGCCAGCAGGTCGAGCATGTGGTCGAGGAAGCCGACGCCGGTGAGGCGCTTGCCCTCGCCCTGTCCGCCCAGCGTCAGCCGCACGTTCACCGCCGTCTCGCCGGTGCTCCGCTCGATCTCAGCCGTTCTTGCCATCGTGGCCATTCTCGCTGATGCGGGCCTCCATCGATTGGGCGTGGAGCTCAAAGCCCTCGGCCCGGGCGACCGGGGCGGCCGCCCGCGCCAGCGACACGGGATCGTCGATGCGGACCTCGGCGAACGTCCGCGTGAAGTGGGCGGGGGTGAGCCCGGAGGCGAACCGGGCCGCGCCGGTCGTCGGCAGGATGTGGTTCGACCCGGCGACGTAGTCGCCGAACGCGGTCCCCGCCGCCGCGCCGACGAACAGGCAGCCGGCCCGGGTGCAGCGGGCGGCGAGCGCCTCCGCGGCGGCGCCGGCCAGCTGGAGGTGCTCGGGCGCGAACGCCTGGGCCAGCGCGAGCCCGTCCGGATCGAGCGCCCCCAACTCGACCAGGACGATGATCGCCTCGCCGCCCGGAGCCTCCGCGATGCGCTGGGCCAGCGCATCGAGCAGCGCCGCCTCGGCCGCCGCGGCCAGGACAAGCGTGCCCGGACCGTGCTCGGCCTGAGCCAGCAGGTCGAGGGCGAGCGGCCCCGCCGGCGCGTCGCCGGCCGCGAGCACGAGCAGGTCGCTCGGCCCGGCGAAGCTGTCGATGCCGACCACGTCTGAGCACTGGCGCTTGGCCTCCTGCACGTACAGGTTCCCCGGCCCGACGATGACGTCGACCGGGGGAATCGACTCGGTGCCGTGGGCCAGCGCGGCGATCGCCTGGGCGCCGCCCATGCGGTACACGGCGTCGGCGCCGGTCAGCCGGCAGGCGGCCAGGACCGTCGGGTCGATCTCGCCGCCGCGGCCAGGTGGGGCGGCCACCACCACCTCCCCCACCCCGGCGGCGCGGGCACTCACCACGCCCATGACGACGGTGCTGGGGTACGGCGCCCGGCCCCCCGGCACGTAGACGGCCGCCCGGTCGACCGCGGCGCGCCGGAGCCGGACGGTCCCGTGCGCCAGCTCCACGACCGGCTCGTGCGTCGCTGCGACCGCGGCGGCGGCGACAGCGCCGACGTTCGCCCGAGCCGCGGCCAGCCCCGCACGCACCGCGGGGTCGAGCCCGGCGAGCGCGCGGTCGATCGTCGCGTCCGGGACCCGGAGTGCGTCCGGCGCCCGGGGGCAGTCGAACCGGCGCGTGTAATCGCGGACCGCGGCGTCGCCGCCCGCGCGGACCGCGGCGACGATCTCCGCCACCGGTGAGGCGACCGACGCCGGTGCCGGCACGCGCGCCCGCAGCTCGCGCGCCAGCGCCGCCGCGTCGCCGCTCAGCCCGATGCGCTCACAGCGCATCGATCCGCTCCAGCAGGGCATCGATCTCGGCCGCCCGGAGCTTGTGGGCGACCCGGTTGGCGATCAGCCGGGCGGTGCAGTGGGCGATCTCCTCGCGCACCACGAGCCCGTTCTCGCGCAGTGTCGTCCCGGTCGCCGTCAGGTCGACGATCGCCTCCGCCAGCCCGGTAAGCGGCGCCAGCTCGACCGAGCCCTTCACCTCCACGATCTCCGCCTGACGGCCGGTGGCCAGGAAGTGCGCCGCGGCGATCCGCGGATACTTCGTCGCGATGCGCACCACCCCGAGCCGTCGCAGCGCCTCCACCGCCCGGTCCTCACCGGCGGTGCTCGCCAGCACCATCGTGCACCCGCCGTAGCCGAGATCGGCCAGTTCGTAGACCTCGCGCTCGGACTGCTCCATCAGCACGTCCTTGCCGGTGATGCCGAGGTCGGCCGCCCCCGCCTCGACGTACGTCGGCACGTCCGACGGGCGCATCGTGACGATCCCGCTGGCCTCGAACAGGAGCTTGCGGTCGTTGCCCCGCACCTCGGCGGTGGGGATGCCGACGCGATCGAGCAGGTCGAGCGTCCCGGCGAGCAGGGCCCCCCGGGGCACGGCGACGCGCAGGGGCGGCGGCGAGCTCATCGCGCGCGGGACTCCTCGCTGGTCAGCGCGATGTGCAGTCGTTCGACGTTGAGCGCGAAGCCGACCGCGGGCAGCGGTCGGCCGAAGCGGCCGAGCAGCTCGTCGTAGCGGCCACCGCTGCCGAGCGGCACCCCGTAGGCCGGATCGTAGACCTGGAACACCGCACCGGTGTAGTAGCCGAGGCTCCGCACGAGGCCGAAGTCGAACAGCACGCGCTCGGCCGCCGCCGGCGGCAGGCGCTCGTGGACGGCACGCAGCCCGGTGACCGCATCGTGCAGCGGTCCGTCGAGCTCGTCGAGCACCTCGGGGCCACCGCGCACGTGGGGCACCCTCAGCAGCAGCGCGCGTTCCTCCGGGGCGATCTGGAGCGTGTCCACCCGCTGCTGCAGCGCCACGAAGTCTCCGGCCTGGAGCGCCTGGAGCAGCGGCTCGTGCTCGGGCTCGGGCACCCCGAGCCCGCTGAGCAGCGCGGGCAGGAGCGAAGCGTCGCCCACCCCGACCCGGTAGCTCTCGAGCCCCGCCGCGTCGAGCGCCGCGCACAGCACCCCCAGCACCTCGGCCGTGCCCTCCGGCGCGGCGCCGCCGATCAGCTCGACTCCGGCCTGCAGGAACTCGCGGGACTGGCCACGCTGGGGACGCACCCCCCGGTAGGCGTGAGCGATGTAGCTGAAGCGCAGCGGGGTCTCGGCGGCGGCGTAGCGGGTGGCCACGAGCCGGGCGATCGGGACCGTCATGTCCGACCGCAGCACGAGGACGTTCCCCGACTCGTCGAACATCCGGTACGCGGGCTGGGTCGCCGCCAGCCCGGCCCGCGCCAGTGTCGCCTCGTACTCGAGTGCGGGCGTCGACACCTCCCCGTAGCCGGCGTGGTCGAACTGCTCGCGCAGGCGGTCGGTGAGCGCGCGGAGCTCGCGCATCTCGTCGGGCAGGACGTCGCGCGTCCCGCTGGGGATCCGGTGGATCATCGCTGGTCAGTCTGCCGCAGGCCCGCCGCAGGAGCTGCCCGGTTGCGGGTTTGGCCGGTCTACGCGCCAAAACCCGGGGGGCGCGCGGTCAGACCGCCACCGGCACGTCGTCGACGCGCTCGATCCGCGCCCCCAGCGTCCGCAGCCGCTCGTCGATCCGCTCGTAGCCGCGGTCGATCTGGCGGATGTTGCCGATCTGGGTGACCCCGTCGGCCGACAGCGCGGCGATGAGCATCGCCATCCCCGCGCGGATGTCGGGCGACTCCACCCGCTCGCCCCGGAGCCGCCGCGGCCCGACGATGATCGCCCGGTGCGGATCGCAGATCGTGATGGCGGCGCCCATGAGCTGGAGCTTGTCGGTGAAGAACAGCCGGTTCTCGAACATCTTCTCGTGGATGATCACCGACCCCTCGGCCTGGGTGGCCAGCGCCAGCGCGATGCTCGTCAGATCGGCCGGGAAGGCCGGCCACGGGCCATCCTCCACCTTGGGGGTGTAGTCGCCCGCGTCGTTGCGGATCACCAGGTGCTGGGAGCCGGGCACGATCACGTCCGCGCCGCGCACCTCGGTGCGCAGTCCCAGCCGGTCGAACACCAGGCGGATCATCCGCAGGTCCTGCGGGACGGTGTCCTTGATCACCAGCTCTCCGCCGGTGACTCCGGCCAGGGCCATGAACGACCCGATCTCGATGTGATCCGGGGCGATCGTGTGCGTGCATCCGCGCAGGCTGCTCGTGCCGTGGACGGTCATCACGTTGGAGCCGATGCCGTCGATCTGGGCGCCCATGGCCACGAGCATCCGGGCCAGATCCTGGACATGGGGCTCGGACGCGGCGTTGCGGATCACCGTCGGGCCCCGCGTCAGCGCGGCGGCCATCAGCGCGTTCTCGGTGGCCATCACCGATGGCTCGTCCATCAGGAAGTCGCAGGGGCGCAGGCCGGCGGGGGGCGCCGCGATGAGGATGTCCCGGCCGTGGTCGACGCTGGCGCCCAGCGCGCGGAAGGCATCGAGGTGGGGGTCGAGCCGCCGGCGGCCGATCACGTCCCCGCCGGGCGGCGGCATCAGGGCCCGGCCGAAGCGCGCGAGCAAGGGGCCGGCGAGCAGGA